>CAWBFA010000005.1:0-880522 GCA_963788055.1 uncultured Actinomycetes bacterium | reverse complement strand
AGGTGATGATCGTGTCGCGGCCGAACACGGTCATGGACCAGGGGCATCCGGCGGCCGGGAGCCTGCCCATTCCGATGCCGGAGTTGCCCCTGATCCGCAGCGACGCCAGGTCCGCGACGGACTGCCCGAACGCGTGGCCGAGGTCATCCCACTCGGCGCGGAGCTGCGGCACCCGGAGCTGCCACGCGGCGAGCGAATCGCGCACGTGCACGATCTCGTCGCCGAAGCGCCGTTCGAGCAGTCGAGGCGAGATCTCTTGCCCGCCGATCATCGGGACGACGTCGAGTTGCAGCTCCCACTGCTCGCGCGGGCCGAGCTCGATCCGGTAGCTGATTCCACCCTGGCTCGTCCGGCCGCGCTGCGAAAGGATGACCTGCGTCCGCGCGCCGTTCTGGGGATCGCGCAGGACGAACTGGTTGTACTCGTCGTCGTAACGGGGCTTCACCGGAGCCGGCAACGGGTCGGGATCCGGGTTTCCGAACTCTCGATCGTGGGCCTTGACCGTCATGATGTCCGCGAAGTCGTTGGCGAGCTCGAGCCCGAGCTCGAACGTCACGTGCTCCATGCTCTCGTTGCGGACGATGAGGTGGTCCTGCATGCCGTCTCCGACGAAGCGGCGACGGGCGAGCGAGAGCGTGTCCGACTTGAGTCCGCCGGCCAGCGGGTTGCGGAGGTAGAACGCCGCCGAGAAGTACTCGACCTTCCTCGAGGTGAGCAACCGAGGACGTTCGCCGTTGATGGTCAGCCCGAGCGTCGAGAGGAACCGCGTGTCGTGCGCGAAGAAGCCGCTCGTCTCCTGACCGAAATCGCCGAGGTCGTCACAGATGCAGAACGTCGAGCCTTCGAGGATCCTGAGCATCGGCTAGGTCCGGACTATGCGGCCGCCGGAGGACTGCGCGAGCGCCTTGACGACGAGCTCGTCCACGTTCACGTGCTCCGGCCGGGTGAGCGCGAAGACGATGCAGCCCGCGACGTCGTCTGGCGTCATCGCCTCGACGCCGGCGTAGACCGCGCTCGCCTGCTCCTCGTCTCCGCGGAAGCGGACGCGGGAGAAGTCGGTTGCGACGAGCCCGGGATCGACGGTCGTGATCCGCACCGGCTTCCCGAGCAAGTCCTCGCGCAGCGCGTAGGTGAACCCCCGCACGGCGAACTTCGAAGTGACGTAGAGCGAGCCCTTCTCGTAGGCCTGCCGCCCCGCGATCGAGCCGATGTTCACGAGATGCCCACCCTCGAGCAGATGCGGCAGGCAGAGCCGCGTCATCCTGATCAGCCCGCGCACGTTCGTCTCGAGGACGATCCGCTCGTCCTCCTCGCTGCTCTCCCAGAAAGGCTCGCGGCCAAGCGCGAGGCCGGCGCCGTTCACGAGCACGTCGAGCCCGCCGAGCTGCTCGACCGCCTCGGGGACGAAACGCTCGCAACTCACGCGGTCGGTGACGTCGAGCTCGAGCACGACGTCCGCGTCGATGCGATCGGTGCGGCGCGCGCCGCCGGCGACGCGCATCCCCTCCTCGCGGAGCGCGCGGACTGTGGCGGCGCCGATCCCGCTCGACGCGCCCGTCACGATCGCCCGCTTGCCTTCGAGGCTCGGCACCACGGGATCGTAAGGCTAGGAGGGCTTGGCGGGACGGGCCTCGTCGCCGGGGTGCGATGGGTGGTGCGAGGCAAGGACGCAGGGAGCGCTCGTATCCGCAGTGATACGGGCGCGACTGAGGACGCCGCATCGCGGCACCCAGCGCGGCCCGGCGGCGCAGCGCCCGTTTCGCCAAGCCCTCCTACAGCGGCGTCCGGCGCGGCTCTGCCGTGCCCAGCTCGACCCGGCCGGACCCGGCGTCCGCGTGGTCGACCTGGAGAGTGGTGTGGGAGAGCCCGAACCGCTCGGCGAGCACGCGCTCGAGCTCGCGCCGCTTCGCGTGGCAGTCGGCGTCCTGCGCGACGAGCACGTGCGCCGAGAGAGACGGGAATCCCGAGGTGATCGTCCACACGTGCAGGTCGTGCACCTCGCGGACGTCGTCGACCTCGACCATCGCGCGGCCGATCGCCTCGGCATCGAGCCCGCGTGGCGTCGCCTCGAGGAGGATCGCCACCGAGTCGCGCAGCAGCGTCCACGAGCTGCCAAGGACGAGCACGGCGATCGCGAGCGCGACGAGCGGATCGGCGTAGCTCCAGCCGGTGAGGAAAACGATCGCGCCGGCGGCGATCACACCGAGCGAGCCGAGCGCGTCCGCGAGCACGTGGCGGAGTGCGCCTTGAACGTTCAGGCTCGCGGACCCGCGCCGGTGGAGGAGCGAGGCGGCGCCAAGGTTCAGCGCGAGCCCGACGACGCCGACTGCGAGCACCAGGCCACCGCTCGGCTCGACAGGGTCGCGAAGCCGCTGCAGAGCTTCGACGACGATCCAGATCGCGATCGCGACGAGTGCGACGCCGTTCGCGAGCGCGGCGAGGATCTCCGCGCGCCGGTAGCCGAAGCTCCGCCGGGACTCGCAGGCCGCGAGCCGAGCCAGGCCGCGAAGAGCGCGAGGCCCAGACTGCCGGCGTCGCCGAGCATGTGTCCCGCGTCGGCGAGGAGCGCGAGCGAGTCGGCCGCGTACCCGGCGACCACCTCGACGACCGCGAACAGGGCGACGAGGACGAGCGCGCCGCGGAGCGCACGCCGGTCCCCCAGCCGCCGATGGTCGTCGTCGTGGGCGTGAAGCACTACTCGGGCCGGGCTCCCGGCACGAGGTCGGGGAAGCCCTGCTCGTCCATGTACGAGATCGCGCGGGAGAGCAGCCACACGACTGTCTCTGGATCCGCCTCCGGTGAGCACGAGCCTCACCGAGTCGTCGCCGGCCTCCTGACTGGCGTTCACTCCCGCGCGCGCGCGCCGGAGCAGGCAGAGCCGCGCGACGGCGAGGTCGGCCTCGCGGCCGGGCTCGTCGTACCACGAAACGCCCTGCGCCTTCGCGAGCAGCTGGCCGAGGCTTTGCTCCAGCTGAGCCGCGTCGTGGTGGGAGATGTCCCCGTCCCGGGGTTGCGACCGCCCGAACAGCTCGCTCATGCCGCCTCCAATCCTTCGTCTCGTGCCGTCCGGCGCAGCGCATCGAGCCGCTCCGGGACGGTCGGATGGGTGTACTTGAGGTAATAGACGACCCGCGGCGGGTCGAGGTCTGCGACGTTTGCGTCGACGAGGCCGGCGAACGCCGACTCGAGGCTACCGAGGTCGTGTGTCACCTCGAACGCGAAGCGGTCGGCGCGGTACTCCCACCGGCGCGCGACCGCGGCAAGCAGCGCGAACACGAGCGGCGTCGCGAGCATCACGACGAGCATCGCGAGCGGGATGTTCCGCGGGTCGCTCGCCTCGTCGCCGAGCACCGCCCAGAGCAGCGCGACGAGCCCGACCGCTGCCACGACGAAGATGAGCGTAGAACATCGCCACGTCGCCGTATTTCCGGTGTGCGAGCTCGTGTGCGAGGACCGCGCGCAGCTCCGCGGGTTTCGCCTGCTTGAGCATCGTGTCGTAGAGGACGACGCGCCTGGTCGCGCCGAAGCCCGATACGTACGCGTTCGACTTCGTCGTGCGGCGGCTCGCGTCGGCGACGAGCACGTCGCGAATCGGAACGCCCGCCCGCTCCGACAACCGGCGGAGGTCGGCCGCCAGCTCCTCGTCCTCGAGCGGCTTGAACTTGTTGAAGATCGGCTCGAGCACGACCGGTGCGACGAAGGCGAAGAAGACGACGAACACCGCTGCCAGCGGCGCTGCGACGAGCGGCCACGCGTCGGTCAACCGCGCAAGCGCGACGAGCCCGAACAGCAGGATCGTCGCGATCAGCGTCGAGACGGCGAACGCCTTCGCCACATCCGCGAGCCAGCCCCAGAGCGACTGGGTCGAGAGCCCCCACCGATGCTCACGCACGTAGTCGCGCCAGTGCGCGATCGGGAAGCGTACGAGCGCGACGAGCCCGAGCACGATCGCGGGGTAGACGAGCGCCTGGGCCCACCAGCTCCAGTCGGGCAGGAGCGCGTCGCCGACGCCGGTGAACGCGAGCAGCGCGAGGACGCCGGCGCCGAGCACGAAGTCGGCCAGCTCGGTCAGGTAGCGGGGCCGGTGGTAGCTCCGACCCCGCTCGATCTGCTCGCGGGAGAACGTCACCCGCGCATTGTGTCCTTCTCAGCCCGTCGTGCGGACCTGGGTCAGGCGGGTGGCGGTGACCCCATAGAGCAGGCGCTCCCCGGCCCTGCGCGCCTGGACGTAGAACTGCACGTTGACGCCCCGGCGGAGCGGGAAGACCAGCCCGGCCCGCGGCGCCCTCGGCCGCATGCGGAACGTCACGTAGCCGTCGCTCGCGGTCGGGGTCTCCGGCGGCGTTGTCGTCAGCAGCGGGAGCGAGCGGATGTACACGAGCGCGCCGCGGACGACGAAACCTCGCGTGTCGGCCACGTGCACGCGGGCCCTGATCGTGGTTGAGCGCGAACGGACTGGGTTCGGCGAGAACACGACCTCGTCGATCACGAGCCTCGCGGGCAGGGAGACACTCTCGATCGGGATCGAGATCTTCCCGTTTGGCAGCCGGATCTGTCCTGCGGGGCCGCCCGGCTGAGCGACCCCGGTCGGCGCGGAAGAGGCCGCGCGAGAGCCGCCCGAGTTCCTGGCGGTGACGATCACGCGCACGGACCGGTTGACGTCCGCTGCGCTCACTGTGTACGTCCGGCTCGTCGCGCCGGCGATGGTCGCGCAGTTCCCACCGTTCGAGTCGCAGCGCTGCCACTGATACGCGAACGAGATCGGCTGCGTGCCCCCCCATACGCCGGGGTTGGCGGTGAGGGTCTCGCCCTCGCGCAACGTTCCGGCGATGGTCGGGATGGCCGTGTTCTGCGGCGCGGCGGCGCGCCGCTGGATCGTGCTCGTGTCCGCCGACGCCTCCCCCGTGCCGTCGGAGTTCCTTGCGGTGACCACGACGACGAGGCGCCTGCCGAGGTCGTCGCTGTCCAGCCGGTACCGGCGCGTGCGGACACCGGTGTTCGAGCAGTTGGCCAACCGGGAGTTGCACCGCGCCCACACGTAGCTATAGGTGATTGGGAGCGTCCCGCTCCACGTGCCCGGGTTCGCGGTGAGCGTCTCCCCGACCCTGAGAGTGCCGGAGATCGTCGGCTTCGACGCGTTTCTCGGAGCGACGAGCGTCTGCGCCGGCCCTGCGACCCCTCCGCCGGCGACCGCGAGTGCGGTCAGGACCGATGCGGCGAGCGCGCTCACGAGAGCACGGCCCCGCATTGAGCTCTTCGTCATGATGTCCCCCTTGCCTTGGGCACTGATTGGAACGTCAGCGCACGGCAAGAAGTTGTTGCGCGGTGTGTAAAGAAAGAGGTCTGATGGGCCGGGCAGGTCTCGAACCTGCGACCTTGGGATTAAAAGTCCCCTGCTCTACCAGCTGAGCTACCGGCCCTCACAGCAAGGCTATCCTGGCCACGCGCCCCCATCGACTAGCGGTCCAGGTCGCGGCCCTTTCAAGGCCGTCGCGCGGGTTCGAATCCCGCTGGGGGCATCGATCTTCTGGCGGGCACGCGGAGTGATGGAGGAACGCGGCCCGTGCATGTCATGCGTGCCGGGCCGCATCGCGGCACCTTACGGTGAGATTGGCATCCTCCAAAGGGGCAGCTTGCAGCGGCGGTCGCGGTAATTCGGAAAGAGCGTGACCATGCGCTGGTGCGCGGCGAGCGCATAGGGGAGCAGATCGTTTGCGACTTCGGGCGAGGCGCCGAGCAGCTCGGCGCCCACCCGGAAGTGGCGAATCGCACGGCACTCGACCTTCGCTTCGTTCCGGCGCCCTCCCCAACGTCGAAGGTGGTACGCCTCGTGGACGAGTACGAGCACACCCGTCGCTCGCTGCCAACGTGAGAGCGCCGGATCGCCGACGGCCCTGGCTCCCGCGCAGAGAGCAGGCTGCATGACGACGTGGTCGAGGACCATGTTCGTGTAGCCCCAAGCGCGAGGCTGTGTCGGGCCTCCCCAGATCGGATCGGCGACCCACTCGTCGATCGACGGGCAGCGCACCTCTGCCGGCCGCAGCGCGAAGACGGCCGCGACTCGATCGAGGTCGCTCGACCGCTCGTAGGCAGAGGCGCGAGGCGCCGCCCCGAGAAGGGCGATGATGGCGGCGAGTGCGAGAGTCAGGTGCCTCATGCCTCGACAATGGACGGCGTCGGTTTCAGGCTCCTGGCAGGCGACTAAACGCACGCTTACGGATCACACGGTTGCCCGTCCCGAACGGCCACTAAGCAGCGGGATAGCGCCCGCCCAACGCTCCCAGCGGTCCGCGCGTGGAGCCCTTTATCCGCCGACGAGAAAGTCGAGGAGAGCGCGCTCGGCTTTGGGATCTTGGAGGAGATCAGTCCCGTGCTCAGAGCCAGCCGTTACCACCAGAGCCTTGTTGCGAGACTTCATCGCTCGGTACAGCCCACGGGCGTCGCGAGCGAAGCTCTCGTCTTGCCGTCCGACGAGAAAGAGCGCTCGAGTCTCAATGCGGCGGACAGAGGGGAGCGCATCAAGGCCGCTGAACTCCCGTGGCGCTGACAATGCAGCAACACCAGCAACGTCGATCTTCGCTGCGGCGACGAGAGCCGCGGTTCCACCCATCGAGGCGCCGACCAAGATGATCCGCTTGGCACCCCGGCGCCGCAGCTCGCGGGACCCGGCCACCATGTCTTCGTCGGGGGAAGTGCTCACGAAATTGATCGCGAGCGCGCGCATGTGGCGCTCGGCGAGCTGCTTCGCGAAGGGAACCCAGGAACAGTAGTCGCTCCTAAGCTGGTGGCCGAGGACGACACCTACTTCTCCGTCGCCGACGAGAACGGCATTGAGCTCGGCTCCGTCCCGTGTCGTGAGCGTGACGGCTTCGGCATCCTCCTCGCCACACGGCGGGGCCGTTGTCGTAGACGTTGCCCTGGATGTCGACGTCGTCGGCCGAGCCTCCTCGGCGTCGCTCCCCCCACATCCGACGGACGCAAAAAGCAGCCCCAGCATGAGCGCGCGGCCGACCCGCATGGCCATCGCTACACCTGACGTCGAGGCCCGGGTTTCGTTAGTGGCGGAGCACCTGCCTGAGCCGTCCTCCCGGAGGGCATCCACACCGCCGCGCTCGTTGCCGAGCAAGGCGGCGACGCGAGCGTCCAGGTGTTCCACGAGCGCCGTACACCACTCGAGCCGGACCTCGTCGAATTCGCGACGGCCGAGCCGTATGCTCGGGGCGACGCACCGGCCGTCGCTGATCATTACTCGATGGAGCGCCCGCTCGACCCCGCCCGGCTCGGAGACCACCTCGACCGGCTCTACCGAGCCGCCTGGGCGCTCAGCGGCTCGCGCGAGGACGCCGAGGACCTCGTCCAAGAGACATACGTTCGCGTGCTCGCGCGCCCGCGCCTGCTCCGCCACGAGGACGACCTCGGCTACCTCCTGCGCGCGCTACGCAACACCTTCTTGAACCAGAAGCGGACCGAGAGCCGCCGACTCCGGCCCGGCCCGCTACCCGACCAGCCCGACCTCGTTGGCGATTCGCGGGCGCTCCAGCCCGAGGCCGCGCTCGAAGCTCGCGAGCTCTACGCCGCGATCGCCGCGCTGCCGGGCGACTTCCGCGACGTCCTCGTTGCCGTCGACGTCACCGGCCTCTCTTACAAGGAAGCGGCACGAGCCCTGCGCATCCGCGAGGGAACGGTGATGAGCCGCCTCTATCGCGCCCGCCAACAAGTCGTGCGCCGAATCGAAGGCGGCTCAGCCTGAGGTGGTGATGGTTCCTACGAGCACCCTGTCGCCCGACGAGGTCTGATCGCCGTCAGCCTGCTCGCGCGTGACGGTTAGCGTCGTGAAGGTCTTCGGCGACACGCCCGCCCAGAGCGTGACCTTCCGCCCCTCGTTGAAGGTCCCGATCGGCACCAGCACGCCGGCCGCGTTGCGCAGCCACGCCTCGTAGAAGCGTCCGTTCGCGAGGCGGGGGAGTCCAGCAGCGTCGAGCTCTATCCGCCAGCCGGAGGATGTCTTCGTCAGTGTCGCCTCGCCGCTCGCGCGGGGCGCCAGGTCGGTCGGTGCGAGGGCAGCGTGGAGCTGCTCACCGGAGGTGCCGGAACGCATGACGGTCAGCCCGATCGCGACCGCCAGCACCGCGGCCGCGGCGGCGGCGATCGGAACGAGACGACCGGGCGCCCACACGGGGCGCACGCGTCGTTGCGCTTCGACGCGCGCCCGCAGGCCGGCGGGCGCCTCGACCGCCGCCGCAGCGTTTCGCGTGAGCGCGATCGCCCGCCGTTGCTCGGCTAGCAGGTCTGCGAGCTCCGCGGATGCCTCGACTCGTGCCTCGAGCGCGGCACGACGCTCCGGCCCGAGTGACCCGTCTGCAAGCGAGGCCAGGTCGGCGATCTCCTGATCGCCGGCCTCGTCCTCTCGACGACGTCTCAGCGCCACGGCAACACGAAAGGTAACTCCAGGCGGGCGGCGCGGCGGCGCGCCGGCCGGACGATCCGCAGATGAACAGCGCAAGACATGGTCACGCTCTGGATGACCCCGAGTCCTCCAGGGTTATTCCCGCGCGGTCCGGATTTCCGCGAACTCGAGGCGACTCGGGAATAGGCGCCGGTCGCCGGTGTCTCTAGCACCACAAGAGATCACCGACTCGGAAAGGAAGCCATGAGGAACCTCGTTCGACTCAAGACCATCCGCCTGGTGCGGTCGGCGCGACTCGCCGCTTCGGCCGTTGCTGTTGCCGGCATAGCACTGGTCGTGGCCGGTGCGGTGAATGCCGCGCCCGCAGACAACTCCGACAAGGCGCCCTATCGGCACAGTGAGGCCAGGTTCAAGCACCCGAAGCTCAAGAACGGTCTGCTCGAGATCAAAGGCACCAGCGCGAGCGACAGGATCGCGCTTCGCCTCCAGGCCGGCCAGATCGGCGTTCTCCAGGTCGACGTCGGTGACGACGGCTCGGCCGACTTCGCGTTCGAGCGGGCAGCCGTCGCGAGGATCGCAATCAACGCCCGCGCCGGCAACGACCTCGTGCGCATCGACGAAAGCAACGGGGCCTTCACCGACAGCATCCCGACGACGACCGACGGGAAAGCCGGAAACGACACCCTGCTCGGCGGCTCCGGAACGGAGACGCTTCGCGGCGGCCCCGGGAAGGACCTGATCGACGGGAACCGCGGCAATGACGTCGCATTCATGGGTGCCGGCGACGACACCTTCGTCTGGGACCCCGGAGACGGCAGCGACACCATCGAAGGCCAGAGCGGCGACGACACGATGCTCTTCAACGGCGCAGGCGGCCCCGAGCAGGTCGACCTGTCCGCAAACGGCAACCGCCTCAGGTTCTTCCGCACTCAGGGCACCATCACGATGGACACCGCCGGCGTCGAGCGGGTCGACTTCAAGGCCCTCGGCGGCGCCGACCTCGTCACGGTCAACGACCTCAGCGCGACGGACGTCCGCGCTGTGAACGTCGACCTCGCAGACACCCTGGGCGGCGCCACCGGCGACGGCCAGCCCGATCGCGTCGTCGTCAACGGCACCAACGGCGACGATAGGATCAGCATCAACGGCGGCGCAGATGGCGTGAACGTGAGCGGTCTTGCCGCGACGGTCAGGGTCCTCCACTCGGAGGCCGCAAACGACCGGCTCGAGATCAACACCCTCGCGGGCAGCGACACCGTGAACTCCGGCGGCCTGGCCTCCGGCGTGATCCAGCTCTTCGTGGACGTACCCGCCGCGTAGCAGACCTCTGAGAGCGGCCGGCGGAGACGACGATCCGTCTCCGCCGGCCGTTGCTCGGTACTTGCGACGCGAGAAACCGCGGTTTGCAGGCGAGCTCTGAGTCCCGCCGGGCCTCGGCTACTCGAGCTCGGCGACGACCTCGTCCACGCGCCCGGCGATCTCGTCACGGATCCGTCGGACCTCCGGCAACGGCCGGCCCGCAGGGTCCTCGATCTGCCAGCTGACGTAGCGCTTCCCCGGGATGACGGGGCAGGCGTCGTCGCACGTCGCGACGATCACGTCCGCCCAGCCGATTCGCTCGTCGTCCAACTTCGCGGGGACGTGATCCGAAGCGTCGAGGCCGACCTCTTCGAGCGCCTCGAGCACCGCTGGATGGGTCGCGTTGCCGGGAGCGCTGCCTGCGGAACGTGCGACGTGCCGGTCGCCGGCCGCCCGCCGGAACAGGCGCTCGGCCATCACCGAGCGGCCCTGGTTCCCGACGCAGACGAACAGGACGTTCAACCCGATTTGACGCCCTTGACGATCGCGCCGTGCATCCCGTCGGCGACGGAATGCGTGAACTCGACCGAGACGTTGCTGAACCCCGCCGCCTCGAGACCCGCCTCGTACTCGGACCTCGAGAGCGCGCCGGCGATGCAGCCGACGTAGCTTCCCCGCTCCGCGCGCTCTGACTCGTTCAGCCGATCCTCCGCGACGACGTCGCTGATCCCGATTCGCCCGCCGGGCTTGAGCACGCGCGCGATCTCGGTGAGCACCGCAGGCTTGTCGGTCGAAAGGTTGATCACGCAGTTCGAGATCACGACGTCGACCGAATCCGCGGGCAGCGGAATCTGCTCGATCACGCCTTTGAGGAAGATCGCGTTGCGAACGCCGGCTTCGTCTGCATTGCGCTGCGCGAGCGCGAGCATCTCATCGGTCATGTCGAGCCCGTACGCGAGGCCGCTCTCTCCGACGCGACGCGCTGACAGGAGCACGTCGATCCCCCCGCCCGAACCGAGGTCGAGCACGGTCTCGCCGTCGCGGAGCTCCGCGACCGCCGTCGGGTTCCCGCAGCCGAGTGAGGCGAGCGCGGCCGCGCTCGGAAGCTCACCACGCTCCTGCTCCGAGTACAGCGTTCTACCGAACGTCCCGTCGTCTCCATCGCACGCGACGTTGCCGCAGCATCCTCCGTCGGACTCGCAGCCACAACCGCCGGCGTCGGCCGCGACCGCTGCGAGCGCGTACCGCTTGCGTACTTCCTCGCGCAGGTTCTCGGCGCTCATCGTCGTCATCAGCAGCACACTCCCTTCAGGTCGGCGACAGCGAGGAGCTTGCGAGCTGCCTTAGGCTTCAGCGTGTAATAAGCCCACTTGCCACGCTGCTCCCGGTCGACGAGTCCGACCTCGAGCAGCTTCTTCATGTGATGCGAGACTGTGGGCTGTGACAGCCCGAGCGGCTCGACGAGGTTGCAGATGCAAACGGGCCCGTCGCTCGTCGCGAGCACGTTCATGATCCGCACCCGCGCAGGGTCTCCGAGCGCGCGAAAGAGCACTGCGGTCGCCTCCGTCTCCTCCTCGGAGAGGACGGGCGCGCCGAGCGGCCCGCAGCAGACGATCGCGAGAGCTTCCATCGATGAATCTCAATCTATCGAAACTCATCGATGCGTGTCAAGGCTGGCAGACTGAGCGTGGGCGGTTAGCTCAGCTGGCAGAGCACCTGCTTTACACGCAGGAGGTCACTGGTTCGAACCCGGTACCGCCCACTCGCCGCGCGTCGCTCAGGAAGCCCTGAAGCGGGCCTCCGTTTGCCTTCGACGGCAACGGTCACACCCTGAGGCGTTTTGAAGCAATGCCGCGGTGGCAATTGACCAGTGGGCCTCGCAACGCTGGGGCGAATTTCCTCACGATGTTGATCCGACTCGCGATTGGTCTTCTGGGGCTCACTTTGGGTCTGCTTGCCGTGCCGGAAGCAAAACCGTCAACCGGCATCCGCTACGGAATTCAAGACGACGCATGGCTGCTCGGGGGGCCGGGCTCGTACGATTCGCGGCTGCGCTTCCTGAAGGGCCTGGGGATCGACGTCGTTCGCGTCAACATTCGCTGGAACGACACCGCGCTCCGACGGCCGGCACGCCCGACCAAGCACACGGATCCCGCGTACCGGTGGGACGCGGCAGATGCGCTCCTGAACAGTCTTCAAGATCACGGGATCGACGCGGTCGTCACCCTGGTCGGGACGCCCCGTTGGGCAAACGGCGGCCGCGGGCCGAGCTGGGCTCCGAACGACCCGAACACATTCGCGAGCTTCGCCTACGCCGCCGCGCGACGGTATCCGCAGGTCCGGTACTGGGTCATCTGGAACGAGCCCAACAAGAACTGGAGCCTCCGGCCGACGACGCCGGAAACCTATGTCCGGCTCCTCAACGCGGCGTACTCCGCGATCAAGCGCGTGAATCCGCGCGACCAGGTCGCCGGAGGGGTGACTGCGCCACGCGGGGGGAGCGGAGACGTCGGCCCCGTCCCGTGGATCCGCGCAATGGGCTCGCTGAAGCCTCGCCTCGACGCCTACGCACACCATCCGTACCCGCTCAACCGCGGTGAGACCCCGTTCAGCGGCGGGTGTCGTTCCTGCTCGTCGCTGACCCTCGCGTCGCTGGGGCGGCTCCTCGCCGAAGTCACGCGCGCGTTCGGAAAGAAGCCGATCTGGCTCACCGAGCACGGTTACCAGACCAATCCACCCGATCGAGCCCTCGGCGTGTCGCGGACCCTGCAGGCGCAGTACGTCGCTCAAGCGGCGCGACGGACGTACCTCGCGCCGCGGGTGCAGATGCTGATCCAGTTCCTGATCCGCGATGAGCGGCAGGTGGGCCGCTGGCAGAGCGGCTTGTTGACGTCGAGGAATGTCGCAAAGCCGAGCCTACGAGCGTTCCGGATGCCGCTCGTGCAGGTGGCGCGACGCGGCTCCACGGTGACGCTCTGGGGCCAGATCCGGCCGGGTAACGGGCCGCAGCGCTACGGGATTCGGTTTAACGCCGGCCGCGGTTGGCGCTCAGCCCGAGGGACGCAGGTCACCGACGCGCGCGGGTTTCTGAACGTCCGCCTGAGGCTGCCACGCGGCTCTCGTGCACAGTTGATCTGGCGCGGATCGCTCAGCGCCGAGTTGCTGTTGCAATGACTGTCACCGACGCGATGCACTTCGTTCGACGCCACGTCGGACTCGTTCGTTCGCGTTCGCTGCGAGAATCCGGGTTTGGCCTCGTACTCCGTGAATAAGCGCGCGGTCGCGCGGGCCGAGCAGCTCATCAGGGGCCGCCAGTACGTGCTCCGCAGCGACTGGGGAGATGTGCAACCGGCTGCCCGGGACGAGAACGCCTTCCTCGAGTCGCATTCGTGGGGGGAGTACGCCGAATGGCATCTGGGACTGACGGAGGGTGCTGCGGACGAGACGAAAGCCAGGTACGCGTTCGTCTACGGGGACTTCCGCCGCGTGCACCGATCGGGGTTGATCGCATGCCAGTACCGAGCCGCCGAGTGGCGCCATAAGGACGTCGAGCTGGCAGCGCACGACCTCCTTCAGCTTCTCGACGCCACGAGCGGGTGACGATTAGGGTAACGGCCTCGCCGAGATGTGACTCCGCCGGGGCGGTGTCCCCACCGTACGCTTTAGTCGATGGCGCGTCTGTACGCCGCGACGGGGGACGGCATCGCCCGGCTGGACGAGGCGAACGGCGAGTGGACCGTCGAGCTTTCGCTTGACGGGAGTGGGGCGCAGTGCCTGGCGGTCGATCCGCACGACCCGGACACTGTCTATGCCGGTCTACGCGAACGAGGAGTGCGGCGGACGGACGACGGCGGGCGCAGCTGGGCCGATTCCGCGCTGCCCGAGCCCGGAGTCTTCTCGTTGGCGGTCAGCGCAGCGGACGGTGCCGTGTACGCGGGCACAGAGCCGAGCCGCTTGTTCCGCAGCCAGGATCGCGGCGAGAGTTGGCGTGAGTTAGATGCGCTGCTCGGGCTGCCTTCGCGGCCAACCTGGCGCTTTCCGCCGCGGCCGTGGACGTCGCATGTGCGCTGGATCGCGCCGAACCCCCACGACGCCGATCTGATCCTGGTCGGGATCGAGCTAGGCGGGCTGATGCGTTCGAGCGACGGCGGCGCCACCTGGCAGGACCACCGCCCGGGCGCGCAGCGGGACGTGCACTCGCTCGCTTGGCACCCGGAGGTTGGCGGCCGAGCATACGAAGCCGGTGGAGGCGGGGCGGCCTTCAGCGAGGACGCCGGCGAGACTTGGCGGCCGGCCGACGACGGCCGCGACCGCCATTACACCTGGTCAGTCGCCGTCGACCGGAACGACCCCGAGCTGTGGTACGTCTCGGCGAGCACCGGACCCTCTGCCGCACACGGAGGCGGCGATCCGGAGGCGCGCATCTACCGCCGCCGGGCGGGAGAGCCCTGGCGTGCTCTCAGCGGCGGGCTTCCCGAGCCGCTACCGGCAATGCCCTACGCGCTGGTCGCCGGTGACGGCCGGCTGTTCGCGGCGCTCGCCGACGGACAGATCTGGCAGAGCAACGACCGCGGTGACAACTGGCGCGCCTGCACGTCCCACGGCGACCCGCCACCAGCCATCCACGCGCTCGTGCACACGAGCACCTGACTCCTCCCCCTCACTGCACCGGGCTCCGGACGGACACTGGAAGGCCGCACGAACATCGCGCCCACGGGCAGCACGCGAAGCGTCGAGGCCTTGTCGCATCTGCGCCCTGAAGCGCGACGGCGGCCGATCTCCAGGGGTACGCCCGATGCCGCTGGCTGAACAAAGCGTCTTCATCAGCGTCGCCGGCCGCCAGGGTGCAGGCGTGATCTACGAGACGGGCTCGGGGAGCGTGCCAGTGGGCGCGTCCCCGAGCCGAGTACTGCCGAGTGCTAACCGACGCGTCGGAAGGCGTGATTGAGGTCGAATTTCGCGATCTTGCGGCCGAGGACAACGCCGGCGACGCCTGAGAAGTGGTAGTGCAGCCCTGCCCAGAGGCGGGCGGCGATGATCTCGTGGCGGAGGTCGTTGGGCATGTCGAAGCCCCGCACCGCGTTCAGGTTCCCGGCTGGCCCGGCTGGGTCAAACCCGTGGACATCGAGCTCGATCCGGTTCGTGCCGAGGAAGGTGCTGAACACCTCGGCCATCGCCGAGGTAATCACGCCGTGCGCGGCAGGGTATTCGGGGTGGTTGGGCGTGGTCAAGAGCGGCCGCCAGCCCGTTTGCTCAACCGTCGCCGGGTTAGCGTCGTCGTAGCCCGGTATCGGCCCGAAGCCGTCCGCGATCACGGCGGTGGGATCGATCGCGGTGACCGGCCGCCAGAACAAGTAGTGGTACTTGGCATACAACGCAGACATCAGTGCGTCGGCGCCGACGAGGTTGACCATCGCTGCCAGCCGTGCTGTCTCGAGCAGGCTGAAGGCGCGTGCGGCGGCAAGGTCGCGCTCGACCCGGTTGAACTGGCGGATCACGTTCGCCGACCAGAACCTCGCGATCGTGCTCTGCTCGTCACTGCGCACGCTGCTGGTCGCTTGGCCGTACGCCTTGATCTGGTCGAACGCCTCGACCCACTCGTCGCTCTGTAGCGAAGGCGGCGGGTCGGGGAGGAACTGGTCCACGCTCTGCAGCAGAAATCGGCGCACGTTCCCCACCCACGGCGTCTGCGGCGCGGCGAACGGCGGCGTCAACCGCCACACGCCCGGGCCAAGCGGCAGCGTCGGGAAGGGCGTGCTCACCCCGATCGGGGTCATGCGCCCATCGGGGTTGGGACCGGTGGTGCGGTTGTGGATCACCTCGTTGGCAGCCGCCAGACCGACAGCAGTGCCGGCGCCGCTGTCCGCAGTGCACCCGTCCAGGTTCGAGGGCGAGAGCGCCTCGGCGTAGTTGGCGTCGAGGCTCGCCACGAGAACCGGCGACGACGAGAAGTAGAAGCCAAGCGTGCGGTAGGCAGCCGCGACTACTGCGCAATCGACCGAGGCTCCCGCAGGCGCGGTGATCGTCGAGTCCACGGGCTCGTACCCGCCCTCGATCGCCACCAAGGCGTTGTAGACGGCTGTCGACACATACGCCATGTATATGAAGCCCTCGCCCTGGAACGCACCTGAGCCCACCACCGTGTCCTCGGCGATCTTGTTCCACTGCGCGACCGTGTTCCCCGGCGGCAGCGCCGCCGCCGCATCACGCGTAGTGCCTGCCGACGCAGCGAGGACCAGCGCCGCGATCGCCCCGACGCGAAGAACCCGAGCAAGAACTGCGGATGCCGCCGCAATCGGAAATTTTCCTGGGCTCCTCATAGTTTCCCCTTTCTCTGGTGAACCGTGGCCCCCACGG
Source organism: uncultured Actinomycetes bacterium (assembly GCA_963788055.1). Taxonomy (GTDB): domain Bacteria; phylum Actinomycetota; class Thermoleophilia; order Gaiellales; family Gaiellaceae; genus JACCTU01. Next base: position 864,459 of record CAWBFA010000005.1, on the reverse strand, counting down.
AGGTCGAACCCCTCCGAGACCAGGATGGCCGCTCCGGTGATTGGATTCCATTGGTCATTCGTCATATCGTTCGAGGAGTCGTGGTTGCGCTGGCCGCTCGAGATGCGGAGCCGCTGTTCCGTTTTGTCGCCCAGTCCGAGGAGCTTGGCGGCGAGGATCCGTTCACGCCTGAGGTCCTCGAGGAGCTCGGCAAGCTCGTCCCCACCGACACAGTCACCTACTGTGAGCAGGATCGGGTACGGCAACGAGTCCACGACGCGGTCTGCCGGCCTGGCGACGAAGGGGACGACGGCGACGCTCTCCTACTGGGACATCGCCGCCGAGCATCCCGTCTGCAGCTGGCACAACCGAGGCGACTTCCGAGCGCTCAAGCTCTCCGACTTCTTCACCCTGTCCCAACTTCGGCGAACGCGAATCTACGCGCTGTGGTTCCGGCCGGCCGGCATCGAGCGCTCGCTCGCCGTGGCGATTCCCTCGCCGCCGTGGCACACGAAGACGTTCATCTTCGATCGGGGACCTGGCCGGGACTTCACCGAGCGCGACCGCCTCATGCTCGATCTTCTGCAGCCCCACTTCGGCCGCCTCTGGCGTGCGGCGCAGACTCGGCGGCGACTGCAAACGGCGATCGCCGCCCTCGAGTCGGCGTCTGAGCTGGATCCGCGCGGTCTGATCTTCCTCGCACCCGATGGACGGATCGAGTTCGCCTCACCGTCCGCCCGCAGGCTAATTGGTGAGTACTTCGGCGTCGCGCCGGAAGGCGAACTGCCACGCGCGCTCGCGCAGTGGGTGGAGTCCGGCTCGGCGACGCTCACACGGCGGGTCGCCGGTTGCCGCTTGACCGTTGACCGTTCCGGCGACGCGTTGCTGCTGGAGGAAATACGCGACGAGCTCGGCCTGACGCCGCGCGAGCGCGAGATCCTCGCCTGGGTCGCGCGTGGCAAGACGAATGGGGAGATCGCCGAGATCCTCTGGATCGCGCCGACGACGGTGCGAAGACACCTTGAGAACATCTACGCCAAGCTCGGCGTCCGCACACGCACCGCGGCCGCCGCCCGCCTGCTGGGCGTCCTCGTCGACGAGGGGTGGCAGCGACGCACGCCCGCGTAGAGCCGCGACGAGGGTGGTCCAGCGATTCCACGAAGTAGGCCTCGCGCCTGGCGGCCGGGAAATGGCGCCGGTGAACGCCCCATGAAGCTTGTGAGCGTGTTAAGGCGCCCACTCGTAGAGGGTCATCTAGCCGTACGGGGAGGGCGGGATTGCCCTGTGGGATGTACCGCTTGATTGGGTCGGGGCGTTGTGGCGCCTCGGCCCTTCACGCACCGGTCGACCTGCTCTGATGAAGCCCACAATCAGAGAGGGCCGGACGCCTTGCCCGGGGCTGCGGCACCCCCATAGCAAGACGACCCCGACCCCCGTAGCTGCGATTCAGCGCCCGGGGCGCAAGTCCTCCGACCCGGATGGGCTCAACAGCCGAGCTCCCACGTAGTGCAGCGTCGTCCCGGCGCCTAGACAGCGGGCGCGTGACTCAGGACGACGGTGGGGTCGAGCGGCGCGTTGAGCTCTCGACAGTCGAGGCAGCGAAGCGACCCCGTATCCCTCAATGGCTCCTCGAGGGGACCACCGCAGGCGAGACAGCGCAAATCCCGCTCCAACCGTGCGAGCTCAACCGACGTGAACACGCCGCGCGTCCCGTTCGCCACGTTCTCGATGTAGACGACTTCTTCGTAGGGCGCACTGAACCTTCCGCGTGCGTTGACTCGACTTTCGCGCAGCTGGTGCTCCGAGGTGCCACGCCCCGGCCCCGCTTTATACGCAGGACGTGCTGGTTCGAACCCGGTACGCCTCCAGGCGGAGGTCGCTCAGGAAGCCCTGGAGACCTCGGTCACGCGCACCGCCGCCCACCCGGCGAGCGCGCACACGAGATACATCGCTGCAAGCAGCTGCTCGCCGCCGACGCTCGCTATCACGCCGAACAGGCTGCCGAGGTAGACGGCGCACCAGCCGGCTCCCTTCAGGAAGAGGGTCATGCCTTTGGTATTCCGACCGCCGCGAGAACGAGCGCCATCCGGTCGAAGATACTTCCCGCCGGGCCGGAAAGTCAATCAGCCTTAGGCGGACGACTTCTTCCAGGCCAGTCAGCGCGTGGGCGTACCGGCCTCCTGAGCGGCCGCTATACTCGCCGCATAGTCGCTGCCTGACCTCACCGGATCGATGGAACCCCTCTACAAGCCGGAGGGCGTCGAGGCGCGCTGGCAACAGACCTGGGAGGCCGAGGGCCTCTATGACGCGGACGTCGACCCGACGCGTGAGTCCTACGCGATCGCGTTCCCGCCGCCGAACGTCACCGGCGAGCTGCACATGGGGCACGCACTCAACGCCTCGATCCAGGACGCGTTGATCCGCTGGCACCGGATGCGCGGGCTCAACGCGCTCTGGCAGCCTGGCTACGACCACGCAGGCATCGCAACGCAGAACGTCGTCGAGCGCGAGCTTGCGAAAGAGGGGCTGACGCGCTACGACGTCGGCCGCGAGGCGTTCCTCGAGCGCGTGTGGGCGTGGCTCGAAAAGTACGGCGGCGTGATCATGGGGCAGCTCCGCTCGCTCGGCGCGTCGATGGACTACCGCCGCGAGCGGATGACGATGGACGAGGGCTACGTGCGTGCGGTCGTGCGCTTCTTCGTGCACCTGCACCGCAAGGGGCTGATCTACCGCGCGAACCGGATCGTCAACTGGTGCCCGCGCGACGCGTCCGCGATCTCGGACCTCGAGGTGAACCACATCGACGTGAACGACACGCTCACGTGGATCCGCTACCCGCTCGCCGACGACTCTGGGCACATGACGATCGCGACCGTGCGGCCCGCGACGATGCTCGCGGACACCGGCATCGCGGTGAACCCGAACGACGAGCGGTACAAGCACCTGATCGGCAAGGAGGCGATCGTGCCGATCGTCGAGCGCCGCGTGCCGATCGTCGGCGACGAGCGCGTCGAGGCGGGTTTCGGGACGGGCGCGCTCAAGATCACGCCGGGCCACGACCCGATGGACTTCGACATCGGGCGCGACCACGGGCTCGAGGAGCTCACGGTGATCGGGCTCGATGGCCGCATGAACGACCAGGCCGGCGAGTTTGCGGGGCTCACGCAGGAGGAGGCGAACGAGCGGATCGTCGAGCGCCTCCGCGAGCAAGGCCTGCTCGAGAAGCAGGAGCCGTACCGCCACGCGGTCGGCCATTGCGACCGGTGCGGGGCCCGCATCGAGCCGCTGATCACGCTCCAGTGGTGGGTGAAGATGGAGCCGCTGGCCAAGCCGGCCTCCGAGGCGATCCGTGCGCGACGCGTCGTCTTCACGCCCGAGCAGCAGAACGCAGTCGCGCTCAACTGGCTCGACAACATCCGCGACTGGTGCATCTCGCGGCAGATCTGGTGGGGCCACCGGATCCCGGCCTGGTACTGCCCGAACGGCCACACGACGGTCGCCGAGACGGCCGCGGCTGCCTGCGCTGAGTGCGGCTCGACCGAACTGACCCAGGACGAGGACGTGCTCGACACGTGGTTCTCGTCCGCGCTCTGGCCGTTCGCGACGCTCGGCTGGCCGGACGAGACGCCGGACCTCGACTACTTCTACCCCAACGACGTGAACGCGACCGACCGCGGGATCATCTTCCTCTGGGAGACGCGGATGATCACTGCCGGGCTCGAACTGATGGGTGAGGAGCCGTTCCCGGACGTGCTCATCCACTCGACGGTGCTCGCGCCGGACGGCCGCCGCATGTCGAAGAGCCTCGGCACGGGGATCGACCCACTCGACGTGATCGGGTCGCACGGCGCCGACGCGACGCGATACGGGCTGCTCAAGATGTCCTCGACGCAGGACGTCCGCTTCAACGTCGGGATGATCGACGAAGGACGCAAGCTCGCGAACAAGCTCTGGAACGCAAGCCGCCTCGTGTTGCAAGCGGGAGGCGATGTGACGCCGGAGATCCGACCGGCCTCGGTCGAGGAGCGTTGGATCCTCGCGCGGCTCGACGCTGCGCGCGGCCACATCGAGCGCCAGATTGAAGGGTTCGACTTCGCCGAGGTCGTCAACCTCCTCTACCGCGTCACGTTCGACGATTTTTGCGATTGGTATCTCGAGGCGATCAAGCCGCGGCTGTACGAGAAGGACGAAGACGCCCAGGCAACCGCGCTCGCGGCGCTCGAGCGGCTGCTCAAGCTGCTCCACCCTGTGATGCCACACGTGACCGAGGAGATCTGGTCGAACCTTCCCGACCGCCCGTCGCGCCTGATCGTCGCGGAGTGGCCAGGCGCCGACCCGCGCTTCGGGGAGTTCGGCGGCGCGCTCGTGGGCGTGCAGGACGCCGCCGCGATCTTCCGCCGCAGCCAGGTGCAGGTCGAGCTCGACGCCGATGAGCGCCGCATCTTCGACGCGGTCGTGCGGCCCGAGCGCGTGAAGGCCAACGGCAACGCACAGATCGAGATCGACCGTTTGCGCAAAGAGGTCGAACGGTCACAGCGGATGCTCGGCAACGAGCGGTTCGTGGCGAACGCCGCGCCCGAGGTGGTCGACGCGGAGCGCGAGAAGCTCGAGCGCTACGAGCGCGAGCTTCGCGCGCTGGAGGGCTCCCAGACGTAGACGGTTCAGGTTCGCGTGCACCGGAAACATCGCGCCCGTGAGGTGGAAACGGGGAACCGGGCGCGGCGACGTCGAGGACATGCGGGGCCGTGGGGGATTCGGCGGCGGCGGGATCCCGATCGGCGGGGTCGGCGGCGGCGTCGGGCTCCTCCTGCTCCTCCTGGTCGTCCTGCTGAACGGCGGGCTGCCGGGAGGCGGCTCGAGCGGGGGGCCACTCGACCCGCTGCCGACCGTCGCTTCGCCGCAGGCGCAGCCGGGCGAACCGCAGACGACCGACGACCAGACGGAGTTCGTCTACTTCGTGACGAACGACGTGCAGAACACCTGGGAGGACATCTTCCGCCGCGCCGGCGAGCAGTACCCGCGCACAACGCTGCGACTCTTCACCGACCAGGTCAGCACCGGCTGCGGCGTGGCCTCGTCCGCGACCGGGCCGTTCTACTGCCCGCCCGACAGGCACGTGTACCTCGACATGAGCTTCTTCCGAGAGCTGAAGAACCGCTTCGGCGCCGCCGGCGACTTCGCGCAGGCCTACGTGATCGCCCACGAGTTCGGCCACCACGTGCAGCACACGCTCGGGATCGACGAGCAGGTGAAGACACGCGAGGATGGGATCAAGCTCGAACTGCAGGCCGACTGCCTCGCCGGCGTGTGGGGCCACACGGCTGCGCAACGGAAGCTGCTCGAGCCCGGCGACCTCCAGGAGGGCCTTGGGGCGGCCGCGTCGGTCGGCGACGACCGGATCCAGGAAAAGACGTCCGGGCGGGTCGACCCGGAATCGTGGACGCACGGGTCCGCGGCCGACCGGCGGAAGTGGTTCAGGATCGGCTTCGACAGCGGCGATCCCGCCGCCTGCGACACCTTCGAGGCGTAGCCTGCCGCGACTGCTCAGCGAGTGAACGCGACTGATCGTGCGGAGGCCGCGGCGGCATCCGCCGCCAGATGCGTCGCGCGGTTGAGCCGCTCGTCTTGCTCGCGCATGCCGAGGTTGATCTCGACGAGGTGCGCGGCTGCACGCGTGGCGCCGAGCGCGAGCATCGCGGCCGCGGTCGCGTCGGCACGGGCAACCGGCGAGCCGTCTTCCGAGACGACCGCGGCGAGCTCAGCGACGTTCGAGGCCGCCTCCGCGATCGCGAGCGGGAACGCCGCCGCCCGCTCGAGCGACGAGCCGATCAGCTCGTTCCTCGAGCCGTCGTCGACCGCGTCTGGCAGCCGAAGCGCTGCGAGCGCGCGCTCGTAGACCTCATCGTTCAGGGGCGCGAGCTCGGCGAGCCGCTCACGGAGCACCTTCGCCTGTGCGATCGCGGCGCCCCGAAGCTCCCAGTCCGGTGAGTTCCGGGCGGCCATCTCGACGAGCCCGGCGGCGAGCGCACCCGTCAGCGCAGCGAGCGCTCCCCCACCGGGGGTCGGCGACTCGGAGGCAACCTCGTCCAGGAGACCCCGAATCGTGAGCTCGTGCATGCGCGCCACAACCGCATTGTCTCAGCGGCCGGAGCCCGAAGCTAGGGGAGCGAGAGACGCCTCCGGAGGGCTTCCACGGTGGCGGGATCGGCCTCGACGCCTTCCTGTGCGAAGGCGGCCTCGAGGTCGGCGATCAGCAGCTCGCGGAAACGGGCGTCGGCCTCCGCCCGGGCGACCAGGCGGTCGAGCAGGGGCCTGACGAGCGGGAGCTCCTGAGCGGCCGCGACCCAGCCGCGCGGGGCAGGCGGAAGCAGGCTCAGGAGCTCAGCCAGCCGCTCTTCAGGATGGTGATCCATCAACCCCCAAGACGCCCGCCGGGCTCGTTTTCTTCCTCGAACCGCTCGCGGAGCCGCGCCAGACACCGCGAGATGCGGCTGGCGATCGTCCCGGACGGGAGTTCGAGCGCATCGGCGATCGTCCGGTAGCTCTCGTCGCGGGCGAAGAAGCGGTCCAGGATCTCGCGGCAGTGCTCCGGGAGCTCGGCCAGAGCGGCCCGAACCGCGAAGGCATCGTCGAGCTCTTCGATCCGGTCGTCCCCGCCCTCGGCCTCGGGGTCCTCGAGCGGCTGCTCCCGCGCCGTGGACCGGAGCCGGTCGATGCAGAGCCGGCGCGTCAGCGACGCGAGCCACGGGCGGAATGCGTCGTCGTCACGGAGCGTCCCCAGGCGCTCGTAGGCGCGGGTGAAGGTGTCCTGGAACACGTCCTCGGCGTCCTGATGAGGCAGCCGAAAAGCCTGGGTGATCGCGTAGACGTACCGCGAGTAGCGCTCGACGAGCTCGCGCCAGGCAGTGTGGTCGCCCAGGCGGCAGCGTGCGATGAGCTCGGCGTCGGTGACCACGGATACATCAAACAGGAGTCGGCGGGGCACAGGAAACGCCATGGGACCGAACGCCAGGGAACTGCAACGCCTCGGCGACAGTGAGCCGATCGAGTGGCTCGGTCGCATCGGCCTCGTCGCGAAGGGCATCTCGTACGCGCTCGTCGGCGTCCTGGCCGTCCTCGTCGCGCTCGGAGCGGGTGGGGCGGCAACCGACCGACAGGGCGCGCTCCGGCTCCTGGCGAAGGAGCCGTACGGCGCGATCATCCTCGCAGCGCTCGGGGTCGGTTTCGGCGCCTACGCGGCGTGGCGGCTCGCACAGGCGCTGCTCGATCGCGACGACGAGGGCAACGACTTCGAGGGTTGGGCCAAGCGCGCAGCTGCTCTTGCGAAGGGGCTCCTCTATGCCGGGCTCAGCCTGCTCGCGTTCTCCTTGGTCGCAGGCCCCCGCGGCGAGAGCCGTGACGAGCCGGAGCAGACGGCCCGCGTCTTCGACCTGCCACTCGGCCGCTGGCTCGTGCTCGTGCTCGGCATCGGGCTGATCGGCTACGGACTGGTGAACGGCTACCGCGCGATCACCGGCAAGTTCCGCAAGCACCTGAGGACGGGCCAGATGGAGAGGGAAGACGTGCGTCCACTCGTCAACGTTGCCGGCTTCGTGGGCCACGCGGCCCGCATGGTGCTCTTCACGATGGTCGGAGTGTTCCTCGTCCGTGCAGCGTGGCAGTACGACCCGAAGGAGGCGATCGGAATCGACGAGGCGCTCGCCAAGCTCGCGCACCAGGCGTACGGCCCGGTGTGGCTCGGCGCCGCGGCGGTCGGGCTCTTCGCCTACGGCGTGTTCAGCATCCTCCAGGCGCGCTACCGCGAGATCTAGACGGTCTCGAGCGCTGTCGAGCGCGGTCTCGACGTCGCGCTCGTCGTTGTAGAAGTGGAACGAGAAGCGCACGCTGCGGTCGCGCCACGACGTGACCACGCCCTGCTCCTGCAGACGCTCGACGGCCGAAGCGGGGTCGTCGACCTCGATGCAGACAAGCGCGCCGCGCTGCTCGGGCGTGACGACGCGACGACTCGTCCCGTCCACGAGAGCTTGCGTCAGCTCATGGACACGGGCACTTGTGGCTGCGACGCCCGCCTCGAGCACGAGCCGAAGCCCGGCGAGCCCCGCGTACACGCTCGGAACCGGCGGGGTGCCCGACTGGAAGCGAGCAGCGGTGCGCGCGGGTGAATAGCGGCGGTCGTCCATCGCGAACACGTCCGCGTCGGCGAACCACCCTGTCGTCGTCGGGCGGATGCCTTCGATCAACGAGCGACGCGCGTAGAGGAACGCAAGCCCGGCCGAGCCGAGCAGGTACTTGACCGTCCCGGCCGCGAGAAAGTCGACGTCGAGCGCACCGACGTCGAGTGGGATCGTTCCGGCCGACTGGTACGCGTCCAGGAGGACGAGGGCACCACGCTCATGGGCCAGCTGCGTGATCTGCTCGACCGGCAGTCGTTCTCCCGTGCGGTAGCTGACGTGGGTGAGCGAGACGAGCAGCGTCTCCTCGTCGATCTCGGACTCGAAGTCACGTGTGTGCACGACGCGGGCGCCGCGCTCCTCCTGCGCGTGCCAGATCTGGCCAACCGTCGGAAACTCGACCTCCGACAGCACGACCTTCGAGCGCGGCCCGTCAAAGCGCAGGCCGCTGGCGAGCGCGCTCACGGCTGCCGAGAGCGACGTCGTCACGGCGACGTCCTGCGGAGCCGCACCCACGAGCTCGGCGAACGCGGCTCGCGCCTCGTCGTTCTTTTCGACCCAGAGCTCCCAGGGGGAGCCGAGCTCATCCCAGTCGCGCAGGTACTGCTCGTACGACTCGCGGACGTCGGTCGAGAGCGCCCCCTGCGAGCAGCTGTTCACGTACGTCAGCCGCGACAGAATCGGAAAACGGCTACGCAAGCGGCTGGACCCGGTCGCCGACCCGCACAAGGCCCGGCGCGACGACCTCGCCGTAGACACCGAAGTCGAGCTGCTTCCGGCCGCGAGTCCCGCGGTACGCGTTGATCACGCGGAGGGTGTCGAGATCGCGTTCGCCCGTGTCCGGGTTCTGCGTCGTGATCGCGCAGCGGGCGACCTGCTCGTGCACGCGGACGACGGCCTCGCCGAAGCGCACGTCGCGGCCGATCCAGGTGTCCTCCACGTGCGGCTCGCCGCCCTGGACGCCGACGAGCATGCGGAAGCGGCGTGCGTCCGCAGCCTCGACGCCCGCCTGGCGAGCGAGCTCGTCCACCGACGCGTCGGACACGATCGAGACCGAGCCGTCGGCGCGGTCGACCGCGCGTCCGGGTTCGTCGGTCCGTGCGAGACGCAGCTCGCGACCAGCGTACGCGGAGAGCGCTTGCGCCCACGGGCCTTCGACGATCCGCCCCGGCTCGGCACGGTTGTAGAACCACGTCGAGACGGGCTCGCCGAGCTCGACTCGGCCGTCGACGATCGACCGGTCGGGGAAGGTCAATGAGAGCGTGTCGGCTTCGGGATCCCATCGCGGCACAACGGCGAACAGCGAACGCTCGAGCCTCGTCAGCCCGTTGACGAATCTGCCTCGCTCGTCGAGGAGGTGGAAGCGCCGGTTCTCGAGCGCACCGAACGACTCGAGCGCCAGCTCGTCGCGACGCGTGAGCGCGAGCCCCTTGACGGGCGCGACGGAGAGCCAGGAGACCGTCGTCACGGCAGTACGTTAGTTGCCGGCGATCCCCTCCACTTCGACCTCGGTGTGGCCACGCGCAACGACCTCGAGGTCGAAGACGTAGAAGTCGCGCTTCGTCACGTGGACGGCGACGTTGTACACGGGGACGTCGCCGATCCGCCCTTCGAACGTCCCGCCGTGCGCGTGCCCATGGAGCACGACGTCCGGTCGATACTCCTGGATCGGGTTCGCGAGCCGCGAGCTTCCGAGGAACGCATGGATGCCCGGCGGCTCGCCCACGAGCGTGTCGAGGATCGGCGAGTAGTGGAGCAGCACGATCCGCAGCGGACAGTGCGAGACGCGCCTGAGCCCGCGGCCGATCGCGCGCGCCTCCTCGGTCGTCTCCGCGTACACCTGGCGCAGCAGCGGTTCTCCGAAGTCGGGGATCGAGGAGTCGGCAAAGCCGCCGACGAACCCCTTCGTGCCGACGACGCCGAGCTCGATCCCCTTCACCTCACAGACGGCTGACTCGCGGACCAGCACCTGCACGCCGGCGCGACGGAGCGTCTCGGCGATCTCCTGGTGCTGCTCGAGGTGATAGTCGTGGTTTCCCAGGACCGCGAACACGGGGACGTCGAGCGGCCGGCAGACGTCGGCGAGCACCTCCGCCTCCGCCGACTCACCGTCGGCGGTGAGATCCCCCGCGAGCATGATCACGTCGGCCTCGACGGCGGCGCCCTCGAATGCGTCGCGGAGCTGAGGGCTGTGGTCGACGGTCGCGTGAACGTCTCCTGCTGCGGCGATCTTGAGCGATTGCACCTCTTTCTCTCTACCACTGCGCGGGTTTGCCGCAAACGAGCCGCCGGGTACCGACCCTTGGATGGCACGCAGAAACGTCGATGTCGAGCCGCTCGTCGCGGCGATGAAGCACGCGGGAGCCGCGCTCCGCGACGCCGAGATCCGCTTTGCGCTGGCGGGAGGACTCGCGATCTGGGCGCGCGGCGGCCCGATCACGGATCACGACGTCGACCTGCTCGTCAAGCCGGAGGACGCCGAGCACGCCCTCGAGGTCCTGACCAAGGCCGGCATGCGGCCCGAGCGCCCACCGGAGGACTGGCTGTTGAAGGCGTACCACGACGACACGCTCGTCGATCTGATCTTTTCGCCCGCGGGCGGCCCGGTGACCGACGAGCTGCTCGACCGCGCGGACGAGCGCGAGGTGATGGCGATGCGGCTTCCGGTGTCGTCGATGGAGGACGTGCTGACGACGAAGCTGCTCGCGCTGACCGAGCAGGAGCCGAACTACGCGTCGGTGCTCGAGGTGGCGCGCACGCTGCGCGAGCAGATCGTGTGGGAGGAAGTCCGCGAGCGAACTGCGGGCTCACCGTTCGCGAAGGCGTTCTTCACTCTGATCGAAGAGCTCGGGATACTTCCCGAGCACGCCCGCGTCTAGAAGTAAAACTGTCGCCAGGCGGTCCACCAGTCGTCGGCGCGCGAGACGATCGTGCGCGGCTCGACGATTTCCACGCCGTGGCGGAAGCGAAGCTTCTGGACGTCGCGTGGCTGCGAGTACTGCACCTTGATCTCGGCGGGACGGCCCGGGTCCCACGGCGGGACCGCCGAGAGGTCCGAGAGCGCCTTCTTGGCGCCTTCCTGGATCAACTCACGTGCGACGACCGGAGGCAGGTTGCGCGCGCTGAACCGGCCGAGACCGCGCTTGACCTCGACCGTGGTGAGCCCGGCACCGAGCAGATCGCGCGCTTCCGCACAGACGGCCTGGTCGCCGGTCACGAGCAGCACGGGACAGCCGAAGTGGCCGCACAGCGCCGCGTTGATCCCCGTCTCGCCGACGAGGACGTCGTTGAACCAGAGGTTCTGCCAGTTCGTTCCGGAGACCGTGTGGCTGAGGACACCGAGCTCGGTACCGGCGCGCGAGTGCATCCCGACGAAGAGCGCGGCGTCACACCCCTGCTCGAGGAACTCCGTGTACTCGGTCCACTCGTCCTGCACGACCCACTCGCAGTCGGGGTCGAGCTGGTCGGGGATGAGCGAGTTGAAGGTCCACCCCTTGCCGGCGCCGTGGCAGTCCATGACGACGATCTCGGTCGCGCCGGCGGCCTTCGCGCCGCGCACGCAGGCGTTGATCTCCTCGGTGTAGAGCTTGCGGCCCTCTTCGTAGAGGGACTCGCCGCCGGAGACCTGCTCCCACTTCACGATTCCGGAGACGCCCTCCATGTCGCTGATGATGTGGACGCGCATGGGCGGGTAGCGTAGTCCGCGTGGAGACGGGGCTCGCCGGGAAGCGCGTGCTCGTGACGGGCGGCTCCGGCGGGATCGGCGGCGCCTGCGCACGCGCGCTCATGGAGGAAGGCGCCCGGGTCGCAGTTCACTACCACCGGGGCCGCGAGCGCGCCGAAGCCGTCGGGGCCGAGGTGGCGCTCGGAGCGGACTTGACCGACGAGGCACAGGTCGACGCACTCTTCGAAGGCGTGCGTGCCGCACTCGGCGGGCTCGACGTTTGCGTCGCGGTCGCCGGTGTCTGGCCGAGCGACGACGTTCCCGTCTGGGAGCTTCCGCTCGAGCGTTGGGAGGCGACGCTCCGCGCGAACCTGACGACCGCGTTCCTCACCGCGCGCGCGTACCTCCGCGAGCTCGAACAAGCAGGACACGGCTCGCTGGTGATGATCGCCTCCACCGCAGGCCTCTACGGCGAGGCGGGCCACGCCGACTATGCAGCGGCGAAATCGGCGGTCGCGCACGGGCTGCTGCTCTCGCTCAAGAACGAGGTCGTGCGCGTCGCGCCGCGAGCCCGCGTGAACGTCGTCGCTCCAGGCTGGACGGAGTCGCCGATGACTCGCGGCCAGGTCGACCCGGAGCAGGTCGGCAGGATCTCCAGAACCATGGCCCTCCGCAAGGTCGCCCAACCCGAGGACATCGCCGCCGCGGTCGTCTACCTCGCGTCCGACGCCCTCGCGGGCCACGTAACGGGCCAGGTCCTGACAGTCGCCGGCGGCATGGAAGGCCGGACGATCCACCCCGACTGAAAATGGGAAAGCGGCGCGTCTCCGCGCCGCCTCCGGAAGCTCCAAGCCGCAGGGTGATTGCCGTCAGCCCCCGACCAGAAGACTCCTGGTCGCCTATCGGCAAGTTGGTCCTAACCCTTTAGGGCGACTTCGCTCGGCCGCGGAGGGCGGGCTCCGCCCGCCCGGGAGCAACGACGAACGGGCAGAAAGTGCGCCATATCGGGGGAAAACCGCAGGTTTCCCCCGACGAAATAGCGAGAGGCGAGCCGCCGCCCGGCCCGCCTCTCGATCTTTCCGGAGCCCCCGCCGCAACGGGGCCACCGGCACTGATTGGGAGCGCCCCCGCCGCATCGGGGCGCGTCTCCGTTTGCTGTCGCAGTATTGGCGGGGTGTTGCCACTTGATCCATCACCCTTCTTGGGTTGACCTCGTGCGCTTCACAGCCGCCCGCGTGGCTAGACTCGCCTCCGGAGCCGGGCGCACCACTCCCGCTCCGCATCGAGAGAGGCTGAGGGAACCGGCCCTGAGACGCCTCGGCAACCTGCCTCGAGCAAGGTGCCAAGCCCGGCCGGGTCGAGAGGCCCGGGAGGATGTCGAGCGAAGGGAGATCCCGAGTGGCCGCACGCAATCGATTCGTCGAGCGCCTCGAGAAGGGCCCGCCGATCGTCGGCGACGGCGGCATGGGCGTCCTCGTGATGAGCGCCGTCCCGCGCCTCCGCTCGCCCGAGGAAGCGAATCTCCGTGCACCGGACGCCGTGGTCTCGCTGCACGTCGGCTTTATCCAGGCGGGGGCGGAGCTGATCGAGACGAACACGTTCGGCGCGAATCGACGCAAGCTCGCGGGCCACTACCTGGAGGACGACTTCGAGCGGATCAATTCCGCGGGCGTGCGCCTCGCACGGGAGGCCCGAGAGGTGACCGGAAGCAACGTCTTCATCGCAGGGTCGATCGGTCCGCTCGGCGACGGCGACGACTCGCACCCCGAGGAGCGCTCCAGGCTCTTCTCGGAGCAGGCGGCGATCCTGGAGGGACGCGGCGTCGACCTGTTCATGCTCGAGACGTTCTTCGACCTCGACGAGCTCGTCGCGGCCGTCGAGGCAGTTCGTGGAGTGTCGAGCCTGCCGATCGTGGCGCTGCTGACGTTCGAGAACGAGGCGGAGACACTCGCCGGCGTGACCGCGCGAGCCGCCGCCGACAGGCTGCGCGACCTCGGCGTCAGCGCTCTCGGCGCGAACCACGGCGCCGGCCTGCAGGCCGCGCTCCGCGCGATCGAGAAGATGGGCGGCGACGGCATCCCGCTCGCAGCGCTCCCGAACATCGGCCTCGCAAGCATGGCGGGCAGCCGCGTCATTTACCCACACGCCTCGCCGGAGTACTTCGCGGAGTTCGCCGCACACGCCCGGCAGCTCGGCGCGAAGATCATCGGCGGCTGCTGCGGCACGACGCCCGCGGAGATCGCGGCGATCCGGGGAGCGGTCGACGAGGCCCGCGAGCCTCGAGCCCCGCTCGTCTTCCGCGAGCGCGAGACGCCGGCCCTCGTCGAAGACACACCCGAGGCGACGACTCTCGCTCGCATGCTCCACGAGGGCGAGTGGGTCGTCTCGGTGCAGCTCGACCCGCCGCTCGGCGGCTCGAACGCCGGGATGATCGAGGTCGCGCAGGCGCTCAAGGACACCGGCGCGGCGCAGTTCGTCGACATCAACGACAACCCGCGCGCACGGGCCCGGATGAGCGGGATCATGAGCGCAGTCGCGATCGAGCGCACGGTCGGGCTCGAGACGATCCCTCACCAGACGCCGCGCGACACGACGATCGCGGGGCTCGAGTCGCTCCTGCTCGGCGCCCACGCCGAGGGCGTCCGCAACATTCTCGCGGTCACCGGCGACCCACCGGAGGAAGGCGACTACCCCGGCGCCGGGGGCGTCTACCACGTCGAGGCGATCGGGCTCGTCCAGGTCATCGAGCGGCTGAACCGCGGCGAGGACTTCCACGGCCGCGCGATCGACGCGCCGACGCACTTCTTCACCGGGGTGGCGGTGAACCCGACCGCGGACGATCTCGACCTCGAGCTGCAGCGCTTCGAGCAGAAGCTCGAGGCCGGCGCGAAGTTCGCGATGACCCAGATCCTCTTCGACCTCTCGTATCTCGAGGCGTTCTTCGAACGCTTCGGCGGACCGTCGCCGATTCCGCTGCTCGTCGGGGTCTGGCCGCTCCGGTCACACCAGCTCGCGCTGCGGCTGCACAACGAGGTGCCCGGGATCGTCGTGCCCGACCACGTGCAGCAGGCGCTGGCCGATGCGGGCTCCAACGCCCCGGACGTCGGGGCGAAGATCGCGCACGAGCTCGTGGTGCGTCCACGAGCTCGCAGCGGGAATCTACGTCGTCGCGCCCTTCCGCCAGCCGCTCGGCGTGCTGGACTTTCTGTCGAGCTAAACGGTCAGCAGCGGGTCGACGAAGAGATCGTCGATCTGGAACGAGGCGCCGCGCCCGATCGGCGTGAACCGGAACCGGATCTGCGCCGAGAGGTTGCCGTTGAGCGCAAGCGTCCCGAGGATGTTCTGGAGCGTGTGCCAGTACTTCGGGCTGGGCTGCCACGATCCGTTCGCCTGCACGTACCCGAGCGTCGAGCTGAACGAGAGCAGCCCGAGCAGCGACTTGTAGGTCACCTCGACCTTGAGCCGCCCGTCGCTCGCGCCGGTGTTGCGCAGGAAGAACCGCGACGCAGGATCCGCGAGCTTGACGCAAGCCGCCGGGGACGTTGCAGAGCTGCCGCTCGGCAGCGAGAGCGAGTACGAGCCGCCGCGGAGCGAGTTGCCGGGGGCGACGACTCGGGCGCCCGAGAGCGACCAGCCTGTCGAGCCTGCTTCGAGCGATCCGTTCGGAGCAAGCGTGTACAGCGAGTTGTCTCCCCACGGGGCGAACACTCGCTCCGGGTTGTCCACGCACGTCAGCAGGCCAGCGCGTGCATCTTTTCCAGACGCCGCACCAACCGCAAGCGACAATACCGACGCCACAAACGACAAGCCGCAAAACGTGCTTCATCACCGCTCCTTCTCGACCGCAGTTAACGAGTCCAACTCTCGCCGTTCCGTGCGCTTCACGCCTCACCTTTTCGGGGGACGATCACTCGTCCGAGGGCGAATCCCTCGTTCGAGGGAACCAGTGACTTTTCGACCGGTTCCGATCTTCCGATCTACCTCAGGTGTCGACGACTGCGGCAGATGTGACCGCGCGCGCGGTTGCACCCACGACCGACCTCGAGGCGGTCGAGCTGATCGAAGCATCGAGGGAGCGCGTGTCGACGCCCCTCGTCAGACGCGATCTCGTCGTCTCGACGGTTGCGGCCACGAGCTTCCTCGCGATCGCCATCCCGCTTGCCTTGTTCGCGGACACGTCGCGCGCCGCATCTCCTTTTCTCGTTGCGAGCCTCGTCTTGGCCTACGCGTTCGCGTCACGCGTGCGGTTCGAGATCGGGATCGGGTTCGCGATCCCGACGCAGCTCGTCTTCGTACCGATGCTCTTCCTCGTCCCGCCGAGCCTCGCTCCGCTGCTCGTCGCGGCGGGCTTCCTGCTCGCCAGCCTGCCGGACAACCTCCGCGGCCAGTGGCATCTGGAGCGGGCGATCGTCCTCGTCTCGAACGGCTGGCACGCCCTCGGTCCGGCGCTGGTGCTCGTCGCCGCCGGCAGCCCCTCGCCCGACTGGCGCCTCCATTGGCCGCTCTTCGCGGCAGCGCTCGCCGCCCAGTTCACCTTCGACCTCGGCAGCTCGGCGGCTCGGGCGGCGTCCCTCGGGGTCAGCATCCGGCCGCATCTTCCCGCTGTCGGGCTCGCATACCTCGTCGACCTCGCGCTCGCTCCCTTGGGGCTCCTCGTCGCTTACGCCGCGTTCCCCGACCGGCCATACGCATTCCTGCTCGCGCTGCCACTGCTCGGCCTGATCGGGTTCTTCGCGAGGGAGAGACGGGCGCGGGTGGATCACGTCGTCGAGCTCGGGCACGCCTACCGCGGCACCGCGCTGCTGCTCGGCGACGTCGTCGAAGCCGACGATGCGTACACGGGCAGCCACAGCCGCCACGTTGTCGACCTCGTCCTCGCGGTGTGCGACCGCCTGGAGCTGAGCCAGAAGGTCCGCCGCGATGCGGAGTTCACCGCGCTCCTCCACGACGTGGGGAAGATCCGGATCCCCGCAGAGATCATCAACAAGCCGGGGAAGCTCGATGCGGACGAACGCGCCGTCATCGAGCAGCACACGGTCGAAGGCGAGAAGATGCTCGAGAAGGTCGGCGGCGTTCTCGGCGAGGTCGGTCATCTCGTGCGGTCCTGCCACGAGCACTGGGACGGAGCGGGCTACCCGGACCGTCTCGCAGGAGAGGCCATCCCTCTCGTCGCCCGCATCGTCTGCGCGTGCGACGCGTTCAGCGCGATGACCACAGACCGCCCGTACCGCAAGGCGATGTCCGAGGTCGAGGCGCTGGCCGAACTGCAGCGCTGTGCCGGGACGCAGTTCGACCCGGCGGTCGTCGAAGCGCTCGTCGCGGTCTCCTAGCCCGCGCAGTCGCCGGTCGACACCGGGCCTGCCGAGCGCGCGAGGGCGCGCCGCACGATCTGCGCCGGGACGCCGTAGCCGACGTCGCCGCCCGGACGCGCCGCGAAGATCGTCGCCTGCACGCGGCCCTGAGCATCGACCGCAGGTCCACCGGAGTTGCCGTGCCGCACCTGAGCGCGAATGCTCGTGATCGTGCGGGAGATCGGACCGTGGCCGTAGCTGTCGCGCGCGAGCACCGGCCGCGTCTGCCCGATCCGCCCTGCGCTCGCCGTGAACGGACCGCTCTCGGGGAAGCCGAGAACCGCGACGGAGGCTCCGGGGCGCGCCCTTGCGAGCGGCAGCGGAGAGGCGTCCAGTCCGGGGACGCGCAGGACGGCGACATCGTTCGGCGGTCGAAGTAGACGGCCTGCGCGCGAAGCCGCGGCACGCCGCCCACAGGCTCGACCGTGGTGTCGTCCTGGCCCGCGACGACGTGCGCCGCGGTCACGACGAGCTCGGGCGCGGCTACCCACCCGCTTCCCGAGACGCCGAGCCCGCACGCCGTACCGAGCACCTTGAGCACGGAGGGCGATGCCTGGCGGACCGAGGGGTCTGCGAGCACCCGAGGGTCGGGCGCCGAAACCGGCGCGGACGGCCCGGTGATCGCGGGGAACGGGTCGACGCGCGCGAGCGCGCGCATCAGCTTCGCGGGCGGAACGAGGTCGTTCAGTTGCTGGAGGACGACCGAGCGCTGCACGCTCTCCCGCAGCCCAGGCCGGCCCGGAAACTGGAGCGCGACCGAGCCGAGCACCCAGACCACCGCGACACCCGCGGCGGCACCCACGAGGAGGCCGCCCGCAGAGTCGAACGCCCGAGCAGGCCCGACCTCGACCTTGCGACGCAGGACGCTGCCGGCGATCGTCCCGAGCGTCTCGAGTAGCACGGCCCCTACTGCGGCGCCTGCGAGCGCGACGAGCGGCGTGTAGGGCGACTCGGAGCCGTCCGCGAGCAGGTGCGGCGCGAGCCGAGCTCCGATCACCGCTCCAACGACGATCCCCGCCACCGAAAGCGAGCTCGAGATCAACCCCTTCCGGTAGCCGAAGAACGCTGCGAGGGCGACGAAGAGAAGCGCGAGCCAGTCGACGCGGGTCAAGATCGCAGCGTAGCGAGGGCTGCGGAGAGCGACCCGCTAGACTGGTGCCCGCTCGCGGGGGCGTAGTTCAGTTGGTTAGAACGCCGGCCTGTCACGCCGGAGGTCGCGGGTTCGAGTCCCGTCGCTCCCGTTCACGAAGGCGCTGCAAGCGGCGCTTTCTTACCTCCCCGATCGTCGTCTCGCCGATCCACGCGATGCCGTATGGAACGGGTTGTGGAACGGTGACCGTAGGCGGTCGGCCGGGCAGTCCCAATAGCGAGCGTGCCCCTGGTGGCATTCGGGGCTGCTGCCGCGGCTAGGACGGGTCCGCTCCGGGCGGGTTCTCCGCTTCTTGCCGCCCTCGCGCCCGCTCGTCCCACGTTTCGTCCGCGCGCCGGTCGTCCGCTCGAGCGGACGCGGGCGTTATCACCTTGACCCCGGACCTCCGGAACTTCTTCATCTCGTCGCGGATCTCCTTGAGCCGCTTGTGGATGTCGCTGATGTCGTACCGCTCGCGGTAGACCATGTCGCGGCGGTGGCTGTAGCCAACGGTCATCGTCTCCTCGTACTCGTTGCCGAGTGGGTCCTCATAGGAGATCGTCACGTCGTAGTCGTCGGGCAGGTCGCGTCCCTGCTCGAGCCGCGCCGGTTCTGGCAGGTAGTGTTCGCGTCCGGCGAGGCGAGCGCGTCGCGACCACGAAGGAGAAGCTCCGCGAGTACGCACCGAAGTGGTTGAGCGGGCTCGGCCACCTGAAGGCGCGAACGGTCGAGCGGTATGAGATCAACGTCCGGCTACACATCCTTCCCCTGCTCGGGCACCTAAAGCTCGGCGACGTGCGTGTCAGCGTCCTGTCCGGCACGGGACTCGAACCTTCTCAGAGCACAATTCTGACAGCAGACGCCTGAGGGGCACCAGACTCTTCCTGCTACTCGCGCCGTTTGGAACGGGGAACCGCCGTCTCGGAGACGTCTGGGCTCTCGAGCAAGGCGCAAACGCCAAGCGCCGACTGCCCGTGTTGGTATCGCCAGCTCGTCGGCAGAAGCGCTGACGGAACGGATGGCAGAACGTCAGGGCAACGGCGGCGAACACTGCCGAAGGCGAAGGCGCGAGACGCCGCACGAAGCGATCAACGGCAACCGATGAGCGCCGACGGTAACCCGCGCCGCGACACTTTCACGCCGGAGGTCGCGGGTTCGAGTCCCGTCGCTCCCGTCTCTTGAAGTGCTCGTTGCCTGGCTAGGCGAACCCAGCCTGCTGCGCCAGAGCTGGAGCCCGTCCAGAGCGCAGTCGTTGACGATACTCCGGGCGTGCCGAGCGACTTGCCCGCGGGGACAGTGACGTTCCTGTTCACGGACATCGAGGGCTCCACACGCCTGCTCAAACAGGTGGGGCCCTGGCTGTATGCCGAGGCGTTGGCCGAGCATCGCCGCGTGCTGCGCGACACCTTTGCGGCCCACGGTGGTGTGGAGGTCGACACCCAAGGTGACGCGTTCTTCGTCGCCTTCCCGACCGCTGCCGGGGCCGCCGCCTCGGCGAGGGTGGGACAGCGGGCGCTCGCGTCCGGACCGATCGCGGTGCGGATGGGCCTGCACACCGGAACCCCGACCGTGGCCGTTGAGGGCTACGTCGGGATCGACGTCCATCGCGCTGCCCGGGTCGCCGCGCTCGCCCACGGCGGTCAGGTGATCGTCTCAGCCGCGACCGCCGCGCTCCTCGAGGATGAGCCGCTCCGGGATCTCGGACGCCATCGGCTCAAGGACTTCGACGCTCCAGCTCGTCTGTTCCAGCTCGGCGTCGGCGACTTCCCGCCGCTGCGAACGCCGGGTGCGCTTGACGTTCCTACTCCGGCGACTCGCTTCCTCGGTCGCGAGCGCGAGCTCTCGGAGGCTGCCAGTGTGTGGCTCGACCGCGAGCCGCGCCTGCTGACGATCATCGGTACCGGCGGCACTGGCAAGACGCGGTTCTCGATCGAGCTCGCCCGGTTCCTGGCCGAAGAGGCGGACGGGGGCACGGTCTTCGTTCCGCTCGCACCCGTTCGCGACGCAGCAGTGGTCGTGCCCTTGATCGCCGAGCGCCTCGGTGCCTCCGGCGACGATGCCGCCGCGATCGCGACGCGGATCGGTGAGAAGCGCGCCCATGTCGTCCTCGACAACCTGGAGCAGCTGCTCCCTGACGCAGCGCGCCCGGTTGCGGAGCTGCTCGCGGCCGCTCCTGATCTTCGCCTGCTGGTGACGAGCCGCGAGCCGCTGCGGATCTCCGGCGAGGCCGAGTTCGACCTGCCGCCGATGGACGAGGGAGATGCCGTCACGCTGTTCATCGAACGGGCGCAGGCTGTCCGGCGCGATGTCGGCGACTCGCCCGCGGTGCACGAGCTGATCCACCGCCTCGACGGGCTCCCGCTCGCTATCGAGTTGGCCGCCGCAAGGATGAAGCTGCTCGGCCCGGAGCAGCTGCTGGAACGGATCGCTCAACGGCTCGACCTGCTCGAGGGCGGCCGTGACGCCGACGAGCGCCACGCGACGTTGCGTACGACGATCGCTTGGAGCTACGGCCTCCTCGACGACGACGAACAGCGGCTGTTCGCCCGGCTCGCAGTCTTCCGCGGCGGCTGCACTCTCGAGGCGGCCGAAGCGGTCTGTGCCTCGAACCTCGACACGCTTGCGTCCCTCCTCGACAAGAGCCTCGTCCGCCGCCGCACCGACGCGAACGGGGACGAGCGCTTCTGGATGCTCGAGACGATCCGCGAGTTCGCGCAGGAGCACCTGGCGGCCTCGGGTGAGGAGCATGCCCTGCGGCGACTGCAGACCGACTGGTTGATCGAGCTCGCCGATCGTGCGGGCATGCGCGCGACTGTCGGTGTTCCCGGCAAATGGGATGTCGATCTCGTCGCGCCGGAGATCGACAACGTCCGCGCCGTGCTCGATTGGGCGGCCGAGCACGACCCCGAGCGTGGCCTCGCCCTGGCCGCGTCGCTCGAGGGACTCTGGCTCGTTCGCGAGCAAACCGAGGGCGCGTCACGCCTCGAGCCGCTGCTCGCACGAACCCCGGACGCCGAACCGAAGCTTCGCGCCCACGCGCTCAGGGCCCTGGGCGGTGCGCTCCAGGTCTCCGGCGAACTCGAACGTGCCGCGCCCTGCTACCAACAGAGCCTCGAGCTCTTCATCGCGAGTGGAGACGAGGTCCAAACGGCGAACCTCCGCTACCGCGTCGCTGGAAACATGGTGGACAGCGGCGAGACGGCCGCCGCCTGGCCGCTGCTTGAGGAATCACTCCTCACCTTCCGACAGCTCAGCCTGCCTCGTGGCGAGGCACAGGTACTCGGATACCTCGCCGAAAGGCCCCACGAAGAGGGCGATCTCGCACTCGCGATCGAACTCAGGCTCGAGAGCGCCGCGATCGCCCACGAGCTCGGCTGGGCATGGTGGGAGAGCGGCCAGTTCATGGGTGCTGCCGCATTCGAGCGCGAGCGCGGCAATCTCGATGCCGCGGGAGGCCATGCGCTCCGCTCACTCGAGCTCTCCTTGGGCCTCGATGACCGTCGGCGCGTGGTTTTCGCCGCCGCTGAGCTTGCCGTAATCGCCGCAGAACGTGGTGACGCCGAGCAGGCCGGCCGTCTTTGGGGGGCGATCGAAAGCGAACAGTCGTCCAGACCCGTCCGACAGTGGGAGAACCACCGCGAGGAAGTCGAAGCCCTCGTCCTCGGCGTGGACGGACCCGCGTTCAGCGACGCGCGAGAGGAGGGCAGCCTGATGTCGATAGGCGAGGCCGCCGGCCTCGCCTCGGAAGTCGAGCCCGCAGCCGTTCTGGAACGTTCGTGGAACGCAGCGGCGGCCGCCGGTGGTGAACGCCAGCAAGGTGAGGACCAGGAGAGCGGCGCAACGAGCGACTAACGGAGATCTGCGAGAACGCGCGGCAAACCATAGTGCAGAGCTGTCACGCCGGAGGTCGCGGGTTCGAGTCCCGTCGCTCCCGTCCATTACACGTCTCGTTGTAGAGGTTTGTCGGCGCTTCTTGAAGAAGAGCGGAACGGGGTTTTCGCTTGGACGGCGATCAGGCGTCCGACTCGTCACTGATGCGGCGGTTCGTCGCGCCGAACCCTCTAGTGCGGCGTCACGACGCCCTGACGGGCGACCCAGACTCTCTTGTCACCGACCGCGATCGGGGCCACGTCGCGCCCAACGCGGACGGTGGCAACGACACGATTCGAATCGGGGTCGATCCTCGACACAGTGCCGCTGTCGCGACTCGCGACCCACACCGACCCGAAGCCGATCGCGATCCCCGAGGGTCGCTCCCCGACGGGGATCGTGCGCGTCGCTCGCCCCGTCGCCGCATCGACCCTCCAAACCACGTCCTCGACCGTGTCGGTCGCCCACACGGCGCCCGCGCCTACGGCGAGATCGGAAAGAGACGTCCCGACACGTGTTGTCGCCACTGGCCGTCGCGTCGCCTCGTCGACGCGCACGACGCGACCGTCCTCGCAGCCGATCCAGACCATGGCCGCGGCGATGCCGCTCCCGACCGGATTGCAGCCGACGGGAAGCACGTCGAGCCGATGGATCGCACCGCCCGGGCTCAGAACGAACGTGTCGGGCTCCGCGAGCACGCTCGCCCAGAGACCACTCGAGCCGCTCGTCAACACGGGAAACAGCAGTCCCGGGCCCCTCGCAAGCTCCACGACGTGCGCTGCGGACTCGTTCGGGACACCCGTCAGGCGCACGATCGACGTCGGCTGGTCGACGTGGCTCATCCCGATCCAGACGACGCCACGGCTGACGTTCAACGCCACCGGTGCTCCCGTGAGCCCCTTCGTGGTGGTCACCTGCCCAGTGCGGCTTTCGATCCGTGACACCGTGTGGTCGCCGGCATTTGCGACCCAGACCGAGCCGTCGTCGACCACGAGGTGCTCGGGGTACTCGCCGACGGGCGTCGACTGCACAAGCGTGTTCGACGCCGGATCGATCGCGCCGACCCCGTTGGGGCGCACGCGGTCGACCGCCGGCGTCTCGTCGCCGCGGAAGGCGACGAGGGCTAGCGCCCCGAGCAGGCAGAGGGCGAGCCCTGCGAAGGCGAACGCAAGGCGAGCGCGTGTCGAACGGAGTCGTCTCGCGCCTGCCGGCGGGCGCGGCGTCCCGAGCTCCGGGTCCTGAAGCAGTATCCGCCGCTCCAGCTCACGCAGCGCGGGCCCCGGTGCGATTCCGAGCTCTTCGTCGAGCAACCGGCTCGCGTCGCGATACGTCTCCAGCGCGTCGGCTTGCCGGCCGGCCCCGTAGAGCGCAACCATGAGCTGCCCGCGAAGACGCTCGCGCAGTGGATGACGGGCGACGAGGGCTTCCAGCTCCGGAACGAGCAGCGCGTGGCGCCCGAGAGCGAGGTCGGCGTCGATCCGCCCCTCGACCGCCGAGAGCCATTCCTCGTCGAGGCGATCGAGCTCGGTACGGTCGGCGATCGTGAACGCGATGTCCGCCAGCGCCGGACCGCGCCACAAGGCCAGAGCTTCGCGTAGCAGGTCTGCCGAGCGAGCGGCGTCTCCCTCGTCGAGCGCGGCCCTTCCTTCGGCGGCAAGGCGCTCGAAGCGGTAACGATCGACCACCTCCGGACCCGCGGCGAAGACGTAGCCCGGGGCCTGAGTCCGGATGACTTGATACGGCGCGCCGTTGGGCTCGAGGACCTTCCGTAGCCGCGAGACCGACCCGTGCACGGCAGCCGCGGCAGTGTCCGGTGGTCGCTCGCCCCAGACGCCGTCGATCAGCCGGTCGAGCGCGACGACCTCGTTTGCGCGCAGAAGCAGGAGTGCCAGAACTGCCCGCTGCTTCGCTCCGCCAAGCTCGAGCACGCGCCCGTTGTCGCGTACCTCGAGCGGTCCGAGGATTCGGAATTCCACGCCGCTCTCCTCTCTTAGCGAAACGTTAGGCGATTTCAGCCGGTTTTTTGAGCCGCGTGCGCACGATTGGCGCTCGCCATCGCCCAAGGAGGCCCACGTGAAACTCGTTCTCGCGCTCGCCCTGACTTCGCTTGCTACAGCGACCACCGCCTGCTCGGACGGCCCGCGAAGCTCTCGAGCGGATGCTGAGGCGACGGCGACGGAGACCGCCTCCTCGCCGCCGAGAGCGTCGTCACAGAGCGCGCGCTACCGCCCGGTTCGATTCTCGGCCGCGGACGGCGTCGAGCTGGTCGGGCGGCTGTCGGGGACCGGCGACGTCGGCGTGATCCTCGCCCACGGGTTCAGCCAAGGGACATCACAGGAGACCTGGCTGCGGTTCGTCCCCGCCCTCGTCAGCCGGGGGTACACGGTCCTGACCTTCAACTTCCGGGGGTTCTGCGACAGCAAGGGCTGCTCCGAAGGCTCCGTCGAGTTCGGGAAGAACTGGCGGGATGCGATGGCCGCGGTTGGATTCATGGAGACGCGAGGCGCGAAGAAGCTCTTCCTCATCGGAGCCAGCATGGGTGGACTCGCCGTCTTGCGCGCGGCACGCATGCCTGAAGTGGATGTTGCGGGTGTGGTGTCGCTCGCGACTCCGCAGTGGCCCTCGAAGTACTACACCGTGGAAACGCGAGCAAACGACGTGACGCCGGCGCGGCTCAGGCAGATCGACGAGCCGAAACTGTTCGTCGCGGGCACGAAGGACATTCAGCTGCCCGGGACGGCACCACTTCGGCCCGGAGTCACGAGTGTCCGGTTCGCCGCGGACGCGCGAAGGATGTTCGATGCCGGCGAGGAGCCCAAAGAGCTTGCGCTCTTCGACTCCAGCTTCCACAGCTCCGAGCTCGTCACCACGGCACCGGCGGACATCGTCAGGCAAACCAGGGGCGCTGTCTTCCGCTTCCTGAGCGAGAACAGCCGAATGTGACCAGACGAGTGACGACCAATGAAGCAGAAGGGAGGGCGTGCGCCGCAGGAACAGCACGGCAGCCGGGAAGTCGGGCCAAACTCGTTGTCCGAGCGGACACCAGTCCGACTACACGCGTACTACACAAGCTGAAAAGGAGAGAACATGAGTCACGGGCAGATCACAAAGGCAGTCACGATCGTGTGTGCAGCCGCGGCGTTCGTCGTGCCGGTCGCGCAGGCCGACCCGCCGCAGGGACACCGCGGACCGACGTCGACGCTTCGGCCGGACGGATACCAGCCGCAGCTCCGAATCAGCGACGGCGCCGTCTCCGCACCCGACAACGCGATTCGTTCCTTGCCGAGGGAACGAACCTTGCCGGTCGTTGCAACCGGGACGGTGTCCGATGGCTTCGATTGGGTCGACGGTGGAGTCGGCGCCGCCACGGGCGCACTCCTGTTCCTGCTGGCGAGCGGCGCAGTCGTGTTCGCTCGGAATCGCCGCCTCGCCCACTCGTAGGCGCGTTCATGACGGGACGTACGCAGCTCGGCGGCCGCGGGCCCGAACGCTCGCGACTCTCCGTTGTCGCCACGCGTGCGTGGCCGCGGCCGCCGAGCTGCCAGGCGCCACGGCACGGTCGCCTGAGCGTTGGCGAGCGACTCCGTTTCGCCGGCGCTGCAAGAGCGTTGTCAGAACAGGCACAAGACCGACTACACGCCTGCTACACCAGGCCCGCGCCGGGTCGTAGCGGGTCCGCGGTGGTCGTCCTGTCTTGAGACAAGTCGTCGCTCGCTTCATCGCCGCAGCACCAAGGTCCGGCCTGGAGTTCGTATGACGCCGGCACCTTCAGACCCCGCCCGCTGGGCGGCACTGTGCCGCCAGCGGGTGGCCCTGTTTCTAGTGCTCCGGTGTGGTGGTCGTAATCGGCCTCACGCCCGATACGTCGAGTTCCCCGGCCGGCAAGCAGTTCTCCTCGACCACCGCTGCAAGGCCGTCGCAGTGCTGAGCGCTGAGCACCCAAATGACCTGAAGCGTGTGGTCGCCAACGCTCAGAGGCTGCAGCCTCGGCATGGTCGTCGCCATCGGGAACGGCGGGTTGCCGGGCAGGAGCTGGTCGAGGGTTATGTCGGTGCGCAAAGCCTCTGCTGCCGAGAAGACGTAGGTCTTCTGTTGAGCTGTGCCGCCATCGATGACGACCTTCATCGTGAACTTCGCGACGAAGTCCTCGATTGGCAGCGGACGCAACGGCACGTAGCCCTCGGGGTAGACGCTGTCCACACCGTCGTCCGTGAACCACATTCCAAAGATGCGCCAGTGCTCTCCGGCGCTGACCACTGGGCAGAGGCGATTCCGGAACTGCTCGGGGACGCCATACAGCGCATTGAGGTCCACACCGGAGGAGATGATGCACTGGTTGGCGTCCTGGTGACCGGGCGGATCGACCCGACCCGCGGACGTTACGCCGGCACCGACTACCAGCCATGCTGCGACGACGGCGGCCAGCGCGACGAGCGCCCGGCGGCCCACTGCTCGACTAGACATGAAGCCTCCTCTGAGTCCCTGGCCGCGCCGGACCCACAATGAGACCAACACGAACCGCAAATTGTGCCCGTTTCATTCCGTTCTCCTTTCAGTCAGACATGACGTCTTGCGATGGATCGTCGAGGGCTTCACGTACGGGCTTGCGCGACGGTGCGGTCGCGTCCAGCTCGGCG
The DNA here is from genome assembly GCA_963788055.1 of uncultured Actinomycetes bacterium. Taxonomy (GTDB): domain Bacteria; phylum Actinomycetota; class Thermoleophilia; order Gaiellales; family Gaiellaceae; genus JACCTU01. The sequence continues at coordinate 837,658 of CAWBFA010000005.1, read as the reverse complement.
CGAAACGCGAGCATTAGCGCCTGGTCGGGCGAGAGCGCCATGCCGTGCGCCTCCCACGCGTGTCGCTGGACCTCGGCGACGAGGCCGTCCTCGTCCTCGGCGCGGGCTTCGAAGCCGCAGTCGCACTGAAGCACCTTCTCGATCGACTCCACGCCAGCGACGATAGGAAGGCGCTCCTAGATGCAGGCAAGATGCGGGCAAGAGAGTGCCTAGCGGATCGGAGCTGAGGGTTTTCCTAGCGGGTCGCGTCGCTCGAGCTGGATCCAGTCTCCCGGGATGGGGCCCCGGTTTGAGTCCCACTCTCGGCAAGGCGCTGAGGGGGCGGCACCCCATTGGGCTGCAGTCCGACACGAGGCGTGGAGCGAACGAGGTCGATCACTTCACCGTGCTACCGCTGACCCGCTGCTGACCCACGCTCCCTGCTCGAGCGTCTCGGGCCGCACGACCTCGACCTTCTCCTGCGGCCGTCCGTAGACGCGCGTCAAGAGAGCCTCAGCGGCACGCCAGTCTCCGTCCTTGATCGCTTTGAAGAAGACGCCGACGATCTCCTCGGCGCGCTCCTCATCAGCTCGGCCAAGCCCAGCGAGCTCAGTCGTCAGGACTGGGCCGGACGGCGGGATCGACTCTAGCTGGTTCCGCCTCAGGCGATCCGAACGCCGCGCTGAGGCAAGACGTGCGGCCGGACCGCCGTCCCGTTCGCCGCCGGCGCCGAGGACGCCGGCAGACGGCGAAGCAGGTAGGTCCGTCCGTCGTGCACGACGAGCTCGGGCTCGATCGCGGCGAGTAGACGACGCTCGGCAGCATGGTCGCCGCTCGTCGTTCGAGATGAGGCGCGGTCCGTGCGGCGTGCGCGACGAGCTCGAGGTTGCTGCGTTTCCGTTGCTCGAAGCCGGCTCGACTGTCGTGCTCGAGCTCGCGGGGCGCCTCTCGATCAAGGGCTCCGACGTCGGCGTGCGGAAGCGAATCGCCACCGCCGCGCATGATTGCGCGTTTGCTATGGCGGTGCGGAGTCGTGTGCCGAACGTGTGCCAAACGTCTCCTCGAGCGCCTGGTTGCGGGCCGCTTGGTCATGCGGCCGACGCGACTCAACCCGCGGAGCCGTGCGGGTTGCGGCCTATCCGGGCGGGTCGCGTCGTTTGGTGTGGATCGGGTGGCGCGGCCTGTCACGCCGGAGGTCGCGGGTTCGAGTCCCGTCGCTCCCGTCCTATCTTCTCCCTGCGTAGTGCGCGTTTCCCGTTTCGGGTGCGCGCGCGACGGTCGGGAACCGTGGCCCGATAGTGGCCTAAACGCCGTCCGCGGCTTCCGCGAGTTCCGTTTCGAGCGCGTCGAGCCGCTGCGCGATCCCGACGTGCGCGCCGCCGAGAAGCATCCCGTAGTGGCGCTCGATCATGCGGACGCTCGTCCCCATCACGCGGGCAAGCTCGAACGGACTCACCCCCCCGGCGAGCGCGTGAGACGCGAACGTCGAGCGGAGGTCGTAGATCCGGCGCGGCCGCGTCGCGGTGTCGCGGTTCCGCGCGCCTTCGCGGTGTCCGGTAAAGGCGAACTTCGCGTTCTCGCGGATCTCGGGCCATGTCTCGGCGGTGAACAGATTGATCTAGCACGACACGGCGACGGGGATGATTCCATGACCGACGCGAGGCGAGCCGTCCTTCACACCCCTGCTGACGCCTCGTTCCTGGGCTTTCGAGTGCGGGCGGATTGAACTGCGACCTCCGGGTCATCCGATCTGCGCGTAGTCAGGGGTAACCGCGCTTTCGTAGTCACGCCGAAGGACTCTCGTCTAGGCAAACGACGCCCTGCGGCCGACGGTCACCTTCCACTCCCCAATTTGCCTTTCGGTTACGTGAGGGTCAGCCCACCGTCGACGACGACGACCTGGCCCGTCGCAAACGGTGTGCGAGCGAGCGAGACGACAGCGTCCGCGATGTCCTCGGGCGTCGCCGCGCGACCAAGCGGAGTACGAGCGACAACCGCCTCGTTCGCCTCCCAGCCCGCCGTCCAGGGCGTATCCACGAGTCCCGGGGCGACCGCGTTCACCCGCACATCGGGAGCAAGTGCCTGCGCAAGCGTCCGCGTGAGGTGGTGCAGCGCCGCCTTCGAGACGGCATACGGGAGCGAGCTTCCAGCCGCGATGATCCCGGCGACCGAGCCCACGTTGACGATCGCACCCTTGACCTCGCGCAACGCAGGCACCGCCGCACGGCTGAGATACCAGGGGCCCATCAGGTTCACGCCGAGAATCCGCTGCCACAACGCCTCGTCGACGCCCTGGAGGTCCGCAAAGGGGACGCGCCTAGTCGTGCCCGCGTTGTTGACGACGACATCCACGCGTCCGAACCGCTCGAGGGCGGTCGCGACCAGCCGTCGGGCGTCCTCCTCGCGGGAGACGTCGGCTTGCACGTACACGGCCGCCGGAAGCGAGCGGGCGAGCATCTCGCCCTCCTCGACCGAGCGCGACGAGTTGACGATGACCCTCGCGCCGTCGCTCGCGAACTGCTCTGCGACCGCCCGGCCGATACCACTTGACGACCCCGTGACCACGACGACCTCGCTCACGCACGCCGATCCTACTGCCCGGCCCCCAGACTTAGGGAGGCGTTTCATGTGGCCCGTCAGTGGCCCAAACGTCGCCCGGGCGGCGATGGAGCGGAGCGAGGTCGCACGGCCGACCCCGCCCGGATCGCGTGGAGGAAACCAGTGTTTTCCCGGGTCTTCCCGGGTTTTCCGGTGTCAACGGGTACGGCCTGTCACGCCGGAGGTCGCGGGTTCGAGTCCCGTCGCTCCCGTAAAGAACCTGCCAATGGGCATCTCTTGTTGCCCGTCTGGGCCGAGACGACCGCCGACTTCCAGTGATCCCGCGCACATCCGCAGGGAATCCCCGCTCGAACCCGGCCACAGCGGGTAACTCCCGCGGCGTGAGGCCATTAGGCTCGGGCTTCCGTTTCACTCGACTGCCCGCGGACTGTCCCCGGGCTCTGCCCGCAGCCTGCCATCCACGTTAGCCGCCGAGGCAGGTACCGCCAAGCGGCGGGAAGACACTCGCGCAGCCGGGCAGCAGCCGCTGCTCCCGGGCCGCCGCCGCGACCTGCTTGACCGCCTCGGCGGTCAGGTCGGCTTGTGTCGAGAGGAAGCCGAAGTGGTCACTACGGTCCGCCCGCACGTGCCGGACTTGCGACGAAAGCGAGGCGAGGCTCCGCTGGTACCCCTGCCAGTCGGCAGCGGTGGCGAGCGCGTTCTCGAGCACGATGAGCGGCTTGGCGCCGAAGACAGGCCCGGCTCCCGCGAGCTGCTGCCCGGCGGCGGTGCAGTCGGCGGGCTCGAGTGGATGGTCGAGGCCGCGGCAGCCCGCCGGTGCCCAGAGCGCGTCGATCAGCACTCCGCCCGCGACCTCCGTCGGATAGCGACGTGCGTAGTAGTGAGCGTTGATGCCGCCGAACGACCAGGCCCCGAGCACGTACGGTGGGCTGAGCCCGGCGTTCCGGAGCAGGGTTCGCAGCTCCTCGACCATGCGCGGGTTGTCCGGGTGGACGCCGCTCGGGCGTGGGTTGCTCTGTCCGAGCCCCGCTCGGTCGTACACGCAGACGTGCGCTCCCGCCGCGACGAGCGGCTGCACCTGATCCCAGCGTCCAGTCGTCTGGCCGCGACCGTTGTCGAGCACGACGGTCGGCCGCTGGAGCCACTGCAGCGGAGGAAGAGGCCGTACCCGCCGACGTCGACCTTCCGCGCGCCCGTCCACGGCGGCTGCGCTTCGCATGGCGCTCGTTGCGACGCGCGAGTCTGTGCGACGCAGACTCGCTGGATCGGTTCCACGACGCAGCACGCGGGCACCTTCAGACCCCGCCTGAGACGGACCAGATCAGAAGGTCGAGGATTCGCACCTCGGTGAGCCGGTGCGTCCGACTCGCGAGCTCTCGCTGGATCTCGCGCAGGGCCGAGTGGTTGCGATCCAGGTCTCGTTTGTAGCTGCGGACGAGCGCGGTGGAGCGCTCCCCGAATGAACCCGACGAAAGCATGCCGCGATCGTCCTGAATCAGGTACGCCTGGACGACGCTGTCGAGCATCGGGATTAGCGCCGGCCGTTTCTTGTGCAGCGCTTTTGTCATCTTCGAGAAGCCGATTCCGCGGATGTCCGCAAACGCGTCGAAGAGCCGCGTCAGCGGGATCCACGGGATCGAGCCCGTCGCGTTCGCCAACGATGCATCAGGGTCGATCTTGCGCAGGGCGCGTTCGATCTCGCCACGGCGTTCGAGAATCGCTGCGATCTCAGCCGCCGAGATGCGGGCACCGCCGCGGTTAGCCAGCCTGAGGTCGCTCTCTTCGAATGACGCTGGGCCTGAGGACTCGTAGGCGTCGTAGCTCGAATACGCCTCGAGGAACTCGAGCGCCAACTCGAGGGGATTCTCGACCTCGACACCACCACGAAGAACGACTGTGCCCATACGTACGACTGACGATCGTCGCACGACCGCAGCTCAACGGTCGCGACAGCCGCAGGCCACAAACCGTCGGGCAATCCGGGCGTTTCGGGGTCCTCCGGCGCGAGCTCATGCGTGGTCCGCCGGTGGAGGGGGTTGACTTCGGCGTGTGAGGCGTCGGCGTCACACTGTCGTCATGCGCGTCGTCGCTCTTCTCCGAGGGATCAACATCGGGCCGAACAAGCGCATCGCAATGCCCGCGCTTCGATCGATCGTCGAGTCGCTCGGTCACCGCGACGTCGAGACGTACCTCCAGAGCGGGAACGTGGTGTTCAGTCCAAAGGGGAGGTCTGGCAAGGATCTCGGCCCTTCCCTGAGCGCAGCTATCGCCGAGGCGACGAGCCACGAGGTCCCTGTCGTCATCCGGACCGGCGCCGAGCTCGCGCGCGTCGTCTCGAGGAACCCGTACGCGGTCGACGATCCGACGAAGGTGGTGATCGGCTTCCTTGCGGAGAAGGTCAGCCTGGGCGACCTCTCACTCGGTGACCTCTCGGCGTACCTCCCTGACGAACTGACGCTGATCGGGAAGGAGCTCTACGTGAGCGTTCCCAATGGACAGGGTCGCTCGAAGCTGATGGAGGCCCTCACCAAGCGTCGCCTACCGACGACGCTCACCGTGCGGAACTGGCGCACGGTCGCCGCGCTCGCCGAGCTTGCGTCCTAGAGCGGGCCCACATGATCCGCATGTGGTGTCTGACTTCAGCCAACGAGGCAGCCCCGCGCGTCTTCGGGGTCGGCACTTGCGCTCGGTATCTATACCTGACGGCCCGCTGGACGCAACCTTCACCGGCTCCTGGCGCCAGGCCGGCACCTTTTCGGGCGGCTGGCGCCCGAACCCCGGCGCCGACGAGGCCGTGAACATCCCCTACGACATCGGCGGACGCCGTCTCGAGTAACTGGTAGAGGCCGGGGCGGCACTGCCCGCCCCGGCCCTCCCTATCCGGTTTTCTAGGGCCGCTCGGTCATCGCGCTGCCGCCGCCGCGGCGCACCGGCTCGGCGGCTGCGAGCACCCCGCCACCGGGGAGGAACTCGATCGCAGCCGCGGCGCCGATCTCGCCCGCGTTCGCGAAGTGATGGCCGCGGGCCTCGAGCGCCGCCCGCTCGGGGACCGAGAGGAACCCTGGCTCTGCGCCGGTGTTCACGGCGTTGCGCTGGCTCGCGCGTGGGTCGGCGATCGCCTGCGGGAGCGTCAGGCCGAGGTCGACCCGGTCGAGCAGGATCTGGAGCACTGTCGTGATGATCGTCGCCCCGCCAGGGGAGCCGAGCGCGAGGAACGGCGCCCCGGTTTTCGTGACGATCGTCGGAGCCATCGAGCTACGCGGCCGCTTCCCGCCCTCGACGCGGTTCGGATGCGTCGTCGAGTCGAAGTTGAAGTCCGTCAGTTCGTTGTTGAGCAGGAACCCGTAGCCGGGGACGACAAGGCCGGCGCCGCCGGTCGACTCGATCGTGAACGTGTACGAGACGACGTTCCCCGCCACGTCGGAGGTCGTCAGGTGGGTCGTCGTCTCCGAGCCCTCGTACGCAAACGGGTCGCCCGGCGCGACGGCTCCCGGCGCGGCCGTCGTGTTGATCAGCGCGCGCCGCGTCGCGGCGTAGTCGTCCGAGAGCAGGCCGCTCAGCGGCACCTCGAAGAAGGCTGGGTCGGCGAGGTAGGCGTTGCGGTCGGCGAAGGAGTAGCGCGAGGCCTCGAGGTAGTAGTGGAGAGCCTCCTCGCGTGGCATCGACGAGAGGTCGTACCCCTCGAGGATGTTCAGCGCCTCGCCGACAGTGGAGCCGCCGCTCGAGGGAGGCCCCATCGAATACACGTCCAGCCCCCGATAGTTGACGTGCGTCGGCGCCCGCTCCGGCGCGGTATAGCGGTGCAGGTCACGCATCTCGATCACGCCCGGCCGCCACGCGTGGTTCGCCGTCGGGCTGACCACCGGCTGCCGGACCATGTCGACGAGCGCATCCGCGACCGCGCCGCGGTAGAAACCCTTCGCGCCGAGATGCGCGATCCGCTCGTATGTCGCGGCGAGCTCGGGGTTCGTGAACACCGTGCCCACGTTGCGCGGGGTCCCATCCGCGTCCAGGAAGAGAGCCGCACTCGCCGGGATGTCGTCGAACCAGTCGCGGTTGGCCTGGACCTGGTCGAACCACACTTGATCGATCAGGTAACCGTGACGCGCAACGTGGATCGCCGGCGCGAAGAGCTCGGCGAGGGACATCGTCCCGAACTTCTCGAGCGCGTCCGCCAAGGTCTCGACCGTTCCCGGAACGCCGACCGAGAGACCGCTGTAACGCGCCGCGTTGAACGCAAGCGGCGCGCCGTTCTCCCAGAAGGACAGCGGGTGCATCGCCGCCGGTGCCGTCTCGCGGCCATCGATCGTCGTCACCGAGCCGCCCGCCGTCCGCACGACCATGAAGCCGCCCCCGCCGATCCCGCACGAGAACGGTTCCGTGACACCGAGCACCGCAGCCGAGCCGACCGCCGCGTCGACCGCGTTGCCGCCGCGGCGCAAGATGTCGATCGCCGCCTGCGTCGCAAGACGCTCCACGGACGCGGCCGCACCACCCGACCCCACCGCCGTCGGCGGCCCCGAACCGCTGCCGACGTCTGCCGCAGCACTCGCGCCGAGCACAAGCGCCACCAGCACCGCCGCAAGCCCCACCAGCCGATGCAAGCCCTTCACGTGCATCACGTCCCCCCTTTCCGTGACCGTGCTCCGTCCGGCGACCCTACGTCTCGGCCGCACGAGCAACAAGCGCGCCCGCCCCGGAGACATCCTCCTCCGTCTTCTCTCTGAGACGCTGGCGGACTCGGGCAATCGTCGCTCTCCACCGGTAAGCCGTCTCCGATGCTCGCAGCCGCCTCAAGCCCTCGATCAGCGAGCTCTTAGTGAACGGATCTTAAGGAGCCTTCGATCAGCTCCACGAGCTCCTGCGTCGTGGGAGCATCGATTCGATGCCGACGCGCGGCGCGGAGTACCGCGCCGCCGATCGCGTCGAGTTCGAGCGGGAGCCCCGCAGCCCGATCCTTCTGCATCGAGCTGCGCAGATCGCCGACCTGCTCGTAGCGCGAAAGCGCTGCGTCCGCGTCGAACTCGACCCCTTCCGCAGCGGCGACCGCACCGACCTCACGCACGCACGCTTCGAGGCGCCGGTGCCACGCTGGATCGCCGACGACCGCGGAGAGCGGCGCCTCGAGCGCAGTCGTCGTGAGGGCGATCGGCGCGAGCAGCGCGAGCTTTCGCCAGAGGACCGCCGCCTCGCTTGCGCCCTGGGTGCACCCTAAGCCGGCATCGGTGAGCTCGGCGCAGATCTGCGCAGCGCGTGGGTCGGGAGCAAGCGTGACCTCAGCGAATGCCGTCTTCTGCCGGATCTTCCCCACCCCGACGCGCTCTGACTCGACTGCGATTGCTCCCGCGACAACGCGGTCGACGCCGAGTCGCGCCCTCAGGAGTGCGACGTGGTCGAGACCGTTGAGCAGCGGGACGACGACGCCCTCGCCCAGCCGATCCAGCGGCACGAGCTCGAGCGCCTCGTCCAGCTGCGTCGCTTTCGGCGTCACCCAGAGGACATCGACGGCGCGGTCGAGGACCGATGTCGCCGGTACGTCGAGCTCGAAGTCCCCGAGCACTGCGCTCTCGACGCTCAGCCGTCCGTCGTACTCCGCGAGAGCCTCCGGTCGCATGAGCAGCACGACTTCTCGACCGGCACGCGCCAAAGCGCCACCGAGGAAACCGCCGACGCCTCCCGCCCCCAGAACACCGTGGCGCATCGCTAGCCGTTTGCCAAAATTGCCTCGAGCCGCTCGAGACTCGCGGCCGGCCAGAGAGCTTTCGCGTCGTAATACACATCGAATGCCGCCGCCGAGTCCGGAAGCATGATCCAGGGCAGCTTGGACCTCGTGAAGATGTGGACGTCGGGCACGACGCTCGAGGGCTCGGTCGAGCGTGCCGCCGCGAACGTACCGCAGCTCGGGACGCGTGTACTGGCTGTAGACCGCCACCTGGCACGTCGGACAGCGGAAGATCCGCTGGGTGCTGCCGTCGTCGCGAGGCACGTCGACCGGCTGCGGATCCCCCGCGAGGAGCTCCACTCGGTCGGCCTCGATCAGCAGGTTGATCACGAAGGCGCTTCCGGTCTGTCGCTGGCAGTTCAGACAGTGGCAGCAGTGCGTGAAGAGCGGATCGGACGAGAGCCGGTAGCGAACGGCTCCGCAGGCGCAGCCACCCTCACGTTGGACGCTCATGAGCTCCTCCTCGAGGACAAGGCGACGGAGTGTGGACAGTATCCCGCGCTCCGCGCCGGAGCCGGGCGGAGGTGTGGTCCCGCCCGGCTCGTGGCGCTGGTCGGTCTAGTTCGCCGGTGCGAAGTGATGGTCGAGCGCCCAGTTCGCCACCTGTGCTCCCATCGCAATGGCGACCTCGTCGGCTGTGCGGAAGTGAATGCCGGACCAGACGCGCGCGTCGACTCCGTCGCGTTGGATGTCGGCGGCGAGGTCGTAGTGCCGCGTCACTCCCGCCGCGGTGGACGTGAGGTTCAGGTCGACCCGGCCGTCCGCATTCAGCCGCGACAGCGCCGTGCTGGCCGCGCCGACGATGCCGTTCAGACCGCTCGGCCAGTCCGGATAGGGCGGCGTGACGAGGAACGGCGTCCAGCCGGGAACGCCGACCGTCTCGGGATTGCCGTCCGTATCCGCCTCGCGGATCGCGGTGATCGGGCGCCACCATCCGTAGTGGAACTTGGCGTCCCAGACCGCAATCGCAGTGTCCGCCATGCTCAGATCGGCCGCCGCGAACAGGCGTGCGCTGTCGCTGATGTCCAGCCCTCGGCGCGTCACCAGGTCGCGGAGTCCAGCCTGCAGCGGCCCAACGCCGACGTCGGAGAAGAACAGCGCCGTCTGCGTCTGAGCCGCGGTTCGCAGTGAACCGATGTTCACGCCGTAGTCACGGACTTCCTCGAACTCCTCCACGTAGAGGTCGGACGAGATCGCCGGCGGCGGACCCGGGCGGAACTGGCTGGGAGAATCGAGCACGAATGGCTCGACCTGACCCAACCAGGGGCCGAAGAACGGAGCCAGTGCCGGTGGCGTCGGTCGCCACACGCCCGCGGCCAAGGGCATGTTGAACACGATCGGGGCGAAGCGACCATCGTCCTCCCGAAGCTCGATGACGCGCTCGGCAGCCTTTTCGCCGTAACGGATGCCCTGCTCCTTCGGCACGCCGTCGGGGATCTGCCCCAGTGACGTCGCGAGCGCAGCATTCAGGTTCGCCGCGATCGTCTCGCTGTTGGCGAAGTCCGCGCTGCCGAAGTACTCCATCAGGACGCCGTGCGCTGCAGCCGCCGCAGCGGCTTGCGGCGATGCTCCCTTCGGCGCCTTGGCATTCCATTCGTACAACTCGTACTCGCCGGTGATCCCGTTCACGGCGTTGTAGACCGCTGCCTGCACGAACGCGAACCAGAGGAAGGCCTCGACGTTGGCCTTTCCGGCTCCGTTGGGGGACGGCCCTGCGATCGTGCTGACCGCGATCGCGTTCCAGGCCGGGATGACCGCGGGGTCAGCGGCCGCCGGCGGCTGGGCACCTGCGGCCGGTTGCGCATAGATGACCGAGACGATCGTGATCAGCGCGGCGCAGGCCAGAACCGATCCGGCGGCCACGGCTTTGAAGTTCAGTCCCATTTCACCTTTCCTTTCGCAGTAGCTGGTGTTGAGGGCAGGACCGCGTGGGGTCCTGCCCTCAATGGCGATCAGCCGATAGCGACCCTGCTGCGCTTCGCCGTCCGGACCGCCAGCGCCGCCGCGAACAGCAGGAGCGTGGCTGCGATCCCGCCGGCCGCCGCGGCACTCCAGTCGAATCCACTCTCGTCGACCTGGACGTAGACCGGCAGTCCCTGCGGTGAGTGCTGGGCGAGCCGCGCCTCGGCCGCTCGCTCGCCGCTCTGGCCGAGCGCACTCGGGAAGTCGGTCACACCCGGTACGAATTCCTCCTGCGACACGGCGCCGCTCGACTCGCCGGCCTCGCCGAGCCTGCTCGGGAAGTCCGTAACGCCGGGGATGTACTTCTCGGCCTGCGGTGTGGCGCCGGAGCCTGCAGCAGCCCCGGTGGCGAACGCGGCGAGTAGGGTGAGCGCGAGAGCGGCGGTACGGGCGAGCCGCCGGATGGGGGTCTTTGTGGACTGCATCGTTGCCTCCTTCACTGTTGGTGTTCGTGTGTACGAAATCGATGATCGACGCGGTCCGTTTCAGCCCCGTTTCAGGCCGGCAACAGCTGTTAGCGTCCGGCCGGGAGGCAAAGGCAGATGGAGTTCCGGATCCTGGGACCGCTCGAGGTGTGGGACGGGGGCTCCGAGGTCTCCCTGGGCGGACACAAGCCGCGTGCGCTTCTCGCCGTGCTGCTCCTCCACCCGAACGAGGTCGCTCTCCGCTGACCGGCTGATCGACGACCTCTGGGGCGAGGCCTCGCCCGAGCGCGCCGCCGCTGCCGCGTTGCGGGTCAACGTCTCGCGGCTTCGCAAGGCGCTGCCGCCGGACGTGCTGACGACGAGATCGCCGGGCTACGTCGTCCGGGTCGAGCCGGACGAGCTCGATCTCCACCGCTTCGAACGCCTCGTCGACGAGGGTAGGAGCTTGCTCGCCCGCGGTCTGGCGGCCGACGCGTCGAAGCGGCTACGCGACGCGCTGTCCCTGTGGAGGGGCCCGGCGCTCGCGGACTTCGCCTACGAGAGCTTCGCCCAGGCGGCGATCGCCCGGCTCGAGGAGATCAGGCTGGGAGCAGTCGAGCTCCGAATCGACGCGGACCTCGCAGTCGGGCGCCACGACGAGCTGGTCGGAGAGCTGGAGGCACTCGTCGCAGAGCACCCGCTGCGCGAACGCCTGCGGATGTATCTGATGACGGCGCTGTACCGGTCGGGTCGCCAGGCGCAAGCGCTCGACGCCTACAAGGATGCGCGCCGAGTCCTCGTCGACGAGCTCGGGATCGATCCGAGCCCGGCGCTCCAGGAACTGGAGCGGGCGATCCTTCGGCATGACCCCGCGCTGGATCTCGAGGCGACAGCACCCGCACGCGTCCAGCAGGTCCCGGAGCGATCGATTCTCGTCGCAATCACGGACGAGACACGTGTCGACGCGCTGCTCGCAGTGGCCGAGCCGCTCGTGCGAGATCCGCCTCGCGTCATCGTCCTGGCCAGGCTCGTACCGGATGCCGCCGAGCTTCGCCCGGCGTCGGCGTGGCTCGACCAGCGCCGGTCTGCGCTCGACGCGCGCGGTGTCGCGGCACGCGCAGCTTCGTTCACGTCGACGGCGCCGGGTGAGGAGCTGGCTCGCCTCGCCACAGAGCTCGACGTCGAGCTCCTGCTCGCCGACGCGCCTGACGAGCTCATGGCCGAAGGAGCTCCCGACGAGCAACTCACGGCCGTACTCGAGAAGGCGCCCTGCGACGTCGCCCTGCTCGTTCCTCGGGATGCGACGCGCGACGGCCCCGTAGTCGTTCCCTTCGGAGGGGCCGAGCACGACTGGGCGGCCGTCGAGCTCGGCGCGTGGCTCGCGCGCGCTAACGAGGCGCCGCTCCGGCTTGCCGGTTCGGCCGCAGTCCCGGAGCATGGCAAGCGTGACGCGAGCCGCCTGCTCTCGCACGGCGCGCTCGCCGTCCAACGAGTCCTTGGGATCTCGGTCGAGCCGCTGCTGACTCCGCCGGGCGAGAAGGGCATGCTGGAGGCGAGCCGCGACGCCGGCCTGCTCGTCGTCGGGCTCTCGACGAGGTGGCACCGCGAGGGGCTCGGCCCGGCCCGCCTCAGGCTCGCCAGGGAGGCCACCCCGCCGGCGCTGCTCGTGCGGCGGGGTCTACGCCCGGGCGGCCTCGCTCCGCCGGCCACGCTCACGCGCTTTACCTGGTCGATTCGCCCCTGATTGGTCTGCCGTACTACCGGCAAGCCGGCTCGTACGGCCGGTCGGGGAGGAACTCCTCCCACTCGTCGCGCGTCAGCGTGCGGTTCGCGAGCGTACAGGCGCGCCGTGCCCACGACTCACCATCGATGTCCCAGACGGCTCCCTGGCCATTGCCGTTCGTCATCAGCAGACGGCTACCGTCGGGAGACACATCGAGCATCGTCGCGCGGCTGCCGGCAGTCAGCCTGGGGCCGATCTGGATGCCCGTTACAACATCCCAAAGCGACGCGAAAGGCGTGTCGGCGCCGATTGCAAGGACCGTGCCGTCGGGGCTGAACTCGAGCGACTGAACGCCGCCGGCGCCGTGCTCCAGCTCGCGCAGAAGCTTCCCGCTGCGGGCGTTCCACAGACGAACGACGGTGTCGACGCCACCGGTGGCGAGCAATTCTCCGTCAGGGCTGAAGGCAACGGCGTACCCCACGTACGCACTCGTGTCGCGCCTGAACGGCAGCATTGCGATCCTCGAGCGGCGGCCCACGTTCCAGATTTCGGCGTATCCGCCGACATCGTGGATGAACGCGAGGTCCCGTCCTGTAGGGCTGAAGGCGACATCGCCGACCGACCTGGCTTCGCCCACACCACCAAGGCCGGCTCCGGTGGCGAGGTCCCAGAGCTCCACACCGCCGCCACGATCGGCAGCGGCCGTCGCAAGCGTCGTTCCATCCGCGCTGACGCTCATGCCGATGACGGCTTCCCCGGCAACGGCGAACGGCCCCCGGCGGAGCGATCGCGACTCGACGTCCCAGAGCGTCGCCATGCCGTTGATTGTCGCGGCTGCCAGCGTTCGCCCGTCCGGAGTGAAGGCGAGCGCTTTGACCTCGCCTCCGGTCTTCGAGAGGGGCGGGCCGGCCGGGGCGAGAGTGCTGGCATCCCAGAGCGCGATTCCCCGGTCCTTCAGGCCCAGTGCGATCAAGCGTCCATCCGGGCTGAACTCTCCGGGGTGCCTGTCGAAGATCTCGTGAAACGCGCGGTCATGGGTAAACGTGAACGGCCGCCCGAGGCCGCGGTCGCCGTCGAGATCCCACGCAATGGCCGTTCCGTCCAGACTCGCTGTATAGAGCGTCTCCCCGTCAGGGCTATAGACGGGCTGCTGCACAGCACCCGAGTGGCCGCGTAGCGTCTCGCGGAGAGTCGCCGATTCGACATCCCAGCGTGCGACCATCCCGTCGAGGCCGGTCGACACGATCGTCCCGCCGTCAGGGCTGAAGAGCAGCCAGCTCGGGGCGCCGGCGACAGCTCCAGTCGCTCTTCGTGCAGCGCCGGTGCGCATGTCGACGAGCTGGATACCTCGGTCGATGCCAACGGCCGCCGTACGGGCGTCCGGACTTAGGGCAATCGCGTGATGGCCCTTGCCGATCCTCAGGGCTAGCCGCAGTGTCTTCTTGCGGGTCCGGAGATCCCAGCGAACGAGCTCGCCCATGGTCGACACGGTGACGAGCGACCGGTCGTCAGGCGTGAGCGCAAAGTCGGGGGTCTCGAAGACGTTGCCGACGTAAGTGCCGGTGAAATCGTCCGGCAGAATTGGAGAGCCGATCTGTTCGAGCGTGTCCGCGTCCTGGATTGTGATCCGAGCGTTAAGGACCCCCAGGGGCGGAGTTCGCAGCGCGACGAGCCGAGATCCGTCCCTCGTGAACGCGAGGCGTGCGGCGAAACCGGAGTACGTGTGGGCCAGCACCTCCCGTGTGCGCGCATCGATCAGGCGAATGTATCCGGGCCCACCCAACGCGAGCGTTTCGCCGTCCGGGCTGTACTCGACGTCGGGGAAACCCGGGTCGTCGAGGTCGGCGACGTATCCGCTCGGCGCCTCGACCAGCTCGCCGATCTGCTCGAAGGTCCGGGTGTCGAAGAGCAGCAGTCCGACGGAGTCGGCGACCGCGAGCGTCCTCGCGTCGGGACTCACGGAGATCCCCCGGAGGAGGCCGGTCTGGCTACGGGCATGCATGATCCCGACCGCGCGAGCGCCCAAGAGCTTGGCGAGGAGGTAGCCGCGGGTTTGGGGCGTGTCGTCAATCGCGATCGCCTGGCGTGCGAGCAGGAGCGAGAGATCGAGTTCCTCCTCGACGAGCGCCTGCGCGCCGAGGCGCTGGGCGAGCTGGGCCGTCTCCGCGTCGCGCGCTTCGCCGCGCTGGACGGCCGCGAACACCCCACCCGCGACGGCTGCCGCGAGTAGGACTGCGACCCCGGCGAGCAGCCCGCGAAGCCGGCGGTTCGTCCGCCGGGCCCTCTTCGTCTCTTGCTCTGAGGTATCCCGGCTGTCGCTTACGAACGCGCGCTCGACCTCGTTGAGCTCGAAGGCGTGGTCGGTGCTCCAGTCGAGGGCGGCGGCGAGCCGCGCACCGCGGTAGAGCTCGCCTTGATCGCGCCCTGCCGCGTCCCAGTCGGTCGCCGCCCGGGTGATGTTACGGCGAAGCCTGCGTCCTTCGGCGTCCGATTCGATCCACTCACGTAAGCGCGGCCACTCGCGCAGCAGCGCCTCGTGAGCGACTTCGACGGAGCCCTCGCCGACCGTGACGAGGCGGCTGTCTGCCAGCGTCTCGAGCACGTCCGCGACGTCAGCGTTGCGCTCCAGGTCGAGTTCGGCGAGTGGCGCGCGGCGGCCCACGGGCGCGTTGCCTTCGCCCTCGCCGACCAGGCGGAGCATGACGGCGCGCACGAGCTGCCTGCGCGTCTCGGGGATGCGAGCGTAGGTGCCCTCGGCCAGCCGTGCGACGGCGCCGTGGACGCCGCCGGACTCGCGGTAGGCAGCCAGCGTGAGCGCGCCACCTTGCCGCTTCTGCCAGAGCTCGAGGAGAGCGGTGGACAGCAGCGGCAGCGCGCCCGGCTCGCCCTCCACGTCGTCGACCAACGCGTCGGTCAACTCCGGCTCCACCCGTAGCCCCACCCGGCCGGCGGGCAGCTCGACGGCGCGCCGCAGCTCCGAGGCCTGCATTGGCCCGACGAGCACGTGGTTCGACCCCAGCAGCTCCGCTAGGCCCGGGTACGCAGCGAAGCGGCCGTAGAAGTCGGCGCGCAGCGCGACCACGACGACCGCCCGACCCTCCGGATCGGCAGCCGCGCGGGAGAGCGTGTCGGCGAATGCTGCGCGCTCGGATTCGGAACGGCAGGCAGTGAACAGCTCCTCGAGCTGGTCGACGGCAAGAAGGAGGCGTGCGCCGGAGGGCAGCGCGTCGAGGGCCTCCGCCAGAGGATCCTTCGCGCCCGACATGAGCACGGAGCGAAGCGCGTCCAGCGGGCTCTCGCCGGGACGCAGCAGCCACCGCCGCCAGCCACCGCTGCCCGGCAGCACCCCATCGGCGAGGGCCGGGATGAGACCCGCGCGCAGGACCGACGACTTGCCGCTGCCCGACGGGCCGACGATGCCGAGGAAGCCGGCGCCGACGAGGCGCGCGACGAGCTCCGCGACGAGCCGCTCGCGGCCGAAGAAGTAGTCGGCGTCGATCGGCTCGAAGCTCCCCAGGCCTTTGAACGGGCAGACTCCCTCGATCACCACGCGGGCCGGAATGACCGAGGCCGTGAGTGCCCGCGCCTGCTCGCGCACGAGCTGGAGGTCGATCACCTTGCCTGCAAGCTCGGCCTCGACTTCGCTCAGGTCGCTTCTCCCGGCGGCGGCACGCGAGGCGACGTCGACGAGCACGCGGCTCGCCTCGTCGACCGCGACCGCGAGCGCCGCCCGGGCGAACTCCCGGCAGCTGGGATAGCGCTGCGCTGGCTCCTTGGCGAGCGCCCTGGCGATCACGGCATCGAGCGCGGCCGGCAACTCCGGCCGTTGTTCGCTCGGAGCCGGCGGTTCCGCCTCGAGGTGCGCGAACACGACGGCGAGATCCGAGTCACGCCGAAACGGAGGCTCCCCGACGAGGCACTCGTACAGCAGGCAGCCGAGCGAGTAGATGTCCGCCCGTCCGTCGATCTGGTCTCCGGCGATCTGCTCGGGCGCGACGTAGTCGATCGTGCCCATGAGAGCGCCGTCGTCGCCGATTCCGGTCTCCTCTGAGACCCGCCTCGTCAAGCCGAAGTCCGCAAGGTAGACGTGGTCGGAGCCATCCGGGCGGGCGCCCGTGTCGAGCAGCACGTTGGAAGGCTTCACGTCGCGATGCACGAGACCGCGCGCGTGGGCCGCGTCCAGGGCGCTCGCGAGCTGCGTGAGGATGCCGATCGCCTCCGCCGGGTCGAGGCGGTCGCGCTGCAAACCCTCCTTCAGGTCGCTCCCCTCGACGTAGCGCATGGCGATGAAGAGCAGGTCCTCGGTCGTCCCGGCCTCGTAGATCGGGACGATGTTCGGATGGTCGATCGACGCGGCCAGCTCCGACTCGCGTAGGAAGCGGTCACGGAACGATTCGTCCTCGGCGAGGCCGGCAGCCAGCAGCTTCAGCGCAACCTTCCGCTTGAGCCTCAAATCCTCAGCCAGGTAGACCACGCTCATGCCTCCCCAGCCCAGCAGCGACTCGATCCGATAGCCGGCGAGCTCGGTGCCGACCCGCGAGTCGTCACTCACTTGCATGTGCGCATCCTCACTCTTGAGGCCTGACCCGAAAGGTAGGACTTTTCGCGAAGGTTGTGTAACCAGCCGACGTTTCAGTGTGGTTTCAGACGCATAACCGCCATGGCCTGCAACCGGACAAGGTCGCCGCTTTCGCGGGCTCAACGCTGGCTCCTCGCCGGCCGCGAGCCACCCGCCATCGCAAGGCCCCGTCATCGAGTGACCGACTCCGCCCTCCGACGCCGCTCGCCCGCGTGCCGGGCGGCAAGACCCGAGCGAGGGCGAGTGCCGTCAGCGCGACCGCACCCGCGACCACCACGTCGATCCCGTAGTGGTTGGCCGTAACGATGACTGTAAGAGCGCGTAGGCCTGAATCGTGTCGACGAGGTCGGGATCGACGTACAAGTAGACGCCGGCGGCAGCCAGCACCGGCCAGAAGCCCCAGATGTAGACGTCGTTCGCAACCTTTAGGAGCATCGGGTGTCCGAGGATCGATGCCTGGAGCTCCTGCTCCGATCGAGATGCAGCGACCGCTCGAGCGGCAGGATCCGCCGGGCAACACCTCGGAGGCGAGCAACGCGGTGACGGACGTCTGCTGAGGTCAGGTGTTCCGGATCGAATGCTGCAGGGTCGACACCTAAGCGGACGGCCCTGCATCGTTCCCCGGGATCTACCGCACGGCAGTGGACTTGTGGACGACCCAGCCGAGGCCTGCGTCGGGCCGCGTTGGGAGATTGCGTAGGTCCTGCAGTCCCGCTCGCAGCTCTTCCTGATCGGCGCCCGGTAGTCGTGCGAGCGCAGGCAGCGCGCTCTCCATCACGTCAGCGGCATAACGCGCTTGGCCGGACAGGTCGTCGTCTCTCCACCAGAAGGGCCGCTCGCCCTCCTCGACCGCGCGAAATCCGGCTTCGCGGAGCCAGCCCGGGAGCAGGGTGCCGGCGTCGCTCCAGCCTGAGGCCGCCATCCCCTGCACCATCGCGCGAATGAGCGCCTCGAGGTCGGGCGTTGACGGCTCTGCACGGCAGGTCGAATAGTCGACCTCGATCGCAGTGATCCGACCTTCGGGCACGAGCACACGCCTGGCCTCGCGGAGCGCTGCAGGCGGGTCGGCGACGTGCTCGAGCAGCCACATCATCCAGACGTGGTCGAACGACTCATCCGCGAACGGAAGCGCGAGCGCATCCGCCTGACGCAAGGTTGCCTCGACGCCGGCCCGCTCGAGGTGTCCGCGAGCGAAGTCGAGTTGCTTCTGTTCGATGTCGACACCGAACAGCTTGACACCCGGGTACTCCTGCCCGAGCACTGCCAGGACCGCGCCCACACCACAGCCGACCTCGAGCAAACGCGTTCCCGGCTCGAGCGTGGTGCCGTCGCGAATCAGCCGGTGCCGCCAGTGCTCAGCCTGCTCCACGAGCCGCTCCTGCTCCGGCGTTCCGTAACCGTGAACGTAATCAGTCATGGCCGGGCTGCTATTCCGGGCTGCTATTCCCGAGCGCCAAGCAAAGCATCCATTCGAGCCGAGTCAGGGGCTCTGCGTCGTGCGCGCTATGCCGACGCCGCGGGTCTGTCTTCGGGCGCGGAGGCTCCTGGCTCTTCCCCTCCCTGGTCGAGCCGGAAGGGGGGATAGACGTCAGTCATCAGGGCGGCGTACGCGCCAACGCGGAACACCCACCGATTCAGGCCCATGACGAAGTCGAAGATCCCGCGCGGGTAGCGCGTCGTAAAGAGCAGCGCGATCGCGGCGAAGAGGACCAGGAGCGCGATCAGTCCGGGCGAGCTGCCTCCGCGCCAGTGTTCACCGTCGCGGTCCCAGCCGCTGTTCCACGCAAACCAGCCCCCGCCGAGGAAGACGCCGAGGAGGAGGTAGTGCGGGATGGCGAGCAGCCACCACTTCACGAGGACGAGCCCCCGCGACAGCTGCTCCGGGTACTGCACCTCGATGCTCGCCGGGTAGTCGGTCGCGGGCGCGAGCGTGAAGGGCGGATAACGATCGGTCCCGAGCGCGCCGTATGAGTAGAAGTCGACCCGCCACGCCCAACGCAGCACACCGAGGTTGAAGTCGAAGATCGAGCGCGGGTATCGCCCGGTGAAAAGGATCGCGAAGAAGGCGACGATCGTCAGCAGAACGAAGGCGATCAAGAGGAAGAAGAGCACGATGAAGTGCGGGATCGCGAGCAGCCACTTGACGAGCCAGAGCCAGCGGCTGAGCTCGGGGTCGAGTCTGCCCTCGACGCGAACGGGATGCGCGGAAACGGCGGACATGCGCGCGACCTCCTTTTCGAGCTTGTCCTCCGAACCCTTTCACAGATCCGTGCGCGGCTACCTCCGCGACCGCGTTCTCAGCTTGATCAGCTGAACGCGGCTGCAGCGGCGCGGGCAAGCTCGTCAGGCGGAACGTCGCGCAAAGGCTGGGCGAGGTTCCAGCGGTGGCCGAACGGATCAGCGATCTGCCCTTGCCGGTTGCCCCAGAACTGGTCCTCGAGCGGGTGGATCACCTCGGCGCCGGCATCGAGCGCGCGCTGCCAGAGCGTGTCGGCGTCGTCTGTCGAGAGGTGGAGGACGACCGCCGTCCCGCCGATCGCCTGGGGCGAGAGGACGTCCAGCTCGAGGAACTCGTCGGCGAGCCTCACAGTGGAATCGCCGAAGCGCAGCTCGACGCTCAGGAGCTTCCCGTCCGGGAGCGGTACCCGGCTGCGCTCTTCCGCGCCGAGTGCACGCACATACCATTCCGCAGCGTCGGCCGCGCCTCGGACAACGATGTGCGGCGTGATCGTAGGCACCACTACGCGAGGCCCTTGGATCGCAGCTCGGCAAGGGCCTGCTCGCTCTTGCCGAGGGCGAGTCCCATGCCTTGCAACACCCGATCGGCTTTCGTGAACTGCACCTCGTCGTACTGAACGACCTGGACGTAGTTGCCCCACGGGTCGAGGAAGTCGAGCCCGCGGCCGGGGCGAATCTCTACACCCGCCGACTCGAGAGCACGCCGTGTCGCTGCCTTGTCGTCGACCACGAGCCCGAAATGGCGGGCCCCATCCGGGGACCCGGCGCGGCCCTGCATGAGCGCGATGAACTGGTCGCCGATGTCGATGAAGGCAGCGCCGTGCGCGCGGCCACGCAGAGTGAACTCGAAGAACTGGCCGTAGAAGGCAAGCGCTTCATCGACGTCGCCCACCTCGAGTGCCACGTGGTTGATCCCGACGAGGCGCGTCACGGCAGGATCAGGTGCTGGTCGCCAAACCGTGGCGTGCGACGACGCGCTCGTAGTTGATCCGCAACAGCGCGATCACGTCGCGCACGTCGGCCTCGTTCTCGATGCTGCGCGCGGCCGGCCCCTGGGAGTCCGGGAAGACCGGGTGGGGCACGATCCGCCCTTCATCTTTGAGGTCGGCCCAGATCGGCTTCGGGAAAGCAAAGTGGGCAGCGCGGTCGCCGTGTAGGTGTCCGATCTCCCGTCTGCCCACCTTGAACGCGAATTCGCCCCGCCGGCCCGGGCCGGCCTCGACGCCCGGCCAGGAGGTGACCTCCTCGACGATCTGCTCGCTCGCCGTCTGTCCCTTGGTCATGACTGCCTCCTCGCAGGTCTCAGACGTGACTCGGGCCAGGTTACAAGTTAAAGTGAGCTTGAAGTCAAATCTCAACGCACCCCATCTCCGGCTCTGTCCAACGTGCTCACGATCGGCGAAGTCGCACGCCGCAGCGGCGTGGCGTCCTCAGCGCTTCGCTTCTACGAGCAGCGAGGCCTGATCAGCTCCGAGCGGCCCGGGTTGGGCCACCGCCGCTACCCGCGGCCCGTGCTCCGCAGGATCGCCTTCATCGTCTTCGCCCAGCGCATCGGGCTGACCCTCGAGGAGATCGGTGCCGAGCTCGCCAAGCTTCCTCCCCACCAGGCGCCCACCCGTCGCGACTGGTCGCGTCTCTCAGCCACGTGGACGTCGAGGATCGACGAGCGCATCGCCGAGCTCGAGCGCCTCAAACTCGGGCTTACCGAGTGCATCGGCTGCGGTTGCCTCTCGCTCGACCGCTGCAAGCTCGCCAACCCCAAGGACCGCGCCCGCCGCTTCGGCCCCGGCCCGCGCTACTGGATCGGCGACCGGCCGCCGAGCTGACGGGCCGACATCGGTCTAAGCCGCTCCAGTAGCGCCGTTGTCGAGAGGAACAGCGCGGGGTTGGTCCTAACTTGCTGCCACGGCTTCGACACGAACGCCTGCGTGCGCTGGACAAGATGGGTCTCACGTGGCGAGCGGTGCGAGACCGAGGAGCGCCTCGGTCGCCGTGTCGTCGGGCCTGTCGGCCTCGATTGCCTCGGCTGCGCGGTCGGCGGCTTCTTTGAACCGCGGTTGAGCGAGCAGCTCGACGAGAGCGGAGGAGATTTCATCAGGCGACGCCTCGACCGGCAGGCGGATGCCGGCACCGAACGCGACGACGCGTTCGGCGTTGAACTGCTGGTCGCGTCCAAGCGGCAGCAGGAGCATGGGCGTACCGTGGGCGAGAGCTCGGAGCGTCGTCCCCAGCCCGCCGTGGGTGATGAGCGCTGCGCAGCGCGAGAGCAGCTGATCGTGGTCGGCGTACGGAACCGTCTCGATACTGCGTGGGACGCGGATCGCCTCAGCGCTCACCGCGGGTCCCAAGGTGAGGATCGCGTCCATTCCCTGACCAGCGATCGCGTCGCAGACTCGCTGGATGAGGGCCACTTGGCCCTGCATCACGGTCGTGCTGAAGCTGAGGAGAACGAGCGGTCGCCCGTCAGGGATGCTTCCGTCGTGCGGCGCCCGGGTCACGCCAAGCGGCCCGGCATGGACGACGTTGGCTGGATAGTCCGTGGCGAGATCGAACCACTTCGGGACGGTCACCAAGAGCAGCTCGGCTGATTCCCAGGCAGCGAGGTCGTCTCTCACGGGCTGCAAGCCGAGGGCGCTGCGAGTGATGTTGAGCTGAGGACGATCGGTCGTCCAGGCGCCGGCGCCGCGCAGCATCTGCGTTCTCGCGAGCCCGTACGGGAAGTGCACGAGCGAGACGGTGGGAGTGCCGGTCGATTCGCCGGCCGCGATCCCGGCGGGCAGCATGCAGTCGACGATCATCAGCTCGGGCCTCAGCTCCGCCACGACGTCGCACACGTCGAGGGCGATCTCAGGCCCAGCGGCGGTGGCCATGAGCTGGGCGGCCTGCTCCTCGAACGGCGTGTGCATGTCGGGGTCGCGCCCGCGTCGGTAGCCGACGACATCGAAGCCCGCGTCCAGGATCGGCTGACGTGTGGCGGCCGAAGCGAGAACGGAGACACGGCGGTCGCAAGCGGCGAGCAGCTTGCCCGCGGCGAGGAGCGGCGGCAGGTTCCCTCCGCCGCCCCAGCTCACGATCAGAACGTCACGGCGGGCTGACTGCTTGCTCATGGACGCCGCTGGTGAGCCGCCTGCGCGCGCTCAGTCCCGAGCCAACACCACGCGGTACCAGGCCGGAAGCACGACGCGACCGTCGACGGCCGTGAACGCTTCGAGCGCCGCACGGATTTCCTGGGCAACCCTGGCCTCGCCCGAGTTGGAGATCGCTAGCTGTGTCGGTCCTGCCCCCATGAACGCGCGCTCGGCTGCGTCTCGGTCTTCGAAGATGATCTGAGACTCGATCTCGTAGTCGTCGTACGGCGTCAGGGCGGCGCCAGCGAGCACTTCCTCGAGCTTCCCGGGCTCCGAGAGAGCGAACATCCCACTTCGCTTCATGCTCTCCAGTGCCTCGTCGGCGAAGAGAGGGAACACCGGTTTGAAGACCATGGTGACTCCCGACTCGGGCACGCGCGTCGGGATCACCACCGCCACGGCGCCACGTGACACCCGGCGACCCTCGCTGAGAGCTCGAACCTTGTCGTCCGCGAACTGAAAGGCGCTGAAGCCCGTGACGACGTCGAACGATTCGTCTTCCCAGGGCAACGCCTCGATGTCGCCGACTCGAAAGTCGCCCTCGGGCACACGCTCGGCCGCAATCTCAATGAACTCCTCGGACGCGTCGATGCCTCCCACGCTCGCTCCCCGATCTGCGGCCATTCGCGCGAAGCGGCCGGCGCCGCAGCCGCAGTCGAGCAAACTCGTTCCCACACCGATCTCCGCGCGATCGAGCACGTACTCGTAAAGGGGTGTTCCCCAACCGGTCGGCCCCTCCCACGTCTCGGCCCACGTGAGCGCCCGTGCGCCGAACAGCGGGCCCCAACGGGTTGCGCTGCCGCCAACGCGCTCCTGCATGGCTTTCACCTCCCGACCCTTCGCCCGGAAGCTTACGACCTCAGGCCGCGGCCTCGAGCTGCTCCTCGACTTCGATTTCGATCTTCCTGCTAGCGCCAAGGCTCGCAACGCGGCCCCTCGTTAACCTGAGGCATGACCTTTTCGCCGGCCGCCGACCGCTACGAGCGGATGATCTACAACCGTTCCGGCCGCAGCGGACTTCAACTTCCGGCCGTTTCGCTCGGGCTCTGGAACAACTTCGGCCACGACCGTCCCTTCGACACGATCCGCGCGATCGTGCGACGCGCGTTCGACCTCGGGATCACGCACTTCGACCTCGCCAACAACTACGGGCCTCCGTACGGTTCCGCCGAGGAGAACTTCGGCCGACTGATCCGCGATGACCTCGCGCCGTACCGCGACGAGCTCGTCATCTCGTCGAAGGCGGGGTACGACATGTGGCCCGGCCCGTACGGCGAGTAGGGCTCGCGCAAATACCTGCACGCGAGCCTCGATCAGAGTCTGCAGCGACTCGGCCTCGACTATGTCGACATCTTCTACTCCCACCGGTTCGATCCAGACACGCCACTCGAGGAGACGATGGGTGCGCTCGACAGCGCGGTGCGGCAGGGCAAGGCGCTCTACGTCGGCATCTCGTCGTACTCCGCCGGGAAGGCGGCGGAGGCGGCGGCCATTCTCCGCGACCTTGGCACGCCGCTTCTGATCCACCAGCCTGCCTATTCGATGCTGAACCGCTGGATCGAGCCCGAGCTGCTCGACACGCTGGGCGAGCTCGGCGTCGGCTGCATCGGCTTCTCGCCGCTCGCCCAGGGCATGTTGACCGACAAGTACCTGGACGGGATCCCAGAGGGCTCGCGTGCAAGCCGCCCCAGCTCGCTGTCGCCGGACCTCATCACCGAACAGACGCTCGCCAAGGTCCGCGCGTTGAACGAGATCGCCGCACGACGCGGCCAGACGCTCGCGCAGACGGCGCTGGCCTGGACGCTGCGTGACCCACGCATGACGTCGACGCTCGCGGGAGCAAGCAGCGTCGCCCAGCTCGAGGCGAACGTCGCGGCGCTCGACAATCTCGAGTTCACCGATGAAGAGCTGGCCGAGATCGACCGTTACGCGACGGAGAGCGACATCAACATCTGGGAAGAGTCGAGCACCGCCTAACCGGACAAGTCGCCCGCTTCGCGGGCTCAACTTTGTCCGGATTCTGGCGCTCCATGGCAGCTCCTGGGAACGCTCCCGGCGGGCCAAGCCCGCCTCCGCTACCACTGTGGATGAGATGCCGCTGCAAAACCGGGTCACTCCGCTGAGCGAGCTCGTCGCAGATCCCGCTCATGGCTTGGTGTACGGCAACCGCGGCTGCCTCCACGACGAGGCGGGGCGCATTCGCCGCCGGTACAACGGCAAGCGCTGGATCGGTTGCCGGCTTCAGTTTCGTGGCTGGCAGCGCGGCCCGCTTTTGCAGCCTGGACGCTTCACGGAGCTCTTCTTCCTCGACGAAGCGACGGCCTTCGCCGCCGGCCATCGCCCTTGTGGGCTTTGCCGTCGCGAGGACTACACGCGCTTCGCGGAGATCTGGGGCGAGCTTCACCCCGGACAGGTCGGCGCGGACGCGATCGACGCGCAGCTTCACGCCGAGCGCGTCGATCCCAAGACGCGCGGACAGCTCCACCACCAAGCCGCGCTCGACGAGCTTCCCGACGGCTCTTTCGTTCTGCACCAGGGTGCGCCCTACCTTGTGTTCGGCTCGGATCTGCTGCGCTGGACGGCGGCGGGCTACCTCGACCGCATGCGACGACGTCCGAGACAGCGGGCGACGCTGATCACGCCACCGTCGCTCGTCGCCGTAATGCGGACCGGTTGGGAGGAGCGCCTCGTGCCGCTCTTCCACCCGTCCGCTGCTCGATGAAGATCCGCGGGCGGCCACCGAACGCCGCCCGCCCGCGATCCCTGCGTGCCAGGCAGTTCTCGCGACCTATTCGGCCGCCTCGATGTTCTTGTTGACGACCTCCATCGTCTTGTTGAGCTCCTCGGTCGGATGGAACTCCACCACCTCGGTGCCGTCGAAGAGGGCAGGGGTGTGCCCCGGCGGTGCGTAGTACGCATCGCCCGTCTCGTACGTCTCGGAATGGCCGTCGGCGAAGGTGAACGTCAACTTCCCCTTGATCACGTACCCCCAGTGCGGGCACTGGCAGCGGTCGTCGGGGAGGCCTGCGAAGAGGGGTGCCAGGTCGACGTCGGCCGTGTACTTCTCGAAGCCGACCGAGTAGCCGCCCTCCCAGTGCTCGAACTGTCCCTCGTACCCCTCGACCTCGACTCGCTCGGAGGCTGTCGCCTTCGATGCTTTCGGCATCTCAGCTCACCGCCGCTGGAGTGGCCGTGACGACCTGCTCCTCGGTGATCTGCCGCATCAGGCCGGCGACGTTGGTGAGGCACCAGTAGCCGACGAACTTGCCGCCGGCGACGCGGAACACCTCCGCGCACTCGGTGGCGACGTGCCGACCAGTGGGCGGAATCCCCTTGTACTCGCCGTCGTGCGTCCCGGTCAGCGTGGAGCGGAGGAAGACGGTGTCGCCCTCCGCGATCAGCTCGTCGAGACTGACGTGCAGGTCCGGGAATGCCGTGAAGTACGAGAAGCACCCACGGCGAACACCTTCGACGATCCGCTCGTCGGCGAAATAGTCGACGACCGCGTCGAGGTCCCTCCCGTTGATGACCTCTTCGTAGTACTTCCTGACCCGCTCCTTGTTCTGCTCAGACATTCGACTCCTCCCTTCCGTCGTTGTCCGACAGCTTCTCCCGGTGTGGCTCGGGGCGGTAGGGGGAAACCCCCTATTCGCCCCCGAGATTGCGCACGGCATAGGCGGCGGCCTCGGCGCGGGACTTGAGACCGAGCTTCCCGTAGATGCGGCTCACATGATGCTCGGCGGTCTTCGGGCTGATGAACAGCCGGTCGGCGATCTCACGGTTCGAAAGCCCCTCGCCGAGGAGCCGCAGCACCTCGGTCTCGCGCCGGCTGACCGACCCGAGGCTCCTCGGACCTGCTCGACCTCGAGCGCCGAGGGACCGCATCAGCGCTGCTGCGGCATCTGCTTCACGCGATGCACCCAGCGCCTCCAACTCGTTGCGTGCGTGCCGTGCCGTTTCGATCGCCCCGGACGGAGACTGGACCGCCAGGGCGCGGGCGAGCTCGAGCCGAGCTTGGGCGGCGAGGAGCCGCAGTCCGAGGCCGGCGAACCCGTTGACCGCACGCTGCAGGATGTTGACGGCGTCTGCATCGCCGGCGGCTGAGGCGACGCGCCCTCGGGCGAGATCTGCCGCGGCTTCGACCCGCTCGCGGCCCGAGGGACCGGCGATGGCGGCGAGGGTTTCGGCGGCCTCGCGTGCTTCGTCTACGCGTTCGTCCGCGAGCCTCGCTTGGACGAGCTGCTCGAGAAGCGGAGCTGAGAGAAGGTTCGTCCATCCGATCTCGTCGAGGCGTCGCACGACGAGGGCCTCCGCCGCTTCGCGCATCCCCGCGAGCCACGCGCATCGCGACGGCCACGCGGATCGCGTCGGGGTCGTCCTCGAACCCGATGAGGAGCTGCTCTGCCTCGTCGAAGCGACCCTGGAGAAGGCGGATCTCCGCCAGGCGTGTGGCCGGGTGTACACAGCGCGATTGCTGACCGGCTTCGGTCAGTTCGCGAATCGCAGAGACGAGCTCCTCCTCGGCGGCATCGACCCGCCCGTTTGCGGCGAAGACGTCGGCGCAACAGGTGCGGCAAAACGCGAGCAACGTGACGTGGTCGTATCTCCGCACGAACTCCTCCAAGACGCGGCTCCACTGCTGCGGCCGCTCGGCATCCCCCGCGCGCTCGCACGCGAGCATCAACGTGCAGCAGACGTCGGCGAACGTCTCGAGACTCGTCGGCTCGCCGCTCGTCGCGGCTGCCATCGCCTCGTCGAGATGCTCGAGGCCCTCGTCGATCTTCCCGAGCGAGACCTCGGCGAATCCGAGCTGGGCGAGCGCGCGAAGCTCGAGATCGGCGTCGGCCCGCGGTGAGCGCGACTTCGAGCGCTGCGGACGCGAGGCAGCGCCGACTCCTCGCTGTCGCGGGTGCGCTCGGAGCGCGCGAGGCCGAGCCATCCCTGCTCGGTGCCAGGCGCAACGTCCCGAAGCAGCCCGATCCGCCCGCGCGAGCCAGCCTCCCGCTGCCGAGTCGTTACCGAAGGCGAGTGCGTACTCCCGAGAAAGCCAAAGAGCAATGCGCGCCGCCCGTGCAAGCTCGCCGTCGCGACGGAACCCTGCGTACGCTCGTTCGCGATAGACGACGGAGTCACGCTCCTCGCGGAGCCACCAGAGAGCGCGGCCGAGCCCGTCGAGCGCTTCCGCGGATTCCGCCGGCGGTCAGCGCGCTCGCAAACGCCTCACGTGCGCCCGGCCAGTCGCCGGTCGCGAGCGCCTCATAACCGTTGGCCAGATGGTCATCCGCGTGCGCGACGGTCGCGCTCACACGACGTCGTTCAGCTCGGCGAGATGTTCTGGTTGATCCGGAAGAAGTTGTCCGGGTCGTACTTCTGCTTCAACGCGCGCAGCCGGTCGTACTTCTCCGGACCGTACGGCCTGGCGAACCCGCTCGGCTCCCTCGTCGCCCAGGAAGTTCACGTACACGCCTTCGTGCCAGGGCTCCAGCGCCGACCAGAAGCTCCCGCACCCACTCGCGCTCCTCGTCGAAGCCCTCGCCGGTCTCCGTGCGACGCGCCGATGTTGTAGGTGAAGGCCGCAGTGCGGCCGTTGAACGCGGTCTCGTCGTCGCCCACCCGGCTCACCGCTCCGCCCATCTGCCAGATCGGGAACGACGTCAGCGGCGACTTGATCTTCAGCGAGCGCTCGACGGTGATGTCGATGATCTCGTCGGTCAGCTCCGCGACGTCGCAGCTCTTGAAGTAGTACCAACGGCCCGGCACGAAGCTCGGGTCGAACATCGCCTGGTGCGTCAAGTACGGCTTCGGCATGCAGACGTCCGCGACGGGCGAGCCGAATTCCTTCAACGGACGGATGAACTTCTCTCCTTCCTCCACGTCGCCGGCCCAGCAGGGGACGACCATCACGACCGGCTTCCCGTGCAGCTCCTCGGGAACGAACGGCAGCGGCGGCGCCTTGCGGTGGAGGACGATCGTCATCAGCTCGTCCGGCGCGTCGGCGACCCAGTCGCGATAGAAGCGCAGGACCTCGCCCGACTGCTCCATCGGCCAGAAGATCGGACCTGCGAGCACCTGCGTCCCGAGCGGCACGCAGCGGAACTCGAACTCCGTGACGATCCCGAAGTTGCCGCCGCCCCCGCGCAGGCCCCAGAAGAGATCCGCGTTCTCGTCCGCGCTCGCCTTGACGAACTCGCCGTCGGCCGTGACGAGATCCATCGAGACGAGCTGGTCGACCGAGAGCCCGTGCTTGCGCATGATCCAGCCGATCCCGCCCCCGAGCGTGAGCCCTGCCACGCCCGTGTGCGTGACGATGCCGGACGGCACAGCGAGCCCGAACGCCTGTGTCTCCCTGTCGAGCTCGCCGAGCAGGACGCCCGCCTGCACGCGCGCCGTTCGCGTTTCGGGATCGACGCGGACGCCCTTCATCGGCGAGAGGTCGATCATCAACGCGTCGTCCGCGACCGACAGGCCCGGGAACGAGTGCCCACCGCTCCGCACCGCGACCGGCAGGCCGCTCGCCCGGCCGAACTTCACCGCTGCGATCACGTCCGAGACGCCCGCGCAGCGGACGATCAGCGCCGGGCGCCTGTCGAACGAGCCGTTCCAGATCTTGCGATGCAGGTCGTACTCCGGATGCTCGGGACGCACGACGGAGCCACGGAATGCGGCCTCGTCGATCTGGATCGCGTCGGCGACGGCGGTCACGGCCCTAGTTTGGCACCCGGAGGCGGAAACAGCCAAATTGCCGCTCCTCGGGCGGCGCCGCCTCCGCTGCCACCGTCAGACATGCGTAGCGTCGGCGATCAACACCGCCGCCTGCGCACTCGACAGTCGATCCGTGTTCAGGACGAGGTCGTACAGAGTCGGGGGCTCGGCTCTCAGGCCGTAGAACCGCTTCAGGTAATCGGCACGAGCGGCATCCGCCTGCTCGACTCGCTTCGCTGCCTCTCGCTCGTCAATGCCGTTCGCCTGGGCCAGGCGTTCGCTGCGGGAATCCGGCGACGCCGTCACCAGCACTCGAAGTACGCCGGCTCGTCCGGAGAGAGCAACAGAGGCCGCATGCGCGACGATGACGCAGTCGCCCTCCTCCGCAGTCTCTTCCACTGCCGTGCGGATGAGTCCCCGGAAGTCGTCGCTCTCCTGGAGGGCGTCTCGTGAATCCGCCGGAAGGCCGAGCGTAGGCGCGGCAGCCGCGCTGCCCGCGAGGACATCCTTGAGCACACGCGACACGAGCGACTTGCGTTGCTCCGCGTCGGCCACGACGTGGCTGTCGACGCCGGCCTCACGCGCTGCCCGTCGGATGATCTCCTCGTCGATCAGACGAACGCCGAGGCGCTCGGCCACGAGACGACCGACCTCCTCGCCGCCGGCGCCGTCGAGGCTCGAGATACAGACCACGCGGTTCGGCACGAACTCGACGCTAGAGTCGATCGGCGGCGCGGTCAAGCCAACTCTGCGCGTGAACGACTGAGGGCCGCTCGCGCGGCCCTCAGTCCTTGTACGGGTCGTGCACGTCGCGACCGGCCATCGCGACACCGAGCGGGCGGAGCGTGTGCTTCACACGGATCGAGTCGCCGTGCGCGGCGAGGACCTCCGGCAGGCGCTTGTACACCTCCGGCGCCTCGTCTGCGCCGCCGCCGACGAGCACGATGCCCTGCTCACGCAGGCGCGACTGCACGGCGGGCCAGTCGACGAGGCCGGGCTTGAGCTGCTCCTGCACCCAGACCTTCATCACGCCCGACTCGGGGTGGTCCGGGCACACGCCCTTCTTCGCGGCGTCGAGCTGAGCCGTCGAATCGACACGGTCGCAGTCGCGGTTCCGGCACGCGTACCGCTTGCGACGCCGGATCCGACCGGCCGCCTGCGAACGGCTCATCACCCGGCCGGCGCCGTGCACCGTCGAGTAGAGCGCCTGCTCGTTCTCGTCGCGACTCGACGCCCTCCAGGATCACCGACTCGTCACCCATCGAGCCGCCGACGAAGCCCTTCTGGCCCGGCCGCGCCGGCGTGCAACCCTTGCGGATCACCCAGTAGGTCCGGCCGAAGTGCTCCTCCCGCCACGCGAAGTTGTGGTGGTTGTGCACCTCGTCCACCGCCGACGGCGCCGAGGATCTCGAGCACCTTCGACACGACCACGTCGCGGCCCGCGTAGGCGTAGTCGCCCGCCAGCTCCATCGCCGAGACGTACGCGTCGCCGAGCTCCGAGCCGA
The DNA here is from genome assembly GCA_963788055.1 of uncultured Actinomycetes bacterium. Lineage (GTDB taxonomy): Bacteria > Actinomycetota > Thermoleophilia > Gaiellales > Gaiellaceae > JACCTU01. The sequence goes on along the minus strand of CAWBFA010000005.1, from coordinate 807,157 downwards.
CCTCGAACAGGACCGGCGGCGAGTCCATCTCGCCCTCGCTCGCCTTGCCGTCGAACCGCAGGCCCTGCGCCAGCGCGAGGAAGCCCGAGGCCGTCTTGTGACCGAAGCCGCGCGAGCCGAAGTGCACGCCGACCCACACACGGCCCTCCTCGTCCTCCATCAGGTTGACGTAGTGGTTGCCCGAGCCGACCGTGCCGAGCTGCGACTCGGCCAGCTGCGCCAGCTTGCGCTGCGGCGCGAAGTCCGCCTCGCGGATCGCGTCGAGCACCGGATGATCGGTCCGCTCCTGCGCCGGCACGCCCATACCGAACGAGATCCGCCGGGTGATCTCGCCCATGATCGACTCGACGCCGCCCAGCGCATCGAGATCCGCGCGAGTGAGGTCGGTCAGCGCAGCCTTGTTTCCACAGCCGATGTCGTAGCCGACACCCGACGGCGAGACGTAGCCCTCGTAGGCGATGCCGCCGCCGATCGGCTGCGAGTAACCCGGGTGGTGGTCGGCGCAGAGCACGCCGAACTCGGCATCGCCGGCCTCCATGCACCGCTTCAGCTGCTCGAGGCTCCGCTCGTCGACGGAGCCGAACGTCTTGATCGTGCTCATCGCTCCTCCTTTCTATCCATCGTTGAGAGACACCGGGCGGACTCGAACCGCCGTAGCGCGCTTTGCAGGCGCGCGCCTCGCCGCTCGGCCACGGTGTCAGTGGACCCGGTGGGAGTTGCACCCACGAAGTTTCCGCTCTCATCGCCGGCGCTACCACGCCGACAGCGGCCGCACTCGCTGACTCTCCTGCTGCGGGCCCATGTGAATTGCAGAGCCTCCGAGAGGAATCGAACCTCTGCGCCCGGGTTCGAAGCCCGGTGCTCTTCCGACTGAGCTACGGAGGCAGGTCGTGAGCGCGGTTGTCGCCGGGGCGGGGTTCGAACCCGCCCCGGCCTCCCGGCTCACGCATCCAGTGCTTCCAGCTGCCGCGCGCGCTCGTCGTAGGGCTCGAACTCGTCCCCGAGCGCCGCGCGGAAGACCTGAAGCGCGGCGATCAGGGTCTCGAGCTTGTGCAACGAGTTTGCGCGGCCCTCGAGCGTGTCCACGTCGAACTCCAGCGAGATCGTGCCGAGCTACAGTCGGCGATCTCGAGCGACATGCTCGGCTCGAAGTTCTGCGGACAGCACGTGCACGTGTCCTCGCAGTACACGTCGCGAAAGAGGTCACGATCGCTCGTGTCCTCGACGTACACGTACACGTAGGAACCCGCGTGGAAGCCGGGCAGGTTGAGCAGCGTGCGCTCGTTCACACGAGCGCGATATGGCACGCCCACACCTGCTCCTTTCCCTTTCGTGCCGCCCTTTCAAGGCGACGATGCCGTGGACTTGGTGGTCACTGCGGCCTGCCGGGTCCGGCGCGAAGCGCGCCGGCACACGCGGTCGCGACGTGCTTCGCACTCATCGGACTCTCCTTTTCGTTGTCAGGGAACTGATGCGGACGGAGGGAGTCGAACCCTCATGGCCTGTGGCCGCCGGTTTCTGAGACCGGTGCGTATGCCGGTTCCGCCACATCCGCACGAGGAGCCGCAGGCCGTGAAGCAGGCGGGCGGCTCGTCGTTTCAAGCGGCCGGCCGCGAGGGCTGCCGCTCCGGTCGCATGCGCTCGAGGCGCGCCTTGCGGCGAGCCTCGAGCACCACGACCTTTGCCGGGCGCGGCGGCTGCTTCGGGCGCGCCGCGACCCGGACGAGGTGCAGATGCATCTCGTCTCCTCTCTTTGTCGAAGGGCGCCGCGCGGCGCCCTCCGGTTCAGAGGGCGCCGCGGGCGAAGTCGGAGATCAGCTGCGGCGTCGCGGTGTCGAAGCCGACGACGTCGAGCATCCCCGGGTCGGCCGGGATCGGCGATCGAGAAGCCGTTCGAGACCATGCCGACCACGACCAGCCGGGCGTCGATGCCCGAGGCGCGGCGGTAGTCCCGCAGCGCCTGGGCCGGGTGGACGTCACCAGCCCAGGTCTCCGAGTCGGTGTAGATCACGAACGTGTCGATCTTCCGCTCGTGCGCCTGCGCGTACAGCATCGGCAGGGCGCAGTCGGTGCCGCCGAACGGCAGGTCGGACACCGTCTTCACGAGCGTCGTCCAGCCGCTGCCGCGGGCGAGATCGCGAGCGGCGTCAGGCCGTCGGTGTGACCGAGCCCAGACCTGGCGGCCGCGCTTCTTGAAGCCGCCCTTGCCCGGCGAAGAAGCCCACGACCTCGTACTGCGGCTCGGTCGCCGCCGTCACCAGCGCGAGCGCCGCCGACGCGTCGCGCGGGGTCAGGCCCGGCACGCCGGCGACGTGGCCGCCGGTCATCGAGCCCGAGACGTCGAGGGCGAGCAGCAGCCGCGTGCCCGCGGGCTCGACGTTGCCGAACGCCGTGTAGAACGCGGCGTCGAGTGCGTCGACGATCTCCCGCACCGGATTCCACTCGCCGCGGCCGCGGGCGCCGCGGCCGGACGCGTACGTGCGGAGCGCCGCGAGCACGGCGATCGGGTGCACCCGCGCGCGGCGGATCCGCTCCGCGTCGCCCAGCTGCGCGACCGCCTTCGCCGTGCCCGTCCGAGCCCGGCGCGAGGACGCCGACGCGCGTCATCGTCGCCAGGTTGCGGATCAGCGCCGTCATCGGCATGTCGTCGAGCAGCGCCTCCCAGACCTCGGGCGAGGTCAGGTGCTCCGCGCTGGAGCGCCTCGCGCGGCAGGCGGTACTCGCGGACGAGCGCCGCCGCCTCGCCGGCGTCGCCGCCTCCTGAGCGCGGACGAAGCCCTCGACCAGGCGCGGCAGGCCGTCCGTCTCGCCGCCGCGGACGATCCACTCGAACAGGCGAGCGTGCTCGTCCGAGACCTCGAGCGTCCGGGTTGCCGGCGCCGACGCGGCGCGCCGGGTGGGCGAGGCGGAGCAGGTCGCGGTGCGTCACGCCCTGCCCGCTGGCGGTACTTGACCGCCTGGTAGGCGAGCGCGTCCACCGGCCTGAGCCGCGTACCAGCGGCCGACCGCGCGCCGGAGCGAGCGGCCCCAGCCGCGGAAGCCCTCGACGAACAGCGCGAACTGGAACAGGTGCGTGCCCGTCCGGGCCACCTGCGGCAGCGCCGCGAGCGCCGCCCGGCGCGTCTCCGTCGTCGCCCAGGCCGGCCGCGAGCGCGAGCGCGTACAGCGCCGGGTCGTTCTTCGGCGCGCGGCCCTCCGTCGATCACGCGCACGATCTCGGCGACCGCCCGCGGCCGTCCTCGCGCGACGCACTCCTCGACCGCCTGCGCGTTCTCGCGCGTGAGCGTCCACTCGGACGCGTAGTAGCGAGCCGCCCTCGGAGCCGAGCACGAGGAAGCGGCGCAGCCGCGTCCAGCATGTCCACGGCCCAGGCGAAGCCGCCGGCCGAGTTCGGCAGCCTGGCCCGGCAGCGGAGCCCACTGCGGCACGCGGCGCGTGCCGTGACGCTTCAGGTACGACATCGCGCACCTCCTTTCGCTGGATTGTGTCGAGCTCGACTCGCGACGCCGCGCGCCGCGAGCTCGGCCTCGGCGGCGAGACCGTCGCGGAAGCGGTGGAGCGCGTCGAGCAGCGTCTCCGATCTTGTAGAGCGAGTTCTCGCGCAGCTCTGCCGTCTCGAGCGAGAACTCGAGGTTGATCGTGTTCGTGCAGTCGGCGATCAGCAGCACGAGCTGCGGATCGCGGTCGCGGCGGCCGGACGCGCCGTCGTGTCCTCGACGAAGACGCGCACGAACGCGTCGCCGTAGAGACCCGGGCGGTTCAGGCGCACTGTTGACTGCGTCCACGCGAGCCGCCCGGCGGACGCGCCGCGATCGAGTCGGAACGCTCGTGCGACGCCGCGGTCGTGCGTGCAGCAGATACGAGATACGCATCTCGGGCGGACTGCGCGCCGACCTCCCGAGTCGAGTCGGGCGCTCTGATAACCGTCCGCTCCGGCCCGCAGCCGGTGGGCGACTGCTGCGGTCGTGGTCACAGCCCGGAACTGCTCTGCCAACTGAGCTACCGGAGCAACGAACGCTCCGAGCGGGACTCGAACCCGCGACCTGTCGATTAGGAGTCGATAACCGGAACCGTTCCGGCCCGCAGCAGTGAAGTACGTCGCGGTCGTGAGATGCGGTCGGGACGCGGAGTCGAACCGCACGGCGCACGACGTGCGCCGCTCTCCCATAGATAACCGAGCCGCTCCGGCCCGCGACGATCTCGAGTGAGCAGGCCCGCCAGGGGTCGAACCCGGACCAGCGAGGTTGGAGCTCGCCGTGCTGCCGTTTACACCACAGGCCTTCGAGAAAGCGGACGACCCGGATCGAACGGGCCTCCCCGGAGTGGCGCTCCGGTGCTCTTCCGTCTGAGCTACGTCCGCGAGTGATACGCCCGGCTGGAGTCGAACCAGCGGCCTCTGCCGTCGCAGGACAGCGCTCTGTCCGCTGAGCTACGGGCGTAGGAAAGAGAGCCTCCGGCAGGAGTCGAACCCGCACCTCGGCCGTACAAAGGGCGCGTGCTTGCCGTTGACACTACGGAGGCGTCGGTGACGGTGGCTAGGCCTTGCCTCGTGCCGACCAGGCCCGAGCTGTCAGGACGAACGGTGGTGCCGGGAACTTCTGGCGGCAGCGTTCGCGCAGCTCGGCCTGCCGCGTCGCGTCCAGCCCTGCTGCGTACGCGCCGGCCGGGCCCACGCCGAATGTGAACGGCTCCCACCAGTCCTCGAAGCTCGGATGCTCGACGTCGACAGTCAGCGCGCCGTCCTCGACGTCCTCCAGGCCGGCCGCTCGAAAGAGCTCCCTGAGGTGACCTTCGCGTGCACCGGCGAGCTTCGATTCGTCCTCGGCGTTGGGGTCGAACTCGTGCGCTGACTCCCAGAAGACGCTGAGCGGCGCGGTGCCCCCAGCGAGATCCCAGACGCACGCCGCGACGACGCCGCCGTTGCGTGTCACGCGCGCCATCTCGCGAAGCCCGGCGACCGGGTCGGCCATGAAGTGAACGACGAGCTGCGCCAGTGCGGCGTCGAACGCGTCATCCTCGAACGGCAGCTGCTCCGCCGTCGCCCGTTGCACGTCGACTCCGGGGTTCCGCTCCCGAGCTGCTGCGACGAACGGCTCGGAAGGATCGACGGCCGCCACCGAGTCCGGCCCCAGCCGCGTGACCAGCTCGGCTGTAAGCGCACCCGGCCCGCAGCCGACGTCTAGCACGCGCTGACCGTCGGCGATCGCGGCGAAATCGGCGAGCTGAGGCGCAAGCGGCGCGGAGTACCTGCCCATGAACCGGTCGTACGAGTCTGCGGCGACGTTGAAGCTCATCAGCGCGTGAATGTACTCATGGATGGACGGCGGGAGTCGAACCCGCTCCTCCTCGGTGCAAGCGAGGTGCTCGGCGCACTAGACGCCTTCATCCCCCTGGTCGGTTCGACACGTCGATGCGGACGGATGGAGTCGAACCACCACAGCACGAGGCACCGCGTTTACAGCGCGGGGAGCTCACCGGTTGCTCAGCGTCCGCAAGTGAGAGGGTGGCCGACCGGGTTCGAACCGGCGCCGCGGGGCTCACAACCCCGGGTGCTTCCGTCTACACCACGGCCACCAGAGAAGCGGTCCAATCGACAATTCACGCGGTCAGGAGCGGGGACGACCGGACTCGAACCGGCGGCCTCTCGCCTGACAAGCGAGTGCTCTGCACGTCTGAGCTACGCCCCCGAAGAGGTGGAAGGCGGGATCGGCTCCCCGCAACCGGAAGCAGAGACGTTGCCGTCGGTGGCTCCGGAGCCAGCTGTTACCCATCGGCGCTCCTGCCAGCGCGTGTCCGCGCCGCCACCTCCTCACCGGTCGGCCCTGGAGGCTTGTCGAAGCCAGCTGCACGTTAGGGCCCGCGCTCTGCACCAGCCCTTGTTCCGTCACTTCCTTGGCCCGCCCGTCGGCAGGCCAATCGTTCATCGCGCGGGTGGGATTCGAACCCACGATCTCGAGCTCATGAGGCTCGCGAGGACAGCCGCTCCTCTACCGCGCAAGTCTGGCTGGCAGGAGTCGAACCTGCGGTCTCCGGCGCCCGAAGCCGGCGGGGTGGCCACGCTCCCCTACAGCCAGTCGTCGATCGTCGAATACCCCCGGCGGGGCTCGAACCCGCAGCTTCCGGGTTGAGGGCCCGGCGTCATCGCCGTTTCGACCACGGGGGCATGAGGCTCCGGCGGCAGGGCTCGAACCTGCGCTCTCGCGGGTAACAACCGCGCGTCTTGCCAACTCGACCACGCCGGAACGAAAGGCGGAGGCAGCAGGACTCGAACCTGCGAACGGCTGCTGAGCCGCCTGCGCGGTAGCAACGCGCTGCCTTTCCAACTCGGCCATGCCTCCGCGAGCGGAAGGAGAGGGAGTCGAACCCCCAAGGCCCGAGAGCCCACCCGTTTTCGAGACGGGATACCGCGCCGGTGGCAGTCCTTCCTGAGATCTCCGCTCAGCGGGCGAGGCCGCTGGCGCGCCGGCGGGAGGCGCGGCCAGTGGCGCGAGGTGGCCCCGGCAGGCGTCGAACCTGCACCGTCCCGGGTAAGAACCGGGAGCTCTGCCGAGTTGAGCTACGGAGCCGTAACGATGTGACCGGCAGGAATCGAACCTGCGACGCCCCGCGTTTCAGGCGGGCGCTCTTCCGGACTGAGCTACGGTCACGCAATGGGCGGAGCCGGAGTCGAACCGGCGGCCTCCTCCTCATCAGAGAGGCGCTCTGCCAACTGAGCTATCCGCCTATGAGTGGGCGAGGCTGGGCTCGAACCAGCAGCCTCCTGTTTGTGAGACAAGCGCTCTCCCATCTGAGCTACTCGCCCGTGCCTGGAGCTCCGGGACAAGGAGTCGAACCTCGATCTCCACGTTCAGAGCGTGGTGTCCTGCCGGTTAGACGATCCCGGAACGTGCGGCCCGACGACGGCGCTCCGCCGTCCGTGAGGGCCGCCCGGCCAGACGATGCCGCGCCTCTCCGTCCATCTCCCGCGATAGGAGATCGACGCAGCAGGCGAAGCGCCTCGTCGCGGCGAGCCACTGGTCGTGTCCTCTGACTCGTTCGGCCGATCCCGAACGATGTTTTTCATGCCACTCGCCTACTCTTCGACCCTGGATCGGCGACCACCCGTTGCGCACATCCGGAGCGGTCGACGTCCTACGTGGAGGAGCTTTGGAGCCCGAGCCTCACGCGTCTGCGCTGAAAGAGCAGGCTAAAGCTCACGCTTATTGCCAGCGTTCTTTTCACGCCCGGCGCTGAGGGTCTTTCTCTCTCAGGCGGGGCCTCAATTTCGTCTAGTGCGTTTCAAGCTGAGCATCACCTTTGGTTCCGACGTTGACTGATCGCCTCCAGAAACGAAGAAGGCGACCCGGTTTGGGTCGCCCTCGTCTGGCTTGCTATGCGGCTAGGGATCTAGCGCGCATACCTCCCAGCGAGGGCTAGGACGTAACCGGTCCGGCGCTTCGCATCGAAGCTGTGCCGGCACGGCACCGACGCGACGGGCGTCGCTTCGGCAAGGATCGTTGAGGTATTGGGTTTGTTGAGCATCGTCTCGATAGTTGTTGCCGCGTCGGAGGATAGATCAAACATCGGACGTGCGCAAGGGTTCCAAACGAAGATCTAACTCTCTCACGCGCGCAGCCGTCGAATACCGAACCAGAAATGCGCTCAGCGCATTACGAGGCTAGCGCCAGTCGACCGAGACGACCTCGATCGGCTGCTCGAAGCCCTGAAGCACCTCCGCACGTGGCTCGGAAAGGCGGAAAGCCGCGCCGACGCCGTCGAGCGTCTCGAGGCTGGCCAGGATCTCGGCGGCGCGGGCAGCTGCGCCGATTCGTGCTGCGACATGCACCCCTTCGCCGCCGTAGTCGCTCGTGTCGGCACCCGTGTGGAATGCACCGCCGGTGTGCAGGCCGATCCTGACATCGGGTGCAACGACTTCGGCGTCGAGCGCGCGCTGGATCGCGACGGCGGCCTCCACGGCGGCCTTCGGGTTGTCGAAAGCGGCGAAGAAGCCGTCACCGGTGCGCTTGACCACTTCGCCCCCGTTGTCGACGATCCGCTCGCGCAGGAGCTCGTCGTGGCGCGCGAGCAGCCGCTTCCACTTTTCGTTGCCGAGAGTCTCGAGCAGCTTGGTCGAGTCGACGATGTCGGTGAAGACGAAGGTGCGACGCGTCTGGAGCCTTCCGAGCCGCTCCTTCACGCGCTCCTCGTCCAGCCTCGCACCGAGCCGCTCGAACGTCGCGAGTGCAGCCTCGAGCTCGGCGGTCGCGGCATCCTCGTCACCCTGTCGGCGGAAGGCGAGACCGAGGGCCATCCGAGCGAGCGCCGTCTCGTACGGCGCGCCCACCTTCTGCCACTCGTCCCGCGCGCGCTTGAGGCGGACTGCCGCGCCTCCCGCGTCGCCTTCGGCGAGCTTGATCTGTCCCGCGGCGAAGTGGACGTTCGCGTCGAACGCGGGTGCCCGAAGGTTGCCGATCTTGTAGGAGTCGACGATGCCCTCCAGCTCTTCCATGGCCAGGCGCGCCGTCTTCAGGTCGCCCGCCGCGATCGAGATCTCGATCTGGGCCGGTAGACCGCCGCAGCCGGGAGAGCGGGTCCTGGATGTCGTCGAGCGCGCGGGTGATCGCCGCGACCGCGCTGTCGACCTTGCCTTCGGCGAGGCGCAGGAGTGCGAGACCGGGCTGAGGGTCACGCCCGAGTTCGTCCGCCTTGGCATATGCCTCCATGGCTGCGGCGAAGTCGCCGCGACGGCGACGGATCTCACCGATCTCGTAGTAACCGCCCGCGGTGATGTGGCGGTCGAAGTCGTAGAGCTCCTCGCACGCCGCGATCGCCTGCTCCTCCGCCTCTGGCCATTCGCCTCGAAGGCGCATGATCTCCGCCCGGTGGATGCGACAGGCGCCGGGAAAGCCCGTGACCTCGAGCCGGTCGCACCAGCGGTTCGCGACCTCCGTCCACTCGGCGGCACGGCGGTAGTCGCCGAGGTCCTGGCACGAGCTGATCGTGACGCAGTAGACGATCCCCATCGAGTACGGCCGCAGCTCACCGCACACCGCGGAGGCGGTCGCCTCGTCGAGGAGCGCGAGCCCCTGCTCGACCTCACCGGCTTTCACGAGCGCGCGGCCCTTGCCGACGAGCGCCATCGCATGCGAGTCGCGGTCGCCGAAGCGAAGGCTGACCTCGGCAGCTCTGTCGAACTCCGAGATCGCCGCCGGGAGGTCGCCCTCGGCGAAGAGGGCGTTGATTCCGCGCATGAGCATCAGCGCGCCGTGCTCGATCGACTCAGGCTTTCCTTCCAGCAGCCGCTCGGCCTTCGCGAACCACCCATGTGCAACGGCGAAGAGCCCTCGCCCGACGTGATCGTCCGTGAGCGCGATCGCGAGTCGAGCCGCGCCCAGCTCATCTCCCGCAGACGAATAGGCGGCGTACGAGCGCTCGCGGAGGCTGATCGCCTCGTCGGGCCGACCCCGCCACCACGCGGCCTCGGCGAAGTGCTCGAGGTCGCCGGGGGTCAGGCCCTTCGGGTCGGCGCTCGTGTAGGCCTCGTACGCCTCGCGCCAGGCGTAGCGCTCCGCAGCACTGCGGGCGGTCTGAACCACATCCACGACTTGCGCCATCGCCCAATTGTGCACGTTTCCGGCAGGGCGCCAGCGGCGCAGGCCAGATCGTGCCTCGGCCTAGTCCGCCGTTTGCTGGTCGATCGCGACCTCGTAGAGGTCGACGCTTTGGCGCTTGCCTCCGCCTTCGCCCGGCGACATCTGGCTGAACATCTGATCGATGCGCCGAATGTCGGCTTCGGTGTCGCACATGACGATGAACGCGGAGCTGCCCTTGTCGACGTCCGCGAGCAACAGCACGCGCTTGATCGTCTTGCGAAGCATCTCCGTCTGGGCGTCGTCGAGCTGACCGGACTCATCCGACATTCCACCCTCGATCTGCTTGCGCATCTCCCCGATCTCGCGTTCGAGCACCTCGGGCTCAGCGCCTTCGAAGCGGACGAGACGTGCGTGCATCGGTGGCCTCCTCTCTTTCGCGCTCGTTCGAGCGCCTAGAGGCAGTCGCTCACCTCGCCGGACGACGATCGGCTGCGAGAAGGTGGAAATGCGGAAACGGTCGGGCAGAGCCGCGAGGACGCGGCCCTGCCCGGAAATCGTTCGCTCAGGGACTGACGACCAGCGCGCCGACCATGCCGAATCCGATGTGGAACGGTACGTCGCAGACGTAGTCGTAGCGCCCCGCCGGGCAGACCGACCGTCCAAGTCTCCGACCCGCCGGGGTTGATGAACGCGCCGTTCTTGACGCCCGAGATGCTGAAGTTGTGGACCTCGGCGCCCCGGTTGGTGCTCACGAACGTGATCGGACCCGACGGCACTGTGGCCGGCACCAGGTCGAAGCGGTACTCGAACATCCCGACGGCGATCGTCGACGCCGTGTTCCCGACCGTGCCGGTGGTGGTCCCCGTCGTGGTCGTCGTCGTCGTTGTGGTCGTCGTCGTGCCGGTCGTGGTCGGCGCGGGCGTGGTGCCCACCGCGAGCCTCCCCTTCATCCCCGCAGCCGCGTGCCCGAGGATCGTGCACAGGTACGAGTAGCGCCCCTTCTTCCTGATCACGACGCGCAGCGTGGCGCGCTTGCCAGGAAGGAGGCTCGCCGTCTTCTTGCCGGCGATCTTGAAGTCGTGGGAGATCTTGCCGCGGTTGATCACGGTGAAGATCACTGTCCCAGTCGGCACCCGCGCCTTCGACAACCTGAACTTGAACTCGGTCATCGTGACCGTGACCCGGGAGGTCGCTTCCGAGCTCTGCGGCGCCCCGGCGGCGTCGCTGCTCCTGGCGAAGCTCCCTGTGGCAAAGCCGGCGACCGCGAGGACCGCCAGCACGCAAACCCCTACGACGCGTCGCATCTGCAAGAAACCCCTCCCGAAAAACGTCGTCTCCGCTCAGACTTCGAGCCGGAGGCAGGTTAGCACCGGTTCGTGCGCACGCAAGCAGATGTAAAGGCCGTGGGTGGCGGCCGCCGACCGGCCGCCACCCAGGGAGTTCTCAGCTACGGCAATGCGTAGGTGTAGATGTAGTCACCACGTCCGCAGGGCGCCGGTGCGCAAACGCCGCCCGTCGGATCGTCGCGGCCCTGTCCGCCGACGAAGATCGACACGTACTGCTTCCCGCCGACCGTGTAGGTCATCGGCGGCGCAGTCGCCATCGCGTCCATCTTCGGCGACTCCCAGAGCAGCGTTCCGTTCTGCGTGTTGATCGCCTGCAGCGAGCCCTTGCCTGACGCGCCGCCGGTCGTGCCGACGAACGTCAGGTTCGAGGCGGTGTTCGTCGCCCCGCTGATGCACGGGGCAGGCCACACCTGGTGCCAGATCCGCTTGTTCGTGCGGACGTCGAACGCCGTGAGCGTGCCGGTGTGCGTCGTCGTCGGGCTGGTCCGCCCGAGGACGCCGGTGCCGCTCACGCCCGGAACGAGCGTCTGCGAGGCCTTCGGAACCTGAGCGAAGGCGCGGGTCCGCGTGTCGACTGCGCACGCAACGATCGAGTGCAGTGTCGGGTTGTACGCGGACGGGCCCCACTCGACGTTCTCGAAGGGCACGACGACGAACTCTTCCGTCCCGTACGGGTCGAGCATGCAGCCGAGCTTGAATGGCTTCCCGTTGGGCGCGTTGCCCTCCCAGGTCGCCTGCCGGTTCGCGCACAGCCTCCCCTGACCGTTCGGCATCGCCGGGAAGTCGAGGATGTTCATCCCCTGCGGGATCGGCTGCGTCGGCCACGCGTTCACGTCGGGCGAACTGGACAGCGTCGGAACCTTCACCTCGGGCGTCGGGACCAGCGGCTTCCCGGTCTTCCGGTCGAGGATGAAGTTCCAGCCGAACTTCGAGAGCATCGAGACGGCCTCGTTGCTCTTGAGGGTCGTCTTGACGGTCCTCGTGCGGGTGACGAGCTTGCCCTTGACCCTGACCTTGACCCTGACCTTCTTCGAGGTCGTCAATGAGTAGGCCTCGTCGACCAGGAGCGGCGACTGCGGCAGATCCGTGTCCCAGTTGTCGTGGTGCACGGTCTGGAAGCCCCACTTGAACACGCCGGTGTAGACGTCGAGCCCGACGAGCGAGGACGTCCAGAGGTTCATCCCGGGGCCGCGCGAGTTCCACGGGACCGGGTTGCCGGTGCCGATGATCACCAGCTTGTTCTTCACATCGACGGCACCGCTGTTCCACATCGCGCCGCCCCCGTAGTGGTACTCGCCGGGAGCCCACGAGTTCGCCCCGGGCTGGCCGGGCGACGGGACGATGTTCCAGTGCCACACCTGCGTGCCCGTCGTGGCGTCGAACGCCTGCATGTCGTTGCGGACGTAGCTGTCGCCGCCGCTCGTGCCGACCAGAATGATCCCATCGAAGTAGATCGGGTGGGCGACGAGTCTGCCGCCCTTCCGCCATGGGATGACCTGGGTCTTCCAGATCTCGGCGCCGGTCTGCTGGTCGAGCGCGATGAGGTAACCGTCGCGCCGGCCCAGGAAGACCTTGCCCTCGCCGAGCGCCACGCCGGAGTTCCGGCCGCCGGTGCCGACGTTGTACGGGCCCGTGGCGAGCCCGCCACCGGGAACGCCGCCGTCGTAGACCGGCACGTAGTGCCAGAGCTCCTTGCCCGTCGTCGCGTCGAGTGCGAAGACGTGGCCCTTGCCCGTAGGCAGGTAGTACACGCCGTCGACGACGACGGCGTTGGCTTCGTTGGAGCCGCACGTCGTGTCCCTTTGAGGACAGATTCCGAGGCTGATCTTCCAGGCCTCTTTGAGTGTCCCGACGTTTGCCTGGGTGATCTGTGTCAGCGTCGAGTAACGGCTGTTCTTCAGGTCACCGCCCGGTGTGATCCAGTTGTCGCCCGGAAATGCGTTGAGCTGCGCAGCTGTGTAGGCGGGCGACACGGCAATCGCCTTCTGCGGTGCTGAGGACGACGCTCCACCTCCTGCTGCGAGAAGTCCCAGGACTGTCAGCCCCAGGACGAAAATCCCTGGAAAGACGGCACGGCGCAAATTAGCCCCCTCGGTCAGATACGTGACTGATCCACTATCCCACTCGGGAGGGTCAGTTTCAATCGTCACGAGGGCCAAATGCGACGAGCTCGGGTGTCGAGTCAGGCCGATCGGGCAGCCGGACGCCGGCCCCGACCAGCAGCAGGTCCCCCGCGACCGCCGGGCAGGCGTTCAGGCCGGCCCGCAGCCGTCCACGCCACAGGAGCGCCCCATCCCGTGCGGCGAAGGCGTACACCGTTCCCGCGTAGGTGGACGTGAAGACGACGTCGTTGGAAACCGTTGCGCATCCGAAGTTCGGAGACGGTAGGCGGCGCTCCCACAACGTTCGCCCGCTCGCCGCGTCGAGGGCAACGAGGCGGCCACGACCGCTTGCCGGGTCGACCTCGTCCAGCTCCTGGCGGTCGACGGCGCTGCCCCACCCGCAGAGGTCGACGACCGGGACGAAGAGACGGCCTTCAGCGTACGCCATCGCCGTCTCGACACCCCCGAGCAGCCCCGGGCACACGGTCACTTTGCGCCTCGGGAGCGGACCCACGTCGTTCCGGTGCAGCCCGACGATCGCCGTCCATCTCCGGCGGCGCGTCTCCCGGTTCCACGCGATCACGCGTCCGGCTTTTCCGGCCCCGAACACGACGTCGACTCCGCCGAGCGTCGTGAGAACCGGCGAGACTTGGAAGTCGTAGTCACGAACGTCGTGCGGAGTCACCTGGTCGTACCAGAGCAAGCGCCCCGTGCGGGCGTCGAGCACGAGGAGCGAGTCGGTGTACAGCGCGGGACCGGGAAAGACCGCGCCGTTCGGGCGCTCGGGTGTGCCACCCCACGGTCCCGGGTTCGAGTTGCCGGCATAGAGACGGCCCTGCGCGTCGACCGAGACCGGGTTCCACAGGCCCCCGCCTCCGGCCTCGAGTGGAAACGCCCACGGCTCCTTCACTGTCACGAACTTCCAGCGCACGTCGCCCGTCTCTGCGTCGAGGGCGTAGATCGCGCCCCTACCGGACGGGGGGAAGCCGACCGTGCTGAGGAACACGAGGTCCTTCCAGATCACCGGCGCGACCTCGACGAACTGCTCGCTGGCGCCCGTCAGGTGGCGACGCCAACGCTCCTCGCCCGTCTCCGCGTCGAGGCGGAACGCGTCGGAGTCGGTCGCGCCGTAGACACTCTCACCGTCGACGGAGAGGCCGTTCGGCCCGTCGTTCCGCGCGTGGTAGCGATGCGCCCACCGCAGTGCGCCCGTCGACCGGTCGAGCGCGAACACGTTGCTCCGCAGATCCTGCGCGTAGACCGTGTCGTCATCGACCACCGGTGTCGAAGCGAAGATCCCCGAGAAGCTCGGTTGCGCGGTGAAGGCGAAGCGCCACCGCACCTCGAGCTACGCGACGTTGCCTGCGTCGATCGACGGATCCGGCAGCGGCGCGCGTCCCCTCGAGGCCGCTGTTCGGGAGCCGCCAGACCGCGTCGTCACCGCTCCCCCCGCAACCGCAGAGCAGGCCCGCGACGAGCGCCGAGGCAGCCGCCAACGGAGCGATCCGTGACGGGATCGAAGCCAAAAGCGGTGCTACCCTATCGCCGCATGACCGCTCGCATCGCCGCTCTCGGCCTGCTCGCATCGCTCGCCGTGCTCATGTCGGCGGCGCAGGGCGCGGCGCGCCCCACGACGACCGAGCCCACCGAGATCATCGACGTCAATGTGACGCTCAGGGACACGGGGATCGTCGTGAACCCGAAGGTCGGCCTACGCGGCACCGCCAGCCGCTTCATCGTCCGCAACGTCGGGAAGAAGCTGCACACCTTCACCGTCGGCGCCGACAAGGTCGTGGTCCTGCACAAGGCGGGGCTGTCCACCGGCATCATCAAGCCGGGGAGCAGAGCCAGGATCCTCTTGCTCTATCTCGACTACCGCGGGAAGCTGCAGTACCGAAGCATCGCGCCGGCGGACCGGAACAACCCGCGGATGAAGGGGTACTTCACCATCAACTAGGGTCCGGCGCGGCTCCGTAGGATGGGTGGAGTGACCGCGCCAGGGATCGACGAACAGCCGGTCGGCGTCCGGTTCGAGCGCGCCGTCGACGTCGCCGCGCGCCTGCTCGCGAACGTGGAGACGGTCGTCCACGGCAAGCGCGAGGAGATCCGGCTCGTGCTCGCCGCGCTCGCTTCGGGCGGCCATGTGCTCTTCGAGGACGTCCCCGGCACCGCGAAGACCGTGCTCGCGCGTGCAATCGCCCAAAGCGTCGAGGGCGCCGTCGGCACACGCATCCAGTGCACGCCCGACCTGCAGCCGACCGATGTCACGGGACTCGCGATCTACAACCAGAAGACCCGCGAGTTCGAGTTCCGCCCCGGGCCGATCTTCGCCAACGTCGTCCTCGTCGACGAGATCAACCGGGCCATGCCGAAGACACAGTCGGCGCTGCTCGAGGCGATGGCGGAGCGGCAGGTCACGGTCGACGGCGTATCGCGCCCACTGCCGCCGCCCTTCCTCCTGATCGCGACCGAGAACCCGATCGAGCAGGAGGGCACGTTTCCGCTGCCGGAAGCGCAGCTCGACCGTTTCTTCCTGAAGACCGCGCTCGGCTACCCCGACGAGGAGCAGGAGCTCCTGATCATGCGCGAGCAGCGCGGCGGGCACCCGCTCGCCGATCTCAGACCGGTGGTGACCGCGGCCGATCTCGCCGAGCTGCACGCTGCGGTCGAGGACGTCTACCTCGCCGAGATCCTCGAGCGCTGGATCGTCCAGCTCGTCCGCGCGACGCGTCACGTCGAAGGCGTCGAGATCGGAGCGTCGCTCCGCGGCACCCTCGCGCTCGACCAGACGGCGCGCGCCTGGGCGCTCCTGCACGGCCGCGACTACGTCACGTCGGAGGATCTGGAGCTGCTGTTTCTGCCCGTGCTCGGCCACCGGCTGATCCTCACGCCGTCATTCCTCGCAGAGACGCGGATGCAGACTCGCGACGAGGCGCTCGGCCAGATCCGCGACCGCTGCCTCCAGCTCGCGCCGCGGCCCGAGCCCGACTGGGAAGAGGAACGCTCCGCGCCTCGCGCGGTCGACGCGTGAGCGAGACGCCGCGCCGGACCTTTCCGCTCGTGCCGCGGCGGCGCGTGGCGGGGATCCCGTTCGGCGAGCAGCGCAGCCTCCGCCGCGGACCCGGCTCCGACGTCGCAGGCTCGCGCGAGTACGCGCCGGGCGACCCGGTGTCCACCATCGACTGGTACGCGTCCGCCCGCCTTTCGTCTGCCCACGACGGCGACGTCTTCGTCGTCCGTGAGAAGTACGCCGAGGAGGCGCCGCGCGTCGTCGTGCTCTGCGACCGGCGACCGGCGATGGCGCTCTATCCGCCGGAGTTCCCATGGCTCTCGAAGCCCGACGGCGGTCTCGGCGGTCGCCGACGCGATCGTCGTCAGCGCGCTCGCCGCACGCGGCGAGATCGGGTACATCGACTTCGCCGGCAGCACCGGACGGGAGGGTGCTCCGTTCTGGCTTCCGCCGAGGAGCCGGCGCCGCCGCTGGGAGGTCGAGGAGCGGCTCGGGACGCTCGCGTTCGATGCGCCGGAGGACAACGTCGAGCGCGGCCTCGACTACCTCGCCCGGCTGCGCGCCGACCTGCCGTCGGGGAGCTTCGTCTTCGTCGTCTCCGACTTCCTCTCGCCCCCGCGACTCGAGGCGTGGCTGCACGCCCGCGCTCTCCGCTGGGACGTCGTCCCGGTCATCGTGCAGGACCCCGTCTGGGAGCAGAGCTTCCCCGAGCTCCGGTCGGTGACCGTGCCGTTCGCGGAGCCGGGGACCGGGCGCGTCCTCACTGCTCGGGTCTCCGCCTCGGAGGCGCGTGAGCTCCGTGCCGCCAACGAGGCGCGGCTCGGACGGCTGCTCTCGGAGCTGCGCGGCATCGGGCTGGATCCCGTCGTCGTCGGCACGAGCGACCCGCTCGCAATCGACCGCGAGTTCCTCGCGTGGGCGGAGCTCCGGCGGCAGGGGCGGAGGCGCGGCCGGTGAGACGCGGACGCCTGCTCGCTGTCGCGGGTCTCGCCGCAGCGGTTGTCGTCGCGTTGGTGCTCGTCGCGATGCTCGGTGGTAGCGGCGACGATGCGCCGGCGCCCCGGGGCGATGTCGCGATCTCGACATCGATCGCGCCGAGCCCTCTCTTCTTCGGGGACCCTGTCACGGCGCGCGCCGAGGTCCTCGTGAATCGTCGGCAGCTCGATCCGGACGCGGTTCGGATCGAGGCGGACTTTGCCCCGTTCTCGCTCGTCGGCCAGCCTCAGGAGTCGCGCTCGGACAGCGGTCAGACGACCTCGATCGAACGGCGCTACACGTTGCAGTGCCTCGTGGAGGCGTGCCTGCCGCAGCCCGGCGGGATAGCGCTTCCGAAGCTTCAGGTTCACACGGCACCGAGCAGCGACAACCTCGTCACGTACAACGAGAGTTGGCCGCGGGTCCACGTGGTCTCGCGCGTTGCGCCGGCCGCGCTCGCGAGCGACCCGCCGCCGTGGCGGCAGGAGATCGCTCTACCCGCCGTCTCGTATCGCCTGGAACCAGGGGCGGTCGCCGCGGCTCTCACGCTCGTCGCCGTCTTGCTCGCGCTCGGCGCGTTCGCGCTCTTGGCTCGAGAGGTCTCGCGTCGTCGCAGGCTCTTGCTCGAACGCGCCCGCTTCCGCTCGACGCTCGCGCGTGCCCTCGACCTCGCGCGTGCATCCGCGTCGCGAGGGCCCGACGACCGGCGTAGGGCGCTGGCGCTCCTCGCCCGGGTGCTCGCGTTCGACCCGAACGGCGGCCGCCGACTCGCACCTGCGGCAGCGAGGCTGGCGTGGGGCCGCGCCGAGCCGTCGCCGACAGGCCTCGAGTCGCTCGTGGAAGAGGTCGAGCGGACGGTGTCGGTCCGGTGAGGCCGAGCGCGATCCCGTTCGCCGACGTGCGAGGCCTGCTTCCGCTGGCGCGCCGCACGACGCTCGTCCGCACGAGCGCCGCCGTGCTGCTGCTCGCGCTCGCGGTCGCGGCGATCCTGCTCGGGCGCCATCCGGAGGTGCGCGAGACGACTCTGCTGCCGACGCGTTCGAACGGGATCATCGTGCTCGACCTCTCGGCGAGCATCTCGACCGACACGTACGCGCGCATCGGCGCCGCGCTGCGCGAGCTCACCTCGTCAGGTGGACGCTTCGGGCTCGTCGTCTTCTCCGACACCGCATACGAGGCGTTCCCGCCCGGGACTCCGTCGGAAGCCCTTCGACCGCTCACGCGCTACTTCACCCTGCGACCTGCGCGCACGTCCGGGTTCCTGCCGACCTTTCCGGTGAACCCGTGGACGAACTCGTTCAGCGCCGGCACGAAGATCTCGACCGGGCTCGAGCTCGCCCGCGGCGTGATCATCGACGAAGCGCCTGCGCAGAAGCCTGCGGTGCTCCTCATCAGCGACCTCGACGACGATCCCGCCGACGTCCCGAAGGTGACGAGCCTGGCGCTCGCGTACCGCCGCGAAGGCATTCCGCTCGACATCGTCGCGCTGAACGCCGCGCCGGGTGACGAGCAGCTCTACCGCCGGCTCGTGCGCGGTTGGGGCTCGTACACGCCGGCGAGTCTGCGCGGTGAGCGCGCGGAGAGCACGTCGCGGAGCTCCTTCCCGCTCACGCTCGGCGTCGTCGCGCTCGGAGTCGCGCTGCTGCTCGGCGCATACGAGCTCTGGTCGGCGCGCCTCACGTGGGCAAGGGGCCCGCGCGCGGAGGGAGCTGCATGAGAACGTCGCGCGTCGTTGCCGCGGCGGCAGCGCTCGTCCTCGCAGCAGTTCTCGCGCTGCTCGCGGCGGACGTGCGCGCGTGGCGCGACACGATGCGCGCCGACGACCTGCGCTTCCAACTCGCGGCGCAGCCCGCACCCGACTGGGACACCTCGACGCTGCTCCCGTCCGGCGTGTCGCGCGGCGTCCTCGAGGTGGACGACGACCGAGCGCTGAGGCGCGGCGTCGCCGCGTTCCGTGCCGCCGATCAGGCGCGAGGGTTCGCGCGGCCGCGCGTGCGAGGAGCCGCCGAAGCCGCGCTCGCAGAGGTCGCGGCCGGCGAAGGCGCAGCGGCCCAGGCGTCGCAGGCCTTCGACCTGCTCGGGATCCTCGCGTTCAGCGACTCGACGAGCGGCCGGCGGGCGACGCCCGTCGAGCGGAGCCTCTCAGCGTTCGAGAACGCCGTCCGGCGCGACTCCGGGAACACGGCGGCGAAGTACAACCTCGAGCTCCTGCTCACCCTGCTCGAGGCGGAAGGCGTGCGGCGTGGGCCGAACCCCGCAGCGGGGCCGCGCGGCAGCGGTCGGCGCGGCGCCGGAACCGGTACGCCGGGACAGGGCTATTGACGGGCACGACGACCTTCACCTTCCTGACCCCCCTTGGCGGGCTGCTCGTGCTCGCCGTGCTCCTGCCGCTCGGCGGGCTGCTGCTCGGCGAACGGCGGGTCGCCGCGGCCCGCGCGCTCCTCCGCCTCGCTCGACCGCGCGGCGGAGCACCCCGAGCGACTCATTGCCGCGCTCGCCGCGGTGCCCGCGCTGCTCGGCCTCGCCGCGGCGCAGCCCGCGCTCCGCGCGCCAGAAACGGCGCGTGTGCGAACGGACGCTCAGGCGATGTTCATCATCGACACGTCACGCTCGATGGCTGCCGCGGCGAGCCCCGGCGCACCGAACCGGCTCGCGCGCGCGAAGGAGGCGGCGACGCGCCTGCGCTTTGCGCTCGACGACGTCGCGACCGGTGTCGGAACGCTCACCGACCGTGCCCTCCCCAACCTGCTGCCGGTCGCCGACGTCGCGGCGTTCGACGCGACCGTCGAGCGCGCCATCGGAATCGAGCGGCCGCCTCCGCAGGAGGTGAACGTGAACGCGACGACGCTCGCCCCGCTCGCGGACCTCGCCACGCAGGGGTACTACTCGGCCTCCGCTCGAGCGGCGGCTTCTCGTCGTGCTCACCGACGGCGAGTCGCGCGCGTACGACGTCGCCGGTCTGGCGCGGGCGCTTCGCTCCGGCCGCGGGATCTCGCTGATCCTCGTGCACGTGTGGCGGCCGGGCGAGCGCGTCTACCGGCCCTCCGGCCGCCCGGAGGCCGCCTACTTCCCGCGCGAGGAGAGCGGCCGTGACCTCGACCGGCTGGCTTTGGCGGCAGGCGGCGCGAGCTTCGGCGAGGACGAGCTGGGCGCCGCCGAAGCGCGGGTCCGCAGCGCACTCGGGAGCGGGGAGACCGAAGCTCAGGGAATCCGGCAGCGCACGATCCCCCTTGCCCCGTACGCCGCTGCGATGAGCCTCCTGCCCCTGGCATTTCTCTTGAGGCCGCAACGTGACGGCTCTAGACTGATTCGAGCCCGGCGTTCGGGTAAGTAAGGAGAGCATGCAGAGACCCCTCGTCGTGGCCTTGCTCGTCGCTGCGATCGCCGCGACATTGACCGTCACACCCTCGGGCACCGGGCCTGCGGTCGGCGCGACGCCTTCGGCGTCGGGCAACTGGCTCACGTGGGGACGCACGCTCGACCAGAACCGGCACTCGCCGCTCCGGCAGATCACGAGGGCGAACATCGACCGGCTCGGGCGTGTCTTCAACGTCGACTTCCGCGCGATCGACGCCGGAATCCTCCGGGGTCAGCAGGCATATCCGCTCATCGTCAACGGCCGGATCTACGTGACGACCGCCGACAACAACGTCTTCGCGATGGACGGTGCGACGGGCCGCGTGATCTGGCGCTACAAGCCTGCGAACACCGCGCTGTTCGCGAACTTCGGCATCCGCGCGAACCGCGGCGTCGCGTACTGCGGCGGCCGCCTGTTCCTCGCGACGCTCGACATGCACCTGGTGGCATTGAACGCGGCGACCGGTCGCCTCCTCGCGCGCGTGCCCGTGGACTCCGCCGTTCCGGGCGCGTCGTCGAACTACGGGTACGGGCAGACGAGCGCGCCGATCTGCGCGAAGGGCCGGATCTTGATGGGCGCAGCAGGTTCGGAGTACGGGATCCGCGGCTTCGTGATGGCCTGGCGCACGAACCTCACGCCCGCCTGGGCGAACCCGTACTGGACGATCCCGCCGCCGCAGACCGAGTGGCGCAAGCGCGGCCGGCTCGTCGGCGGCGGCGCCGTCTGGACGCCGGTCACGGTCGACACGACGACGAACACCGTCTACTTCGGCACCGGCTCCGCGACGCCGCTCTACCAGCCGAGCCTCCGCCCCGGCCCGGCGCCGCGCACCGACTCGCTCATCGCGGTCGACCTGATGACCGGACGACAGAAGTGGTGGCGGCAGCAGATGGCTCACAACGAGTGGGCCTACGACACCGCGCAGCCGCCGCTCGTCTACAACGCGAGGGTCGGAGGCAAGCGGCGCCGCATCGTCTCGGTGGCGACGATGGAAGGCGTCTGGTTCGCGTACGACGCGCGCACCGGCAGCCCGATCTACCAGCGCGTCAAGGTGCTCGACCGCGTCGAGCATCCGTCGCTCAAGCCGGGACAGCCGGTCGCGGTCTTCCCCGCGGCGATCGGTGGGCTGAACTACTCACCCGCCTCGTACGACCCGGCGACGAACCTGATCATCAACGCCGCGGCCGAGACGGCGGGCGTGATGATCCAGAAGAAGCTCACGCCGACGCAGAAGCAGCGCAAGCTGGTCGGCGACATCTTCCTCGGCCTCGCGAACGGCGACTTCGGGACGTTGCTGCCGGGCTGGCGAAACCACGGCTCGATCAGCGCCATCGACGTCAACACGGGCCGCCGCGTCTGGAAGTTCCGCACGCCGGAGCCTGAGCGCGGCGGCGTGACGACGACGGCGAGCGGCCTCGGGTTCGCCGGCGGCGGCGACGGTGTGCTGCGCGCGTTCGAGACGCGCACGGGGAAGGTGCTCTGGACGTTCCAGACCGGCTTCCAGATCGCGGCGGGGCCGTCGGTCTACACGGCGGGCGGAAAGCAGTACATCGCGATCACCGTAGGCGGAACGCCAACCTCCTCCAACGGCGGGACGGCGACGAGGATCCAGGTGTTCGGCCTCGACGGCTCGAAGCAGCAGTCTCCGCCGCCGACCAACTTGCCGGCGCTCCGTCAGACAGCGGGCGTATCGACGCCTCCGCCTGTGCTGCTCGGCTCGCCGCTCGCGGCTGCGGCACCGGCACGCGCGGCGACGCCGGCGCGCGCGGCGTCGGGCGCCACGATCTCGGTCAGCAGCCGACCGTTCGTCCGCCGCTGGCAGGCGACCGGGTCGAACGAGCAGATCGTCGTCGGTCGTCTCCTTCTGCGCGGCGTTCCCGTTCGCGGCGCGCGAATCCGCGTCGACCGCTACCAGCTCCTGAGCCTCACCGATGCGCAGGGACGCTTCCGCTACCGCGCCGACGTGACGACGCCGAAGCGGCACGTGGTCACGGTCGTCGGTGCGTCGCGAGCCACCGTGCGCGGACGCAGGCTCTCCACTGCTGACCGCACCGCCGTGCTCGCCGCGAAGGGCGGGATCAACGTCGCCTACCGCATCGGCGACGTGCGCGCGCAGCGGCTCGCGAACGGCAACGTGCTCGTCACCGGCCGCGCGACGCTCGCGCGCGGCACTGCGCCGCCGCCGGCGGTGCTCTTCACCTACATGCTCTCCGGCAAGCTCACGGACTCCGCCGGCCGCCCGGTGCAGAACGCTGTGGTCGTCACGCGCACGCTCGACCGCGACTTCTGGACGTTCTCGGAACCGAGCGACGCCCAGGGCAACTACAGCTCGTTCTACACCGCCTCCGACGAGGAGGGTGCAGACCCGGTGCCGCTGCAGGTTCAGGTGACGCTCGGGGACACCTCGTACGCGTTCCCCGGCGGCAGAAACGTCTCGTTCAAGCGCCTTCGCAGCGCAACGCTCGACATCAAGCTCCCGACCGGGGGCGGGCAGATGTCGTCGTCCGACGTCGGCTCGTACGTCGGGGGCGTGTACGACGCGCTGATGATCGGCGTCGCGAGCGGCGGCCGCACCGTGCAGCCGGTCTCCGCGACCTGGCCCGACTCGAGGGGCAGGTTCCGACTCGTCCTGCCCGCCTCGGCCAGGGGCAAGGCCGTCTCGTTCTGGATGGACCGAGGGCCGGTGTTCTCCCGAGCGGTGGCCGGTCCGGGCCGCGCGGTGACGCCCAGCCTCTTCCCCGCGTCACCCGGAGCCCAGGCTCCCCAGGGACTGCTGCGGCTCCGGCTGCCTCGCTAGGAGGGTCTGGCGGAACAGGCCTCGTCGTCGGGGTGCGCTGGGTGGTGCGAGGCAAGGACGCAGGGAGCGTTCGTATCCACTGGAAACGGGCGCGACTGAGGACGCCGCATCGCGCCGCCCAGCGCGGCCCGGCGGCACAGCGCCTGTTTCGTCAGACCCTCCTCCTGCAGAGATCGCAAAGTCCGGTAACAATGGTGCGGAGATGTCCCAGTTCCGAGGGAGAGGTCAATCGATGAAAGCACGTTGGTTCGCGCTCGCGCTGGTGACAGCGCTCGCCGCACTCAGCTACGCACCCGTCGCTTCGACGAAGGCGACGTCACAGAACGCAACAACCGTCACCGTGACGATGAAGGAGTTCAAGTTCATCCTCTCGAAGCGGACCGTTCCTCGCGGTGTCGTGACGTTCAAGCTCGTCAACAAGGGCGCGCTCCCGCACGACTTCAAGATCGCGGGCAAGAAGTCCAAGATGGTCGGCAAGGGCAAGACGGTCCTGTTCAAGGTCACGCTGAGCAAGGGCTCGAAGCCGTATCTCTGCACCGTCCCCGGTCATGCCGCAGGCGGCATGAAGGGGACGCTGAAAGTCACCTAGGTCGTGCGGCGGGCCCGTGCAGCTCACGCTGTGCGGGCCCTGTCTCTTCTTAGGCAGCATGGATCCGTGCACCGACTCCTGACGCTGCTGGTGATCGTCGCGGCGGCCGCTCCGGTCGCGCTCTTCGCGCTCCGAGACGGCAACGACGCACCCGCCGCTCCGAACGCCGTCCGCGAGCCTGCGCCGGCGGTCCTGCCCCCGCGCGGGTACGTCGTGCTCGCGCGCGATTCGCGCGAGCTCGCGGTCGCGCTCGCGGTCCGGCCGGGAATGCCCTTGCGCCTGATGGCGACGATCATCGGCACGGGCGGAAGCGTCGACGGGCTCGACGTCGAGCTCATCGCCGGCACCGCGACGAGCAGTGCGTCGAGTGCGGCGCGCCAGTGCGGCCAAGGCTGCTACTCGGCGTCGCTGCCGGTTCGCACGCCGACCCGCTTCGGCGTGAACATCACCGGCGCCGGGGCGTTCCGGTCGATCGCCTTTCCGCTGCCGGGGCGTTGGGTTCCCGCGAGCGGCAGCGCGTTCCTCGCACGCGCGACTCGAGCGTTCCGCGGTTTGCGCTCGGTCCTTTTCGTCGAACGGCTTTCCTCCGGCCCCGGGCACTCGATCCTCACGACGTGGAAGCTCGAGGCGCCGAACAAGCTCGAGTACGCGATCCGCGCCGGGGCCGGCGGTATCGTGATCGGCCGAACGCGCTGGGACCGCCCGAAGGTGGGGGCTCCGTGGAAGCAGTCGGCCTCGACGCTCCTGCCGCAGCCTCTGTCGCCGTGGGGCACGCGAAGCGCGAACGCCTACGTGCTGCGCAGCACGCCGCGCCGCGTCACGCTCTCGTGGCTCGACCCCGGCGTGCCCGCCTGGTTCACAGGCACGTTCGACCGCGCCACCGCGCGCCCGATCGAGCTGCGCATGACGGCGACCGCGCACTTCATGCAGCACCGCTACCTCGCGTTCAACCGAGGTGTTCGGATCGTGCCGCCGACGTAGAGCGCGGCTAGCCGCAGCGGAGCGAGCTGACCGGCGTCGGCGCCTTGCCGACGAGGGCGCGGATCTTTGCCGCCTCGGATTTGACCCGAGCGGGAGAGACGTGCGTGATGCACACCTCGACGAGCACGAAGCCCGTCGTCTTGTGCGGGATCAGAGTGCTGAGGATCGGATTGTGGACGACGTCCTTGCCGAATCTGCGCACGCGCCGGATCTTCCGCGACTTGAGCGTCGCGAACTGAGCGCGCGTCGGCGGAACGAGCAGGTGCGACGTGGGCCCGCCCGCGCTGAGCCCGTCGAGAGGACCGGTCCTCACGCCGTGTTGAGTCTGGTCGCACGCCCTGTCTGCTTTCCCTCCGATGTCGGCGACGGCACGCCCCACCTCGACCCTGAGATGGCGACCCTGCGGCCCTCTGTAGAAACGGTTCATCAAGTTCGGCGCGACTGTGTAGACGCGGCTCGAGTCTTCGCTGTCGCACGTGCCACGCGTGCGGTCATGCGTCGTCACGCGACCCACGCCGAAGGCGACGCCGGGGCCGTCGGTTTGCGGCCAGGGTCCCCCCCGACGTGACGATGCACGCTGCAGCCGCGGGCCACCTCCCGTGACGGAGTACACGAGCAGCTCGCTGGTCATGAAGGTCCAGGTCGCCCGCTCGTCGTCGCTGGGCTTGCCGGGCTTGTCGTCGTACACAGTGTCGAGCCGCCCGGTCATGAGCGCGTCGAGCCGGAAGCAGCAGCGGTAGTCGGGCAAGCTCGCGGCAGGCGCGCCGGCAGACAGCAGCAGGGACGCAGCGAGCGCCAAGAACGAGACCCGCAAAACGAGTCTGAGCGACCCCGCTCGCATGGGACGATCCTAGACGACCGCTAAACCGCGGCCAGACCGCGGGCCTTCCGCGACGCCACGGTCGCGCGCTTCTGCGCCGTCAGCTCCACCTTGCGGAGGCGAACGTTCGACGGCGTCACCTCCACGCACTCGTCCTCGCGGATGAACTCGAGCGCCTGCTCGAGCGACAGCGGGCGAGGCGGGATCAGGCGCACGAGCTCGTCGGAGGTCGAGGAGCGCATGTTGGTGAGCTTCTTCTCCTTCGTGGGGTTCACGTCGAGGTCCTCGGCACGGGCGTTCTCCCCGACGACCATCCCCTCGTACACCTCGACGCCCGGCGCGACGAAGAGCTGGCCCCGCTCCTGGAGGTTGAAGAGTGCGAACGCGGTCGTCGGACCGCGGCGGTCGGCGACCAGGCTGCCGGTCGGACGCGTACGCAACTCGCCGTGCCAGGGCTCGTAGCCCTCGAAGACGTGGTGGAGGATCCCGGTCCCGCGCGTCTCGGTCAGGAATTCGGTCCGGAAGCCGATCAGCCCGCGCGCCGGCACGAGGTACTCCATCCTCACCCAGCCGGTGCCGTGGTTGACCATGTGCTCCATGCGCCCCTTGCGCAGCGCGAGCAGCTGCGTGATCACGCCGACGTAGTCCTCCGGCGCGTCGATCGCGAGCCTCTCGACGGGCTCGTGGACGTTGCCGTCGATCTCGCGCGTGACGACCTGCGGCTTGCCGACCGTGAGCTCGAAGCCCTCGCGGCGCATCAGCTCGACGAGCACCGCGAGCTGAAGCTCGCCGCGACCCTGCACCTCCCACGCGTCCGGCCGTTCGGTGGGGAGCACGCGAAGCGAAACGTTGCCGACCAGCTCCTGGTCGAGGCGCACCTTGACCATCGTCGCGGTCAGGCGCGTGCCGTCCTGGCCCGCGAGCGGTGAGGTGTTCGTGCCGACGGTCATCGAGAGGCTCGGCTCGTCGATCATGATCACCGGCAGCGGGCGCGGGTCGTCGGGGTCCGCGAGCGTCTCGCCGATCGTGACCTCGGGGATGCCCGCGACCGCGATCAGCTCGCCCGGCCCGGCCTCCTCGGCGTCGACGCGGTCGAGCGCCTCCGTCACGAAGAGCTCCGTCACCTTCACGCGCTCGATCCGACCGTCGGCACGACACCACGCGACCTGCTGCCCCTTGCGGATCGTCCCCTCGCGGACACGGCAGAGCGCGAGCCGGCCGAGATACGGCGAGGCGTCGAGGTTCGTCACGTGCGCCTGCAACGGATGGCCCGCCTCGTAGAGCGGCGGCGGGATCCGCTCGAGCAGCGTCTCGAACAGCGGCCGCAGGTCGTCGGCGAGCGCGTCGGCCTCGAGCCCCGCCTTCCCGGCCCGCGCGTTCGAGTAGACGATCGGGAACTCGATCTGGCTCTCGTCGGCGTCGAGGTCGAGGAAGAGCTCGTACACCTCGTTCACGACTTCCTCGAGGCGCGCGTCGGGCCGGTCGACCTTGTTGACGACGAGGACCACCGGCAGCCGCGCCTCGAGCGCCTTGCGCAGGACGAAGCGCGTCTGCGGCAGCGGCCCCTCGCTCGCGTCGACGAGCAACAGCACGCCGTCGACCATCGTCAGGGCGCGCTCGACCTCACCGCCGAAGTCGGCGTGCCCGGGCGTGTCGACGATGTTGACCTTGACGTCGCCGTAGCGGACTGCGGTGTTCTTCGCGAGGATCGTGATCCCCTTCTCGCGCTCGAGGTCCATCGAGTCCATCACGCGCTCGTTGACGTCCTGGTTCGCACGAAATGAGCCGGCCTGCCAGAGCATGGCGTCGACGAGCGTCGTCTTGCCGTGATCGACGTGAGCGACGATCGCGACGTTGCGGATGTTTTTGCGGAGCGGCACCCGTCGAGGGTACCGGCGAAAGCGTCAATCGGGCAGGTCGCCCTCGCGGTAGCGTCCGTGCGACGGCCGTCCGTACGGGGCGTACGCCTCCTGCGGCAGTCTCGTCTCGACCTCGACGCTCGCACCGTGCGCAGCGGCCATCTCGTTCCTCGAGTACACGATCTCGACCGCCCGCCCGAACCCCTCCGGCCGGGTGCCGACCGCGAGCACTATGCACGGCTCGTCGCCGGATGCCACGATCACGTGCTCGGTCATCGGCGGGCAATGCACGAAGTCCCACTGCTTGAGCCGCCGCTCCTCGCCCTCGATCACCAGCACGGCCTCGCCCGCGAGGATGAGGAAGTCCTCCTGCGCGTTCTCGCCGTGGTACATGGACGCCGGTTGCCCCGGCTGTCCGACGCCGATGTTGATCCCGAGCTCGGGAAACTTCGCATCGCCCTCGAAAGTGACCGCCGAGCCCATGACGTCGTGATGCATCCAGCGCGCGTCGCGTGCGTTCACCACGAACCAGCCGGCGCTCTTCGGAACGGCGCCGTCCTCGGTCTGCTCGAGCTCGGCCTCCGGCACGGTCGTAGCCTAGAGGAGCAGTCGTGCCACAGCGACCACTCGCCCACGCATTCGGCGACGAGGCGCGGCAACCGATCGAGCCCGTCGGCGCCGCCGGGCACTTGGCGCCACCACTCGAGCGCCGCGGGGAACGCTCAGCGCGTCTGGACCGCGTGCAGGACGTCGAGGTAACGGCCGTACCCTGATGGGCTCGACCATTGGACGGCGCTCTCGATCGCCGTTCCCTCGCCCCACTCGTTGAAGCTGATCACGAAGTGGAACTGCGCCGGCGAGTCGACCATGCGGTGCACCATCCTCGCCCACGAGCGGACGCTACGACGGCGCATGGGACGGCTGTCCTTCGCGAAGTAGAAGCCGGGCGAGATGGAGTACGCAAACGGGAAGAGATCGAACTCGTTCTTGTTCGCCGAGTACGGGTGCCAGCCGTCGATGCTCGCCTCGCACGCGCGGTAGCCCTTGAAGGTACGGAGGACGAGGTACGCGCCGACGGTCTGGTTTGCCGCCGCCCAGCGCGTCGCGGAGCCGCAGTTCTTGCCGTCGTCCGCGTCGCCGTAGACGAAGACGACGGGGCGTCCGCCGAGCTTCAGGTAGCCCGGGCTCGACGCGTACGTGTCGCGGATGTACTCGAGGTCGGCGCGGATCGACTCCACCGAGGGGTCGCCGTAGCCCTCGAGCTCGTGGTAGATCGCCCACTGGAAGCCGAGCTTCCCACCGGCGGCGAGATAGGCGGCGAAGCGCGTATCCGTCTGGCTGCCTTTGCCCCACCACGAGTACGTCGCTGCGCTGATTCGACCCCACTTCATCGCCCGGATGTGCCGGTCGATCACGCTCGGGCGGCCGGCGTCGTAGTAGCCCAGCGAGGGCCGGTAGTGCGTGAACGGGTCCATCTGGCCGTGGGTCCAGCCCTCGGGGAACCATGAGTAGTAGGCGGCGATCCGGATCGAGCTGAAGGGTGCGGGCGTCGCGGCCGGAGCCACGAGGAGCGCGGCCAGTGCCGCTGCGATGAGGAGCCGCGGTTTCACTGGACACTTATATCGTCTGTTCCGTGGAGCAGACACTCCCCTGGAATTGGTATTTCGATCCTGAGATCCTGCACCGCGAGCAGGACGCGATCTTCCGGCGCACCTGGCAGTACGTGGGACACCTGGGTCAGGTGGCCGAGCCGGGCTCCTACTTCGCGGGCCGCGCCGGTGACGTGCCGGTCGTCGTCACGCGGGCCAGGGACGGCGAGCTCAGGGCGTTCCTGAACGTCTGCCGGCACCGCGGCTCCGTGCTCGCGGACGGCGAGGGCACGCGGGAGACGCTCCAGTGTCCCTACCACGCGTGGACGTACGGGCTCGACGGGGCGCTTCGCGCTGCGCCGCGCTCGGGCGAGACGGCGCCGCGCGACGAGCTCGGGCTCCTGCCGCTCCGGGTCGAGACGTGGGGGCCGTTCGTCTTCGTCAACCCGGCGGCCGAGGGCGACTCGCTCGCGGAGACGCTGGGCGAGCTACGAGGCGCGTTGCCGCTCGACGGGCTCGAGTTCCACCATCGCGTCGAGTACTCCCTCGAGTCGAACTGGAAGGTCGCCTGCGAGAACTATCTCGAGTGCTACCACTGCGCGGTCGCGCACCCAGGCTTCAGCGCGGTCGTCGACGTGTCGCCCGGCGAGTACGTGCTGCAGCGGCACCGCTGGCACTCTTCGCAGCTACTGCACGCGCGGGGGAACGGCGCCGCCGGCCAGTTCCACTTCCTCTGGCCGAACGTGAAGGTGAACGTGTACCCGGGTCGGCCGAACCTCTCGATCGGGCCGGTGTGGCCGGAGGGACCGGAGCGCTCGCGCGGGTTCCTCGACTACTTCTTCGCGCCGGGCGAGGACGAGGCATGGATCCGTGAGCTGCTCGAGCTCGACGACCAGGTCGGACGCGAGGACACGGCGCTCGTCGAGCGCGTCCAGCGCGGCGTGCGCTCGGGCGTGCTCACCGAGGGCCGGCTGCTGGGCGAGAGCGAGCAGCTGATCGCCCACTTCGACAGCCCTGGTCCGCGAAGCGCTGTCCCCAGAAGCGACTTGACAACTTCCGGGGTCTGACCCCGGCAGTGGCGGGCGAGCGAAGTTCTCGCTCGCAGAGCGCGTTCGCGCGTCAAGGGGTCTGACCCCGGTAGGAGGCAGACCCGTCCTGCCGGAGCGCGTGGCCGCCTAGGACGCGCGGCGGCGGCGGAACCACGCCGCTCGCGGCGGCAGCTCCGCTCCCTCACCGAGCGCCCGCGCGGCGCCGACGACGTCGTCCGCCTCGAGCCGCATCAACTCCTCGGCGTCGAGCTGCTCGAGCGCCCGCCCTGACACCCCTGCGAGGCGCAGCGCCTGTGCGTTCAGCGCCTGCTCGAAGATCGTGCGCGCGTAGCGCGCGTTGCCAAAACCCTCCCCGCGCTGCGCCGCGTCGAACGTGCGCCGCAGCGCGGCCTCCGCCTCCTCGGTCAGCCGGTACTCGCTCTCGCCGGCGAAGCGCCGCGTGATCGCGAGCAGCTCGTCGGTCGTGTAGTCGGGGAAGACGATCTCGCGCGAGAACCGCGAGCGCAACCCCGGGTTCGAGTCGAGGAAGCGCTCCATCGGGCGCGGGTAACCCGCGACGATCACGACGAGCCGGTGACGGTAGTCCTCCATCCGCTTGAGCAGCGCCTCGACCGCTTCGGGCCCGAAGTCCTGCATCACCGCATCCGGTGCGAGCGCATACGCCTCGTCCACGAACAGCACGCCGTCGAGGGCGCGCTTGATCGCGCGGTCGGTCTTGATCGCGGTCGTCCCCACGTACTGCCCGACGAGCCCGGCGCGATCGACCTCGACGAGATGCCCCCGTCGGAGCAGGCCCATAGCGCGATACATCTCCGCGAGCAATCGCGCGATCGTCGTCTTGCCGGTGCCGGGGTTCCCGAGGAAGACGAGGTGCTGCGAGGTCGCGACCTCGGGCAGGCCGTGCTCGAGTCGTCGCGACTGCACCTGGAGGAACGCGACGAGCGCGCGTACCTGCTCCTTCACCGTCTCGAGCCCGACGAGCGAGTCGAGCTCGGCCTGGAGCTCATCGAGCGAGCGCGCAGGCTCTGCCCGCCCGCGCAGCGGCTCGGGCAGGTCGAGCTCCCCTGCGACCCGCCGCACCTGCTCCCGCATCGCCTTCAAGACGTCGTCGATCATCTCGCTCCGTGTGCCCGAAACCGGTGGCTACGATGCAAAGCATGGCGACCGATCCCCTGCGTGCGCTCCTGGAACAGGCATTTCCGGGCGCCGACGAGCTCGACGTCGTCGACCGGACGGGCGGCGGCGATCACTTCCACGTGGTCGTCCAGACCGACCGCTTCGACGGCCTGAGCCTGATCGACCAGCACCGTCTGGTCTACGACGCGCTCGCGGCACCGCTCGCCGACGGCACCATCCATGAGCTCAGAATCACGACGAGAGGAACGGAATGAGCGATCTGCGCGACCGGATCAAGGACATCATCGAGACCGAGGACGTCGTCCTCTTCATGAAAGGCACGCCGCAGTGGGCGATGTGCGGAAACTCGATGCGCGCGCTCGAAGCGCTCCGCGCGGCCGAGGCGCCGATCGCCGCGGTCGACATCCTCCCGAACCCGGAGTACCGCAAGGAGCTGAGCGCGCTCTCAGGCTGGCCGACGATTCCGCAGGTCTTCGTGAAGGGCGAGCTCATCGGCGGCGCCGACATCGTCCAGGAACTGGCGATCAGCGGCGAGCTCGTGGAGAAGCTGCAGAACGCGCTCGGCGACGACTACCGCGCACCCGGCGAAGAGAAGACGCTGGCGCTCGCTTCGGTCGAAGCCTAGGGCTGGAGCTCGGAGAGCACGCCGCGGATCTCGGCGATGCTCGCCTGGATCTGGTCGCTTCGCTGCTCGAACTCGACGACCTTCTCCTCGAGCGCAGAGCCGACGTTGCTCTGCTCCGGCCCGCGCAACGTACGCAGGTCCTCGACGCGCACGACGACGGCGGCGTCGGGCTCGGCCGCCTCAGCAAGGTGACCGGCCGTGCGAAGCTGCTCCGGCTCGGGCATCGGGGGCTTCGCGTCCATCAGGCCGACCTGCTCGAGCAGCGTCGAGGCCAGAGCCTGCTCGGAGACGAACCCGTACGAGACGAGCACCTCACCGAGCCGGCGACCCGTTCGCTGATGCTCCTGGAGCGCGAGCTCGAGCTGGCGCCTGCTCAGCAACCGACGTTCGACGAGCAGTTCGCCGAGCGGAAGCCAGGGAGTCGGTTCGGCTGCCATTACCTGACGGATCGGCCGTTTCTGCGCGGATTCAGTCCCTCGAAAGGGTGATCGCAGCGGATCGCGAACGTTGCCGATAACGCCTAGGCGGTCCCATGAGCACGTTCCCCGTCGAGCCTCCCGTTACCCCTGCTGCCGCGGCCCCCGAGGTCCCGGCCGGGCACCGGCGTGCGCTTTCGCAGGAGGAACTCGCGACGCTGCCACTGCAGGCCCTGCTCGTTCGGGCCGGCCACGTCACCCTCGACCAGCTCGCCGAGGCGCTCCGCGAGAACGTCGCGACGGGCCGCGCGGTCGAGGACATCGCGCTCTCCCGTGGCTGGATCTCGGCGGACGAGCTCTCCGCGCTTCGAACCGCGAAGGCGAGCTACCCGTCTGTGGCGGCGCCGGCCGCACCACCCGCCGCGGTCGCACAACCGCCCGCGTCCGCGCCTGCTCCGGTCGAACCGCCGCCGATGGCGCCCGTCCCGGTCGCGGAAGCGCCGGCAGCACCCGCTCCCGTCGAGCCACCGCCGGCACCACCCGCCCCGGTTGCCCAAGCGCCGGTGGCACCGGCACCCGCCCCGGTCGTCGAGGCGCCTGCTCCGCCCGCCCAGCTCGTGGAAGCCCCGGCAGCACCTGCACCGGCCGCGTCCGACACCTCGGTCGGCGTCTTTCTCAACCTCGAGGACGGCGCGCGAATCTGGGCCGGGCGCTTCGACAGCCTCGAGGAAGCCGAGCGGCACGCGCAGCAGCTGACCGAGTCGCTCGTTCGTCCCGAGCCCGGTGTCTGGCCGCGCTTCGGCGACCAACTCGTCCGCCCGGACGCAGTCGTCAGCATCGAAGTCTCGCCGCGCGAAGAGCGCTGACCCGAAACCCGAGGGACACGCACCCCGGCGCATGCTTCCCCCCTCCGGGGGATTCGGCGATACGAAGAAATGGCGATGCTCTCTTGAGGGCGCGCACTGCCCTCGCAACACGAAATCTGCGGCGAAAGGATCCTCGGTGAACAGTATTGGCACGGCCGGTGTGGCGTACCAGCCTCAGGCTGCGACGGTCGCATTCACCGAGCCGCCCCTCAGCGTTCCGGTCAGCCGTCCCTTTGCGGCGGTCCCGGCGCAGGCCCCCGTGCCTGTCGCCGCGCCGGTCGCCCCGGTCGCGCCGGTGGCCCAGTCGGTCCCGCCCGCGGCACAGCTCCCCGCAGCCCGCGCAGGCCGTGCAGGCGCCGACCCCGGCAGTCCTGACGGACGAGTCGGTCGCAGTCTTCATCCGCCTGAGCAGCGGCGAGCGGATCTGGGCCGGTCGGTTCGACTCCGCGACGATCGCCGAGCAGCGTGCGGCGGACATCGTTCGCGCGCTCAACCGTCCCGAGCCCGGCGTCTGGGCGAAGTTTGGGAACCGCCTGATCCGGCCCGATGCCGTGGTCAGCATCGAGCTCGCGCCCCGGCGCGAGGAGTAACGGCACAGCCTGAGCCGGGCGGTGGCCGCCTCCTCGGCTCAGGCTGCTCTGCCGTCTGAAGCGCGGACGCGGACGTCGTTCCGCTATCGTTAACCAGGTGAACGTTTCCCTGGTTAACGAAGTCGAGATGGCCAACCGGCTCCGACCAGCGCTGCTCCGGCTGACGAGGGAGCTTCGCCGGGAGATCCACTCGCTCGGCGTCACCGGCGGCCAGGTCTCGCTGCTCGTCGCGATCAAGTACGCGCCGGGGATCGGCGTCCGCGACCTCGCTGCATCCGAGCGAATCTCTCCCGCCGCGATCTCCAAGGCGATCACGCGGCTCGAGCAGCAGGGGCTCGTCGAACGCAAGCCGCTCGAGGGCGACAAGAGGCGCGTCGGGCTCCACGTGACCGAGAAGGGCCACCAGGTGCTCCGCTCGGTTCGGTCGCGCCGGACGATCTGGCTCGCCGAGCGGTTGAAGGGGTTGTCGGCTCAGGAGCTCGCGGCCGTCGAGGCTGCGATCGAGCCGCTCGAAAAGCTCCTGCCGTGACGGCGCGCATCTTCAAGTCACTCCGGATCCACCGGAACTACCGCCTGTTCTTCGCAGGCCAGGTGATCTCGCTCGCCGGCACGTGGATGCAGAACATCGCGCTCGCCTGGTTCGTCGTCGAGCTGACCGACTCCCCGCTCGCCGTCGGTGGACTGGCGTTCTGCCGCTTCCTGCCGTTCATGCTCTTCGGCCTCTACGCGGGCGTGGTCGCCGACCGCTTCGACAACCGCAAGCTCGTGATGGCGACGCAGGCCGCGCAAATGGCGGTCTCGGCCGCGCTGACGGTGCTTGCGTTCTCCGGCTGGGAGAACATCCCGGTCGTCTACCTGCTCGCGTTCCTCGGCGGCACCGCGCTCGTCGTCGACGCGCCGGGCCGGCAGGCGCTCACCTTCCAGATGGTCGGCCGCGACGAGCTGCCGAACGCGATCGCGCTCAACACCGGCCTCTTCAACGGCTCGCGGATCATCGGCCCTGCGATCGCCGGCGTGATCATCGGCCTCGGCGGGACAGGCATCTGCTTCCTGGTCAACACGGTCACCTTCCTCGCCGTCCTGACCGCGCTCGCGCTGATGCGCAAGGACGAGCTCTTCGAGGTCAAGCGCAACCCGCGCACGCGCGCGGGCGCCGCGATTGCCGAGGGCGTGCGCTTCGCGTGGAACAACCCCGAGATTCGACTGGCCCTGACCATCCTCGCGATCGCGAGCACCGTCGGCTTCAACTTCCACGTGATCATCCCGGTGCTCGCGTCGGACACGCTGAACGCCGGCCCCGAGGTGTTCGGCGTGCTGAGCGCCTTCTTCGGCGGGGGCGCCCTCCTCGGCGCGCTGGTTCAAGCCGCGCGGAGCCGCGCGAGCTGGAAGGGCCTGCTGATCGGCGCAACGGGCTTCAGCGCGGGCCTGTTGGCGCTCGCGCCGGTCGAGTCGGTCGCGCCGGCATGCGCGATCCTCTTCGGCGTGGGCATCTGCTTCACGCTCTGGGTCTCGAACACGAGCGCGATCCTGCAGCTGCGTGCGCCGGACGCTCTGCGCGGCCGCGTGATGAGCCTCTTCATGTTCGCCTTTGCGGGCCTCGCGCCGATCGGCGGGCTGTTCGCGGGTTGGCTGATGGAGGTCGGCGGGACGCAGCTCGCGCTGTCGCTCGGCGGTGCGTTGTCGCTCGTCGTCGTCGCGTACGCCTGGGTCAAGCACTCGGGAGGCGAGCTTCGTCGCCCGCGCGTCCCGATCTTCAGCGGGGAGGAAGAAGCGTCCCGAGCCGCGTAGCGCTTGCTCAGTCCTCGATGGGCCTGAGCATCGTCCGCAGCGACGTGATCGTCTCGAGGAGCTCGCGCTCCTGCCGCTCGAAGTCCTTGACCAGTTTCTCGAGGCGCTTGAGCGGCTTGCGGTTCGGGTTGCGGCCGAGGCGCCCACGGCGGGGGCGGGAGCGCTGCGCCGCTGGCATTGGCTTCGGCGCCTCCTCCTTCTCCTTCTTCCTGCGCCTCTTCTCGGGCGCCGGCTCGGCGGTGAACTCAAACCGCACCGGCTCACTCCCCCGCCGGCCTCCCCGGCGGGCGAGCTCCTCGCGGAGCCCCGATCCGAAACCCTCCTCGGTCGACATGTCGATCCCGCACTGCTCGAGGAGGACCTTCGTCAGCCCCTCGACCGAGATGAAGCCCTTCTCGACCACGATCTGGCCGAGCTTGCGGCCGGTCCGCTCCTGCTCCTCGAGCGCCCCCTCGAGATCGTCAGCAGTGATCCACGACTGCTCGACGAGGAGCGCTCCGAGCGGCTTCCAGGCCGGGGTGTCCTGGGACGGACCCATAGGTCGTTCATCGTTCAAAACGACACGAAGCTTGAGGGTTTTGGTCGAGCTTTGGAGTCTAGATCTTGCGACGAGGCCGCTTGGCGCCCCACTTGTTGCTGCGCCGGGTGCCTGCGTAGACGAGCCGCGGGCGAGCCATGTGCATGCCCTGCGCCTCGAACTGGGCACTCTCGCCAACTCTGCGGGCGACGTGCGAGACGTCCGCCTGCTGCTCAGGCAGGACGAGCGTGATGCCCGTGCCGTCGCGGCCGGCTCGGCCCGTCCGGCCGACGCGGTGCGTGTAGCCCTTGTCGTCGGAGGGCGGGTCGAAGTTGATCACGTGCGTGATGTCGTCGAGGTCGAGGCCGCGGGCGGCGACGTCAGTTGCGACCAGCGTCTGCACCTTGCCCGACTCGAACCGCGAGAGCGCCCGCTCGCGCGCGTTCTGGCTCATGTCGCCGTGCATCGCGACGGCCTGCACCTCGTGCCGCTTCAGCTTCTGCACGAGCCGGTCGGCGCCGCGCTTGGTGCGTGTGAAGACGAGGACGAGGCCGCGCTCCTCGCGGAGCAGCTCGACGAGCGTCTCGACCTTGTTCTCCGGCGTGACCGAGATGAACTTGTGGTCTGTCTCGCCGCTCTCGAGATGCGACGGCAGCTCGGCGTCGTAGCGACTCGGGTTGAAGGTATACGAGCGGGCGAGCTCTCCGACCTCGCCGTCGAGCGTGGCCGAGAAGAACATCGTCTGGCGCTTGCGCGGCAGGCGCTTGACGATCGCGTCGACCTGGGGCTGAAAGCCCATGTCGAGCATCCGGTCGGCCTCGTCGAGAACGAGGATCCGGATCCCGTCGAGCTTCAGCAGCCTCCGCTCGGCCAGGTCTTCGAGGCGTCCCGGTGTTGCGACGACGATGTGCGCCTCCTTGGCCTTCTTCGCGTTCGCCCCGAGCGGCGTGCCGCCGTAGACGGCCGCGACCTTCAGGCCTTGCGCTGCTGCAAGCGGAGCGAACTCCTCCGCGACCTGGGTCGCGAGCTCACGGGTCGGCACGAGGATGAGCGCGGACGGCCGCGCGTCCCCGGCGTGCAGGCGCTGGACGATCGGGATCGCAAAGGCGAGGGTCTTGCCGGACCCGGTCGGCGACTTGGCGAGCAGGTCCTGCCCGTTGAGCCCGTCCGGGATGACGAGTGTCTGGATGGCGAAGGGCGACTCGACGCCTCGGCGCGAGAGCGCCTCGACGACAGCATCAGCCACGCCAAGCTGGCGAAACGACTTCATATGGTTTGTTCGACTCCTTGGTTGGGTGTTCGAGATCTGCGGCTCGAAACACCCGAAGGAGGAACGAGAAGCGAAATCTCACAGGGCGGCACCACGCCGTCCGTGCAATCAGCGTAGCAGCAGGTACCTTTTCACGCGGAATCGAGCCCAGGAGCCACCTATTTCCACCCAACAGAGCAACAAGGAAGACAAGATCGAGATGGAGGGAGAGGTGATCGAGGCCCTCCGGAACGGCTTCTTCCGTATCGCGCTCGACAACGGCCACGAGACCCTCGGGTACACGGCCGGCAAGATGCGCCGCTACCGGATCCGGATCTTCCCGGGAGACCGGATCAAGGTCGAGCTCTCGGCCTACGACCTCGGCCGCGGCCGCATCGTCTACCGCTACCGCGACTGAGTGCCTAGCGGGATGCTCGAGCAGCCGGACTGGCTGGTCGCCGCGAGGCGCCGGCCACGCCTCCGCGGCGTGCTCCACCAGTACGCGTTCTTCGCAGCGCTCGCGTTCGGCGCGTTGCTCGTCGCGTTCGCCGAGGGTGGCATCGCGCGCGTCTCCGCGATCGTCTTCGCATTGAGCGTCGCAGTGATGCTCGGCGTGAGCGCGCTCTACCACCGGATCGTCTGGCCCCCCGGCCCGCGCCGTTGGATCCGCAGCCTCGACCACGCCGCGATCTTCCTGTTGATCGCCGGTACGTATACGCCGTTCGGCCTGGTCGCGCTCGACGGTGCATGGCGCGTGACGGTGCTCGCGATCGCCTGGACCGGCGCCTTCGCCGCAATCGTCCTCAAGGTGGCGTGGATCGACGCCCCACGCTGGGTGGCGGCCGCCCTCGCCGTGGGGCTCGGTTGGGTCGGAGTCTTCGCGATGCCGCAGATCCTCGACTCGGTCGGGGTCGCGCCGTTGACGCTGATCGCGGTCGGCGGCGTCTTCTACATGGCCGGCGCGGTGATCTACGCGCTGAAGCGGCCTGATCCCGTCCCGTCCGTCTTCGGGTACCACGAGCTCTTCCACGCGCTGGTCGTCGCTGCGGCGGCGTGCCAGTACGTCGGCGTCGCGCTCTTCGTCACGTAGTGGAGAAGCCGACGGCAGCACTACAACGTGACTCTCGCGGCGTCTGACGCTCGCGGGGACCGCGTTCGCGTTCCAGCAGACGATGGTCGTGCCGGCGCTGCCGGTGCTCCAGCGCGAGCTCGACACGACGACGACCTGGGCGACGTGGGTGCTCACGGTCTTCCTGCTCGTCGCGTCGGTCGCGACGCCGATCCTCGGCAAGCTCGGCGACCAGTACGGCAAGGAGCGGCTGCTCGTGATCAGCCTCTGCTCTTCCTCGCTCGGCTGCATCGGCTGCGCGCTCGCGTGGAACATCTGGTCGCTGATCGCGTTCCGCGCGCTCGCCGGGCGCGGGCGCGCGGTGTTCCCGCTGTCGTTCGCGATCATCCGCGACGAGTTCCCACCGGAGAAGGTCGGCGTCGCGCATCGGCCTCGTCAGCTCGGTGTTCGGCGTCGGCGGCGGGTTCGGGATCGTGCTCAGCGGCGTGATCGTCGACAACCTGTCGTGGCGCTGGCTGTTCATCTTCGGCTCGATCGGGATCGCGCTCGCGATCCTGCTCGTGATGCGGTTCGTGCCGGAGTCGCCGATCAAGACGCCGTCGCGCATCGACGTTCCCGGTGCCGCGCTCCTCTCCGGTGGATTGGTCGCGTTCCTCCTCGCCCTGACCGAGGGCGAGAACTGGGGCTGGACCTCGGGCCGGATCCTCGGGCTCTTCGGAGTCGCCGCGGTGCTGCTCGTCGCGTGGGTGCTCGTCGAGCTGCGCGTGCCCGAGCCCATGGTCGACATGCGGATGATGATCAGGCGGACGGTGCTGCTCACGAACATCACGGCGCTGATCTCCGGGTTCGCGATGTTCAGCGTCTTCGTGCTCGTGCCGAACTTCGTCGAGATGCCGCGCGGACTGCCCGAGCAGTGGGCGAGCCTCGTCGACTACGGCTTCGGCGCGTCGGCGACGAAGGCCGGCCTCTACCTGCTGCCGAGCGCGATCGTGCTGCTGTTCGCCGGTCCGCTCGCCGGGATGATCGGGCGGCAGCATCGGGTTCAAGTGGCCGATGTCGATCGGGATGGCGCTCATCGGC
Organism: uncultured Actinomycetes bacterium; assembly: GCA_963788055.1. GTDB lineage: Bacteria > Actinomycetota > Thermoleophilia > Gaiellales > Gaiellaceae > JACCTU01. The sequence continues at coordinate 767,773 of CAWBFA010000005.1, read as the reverse complement.
ATCGGCGCCGGGATGCTCGCGGTCTGGCACGACGAGCCTTGGCAGATCGTCGCGAGCCAGCCGGTGTTCGGCATCGGCATCGGCTTCGCGTTCGCGGCGATGGCGACGATCATCGCGCAGACCGTGCGGCCGTCCGAGACCGGCGTCGCGGGCGGCATGAACACCGTCATGCGCACCGTCGGCGGCGTGATCGGCGGCCAGGTCGGCGCGGCGCTGCTCACGGCGCACACGATCCCCGGCACGCCGATTCCGTCGGTCGACGGCTTCGAGATCGCGTTCGCGCTCGGCGCGATCGCGGCGCTCGTCGGGCGCCGTCGTCTCGATCTTCATCGTCACGGCCCGCAACCGGGCCGCCGCCGCGAAGTCGCGCTCGAGACCGGCTACGCGACGGCGGAGCGGAGCTAGACCGGCGGCTCGCCGATCGACCACGTGTCGCCCGAGGCGACGAGGGCGGCGAGGTCGCCCGGGCCCTTCGCGGCGCGAGCCTGCTCGAGCTGCTCCGCCATCTGCTCGTCGTAGACGGGCCGCTGCGACGTCCCGAAAGACGCCGAACGGCGCCGCGCCGACCGCACCGAGAGTCAAGCGCGACATCGCGAAGGCAATCGACGGCTCCGGGTGGTGAGCGTCCCAGACGAGTGCCTCGCCGTCGCCTTCGAAGACCTCGACGGAGCCGTCCTCGCGCAGCCGCACGCCGCGCGCGTCGTCCTCGCCGAAGCGGACCGGCTCGCCGTGACGGAGATAGATGCGGTTCGTCTTGTCCTCGCGCACCGCGTCGAACGCGCCGTCGTTGTAGATGTTGCAGTTCTGGAAGATCTCGACGAACGCGGCGCCCTTGTGCGTGGCTGCCGCACGCAGCACCTCGGTCAGCTCCTTGCGGTCGGTGTCGATCGCCCGCGCGACGAACGTCGCGTCGGTGCCGATCGCGAGGCTCAGCGGATTGAACGGATTGTCGATCGAGCCCATCGGCGTCGACCCCGTGCGCTTGCCGACAGGAGACGTCGGCGAGTACTGGCCCTTCGTCAGCCCGTAGATCTCGTTGTTGAACATCAGGATCTTGACGTTCACGTTGCGACGGAGTGCGTGGATCAGGTGGTTGCCGCCGATCGAGAGGGCGTCGCCGTCGCCGGTCACGACCCACACAGAGAGATCGGAGCGCGAGGTCGCGAGGCCCGTTGCGATCGCGGGCGCGCGACCGTGGATCGAGTGCATCCCGTAGGACTGCATGTAGTACGGGAAGCGCGCCGCACAGCCGATGCCCGAGACGAAGACGATCTTCTCCCGCGCGAGCCCGAGCTCGGGCATGAAGCCCTGCATCGCGGCGAGGATCGCGTAGTCGCCGCAGCCCGGGCACCAACGCACTTCCTGGTCGGACTTGAAGTCCTTCGCGCTCAGCTGGATCAGGTTGCCGTTGCCTTCGCTCAAAGCATCGCCTCGATCGCGTCGTGGATCTCCTGTGCGCGGAAAGGAAGCCCGCGCACTCTGTTGTAGCCGATCGCGTCGACGAGGAACTCGGCGCGCACCAGCTTCAGCAGCTGACCGAGATTCATCTCCGGCACGAGGATCTTCGGGTAGCGCGCGAGTACCTCGCCGGTGTTCCGCGGGAACGGGTTGAGATAGCGGATGTGCGCGTGCGCAACGGTGCGCCCCGCCTTTCGCGCGCGGATCACCCCCGCGTGGACCGGCCCGTACGACCCGCCCCACGAGAGCACCAGCAGCTCGGCGTCGCCGCTGGGGTCGTCGACGACGAGCTCGGGAATGTCCGCGGCGATGCCCGCGACCTTCTGCGCGCGCAGGCGCACCATCTTGTCGTGGTTGTCCGGGTCGTACGAGACGTTCCCGGTGCCGTCCTGCTTCTCGAGCCCGCCGATGCGGTGCTCGAGCCCGGGCGTGCCGGGGATCGCCCACGGCCGCGCAAGCGTGTCAGGGTCGCGCGCGTACGGAAGGAAGACGCCGTCTCCGGGCGGCTCGGTCGTGAAGTCGACCGTGATCGACGGGATCGATTCGATGTCCGGGATCAGCCATGGCTCGGAACCGTTTGCGAGGTACGCATCGGAGAGCAAGTAGACCGGCGTGCGGTACTTGATCGCGATCCGAATTGCCTCGAGCGCGCAGTCGAAGCAGTCGCCGGGCGTCGCCGCGGCGATGACCGGCACAGGGTTCTCGGAGTTCCGCCCGTAGAGCACCATCAAGAGGTCGGCCTGCTCCGGCTTGGTCGGCATGCCGGTCGACGGACCCGCACGCTGCACGTCGATGATCAAGAGCGGGAGCTCGAGCATCATCGCGAGCCCGACTGTCTCGGCCTTCAGCACGACACCTGGGCCGGCCGACGTGCAGACGCCGAGCGACCCGCCGAAGCTCGCGCCGAGTGCGGCGCCGACCGCGGCGATCTCGTCTTCGGCCTGGAACGTGCGCACGCCGAACTCCTTGTGGTGCGCGAGCTCCTCCAGGATCCCCGACGCCGGCGTGATCGGGTACGCGCCGAGGAAGAGTGGAAGCTCCGACTTCACCGACGCCGCGATCAAGCCGTACGCGAGCGCCTGATTCCCGGTGATCTGCCGATAGAGGCCGGGCGCGAGCGACGCCGGCTGCACCTCGTACTGGACGAGGAAGTCCTCCGAGGTCTCGCCGTAGTTGTAGCCCGCGTTGAACGCGCGACGGTTCGCCTCTGCGATCTCGGGCCGCTTCGCAAACTTCGCGCGGATGAACTCCTGCGTGTTCTCGGTCGGGCGCCCGTAGAGCCACGACATCAGCCCGAGCGCGAAGAAGTTCTTCGATCGCTCGGCCTCCCGCGAGGTGACGCCCTCGATCCCCTTCAGCGCCTCCACGGTCATCGAGGTGAGCGGGATCGCATGAAGCTTGTACTCGCTCGAGCGATCCGTCCTCGAGCGGATTCGCCGAATAGCCGGCCTTCTGCAGGTTCTTGTCGGTGAACGCGTCGCGGTTGAGGACGAGCGTGCCGCCGCTCGGCAGGTCGTCGAGGTTCGTGCGGAGCGCGGCAGGGTTCATCGCGACGAGCACGTCGGGCCGATCGCCCGGCGTGAGAATGTCGTGGTCGGAGAAGTGGATCTGGAAGCCCGAGACGCCGGGAAGCGACCCCGCAGGCGCGCGGATCTCGGCCGGGTAGTCGGGGAGAGTCGAGAGGTCGTTGCCGAGCGCGGCCGTCTCGCTCGTGAAGCGCCCGCCCGTCAACTGCATGCCGTCGCCGGAGTCTCCGGCGAACCGGATCACGACGTCGTGGACCTGCTCGACCTGCTTCGCCATCTCCTCGTCCTCAGGCTAGCGCTAGTACAAGTAGACGTCGACCAGGAACGCCGCGAGCCCGCACACCAGGGCCGCCTGGGACAGCGCCAGCGCGGTGGCGCGGCGAAGCGGCCCCAGCCCGAGAACGAGCGTAGCCGCCGCGAGGGCGAAGACGCCGGAACCGGTGTCCTGCCAACTCGCGGGCAGGACTGCGACGGGTGCGTCGACGAAGAACCCGCCCGCACCGACGTCGTGCAGGATCGCGTTCCAAGCGAGCGGTCCGGCCGCACCAGCGATCGCAGCGGCCACGAGCACGGGAACACGGCGCTCGCGTCTCACCAGCGCCACCGCAACCGCGGCCGCAGCCGCCGAGAGAGCCGCGCCGTAGACGATCGTCTCCCAGGAGATCACGCGTGCGTGCTACCCGCGCGTGCAGCCACACAACCTCCGGCCAGGATCCACACCACGTATGCGAGCCAAGGCGTCCCCAGCACGTCGGTCTGCACCCCGAGCACGAGCACCGCCGCAAACGCCGCCGCTGCCCCGGCTGCACGTGCGCGGACGAGCGACCACAGCAGCAGCACGTTCCAGGCGATGAACGCGATCGCGCCGAGCAGCCCGGTCTCCACCCCGAGCTCCGTGTACGTCGACTCGCCCGCCTTCAGGGGAACGTCGCGGCGCAGCGCCGTCGCGCCTGCGTTGCCGAGACCGTAACCCTGCGGGTGCTCGGCCACCGTCTCGGCGCCGTCCCTCAGCGCGCGCAGGTGGCTGCTGATCGACGGCTCGTCGAGCGAGACCGTCTCGACCGTCTCCCGCGGCGGGACGCCCAGCCTCTTCGCCCGCTCGCGCTGGTAGCGCAGATCGGCCCGCGACCACGTCGTCTCCGGTGCAATCGAGGGATAGACCTGAGTCCAAACGACAGCGGTGCCGAGGATGGCCACAGCCGCGGCCACCGGCCACCACCTTCGCTGCACGAGCCCCAGCACGAGGAACGCGCCCGCGAGCACAAGCAACGCCGCGCGCGTGAACGTGAACAGCAACCCGACCGCCGCGATCGCCGCGAGGAGCCACCCGCTTCGTGGACGGACCGCCCAGAGGCACAGCGCCACGACGAGCAGGTATGCGGTCCCAAGCGGGCTGAGGAATGTCGACACAGCTCGCCGCAGCAGGTCGTTCTCGTCGCCGGTGTTGAAGACGAAGTTCTCCGGCAAGTTGCGCGGCCCGTGGTAGTCGAACCCGAGCTGATCGTGGAAGTACGCTGGGACGTCGGCGTCCTGCCAGCGGTCGATCGGCACCGCGTACGCCTCGACGACGCCGAGCACGGCGACGGCGGCGGCGGTCACGAGGATGAGGCGTCGCAGCGGTGGCAGCTCGATCGAGCGCCCGAGGAAGTACGCGGCGACGCAGGCGAGGTCGTGCCGTAACCCGTAGAGCACCGTCGTCGCGTCGGCCTGGCCGCCGAGCACGCTCTGCGGCAGAAGCGCATACAGGACGACGAACGCCGCGAACACGAGCGCCAGCGCGTCGACGAGCAACGGCCGGAACGGAAGGCGCCGGGCGGCGAGAGCGTCGCGCGCCACCCGTGCGAGCGCGACCGCGAGCAGCGCCTCTTTCCAGGCCGCGATCAGGGTGAGGGGAGTGCCGTCGACGCCGAGCGCGAAGAGTCCGGCCATGAGGGCGTTGTGCAGCGCGAGGCCGACGACGAAGGCGTAGACCGCATAGGAGGGCCGCCTCCAGACGGCGAGGCCGCCAGCCGCAAGCGCCACGGCGTAGACGACGAGGGCGGCCGCGGCCACGCGGTGAGGCTACCGGCCCGGCAGGCGGGGCATCCAGCAAGCCGTGTCCGAACGCGGCGCGTCCGGAGCACCTCCTCGAGTCCCCGTCCGCGAAGACCGTCATGATCCGGCGATTCGTCATGCGTGACTCAGAGCCGATCGGGATCCGACTCAGGCGCCTCCGCCTCGAGCGAGGGCTGTCTCAGCGCGAGCTGGGCAGTCCGGGCGTCTCGTACGCCTACATCTCGAGGATCGAGGCGGGCACCCGGCGTCCGTCCGTGAAGGCGCTCCGCACGCTCGCACGCACGCTCGGCATCTCACCCGAGTATCTGGAGACGGGCTCCGAGCTTCGCGAGGTCGACGAGCGGGAGCTGCGGCTCGCCGATGCCGAGCTCCGGCTCCGGATCGGCGGCGAGGCCGAGGTTGCACACGACGCCTTCGCCGCCGTTCGCCGCGAAGCCAACGACGCCGGCGACCTGAGGTCCGCCGTCCGCGCGCAGATCGGGCTGGGGCAGGTCGCCGCGCAGGCGAACCGACCCGCCGAGGCGATCGAGCATCTTCAGAGCGCGGTCGACGCCGGCATCTCGCCGATCGATCGCCCGGACGCCTTCTCGACGCTTGCACGCTCGTACTCGCTCGTGGGCTCGCACGAGCGCGCGATCGAGCTGCTCGAGGGCTGCCTCCAGGAGCTCAGCCGATCCGACCCGGGGAACGTGGCCGCATACGTCCGCTTCGCGGGCTACCTCAGTGCCGCGCTCACCGACCACGGCGACCTCGACCGCGCAAACGCGGTCCTCTCCGAGGCGCTCGGCAAGAGCGAGGACACCGGGGACGCATACACGCGCGTTCGCCTCTACTGGGCTGCGGCCCGGCTCGCCGAATCCGACGGCCACCCCGTGCGCGCACTCGACTACGCGCGACGCGCGGTCGCCCTGCTCGAAGCGACCGAGGACACGCATCACCTCGCACGGGCACACCTGCTCTGTGCCTGGATCATGAGCCTCGACAGCAAGAGCGGGGACGCGTTGCCCCACCTGCAGAAGGCCGAGGCGCTGCTCGGCCCTACGCCGGACCCCGCCGATCTCGTGCTGCTCCGGGTCGAGCAGGCGAAGGCCGCCGCGCACCTCGGCGACGGCGACTTGGCGGTCACCCGCGCACTCGGGGCGATCGAGACGCTCGGCTCCACGTACGAGGCCGAGCAGGGGAGCGCCCAGTGGGCGCTCGCAGAAGGGCTTGCGCTCCAGGGCAACATGCCGGACTCGAACAGCGCGTTCGGTCGCGCCGTCGAAGCGTTGGACGGCGGCGCACGCTTTCGCGAAGCTGCCCAGTGTTGCCGCCGCTGGGCCAAGCTCCTCCGCGAGGCGGGTCGCGACTCCGAGGCGCTGGACGCGCTGGAGCGGGCGACCGACTACGCGGTGCGCAGCCAGCCAGCCTCACAAACGCCCCTCGAGCGGTGACGGTCACGGCCCGGATCCGTCCGGCCGGCCCCTACTCACTCCCGCTGACGGCACAGGGCGCAAGCGACGCGACGCGGATCTGGCGGGATGGCGTGCTGCGCGCCGTCGTCGGCGACGAGCAGGCGTGCGCGACGCAGCTCCGCGACGGCACCGTCGTCGTCCAGGGTCCGAGCGAGGCGAGCGTCGAGCGGCTGCGCTGGCTCCTTGCGGTCGACGACGATCACTCCGAGTTCCTGCGGCGCTTCAAGAGCGACAAGCTGCTCCGCGGCCCGATCTCGCAGCTCCAGGGCAAGCGCGTCCTCCGCGTCGGCACGGTCGCCCAGTCGCTCCTCCGCGCGCTGTGCGGTCAGTTGATCGAGGCGTGGCGTGCGCGCGCGATGGAGAAGCGCATCATCCGGTCGATCTCGCCGGCGGTCGGCGACCTCCACGCGCCCCCCGACTGCGCGACGCTTGCCCGCTGCTCGCCGGCCGAGCTGCGCGCGCTCGGGCTGCACGCGCGCCGCGGCGCGACGCTCGCGCGGCTCTGCCGCTCGGTCGAGCTGGAGCGGCTCAAGGACCACCCCTCGAGCGTCGTCGCCCAGCGGCTCGGGCGGGAACGCGGGCTCGGCGCGTGGTCGGTCGGCGTCGTCTGCCTCGAGGGGCTCGGGCGCCCTGAGTACGGCCTCGTCGGCGACCTCGGGCTCGTGAAGCTCCAGATCGCACTCGAAGGCCGCTGGGTCGAGGGCCACGAGACCGCGGCGCTCCTCGAGCCCTACGGCGAGTGGGCCGGGCTCGCGAGCATCTACCTGATGGCCGGTTTCGGACGGGGGCTCATTCCCTTGCCGGACGGCGCTCGCATCCGCAAGCCGCCGCATCGCATCTCCTCGCGCGCTGCCTAGACTGGCGCATGGCACAACGGCTGGCGATCCTCGGCGCCGGGAAGATCGGCGAGTCGCTGCTCGCCGGGCTGCTCTCGTCCGGCTGGAAGGACGTTGTCGTCACCGGCCGCCGGCAGGCGCGTGTCGACGAGCTGCACGAGCGGTACGGAGTCGAGGCGACGCTCTCGAACCCGGAGGCCGTTGCCGGCGCGGACATCGTCGTGCTCGCGGTCAAGCCCCAGGACTTCCCCGCGCTGCTCGGTGAGATCGCCCCGTCGGTCTCTGCGGCGCAGACCGTCCTCTCGGTCGCCGCGGCGATCCCGACCGCGCAGATCGAGTCGCGGCTGGCGGACGGCGTGCCGGTCGTACGCGCGATGCCGAACGCGCCGTCGACGGTGCACGAGGGGATCGCCGGTCTCTGCGCCGGCGCGCATGCGGGGGACGAGCATCTCGAGCTCGCCGAGAGCGTGCTCTCGAACCTCGGCCGCGTCGTGCGCTTGCCCGAGTCGGCGATGGACGCGGTGACCGCAGTCTCAGGCTCCGGGCCGGCCTACTTCGCGCTCCTCGCGGAGGCGATGATCGAGGCCGGCATCCTCCTCGGCCTCTCGCGCGAGGTGTCGACTCAATTGGTCGTGCAGACGATGCTCGGCACGGCCAAGCTCTTGCGCGACGAACAGATGCATCCCGTCGACCTGCGCGAGGCGGTGACCTCCCCCGGCGGGACGACGATCCGCGCGATCCGCGTGCTCGAGCAGAAAGGCGTGCGCGCCGCGTTCCTGGACGCGATCCAGGCAGCGATGGAACGGTCGCAAGAGCTCGCGGCCGGCGAGCAATAGATCTCCGCGTCGCACCCGACGCCGAAGCGGCTGCACGCACGTGCGCCGAGCTGCTCGCGGACGCGAACGGTCACGTCACTCTCACCGGAGGCACGACGCCGGAGCGCGCGTACCAGCTCGCTGCCGAGCTGCGCCCGGACTGGAGATCGACCGAGGTCTGGTGGGGCGACGAGCGGTGTGTTCCGCCAGAGCACGTGTGGTCGAACTACGGGCTGGCGAAGCGAACCCTGCTCGACCGCCTCGCCGTCCAACCGGCGGCCGTGCACCGCGTCCGCGGCGAGCTCGGCGCCGAGCGTGCGGCCGACGAGTACGACCGAGAGCTCGAAGGCGTCACCCTCGACTTCGTGCTGCTCGGCCTCGGCCCGGACGGTCACGCCGCGTCGCTGTACCCCGATGCGCCGGGGCTCGCAGAGCGGGAGCGCCGCGCGATCCCGGCCGAGGCGAAGCTCGAACCGCTCGTCGACCGCGTGTCGATGACGATCCCGGTCTTCGAGTCGGCGCCGCTCGTCGTCTTCCTCGTCGCCGGGGCCGAGCGAGCCGACGCGGTGCGGCGCGCCTTCGCGGAGCCGCCCTCCGAGGCAACGCCGGCGAGCCTCATTCGATCGAAGAACGGCGAGACGGTGGTAATCCTCGATCCTGCGGCCGCGCTGGAGCTTGAAATCTAGACATCCGCAGGCGATTCCTATATGTACTCCCCATGGCTTCCGCCGCCGATCGGGCAGAGCCGCTCGGCATCCTGACGATCGACAAGCCGGAGCAACTGAAGGCGCTGGGACACCCGCTCCGGCTCCGCGTGCTCGAGCTCCTCGGCGAGAACGACGAGATGCTCACGAACCGCGAGCTCGCGCAGCGGCTCGAAGTCGACCCGGGCCACCTCCACTTCCACGTCCGGACGTTGCTGAAGGCAGGGCTGATCCAGCGCGTCGAGGGCGGCCACGGCCGTGAGAAGCCCTACCGCGCGGTGGCGAACACGATCCGTGTCGCGCCCGAGCTGCTCACCTCGCCCGGCGCGACGAACGACGTCCACGAGGCGATCCTCGACGAGGTGCGCGAAGGCTGGGCGAAGTTCGGCCCGCAGGGAAAGTTTCGGAGCGCGCAGGTGACGGTGCGAATCGCACCCGAGCGTGTGCGGGAGCTCTGGGAGCTCCTCTCGGAGCGAGTCGACGAGCTCGAGGACCCGAAACAGGACCCGCTCGTGATCACCCTCGTCTCCCACCCACATACGGCTAGCTAGAGAGGCGCAAGTCGTGAATCCGCTCGCGGATCCACGACCGCTTGGCACCTAAAGAGCGGCCGCTTCGCGGCCGCTGGCGCGACGATCCATGAAGCTTCCGGCCAGCTAATCGTCGCCGAAGAAGACCAGGACGTAGTACAGAAGCTGCGAGATCGCGGCGAGTGCGCCCGCGACGTACGTCAACGCCGCTGCTCTCAACACGCCATTGACGCCGCCGATCTCGGTCGCGCCGACGAGCCCGAGCGTGCGTAGCTGTCCGGACGCACGGCGGGAGGCGTTGAACTCGACCGGCAGCGTCACGAGGTGGAAGAGCACCGCGACCGAGTACAGAACGAGCGCGACGGCGACCAGACCGAGCACCTGCAGGAACGCGCCCGCGAGCAGCAGCCAGATCCACGCGTTCGAAGCGAAGGCGACCGCCGGATACATCGCGGAGCGAATCGTCAGCGGCACGTAGCCGGCCGCATGCTGGAGCGCGTGGCCCGTCTCGTGCGCCGCGACCGCAGCGGCGGCGACCGTCGAGGGCTCGTAGACCGGCGGCGAGAGGAAGAGTGCTCGCTTGCGCGGATCGTAGTGGTCGGAGAGCGCGCCGCCCGGCGACTGCTCGACGGGGACGTCCTGCAGACCGTTGCGATCGAGGATCTCTCGTGCGACGGCGGCACCGCTCAGCCCGCTCGAGACCGGGACGTCGGAATAGCGCGCAAACGTGCGCTTGAGCCACTGCTGGACGACCAGCCCGAGGACGAGCGGGGGGACGAGGAAGAGCAGGTAGAAGCCGAAGCCGCCCACGGCTGGGAATCCTAGCCCCGGAGGCGGTCCGCGAGCTGCCGTTGAACCACCAGTCAACCGCCGACTAGGCTTGCTCTCGTGCGCGAGGTCTACTTCGTCGACGGAGTCCGGACGCCGTTCGGAAAGGCAGGCCCGAAAGGGCTCTTCTGGAAGACGCGCGCCGACGACATGGCGGTGAAGACCGTCCGCGAGCTGCTGCGGCGGAACCCGGAGATCCCCGCCGAGCGGATCGGCGACGTGATCATGGCCGCGACCGCACAGGTGGGCGATCAGGGTCTGACCCTCGGTCGCGATGTCGGTCTCCTCGCCGGATTGCCGAAGACGGTGCCAGGTTTCGCGGTCGACCGGATGTGCGCAGGCGCGCTGACCGCGCTCACGGCGGGCGCGGGCGAGATCGCCTGGGGCGCCGCGGACATCGTGCTCGCCGGCGGCGTCGAGCACATGGGGCACCACCCGATGGGCGAGGACGTGGACTTCAATCCGCGCTTCATCGCAGAGCGGATCGTCGACGAGAGCGCAGCGACGATGGGTGCGACCGCCGAGAACCTGCACGACCGCTTCCCGGAGCTGATGAAGGACGACGCCGACGCGTTCGCGGTGCGTTCGCAGCAGCGAGCAGCGGCCGCTTGGCAGAACGGGATGATGCGCGAGACCGTCGTGCAGATGAGCGTGTTCACGGACGACGGCTGGACTGTGGCCGAGCGCGACGAGTTCCTCCGTCCCGACACGACGATGGAAGCGCTCGCCGACCTCAAGACGCCGTTCCGCGCAGGCGGGCGCGTCACGGCAGGCAACTCCGCCGGGCTGACCGACGGCGCGACCGCCGCGTTCCTCGCGTCCGGCGAAGCAGTCGACGAGCTCGGGCTCGAGCCGAAGCTTCGGCTCGTCGGCTTCGCGTACGCAGGCGTCGAGCCGGAGCTGATGGGCCTCGGCCCGGTGCCGGCGACGCAGCGTGTCCTCGAGCGCCACGGCCTGACGATCGACGACGTCGGCCTGTTCGAGCTGAATGAGCCCTTCGCGGTGCAGGTGCTGACCTGGTGCAGCGGGCTCGGCGTCGACCCCGGGGACGAACGCTTGAACCCGTACGGCGGCGCGATCGCCTGCGGGCACCCGCTCGCCGCAACCGGTGTGCGCCTCGTCGCGCAGCTCGCGTACGGGATGCGCGAGCGCAAGGTGGAGTACGGCTTGACCGCCCTTTGCATCGGGATGGGGATGGGCGCCGCGGTGCTCTGGCAGCGTGTCTGAGACCGAGTTCAAGCTGCGGCGCGTCGGTGATCTCGCCCTCGTGACGATCGACAACGGCGAGGACTGGACGAAGCCGTCGACGTTCGGCCACCACGCGCTCGAGTCGCTCGCGCGGACGCTCGACGAGCTCGACTCGCAGGAGTGGGCCGGGCTCGTGCTGACGGGGAAGCCGTACGTCTTCGCGGTCGGCGCCGACATCGACCAGTTTCCGAACGTCACACCCGAGCTCGCGCGCGAAGGCTCGCGCGCCGGACACGAGCTCTTTCTCCGGCTCCGACGCCTCCCCTACCCGACACTGGCCGCGATCAACGGCGCGGCCCTCGGCGGCGGGCTCGAGATCGCGCTCCACTGCGATCACCGCACGATCGCGCGCTCAGTTCGGCACGTGGGCACGCCGGAGGTGTTCCTCGGGCTCTTTCCCGCCTGGGGTGGCACGCAGCTGCTACCGCGACTGGTCGGCGCAGAAGCCGCGGTGAAGGTCGTCGTCTCGAACCCGCTGCGGCAGAACCGGATGCTCGACGCGCAGAAGGCGCTCGAGCTCGGGCTCGTCGACGCCTTGCTTGAAGACGTCGAGTTCCTCGACGAGTCGATTGCGTATCTGCGCAGCGCACCGGCGAAGCGCGCAGAGGCCGACCTCTCCGACGCCGCCGAGATCGTGCGCCGCGCGAGGGGGGAGCTGATCGGTCCGGCGCGCGCCCCGCAGGTCGCCCTCGACCTGATCGAGCACGCGGCGTCGACGCCGCTCGAGGACGGCTACCGCGCGGAGGAAGATGCGATCGGCGAGCTGCTGCCGGCGCCGCAGGCGCAGAACTCGATCTACGCGTTCAACCTCGTCGAACGACGGCAGAAGCAGGGCGTCGGCGTCCCCGATGCGACGCCTCGACGGATCGAGAAGGTCGGGATCGTGGGCGCGGGCCTGATGGCGACCCAGCTCGCGACGCTGTTCCTCAAGCGCCTCGAGGTGCCGCTCGTGATCCGCGACCTCTCGCAGGAGATCGTCGATCGCTCACTCGCGGAGATCCGAGGCGAGGTCCAGTCGCGCAAGCCGTTCCTGGCGACGATCGTCTCCGGCACGACCGGCTGGGACGGGTTCGAAGACTGCGACCTCGTCCTCGAGGCCGTCGTCGAAGAGCTCGCCGTCAAGCAAGACGTCTTCGCGCAGCTCCGAGAGCTCGCGCCGGACGCGATCCTCGCCTCGAACACCTCGTCCCTCTCGCTCGCCGAGCTGGGCGCCGACGTGGGGCTGCACTTCTTCAACCCGGTCGCGGTCCTCCCGCTCGTCGAGATCGTCCGGCACGACGACACCTCGGACGAGGCGCTCGTGACCGCGTGGGACGTCTGCAAGAAGCTCCGCAAGCGCGGCGTCGTGACGAGGGACGCCCCCGGCTTCGTCGTCAACCGGGTGCTGACGCGCATGACGAGCGTCTTGATGGACTCGCTCGAGCACGGCAACACGGTCGAGGAAACGGACGCGGCGATCATCGAGCTCGGGATGCCGATGGCGCCTTCCGTCCTGCTGCAGCTCGTCGGCCCGCGGGTCGCGAACCACGTGCTCGTGACGATGCACGAGGCGTATCCCGATCGCTTCCCACTCTCGCCGACGCTGGCGAACTTCGCGGCCGGCAAGGACGAGATCGTCATCACCGGCGAGCGCCGCCGCTCGCTCGAGGAGATCACCGAGGCGGTGCTCGAGGCCCTCGCCGACGAGATCGGCCGCCTCCTCGACGAAGGAGTGGTCGGATCCGCGCAGGACGTCGACACGTGCCTGCTCCTCGGCGCCGGCTGGCCCTTCTTCCTCGGCGGGATCACCCGCCACCTCGACCAGACAGGCACCTCCGAGCGTGTGCTCGGCAGGCGCCTGGCCGAGCCGGTTGCGGCCACGCCCGCCCCGGCCTGAGCCCAGAGCAGCCACCGGATCGTCTATGCTGTGTCCTGCGACGCCCGAGTCGGGGTCAGAACCGGGCCGCACCTTGTGATTGACGCTGCAGCGCACTTCGGCGCTGCCACCGTGGCAACGACGACCGATCACTTCATTGATTCGCCCCTCGCGGGCGAGGAGCTCGCCGAAGCGGCGCGCAAGGCCCAAGATTGGGCGGGCGAAGCCTTCCTCCACGCGGACGAGGAGGTCGAGCAAGTGCTCGCGCAGGGGACCGCGCGGCGACGCGCGCTCGACGAGGCGCTGACCGAGATCGGCGAGGGCCTGCGAACGCCCTCATACGGGTGGAAGGTCAAGTACGGCCTGATGCTCGGCCTCGAGCGCGTGCTGGTCGAGCAGCGGCCGAAGCTCGCCTCCGGCAAGACCGAGCTCCGCCGACACCAGATCGACGCACTCGCGGGCATGCTCACCGAGCTCCTGCATGCAAACCAGCGCGAGATCGAGAACGGCAACGGGAACGGCAACGCAGCGGTCGCCGAAGCCGCGGAGGCACTCGAGGAGGAGCCCGAGGACGAGCTCGGGCTGCTCGAGCGTGAGCCCGACGAAGACACCGACGAGGACGTCTACGCCGGCCCGGACCCCGGCGCCGTGAGACGCTTCCGGTTCCGTCACCCGACGGCGTCAGGCAAGACGATTGCTGCCGCCGGTTTCGTCGAGGCCGCGCGCACGCTCGGCGTCTTGATCCTCACGCACCGTCGCCTGCTGGTGCAGCAGTTCAACCGCGACCTCACCGACGAGGGCTACGGCGACCGCTTCACCGACGCGATCATGCGCGGCCAGAAGCCTTCGCGCGAGAACCCGATCACGATCCAGACGTACGCGTGGTTCGCGCGGCACCACGACGAGATCTCACGCGACGCGTACCACCTCGTGATCGCCGACGAGGCGCACACGGCGCTGGGCGAGAAGACGTCGCTCGCGATCCGCTCCTTCCACGAGCCGCTCTACATCGGGATGACCGCGACCGAGCAGCTGATCGCGAAGCAGGTCTCCGACGTCTTCCCGGCGTCGGTCGACGACCTGCCACTCGCCGAAGCGGCACGGCGTGGATTGATCGCGCCGCTCCGCAGCCTGCGCGTACCTCCTGTCGCGGCGATCAACAACGTGCCGATCATCGGCGGCGACTTCGACCAGGAAGAGCTGGCGAAAGCGCTCGACCATCAGGCACTCAACCTCGCCGCGGCATCGCTGTACCGCGACCGCTTCGACAACACACCCGGGATCGTCTATGCAGCCGGCGTCGAGCATGCGTACCACCTCGCCCAGGAGTTCCGCGCGGTCGGGATCAAGGCGGAGGCCGTCTCGGGCCGCACGCCGCCGGTGAGGCTCGCGGAGACACTCGGCGCGTACGAGCGCGGTGAGATCAACGTCCTGATCAACGCGATGCTCCTGGCGGAGGGCTGGAACTCCCCGCGCGCGACCGTGTGCATGCACCTCGCGCCGACGGCGTCGCGCCGCGTCTATCAGCAGCGCATCGGTCGCATCATGCGGATGCACCCGCGCAAGGAAGCCGGCATCGTCGTCGACTTCGTCCCCAAGGCGGCGACGCACAACGACCGCGTCGTCTCGCTGCACTCCCTCCTCGACGCTGACTTCTACCGCGAGGGCGCACGCGTCACCCCGGCGCCGCGGCGGCGGATCCAGCGTCGCGCGAAGCGGAAGCTGACCCCGGCGCCGTGGCTCGTCCCGGTCACGCCGGACGTACGACGCAGACTCGGCGTGATCCAGCGCGAGTGGCAGCGAGTCGACCCCAAGTACCTCGACGACGACGAGCAGCGGTTCTGGGCGTCGATCGCCGGTCGGCAGATCCGCTTCGAGGAGCGCACGAACTTCGTCGAGAAGCTGACCGCCGGTCGCGCGACGAAGGGTGCCCTGGAACAGTTCCTTGCCACCTGCGCCGCAGAGAATCCGAACCGGCGCCTGCGCATGATGGCCCTCGCCGACCGGGTTTCGATGCCGGTCGAGCGCGCAGACTTCGATGACCTGGTTACGCTCGTGAGCTCGGCGCCGACCTGGGAGAAGGACCGGCTCAGCGGGATCCGCACGTTGCTTCGTGCGATCGGCGAAGGCAAGGCCGACGCGCCCGAGCAGATCCTCTCGCGCTGGACGTGGCGCCTCGCCCGCGCGGCACGCAAGGTCCTGGACCGCAAGGCGAGCCAGGAGTACCCGGAGGCGAAGCGGCTGCTCGGCGCGCTCGCGAACTCGCGTGGCCACCGCCACGAGGAGAACGCCGCGAAGCTCGTCAACACCGCACTCGAGCTTCCGAAGCCCGTCGGGGCGGCGCTGCTCGCCTCCGCGGAGGCCTACACGCCTCGGGCGACGAAGCTGCTCGATGCCGCGCGCGAGCGGCTCGGCCCGATCCAAGAGGTCGCGCTCGCGCTTGCAGAGAACCTGCCGCAGCCGAAGACGCAGCCGTCGCGCAAGCGCAGGCGGCGCAGGCGCAAGAAGAAGACGACCGACGCGAACGCGCAGGCGAAGCAGCAGAACGGCAAACCAGCGGACGAGAAAGCGGCAGAGGCTCCTCCGGAGCCCGTCGCCAAACAGCCCGCGGCGTAACTAACCGGCCGGGCCCTCGGGGCCGCCGTTCTCTCGGTCGCGTTCGCGCAGGTAGCGCGTCAGCTCCGCAGCGATCGCATCGCCCGACGGCAGGTTCTCCTCTTCCTCCTCGATCTCCTCGGTGCGCTGCTCGAGCTCCTCGACGTACGCGGCCGTCTCGGGATCGGACGCCACAGCCTCGCTCACCTGCTGCGCATACGCCTCGCTCGCCTCTTCGAGCTCCGCCGTGTCGATCTGCGCCTCGAGCAGCTCGCCGAGACGTCGGCAGAGCGCGAGCGCGGCGCGCGGACTCGGTGCAAGCGAGACGTAATGCGGGACCGCGGCCCACAGGCTCGCGGACGGGATGCCGGCCTGCTTGCACGCGTCGTGCAGGACGCCGACGATCCCGGTCGGTCCCTCATAGCGTGACGGCTGCAGCCCGAGGCGCTCGACGAGCTCCGAGTCGCTCGCACTCCCCGTCACCGGCGAGGGGCGAGTGTGCGGAACGTCGGCGAGAAGCGAGCCCAGCGTGACCACGAGCTCGACGCCGAGGTCGGTCGCGAGCTCCGCGACGAGCGTCGTGAACGTTCGCCAGCGGACGTTCGGCTCGATGCCGAGCAGCAGCATCGCGTCGCGGTCGGTGCCCGGAATCTCGGCGTGGTAGAAGGCGTTGTCGGGCCAGTCGACCTGCCGGGTCACGCCGTCGACGAGCGAGACGTGCGGCCGCGTCGCCTGGAAGTCGAAGAACTCCTCGGGGTCGATGTCGGCAAAGCGAGCCGCCTCCCAGGTTCGCGCGAGGAAGCCGGCGGCAAGCGAGGCTCCCTGGCCGCCGTCGTTCCAGCCTCGAAAGGCAGTGATGAGGACTGGACGGCGCAGACTCGGCCGCGACGCAACGCGGAGCTCCTCCATCGCCTCAGTTTACGGCTCGAACGCTGGAGGCGGTCGGGCGCCACAACAGCGTCACGAGCCACACCGTCGTCGCCCAGATGCCTGCAGCCAGTGCGACATGGACGAGCACGAGCCACCAGGGCAGCGCGTTTCTCCACTGAAGCTCGCCGACGGCCGCCTGCGTCACCGCGAGCGCGAGGAGGAGGTACGCGATCCGCCGCACGACGAGGGGAGCGTGGCGGCGCAGGTACAGCACGAGACCGAGCAAGAGCACGCCGAACACCGCCGTCGCTCGGACGTGCACCCAGATCGCGCGCTCGATGTCCCCGAGCCGATCGACGACGTCGGGGTCTCCCGCGTGCGGGCCGCTTGCGGTCACGAACGTGCCGGTGACGACGACGACCAGCGTCAGCGCGGCGAAGATCAAGCCGAGCTGCGCAACCCGTCGCGAGACGAACGGCTCTCCGGCACCGCGATCGACGCGCCATGCCTCCACCGCAACGACGACCGACGCGGCGAGCACCACGATCGCGAGCAGGAAGTGCGACATCACGGCGACGGGATCGAGGTCGAGGCGGACTGTGATCAGCCCGAGCGGCGCCTGCGCGAGCGTGCCGAGAGCAGCCGCCCAAGCGGTCGTTCGCAACCAGCGAGGCAGCCCGCGCAAGAGGTGCGAGCAGATCGCCGTCGCGAGCGAGAGAAGGATCGGAAAGACGCTGACGACGCGGTTCCCGAACTCGATGAACGAGTGGTAGCTCTGCTCCGGGAACACGGCACCGGGCGAGCAACCGGGCCAGCCCTCACACCCGAGCCCGGAGCCCGTGAGCCGCACCGTGGCGCCGGACTCGATGATCACGTAGAGCGAGATCGCCGACGCGAGCGCGAGCTTCCGGAAGAACGGCGCCGAGATCTCGAGCGAGCGCATGCGCGGAGCGACCTGCGCCTCGGCGTCCATCCTCCGAGAGTAGTTGGATTCCCGACGGGAGCGGCCGCGAAGGCGGCCGCCTTTAGGTGCCAAGCGGTCGCCCCAACCAGCTACTAGTCGAATGGGTCGAGCAGGGCCGGGTATCCGTCTGCCCCGTCGAACGGCGTGGGACGCGAGCCCAGGAAGAGCGGCCGGTCGGCGGCGTTCAGGAGCACCGGCATCAGGTCAGGGCCGCGGAGCCGGCCGAGGATGCCCCGCGCGCACGTGGCCTCGCCGAACTCGCTCACCTCGTCCGCGCGTACACCAGGCCCCGCGACGACGAGCGGTACCGGATCGCCGGAGTGGATCACGTCGGGCGACGCAGGCGTCGCGTGGTCGCCGGTCACGCAGACGATCGCGCGGTCGAGGGGCAGCTCGCCGAAGACCTCGTCGAGCTGCTCGACCGTCGCCTGCTTCACGCGCGGGTCCTTCGTATGCCCGGCCGCGTCGGTCGTCTTCTGGTGGACGAAGACGAACGTCTCGCCATGGTCGAGCCGTGCGCTCACCTGAGCGAGGCGTCGTCGCAGGTCGTCAACGGGATCGTCGGTCTCGGGCTCGACGACCGGCTCGAGACCGACGTACGCGCCCAGCCCCCGCAGGAAGGCCGATTCGCCGACGAACGTCCCGCCGACGCCGTGCCGCTCGAGGAACGACGGAACGCGGGTCGGCCGCCCCCACCACTTGAGCGTGATCACGTTGAAGCGCTCGCCGTCGAGGCGGCGCATCGCTTCGCGCGTCCACTCCTCAGCCGCACGCGCCGTGCGCTCCGCCTCGGGCACCAGCGGCTGCGGTCGGAGCACGGGATGCCGGTCACGGAAGAACGCGTCGCTGTCGGTGACGCGCGGATCCGCGCCGCCCGTCACGCGCAGCACTGCCTCGCCCCGCCAGACGTGCGTCAGCGAAAAGCCGAGCCCGTCGACCTCGATCTCCGCGCAGCGCTCGACGAGCCGCTTCGCCTCTTCATCGTCGTGCTTAGGGTCCGGACGCCCCGTCAGCCACCAGCCACCGTCGCGCCGCTCGGCCGGCCGCAGCGCGGCGTACGCGAACACGTGCGCGGCATCGACCTCCTGCCCCCGGCCGACTGCCTCGAACACCGCGCGGCCTGGAAACTCGTCGGGGCGGTAGCCGAGCATCGACCAGTGCGCGACCTCCGAGGAAGGTGCGCGTCCCGGTCCGACCGCGTAGAGCACTCCGCACGACGCGCGCGCGCACAGCGCGTCGAGGTTCGGCGTCCGCGCGGCCTCGTTCCCGGTCCGGCCGCCGAGGACGTCGTGTGCGCGGTCGCCGAGCCCGTCGAGCAGGACGACGACGATCGGGTACATCAGTGCCCCTTCAGGTGATGTTTTCCGGCTCCTGGGTCGCGAGCACCAAGCGATGCAAGGACGCAGGGAGCGTTCATGCCAGAAGGCATGGGCGCGACTGAGGCCGCGGCCGCGCGCAGTGTGCTCGCGGGCCAGGAGCCGGAAGGCATCGCCTGGAGGGGCACTAGGCGGGTACGCGCTCCAGCGACCGGATCACCCGTGCGACGCCCGGCGGGACGAGCAACTGCCAGTCACCTCCGTCGCGCAGCGCCGCGCGGACGGCCGCGCCCGAGACGCCTTTCTCCATTCCCTCGTCGAGCACGACGACCTCGTAGCCGGCCGCACGCAACCGATCGAGCTTCGTTCCACCCCACTCCGAGAAGAGCCGGATGTACTGCGTCACACCCTCAGGCACGTACGCCGACCACAGGTCAGGCTCGTTGACGGGGAACGGGATCACGTGGACGCACGCGAGGTCGAGCCCGAGATCGGCGGCGGCGGCCTTGACCATGAGCAGCCGCTCAGCGTACGACCACGGGTTGGACTCCGGCAGATGCCGCAGTGGGTCGGACGCCTCCGGCTTGATCCGCGCGGGGTCGGGGTTCGTGATCCCGACGAACACCTCCCGCGAGCGCTCGGAAGCCCCAGCGAGGTATTCGAGGTGGCCGTTGTGGAAGGGCTGGAACCGGCCGTGGATCATCCCGCGGCCGGTCAACGAACGAGGACTCCCGCCCCCTCCTCCACGGAGCCGATGCGCCGGATGAACAGACCGTGGCGCTCGAACTCCGCCTCGAGCGCAGGCCCACGCTCGCGCGGCAGCGACACGAGCAGCCCGCCAGCGGTCTGCGGGTCGTACCCAAGCGCGTCGTAAGTCGGAGCGACCCGCTCGAGCGTCACGTGCCTCGACGCGAACTCGCGGTTTCGCGGGTCGCCGCTCGTGCGCACGCCCTTGCGCGCGCAGTCGAGCGCGCCGTCGATCGCCGGAAAGCGCTCCGACTCGAGCTCGATCGCGACACCGCTCCGCGACGCCATCTCATGCGCATGCCCGAAGAGGCCGAACCCCGTGACGTCCGTGACCGCGTTCGGAGAGACGCCGCGCACGACGTCGGCAGCAGCCTTGTTCAGCGTCCGCATCCAGCGAACTGCGCGCTCGAGCGGCATGGTGCCCGTCAGCTGCTTCTTGAACCCGGTCATGATCAGCCCGGTGCCGAGGGGCTTCGTCAGGAACAGCGCGTCGCCCGGCTGAGCGCCACTCTTCGGCCAGATCCCGTCCGGGTGCACAGTCCCGACGACCGCAAGACCGTACTTCGGCTCGTCGTCGCGGATCGTGTGGCCGCCGGCGAGCAGCCCGCCCGCCGCGCGTACCTGGGCGTCTGCGGCCCCGAAGATCGCGCCGAGTATCTCTGTCGGAAGCTCCTCGGGGAACGCCGCGATCGAAAGCGCGAGCAGCGGCGCGCCGCCCATCGCGAAGACATCGTTGAGCGCGTTCGTCGCGGCGATCGCGCCGTAGTCGGCCGGGTCGTCGACGACCGGCGGGAAGAAGTCGAGCGTGAAGATGATCGCCCGCTCGTCGTCGAGCTTGTACACGGCGGCGTCGTCCGCGGGCGCAAGCCCCACGAGCAGGTTCTCGGATTCGACGGGGACGAACCCGCGCAGCAGCTCCTCCAACCTCGCGGCCGAGTACTTCGCCGCGCACCCGCCGCAGCTCGCAAGGTCCGTCAGCTTGATCGTCTGAGTCTGGGACGACATCCAGGCCTCCTCTCGACGCCGCAACTGTAGGGGAGCCACGGTCCTTTCGTCTAGAGACGTCAGTCGGTTCAGAGGTATTCCCCGTTACGCAGAAACGTTGACGGCGGCCCTCGTTCGAGGACCGCCGTCAGGGGGAGAGGGAGGAGCTTTTCGGCTCCCCCGCGCGTGTTTTCGGCGTCATCCTCGCCGAACCTGCTAAGGATCGCTCGTGCGCGCAGCCTTGATCACCGGCGGCTCGTCCGGAATCGGTCTCGCGATCGCACGTGCGCTGCGGGACGACGGGTTCGAGCTCACGCTCGCGGCGCGAACGCCGGAGAAGCTCGAGGCCGCCGCTGCCGAGCTCGGCGCGCACGCTGTGATCGCAAACGTCGGAGAAGACGACGAGTGCGAGCGGCTGGTCCGCGAGCACGCCGAACGATTCGGTCGTCTCGACGTGCTCGTCAACTCTGCGGGGGTCGGGGTTGGCGGGCCGACCGAGCACCTGAGCACGAAGAAGTGGGACCTGCAGCTCGACGTGAACCTCCGCGGCACGTTCGTCGTGACGCGTGCGGCGATCCCGATGCTCCGCGAGTCGCGAGGCCTCGTCGTCAACCTCGCGTCGATCGCCGGGACCGTGCCTGTCCCCGGGCTCGCCGCATACGGGGTGTCGAAGGCGGGGGTGATCTCGCTGACGAAGTCGATGAACCGCGAGCTCGAAGCCGACGGCATCCGCATCTGCGCGCTCTGCCCGGGCTTCGTCGACACGCCGATGGCGGCGTGGACGGGCATGTCGGCGGAAGAGATGATCCAGCCGGAGGACTGCGCGGAGATCGTGCGGCTGCTGCTCCGGCTCAGCCCCGCTGCGCGGATACCGCAGATCGTGGTCGAACGCCTGGGCGACCGGCCCTGAGGTAGAGCAGCCGCCACTCGCGCGGGTCGTCCGGCTCGATCGACTCCTCGAGTCGCAGCGTCTCGAGCCTCCCCGCCCCGTCCAGCTCTCCCTGCGCAGCTTTCAGGTCCCGGCGGCCGTAGCGGCGCAGAGTCTGGAGTTCCAGACCGAGCTCGTGCGCGGCAGCGCGCAGTTCGTCGAGCCTGGGTCCGCGCGGAACGCGGCGCAACCGCGCACGCCACGGCCGCGGCGTGTCACCCGAGTCGCACGTGAGCAAGAGCGTGCCTTCCGGCCGCAGCGCGTCTCGCATCCCGCGGAGTACGTCGCGCCACTCGGCCACGTCGTCGAGCATCTGGGTGGAGACGACGGCGTCGAACTCCGCGTCGTAGTCGAGAGCGCGCGCGTCGAGCTCCCGCGTTTCGATCCCCTGCACCTTGGGCGGCGGCAAGCGCGCGTCGACGCCTACCACCTCCGGTCGCTCGCGAACTGCTGCCCAGAGCGAGAGGTCGCCGCAGCCGACGTCGAGCACGCGACTCGGCCGCCGGTCGACGAGATCGAGCAGCAAGCGAATCTTGGCCGCGTTCCCCGGCAGCGACTCAACGACGATCTCCATGGAGAAGGGACGCTACGCGGCGGAGGCGGGGGCGTGACCCCGCCGGAGCCTCTGACACGCCGAGATGCCGCTGCGAAGAAGGAGGGGCTCACGGGGGAACCACGGGTTCCCCCGTGCTCCTAGACGGTCTTCTCGATCGGCACGTCGATCAGGTTGCCCCATTCCGTCCACGAGCCGTCGTAATTTCGCACGTCCTCGTACCCGAGCAGCTCGCGAAGGACGAACCACGTGTGGGCGCTTCGCTCTCCGATCCTGCAGTAGGCCGTCACGGCCCGGTCGGGGGTGATCCCCTTCGCGCCGTAGAGCTCGCGCAGTTCATCGGCGCCCTTGAACGTGCCGTCGTCCTTCACGGCCTGAGCCCACGGGATCGACTGAGCGGTCGGGATGTGGCCGGCCCGCTGCGCGCCCTCCTGCTCGTACCCAGGCGCCGCGATCAGCTCTCCCGAGTACTCCTGCGGGGAGCGGACGTCGACGAGCGCGTCGCGTCCGATCGCCTCACGCACGGCATCTCGCCGCGCGCGGATCGTCTCGTCACGATCGCGTGCCGCGTATGACGTTGGGGCGACCTGCGCCTCGACGGTGGTCAGCTCGCGACTCTCGTCGATCCACTTCTGACGGCCGCCGTCGAGGATGCGCACGTCCCCGTGGCCGTAGATCTTGAGGTACCAGTACGCGTACGCGGCGAACCAGTTGTTCTTGTCGCCGTAGAG
Organism: uncultured Actinomycetes bacterium; assembly: GCA_963788055.1. Lineage (GTDB taxonomy): Bacteria > Actinomycetota > Thermoleophilia > Gaiellales > Gaiellaceae > JACCTU01. The sequence goes on along the minus strand of CAWBFA010000005.1, from coordinate 744,776 downwards.
GACAAGCGTCGTCTCGTTCGAGATCCCGCGCGAGCCCATCAGCTGCTCGAAAGCATCCTTCTCCACGAGGTCGCGCTCGACCGGATCCTGGAGGTCGTCGCGCCAGTGCAGCTTGATCGCCCCCCGGATGTGCCCTTCGTCGTAGAGGTCCGGGTTCTCGTCGACTTCAGCGACGACGAGGCCGTCGTCTCCGAGGTGCTCGGCCAGCCACTCGGTCGTCACGAGCACGGGCTTCGCGTATCCGTTCTCCGCCATGATCCTCCCTCTATTACTTTCCGATTTGAAGTGGAGCCTACCTCTACCACTGCTAGGTCAGAAACCGATGCACGGCAGCTTCGAGCTCGCGCTCCGAGACCGCGCCCTCGAACTTCCCCTTGATGCGGCCGTCGCGGCCGACGAGGAACACCCACGGCTCGGTCGGGAGCTTCCACTCCCGGACCCAGCGGTTCGTGCCGAGCGCAGGGTTGTTCTCCTCGTAGATTTCGACGTGGATGAATCCGACGCCGGGCACCCGCCGTCGCACCGCGTCGACGACGTCGACGACGGGTCCGCACGTCCGGCTCTCGCAGAACTTCGGGGTCGCGAAGACGAGCACGAACGGCTCCCTGCGCTCGAGCGCGTCCGCGACGGAGACGCGGAGCAGCTCGGTGTCAGGCGGGTTGCTGGTCGTCAACTCGTCGGCGGGGGCGTCGGCGAGCGTCGGTGTCTTGGACGGAAACGCGAGGTCGCCGACGGCCGGCGACTTGGCGGCGTCGGTCACGACGACGTTCCCGACGCCCTGGATCCGCGAGCCGCCGACCGGCTCAGCGAGGAGCCAGTACGTGCCGGGGCCGGGCACGTCGAGGTTCGTGACGTAGAGCCGCTGCCCCTTCCCCACGTCCTCGAGCACCGCCGTTCCGGTCTGGAACGGCGCTTGCTCGAGGCCGCGAGACAGCCACACACGCGCAGTCGGCCGCTCGACCGGCCGCGCTTGATGCGTGAGGACGAGAAACGAGACCCGCGCGGGACCGGGTGCGTAGTCGGACGTGCCCATCACGAGCGCGACGTCCTCGCCCGGGCGCTTCCAGAGCGCCTCGAGCGACCCGGGCCGGGGTCCTCCCTGCGTTGTCGAGGCGGCGTCGTTCGACCCGCACGCGGGGGCGCTCAGCACGAGACCGAGAGCCAGGACCGCGGCGGTGCGCACGCCTCGACTTTAGCGAGGGCGTTACTGCCAGGCGCCGTCCGAGAAGCCCAGCCAGCCGAGCTTGCCCAGAAGGGACGCGGCGAGAGCGGCGAAGAGAGCCAGGTGGGTGAGGCGAGCCTTCATCATTTACGTTTTCACCTCCTCTCGTTAGAAGCGGAAGTCCTGCAGCGCCTCTGCGGCGCGGCGGTAGACGTGGGCAGCCGCGCGGTCGTCGCCACGGCGCGTCGCGAGGTCGCCGAGGGCGACCCATGCGGCAGCGCGATGGCTGACGGACGACAGCTGTTCGAACGTCGAGTCCGCGGCGTGGAACTGGACCTCCGCGTCGTCGAGCCGGCCCTGCTCGAGGAGCGAGCGGCCGAGGACGAGCTGGGCGTTGCCGATCTCGTCGAGGAAGTCGATGCGGCCTTCGAGGAGCCGCAGCGCGTGGCGCGACTGCTCCTCTGCCTGCTCGAGGTGTCCGGTGCGCAGGTGGACCTGTGCGAGCGACGACACGGCCTGCGCCGCGTCGGCGTCGTTCCCGAGATCGAGGGCGATGCGGAACGCTTCCTTCAGGTGCGGGATCGCCTCGTCGGGCTTCCCCAGCGTGAAGGTCAGGCCGCCGATGTTGTTGTGCAGCCGGCCGACGTGCCGGTGCTCGGCGAGGTCTTCGTAAATCGACTTGGCCTGCTCGGCGTACTTCCGGGCGAGCACCCAGTGACCCTCGCGCTCAGCGAGGACAGAAGCCTGGAAGAACGCGTTCGCCATCGCGGACCGGTCATCGACCGCGCAGGCGAGCTCGAGCGAGCGCTCGACGTCTTCCTTCGCGGCCTCGAAGTCGCGCTGCCGGCGATAACACCTCGAGCGCCCCTCCAGGATCTTCGAGCGGAGGAGGTCGCACGGGAACCCGGAGCGCTCCGCAAGCTCGAGCGAAGCGCTGAAAAGACCGAGCGCCGTCGAGATGCTGGAGAGCTTGTAGCGGGCGACGCCGAGCTCGAAGACGACCTCAGCGCGCTCGACGTCCGAGAAGCCCGGGCCCTCCGAGAGGCCGCGTGCACGCTCGAGGAGCGGAATCGCGCTGCGAACGTCGCCTTCGATCGCCCGCGCCCGCGCCTCGCCGGTCAACGCGCGAACGTCGAGCTCGGGCGAGCCGGTCGCGAGCACCGCCGACCGGAGGGAGTCGTACACCTCGAGTGCCTGCCCGCACTGGTCGGAGCGGATCAGCGCCTCGGCCCGTGCCAGGCCGCCTTCGACCCGGCCGCGCTCGTCGCTCGAGACGCCGTTCGCGAGGAAGCTCGCGTCGACGCCGAGCTGCTGTGCGAGCCAGTCGATCGTCTCAGCCGTCGGGCGCGTCTTGCCGCGCTCGATCTGGCTGACGTACTCCTTCGAGAACCGATCGCCCGCGAGCTCACCCTGGGTCAAACCGGCGGCGACCCGGAGCCTGCGCAGGCGCTCGCCGAGGCCCAGTGCTGCGGGCTTCGTGAGGCGCTGCGGCTCGTTGCGGAGGATGCGATCCATGACGGCTCGAGAAGTCTTCTCGATACTTCACCAAAGTGCAAGTTGGCCTGACCCGGCATCCCCCTAAAGGGGCATGTCTCCACAGAATTCGAGTCAAGAAGCGTGGCTCCAAATCACTTGATTGGGTTACTTGACAACCCCGGACACGGCTCCTAGAGTGGGTTCAACCTTGCCGCCCGGCCGGACGCCAGGCCAGGCGCAGGGGACGCGCCAAGGCGACACAGAAAGCCGGTGGGTAGTGAGTGGGCCGCAGACTCATGACCACCGGCTAGTCGCCCCAGGTGGGTCAAGGCGCAGACAGAGAACCCCCGGGGGGCCGCAGCCCGGGGGGTTCTCTTTTTTAGGGCAATTCGCGCCCGGTCAGCCAGGTGTGGCGGGCGCGCGCGATCCGCATCAGGTCGCCCTGGTCGATCAGCCCGCCGAGTCGGTCGGCGACCGAGAGCAGGAGCCCGCCGGCGATGAAGATCCAGGCCTCGGCCTCGGCGTCCCGTTCTTTCGGGATCCCGCCCGCCGCCTGACCGCGCTCGAGCGCGGACTGGATGAAGTCGTGCAGCTCGCGAATGTGGCGGCGCAGGTAGCGCCGGATCTCCGGGTCCTCCCCCGCCTCGGTGATCGCCTGGACCCAGAGGTTCGGCGGCAGCACCTTGTGCGCGCGCATCCCGATCAGCGAGATCCCGACGGCCGCAACGGCGTTCTCCTCACCGAGCTCGGCGATCTTCGCGTCGAAAGCCTCGCGGAACCGCTCCCACGTCGCGTCGAGACACGCGAGATAGAGGTCGCGCTTCGAGGCAAAGTGCCGGTAGAGGATCGGTTCGGACACGCAGGCTTCCCGGGCGATGTCCGCCGTGGTCGCGCCCGAGTAACTGCCGGTCGAGAAGACGCGCAGCGCCGCCTCGATCAGCGCCTGCCGGCGCTCCGCGGCCGGCAAGCGCGGTGACGAGGTCGAGCTCATGCGGCCTCGGCGATCGGAACCGGCGTCTCGTGGCGCACTTTGCGCACGGTCGCGGCTGCCACGATCGCACCCGCGAAGGCGAAGCACGACGCGACGACGAGCGCGGTCGAGAAGCCGTCGACGAACGCTTCGGGTGAGCGCCGGTCGCCGACCTTGGCCGCGATGATCGCGCCGATCAGCGCGACGCCGATCGAGCCGCCCACCTGGCGCATGCTGTTCATGACCGCGGAGCCGACGCCGGACTTGTCGACCGGGACGGAGCCGATGATCGCCGCCGCCGACGGCGTCATCGTGAGCGACATCCCGACGCCGCCGATCAGCAGCGCGGGGAGCAGATCCCAGAAGTTCGCGTTGGTGCCGAGCGTGGAGTAGTAGAGAAGCTGAATGCCGATCAACGTCATGCCACCGGTCATCAGCCAGCGCGAACCGATGCGGTCGGACAGCTTGCCCGCGATCGGAGCGACGAGGATGATCAGCACCGTCATCGGGAGAAACGCCGCCCCGGCCTGGACCGCCGAGAAGCCGAGGATGTTCTGCATGTAGAGCGAGACGAAGAAGAAGACGCCGAACATCGCGAGACCGACCATCAGGATCACGACGTTCGCGCCGGCGAACGTGCCGTTCTTGAACAGCGTCAGGTCCAGCATCGGCACGCGCTGTCGCAACTCGAGGGCGACGAACGACCCGAGCAGCACGCCAGCCGCGACGAAGGACCCGACGATGCGGCCCGACGACCACCCGTACGTGTTCGCCTCGATCAGCCCGTACGTGAGCGCGAAGAGGCCGAGTCCGGAGGTCACGAGGCCGGCCAGGTCGAGCCGCTGCTCCTCCGACGTGTCGCGCGACTCGTCGATCAGCAGGTAGCTGGCGGCGACGCCGAGCACGCCGACCGGAACGTTGACCAGGAAGACCCAGCTCCAGCTGAGGTGCTCCGTGAGGAGACCGCCCACGAGGGGCCCGATCGCCAGGGCAAGTGCCGCGACGCCCGCCCAGATCCCGATCGCCATGCCGCGCTGCCGCGGGGGGAACGTGGCCGAGATGATCGCGAGCGTCGCGGGGTTCATCAGCGCGGCGCCGACACCCTGGACGATGCGCCAGCCGATCAGCGACTCGCCGCTGTCGGCGAGCCCGCAGAAGAGCGACGAGACCGTGAAGATCACGATCCCGATCACGAAGATCCGTCGTCGGCCGAACAGGTCGGCGAGCTTGCCGCCCGACATCATCAGCGCGGCGAAGCTCAGCGCGTAGCCGGTGACGATCCACTGGAGCTCCGAGAGGCCGACACCGAGGTCGCGCTGGATCGACGGAACCGCGACGTTCACGACGGTGTTGTCGAGCATGATCATGAACAGCCCGACCGCGACGGCGCCGAGCGTCCACCACTTTCGGTTCGCGCTGTCGTAGAGGCGTTGTCTCACGTTTGACTCCTGAAGTTAGCGTCCACTAGGTTAGTGCTCGCTAAGCTAGCACCTCCTAACTTCTTGGCGGCAAAGGGGTAGGATCGCGCGCGATGAGCGAGTTCGTCTGGGAGCCCTCGCCCGAGCGGGTCGAGCAGGCGAACGTCGTGCGGCTCTGGCGCAAGCTGGGCTGCGAGAGCTACCAGGAGCTGCACCGCGTCTCGATCGAGGAGCCCGAACGGTTCTGGCCCGCGGTGGTCGACGACCTCGGGCTGGAGTTCTCGACGCCGTGGGAGCGCGTGCTCGACGAGTCCGCAGGGATCGAGTGGGCCAACTGGTTCGTCGGCGGCCGCCTGAACGTCGCGACGAACTGCCTCCACCGGCATGCGGAGCGCCGCGGGGACGACGTCGCGGCGGTCTTCCTGGGCGAGGACGGCGAGCGGCGCGAGCGAACGTACGCGCAGCTCTCGCGCGAGACGACGCAGCTCGCCGAGGCGCTCGTCGAGCTCGGGGTCGAGCCAGGCGACCGCGTCGCGATCTACATGCCGATGTGCCCCGAGGTCGCGGTCGCCTCGCACGCGTGCGCCCACGTCGGGGCGGTGCAGGTCCCGATCTTCTCGGGCTTCGCCGCGCCGGCAGTCGCGCAGCGGCTCGAGGCGTCCGACGCGAAGGTCGTGATCTGCGCCGATGGTTCGTTCCGCCGCGGCCGCTGGCTGTCGATGCGGGAGACGGTCGACGAGGCCGGGGGCGGCGTAGCGGTGATCGAGTGGGACCGCCGGCGCGCCGAGTGGCCGGAGCTCGTTCGGCGACAGGCGGGATCACTGCCGGCTCTCCAGGTCGACTCGGAGCACCCCTACCTCCTCACGTACACCTCGGGCACGACGGGCCAGCCGAAAGGCGTGCTCCACGTCCACGGCGGGCTTCCTCGTCTCGATCGCGCGCGAGGTCGCGTACCAGACCGACGTGAACGAGGGCGACGTCGTCCACTTCGCGACCGACATGGGCTGGATCATGGGACCGTGGACGGTCGTGGGCGCCGGTGCGGTCGGCGCGACGATCGTCTTCTCCGAAGGCGCTCCGGACTGGCCGGATGACCGGCTCTGGCGGACGATCGAGCAGGAGCGCGTGACGATGCTCGGCGTCTCGCCCACGCTGATCCGCGCGCTGCTCCCGAAGGGCGAGCCGCAGACGGACACGTCTTCCCTGCGCGCGATCGCGACGACCGGCGAGCCGTGGAACCCCGACCCGTACCTCTGGCTGCACGAGCACGTCGGCGGCGGCCGGACGCCGATCGTCAACCTGAGCGGCGGCACGGAGGTCGGCGCATGCTTTCTCTCGGTGTGCATTGCCTACCCGATCAAGCCGGTCTCGCTCGGCTTCCCGGCGCTCGGCGAGGACATGGACGTCTTCGACCCGCGAAGGACGCTCGGTGCGCGGCGAGGTCGGCGAGCTCGTCTGCAAGCGGCCGTTCCCGGGCATGACGCGGGGGCTCTGGGGCGATCCCGAGCGCTACCTCGAGACGTACTGGCGGCGCTTCCCGGGCGTCTGGACGCACGGCGACTGGGCGTCCGTCGACGAGGACGGCTACTGGTTCCTCCACGGGCGCTCCGACGACACGCTGAACATCGCCGGCAAGCGGATCGGGCCGGCCGAGCTCGAGTCGGCCGCCGTCTCGCACCCGGGGGTCGCGGAGGCGGCCGCGGTCGGCGTCCCGCACGAGGTGAAGGGCGAGGTGGCCTGGATCTTCTGCGTGCGTACGCCCGGCGCGGACGTCGTGGAGCAGGACGTCGCGGCTAAGGTCGCCGACGTGCTCGGCAAGGCGTTCAAGCCGGAGCGGATCGTGTTCGTCGGCTCGCTGCCGAAGACGCGCTCGGCGAAGATCGTTCGCCGCGCGGTGCGCGCGAAGGTGCTCGGGAAGGACCCGGGCGATCTCTCGTCGCTCGAGAATCCCGACGCGCTCGAGGAGATCGCGAGTGCCCTCTGAGCTGACGGGCGTCGCGCTCGTCACCGGCGGCGGACGGGGAATCGGCGCGGACGTCGCGCGCGAGCTTGCTCAGGCGGGGATGCGCGTCGCTGTGTCGGCGCGAACACGCGCGCAGGTCGAAGCGGTTGCGCAGGAGATCGGCGGACTCGCGATCGAGGCCGACGTGTCGAAGCACGACGGACGTCGAGCGGATGGTCTCGGAGACCGAGCGCGAGCTCGGGCCGATCGACCTGCTCGTCGCGAACGCGGGGATCGGCCCGTGGGAGGAGCGCGCTTGGGAGGAGACGGTCGAGGAGTGGTGGCGCGTGCAGGAGGTGAACGTGCTCGGCGTCTACCTCTCGTGCCGGGCCGTGATTCCGGGGATGCTCGAGCGCAGGGCAGGGCGGATCGTGATCACAGGCAGCGGCGCTGCGTATCTTCCCGGCTCGTCGCAGACCGCCTACAGCGCGAGCAAGGCAGCCGTGGTGCGATTCGGCGAGACGCTCGCGAACCAGCTCGACGGTCGGATCCCCGTCTTCCCGATCAGCCCGGGGCTCGTGAAGACGGAGATGATCGGCGACCGCCTCCCCGACGACGCCCCGTGGACTCCACCCGAGTGCGCCCCGCGACTCGTGCGTGCGCTCGCTTCCGGCAGGTTCGACCGTCTCAGCGGGCGCTACCTGCACGCGGAGCACGACCCGCCGGACGAGCTCGAAGGCCGGATCGAGCAGATCCTCGCGGACGACCTGAACGCGATTCGCTTGAGGCGCTAGTCACGAATCCGCGTCCGCGGATCCGCGACACGCTTGGCTCCTAAAGGCGGCCGCTTCGCGGCCGCTGCCGCAGCTTTGCACCCCGCTGGGCCTAGGTGAGCGCGATCCAGGTTTGCTCGCGCGCGGGCGAGCAGCTCGTCGCCGCGGTACAGCGCGGTGCCCGCAAAGCCCTTCCGGCCGTCGCGGCCGATCGGCCACGAGACGACGACGCAGCGCTCCCCCGGCTCCGGAACGTCGTGCACCTCTGCCGCCATGCGGCCGAGCAGCCAGTCGCCGCGGCCGTTCCACCCCACGCCGATCGCGCCGGGGCAGTCGAGCGCGGCCCAGACGAGCAGGCGCGAGACATCGTCCGGAACGAACCATGGCGCCGCAAAGACCCCCGTCCCCTCGACCGTGCCCGTAAAGAGCCCGAGCCCGTCGTCGCGGTTCGGGCCGCAGACGAAGCAGGTCGCGTACTCATGCTCGACGAAGCCGGGGTAGTTCCGCGAGGCGCGCTCGGCGTCGGCGAACGCGACGGGCTCGGGAACCTCGAGGTGGAGATGCGTATGGTGAGCCTCGGCGACGAGCGTCTCGCCGTCCCAGAGTCGAGTCCCGTCGAAGCGAAGCTGCGTGTCGAGCGGCGGAGGCGAGCGGAGGGTCACCTCCGCCGGTTCGCCGACGCGCTCCGCGAGCAGACCGCACGTGTAGCCACCGTTCGCCGAGCCCGGCGGACCGTTGTAGCGGGAGGCGATGATGAGCTCCACTGCAGATAGACTAGGTTTTCGACTGTGAGGCTAAAACCTTGAGGCTCGGACTCGCACAGATCAACACCACCGTCGGCGACCTCGACGGTAACCGGAAGAAGATGTCCGGCCGGATCGCCGAGGCGAAAAGCCAGGGCGTCGAGCTGCTCCTCTTCCCCGAGCTCGCTGTGACCGGGTATCCACCCGAGGACCTGCTCCTGCGGCCCGGGTTCGTCCGAGCAGCCGGGGAGTCTCTGCACCGGCTTGCGCTCGAAGCGCGCGGGATCACCGTGCTGGTCGGCTACCCGCACTACGACCGCGACCTCTTCAACGCGTGCGCGGTGTGCTCGGGCGGCGAGGTGAAGGCCGTCTACCGGAAGCGGTTCCTGCCCAACTACGGTGTGTTCGACGAGGCGCGGTACTTCGCCCAGGGACGCGACCTGTTGCTGCTCGAGCACGGGAAGACGTTCGCAGGTGTGACGATCTGCGAGGACGTCTGGCAGCCCGGACCGCCCGCGACCGATCTCGCCCTCGCGGGGGCGCAACTGCTCGTGAACATCTCGGCGTCGCCGTTCCACCTCGAGAAGGACCGCGAGCGCGAGGAGATGCTCGTCACCCGCGCGCGCGACAACTCGTGCTTCGTCGCCCTCTGCAACGCGGTCGGCGGCCAGGACGAGCTCATCTTCGACGGCCACTCCGTCGTGCTCGACGATGAGGGCGAGGTGATCGCGCGGGCACCGGGCTTCGAGGAGGCGCTGCTCGTCGTCGACCTCGACCCCGAGGCGGTGATCGCTCGGCGGCTTCGCGACGTGCGACGGCGCGCGCTCGACCAGGAGCGCGAGACGCCACCACCTGTCTCGGTCGTCCACATCGGATCGCCGCGCGACGCGACGAACGGCACGCGTGTGGGCGGCGAGATCGCGCCGATGCTCGAACCGTTGGAGCAGATGCGGCTCGCGCTCGAGCTCGGGCTGCGGGACTACGTCGAGAAGAACGGGTTCAGCGAGGTCTTGCTCGGCGTCTCCGGCGGCATCGACTCGGCGCTCGTCGCCGCGCTGGCAACCGAAGCGCTCGGCCCCGAGCACGTGCATTGCGTGTCGATGCCTTCGCGCTTCTCGTCCGAGGCGACCCGCCGCGACGCTCGCGCGCTGGCGGAGTCGCTCGGGACGCACTTCCTCGAGCTGCCGATCGACTCGATCTACGACGCGTTCGAGGCGGCGCTAGCGAACGTCTTCGCCCAGAGCGAGCCTGACCTCACCGAGGAGAACCTCCAGGCGCGAATCCGCGGCGTGCTCCTGATGGCGCTCTCGAACAAGTTCGGGTGGCTGCTCGTCGCGACCGGCAACAAGTCCGAGCTCTCGGTGGGGTACGCGACGCTCTACGGCGACATGGCCGGCGGCCTCGCGCTGATCAAGGACGTCTACAAGACGGACGTCTTCCGGCTCGCACGGCACCTGAACGAGCGTGCCGGGCGCGAGCTGATCCCCGCGTCGATCATCGAGCGCGCGCCGAGCGCCGAGCTGCGGGCCGACCAGCTCGACGAGGACTCGCTCCCGCCCTACCCCGAGCTCGACCAGGTGCTGGAGGCGTACGTGGAGTTCGACCGCTCGCGAGAGGAGCTCTCCGCCGACGGGTTCGACAAGGACGTCGTCGAGCGTGCGATCGCGCTGATCGATCGCGCGGAGTACAAGCGGCGCCAGGCACCGCCCGGGGTCAAGCTGCGGCCGAAAGCATTCGGCCGCGATCGCCGGACCCCGATCACCAATCGCTGGCGAAACTAGACGCCGACGTCGTGCGGTCGTGCCGGCGGACCATCGCGCAGCAGCCGACCTACGAGCTCGGGCAGGCGACTCGGCGAGAACAGCTCGTCCGCCGCCTCGAGCTCCTCGAGCGTCCACCAGCGCTGTTCGGCGACTCCCTCCGCGGCAAGCTGCTCGGAGCTCCAATCGGGCTCCGGCTCGAACTTATCGACGTGGATGAGGTAGACGCGCTCCTCCTGCCCACCCCAGCCCGCCAGGTCCGCGAACCAGTGTGCCCGGCTCCAAACCCACGGGCCGAGCTCGAAGCCGCGAAGGCCCGACTCTTCGGCCAGCTCGCGGACGATCGCCTCCTCGTAAGACTCGTCGCCTTCCAGGCCGCCGCCCGGAGGCGCCCAGACCGACGTGTTCGGCCATTGGAAGCGGACGAGCAGGACGCGGTCCTCCTTGTCGACGACGAGCGCGCGCGCCGCGGGCCGCAAGCCCTGCCCGGTCGAGCGGCCGGCCAACTCCTGGAACCAGCGCAGCCGCGTGTCCCACGGAACCGCCGCGTTCGCAGGCGAGGTGGAAGGAAGTACGAACAGCCTCGTCGAGCCGAGCGTCCGCGGTTGTACGCCGAGCTCAGGCCGCTCTCCGAACGTGCCCCGGTACGCCTCTTTGCCGACGAAGCCGATCCAGCTCGGCTCGAGCTCGCAGGCGTACTGCTCGAGCCGGGCGGCGCTCCCCGCGAAGTCGCCGCGGCGCAGGTCGCCCGAGCCGGCAGTCGTCTTGTACGCCGCGTTCGTGATCCCAACTCCGTACTCGAGCGCCTCCCATTGCTCGGTCGGAGCGAGCGGCCGTGGGGTGAAGCAGGCAACGTGCAACAGCCGCCAGAAGTCGTTGCGCGGGTTCGCGAAGTGCGCGCGAGCCGCTGCGGAAACGTGCCCTGGATTGATCCCGCAGAAGAGAACGCGGAGCTGCCGACCGAGCACGTCGGGGATCGCGCTCTGCGCGGCACTCGAGGCAGCCCCCTCGGGGGGACGATCGAGCGCCCCATGACCAACGGTACGCGACTTTCTGTGACGCATGGGTGCCGCGATCGTGCCGGATGTGGAGCAATTCGTCCCGGCGTGCCCGACGCCGGCGAGCGGTCTAGGCGGCCTCGACCTCGGGCTCGCGGCCGTCCAGTCGCTCCTCGAAGCGGCGGCGAAGCTCCTCGCCCGAGAGTCGCACGACGATTCGCGACGGTCGAGCCTCGATGCGCAGCACTCGCACGTCGTCGCCCGCACCGCCGTAGCAGCGGGCATAGCACTCGGCCTCCGTCAGTGGCCTGAGGCGTCGCATGATGACCGCACGCTAGAGCGCCGGTCGGACGTCAAACTCGTCGACGCCGGCGATCTCCAGCAGTGGAGCAAGCCTTGGCGCGAACGTGTGGACGTCGAACGCCTCCGCTGGGGCGAGCGCTCCGACGCCGCGCGCCTCGCCCTCTCGGAGCGCGCGCGCGCCGTGCGCGATGAGCAGCGCGGCCAACCCGTACACGTCCCGGCCGACCAACGTTGCGCGGCGCCCCTCGCTGCCGCGACGCGCCTCCGCGACGACCGTCCAGCTGTTGTCCTCCCGCCCGGTGACGGACGGATCCCCGCCGACTCGGCCGGTTTGACGCACGAACGGTGCCGCGAGCGGCGCCACGAACCCCGCCAGGGCGACCGCACGCGGTGCCGCGAAGTAGGAGCGGACGCTGCGCACGCGGGTATGCCGCGGAACGGTCAGCGGCTCCGTGCCGCTCCACTCGACCACGGACCGCTCACCCGACGGGAAACGAACGCGGCGCGTCGTCTTCCCGAACCTCGACGGAACGATGCGGCCCTCCCAGGCGACCTGCGATTGTCCCATCACGTGCCCGATCGTCCTGCGCGTTCCTGCGGACGTGACTTGGCCCTCCGTCGCGTACGCGACGACGACCTCGTCGAGCGGCTCCTCGAGCTCCTCGGCGGCGAGCCGGGCAGCGAGGTCGCCGGGCACGTAGTCGAAGCCGAACGACGTCAGCAGCACGACGTCCTGTTCCTCCGCAGACTCCCCGAAGCCCTCATAGACGATCCGCGCGAACGCCTGCTCGCCGCTGGTGTCGAGGTAGTGGGCGCCGACCGCGATCGCGGCGCCGACCGGTTTGGTGCCAACCTCGAGAAACGGCCCGGCGGTCGACGCGACCGCAAACGCTCCGCCGAAGGCGTTGATCAGCTCGCCCTCGTGGCGCGCGTCGGCGACACGTATCTCTTCGCCCTCGTGGGCGAGCTGCTCGAGCGCCTCCCGCCGCCGCCCCACGAGCCGGAGCGGCAACCCGAGCTCGCGCGCCCGCTCCACGACGAGCCGGCCGGTATACCCCGTTGCACCGAGCACAGCGAGCGGGCGTTCAGCGCTCACGGGTCGAGGATACGACGATGACGATGCCGCCGAAGGAGTTCACCTACGACGTGCGCCTGGAGGACGGCGGCGTGATGCTCGCCGACGGCGAGGGAGCCATCGATGCGCCCGAGGTCTGGAAGCCCGACCACTTCCTCGTGGCCGCGCTCCTCACGTGCGCGATCGAGAGCCTGCGCTACCACGCGGAACGTGCAGGCCTCGAGGCATCGGGACGCGGCGAAGCTCATGCGCGCGTCACCAAGCGCGCAGTCGACGGTCGCTACGCCGTCGTCGAGATCGCGGCGAGCTACGAGGTCGCGCTCGAGCCGGACCCGGGTGACGAGCTCACCGAGGAGCTCCTTTTCAAGGCCGAGCGCGACTGCTTCGTCGGCGCGTCCTTGAACGTCGAGCCCGAGTACGGCTGGAACGTGAACGGACGCGCGATCAACGCTCGAGCGGCGCCATCGTGAGACCGTGGCCTTTCAGCTGTTCCCAGTAGAGCTCGGCCTGCTCTCGGTGTCCGCTCCAGACGAGCGCCTGGCCGTTGTTGTGGATCCGGTTCGCAAACGACATGCCGCGCTCGAAGTCGACGCCCGGCAGGACGGCGGCGAGTGCGAACGCGACGCCGTCGAACGTGTTGTGGTCGTCGTTGAGCACGATCACGCGACTCGCGTCCCCGGTCCCGTCGCCGGGACCACGTGTCCGCTCGCGCTCCCGTGGGGGCGTCAGCGTGGTCATCTCGGCTCACGATAGCCTCGTTTTTGTGGCCGCGCTCGTCTTGGACGTCGACGCCGTTCGGGCGCGCTTCTCCGCCCTAGACGGCCGGTGGGCCCGGTTCGACGGCCCGGGAGGCACGCAGGCACCCGACTCCGTGATCGAAGCGATCGCCGCGTACCTGCGGGAGTCGAACGCGAACCTCGGTGGACCGTTCGAGGCGAGCGTGCGGAGCGACGCGCTCGTCGCCGAGGCCCGCCTAGCCGCGGCTGCGTTCCTCGCCTGCGGACCCGAAGAGGTCGTGTTCGGCCAGAACATGACGACGCTCAACTTCGCGCTCTCGCGCACGATCGGGAGGGAACTGCAGGCCGGCGACGAGATCCTGACGACGAGGCTCGACCACGACGCCAACATCGCCCCGTGGCTGGAGCTCGGACGCGACCTCGGCCTCACCGTCCGGCTCGTCGAGCTGCGCGACGACAGCTCGCTCGACCTGGACGATCTCCGATCGAAGCTCTGGGAGCGGACCCGCGTCGTCGCGTTCCCCCTCGCCTCGAACGCGCTCGGGACGCTCGTCGACGCGCGGCAAGTCGCCGACCTCGCGCACGAGGTGGGCGCGCTCGCATGGGCCGACGCGGTGCACTACGCCCCGCATGCACCGATCGACGTGGCCGCACTCGCGGTCGACGTTCTGATCTGCTCGCCCTACAAGTTCTTCGGGCCGCACCTGGGGATGGGGTTCGGCCGCGCCGAGCTCCTCGAGCGCTGGCGTCCGTACAAGGTCCGCCCTGCGCCCGACGAACCGCTCGGCCAGCGCTTCGAGACCGGCACGTTCGCGCACGAGCTACTCGCGGGTTTCGTCGCAGCGGTGGACTACGTCGCGGACGTCGGCTGGGACGCGATCCGGATCCATGAGCGCACGCTCGGCGAGCGGTTCCTCGCGGGTCTACCTGACGGCTGGCGACTCCACGGTCTGCCGACGATGGAGGGCCGCGTCTCGACGTTCGCGGTGACGCACGGCACGCTGTCGCCGGACGCGGTGGCCTCACGACTCGCGGAACGGAAGATCGCGGTGTGGGCCGGGGACTACTACGCGGTCGAGGTGATGGACCGGCTCGGGCTTCCCGAGGGGGCCGTACGTCTCGGGATCGTCCACTACAACACTGCGGACGAGGTCGATCGGGCGCTCGACGCGCTTCGGGAGCTCTAGGCGGCCGAGCGCTGCCAGCGCGTGTGCGGGCGAAGGTGTGCGGCCGAACGTCCGGTCGCGCCCCTTCATGCAGGATGAACGCATGCGGCTCCTCGTCCTCGGCGGAACCGAATTCCTCGGTCGCGCACTCGTCACGTACGCGCTCGACCGCGGACACGAGGTGACGCTCTTCAACCGGGGGATCACGAATCCTGAGCTGTTCCCCGAGGCGGCGAAGCTCCGGGGAGATCGGACCTTGGACGTCTCCGCCCTCGAGAGCGGCGAGTGGGACGCCGTGCTCGACCTGTCCACAGACCTTCCGCGCGCGGTGCGGCTCTCGGTCGACGCGCTCCGCAGCCGTGCCGGGCTCTACGTCTACGTCTCGAGCATCTCCGCGTACGCCGATCTCAGCATTCCGCCGACGGAGGAAGCGCCGGTCGCCGAGCTCGCCGACCTCGAGTCCGAGCGAGCGGAGGACTACGGGGCGAGGAAAGCGGCATGCGAGCAGATCGTCCGTGATGGCTTCGGCGATCACGCGCTCGTCGTGCGGCCCGGTCTGATCGTCGGGCCCCACGACGCGAGCGACCGGTTCACCTACTGGCCGCGCCGCGTCGCCACCGGCGGCTCCGTGCTCGCTCCCGCCCCGCCGGACGCACCCGTGCAGGTGATCGACGTCCGCGACCTCGGCGAATGGCTCGTCAACGCGGTGGAGGCCGATCTCTCCGGCACCTTCAACGCGACCGGCGAGCAGACGACGTTCGGAGAGCTGCTCGACGAGTGCCTGCGTGTCACGCCGGGCGCCCGGATCGTCTGGGTCGAGCCGGAGCGGTTGCTCGCCGAAGGGGTGGGCGAATGGATGGAGCTGCCGCTCTGGATCGCCTCGCCGCAGCACGCAGCGATGCTCCGAGTCGACGTGTCGAAGGCCGTGGGCGCGGGGCTGCGGTTCCGTCCGCTCGACGAGACGATCGCCGACACGCTCGCCTGGGACGAGTCGCGAGAGATCGCGCGTGCCGACGGCGTCGGGTTGACGCACAAACGCGAGCGGGAATTGCTCGCCGATGCCTGAGCCGGACTACTCGGCGACGCCGCTGTCGAAGAAGCTCGGCGCAAAGCCGGGCGCAGCGGTCGTCGTCTTCTTTACCACCTCCAGCGCGGATCTCGCAACACGCTTCGCGAAGCTCAAGCGCACGCTCGGGCCGGCGGACGGACTCTGGATCGCGTGGCCGAAGAAGGCCTCAAAGCTCGAGACCGATCTCGACTTCGGCACGGTGCAGCGGATCGGCCTCGATGCGGGCCTCGTCGACAACAAGAGCGTCGCGGTGGACGGCGACTGGCAGGCCGTGCGCTTCGTCTACCGGCTCAGCGAGAGACCTCCGCAGCGCGGGCCCAGCGCTCGTCGTCGCGCCTGATCCGGTCGGGATCGACGCCGCGGGACTCGGCGAGGTCGAGCGTGAGCAGCTGGAAGCGGACGATGTCGACGATCGGGTGGCGCGTCGGAACGAGCGTCGTCTCGCAGCCGAGCACCCTCAGGGCTTCGACCGCTCCATGCGCGCGCCCTGCCGCTCGCCCCTCACCCTCGAGCACGAAGCAGCGGACGAGCTCGTCGACCGCCGCGAGGTAGCCGTGCAGCAGCTGCTCGGTGTGGCGGGACTCGGCGGCGACGAACGCGCCCTCCCTGAGCTTCAGCTCGGCCTCCTGCGCCGTCGGCCAATCGCGGCCGGCGCCCGCGATCAGCCAGCGCTCGTGCTCGGAAACCGGCTCGCGCTCGCCCAGAGCCTCCTCGACCGCACCCGCGAACCACGAGACGTCCTCGCCGCGGAGCGCGGCAAGCGCCGCGACCGCGCAGGTGTAGCTCGCTGTGTGACACCAGCTCTGCTCGACCGCCGGCGTCGCCACGATCACCTCGTCGCAGAGCTCGCCGAGCGGGCTGTCCGGCTTGCCCGTGACCAGCCACTTCGGGCCGCGGAAGGCGCGAGCCGCCTCGAGCGTGACCGCAGTGTCGCCCTCGTGGCTGACCACGACGAGCAGATCCGCCTCGGGCGGGCGCAGCACGGCCTCCAGCGCCTGAACAGCCTCGCCGCCGGTTTGCGCGGCGTGGAACGACGTGCCACAGCCCGTGTAGACGACGCGCAAGCCGTCCGGGAGTCGCCGGTCGGTCGGCACGTGCCGGAGCCAGTCGGGCTGCGCGGCGATCGACGCGCGCGTCGCGTCTCCAGACATACCTGCGTCTATACCATCATCGGCGTGGAGAGCTTCCCGTTCGTGCACCGTGAGGTTGCGCGATTCAGCGATCTCGACCCGATGGGCCATGCGAACAACGCGGTGTACCTGACGTGGATCGAGAACGCGCGGATCGAGTTTCTGAGGCGGCTCGGTGCGTTCGACAAGCCCGACACGAGCGAGATGGCGATGATCCTCGCCCGCGTCGAGATCGACTTTCGTGCACCAGTCGGTTTCGGCGACGAGATCGAGGTCGGCGTCCGCACGGCTCGGCTCGGCACGAAGAGCTTCGACCTCGCGTACGAGCTGAGGCGCGGCGACGAGGTCGTCGCGAGCGCGACCACCGTGCTCGTGGCGTACGACTACAAGAGCAATTCGAGTAAGGAGATCCCGGACGAATGGCGACGGCGACTGGCGGCATGACCTTCGAGCGAACCACCCTGGCGAACGGCGTGCGGCTTCTCACCGCACCGATGCCGAACGTGCAGTCCACCTCGTGTTTTCTGATGTTCGCGGCGGGTTCGCGCTACGAGACGCCCGAGACGAACGGGATCGCGCACTTCGCCGAGCACATGTTCTTCAAGGGGACCGAACGGAGGCCCACGTCGAGGGATATCTCGGGTGAGGTCGACTCGATCGGCGGCGAGTTCAACGCGTTCACCGGCAAGGAGTACACGGGCTACTACGTCCGTTGTGCGGCCGAGCACGCGCCGATCGCCTTCGACGTGCTGGTCGACATGATCCGCCACTCCCGCTTCGAGCCGGAGGAGGTCGAGCGTGAGAAGGGCGTGATCATCGAAGAGATGAACATGTACTTCGACACGCCGCGCGACTACCTCGGCGGCCTCTACGAGCAGCTTCTCTACGGCGACCAGCCGCTCGGCTGGGACATCATCGGTCGCAAGGAGACCGTCCGGGGCGCGACGCGCGAGACCTTCCTCGACTACCTCGAGCGCTGGTACCAGCCCACGCGGCTCGTCGTCGGGGTGGGCGGGAAGTTCGACGCCGGCTTGCTCGCGAAAATCGAGGAGCTCGTCTCGGAGTTCCCACTCGGCGAGATGCCCGGACCGGACCCCGTGCGGCTCGACGCAAACGGCGGTCCCCGCGTCCTCGTGCACACGAAGGCATCGGACCAGGCACACGTGTCGCTCGGCGTTCGCAGCTACCCGATCGTGCATCCGGACCGCTACGCGCTGTTGCTGCTTTCGACCGTCCTCGGCGGCGGGATGTCGTCGCGGCTCTTCACCGAGGTGAGAGAGCGGCGCGGGCTCGCGTACTACGTCTTCGGCGTCAACAACAGCTACACCGACGCCGGCTCGCTCTACTCGCAGGCCGGGGTCGACATCAACAGGATCGACGACGCGATCGAGACGATCGTGCGCGAGCTGCGGCGGATCGCGGAGGAGCCGGTGCCGGACGACGAGCTCGAGAAGGCGCGAAACTTCGCTAAGGGCCGCTTCGTCCTCCAGCTCGAGAGCCCGCACGGGACGATCATGTACGGGCTTCGGCGCGAGGTGCTCGAAGGGAACGCGACCGAGCCGAGCGAAGTGCTCGAAGGCCTCGACGCCGTCACGGTCGAAGACCTGCAGCGAGTTGCTCAGGACGTGATCGGTCGAAACGCGCTCAACCTCGCGGTGATCGGGCCGTTCGAGGACTCCGAGCGCTTCGAACGACTGCTTGCGTAGCGGCGCTGCCTTCGCCGTCGCCGTCGCGGGCCTCGCTGCCTGCGGTGGGGGCGGCGAAGACGGCTACCCGCAGAAGTCGATCGACACGTTCGTGCAGGAGTGCACGGCGCAGCCCAACACCGCCGAGCCCCAGTGCCGCTGCATCGTCGAGCGCCTTCAGGAGACGATGCCGTACGAGGAGTTCGCGCGGGCGGATGCCGCGCTGAAGCAGAATCGCCCGCCGGCCGCAGCGTCGCTCGAGAAGCTGCGCGCCGCCGTCACCGCCTGCGGTCCCGCCTAGGGCTCGAGCTCGTCGAGGTCCTCGGCGATGTGCTTGCGATCCTCGGCGTCGGCGATCTGCGCGAGCGCCTCGCGCCCGAGCTCCAGGTTGCGACGGTACTCGGCGTCGCTCCCGGTCACGCGGTGCGCGCGGGCAAGCGCTTCGTAGGCGCTCGCGAGGTCCCAGTCGCCGATCCCGTTCTGCGTGCAGTGCTCGAGGCAGCGTTTCGCGTGGTACACCGCCGCTTCACCCCGGCCGAGCACCGCGTTCACGCGCGAGATCTGCCACTGGCTGCGCGCCGCGTTCTCCGCGCCGGCATCGGCGGCCCGGCTCCAGTGGTACGCCGACGCGTGCGTCGCGTTCAGCATCTCGTCGTCGTCGGCACGCGTGCGGCTCTCCTTTTTGAGGAGCGTCCACGTGTCGTTGTACAGACGAACGCCCAGCGCGCGTGATTCATCGGCGCTCAGCGGCTCATTCGGGCGATCCGAAGCAGACGCTTCCACAGGCTGCCGAAGCCTAGTTCACCGAATCGCCGTCATCGCTTGCGTCGAAATCGGCCCGACCCTCTGAGAAACCGGTTGATGAGCGGGATCACGATTTGCGTCATGCTCAACACCAGCACGCCGCTGATCGTCAGCGCCCGGAGCGGGAGCGGGAGTTCCTGCAGCTCGGTCCCGAAAGCCAGGAACAGAGCCATGACAATGGTGAAGGCCGCCAGCCAGGCGAGCAGCACGAACGTGACGCGCGTCTTCACGGCGACCGGCTCAGTATCCCACGCCGCCGGTCAGTCGAGGGTCAAGGCAGCGACGCGGCGGCCGAGAGCGCGGGCCTCCGCCTCGGTGATGTCGGGTCTGTATGCGAGCACGACGACGATCTTCGGCGTGCGGCCGTAGACGATCGCGGCGCTGGCGCGCAAGTCGGAGATCCATCCTTCCTTGTGGGCGACCGGGGCCGAGAAGTACGGCTCGAGCAGCCCACCGTGCACGGAGTGCACGAGCAGCGCGATCCCGCGGCGCGCCTGAATCCGCGACAGGCCGGACGTTCGCTCGACATGACGGTTTCCCGCAGCCGCCGCGTGGAACGCGTAGAGCACCCTGCCCAGATCGTGCGCCGTCGTCACACGCGTGTGCTCGTGCGGCGGCGGTTTCGGCGCGTCTGCGGCCGCTGAGGTTCCCGCGCGGTAGGGCCCCGGGTACGTGCTCGCGCGCGCACCGAGCCGCCTGAGCGCGGCCTCGACCCGACTCTCGCCGCCCAGCCGCTGCGTGAGCCGATTCGTGGCGAGGTTCGAGGACCAGCCGGTGAGCTGGCGCAGGTCGTACCAGAGTGAGGAGCCGGGCCCGTGGCCGCGGCGTAGCGCCTCGGCAAGCACCCCGAGCTTCACCGTCGATGCGGCAGGGAAACGCGCGTCGGAGTTCCAACCGGCCCAGGCACCCGTGCCGAGGTCGTGCACCCAGAACGCGGCCCAGCCTCGGTACGACGCACCGACCTCGGCCAGCCGAGCGGCGAGGCGCGCATCCTTCTGTCGCTCTCCCCGCGCGACCGGCGGCACTGCGAAGCCGGGTGCGTCATGCCCACCGCGCCATGCGGCAGGCCGGTGGTCGTGTCGCTCCGCGGCGAGCACGTCCACGTGCGCACGAGCGGCGCCGGGGCGATCGCCGGCGCGCAACGCGCGTTCCTCCTGGTCGCGCGCGGCGTCGTACCGGGCCTGGAGAGCGACGGGGTCGGGAGCGGTGGTGAGGAGCGCAAGTGCGGCAAACGCCAGCAGCTTCACGGCGGAAGTGTCGCACCCAGCTCGAGCCGCTCGTCCGCCTGCTCGACGAGGAGCGGATCGTGCGAGGCCACGATGACTGCCGCCCCCCAGTCGCCTGCGAGTCGTGAGAGCAGCGACGCGACCGAGAGCGCGTTCGCCTCGTCGAGCCGCGACGTCGGCTCGTCGGCGATCAGGACGTCCGGTCGCGGCGCGAGCGCACGTGCGATCGCAACGCGGAAACGCTCGCCTCCCGACAGCCGCTCGACGCGCTGCTCGGCGCGCTCTGCGAGCCCGACGGCATCGAGCGCAGCCAGTGCTCCTTCCACGGGCCGGCCGTGGAGCCGCAGACCCAGCTCGACGTTCTCGCGCGCGCTCAGGAACGGGATGAGCTCGGGCTGCTGCGCGACGTACCCGACGTGCCGGCGGCGAAGAGCCGCGCGTCCCGCTCGATCGAGCGACGCCACGTCGGTGCCCAGCAGCTCGATCGAGCCCGAGTCAGGAAGCTCGAGGCCCGCGACGAGGTCGAGCAGGGTCGTCTTGCCGGAGCCCGAGGGGCCGGTAACCGCCGTGAGCGCTCCCCGGTCGAAGTCCGCGTCGAAGCCGTCGAGCACGACCCTGCCGGGGTAGCGCTTGGTGAGGCCACGAACGTCGACGACGCGCGAGCGCGCGATGCGCGCTGCGGATGGGCCCGGCGCAAGCGGTTCGGCGCCGTTCGTCTCCGCTGCCGTGACGACGATCTCACGCCCGCGGATTCGGACCGCCGCGCGCTCGCCGACGCCGGCGCCGCGGAGCGCATTCTCGGGCAGCCGGATCCAGCCTCCCCGCGCGACGACGATCTGGTCGGCACCGTCGCGGCGCTCTTCGCTGACCCGACCGTCGCGGATGCGAATCGCCCGGTCTGCGAACTCCGCGGCGCGCGCGTCGTGGCTGACGACGATCACGGTCGTGCCGTGGGCTCGGGCGAGGTCGGCCACGAGCTGGAAGACGATGTCTGCCGAGCCGCTGTCGAGCTCTCCGGTGGGCTCGTCCGCGAGCAGGAGCCGCGGCCGGTGCGCGAGTGCCGCGCAGACCGCGACGCGCTGCTGCTCCCCACCCGCCAGCTCAGCGGAATAGGCGCGCCGTCGGTCCGCGAGGCCGACCGCGTCGAGCAGCTCGCGCGCGCGCCGGTCCGCGCCGGCGTCACCATCGAGCCGGAGGCGGAGCGCGATCGAGTCGGCGATCGTGAGCTTTGGGTCGAGCGCCTCCGCGTAGCGCTGGTCGACGTAGCCGATCGTCCTGGCGCGATAACGCGCGAGCGCACGCGCGCCGAGCCGCCCGAGGTCGCTCCCGAACACCCGCGCGGTCCCCGCCGACGCCCGGTCGACGCCTGCAAGGAGCCGCAGCATGCTCGTCTTGCCGGAGCCGCTCGGCCCGAGCACCGCGAGCAGCTCGCCTTCCGCCACGGTCAGCGTCAACCCCTGCAGCGCGGCGGCGTCTCCTTCCGGCGTCGAGTGCACCCGAAAGACGTCGCGAAGCTCAACCGCGCTCACGCGTCCGCCTCTTTCGGCCGACCGGCCTCGCCTTCGCGAAACGCTGAGCGCGTCGCCGACACGACGATCGCGGCGCCGACGAGCCCGAGCAGCACCAGGCCGGCGAGCACGAGACCCGGGTCCGTCGACGGTTCGAGCGGAGGCACCGGCGACGTCCCCGACGCGGAGACCGCGACGACATCGGTCACGATCCCGACGAGGATCGCGCCGGCGACGACGCCGCCGACCAGCCCGGCCAGGCCGACGATGAGCTGCCGGATGCGAACGACTCGACGGAGCGTGCCCGGAGACGCACCCTGCGACTCGAGGTCGAGCAGTGCGTCGCGGTCGTCTCGAAGGTCGGCGAGCGTGGTGAGCGCGAGCGCGAAGAGCGCGAGCAGGAACGCCGCCGCGGCGGCGATGGCCAGCATCGCGAGGGAGCCGCTCGAGATCGGGTCGTCGCGAAGCGCTTGCTCCCGCTCGACGCGCGAGTCCAGGACGAGCGCGTCGAACGGCGCCCGGCGAAGCGTCGAGCGGGCAGCGCGCTCCGCCTCGGCGTCGGCGGCGTTCGCCCAGACCTCCGTCGGGAACCCGCTCCCCGGGTCGGCGAGGTTCAGCGCCGCCTCGAGCCCGGCCCGATCGGCAATCGCGAAGTCTCCTCGCGTCGAGGGGAACCGCTCCGCGGTGTGCACGACGCGCAGCGCTACCGGTCGACCGCCGATCTGCAGCAAGAGCCGTCGGTCCTCGTCGGCGAGCTCGGCCAGCGAACTCGAAACGACTGCCGGTAGAGCCCGGCCGTCGAGCGCCTGACGCGGACGGAACCACGTGTCGACCTGGCCCGACAGCGCGACGTCGAGACGACCGTCGCGAAACGTCGCGCCGCCGACTCCGACCCAGGTGCTGTAGTCGACACCTGGAAGCGCTCCCAGTTCGATCGTGCCGACCGCCGGAACACCCGCATCGGCACCGCGCTCCTGGAGCCGCGGCGGCGGGACGATCCGCAGCCCGAGCAGGGTCGAGCCGCGAGCCCGGGCAGGTAGCGGAGTACCGAGCAGGACTCGCTCGAAGCTGCCGTCCCGGAGGCGAAGCGCGGCCTCGACGCTCACGCCCGGTATCGACGAACGTACGCGCAGCGGCAGAGTGTCGTCGAGCCGCGGACCATTGAGGTCGGCAGCGACGGCGAGGCTCGGTAGTTCGAGATCGGAACCGCGAAGGGTTCGGAGCAACGGAGGTTCGACCCCCAGCACCGCGACGCCCGTGACGTCGGAAAGCCCTGCGACGTTCCCCGTCGCGCGGAGCACTGGCGCTGCGGCGACCCGCGGGCCGAGCCGTTGCAGTCGCTCCGGCGTCGCGACCTCGCGGACCGGGACGAGCCGGGAGAGATCCTCGCGCAGCACGAGGTCGGCGCCGAGCGCGAACGCCGCCTGATCGCGTCGGCCTTGCTCGAGCGTCGCACGGTAGGTGCCCGCGAACACCGCGAGGCCGATGCTGACGACGAGAAACGCCACCGCCGTTGCCCCGGCGCCCGGCCGTCGCGCGATCGAGAGCAGCGCGAGCCGAGCGGTCAGCCGGCGATCAGGCAAGACGCGCGCGACGAGGAGGACGAGCCGCGGAAGGGCACGCGCGGCGACGATCCCCACGATCGCGACGACGGCGACGGGGAGGGCGATCAGGAGCGCGCCGCTGCCACCGCCGCGCAGCACCTCCTCGGTGTCGGCCGCTCCGCGCACGAGCGCCGCGGCGACCGCCAACGCAAGACCCGCGGCGATCACGTCCAGCGTGCCGAAACGTCCGGGCTCGTCC
This sequence comes from uncultured Actinomycetes bacterium, assembly GCA_963788055.1. Classification (GTDB taxonomy): domain Bacteria; phylum Actinomycetota; class Thermoleophilia; order Gaiellales; family Gaiellaceae; genus JACCTU01. The sequence continues at coordinate 721,028 of CAWBFA010000005.1, read as the reverse complement.
GCGTTGGCCACTAGCGCGCAGACGACCGCGAGGATCGAGGCGAGCGCGAGCAGTGCCATCGCGAGCAGGCCGTCGGACGCGAGGAGCGCATGTCGTGCGAGCTCTCCTTCGCCGATCGCCGCGGCCGCGAGCGTCGCCGCGCCCCACGCGAGCGCGACGCCGAGCACCGTCAGGAGTACGGCCTGCGTCGTCACGACAAGACCGCGCTGCCACAACGGCACGCCGAGCAGCGTTAGCCGCCGGTCCGAAGCCTGTGACGGCCGCCGTAGCCGCGTCGCGGCGAAGGCTGCGAACCCGAGGAGGAGCGCAGCGCCTTGCCCGCCGAGCAGGAGCAGGCGCCGCGCGCCGATCTCGGTGCGTTCGCGCGCAGAACGCAGCTCCTCTGCCGGCGCAACGAGGTCGGAACCCACGGACCGGCCCTGGAGCTCGGTGCGCGCGCGCGCAGCATTCACGACGAGATCGTCGATCAGCCAGGGCCGCGCGTCGGCGCCTCGGAGCCGCGTCACCCAACCGTAGCTTCGATAGGTCGCGGCGAGCACGTCGCGCGCCGCCAGACCCCGCACCCCTTCTGCGAGCAACAGCGGCGGCGGCGCGGGCTGGTGGTAGCGGACGACGCGCTGGAGGCGAGGGGCAAGCTGCGCACGGTCGAGCTGGTTGCGCTCCGCGGGCACTGCGTCGCCGAACAACGCTGTCGAACGGAGCACCCCGCGCCCGACAACGACGAACCCCTTTGGCGGTGCGCCCCGCCCGCGGAGCTGCAGCACCTCGCACAGATCTCTCGTGCACGTTCTGGGCAGACGCCCGCTCGTCACGCGCACCCACGGCGCGAGGCCATCGACGGCGCCGAGCGATACGAACCGCCCTTCGACGCTGCTCTCACGGAAGAGCACCGTCGCGGTCGGCGTTCCTGACGTGACCGAGCCGAGGGCGGATCGCGACCGCGAGTCGAGGTCCTCGTAGACGTCGCCCTGTCCCGGGACGCCGAACCAGGCAGCGCGCACGGTGCGTACCGGCGGCGCAAGCGCGTCGACCGAGTCGTCGAGCGCGCGCTCCTGGGCGACGAGCGACCCGAGCAGCACCGCGGCCAGCAGGAGACCGGCGGCAGCGACGCCGGCGGCGACGAGGGCGCTCCGCGCGCCGTCGGCACGCACGCGGTGCAGGCCGAAGGCGACAGTGCGCACAACGCGACGCATCCGCTGGACAGTCTAGACTCTGAAACCATCGTCATGAAGACACCGGTTTCATGAGACAGCGCGCCCCGCGCTACGACCTGCCGAAGGCGGCCCCGGGCAGGCTGCGCCTCGTGCAGCAATTCGTGAACACGACCGACCACGAGCACACCCGGGAGCTGCTCGCGACGCCCGCCGCGCTCGAAGGCTGGCTTGCAGGCGAGGGTTTCGTGGTCCGGTCGGTCGGCCCCGCCACTCTGCGCCGAGCGCATGCCGTAAGGGACGGGCTCCGCGAGCTCGTCGTCACCGGCACAGCCGGCGAGGCGCTCGAGGCGGCAGCCGACCGCGCCAGGCTCACCCTCGACCTCGAGGCGGGCGAGCTCCGTCCACGAGCGTCTGGAGTCGACGGAGCGCTCGGCACGATGCTCGCTGCGGTCTACGACGCTGCAGCACGACGGAAGCTGGGAGCGGTTCAAGGCGTGCCGGAACTGCGGCTGGGCGTTCTGGGACGAGTCGCGCAATCGCTCGGCGGCCTGGTGCTCGATGCAGCTCTGCGGCAACCGCCTCAAGGTGAGGCGGCACCGCGCCAAGGTCACTCCTCGGTCTTCTCGCTAGCCGCGCGGTCGCGGATCTCCTGAACGACCGCTGGGTCGGCGAGGGTCGTCGTGTCGCCGAGCGTCCGCTCCTCGGCGACGTCGCGCAAGAGGCGGCGCATGATCTTCCCGCTTCGCGTCTTGGGCAGCTCCTGCGTGAGGACGATGTTCGCCGGCTTGGCGATCGGCCCGATCTTGCGCGCGACGTGGTTGCGGAGCTCCTCGACCTTCTCGATCGATGCTTCCTCGTTGCCTTTCAGCGTCACGTAGGCGACGATCGCCTGCCCCGTCTGCGCGTCGGTCCGTCCGCAGACTGCGGCCTCGGCGACGCTCGGGTGGTCGACGAGCGCGGACTCGACCTCGATCGTCGAGATGCGGTGGCCGGAGACGTTCATCACGTCGTCGACGCGGCCGAGCAGCCAGAAGTCGGCGTCGCGGTCGATTCGTGCGCCGTCGCCCGCGAAGTACACGTCCTCGTACCTCGACCAGTACGTCTCGCGGTAGCGGTCGTCGGCCTTGTGGATCCCGCGCAGCATCGCCGGCCACGGCCGCCGCAGCACGAGGTACCCGCCGCCCCCCGGCCCGACCTCGTTCCCCTGCTCGTCGTACACCGCCGCGTCGACGCCCGGGAACGGCTTCGTCGCCGAGCCGGGCTTCGTCGTCGTCACCCCCGGCAGTGGCGTGATCAAGATCATCCCCGTCTCGGTCTGCCACCAGGTGTCGACGATCGGTGTGCGACTGCCGCCGATGTGGCGCCGGTACCACTCCCACGCCTCGGGGTTGATCGGCTCGCCGACCGAGCCCAGCAGACGCAGCGACGAGAGGTCGTGCTTCTCCGCGTGCTCGGTCCCCCACTTCATGTGCGCGCGGATCGCGGTCGGCGCGGTGTAGAGGATGTCGACCTTGTAGCGCTCGACGATCTCCCACCAACGGTCCTTGTCGGGGAAGTCGGGCGTGCCCTCGTAGAGCACGCCCGTCGTGCCGTTCGCCAGCGGCCCGTAGACGATGTAGCTGTGCCCGGTGACCCAGCCGACGTCCGCCGCGCACCAGTACACCGAGTCGGGCTTGACGTCGAAGATGTAGTGGTGCGTCGTCGCGACGCCGCACAGGTATCCGGCGGTCGTGTGGACGATCCCCTTCGGCTTCGCCGTGGTGCCGCTCGTGTAGAGGAGATAGAGGAGGTCCTCCGAGTCCATCGGCTCGCACGGGTACGCCGTCTCGTCCGTCGCGACCTCGTGCCACCAGTGGTCGCGGCCGTCCTGCATAGGCACCTCGTTGCCGGTCCGGCGCAGGACAACGACGTTCCTCAGCGTCGGCGAGGACTCGACGGCCTCGTCGGCCGTGCGTTTGAGCGGCACCGCCGTCCCTCGGCGCCACGCCTCGTCCTGCGTGATCAACAACTCGCACTCCATGTCCTGCAAGCGGTCGGAGAGCGAGTCTGCCGAGAAGCCGCCGAAGACGACCGTGTGCGGCGCGCCGATCCGCGCGCAGGCGAGCATCGCGATCGGCGTCTCCGGGACCATCCCCATGTAGATGCCGACCGGCGTGCCCTTGCGCACGCCGAGCGCCGTCAACGCGTTCGCGAGCTTCGTCGTCTCGAGCTGGAGGTCGGCAAAGGTGAGCTCGCGCCGCTCGTCGGCAGGCTCGCCTTCCCAGTAGTACGCGACCTTGTCGCCGAGCCCGGCCTCGACGTGGCGGTCGACACAGTTGTAGGTGACGTTCGTCTTCCCGCCGAGGAACCACTTCGCGTACGGCGGCTTCCACTCGTAGAGCTCCGTGAACGGCTCGAACCACGAGATGCGCCCGCGGCCCTCGCGCTCCCAGAAGTGCTCGAAGTCCTCGTCGTAGATCTCCGGCTGCGCGTTCGCCTGGGCGGCGAATTCGGGCGACGGTGGATAGCGGCGCTCCTCGGTGAGGATGGTCTCGATCGCGGGCGTCGTCACAAGGTCAGCTCGTATGGGAAGTCGGTCAGATTCTCGCAACCATCGTCGGTCACGATCACGAGGTCTTCCAGCCGCAGGCCGCCGTAACCAGGCCGGTAGAGCCCGGGCTCGACGCTGACGGCGTCGCCGGAGACGAGCGGATCGGTGCCGAGCAGCCCGAGCGACGGGGCCTCGTGCACCTCGAGCCCGACGCCGTGGCCGAGCGAGTGGATGAACCCCTCCTCGAGCGGCACGCCCTCCTCTTTCTTGCGCGGCGTCGCGTAGCCCGCCGCCTCGAAGATCTCGCACGTTCCCTCGAAGACCGAGCGACCTGTGACGCCGGCTCGGATCTCCCGGAGCGCGCGGTCGAGCGCCTTCTTGCAGAGGCCGTACCACTCGCGGAGCTCGTCGCTCGGCTCGCCGAACACGAACGTCCGCGTCATGTCGGCGTAGACGCCGGACTCGTTGTCGTGTGGGAAGAGGTCGATCACGACCGGCTCGTCGCGGAGGATCTCTCCTGATCCGGCGTCGTGACCGATCGCCGACTGCGGGCCGTGCGAGACGATCAGCTCGTCTGCGCTCGCGCCGAGCTCGAGGAAGCGCTGCAGGATCGCCGCCTTGATCTCCTCGACGGTGATCGTCGCGCTGCCGGTGAGTGCGTCGCGGAGCATGGTCCGCGCTGTCTCCATCCCCGCCTCTGCCGCACGTTGCGCGCGCCGCATCCCCTCGAGCTCTGCCCCGCTCTTGACGCGCCGGCGGCGGTCGAAGAGCTCCCGGTCGACGTTGAGGTCGATGCCGTTCGCGCGCAGCGCGTCGGCGACGTCGATCGGGAACGACGCGGGCACCACGGCCTGCGAGACCCCGAGCTCACGGCAGGCGCGGGCGATGATCTCGTCGCGGATCTCGTACTGGTCGCTGCCGCTCCGCATCAACGCGTCGAAGCCGAAATCCTCCCGGGGATGAACCTCGAGGCCCGCGAGCGAGCGAAGCCGGGGAAGCTCGAGCGAGTGCGTGACCACGTGCCTCGTGCCGTTCCGCTCGACGTAGAGGAAGGGATCTGGGACTGCGAGCGGGATCTCGTGCCTGAGCTCTGGCGAGCGGACGGTATCGGCGTAGATCAGGACGTCCGGCACGACCGCGAAGATCCTATACCTGCTCGAAAGTGGTGCTATCCTCCCGCCCGCTGCCGGGTGGTTCCGGCGCTTTTTGGGGTGTCTGTCATTGAGTTCGTCCGAAATGGAGTGTCGCATGCCGAATTTGAGCAACCGCGCGGGGTCGCCGCGCTTTCTCGTACTGGTGCTCGCCGCCGCCGCTGCACTGTCCTTGGCCGGCGCGGCTAGCGCGGAGTTCCCGACCAAGCGCAGCGACCCGTCAATGCGCGGAACGCTCCAGGAGGGTCAGACGCTTCAGGGCTCGACCGGGCAGTGGTTGGACGCCAACGGCCTGCCCTGCACCGACTGCAAGTTCCGCTACACGTGGCAGCGCTGCAACGTCGACACGTCCGGGTGCGCCGACATCCCTGGGGCGACCGGGCTGAGCTACACGCTCGTCGCGGCCGACGTCGGACGTCGGATCCGGATCGTGGAGTGGATATTCAAACGCGACTGCGATGCGCACGGCGCCAACTGCCTCGACATCGAGAAGAACGGCGTCTCGTCGCCGAGTGCTCCGATCGCGCCGAAGGCGATCGCGACTCCCCAGGCCACGGCGCCTCCGACGGTGCAGGGCATCGCGATGGAGGACGAGGTGCTCAGCGCAACGGGCGGGACGTGGACCGGGCCCGGCACGATCACGAAGACGATCTTCTGGCAGCGCTGCAACGCCCTCGGTGAGAGCTGCGCGACGATGACCGGCACGCCGGCCTCGCCGTACAAGCTGACGACCGCGGACATCGGCTCCCGCATCCGCGTGATCGAGGTCGCCGGCAACGAGGGCGGCAATTCGCAGGCCGTATCGTCACCAACCGCCGTCGTCGTCGAGCTCAAGCCATCCGCCGCACGGCCGACGATCGCGATCACGAAGGTCAACCTGCCGCACCGCCTGATCCTCACGAGCGCCACGACGCGGCAGACCGGCGACAAGGTCACGTTCAAGGTCAAGGTGTCGGACGACCGCGGTTTCGGGATCGTCGGAGCCATGGTGCGTACGACCCCAACCGGGATCCTGTCTGGCTTGGGCCGCGAGCGCGCGACCGACCGGACCGGCTGGGCAACCTTCACGTTCTCCACGAGCGGCTCGGGCCGTGCTTGGGTCTACGTTGAGGCTCGGCGCAAGGGCGAGAAGCCGCAAAGTGGGATCTCGACGGCGAAGCTGTTCGCGACTCGCGTTCGGTAGGCCTCAAGACGCTCCGGGGATTTGCCGAAGAAGCGACTGAAGTCGGTGGGGCGCCCGCCTCGAGCAGGAGGGCTCCCGCCGACACGCGAAAGGGACCATCTGCGCTCCATGCAACGCACTCGCCTTCTGCTTCTGCTCACGCTCGCCGCGGTGACCCTGGTCTTCCCGCTCACGACGCGCGCCGAGTCGCCGAACATCAACACGCCTGCCTCGATCTCGGGCAGCGCGGTGGTCGGCGGGTCGCTGACGGCCCACAACGGGACGTGGCTCTACGGCGACGGAAGCTCGTGCCAGAGCGACTGCGTGTACACCTACCAGTGGCAGCGCTGCACGCCCGATCAGTCCACCTGTAACGACATCGGCGGCTCGACCGGCCGCTTCTACACCGTCCAGGGGGCCGACGCCGGGTCACGGCTCCGCGCGATGGAGACCGTCACGAAGTACGACTGCAACGCCCACGGAGTCGACTGCCGCTATGTCTCGAAGAGCGCGCCGTCGATGATGACCGGGGTCGTTCCCGGATCGGCACCTACGACGCCGACCTCGCCGGCGGCTCCACCGACTCCTGCCGTCCCGAAGCCGCAGGCACCGCTCGCTCCCGCCGTCACCGCCGCTCCGACGATCAGCGGGCTCCCGATGGTCGAGCAGACGCTGACCGCGACGCTCGGAACGTGGAGCGGGTCGCAGCCGCTGACCATCGGGCTCGAATGGCTGCGCTGCGATGCGCAGGGCGAGAACTGCCAGGGGCTCGGCATCACCGCCAACAGGTACACGGTCGGCACCGTCGACATCGCCAAGACGATCCGCGTGAAGATCACCGCAGCGAATCTCGCAGGTGCGCGGGTGGCGCTCTCCGATGCGACCGCCGTCGTCAGCGCGCTCAAGCCGTCCGACCAGAACCCAGCGATCGCCGCGGCGAAGGTGACGGCGCCGCACAAGCTGGTGATCGACCAGTTCAGGGCGCCGGCACGGTTCACCGGGCGGGCGATGCGCGTTACGTTCCGTGTGACGGACTCCCGCGGGTTCCTCGTCGAGGGCGCCCTCATCACCGCGACGACGCTGCCGGCGAAGGCGTTCACCCCGCCCGCGGAGTTCAAGACGAACGCCGACGGGCTCGTGACGCTCGAGTTCAAGCGTGGCGCGAAGCTGAAGGCGGCGATCAAGGTCGTCACCGTGGTCGTGATCGCGCGGCGTCCAGGCGACAAGCTGACGAGCCCGCGGGCCGCGATCGTGCGGCTGAAGCTGCCGGTCGCCGTCACCGCACGACGCTAGTGCCTCTTCACGGAATGCTGCCCGGCTTCTGGGTCGCGAGCACCAAGCGATGCAAGGACGCAGGGAGCGCTCATGCCAGAAGGCATGGGCGCGACTGAGGACGCCGCAGCGCGCCGCGTGCTCGCGGGCCAGAAGTAGGCGTTCATTCCGTGGAGGGGCACTGGGCCACGCATAGACTCAGGCCCGTGGAAGACGCACTCCAGCGGGCACAAGAGCTGCTCTCGCTGTACGAGGGCGCGCTTCGGGCCGAGCTTCCCGAGGGCGCCGACATCTACGACGCGCACGTCCATCTGGGCGACGACATCGACGGTATTACAGGTCGTTTCGACGAGCTGATCACCGGGATGGAGCGCTACGGGGTCTCCCGGGCAAACATGTTCTGCCTCGACGAGCCTGACCGGCACCCGGGTTTTCACGCCGCGAACGACCGCACGCTCGCGTTCGCCGAGCGGTCGAACGGGCGGCTCGTCCCGTTCGTCCGGCTCGACCTGACAGAGGAGCCGCTCGAGGAGGCGCGCCGGTGCCTCAACCTAGGGGCCCGTGGGATCAAGCTCCACCCTCGAGCGCAGCGCTTCCAGCTGAACGACGAGCGACTGGCGCCGATCTTTGCGATCGGGGCCGAGCGCAACGTGCCGATCCTTATTCACGGCGGCCGCGGGCTCCCGCCGATCGCCGCCGAGCTGCGGAGGCTCGTCGAGGCACACCCCGGCTCGCAGCTGATCATCGCCCACGCCGGGATCGCCGACCTCGGCAACCTTGCGGCGTCCTTCGCGGGCAAGCGCGGCGTCTTCTTCGACACTTCCGTTTGGAGCGCTGTCGACCTGCTCGACTTCCTGCACCTCGTCCCGCCCGAGCAGGTCGTCTACGCATCGGACTACCCGTACGGTCGCCAGCCGAACTCGCTCCTGCTCGCGCTTCGAACCGCGCGGATCGCCGGGTTCAGCGAGGAAGAGGTCCGCGACATGCTCGCCGGCAACGCGCACCGGATCGCGAACGGCGAGGAGCCCCTGGAGCCGTCGGAGCCGCGCGGCCGCGCGACGTTCTCGCAGCCGATGGTGCTCGCGCGGATCCACCAGTACCTCTCCATGGCGACTCCGCTGCTGTGGACGCGCCAGCCGGACACGATCGGCGTGCTCGGGCTCGCGCTGAACGCGACCGAGGAGCGCAACGGGAACATCGCAGAGGTCGACCAGATCCGCGACCTCCTGATCACAGCGCGCGAGCTGTGGCGCGGGCTGCCCGAGTCGGAGACCGAGGACGACCGCGTCGAAGCCTCGCGCGCGGTCTTCAGGCTCGTGCACCTCGCCGACATCCTCTCGATCACGACCGATGCGACTGACGGTTAACGGCGCCGCCCACGACCTCGAGCCGGAGGTCGGGCGAACGCTGGCGGAGACGCTGCGGGAGGACCTCGGCATGACAGGCACGAAGGTCGCCTGCGGCGAAGGGCACTGCGGGGCCTGCACGGTGCTGCTCGACGGCGTCCCGCACCTTTCCTGCATCACGCTCGTGCACACCGTCGGCGAGCAGGACGTGACGACGATCGAAGGGCTCCGCGACCATCCGCTCGTCGACGCGTTCGTGCGCACGGACGCGCTCCAGTGCGGTTTTTGCACGCCGGGCCAGATCGTCAGTGCGTCCGCACTCGTCGAGGCGAATCCCGACCCGTCCAGCGAGGAGATCCGGCACACGATGGCCGGGAACCTCTGCCGCTGCGGGACCTACCCTCGGATCGAGGAGGCGATCCAGACGTGGCGCGGCTGATCAAGACCGAGAAGGAGGTCGAGGGGCGCTACACCGAGACGTGGGTCGTCGTCGAGGAGGACGCGCTCGACCAGTGGCCGACAGGCCCGGGCGACGTCGTCGGGCGTCCGGCGGCGAAGGTCGACGGCTACGAGCGCGCGCGCGGCGAAGCGCGGTACACGGCCGACGTCCGTCTTCCCGGCATGCTGCACGCGGCCTACCTGCGCAGCCCGCACGCGCACGCGAAGCTGAAACGCATCGACGCGACACGGGCGAGGGAGGCACCGGGGGTCCGCGACGTGCTCGTCGCAGGCGAGGTCGACTGGCTCTCCGACGTGATCTCGTACGAGGGCCAGCCCGTCGCGGCCCTGGCCGCCGACACGGCCCGCCAGGCCCGCGCAGCCCTCGAGTTGATCGATGCGGACTGGGACGTGCTGGAGCCGCTGCTCGACCCGGAGGAAGCCGTGCGCCGTGGATCGCTCATCGGGGAGGCGCGCAGCTACGAGCGGGGCGACTACGAACGCGGGCTCGCCGAGGCCGACGTCGTCGTCGAGGCGGAGTTTCGGACGCAGACCCTCAACCACAACTCGCTCGAGACGCACCAGTGCGTCTGCGACTGGCGGGGCGACGGCCTCGACGTCTACATCTCGACGCAGTACATCTGGGGCGTTCGCGACGAGCTCGCCGAGACATTCGGACTGCCGGCGGACAAGGTGCGCGTCGTCTGCGAGTACATGGGCGGCGGTTTCGGAGCCAAGGGCGCCGCGGGCGACTACACGTATCTCGCGGCCGAGCTTGCGCGGCGAACGAATCGACCGGTGCGCTACGCGATGAACCGGCGCGAAGAGAACATGGTCGCGGGCAACCGCAACGCGACGATCCAGCGCGTCACCGCCGGCGCACGTTCGGACGGCACCCTCACCGTGCTCGGAGGCGAGTACTTCTGCGCGCTCGGGTGGACCGGTTGGCTCCCGTCGACCGCAGGCCCGATGCAGATGCTGCACGCGTGCGAGAACGTGCGAACGGTCGAGTACGGCGCGAAGCTGAACCTCCCGCCGATGGACGCCTTCCGCGCGCCCGGCTTCGTGGAGGGCACGTGGGCGCTCGAATGCCTGCTCGACAAGGTGGCAGCCGAGCTCGAGCTCGACCCGCTCGAGCTGCGCCGACGGAACTACGCGGACGCTGACACGCTCGACGGCCGCCCGTATTCGTCGAAGAACCTGATGGAGTGCTACCGCCGCGCCGAGCCGTACTGGGAGCGCCGGGCCGAGGTGCGCGCGCGCTCGGACGAAACGTGGAAGCGCGGCGTCGGGCTCGCGAGCCAGATCTGGTACGGGGGCGGAGGCCCGCCGTCGTACGCATGGGTGCGCGTCGGCTCGGACGGTCGGGTGAACGTGGTGACCGCGATGCAGGACATCGGCACCGGGACGCGCACGGCGATGGCGCAGATCGCCGCGCAGCAGCTCGGGCTGTCGCTCGACCGCGTCGAGGTGCAGGTCGGCGACTCTGCTCGCGGGCCATTCGCCAGCGTCTCGGGCGGGTCGTCGACGCTGCCGTCGATGGGGCCCGCGGTCCGCGCAGCCGCTGCAGACGCCGCGCGGCAGATCCTCGAGATCGCGGCTCAGCGGCTCGAGGTCGAGGAGCGCGTGCTCTCCCTCGACGGCGGCAGCATCGTGTCGTCGGACGGCGGCTCGTGGCCGCTCGAGGAGATCACCGGGCTGCTCCAGGACGGTCAGATCCTCGGGAAAGGCGCACGCGGTCCGAACCCCGCCGGGATGCGAGTGCTGACGTTCGGCGTCCAGGTCGCGGAGGTCGCGGTCGACGTCGAGACCGGCGAGGTCGTGGTCGAGCAGATCTACGCCGTCCACGACGTCGGCCGCGTGATCAACCCTCTCGGCGCGCGCAGCCAGATCGAAGGCGGGATCATCCAGGCGATGGGCCACACGTTCTCGGAGGTGCGGCTCGACGACCCGCGAACGGGAACGATCCTCACGCGGACGCTCGACGCGTACAAGATGCCGACGTTCGCCGACGTGCCGAAGATCGTCTGCGAGCTCGTCGACATCCCGGACGAGCACCTGACGAACCTCGGCTCGAAGGGGCTCGGAGAGCCGCCGATCATTCCGACCGCGGCGGCGATCGCGAACGCGATCCGCGACGCGACCGGTGCCGACGTGACGTCGCTGCCGATCACGCGTGAAGAGATCCTCCAGGCGCTGCGTGAAGCGCGAGAGCGAGAGCGCGTTGCGGCTGGTTCGGCCTAGCTCGCTCGACGAGCTCGCGGCGCTCGGCCGCGAACCCGGCGACCAGGCGCTCGCGGGAGGCACCGAGCTCGTGCCTCAGCTCCGCGACGGGCTCGTGCATGCCGAGCGGCTCGTCCAGATCACGGACGTCGTGCCACGCGGTGTCCGTGGAACGACGATCGGTGCGGGCACGACGCTGGCCGAGCTCGAGCGCGACCCGACGATTCCCGAGGCGTTGCGGGAAGCGTGCCGGCTCGCAGCGTCGCCGCAGCTCCGCAACATGGGGACGATCGGCGGGAACTTGCTCCAGGCGACGCGCTGCTGGTACTGGCGCCTGCAGTTTCCGTGTCGGCTGCACGGTGGCGACGTCTGTCACGCGCGCGCAGGACAGAACCGCGAGCACGCGATCTTCGCGAACGACTTCTGCGCCTCGGCGCACCCGTCGGACCCGGCCGCGGCGCTGCTCGCCCTGGACGCGACGCTCCGGACCGACCGTCGCGAGCTTCCGCTCGCCCTTCTGTATCGCATCCCGACGCCTGACGACAGGCGCACGACGACGCTCGAGGACGGCGAGCTGATCCTCGAGCTCGACGTCAGGCCCCCGCTCGCGAGCGTGTACCTGAAGGCGATGGACCGCAAGCGGTGGGCCTTCGCGCTCGTGGGCGTTGCCGCCGCGCGCTTCGAGGACGGCGTGCGCCTCGCGCTCGCAGGTGTGGCGCCGATCCCGTGGGCGCTGGACTCGCTCGACGCGCTCGACGCGGCCGAGCCGCTGCCCGGCAACGCGTACAAGGTCGAGCTCGCGCACGCCCTCGGGCGCCGAGCCATCGCCCGCTGCACGTAGCGGTCGTCATCCTCGCGGCGGGCGCCGCGACGCGGTTCGGCGCTCCGAAGCAGCGCCTGCTCCTGCCGCGTGTGCTCGAGCGCGTCCGCTCGGCTGAGCCCGAGGAGATCGTCGTGGTGAGCGGCGCCTACGCGCTGGCGACCGATGCCAGGGTCGTCGACTGCCCGGACTGGCAACGCGGACCCGGTGCGTCGCTGCGCTGCGGCCTCGAGGCGCTCGGCCCGGATGTCGAAGCGGCGGTCGTGGTCCTCGCCGACGGGCCCGACCTGTCGCCGAGGGCGATCGCCCGCGTCGTCGAGACGTGGCGCGAGACCGGCGCCGATGTGATCGCCGCGAGCTACGGGGGCGATCGCGGACACCCCGTCTTGCTGGCGCGCAGCGCCTGGGCCGCGATCCCGGACGAGGGCGCGCGCGCCCTCAAGCCGCTGCTCGTGCCGTGCGACGACCTCGGCCCTCCAGGCGACGTCGATTTGGCCGATGAATGGGAGGAGGACCCCCGCTAGCCGCCGAATCGAGACACCCGCATGGAGTTCGCCACCGCCCTGGAACACAAGCGTTCGCCGCTCGCCCAGGCACGGCTGCAGCGCCAGCTGCCCGTCCGTGAGGCAGCCGCGAGGGCCGGGCTGACCGAGGACGAGGTCTCGTGGCTCGAGGAGGGCCGCGTCTACCGCTTCCGAAGCGTCGACGACGCGCTCCTCGCCTTGCTGTTGTACGCGACGGCGCTCGAGATCGACCACCATGAGGCCCGCGAGATCGCCGGGCTCCCCGTCGGCCCCCGTCCCTTCCGCGCAAACCCACGCGCTCGTCTCGCGGTGCTTGCGGGCGTTGCTGCAGCGATCGTCGCGCTGACCGCCGCCTTCGTCCTCCCGGGCCGTGCCGAGCAGCGCTCGCGCGAGGCCCAGGCCTCCCTGCTCGCGGCCGAGGCTGCACTGCCCAAGCCGTGGCAGATCGACGTGGACGTGCTCAACGGCAACGGCGACATCGTCTTCACGCGCCGGATCGCGTCGCGCATCGGTGCGTTCGGCTACCACATCGCCCGCGTCCGCCGCGCGAACCGCTTCGACTACCCGCAGACGACGGTCTACTACGAGCGCGGCGGCTACGACGTCGCAGTGCGGCTCGCACGCCAGCTCGGCGTCGGGACTCGCCCGCTGCCGGGAGGAGACAACCGGCGCCGGCTCGTCGTGATCGTCGGGCCGCACCGCGGCCCTGCATAGACGCCTGTTGTGAGTATCGCTGCGCGAGCGGCCGCGAAGCGGCCGCCTTTAAGGGTCTTCGGGACTTGCCCAGCTAGAGAAGAGCCGTGCGGAGCACGCCCGTTGTGAGTATCGCTGCGCGAGCGGCCGCGAAGCGGCCGCCTTTAGGGGTCTTCGCGCGTCGCGAATCCGCGCGAGCGGATTCGGGACTTGCGCTAGAGGAGAGGCGTGCGGAGCGCTGCGAGCTTGGCCTTCAGGCCGGGCGACATCTCCTCGCTGCACGCGACGCGGACGTACCCGCGAAGCTCCTGCTCGAAGCGAAAGCGATTGGTGCACCAAGGGCAGCTCTCGAGATGCGTCTCGACGGACATCCGCTCCTCGAGCGACAGCGACCGGTCGAGGAACGGCTGCATGACCTCTTCGCAGTGATCGCAGGGATCCATCATGGGGCCTCAACGGCGCGCTCTGCGAGCTCTTGCTTCAGCACGCGCCGCGCTCGATGCAAGCGGGACATCACTGTACCGATCGGGATGTCGAGGATCTGCGCCGCGTCCTGATACGAGAAGTCGCCGATGTCGACGAGCACCAGCACGTCACGGAAGTCGTGGGGGACGGCTGAGAGGGCTCCAACCACGTCATCTTGGGATAAACGCTCGACCACCCGATCTTCTTCCAGGGGCCGGCCGGCCGACTCCTCCAGCCTGTTGTAGAGGAAGTAGTCGCCCTCCTCCATCGGCTGGGTCTGCGGCCTGCGCTGGACCCGTCGAGCCCGGTCGATGTTCAGGTTCGTGAGGATCCGAAGGAGCCAGGCCCGGAGGTTCGTCCCCGGCGTGAAGGAACGCCAGCTCCGGAAGGCCCGCTCGTAGGTCTGCTGGACCAGATCCTCGGCTTCCTCCCGAGAGTTGACGAGGCCGCGGGCGACCCGGAAGACCTGGTCGGAGAGGCCCAGCGCCTCTTCCTCGAAACGCACGCGGTCGCGAGCCTCGTTCGCGATCCGCCGTCCCTCGGTGTCGGTCTCGGACATCAGTGCCCGCGCGGAGCGAACCCGGCGCCCGTGAGGACCGTGAGGAGCTCGTCGCGCGACGTCCGCGACTCATCCCAGGTCAGCGTCACCTCGCCCAGCAGGTTCGCGTTGGCGGCCTCGAGGCCGTCGTGTCCCTGGAGCGCCTCGCCCAGACGCATCACGCAGCGCTCGCAGCGAACGCCTACGACCTGGATCGTCTCCGTCGTCATCCGGGCGATGCTAGCGAGCGTTCGATCGCGTCGGCGCAGGCCGCGCGCGGATCACCGGCTGCAAGCTGGATGTCGGCCTCACAGGTGCTCCCGTCGAGCGGCTCCAGGAGATCGTGCTCGGCGTGCGGGGAGACGAGCTCGCAGAGCTCGGCGAAGAGCTCGGACGCCGAGACGAGACGGTCCTCGGTCGGGTGGATCAGCCGGGCGCGTGGGCCGAAGCGCGACGCGAAGAATCGGTTCGAATGACAGTCCGCACGTGACGCAGGGCGATCGTCGCCGTTCGCGGCCCAGACCGCGAGCGCGTGCAGGAACGCGACGAGCGCGCCTGCGAGACGCGGATCGGTCGGCTGGTCCGGCATGCGCAGCTCGAGCGTTCCGAGCGCGGGATGCACGCGAACGTCCCACCACGTCCGCGTCGGCTTCCTCAGGACACCCGCGCGTTGCCAGCGCTCCATCATGTGCACCCAGCCGGCCCAAGACCCGAACGAGGGAGGCACACCGGACCGCGGCAAGGTCGCAAGCACCTCGGCCCGGGTCGAGAGCAGCCCGGTCGCGGTGCCGCGGAACCACGGCGAGTTCGCGGCGATTGCAAGCACGACGGGCAACCACGGAAGCACACCCTCGTGTGCGCGCACACAGGTCTCCGGATCGGGCATCCCGACGTGCACGTGGAGGCCGCAGACGCCCTGACGGCGCGCAGCTGGGCCTACAGCCTCGACGAACTCGAGGTAGTCCGGGTTCTCGACCACGGGCATGTCTTCGGGCTTCGCGAAGGGATGTGAACCGATTGCGAGCGCACGCAGCCCCTCGGCCTCGCACGCATCGAAGACGCGACGACGGAGCGACCAGACCTGTTCGGCAGCCTCGCGCGGCGAGCCGCAGACGTCGGTCGCCGTCTCGACGAACGACGCGAACAGCTCGTGCTTGACGCCTTCGCCCGCCCGCTCGAGCACGCGCGCCGACGCGGCGACGGGCAGCAGCGTCCGCTCGTCGACGAGCAGCAGCTCCTCCTCGACGCCCACGGAGAAGGGCGCGCTCTTGCCGAACGAATGCTCGATGCCGGAAGGCTAGTGGCCTAGGAGGCCGCGGGCGCGCGTCCGAGCTTGACGGTCACGGTGACGCGCCGGTCGCCGCGGTAGACCTCGACCTTGATCTTGTCCCCCGGCCGCTTCCGCGCGAGGATCGAGCGGAGCCGCTCGGGCGTCGTGACGGGCGTTCCGTCAACGGAGACGATGATGTCGCCCCCGAGCCGCCAGCTCTCGCCGCCGACGATCACGGTGCGCTCGCCCGCCTGCAGGCCTGCCTTGTCCGCCGCGCTGTCGGGGACGACGGAGTCGATCACGAGCCCCTGCTTCGGCCGGAGCCGGAACAGGCGCGCGATGTCGTCGGTCAGCGTTGTCGCCTCAACGCCGAGGAACGCGTGCTCGACCTTGCCGACGCGGATGATCTGCGCGGTCACGCTGCGAACGGTGTCGACGGGGATCGCGAAGCCGACGCCGACGCTGCCGTTCGACGCGCTGTCGGTCGTGATCTGCGTGTTCACGCCGATCACCAGTCCCCGCGCGCTCAGGAGCGGCCCGCCCGAGCTGCCCGGGTTGATCGGCGCGTCCGTCTGGATCGCGTTGTCGATCGCGAGCTCGTTCGGAGCTTCGAGCACGCGGCCGATCGCGCTGACGATCCCGGCGGTCATCGAGCGTTCGTAGCCGAAGGGATTCCCGATCGCGACCACCTCGTCTCCAACGCGGACCGAGCTCGATCTGCCGAGCCGGAGCGGCGTCAGCCCCCGCGGCGGCGTGCTCACCCTGAGCACGGCGAGGTCGGTCGTCGGGTCGACACCGACCACCCTGGCACGCACCGCCTCGTCGTTCGAGAAGCTGACCGTGACGACCTCGGCTCCTTCGACGACGTGAAAATTCGTCACGATGTGGCCCGACTTCTCGATCACGAAGCCCGAGCCGAGCGAGCGAGTCCTCCGCGGGAACGGGTCGAACGGGTCGGAGGCGAGCGGTCCCGTTGCTTCGACCTGGACGACGCCGCTCGCGTACGCCGCGTAGATGTCCCCGTAGGTGAGACCGGCGTCTCGGGCGAAGACCACGGGCGTGCGGTCCGCCTCAGGCGAGACCTCGCGGATCGTCGTCGACGCGCCGAGCTCGCCGAGCGCCGACGCTCCCGCGAGCGCGGCGAGACCGCCGACGAGGCCTGCAGCGAGCAGCGCGCCGACCTTGAGCAGGAAGGGCCTGTCCCCCACGATCTCCGGTTATAGCGGCGAGGCGGGCGCGCGACGTTGCGGCTCCGTTAACTTCGACCGATCGCCACGACTTTGATCGTCGATGGACGCAACGTCCAACGCTCGCTCTGGCCGAACATCCCTTCGGAGCGGCTCGTCGATCTCGTCCGCGACTGGGCTCGGCGACACGACGTGCGTCCGCTCGTCGTCTTCGACGGACGCGCGCCGGTCGAGGCCCAGGACGTCGTCGGAACCGGCCGCGAGATCGCCGACGACTGGATTGCCCGCGAGGCGGCCTCGCACGTCCCCTACTGGCTGGTCACCTCGGACCGCGAGCTCCGCGACCGCGCGGGTCGCGACGCGGAGCGCGTGATCGGTGGAGGCAGTTTCGCCCGCGAGTTGACGCGTTAGCCCGACTTACGCATTTCGTAAGGACTCCTCACAGACGCCCAGGGCACGAGTTTCCGCGGGTAGAAGCACTACGGCCAACCAGGAGGTTCAACTTGTCACGCATCAAGAAGCTGCCGACCCCTGCTCTCGTTCTCTCGATGATCGCGTTGTTCGTCGCGTTCAGCGGGACCGGGTACGCGGCCGCACAGCATGTGATCAAACGCAACAGCATCACGTCGATCCACGTGAAGGACCGTTCGCTGCTCGCCAAGGACTTCAAGTCCGGGCAGCTCCCGCGAGGCGCCGTCGGGCCCGCAGGCCCCGCCGGTGCCGCAGGTCCCGCCGGCCCCGCCGGCCCTTCCGGCTCAAGCACATCCGCTGGGTGGCCTCCGTGCAGACGGTGGCATCGACGACCCGTCGTCGGGTGGGATCACGCTTGCCGCCCAAGCCCGGTGCGGGCCAGTACCTGATCGGGTTCGGCTCGGCCGTTGCGGGCAAGCTGGTCCTGGCGTCGTCGGGCTACGCCGGTAACCACACGGCGAACCGCGGTGCGACTGTCAGCCGGCCCGTGCGGCAATCCCGCCGACGGCCTGACGTGCTCCACGTCGGACAACACGAGCACGGTGCTCGTCCAGACCCGTGCCCCGGATGGGGCGCTGGAGGATCACGCGTTCTACGTGGCTGTCGTGGGCTGAGGCTCTCTGGGTCACGGGCTCGGCCGGTAGAGTCGAGCCCGTGACCGACCCCTTCGCCGCACGCTCGACGCTGCGCGTCGGAGGCGGGGAGCACGAGATCTTCCGCCTCGACGCCCTGCAGGACCGCTTCGACGTCCGGCGGCTTCCCTACACCCTCAAGATCCTGCTCGAGAACGCGCTCCGGACCGGCGACGAGCGCGACGTCGAGGCGGTCGCGGGCTGGGACGCCAACGCGGATCCCAGCGAGGAGATCGCGTTCACGCCGGCACGCGTGCTGATGCAGGACTTCACCGGCGTGCCGGCAATCGTCGACCTTGCCGCCATGCGGGACGCGATGCGCGACCTCGGCGGCGACGCTGAGAAGATCAACCCGCTGCTGCCCGCCGAGCTCGTGATCGACCATTCGGTTCAGGTGGACGAGTACGCGACCCGGGTCGCGATGCGCCACAACACGGAGCTCGAGTTCGAGCGCAACAAGGAACGCTACGCCTTCCTGCGCTGGGGACAGACGGCGTTCCAAAACTTCAAGGTCGTCCCACCGAACACCGGCATCGTCCATCAGGTCAACCTCGAATACCTCGCGCGCGTCGTCGAGACCCGGGACGGCCAGGCGTTTCCCGACACGCTCGTCGGAACCGACTCCCACACGACGATGATCAACGGTCTCGGCGTGCTCGGCTGGGGGGTCGGCGGGATCGAGGCCGAAGCCGCGATGCTCGGGGAGCCGGTCTCGATGCTCGTACCGCAGGTGGTCGGCTTCAAGCTGAAGGGCCGGCTGCCCGAAGGCGCGACCGCCACCGACCTCGTGCTCACGGTCACCGAGATCCTGCGGCGGGTCGGCGTCGTCGGGCGGTTCGTCGAGTACTTCGGCGAAGGCCTGACATCACTGCCGCTCGCCGACCGCGCGACGATCGGGAACATGTCGCCCGAGTACGGTGCGACGTGCGGGTTCTTCCCTGTCGACGACGTGACGCTCACGTACCTGCGACTGACCGGCAGGAGCGAAGAGCAGATCGAGCTCGTCGAGGCGTACTGCAAGGAGAACCTGCTCTGGCACGACCCCGCGCACGAGCCGACGTACACGGAGATCGTCGAGCTCGACCTGAGCGACGTCGTTCCGTCGATCGCGGGGCCGCGTCGGCCGCAGGACCGCGTCGCGCTCGCCGACGCGAAGAACTCGTTCCTCGGCGCACTCGAGTCGTTCGGGATCCCGTATGGGGATGCACACGACGAGCAGGTGGCCGAGACGTTCCCCGCGAGCGACCCGACGGCGGAGCAGCATCCGGCGCACAACGGGGTCGACGAGACGGAGGCGCCGGTCGACGTCCCCGAGACGGTGATCGCCGAGCGGGCGAAGCCGGTGCCGGTGACCATGAACGGCGACCGCTTCGACCTCGAGCACGGCGCTGTCGTGATCGCGGCGATCACGAGCTGCACGAACACGTCGAACCCGCAGGTGATGCTCGGCGCGGGACTGCTCGCGAAGAAGGCGATCGAGAAGGGCTTGACGCGCAAGCCTTGGGTGAAGTCGAGCCTCGCGCCGGGATCGAAGGTGGTCACGGAGTACTACGAGCGCGCCGGCTTGACGCAGTATCTCGAGCAGCTGGGGTTCCACACCGTCGGCTACGGATGCACGACGTGCATCGGCAACTCCGGGCCGCTGCCCGACGTGATCTCCGAGGCCGTCACCGACGGGCAGCTCGTCGTTGCGTCGGTGCTCTCCGGCAACCGCAACTTCGAGGCGCGGATCCATCCCGAGGTGAAGGCGAACTACCTTGCGTCCCCGCCGCTCGTCGTCGCCTACGCGCTGGTCGGCCGGATGGACGTCGACCTCACCACCGAGCCGCTCGGCCAGGACCAGCAGGGCCAGGATGTCTTCCTGCGCGACATCTGGCCGACCTCGTCGGAGATCCAGACCGCGATCACGGCGTCGGTTCACGGAGAGATGTTCAGCAGCACGTACGGCGACGTCTTCGCCGGGGACGACAACTGGCGGGCCCTGGAGATTCCCTCCGGGAACCTCTATCGGTGGGATCCGGACTCGACGTACATCCGGCAGCCGACCTACTTCGCCGGCATGTCACGCGACCCCGGAAGCGTCGAGGACGTCGTCGGCGCCCGGTGCCTCGTGATGCTCGGCGACTCGGTGACGACCGACCACATCTCCCCCGCTGGGGCGATCAAGCCGGAGTCGCCTGCGGGGAAGTACCTCGTCGAGCACGGTGTCGAGCGAAAGCAGTTCAACTCGTACGGTTCGCGGCGCGGCAACCACGAGGTGATGGTCCGCGGCACGTTCGCGAACGTCCGCCTGCGGAACCTGCTCGCGCCGGGCACCGAGGGCACCGTCACGATCCACGTTCCGAGCGGCGAGGAGATGACGATCTTCGAGGCGTCCCAGCGCTACCTCGCCGAGGGAACGCCGCTGATCGTGATCGCGGGCCGCGAATACGGCTCCGGCTCGTCGCGCGACTGGGCCGCGAAGGGCCCGAACCTGCTCGGCGTGCGCGCGGTGATCGCCGAGAGCTACGAGCGGATCCACCGCTCGAACCTCTTGATGATGGGGATTCTTCCGCTGCAGTTCCTGGACGGCGAGGGGCGCGAGTCGCTCGGGCTGAGCGGACGGGAGGACTTCTCGATCGAGGGCGTCGAGAACGGCGAGGCCAGCGAGGTGACGGTGCGGGCCGACGGCCAGGAATTCCGCGCCCGCGTGCGGCTGGACACGCCGCGCGAGCGCGAGTACCTGCGGCACGGGGGGATCCTCCCCTACGTGCTGCGGCGCCTGTTGGCCGTAACCGAATTCCGCCCTGGCCGTTGTGCCAGGCTTCGTGAGACGAGGTCCGCCTCGTCGGGTGCGTGCGCGGAGCGGTCGATCTCATGGTCTTCCTTGATAGTTTCCTAGGCAATGCCTAGGCAAGCTGTCCCGGCCGCCGAGGCGGCCCGGAGGCTCGGGATCAGCCTCGACACGCTGCGGCGCTGGGACCGTGCCGGGAAGATCCGACGCGCGGGACGCGGCGAATCGGCCGCGTCGTGCCCGCCTCCGAGCTCGACCGGCTGGCGGGGCGCGATAACGACGTCTCGGCGCGCAATCGCTTTCCCGGCGTCGTCCGGAGCGTCCAGGTCGACGGCCTGCTCGCGCAGGTCGAGCTCGAAGCCGGGCCCGTTCCGGGTCGTCGCGGTGATCACACGCGAGGCCGTCGAGGAGCTCGGGCTCGAGCCCGGCGCGCCGGCGACCGCGCTCGTCAAGGCGACTTCGGTCCTGCTCGAGCGTTGAGGCTCGGCGCGCTTCTGGCGTTGCTTGCGCTGCTCGCCGGCTGCGGAGGGACGGCGACGAGCCGCTCACCGTCTACGCCGCCTCGTCCCTGACCGCGGTCTTCGAGCAGCTGGCGCCCGACGCACGCTTCAACTTCGCCGGCTCCGACGAGCTCGCGACGCAGCTCCGCGAGGGTGCGCAGGGCGGACGTGTACGCGGCGGCGAGCCCGCGCTATCCGCGGCGAGCTCTTCGAGGAGGGGATCGTCGACGAGCCGGTGGTCTTCGCGACCAACCGGCTGGTGATCGTCGTCCCGTCGGAGAACCCGGCCGGGATTCGCGACGCTCGACGACCTCTCGGCGGCGGACGTGCGCCTCGTCGTCGGCGGCGAGGGCGTGCCGGTCGGCGACTACACGCGTGAGCTGCTCGCGCGCGCCGGGCGCCTCGATGTGCTCGAGCAGCGTCGTGAGCGAGGAAGAGGACGTGAAGGGCGTGCTCGCGAAGGTCGCCGTCGGGGAGGCCGACGCCGGGTTCGTCTACGCGACCGACGTGCGTGCGGCCGGCGGAGACGTCGTCGCGATCGAGCTCCCGAGCGAGCTCCAAGGGCGGATCGAGTACCCGGTCGCGGTCGTGCGCGAGCGAGCGTCGCGACGAGGCGCAGCGCTTCGTCGAGCTCCTGCGGTCGCCGCGCGGGCAGTCGGCGCTTCGCGCGCGGGCTTCGGTCTCCGTGAGGTCGCCGTTCTGTCTGCTGCTCGCCGGCGCGACCGCGATCGCATGCGTCGTTCCTCGTGCTCCCGCTCGTCGCGCTCTTCCTGCGAGTTCCGCCGGGACGCTGCTCGACCAGCTCGGCAGCGACGTCGCGGGCGAGGCGCTCGTCGTCTCGCTGAAGACGAGCGCCGATCGCGCACGTCATCGTGTTGCTCGTCGGAACGCCCGTGGCCTACCTGCTCGGGACCCGCGTGTTCCGGGGCGTCGGCTGCTCATCGGGCTCGTCGAGCTGCCGCTCGTGCTGCCGCCGGCCGTCGCGGGGATCGCCTGCTCGCCGCGTTCGGAACGCTCGGGCTCCTCGGCGGCTCGCTCGAGGTCCTCGGCGTGTCGCTGCCGTTCACGCAGGCGGCGGTCGTGGTGGCGATCGTCTTCGTCGCGAGCCCCTTCTACATCCGGCAGGCGATCGCGTCGTTCGCGGCCGTCGACCCGCTGCTGCTCGACGCCTCGCGCACCCTCGGGCGCGGGCCTGGGCGAACGTTCCTTCGCGTGGCGCTCCCGCTCGCGGCCGGCGGGCTCGCCGCCGGCTCGTCGCTCGCGTTCGCGCGCGGGCTCGGCGAGTTCGGCGCGACGATCATCTTCGCGGGGAGCTTCGCGCGGCGTTACTCAGCACGGCTCCCGCTCGCGATCTACGCAGAGCTTGACCGCGACTTCGACGTCGCCGCTCGCACTCGGCGCGCTGCTCGTCGTCTTCAGCATCGCCGTCTGGCAATCGCCAGCCCTCCTCCTCTCATGGACACGCTCGAGCTCTCGACTCTCCGTTCCCCTTCGCGCCTTCGATCTCCGACTCGACCTCGACGTAGGCGCGGAGACGCTCGCGCTCGTCGGGCCCTCGGGGAGCGGGCAAGTCGACGGCGCTGCGCGCGCTCGCCGGTCTCGTTCGCGCCGACGCGGTCGGGTCGTCGCTCGGCTCGACGGCGCTGGCTCGACAGCGAACGCGGCATCGACCTCCCGCCGGAGCGACGGTCGGTCGGGCTCGTCTTCCAGGACTACGCGCTCTTCCCGCACCTCACCGTCGCTCAGAACGTCGCCTACGGCGGCCGGCACGCGGCGCACGCGCTGTCGACGCGTACGGGCTCGCGGCGCTCGCGGACGAGCGGCCCGGCCGCTCTCCGGCGGCGAGCGCCAGCGCGTCGCGCTGGCCCGCGCGCTCGCGCGCGAGCCGGCGGTCCTGCTCCTCGACGAGCCACTCGGTGCGCTCGACGCGCAGACGCCGGCCCACGTCCGCGCCGATCTGCGCGCGCACCTGCGGCGAGCGGGCTCCCGACGATGCGTCGTCACGCACGACTACGACGACGCGGCCGCGCTCGCCGACCGCGTCGGCGTGCTCGGTCGATGGGCGGTCGTCCAGCTCGGCACGCCGGCCGAGCTCGTCGCCGCACCGGCTAGCCCGTTCGTGGCCGCAGTTCACCGGCGCCAACCTGCTCGTCGGCTGGGCGCGCGCGACCGGACGACGGGCTGACCGAGGTCGAGCTCGAGGGCGGCCAGCGTCGTCTCGGCCGACGATGCGGAAGGACGCGTCGGCGCCGTCGTCTACCCGTGGGAGGTCTCGCTCGCGCTGCGGTCGCCCGGCGACTCGATGCAGAACCACCTCGCGGGCACCGTCGAGAGCGTCGTTCCCGTCGGCAACCGGCTCCGCGTGCGCGGTCGGGCCGCTCACCGCCGAGATCACTGCAGCGCGCCGCCGAGTCGCTCGGCCTCCGCGAAGGCGACCGCGTCGTCGCGAGCTTCAAGGCGACGGGCGCGCGGCTCGTTGCGCTCTAGGCCAGCACGAACAGCTGGAGGGCGACCATCGCGGCCATGGAGACCGCGACCGCCGCCGCGACGAAGCGGTCGGAGAGGTCCTCGCGGGCCTCGGGGACCAGCTCGACCGCGACCATCCAGACCATCGCTCCGCCGGCGAAGCCGAGGCCGACCGGGAGCACCGGCTCGAACCACTCGACGAGCAGGAACGCCGGCACGGCCATGAGCGGCTGCGGCAGGCTCGAGAAGACGCTCCACCCCGCGGCGCGCCACGCGGTCACCCCACGCGGCACGAGGACGAGGCTGATCGCGAGGCCCTCGGGGATGTTGTGCACGGCGATCGCCGTGGTGATGAACACGCCGAGCGCCTCGCCGCCGCCGAACGAGACGCCGATGCCGACACCCTCCGTGAACGAGTGAACGGTCATCACGCCGACGATCAGCAGCCCCGCCCGCGCGTCGGCCCCGCGGAGCGACGCCGAGTCGCAGGTGCTCGTGCTGGTGACCGAGCCGGCGGCGCGTCACCTCGATGAACGCGACGCCGACGAGTGCGCCGAGGATCGTCCGCGCGATGCCGACGTCGGCGCCCTCCCAGAATAGGGCCGCGCTCGCCCCGAGCATGAAGCCCGCCGCGATCGAGTTCGAGATCCCGAGCCACGACCGGCTCATGCGCCGGAAGACGAAGAACGGCAGCGCGCCGAGACCTGTCGCGAGCGCGGTCAGTGACGCGGCCGCGAACACGGTCCAGACGTTCACGTTCACGCTCGCAGTATCGGCGTCAGCCGTAGACGACGAGCATGGCAAGCGCACCTAACACGAGCAGCGGCGTCACGAGCGCGGAGGCGAGCGTGGCGACGAGGAACGGCACGTTGACGAGCGGCAGGAGCGGCGCCCACGGCGTGACGAGCTCGCGAGCTCCCGCCGCGGCGCGACCGGTGCGCCAGAGCGGCCGGAGCCAGCGTCCGCGCCGGGCGCGAGAGAGCTCGGCGAGCGACGCCTGGAGCTCGGCCGCATCCGCGGGCGCGTTGCGCAGGCGTTCGGGGAGTGCGGCCGCCTCCGCAAGCGCGGTCGAGAACAGGAAGAGCACGACCGCCGGGACCGCCGCCACGGTGGCCACGCCGACCTTCCAGCCCTCGTCGTAGAGCGCGAGCACGACGAGCGCTGCGGCGACCGCGGCCGCGTAGGCGAGCCAGCGTGCGATGCGGGCGACACGCAGAACGACTTTCACGCAAGGGCCGTACCCGCCTCGATTACAGTGCACGCACCGGGGTGCCTCGACGAGAGGCTGAGATCACACCCGTCGAACCTGATCCGGGTAATGCCGGCGAAGGGAGCGATGGAAGACCACACGTCAGTTGGGGGATCGAGCCGGTGCCGGAGCGCCTCCGGGTCCTGGGCCTGGTCGACCAGGGGCTGCTCTGGGGGTCGCTCGGCGTCTCGCTGCTCGTGATCGTCGTCGGCGCGCTGCTCGTGCCGGCGCTCTCGCTCCGCGACGCACTCCTTGCGATCCTGCTCGGCGGGCTGATCGGCAACGCGATGCTCGCGAGCGCCGGAGTGATCGGGGCGGACGCGCGCGTTCCCGGGATGGTGTTGATGCGCGCGCCGCTCGGCCGGGTCGGCTCCTACGCGCCGACGGTGCTGAACACGCTCCAGTGCTGGGGCTGGGCGACGTTCGAGCTGATCATCATCGCGGCCGCCGCAGCCGCGCTCTCCGACGAGCTCGTCGGCGTCGGCGCGCAGTGGTTCTGGACGCTCGTCTTCGGCGCGGTCGCCGCCTCGCTCGCGCTGATTGGGCCCGTGTCCGTCGTGCGCCGCTTCATCCGCCGCTACGCCGTCTACGTCGTGCTGGCGTCGCTCGCGTACCTCAGCTGGTGGGCCCTGTCCGAGGCCAGCCTCTCGGAGCTCTGGCACGCGCAGCCCGAGGGCGGTCTCACGCTGTGGATCGGGATGGACCTCGTGATCGCGATCACCGTCTCCTGGGTGCCGCTGATCCCCGACTACACGCGTTTCTCACGCGACCGTCGCTCTGCCTGGTGGGGCGCAGGGCTCGGCTACTTCGTCGCGGCGACCTGGATGCTCGTGCTCGGCGTGCTGCTCGTGCTGACCCGCGGGCTCTCCGATCCCGCGGAGCTGCCCGCCGCGGTCGTCGGCGCGGGGCTCGCCGCAGCTCTCGCCGTGCTCGCGGTCACCGTCGACGAGACCGACGAGGCGTTCGCGAACATCTACTCGACCGCGGTCTCGCTCCAGAATCTCGCCCCCCGTGTGCCGCAGCGGGCGCTCGTCGCGCTCGTCTCCGTCGCCGCGACGATCGGGGCGCTCGCGTTCGACCTGCGGCGCTACCAGGACTTCCTCTTCCTGCTCGGGGCGTTCTTCGTGCCGTTGCTCGGCGTGCTGCTCGCGCACTGGCTGCTGAACGGCGCGCACTACTCGCGCGGCGACGTCTTCGACGCGCCGACGTTCCGACCCGCGCTTGCTCGCCGCCTGGCTCGCCGGCTTCGCCGTCTACCAGTGGCTCCACCCGACGGGTCCCGGCTGGTGGGTCGACGCGGTGGAGTCGGTGCAGGCCGCCGACCGCCGGGCTCGACGCGATCGGCGTCTCGATCCCGAGCTTCCTGGCGGCGTTCGTCCTCGCCGCCGTCGCGGTCGGGCTCAGCCGGCGAGCACGCCGGTCACGTACATGATCGCGACGCCGGAGAGAAAGCCGCCGAGCACCCAGCCGCTCGTCAGCCCGCCCGGCGCACGAGTGCGCAGCCAGCGTCCGACCTCGACGACGACCTCGAATGCGGCGCCGGCGGCAGCCGCAAAGAAGAGCACCCCGAGCACGTCGCTGCGCACGTAGCCGCCGAGCCAAGTGCCGAGGATCGCGGGTGCCCCCGCGATCAGCACCAGCACGGCGAGCCGCGTGACGGAGACTCGACGCTCCTCGGTCGCGGCAGTTGCGATCCCGAGCCCTTCCGTCACGTTGTGGATCATGAAGCCGATGATCAGGAACGTCCCGAGCGCGAGCTCGCCGAACGCGAACGACGTGCCGATCGCGAGCCCCTCCCCGAAGTTGTGCAGTCCGATCCCGATCGCGACGAGCGTCGCGAGTGCGACGAGCTTGTGCGAGAGGTACGTCAGGGTGAGGTAGGAGCCGACGAACCCGAGCAGCACGACGCCCGCCCCGCCGAGCGCCGACGGGAGCGCCGCCTGCAGCGCGAACGCCTCGGACAGCGCCTCGAGCGCGAGGAACGCGAGCAGTCCGGCGGTCAACGCCATGAACGCGGCGAGCCACTCCGGCCTCGCCCGCCGCAGCGACGGCAGCCAGAGCAGTCCCAGCCCGACCGGAACGACGCCGACGAGCAGCCCGACGAGGCCGAAGCCGAGGAACCCCTTCGGCGACGGCGTCGGCGTCTCGACCGCGGCGGCCACTTCGTGCGTCGTCTGGATGCCCGAGGAGCTCGTGATGCCGATGAGCATCGGCTCGTCCTCGACCCACGCGAACGGGATCACGATCGTCGCGGAGCGCAGCCGGTCGAGCGTGCGCGGGCCGTCGACGCTGAACGGGACGATCGCGTCGTCGACGGTGACCGTCGCGATCGTCAGGTCGTCCTGCTGCGGGTTCGTCACGCGAACCTTGATCTCGCCCGGCGTGAACTCGACGCGACGCACGTCGAAGACGTCGGCGGGAGGAGGCGTGCGGCCGAGCAGGTCGATGAGCGAACCGCCGGTCGTCGCGAAGAGCGAGACGATCGCGACCAGCACGATGAGGGGGACCAGCGCCCAGAGGCGCCACGCACCGGATCCCCGCGCGGCGACCGTGCTCACTCGACCACGTCGAAGAAGCCCATCCAGCCGAGCTCCGCGAACTCCGACTGGTGCGCGTGGAACATGAACCGGCCCGTGTTCGCGAAGTCGATCTCGATGATCCCTCGCTCGCCCTGCCCGAGGATCACGTTGTCCGTGTACTCCACGACCTCGTCGCGGCCGGTGCGGTAGTAGCGGAAGAAGTCACCGTGCAGGTGGAAGGAGTTGATCAGGTCGAACTCGGTCAGGTTCGCGATGTAGATGCGAACCGTCTTCGAGCGCGAGACGCGGATCGGGTAGCGCGCGTAGTAGAACGCAGGCCCGTTGACGGCGTAGAAGTTGTTCTCGCCGTCGCCGTCGGTGTCGAAGCCGTTCAACACCATCACGAGCTCCTGCGCGGGTTTCCGCGGCTTCGGCGGATCGATGATGAACGCGCCGTAGAGGCCCTTGTGGATGTGCTTCTTCAGCGGCGTCGAGTGGCAGTGGTAGAGCTGCATCCCCCACGGCCTCGCCGGGAACTCGTACGTGAACTCGCCGCCCGTCGGGACGATCTCGAAGACGCCGTCCATGTTCGCCGGGTGGATGCCGTGGAAGTGGATCGTGTGCGGGTGCGTCCCCTCGTTGCGGAAGCGCACTCGGAGGATGTCGTCCTCCGTCGCGCGGATCACCGGGCCGGGGGCCGTGCCGTTGTACGTCCAGGCGGGGAAGTGGACGCCCTGCGCGACCTCGATCTCGACGTCTCGCGCGACGAGCCTGTACTCGCGGACGCGACCCGGCTGGTGCGGCAGCGAGGGCGGGGGCGTGAGGAGCGCGTCGGTCGCCGCGTTCCGTGCGATCGAGGGCGCTTCGTCCCCGATCATCGCGGCGTGGCCCTCCGGGGCGTTTGCGTGGTCGTGGCCCTCGTGGGTCGCTGAGCGCTCGGACTCGGCGAACGCGACCCGGGCCAGCGGGCCGGCCGCGACCAGCGGCACCACGGCTCCGAGGAGCCTCTTCCGGCTGAATTTCGTCATGACTAAACTGTATATTAGAGAAACCTTGAGCGAGACTGCAAGCCTCTCCACCTCCGTCCAGGACTACGTGAAGGAGCTCTACAAGCTCCAGGCCGGCGGCCGCGCCTCCACGTCCGCGCTCGCGGCCCGGATGGGCGTCGCTCCCGCCTCGGCGACCGCGATGCTGAAGAAGCTCGCCCAGCTCGGCCTCGCCGAGCACGAGCCCTACCGCGGGGCGCGGCTGACCCGGAGGGGCGAGCTCGTCGCGATCGAGATGATCCGCCACCACCGCCTGCTCGAGCAGTACCTCTCGACGCAGCTGGGCCTGCCCCTCGAGTCCGTGCACGCCGAGGCCGACCGCCTCGAGCACGCCCTCTCGGAGGAGCTCGAGGCGCTCATCGACGCCTCGCTCGGCTTCCCCACGCACGATCCGCACGGCGACCCGATCCCGAGCGCGTCGCTCGAGCTCGACCACGTGCCGGCGCGCTCGCTCGCCGACGTGGAGGTCGGCGGGTCCGCGAAGGTTTGCAGGGTCCCCGACTCCGACCGCGAGCTGCTCCGCTACCTCTGGGAGCTCGGTCTCGTCCCCGGCGCCCGCATCAAGGTCACGAAGCAAGAGCCGTTCGAGGGTCCCGTCGTGGTTCGCGCCGCAGGAGCCGACCACGCGATCTCCCGCGAGCTTGCCGCCCGAATCGGCGTCGAGTAGCCCACCGCGCCGCGTCCCGACGCCCGCAGACGTCCTCCCGGGCGAGGCCCGCGATCGTCGGAACTCGTGCTCTTCTCGCGGAACCGTGAGCTGATGGGCGGGCTCGTCAACACGCGGCTGACCACGATCGCCACCGTGGTCGTCGCGGCGCTGATCATCTCGCTCAACTTCGTCCTCCTCTACCTCATCTTCCTCGGCTGAACCGCGAAGATCAGGTCGTGAGCGAGCTGGCCGTCCTCGGGAACGTGGCGATCGACGTCATCGACGGCGGACGACCGCAGGTCGGAGGCGGGCCGTACCACTGCGGCCAGGGACTGCGGCTGCTCGAGCGGCGCGGGCACGTCGTGGCGAAGTGCGCGCCTGAGGATCGCGGCCTCGTCGTCCCGCCGCTCGCCTCGCTCGGGCTCCCGCTGACGATGGTGGACGCGGAGCGGACCGCGGCGTTCGCGCTGCACTACGAGGGCGAAGTGCGGACGACCGAGCTGCGAGCGGTCGGCGATCCGTGGAGCCCGGACGACCTGGCGCCGGTCGGCGACTCGCGCTGGGTGCACGTCGCTCCGCTCGTCCAGACGGACTTCCCAGCCGAGACGATGGAGGCCCTCGCGGTGGGGCGCAAGATCTCGTACGACGGCCAGGGGCTCGTGCGCTGTGCCGAGGTCGGTGCGGTTCGCTTCGACGATCGGTTCGACCAGGACGTCCTCCGCAGCATCACGTTCCTCAAGCTCGCGGAGGAGGAGGCCAGCGTGATCCTGCGCGATGTCAACGAGCGCTCGGTCGAGCGGCTCGGCGTTCCTGAGGTCGTCGTCACGTACGGCTCTCGCGGCTCGGTCGTCTATGCAGGCGGCGACACGACACCCGTCCCGTGCCACCCGATCGAAGGCGTCGACCTGACCGGCTGCGGCGACGTGTTCGGCATCGGCTACCTCGCAGCGCGAAGCGACGGGCTCGGGCCGGTCGCCGCCGCACGTCGAGCGACCGCGCTCGTCGCGCTGCTGCTGACGAACCGCAAGCGCCGCCGCTAGAGGCGAAACTCGCCGCGCGCGACGACCACTGCCGAGCCGCCGACCTCCACCCGCTCGATCGCCTCGGCCGATCCGTCGGCGCGCGCGTACAGCGTGGACGGGCGGCCGATCTCCGCTCCTTGCGAAATGCGAATCTCGTCGCCCCAGCCGATGAGGCCGTGGCGCGCGAGGTGGACGGCGAGCGGCCCGGCCGCTGAGCCCGTGGCCGGGTCCTCGGTCACGCCCGCGCCGGGCGCGAACATGCGGGTCTTCCAGCGGTCGCCGGAGCCCGCGAAGCAGCTCACGCCCGCGAGCCCCGCAGCCTGGGCGAGCGCCCGCTGATCGGGATCGAGCTCCGCGACCTCGTCCTCGCTGCGAAACGCGAAGTAGACGAAGCGCATGCCGTTGTCGTAGAGCTCGACGGGAAGCTTCGACCGCTCGACGCCAAGTGCAGCGAGCAACGGCGCCTCGTCGACGGGCTCGACGGTGGGGATCGGCTGGTGCATCCGGCCGAAGACGACCTTCGGCCCCTCCCGCTCGAGCCAGACCGGGACGATGCCCGCCCCCGTCTCGATCGCGATCACCTCGAGCTGCATCGGCTGCCCGAGCACGAACGCGGTCCCGAGCGTCGGGTGACCGGCGAACCGGAGCTCGGAGGCCGGCGTGAAGATCCGAATCCGTACGTGCGCGTCACCTACAGCCGGGTAGACGAACACGGTCTCGCTGAACGCCATTTCGCGTGCAAGAGGCTGGAGCAGCTTCTCGGGGATGTCGCGCGCGTCGGTGAAGACCGCCAGCTGGTTGCCCTGGAGCGGCCTGTCGGTGAACACGTCCGCGACGACATAGCGGTAAGCGCTCGGCATCGCGCCGACTCTAGTCAGGCCAGCAGCGTGTCGAGCTTGGCGAATGCCCCGTTCCAGCCTGCCTCGGCGTGCGCGGACTCCGTGTACGGGCCGTCGCTCAGGCTCATCCGCGTCTTGTCGCCGTGATCATGAAACTCGATCCGGGTGAACGTCGGCTCATGCATCCCGAGCTCAGGCATCGGCTCGCTCTTGAGCACGAGCAGCCGCGGCGGGTCGAGCTCGATGATCTCGTAGCGCACGGGAAACAACGCACCGGACTGTCTCTGAACCATCCCGAGCTCGTACCGGCCCCCGACCCGGAGATCGATCGAGACCGTCTCGCGCGGCGTGTCGAACCCGTCGGGGCCGTACCACTGCGCTACTTGGTCGGGATCGGTCCAGGCCTGGAACACCAAGTCGCGCGGCGCGTCGAAGATGCGCGTGATGAGGACCTGCTGGTCCTGAGCGGTTCGCATGTCACTCATGGTCGAGTCCCTTCTGGATCTGCTGCAGGTGCCGGTCGAGCCGGTCCATCCGGCCCTCCCACAGCTCACGTCGAGCGTTCATCCACATCGTTGCCTCCTTCAAAGCCTCGACCCGTAGGCTGCTCGGTCGCGACTGCGCTTCCCGTCCGCGCGTGATCAGCCCGGCCCGCTCGAGCACCTTCAGGTGGCGCGAGATCGCCGGCAGGGTCACGGAGAATGGCTCCGCGAGCTCCATGACCGTCGCGTCGCCCTCGGCGAGCCGCTCGAGGATCGCCAGGCGGGTGGGGTCGCCCAGGGCGGCGAATGTCTCGTTTAACGACATCGTTACGTAACGAATACCTTAAATACGAGCCAGAGTCAAGCGTGCGGCCGCAGAGCGCGGCGCCGGACGCTAGCCGACGGCGCCGAGCGCGACGGTGATGCCTGCCCGGTAGCACGCGCTGCAGCGCGCCTCGTACGAGTCGAGCGCACCGATCTGGATCGTCGCGCCGTCGAACGGCGCAGGCTCGCCGTCGACGAGCCGCTGCGTACGAGTGGCGGCGCCGCCGCAGACGTGGCAGACGGCCTGCAGCTTGTCGACGAACTCGGCCAGGCAGAGCAGCAGCGGCATCGGGCCGAACGGCTCGCCGCGGAAGTCGCGGTCGAGCCCCGCCGCGACGACGCGCTTGCCGCGCGCGACGAGCTCCTGAACGGCCTCGACGATCGCCGGCTCGAAGAACTGCGCCTCGTCCACGCCCACGACGTCGTAGCCCTCGGCTCGGCGGAGGGTCTCGGCGACGCCGTCGACCGCGACCGCGCGCATCTTCGCTCCGGCATGGCTGACGACGTGCGAGACGTCGAAGCGGTCGTCGATCCGCGGCTTCACGATCAGAACGCGCTGCCCGGCGATCTCCGCGCGTCGAAGCCGGCGGATCAGCTCCTCGCTCTTGCCGCTGAACATCGGGCCGCAGACCACCTCGAGCCAGCCGCCGCTGCCGGGAATGGTACGGATCACGGCGCCGGACCCTACAAGGGGGTCCCGACGTCACCGGTCGTATCCTTGCGGGCGTGCGGCTCTTCATCGTGCGCCATGCGGAGGCGGCCGGCGGCCAGCCCGACGAGCTGCGGCCGCTCACCGACGCAGGGCGCGAGCAGGCCCGTTGGCTCGGGAACCAGTTCGCAGACGAAGGCATCCGCCCGGGCGCCGTGCTCTCGAGCCCGCTCCTGCGCGCGCGCGAGACCGCCGCGGAGATCGCGAAGGCCGTGGGCGTCGAGGTGGAGCCGGACGAACGGCTCGCCCCGGGCGCCGAGCCGGACGACGTACGCGCCGCTGCCTTCGGCCGGGGGGAGACGGTCGTCGTCGTGGGACACCAACCCGACTGCGGGCGGGCTGCCGCCGCGCTCAGCGGCGGCCCCGAGCCGGCGTTTCCACCCGGCGGTGTCTTCGCCGTCGACGTCTGATGGCCGCCGCGGTCGACGTACGCGGGCTGCGCAAGTCCTACGGGGACGACGAGGCCGTCCGGGGGATCACCTTCCGGATCGAAGAGGGTGAGGTGTTCTGCCTGCTCGGCCCGAACGGCGCCGGCAAGACGACGACCGTCGAGATCCTCGAGGGGTACCGCGCACGCGACGCCGGCGACGTCACCGTGCTCGGCCTCGACCCCGGCCGCCGGGAGCGAACGCTCCGCGAGCGGATGGGAGTCGTCCTCCAGCACTCGGAGACGTGGCCGCAGATCACGGTCGCCGAGACGCTCCGGATCTATGCGGGCTACTACCGGCATCCGCGTGACGTCGACGAGGTGATCGAGCTGGTCGGCCTGGACGAGAAGCGCGATGCGCGGATCAAGATCCTCTCCGGCGGCCAGAAGCGCCGCCTCGATCTCGGCCTCGCGCTCGTCGGCAACCCGGACCTCGTCTTCCTCGACGAGCCGACGACCGGCTTCGATCCGCAGGCGCGGCGGAACGCCTGGGAGATGATCCGCGGCCTGCGCGCGCTGGGCAAGACGATCCTGCTCACGACGCACTACCTCGACGAGGCGCAGCAGCTCGCCGACCGCGTCGCCGTGCTCCGCGACGGCGTGATCGTCACGGAAGGGACGCCTGCCGAGCTCGTCGCGTCGTCCCGGACGGAGATCCGCTACCGCGAGAACGGCGAGGTCATCGTCGTCGAGACCGACGAGCCGACGCGCGCGTTGCACGATCTCACCTCGCGCGCGGTTGCGCAGGGACGCGAGCTCGCAGAGCTGGAGGTTCGCCGCCGGTCGCTCGAGGACGTCTACCTCGAGCTCCTCCGCGAGGAGGGCACATGACGCTCTTTGCGCACCAGGTGCGCGCGGACCAGCTCGTCTTCTGGCGCGGCCGCGAGAGCGCGATCTTCGTCTTCCTCTTCCCGGTGCTCCTCTTCCTGCTCCTCTCGACCGTCTACTCCGGCGACTACCGTGGTCGGCCGCTCACCGACTACCTCGTGCCGTCGCTGATCACGTACGGCGTCGCGAACACCGCGTTCGGCGGCCTCGCGATCATCCTCGTGCTCAGGCGCGAGCTCGGGATCCTGAAGCGACTCCGCGCCACGCCCCTCCCTGCGCCGACGTACCTCGTGGCGACGCTCTGCTCGACGTTGCTGGTCTTCGCGCTTCAGGCGGCGGCGATCATGGGGCTCGGCCGCCTGCTCTACGACTGGCATCTCCCGTCGCAGTGGCCCTCGCTCTTCGCGGCCTTCCTGCTCGGTGCACTCTGCTTCGCGGGGATGGGCTTCGGCGCGGCGTCGTTGATCAGGTCCGGCGAGGGCGCATCGGCGGTCGTGAACGTGATCATCCTGCCGATGGCGTTCCTCTCGGGTGGGTTCGGCCCGACGCGAGATTTCCCCGAGGTGCTGCAGGCGATCGCGGACGTCTTGCCGCTCACGTACCTGGTGGACATCGTCCAGGGGATCGTCTACGACGGAAAGCCGATCTGGGAGCAGCCGACGGCAGTCGCGGTCCTGCTGGCCTGGGGACTGGCCGGAACCCTCATTGCTGCGCGGTTTTTCGGTTGGGAACCGAGGGAGCGTTAGAGGCCCGCGTGGGCCGGGTACCGCCTCAGCGTGGACGAGCCCAGCATGGTGTTCGCCAGCGGCGATCGCGAGATCCGCGTCAACTTCGGGGTCATCACCGGCCGTGAGGCGACCGCGGCGGAGGTCGACGAGCTCGCGCGAGAGCTGCATCCAAGGCTCGGCACCTTCTCGATCGTGTCGGAGCAGCGCTACGAGTTCGCCGGCGACGTCGAGGCCAGTGTTCATCAGGTGAAGATCGAGGTCGAGAGCCCCATCGACGAGGAGCTCCGCGGCCGCTTGCTCGAGATCGCCGAACGTTGGGCCGACGCCTGCGCGGCGGAGCGCAACGTCGAGCTGCCCACCGGTTGACGCAGCGCCGTCAGAACGCGCGATGAAGCTGACCGACGAGATGCAGCGCGTCGTGCTCGAGCAGCGGCTCGGCTTCCACGCGACGGTCTGTCCCGACGGCACGCCGAACCTCTCGCCGAAGGGCACGACGAGCGTCTACGACGACGAGCACCTGTTCTTCGCCGAGATCCGCTCACCGCGGACGATCGAGAACCTGCGCGCGAACCCCGCGATCGAGGTCAACGTCGTCGATCCGATCGTGCGAAAGGGCTATCGCTTCAAGGGAACCGCAACCCTTCACGACAGCGATGACGTTCACCGCCGCGCCCTCGAGCTGCTCCGCGAGCGGGACTACGGCGACTACGAGGAGCGGCTGCGGCTGATCGTCCTGATCCGAGTCGAGCGGGCGGAGCCGCTGACGTCGCCGGCCTACGACGTGGGACACACGGCGGAGGAGCTAGCCGCGCAGTACCTGGAGCACTACCGCTCCCTTCACGGCTGAAGGAGCAGCGGCCCGGCGCCGTTCGCCGCCTCGACGATCCACCCCGTCGGGAACGCACGCGCGATCGCGGGGGCCGTCTCGCGGGACGCAATCGCCACGACGCAGCCGCCGAAGCCGGCGCCGGTCAGCCGCGCGCCGAGCGCGCCCGCGGAGACGAGCTGCTCGACGAGCGCGTCGAGCGTCGGCGTCGAGACGCGATAGTCGTCGCGGAGGCTCGCGTGGCTCTCGCACATGAGCCGGCCGACGCGCAAGATGTCCCCAGCCTCGAGCGCGGCGGCGGTCTCCTCCACGCGCGCGTTCTCGGTGAGGACATGCCGTCCGAGCGGCTCGTCGCGCACCTGGTCGAGGGTCGCGTCGCGCAGTGAGCGGAGTCCGAGGCCGGCGGCGATCCTCTCGCAGGCTGCGCGACGCTCGGCATATTCGCTGCGCTCGAGCGATCGCCGCACGCCCGAGTGAACGACCACGATCGCAGCGTCGTCCGGGATGCGCACGTGTCGCAACTCGAGCGAGCGGCAATCGATCAGCAGCGCGTGGCCGGCACGCCCGGCGACCGAGGCGAGCTGGTCCATCAGACCCGAAGGCACACCGGTCGCGAGGTGCTCGGCCTTTTGGCAGGCGAGCGCCAGCTCGACGGGGGAGAGGTCGCCGCCACCGAGCGCGAGCGCGACCGCGACCTCGAGAGCCGCGCTCGACGAGAGCCCCGAGCCGGGCGGGACCGATGACGCGAGCGCACCGTCCACGCCTTGCGCCGGCGCGAGGACGTCCCGGACGGCGTCGACGTACCGCGTCCAGTCCTCCTCGACCTCGTCGAGCGAGCGCAGGGAGATCTCGCGTTCCGCGCGTGACCGGACGGCGACGACGCACTCGAGCCCGATCGCCATCGGGAGCACGAGCCCTTCGTTGTAGTCGGTGTGGTCGCCCATCAGGTTCACGCGCCCGGGCGCGCGGAACCACCGGTACCCCTCGGCGAAAGGCAGCGCGTGCTGGATTCGCGCGACGGGATCCACGATCGCGACGCTAGACGAGTGGACGGATCAGCGCGGCCGTCGCGCCTGGATCAATTTCGCCGCGGCGAGCGTCGCAGCGATGGTGAGCACGACCTTGACTGCCTTCCCGCCTCGGAGCTTGGACTCGCCGCTTGCGCGCGCCGCCATGTCGACCGGCACCTCCTCGAGGCGGAGGCCGGCGTCCACGATCCGGATCAACGCCTCGACCTCGGGCGCCTCCGTCGTGAACTCCTCGGCCAGCAGCGGGAGCGCCTTCGCGTTGACCGCGTAGAGCCCGCTTGTCGGGTCGCGGAACGGGCGCCGCAGCACGAGCGCCATCGCACGGCGCAGCACCGCCGTGCCGAAACGGCGAACGTGGTCGGGGCGATACCGGTACGGCGCATACCCGACCCCCGACACGAAGCGCGACCCGACGGCGACGTCGCAATGGTCGGCGCGGACGAGGTCGAGCAGCCGCGAGAGCTCGGCGGCCGGGTGCTGGCCGTCGGCGTCGACCCTGCCGCAGTACGCATAGTCGTGCTCCAGTGCCCAGCGATAGCCCGCTGCGATTCCGACTGGCAGCCCGCGGTTCCGTCCGAGCGAGAGCACCTCGGCTCCGTGCTCTCGCGACACGTCTGCAGTGCGGTCGGTCGAACCGTCGTCGACGACGAGGACGTCCGCGCTGGGAAGCAGGCTCTCTAAGGTCGTCGAGGACGTCTGGGAGGTTCTGCTCCTCGTTCCACGCCGGGACGAACACGAGCACGTCGCTCATGCGTAGCCCCGCTGGACGAGCTCGGCCCGCGCCGCTCGCAGCTGCCGCCGGCAGAGCGGGGCAGCCGCAAGCTCCCACGCGAACGCGCGCGGGCCCTGCGCGACCGCGGCGACGTGGAACAAGGTCTGGATCCCGCGCGGTTCGAAGAGCCGCGAGAAGAAGAACCGCGTGCGGTAGAAGTGGAGCGGAGCGCAGACGACGACGGCGCGGCCGATGCCACGCTCGACGAGAAGCGGAAGCGTCCGAGCGGCGTTCTCGGCGGTGATCGACGCGGTCGGCTCGACGACGAGCTCCACGTCGGGTCCGGCCCACGCCTTGTGCATCTGCTCCGCCTCGGACAGGCGGCCTCCGCGCGAGCCGCCCGTGAGCACGACGACGTCGGCCGCGCGGCTCGCCGCGACGCGCTCGGCCTCGCGCACGAGCGCAAGGCAGGCGTCGGTCATCGGCCGCTCGCCGCGGCGGCGCCCACCGTTCCCGAGCACGACGATCGCGGTTCGCACGCCCATGACGGTACCGACGTCCGCGGTACCCTGACCGGGACTAGCCCCCGTAGCTCAGTGGATAGAGCAGCGCTCTCCTAAAGCGCGTGCGCGTGTTCGACTCACGCCGGGGGCATCGCTTGGAGCGACGCGCCGTCAGCCCTCAGGAGACCATCGCCGCCGATCCCATGTGTACTAGTTCTCCGAGGCGGCAACGTCGGGCCCGGGCCGAAAGCGCGTCGACAAGCTGTGGCACCGCGCTCGCGAACGGACGAACTCCACCCTCGACGAGCTCACGTCCACGAAGACGCTGCTTTCATACCGCGACGGCGTCGTGTCGAGGGCCGGAACGGAGACGCCGGCGGGTCCGCAGACCACGCTGCTGTCGCCGGCAATCGGGAACGCCCGGAGCGACGGGTCGCGCCAGATCAGCCGCGCCGCGCCTCTGAGGTCCCATGACTTTGCGAAGATCGGCACGCCTGGGGCGGACTGCGCTGGATAGTTGAAGCTGTAGATCGTGCTACCGGGCGGCGGCCGCGGCAGCGTGCGCTCGAGAGCGGTCAGCAACCGCTGTTGCGACGCCGCCGCGCGGTCCCAATTCGAGATGTCAGCGCGGAGCCTGTCGACGAATCCGGCCGCAACGAGGCATGCGGCGACGCCGACGAGTAGCACCCGAGCCTCCCTGCGGCGAGGGGCGGCAAGCTCGCCGATCGTCATTACGGTGGCATACGCGAGCGTGGCAAAGCCGAAACCGGCGAGGATGTTCGTGCGATTGTCGATCCCGCTCGTGAGCGGGAGAAGGGAGCTTCCGAGGAACATCACGTAGGCGGCAACGACCCCGATGGTCGCGCCGGTTGCGAGCAAGAGCCAGCGCCGAAGAGCAGCTCGACTCGGGTCGCGCGCCTGCCGAACCGCGGCGATGGCGACGGCGACGGCGACCAGCAGCACGATCAGCTTGGCGGTCCTCGTCGACGCCGAGCTCGGCAGGAACATGGACGTGAAGAGCGCTAGCCCGTCCCGGATGAACGGCTCGATTGCCCGTAGTCGTTCGCCCAACGTGGCGACGTCGCGTACCTGCGCGGTCAAGACGGCGTCGACACCGAGGATCACGATCACAATCGTCGCGTCGACGATCCAGCGGGAGCGGACGCGCCGCCAGCCCGCACGCGTCCGGTAGAGCAGCCCCGAGAGCAGGATCGCGCATCCCACCACCTCGTAGGTCAGCAGGCTGAGTACGTAGAGCGCAGCCGCCGGTGCATGCCCGCGCAGCCCCCGTCTCCGCCCGGGGTCGAGCCCGCGGAGCGCGGCGACGGTACCGAGCAGATAGAGGCAGATGCCGACGTTGGCGATCGACAGGGTCGGCCAGAGCCGAGTCGAGTCCGACCACGGGAAGACCAGCGCAAGCACCGCGATCACCCCCGAGGGCACAGGCTCGAGGTCGAGCGTTCGCAGCAGCACGTAGAAGCAAAACGATGCGGCGACGCCGAGCAGGACCGCGAGGCCGAGGTGGAAGCCGAAATGGAGGCCGAAGACCGCGTGGGGCAGCGGCTGGAGGGCGTCGAGCACAGGGCGGCCGGGTCCGACGTCTCGCGCCAGGTGCAGGGCGAATCCGCCATAGCCGCGGTTGCGATAGTTGTCCGCCGCTGCCCAATCGTCGGAGATGAAGCCGCCGTGGAGGACGTGCGAGCCGAACGCGAGCACCCCGGCGGCGACGAGGACTACCAGGCAGACGGTCAGCTCCGGCGCTGACATCGCCGAGCGCCCTTCGGTAACGCCGTTCATGTCACATCAAAGGGACCCTTTTCGTACGCGCCGGATGGCCGACGTAGAAGGAATCCGGGACCGCTTTGCCTGAACGTGGCGCGGCGCGGACTCACGCGCCGCTCGTAGGGGCCTCGTCACGTGGGACCGACGACGAGGCGCGCGAGAACCTGACCCTGGTCGTCGCCGTGATCGATCCAAGATTCGACGGCCGCCCGGTCGCGGAGCACGCGTCGGACGTTCACCTCGACCGCGTTGTTCCAGACGACGAGGTCGTCGTCGACGACGTCGAAGTTCCATTGGTGGAGACCTTCGTACCGCTGCTGTTCGCCCTCGTTGCGAGAGTGGCGCAGGAGGACAGAGCCCCCTCTGCGGACGACGCCCACCATGTTCGAGATGATCACGACCGGATCGGTGCTGTGATCGAGGGAGTTGTTCGCGTACGCGACGTCGAAGCGCTGCGGTCCGAAATGCTCGAGTAGCGCCTCGCCCGCGACCCGAATCGTCGTGACCGGGGGCTGGAGGCCCGCCGCGCGAAGCAGTCGCGCGTAGTCGTCGGCCAGGGGATCGACGGGCGCGATCGTGAGATTCTTGCCTGGGTACCGAAATCCGAGACTCGTCACCGGTCCTGCGCCGACGTCGAGGATCGAGATGTCGCGCTCGGGAGTCCTTTCGAGCTCCGCGCGCACCAACGGATCCCGTATCTCCGCGTCCGGCGAGAATCGGAACACGCGGTCGCTCTCCCACTCTTCGGCGCCCGGCGCCCCCACCAGCCACGCGCCCCAGAAGGCGAGCTCGCTCCTCCGACCTCGCGTTTGCCACCAGAGCCGTCGACCCAGGCGCGAGTGCATCAAAACGCGCCGCGGCATCGTTCGCCAGAGCGGCAACGTCGAGGACTGGACGCTCTCCATCGGCGGATGATCGCATCTTTCAAAGGGCGCTGATCGGTAGCGTTCCCTCGCTTGCCGCGTCCGCGCTTGCGCCTCGAAGAACTGCCGCGCAGGACTGGTCGCTGAACGACTCGTCGTGCCGACACGGCATTATCGCCGCCGCCGCATCTAGCGATGAGCATTCCCACGGCAGCAACGACCAAGGATCTCTGTCCGAGAGCGCCGGGACCGCCCGCTGCCCGACCATGGTCGTGCGGGTGGTGCAGCGCACGATGCGCAGCACGCACATCCACGAGACCACCGCGAGGCCCGGGCCGGCGAAGCGGAGAACTACATCCGCAGGCTGATC
This sequence comes from uncultured Actinomycetes bacterium, assembly GCA_963788055.1. Taxonomy (GTDB): domain Bacteria; phylum Actinomycetota; class Thermoleophilia; order Gaiellales; family Gaiellaceae; genus JACCTU01. The sequence goes on along the minus strand of CAWBFA010000005.1, from coordinate 680,507 downwards.
CCCGCCGGAACGCTCGACGCGCGTCTCGTCGACGGTCGCGCACGCGTTTCCTTAAACCGCGTGCGGCCGTTCGATCCGGCCCGGGGGCATCCCGCTACTGGCGCGCAACTGGCTTTCGTGGTCGAGAAGGCCGCGGTTTGCAGGTGATCCGCGCTAACGGCACGCCGTTTGGCACGGACGTTCTGGCACGCGGCGGGCGCTCGAGCCCGAGCCGCTAGACGCTCGGCCGGCGCGTCGGCGGCCGGCTGTGCCAGACGCGCGACAGGAGATACGTCGGGACGAGCCAGACGATCAGGAACCCGAGCAACGCCGAGCCCGACGCTCCCTGGAACAGGAGCATCAGCCCGAAGACGAGGAGGAGGGTCAAGCTGAACAGCAGCCACGCGCCGGTGAGCGCCACGACCAGCATCCCGCGCGCGACCGCGTGCACGACCGACCGGCCGCGCTCCGCGAGCTCCTCCGGCAACCACGGCAACCCGGAAAGCGCCGCCCGCAACTCCGCCCGCGAGCGCGCGGCGAGCACGAGCTCGGTCCGCTCCGAGAGCTCGTCCAGCGTCAACCGGCCGTCGACGTAGGACTCCCTCAGCGTGGCGGCCGCACGTTCACGATCGCTGTCGCCGGCAAACACACGGCCATCGTAGCCCTTCGTGAGTTTCGTATCGGCGCTCTTCCTGACCGCTCTCGCCACTCACTCCACGCGTGACTAGCGAAGCAGTTCGACTGTCGCCTTTGTGCGAGTGTCCTCTCGCTTGATCAGTCGATAACTGGCGCAATCACTGGCGCGCAACCAGCCCGTGTGATCAAGAAGCTTACCGTTTGCAGGCGCTTTGCGCGAACGGCACGCCGCTTCCTAAACCGCGTGCGCTGGTTCGATTCCGGCCGGGGCATCGGCGCTAGGCGCGCGAGAATGGCCGTGACCTCGGATGCATCCGAGCCCGCTGCCCTCGTGCTTCGTCCTTCAGACGCGCGCACTCCCAGCAAATGCCGAAGGGGTCGTCCACCGCGTGCCCCTTGATGCACATGACGCGCCTGCGGGCGGGGCCGCGAACAGGGATCGCGTCCGCGCAGAAGCCATCGCGCACGTGCTCCGCCCATACCACGTCCTCAACGGCGCGTCGCGCGATCTCAGCGAACCAGCCGCACTCGGGACAGGCGATCACGAAGCATGTCTAGCAGCTAGCTGCGGATCGTGACTTCTTCGAGAACCCGCCGCGAGCCGTCGTCCTGCGCCTGATCGGCCGTCATTACGGGGGCGACGATGCCTCGCTCGACGGCCTGCTGACGTTCTTCGATGTGTCCACCGCTCGAACGACGTAGAAGTTGACCGCGCCCGTCGGCGCGGTCGCATCCCTGTACGCCGAGCGGACGAGCGGCCTCGCCGTGAGCTTCGTGTAGGGACCGCTCGTGGTCGCTGCCCGGTAGACCTCGTAGCCGGCGAGATCGGCCTCGCGGCCGTCGCTCCACTCGAGGAGAACAGCGCCGCCCGCGTCGCGAGTGGCGACGAGCCCGGCCGGCGCGACGGGTGCCTTCCGATCCTGGAGCAGGAACCGCACGTACGACGGCAGCGGCACGACGTCGATCTCGAGCTTGTTCGACCTCGGAAAGTCGCCGCTGCCGGGCAGCTCGTCGCGGAGACAGACGGCGGTGTCCGACGCCGCCGACGTCACGCCCGCGGTCCACGTGAGCGTCGTCTGCCCTGCGGTGACCCTGGTGGCGATACGGCGCCGCCGGAGCTCGTCTCCGAGGATTCCACGGGCAACCTCGAGCGTGGTGTGCCGCCGGGAGAGTGCGCGGAGATACGCCTTTCGCGACCCGCCGAACACGCGCGTGATCACCCGGCGCTCCGCGGCGAGGAGATCCGCAGTGGGCACGCGGACCTGCTTACCGACCACAGCACGGGCGAAGAGCGCGGTGATCGCAGCTCGGCGGTCGCCGGTCAACCGCTGGAGCTCTGCGATCGCCTTCGTTCGGACGGCTCCGCCGGCGAACGTGCAGTGAACCCCTGCGGGAAGGGCGATCTGGCCCTCGGTCAGCGACGTGTTGAACGCGGTGCCGGCGACAGCAGGGCCGTCACACAGAGCAGGGTCCCGGGCCCAGAGGTACACACACGCTGCAGCCGGCTTGTCGGGGTCGGCGCTCGGCGGCCCGAACGTGGCCCAGCCCCAGGACCAGATCGTCGGGATCCGCTCGTCGCGGGCGATCTGGCGCGCGGTCAGCGCCTCCCACTTCACGACCCTGAACCACTCCTCGCGCGGTTGGAGCCCTTCGCGGCCGCCCGTACCGAGCGCGACGTGGAAGCCCATCATGAAGCCGAGCCGCTCCGCGGGGACGCCCACCCCGGCGAACCGGCGCACCATGCTCCGCATCCCCAGCCGCATTCGCCGGTTGCCGATCACCGGCCCGAGCTGGCGGATGTTCACGGCGTTGTAGTACGACTCGTAGACGATCGTCGCGTACCGTCCGACGCTCGCCCACCATGCGCCCGCATCGCCCGCAACGTTCGGGTCGCCGTGCACGAGAAGCGCGGGACGCGCACCACGATCGGCGAGGCGCTGAACGAGCGCCAGAATGTTCGCGCGGTACTGCGTCGTCGTCGGCGACCAGGGCGTCGCGGCGGTCGGGCCGAGCAATTCGTTGAGCGCGATCCACGGCCGTGCGCACGCCGTCGAGGCCACGGCGGCCTGGTAGAGCTGATCCGCTTCCGGGACGACCGTCGCCGGGTCCGCAGGCGTCGCGGGCTGCCCGACGTACGGCGGCAGGTTGAGCACGAAGAAGGTCGTGGCCGCGCCCTTGGCGCGGTAGTCAGCCGGCAGCGCCGCGCCGCTCCCCGAGACGACGACTCCGGGACGCGCGAAGACGGCTCGCACTTCGGGCGGCACCGAACCGGCGCCGAACTCGATCCACAGCGGGGAGGCATCCGGCAGTCCGCAATCGTGCGTCGCGATCGCCGGACGTACGGACGGGCCGACGGAGAGCGCAGCGAGAAGCACGAGCACGAGGGCGCCAACGGAGGCGGCGGCCCGTCTGAAGATCGAGGTCCGGCTGCTTCGCGACGAGAACGTGGTCTGCGGCTTCATCGTTCCATCTCCTTTGCTGAGGATGGAGCGATCGTGGCTGCTCCGCCTCACACGAGGCTCACGCGCGGCCCACGCGCTCCTACACCATGCCCAAGCCCTGTTAAGACGATGAGACGGCGGAGAGCTCTCGCTCTAGATCCGCGAACGTGCGCTCGAACGCGCGCCGGACCCCGCGTGCGAGCAGCACGCGGTCGAACAACCCCGCGATCCGCGGACGGGGTTCGTACTCGACGACCAGCCGGTAGAGGAACCCGTTGCCGTCGGGCTGGAAGTGGCGTTCGTGGTACGCGTCGGGCAGACCAGGCTGCGTGCTCGTGTAGGTCACGAGCCGGTTCGGCTCGAACGTCTTCACGGTCATTGCCAGCTCGCGGTCCCGTCCGAGCAGCCGCGTCACGAGCCGCGCCGTGTCGCCCGGCGCGCCCCAGTCGGAGCCCGGCTCGAGCCGAACGAAGCCGGGCCAGAACTTCGGCCAGTTCGCGGTGTTCGTGATGAATGCGAACCCGCGCTCGACAGGGACGTCGTAGCGATGGGCGAGCTCGACCCGCACCATCGTCCGAGTCTAGTACGACAGCCGCGTTAGCCTGTTGCAATGCGTCGCCTCTCGATCGTCTTTGTGGCGGCTGCTCTGCCGGTCGTACCAGCGCTTGCCGCGTCACCCCCGTTCGTCGTTCAGGGCGACCATGCCGTGGCCGGGCTGCGCATCGGCCGCGCCACGCTTGCCGACGCCCGCCAACGACTCGGGTCGCCCTCGTCCGTACGTTCCCGCGCTTCCGGCGTCGAGTGCAACGTCAGCTGGAACCGAATCGGGCTGAAGCTCGCCTTCCTCGACTTCGCCGGCCGCGCGTGCAAGGACGGCGTGCTCGTGACCGCGACGATCACGAGCAGGAGCGCGTGGCGAACCGCGGTCGGACTCCGCGTCGGCGACTCGGTCGCGCGACTCGGCCGGCTCTATCCGCGCGCGAGCCTGCACCGCGCGGCTCCGCCCTGGACGGGCTACTGGCTGGTCACGCGCCGCACCTGCGCCGAGGTCGGCTCCCTTCCGTATCCCGGCCTGCTCGCACGCGCCCGAAACGGCCGAGTGACAGCGCTGGTCTCGGGAACGGCGCCCTGCGACTAGCAGAGGAACCGTGGGCACGGCTGACGCCCCGCGACGTGAAGCGCCTGCTCTCGGGACTGTCCATCGGTTGGTGGATCGCCGGTGGCTGGGCACTCGACGTCGAGGGGCGGCAGCCGCACAAGGACCTGGACGTCGCCGTGCTTCGGACCGACCACGAGGCGCTGCGCGAGCAGCTCGCGGACTGGGACCTCAGGATCGCGCACGCCGGAACGCTGAGGCCGTGGACCGGGGGACCCGTCGGCCCGCCCGAGAATGCGGTGTGGGCGCGCCCGACACACGGCGACGAGTGGCACATCGACTTCAAGATCGAAGCCGTAGAAGGTGGCGACTGGATCTACCGGCGCGACCCCGCCGTGCGGCGCCCTCTGTCCGAGATCGGTGTCGTCGTCGACGGCATCCCTTACCTCACACCGGACCTCGCCGAGCTCTACGTCAGAGGAAGCTCAGCCTGAACGTCATCTCGCCGGTCGCCGCGGCCCGTGGGTCGACGACGACGACGTACGTCCCGGTGGCGTTGAGGTCGAGCGTGAACGACCGTCCCGTCGCGCTGACGAGCAGCGCCGCGAGCGTCGAGCCGTTGGGCCGCAGGATCGTCACCTGGGACGAGGCGATCGAGACCGACGACAGGACGAAGGACGCACGACGGCCGGCCGTGCCCTGGAACGTCAGACGAGCGTTCTGTCCGGGCGTGGCGAGCGCGACCGTGAGCGTCGGGCCGCCCGCGACGAGCTCGGCAGAGACGTCCGGAGGCACGTCGTGCAGCGTCAACGTCATCGCGCCGGTGTTCGAGCCGATCGGGTCGACGAGGATCGAGTAGCTCCCGCTCGACGGTAGAGGCCGCGCGTCCACGAACGCTCCGGCGGTGCCGACGAGCACGTTCCTGACGAGCGCCGAGCCGTCCGGCGCCAGCACCGATACGTAGGCGCTCGCGATCGACACGTTCGTCAGTTGAAGACTGATCAACCGGCCGGCGGTCCCGTCGAAGGTCAGGCGCGCGTTCTGCCCGGGGGCAGCGACCGACGCTGTGACAGGCGGGCCGCCGGGAACGATCGGCTGCGAGGGATCGGGCGGAACGGCGTAGAGCGAGACGCTCAGCGCGCCGGTGGCGGCTACCTGGGGGTCGACGACCAGCTCGTGGTGGCCGCTCGCGTCGAGTGTCCGGAGATCGAGCAGCCCTCCCGTCGAGCCGACGAGCGTCCGGCCGCCGACCGTGCCCGTCGGCCCCACGATCGAGACGTACGCGCTGCCTGAGAGCCCGCCCCCGACGTTGACGACGAACCGGTCACCCGCGTGGCCCTCGAACCCGAGCCTCGCGTTCTGGCCGGGGACGTTCAGCGCGAGGGGGACCGCGGATCCGTCGGTCGCGATCGTCCCGCCGACGTCGGGCGGCACGTCGTAGAGCGTGAGCGTGAGCGCGCCCGTGTACGACGACTGCGGGTTGACGACTAGCGCATACTCGCCCGCGCCCGGGAGTGCCTGGACGTCGAGGAAGCCTCCGGCGGTCCCGACGATCGTGCTCGCAAGCGTGGTGCTCGCCTTCATCAGCGAGACGGTGGCGGTCTTCATCGTCACCCCTGTAAGACGCAGGCTCACGCGGGCCCCCGACGCCGCGTTGAACGTGGCGCGTGCGTTCTGCCCGGGAACCGTGGTGGCGAGGCCGACCGGCGGTCCGCCGGCCGCAATCCCGGCGGCCGAATCCGGGGGCACGTCGTACAACTCGAGCGTCATCGCTCCCAACGAGCCCGGCTGTGCATCGACGACGATCGTGTACCTGCCGCTGACCGGCAGCGTCTTCGCGTCGATGAACGCCCCCGACTTGCCGACGAACGCGGTCGCGCCGAGTTGGGCTCCGTCCGGCTGGTACATCGTCACCGTCGACTGCGCGATCGTCACGTCGCGGAGCTGCAGGCTCACGCGGTCGCCGGCCTCGCCGTCGAAGACGAGCCGCGCGTCCTCACCCGACGTCGTGGTCGTCAGAGTCACGGGTGCGCCGCCGGGCACGATCGGATAGACCTGCTGCACCGAGCCCTGGACGCTGCGCGTGTCCGTCGCGGCTCCCGTCGTTGCGGTGACCGTCACTACCACGTTGCCGGTCGACGTCGGCGCGAACGTCCCTGTGTAGTGCCCGTCGCCGCGAGCGAGCAGCGTCACCGGTTGGCCGTTGACGTTCGCAGACACCTGCACGCCGGCGGGGTCTGCGCAGGCCGAGGCAGACGCGCTGATCGTCAGCTGCTCTCCAGTCTCGAGCGCGAAATCCGGCGACGGAGCGTCGAGCCAGACGAGTGGCCGTCCGGAGCAGGACACGGCCGAGCCCGCGTTCAGCCGCCCGCCGCTGGCGGTCGCCTGGGCGAGCGCAGCGACCGGATCGGCCGTGCGCAGGAGAAGCGTCTTCACCCCGACGTCGCTCGCGCCGGGGTTCGCCGCCTCGACCAGCGCGGCCACGCCGGCCGCGTGAGGCGCCGCCATCGAGGTGCCGCTCGCGTACTGATACGAGCCGCCGGGCCAGGTCGACAGGATCTCGACGCCCGGCGCGCTCACGTCGACGGAGCGCTTCCCGAAGTTGGAGAAGAACGCGTGGCGGTCGCCGTTGTCGCTCGCTGCGACGGCGAGCACGTTGGGGACCTCGTAGGACGCCGGGTACGTCGGGAGCGCGTCGTTGTCCATGCCGTCGTTTCCCGCCGCTGCGACGAAGAGCGCGTCGCGCGCGTCGGCGAACTCGATCGCCTCCAAGAGGCTCTGTGAGAACTCGCCGCCCGCCCACGAGTTGTTGAGGACGTCGGCACCGTTCGCAGCCGCGTAGAGGATCGCGCTGACGGCGTCCGCGGTCGTTCCGGATCCATCGCTGCCCAGGAACCTCAGACCCATCAATCGGACGTTCCAGTTCACGCCGGCGATGCCGACGCCGTTGTTCCCGACGGCACCGATCGTCCCGGCGACGTGGGTTCCATGCCCGTGGCCGTCTGCCGGGTCGTTGTCGCCGTCGGCGAAGTCCCACCCGCGCCAGTCGTCGACGTAGCCGTTTCCGTCGTTGTCGACGTGGTCGGTGCGACAGCCGCCGCAGTTCTCTCCGGGATTGACCCACGTGTTCGCGGCGAGATCGGGATGCGACTGGTCGACGCCGGTGTCGATCACGGCGACCACGACGCCGGGATCTCCCGTCGTGACCGACCAGGCCTCTTCGACGTCGGCGTCTGCGTCAGGGGTCCCGGGCCAGCCGTTGACGAGCTGGCCGGTGTTGCTCAACCCCCAGAGACGGTTGTAGAGAGGGTCGTTCGGGACGGCCGCCGTCTCGAGCAGGTAGTTCGGCTCCGCGTACCTGACGAGGGGGTCTTTGCGAAGTTGCGCGAGCACCGCGTCGCTGCGACTCGGCGTTACGGCCACGAGTGCGCCGCGAATCCGGCCGAGCCGACGCTTCTCACTGGCGCCGATTCGTCGAAGGAGCCGACGCCGCTCCGCGTCCGAGACCCCAGCGGCGAAACCGACGATCAGCTCGCCCGGCACCGCCTTCGCGTTCGGCTTCGCGCCGGATGCAGGCCCAGCCCCACCGGCGACACCGAGCACGACCGCCAGCACCCCGAGCACGAGGGTGCGGCGGAGCGGGGATGTACGACTCGGTGCAGTCATGGAGGCGCCGGAGCCGCAGTCCGACCGGCTCAACGTAGGTCAGCCCGCAGGTCCCGGCTACCCCATTTACGAGGGATCCCATCTCGGCCGCACCGCGAGGGCTGGCTTCCGACTAGATCGGCTCACGGGACGAACCGCACTTCATCCCAGCAGCACGATGGCTCTGGACTTGTTGCCTGTTTGCATAACGGACGCGGCACGTTCGCGGCGAATCACCACAAACGGAGGTCGAGATGCTCGTTGCTTCAATTGGCTGGTGGCTTTGGTCGATCCTGGCTGTCGTCGTCTGGGTAGCGATCGCGTTTTGGCCGGCTCGCGTTGCTGCCCGCAAAGGACACAGCTTCTTCGGCTACTTCCTCTTCAGCCTGATCTTCTTCCCTGCCGCGCTGATCGTGGCCTACGTGGTCCAAGATCGGAGCCCCGGCAGGGTTTGAGGCAACCGCGCGTCGTTCCTCCACCCGGATCTGCCTGACCGTAGACTCCAATCGTGGGAGGGGTCATGGTCTTCGCTTTCGGCGCCGTGGTCGCCGCCGCTGCCGTCGGCTGGTGGACCTGGGCGCGGTCGCGGCGAACGCGTCCGCGCGGCGGCCGCCGATACTGAGCGGCGCGCGTTAGCGGCCGACGGAGACGACGCGGGCGACCCATGAGCCGCCGGGCGCCGCGATCGTAACTCGTTCGCCCGCCTTTGCGCCGTAGAGCGCGCGGCCGAGCGGCGACTCCGGTGAGACGCCGCCGACGCTCGAGATCTCGATCTGCATCCGCTCGCCGGCTTCGTCCTCGATCTCGACGCGCGAGCCGACGCCGACCCGGTCGCTCGCAGCCGCATCCTCGTCGACGACCACCGATCTCGAAAGCCGGTCGCGGAGGAGCGTGATGCGGCGCTCGAGCATCCCCTGCTCGTTCTTCGCGGCGTGGTACTCGAAGTTCTCGGAGAGGTCGCCGAACCCGCGCGCCACGCGAATCGCCTCGACCGCCTCGGCGCGCCGAGGCCCCTCGTACTCGGCCAGCTCGGCCTCGAGCTGCGCCTTCTGCTCGGACGTCAGCGGCTGGGGGTTCTCGGATGGCACCTTGAAAGCGTACGCTCGATTGCGCGCCGCCGCTGCTAGGACGGCTTGACGGAACAGGCCTCCTAGCCGAGCGAGACGAGCCGCGGGGGCGACTGCGGCGGGACGTCCTGCCCCTGTACCGTCGAGGTGGCGACTCGGTTCTTGCCGCTGCGCTTCGCCTGGTAGAGGGCGGCGTCGGCCGCGGCTACCAAGGCCTCCACGTTCGCATAGGTCGGGAACTCGGCGACGCCGAAGCTCACGGTGAACCGGGCGGTCTCGCCGTTCCGGCCGGGAATCTCGAGCTCGTCGGCAGCCTTTCGGAACTTCTCCGCGGCGGCGCTCGCATTCACCAGCCTCGCCCCGGGGAGCACGACGAGGAACTCTTCCCCGCCGTAGCGCGCCGCGAGGTCGGTCTCGCGCACCGAGCGGCCGAGCGCGGCGGCGAACGCACGGAGCACCGCGTCGCCGGCCTGGTGGCCGTAGTTGTCGTTGATCTGCTTGAAGTTGTCGATGTCGGCCATCACGATCGAGACGCTCGTGCCGTTTCGGGTCGCGCGCTCGATCTCGTCCTCGAGGCGCTCCCCGAGCAGGCGGCGGTTCGCGAGTCCGGTGAGCCCGTCGGTCTGCGCCTGGCGGCTCAACCGCGCGACGTCGCCGACGATCCGGGCGAGGGGGCGGGCAAGGCGAGTTGCGAGCGCCGCCGCAAGTGCCAGCGTGAACAGCGCGGCGAGAAGGATGAAGCGGCGGTACCGCGCCGAGAGCGCATCGATGGCGGCGACAGGCTCCAGAGCGACCACCGACGTGTTGCGGATCCCGAGCGGTGCGGACTGGGCGGCGAACTCGGTGCCGCCGAATTCGACGCGGCCCTCATTCGGCGCGACTCTTGCCCCGCGCGGCCCGCCCACGAGCAGGCGACCGTTCTGGACGAGCGCGAGCGACGCGTCTGCGGGCAGCGGCGTCGCGTCCCGGAGCACGGTCAGCACGTCCTGGCCGAGCGGAAGCGAGACCGTGACCTCCGCGAGGACCCGGCGACCGTCGCTGATCTTGGCCGTCGACGCGATCATGGGCTTCGCCGCGAGTGATCCGATCGCCCGGCCGTCGCGGAGGTCGACACGCGCGTGGCGCGTCGCCGCGATCTCGCGCAGCGCTCGCTCGTTCCGCGTCAGGACGGCCCGCTGAAGCGGCAGCGAGGTTGCGAGCTCGCTGGCCTGTACGCGCAGATTGGCGCGCAGAGTGCCGAACGTCGACGCAGCGACGCGCGCGCCGCCGTCGAGTGCAGTGCTGTGCTCCTGCCAGTTGCTGTGCCGGCCGTTGCGGTCGAGCGTCCAGCTCACCACGGCGACGAGCCCGGCGATCACGACGAAGATGAGGACCGCATAGCGGACGACCGGAGTTCCGAAGCGGAACTCGCGCGGGGAGCCGCCGAGCATCAACGCGCTCTCGACAACAGCGTGACGGTTGCTCGCCGCAGAACCACGTCCAGTACATCGGCTTCCGGATTCGCACGAGGGCTCCCCCGAAAGGGTGAGGGAGGCGCGGTCATCCGCCCGGCGTGTGGTTCTTGATCTTGATCTCCATCGTGACTTGCGGAGCGGCCAGGTAGTTGGCGTCTCCCGCCTGGTTCGCATGAACGATGCAATCGCCGCGTTCGATCGGCGTGACGATGTTGCCGGAGAGGGAGCAGAACGGTGTGCTGCTCGGGTCGAGCGTGTAGGTGACCGCGAGACCGGAGCTCGACGTCGCCGAAAGGGCGAACGGTGGGTCGGTCTTGTCGTGGTTGCCCGGGTCCGGGAAGGTGATCGTCTGCGCCCTCTTGGCGATCGAGAAGGTCTGTTGCAGCTGCGGCGCAGCGAAGTACGCGCTGTTGCCGCTCTGGTCCGCATAGACCGTGCACGTGCCCGCGCCCGCCATCACGACCGTCGAGCCCGACAGTGAGCAGGAGCCCGACACGCTGAAGGTGACCGGCAGACCGGAGCTCGCGGTCGCCGCCACGCTGTAGCTCGGCCCGAGGTACACCGCGGACGACGGCGCGCTCGAGGTGAACGTGATCGTCTGTGGCGACGGTGGCGGCGTGACGGTGAACGACTGCTGCGACTGCGGCGCCGGCTGGTAGCTGCCGTTCCCCGGCTGGTTCGCTCGGACGACGCAGGTCCCCGTGCCCGTGAACGTCACCGTCGCGCCGGAGACGCTGCAGACCGAGGGACTCCCGGAAGAGAAGGTGACGGCGAGGCCGGAGCTCGCGGTCGCGGCGACGGTGTAGGCAGGCCCACCGACGTACGCGCTGCCCGGCGGCGTCGAGCTGAAGCTGATCGTCTGCGGGCCGAGGGCGACGGCGAACGACTGCGAGACCTGCGGCGCGGCAGCAGACGAGGCGTTGCCGGCCTGGTCGGCGAAGACCGTGCAGGTTCCTGCCGCCAGGAAGGACAGCGTCGAGCCGGACAGGCTGCAGACACCGGAGCTCGCCGGCGCGATCGAGAACGTGACAGCGAGGCCCGAGCTCGCGGCGGCGGTCACGGTGGCCGTCGGGCCTCCGGCTGCAGCGCTGCTCGGAGGCGCCGACGTGAAGCTGATCGTCTGGCCGGCGAGGCCCACGACGAAGGATTGCGAGGCCGGCGCTGCAGCCTGATAGCTCCCGTTCCCGGCCTGCTCGGCGCGGATCGTGCAGGTGCCCGGCCCGACGAGGGACACGGTCGCGCCCGAGAGCGTGCAGACCCCGGCGCTGGACGGGTCGACGGAGAAGCTGACGGGGAGGCCGGAGCTGGCCGATGCGGTGACGACGTACGCCGAGCCGCCGACGACCGCGCCCGCCGGCGGGGACGACGTGAAGTTGATCGACTGGACGCTCTTCGACGGGACGTCGGAGCCGATCGAGAACGACTGGCTGACCCTTGGGGCAGGGAGATAGTTGCTGTTGCCGCGCTGCGTCGCGTTGATCGTGCAGGTGCCGACGCCGACCAAGGTGACCTTCGCGCCGGTCACCGTGCAGATGTCGTCGCTCCCGCTCGCGGCGCCGAACTCGACGGGAAGACCCGAGGTCGCCTTCGCAACCACGTGGTACGCGGAGCTCCCGACGACCGCGCCCGAAGGCGGCGTCGAAAGGAAGCTGATCGTCTGAACTGCGACCCCGGCGGCGACGGCGAAGGACTGCGTCACCTGCGGCGCCGGCTTGTAGCTTCCGTTCCCGGCCTGGTTTGCCCGGATCGTGCAGGTCCCGATCCCGACGAACGCGACCGTCGTGCCCGAGACCGTGCAGACGTCGGCGCTCCCCGGCGCGACCGAGAAGCTGACCGGTAGACCCGAGCTCGCGGAAGCCCCCACCGAGTACCAGCCGCCGGCGACGGCCGCCGACGGTGACGTCGTGAAGGTGATCGACTGCACGCTCTTCGTCGAGGCCGGCGGCGGCGTCGCGGGGCCGCCGCCGACACTAGGTGCAGGCGAGGGCTTCTCGGGTTTCCCGGGTTTCGCGGGCTTGCCGGGATCGACTGCCGGCGGCGAGCCCTGTGCGACGCTCGCGCCGCCGTCGGTCTCGGACCCGGCGCTCGGGCGGTCGCGCGGTTGGTCCGAGGCAGGCGCTGCAGGCGCCGTGTCGACGCGAACGCTCTCGGTGATCTGCACGGCGAGCGACGGGGGGCCTTCGGACGAGTTGCGCGGCAGCGGGGCCACCAACTGCTTGGTCATCGTCAGGCCGAGCGCGCTCATCGCGGCGCGCACCGCGGGCGTCGCGGGGTCGCGGCCGTCGTCGATGCCGAGCAGGGCGCTCTGAAGGGAGATCGAAATGCTCTGGTCGCCGAAGCCGCCGAGTCCGGGGATGAGCTGCAGGCCCGGCGACGCAAGCCCGACCCACAAGACACACGCAGTCGCGGCGACGGACGCGCGGACGACCGACACCAGGGCAGCGCGAACCCGCCGTGAACGAGTCGGCTCGTGCTCGTGCCGCTGTGTCTTCGCCATCGATGCTCCTGCCGCAGGGAACCGCTCTTCCAGCATCGCCCGAAAACGGCGTCTGGCCTCTCCCCCGTTCGTGTGAGCGTCTACAACCCGTTCCGGCAGCACGACTCGCGCGACAGCCCTCGCCCGGCTACCTCAAGCTCAACTTGAGATCGAGGTCGGGTTGTTACTTCAGGAGCTTGCGCTCGAGCCGGCGCGCAGTGAACCAGACGCCGAGCGCGAGGACGCCGAGCAGGTAGGCGACGTGGATCAGCGCGTTCCAGCCGACGTCGCCGAGCGTGAGCGCGCGCATGAGATCGACGCCGTGGTAGAGCGGTGTGAGCGGAAGCGCCCATTGCACGGCCTCGGGGTACTCCGCGAGCGGCACGAACGTCGCAGAGAAGAGGAACATCGGAAGCGTCAGCAGCTCGACGAACGCGAAGTCGGCCCACGACCGCATCAGCGTCACCGCAGAGAGGCCGAGCGCCGCGAACGCCGCGCCGATCAGGAGCGCCGCTGGCACGGCGAGGATCGCCCACCACGACTCGATCAGGCCGAGGGCCAACATGATCGTCACGAAGGCGACCGCGTAGACGCTTCCGCGCATCAGCGCGAAGATCGTCTCGCCGACCGCCACGTCGCGCACGCCCATCGGCGTGGCCAAGACGCCCTCGTAGGTCTTCGCGTAGTTCAGCTTGAAGAAGACGTTCCCCGTCGTCTCGTAGATCGCGCCGTTCATCGCGGACGCCGCGAGCAGCGCAGGCGCGACGAACTCCTGATAGGAGATCGTCTGTCCGCCGTACGTAATGTCGCCGACGAGCGCTCCCACGCCGACCCCGAGGCCGACGAGGTAAAAGAGCGGCTCGAAGAAGCCGGAGACCATGACGAGCCAGTAGCGGCGCGCCGCGTGGAGGTTCCGGTAGACCAGCCGCAGCGAGCGGTCCGCCCCGAACGTGAACCACGGTGCGACCCGGCCGGTGAGCGCGTAGTCCGTCACTTGAGCAGCGCCCTCTGGTGGCGACGGATCGCCACCACGGCGCCGACGACCACGAAGGCAGAGAGATAAGCGACGTGGACGGCCGCGAGCAGTGCATCGACGTCGCCGGTGGTCAGCATGCGGCAGAGCTCGACGCCGTGCCAGAGCGGAGTCGCCCACGCGACCGGCTCCAGCCAATCGGGCAGCTGGGACACGGGGAAGAATGTCCCGGCGAACAGGAACATCGGGATCAAGACGAAGCGGTTCAGAGCCGGGAACCACCCGTCGTCGCCGCCTTCGAGACTCGCGGAGAACGCCGCGATCGGTGCGTTGAACGCGAGCCCGCAGAGCAGCGCGGCGAACGGTGCCAGCACCGCGAGGGGAGAGATGATCGCGCCGCCGACGGCGGCGACAGCCGTGAAGATCACCGCCGCCGAGAAGATTCTGATCGCAGACCAGCCCATCGTCCCGAGCACGAGCTCGGCGACACGGACGGGCGTCGCCAGGACCGCGTGGTACGTGCGCAGCCACCTGATGCCGGCCATGACCGGCCACATCGCGTCGTTCGCTCCGATCTGCATCGCGGTCACCGCGAGGAGCCCGGGCGCGACGAACTCGACGTACGAGAGCCCACCGAGCGCCGCCTGGTCGTCGTCGATCAGCTGGCCGAGGAGAACGCCGACCGAGAGCAGGAAGAAGATCGGGTTGAGGAACGCGGTCGTGATCGTCGCGCGCCACGTGCGCTTGTACGAGCGCGCGTGCCACTCGGTGACCGAGAGCGCGCGTTCGAGCGGCGAGGTCGTGACCGCGACGGTCGCCATCAGTCGACGAGCGTCCGTCCGGTCAGCGTCAGGAACACGTCCTCGAGCGTGCTGCGCCGGACGAGGACGCTCTCCGCCTCGATCCCGCGCTCGTGAACCGCGTGCGCGGTCGCGTCGCCGTTGTCGGTTCCGATCAGCACGCGGTTTGCGAGCACCTCGACGCGCTCGCCGAGACCGTCCAACTTGCCGTCCAGCTCGACGCCCTCCGGGAAGCGGAGCTCGACGACCTCACGCTGCGTGTGGAGCTCGATCAGCTCCCGCGGGGAGCCTTCGGCAACGATCTTCGCCTGGTCCATGACGACGAGGCGGTCGCAGAGCTGCTCCGCCTCGTCCATGTAGTGCGTCGTCAGCACCTGCGTGACGCCCTGCTGCTTCAGCCGGTAGAGCCGGTCCCACAGCACGTGGCGTGCCTGCGGATCGAGGCCGGTCGTGGGCTCGTCGAGCAGAAGAAGCTCCGGGTCGTTGATCAGCCCGCGTGCGATCGTCAGCCGGCGCTTCATCCCGCCGGAAAGCGGCTCGACTCTCGAGTCGCGGCGCTCCTGGAGTTGCACGAAGTCGAGCAGGTCCTCGGCGCGCGACTTGATCACGTCCTTGGAGAGCCCGAAATAGCGCCCGTAGACGAGCAGGTTCTCGTAGACGGTGAGCTCGAAGTCGAGGGTGTCCTGCTGCGGGACGACGCCCATTCGGGCCTTGATGACGGGGCCGTCAACGCCGGGGTCGAGCCCGAGCACGCGGAGTGTCCCGCCGCTGACCGGTGAGACCGCACCGATCATTCGCATCGTCGAGGTCTTCCCTGCGCCGTTCGGCCCGAGGAAGCCGAAGGTCTCGCCGCGCTCGACCGTGAAGTCGATCCCGTCGACGGCGGTGAACTCGCCGAAGCGCTTCGTGAGGCCTCTGGCCTCGATCAGAGGTGTCCCGCTCACGGCCGTCACGCTACCCGTAACGCTCGGCGCTTCCGGCAGACTGAAGGGCATGGAGAAGATCGAAAAGACAGAGCAGCAGTGGCAGGCGGAGTTGACCCCCGATCAGTACCGGATCCTCCGCGAGAAGGGGACCGAGCCCGCCTTCACGGGTGAGTACGACCACGTCTTCGAGCCGGGCACGTATCGCTGTGCGGGCTGCGGTGCCGAGCTCTTCAGCTCGGACACGAAGTACGACTCGGGCTGTGGGTGGCCCGCGTTCTACGCGCCCGCAAGCGAGGACGTGATCGAGGAGGAGCGCGACATCAGCCACGGGATGATCCGCACAGAGGTGATGTGCGCCGCCTGCGGCGGCCACCTCGGCCACGTGTTTCCCGACGGGCCGCAGCCGACGGGCCAGCGGTACTGCATCAACTCGGCTGCACTCGAGCTGGAGGAGACGTAGATTCGGCGCTCCCAACCAGGAGCGTCGAGATGGTTCAAGAGTTCAAGGACTTCCTGTTCCGCGGCAACGTCGTCGAGCTCGCCGTGGCGTTCGTCATGGGGCTCGCGTTTGCCGCGGTCATCAATTCGCTCGTCGAGAACCTGCTCATGCCGGTGATCGCGATGATCATCGGCAAGCCCGATTTCAGCGACCTGACGTTCACGATCAACGACGCGGTGTTCCGTTACGGCGCGTTCCTCACGGACCTGATCCAGTTCGTGGCGATCGCCGCCGCCGTGTTCTTCTTCGTCGTGAAGCCCGTCCAGGCGATGCTCGCCCGCTCGCAGCGGACGCCCGTGGAAGAAGGGATGCCCGACGAGGAGCGGCGGCACCAAGAGTTGCTCTCGGCGCTCCGCGCCGTCGGTTCAAGGTAGTCCCAGCTACGCGGCGACGCTCGCGAACTTCGGGATGATGTCTGACCCGTAGGCCTCGAGCGTCGCCTCCTGCTGGCCGGTCATGAGGTAGATGTTGAACTGATCGACGCCGACCGACTCGAGCTCGTGGAGCTTCTGGATCACCTGCTCGGTGTTGCCGAGCACGCAGAAGCGGTCGCAGATCTCGTCGGTGACGAACTCGCCGTGTGCCGCACCGACCCGGCTGTGGTCCTTGTAGTCGTAGAACTTCCGCGCCTTGACGAAGTCGGTCAGCGCGGAGGGGATCTCCGAGTCGAACCCGTAGCGCTCGATCAGGTCCATGACGTGGTTCGAGACCATGGCGGGGAACCAGCGCACCTGTTCGCGCGCGTCGGCGAGGTCGTCGGTGACCATGCTCGGCGCGCCCACGATGCACTTGAGCGCATTCGGGTCGCGTCCGGCCTCGACGGCGGAGGCGCGCGCGGTGTCCATGATCCACTGGATGATCTGCGGGTCGGCGAGCTGGATGATCACGCCGTCGCCGACGCGGCCCGCGACTGCGAGCGCCTTCGGCCCGTAACCGGCGACCCAGACCTCGATGTCGGGGAGCTCGGGCCGAACCCACTCGAGCTTCAACTCCTTCTCGTTCCACACGACGGGCCGGCCGTTCATCAGGTCTTTGATCATCGCCGTGGCCGCCTCGAACTCCGCAACCCTGACCGGCTTCAGCCCGACGACGCGGCGCGACGAGTCGCCGCGACCGATCCCCATCACCATGCGTCCGTTCGAGACGTCGTGCATCGTCGCGTACCAGCTCGCCGTGATCGTCGGGTCGCGGATCCCAGGGTTGGTCACGAAGTGGCCGAGCTTGATCGTGTCGGTGCGGTCGGCGACGAGCGGGAGCGTTGCGTACGACTCCTGCCAGAGGATGTGCGAGTCGTAGGTCCAGCTGTACTCGAACCCGTGCTGCTCCGCGAGCGAGGTCAGCTCGATCAGGCGTGTGTAGGGCGGGTCGGGCAGGACGGTGACGCCGAACGTGAGCATGTGACCTCCGGGCTCGAGCGGTGCAGGGAAACTGCGATCTTCCCTCGAATCGTGCCACGTGGCAATCTGGCCGTACCTGCTCTTCGGGTTCGTGGCAGGCGCGATGCTGCCGATCCAGTTCGGGATCAACGCCCAGCTGGCGACCTGGCTGGACAGCCCGCTCCGGGCGACGCTCGTCTCGTTCGTCGTCGGCACGGTGGCCCTCTTTGCGGTCATGGTCGCCGCCTACCGAGACTGGCCGGCCGGGGCCGCCGTCACCGGCGCGCCCTGGTGGGTCTGGGCCGGCGGGCTGCTCGGGGCGTTCTACGTGCTCGGGAGCGTCGTCGCGGCCCCGAAGCTCGGCGCGGCGACACTCGTCGCGGTGATCCTGGCGGGGCAGGCGGTCGCGTCGCTGCTAGTCGACCACTTCGGCTGGGTCGGGTTCGAGGAGAACCCGATCACGCCCGGGCGACTGCTCGGCATCGCCCTCGTCGCCGCCGGCGTCGCGCTCGTCAGGTTCTTCTAGCCAGCAGCTCGAGCGTCTTCGTCGTCAGGCGGTCGAGTGCCTGGACGGCGAGCTCGAGATGCTCCGGCTTCGTGTCCTCGAGCTTCGTGTGCGAGAGGCCGCGGAGGCTCTGCACGAACAGCATCACGGTCGGGATGCCCGCGCGGGAAACCTCCGCGGCGTCGTGCAGCGGGCCGCTCGGCAAACGGTGCGACGTGCCCGCGACCTCGAGGATCGATTCGTCCGCGAGCTCGATCAGCTCGGCGTCGAACAGGATCGGCTCGATGCTCCAGATCCGCTCCCACTCGACCTTGATGTCTTCTTCGCGCGCGAACCGCTCGGATGCCTCTCTCGCGAGCCGCAGCAGCTCCGCAAGCGAGTCCGCGTCGAGGTGCCGCTGGTCGAGCAGCTGCTCGGCCGTCTCGACGACCGACGTGACGATCCCAGGCCTCGTCACGACGCCGCCGCAGGTGCAGACCGCGCCCTCACCGACCTGTGCGGCGATCGGGCGGATCTCGAGCGCGAGCTTCGCGGCGCCCGCGAGCGCGTCGCGGCGCTTGTCCATCGGGGTCGAGCCCGCGTGCGCGGCCTGTCCGCGCCAGGTGATCTGGTGGCGCTCGACGCCGAAGGTGCCGAGGACGACGCCGAGCGGCAGGTCCATCGATTCGAGCACCGGACCCTGCTCGATGTGCAGCTCGAGGTAGGCGGCGGCGTTCTCGAGTTGCTTCCGCGCGTCGAGGGCGCGGTCGAGGTCGACGCCGTGTGCCGCGATCGCGTCGGGGAGCGAGACACCGTCGGCGTCCTTCCGGTGCCGGAGCTCGTCCTGGTCGCTCATCGAGCCGGCCGCGGCGCTCGAGCCGAAGAGCGAGCGGCCGAAGCGCGCGCCCTCCTCGTCGGCCCAGTTGACGAGGCGAACGGTCAGCGGCGGCTCTCCTTCCTCCGCGAGGCGGCGCATCACCTCGACGCCGGCCACCACGTTCAGGCTGCCGTCGAGCCAGCCGCCGTTCGGAACCGAGTCGATGTGGCCCCCGATCAGAAGCGCCCGGCCGGAGGCGCCGCGGAGCGTGAACCACTGGTTCCCGGCCTCATCGGTCTCCTCCTCGACCCCGGTCCCGGCCAGCTTGCCGCTCAGCCACTCCTTCGCCTCGGCCCAGGTGTTCGTCCACGCCACCCGCTGGGCCCCGTCCGCGTCCCCGGTCAGCGCACGGAGCTCACGGAGCTCTTCGACGGTTCTGCTTGGCGTCAGCGACACGGCCTGGGAGGATAAACCCGTGCTCCGCAAGGGTGGAATGCTGCTCGCGGTGCTCGCGGTGCTGTGGGGTCTCTGGGAGGGCTTCAAGTGGCTCGGCGAGGCCACCGAGCTCCGGCTCGGCACGTTCACCGTGACCGACCTGACGATGCCGCATCTGCACGACATCGTCGGCCAGCTGTTCGAGCCCTCGCGGACGAACGGCCCGCTCCTGATCGAGGTGCTCTGGGACTCGGCGCTCTTCACCGCGAAGGAGGCAGCGGTCGGGTTCCTCCTCGGCGCGGCGATCGGGTTCACGATCGGGGTCGTGCTGCACCACTCGCGCGTGCTCCAGCGTGGCGTGCTTCCCTACATCGTCGCCTCGCAGACGATCCCGATCCTCGCGATCGCACCGATGGTCGTCGTCTGGACCGGCTCGCGCGGGACGCCCGCCTGGTTCTCGGTCGCGATCATCGCCGCGTTTCTGACGTTCTTCCCGGTGACGATCAACACGCTGCGTGGGCTCGACTCCGCAGACCCGCGCGCCCTCGAGCTGATGCGCTCCTACGCGGCGGGCAAGTGGTCCGTGCTCTGGAAGCTGAAGGTGCCGGCGTCGCTCCCATACCTCTTCGTTGCGTTCAAGATCTCGGCGACCGCGAGCGTCGTCGGTGCGATCGTCGGCGAGCTCCCGTCGTCGATCCAGGACGGCCTCGGCGGAGCGATCCTCAACTTCAACCAGTACTACCTCAGCTCGCCTCCCAGCCTTTGGGCGACGAACCTCGTGGCCGCACTGCTCGGCATCTCGTTCTTCGCGATCGTCGCGATCGTCGAGCACTTCGTCGTCCGCCGTGCCCCGGAGCACGTGGCGTGAGCGCCGCGGCAGTTTCGTTGCGGAAGGTCGGCAAGACCTTCGCGCGCGGCGAGGTGACCGCCGTGCACGAGATCGACCTCGACGTGCAGCCCGGCGAGTTCATCTCGCTGATCGGCCCGTCGGGCTGCGGCAAGTCGACGTTGCTGCGGATCGTCGGGGACCTGATCCAGCCGAGCTTCGGCGAGGTCGTCGTGAACGGCAAGAGCGCGGGCCAGGCTCGCCGAGACGGCGACTACGGAATCGTCTTCCAGGACGCGGTGCTCTACGACTGGCGGACGGTCGCACGCAACATCGCACTGCCGCTCGAGATGGCCGGGTGGGACCGCTCGAAGCGCGACGCGCGTGTGAAGGAGATGGTCGAGCTCGTCGAGCTGACCGGCTTCGAGAAACGGCACCCGTGGGAGCTCTCCGGCGGCATGCAGCAGCGCGTCGCGATCGCCCGTGCGCTTTCGTTTTCGCCGGCACTCCTCTTGATGGACGAACCGTTCGGCGCGCTCGACGAGATGACACGCGAGCGGTTGAACGGGGAGCTGCTGCGGATCTGGGCCGAGACGGGGTGCACGGTCCTCTTCGTCACGCACTCGATCGCCGAGGCGGTCTTCCTCTCGACGCGGGTCGTCGTGATGTCGCCGCGACCCGGACGAATCACCGAGATCATCCCGATCGACCTTCCGCAGCCGCGCACCTACGCGACGCGTGAAGAACCGCGCTTCTTCGAGCTCGTGACGCAACTGCGCGAGGCGCTGCACGGCGGCTCGGGGCGCGAGCCGTCGCTGCGCGCCGCGGAGGTCGCCGAATGAGCGCCATCGCGACACCCGTCGCCGGCGAGCGGCTCCTCGGACGCACGATGCGCGGCACCCGCTCGTGGCTGCCGGCCGTCGCCGTGCTCCTGCTCGGGATCGGCCTCTGGGAGGGGCTCGTCGCCGCCCTGGACGTCCAACGCTTCCTGCTCCCGCCGCCAAGCGACATCGCGAGGACGTTCTGGAACGAGCGGGACGCGCTCTGGAGCGCAGGCTGGTACACGTTCAAAGAGGCGCTCGGCGGGTTCGTGATCGGCTGCTCCGCGGGCATCGCGGTCGCGCTTGTGCTCGCGCGGTGGCGCGGGCTCTCGGCGGCGATCATGCCCTACGCAATCGCCGCGAACGCCGTCCCGATCATCGCCTTCGCCCCGATCATGAACCAGTGGTTCGGCGTGCTGAACCCGCTCTCGAAGATGGCGATCGCCGCGGTGCTGTGCTTCTTCCCCGTGCTCGTGAACATGCTGCGCGGGCTGACCTCGGTCCACCCCTCCTCGATCGAGCTGATGCGCTCGTACGCGGCCGGCGAGGTCGAGATCTTCCGCCGCGTCCGAATCCCAAATTCGCTTCCGTTTCTCTTCTCGGCGTTGAAAATCGCGAGCGTGCTCGCGATGATCGGTGCCGTGGTCGGGGAGTACTTCGGTGGGACGCAGGAGGCGCTCGGCGTCCAGATCCGCAACTCTGCGGCGCTCTTCGCGTTCGAGACGGCGTGGGCCGCGATCCTCGTCGCGAGCATCCTCGGCATCACCTTCTATCTGGCGATCGTGCTCCTCGAACGCCTGACCATGGGATGGCATCCGTCCGCGCGAGCGGCGGAGTGACGAAAGGAGAGGGATGAAAGGTCGTACGACGTGGTTCTTCCTCGCAACGCTGCTCGCCGCAGCGATGCTTGCGCTCGCCGCGTGCGGCGGCGACGACGACGACGGAGGCGCAGCGGACACCGCCGGGGGGCAGAAGGACAAGGTCACGCTCCAGAGCAAGTGGGTCCCGCAGGCGCAGTTCGCGGGCTACTACGCGGCGCTCGCGAAGGGGTACTACGACGAGGAGGGCCTCGACGTCACGATCAAGGCCGGCGGGCCCGACATCACGCCCGAGCAGGTCGTCGCCAGCGGCGGTGCCGAGTTCGGGATCGACTGGCTCCCGTCCCTTCTCGCCACGCGCGACAAGGGCGGGGACATCGTCAACATCGCGCAGGTCTTCGCCCGCTCCGGGCATGACCGAGGTGACCTGGAAGGACAGCGGAATCGAGAACGTCGCCGCCATGAAGGGCAAGAAGGTCGGCGTCTGGTGCTGCGGCAACGAGTTCGAGCTGTTCGCGGCACTGACGAAGAACGGGATCGACCCGAAGAACAAGGACGAGGTCACGATCGTCAACCAGCCGTTCGACATGAGCCTGTTCGTCTCGAAGCAGGTCGACGCGGCGGCGGCGATGACCTACAACGAGCTCGCGCAGGTGCTCGAGCAGAAGAACCCCGACACGGGCGACCTGTACACGCTCGACGACCTGAACGTGATCACGATGGAAGACGCCGGCACCGGCGATGCTCGAGGACGGCGTGTTCGTCCGCGGCGACTGGATCGCGGACGAGAAGAACCAGGACATCGCGAAGCGCTTCCTGAAGGCGAGCTTCCGCGGATGGATCTTCTGCCGCGACAACGCCGAGGAGTGCCTGCAGATCGTCCTCGACAACGGCCCGACGCTCGGCGAGGGCCATCAGCGCTGGCAGCTGAACGAGATCAACGCGCTGATCTGGCCGAACACGACCGGGATCGGGCTGATGGACGAGGCCGGCGTTCCAGCGGACCGCCGACATCTCGAAGCAGTTCGGCGTGATCGCGAAGGACGCATCGTCGGACGCCTACCGCACCGACCTCGCGCAGGCTGCGTACGACGAGCTGGCGGAGGACGGCAAGGGCGCGGATTGGCAGAAGGAGACGGTCGAGGTGACCGAGGGCGGGAAGTAGAGACCTGAGCCGAGAAGGGAGATCCGCATGTCCATCTTGATCAAAGGCGGCCGCGTCATCACGGCGGCAGACGACTACGTCGGCGACGTCTTCGTCGAGGACGAGCGGATCTCCCTGATCGGCGAGTCCCTCGACGTCGAGGCCGACCGGGTGATCGACGCCCGCGGCAAGTACGTGCTGCCGGGCTGCGTCGACCCGCACACGCACCTCGACATGCCGTTCGGCGGCACGGTCACGATCGACGACGTCGAGTCCGGGTCAGACCGCGGCCGCGTTCGGAGGCACGACCTGCCACGTCGACTTCGTCATCCAGCCGCATGGCTCGACGTTCACGGCGGCGCTCGACGACTGGAAGTCGAAGGCCGACGGCAAGCAGGTGATCGACATGGGCTACCACATGGCGATCACCGACCTGGATGATGGCGGCTCCCTCGAGGAGCTCGCATCGCTTCCCGAACAAGGCGTCACGTCCTACAAGCTCTTCATGGCGTACAAGGGCGCGCTGATGGTGAGCGACGAGACGCTCTTCCGCGCAATGGAGGTAGCCGCGCAGTCAGGCGCGCTCGTGATGGTGCACGCAGAGAATGGTGACCTGATCGACGTGCTCGTGAAAGAGGCGCTGGCGGCCGGCAACACCGAGCCGCTCTATCACGCGCTTACTCGGCCGCCCGAGGCGGAAGGCGAGGCGACGAACCGGGCGATCCAGCTCGCGCACGTCGCCGGTGCTCCGCTCTACGTCGTGCACGTGACCTGCAAAGAGGCGGTCGACCCGATCGCGCTCGCTCGCGAGAACGGCTGGAACGTCTGGGGGGAGACGTGCACGCAGTACTTCTTCAACAGCCTCGACGACATCGCGAAGCCGAACTTCGAGGGCGCAAAGTACGTGTATTCCCCACCGGTGCGCGACAAGTCGAACTGGGACGTCCTCTGGAACGCAGTGCGCACCGACTCGCTCTCGGTGATCTCGACCGACCACTGCGCGTTCACGTGGGGCGAGCAGAAGACGATGGGCAAGGACGACTTCTCGAAGATCCCGAACGGCGGGCCGGGGCTCGAGAACCGGCTGCACATGATCCACGAGTTCGGCGCGCGTGCCGGCCGGATCTCGCTCAACCGGATGGTCGAGCTGCTCGCGACGAACCCAGCGCAAGCTCTTCGGGCTCTACCCGCGCAAGGGCACGATCGCGGTCGGCTCCGACGCCGACATGGTCGTCTTCGACCCGAACCGCAAGCACGTGATCACGGCGGCGAGCCAGCACTCGCGGTCGGACTACAACCTCTACGAGGGAACCGAGGTGACCGGAACGCCCGAGGTCGTGCTGCTGCGCGGCAACGTTCTGGTCGAGAACGACGAGCTCGTCGCTTCGCCGGGCATCGGTCGGTTCGTCGCACGTGCGAAATTCGGCGAGGAACTCAAGGGCAGCGCGACCGTCACCGCGTGAGACTGAGAGGGGCCGGTGCCTGGCACCGGCCCCTCATTTTCGAGGTCACGACCCCCTGGTTTCGGGGCCAACCACGCGCCTTAACTACGGCCTTTCGCCTGTCCCGCCCTTGCAGAGACCAAGCGTGCCTGGCGCGCCCTTGGGCAGGCCGTAGAACTTCCAGGAGTCCGCCGCGGTCTGAACCTGGGACTCGTTCTGTGGCGCGGCCGAGTCGAAGTCATTCAGCCCGCTGGCGGCGCAGGCCGAGTTCGCGTGGTCCAGGGCACCCGTTTCGTTGGTGTTGTTCTGCTGATTCGGCGGACCCTTGACCTCGCCAGCGAGAGCGGCGCTGACGCTCCCGCCGGCGACGACGGCTGCACAGAACGCAGCCGCGAAAAAGACCTCTTGCGCATCGTTACCTCCCCATTACGTGGACCGCAGTGGAACGCCTTGTTGGCGCCTGCAGAGACACTACAAAGCGCAAAGCGGGCAGTCGCGTTGATTTTCCTCAACGCTGGATGTCGACAGCGCGCCCTCGCGCGTCTCGTCGCGGAGGATGTTGCTTTCGCCCTCGCTGAATTCGTTCAACGCGTCTGCGGGAAGCCCAGGTCGACCTTCGACGTCGCCGGGTCCGGCCAGCGCGAGGTCACGACCTTTCCGCGGGTATAGAAGGAGATCCCCTCCGGCCCGTAGATGTGCGTGTCGCCGAAGAGCGACGCCTTCCACCGCCGAACGAGTAGTACGCGACCGGCACCGGGATCGGCACGTTGATCCCGACCATCCCGGCCTGCACCTCGAACTGGAACTTCCGGGCGACACCGCCGTCGCGCGTGAAGATCGCCGTGCCGTTGCCGTACGGGTTCTCGTTCACGAGCGTGACCGCCTCGTCGTACGTGTCGACGCGCGTGACGCCGAGCACGGGACCGAAGATCTCGTCGTCGTAGGCCTTCATGCCGGGCTTCAGATCGTCGAGCAGCGAGACGCCGAGCCAGAAGCCGTCGCCCTCGGGTGTCGATCTCGCGCCCGTCGACGACGATGGTGCCGCCCTCGCCCGCAGCGCCGGCGACGTAGGACGCGACCTTGTCGCGATGCTCGCGCGTGACGAGCGGGCCCATCTCGGAGTCGGGCTGCATCCCGTCGCCGACCTTCACCTTCGGGATGCGCGCCTTCACCGCATCGATGAAGCGGTCGGCGACGTCTCCGACGGCGACGACCTGCGAGATCGCCATGCACCGCTCGCCGGCGGAGCCGTAGGCGGCCGAGACCGCAGCGTCCGCCGCCATGTCCACGTCGGCGTCGGGCAGCACGATCATGTGGTTCTTCGCGCCGCCGAGCGCCTGCGCGCGCTTGCCGTGCTTCGTCGCGTTCTCGTACACGTACTTCGCGATCGGGGTCGAGCCGACGAACGAGACCGCCTTGATCTCCGGGTGCTCGAGGATCGCGTCGACCGCGACCTTGTCGCCGTGCACGACGTTGAAGACGCCGTCGGGGACGCCCGCCTCCTTCAGCAGCTCGGCGGTGTAGACCGACGCGGACGGATCCTTCTCGGAGGGCTTGAGCACGAACGTGTTGCCGCACGCGAGCGCGGGCGCCCACATCCACATGGGCACCATCGCGGGGAAGTTGAACGGCGTGATGCCGGCAACGACGCCGAGCGGCTGGCGGATCGAGTAGACGTCGATCCCCGAGGAGGCCTGCTCGGAGAACTCACCCTTCAGGAGCTCCGGAATCCCGCAGCAGTACTCGATCACCTCGAGCCCGCGCGCGACCTCGCCCTTGGCGTCAGAGAGCACCTTGCCGTGCTCGGCCGTGAGCAGCTTCGCGATGTCCTCGCGGTGCTCGTCGACCAGCTGACGGATGCGGAAGAACAACTCGGTGCGGCGCGACAGCGACATCGCGCGCCACGCCGGGAACGCCGTCTTGGCGGCCTGAACCGCGCGGTCGATCTCCTCGACCGATGCGAAGTCGACCTCGGCGGCCTGCTGACCTTTCGCCGGGTTGTAGACGGGGCCGCTCCTGCCGGACGTCCCCTCGACGGTCTGCCCGCCGATCCAGTGCGAAATCCGCTTGAGCTCGCCGCTTCTCGCGGCGACCGGTGCCTCTGCAACTTCCGTCATGACGACCTCCTCACGTGACACCGGGACCCTAGCGCGACTACGCTTCAGCCGATGGCCGTCGTGGGCGAGGATCGCGAGCTCGGGCAGCGGATCCGGGAGCTCGACAAGGAGTACGTCCTCCACTCCTGGTCGGTCCAGAACCAGATCAACCCACTTCCGGTCGCCGGCGCCGAGGGGTGTTGGTTCTGGGACTACGAAGGGAACCGCTACCTCGACTTCGCGTCGCAGCTCGTCAACGTCTCGATCGGCCACCAGCACCCGAAGGTCGTCGCGGCGATCAAGGAGCAGGCCGACAAGCTGACGACGATCGGGCCGCCGATGGCGCACGAGAAGCGCTCAGAGCTTGCGCGGCTGCTCGCCGAGGTGACGCCGGGCGACCTGAAGATGTCCTTCTTCACGAACGGCGGCGCCGAGGCGAACGAGAACGCGATCAAGCTCGCGCGCTGGGCGACGGGGCGCCACAAGGTGATCGCGCGCTACCGCTCGTACCACGGTGCGACCGCCGGGGCGATCACGCTCACCGGCGACCCGCGCCGCTGGCCCGCCGAGCCCGGCATCCCCGGCGTCGTCCGGATGCTCGACCCGTACACGTACCGCTGCCCCGCCGGCCACCCCGACCCGTGCCCCGTTTGCTCGGGCGCCCCGCACCTCGAGGAGATCCTGCAGTACGAAGGCGCGCACACCGTCGCCGCCGTGATCCTCGAGACGATCGTCGGCACGAACGGGATCATCGTCCCGCCCGACGGCTACCTGCAGTCGATCCGCGAGGTCTGCGACCGGCACGGGATCGTGCTGATCTGCGACGAGGTGATGGCGGGCTTCGGCCGCAGCGGCAAATGGTTCGCCTGCGAGCACTGGGACGTCGTGCCCGACATCCTGACGGTCGCCAAGGGCATCAACTCGGGCTACGTCCCGCTCGGCGCGATGGTGGTGAACGAGAAGCTCGCGGACTGGGTGAAGGACAAGCCGTTCGCGGGCGGGCTCACGTACTCCGGCCACGTGCTCGCCTGCGCGTCGGCCGTTGCGTCGATCGAGGCGTTCAAGGAGGAAGGCATCGTCGAGAACTCGGCGACGCTCGGCGAGTACCTCGCGGTCGAGCTGCCGCGGCTCGCGGAGCGGCACCCGTCGATCGGCGACGTCCGAGGCAAGGGCCTCTTCTTCGGGCTCGAGCTCGTCACGAACCGTGAGACACGCGAGCCGCTCGTCCCGTTCAACGCTGCCGGCGACGCCGCGGCGCCGGTCAACCGGATCGTGAAGGCCGCGCTGGAGCGCGGGCTCTATCTGTTCGTGCACTGGAACGTCGTGATCATCGCCCCGCCGCTGACGATCACACGCGAGGAGCTCGACGAGGGCCTCGGGGTCCTCGACGAGGTGCTGGCGATCGCGGACGAATACGCCCGCTAGCAGCTTCAACCGCTGCCAAAACGCGCGAAGATGAAGACGGACGGCTCAGCGCCCGTTTCGGCAAGCCCTCTTAGCTCCCGTTGAGCAGCACGTCGCGGACGCGCTTTCCGCCGCCGACGAGGCCGACTCTGCGTTCGAAGACCTCGGTCACCTCCGCAGCGGAAAGCCGCTCTTCGCGCGAGCTCGCGAGCAGCCGCGCCACTGCCGGCTTCGTCACGAGGGCCTCGTCGAACTGCCACGCGGGGTAGTGCCACTCGCCGGAGTCGCTTCGGATGCCGTAGAGCTCGCCGGCCTTGCGCATCCGGTCGATGCGCACAGGGTCGACGCCCAGGCGGAAGGCGAGCCAGGAGCCGGTCAAATGCGCCATCGTCCCGCTCCTTCCTAGACCGGCCGTGGGTAGAGGAGCCCCGCCGGCCGCATCGCCGACTTGATCCCCTTGACGACCCAGCCTCCCACGGCCAGCGTGAGCAGCACAACCGCCAGAATGGTGAGATGGAGCCACTTCTTCACGTCTGCCGCCTCCCTCGAAAGTCCAGTACGAGTCTTGACGTGGGAGAGCCCGTGATTCTTCCCCGGCGGCGCTAACAGGCCGTCGTCGCGCGCTTACCGCCGACGTGCGCGACGGGGGGTTCGCCGGCGCGTGCGCGAGCGCTCGAGCGCGGCGGCGGTCTGCTCGTTGAGGACGTCGACCGGGAGCGGGCCCTGTTCTTCGGGCTCGGGCTCGGGCTCGGGCTCTACCATCGCCACCGGCTCCGGTTCCGGCTCGGGTTCAGGCTCGGCGACCGGCTCCGGCCCGTCGAGCTCGGGCGGCTTCTCGAGCGGTCGGCTGCGGAACCAGCTCTGCCGGGGCGGCTCGACGATCTGTTCCTCTTCCTCCGGGAGATCGGGAAGCTGGGCCTCCTGCTCCCACGGATCGAGGCGCTCGTCGGGCTCGACCGGTCGCTCCTCGGTGTCGGGGGAATCCTCGGGCTCCTCGGTTTGGACGGCCTCGGCCTCAGCGGCGCGCGGCATCTGCGGCTCTTCCGCTTCCGGCTCGGGCTCGGGCTCAGTGACCTCAGGCTCCGCGACCGGAACCTCGACGGCAGCGTCGTCGAGCATCGTCAACGCCTCGGGACCTTCCTCCGGAGGCACCCAGCCCTTGCCGGTCGGAAGCTCGTCCGGCTCCTCGCGGTCGAGATCGGGTGCGGCGGCAGGCGCCGCGGCCCGCGGAATCGCGCGCTCGCGCGCGGCGACCCACTCGAGCAGCAGGACGACCCCGAGCGCGAGCCCCATCACGAGGACGATCGTCAGCGGGGGCCACCCGACGACACCGACGATGACGCCGATCAGGATCAGGAAGACGAACTCGCCGGCGAGCCGCGGAAAGGAGGGCGGCAGCGTCCACTCGCTCAAACGTCCTCGCGTGCCGCCTCCCGCATAGCCCGTCCCCCCTTGCCAGGACTGCACCGTCCAGCCCGAGCCGCGGATGTTCCGCAACTCGGCGCGGAGCTCCGCCGACGTGCGCTGAAAGACCTCGACAGCCTCGAGCGTGCCCAACGTCGCGTCGAGCTGGGCGGCGTGCCGATAGAAGGCGTCGAAGGCCTCCCGCACCTTCTCGCGGTCGTATCCCTGCTCGGCGATCGGCAGGTCCTCGACCCGCGGCAGCGGCGCAGGTCGTGCGCTCGGGTTCGCGCGGCGTCGCGGGCTCGGGCGCAGGCCACTCGGCGTCGGTCATAGCGCCAAGTATGACCACGCGCCCAGAATCTACTCGTCGCTCACAAGCGGGAGTCCCGGCGCGACCACCCGGCGCCCTCCGCGCTCGTAGACGATGTCCACGCTGTCGTTCTGCCGGTAGGTCCCGGCGATCCCGAGGATGATGCTCAGCCAGCGCCAGAACCCGAGGCGCCCCTCGCGCGCGAGGCGGCGTTCGAACACGAGCGAATCGTCACGACGTCCGTAGTCGCGACCCTCGAACTGCCGGACGCCGTTCACATAGACCTCGATCTCGCCCGCGACGTCCGGCGGCAGGTCGACCCTCGTCTTCGCGCTCACCCCTCGTAGAATGCCACCGGCTGTGCGCCGCCTCGCCTCGATCGCCGCTGTCGTCCTCGTTGCGCTCGCGTTCGCGGCGCCGGTGCTGGCCGACAACGCGGGACTGACGCCGGTCGACCCGAAGTCGCCGAATGCCGAGGCGATCAGCGACACGTACTACCTCCTGCTCGTCGTGACGGGCGTCGTCTTCTTCGCGGTCGAGATCGCGCTCGTCGTCTTCCTTCTCAAGTACCGACGCCGCAACCGGCCGTTCGACGCGGAGGGCCCGCAGATCCACGGAAACACGCAGCTCGAGGTGATGTGGACGGTCGTCCCGGTCGTGCTCGTCGCGATCGTCGTCGGCTTCGTCTTCTACAAGCTGCCCGCGGTGACCGACGTCACGAGAGCCGCGAACGAGCCGGCCAACGAGCCGAACCTCGTGATCGATGTCGAGGGGCGACGCTTCTATTGGGCGTTCCACTACCCCGACGGGCGAATCACCTACGACACGATGGTCGTCCCCGTCGAGCGGACCGTCGAGCTGCACGTGACCGCACCCGACTTCGACGTGATCCACTCGTGGTGGATCCCCGCGCTCGGCGGGAAGATCGACGCGATCCCAGGGAAGTTGAACCACACCTGGTTCCGTGCCGAGGCGAGCGGCGAGTACGAGGGCAACTGTGCCGAGTTCTGCGGGCTGCAGCACACGGCGATGACCATGTCCGTGCGCGCGGTCGACGCGGACGGGTACGAAGCGGAGCTTGCGCGACTCGCCGGCAGCGGACGGGCGCAGTTCGAGGCGACCTGCGCGAAGTGCCACAACCTGAGCGGGCCGCAGCTCGTCGGCCCGACGCTCGGAGGCAACCCGACGCTCGCGGACCGCGTGGCGCTCGCGACCCTCCTGCGCGAAGGCCGAGGCGAGATGCCGGCGGTCGGTCGCGGGTGGACCGGCGCGCAGCTCGACACCCTCTTCGAGTACACACGCAGTGTGGGAGGCGGGCAGTAGTGACCGTTCGGGCCGAGCCGATCTATCCGGTCCCGTGGTATCGCGGCCGCTTCGCGAGCTGGCTCGTCACGACCGACCACAAGCGGATCGGGCTGCTCTACATCTGGACGAGCCTTCGTGTTCTTCCTGCTCGGCGGAGTGATGGCGCTGCTGATCCGGACCGAGCTCCTGACGCCGGAGACCGCGGACTTCGTGAGCCGGCAGACGTTCAACCAGCTCTTCACGATGCACGGCCTGACGATGGTGTTCCTCGTCATCGTCCCGATCCTCGCCGGGTTCGGCAACTTCCTCGTGCCGCTGATGATCGGCGCCAGGGACATGGCGTTCCCCCGACTGAACGCCTTCTCGTACTGGGCGTTCCTGCTCGGCGGGATCGTGCTGTACAGCTCGTGGTTCTCGGCCGGCGGCGCGGCCGACACCGGCTGGTACCTCTACCCGCCCTACGCGACGCTGACCGGCACGTCGGTCGACCTGACCATCCTCGCGCTCCATCTGCTCGCCGTCTCGTCGCTCGCCGGCGCGATCAACTTCGTCGCGACCGTCCACACGATGCGCACCGCGGGGATGTCGTGGATGCGCATCCCGCTGTTCGTCTGGACGATCTACACGTATGCGTGGCTGCTGATCCTCGCGCTGCCCGCAGTCGCAGCGGCGCTGACGATGCTCCTGCTCGACCGGACTGCGGGCACGCACTTCTTCCTACCCGACGAGGGCGGCAACGCCGTGCTCTACCAGCACATGTTCTGGTTCTTCGGCCATCCCGAGGTCTACATCATGGTTCTGCCCGCGTTCGGGATCGTCTCCGAGGTGATCCCCGTGTTCTCGCGCAAGCCGATCTTCGGCTACGCGGCGATCGCCTTCTCGACGATCGGGATCGCGTTCGTGTCGATGCTCGTCTGGGCGCACCACATGTTCGCCGTCGGACTGCCGAACGTCCTGAACGGGTTCTTCATGATCGCCTCGGTGCTCGTCGGCGTGCCGACCGGGATCAAGATCATCAACTGGCTCGCGACGCTCTGGCGCGGGAACGTCACCTTCGCAACGCCGATGCTCTTCGCGCTCGGCCTCATCTCCGTCTTCACGATCGGCGGGCTGACCGGCATCATGGTCGCCGCGTTCCCGTTCGACTGGCAGGTGCACGACACGTACTTCGTCGTCGCACACCTGCACTACGTGCTGTTCGGCGGGTCGATCTTCGGGATCTTCGCGGGGCTCTACTACTGGTGGCCGAAGATGTTCGGACGCATGCTCGGAGAGGGGCTCGGCCAGCTGAACTTCTGGCTCTACTTCGTCGGGATCAACCTGACGTTCGGGCCGCAGCACTTCCTCGGGCTGCTCGGGATGCCGCGGCGCGTGGCCGGCTACCGCGACGCGCCCTGGTGGGAGACGTGGAACGTCGTCTCGACCATCGGCTCGTTCACGCTCGCACTCGGCACGCTCGTTTTCCTCGTCAACGTCTGGCGCTCGCGGAAGGCGCGGCGGGTCGGGAACGACCCGTGGCTGGGCGATACGCTGGAGTGGTATACGACCTCACCGCCGCCCGAGCACAACTTCGAGAAGGTGCCGTACATCTCGAGCCCACGCCCTCTGCGCGACCTGCGCCGCCGGCTCCAGGAGGAGATCAGGTGACGCCGGGTCCCTGGCTCCGCCTGTGCGGATTGGGTGCCACCGCAGCGGCGGCTGCCACGGTCGCGAGCGGATCGCTCGGGATTCCGCACCGTGCCCTCGCCGCGATCGCGCTCCCGCCCCTGGTCGCACTCGTCGTCGCGGCCTGGCGCGTGCATCGGCGACTGCTGCCCTGGACCCTCGCGTCCCTCGCTTCGTTCCTCGTCGCGATCGGGACCTGGTGGGCCGGCGCGTTGCACGTTGCGGCCGCAGCGCGTCGCGCTCGCCGTGATCGCGGTGACGACAGCGCAGCTCTTCCGGGGCGAGCCGGTTCCCGCGGGTTCCTGGCGCGACTACCTGACGCTGACGAAGCCGCGCATCATGTCGCTCCTCTTGCTGACCGGGGCGTGCGGGATGTTCGTCGGCGCCGGGGGAGTGCCCCCGCTCGGGGACCTGACCGTCCTCCTCGTGGGCCTCGCGCTGGCGTGCGGCGGTGCAAGCGCGCTCAACCACGTCCTCGACGCGGACATCGACAAGCTGATGGGCAAGCGAACGCGCTCACGGCCTGTCGCAACGGGGCGCATCGCCCCCGAGCGCGCGCTCGAGTTCGGACTCGCGCTCTCCGCACTCTCGTTCGTGCTGCTCGCGAGCCTCGCCAACGTGCTCACCGCCGTGCTCGCGCTCGTCGGCAACCTCTTCTACGTCCTCGTCTACACCCGCTGGCTCAAGCGCTCGACGCCGCAGAACATCGTGATCGGCGGCGCGGCGGGCGCGGTTCCACCGCTCGTCGGCTGGGCCGCGGCAACGGGCAGCCTCACGCTCCCGGCGCTCGCGCTCTTCGCGATCGTCTTCTTCTGGACGCCGCCGCACTTCTGGGCGCTCGCCCTGCTGATCAAACGGGACTACCAGGCGGCCGGGATCCCGATGCTTCCCGTCGTGCGTGGCGACCAAGAGACCGTCCGGCAGATCCTGGCGTACACGCTCGTGCTGATCGCCGTCACGCTCGTCCCGGTGGCGTTCGGGATGTTCGGCGCGGTGTACCTCGCTGCAGCGGTCGTGCTGGGCGCCGCGTTCCTCTGGCTCGCCTGGCGGCTCCGGCGCGAGCTCGTCCCGGCACGCGCGGCCGTGTTGTTCCACTACTCCCTGGCCTATCTCGCGCTCCTGTTCGTCGCGATGGCAGTCGACCCCCTGATCGCGTGAGCGACCCCGAGACCGCCCGACAGAGCCTCGCCATCGGCTGGGGCCTGTTCGCCTTCTTCCTCCTGCTGTTCGGGGGCTCGTTCGCGGGTTCGCGCTGCTCTACCTGGCGCTGCGACTAAGCGCTCAAGGTTCTCCGCACCGCATTTCGCGCCGATTCCGCTGAGGATGCTTCGGCTGGTCCGATTCTGCGTGCTCGCATCCCTGCTCGGCGCCTTCTGGGCGCAGCCTGCCTCGGCTGCACGGATGCTCGGGCTGCCCGAGACGATGACGACGCCGCACTTCCAGATCCACTACACCGGCGACCCGCTCAGCGCCGCCCCGATCACGCACCAGCAGGCGGGAAACCTCGCGGGCAACTTCGAGCGCGCGTACAGCACCGTCGTCAGCGAGTGGGGCTATCCGGCGCCGCTGGACGACGGCGACGGGCTGATCGACGTCTACGTCGCCGACCTCTCGGCCCTGGAGGTTTCGGGCCTCGCCTTCCGCGAGACCGCGGCCGCGCAGACGTGGGGCTACATCCACCTGGACGACGGCGCCACCAACTGGCCGTCGGTCGCGATGCACGAGTTCTTCCATCTCGTGCAGTTCGGGATCTGGGCGCCTATGGACCCGAACCTGCTCGAGGCGAGCGCGGAGTGGGCCGGCTTTCGGTTCATCGGCTTCCCGCTCGCGGTCGACTTCGGCGGATCGAGCCCGTTGCCGCTCCTGGACACGGTGGGTCTGCCCGACATGTCGCTCACCTGCAACGGCGACGCCTGCGGCACGACCGACTACGAGCGGACGGGCTACTCCCGCTGGCACTTCTTCGAGTACCTGACCGAGCGGCTCGGAGGGTCGATCGTCAACGACCTCTTCCAGCAGGGCAAGACGGTCAACGACCCGGCTGTCCTCGGCGGCGACCTGCTCGCGCAAACGCTCTCCGCGAAGGGCGTGTCACTCGCCGACGTCTTCCACGACTGGACGGTCGCGAACATGACGGGCGACTACACCGCAACCGGGCTGAAGGGCATCAAGCCGCCCGCCTTCTCGACGACGCTGACCGGGAACGCGTCGGGGACGCTCGCAACCCAGCAGATCCCGGTCAACCACCTGGCCGCGCGCTACGTCGCGTTCCGTCGGGGTACCGGCACGACCACCGGCGCGTGCTACGCAGCGACCTTGAACCTCAGCGTCACGGTGCCGTCGGGTCTCGGAGCGCGCCCGGTCTTCAACTGGACGGCCGCCGGCAGCCCGGCGATCCCGCTCGCGCTGAGCGGCACGACCGCGAGCCTGAGCGTCCCGTGGGACACCTGCTCATGGACCGACGTCGGCCTCGTCTCGCTTCCGAACCCGTCCGTGGCCGTCGACGCCGCGCTCTTCACCGTGAGCGGCTCGATCACGGTCGACAAGAAGACCCTGGCGACCTCGACGCCCCCGCCCGCCGGCACCTACACAGGCCCGACCGTTCCGTCGCCGGATGGGGAGGAGCCCCCCTCGATCGCCGTCTACGGCCCGGAGACGCTCCGCGTGTCGAAGAAGAAGCGCGTGGTGCGGCTCGTCGTCTTCTCGAGCGGCAGCGGGAAGCTCAACGCGCAGCTCGGCAGCCTCTCGCTCGGCACACGCGCCTTGCGGACGGGCAACAACGACCTTCGTTTCACGCTTCCCCGGTCCGTCACGCGTTCGCTGGCGGCAACGAGCCGGCTGACGTTCACGAGCGTCTCGACGACCGGCGCGCGTGGCGCGACGGTCACGCGCAAGCTCGTCCTGACGAAGTAACGTCGCGCGCACGAGCGCGTACGACGGCATCTTCCTCGCAACTCCCGACCCGCCGCAGCCGGGCATCCGGCTGGCCGTCAAGGACCTCTTCGACACGGCCGGGCTGACGACGACGTACGGGTCGATCCTCTTCGCCGATCACGTGCCGGAAGCCACGGCCGAGGCGGTTGCCCGGCTCGAGCGGGCGGGCTACGCGAACGTCGGCAAGACGAACCTGCACGAATTCGCGTACGGGATCTCGTCGCAGAACCCGCACTTCGGCACCGTTCCCAACCCGATCGCGCCGGGCCGGCTCGCGGGCGGCTCGAGCGGAGGGAACGGGGCGGCGCTCGCCGCCGGGCTCGCCGAGGTCGCGCTCGGCACCGACTCGGGCGGGTCGATCCGCATTCCCGCGGCCTGGTGCGGGATCGTCGGCTTCAAACCGACGTGGGGGCTCGTGCCGCTCGACGGCTGCTTCCCCCTCGCGCCGAGCTTCGACCATGCAGGCCCGATGGCGCGCACGGTCGAGGACTGCGAGGCGGCGATGACCGTCCTCGTTCCCGGCTTCGAGCCGTCGAGGCTCGAGTCGCTCGAGGAGGTGCGCGTCGGGATCGCGTGGACGGAGGAGGCGGACCCGCTCGTCCGAGCACGGGTCGAGGAGGCCGCGAAGCGCTTCCCGAGACGCACGAGGATCGAGCTGCCCTCGACCGAGGGCACCTACCCCGAATTCATGCACGAGGTCGCCGACGTCCACCGCGAGCTCTTCGCCGAGCACGCGGACGCCTACGGCGAGAACGTCCGGCCGAAGATCGAGCGCTGCCTCGCCGTCACAGACGCCGAGGCCGACGCCGCACGGCAGGTCCGGGCGGAGGTGCGCGAGCGCTACCTCGAGGCCACGCAAGAGGTCGACCTGCTGCTCACCCCCACCGTCCCGTTCGTCGCGCCACGCGACGACGCCGACGAG
Source organism: uncultured Actinomycetes bacterium (assembly GCA_963788055.1). Lineage (GTDB taxonomy): Bacteria > Actinomycetota > Thermoleophilia > Gaiellales > Gaiellaceae > JACCTU01. The sequence goes on along the minus strand of CAWBFA010000005.1, from coordinate 644,312 downwards.
GCCGCCTTCCGGTCGCGAGGGATCAGCCTCACGTACCCCTTCGACTGCGTGGGCTGGCCCGCCCTCGCGCTGCCGTGTGGAGCGGCTGAGGAGGGCCTCGCGGCCTCGGTTCAGCTCGTCGCAAAGCCGGGCGAGGACGCGCTCGTCCTGGCGGCCGGGGCATCCCTCGTTCGAGGGACGGCTCTGACTTAGAGACTGCCGAAGACAAGGGGGATGGTCTGCGCCCGCCTCCTGCTGGCTCTGCTCGCGACGCTGGTCCTGGCCACGTCCGCCAACGCCGCCCCGAGCGCCTCCGCGGCTGCGCCGAGAAGCCTCCACGGCTTCCTCTTCAGGGCCGACGAGCCGGTCCGGCACGAGTTCGCGCGCACACCCTCTTTTGCGTGGGCCCCGGTGCCCGGCGCGGTCACCTACCAGCTCGAGCTCGTCGACGAGCAGCACCTTCCGCGAGAACGGACTGCTCTACGCCGACCGTGAGCTGAAGAGCCCGGTTGCGTCGGTCACGCTCACCCTGCCCTGGATCACCGGCTCGCCCTACTCGCTCTACGCACGCGTACGCGCGGTGCTGAAGAACCGCACCACGTCCTGGAGCGCGCCGTTCGGCTTCAACATGCGCCAGACGGAGGTGCCGCGGCCGCTCACGAGCTATCCCGGCCTGCTGCGCTGGACGCCGATCGAAGGCGCGACCGCGTACGACATCTGGCTGATCGACATACCGAAGATGGTTCGGATCTTCGGGAACGTCATGGACGAGCGCGAGTTCTACACGTTCCACCAGGCGAACCCGTGGATCTCGAAGGTGCGCTGGCGCATCCGCACGATCCGCTCCGACCAGTCCCAGGGCGGAAAGGTGCGCGCCAATGCGCTCCCCGCAACCTCGTTCGGCGCCTGGAGCCCCGTCTACGAGTCGGTCAACCCGCCGTTCGGCATCGGTGCGCTTGAAGGGTCTTGCGACGGTCTCCGACGTCGTCTCCAGGGGCCTGTCGTCGGACCGCGCACATCGGCTGATGCCGGCCTTCGTCTACGGCGGTAACCAAGGACTCGCGGCGTTGGACGCCGAGCTGTACCGGATCTACGTCTTCACCGACCGAGACTGCCTGAACCGTGTGTTCACCGGGGCCATCACCGGTGGTCCCGCGTATGCGCCGCGCTCGTTCGGCCCGCTGACGCTGCCGAAGAGCACGGCGGCGCTCGCAGCCGCGCGCTCGGCCTACCTCTCCGACGGCGACCAGGGCTCGACCTACATGACCGACTTCGAGTCGGTCACGCCGAACGAATCGCTGCCGCAGCCGACCCTGACGACGACGCTGCCGGCCGCCACGCCCACTACCCCAACGACGCCGACGACGCCGACCACGCCGACGACTCCCACGACTCCCACGACCGATCCCGGAACCGGCGCGATCTCGGTCACCGGCGCCCGCGGAGCGCCCGTCGACCTTTGGGACACGAACTGGCCGGAGGGCGGTTACTACTGGACGGTCGTCCCCGTCGAGGCGGTCAACCCGTCGCCGCTCTCGACGACGGCCTTCGATGCCGCCGCCATCGGGGCACTGCAGGTCGCCGTCGCCGACCCGGACGGCTTCGCGACCGGCGACGTCATCGAGATCGGCAATCCGTCGAACAAGGAGACGGTCACGGTCACGGGCGTCACCGGCAACACGATCAGCCTCGCGACGGCGCTCAAGCAGGCGCACGGCGCGGGCGAGCCCGTCCTTCGCACGACCGGCAACCTGATCTACCGCGACCTCGAGCTCCCGCAGGAGGTCTGCGCATCGGGCCGCGTGCTGCGCTTCGGCAAGAGCAGCGAGCCGACGCTCGTCACCGGCGGCGCACCGTTCGCGTCAGGCCTCTCCCCGAAGGGCCGCCTCGTCTCGGCCGCCGGGGTCGGGGCGAGCTTCTACGGCACGCCGCTCGTCGCGTGGACTCCCGCGCTCGGCGCGGACGCGTACCACGTGCAGTGGAGCAAGAAGCGCTACCCCTTCACCGCGGAGCTCTCGGGCTCGACCGCGGGCTTCCTCACGCTTGCGACCTCCGCGGTGCTCCCGCTGAAACCCGGCACGTGGTGGTATCGCGTGCGAGGAATCAGCTGGCGGCTCCCGCAGAACGCGCAGTACATGTCGTGGTCGGATCCGACCCGAATCGTCGCGGCCAGACCGACCTACGTCGTCAAGCCGTAGCTTGTTGCGCAAGGCCGCGAATCCGCTAACGCGGATCCGCGACGCGCGAAGACCCCTAAAGGCGGCCGCTTCGCGGCCGCTGTCGCAGCGATTTCACATCAACCCGTAGCTCTTTCCACCGCGCGTTCGTAGACCTCGTCGCGCGAGAAGCGATCGAGCTCGCGCGACAAAAGGTCGCTCGCGGATGTGCGCTCCTCGAGCGTGACGATCTCCCGGTCGTCCACGGCGAGTAGCTCAACCTGCTGGGCGGGCTCGTGGCGAAGCGCGACCTCGTGCCCAAGGCGCGACGCGAGCCAACCGCGCAGGAGCATCGCCTCGGGAAGCGGCCCGCGGACGTGCAGCTCGGCCGCCGAGCGCACAGACGGCCAGAGCCCGGCGATCGCGCGGCGCCAGCGCAGCGTCCGCCCCCAGACGATGTCGGAGATCGCGACGCGCTCGAAATACGGCACGAGCGCTGGGTAGCACGCCGAGACGTCGTCCCACTCGCGCGAGTCGACCACGAGCCGGTCGACCACGTCCACAAGCTGCTCGAAGGCGGGACGACCGAAGGCGGGTCGGCCGCGCCAGCGCATGAAGACCGGGAGGTCGGGAAGCACGAGCGGGAGCACCACGCTCGCCGGCGCAGCCGCGACCGAGCCGTGCAGGCGAAGCTCGATCACCTCCGAGCACACGTTGCGTTCGAGCTCGGGTAGCGAGTAGCACTCGAGCGAGACCTCCGCGTCGAGCGCATCGCGCCCGTCCTCCTGCGGGAAGAGCAGGATCGTACGCGAGGGATGGAGCTCGTCCAGCCCCGCGAGCGTCTTGCGCGCAGCGTCCTGCCACTCCGGGGGTGCCCATCCGAGGTGCGTCATCACGCTCGTGCGAAGGTCCATCGAGTCGCGCCGTAGCTGCGCGAGCTCGCGTTCGATCTCGGAGACCGTGACGTCGCGGCCCGTCCACTCGCCTTGCTGCGCGGTGCTCAACGCCGCCTCCAAGAGCGCCCGTCGCGCGTGATCAGCTCGTCCGCGTCATCCGGGCCCCACGTCCCGGCCGCGTAGTTCGGAAAGTCAGGGATCTGGTCGGCCCAGCGCGCCCGGATCGAGTCGACGATCCGCCACTGCTCCTCGATCTCGTCGGCGCGCGTGAAGAGCGTCGGGTCGCCGCGCATCGCGTCGAGGATCAAACGCTCGTACGCCTCCGGCAATCCTGTTCGAAATGAACCGCCGTACACGAAGTCCATGTTCACCGTGCGGACGGTCATGCCCTGGCCCGGCACCTTCGCGCCGATCCCGAGAGAGACCCCCTCGTCCGGCTGGACGTGCACCGCGAGCACGTTCGGCCGCAGACCGTCCGCCTGTGAGAAGAGTGACTGCGGAACGCGCTTGAACTGGATCGCGATCGTCGTCTCGCGCAGCGCGAGCCGCTTGCCCGTCCGCACGTAGAACGGCGTGTCCGCCCAGCGCCACGTGTCGACGCGGAGCTTCGCGGCGACGAACGTCTCGGTCGTGGACTCCGGGTCGACGCCCTCCTCCTCGCGGTAGCCGGGAACCTCCTTGCCTTCGACATACCCTCGCCCGTACTGCCCTCGCACGACGGCGTCGACCTCTGTCGCGCGCAGAACCTTCGACTTCTCGTTGCGGATCGCGTCCGCGTCGAAGTCGATCGGCGGCTCCATCGCGGTCAGCGCGACCAGCTGCAGGAGGTGGTTCTGGAAGACGTCGCGAGACGCACCGGCCCGCTCGTAGAACCCCGCGCGACCCTCGATCCCGATCGACTCCGCGACGGTGATCTGCACGTGGTCGACGTACTGCCGCGACCAGAGCGGCTCGAAGATGCCGTTCGCGAACCGAAGCGCGAGCATGTTCTGGACCGTCTCCTTGCCCAGGTAGTGGTCGATCCGGAAGATCTCGTTCTCGTCGAAGTAGTGGCGGATCTCCTCGTTCAATCGATGTGCCGAGGCGAGGTCGCGCCCGAACGGCTTCTCGACGATCAGCCGCGCCGTGCCTTCCTTCGTGCGCCGTTCTCCGATCTTCTCGACGAGCATCGCGATCGCGTCGGGGGGCACGGCGAGGTAGTAGAGGCGGTTGCCTTCCGTGCCGTACTCCTCGTCGAGCTCGTCGAGCTTCTCGACGACTCGGTCCCGACCGGCGTCGTCTTCGAACTCCGTGGGGACGTAGTGCGTCGCAGAGACGAGCTCGTCCCAGACCTCCTGCTTGAACTCGACGCGCCCGTACTCGCGCACGGCCTCCTTCATCGTCTTGCGGAACTCCTCGGTCGACATCGGGCTGCGCGCCGAGCCGAGCACCGCGAACCGCTCGGGCAGCATGTTCCGATATGCGAGCGCGTAGAGGGCGGGGAAGAGCTTGCGGCGCGTCAGGTCGCCCGACGCGCCGAAGATGACCAGCACGCACGGATCAGGTGTGCGCCTGCGTTCGAGTCCTTCGAGCAGCGGGTTCTCAGCGACTTGGGTCAGGGTCCTCCAAGCGCTCTTCCGCGGCGCGCACCGCATGCCCGCCGAACTGGTTGCGCAGCGCCGCCTGCACCTTCGCGCCGAAGTTGATCTCGTCACGTGACGCGAAGCGCGCGAACAGCGCGCTGGCAATCGCCGGTACCGGAACGTTCTGGTTGATCGCCTCGTTGATCGTCCACCGGCCCTCGCCCGAGTCCTCGACGTAGGGCGCGATCTTCTCGAGGTTCGAACCGTTCGTCTTGAAGGCCTCGTAGAGCAAGTCGAGCAGCCACGAGCGCACGACGGAGCCGTAGCGCCAGATGCCCGCGATCTGCTCGAGATCCAGGTCGAACTCGGAGTGCTTCATCAGCTCGAACCCCTCGGCGTACGCCTCCATGAGCCCGTACTCGATCCCGTTGTGGACCATCTTCACGTAGTGCCCCGCGCCCGGCCCGCCGACGTCGGCCCAGCCGTTCTCCGGCGCGAGCGAGTCGAAGACCGGGGCGAGCATCGCGGTGGCGTCGTCGTCGCCGCCCGCCATCAGGCAGAACCCGACCTCGAGGCCCCAGACGCCGCCGGAGACACCGACGTCGACGAAGCGCACGCCGCGCTCCTTGGCCTCGTCGTGGCGGCGGATCGAATCGCGGAAGTACGAGTTCCCACCGTCGACGAGGACGTCGCCCTCCTCGAGCTCGTCGATCGACTCGCGGAACGTGCTCTCGGTGATCTCGCCGGCCGGGACCATCATCCAGAACACGCGCGGTGGCTCGAGCTGCGTCGCCAGCTCCGCGAGCGACTCCGCCGTCGACTCGACGTTCGGGTCGTACGTCAGCACCTCGTGTCCATCGCGGCGCAGCCGCTCAGTCATTCCGGAGCCCATCCGGCCGAGGCCGATCATCCCGAGCTTCACAGGGTCACCCGCACGATCCTTCGGCCGCGCTCCTTCAGCGCCTCGAAGTCGCCGGCCGCCTGTGCAGCGATGAGGGTGCGGAAGCCGAACGGCTTGCCCGGAATCGGCAGCTCCTCGCCGAGGTCGTCGACGACCTGGACGAAGAGGCCGGTGTCGGGGCCGCCCTTGTGCAGCTGACCGGTCGAGTGGAGGTAGCGCGGGCCGAGCCCGACCGTCACCGGCCCGCCGGTCGCGCGCGCCCGCTCGACGAGCGGCGCGAGCTCGCCCTCGCGCGCGGGATCGACGAACGCCAGGATCGCGACGTAGTCGCCTTCGCGCGCACCCGCGAGCAGCTCGTCGAGGTCGCCCTCGGGCTCGAGCGACGGCTCGACGCCGCGGGCGAGCAGCTCGTTCGTCCTGTCCTTCGCCGCCTGGACGTCGGGTTGGTCGAACGGGTTGATCCCGAGGATCGAGCCCGCGACCGCGGTCGCGAACTCCCAGCGGAAGAACTCCTGGCCGGCCTCGTACGGGTCGTCGACGCGGAAGTCCGCCCGTTGCACGTCGGCGCCGTCGCCGTGCCAGACCGGGACGAGACCCTTGCCGTCCTTGCCGGTCGACTCGGCGAGGAGCTGCTCGACCCAGAGGCCGAAGTCGCCCTCGACGAGGATCTTGTCGCGGCCCTCGCGCCACCCTTCCCCCAGCGCAAGCCCGAGGTCGAGCCCAGGGTTCCCCACGTCGAGCCTGCAGGCCTCGCGCATCTCCTCGGCGCGGTCGAGCAGCTTGTGCACGTCGATGCCCATCAGCACGGCCGGGACGATCCCGAACGGCGAGAGCGCCGAGTAGCGTCCGCCGATCGTGGGCTCGCCGGCGAACGTCTCGAGGAAACCGCGCTCGGACGCAAGGCGCTCGAGCTCGGAGCCGGGGTCCGTGATCGCGACGAAGCGCTCCCCGTTCCCGACGCGCTCGAGGAAGTACTCCGTGTGCGAGCGCGTCTCGAGTGTCGAGCCCGACTTCGACGCCGAGATGAAGAGCGTCCCCTCGGTCTCGACACGCCGAACCGCGTTCGGGTGCGTCGTGTCGAGTGTCTCGAAGGTGTCGACCTGGAAGAGGCGCCTCAGCACCTCGGGCGCGAGGCTCGAGCCGCCCATCCCGAGGAGGCAGACGCGGCCGAACTCGACATGAGCGAAGCGCTCGAGCAGCTCGTTCACACGCTCGTGCATCCGCATCGGCTCGTCGAGCCAGCCCAGCCACCGAGCCTCGTCCCCGCCGGTCCAGACGCTCGGGTCCCGGCTCCAGATCCGGTCGACGAGCTCGGCCGTCTCGACCGGTGGCTCGGCCGATGTCATTGCCGCGCTTCTGGCGTGCGAGCAGCAAGCCAGGCAAGGACGCAGGGAGTGTGCGTATTGAAAATACGCACACGACTGAGGACGCGGCCTGGCGCGGTCTGATCGCGCGTCAGAAGCACGGAGGATGGCGTCGGTCGAGCCACTGCTACGCGGAGACGAGCTCGCCGCGCTTCGCGCGGATGCCCTCGAGCAGCTCGGCCAACGAGTCGGAGAACTTCTGCACGCCTTCACGTTCGAGCGTGTCCGTGACGTCGTCGTAATCGACGCCGGCCTCCGCGAGCTGCTCGAACAGCCTCCGCGCCTCGTCGACGTCCTGCTCCAGCGTGTCGGCGACGACGCCGTGATCCTGGAACGCCCCGATCGTCTCGAGCGGCATCGTGTTCACCGTCTCCGGCCCGATCAGCTCCTCGACGTACATCACATCGCGGTACTCGGGGTTCTTCGTCGAGGTCGACGCCCAGAGGCAGCGCTGCTTCGTCGCGCCCTTCGCGGCGAGCGCGTCCCACCGCTCGCCCGAGAACAGCTCCTTGTATCGCTCGTACGCGAGCTTCGCGTTCGCGATCGCGAGCTTCCCCTTCAGCTCCGGATGCCCGACGGCGTCGAGGCGCTTGTCCGCCTCGGTGTCGACGCGCGAGACGAAGAACGAAGCGACCGACGCGACGTGCGAGGGATCGCCGCCGGCCTCGACGAGCCGCTCGAGCCCACGGATGTACGCCTGCGCGACCGCCTCGTAGCGCGCCAGCGAGAAGATCAGCGTGACGTTGATCGACCTGCCGCGGGCGATGCACTCCTCGATCGCGCCGAGGCCTGGCTCCGTCGCCGGGATCTTCACGAACAGGTTCGGCCTGTCGACCCAGTCGTGCAGCTTGAGGGCCTGCTCGATCGTGGCGTCGCGCTCATAGGCGAGGTCGGGATCGACCTCGAGCGAGACGTAGCCGTCCCGCCCGCCGCCTTCGTCCCAGATCGGGCGGAAGAGATCGCACGCCTCCTCGATATCCGCGACCGCGAGCCGCCAGAAGATCTCCCGAGCGTCCTCCTCGTCCTGGATCAGCTCGCGCAGCTGGTCGTCGTACCAGTCGCCTTCGGAAAGCGCCTTCTGGAAGATGGTCGGGTTCGAGGTCACGCCCACGACCGCGTCCTCGTCGATCAGCTTCCGCATCGTCCCGTCGCGCAGCCACTGGCGCGAGAGCGAGTCGATCCAGACGCTCTGCCCGTGCTCGCTCAGCTCATGCAGACGTGACTTCGCCATGCGCCAACTCCTTTTCCATTCGGGCGACTTTCTCCAACCTCTTTACGTAACGCTCGCCTCCGTCGAACTCTGCCCGGAGGAAGGTGCGGACGAGCTCTACGGCGAGCTCTCCGCCGACGACCTCCGAGCCGAGACAGAGGACGTTCATGTCGTCGTGCTCGACGCCCTGGTGGGCCGAGTACGTGTCGTGGCAGACCGCGGCCCGGATCCCTGGCAGCTTGCAGGCGGCGACCGAGGCGCCGACGCCGGAGCCGCAGACGAACACGGCGCGCTCGGCGGCCCCCGACCGGATGGTGTCGCCGACCTCCTGCGCCTTGTCCGGGTAATCGATCCGAGGCTGGGGGGCATCGGTTCCCAGGTCCACCGCTTCGTGCCCTAGCTCCCCCACCACGGCGAGCACGCGCTCGCGAAGCTTGACCCCCCGGTGGTCGAAGGCGACCGCAACTCGCATGGTGCGGTTACGGTACACCGGCATGGCTGACTACGACCTCTACCGGGAGCTCGGGCAGCAGCTTCGGGTCGACGCGGTGCGTGCGAGCGCGAAGGCCGGCTCCGGGCACCCGACCTCCTCGATGTCCGCTGCAGACCTCGCGGCCGTGCTGCTCGCAGGGCACTTTCACTACGACTACGACGAGCCGAGGAACCCTTCGAACGACCACCTGATCTTCTCGAAGGGGCATGCCTCGCCGCTTGTCTACGGGCTCTTCCGCGCGGCTGGCGTCTTGACCGAGGAAGAGTTCGGCACCTACCGGCAGTTCGGCTCGCGCCTCGAGGGGCACCCGACGCCCGTGCTCCCGTGGGTCGACGTCGCGACCGGCTCGCTCGGGCAAGGGCTGCCGATCGGAGTCGGGATGGCGTTGGCGGGCAAGCAGCTCGACCGGCTCCCGTTTCGCGTCTGGGTGATCTGCGGCGACAGCGAGATGGCGGAAGGGTCGATGTGGGAGGCAATCGAGCATGCCGCGTACTACAACCTCGACAACCTGACGGCGATCATCGACGTGAACCGGCTCGGGCAGCGCGGCGAGACGATGCACGGCTGGGACCTCGCGTACTTCTCGCGCCGGCTCGAGGCATGCGGCTGGAACGCGATCGAAGTCGACGGCCACGACGTGGAGCAGATCGACGCGGCCTACCGCGAGGCCGAGTCGACGACGGGGAAGCCGACCGCGATCGTCGCGAAGACGATCAAGGGCAAGGGCTACTCCAAGGTCGAGAACCAGGACGGCTGGCACGGGAAGGCGATCGCCGAGGAGGCGATCGAGGAGCTCGGCGGGATTCGCAACATCATCGTCGACGTTCCGAAGCCGCAGCCCGGCGAGCCCCGCCGGTTCGAGCCCTCGACCGTGGACTGGCCGACCTACGAGGTCGGCTCGAAGATCGCGACCCGGCGTGCATACGGCGACGCGCTCGCCGCGCTGGGCTCGGCCGACGGCAAGGTCGTCGCGCTCGACGGCGAGGTCTCGAACTCGACCTACGCCGAGATCTTCGGCAAAGCGCACCCCGAGCGATTCTTCGAGATGTTCATCGCAGAGCAGCAGATGATCGCGGCCGCTGTCGGGATGCAGGTGCTCGGCTGGAAGCCGTTCGCATCCACGTTCGCCGCGTTCATGTCTCGCGCGTACGACTTCGTCCGCATGGCGGCGATCTCGCGCGCGACGATCAAGCTCTGCGGCTCGCACGCAGGCGTGTCGATCGGAGAGGACGGGCCCTCGCAGATGGCGCTCGAGGACATCGCCGAGTTCCGCGCGATCCACGGCTCGACCGTGCTCTACCCGAGCGACGGAAACCAGACGGCCAAGCTCGTCCGCGCGATGAGCGATCTCGAGGGGATCTCTTTCCTGCGCACGACGCGTGCGGACACGCAGGTGATCTACGGGCCGGACGAGGAGTTCCCGGTCGGCGGCAGCAAGACGGTGCGCGAGGGCGACGACGTCGCGATCGTCGGCGCCGGGATCACGTTGCACGAGGCGCTCGAGGCCGCCGAGACGCTCGAGAGCGAGGGCATCTCGGCGCGCGTGATCGACCTCTACTCCGTCAAGCCGATCGACGCCGACACCCTGCGCGGCCTCCAGATGCCGATCGTGACGGTCGAGGACCACTGGCCCGAGGGCGGGCTCGGCGAAGCCGTGCTCTCAGCGCTCGCCGGGGTCGAGGACGCACCGCGAGTCACGAAGCTCGCCGTCCGCGACCTGCCTCACTCCGGCAAGCCCGACCAGCTCCTGAACGCTGCCGGGATCGACGCCGAGCACATCGCGGAGGCTGCCCGCCAGCTCGTCCGCGAGCGCGCCACGGCCTAGCCTTCGCTTTACCCTTATGCGCGATGGCAGTGGTCATCGCATCCAACCTCCGCAAGGAGCTCGGCGGGGACGTCCTGTTCGACGGCGTCTCGTTCAAGGTCGAGCGCCGCGACCGCGTCGCGCTCGCCGGCCCCAACGGGGCGGGCAAGACGACCCTGCTCCGGCTGCTCTCCGGAGAGACGGAGCTCCACGGCGGGGAGCTCGCGTTCCAGAAAGGCACGCGGGTCGCCCTGCACGACCAGCGACCGCCGCTCGACCGCGCGCTCTCGCTCCGCGAGTACGTCCTCTCGGGCGCGCGCGACCTCATTTCCACCGAAGACGAGCTGCGGCGGCTCGAGCAGGCGATGGAGGCCGGCGCGCACGACCCGGCGACGCTGCGACGCTACGGCGAGGCGCAGGCTCGGCTCGAGCACGCCGGTGGGTACGCGTGGCGCGAGCGCACGAACGCGGTCGTACGCGGGCTGGGGTTCGCTGAGGTCGACCTCGACCGTCTACTGACCACGTTCTCGGGCGGCGAGCTCACGCGCGCGTCGCTCGCACGCGCGCTCAGCGGCGACCCGGACCTGATCCTGCTCGACGAACCGACGAACCACCTCGACGTCGCGAGCCTCGAGTGGCTCGAGCGCGAGCTGCAGTCGCTCGACGCAGGCGTGATCCTCGTCGCGCACGACCGCTGGTTCCTCGAGGCGGTCACGAACGCGACCCTCGAACTGGTGGCGGGCAGGGCGACGTTCTTCGCGGGACCGTGGCACGCCTGGCGACTCGAGAAGGCACAGCGCGCGGAGCACGCGCAGAAGACCGCCGACCGGATCGCGGTCGACATCGCACGGCTCAACCGCTTCGTCGAGCGATTCCGCTACAAGAAGGACAAGGCGAAGCAGGCGCAGGCGAAGCTGACGCAGATCGGCCGGCTGCGCGAGGAGCGCTCCGCCGCGACCGGTGAAGTCGAGCTGCTCTCGCGGCGGACGCGCTCGCTCGGCTTCGAGTTCCTGAAGCCGGCGCGGAGCGGTCGCACGGTCGCCGAGGTGGACGACCTCTACCTCTCGGCCGGCGACAAGCATCTGCTCGTCGACACGACGTTCGCGCTCGAACGCGGCGAGCACGTCGCGCTCATCGGCCCGAACGGCTCCGGGAAGACGACCCTGCTCGAGACGCTCCTCGGCAAGCGCGAACCGGGGGCGGGCCGCCTTCGCCTCGGCCACGGCGTCGAGGCCGCGTACTTCTCGCAGCAGGAGGTCGAGCTCGACGAGCGCGGCTCCGTGCTCCAGTGCGTCCAGACGATGACGGGCCTGCAGCGTCCGCAGGCCCAGTCGCTGCTCGGGAAGTTCCTCTTCTCCGGCTGGGGCGAGCACGACAAGCCGGTGAAGGTGCTCTCCGGCGGCGAGCGACGCAGGCTGGCGCTCGCGATCGTCGTTGCGTCCGGTGCGAACTTCCTCATGCTCGACGAGCCGACGAACCACCTCGATCTCGAGAGCCGAGAGGCGCTCGAAGCTGCTCTCGAGGCGTTTCCCGGCACGGTGCTGCTCGTCTCGCACGACCGCGCCCTGCTCGACGCGGTCGCCGAGCGCACGCTCGCGATCGAGCACGGCCGCATCAACTCGTACGACGGCGGCTGGGCGGACTATGTGCGCATCCGCGACGAGCGCGCGGCGCACGCGGTGCCGCCGAAGCTCGAGAAACCGAAGCCGCACGTCAAGCGCGAGCTGCCTGAGCGCAAGCGCTCCACCCGACCGACGGAGCTCGACCTCGTCGAGGACCAGATCGCGACGCTCGAGACGACGGTCGCGGAACTCGAGCAGCAGCTCTCCGAGGACTGGGCGGACGTCGACGTCCTCGCCCGGCACAGGCGCGCACGCGACGACCTCCAGGCGCTGATGAGCCGATGGGAGACCCTGTTCGAACGGTCACAGGCATGAGCGAGGCGATACGCGCGTCGGGGCGCCTGCTCGGGCTCGCGCTGGCCGTCGGCGCAGCAGGGGCGCTCGTCCTCGGGGTGGGGTTCGGCCTCGCACAGGAGGAGAGCGTCTTGCGGTGGATCGCGTACATGTTCTCGATCCTCGGCGCGCTCATGCTCGCGTTTGCGTGCTTCTCCGGCGCGCCCACGTCCGCGCGACAGCACCTCGCGCGCCGGCTGCGAAAGACCGAGGCCGAGCCGGAGGTGCCTGACGTGGCGACGGGGAAGACGCTCCTCAGTGAGATCGTCGTCTACGTCACCGCCGGCCTGCTGTTGATCGCCGCCGGCACGGGGCTCGAACTGCTGCTCTAGCTAGGAGGGCTTGGCGAACGTCGCGATGAGCGCCTCGGCGACGACTTTCAGCGGACGCCCGGAGACCTGGCTCGCCTTGCGGAGACGGGCGAACGCCTCGTCCTCGCTGAGCCCCTCCTTCTCCATCAGCAGTCCCTTCGCGCGCTCGATCGCCTTGCGCGCGGCGAGCGCTTCGCCGAGCGAGTCGGCCTCCTCTCGGAGCGCGCTCAGCTCCTCGTGCCGTGCCCGTGCGGTTTGGATTGCCGGCAGTAGGTCCTGCTCGCGGAACGGCTTGACGAGGTAGCCGAACACGCCCGCCTCGACCGCCCGCGCGACGAGCTCGTCCTGCCCGTACGCCGTGAGCATCACGATCGGGAGTGGGCGCTCGTCGAGGATCCTGCGCGCGGCCTCGATGCCGTCGAGCTTCGGCATCTTCACGTCGAGGATCGCGAGGTCGGGCTGCTCCTTGCGCGCGAGCTCGACCGCCTGCTCGCCGTCCTTCGCCTCGGCGCAGACCTCGAAGCCGGCCCGCTCGAGCAGGTCGCGCAGGTCGAGGCGGATGATCGTCTCGTCCTCGGCGATGAGGATCCGCACCGGCCGAGTGTAGGGTCGCCGGCGTGGAGCGCGTGGTCGGGATCGGCGGCACGTTCTTTCGCGCGCGCGACCCTGAGCGTTTGCGCGCCTGGTACGCCACGCACCTCGGTTTCGACGTGCAGGACTGGGGCGGTGTGGCGCTCGTCGCGAACGAGGGCGACGCGACGGTCTGGTCGATCTTCGCCGGGGAGAGCGAGTACTGGCCACAGGGCCAGCAGTGGATGCTGAATTACCGCGTCCGCGACCTCGATGCGATGCTCGAGCAGCTCCGCGAGGCGGGGGTCGCCGTCGACGAGAAGACCTCGGAGGACGAGAACGGCCGCTTCGGCTGGGCCAGCGACCCGGAGGGCAACCGCTTCGAGCTCTGGCAGCCGCGAGGGTCAGAGCCGACCCCCGGTGTCTGACACCGGGGGTCTCGCCTCCGGCCGTGTCCCCTGCCCTTCGCCCGTTGTTTTCCACACCGGTGTCTGACACCGGCGGCTAGGCCGGAAAGGTCACGACTGCCCGCAGGCCCGCGCCGTTCGAGTCGAGCGCGAGGGTCCCCCCGAGCTCGTCCTTCACAAGCGCACCGACGATGGCGAGGCCGGTGCCGGTCTCCGGATCGGCTTCGATCCCCTCTCCGTCATCGCTGATCGCGAGCACGACGTCGCCGTCGCGGCGACCCAGCTCGACGCGGACCGCGGGTCCGCCGTGCTCCAAAGCGTTCTGGAAGAGCTCGCTGAATACGAGCGCGAGCGCCGTCGCCCGGTCGCCCGCGAGCTGCACCGGCTCGAGGGCCGATTCAACCGACCTGCCCGAGGAGAGACCCTGGACGAGCATCGCGCGCAGCCGGTCGACGAGCTCGGCGAGCTCGACCTCCTCCTCCCGCCGCTCCATCAGCACCTCGTGCACCGCCGCGATCGCGAGCACCCGCTTGACCGAGTCCTCGAGCGCCTTCCTCGGGTCGAGATCGGCCGCGCGGGCTTGCAGCCGCAGTAGCGACGCGACCGTCTGCAGGTTGTTCTTGACGCGGTGGTGGATCTCCTGGGCGAGCACGCCGCGCATCACTGCGCGCCCGTGCTCCAGCGCCACCGCGGCGTGCGACGCGATCGACGCGAGCAGCGCGGTCTCCTCGTCCGTGAACGGCGCGTCGCGATCGCACACGAGCTCGCCGATCTGTCGACGCTTCCAGCGCAGCGGCAGGCGCACTGCGTAGGCTCCGGACCGACCTTCAGGCCACGCGATCTTCCCGTCCTCCAGGACGAGCGCGGCGCCGGTCGCCCCGACGGCGGCGATCGTCGTCCTGACGATCGCCTCGAGCGACTCCTCGAGGTAGAGCGACTCCGACACGGCCTCGGAGATGCGGGCCAGCGACTCGAGCTCGTGGACGCGCAGCTGAGCCTGCGCGTACAGCTGCGCGTGCTCGATCGACTGCGCGACCTGCGTCGCAATCGCGAGCAGCAGGTCGATCTCGCTCTCCGTGAACTCGCGCGGGTTGATCGTGCGGATGTTGAGCGCGCCCTCGAGCCGCCCGTCGCGCGCGAGGATCGGCACAGCGAGGATCGACTCGTATTCGTCCTCGGGAAGGTTCGGAAACGGCTTGAAGCGAGGATCGAGATGCGCCTGCGCCGCGATCATCACCGGCGCGCGCTCCGACGCAGCCGTCCCGGTGATTCCCTCGCCGCGCCGCATGCGAGGCGTCCGCGTCAGCTCCTCCACGTGCGACCCGTGCGTCGCACGGAGGACGAGCTCGTCCGTCGGCTCGTCGTAGAGGTACACGAAGCATGCGTCCGCCTCGAGCGCGTCGGGGACGCGCCGCGCGATCAGCCCCAGCATCTCCTCGAGGTCGAGCGAGGAGTTGACCGCCGCGATGGTCTCGGTCAGGAGCCGAAGATGCCGGGCGCTCTCGTCCACCTGCCGATTGTGCCCGTTCGCCCGATGTCATAGGTTTGCGTGCGGTGACGTTCTCCGACTGGCTGCTCTTCCTCCACGTCGCAAGCGCGTTCGCGCTCGTGGCCGCTCTCGTCGTCTACTGGACGATCGCAATCGCCGCTCGAAACGTCGAGCGACCGGTCGACTCCGTGCGCTACTTCCGGGTCGCGAAGCCCGCGAACGTCCTGATCATCGTCGGGACGCTCGGGACGCTCATCTTCGGGATCTGGCTCGCGATCGACTTCGACGCCTACCAGGTGTGGGACGGCTGGATCCTCGCGGCAATCGTGCTCTGGGCGATCAGCGCGGGCACGGGTCAACGCGGCGGAAAGACGTACGCCGAGGCGGCGAAGGTCGCCGAGCGGCTCGTCGCCGAGAACCGGGGAGCCGAACCGAACCCGGAGCTGCGCGCGCTGTTGACCAACAGGAACGCGATGTGGCTGAACATCGTCTCGTCTCTCGCCGTCTTCCTGATTCTCATCGACATGATCTACAAGCCGGGAGTCTGAATGCTGGCCACGATCAGACCTGACGAGTGGAACTTCCCTCTCCTCGTGCACGTGCTGGGCGCGATGTTGCTCGTGGGCTCGCTCACGACCGCAGTCACGGCACTGCTGCTCGGCTGGAGACGGGACGCCGCGCCCTATACGCGCTTCGCCTTTCGAACGCTGCTCTTCGTCGCCCTACCCGCCTTCGTCTTGATGCGCGTCGGCGGCGAATGGACCTACGTCAGGGAGCACCTCGACGACCAGCCCGACCACGTGTGGGTCGGCATCGGCTTCATCACGTCCGATCTAGGTGCGCTCGTCCTCCTGATCAGCCTGCTCGTGACCGGGATCGGCTCGCGGCGCCTGCGACGCTCTGGGGCTCAGCAGAGCACGTTGACCAGGGTCGGCGCCGTCCTGACGGCGCTCATGCTCGCCGGCTACATCGTCGCGGTTTGGGCGATGAGCGCCAAGCCGGACTAGGCTCGTCTGGCTGCAAATCGCCTCGTCCCTCACCACCCTCCTGATCCTCGTCGACATGATCTACAAGCCGGGCGCATGAGCGTGCTCGCCGCGATCCGGCCGGAAGACTGGAACTTCCCACTGCTGCTGCACGTGCTAGGCGCGATGCTGCTCATCGGCGGCCTGACCTGCGCTGTGGCGGCACTCTGGCTCGGGTGGAGTCGCGATTCGGCCACGCTCTCACGGCTCGGTTTCTGGTCGCTCCTCGCGGTTGCGTTCCCATCCTGGTGGCTGATGTTCATTGCCGCCCAGTGGATCGCTTCGAAGGAGGGCTTCGACGACCTCGAGCCGGCCTGGATCGAGATCGGCTACATCACTTCAGAGCCCGGGGGCTTGCTCCTCCTCATCTCGATCGTCCTTACGGGCATCGGCGTTCGACGCATGCGCAGCGCCGCTCAGCCCGGCCCGAGCCTCCTCGTCCGGATCGGCACGGTGCTGACGACGATCGTCCTCGCGGCGTACGTGGTCGCCGTCTGGGCGATGACCACGAAGCCCGACTAGGAGGGCTCGACTCGGTGGAGGACTAGCGCCTGCGCCTCGAACAGTAAGCGGGGGTCAGGTTCTTCCAATGAGGCGGATGGGCCGCAGGTCTGTCTCATCCTCTCCCCACCTGGCCCCCAAAGCGCCTTTTGCCCACCAGGTGACCGACAGATCGGGGCTAACAGAATCCTTACCGCGGAGAGGGGAATTTGCCCACAGGCGGGGAATAGGTTCAAACCAATGAGCGCCCTCGCCTACGACCTCCGCCGGACGATGGGGTACATCGTCGCCGACTCCCGCGGACGGGTTCTCGGCAAGGTCGAGTCGCCCATGTACGGCACCCGCCCCGACGAGCCGGACGCGATCTCTGTCCGTAAAGGCTTCTTCGGGCGCCGGCGCCACCTCGTTCCCGCAGACGCAATCGAGCAGATCGACGCCACCAGCGGCGTGATCGGCCTCCGCGTCCCGCGCGAGAACGTCCAGAGCTTCTTGTAAGCCGAAAGTCCTTCGGACTTTCGGCTTGAACGGCTACCCGGCGTTCCTTTCGCCGCCGTGACTCGACGGGCGGGCAGAGCCCGCCCTCCGCGGCAGAGCTCAAGCTCGGCCGACCCCGGAACGACCACGGGGCGACCATTGGCGCGCCCCGCGATCGGCCGTCAGTTGCCGGCCTGTTCGCCGCAGAGCGTGCAGACCGGAAACGTGATCATCTCTTAATTCGGGCGCTGCGCCTAGAGGACGGCGAGGTACTTCTTCATCTCCCACTCGGTGAGCTGGACGCGGTACTCGTCCCACTCCTTGCGCTTCAGCTCGACGTAGCGGTCGAAGATGTGCGGGCCGAGCGCCTTTCGCATCAGCTCGGACTGGGCCATCTCGTCGATCGCCTCGCCGAGGGTCTCCGGCAGGGAGACGATCCCGCGTTCACGCCGCTGCTCGGCGGTCAAGTGGTACAGGTTCGTCTCCATCGGCTCGGGCAGCTCGTAGCCCTGCTCGATCCCCTCGAGTCCGGCCTGCAGGAGCGCCGCGAAGGTGAGGTAGGGGTTGCAGGCCGGATCCGGGCACCGAAGCTCGGCACGCGTCGCCTCCTCGGCCCCCGGCTTGTAGAGCGGGATCCGGATCAGCGCGGAGCGGT
The DNA here is from genome assembly GCA_963788055.1 of uncultured Actinomycetes bacterium. Lineage (GTDB taxonomy): Bacteria > Actinomycetota > Thermoleophilia > Gaiellales > Gaiellaceae > JACCTU01. Next base: position 626,560 of record CAWBFA010000005.1, on the reverse strand, counting down.
TGCGTCGCGACCAGGCGACGTAGACCGGCGCCTCGTAGCCCGGCACGAGCCGCTTGTACGAGTTGATCCACTGCGCGAAGACGGCCGAGAGCTCGCGCGCGTGGCGCAACTGCCCCGCGATGAACGCCTTGCCGACGTCGCTCAGATGCCATTCGTCGTCGGCGTCGAAGAACGCGTTTCGCCCCTCGCTGAAGAGCGACTGGTGGGTGTGCATCCCCGAGCCGTTCTCGCCGAAGATCGGCTTCGGCATGAAGGTTGCGTGGAAGCCCGCCTTCTTCGCGACCTCCTTGACGATCAGCCGGTAGGTGATCGTGTGGTCGGCCATCTCGAGCGCGGGCGAGAAGCGCATGTCGATCTCGTGCTGGGACGGGCCGACCTCGTGGTGGTGGTACTCGACCGGGATCCCGACCGAGGTCAGCGCCCGGATCGTCTCGTTGCGCAGCTCACCGGCCGCGTCCATCGTCGTCATCGCGAAGTACCCGCCCTCGTCGAGCGTCTCGGTGCCGGTATCCGACTTGAAGAGGAAGTACTCGAGCTCGGGCCCGACGTTGAAGGTGTCGAAGCCCATCGACTCCATCCGCGCGAGCGCCTGGCGCAGGACGTAGCGCGGGTCGCCGTCGTACGGCTTGCCGTCCGGAGTGACGACGTCGCAGATCATCCGTGCGACGCGGGTCTCGCCTTCCTTCCACGGCATCATCTGGAAGGTCTCGGGGTCGGGGATCGCGACCATGTCCGACTCCTCGATCGCGTTGAACCCGGTGATCGACGAGCCGTCGAAGCCCATCCCGTCGTCGAGCGCCGCCTCGAGCTCGTCGGGCGTGATCGCGAAGCTCTTGAGGTGCCCCTCGAGGTCCGTGAACCAGAGCAGCACGAACTCCGCCTTCTCCTTCTCGACGCGCCGGAGGACCTCCTTGCGGGAGTCCTCGTTCGACGTCGCCCTGTTCTGCGTTTCCACCTGCGCCATGTTCGCCTCCTAAACGCAAAAAGCCCCAGGCGCGACCGTCGCGCCCGAGGCATCGTCGCCTACCGGACCGCCGGAGTCTACCCGCTCGCCAGGGAGACCTTCCCCTCGGTGTCCCGCATGCCCGGGAGGAGGAAGGCGCCGACCGTGAAGATCGCGCCCAGGACGCCGCAGCCGACCATGACCGGCCTGACCCCCGCCCAGTCGGCGAGCGGCCCGACGATCACGAAGGAGAACGGCACGAGCGCGGTCGCCGCCAGCCAGTCCAGGCTCCGCACCCGGCCGAGGATCTCAGCCGGCACGGCCCGCTGGAGCAGCGTGTTCCACGTGACGATCCCACCGGTCCAGCCGCAACTGGCGACGAAGGCGACGACCATCGCCTGCCACGTGGCGTTCGTGAGCGCGTAGATCGCCAGATCGACGGCACCGAGGCCGAACGCGGCGAACATGAAGGCGATGTGCCGGCGCGGGATGCCGAGCTGCGAGATCAGGAGCGCCATCAGCACCGAGCTGGCACCGCCGGCCGAGAAGACGAGGCCGAGCTCTCCGGCGTCGCCGCCGAGCTCGTTCTTGACGAAGAACGGGAGCAGGACGACGTACGGCCCCCAGGCCAGCGGGAGCACGAGCAGCTCCCAGCTCAAGGTGCCCCAGAGCCACACCCGCCGGCGCACGTAGCTGAAGCTCTCGCGGATGTCCTGGACGATCGTGCGCCGATCGCCGTCCTCGAGGATCCGCGCGGCCGGGCGTGCGGCGATCAGCGCGATCGCGACCGCCCCGAGGGCAAACGAGGCGGCATCGACCAAAAACGCGATGCCCGTGCCGGCCGCGGCGATCACGAACCCGCCGAGCGCCGGCCCGACGAAGAGGAACGCGAGCGGGTTGACCGTGAAGAGCGCCGAGTTCGCCTGTACGAGCAGGTCCTCGGGCACGAGCTGCGGGACGATCGAGCCGAACGCGGGGCCGGCGAACGCCTGGCCCACGCCGAAGACGGCCGCCATGACGCAGACGTGCCAGAGCTCGAGGTCGCCCGTGATCGCGAGCACGCCGACGGCGCCGGCAGCGGCGGCGCGGACGACGTCGGCGACGATGATCACCTTCTTGCGCTCCAGGCGATCGGAGGCCACTCCGCCGAGCAGCACGAACGCGAGGATCGCTGCCGTCTCCAGCCCGCCGACGAGCCCCATCGCAGTCGGCGAGTTGGAGAGCTCGTAGACCTGCCACGGCAACGCGACGCTCATCATGCCGTCGCCGAGGAACGAGACGGTCCGGGCGGTCCAGTAGAGAGCGAAGTCCCGCACCCGGAAGGGCGCGAGGATCTTCGGCCCTCTAGCCGGAGCGCTTGAGCTTTCCGTGCCGCTTGGCGTACCGCTCACCGACGGAGAACACCCAGAGCCCGAGCGGGACCGAGACGGCCCCGATGATGAGCAGCGGCCAGATCTCGTCCCACATCTCGGCGATTCCGGCTCCGTCCATGATCGCGTCGCGCGAGCCCTCGAACGCGTACGTGGCGGGCGAGATCTTCGCGATCCACTGCATCCACTGCGGCAGCACCTCCACCGGGTAGTAGACACCGGAGACGACGAGCAGGATCCCCTGACCGATGAACCCGAGCTGCATGCCCTTCTCCGGCGAGATCAGCGGCATCACCGAGGTCATCATCCCGATCCCGATGAAGGAGATCGACGCGATCGCGACGACGATGAGCGCGGCGAGATAGTTCGCGTTCGGGAGGCTCAGATCGAAGAAGAGCGCGACGACCACGAACAGGAGGATCGCCCGCGCAAGGCCGTAGATGATCGCGAACACGCCCTGCCCCGCGAGATGCATCGCGCGGGAGAGCGGCGCCATGAACGTGTACTCAATCGTCCCCTCCCAGCGCTCCCAGGCGACCGTCTCCGTCAGGAACTCGAAGATGATCCCGAGGTAGGCCCAGATCACGGCGCCGATCAGCAGGGTCGTCGTCGTGCGGTTCACGTCGATCTCCCCGCCGGTCGCCTCGATCCCCTTCGCGATGAAGACGATCGTGAGCGTGTTCGCGACGGTCCAGAGGAAGAAGGCGACGTCCCACATGAAGTACCGCTTCGTCAGGTAGACGTTGCGCTCGACGACGCCGGCGAGGCCGATCAGCTCGGCCCTCATCGTTGCGGCTGCGCCCTTCACTCGTCGTCTCCTTCCTCTTCGTCCTCGATCGTCTTGCCGGTCGCCTTGAAGAACGCCTCCTCGAGCGTCTCCGCGTCGTAGCGGTGCCTCAGCTCGTCTGCCGGCGCGAGCGCGATCAGCTTTCCCTTGTCGAGGATGCCGATTCGCTCGGCGAGCGTCTCCGCCTCGGCGAGGTCGTGCGTGCAGAGCAGCACCGTCGCGTCGTGGGTCGTCCGGATCTCGCGAATGAATTCCTGCACCTCGAGCTTCGAGCGCGGGTCGAGCCCGGTCGTCGGCTCGTCGAGCAGGAGCAGCACCGGCGAGGTGAGGAGCGCCCGCGCGAGCGCGACCTTCTGCTGCGTCCCGCGCGAGAGGTTCTCCATCGAGTCGGTGAGCCGGTCCTTCGGGAACCGCACCCGCTGGAGGATCTCCGGGATCCGGTCGCGCGTCTGCGACGGCGCCATCCCGTAGTAGCGGGCCGCGTAGCTGAGGTTCTCGATCGCCGACATCTTCTTGAAGAAGCTCGCCTCGACGGAGACGCGGTTCACCAGCCGCCGCACCGCTCGGTGGTCGGTGGCGACGTCGTGCCCGAAGATCGTCACCTGGCCGCCGTCGTCCAGCAGCAAGGTCGAGAGCAGGCGGACGAGCGTCGACTTCCCGGAGCCGTTCTGGCCCAGGATCGCCAGGGTCTCGCCCTTCAGCATCGTGAACGAGACCCCGTCGAGCGCGGCGACCCTCTTTCGCTCACGTCGGAACCGCCCGCGGCGCTTGCGGCGGATGAACTCCTTGCGGAGGTCGACGACCTCGACCGCCGTCACCGCGCCGTTGCTGCGCGCGTCGGGCGTGGTGGTCAGTGCTTCTGTGTCCAACATCTGTTGCTCCTTTGCATACGTGAACGGGCGAGACGTGGCGAGCGTGAGCCGCGCTCTCAGGAGGAGCGCGTGGCGCCGGTGAAGCTGGTCAGGCCGTTCGGAGCAACATCAGGTCAACGAGGCTAGCAGCCGCTTCGGCTGTGCGCTAGCCCGACTAGAGGCTTGATGTGAAATCGCTGCGGCAGCGGCCGCGAAGCGGCCGCCTTTAGGGCTGGCGCGTCGCGGATCCGCGCAAGCGGATTCGCGTCTTGCGCAGCTGGCTAGTCGGGGTCGAGACCGTGGATCAACCACAGTCGCTCGCCGGTCTGCGACGCGTGGCGGCCCTGCGCGGTGATCTGCCGCGTGTCCGGGTACTCGACGACCTCGGGGCTCACGCGGTTGCCCATGACGAGATACCGGACCGGGTCGTCGGTTCGGTTGAGCTGCTCGTGCGCACCCGCGGGGCCGCTCGGAAAGTGGACGACCTCCCCCTCCTCGAGCTCACGCTCGCCTTCGGGCGTGCGCAGCGTAAGTCGGCCGCGGAGCGCGATCAGGAGCTCCTCGGAGCCGTGGTGGAAGTGGTACGTGCTCCGGCCTCCCGGCGGGAGCTCGTAGACGGTCGCGCCGAGCACGTCACCGCGAGGCAGCCGCGTCGACTTCGTGCCCGCCTCCCACTCGCTCTCGCCGAGGGACTCCCACTCGTCCGACCAGATGTTCGACACAGGTCGATCTTGACACGTCCGCCCGCTTCGCTAGTGTGCCGCCCAGGTCGCCGCCGCCGAAGGCGTCGGCCGAGGCAATGGGGCCTCAGGACATCACGTCCTGGGGCCTTTTTTCGTGGTCCGACACATGGGAGGGACGGCAATGGCGGAGATCGAGACGAAGCGCTATCTCGCGAACGGCACGCAGCCGGACGCGCGCGAGGCGCTGGAGTGGGCGACCGAGACGCTCGCCCAGATGGTCGACCTGAAGTTCTGCGACCTGTTCGGCCGCTGGCAGCACATGACGCTGCCGATCACGTCGTTCGACGAGTCCGCCTTCGACGAGGGCCTCGGCTTCGACGGCTCCTCGATTCGCGGCTGGCAGGGGATCAGCGAGTCGGACATGCTGCTGGTGCCCGACCCCACGAGCGCGATCCTCGATCCGTTCACCGAGGCGTCGACGCTCTCGCTCGTCTGCGAGATCCGCGACCCGTTGACGGGCGAGGCCTACGACCGGGACCCGCGCATCGTCGCGAAGCGCGCCGAGGAGTACCTGCGCTCGACCGGGATCGCGGACACCGCGTACATCGGGCCGGAGTGCGAGTTCTTCGTCTTCGACGAGGTCTCCTACGAGCTCGGGCCGAACGCGTCGCACTACTCGGTCGACTCGGCCGAGGGCTACTGGAACTCCGGCAAGCCTGGGCTCGGCAACACGATCCGCGAGAAGGAAGGCTACTTCCCGCCCGCGCCGCACGACACGCTGCACGACCTGCGGACGCGCATGGTGCTCACCCTCGAGCAGCTCGGGATCGAGTGCGAGTTCCACCACCACGAGGTCGCGTCGGCCGGCCAGTGCGAGATCGACCTGAAGTACGGGCCGCTCGTCCGCATGGCCGACCAGGTCATGACCTACAAGTACGTCGTCAAGAACGTCGCACGGGCCGCGGGCAAGACGGTGACGTTCATGCCGAAACCGATCTTCGGCGACAACGGCTCGGGCATGCACACGCACCAGTCCCTCTGGAAGGAGGGGACGCCGCTGATGGCCGACAAGTCCGGCTACGCGGGGCTCTCGCAGCTCGCACGCGCGTACATCGGCGGGCTGTTGGCACACGCGCCTGCGCTGCTCGCGTTCTGCGCGCCGACGACGAACTCATACCGCAGGCTCGTGCCCGGCTACGAGGCTCCGGTCAACCTCGTCTACTCGCAGCGCAACCGCTCCGCGTGCATCCGGATCCCGATGTACTCCGACTCGCCGAAGGCGAAGCGGATCGAGTTCCGCTGCCCGGACGCCGCGGCGAACCCGTACCTCGCGTTCTCGGCGATGCTGATGGCCGGCCTCGACGGGATCGCGAAGGGCCTCGACGCCGGTGAGCCAGCCGACTGGGATCTCTTCGAAGAGGACCGCGGTGTCGCGCAGGTGCCCGGGTCGCTCGCGGAGGCGCTCGACGCGCTCGAGCGCGACCACGAGTTTCTGACGGCGGGCGGCGTGTTCAGCGAGGGGCTGATCCGCACGTGGATCGACTACAAGCGCGAGAACGAGGTCGACCCGGTGCGCCTGCGCCCGCACCCGGCCGAGTTCTCCCTCTACTTCGACGCGTGATCCGAACGGTCGTCGAAGTCCGCGTGGACGCGCTCACCGCCGGTGACTGGCCGGCGGTGAGCGCGATCTACGCCGAGGGGATCGAGTCGCGCAACGCGACGTTCGAGACCGACCTCCCAGCGTGGGACGAGTGGGACGCCGCGCACCTCGCCGACCCCCGGCTCGTCGCGCGCCGCGACGACGAGGTCGTCGGCTGGGCGGCGCTCACGCCGGTCTCGGGCCGTTGTGTCTACCGAGGGGTCGCCGAGAACTCCGTCTACGTCGCGCGTGGCGCGCAGTCGCAGGGCGTCGGCCGAGCGCTCCTCGAGCGAGCTCGTGCGGCAGGCCGAGGCCGCCGGAATCTGGACGATCCAGACGGGCGTCTTCCCCGAGAACCTCGCCAGCCTCCGGCTCCACCTGTCCTGCGGCTTCCGAGTCGTCGGCGTCCGCGAACGGATCGGTCAACTCGACGGCGCCTGGCGCGACGTCGTCTTCCTGGAACGACGAAGCAAGGAGGGGATCGCCTGATGGTCAAGGTCGAAGCAGTGGTCATCCGCGAGCGCGTCGAAACGGTGATCGACGCGGTCGAGGAGGAGACGGGTCACGTGGGCGTCACCGTCGTCGAGGCGATCGGGCACGGGCGCGAGCGGGGCATCACACACGAGTACCGCGGCCGCGTGTTCGAGTCGCGCTTCCTCCCGAAGGCGCTGCTCACGTTCGTCGTGCCGGACGAGATCGCGCAGGCCGTCGTGGCCGCCGCCGCCGATGCGGCTCGAAGCGGCAACGAGTCGGGCGACGGGCTGGTGTGGACGACCCCCGTGGCCAACGTCACACACAACCGAACCGGCAGCAGCCTCGAGGAGGTAGAGGTCGCATGACCCTGACCAACAAGGAGCTCGTGATCGCCGCGAGCACGATCTGGGTCGTCGTCGCGGCGATCCTCGTGATGTTCATGCAGGCCGGCTTCGCGTTCCTCGAGGCCGGGCTGACGCGAATGAAGAACGTCGGGCACGTGGCGGCCAAGAACGTGCTCGTGCTCGGGATCGCCTCGATCGTCTACTACCTCGTCGGCTACGGGATCGCGTTCGGCGACGGGGGCAACGCGATCGTCGGGGGGTCCGGGTTCGTCCCTTCCGTCGACGAGTTGCTCGCGATCGGCGCATCGCCGTTCAGTTGGTTCACCACGATCCCGGCCGGCGCGGGCTACCTCTTCCAGGTCGTTTTCGCCGCGGTCGCATTGGCGATCGTCTGGGGAGCGATGGCGGAGCGCACCAAGCTCTGGGTGTACTTCGCCTTCGGCGTGGTCTTCACGCTCATCTACTCCGTCGTCTCGCACTGGATCTGGCACCCGGACGGCTGGCTCTTCGCTCGGGGCATGCAGGACTTCGCCGGATCGACGGTCGTGCATTACCAGGGCGCGCTCGCCGCGCTCGCCGGTGCGCTGCTGCTCGGGCCGCGCATCGGGAAGTTCGGCGCAGACGGCAAGCCGAACGCGATCCCCGGCCACAACATGGCGTTCGTCACGCTCGGGGTGATCATCCTGTGGTTCGGGTGGTTCGGCTTCAACCCGGGCTCGACGCTCGGGGTCGTCACCGGCGAGAAGCTCGGCTACTTCGCGTACGTCGCGCTGACGACCAACGTCGCGGCCGCCGCCGGCGCGCTCGGCGCGGTGGCGGTCTCGTGGATCGTGATCAAGAAACCCGACCTCTCGATGATGCTGAACGGCGTGATCGCCGCGCTCGTCGCGATCACCGCCGCCTCGGGCTTCGTCGCGCCGTGGGCGGCGATCGTGATCGGCGCCGTCGCGGGCTCGATCGCGGTCCTCGGCGTGCTCGGGGTCGAGCGGCTCCGCGTCGACGACCCGATCGGCGCCGTCTCGGTGCACGGGCTGGCAGGCGTCTGGGGCACCCTCGCGACGGGGATCTTCGCGGTGCCGGCGCTCGCCGACAACCTGGCGACCGGCACCGGAGGGCTCTGGTACACGGGCAGCTTCCACCAGCTCGGCGTGCAGGCACTCGGCCTGCTCGCGGTCGGGATCTTCACGTTCAGCGCCTCGTTCGGCTCGCTCTGGACGATGAAGAAGCTGTTCGGGATCCGCGTGGAGCCCGAGGTCGAGACCGCCGGGCTCGACGTCTCGGAGCACGGCATGTGGGGCTATCCCGAGTTCTACATCCCGGTTCCCGGCGGCTACGGCACCGAGAGCCACGGCCACCTCGGGCTCGCGCACGCGCGCAGCGCACCGGCGCACGCGCACCCGCATGCCGAGCCGGCGCTCGAAGGGTCCTGATCGAAGGCGGCGGGAGGCGGGGCTCGACCCCGCCTCCCGCTAGCCGGTGCTCTGCGCTGTCTCGGCCTGGGCGCTGCGCGGAGCCAGGCGCACGAAGCGCGCCGCCAGCTCGTCCCACCGCGCGAGCACGTCGGCCGCCCGCACGGAGCGAGTCGAGCGTTCGTGTCGCTCGACCAGCTCGCGGACGCCGAGCAGCTCGCCGGGGGTCGCGGCCCGAAGGACGACGTCCTCGTTGGCCCGCCGCGCGAGGCGTTCGGAGTCGAAGACGTACAGCTCGCCGCCGCTCATGCCCGCGCCGGCGTTCCGGCCGACCTCGCCGAGCACGACGACCGTGCCGCCCGTCATGTACTCGCACGCGTGGTCGCCGACGCCTTCGACGACCGCGCTCGCGCCCGAGTTCCGCACGGCGAAGCGCTCGCCGGCGCGACCGGCGACGTACAGCTCGCCTCCCGTCGCGCCGTAGAGGACGGTGTTGCCGACGAGCACGGGATCTCCTGCGTCGCCGGCGGGCGGCCGCACGACGATCCTCCCGCCCGCCATGCTCTTGCCGACGTAGTCGTTCGCTTCGCCGTCGAGCGCGAGCCGGATGCCGTCGGTCAGGAACGCACCGAAGCTCTGCCCCGCGCTGCCGGAGAAGCCGACGCGGATGCGGCCGGGCGGAGCCCCGCTTCCGAACCGCGACGCGATCTCGCCCGCGAGACGTGCTCCGACGGCGCGGTCGGAGTTGCAGATCGGGTAGCGCAGGTCGAGGAGGCGCGCCTCTTCGAGCGCTGGCTTCGCGTCGTCGACCATGAGCTCGCCGAGCTCACCACCGGGGGCGTGGAGCTGCGGCTCGCCTGCGTACCCGCCCCCGTTGCCGAGGAGCTCTTCGACCGCCAGCGGCGCATCCATCGTCGGACGCAGCAGGTCGGCGCGGCCGACCGCGTCTTCGAGCCGTTCGAGACCGAGGATCGAGAGGTAGCGCCGCACCTCTTCGGCGACGAAGCGGAGATAGGCCATGACCTGCTCCGGCGTCGCCGCGAACTTCGCGCGCAACTCGGGACGCTGCGTCGCGATCCCGACAGGGCAGGTGTCGAGGTGGCACGAGCGCACCATTAGACAGCCCTGAGCGAGCAGCACCGCCGTCCCGAACGAGACCTCGTCCGCCCCGAGCAGCAGCGCGACGATCACGTCCCGGCCGGTCTTCAGCCCGCCGTCGACGCGAACGCGAACGCGTCCTCGCAGGCCCTCGACGACGAGCGTCCGCTGCGTCTCGGCGAGCCCGAGCTCCCACGGCGCGCCGGCGTTCTTGATCGACGAGAGCGGGCTGGCGCCCGTCCCACCGTCGGCCCCCGCGACGTGCACGACGTCGGCGAGCGTCTTCACCACGCCGGCCGCGACCAACCCCACGCCGGCCTCGGAGACGAGCTTGACCGAGACGTCCGCTCGCGGGTTCACCTGCTTCAGGTCGAAGACGAGCTGCGCGAGGTCCTCGATCGAGTAGATGTCGTGGTGCGGCGGCGGCGAGATCAGCTCGATCCCTGGGCGCGTATGCCGCAGCCGTGCGATTTCGTCGCTGACCTTGTGCGCCGGGAGCTGACCGCCCTCGCCCGGCTTCGACCCCTGCGCGATCTTGATCTGGAGCTCCTCGGCGGAGACGGCGTAGCGCGCGGTCACGCCGAAGCGCGCCGAGGCGACCTGCTTGATGCGGGAGTTTCGCTCGTCGCCGAAGCGGTCGGGGTCCTCGCCGCCTTCACCCGAGTTCGAGCGGGCGCCGAGCCGGTTGAACGCGATCGCCACGGTCTCGTGGGCCTCGGCGGAGAGCGAGCCGTGCGACATGCCGCCGCTCGAGAACCTCCGCAGGATCGACTCTGCCGGCTCGACCTGCTCGAGTGGAATCGGCTCGGCGGCGGGAACGAGCTCGAGCAGGTCGCGGAGCTCGAGCGGCTCGCGCTCGTTCACGAGCTGCGCGAACCGCTCGTAGTCGTCCCAGCCGGTGCCGTTGACCGCCGCGCGGAGCTTGTGGGCCGCGGCCCGCTGCAGCGCGGCGACGACGTCGGGGTTCGAGGCGTGCCGCTCGCCTCCCTTACGAAACTTGACGTACCCAGGGCTCTCGAGCTCCGGCTTCTCCGAGCGGGCCGCCTCGTGCCGCGCGCGCGCCTCGCGCTCGAGCTCTGCGAACCCGACGGGGCCGATCGTCGCAGGGGTATGCGGGAAGCACGCGCGGAGCACGTCGTCCGCCAGCCCGATCGCCTCGAACACCTCGGCGCCACGATAGGAGTCGACGTCCGAGATGCCCATCTTCGCCATCACCTTGAGGACCCCGGCCTCGACGGCGCGGCGGAAGCTTCGCTGCGCATCCTCCGGCGTGGCGCCGCCGAGCTTGTCCGCTGCACCGAGGTCGGCCACGGTGTCGAGCGCGAGGCGCGGGCAGATCGCGTCGGCGCCGTAACCGAGGAGGCAGGCGAAGTGGTGCACCTCTCGCGGCTCATCGCTCGCCACGACGAGCGATGTCGAGGTGCGAAGACCGGCCTCGACAAGCGCGCGGTGGACGGCGGCGACCGCAAGGAGCGCAGGGAGAGGGAAGCGCCCCTCAGCGGTCGCCGCGTCGTCGAGCAGCAGGACTTCCGCGCCGCCGCGCGCCGCGGCGACGGCGTCGGAGGCGAGCCTGCCGCAGGCGGAGGCGAGGCACTCGTCGCCGAACGTGGCGTCGAGGACCTTCGCGCGCAGCAAGGGAGTGCGGACGGGTAGAGGAAGAAGCTCTCGAGCTCGACGAGCTTCGCGCCTTCGGGACGCTCCTCGAGCAGCGGAGAGCGCGCGCCGACGAGCGTCTCGAGCGACATCACGCTGCGCTCCCGCAGCGGGTCGATCGCCGGGTTCGTCACCTGCGCAAAGCGCTGGCGGAAGAACGAGTAGAGCGGCCTCGCGCGCCCAGCGAGCGGCGGCAGCGCAGTGTCGTCTCCCATCGACGAGATCGGCTCGTGGCCGTTCGCTGCGGCGGGTCGCAGCACCAACGAGAGGTCCTCGCGCGTGTAGCCCGCCAGCACCTGACGCGGTCTAAGGTCGCCCGCCTGCGGGAGCACGGGCTCGCCCGCGTCGAGCGCGCGCCGCCCGACCGCGAGCCAGCGCAGGTACGGGCGGCGAGCAGCCAGCCTGCGCTTGACGTCCGCATCGAACTCGACCCCGGTCCCGGCCGCGTCGACGGCGAGCATCTCGCCCGGACCGAGCTTCCCGCGGCGCACGTGCGCACCGTGGGGCAGTGGGATCGCGCCGGCCTCCGACGCGCACGCCACGAGGCCGTCCTCGGTGATCGCATAGCGAAGCGGCCGCAGCCCGTTGCGGTCGAGCGCGGCGCCGACCACGCGCCCATCGGTGAACACAACGCCTGCCGGTCCGTCCCAGGGCTCGATCAGCCCGGCGTGGTAGCGGTGGAACGCGCGCACTTCCGGCTCGAGCTCGGGATCGCGCTGCCACGCCGGCGGCAGGAGCATCGCCATCGCATGACGGATGTCGCGGCCACTTCGCGTGAGGAGCTCGACCGCGTTGTCGAGCATCGCGGAGTCGGAGCCGGACTCGTCGAGCACGGGCGCGAGCAGCTCGTCGCCGAGCTGCGCCTCGCGCGCGTGCATCCACGCGACGTTGCCGCGCAGCGTGTTGATCTCGCCGTTGTGGCAAAGGAGGCGGAACGGCTGCGCGCGCTCCCACGAGGGCGACGTGTTCGTCGAGAAGCGTTGGTGGAAGATCGCGAAGGGGACCTCCAGCGACGGGTCGCGCAGGTCGGCGTAGAACGCGTCGAGCTGGTCCGCCGCGCACAGCGCCTTGTAGGTGACGGTGCGAAACGAGAGCGACGCGACGTACGCGCCACGGACTCGCTCTGCCCGACGACGGGCGCGATACGCGCGCGTCTCGGCTTCGTCCGGGCCGAGGCCGAGGGGGCGAATCAGGACGAGCTGCTCGATCCGCGGCTTCGTGGCGAGCGCGGCCTCGCCGAGCGCGTCAGCGTCGACCGGAACCTTCCGCCAGCCCGCGAGCCCGATCCCCTCGGCCTCACACGCCGCTTCGATGCCGGCGCGCGCAGCGTCGTCCCGCAGGAAGACCATCGCGAGCCCGCACCACGGTCCGGGTACGAGCGCCGGGGCGATCGGCAGCAGCACGCCCGCGCCGTCCCCGGTCTTCCGGTCGGCGGCAACCGCGCCGCGGTGACGCATCCGCCGCAGCCCCTCGAGCGCTGCGTCGAGGATTCCACGCGACGGCCGCGCGTGCAGGTCCGCGACGAAGCCGATGCCGCAGGAGTCGAGCTCGGTTCGGTGGGTCGGGTCGACCAGGGGCGCCGCCCTTCAGCGGAGTGTCTGGAAAGGAGCTTCCCGCCTGATGCGGACGACCTAGCCGGCGGGGCGGGAGCTGAGCGCCGGCTAGCGCGTAAGGACGCGCGTAAAGACGTTGGTAATCGACAGCGTCTTCGCGCGGCGTCCCATGGAAGTCGCTCACCCTACTCCACCGGCCAGACGGCGCCAACTAGGAGATCGCGAACGTGACTGTGACCGACGCCTGAAGCTCCTGCGTCCCCGGCTCGATCGTCGCGTTCGCGTCCTCGGCCCGGGCCGCTCCGAGAGGCATCGGCACGCTGCCGCCGCCCTCGACCGTGGAGGTCATCGCGCCGAGCGTGACGCCCGCCGCGTCGGCGAGCGCCTCGGCCTTGGCGCGCGCGTCCGCGTACGCAGCCTTGAGCGCGTTCCGGTAGAGCGCGTTCTGGTCGGAGCGGGTCAGCGACGGCCCGTAGACCTGGTTCGCGCCCGCGGCGACCGCCGCGTCGACCACGGGGCCGGCGCGGTCGAGGTTCCGCACTCGCGCGGACACGGAGCTGACCGCGATGTACCCGGAGATCGCAACCCCGTCCTCCGAGGTCTGCGGGGAGAGCGAGATCTGCTCGGTCTGGATGTCCGCCTGGGCGACGCCCGCCTCGCGGAGCGCGGCGACGACGCGGCCAAGCTGGGCGTCCGCGGCCTCGAGCGCCTGGCTCGCGGTGCGCGACTGTGCCTGGACGCCGAACGAGAAGTGCGCGCGATCGGGCACGGTCGTCACCGAGCCGATGCCCGACGCCGTGATCGAGCGTGCGGGGCCTTCGGCCTCCTGGCCTCGAGCCTGGTCAGGCTGGCCGACGCCGGCCAGCGCTGCTGTGGCGAGGACGAGTGCGGCGGCGATGAGGACGCGTAGAGGTTTCATGGTCGTCCTACGCCGCCGAGAGCCGATCCCGTCACGTTGTCTACGGTCCGGGTGTGAGGTACCGATTCGTCGACTGCCGCTGGGACCTCGCCGACCCGGCACGTGGCCGCGAGCTGTACCGGGCCGCGCACATCCCCGGCGCGGTGTTCCTCGACGTGGACGCCGACCTCTCCGACCTCTCGGTGAAGGGCGCCGGGCGGCACCCACTCCCGAGCGCGCGCGGCTTCGCGGCCTCGGCCTCACGCGTCGGGATCGAGGAGGGCGTCTACGTCGTCGCGTACGGGAACATGGGCGGCGCGGAGCGGCTCTGGTGGCTGCTACGCCACTTCGGTCACGACGAGTGCGCCGTGCTGCTCGGAGGGATCGAGAGCTGGGGAGGGGCGCTTCGAGCCGGCGACGAAGACGTGGAGCCGACGACGTTCGTGCCGCGCGAGCGGAGCGGCGACACGATCGGCGCGGACGAGATCCTCGAGCGGGGCGACGAGCTCGTCGTGGTCGACGCGCGCCTGGCCTCGCGCTGGCGCGGCGAGGAGAACCCGATCGACAAGATCCCCGGCCGCATTCCGGGGGCTCGGAACGCGCCGTGGAACGAGTCCCTGCCGGAGCTCCCGGACGGCGAGCTCGCCGTCTACTGCGGCTCGGGCGTCACGGCCAGCGCGATCGTGCACCGTCTCTGGCTCGAAGGCCGCGACGCGCGCCTCTACCCGGGCTCGTGGAGCCAGTGGGAGACGCTCGGACTGCCGGTCGAGAGGGACGTCGAGGGGACTAGGAGAAGCGGGCGCGTGCGTCGGCCAGGGCGTCGCCAACGCCGCCGGGGCCCGGAGCGCCACGCAGACCGGGTGTGCTCGGCGGCGCGAACGTTCCCTCGCGCACGCTGGCCGCAACGCGCTCGTGGGCTTCGCGGAACGGGACGCCCTGCTGGACGAGCTGCTCGGCCGCGTCGGTCGCGAGGAGGAGCGGATCGGCGCATGCGGCCGCGAGGCGGCCCCGGTCGAACGTCAGCTCGCCGACGAGGACCGCGAGCGCGTCGAGACTCAAGCGGAGGTCGCGCCTCGCCGCGAACACCGGTGGTTTGTCCTCCTGCAGGTCGCGGTTGTACGCGAGAGGCAGCCCCTTGACCGTGGCGAGCAGTCCGGCGAGACGCCCGAGCGCGGCGCCCGCCTTTCCGCGCACCAGCTCGGCGACGTCGGGGTTCAGCTTCTGCGGCATCGCCGAGGATCCCGTCGCGGCGCGCTCGGGAAGCCGCACGAACGCGAACTCGCTCGTCGACCAGAGCACGAGCTCCTCGCCGATCCGCGAGAGATGCGACGCGAGCATCGCGCACGCATAGAGGTAGTCGAGTGCGAAGTCGCGGTCGGCAACGGCGTCGAGCGAGTTGCGCATCGTCTCGCCCTCGGGCGCCGGAAGCGGAAGCGTGGAGCCGGCGAGCGCTGCGGCGCCGAGCGGTGAGGGTCCCGCCTGCGAACACGCGAAGCGCAGTCGCGCCCGGTCACGCTCGAGCATCTCGACCCATGCCAGCAGGTGGTGGCCCACGGTCACCGGCTGAGCGCGCTGCAGGTGCGTGTACCCGGGCAACGGCGTCTGCGCCTCCTGCTCCGCGCGGTCCAGCACGACGCGCGCGAAGCGCTCGACGTTCTCGACCGCCTCCGCGCATGCGTCGGCGACGTAGAGCCGGAATGCGGCGGCGACCTGGTCGTTCCTCGATCGGCCTGCGTGGATCTTCCGCCCGACGTCGCCGAGCCGTCGCTCGATCAGCGTGTGGACGTCCTCGTCGCCCGGCTCCCACGTCAGCCCGTCGAGCAGCCGCTCCGCTTCGCGGAGCTCCTCGTCGCTCAGCAGGCCGGCGCCCTGCAGCCGGCGGGCATGCGTCCGCGTCGCCTCGATGTCGTAGAAGAAGAGCTCGGCGTCGTCGGCGCGAAGCAGCGCCTCCACCTCCGGCGCAAGCCCCGTCCCGACACGACCCGACCAGAGCGTCATGCGTGCGCGAGCCTCCGTTCCCGGGCTGCGGCGAGCTCGACCTCGAGCGCGGCGATCCGGATGTACCCCTCGGAGGCCTCGTGCGGGAAGGTCTCGCCGTTGCCGTACGACGCGAGCGTCTCGGCGTAGAGCGCGTGCTCCGATCGGCGCCCGGTGACGACCGCGACGCCCGGCTGGAGCGAGAGCCGCACCTCGCCGGTCACGAGCGATTGCGTTGCGGCGAAGAACGCGTCGTACGCAGAGCGAAGCGGGCTGAACCAGAGCCCGTCGTAGAGCACCTTCGCCCACTTCGGCTCGAGCTCGCGTTTCGCGATCGCCTCCGCCTTCGTCAGCACGACGTCCTCGAGCGCGCGGTGGGCCTCGATCAGCGCGACCGCCGCGGGCGCCTCGTAGAGCTCGCGACTCTTGATCCCGATCGCGCGGTTCTCGATCATGTCGATCCGCCCGATCCCGTACGCGCCTGCTAGCGAGTTGAGCGCGGCGATCAGCTCGTGCAGCTCGAGCTCTTCCCCGTCCAATGTGACCGGGAGACCCTGCTCGAAGCCGACGACGACGTCGACCGGTGCGGGCGCGCTCGACGGATGCGCGGTGAGCAGGAACGCGTCCTCCGGCGGGGCGACCCACGCGTCTTCGAGAATCCCAGCCTCGATCGCGCGGCCGAAGAGGTTGTCGTCGATCGAGTACGGCTTCTCCACCCTCGCCTCCACCGGGATCTCGCGCGCCTCGGCGAAGGCGATCTCCTCGTCGCGCGTCCAGATCTTGTCGCGAAGCGGAGCGATCACGGTCACGCCCGGGTACTTCGCCTTGAAGGCGAGCTCGAAGCGGAGCTGGTCGTTGCCCTTGCCGGTGCAGCCATGGACGACCGCCTCGGCGTCGAGCTCGAGCGCGACCTCCGCAACGGCTTCCGCGATCACCGGGCGCGAGAGCGCCGAGACGAGCGGGTACCGGCCCTCGTAGAGCGCGTTCGCGAGCAACGCCTTCGCTACCTGCTCGTTCGCAAACTCGCGTTTGCGGTCGACGAGCAGCACGTCGCTCGCGCCCGGCCGCGTACCCGCGCGCGATCGCCGGCTCGAAGTCGGCGTCCTGGCCGACGTCCACCAGGACGGCGACGACCTCGTCGAACCCATAGTCCTCCTTGAGCCACGCGATCGCGCAGCTCGTGTCCAGCCCGCCCGAGTAGGCGAGCACGGCGGTCCGGCTCATGTCTCTCCTTCCAGATGATGTCGAAGCTGCTCGGCGAGCTCGGCGCCGCTGACGCCCTCCCTCGCTGCGATGAAGATCGTGTCGTCGCCCGCCACTGTTCCCGCGACGTCGCCGAGCGTCGCCGCGTCGAGCACCCGAGCGAGCGCGTTCGCGTGACCCGGCGGCGTCGTGACGACGAGCAGGTTGCCCGTGGGGACGAGCGCGAGCGCGAAGCGGCGGAGCGCGGCGGTCAGCTCGCTGAGGCGGTCGAGGTCGCCCGCGCCCGGGTGGGCGTAGACGAGCCGTCCGTCCACGTCGCGCACCTTGACGAGCCCGAGCTGCGCGATGTCGCGCGAGACGGTCGTCTGGACCGCATCGAAGCCGTGGTCGCGCAGCGCCTCCGCGACCTCCGCCTGCGTCGCGAGCTTGCGGTCGTTGACGAGGCGCAGGATCGCACCCTGGCGGTCGAACTTGCTGTTCATAGGTGGCCCGCCTGGTGCCATTGCCGTGCTTCCGGGGCGCGAGCAGCAAGCGATGCAAGGACGCAGGGAGCACCCGTATCCGCTGTGATACGGGTGCGACTGAGGACGCGGCAGCGCGCCGTCTGATCGCGTGCCGGAAGCGCGGATGATGGTGCCAGGTGGTCACACAACCTCCTCGAGGATCGCGAGCCCGTGCTCGAGCTCGTCGGCGGTCAGGGTCAGCGGCGGGGTCAGCCGCAGAGTGGTTTCGCCGGCCGTGCCGACGAGCAGCCCGCGTTCGAGGCACTCGGCGACCACGTCGCCGGCCGGTCCGGACGTCTCGACCGCGAGCAGCAGTCCCCGCCCGCGGACGTTCGGCAGCCAGGCCGCGATCGTCGCGCCGTGCGCGACCACACCCGCAAGCAGCTCGTCGTCGACCGTGTCGCACACGGCGACGGCTGCCGCGCAGACGACGGGGTTGCCGCCGAAGGTGCTCGCATGGTCGCCCGGCACGAATCCCCCGGCAGCCGCGTCGGCCACGAGCAGGCAGCCGATCGGCAGCCCGTTTGCGAGCCCCTTCGCGAGGGTCACCGCGTCGGGGCGGACGCCGAGCTGTTCGAACGCGAAGAACGTGCCCGTGCGGCCGACTCCGGTCTGCACCTCGTCGAAGACGAGCAGCGCACCGGTGTCGCCCGCGAGCGCTCGCGCCGCTTCGACGAACCTCGCCTCGAGCGGGATGATCCCGCCCTCGCCGAGCACCGGCTCGAGCAGGATGCAGCCGGTCTCGTTCGTGACCGCTGCTTCGAGCGACGCGATGTCGTTCGGAGTCGCGAACGCCACGCCGTGAAGCAGCGGCTCGAACGCTGCGCGCTTCGCAGGCTGGCCGGTGACCGAGAGCGCACCGCATGTGCGGCCGTGGAACGAGCCTTCGAGGGCAACGATCCCCGCCTTGCCAGAGGACTTGCGCGCGTACTTCAGCGCGGCCTCGATCGCCTCGCGCGCCGGAGTTGCAGAAGAACGCCTGCGCGCCGCCGAAGCGTTGGGACAGCCGCTCGGCGAGCTGCGTCATCGGCTCGGTCCAGTAGAGGTTCGAGACGTGCCACAGCCGGTCGAGCTGCGCGTGGGCTGCTGCGAGCGGTGCGGGGTGTCCGTGCCCGAGGCCGACGACGGCGATCCCCGCGAGGAAGTCCAGGTAACGGCGGCCTTCCGCGTCGACGAGCCAGGCGCCGTCGCCGGAGACGATCGTCACGTCCTGGCGGGCGTAGGTCGGCAGGACGGCCTGTGAGACGACCGTGCTCACGCGACCACCGCTGTCGCGCCGATCTCCGCGCGCACGCCGAAACGGGCGGCGACCATCGCGGCGCGGACCTTCGGGACGATGCCGCCCTCGAGCTCGCCGGCGTCCAGCATGCGATCCGCCTCGCCGGCTGCGAGCGTGTGCGCGACGACGCCGCCGAGCAGGACTCCCGGAACGTCGCTGACGAAGAGGATCCGCTCCGCGTCGAGCCCGACGGCGAGCGCGGCGGCGGCTGAGTCGGCGTTCACGTTCAGCGGCCCCTCGGCGACCGGCGCGACGACGGGGATCTGACCCTGGGCGAGCGCGAGCTCGATCGCGAGCGGCCGCGACGGAAGCGGCTCTCCGACGCGTCCGAGCTCGGGCACATGCTCGGCGCGCAGCCCGATCTCGTCGCCGATCAAGCCGACCGCGCGCTCCCCGAGCGCGTCGCAGAGCTCGGCATTGACACTGGCCAGAGAGCGCCGCACGAGCACGAGCGCCGCGGGGCTCGTCACCCGGCGGCCGTCCACGAACTCGACCCGAAGCCCGTAGCGGGCCATCTCCTCCGAGATCTGCGGTCCCGCGCCGTGGACGACGCACACCTCGTGCTCGGCCGCGAGCTCGTGCACCATCGCCGCGGCATTGACTGCAACGGCGCCGCCGATCTTCACGACGATCCTCACGAGCGGTAGTCCGCGTTGATGCGGACGTAATCGGAGGATAGATCGCTCGTCAGGTAATTCGCCGAGCCTGTTCCGAGCCCGAGGTCGAGCTCGATCGTCACGTTCGCGCCTGCGAGCGCCGGCTCGACGCCGCGCGGAGCGCCGTGCTCGAGCACGCGCACGCCGTCGAAGTCCAGCGTGACGAGCGACGGGTCGAGCCGCGCGTAGCCCCCGTTGAACGGCGCCGATCCTGCCGCGGCGAGCACCCGGCCCCAGTTCGCGTCACGGCCGTGCAGCGCTGTCTTGACGAGCGGCGAGGTCGCGATCCGCCGCGCGATCGCCCTCGCCTCGTCCGCCGAGGCCGCGCCCGTGACACCGATCTGTGCGACGACGGTCACTCCTTCGCCGTCCGCGACGATCATCCCGGAGAGCTTCGAGCAGACCGCGTCGAGCGCCTCCGCGAACGCGGCGTCGTCGCGCGCGGCCGATGATGCGCCGTTCGCGAGCAGTACGACCGTGTCGTTCGTCGAGCACTCGCCGTCGACGGAGATCGCGTTGAAGCTGCGCTCGACGGCTGGGCGCAGGAACTCGAGCGCCTCGCCCGGCTCGAGCGGATAGTCGGTCGTCACGACGGCGAGCATCGTCGCGAGGTTGGGGTGGATCATTCCCGAGCCCTTCGCCATCCCGCCGACCACGAACCCTCTCCCGTGCGCGACGGACTCCTTCGCACGGGTGTCCGTGGTCAGGATCGCTTCGGCCGCAGCTGCCCCGCCGTCGGGTGAAAGCGCTTCGACCGCGATGTCGAGCCCGCCGAGCAGCTCCTCGATCGGAA
Source organism: uncultured Actinomycetes bacterium (assembly GCA_963788055.1). GTDB lineage: Bacteria > Actinomycetota > Thermoleophilia > Gaiellales > Gaiellaceae > JACCTU01. The sequence continues at coordinate 606,447 of CAWBFA010000005.1, read as the reverse complement.
GCGGCACGCCGATCACTCCAGTCGAGAGCACGATCACCTGCGCTTCGGCCAGCCCCAGCAGCCGTGCCGTCTTCGCCGCGGTCGCCCGCGCGTCGAGCTCCCCCTGCTCGCCGGTCGCGGCGTTCGCGTTGCCCGAGTTGACGACGACAGCCTGCGGCTGTGCGAGCTCGAGGTGCTCCTTCGAGACGACGACGGGCGCCGCCTGCATGCGGTTGACCGTGAACATGCCGGCTCCGGTCGCCGACACGGTCGAGCGGACGACCGCGAGATCGCTCCGGCTCCTGCGGATGCCGCAGTGCACACCGCTCGCCGCGAACCCCTGAGCAGCCGTGACGCTCACACGAGCACCCCCTGCAGGCGGAGCCCAGCGGTCTCTTCGAGCCCGAGTGCGAGGTTCGCGTTTTGAACGGCCTGGCCTGCAGCTCCCTTGCCGAGATTGTCGAGCGCGCAGACGACGATCGCCTTTCCGGTCGCGCGGTCCTCGAACACACCGAGCTCCGCGGCATCGGTTCCTTGCACCCGCGCGAGCTCGGGCACGACACCGTCGGGCAGCAGGTGGACGACCTGCGAGTCGACGAACGCCGCCTCGAGCCGCGAGCACACCTCGTCCGCATCGGCGGTCGCGTAGCACGTGACGAGCAAGCCACGACGCACGGGCAGCAGGTGCGGGACGAAGCAGACGGGAAAGCCGAGCGCCTGTTCGATCTCTGGTGCGTGCTGGTGCGCACCGACGCGGTACGGAGAGAGGTTCTCGAGCACGAAGCCGGCGTGCGACGACTCCTTGAGCGTGCGACCGGCGCCGGACACCCCGGACTTCGCGTCGACGACGACGCTTCCCGGTTCAAGAAGGTCGGCGGCCGGCCCGAGCGCGAGAAGAGTCGCTGTCGCGTAGCACCCTGGGTTCGCGATCAGCCGGCCGGTCGGGGGCCCGAGCTCAGGGACGGCGTAGCTCCACTCGCCGAGCGCATCGGCGCGCGGGTGCTCGAAGCCGTACCACTCTGAGTAGAGACCGGCGTCGGCGAGGCGATGCGCACCGGAGAGATCGACGACGACCGCGTCGGCGGGAGGTTCGAGTGCCGCCGCGTCCTCGTGGCCGAGACACGCAAAGACGACGTCCGCGCCGGCATCGAGCGCTGCGGCGTTCGGCACGAACTCCGGCAGGTGGCCGTTCAGTCGCACATCGAGGGCCGAGGCCGCACGACCTGCCAGCGAATCCGACCCGAGCGCGACGAGGTCGAGCTGCGGGTGGGCCAGGACGCGGTCGAGCGTCTCCTGGCCTGCGTACCCGGAGGCGCCGAGGATCGCGACGGTCGGCATCTGCGTAGTATGCTGACTGTCGTGTTAGTATGCAAATCCTATGCAGCTCGAGCCTGAGCTCGATGCAGCGCTCCAAGAGCGCTTCGTGCAAGTCGTCGAACGCCTCGACGAGGCAGTTGCCTCGTACGAGCGGCTCGGGTTCGAGCAGGTGGTCGGCTGGCGCGGCGAGGGCGCGCTCTTCCGAACCGGCCCGGCGCTGCTCGAGGTCGTCGAGTCCTCCGTGCCCGAGACCGGGGCTTCGGCCGCATAGCCTCGCGTCCGTGCCGGCTCGGGGTCTGGTCGCGTTCAGACTCCTGCTCGTGGTCACTGGTTCCGCGCCGGCGGCGGCCAAGCAGCCGTACCAGGTCGAGCTCGAGTCGTTCGCGTTCGCGGACGGAACGAACGCCGGCACGGCGGAGTCCGGTGGCGCGCTCACCCTCGCCTCGACCGGGTTGGCAAGCGCGCCCTACACCGACCCACACGGCTACGGCACGAAGACGTACCAGTCGGGCAGCTGGACGTCGGCCTGGCACGACCCCGGGTTCGCGTTCTCCCAGGCCGTTCCGTCCTGGAACGCGACGACACCGGCGCAGACGTGGATCCAGGTCGAGCTCCGCGCCCGGACGCAGGACGCGCGCGAGACGAAGTGGTACGTGCTCGGCCGGTGGGCGTCAGGGGACGTGGACTTCCACCGCACCTCCGTCCCTGGACAGGGTGACAAGGACGCCTCCATCGCGATCGACACGTTCATCCCGAAGCGGGCGATGCTCGCGTACCAGCTGCGCCTCACGCTCTACCGCGAAGCCGGCAGCGGCTCGACGCCGAGCGTGACGAAGCTCTCGACCGTCGTCGCGAACGACGGCGACTCGTACGCCGCGAGCGCGACGACGATGACGAGCACGGTGATCCTGCCGGTGCCGGCGTACTCGCAGGAGATCCACCTGGGGCACTACCCCGAGTTCGACGGCGGCGGCGAAGCGTGGTGCAGCCCCACCTCGACCGCGATGATCCTCGGCTTCTGGGATCGCAGCCCGACGCCGTCCGACTACGCGTACGTGACGGATACCGACCCCGGCCACCCGGACCCCAGGGTCGACTACGCCGCGCGCTTCACGTACGACTACAACTACAACGGCGCGGGGAACTGGCCGTTCAACGTCGCGTACGCCCACACGTTCGGGCTCGAGGGCGCGGTGACCCAGCTTCGCTCGCTGGCCGAGGCCGAGCAGTACGTCAAGGCGGGCATTCCACTCGTCGCATCGCTTTCGTTCCGCTCGGGCAAGCTCGAGGGCTTCCCCCTCAAGAGCACGAACGGGCACCTGCTGACGATCGTCGGCTTCACCGCCGACGGGAACGTCGTGTCGAACGACCCTGCTGCGCTCATAGATGCCGACGTTCAACGCGTGTACGACCGCACGCAGTTCGAGAAGGCCTGGATGGAGTCCACGGGCGGGCTCGTCTACCTGCTCTACGCGCCGGACACGATGCTTCCGGGACCCTAGAGGGGTGCTGTTGAAGCGGCCGCGGAGCGGCCGCCTTTAGGTGCCAAGCGGTCGCGGATCCGCGCATGCGGATTCGCGACTTGCGCCCCTCCAACTAGGCCGGATGCAGGTTCAGTTCTGCGAGCTCGAGCACTCGGGCCGCGGTGATGCCCTCGCGCTGCTCACGAATGAGCGGGTGGTCGCCGTCGTGGAGCAGGAAGCTCGGTCGCAGCTCGAGCGAGCCCGTGATCACGCTGAGCGGAAGGTTGACCGTCTCGGGGTAGCCCGGGATCGAGTTCGACAGCCAGCCGAAGTAGGGGTCCTCCTCGATGCGCGCGGGGTCGTCCCAGAGCTCGACCACGCGTTCGAACGACGCACCGCTCAGCGAGGACCAGACGCCGTAGCGGAAGTCGTCGTCCGCGTCGAGGACCGGAAGCGTGATGAGTCCGCGGATGAAGAACGCCGGCTCTCCCGCGTCGTCCGTCCACACGCACAGATCGTCGGTGAGCTCGTCGTCTTCCGACTTCCCCCCGTCCCAGTGCATCGGCGCGTCGAACGCGAGGTCGTGCGGGACCCCCTCGTGCTCCTCACCGCACCTGCTACAGGTCCAGGACACTCAGGCTGCGGCGATCTCGGGTAAGTACGGTCGCCAGCGCTCGGGGATCTTCGGCGCCGCGAGCTGGATGAAGAGGACGGGTGTCGGGGGGCGCGGATGCACACGCAGGACCATCTGCACCTCGTGCAGCAGCCGGTTGCCCTTCTTGTGGTTGCACGTCGCGCAGGACGTGACGACGTTCTCCCAGACGGAGTCCCCACCGCGCGAGCGCGGGACGACGTGGTCGAGCGTCAGGCGCCCGTTCGTCGTGCCGCAGTAGACGCAGCGCCAGCCGTCACGCGCGAACAGCGCTCGGCGCGAGATCTTCCGCTGGATCGCCCGTGGAACGCGGACGTAGTGCACGAGCCGGATCACATGTGGCCACCGAAACGTGCTGGCGGCCGAGCGAAGTGGTCGATCGAGTTCCTCGATCACCTCCGCCTTCCCCTTGAAAACGAGCACGTGGGCACGCCTGAGCGTGGTGACGTTCAGCGGCTCGTAGCTTGCGTTCAGCACGAGGACCTGCTGCATACGGCGGAAATGTAGCTGCTCGGAGGCTCAGCAACCCCGGTTCAGAGTCAGGTAGTAGACGCTCTTCGGCCACTCCCAGGCGACTCCGACGATCCGATTCCCCACCGGGGGTGTGGCCCCGACCACCGCCAGATCTCCGCCGTAGCAGCGCCGGACGATCAGCCGGGTGCGCCGCACGTGGTACGTCGAGGTGACGACGACGACCGAGTCCCAACCTCGCTCGCGCGCCTCCCGGGCGATCCACCGTGCCTCGCCCTGGGTGCTGTAGGGATCCGGCGTGAAGCAGATCGCCCGACCGGTGCGGCAGAGGCGGCCGGCCTCGACCCAGCCGGGATCGAGCCCGTCCGAGATCACGAGCGTGTCCGAGACTCCCTGGGCGATCAGCCGTCGGCCCTCGGCCAGACGGTGTCCCCGGCCGCCCGAGAGGACGACGACCGCGTCCGCCCCGTGCGGCGCCGTGTCCGAGTCGGGCCACACGAACAGGTACGCGGTCGCCGCGACGAACGCGGCGAGCAGGACGAGGAAGACGAGGAGGCGCTTGCTCAGTGCGCCATCGCCCGCTCGACGGCCTCGAGCTCCTCGGGCGAGAGGGCGGTCGACGGCCGTCCGCGGTCGAGCTCTTTCATGTAGATCCGCGCGTAGTCGCGTCCTTGGATCGCGCTCACGACGACGCCGGTGCGCGAGGCGTCCAGGAGGGCGAACGTGGCGGACGACTGCCCGGCCTTGTCCGCGTACGCGTCGTAGCGCAGGATCGAGGTCTTCGAGACACAGTCGTCGATCCGTCGGTCGACGCGCGAGAGCGCACCCGCAACCTCGTCCACCGCACGGTGCAGGTCGTCGATCCGCGCCTGCAGCGAGACGGCGAAGTCGACGAGATCGGCCTTGCCGCCGCCGAGCAGGACGAGCTGCGCCGAGCGGACGCGTCCGACGCGCAGCCACGCGACCACGGCGAGCGCGAGCGACACGATCGCGACGAGAGCCGCGCCGACGGCGATCCACCCGGCGGTCGTGCTCGAGAGGTCCAAGGCGCCGCCTAGGCTAGCGAGGGAGCGAGAAGACGACGGGGTACTGGTAGCTGTTGTTCGACCTGTTGGACTCGCCGGGCACGGGCTCCACGTTCACCTTCACGGGCGTCGTCGGCCCGAACGGCGGCTGTCCCAGGTCCTCGAACGTGACCGTCTTCGTCTCGCCTGAGTTGATCAGCTGGATCGTCTTCGTCTGCGTGATCGGCTCGGGGCTCTTCTGGATCGTCAGGGTGACCTTGATCCCGACCTCCTGGGAGTCACCGCTGTTCTGGATCGCGACGCGGAACGCCAGGTCGCTCGTCGCCTCGACCACCGTCTCCGAGCTTTGCGAGAGCTGCTCGCCCGAGGGCAGCACGGTCACCGAAACGATCCCCGTGCCGTGAAGGCCCGTCGGCGTGCCGCCCTCGGCCGCCCCTTGCAGGCGCCGCCAGAGCGCGGTCATCGAGCGCTGGCTCGCGAGGTCCGCGGTGATCAGGAAGTTCGAGTCGGGGACCGCGACGCCGCTGATCCCCTGCGCCTCGAGCTCGACCTTCGACGGCTCCGCGAACAGGTCGTCCCAGATCACGTCGCTGGCCACGAAGCGCTCGGCCTGGGCCGCGAGCACGCTACCCGCCCGGGTGGCGTCCTGCGTGTCCGCGAGCTCGACGAAGGCGGCCGCCAGGCCGTTCAGCCCGCTGTAGCGGAACTGCAGCGACTCGATCGAGGCCTCGTGCTCGCTGCGGAGCGGCCCGGGCGGGTCGATCCCGTCGGCGTTGTCCACGACCTGCTTCTGCCGCTGGGCGAGGCCCTCGATCGCCTTGATCAGGTCCTGCTGGTCGACCCCGGGCGTCAGCAGCTGCTCGTTCAGGTCGCGGCCGATAGCAGCCGAGGCGTCGCCGACGGTCTTCATCTCCGCCATGTAATCGCGGTAGGCGTTCGTGCGGCTCTCGCTGCGGCAGCTCTGCACCCAGAAGACGAGCACGATCACGACGAAGATCGCGAGCGCGATCAGGAGGATCAACCGGAGGAGCGGAGTGACGCCTTGGGGCCCCCGGAAGGTCGGGCGCCTGGGCGGCCCGCCGCCGGGTCGGCCGGACGAGCGCGGGCGCACTGCGGGCCGCCGCTGGGTGGACTGCTCCGTCTCCGCGTCGTCGAAGAAGTCGAAGTCGATGATGTCGTCGTCGCGCTCGCTCATGAGCGTGGGTGACTCTAACCCGCGCAGGACTTCGCCCCGGCCTGCTTAACCCCTTGTGAACTATGGCCCAGGCCCTCGCCCAGGCCCCTGCGCCCGATCTGGCGCTGGGGCGCTACCGCCCCCTGCGCCCGCTCGGGAGCGGCGCCAGCGGCTCCGTCTGGCTCGCCCGGGACGAGCAGACGGGCCTCGACGTCGCCCTGAAGATCGTCCCGCGGGAGGGCAAGGCGGGCCTGCGGGCGGAGCGGGAGGCCGAGGCCGCAGCTCGGCTCCGGCACCCGACGTGCCTCCGCGCGTACGGGTTCGGGCGGGAGCGCGGACACGTCTACATCGCCTACGAGTACGCGCCCGGCCGCACCTTCCGCGAGGCCCTCAGAGCGAACGAGCTCGGCGACGCCGACGCGATCGAGGCCTGCGCGCAGCTCGCGGAGGGGCTCGCGCACGCGCACGGCCGTGGAGTCGTCCACCGCGACGTGAAGCCGGCCAACGTCCTGGTCGCCGAGGACCCCGCAATCTCGGTCCGCCTGCTCGATTTCGGCCTCGCCGCCTTTGCCGAGGCCGAGACGCTGACCGCGGTCGGCGACGTGCCCGGCACCCTCGCGTACATCTCGCCTGAGCGCCTCGCCGGCGAGCAGGGGACGGCCGCGAGCGACGTCTGGGCCGTCGGCGTGATGCTCTGGGAGGCACTCGCAGGCAGGCACCCGTTCTGGCGCCCCTCGCTGATGGAGACGGGCCGCGCGATCGAGGAGGGCGCCCCGTCGCTCCGCACCGCGCGTCCGGACCTGCCCGAGCCCCTGCTCGAGGCGGTCGACCGGGCGCTGGCCCTCGACCCGCGCAAGCGGCCGACCGCCGCCAAGCTCGCCGCGCTGCTCCGTGACGCGAGGCTCAGGCGGGGGCCGAAGGGCACGAGCAACACGCTGTTCCTCGCCCCCGCGCGCCTTGGCCCTGCAGCCGCGGCCGGCGTCGTTGCCGGGCTCGCCGCCACGCTGCTCCCCTTCTGGCCCGCCGGCTTCGCGTTCGGGTTCGCTGCGCTCGCGACATTGCTCGGCTTTCTGCGGCCCCGGCTCGGCCTGGGCGTCGCGCTGGCAGTGGGCGTCTTCCCCGTCGGGAACCTGTCGCTCGGTCTCGCGTTTGCCTATGTCGCCATCTGCGCGGCTTGGCTCGCCGCGACGGCGGGTCCCTTGCCGCTCCGTCGGGGGCTCGTGACCGCGACCGGCGTCGTCGTTCTTGCGGGCCTCGGCCCGATCGACGTCGCCGGCGAGCAGAGCCCGTTGGCCGCAGCGAAGGCGTTCGCGTGGGCGGTTGGGCCGGAGACCTGGCGGATCGCCTTTGTCCTCGGGCTCGCCGCCGGCGCCCTCGCCCTCGTCCGCTCGCCCTGGCGGGCAGCGTTCTGGGGGGCAGGCCTGCTCGCGGCGCTCCTCCTCCCGAACCCGGAACTGGCCGCGCTCCCCGTGATTGCGGCGGTCTGGGCGGGGACAACCGTCTTGGCGCTGAGGGCCGCGACTTAGAATCGTCGGGCGGGGAAACCCCCCACCGCCCATGGTTCTCCGCCTCATCGAGCAGAAGATCGAGGCCCTTGTCGAGGGTGTCTTCGGCCGCGCCTTCCGCACGAACGTCCAGCCGGTCGAGCTGGCGCGCAAACTGGCGAAGGAGATGGACGACCACCGGCAGGTCTCCGTCTCCCGCGTCTACGTCCCGAACGAGTACACGATCTTCCTCTCGGAGAGCGACCGAGCGCAGTTCGAGGGCTACGAGGAATCGCTCGTCGGCGAGCTCCAGGAGTATCTGGCGGAGCATGCGCGGCGCGAGTCGTACGCGCTGCTCTCCCCGCCGACGGTGCTGGTGGAGACTGACGCCGACCTCGAGGTCGGCGAATTCGGGATCGCGGTCCGCATGGCGCAGCCCGAGCGCGGGGTCGCACAGCCGTCCGCCCCGCCCCCAGAGGTCGAGTCCGGCGCGACGATGATCTACAAGCCGTCCGCGCCGCCCGAGACCCAGCCCGCGTCGCCCGTGGAGCTCGGGGTCGAGCGCGAGCTCGCCTACCTCGTCGTCAACGGAACCCGGCACGAGCTGCGCAAGCGCCGCACCGTGATCGGCCGCTCGAAGGACTGCGATCTGCAGCTCGACGACGCGAATGCGTCGCGCCGGCACGCCGAGGTCCGGCAGGAAGGGACGTCGTACTGGATCGTCGATCTCGACTCGACGAACGGGCTCGAGGTGAACGGCAGGCGCGCGAAGCGGGCGAAGCTCGACACCGGCGACAGGATCACGATCGGTTCAACCGATCTCGTGTTCGACGTGGAGACTGCATGACGTACGGAACCCCGGCCACATGGGGCCACAATGCCCCCGGGCCGCGCTGGGCGGCGCGATGCGGCGTCCTCAGTCGCGCCCGTATCACTGCGGATACGAGCGCTCCCTGCGTCCTTGCCTCGCACCACCCATCGCACCCCGGGGACGAGGGCCCCTCATGGCCGTGATTCCAGGCGACTCGATCGCCGTCGACGAGGCGCTCCTCGTCCTCAAGGCGCTCTTCCTCGTCCTCCTCTACCTCTTCATCTGGAGGATCGTGCGAAGCGCCAGCAGGGACGTGCGACTCCCGCAGGAGAGCTTCATCCTCCGGCCAGCGACCGACGGAGCCGGCCTCGCGCAGCAGCAGCAGCTCCAGACCGGCAGGCTCGTCGTGGTCAAGAGCCCCGCGATCCCTGAGGGGACGACGTACGAGCTCGACGCGTCTGCGCTGACGATCGGCAGGGGCGGACAGAACGACGTCCCGATCGAGGAGGACGAGTTCGCCTCGGCGCGGCACGCGCGCTTCGAGCCGCGTCGCGACGGCGTCTGGGTGCAGGACCGCGGCTCGACGAACGGGACCTACGTCAACGGCACCCAGCTCGATCGCCCGCGCCGGCTCGCCGTCGGCGACGTCGTTCGTGTCGGGGAGACCGACCTGAGGTACGAGCGTTGAGCCTCGCGGGCTTCGCCGGCGCGACCGACCCCGGTCGCCGTCGGCGCAGAAACGAGGACTCCTACGTGATCGACCCGCCGCTGTTCGCGGTCGCCGACGGGATGGGCGGCGCGCAGGCCGGCGAGGTCGCGTCGAAGCTCGCGGCTGGGGCGGTCAAGTCGCGCGGAGCAGACGTCGAGAGCCTCATCCAGGAGGCGAACCGGCGGGTGCACCAGCGCTCCCTCGAGGACCCGAACACGTCCGGGATGGGCACGACGCTCACCGTCGCCGCGGTCGCGGACGGCGTCGTGTCGATCGGGCACGTGGGCGACTCGCGCGCCTACCTCGTCCGTGACGGGAAGCTCGAGCAACTGACGGAGGACCACTCGCTCGTCGGCGAGCTGATGCGGAGCGGCAAGCTGTCGCCCGAGGAAGCGGAGTCGCACCCGCAGCGCTCGATGATCACGCGCGCGCTCGGCACCGACCCGGACGTCGACGTCGACATCTTCTCGGTCGAGCCGCGGCCCGACGACCTCTTCCTGCTCTGCTCGGACGGCCTGACGTCGATGGTCGACGACCGAGAGATCCTTCGTCTCGTCGGCGAGAAGCGCGGCGACCTCCAGGAGCTCGTCAAGGCACTGATCAAAGCGGCGAACAAGGGAGGCGGCGAGGACAACATCACGGTGATCGCGTTCGAGATCGGCGACGCCGACGCGCCGGCACACGAGCTCGAGGACACCGCCGTCGTCGCGGCACCGGCCGCGCCCGAGCCGGACGACGAGGACACGCTGACCGAGGCCGACCGCGTGCCGACGGTCGACACGGCGGTCGTGCACGTCGACGAGATCGCCGCCGCGTACGAGCGCGAGCAAGAGCAGGCGCTGCCACCACCCAAGCGCCGCCGACGCTTCCTGACGCGTGCGCTCTCGTTCCTGATCGTGATCGCGCTCCTCTTCGGCGTCGCGTACCTGATCCTCTGGGGGCTCGCAGCTTGAGGACGCTCTCGCCCCGCAACCGGGAGCTCCTCAACCTGATCGCGGTCGGGATGCTGACCGGGATCGGCTTCACGAGCGTGTACATCGCGCGCTCGGAGGTCGTCTCGCCGGAGTCGCTCACGTACGCGGCGTTCTTCCTGCTCCTCTACCTGATCGCGCACGTCGTCACGCGCCTCACGGTTCCCTACGCCGATCCGTACCTGCTCCCGATGTCCGGACTGCTGACTGCCGTCGGTCTGACCGAGATCTACCGCCTGAACCCCGACGACGCGTTCCGTCAGGGCCTCTGGGTCGTGATCGGCGTCGCGCTCTTCTCGGCGACGCTCATCGCGCTCCGCCACGACTACCGGCGGCTCGAGTCGTACAAGTACGTGATCGGCCTCGGCGCGCTCGCGCTCCTCGTGCTGCCTGCGCTGCCGATCGTCGGGCGGGAGATCCGAGGCGCGCGCCTCTGGGTCGAGATCGGGCCTTTTCGGTTCCAGCCCGGCGAGTTCGCGAAGATCCTGCTGATCGTGTTCCTCGCGGGCTACCTGCGCGAGAAACGGGAGGTGCTCGCCCAGGGCCGGCTGAAGGACTTCGGCCCGCTGCTCCTGATCTGGGGCGGCGCGATGGCCGTGCTCGTGCAGACGAACGACCTCGGCTCGGGTCTCCTCTACTTCGGGATCTTCCTCGCGATGCTCTACGTCGCGACCTCGCGGATCGTCTTCGTCGTCGGTGGCATGGCGCTCTTCCTCGCCGGCGCCGCGTTCGTCTATCAGGCGATCCCGCGCGTGCAGGACCGTGTGACGATCTGGCTCGACCCTTGGCCGTACGTGGAGGACGCAGTCGTATCAGCTCGTGCAGTCGCTCTTCGCGATCGCGTTCGGCGGCTTCGGCGGGACCGGGCTCGGGCGGGGAACGTTCACCACGACCGGGGGGACGAACGTCATCCCCGACCTGAACACCGACTTCATCTACTCGGCGCTCGCGCATGAGCTCGGCCTCGCCGGCGTCGCTGCGGTACTGCTCGTCTACATGCTGTTCGTCGCGCGCGGCTTCCGCACCGCGATGCTCGCGCAGGACGGCTTCTCGAAGCTGCTCGCCGCCGGGCTCACGTTCAGCTTCGCGCTGCAGACGTTCATCATCGTCGGCGGCGTGCTCCGCTTGATCCCGCTCACGGGGATCACGCTCCCGTTCGTCAGCTACGGCGGCTCGAGCCTGCTCGCGAACTTCGTCCTGCTCGCCCTGCTGCTCCTCATCTCCAACCGCGCGCTGGCGCCACGAAATTGAACGGGCCGATCTCGAGACTGGCGGTGTTCGCACTGGCGCTGCTCGGCGCGTTGATCCTCGCGACGACCTACTGGCAGGCGTGGGCGGCCCCGGGTCTCGCCGACCGGCAGGAGAACCGCGATCCAGCGCGTGGCGCAGTTCACGATCGAGCGCGGGAAGATCTACGCCGCTGACGGAAAGACGTTGCTGGCGACGAACAGGGCGGAGAAGGTGAACGGGCGGACCCTCTACTTCCGTCGCTACCCGACGCGCGGCCTCGCGGCGCACGTCGTCGGCTACTCGACCCAGGTGCGCTCCCGCACGGGCCTCGAGAAGTCGATGAACGACTTCCTCACCGGCTCGAACGCGAACCTGAGCACGGTCGTCGACACGAACGTCGACAAGCTGCTCGGCCGGCACATCGTCGGCAACGACCTGCATCTCACGCTGGACGTCCGCGCACAGCGCGTCGCGATGCAGGCACTCGGCCGCAATTGCGGCTCGGTCGTCGCGATCGAGCCCTCGACCGGCCGCGTGCTCGTGATGGCGAACTCGCCGACGTACGACCCGAACCTCGTCGAGACGAGCTTCAACCGGATCCTTCGCGTGCGCGCCGACTGCAACCCGCCCGCACCGCTGCTGAACCGCGCGACCGCGGGCCGCTTCGTCCCCGGCTCGACGTTCAAGGTCGTCACGGCGGCGGCCGCGCTCGAGAGCGGCAAGTACACGATGGAGACGCGCAAGACCGATCCCGGCTACTGCATCGAGTACGGCAAGCGCGTGAACAACTACGACACGTCCTCGCCGTTCGGGTCGGTGACGCTCTTCCAGGCGATCCAGTACTCGATCAACTCGTACTTCTGCGAGATCGGCAAGGACCTCGGGCCGGAGCCGATCGTGCAGGAGATGCAGGACTTCGGCTTCTACTCGCTCCCGCCGCTCGAGACGCCGGAGGGCGAGCGGCGCGCGAGCGGGCTCTACAAGAACGGCCGCCTGTTCGAGCCCAAGGACTCGAGCCAGGTCGACCCCGGCCGGCTCGCGTTCGGGCAGTCGGAGCTGCAGGTCACCCCCGAGCAGATGGCGATGGTCGCTGCGGCAGTGGCCAACCGCGGCGTCGTCATGCAGCCGTTCGTCGTCGAGCGCGTCGTCGGTCCGAACGGCAAGACCGTCAAGCAGACGAAGCGGCACGCACTCGGCCGCACGATGAGCGCGCACAACGCGCTCGAGCTCACCGGAGCGATGGAGGCGGTCGTCCAGGCGGGAACGGGCACTGCGGCGCAGATCCCCGGGATCCGCGTCGCCGGCAAGACCGGAACCGCGGAGACCGGACGCCAGGGTCTGAACCAGACCGCGTTCATCGCCTTCGCCCCCGTGCAGGCGCCCAGGGTCGCGATCGCCGTGATGCTCGAAAACCAGAGCGGGACCGGCGGCTCGACCGCCGCCCCGATCGCCAAACAGGTGCTGCAGGCCCTCCTGCAGGGTCCGTAGGCTCTGAGAACGCCGTGGCCGTCTCGGACACGCTGATCAACACGCTCTTCGACGGGCGCTATCGCATCATCCGCAAGCTGGGGTCGGGTGGGATGGCGAACGTCTATCTCGCCGAGGACCAGGAGCTCGGCCGGCGCGTCGCGATCAAGATCCTGAACGAGCGCCATGCGAACGACGAGCAGTTCGTCGAGCGCTTCCGCCGCGAGGCGAAGAACGCCGCGGGCCTCTCCCACCCGAACATCGTCTCGATCTACGACCGCGGCGAGGCCGAGGGCACCTACTACATCGCGATGGAGTTCCTCGACGGCCGCTCGCTCAAGGAGCTGATCATCGCGCGCGGCCCTGCGCCCGTCCACGTCGCGATCGACTATGCGCGCAAGATCCTCGATGCGCTGCGCTTCGCGCACCGCAACGGGATCGTCCACCGCGACATCAAGCCGCACAACGTGATCGTCGACGCAGAGGGACGCGTCAAGGTGACGGACTTCGGGATCGCGCGCGCGGGCACGTCGCAGATGACCGAGGTCGGCTCGATCATCGGCACCGCGCAGTACCTCTCCCCCGAGCAGGCGAAGGGCGCGCCGGTCGACCAGACGTCCGACCTCTACTCGGTCGGGATCGTCCTCTACGAGCTGCTGACCGGGAAGGTGCCGTTCACCGGCGACTCGTCCGTGGAGATCGCGATGAAGCACATCTCCGCGATTCCCGCGCCGCCCTCGTCGCTCCGGCCGGACATCCCCGAGGACCTCGACCTGATCGTCCTGCGCGCGCTCGCGAAGACGCCCGAGGAGCGCTACCCGAGCGCGGAGGAGATGGACAAGGACCTCGCCCGGGTCGCCCAGGGCCTCAGCGTCAGCCGCGAGACCGAGGAAGCCGCGACCCAGATCCTGTCGCGCTCGCAGCTGACGCCGGCAACGATGGTCGCGGCACCACCGAGGCCGCCGACGGAGGTGCTCTACGAGTACGAGCAGCCCCGGCGCGGACGGCCGGTGTGGCCGTGGCTCCTCGTCCTCCTGCTGCTGCTCGCCGCCGCGCTCACGGGGTGGTTCGTCTACCAGCAGGTGCGCGACGAGCTTGCGGACGCCGGCACGGTCGGCGTCCCGTACCTGATCGACCTGCGCGAGACGCAGGCGGTCGGCCAGGTGCTCGACGCAGGGTCTCGAGCCGAACGTGATCCGCGAGCCGAACGCGGACGTCGAGGCGGGCTTCGTGTTCGAGCAGAACCCGACCTTCGGCGAGAAGGTCGACCCGGGCTCGACGGTCGACATCAAGGTCTCGACCGGCCCGCCGCAGACCGAGGTGCCGGACGTGATCGGCCAGAGCCGCGACGAGGCGGTCGCGGCGCTTGCACGAGCGGACCTCGAGGCGAAGATCGTCGAGGTCTACTCCGAGAAGGAGTCCGGGACCGTGACCGGCCAGAACCCCCGCGGCGGCGAGAGCGTGAAGGTCGGCACGCGCGTCCAGATCAACGTGTCGAAGGGCGCGAAGCCGCTCACCGTCCCGTCCGTGATCGGCCAGCCCTACGAGGCTGCGGAGTCCGCGCTCCAGGGTGCGGGCTTCAAGGTCGCGCGCCGCGACGTCGACTCGACCGAGCCTGCCGGGACCGTGGTCGACCAGCAGCCCGCCGCCGGCGTCACCGCGCCTGCGGGAACGACGGTCACGCTCAGCGTCTCGAAGGGCCCGGCCGAGGAGCAGGTCCCGGACGTCTTGAACAGTGCGGAGGCCGACGCGATCGCGACGATCGAGGCCTCCGGCTTCACCGCCAACGTCGTGCGCGAGGCGACCGACGATCCCGCGCTCGACGGCTTCGTGGTTCGGCAGGATCCGAAGGGCGGCAAGAGGGCGCCGCAGGGCTCGGCCGTGACGATCGTCATCGGCCAGTTCACGCCGTGAGCCGACGCGTCCGCGTCGCCGTGCTCCTCGGTGGGCGGTCGAGCGAGCACGAGATCTCGATCGCGTCCGGCCGGTCGGTGCTCGCTGCGCTCGACCCCGCCCGCTACGACCCGGTCACCGTCGAGATCGGGCGAGACGGCCGGTGGGAGCTCGGCACCGGCGCGGCCTCTGTCGTCGAGACGCTCCCGGTCCCCGCGGCCGCCGGCGTGCCGGCGACGCTCGCGAACGTCGACGTCGTGCTCCCGATCCTGCACGGGCCGTTCGGCGAGGACGGAACCGTTCAGGGGCTGCTCGAGCTCGCCGGCGTGCCCTACGTCGGCGCCGGCGTCGCGGCGAGCGCGGTCTGCATGGACAAGGACCTGGCGAAGGCCGTGCTCCGCGCCCGCGGGATCCCGGTGACGCGGAGCGTCACCGTCCGCGACGGCGACGCGCTCGACCACCCCTACGAGTACCCCGTCTTCGTCAAGCCCGCGCGGCTGGGCTCGTCGGTCGGAATCTCGAAGGTGCGGAGCGCCGAGGAGCTCGAGCCTGCCGTCGCGCTGGCGCGGCGGCACGACGACAAGGTGCTGATCGAGGAGCACGTCGACGGGATCGAGGTCGAGTGCGGCGTGCTCGGCAATCGCACCCCAGTCGCGTCGCTGCCGGGAGAGATCGTCGCGCACGGGTTCGACGGCGCGGACTGGTACGACTTCTCCGCGAAGTACGACGAGGGCGGCATGGACCTGATCGTCCCGCCGCGCATCCCGACCGACGTCGTCGCGCGCGTGCAGGAGGTCTCGGTCGATGCGTTCGTCGCGACCGAGTGCGAAGGGATGGCGCGGGTCGACTGCTTCGTGACCGGCGAGGGCGAGGTGCTGGTCAACGAGCTGAACACGATCCCCGGGTTCACGCCGACGTCCGTCTACGCGAAGCTGTTCGAGGCGTCAGGCGTGCCGTACGGCGAGCTGCTCGACCGCCTGATCGAGCTCGCGCTCGAGCGCCATGAGCGCCGCTCGAAGCTCGAGTACTAGAGGTAGGTCTTCGTCTCGGCGGCGTGCCAGTCGAGGCCGAACGACTCGAAGTCGGCGAGCGCGTCGCGAAGCAGGTCCGAGTCGCCGCGCACGCGGCCGAGCGCGCGGAGCGCGAACGGTCGGAGGTAGTTCCGCCGGCGCGCGAGGCCCGGCGCTTCCTCCTCGACCTCGTCCTTTCCGTCCGAGCGCGGCCAGCGCGTCGAGCCGCGCCGACAGGTTCCCGAAAACGAACCAGCCGCGGTGCCAGCCGTGCGACGTGTCGATGAGCTCGAGGAGCCGCTCTGACTCATCGAGGTCGTTGTCGCGCAAGCGCCAGGCGAAGTCGAGGCGTATCGAGCGTCAGGCCGTATCCCTCCATCCATAGCTCGAGCGCGCGCTCCTCGAGGGCGCGCGCACCGGACGCGTCGCCCGTCGAGCTCGGTCGCGACCGCTGTCACCAGGAGGGTCCGGGGGCTGCGCACGCACGGCGTCTCGAGGTTCTCCTCCACGGCCGTCTGCGTCCGCTCGCGCAGGTCTCGCACGACGTCCCAGCGACCGAGCAGCTCCTCCACCTCGACCGTGATCGCGACCCCGTGGAGACGGTGGTGCGGCGTGAGCGACTCGACGATCTCGGCGTGGGCGGACGCCAGCCGCCGCGCCTCCCGGAACCGCCCGCTCCAGATGCAGCCGGAAATCGGTGCCGCGTGGATGTCGGCTCGAACGTCCGGGTCGGAGATCCGGTCGAGGAGCTCGAACCGCCGCTCCGCCCAGGCGCGACCGTGGTCGTATTCCCCGGCGACGAACGCGACGATCCCTCGTGAGTCCCAGGCAGCCGAGCGAAGCTCGGGGTCGTCGAGGCGCTCCGCGATCTCGGACGCTTCGACCGCGGCCGGAGCGCCTTCGACCGGGCGCCAACGCGCGCGCGCGATCAGCGCCATCGCGCGGGCTCGGCTGTCGAGCGGCGCGCCCGCGAGCGCACGGTCGACCCACTCGTCGACGCTCGTGCGAGGCGGCATCTGCAGCCAGATCCCCGAGCGGAGCGCAGACTCGTATGCGAGCTCGGCGTAGAGCTCGCTCCGGACGCTGTCGTCGTCGGCCTCGGCGATGGCAGCCTGCATCGACTGCCAGAACGGCTCGCCGGCGAAGTTGAGCGCATGCGCCTTGCCGATCGCCCGGTGCACGGCGACGCGGTCGCTGCCCGTCTGCGCGAGCGGAACCGCCTGCGCGAGGAGGCGGAGCGCGTCGACGAGCTCGTAGCGCTGCATCGCGCCCTGCGCCGCGCGCTGAAGCCACTCGAGCGCCTTCGCCTGTGCTCGCCCGTGCTCGGCGTCGTCGCCGGACCACGCGAGCTCGACGTCCTCCGGACGCACCGCCTCGGCGTAGTGGTGCGCGAGGAGAGAAGCGATGCTCGTCGACATTCTCGACGGTTCGCTCGATCCACTCCGCGAGCGCCGCGTGCATGCGCGCGCGTCGCGCCCGCGGGATCCCGGCGTACGCCGCCTCGCGCGTCAGCGCGTGCTTGATCGCGTGCTCGCGGTCCTCCGGGAAGCGCGAGCCGCTGCGACGGCGGATGAAGTCGCGCTCCTCGAGCAGCGCGAAGTCGGCGTCGCCGCCGATCAGCTCGCGCACCGGTGCTTCCCAGAACACGCCCGGCTAGCGGGCCGTGACCTCGTTGATCCGCACGGCCTGGTTGTCGCCGCGGTTCGTGATCCAGAGGAGAAACGTCGCAGCGTCGAGGTCTCTGGGGAGCTCGAACGTGGTTCGCGTACCGACCTCACGCGCCGGCGCGAGCACGCGGTCGCCGCTTCGCACCTCTGCCGTGAACCCGGGCGTCTCGCTCTCGACGACGAGCGCGCGCGGCGGACGGTTCGCGTCGAGGCGAAGCCCCACTCCCTCCTTGCCGAACCCGCCGTTCGGGAAGCTGTAGCGCGAGGTCGTCCAGTACGTCTCACCGTTGCGATCGGTCGCGTTCCCGACCTCGTCATCGTGCTCGCCGTCCCCCTTGGGGTCGACGGTGCCGACGGCCTGGAGCCTGACCGGCGGGGGCGCGGCTGCGCTCCCGGGGTCGCCGTCGGGAAGGAGCAGCCCGGCCGCCGCACCCGCAACGAGCGAGCACACCGAGGACGGCGAGGACGAGCGGCCACGCCCTCCGTCGCCGGCGACGCGGCGCCGGCGCGCCGGACGACCACGGTCTCGGTCACGGCTTCCGGCGCCTCCATCGCCGCGAGTTCCCCTCCGACCTCGTCCATCGAGGGCCGGGCGTCGTGGTCCTTCCCGAGCATCGCGTCGACGAGGCGGGCAAGCCTGGGCGGTGTGTCGGGACGGCGCTCGAGCACCGACGGCGCGGGCTCGTTGATGTGCTTGAGCGCGACGGCGACGAAGCTGTCGCCATCGAAGGGCACGGTGCCCGTCAGCAGCTCGTAGAGGACGACGCCGAAGGAGTAGACGTCGGACCGGTCGTCGATCGGCTGACCGGAGGCCTGCTCGGGCGCGATGTAGTTGGAGGTGCCGAGAACGGTGCCGGTCTGGGTGACGCCGTGCTCGACGTCGAGCGAGCGCGCGATCCCGAAGTCGGTCACCTTCGCCCGACCGTCCTCGTTCAGCAGCACGTTCTGCGGCTTTACGTCCCGGTGCACGATTCCGCGCTCGTGGGCGAATGCGAGCGCCGCCGCGATCTCCTGGCCCAGATCGACCACCTGCTCGATCGGAAGCCGCCCAACGCGGTCGATCAGTTGCTTGAGGTCGTCCCCGTCGACGTACTCGAAGACGATGAACTGCCGTCCGGCGTCCTCGCCGCGGTCGATCACGGTCACGATGTTCGGGTGTGCGAGCTGCGCCACCGCCCGCGCCTCCCGGCGAAACCGCTCGACGTACTCCTCGTCGTCGCCGAGCCGCCGGTGGAGGATCTTCAGCGCGACCTTTCGCTCGAGCAGACGGTCGTGGGCCCGGTAGACCTTGGACATCCCGCCGCTGCCCACGAGCTCCTCGAGCTCGTAGCGGCCCGCGATCACCTCGCCCGTCATGGCGACACGAAGGCTAGTGCCGGTTCGTGCACTCAGGCGCCGACGGCTGCGCCCAGCGCCTGCTCCCACACCTCGAGCGCCTCGTCGAGCTCGGCGTCGGTGAGGACGAGCGGGCAGAGCACCCTGATGCAGTTCGAGTAGATCCCCGACTTGAGCAGGAGGAGTCCTCGCTCGGCGGCGGCCTCGACCACTGCGGTCGCGAGCTCCGGGCTCGGCTCCTTCGAGTCGCGGTCGCGGACGAACTCGATCGCCAGCATCGCACCGAGCCCCCGCACGTCGCCGATCTGCTCGATCCGCTCCTGCCAGGAGACCATCCGCTCGCGGATGCGCTCGCCGATCTGCTGGGCGCGCTCGACGAGGTTCTCCTCCTCGAACACGTCGAGGACGGCGAGCGCGGCAGCCTGGGCGACCGGGTTGCCGACGTAGGTGCCGCCGATCGCCGAGTCCGGCGGCGCGTCCATGATCTCCGCCTTGCCGATCACACCGGAGAGCGGCAGCCCGCCGGCGATCGACTTCGCGACAGTCATCAAGTCGGGCTCGATTCCGTAGTGCTCGATCGCGAACATCTTCCCGGTGCGGCCGAAGCCCGTCTGCACCTCGTCGACGACCAGCACGATCCCGTGCTCGTCGCACAGCCGGCGGATGCCGGCCATGAAGTCGCGCGGGGCGACGACGAAGCCGCCTTCTCCCTGCACCGGCTCGATCACGATGGCGGCGACCTGCTCCGCGGCGACCTGCGTCACCAGCGCGCGCTCGAGCGTGGCGAGCGCGCTGCGCGTGTCCGGCCCGCGGTAGTCCTGCGCGAACGGGACGCGATAGACCTCGGGTGCGAACGGCCCGAGCCCTGCCTTGTACGGGTGCGTCTTCGAGGTCATCGTCATCGAAAGCAGCGTGCGGCCGTGGAAGGCGCCCTCGAAGACGATCACGGCCGGGCGCTTCGTGTAGGAGCGCGCGAACTTGATCGCGTTCTCGACTGCCTCGGTACCCGCGTTGAAGAAGGCGGCCTTCGCCGGGCCGGTGAACGGCGACACGGCGATCAGGCGCTCGGCGAGCGTGACATAGACCTCGTACGGGACGACGGTGAAGTCGGTGTGCGAGAAGCGCGCGAGCTGCTCCTGCGCGGCCTCGACGAGTCTCGGGTGCGAGTGCCCGACGTTGAGGCAGCCCACGCCGCCGGTGAAGTCGATGAAGGTGTTGCCGTCGACGTCGGTGAGCGTCGCGCCGCGTCCTTCTTCGATGACGACCGGGGCGTAGATCGAAAGCGGGTCGGCGATCACCTTGTCCTTCCGCTCGAGGATCGCCTTCGAGCGGGGCCCAGGAATCGCCGTCCGGAGCTCGATCGTCCGAGTCGTGGCCACGGGCGGAATCTACCGGAGGGCCCGGGCCTCCTGAATAGATGAATAGCGGCTAATAGCCGCTATTGGACGGCCCAGCGGGCCTGCTCGAGCGCGCCCGGGGTGTAGATCCCGGCGGCATTCCACAGCAGGTAGCCACTGGTCTTGGCCCGGCGCGCGGAGTCGATCTGGGCCTGGAGCTCGGCGAGCCCGTACGTCCGGCCGGCCCAGGAGAAGTCTTGGAGCCACGGGACGATCCGGACCTTCAGGCCGGCCAGCTGACGATTGAAGTCCCGGAGGGAGTACGCGACGGTCGCGCCCGGGTTCCCGTTCGGGTCGTCGAGGTTGTACTCGCCCGGCCCGAAGTGGGACGGGTAGACCATCGGGTAGATCGCGTCGAGGTAGCGGCCGAGGCGCTTCGGGATCTGGCCGATCCCCAGGTCGCGCTTGGCTGAGAGCCCGAACACGTCGGCGGAGACCTTCACGCCGAGCGGCTTCAGCCGCTTGGCCGCGTACTGCACGAACTGCGCCATCACCCAGCCGGGGGGCGTCGAGGTCTTGCCCGGATAGACGATCGCACTCATGTCGCCGTCGCTCGGGAAACGCACGTAGTCGAACTGGATCTCGTCGAAGCCGGCCCGTGCGGCTGCCTCGGCAACGTCGACGTTGTAGTCCCACACGCGCTTGTCGTACGGGTTCGACCAGCCGAGCCCGGCGTGGTTCACCCAGCGCCCGCCGTCAACTCTCCGGATCGCGAGCTCGGGACGCTTGGAGGAGAGGACCGGGTCCTCCATGACGACGACCCGCCCGATCAGGTACATGCCCTTCGCGTGAATCTGCCTCACGGCCGCACGCGGCTTGTAGTACGGCTTCGCGGCGCCGATGCTCCGCGCCAAACGCACCGCCGAGGGGACGAAGCCGACTTCCCCATTTTCATCCTTGACGTCGAGCGCGATCGTGTTGATCCCCGAGAGCGAGAGGTACTCGTCCAGCTTGCCCGGGATCGACGCGAGCGCCATGGTGACGTGGACGCCCCGAATCGTCTCCGGCGGGGTCATCGGCTTGACGACCTGGCTCGGGCCCTCGGCGACCACCTGCTTCACCCGCTCGGGCGTCTTTGCCGCCTCGCCGCGGTCCCGCGCGACCTGCGCCGCGTAGGCGACACCGCCCGCGGTCACGACGAGCACTCCGATCGCGGTCATCCTCCGAACGCGCCTGCGACGGCGCTGCCTGCGACGACGCTCCTTGTAGTGAGCGTTGCGGTCGACGGGGTGGAGGACCACGGGACCGCGGAGTATGCCGCGTTCGGGATCGGTTTCGCAGCCAAGAGCGTGCCGAACGGCACATAGTCGTCCTGGCGTTGTGGGTACCTAGAATCGGCCCGTGGTCCTCTCCGACCGAACGATCTCGCGGCTCCTGGGAGAGGGGCGAATCGAGATCGACCCGTACGACGAGGCGCTGCTCCAGCCCTCGTCCGTCGACGTGCGGGTCGACCGCTACTTCCGGGTCTTCCACAACGCCCGCTATCCGTACATCGACGTCAAGGAGCCACAGGACGAATTGACGGAGCTGGTCGAAGTCGACGACGACCGGCCCTTCATCCTCCACCCGGGCGAGTTCGTGCTCGGCTCGACGCTCGAACGGATCCGGCTGCCTGACGACCTGGTGGCACGCCTGGAGGGGAAGAGCTCGCTGGGGCGGCTGGGGTTGTTGATCCACTCGACGGCGGGCTTCATCGACCCCGGGTGGGACGGCCACGTGACGCTCGAGCTCTCGAACGTCGCCAACCTCCCGATCACGATCTACTACGGGATGCCGATCGGGCAGCTCTCGTTCGTGCGATTGACCGAACCGGCGGAGACGCCGTACGGCGCGGACAAGCTCGGCTCGAAGTACCAGGGCCAGCGCGGACCGACCCCGTCGCGCTACTGGAAGAACTTTGTGGTTGAGCCAACTGATCTTTCTCAGCCACAAAGTCCCGAGGTGGCCGACGCCGGAGGCGGCGGAGCACGAGGAAACTTTGTGGTTGAGCCAACTGATCTTTCTCAGCCACAAAGTCCCGAGGTGGCCGACGCCGGAGGCGGCGGAGCACGAGGAAACGTCCTCCGCGTCGAGTCGTGAAAGTCCTCGTCACCGGCGGGACGGGGTTCATCGGCCCGCACGTCGTTCGCGCAATCCAGGACGCCGGGCACGATGTGAGGGCGCTCGTTCGCAAAGGCTCGATCCCCGGCACCGAGCCTGTTCAGGGCGACCTGACCGACCCGGAGAGCCTGCGCGGCGCCGTCGAGGGCGTCGACGCGGTCGTCCACCTCGTCGGGATCCGTCAGGGCCGGGAGGAGCAGTTCCAGCGGATCATGGTCGACGGTACGCGCGACCTGCTCGCCGCTGCACGCGAGGCGGGTGTCGGACGTTTCGTGAACATGAGCGCGCTCGGGACAACCGAGGAGACGAAGGATCTCGTGCCGTACTACCACGCAAAGTGGCTGCAGGAGGGACTTGTCCGCGAGTCGGGTCTCGAGCACGTGATCTTCCGGCCGACCTTCGCCTTCGGCAAGGACGGAGGCATCATCCCGACGTTTCGCAAGCTCGCGAAGCTCGCCCCGGTGACACCGATCGTCGGCTCCGGCAAGCGGCGGATCCAGCCGATTTGGGTGGACGACGTCGCCGCGTACTTCGCGGACGCGCTCGCGAAGCCCGAGGCTGCGAACCGACTGTTCGAGCTCGGCGGTCCCGACGTCGTCAGCTGGGACGAGTTCTGGGTGCGCCTGAAACGCGCGCTCGGCGTGCGCCGACCGTCGGTGCACGTGCCGATGGCGATCATGCGCGCAAACGCGCTCGTCACGGAGCGGCTGCCGGGCGACATCCCGTTGACACGCGACCTGCTGAAGATGCTCGAGCACGGAGACAACGTCGTCACGAACACCGACGCCGTCGAGACGTTCGGGCGCCCGCTCGTCCCGCTCGACGAGCAGCTCCGCCGCGTGGCATCGTGACGGCATGGGTCTGACCGAGCGCGTCGCGAGCGCTTGTGCCGCTCATCCGTGGCGGACGATCGGCGCCTGGGTCGCCGTGCTCGTCGCCTCGGTCCTCGCGCTCGCCTTTCTCCTCACCGGCCTGACAACCGAGGCTTCCGGCACGAACAACCCGGAGTCGGAGCGCGCTGAGCAGCGCGTCGCCGAGGCGTTTCCTCCGGACCCGAACGCCATCGTCACCGACGTCGCGATCATTCGTTCGCCGCGGTTCACGGTCGACGACGAGCGTTTCCGACGCTTCGTCGAGGACCTCGAGCGCACAAGTCGAGCGACGCGGGGCATCGCCAGTGCGCGGACGTACTACGGGACGAGGGACGCCTCGCTCGTTTCGCCGGACCGGCACGCCACGCTCATCCCGATGTTCATCGTCGGCGAGGACGAGACGCCGGACGTGATCGACGCCGTCGCGGCGGCCGACGCCGACCCCGACTTCGAGGTCGCGATCACGGGAAACCAGACGCGGGACCACGACTCGAACGAGCTCTCCGAGAGCGACCTCCGGAACGGCGAGCTGAAGTTCGGACTGCCGGCGGCGCTGATCATCCTGCTGCTGGTGTTCGGCACCGTCGTCGCGGGGCTCATCCCGCTGCTGATGGCCCTCGTCTCGATCCTGACCGCGATGGGGCTCGTCGCCGTGCTCACGCTGATGTTCGAGCTCTCGATCTTCACGACGAACATGCTCGCGGCGATGGGGCTCGCGCTCGGGATCGACTACGCGCTCTTCGTGATCTCGCGCTACCGCGAGGAGCGCGGCCTGAACCGCGAGCCGCTCGAGGCGATTTCCGTCACCGGCGCGACGGCGAGCCGCGCGGTCCTGTTCAGCGGATCCGCGTTCGTCGTCGCGATGTTCGGGCTGCTGATCGTCCCGTCGACGATCTTCCGCAGCCTGGCCGCCGGAGCGATCCTCGTCGGGATCACCTCGGTGCTCGCGGCGCTCACGCTCCTTCCCGCGCTGCTCGGCCTGATCCGTGACGGCGTCAACTCGCTGCGGCTGCCCTATTTCGGCCGCGCAGCCCTCCACCGTGAGAATCCCGAAGGCGGGTTCTGGGGCGGCATCGTCGATCGGGTGCAGCGTCGGCCGGCCTTGAGCCTCGGGCTCTCGACCGCGTTCCTCGTCGCGCTCGCGTTGCCCGCCTTCGGAATCTCGATCGGAAGCGCGGGCGTGAGCACCTTCCCGGACAGCGCGGCGTCGAAGCGTGGCTACCTCGCGCTCCAGCGCTCATTTCCTGGGGCCGGGACCGACCCGGCGCACATCGTCGTCGTGGGGGGCGGTGACGTCGCCGCTGCGACCGAGCGGCTGCGCGACAGGCTCGCCGCCGACCCGCGGTTCGGCCGGGGCGAGATCCGGGAGGGCGGCAGCGGTGTCACCGACCTGGTCGTGCCGGTGCGCGGCGACCCGGCAGGCGACGAGGCCGTGAGCGCCGTGCGCGAGCTCCGCGACCGGCTCACCCCCGAGGCCTACGCGGGCATGAGTGCAGACCCGCTCGTGGGCGGGACGACTTCGGAGAACATCGACTACCTCGACAACGTCACCGATCCCGCGCCGATCGTGTTCGCGTTCGTGCTCGGGCTGTCGCTCGTGCTCCTGACGATCGCCTTCCGCTCGGTGGTCGTCGCGCTAACGGCGATCGCGCTCAACCTCCTCTCGGTCGGAGCTGCCTACGGGCTGCTCGTGCTCGTCTTCCAGCACGGCTGGGGCGCCGGCTTGCTCGGGTTCACGCAGCTGGACGTGATCGAGGCGTGGGTGCCGCTCTTCCTCTTCTCGGTCTTGTTCGGACTCTCGATGGACTACCAGGTCTTCCTGCTCAGCCGGATCCGGGAGCGCTATGACGGGACGCGCGACACCCGCGACGCGATCCGCTGGGGCGTCGCGTCGACCGCGCGGATCATCACCGGCGCCGCACTGATCATCGTCGCTGTTTTCTCAGGATTTGCCCGCGGTGACCTCGTCATGTTCCAGCAGATGGGTTTCGGCATCGGCGTCGCGCTCCTGATCGACGCGACGGTCATCCGCTCGGTCGTGCTGCCGAGCGTGATGACGCTGCTCGGCGACCGGAACTGGTACCTGCCCCGCTGGCTCGACTGGATCCCGCACCTCGAGGTGGAAGGCCATGCGGCCCCCGAGTCGAACACATCGCCGTCAACCTAAAAGGAGTGGCGATGAACGCGCTGAGCTTGCGAACCCTTCTGTTGGTGCTCGCAATCATCCTCTTCATCATCTCGGCGGCCGACGACTCCAGCAGAGACTGGACCTCTTTCGGTCTGGCAGTCCTCGCTTGCTCTTTCCTCGTCGCGGAAGCAGGCTGGGGCCGCAACATCGGCGGGCGCAGCACCTGAACGATTGAGGGCCGCTCGCGCGGCCCTCAATCTCGGTTACCAGCGTTGTAGTGGTAGAGGCGCTTCCTGCCGGCCGGTACCGACCGGCGGCGCGAGACGCGAGTCCCCCACGCTGGCTAGGCGGTTCCCCGTGGGTCCCGGGGACACGTCCCTACCCGCTGGTACCTCCGCTGCCCGTACATGAATCGCTCACTGTCGGGACCACCTCCTTTCCGCGTTAGCCGGAAATCTAGCGGTCCGAGCGGAGGACAACGGAGACCTCGAGCCCGCGGTCGAGCGGGATGGTCGTGCTCACGAGTGTCGGGTCGGCCTGGCGGACGGCCGAGTATTCGGCGAGCGTCTCGGTATGGGACAGGACGTTGTCCGCCACGATCAGCGCCCCCGGCTCCACCTTGTCCCGCGCGAGCACGAAGAGCCGCTCGTAGTCGTCCTTCTCGGCGTCCAGGAAGACGATGTCGAAGACGTCCTGCACCCGCGGGAGCACTTCGAACGCGTCGCCCTCGACGAGCTCGGCCCACTCCTCGAGCCCTGCGTCGGCGATGTTCCGGCGCCAGGCCGCCGCCTTCGCCGGGTCGTGCTCGATCGAGACGACTCGGCCGGAGAAGTAGCGCACCCCGGCCGCCAACCAGATCGTCGAGTAGCCGCGTGACCCGCCGAGCTCGAGCACCCCGCAGTCGTTCATGGGAGCGGCCAGCGAGAACAGAAACTGGCCGGTGGGGCGCGCCACCTGGCGCGAGCGCTCGACCGCCGGGAGGCCTCGCTCGCGCTCCGCGGCGTCCTCGGCCTCGAGCCGAGCGAGCACCTCCAGGACGCGGTCGTCGAGCACCGGAGCCAACGATAGGCTCGCGACGTGATCGAGGTCGAGCACACGCTCGAGATCGACCGCCCCGCCGAGGAGGTCTTCGCGTACCTGACGGACGTCTCCCGGCTCCCGGAGTGGCAATCGAGCGCGGAGTCGGCGGAGCTCGAGGGCGAGTTGCGCCGGGGTGCCCGCGTCCGGGAGGTGCGGACGTTCATGGGCCGCCATGCGACCTCGACGCTCGAGGTGACCGAGTACGACCCGCCCCGCCGGTTCTCGCTCCAAGTCGTCGAGGGTCCGATCGAGTACGCGGTCGAGCACGGCCTCGAGGCGGTCGACGGCCGGACACGCATAACGTTCGTCGGCCGCGGCGAGACGCGCCGCGTGCCGCGGCTGATGCAGGGCGCCGTCCGCCGCGCCGTCGAGCGCCAGTTCGTCGAGGACCTCGAGGCGCTGAAGCACAACCTCGAGTCGCGCGATGGTCAGCGCACGTCGACCTTGACGTAGCCGTCCTCGACGACGACCGAGAACGTCTCGACCGGCTCGTAGGCTGGCAGCGTGAGCGGGCGGCCGGTGCGCAGGTCGAAATTGGCGCCGTGACGTGGGCAGACGACGACGCACGTCTCGCGGTCCCAGTCGCCCTCGCAGAGAGGACCGTCGTCGTGCGAGCAGCGGTCTTCGATCGCCGAGAGCTCGCCGTTGCAGTTGTAGACGCCGACTGTGATCCCGCCGGCGGGGACGAGCTTCATCGCCCCCGGAGGGAGCTCCTCCACGGGGCAGACGTCGATGAGGGCCACTACGTGAGCTCGAGCTCGTCGTAGCCGGCGAGGCCCTGAGGCAGCGGCGTGCCCTTCGCCTTGTGCAGCGCGACCTTGAGCGTCGTCAGCCCGAGCATCGCGCACTTCAGGCGAATCGGCGTGAGCGGGATCCCGATCTCCTCGAGCAGCTCGTCCTTGTCGAGCTCGGCGACCTCGGACGCCTTCTTACCCTGCACCATCTCGGTCAGCATCGACGTCGCAGCCTGCGAAATCGCGCAGCCGCGCCCGGAGAACTTCACCTCGTCGATCGTGTCTGCGTCCTCGCCGAACCGGACGTAGATGGTCACCTCGTCCCCGCAGAGCGGGTTCATCCCCTCGGCGTCGGCGTCGGCGTTCTCCATCACACCGTGCCCGCGCGGGTTCTTGTAGTGGTCGAGGATGACCTCGCGGTAGAGCTGGTCGAACTCGTTCAACCCAGCACCTTCTTCACGCGCTCGACGCCGGCGACGAGCCGGTCGACCTCTTCGCGGAGCGAATAGAGATAGAAGCTCGCGCGCGAAGTGGCTGCGACGCCGAGGCGCGTCATCAGCGGCTGCGTGCAGTGGTGGCCGGCGCGGATCGCGATGCCCTCCCAGTCGAGCACCTGCGCGACGTCGTGCGGATGGATCCCGTCGACGTTGAACGACAGGATCCCGGCACGGCGCTCCGGAGGAGGTCCGTAACAGGTCACCCCCTCGATCTCTCCGAGCCTGTCGAGTGCATATTCGAGGAGCTCGTGCTCGTGCGCCTCGATCGCCTCGAGTCCGACCTCGGTCAGGTAGTCGACGGCCGCGCCGAAGCCGACGGCCTCTGCGATCGCCGGCGTGCCAGCCTCGAACTTGTAGGGAAGCTCGTTCCAGGTCGTGCGGTCGAGCTTGACGGAGCGGATCATCTCGCCCCCGAGGTTGAACGGGGACATCTGCTCGAGCAGCTCGCGCTTGCCCCAGAGCGCGCCAACCCCGCTCGGCCCGCACATCTTGTGCGACGAGATCGCGACGAAGTCCGCGCCGAGCGCCTGCACGTCGACCGTCCGGTGCGGGGCGGCCTGAGCCGCATCGACGACCATGATTGCGCCACGCTCGTGTGCCCACGCGGCGAGCCGCTCGCTCGGGTTGATCGTGCCGAGCGAGTTCGAGACGAGGTTGTTCGCGACGACCTTCACGTTCCCCGCGGCCCCGATCTCGTCGAGCGCATCGAGCACCAGCTCGCCGTTGTCGTCGAACGGGATCGCACGAAACTCGGCGCCGGTCCGGTTCGCGACGTACTGCCAGGGGACGAAGTTCGAGTGGTGCTCGAGCTCCGTGACGACGACGATGTCGCCGGGCTTCAGGTTGTCGAGGCCCCATGCGTAGGCGACGAGGTTGATCCCCTCGGTCGCGCTTCTGGTGAAGATCAGCTCGCGCTCGCTCGGAGCATTCAGGAAGCCGGCGACCTTCGCGCGCGCGCCCTCGTAGCCCGCGGTGGCGTCCTCGGCGAGCTTGTAGACGCCGCGGTGGACGTTCGCGTAGGAGGTCTCGTAGAACGTGCGGATCGCATCGAGGACCTGGCGCGGCTTTTGCGCCGACGCGGCGGAGTCGAGGTAGGCGAGTGGCTTTCCGTTGACCTCGTGGTCGAAGATCGGGAAGTCCGCGCGCAGCTTGTGCGCATCCAACTTTGGGCGTGCCTCGACGGCCATGCGCCCATCGTACCCGGCGCTCTGTGCGCGAAAGCGTGGCGGCGCGCACGACGAGAGCCGCTGCGCCGAACGAGAGCGCGACCTGAACGAAGCCGACGTACGCGGCGTAGGAATCCTGCGAGTTTCGTCCTATGCTCTAGCCCGAGTGCGTGGGGCGCTCTTCCACCATGACCTACGTTCTTCAGCCCGCTGAGCACGCCGACCTCCCGGTCCAGACGGTCCTTGAGATCCATCGGCTCGAGGATCGCCGCGGCTCCAGCGGCTAGCCCGACGTCGACGTGAGCGCCGACGCCGTCGAGCTCCGGGTTCTCGGCTGCCTGATCGAGAAGCAGCGCACGACGCCCGACACGTATCCGCTGTCCTTGAACTCGCTCCGGCTGGCCTGCAACCAGTCGACGAACCGGGACCCCGTCGTCGAGTTCGCCGAGCCCGAGATCCGCGACGCGCTCCAGCGCCTCTCAGCAAAGGGGTGGGCGCGCCTCGCGAGCGGGCCCTCAAGCCGTGCGGTCAAGTACCGGCACCTGTTCGACGAGGCCCTCGGGATCTCGGACGCCGAGATCTCGCTGCTGACCTTGCTGATGCTGCGCGGCGCGCAGACCGTCGGCGAGCTGAAGTCCCGCAGCGAGCGGCTGCATCGATTCGGCTCGCTCGCCGAGGTGGACGAGACGCTGCACGCGCTCGGAGGACGCGAGCTGGCAGCGCGGCTCGAACGCCGACCCGGGCAGAAGGAAGAGCGGTGGGAGCACCGACTCGGCGAGACCGCCAAGCCGACGCCGCCGCGGCCCTCGCTCGAGCACCGCGTCCGTCTCCTCGAAGAGCAGGTCGCGGAGCTCCGCGAGGAGCTCAGGCAGTCGCAGTGATCGTGATGCCACCGCGCGCCTTCTGCTCGAGCGTCACGGTGACGCGGCTCGTCTCGAGCCGAAGCGCCTCGGCGACGTCGTCGCGGATCCTCACGGCGAGCGCCTCGCAGAAGGCGCCCTCGTTCCGATACCGCGCGAGGTAGAGCTTCAGCGACTTGGACTCGAGGCAGAGCTCGTCGGGCGCGTACTCGATCGAGGCGAGGTAGAAGTCGGGCTGGCCGGTGATCGGGCAGACCGCCGTCAGCTCGTCGCTCGTCAGGTCGACGAGCGAGACACCCGGGTTCGGGAACGTCTCGAGGCCGACGTAGTGCTCCGAGCCCGCATGGCCGAGCGCGGTGAACTCCGGCAGCTCGCTCACCGCCGTACTGTAGGCAGATGCGCGTCTACGTCGCGGGGCCGCCGTACGCGGAGGAGTACCGCCGCAGGGCGATCGAGCTCCTCCGCGAGCAAGGGCACGATCCCGTCGACCCGATGCGGCGAGACTTCCGCGGACGCACGGAGGGCAACGAGCGAACGATCGTCGAGGGCGACCTCGAGGAGATCGAGAGCTGCGATGCCGTCCTGGCGGCGTTCACCGCGCCCGACGAGGGCACCGCGATGGAGGCGTGGTATGCCCATTCGCGCGGGATGCCCGTCGCCGCCTACACAGGCGGCACGCCTGCGCACCCCTGGACGGTCTATGTCGCCGCGTCGGTGCACGCCGACCTCGGCGATGCGGTCCGCGCGCTCTAGCGGTCCTGGAGCGCGTCGAGCGCGACGGAGAACGCGACCACGAGCCGCCGGTCGACGTCGAAGGTCGGATCGAGCTCGAGGACGTAGCGGTCGCGAATCGTCCCGAGCACGCGCTTGTACGTGCCGACCTGCTCTCCGTCGTGCTTCAGCAGGAAGTTGAATGGAAGCCAGGTGAGCAGCGAGAACAAGTCCGGCCCGAGGTCGGCGAAGCGCCGGACGATCGCGATCAGCCAGCTCGCCTCGTGTGCTTCGAACAGTTCGTTGCCCGCGGGGTCCCTGACGCGCCAGTGGCTCCGGAGCAGCGAGGGGCCGAACGCCTTCTCCAGCACCCCGATCGAGCTCCCGTCCGCGTCGAGCACGTCGTGGCGGCCGCGGAACTCGAAGACGGTTCGCGCCTTGATCATGAAGGCGTAGGGCGCGTCGTCGTTCTCGCTCGTTCGGAAGCGGATGTCCTCGCGGATCTTCAGCTTCTTCTGCTTGACGAAGAGCACCGGGCGCCCTTCGTCGGTCGATCCCGGTGTCGGAACGCTGATCCGGTACTCGTTCGCGATCGGCTTGAAGATCTGCTGGACGAGGAAACGATCCGAGCTTGCGAGCTCGGGGATCGTGCTCACCGCCATGCGTAGTTGAGTGCGCCGCTCACCAATGAGACCCCGACGAACGCTAGTGCAAGTGCGCCGCTCCCGGTCGCGTAGATCGCGGCTCCGGCCGCGAGCCAGACGGCGGCCTCGATCGCGAACTCGACCGGCTTCGAGGTCTCGATCGTGTGCTTCGGGGAGACGAAGAGCGCCCAGACCGCGATCACCACCGAGACCGCGACGATCGCGACGACCCAGCCGAGCGCTCCTTCGCCGGCGTTCAGGCCCCAGTAACCGACCGCAGCGAGCGCCGCGAGCTCGAGCAGGAACCTGAGCACGCGGTTCGCCCAGATGACGACGTTCACGAGGCGCGTTCGAGCAGCGCAATCCGCCAGATCCCGGAGCGTTCGCGGGACACGATGCGAAAACCTTTCCGCTCGACGGCGGCGAGCATCTCGCGCTCCGGGTGCACATACGAGCGAAAGTCGCAGCCGCGAATCCTCGGCCAGAGATTCAGGACGAAGATTGCCGCCCGGGTACCGACGTGATCCGGCGGGAAGGAGAACGCAACCAGTCGCCTCGCCTTGCGAGCCGCGGTACCGAGAAGGCGTTCGTAGTCCGGGTAACAGCAGACGACACGGTGCAGGAGCACCACATCCGCGGGCTGAACGACATCCGGATCCGTCGCGATGTTCACGATCCGTCGGTCAACGCGTTGAGTGAGCGCCCGCTCCTCGAGGAGCGCGACCGCCTGGCCCTCGTACGCGGGCGAGAGCTCGGCGTTCGTCGTGTGCGACGCACCGCGCTGCAGCAGCTCAAGCTGGAGCGCGCCGATCCCGCCGCCGACCTCGAGCACGTCTGCTCCGTCGACGCCGCGGGCGGCGATCAGCTCGACGAGTCGCTTCCCGGCCCCCTTGAGCCCGCTTGTGCGGTATCCCTCGGCATCGCGCCGCGCGAGCTTCTCGTCGAAGAACTCACCGTAGGCGCTCGTCGAGCAGCAGCGCGGCATCGCGGCGCATCCTACGGCTATCGTCGCCGGCGATGAGCAGCGACTTCGTCTTCACGATGTATCGGGTCGACAAGTTCTACGGCCCGGAGCGCCAGGTGCTGTCGAACATCTCGCTCTCGTTCCTGCCGGGAGCGAAAATCGGCGTGCTCGGGCCGAACGGCGCGGGGAAGTCGACGGTGCTTCGGATCATGGCCGGCCTCGAGGAACCGTCGTCGGGCGAGGCGCAGCTCGCACGCGGCGCGACCGTCGGCCTGCTCTCCCAGGAGCCCGAGCTCGACCCGGAGAAGACGGTGCGCGAGAACGTCGAGGACGGGGTCCGCGAGGCGCGCGACCTCCTCGACCGGTTCAACGCGATCTCCGCCCGGTTCGCCGAGCCCGACGCCGACTACGACGCGCTGCTGGCCGAGCAGGCGAAGGTGCAGGACCGAATCGACCGGCATGACCTCTGGGAGCTCGACGCGACGCTCGACCGCGCGATGGACGCGCTGCGCCTGCCCGACGGCGACCGCGACGTCGTCTCGCTCTCGGGCGGCGAGCGCCGCCGAGTGGCGCTCGCGCGGCTGCTGCTCTCCTCACCCGACCTGCTGCTGCTCGACGAGCCGACGAACCACCTCGATGCCGAATCGGTCTGGTGGCTCGAGCGCTTTCTGGACGACTACAAGGGAACTGTCGTCGCCGTCACGCACGACCGGTACTTCCTCGACAACGTGGCCGGCTGGATCCTCGAGCTCGACCGTGGCAAGGGGATCCCCTTCGAGGGCAACTACTCGTCGTGGCTCGAGCAGAAGCAGGCGCGCCTCGCCGTCGAGGAGAAACAGACTTCCGCGCGGCAGCGCACGCTGGCGCGCGAGCTCGAGTGGGTCCGCGCGAGCCCGCGCGCACGTCATGCGAAGTCGAAGGCTCGCCTCGGCGCGTACGAGAAGCTGCTCGCCGAGGAGCAGAACGTCAAGCTCGACAAGGTCGAGATCCACATCCCGCCGGGGCCGCGGCTCGGCGACGTCGTGATCGAGGCCGACGGCGTCGCCAAGGGCTTCGGCGACCGGCTCCTGTTCGAGGACCTGACGTTCTCGCTTCCACCCGCAGGGATCGTCGGCGTGATCGGCCCGAACGGCGCGGGCAAGACGACACTCTTCCGGATGATCGTCGGCGAGGAGTCGCCGGACACCGGCGCGCTACGCATCGGCGACACGGTGCAGCTCGGCTACGTCGATCAGTCGCGCGAGTCGCTCGATCCCGGTGCAACGGTGTGGAGGGAGATCAGCGGCGGGCTGGACACGATCGAGCTCGGCAAGCGCGAGGTCAATTCGCGCCAGTACGTCTCGTGGTTCAACTTCAAGGGCGGTGACCAGCAGAAGCGCGTCGGCGACCTCTCGGGCGGCGAGCGGAACCGCGTGCACCTCGCGAAGGTGCTGCGGTCGGGTGGGAACGTGCTCATGCTCGACGAGCCGACGAACGACCTCGACGTCGACACGCTCCGGGCGCTCGAGGAAGCGCTCCTCGACTTTGCGGGCTGCGCGGTGGTGATCTCGCACGACCGCTGGTTCCTCGACCGGATCGCGACGCACATCCTCCATTTCGACGGCGACTCCCAGGTGACATGGTTCGAGGGCGGCTGGGAGGAATATGCCGACTGGGTCAAGGAGACGAAGGGCGCGGACGCGCTCGAGCCGCACCGGATCAAGTACAAGCCCCTCGTGCGCGCGTAAGCCGAAAGTCCTCTGGACTTTTCGGCTTGGAACGGCAGCGCAGCGTTCCTTCCTCGACCGTTGCTCACGGGCGGGCGAAGCCGCACGCCGCGGCATCTGGATGCGTGGGCCGGAGCGCTTCGGACGTGTCGTGTTTCAGCGGTTCTGCTGCCGCCAGCGATGCAGCAGCTTCGACTTGTGCGCCGACTTCGGGGTCGCGGGCGGCGGCTCCGGGTCGTGCTCGGCGAGCCAGCGCGCTGCCTCGTCGTCCTTTTCGAGCCCGACGGTCCGCTCGCGCTCGGTCAGCTTTCTGACGCCCCGTGTGGTCAGGTCGCGCTTGCGGCCCATCGCCGCCAGGCTAGCCCTAGAGTCGCCCCGTGCGCGAAGAGCCGTTCGAGGTGCGAGTCGGCGAAGGGTCGCTTGTGGGATGCGCCGCGGCCGAGGGCGCGCCCGCGCTCCTGCTGCACGGTGGGCCGGCGATCCCGGACTACATGGGCTCGTGCGCGCTCGAGCTCGAAGGGCTGTTCGCGACGATCCGCTACACGCAGCGCGGCGTCCCGCCGTCGACCGTCGGCCCGCCGTACTCGATTCGAGTCGCACATCGACGACGCGGTCGCCGTGCTCGACGCGCGCCCGGCGCTGGATACGGCGCCTGGGCGGTCGGAGCGACTTCCGTGCTAGCGGTCGACCTGGACGCTGGCATCAGCGTCGCGCGTCACCCCGAGCGAGGCTGCTCGAGCGTCGCGTGCGCCGCGTTCGGAGGTTCGACAAGTCCTAACAACCGCTCACTACATTTGGCCGATCGGAGCACGTCTTGCACAGCTGCTGACCGCGGCGGTCCTCGCCCTCGCCGGGCTCGGGTGCGCCGGTTCCGACGACGACCAGGGGGCGTCGCTCCCCGACACGACAACGGCAACGGCGACCGACGACGACCGAGGAGTCCTTCGAAGGCGGCACGGGGACCGTGACCGCTCCCGCCGAGACCAACGAGACGGCGTTGCTCGAGCGTGTCGCTGTCGCAGGCCACGACTCCTACGACCGCGTCGTCTTCCAGTTCCGCAACGGGATCCCGGGCTACCGCGTCGAGTACGTCGAGCCCCCGCTCCCGGTGACTGATCGTCCACGGCGTCCAGTCTCCGCTTCCGGTCGAGTCGGCCGAGCGCACGGCCGCGCTCGTCCCCGGCGCCGTCTTCGAGCCGGTCGGCGACTGCGGCCACTTCCCGTGGCTCGAGCAGCCCGGCGCCCTCCGAGCCGCCGTCGAGCGCTTCCTTTAGCGTCCCTTCGCCGGCATCGGCGGCGTCACCACGAGCGGCAGCTCGACGTACGGCGCCGCGTTCGGACGCTCGACAAGTCCTAACAACCGCTCACTACATTTGGCCGATCGGAGCACGTCTTGCACAGGTGCTGACCGCGGCGGTCCTCGCCCTCGTCGGGCTCGGGTGCGCCGGTTCCGACGACGACCAGGGGGCGTCGCTCCCCGTCACGACAACGGCAACGGCACCGACGACGACCGAGGAGTCCTTCGAAGGCGGCACGGGGACCGTGACCGCTCCCGCCGAGACCAACGAGACGGCGTTGCTCGAGCGTGTCGCCGTCGCAGGCCACGACGCCTACGACCGGGTCGTCTTCCAGTTCCGCAACGGGATCCCGGGCTACCGCGTCGAGTACGTCGAGCCCCCGCTCCGCGAGGACGGCTCGGGCAACGTCGTCAACCTGGACGGCGCGGCGTTCCTCGTCGTCCGCATGGAGCCGGCCTCGGGATTCGACCTGTCCGTCCCTGAGGGGGCGATGGTCTACACGGGCCCGCGGCGGATCTCGCCGGAGCGGCACGTCTGTCGTGCGAGAGATCGTCCGCACCGGCGACTTCGAGGCGGTGCTGACCTGGGCGATCGGGCTCGACGCAACAGGTCCCGTTCCGGGTGCTCACACTCGACGATCCGGCGCGGATCGTCGTCGACTTCGCTGCTCCGTAGGGCTTATGCGGCGCGGCCGCGCTGCCGATAGGACACAGGTGATGCGCTTCACGTTCCCGTCGCGGCTCCTCGGCGAGCTCCTCGTCGAGCGGGGTCTGATCGTCCCCGCCGACCTCGAAGACGCCCTGGTCGAACAGCGAGCGACCGGTCGCCGGCTCGGGGAGGTGCTCGTCTCCAGAGGAGCGCTCACCGGAGCGCAGCTGACACGCGCGCTCGCGGAGCAGTACGGAATCGAGCTGCCGACGGTGACGGTGTCCGCGTTGGAGACTCCGGAGACGCCGGCTCCGTGGCAGCCGCTCGGGCGGTTGCTCGTCGCTCGAAGCGTGATCTCGCAGGCCGCGCTGGACGAGGCGCTCGCGACTCAGCGCGATTCGGGACGCAAGCTCGGCGACGTCCTCGTCAGCGAGCACGGCGTGTCGATGCTCGAGCTCGCCGCGGCACTGAGCGAGCAGCACGGCCTCGCGGTCGGCGCGGACGCAGCCGCGCGGCCGGTCACCTCGGCTTTCCCCGACGAGTCGTTCTACGAGGTCAAGGAGCCCGGCGGGGCCGCGCTCTTCTCGACCGACAGCTTTCTCGAGGCGACCGACTTCGCCTTCGAGTACCTCGCTGCGGAGACGCCGGACGTGCTCGAGATCATCCGCCAGCGCGGAAGCGACCGCGAGCGCGTGTGGCACTGCGACCAGCACGGCGAACCGCTCGCCACCAAAGCCGACGATCCCATCGCCACGTACGGCTTCGATCCGAACGCCTGGACCGGGCCGAGCTTCGACCACTAGCCTCCCGGTCATGATCGCCGCCCGGGATCGGGAGCGGACGCTCGCGCGGATCCGCAAGCTCTGCCTCGGTCTGCCCGAAGTGAGCGAACGGCCGAGCCACGGCGCGCCGACGTTCTTCGTCCGCGGCAAGCGCCCGTTCCTGATGGTGCTGACGAACCACCACGGCGACGGCCGCTTCGCGATCTGGTGCGCCGCCGAGCCGGGGACGCAGTCCTTGCTCGTCGAGGCCGACCCAGAGCGGTTCTTCGTTCCGCCCTACGTCGGCCACCGCGGCTGGCTCGGCTTCCGCCTCGACCGGGCGCTCGACTGGGACGAGCTCGCGGGCATCGTCGAGGACGCCTACGCGGAGATCGCGCCGGCGAAGCTCGTCGAGCAGGCGAGCCGGGTGGACTAGGACTGATCTAGATGGGGGCTGTTCAGGTTGGGCCGCTCGTCCTCGAGCGGCTCCTCCGGGAGCTCCCCGGAAGCGGCGGCGAGCTTGGCGGCGGCCTTCTTCTCCGCCTTCTTCTCGCGCTTCTCCTGGACCCGCCGCTCGCGCTGGAGCTTGGCCATGGTCGTCTGTCGCTTGGTCGCCATTGATCGGTTTCCCTTCGTCGCGGATCCCCCGGCCCTTTGTCCGGCCCACCAAGCGTACCGTGCGGCGGCCATTTGGCCACATTCGAACTCAGGGCTATGCTCGGCGCGGACAAGCGACTCGGAGAGGTGGTCGGATCATGAAGCTGAACATGCTGCCGCCCAGCGTGAACAACATGTCGGTTCGCGTGTTCGTGCGAGCGGCCGGGCTCCCGTTCGAGGAAGAGAACGTCTGGGGCCAGACGCAGGGAGAGGAGTACCTCGCGAAGTACCCAGCAGGGCTCACGCCGACGGTCGAGACGGACGAGCTCCCGAAGGGCGTCCTCGGGGAGAGCTGCGCGGTGATGATGTATCTCGCGAGCCGTGAGGGCCGCGACGACCTCTACCCGACCGACCTCGGCCGCCGCGCGATGGTCGACGGCGCGAACTTCTACACGCTGAGCATGCTCTATCCGCTCGTCGCGCGCGCGACCTATCCCCGCCTGAGCTTTGCCGGCTACCCGGGCGAGGTCGCGACGTCGGATGCGTCGGAGGAGGACAAGGAGACCGCGCGGAAGGCGGCGGAGGACGCGATCCCGCGCATCCTCGACACCTACCACCAGTTCTATATCGAGGACGGCGGCTTCATCGGCGGCGACAGCCCGACGATCGCGGACATCCGCTTCGCGTGCACGCTGGAGTTCCTCGCCGTCATGGACACCGACCTCCCGAGCTGGGCGACCGACTACATGCAGCGCGTCGAGTCAGCGCTCGGCGACGCATACAGCGAGCCGGCGGCCGACGTGCGCGGCTACATCGCACAGGTCACGGGCCAGGCGGTCGCAGGCTAAGAGGTCGAGCGCGCGGGAGTGTAGGTCGGTGGAGACCTCGCGGCTGGCGACGATCCCTCTGTTCGCCGGCCTTGACGACGCGGATCTCGCCACGATCGCCGCGGCCGCTTCCGAGGTGGATGCGGCCGAGGGGCAGGCGCTCGCGACCGAGGGCGACTTCGGGTACGCGCTCTACGCGATCGAGAGCGGCACCGCGGAAGTCAGCGCCGACGGATCCCCCCTTCGGACGCTCGGGCCCGGTGACGTGTTCGGAGAGATCGCGGTGATCGCCTCGGGCCGCCGCACTGCCTCGGTCGTCGCCACCTCCCCGATGCGCCTGATCGTGCTCTTCAACCGCGAGGTGTGGGCGCTCGAGCAGCAGGCTCCTGAGGCGGCCGCGCGCCTGCGCGCGCTCATCGCCGAGCGCCGTACGGTCGAACCGGCGTAACCTCGCCCGACGGGCGAAATCGTCAGCTCAATCGGTCGCGAAAGAGCCGGGCGACCGGCCACGCGCCATCGGATGTGTTCGAGATCACCGTGTAGGTGATCTCTGGCTTCGGCTCGTGCGCGCTCCAGAAGGAGACGCCCGCGTCGCTCCCTTCCAGCATGACGGCGTCGCCGGAGCCGTGGAGCCAGAAGCCGAGGCCGTAGCGCCTCGACCCGTCCGGCACGTCGCTTCGGGGTCGCACCAGCTCGGCCACCAAGTCCGTGGAAACGATCCGGCCGGCGAAGAGGGCGCGCCAGAAGGCGCTGACGTCCGCCGCAGTCGTGTAGATGCCGCCGTCCCCGCTGCCCCGCACCGGGAGGTGGAAGACGTTGGTCCGCGAGACGTCGTCGATCGTCAGATACCCGAGCGCGGCGCGCCCCGCAAGCTCGTCGGAGCGCAGAAACTCGGTGTCGGGCATCCCTGCCGGTTCACACACCCGTTGACGAACCAGTTCGTGGAACGGAATCCCGCTCGTTCGCTCGGCGACCAACGCGAGCACGACGTAGCCGCCGTTGTTGTACGCGAACCGTTCGCCGGGCGGGAACTTCGTCTCGTGCCCGTCGAGCACCGCGAGGTATTGCTCGGTCGCCGCGAGCTCGTGCACGGGAACCGGCATCAGGTAGTCGGCGAGGTCGATCCCGGCGTTCTCGTCCAGGTAGTCGCCGATGCCCGAACGGTG
Organism: uncultured Actinomycetes bacterium; assembly: GCA_963788055.1. Classification (GTDB taxonomy): domain Bacteria; phylum Actinomycetota; class Thermoleophilia; order Gaiellales; family Gaiellaceae; genus JACCTU01. Next base: position 567,633 of record CAWBFA010000005.1, on the reverse strand, counting down.
TGACAGCAGGTGCTCGATCGTCACGTCATCCCGGATGAGCGGAAGATCCCCGCCGAGCACCGAACGTGCCGTCGTCGAGAGCTCGAGCAAGCCGTCCTCGACGAGGCTCGCGACCGTGACTGCGGTCATGCCCTTCGTGCCGCTCGCGATGCCGAACTGGGTGTCGAGCACGTTCGGGATCCCGTGACCGCGATGCGCGAGCCCGTACGCCTTCGCCAGTTCGACGTCGGCACCGCGGTCGACGCGCACCACGCCGGAGAATCCGTCCGCATCGGCGATCGAGTCGACCGCACGCGCCAGCTCGTGCATCGGAAGAAGGTATCGAGAGCCGGTGAGGCGTAGTGTTACTGCGTGGCGTTCGAAGAGCTGATGGGGCTCTCCAACCGGCTTCTGACGAACGCGCAGGGATTGGCCCGCCCTCACCGCGCGGCTGCGCCTCGACGAGCTGGGCGTAGAGGGCGACCCGGCGGTACGAGCACAGCTCGACCGGGTGGTCGACGCGATCGGCGCGCGGGAGCACGTCCAAGAGATCGGCGAAGGCGAGCGGTCGGTGGTGTTGTCGTTCGCGCGTTCCTATCTTGCGCAGGCGCTGGATCTCGTCGAGAACCCAGCTCGCGCAGGCGCGTGGACTTACGCCGATCCAGCGCTACTCGAGGCGCAGGGATCGGCGTCGGGGGTGGTGGCGCGGCTGATCGGAGACGCGGGACTGGGGACGGAGGATGCTCGGATTCTCGACGTCGGCACCGGCGTCGGCGGGCTGGCCGTGGCGTTCGCGACCAGGTTTCCCAGTCGACCGTCGTCGGCGTCGACCCCTGGAGCCGGCGCTCGAACTTGCAAGAGAGATCGCCGCAGCGGCCTCCCAGTGCGCTCCTACAGGTAACGGTGCAGGAGCTCGACGATCCCGACGGCTTCGACCTGGCGTGGCTGCCGTCGTTCTTCATCCCCGAGCCCGTCCTGGACGATGCCGTCGCTCGGATCTACTCGATGATGCGACCCGGCGGCACGCTCGTCGTCGGCATTCAGTACGGTGAACGGGAAGAGTCGCTTGCGTCGGCGGTCGATGATCTCTTCACGGTGCGGTCGGGGCGGCTCCGTGGTCGACTCGGAGGGCGCGCTCGCCCGTCTCCGCGATGCTGGTTTCGGCGACACGCGGGAGCTCGAGCGCAAATGGGACGCGCCGATCAGTCTCGTCGTCGGCCGGCGCGGCTGTACCGAGCGCTCACCAGATCCGTACAGTGGTCGCCTCGATCGTCAGCAACGCATCCGGATCGAGCTCCGGCGTTCGCGGGAGTCGCAGGATCATGACGCCACGCTGCTCCGGCGTCGGGATCAACCCTTCGTCCGACCGCCCGGCCAGCGGCCCGCGCCACTCCTCCCAGCCCAGGCGTTCATAGAAGCCAACGCGATCCGTGTCCAGGCACGCGATCTCGTAGTCGGTGACGACCGACGCAAGGTGGGACATCACAGCGCTCCCGATTCCCTGCCCTTGATGCGCAGGCGAGGTCGATACGGCATCGACGTAGGCCGTGCGCAGGAGTGGCAGATCTCGCGGCTGCAACCAGCGTGTGGTTACGACGGCATGCCCGACGAGCTGCTCGCCGAGATACCCGAGGATGTGCAAGCCGTCGGGCAGGAGATAGGAGAAGAGGTTCTGAAAATCCTCTTCCTGGTGGGCGTCGATGCAAAGACGGATGACGGCGGAGCGCATCGTTTCGTCGAGCTCCCTGGTTCGCAGCGCGCGAATCTCCGGTGACCGCGGTCTCAGTTCACTCGTCCGAGGAGGGTGCCGCATGTGGTCGACGTTCAGCCCGGGCAGGCCGGCCCCGGCGTGCCGGTCTTCTTGTAGACACACGTTGCGGAATCCGGTCTCTCGCGCAGGTCGATGCCTCTCAGGCCGGCGCGCGTACGACCGAGAACTTCGCCGAGACGAAATCACCGTTTCGACCGAGCTCGTCCAGACGCAGCTCGATCCGGCGGGGCAGCAGAGGCGCGCCCGCGCCTAACGTGACCGGCGCGATCGACACGATCACCTCGTCCAGGAGCCCCGCGTCTGCGAACTGGCCGACAAGGTCGCCCCCGCCGACGATCCAGACGTTCCGGTCGCCTGCGGCGCGCACCATCTCCTCGTGCACCGCGGCGACGTCTGCGCTCGTGAACTCGACGTTCGCGTCGGGGACGACCTGGAGCTGCCGGTGCGTGAAGACCCAGCACGGGATGTCGTACGGCCACTTCCACTCTGACGGATCCTTGCCCTTGAATTCGTGGTCGAGGATCCACTCGTACGTGGTCGCACCCATCGCCAGCGCACCGACAGCCGCGATGAACGCGCCGTAGTTCTGCGGCCCGTCGTCCTCACGCTGGCGGGTGAACAGCCAGTCGAGTGAGTTGTCAGGATCGGCGATGAAGCCGTCCAGGGTGGTCGCCGTGTAGTACTGAGTGAGGCTCACGGCCGTGTGAACCAGCGTGCCTTTCGGGCGTTCAGGACGACCATCCCTTCCCCTACGGGCACGAGCCCAGCCTCGTCCGTTCGAGCGATGCTTCGGGAACCATCGTCGGATCATAGAAACGTGCGTGTCGCACCTGCACGGCGACCACGCGCGCCTACTCAGGTCCCGGCATCGCCGCTGACCGTCAGGACGACGTTTCCGGTCTTCTGCCCCGTTTCGACATACCTGGTCGCGTCGATCACCTGCTCCAACGGGTAGGAGCGATCGATGACCGCCCGGTACCTCCCCGCATCGATGAGCTCCTTGACGAAGAGGACGTCCGTCTTCGTGTATCGAACGATTCCGAGCCTCACCTTCTTGTCTCCGATCCACCGGGTCGCCAAGGCAAGTACCGGAACGTGCCACAGGAACCCGAGGTCGGTCTCGACGTAGATCCCGCCCGGCTTCAGCGAGCGTCTGCACCGCCTGAACGAGTGCTTGCCGACCGCGTCGAAGATGACGTCGTACGTCTCACCGTTCTTCGTGAAGTCTTCCTGTGTGTAGTCGACGACTCTGTCGGCTCCGAGCGATTTCACGAGCTCGAGGTTCTTCGTGTTGCACACGGCCGTGACGTCCGCGTCGAAGTACCTGGCCAGCTGCACACCTGCGGTTCCGACGGATCCAGAGGCGCCGTAGATGAGGATGCTCCGCCCCCTGCGAAGGTCTGCGTTTCGGAGGCATGCCAGCGCGAGGCTCGCTCCGTCGCAGACCGCAGCGGCCTGTTCGAAGGTCAATGCGGCCGGCTTGTGCGCGAGGGGGGCGCTCTCGTCCAGGCAGACGTACTCCGCGTGTGCGCCGAAGCCCGTGACTCCGAAGACGTCGTCACCGACCGCGAACTCGTTGACGGCTGGACCGACTGCCTCGACCTCTCCGGCCAGCTCCATGCCGAGGATCCTGTGCTTGGGACGGAGAAGACCGGTCATGAAGCGGCTGATGAAGTACTCGGCGCTGCGCAGTCCGCAGTCTGTCCGGGTGACCGTCGTCGCGTGAATCCTGATGAGGACTTCGTCCTCCTTGGGAACGGGCCGCTCGGCGTCTTCGAGTCGCAGAACGTCCGGAGGCCCGTACCGGTCGTGGACGACTGCTCTCATGCGTGGTCGGCTCGGGGGAGTTCCTGTGCGATCTCCGCCAGTGTGCCAGCGCCGACGGGAGCCCGGATACAGTCGACCCCGTTCAACCTGTCGCACCCGACCGGAGAGGAGTGACCATGTCGTCCGAAAGCAGCGCGGGCAACCGCGTGCTCAGCGGAAAGTGCGAGTGCGGCACCGTTCGTTATCGCGTCGCGGACGCATTCCGGTACGCAGCGAACTGTCACTGCTCGCTCTGTCGCGCGGCGACCGGTTCCGCATTCAAGGCGTTTGCCGGCATCGAGCGCGACAAGCTCGAGCTCACCGACGGCCTGGACAGCCTGCTCGTCTTCGGGGAGGACGACTCGAACCACACGCGGTGCGGGGTCTGCGGCTCGTTTCTCTTCTCGGTGGTGCGAGACGGCGCCTACGTGCATGTCGCGATGGGCTCGCTGGTCGACGCTCCCGGCATTCGCCCGACGCATCACATCTTCGTCGGCTCCAAAGCACCGTGGTTCGAGATCACCGACGACCTGCCTCAATTCGAGGAGTACGCGACGTAGCCCGGATCACGCGCGCGGCCGGGCCCAGTCCGCGGGGATGTCGGAACCGCCTTCCTCGGCCACGCGCGCGCCGAAGCGGATGAAGGAGGGATGCGAGGCGATCTTCCCGCCGACGAGAGCTTCGCCCTGTCGAAAGGCCGTCGCACGCTCGAGGAGGCCAGGAGGAACGAAGGAGAAGACGTCGCCGACGAATCCGAGGTCGGCGAGTGAGTTCATCCGCATCACCACGAGGTTGTCGCACTGGCTGAGGACGTTCTCGTGGACCTTCTGCGGCCGCTGTGTCGAGACGAGCAGGTAGAGGCCGAACTTGCGGCCCTCGGCCGCAATCCGGACGGCATGTTCCGTGACGAGCGCGGTGACGGCGATCCTCCGGCTTCTGCGGGCAGACGTTGTGCGCCTCGTCGATCACGACGAGTACGGGCTCGCGATCGGTGCGCCGCCGCCACAGCGTTGCGAGGACGGCCTCCGCAGCGACAGCTTGCTCCTCGCGCGTCGACAACGAGCCGAGATCGACGACGAGACAGCGGGCGTCGCGGCGCTCGACATCGTCGACGAGCGTCCCCGGCCGGCCGCGCGCCCAGAGCTGCCAGCGTGGAACGCCGAGATTCTCGGCTCGAAGGCGAAGCGCCCGCGCGTGCGGCTCTTCTGACGTCGCCAACTCTTCGAAGGCTCTGCCCGCCCCGAGCAACTCGTCCACGAGTGCGAACTCCTCACGTTCGGCCACCGGATCGAGCTGCAACGCGGCAGCGCGGGCGCTCGGGTCGAGCTGCCCGATCCCGAGCTGGAGCCCGTTTCCGGCGCTCCTGACGACGACGCCTCTCGCGGCGTCGGCATAGCCAGCAGCGAGCTCCGCGTTTGCATCTGCACGCGGCTCGCCGAGCCGGACGTAGTCGGAATTCGGATCGAGAATGATGAGACGGAGGTCCGTCTCGACGAGGAGCCGCTCCAGCACGAGCCCGAGCGAATACGTCTTCCCGGAGCCCGACTGACCGCACAGAAACGTGTGGCGGTCGAACCCGCCGGCATCGATCGTCGCCGGCACACCGGGCGCCAGCAGCAGCTCCCCGATCGAGGGAGTGGCCCTCGCAGGCTGGATCGTCGCCAGCCACTCGGCCACGTCGGCGGTCTCGGCCGGGCGCGCGAGAGCGTCATGGAACGGGCCTCCGTCGCCGTCGAGGACGACGCCCTCGCCGCGGGCGGCCCGGAGTGTCATCCGCGTGCGCAGCTCGAGCGGCCCGTCGCCGGTGGTCACCTCCGAGAAGTCGACCCGGGCCAGCTCGAGCGCCACGACCTGGCCGAGTCGACGTCCCTCATCGCTTTCGAGCACCACATAGCCGCCGATCTGCAGCTCCAGTCCGTGCATCGAAGCCTGCAGCTCGAAACGCCTCCCGTCGATCGACGTCGCGAGCGGCAAAATCGATTCCTCGAGTTTCCGCCGCAACGACCGAAACTCGGCGAGCTGTTCGTCGAAGCGAGACGTTGGGTTACCTGAGTCCGTTGAGCGTGATCGCGAGGAGATTCTGCATCCCACGACGATCTAAACACAGACGGTAGGGGCGAGACCGAACGCCGGCAGCCGGTGACTACTGTCCTGGCATCGGGAGAGTCTTGGTGACCGGGATGTCGGGTACGGGTAAGTCGACGGCGCTGGCCGAGCTCGGCCGGCGCGGTTTCCGGGTCGTCGACACGGACTCCCCCGCTTGGAGCGAATGGATTCCTGCCTCGGAGGAGTGGGTTTGGCGGGAGGACCGAATCGGGGAACTCCTGGCCGCGGAGGAGGGCCGCGTGCTCTACGTGTCAGGGTGCATGTCGAACCAGGGGAAGTTCTACGACCGGTTCGAGGCGATCGTCCTGCTGAGCGCAACCGTCGACGTGATCTTCGACCGGGTCGAGAGTCGAACGACGAACGACTACGGCAAAGAGCCCGCAGAACGCGACCTCATCCTCTTCCACCTCGATTCGGTGGAACCGCTGCTCCGGGCGACGTGTACCCACGAGATCGATGCGAGCAGACCGCTCGATGACGTCGTCGACGCGCTGATCTCCATCGGTCAGGAAGTCGCCTCGTGACGTCGTCGCCGCTCGTCAACGCCAGCGGCGAATCGACGCCGCACCACGCTGAACGCGTGCGCTTGATCTTCGGCGCACTGCTGCTGGTGTTGTTCCTGGCATCGCTCGACCAGACGATCGTGGCGACAGCCCTGCCCACGATCGTGGGCGACCTCGGCAGCGTCGAGCACCTCTCGTGGGTCGTGACCTCCTATCTCCTGGCCTCGACCGTGGGGGAGGGGGGATTTGGGGGGGGGTGTTGGGGGGGGTTGGGGTTTGTGTTTTTGGGGGGGGGGGAGTTTGGGGGGGGGTGGGGTGGTGGGGGTTGTTCCTTTTCCTTTTTGGGGGGGGGGGGGGGGCCCCCTTTTTTTGGGAAGGATGAGGGGGGGTTCGGCGGGCTTGCGCTTTTGGTTCGGTGCCTTCCTTCTTTTAGATGGGGAGGCCCCTGGTTGCTCTCAGGATGATGGTCGGCTGCATCAATGATGTGAGGGGAGGTTTGGCGGCCGTTCCGATGCGGGCCGGCATGCCGTGGGGGCGCTTCTGGACGCTCGAGTGGCACACGTCTGGAGCATCGCGCTGTACATGGTCGTGCTCGGTCTCGGCTTGGGGATGGTCATGCAGGTGCTCGTGCTCGCCGTTCAGAACGCCGTCGACTACGAGCAACTGGGAGTCGCCACGTCGGGATCGACGCTCTTCCGCCAGATCGGCGGGTCGATCGGTGTCGCGCTCTTCGGCGCGATCTTCGCCAACCAGCTCCAGTCGGAGCTGGCGGGCCGGATCCCCGCAGGCACGTCGGTGCCGAGCGCCGTGAGCCCGTCGCTGGTCGATCGTCTTCCACCGGCCGTACACGCCCCTTACGTCGAGGCGTTTACTGCCGCCCTCGCTCCTGTCTTCGCGGTTGCGGCGGCGGCCGGGGCGACCGCGTTCGCGCTCACCTGGTTGCTGCGCGAAATCCCCTTGCGCCAGACCGCCCGCTCGAGCGGCCTCGGCGAGAGCTTCGCCTCGCCCCGAGACGACGACTCGTTTCGAGAGCTCGAGCGGTCCCTCAGCTCGCTCGCGCAACGGGAGAACCGCTGGCAGGCATACGAGCAGTTCGCCGTACGTGCCGGACTCGATCTCTCACCCCCCGAGCTGTGGTTGCTCGCCCGAATCGACGAACGGCAGCCCGTCAGCATCGAGGAACTTCGGTCCGAGTTCCGTCTCGACGGCGCCCAGATGACGAGCTCGCTCACGAGCCTCGGATCGCAGGCGCTCGTGAGCACGGACAACGGCCGGCTTCGACTCACCAAAGCCGGATCCGACGTTCGCGAGCGCATCCACACCACCAGGTGCAACGACCTGAACGACCTCCTCTCGGGCTGGGAGCCCGAGCGTCAGGCCGAGATCCAGAGAATGGTCGACCAACTCGCCCGATCACTCGCAAACGAGATCCCGCAGCCGCAACACGCCGACACGGCCCCAGTCAGCTGAGCCCGCGCCTCAGGAGCGTGCGAACCCATCGAGCGTGCGGAGGATCTCTCCCTTCATGGTTTCGCTGCCGGTGTGCCCGGAGTCGCCGATGACGACCAGCCGCGCGTCGGGCCATGCCTGCGCCAGGTCCCAGGCGGTGCCGAGCGGGGAGCCCATGTCCAGTCGACCGTGGATGAGCACGGCCGGGATGCCTGCCAGGCGGTCGGTATCCCGTAGCAGCTCGCCCTCTTCGAGCCATGCTCCGTGCGAGAAGTAGTGCGCGCAGATCCGCACCAACGCGAGCAGCGCCTCCGGTGGACGCGAGCTGTACGCGCCAGGGGTCCCTTTCGGCTCCAGGGAGATCACAGCGTCCTCCCACGAGACCCAGCCCGCTGCCGCTTTCGTCCGTACGCCCAGTTCGGGATGCTCCAGGAGTCGCGCGTACGCAGCGACGAGATCGTCTTGCTCGGTCTCGGGAACTCCGGCGCGGAACTGCTCCCACTCCTCGGGGAAGAACCGTCCGACGCCTCGATAGAGCCAGTCGATCTCCGACCGGCGGGTCATGGTCACGCTGACGATCACGATCTGCGACACGCGCCGCGGATGGCGCTCGGCGTACGCGAGGATCAGCGTCGATCCCCACGAGCCGCCGAACAGCAGCCACCGTTCGATCCCCAGATGCTCACGTAGCCGCTCCATGTCGGCGATCAGATGGTGAGTGGTGTTCACGGTCATGTCGGCGGCCGGATCGCTCGCGTTGGGTGTACTCCGCCCGCAGCCGCGCTGGTCGAACAGCACGACGCGGTACTGCTGAGGGTCGAAGACCTGGCGATTGCCCGGCCCGCATCCTGAACCGGGGCCACCGTGGACGACGAGCGCGGGCTTCCCGTCGGGATTGCCGCAGACCTCCCAGTAGACGAGGTTGCCGTCGCCCACGTCGAGCATCCCGTGGTCGTACGGCTCGATCGGCGGATACGACTCGGCCGGTTCGGCGTTAGGTCCGGCGGGTGCGTTCGGAGGCATACGCGTGCGGTCGCGACGCGAGCAGCGCGAGCAACGCGACGGCGACGAAGTTGCGGAACGTGGGCTCCGGCCAGCGAACCTCCGCAGCACCCTGGAACCAGGAAGGATCGACGAGGAAGACGACGGCGGTGATGGCGACCTTGCCGAACCAGCCGACGACGAGGAACAGCGTCGCGAGAACGATCCCCCAGAAGCCGAGCTCCGGAAGGCCCACTGCGGATGCGAAGTCGAGCACATTCCAGGCGATCCAGAAGATCAGCGGACCGATCAGGATCACTGCGATGAGTGCAGCGAGCGCAACGGCAAGCCCGCCGGCGACGAGGAAGCCAATCCCAAGGATGCGCAGGACTGAACTCACGCGTCGAGTCTATGACGTGCGCTTGACGAGGACCGAAGGTGCAGAAAATGTCGATCTCGGTCCGGCGTGTTCGTCGTCCATAGGTAAGGGTCGATAGCGAGCGACAAGAAGGGAGCGACGATGAAGTACCTGATGCTGGTCTGCTGGGACGCCGAGAAGATGGACGCTCAGACCGAGCCCGATCCGGCCGACACTCCGGAGGAGGAGAGCTTTCCCTGGCTGGACGACGTTCAGGCTCGCGGCATCTGGGTCACGGGCGACCAACTGGCTCCGCCGCGCCGGGCCCGATCCGTCCGCGTCCGTGAGGGGAAGACGATTGTCACCGACGGTCCGTTCGCCGAGACCAAGGAGTCGGTCGGCGGGTTCGACATCATCGAGTGCGGCAGCCTGGAGGAAGCCGTCGAGATCGCGGCCGGGCACCCCGCCGCCCAGAATGGGACAATCGAGGTTCGGCCGCTCTGGGGGAACTGAGTTGACGATGGAAACGTTCAATCTCTTCAGCGGTGAGACCGACGTGGCGCCTTCGGAGGCGCCGGGATACCGGTACCGGGCCGCCCGCGTTGGGTCCAAGCTCGGAGGATCGAGGCTCGGCATGAGCGTCTATGACCTGCCGCCGGGCGAGGCGATCGGCCCTTACCACTTCGAATGGACCGACGAGGAGTGGCTGATCGCCCTCGAGGGGCAGGTGACCATCCGCACGCCCGAAGGCGAGAGTCTGGTCGGTCCCGGTGACGTCGTGTGCTTCCCGGCCGATCCCGAAGGCGCCCATCAGGTACGGAACGCAACCGACGAGCCGGCACGAGTCGCGATCTTCTCCACGAAGAACGAGTTCGGCATCGTCGAATATCCCGAAGACAAGAAGGTGGGAATCTGGGCGGGAGACACGCACTACGTGCTCGACCGCTCAGAGTGAGCCCCCAATGCCCAACTCCGTGACCCTCCGCGAGATTGACGACGGGAACCGTGACAGTGTCCTCGCTCTGCGAGTTGCCCCGGAACAGTCCCGTTTCGTCGGATCCGTGGCGGGTGCGCTCGAGGCTGCCGAGGAGTATCCCGAGGGCAATGCTTGGTATCGGGCCATCTACAGTGGCGAGGATCCGGTCGGGTTCGTGATGCTGAGCTGGGACGTCACGCCGGTTCCCGGCGTGATCATCGGTCCGTGGTTTCTCTGGAAGCTGCTCATCGACGAGCGACACCAGCGGCGCGGGTACGGGGGGGCGGCGCTGCGGCAGGTCGTCGAGATCGTGCGGAACGCCGGCGCCACCGAGCTCCTGACGAGCTACACGACCGGCGAGGGAGAGCCGTGGCCGTTCTACGAGCGACTCGGCTTCGTCCCGACAGATGAGCGCGACGCCGCGGGCGAGGTCATCCTCAGCCTCGACCTGTCTCGCGTCGGCTGACGAACAGTCATCGTTGGTCGGCCCAGAGTCGCGCTCTGGGGTCAGGGCGCCGAACCCGCCGCCGGCTCCGGTGTCGCCGGTTTGCTCGGGAGGCGACGTGTGAATGGAACGGAGAGGAGTGCGAGCAGCGCCACCGCGAGCATCGCCCGCTTCAACGCATCGAGTTGGGCGTCGGCGTAGTCAGCCGTGACTGCGTCCGCCTCGGAAGGGGAGAGGCCGGCCGACGTGGCGGCGGCGTGTGCCTGCTCGCTCGTAACGATGTCGATCCCCTGCTCGGTCGCGGCCGTGATCTCCGCGCGCACGGACTCCGAGAGCGCGGGGTTCTCAGCGATGCGGGTCGTGAAACCGGTGAGCAGGCCGGTGAGCAGAACCGAGCCGATGAGGGCGGTGCCAAGCGAGGCGCCGAGGTTCTGGGCTGTGCCCTGGAGGCCGCCCGCCTCGTTGGTCTTTCCTGCCGGCGCCGACGACATGATCACGTTGCCGAGCTGCGACATCAACAGACCAGCGCCAACCCCGAACAAGGCGAGCGAGAGCTTGAATCCGGTCTCGTTCAGTTCAACGTCGATCGTGCCGACCAGCACGAGAGCTGCGACGACGATTGCGATGAGCCCGATCTGCACGACCAGCCTCGGCGCCAACCGCGAGGCGAGCTTCGGGCCGGCGAGCGCGGCGATGAGCATCGTCACCGACATCGGCAGCAGCCGTTTACCCGTCTCGAATGCGTCAAGACCCAGGACGACTTGGAGGTACACGGGGAGGACGAAGAAGGTGCCCATCAGCACGAGTTGCTGGGACATCAGCGTTGCCAGGCCGGCGCGAAGCGACTCGATGCGCAGCAGCGCGCGTTCGAGCAGCGCGTCGCGGCCGAGCCGCTCCCGCCGTTCCTCCCACAAGCCGAAGGACCAGAGGAGGAACACCCCGCCGACGATCAGGAACGGGACGACCGAGAACCCGAGAGGTGTGATCTCCTTGCCTCCGATCGTGGGCGCGTCGATGGGCTGCAGCCAGCCCCAAGAACTGCTTTGGAGGATCCCGAAGACGACGAGACCCAAGCCCGCCGCGGAGAGGGCAGCACCGACGACGTCGAGCTTCGGCGGGTGTTCAGGCCGCGGCGCCGGCTGCATTCGCTTTCGGACGAGGAGGATGACGAGGACGACCACGACCTCGCCGACGAATACGAGTCGCCAGGTGAAGTACGTCGTCACCCAGCCCCCGATGACCGGGCCGACCGCGATGGCGGCGCCGGCGACGCCGCCGATGATCCCGTACGCGAACGCACGCTCCTTCCCCTGATAGTTGGCCGCCGTCAAGGCAGCGATCGCGGGGATCACCAGCACGGCGCCGAGTCCCTCGATGAGCGACCAGCCAAAGAGCAGGACGGTCAGGTTCGGGCTCAGCGCCGTCGTCAGCGAGCCAAGCCCGTAAACCACGAGACCGACACCGAAGGCGCGGTCGCGGCCCCAGATGTCGCCGAGTTTCGCTCCCACGAGCATGAACGCCGCCATCACGAGCGTGTACGCGGTGATTGCGGCCTGCACGCCCGTGACGGTCGTGTCGAGATCGGCAACGATCTGCGAGATCGAGACGTTCATCACGCTCGAGTCGAGCACCATCACGAATTGGGCAGCAGCGAGGATGGTCAGGGGAAGCCACCGGCGCATCGGGCGAATCTACTGAGATTTATGTGCGCCGGCATGACGACCCGGAACTTGCCGACGGTCGGCTCTACGATGTCGACGTTGGTCGCGAGTCTCACCCAGCGAGAGCTCCAGGCCGCGCACTGTTGGGAAGCCGAGGACCATGTGCCGCGGCAACCGGCGATGACCGAGTTCCGCCGCAGGCTGCGCTACCACCAGGCACAGTGGCGTGAGGCCAACGGCCACCCCATCGGTTCGCAGCCGCTCGCACCGAGACCCGGTGCCGGGCCGGCCCGCCTCGTCGGGAGCCGCCTTCCACTCGCTTACGCCAGAGACACCGGAGCGAACTTCCTCACCGCACACGCGCTCGACGCGGTGAGGGCACGAACGTCGCTCGTCGAGCGTCACCAGAGCTTCGATCACCAGCGGCTGTGGGCCGATCTCCTGTGGTCGCCGGCGTTCTGCTTCAACCTGTTCGGCGACCTGGCCGCCGACCTCGGGCTCGCCGACCGAGCGCTCCACACGTGGTTCCCGGACATACCCGGCACTGTCGTCGACGTCCGCTTCGCGCACTCCCCGGGACGGCTCGATCCGGCGTACCTCGGCAACCTCGTCGACTGGGACGTCGCGTTCGTGCTCGACATCGGCGATGACACCGAGGGCATCGTCGGCGTCGTGACCGCGTACCACGACGTGAACAGGCGGCAGCCACCGAAGCCGAGCCGGCTGCCGCGGTACCGCGAGATCACCGAGACGTCGGGCGTCTTCGGGCCCGAAGCGATCGACGCGGTCAACGGGACCGAGCTCATTCACATCTGGCTCGACCACCTGCTCGTGCTTTCGATGCTCCAACACCCGAGCGGCGCGTGGGACTGGGGCCGGCTCGTTGTCGTCCACCCGGCCGGCAACACCGATTTCGCCGACGCGTGCAGCCGCTACCGGTCCCTCCTCGTCGACCAGTCGACGTTCTCCTCCGTGACCGTAGAGGAGCTCCTCGGCACTGGCGTCCTCCCGGCACGCACGTCCACGGCCCTGCGCAAGCGGTACCTACCCGCTTTCTGACGATGCTGACGTGCGCCGAGGTGGCGGTGTTCGTGACTCGCAAGCGCGATGCCGAAGTCCTGATCGTGCACCGATCTCCGGAGCACGGCGGTTATTGGCACGTAGTCGCCGGCGGGGTCGATCCGGGTGAGACAGTCGTTGAGGCGGCTGAGCGGGAACTGCAAGAAGAGACCGGTCTCGTCGCTGAGGTCACCGTTGGACTCGACGTGACCGAGTGCGTGGACGTACGCACGAATGAACCTGCGGATCGCACGAGCCCTCTCGACCCGACGGTCGCGGAGGTGGCGGTCACGTGCTTTCACGTGAACGCGCCCGACGACTGGGAGCCCGAGCTCAACTGGGAGCACGATCGGCACCGTTGGTGCGACCTCGAAGAGGCGCTCGACAGCCTGCGTTGGCCCGGTACTGCGCACGCGCTCCGGAAGCTCTTGACGGTCCAGCCTGATTAACGCGAGCGCCTGCCGGCGACGAGTCCGGGAGCGACCCTGCAATACCAATTCGCCCGGAGTGGCGCAAGAGCAGGGGTTTTCTCGGGACTGGGCAAGACCACTTGTCGCTGCGCCTCGGCGCCCGGTCGTACGTAAATCGCTCTAACCAAGCGCGTCTTGACAGTTCGGGCCGTGGAGTGGGAAGCTTCCGCCGGATCACGATTGGTACGCACCAATTTCAGGTCGCTCCGACCGCGATTCAGCCGCCGTCACAGGCCGAGTGCCCCGAGCAGAAGGGAGCCACCATGAAGACACGAGGACGCCTCGTCGTAGCCCTCGCATCGTTCACAGTTCTCGCCGCCGTCATCCCGATCGCCTCGGCGATGCCGGACGGCGCCGGACGGTTCCACGCCGCAAAGCGCGTCGACGAGGTCGTCGGCTACTTCATCGAGTGGGGCATCTACGGCCGCCAGTACCTCGTCAAGGACGTGAAGACGAGCGGCTCCGCAGAGCGCTTGAGCGTCATCAACTACGCGTTCGGCAACGTCGCGCCCGACGCCTCCGGCGACGTCGCCTGCAAGCTCACAGACGAGTGGGCGGACTACCAGGTGCCGTGGACCGGCGAGCAGTCGGTTACCGGCGAAGCCGTCACGTGGCCGCGGCCGCTGCTCGGCAACTTCCAACAGCTTCGAGCGCTCAAGGACCAGTACCCCCACCTCAAGGTGCTGATCTCGCTCGGCGGTTGGACGTTGTCGAAGTACTTCTCCGACGCGGCGCTGACAAAGGCGTCACGCGAGCGCCTCGTCTCCTCCTGCATCGATCTGTTCATCAAGGGCAACTTGCCGGATCCCGGTTGGGGCGGCATGGGCGGCCCGGGCGCGGCCGCCGGCGTCTTCGACGGGATCGACCTGGACTGGGAATGGCCGGGGTCCGAGGGCAACACGGGCAACATCATCCGCCCCGAGGACAAGCAGAACTTCACTCGGCTGCTCGCCGAATTTCGAAAGCAACTGCACGCGTACGGCAAGCAGACCGGCGAGGACTACGTGCTGACCGCGTTCCTCCCCGCGAGCCCCGCGAAGATCGACGCCGGGTTCGAGATCGACGGGATTTTCGGCTTCCTGGACTTCGCGACCGTGCAGGGCTACGACCTCCACGGCGCGTGGGAGTCCACGACGAATCACCAGTCGAACCTGAACACGTCGGCCAGCGACCCTTCGAGCCCCCGCTTCTCCGTCGACGCGACGGTGCGGGCGTACGTCTCTCGCGGCGCGCCCCCGCGTGAGCTCGTCGTGGGCGTGCCGTTCTACTCGCGCGGCTGGACCGGCGTCGCGCCGACGAACAACGGTCTGTACCAACCCGCGTCGGGCCCGGCGCCGGGAACGTGGGAAGCCGGTGTCGACGACTACGAGGTCGCGAAGCAGCGTCTCGGAAGCGGCTCCACGCGCTACCAGGACGACGAAGCCGTCGCGGCGTGGCTCTTCGACGGCACGACGTTCTGGACGTTCGACGACCCGCTGATCATGGCCGCCAAGGCGCAGTACGTCCGCGAAAACCACTTGGGCGGGATCATGTTCTGGGAGCTGAGCGGCGACACGCCGGACGGTGAGCTCATCGACGCGATCGCGAGCGGCCTGGAGTAAGGACCCACCAGAGGGCGGGCGGGACGTGTCCCCGACATACTGTCGAAAGGAGAGAGCGAGTCGTCGCGCGTGGGTTTCATGTGTTTCTGACACAGGAGGTACGCGTCCCGTGATCGATGTGCAGCGAGTCGACTACATCCGCGTCCCGGTGACCGACATGGAGAAGGCGAACCACTTCTACGGAGAGGTACTTGGCCTCGAGAGGAACCCGAACTCGCCCGACGAGGACTGGGTCGAGTACGAGACCGGCAACGTGACGCTCGCGGTGATGACCCCGCACACTCACGACTCCGAGTTCACACCGCTGCCGCCCGGAACGATTGCTTTCCGAGTCCCCGACGTCGCCGAGGCGAAGGCGAAGCTGGAGGCGGCCGGCGTGCAGGTCAACGAGATGTGGGATTCGGGCGTCTGCCACGGCGCCGGGTTCCGCGACCCCGACGGCAACGCCATTCTCCTCCACCACCGTTACAAGCCGTACGAGCAGAACCGATGAACTTGCTCCCCTAGCCGGCGCGTGGCTACGCCCAGGGGAGGCGGTCCCAGTAAGAGGGCCGCTCGCGCCGTGACGGCTCGAACCCCGTGTACGCCTTGTCCGGGTCGGGCGTCTCCTCCTCCGCGCTCGCGCCGTAGCGCGCCGCGAGCTCCGACAACGGGTAGAGCACCTGCCAGGGCTCCGCTCGCCCACCGGCCATCAGGATCACGCACGGCGCGTCACCGGCGCCCACGAAGATGTGCTCGGTCCCGGCGGGACTGTGGAAGAAGTCCCACGGCCGGAGGAGCCGCTCCTCACCCTCGATGAGCAGCGTGCACTCCCCCGACAGCACGAGGAACGCCTCCTGCTGGTTCTCGGCGTGGTAGAGGCCGTTCGGCTCGCCTGACTCCAGCACGTGGAGCCTGATCCCGAACTGCGGGAACTCGGCGTACGGGCTCTCGAAGCTGCACTCCGAGCCGGACGGCCGCTTCTCGCCGTTCTCCGACGTCAACCATGTGGCGTCGCGCACGTTCACGACGAACCAGCCGTCGCTTGTTGGTGAGAGGCCTGAGCCGGAGTCCTCGAGCCGCGCCTCCTGCACGCGGCGAGTCTAGTGGTTCTTCTACGGTTTCTGGACACAGGAGTCCAACGTGAGCAAGGGGAGACCATGACCACACTCGAGAACCGGCCGAACACGGCACTCCTCGTCGTCGACGTGCAGAACGGCGCCGTCGAAGGGACTCTCGAGCGCGACGCGGTCGTCGCGAACGTCGGCAGCCTTGTCGAGAAGGCGCGGCGGGAACAGGTACCCGTCGTCTGGGTCCAGCACTCCGACGAGCACCTTGCGAGGGGGAGCGACGAGTGGCGGATCGTCCCCGAACTGACTCCGGGCGGAGCCGAGCCGCTCGTCGAGAAGCACTACGGCGACTCCTTCGAGGACACCACGCTCGAGACCGTGCTGTCGGGCCTCGGTGTGGGACGACTCGTCGTCGTCGGCGCACAGACCGACGCGTGCATCCGGTCGACGCTCCACGGCGCGTTCGCGAGGGGGTACGACGCGACCCTCGTCAGCGACGCTCACACGACGGAGGACCAGACGGAATGGGGCGCGCCGCCGCCGGAGCAGGTGATCGCGCACACGAACCTGTACTGGAAGTACGAGACGGCACCGGGACGAACGGCTGGAACGGTCGAGACCAAGGATGTCGACTTCGGCACGTCCTGACGCGTCCGAACTGCTGGCCGCATACGACACGCAGCTTCGCGACCATGTGCCCGACCCGCTGCCGCGAGGGGCGACCGTCGAGCGCGACGGACCGCTCTTTCGCTTCTTCGGCCTGTTCGGTCTCGGAAACCGCGGCTTCGTCTGCTATCGCGACCTCGACGGACTGGACGGCGCCGGCCTTGATGAGTTGATCGCGCGGCAGGTACGCGTGTTCGCCGAACGCGGGGAGCGATTCGAATGGAAGCTGCACGCGCACGACCGGCCGCCGGATCTCCCGCGCCGACTGCGTGCGGCGGGCTTCGTGCCCGAAGACGAAGAGACGGTCGTGATCGCGCCGGTGGAAGAGGTCGCGGGTCGGCCGTTGCTCCCCGAGGGAGTGTCGCAACGGGAGGTCACCGATCGAAACGACCTCGACCGCATCGCCGCGTTCGAACAGGCCGCGTGGGGGGAGGGAGACGACCACAGCTGGATCGCCGAGACCCTCGAGGCCGAGCGGACAGCCGATCCGCAGGGACTCAGCATCGTCGTCGCAGAGGCCCGTGGCGCGGTCGTTTGCGCTGGCTGGGTGCGCTTCGAGCGCGGAACGGACTTCGCGACGCTGTGGGGCGGCGCCACGCTGCCGGCATGGCGCGGGCGCGGGATCTACCGAGCCACCGTCGCGTATAGGGCGAGCCTGGCTGCCCAGCGCGGTTTCCGCTTCATCGAGGTCGATGCTTCCAGCGACAGCCGGCCGATCCTCGAGCGTCTCGGCTTCACCGCCGTGACGACGACGACGCCATACGTCTGGTCGCCGGCAGGAGAGCCGTAGCCTGGGCCAGCGTTCCCTCAGTGTCCCCGACAATAGGCTCTGGTCGATGCTTCGAGGCGGGTCGGTTCCGCTGCTGAGAGTAGACTCTCGAGCTTCGCCTTCGTTGCGCGCTTCTCGTGAGGCCCGTTCTTTCGCAGCAAGGCATCCGCTCCTGAAGGGAGCCCCATGACGAGCACAATTGCTCTTGTCCGCCACCGCGTTGGCGACTTCGACGCTTGGAAGAAGGTGTACGACGGCTTCTCGCCGATCCAAGCCGAGCACGGCGTGCATGCACACCAGGTGCTGCGCTCGATCGAGAATCCCAACGACGTCATCGTCACCCACACCTTCGACTCACACGAGGCCGCGCGCGCATTCTTCGCAATGCCTGAGTTGAAGGAAGCAATGAGCAAGGGGGGCGTCAGTGCCGACTCTGTTGAGATCTCCTACTTTGACGAGGTCGAAAGCGGCGCGCTGGTTGGCGTGTAGTCAGATCGATAGCCGGGCGGCGTTGCTTCGCGAGCGTGGCCCGGCTCATCTCTGAGCGTCGCCGACCCACGGCTCGAGCGAGGACGCGAATGCCCGCGCCATCCGGTTCTACAGCTCTCGACACCCTGCCTTCCAAAGGGCGAGTGCACGTGGTCGGCGCAGGACCAGTGGGTCTTCTGCTCACGGCACTGCTCCAGTCGACAGAGGGGTTCTCTGTCCGTCTCTACGAGAAGAGGCACGAGTACACGCGCACCCGGATGGTCCAGCTCGCACCGTACCTGGTGGCGGACTCAGTCGAGACCTACCGCACGGACTCCATCGATGGAGACAGCATCGCGGCCGTCTTCGATCCGCGAGAGCTCGACGAGGGCCTCGCGTTCAGACAGTCCATTCCTTCGGACCTGATGGCGCTTCTTCGCGACTGGGCCTTGGGTTTCTGCCCGCTCAACGCCATCGAGCGCTCCGTCAGCGATCTGATCGATGCGCGTGTGTCGAATCCGGTGCAGCGCGCCGCAGCCGTCGTAACGGCGGAGGACGCGATGGCGATGCTCGAGCCGGGGGACATCCTGATCGACTGCACCGGCAGCAAGTCACTGCTCCGAGATCACCTGACGACTGGCTCTGGCGAGGTCGATGAAGGCGCGAACACGCTCAAGGTCCGGCTCGAATACGCGCTTGTCATCACCTTTCTGTACGGCCAGACATACGACTGCAACGAGTACTGCAAGTACTACAAAAACATCGAGAACGCACGGTACAAGTTCATCCCGATGGTCCACCGCACGCACTACGACGGCAGTGTCAGCCACGTGTCGGGCATCGTCAACATCACCGCCGAGGATTATGGGGCGATGCCGTCCCGATTCGACGGTCAGTGGCTGCGCAGCAATTTTCCCGGCGTCGCCCAGTCGATGGACCGTTTCATCGACAAGATCAAGCAGGAAACTCATGGCGAGGTACTCGGCGACCTCGAGATTGTCCGGATACCCCTGGATCTGTACCGGGCCCGCAATGCGACCAACCGGCAGTGGCTTACAGCGGGCCCCAGCGACCACCCCTTCGCCAGCTCGCCGGTCTTCCTCGCCGGCGATTCGGCCATTGGCTCTCCGTACTTTCAGTCGATTTCGCTTGGATTCGAGTGCGCGATGTACTTGGCAGGACTCATCGCGCAGCATGACCTACCACTCAGAGACATGCTCGATCGCTATGAGCTGTACATCTATAAACAGTGGCTTCGCGTCTACATGCGCAGCAAGATGATCAAGCACAACAAGGATCTGTTTGAGTCCCTCGACGACCCGCTCGCGCTCCTGGACAAGCTGCACATTTACTAGTGGGCTTCGTCGAGCTTGGCGCCTCGAGCACGCCGCGACTCGAGCGACCGCTAGAGGCCGTGAGCTTCGGGATGGCGCGGTTCGTAGACCATGATGTCGTCTGCCCCCGGCACCTTGAGCATTAGTGTGAGACCGAAGTCCATCTCATGGATCGTCCCGTTGAACTCGGCCCCCTTGTGTGCGAGATCAGCCCGGGTGGCCTCGATGTCATCGCACATCAGCGAAATCGAGTGATGGCGAGGATGCTCGTAGGTCACCCCCTGATGGGTCTGGTTGGTCGGGTGCACGCCAAGTTCGCTGGGGCCGCTTTTGAAGATGAGCCACCCTGGTGCCGCCTCCTCGTCAACGTAGGGCCAGCCGAGGACGTCTCGAAAGAACGCGCGCGTGGCGACCGGATCGTCGGAGTAGATCAACAGATGGACAGCAGTGATCACGACCGACGCTCGTAAAGGTGTTGTCGTCTACTCGACGCCGTTCAAGAACGCGAGGACGCGCTGCTTGAGCAGCGTCGCGGCGTTCTCGTCGTAGTCCGGCAGGCTGTTGTCAGCGAAGAGGTGTCGATCACCGGGGTACAGGAACAACTCTGCGCCCTCGGTCGTCTCGATCAGCTCGCGCGCGGCGGGGAGGTCTTCGACAGCCCATTCGTCGTCCTCCATCATGTGGATCTGGAGCGGGACTCTCGACGGCCACGAGTCCCCGAACTCGGAGGCCGGAAGAGCAGCGGAAAACAATAGGGCACCCTTGGCGCCCGGTCGCGTCTGGGCCAGCATCTGAGCCGGCATCGCGCCGAGCGAGAATCCGGCATAGACGAGCTCGTTCGGCAAGCCATCGGCGACGAGTCGACCGCGCTCCCCTATCGTCTCGAAGCCGACCTCCTGCGCGTAGCCGACGCCTTCGTTGAGGTCGGTGAAGGTCTTACCGTCGTAGAGGTCCGGGGCATGAACGACGTGTCCGGCAGCGCGCAGCTCGTCGGCGAACGCGAGGAATCCGAGGGTCTGACCCTGTGCGTGATGAAAGAGCAGTACTTCGGCCACGACGCACCTCCTACCACGCTCGGACCTTCCGAAACACGGCGACCTATGCCGGACCGAGCTCGAGCCCGAGCCACGACGCGAGGTCCTCAAGCTCGGTCTGCACCGACTTGGCCATCTTGCTGTTGAACCTGACGTCCTCGTGGATCGCGCGCACCCGCAAAACGGAGGCCTTGCGGTCGGCGGTGGCGTCGACCTTCCCGACAAGCCGGTCGTCGTGGAGCACCGGGAGGGCGAAGTAGCCCCAGCGGCGCTTGGCCGCGGGCTTGTACATCTCGAGGGAGTACTCGAATTCGAACAGCTCCTGCGCGCGGCGCCGGTCGTAGACGAGCCGGTCGAACGGCGAAAGCAGCGCCGTCCGTCCCTCGAAGTCGGCGGCGAGCGCGGCGGGGTCGACGCGCCACTCGCCCTTGGTGCCCTCGACCACGGCCGGCTCCCCGGCGTCGCCGACGTCGACCGGCTCGATCGGCATGGCGGTGGTCTTCTGCCGGGCGATGCCCAGCGAGGCAAGCCGCCGCTCGTTCTTGATCCGACGCGCGTCGTCTTCAGACGGGACGACGACGTCCGCCGGGTACACCCGCTCGGCGAGATCCCACAGCCGCTCGCGACCGACGCGCCCGGCGATTGCGATCTCGCCGCGCATCATCAGGAACTCCAGCATCTGGGTGACGTTGCGGTCGTTGGTCCACCCGGTCGAGGCCCACGGCACGACGCACGTGTCCGGGATGTCGCGCGAGCTCAGCGGCCCGGAGCTGCCGAGCAGCTTGAGGATGTCACGCCGGAAACGGTCGTTGTCGCGGATCCACGCGTGCGTGCGCCCGTGACTGCGGCTCGTCCGACTGGCCGCGAGGTGCAGACCGAGGTCGCTCATCGGCCGCACAAGTGCGTTGTACTCGAACAACGTGCGGTCCTGCTCCAGGGCCTGCTGGAGGTCGTCCGGCCGGTACGTCGAGCCGAGGCGGCTCCAGGCGACGAGGTCGGCGCTGGGCGCGATCGCTGCAGTCGGGTCGATCTGCAGCAGGGTGAGCTGCCGCACGACCGTGAGCAGCTCGGTCGGCCGGCGTGCGTCGAGCAGTTGCGCGCGAACCGCAATGCGCCGGGCCTGCGCCTTGGTCAGCCGGTGCACGGACAGGAGGCTACGCCAGAGTGCCGGATCGTGGCTTCATTGATCCTCGTACAGACGTCAGACGCGTCGTGACCCGTACCCCTCCGAAGAAGTACCGGTGACGCTGGCCTGCTGGCGGCGGCTAGCCTCTCGCGGCGATGGACGAATACGCCGTCCCGATCTTGCCGAGTCGGGATCTCGAGGAGACACTCTCGTTCTACGAACGCCTCGGGTTCGACCTCCGTGGTGCGCCGATCGAGCGCTTCCGTTACCTGATCATCGGGCGTGGCTCCGTCGAGCTTCATTTCTGGGACGCCCCCGAGGTCGATCCGCTCACGACGGACGTCAGCTGTTACGTCCACGTGCGAGACGCCGACGCGCTCTACCGGGAGTGGGAACGCGTCGGCGTTCGGACCGACCCGAAGACGGGCAGTCGACTCATGCCGCCCTGGGACACAGACTACGGCCTGCGTGAGTTCGCACTCGTCGACCCGAGCGGGAACCTCATCCGGATCGGATCGCGCGCTTCTTAGCGCACGAGACGTCGCCTGGGCGAGCGTCCGGGAATGTCCCCTGAAGGTCGGAGACGCTGATGGGTACCGATGAGTTCGATCCTGGGCGTGCGTCTGATCCAATGACGGACCCGAGATGACTTAAGCCCTGCGAGTGAGTGCGTCGGGACTGCGAGCGCACCACAGGAGGAAGGAGCGGAGCGTGGACCAGCCAACCGCAGAGCAAGCGCTACGCCAGCTCGAGCCTCTGGTCGGCGAGTGGACCTTAGAGGCGAAATGGCCCGACGGAAAGCCGTGGCCGGGCGGCGGAAGAGTCACCTTCGAGTGGCACGCTTCGGGGGCACATCTGGTCGAGCGCGGGACGGTCGAGCTTCCCGAGGCGCCCGACAACGTCTCCATCATCGGATGCGATGCGGCCAACGGGACGTACTTCCAGCTGTACTCCGACGAGCGCGGCGTCTGCCGCGTCTACGAGATGAGCATCGGCAACGGCGAGTGGAAGCTCTGGCGGGAGGGCGAGCCGTTCTCCCAACGCTTCACAGCGACTTTCAACGACGACGGGAACACGATCACCGGACGCTGGGAGATTGCCGAAGACGGCACCAGCTACACCACCGACTTCGACCTCATCTACCGCAGAGTCGACACCTAATGCGGAGTTGGAGTGCGAAGCGAACTACGTGGGGGGCGAGGCCGTAACGGCTCTGGGCGAGTGTGCCGGAATGTCCCTCGACGACCAATCGTTCGAGCCCACAAATCGTGTCCCCGCGCAGGCGGTTGTAGGGTCGCGTGACCCGAAAAGAAAGGGACATCGTGGTTTCAGACCGCTTCGATCGTTTCCTGCCGTTCGCCGGCGTGCTTGCAGGGCTGTTGCTCGCCGCCGGACTCACCTTGACTTACAGCATTCCGAACAGCGAGACGGCGTTCGACGAGACCTTCTCGTGGTGGCAGGACAACCGAGGCCAACACCAGATCTCCGGCCTCCTGCTCGCGCCCTTGGTTGCGCTCATGCTCGTCTTTTTCGGGGCGGGGCTGAAGCGCAGCCTTCGACACGACAGCCGCGACTCCGGACACGGCTCGGTCGCCTTCGGGGGCGCAATCCTCGGCGCGACGGGATTCGCGCTCATCGGCATGCTCGAAGGCGCAGCAACGAACGCAGCGCATGAGGGCCACCGGGAGGCCGTCTACGCGCTCAGCCAACTCCATTCCTACGACTGGCTGGCGTTCAACGCATCCTGGGCAGCCGTGCTACTCGCAACAGGCCTCGGCGCGCGCCGCAATCGAATGCTGCCATCCCCGCTCGTATGGGCGACGATCGTCATCGGAGCCTCACAGCTGACGCCGCTCGGTTTCCTCGGGTCGCTCCTCATCCCTCCCTGGCTGATCGTGGTCGGACTCTTGCTCTCCCGGCGCACGAGCACGCCGCTCGCGGTGTAGCCGGCTCGGCACAACGAAGTGCTGGCCCTGCAAGTCGAATCCTGTTCGCCTGGGCTCCTACGTCTCGCGCGCCATAGGCGCGTCGGGAGATTGCGGCCTTTCGGCCGGGGTTCTGGCCGCAGAGCCAGACCGCGCCCCCGGTCTTCGTGCTCAGGACGTTTCCCTCCCAGGCATCGCCGTGCAAGAGCGTGTCTTGCTCTCGTAGCTCGCCCAGCAGGGGCGCGAGATCGATGGCGAGCACACGCACGGGCTCGGGCAGGTTGAAGCGGGGTGCCAGCTCCCTGCACCCTTCTGCAAGCGCAGTCAGCTCACTGCCCGTGACATTGCGAAGCTTCCGTCGTTGAGCACCCGACGGCCGGCGAACGTCTCGTGCAGTCGAGCAAGGTCGGCCAACGCTCCGGCGTGCCACCGAACCGAATCACTCGGTTCGGCGACGTCGACCGCTCGCAGCAGCAGCCAGCCGTCACCCGCATCGATCAGCGACGGAATCCCAAGTAAGCCCGACAGTCCCACCTCGCCGAGAACGAACGCCTCCCTTGTCGCGCGGTCGGGCGGCCCGACCTTGAGAACCAGGTTGCCTCCTGCGAGTACACGAGACGATCCAAACCGAGTCAGCTCGCGCGGGGATTCCCCGAGCCGCGCAAGCGTCTCACGAGGCACCCCGAAAAAGCCGCCGCCCGGCACGATCAACACCCATTCCAGAACCGGCGTGATGAACGCGGCCACCGCAACGACGGCCGGCCTCGTTAGCTTCCTGGGATGTCACCGGGAGAATCGAGGAAACACCATTGGCTCGATGTCACCCGAGCGGTAGCGTGACCATGCATGGCTGCCGAGCCGATCCAGTCATTCCCCGACGGAGTCGTCCTGAGGTGGCGCGGTCCGCTCGACGACGCGGAGATGGTCGAACTCGTAGCGTCACATGGTGGGGAACCCGTGCCGGGATGGTGGGATCAGATCCGACCGCACAGCCTGGGATGGGTGACCGCACGGGCCGGAGACGACATCGTGGTCGGGTTCGTCAATGTCGTGACCGACGGCTGTGACCATGCGTTCTTGATCGACGCGAAAACCCGCGGGACGTTCCAGCGGGAACAGGTTGGCACACGTGTCGTGAGGTTCGCGACTCAGCATGCGAAGGCGGCTGGCTGTGAGTGGCTGCACGTCGATTTTGAGGACAACCTCACCGCCTTCTACTTCGCAGCGTGCGGCTTCGTGCCGACGAGCGCCGGGCTGATCAACCTTCACTTGCTCGAAGACTGAGCGCGAGACCCAGGTGTCGCTACGGTTCGTCCATGCCGACAAATCCGACCGAGAGCGGGTTGAACAACCGGTGAGCGAGGTTATCGACCATGTCGGTATCCGAGTCAGCGACTTGCCGGCGAGCCGGCGGATGTACGAAGCGGCGCTGGCGGAAATCGGATTCGTGGTGCTGTCCGAAGGCGAGTTCGAGGGTGACGCCTACGTCTTGTTCGGGCGCGGCGACCGCGATGACTTCTGCCTGCACACGGTCGGCAGCAAGCCCGGCCGCGACCGGGTGACCACCGGTGCGCACATTGCCTTCCGCGCAAGCGACGCCCGTTCGGTCACGCGCTGGCACGACGCTGCAGTGGACCATGGCGGGACAGACATCGGACCCCCTGGTGTGCGTCCCGAGTACAGCGGTTACTACTACGCCGCGTTCGTCCTCGATCCTGACGGCAATAACGTCGAGGCCGTCTTCCACACGTCGACGGACTTCGTCGCCGAGCAGTGATGCCTCGCCCGGGCCAGCGGCCGGGAATGTCCCCTGAGCCGCAATCGAGGAGAACGTTGGCAGAGGACACTCGTTGCGCCAAGGAGGCAACCATGAGCGAAGCCAAGAGGTCCTCGAACAAGCAATCCAACGATGGAACGCACCTGACCATCTGGCCGGACGTGGGCCACCTCGGAAGTAGCCGGCGCGTCGTGGGGCCGAACCTCTTCGACGCCTCCTTGGCAGCCGGAAGCAAGCACTTCCGGTTAACGACGAGGAACGCGATCTCTCCGGCAATGCACAGTCCAGCTCTGAGATGGATCCAAGCGCGACGCTAGCGCCGTCCAGGTCAACCAGTCGAGGGCGCGCGTCCGGCCGCCACGGCGAGGGCGGTCTCATATTCGTGAGCGGTGATCCGAACGACGCCCGCTTGGAAGTCGGCCTTGGCATTCTCTGCCGGGTCGATTTGCGACAGCACGGTATTCATCGGTACGGGCGGGTCCCATTCCTCGACCTGAGCCAGCAACACTCCGCTAGGGGAATCGCCCGGGTACACCTGTGCCTCGGACCGTGTCCAATCATGGACCGCTGAGGCAAGCTCGGTGCGGCCGATGAACTCCCGCTCGGGTGCGCCCAGATAGATGAGGATGAGGTCGCCGGAGGCCAGCGCGTTGCGATGCGGCTCGTCTGCGTCGATGCCCCACATCCTGACCCGCAGGAACCCAGCGGCCTGTTCGCGCAGCGCTGGCCCCTTCGCTGCGTCCCCCTTCACGAAGTTGAAAAGGTAGTGCGCCACCCCAGGAGCGTACCCGGGCCATTGCAGAATCTTGCTTGCGCACCCGAGACTTTGCGATGATGCAAACTCCGGACGGCAACGGACGACTCGAGCTGGTGAAGTTCCACTCGCCGGCAAACCGGGGCGACAACCGGCACGCGCCGGCCAACACCCGGGGTATCCGCCACATCGCATTCGCCGTCGAGGACATCGACGCCGTCGTCGCCGCCTGCGAGCCCGCGGCGCTGAACTCGTCGGCGAGCTGGAGCGCTACGAGGACAGCTACCGGCTCTGCTACGTCCGCGGCCCGGAGGGAATCATCATCGAGCTAGCGGAGCGGATCGGCTAACGAGTCACCGACTCGGGGGTAGGTCGAAGCGAGCGATGATTCCGCTGTCGCCGTCTTCGGGCACCGGACGTTCGGGGTGGCGGGTCGCCACCCATGCGTACCCCTGCTCGGGGTAAGCGACAACATCCGGAAATCGCTTCGAAGAGATGGCGAGCAGCCGAACCGGCTCGTCGGTCGGGTTCGAGAAGTCGTGCAGCCCGTCTGGGCCTTCAGGGAAGTACACGACATCTCCGGGCGAAAGCTGCTCTTCGCCCTCCGGAGTGCGAACGGTCGGTGTACCGGCGAGGACGAAAAACATCTCCTCCACGCCATAGTGCATGTGCAACGGGCCTCCTGGCGAGCCTGGCAGAAGCTCGCGCAGAGAGGCTCCGAGGATGTCCGCTCCAAACGGGTGCCCGAACCAACGGACGCGCGTCCGATCGTCGTCGCTCACCTCATCCCAGGGTTCGTCGGCCAGGAAGTTCAAGCGGTGCATGGCTCCTCCGTCTCAATCGCCGCCGGTGCAAGGAGATCATTCTGGCGTGCGGGAGCATGCGGGGTCCCTTGAGACCGGCTACCGTTACCGAATGAAGACTTTTAACCTCAACAGCGACGAGTGGGACGGGACGAGGGACCGCGAGGGCTGGCGCGTCAAGGGCGCGCTTGTGGGCCAGCGCATCGGCGGTGAGCTAATCGGCGCGACCATTTCCGAGGTCGAGCCTGGTAGCAGGCTCTGGCCCTACCACACGCATTACCTGAACGAGGAATGGGTGATCGTGCTCCGCGGCGAGCCGACGCTGCGCACGCCCGAAGGTGAGCATGTGTTGAACGAGGGTGACGTCGTCTGCTTTCCGCGGGGCAAGGACGGTGCGCATCAGATCATCAACCGAACAGACTCGCCGATTCGCGTACTCATGCTCTCCTCGATGATCCGCGGCGAGATCATCGAGTACCTCGACACCGGGAAGGTTCTCGCCAAGGGCGTCGAGGACGAAGACATCATGTTCGCGAGGCCCGGACCCGAGGTCGAGTTCTGGGAAGGCGAGGAATAGCTCCGGGCGACGCTCTCGATCACCGGCCTGCAGAGACGTCCCGACGAGAGGTCACCCGACGCGAGCGCGTCGAGACGCCTTGACCGGTGCAACTCCTCGTGCGCATCACGCAATTCTTCGTTCCCTTGGGTCGCTCGTAGCTGAAGCCGACCTCCTCGAAGAGGCTGCGCCTGCGTGCTGTACAGGAACTGTGACCGGATCTTCTCGCCCTGCAGCTTCGTGCCGGATAGCCCTCCACCTCGCCGCCGCCCGCCCTCTACACAGACCGTCTCTTCCAGCTATACGACGTGCTGGTAGACGTCACCCGGAAGCCCGCGCCGACGTAGAGCGAACGCGCCGCGGCGGTGGAGTAGCTGACCTTGAGGCGGCGTGCCCCGCGCGACGCCAGCCGATCGAGACCCGCAGTCAGCATGGCACGGGCCAAGCCGCGCCGCTGGTACTCATCCTCGACTCTCATCGGCTCCACCATCCCAACCTGAGTCACGGGGTCGAACCAAAAGAGCGCGTAACCGCCGACCTGACCGTCAGCAGTTTCAGCGGCGAGGTCCAGTGCCGGGTCGTAGAGCGAGCACTGGCGGAGACGAGCCTCGACCTGTTCGCCGTTTCGATGTCGCATCGGGTGCGGTCTGGTCGTCTCCAGGGCACGGTCGACGAGAACGAATCCCTCCGGCAGAGGGGTGACATCAGGTCGTTCCTCGGCATCCATCCAGGTGGTCCCGTCCTCTTCGCCGGCCACGAAGCCGGCGCCGGCCAGCAGGTCGACCAGCTCAGCATCGTCGTCGTCGACGAGCACATCGACCGATTCGATGCCCAACGCGTCGATCGCCTCGACCGCGCGCCGCCAGAGAGCCGACAGCGGAACGGTCGTGACACCGGGGACCATGATGAGATCGCACCCCCAGGCCGAACCCCAGTCGGTGAGGACGACGCCGGCAACAGGCCCTTCGTCGTCGATCCAGAAGAGCTGGTCGATCGCGTCCGAGCGGCGCGGTGTACGCCACCACCACTGCAGGTCAGCTGCCTCCCACAATCCCGCTTCCGCGTCCGCCAGGCGAGCGCGCTGCAGAAGCTCCGTCGCCAGAGTCAGATACTCGAGGCCCTTCGCCTGCACAACATCGATCGCCACGCGCCTTCCCAGCTCGCTACCCGGTTTGTACGCCGACCCCGGTGACGCCCGGGCGCGTCCACTGGGGGACCGGTCGACCGCCGCCTCTGGGCCCCACCAGCGCACCGTGCTCGTCGGTGCGCATGACGGAGTGGGTCGGGAGCTGCGGCCACCCCTCGGGCGAGTCCTCCCACTCCTCCCGCCGCCCGTAGGCGGTCAGGTCGAGCAGCCCGAACGAGGGACTCATCACCTCGTCGCCCCGGCCGGTCGTCCAGTACGTCAGGTAGATCTTGTCCTCCCGCCGCAGGTAGCAGGAGATCCGGCCGGCGACGGCCACGGTGGGGTCGTCGAGGTGGGCGTTGGAATACCACGGCGCTGTGTAGCCCATGAAGTCGCGGAATGCCGCGATCTCCTCGTACGGCCCGTCGCTCGAGGATGGCGAAGGTGATCCCGTTGGCGTTGAGGTAGGCCGCGTCGGCGGCGTGCTGCATCGGCCAGGAGTTCCTGGTGCAGCCCTCGCACTGCCACTCCCATGGCTTCCCGTTGTGGAACATGTGGCTGTAGACGAGCAGCTCGTCGCGCCCCTCGAAGACATCGCCGAACGGGACCGGGCCGTCGGGGCCGATCACGGTGGTGTCGGGCGGTACCTCTGTCATGGGCAGCCGGCGCCGGGCCGCGGCGATCGCGTCGCCCTCGCGGGTGTGTGCCTTCTCGCGCTTGCGCAGCTCGAGGAGCTGTCGCTCGAAGTCGTCGTGGTCGGTGACGGGCGGGGCTGGTGTGGTCATCGTTTCCTCTTTCAGTTGTCTTGGGGGAGGTAGGTCAGAAGTACGACTCCAGAGTCGAACCGCTTCACGTCGTCGAGCTCCATCCGCACGGTTCCCCTGTCTCCGAGCACGTGGACGTTCCCCTTGCCCCAGACGAGCGGGTTCAAGTAGACCTCGTACTCGTCGATCAGGCCCTTCTCGGCGAGGGCGTACGCGAACTCGCCGCTCCCGTGCATGAAGAGGTCACCGTCGACCTCGTCCTTGAGCTTCGGGATCGAGTCTCGGAGGTCCCCCTCGAGCAGGGTCGCGTTCCACTCGAGTTCTCCGGACAGGGTGTTGGAGCCGACGTACTTCGGCAGCGCGTTGACCATGTCTGCCCACTTGCCCGATTGACTCGGCCAGTATCCCGCCAGCCCCTCGTAGGTCTTGCGGCCCAGCACCAGCCCGCTGGATCTCGCCTGACGCTCGAACGAGTACTCGCCGTGGTCGCTGTCGGGTTGCACCCACTCGCCGACCGGGTCGATGACGCCGTCGATCGTGGCCTGTGTGGTCGCAATCAGCTTTCCCATCTCGATTCTCCTTGTCAGTCTGCGGACTGGGCCGCTGGGTTAGCGGTACCGCCGGTACCGCAGCTCGAGGATCCCGTTGCTGGAGGCGGTGCTGGAGACCAGGTCGAGCCGGTAGGACTTGGGGACGCCGTCGAACAGCCGGGTGCCCTCGCCCGCAACGTAGGGGAACAAGCTCACCGTGAGCTCGTCGATCAGGTCGAGCTGCATGAGCGACCGCCAGAGGCTGACGCCGCCCCAGACCACGATGTGGCCGTCGCCGCCTTGCCTGAGCTTGTCGATCTCTTCTGACGTGTCACCAGCGGCGATGGTGGTGTTGGCCCAGTCGGCCGTCTTCAGGGTCCGGGAGAAGACGACCTTGCGCCCGGCGTTCAGGATCGGGGCGAAGGGGTGGTCGGTGGCCGTTGTTGTCATGGACTCGGCGATGGCCTCGTAGGCGGTGCGGCCCATGATGTGCGCGTACGCGCTCCGGAGAAAGTCGAGTTGCGCCGGGTCGTCGGGCTCACGGTTTTCGGGCAGGCCGAAGCAGAACTTCCAAAACTCGGTGCCCTCGTCGGCGAGAAGGCCGTCGAGCGAGTAGTTGAACACCGTCGCTATCAGCTTCCGCATGACCAGACCTCCATCGTCTCGGGCGTGGCGGCGGCGTCTCTGTGCCTGTCGCTAGTACTTCAGACGCCACTTCCGCCCGGAAGTCATCGGTGCCCGGCAGTTAGCGTTAACGGCCGTGCGGGAGGGCTCCGGACAGCTTGTCCTTCGCGAGATCGAAGATCGTGATCTCGGCGTGCTGTTCGAGCACTCGACGGATCGCGACGCTATACGGATGGCCGCCTTCACTTCGCCGGAGGCCGATGATCGAACGACCTTCGAGCGACGGTGGGCGCGGCTGAGGAGCGACGACTCTACGACGAACAGGGTCGTCGAGATCGACGGTCGAGTCGTGGGTCACATTGCGAGCTTCGACTTGGAGGGTCACCGCGAGGTCACCTATTGGATCGGCCGTGAAGATTGGGGTCGCGGCATCGCCACGCGTGCCCTACAAGAGTTCTTGCAGCTGGAGGCAACCCGTCCGCTTTACGCTCGCGCTGCGAGCGACAACGCCGCGTCGATTCGTGTGTTGACGAAGTGCGGTTTCCTGATCGTGGGCGAGGGACGCGAGTTCGCTCATGGGCGCGGCGAGGAAACGGACGAGGTCGTGCTCCGACTCGATGCATGACCCAACTGCCCTCGGCTGGGCCAGCGTTCGGGAGTGACGCCTGAGGGCTCTCCCGTCGCGAGCGTTCAATCCGCTAACCGATCTCCTCGGCGAGCCCGATGAGAATCCCCTCAGGGCCCCGGACGTAGCAGAGCCGATACACGTCTTCGTACTGGACCACTTCGTCGACGAGTTGCGCGCCGTGCTCGCGGAGCCGGGCCAGCGTATCGTCGAGGTCGTCCACCGCGAACATGACGCGGAGGTAGCCGAGGGCGTTTACCGGGGCGTTCCGGTGATCTGCGACCGGAGGCGGCGTGAGAAAGCGCGAGAGTTCGATCCTGCCGTGGCCGTCCGGCATACGCATCATGGCGATCTCGACGCGCTGGTCGCGCAGTCCAGTGACGCGCCCTGACCAGTCTCCTTCGATCATGGCTCGCCCCTCGAGTTCGAGGCCCAGCTCGGCGAAAAACGAGATAGCGGCATCAAGCGACTCCACCACGATGCCGACGTTGTCCATCCGTTGAAGTGCCACGCGGCCATTATCGCGGATCGCAAAGATCGGCCCGTGCCCGCAGAGTACGTCGGGTCAAACGTAGTACCTCTGGTTGGGCCAGCGTTCGGATTTCCCCTCAAGCACACCTATCGGCCAGAGTCTGCTACCCATCGCGTGTGGGATATCGGCGCCCGATCGACTCGGAAATGACTCCGTGACATACGACGCGCGATACGCGAAGACAGCTGACGGCATCTTTCTCGCCTATCAGGTGGTCGGGTCGGGGCCGGTGGACGTCGCGATGGACTTTCACGCGTTCGCTGGCAACGTCGACCTCATCTGGGATGAGCCGGACTGGGGCCAGTGGCTCGTCAGTACCACGGAGTTCGCACGCCTCATCATCCACGACCGGCGCGGAAGCGGTGCCTCGACACGCGACGTCCCTCCCCCGAACCTCGAGACCCGGGCTGCCGACCTTCTCACCGTGCTCGACGAAGTCGGCTCCGATGCGCCCGTCCTCGGTGCAGCAGCGTCCACAGGCGCAATGCACGCCCTCTTCGCAGCCCTTTATCCCGATCGAACGTCCGGAATCGTCTGGAACTACCCACGAGCGCGGCTCGCCTGGGCTCCCGACTATCCCTGGGGGCAGGGGCAGGAGATGTTCGAAGCGGAGCTCGTGCGGGTTGCGAATTGGGGCACGACGGCGTTCGCCCGCGATTTGGCGCTCTCCCGCGCCGCCCAGCGCGCCGGCATCCCGGAGGACCAACGAGGCACGCTCACGATCGACGAGGAGCTGATGCGGCGCTACGCGCGGGTCACTCGTAACACCGTGAGCCCCGACGTCGCGGAGGCACTGACACGCATCCTCTGGCAGACCGACGTGCGGAGCATCCTCCCGAGCGTGCAGGCACCCACCGCGCTCGTCATCGGGGAGGGCGACGCGACGGCCGAGGTGGAGGAAGCCGAGTACGTCGCCTCCCTCATGCCCAACGCGAACGTGCATGTCCTCTCCGGTCGCTCAGGGCTTCAACGCGAGGCCATCACAGAGATCATTCGCGGGCTCGCGGGAGTCGAGCGGCGGCATGCGGTGTCCACGATGCTCGTGGCGGTGCTCTTCACGGACATCGTCGATTCGACACGAAGACAGGCGAAGCTCGGTGACCGCGCCTGGAGAGAGCTCGTGCTCGCACATCACTCAGTCGTGCGCGACGCTCTCGCCCGTTGGGAGGGCGCTGAGCACGACACCGCCGGCGACGGCTTCTACGCCAGCTTCGTCGGGCCTGCGCGTGCCATTCACTGCGCGCACGAGGTCGCCGAACGGGTCAGCGCACTCGGCATCGAGACGAGGGCTGCGGTTCACATCGGAGAGTGCGAGGTCATCGAGGGGAAGCCCGGCGGTCTCGCAGTCACGATCGGCGCTCGGCTCCTCGGAGTCGCGGACGCACGAGAGGTCGTCGTCTCCCAGACCGTCAAGGACCTCGTCGCGGGCAGTGGTTTCTCCTTCACCGATCGAGGAGAGCGCGAGCTCAAGGGCGTCCCGGACCGCTGGCGGCTCTATGTCGCCGCGCCGAAGGCTGCTTGACCCACTTTGCGGAGCACGTTCGAACGACACCGCACCTAGATGGGCCAGTGTTCGAGAATGTCCCCTGAGGCAACCGCGCCTCTGCAGGTGGCTCATCGTAGTGCTGCTCTCTTTCTACGGCTTGATCTGGAACTTCAAGACTTCGCGGTCGTTCATCGCGCGGTAGCCGTCCGGCACGTCCTCGATGGACCCGGCTCGGTCGAAGACCCGTCCGGGCTCGATCCAACCTTCGAGCACATCCGGGAGCAGCTCCCCGATGTACGCGCGTACGGGTGCGGGCCCGCCGGCAATCGAAGCGTTCTTCCAGAACGCAACGCCGGTGGCTGTCGTCTCGTGTTCCGGCACACCCACGCGACCGATTGCGCCGCCGGGACGGGCTATCGCAAGCGCGGTGTCGACGGCCCGCTCGAGGCCGACGCACTCGAGCACCGAATGCGCGCCGTGCTTGGTCAGTTCGCGGACGCGCTCAACTGCTTCCTCGCCGCGCTCGCTCACGACGTCGGTCGCGCCGAAGGCCTGTCCGAGCGCGACGCGCTCCGGGTTGCTGCCGAGCAGGATGATCCGCTCGGCCCCGAGACGCTTCGACGCGATCACACCGCACAGCCCGACGGCGCCGTCGCCGACCACGGCGACCGTCTTACCAGGACCAACCTTTGCCGTGAGCGCCGCGTGGTGGCCGGTTCCCATCACGTCGGTGAGCGTGAGTAACGACGGCATCAGGGCGTCATCCGCCTCCACCGGGAGTACCACGAGCGTGCCCTCCGCCTGCGGTACCCGCACCGCTTCGCCCTGGCCGCCGTCGACGTCTCCCCAGCCGTACCTCCCGCCATGCAGACATGAGCTCTGCAAACCCTCCCGGCAGAAGACACATGATCCGTCCGACCAGAGAAACGGCGACACCACCAAATCGCCGACTTTGACAGTCTCGACGTCGGAGCCGACCGCCTCGACGACGCCGATGAACTCGTGCCCCATCCGCCGACCGGAGGCTCCGTGTGGCATCGACTTGTACGGCCACAAGTCGCTACCGCAGATCGCGGCGCGCGTGACCCGAACGAGCGCGTCCGTCGGATCGATCAAGTGCGCGTCCGGAACGTTTTCGACGCGGACATCGCCGGCGCCATACATGACGGTTGCGCGCATCCGGAGGTACCTCCGATCGTCAAACGACAGAGAAGTCCGACGCGCTAGCGCGATCGGCTCACGGTCGTGTTCCCGGTCTTGCGGCCAGCGAACCACCCATCACCGGGCGTATCGCGCGTCGGTTGGGCCAGTCCTGGCGAATGTCACCCGACGCGAGCGCGTCGAGACGCTGCGACAGGTGCAACCCGTCATGCGCATCACGCAATTCTTCTTTCCCTTGGGTCGCTCGGCAGTTCTGGTCACACAGCGTGAAGTGGCACAGACGATTAGGCCAGACCCGAGCGGCTTCAGAGGCGGAACGATCCCGCGCTCGAGGACTCCGACCCCCGTTCAACGTGAGCCAACCCCCACGGTTGCTCGGCGCTTGAGGTTCTGCAAAGCCGCTTCGGTGTGCGTCCTCACGGAGCTGAGGGCCTCGGCAATGCGTGGGTCGTCCATGTGGTCGGCCGCGGCGCTGGCAGGGTTCAACCTCGACGTTCGGTTCCAAGTGGCGACGGCACTGTTCGCCGCTCGAGCGGTCTGGCCTTTCAGTCCGGCGTGGGCGAGCCGCAAGAGGTCCGCGACGTAGCCGGAGAAGACGACCGGTGGGCAGAGCCGGTTCTTCTCCTCGTTCTCGATGCCGAGCGACTCGACGAACCCGATCGTCGCGCCGGACCACGGGATCAAGCCGACCGTCACGTACTGGATCGTGACGCGCCCTGGCTCAAAGACGGGTCGCGGCACTGTCGGACGAACACCAGCAGCCGTGCAGTCGACGTAGACCTCACGCGGGCCGCCCGGAACGTCGCCGCCCTCGGTCGTGATCTTGGTCTGGGTGATCCGCCGAACCCGCCTCGCCCGCACCACGTGGTCGATCGCCCGAAGCGACTCGAGCTCGGTCGCGCTGACGGTGGCGCCGCGAAAGGCAAGCGGCTCGACTGCAGGATCGATCCGCACAAACAGGCCGGCATCCTCGAGTCGACAGGCGAAATCCCTCCCGTCCTCGGCCGTTGCCGCTGCCTCGACCCATCGGGCCTGGAGCTGCATGTACCCGCCGACCAGCTCCAGGGGTTGAGTGAACGAGCGGTCGAACAACCACGGGTCTCTGCCCCTGATCCATCGGATGCGGTCCGGGTCGACGCCGACCTCGAGCAGCCAATTGCAGGTATCCATCGCCGTCTTCCCCGCACCGATCACCGTGAACCGATCTACAGGTTCCGCGAGGTCGACGAGATCGTTGGGAGGGACGAGCCGCACACCCGCGCCAACTGAGATGCCCGGGACGCGCCGTGACGGGATCTCCGACTCGACGTACGTCGCATCGACGACCCTCCGTCGCACTTTCACCATCGTCTCCGCACCGTCCAGCCGGGACACGACGTGGTGCGCGACACCGTCTCCACCTCGATACTCGCTCATGCCGAGGAACCGCACCCTGCCCGTCGGCAGCAGGTCTTCCTCGAGCAGCCGGGAGAAGTAGTCGCAGATCTCGGCTGCGGTCGCCCGTTCGTAGAAGCCGGCGTTCGGCCCCGAGTCGTCGATGCGATCATTCCCGAGCCGTCGTGAGTTCACGCCGTAGTACGCCGACGGCTGGTGGAGACGCACGAACGGATACGCGTCCAGCCAATGACCACCCGGCCGGTGACGCCGGTCGACCAGCACGACGTCGGCGTCCGTTTCAGTGAGCAGCGTATCGGTGAACGCCATGCCCGACGCGCCAGCGCCGACGACCAGGTAATCCGTCTCGAGTTCCCGCACGATCTCCACCCAGTACGAGAGGCTACGACCTAAAACCGGTGTGGAGAGCCTAGAGCGCGGACTCGGGCGTCATTCGATGGTCGTGATATAGGCACCGACCAGCCTGGCCGTCTGCTGGTCAACGCCGCCCTCCCGACGATCGGCATGGTCCTGCTGAAAGTGCGCAAAGGCAGCCGTCGAAGCGATCGGGTTCACCTCGTCATCGCCATGATTGTGGAACGACACGTGCACAAACGAATCATCCGCGAGCCGAAGGACGATGTAGCTCACCGTGTCAGGCTTGGTTGCGATCAGCTCGTCGAAGACGCCTTCGACTCGTCGCTGGTTCTCATCCGCCGCCTCAGCAGACCGCGTTGCGTACCGAGTAACCAGCCGCTTCTCCATGGAGTAACTCCTTTCACCGATGCCGCGCGTACGGGAATTGAGACGAAAGTGACGCTCGATCCAACCTAGCGTGTCCGGATCGATTCCCGCGATGACGAGGCTGGGATGGGCCAGCGTTCGTGGGTGTCACCCGCGCTTGTGTGTGGAGGCTGAGTGGCCTCAGTTGGCGGCGGGAGAGTGGGTGCGGCTTCCGTCGGGCGCGATTCCGGCGCTCAGCCAACGGGCGTTCTCGGCGATCTCCTGCTCCGGATTTGCGCCCAGATGACCGGCGGCGTCGTTGATCTTGACGATGCAGCCGGGGACATTCGCAGCCAACCACTCGCCGTGCGCCGGCGGGACAAACACGTCGGTCATCCCGTAGCGCACGAGCACCGGCACGGAGATATCCGCCGGGTCGAACCCCCACGGCTGCACGAACGCAAGGTCGTCGTCGACCCAGCCGCCGACACCATTCACCGCCCACTCGAACGTCGATTCGCGGATGATCTGCGCAATCTCTGAGCGGGCCAACTCCGCTCGATCCGACTCGCTCATATCGTAGTCCTGCAGGACGGTGGAAGGGTCGACCCGGGCGCGTTCCTCGAACCGCTGCTGCAACGCTTGCAGCTCGCGAGTGAGGACGTCCTCGCCAGCGAGCGCCCAGCCGAACTCCTTGACGTTCTCCGGATCCATGCCGGCAAGCCAGGCATCCTGCTCGAGCCCAGGCGAGCCGAGCGGCGCGACACCGACATCGCAGATCGCGCGTACGACACGATCGGGTAGGAGCGCCGCGCCCGCGAGTACATGCGGTCCCCCGCCCGAACCTCCGTTGAGGCCGAAGCGATCGAAGCCGAGCTCGTCTGCAAGCGCGCGTACGTCGGCGACCTCGTCGACCACGCGACGGCCATGGTTCCGACCAGACCTCCCATACCCCGCACGATCGTGCGTCACGATGCACACGCCCAGATCGGCGTACAACTCCTCGCGTGGCCACCGCCCAAGACGACAGCCGGGCGTGCCATGCAACACGAGGATCGGGAACCCCTCTGGATCACCCCAGACCGCGAACGCGAGCGTCCGACCATCAGGCGTCTCGAACGTCCGCAGCGGCTCGCCCACCCATCGAGCATAGCCGTCAGGCTCGGGGCTCAAAACCCGCTGACGACGGGCGGAGCTAGGCCTGCGGGATCCGCGCTTCGAGCGCTTCGCCCAGCGTCTCCCGCACCGGCTCGAGCTCGATGCGGTCCAGGATGTCCTGGAAGAAGCCGCGCACGATGATCCGTTCCGCCTCCGCTCGCGAGAGGCCGCGGGACATCAGGTAGAAGAGCATCTCGCGATCGACCTGGCCGAGGGTTGCACCGTGGGTGCAGCGCACGTCGTTCGCGAGGATCTCCAGGCCAGGGATCGAATCGGCATGGGCTTTCTCCGAGAGCATCAGGTTCCGGTTCTCCTGGTACGCGTTCGTCTTCTGCGCTTCCTTCTCGACGCGGATCATCCCGCGCCAGACCGCCGTCGCTTCGTCGCGTAGGGCGCCCTTGAATGCGAAGTCCGAAGTGGTGTTCGGCGCCATGTGCTCCTGGAACGTGTCGTAGTCGAGGTGCTGGTCGCCGTCGGCGAAGTAGGCGCCCGTGACACGCGACGTCGCGCCCTGGCCGGCGAGGTCGTTCTGGATCCGCGTCTTGCCGCTTCTTCGAGCCGAACCCGCCTGCGACCCAGTCGAGCTCGGCGTCGCGCTCGACGCGGGCATGGTGGTTCGCGAAATGCCAGGTCGACATCGAGAGATTCTGGAGCGACACGTACTCGAGCTTCGCGTTCTGCTCGACGAAGAGCTCGGCGACGGCGTTCGTGTAGCCGGTGAGCTCGGGCGTCGCGCTCGTGTACTCCTCGATCAGCGTTGCGCTCGAGCCCTCCTCGGCGATCACGAGCAGGCGGAAGAACAGTGCGCCTCCCTCGACCGTGTTCGCGATGCGCACGTAGAGCGGCTGCTCGACGTGCAGGCCCTTTGGGATCACGACGAGCAGGCCGTGCTCCCACAGCGCAGCGTTGTGCGCGGCGAACTTCTCGTCGTGGCCGACGAGCGTGCCGAGGCGCTCCTGCGCATCGGAGAGCGGCTCGAAGACGATCCCCTCCGGAGTGCGCTCGATCTCGATCCCCGACTCGGTCACGACTGCCAGACCCGTCACGTCGACGTCGAGCATCGGACCAGCGGGCTTCGAACCCGCGCCGTGCCCGTTCCGCGCATAGCTGTCCGGATCGAACCCCTTCAGGTCGGTGAAGCGCCACGACTCGTCGGTCGTCGTCGGCAGCGGCAGCGCGTCGTAGCTCTTCTTCAGCTCAGCTCTCGTCACGACGCTTCCTCTCGGCGTAGCGGCGGTGGAGGATGATCACGTTGCCGTCGGGGTCCTTCACGAAGCCCATGTGGCAGACACCGGTGTCCTCGATCCCCATCACCTCGCCGCCCGCGGTGCGGAAGTCCTCGACCGCCTCGTGGACGTCTGGGACGCGGAAGGCGATCCCGTTCGTGTTCGGGATGAACTCCTCGCCCTGTTCCTCCGGCTTCCAGAACGAGCAGCGTGAGGTTGCCGACCTCGACCTCGCCCTCCTGGAACGCGCTCTCGCGCAGCTCGAGGACGTCGCGGTAGAACGCGACGGCGCGCTGAACGTCACGCGTCGGGACGGACACGAAGTCGACCTGTTCGACCTGCATGACTAGGGGAGCGACCCGTCCGAGTACGGCTTGTGCCGGTGGTGCAGGATCAGCGAGTTGCCGTCGGGGTCGTCGAAGAACGCCATGTAGCAGACCCCGGAGTCGTAGGCCTCCGCGAACAGGAACTCGACGCGACCGGACGCACGATGAAGTCGACGCGCTGCACGTCGATCACGGCATCGTCCCGTCCGTGAAGGGCGCGTAGCGCCGGTGGAGCATGAGCCCGTTGCCCGCGGGATCCGAGAAGGGAGCGATGTGGCAAACGCCCGAGTCGATCACGCCGGCCGGGAACTCGACGCCCATCGACTCGAGCTGCGTCTTCGCCTCCTCGACGTCGGGGACGCGGAACGCGACGGTCCCGCCCGGAAGCGGCTCGAAGGGCTGTCCGATCTGCTCCGGCTGCACGAGCGCCAGCGTGACGTTCGACGTCTCGAACTCGACCCAGGTCTCGGTCGAGTTCGGGTTCCGCTCGAGCCCGAGCATGTGGCCGTAGAAGTCCTCGACGGGCGCTCGCTCCTGCACCGGGATCGCCACGAAGTCGATGCGACCGCGCGGCGCGTCGGGCGCGCGGCCGTCGGCGAATGGCGCATACCGGTGGTGGAGCAGCATGCCGTTCCTGTCGAGACCCGTGAACATCGCTCCTTTGCAGACGCCGGAGTCGAACGGCTCGCCAACGAATTCGACATCGGCCGCGGACAGGCGCTCCTTCTCCTCATCGACGTCGCCGACGCGGATCGCGAAGGCCCCGTACGGCAACGGAACGTGGTCGCCGGCCTTGTAGGCCTCCGGCACGAGCGCGAGCGTCACGTTCGGGGCCTCGAACTCGACCCACCGCTCGTTCGAACGCGGATTGCGCTCCCAGAGCCGGAGCGTCTCCCCGAACCACGCGTCGCCGGTCGCGTTCTCCACGACCGGGATCCCGATGAAGTCGACCTTCTCGATGGTGATCACGCGTCGAACCTCCGGTGGAGCATCAGCGCGTTGCCGTCGGGGTCCTTGAACCACGCCTGCTTGCAGACGCTCGTCGTGATCGTCTCGCCGTCGAAGACGACGCCCTTCGCCTCGAGCTCCGCCCGAGCGGCCTCGACGTCAGGTACGCGCAGCGCCAGGCCAGCGGGCGACGGCGCGAACGCCTGGCCGATGCTCGTGGGGTCGAAGATGTCGAGCGTCACCTGTCCGGCGCGAAACTCCATGTCGCTCTCGCCCTCGGTCTCGAGCTCGAGCCCGAGCGTCTCCGCGTAGAACTGCTTCGCCCGCTTGATGTCCTGGGTCAAGAAGGACACGAAGTCGACGCGTTCGATTTGAATCAACGTGCCGCGTCGTCGCCGTACGGCGCGTACCGGTTGTGCAGAACGAGCTGGTTGCCGTCGGGATCCGCGAACGTCGCCATGTGGCAGACGCCGGTGTCGAACGTCTCGCCGTCGAAGGCCACGCCCTTCGCCTCGAGCCCGGAGCGCGCGGCAGCCACGTCGTCGACGTGGAAGAGCACGATCCCGTTCGGCTGCGGGCGGAACTCGCCGCCGAACCGCGCAGGCTCCCAGATCCCGAAGCAGGTGTCGCCGGCCCAGAACTCGTACTTGGCGCGCTCGTCCGGCTGCAGGCCGAGCGTCTCGACGTAGAACGTGCGCGACCGATCGGCGTCCTGCGAGGGAATCCCGACCACGTCCACCTTCGTGATCAGGTCAGCCAACCGAGCCTTCCATCTGCAGCTGGATCAGGCGGTTCATCTCGACCGCGTACTCGAGCGGGAGCTCCTTCGTGATCGGCTCGACGAAGCCGGAGACGATCAGCGCCGAGGCCTCGGCCTCCGAGAGGCCGCGCGACATCAGGTAGAAGAGCTGCTCCTCGCCGATCTTCGAGACCGTCGCCTCGTGGCCGATGTTCACGTCGCTCTCGTCGATCCGGATGTACGGATAGGTGTCGGAGCGCGACTCCTCGTCGAGGATCAGCGCGTCGCAGACGACCTTCGACTTCGCGCCGTGCGCGCCCTTCGCCACCTCGAGCAGACCGCGGTAGCCGGCACGCCCGCCGCCGCGTGAGATCGACTTCGACGTGATCACCGAGCTCGTCCTCGGAGCGACGTGGACGCACTTGCCGCCCGCGTCCTGGTGCTGACCCTTGCCGGCGAACGCGATCGACAGGACCTCGCCGTGCGCGCGCTCGCCCATCAGCCAGATCGCCGGGTACTTCATCGTCAGCTTCGAGCCGAGGTTCCCGTCGACCCACTCCATCGTCGCGCCCTCGTAGGCGACGGCGCGCTTCGTGACGAGGTTGTAGACGTTCGTCGACCAGTTCTGGATCGTCGTGTAGCGGCAGCGGGCGTCCTTCTTCACGACGATCTCGACGACAGCGCAGTGCAGCGAGTCGCTGCGTGTAGATCGGCGCGGTGCAGCCCTCGACGTAGTGCACGTAGGCGCCCTCGTCGACGAGGATCAGCGTGCGCTCGAACTGGCCCATGTTCTCCGCGTTGATGCGGAAGTAGGCCTGGAGCGGCAGCTCGACCTTGACACCCGGCGGCACGTAGATGAACGACCCGCCCGACCACACCGCCGAGTTGAGCGCTGCGAACTTGTTGTCGTTCTGCGGGATGATCGTGCCGAAGTACTGCTTGACGAGGTCCTCGTGCTCGCGGAGCGCCGAGTCCATGTCGAGGAAGATCACGCCCTGCTTCTCGAGGTTCTCCTGGAGCTTGTGGTAGACGACCTCGCTCTCGTACTGCGCGCCGACGCCGGCGAGGTACTTCTTCTCGGCCTCCGGGATCCCGAGCTTGTCCCAGGTGTCCTTGATGTCGGCGGGGAGGTCCTCCCACGACTCCGCCTGCTTCTCGGTTGGGCGGATGTAGTAGTAGATGTTCTCGAAGTCGATGTCGTTCAGGTTCCCGCCCCACTGCGGCAGCGGGCGCGCGAGGAAGTAGTCGAGCGACTTGTGGCGGAACTTCCGCATCCAGTCCGGCTCGTTCTTGTGCTGCGAGATCGCCTCGACGATCTCGTGGTTCAGCCCGCGGCCGGACTTGAAGAAATAGTCCTTCGCCTCGTCGGGATTCGAGAAGCCGTACTTGCGCTCGTAGTCGGAGCCGATCCCCTGGACGACCTCGGTCTCGGTCTGCGCCATTACGTCACCGCTTCCTTCGGAGTGAATGCCTCGTAGCCCTCGGCCTCGAGCTTGTGGGCAAGCTCAGGACCGCCTTCCTCAACGATACGTCCGCCGACGAAGACGTGCACGAAATCGGGGGTGATGTAGTTGAGGATCCGCTGATAGTGCGTGATCACCAGCGCCCCCATGCTCGGGCCGACCAGGTCCTTGACGCCGCCCGCGACGATCTTCAGCGCGTCGATGTCCAGCCCGGAGTCGGTTTCGTCGAGCACCGCGATCCGCGGCTCGAGCATCGCCATCTGGAGGATCTCGACGCGCTTCTTCTCGCCTCCGGAGAACCCCTCGTTGAGATAGCGCGACGCGAGCTCGCGCGGAACCTTGAGACGGTCCATCGCGGCGAGCAGCTCGGTCCGGAACTCCTTGACCGGGATCGGGTCGTCGGTCCCGTCGTTTCTCGCCTTGCGGATCGCGTTGATCGCGCTCCGCAGGAAGCTCGTGACGGTGACGCCCGGAATCGCGTGCGGGTACTGGAAGGCGAGGAAGAGGCCCTTCTGCGCGCGCTCGTCGGCACCCGCCTCGGTCAGGTCCTCGCCGTCGAAGATCAGCCGGCCCTCGGTGATCTCGTAGGCGGGGTGGCCCATCAACGCGTAGGCGAGCGTGGACTTCCCCGACCCGTTGGGACCCATGACCGCGTGCACCTCGCCGGGACTGACGGAGAGGTCGACTCCCTTGACGATCTCGGTGCCGTCCTCGAGCGCGACGTGCAGGTTTTTCAGCTCCAACAGGGCCAAAACCATCCCCTTCGAAAGGTGACGAGAGGGTGATACCCCTCGTGGCCGGATTGTACCAATGCCAAGGGTCTGACCCGAAGCCAGTCCTGTGCCGCAGGACCGCGCTGGGCGCCGCGACGAGGCCTGGCTCCGGAACAGACCCTGGTACCCTGGGTTCATGCCGAACATCGGCGTCACAGAGATCGTCCTCGTCCTGCTCGCAGCGCTGTTGATCTTCGGACCGAAGCGGCTGCCCGAGCTCGGCCGCTCGCTGGGCCGCGGGATGCGCGAGTTCAAGGACTCGGTCTCCGGCAAGGACAGCGACGACGACGACGTCCGCCAGCTGCCACCGCCGGCGGACGAGAACGATCCGGTCGTCACCGCGCGCGAGCGCGACTCCCTCTAGTACCCCGTGCCTCGCGGACGCCTGCCGAGGCGCCTCGCGCACGGCGAAGAGGCGACCCTCGTCGAGCACCTCGGCGAGCTCCGCACGCGCCTGCTGATCTCACTCGGCGCGATCGCGGTCTTCTTCCCGTTCACGTTCGCCTTCCACGAGCGGCTCGTCGAATGGCTGACGCGTCCCCTCCCGGACGACAAGCAGCTCGTCACGCTCGGGGTGACCGAGCCGTTCACGACCTCGGTGAAGGTCGCGGCGTTCGCGGCGCTCGCGCTGGCGCTGCCGGTCGTCCTCTACCAGCTCTGGAGCTTCCTGGCACCGGCGCTCGAGGAGAACACGCAAAGGGTCGTCTCGGTCTTCGCGGTCGCGGCCACCGCGCTGTTCGCTGCGGGCGTCGCCTTCGCGTACTTCGTCGTCCTGCCGAAGGCGATCGGCTTCCTGACCGAGTTCGACTCGGGTCTCTACGACATCCAGATCCGCGCGAGCTACTACTTCTCGTTCGTCACGCTGGCGCTCTTTGTGATGGGGCTCGTCTTCGAGCTGCCGATCTTCATCCTCGCGCTCGTCCGGCTTCGAATCCTGACGGTCGACCAGCTGCGGAAAAACCGCCGCATGGCCTGGTTCATCGGGATCCTCGTCGCGGTCGCGATGCCGACGGTCGACGCGATCTCCCTCTTCTTCGAGGTGATCCCGATCATCGTGCTCTTCGAGGTCTCGATCTGGATCGCCGCCTACATGGAGCGGCGGTGGGAGCAGGCCGAGCTCCTCGCGGATGCGCAGCCTTAGCTGCGCAAGTCGCGCGTAGACCCCTAAAGGCGGCCGCTCCGCGGCCGCTATGCAGCGACTTCACATCAACGCCTCTCACTGCGGCCTTACGAAATCCGAACCTCCGGTCGCTACCGTCCGGCCCGTTTGCTCGTCTGATCGGAGGATGCCGCCCATGAATCGCCTCGCCCGCCTCGCTCTGCTGCTCGTCCTCGCCGGCCTCGTCGCGCCGGCCGGCGCGAGCGCGGCGCCGCGCATGTGGATGGGCTTCCAGGACGACCCCTACTTCCGCTGGCTGCCCGAGCGCTTCTTCATGCGCGACCGGGCGGTTCACGCGAACTCGACGATCATGAAGACGACGGTCTACTGGTTCAACACCGCGCCCCGTCGTCCCGCGAACGCGGCGAACCCGTTCGACCCGGCCTATCGCTGGGAGGATCTCGACGAGTTCGTGCGCCAGGCCGCGGACCGCGACATGGAGGTGATGCTGACGATCTGGGGCACGCCGACGTGGGCCGGCCCCGCCAAGAATCGGCTCCCGCGGCGCCTCGCCGACATCCAGAACTTCGCGAGGGCGCTCGCGACGCGCTACTCGGGACGCAACCGCGGCTA
This sequence comes from uncultured Actinomycetes bacterium, assembly GCA_963788055.1. GTDB lineage: Bacteria > Actinomycetota > Thermoleophilia > Gaiellales > Gaiellaceae > JACCTU01. The sequence continues at coordinate 522,897 of CAWBFA010000005.1, read as the reverse complement.
TCCCTTCGTGCGCTTCTACTCCGTGTGGAACGAGCCGAACCTCGCGCTCTTCCTGTCACCCCAGTTCGACGCGAAGGGCCGCTCCGTCGCCCCGGCGAACTACGCGAAGCTCTATCGCGCCGCGTACACGGGCTTCAAGCAGGGTTCCCGACAGGCGCTCGTCGCGATCGGCGAGACCTCCGCCCGCGGGCGCGACAGGAAGAAGGCGGGCGTCTCGGATACGCACTCGCCGGGCAAGTTCGCCGAGCTGCTCGCGAAGGCACGGCCGAAGCTGCGGTTCGACGCCTACGCGCACCACCCGTACTCGTCGCCCGCGAACCAGCCGCCGACGCAACTCGTGCGCTGGCCGAACGTGTCGATGACGACGCTGCCGAGGTTCGGGGTGATGCTCGACAAGTGGTTCGGGCGCAAGAACACTCCGATCTGGCTGACGGAGTACGGGCACGAGACACGGCCCGAGGACCCGAGGGGCGTGACCTACACACAGCAGGCCTCGTACATCCGAACCGCGGTCGCGATGGCGCGCCGAAACCCGCGAGTCGGCATGCTGATCTGGTTCGCGATCCGCGACAACCCCGTCAACGCATGGCAGAGCGGGCTGATGACCCAGTTCGGGCTCGAAAAGCCGGCATTCGACGTCTACGCGACACTTGCCAAGCCGCTCGACGCCCGAAACGCGTTCGTCACCGTGAAGGGCGGCCGCGCGAACCCCGCAGTCCGCGTGCCGACGACCAAGATCGGGTACCGGGCCGGCCCCGGCGCGCGCGTGGGGCTCACGTACAAGGTCTTCCAGCGAGGTCGCCTGCTCGTCGTCGAGCAGCCGGTCACGAATGTCGGATTCGACGGCTGGATCACGATCCGACCGCGGTTCACGCCCGCTCGCGGCGTGACGTACACGCTCGAGGCCGACGTCAACGACGCCTTCGGCAACAAGCTGCAGCGCACGCTCACCCTCATCGGCGTCAAGTAGCGAGAGCTCCGGCCCCGGACGCCGGGCCTCGAGGACGAGATCGGTACCCTCACCTCCTGGGAAGCGCTCGCCCGAGCGCGTACTCTTCATACCCGTCCGGGGACATTCGTCATGAGAAGGGAGTCACCGAGTGGCACGAGCTGACCGTCGCAGCGTCTCGCGCGCGCGCACGAATGCTCGAGGGGGCAGCGGAGCCGGTTCGCGGGCTCGCGTCTCGTCCGACGACACCCTCTTCTTCTCGCGTCTCCGCAACCACGCGAAGTGGATGTTCGTGTTCCTCGCCGTCACCTTCGCTGCGAGCTTCGTCCTCTTCGGGGTCGGCACGGGCTTCGGAGGCCTCCAGGACATCCTGCAGCAGAACAGCGGGGTCGCCGGAGGGCCGTCCGAAAACTCCTCGCGCGAACGGATCGCGGACAACCCGAAGGACGCCCAGGCCTACCGCGATCTCGCGACGGCGCTGCAGAACCAGCTGAAGCCGGAGGAGTCGATCGCGCCGCTCGCGAAGTACCTCCAGCTCAAGCCGAGCGACATCGACTCGCAGCGCGAGCTCGCCGCGCTCTACCTGCAGCAGGGGGACAAGTACCGCACCCAGGCCCAGCTCGCGCAGATCGGACTCCAGAACGACGTCCCGGGCACGATCTTCCAGCCGTCGTCGACGTCCAAGCTCGGCCAGGCGCTCTCGACCAATCCGCTGACCGATGCGCTCTCGAGCCGCTACAACAGCGCGCTCAACGAAGCCGTCTCGAAGATGACGACTGCCTTCACGAACGCGGTCGCCGCGTACAAGGTCGTCGCCAAGGCCCAGCCGAACGACTCCGCGATTCAGTTCGAGCTCGCCCAGACGGCCGAGGCGGCGAACGACCTGACGACCGCGATCGCCGCCTACAAGGGCTTCCTCAAGCTCGCGCCCGAGGACCAGTCGGCGCCGGCGGTCAAGGAGCACATCAAGCTGCTCGAAGCACGCATCGCGGCCGCTCCAGAGGGGTAGACTCCGCGCGTCCTGAGGAAGCTGCGAACACTGGGGGAGCGATGAACTTCGACATCAAGACCGAGCAGCTGGGCGACGACGCGTACGTGATCTCGCTCGGGGGCGAGGTCGACCTCTACACCGCACCGGAGTTCAAGCAGCAGCTCCTCGACGTGATCTCACAGGGCGGCAAGAACGTCGTCGTCGACTTCTCCAACACGACGTTCATCGACTCGACGACGCTCGGGGTGCTCGTCGGGGGCGTGAAGCGGCTCCGCACGAACGACGGCCAGCTCTCGCTCGTCTGCAGCGACCGCAACATCACGAAGATCTTCGAGATCACGGGGCTCGACCGCGTGTTCACGATCTACTCGACTCGGGACGAGGCCGTGGACCAGCTCAAGACGTCTGGACCCGCCGCCTAGCTTGCGGCGCGGCGCGCTCCTCCTGGTTCTCCTCCTCGCCGGCTGCGGGACCGGCGGACTCGGCGACGCCGAGTCGTCTGGGACAGAATGGGGAAGCGCTCTTCAAGGAAAAGTGCTCGGGTTGCCACGAGCTGAAGGCGGCCGGCGCGCGCGGGACGATCGGCCCGTCGCTCGACGCCGCCTTCGCGGCCTCGCGCGAGGAGGGTTTCGCCGAGTCGAACATCCACGCGGTCGTGCTCGGACAGATGCGCTATCCGATTGCGCCGATGCCGAAGCCCGACGCGCTCTTCCCCGCCGGCCAGTACAGCGAGGCGGAGCGCGAGGCGGCGATGGAGGCGATCGCGAGCTACGTCGCCTCGGTTGCGGCGAACCCGCAGGCGATCGCTCAGGCGGCCGCCCAGCAAGGCGGGAACGCCTCGGCGGATGACCCGAAGGCGCTCTTCACGTCCAACTGCGCCGGCTGCCACACGTTCGCGGCGGCGGGGACGAACGGGACCGTCGGGCCGAACCTCGACCAGATCTCCATCACCGCGGACCAGATCGCGCAGCAGATCCAAAACGGCGGCGGCGGCATGCCGCCCTTCAAAGGCCAGCTGACCGACGCGCAGATCCAGGCGCTCGCCAAGTTCGTCTTCGAGAACCGCAAGTAGTAGCCGGGACGATCCCTAGCGCACGTCTTCGCGGTCGGCGTCGAGGTCGACGACGACGTGGGTGATCGGAACGGCGAAGCGCTCGCGCGCCGCCCTGACGACGCCGCGCTCGAGCCAGTTCGAGCGGCCTTCAGGATGCGTCGAGATGATGATCTCGTCGGCGCCGAACGTGCGAAGGGCGTCCTCGATCGCTTGCAGCGGTTCGGCGTCGCCGACTTCGCCGCGTGCGTTCACGCCACCGGAGCGCAGCTTCCCGAGCGACTCCTCGAGCCGCTCCTGGGCCAGCTCCCGCGCGCCGTCCTCGTCGGAGGTCCAGTGACGGATCGGCGAATTGAGCGCCGGCGCGACGACGAGCACCTCCTCGCGGACGCCTTTCGAGCGCTCGTGGATGGCGTCGCGCAGCGGCGCCCCGCCCACCGTCTCGTTCGCGACGACCAGAATCCGGCGCTCGTCCTCGCCGCTCTGGAGCGCTGGGGCCGTCTGGATCGGGCGGGGCTTCGGATCGCCGCGGAAGAAGAGCCACCAGACGACGACGCCCGTTGCCACGACGAACACCGCCACGCCGAGCCAGGTGTTGATCAGCGCCGCGACCGCGATCACCGCGAAGTAGGCGATCGTCCGGATCAGGAAGCGGAACGCCTCGGCCTCGCTCCGGAACGGGTTCTGCATCAGTGGTTCGCCCGGTCTCGCCGCCGAGCTTCTGGGGTTCGAGCAGCAAGCCAGGCAAGGACGCAGGGAGCGCTCGTACCGAGTAGGTACGGGCGCGACTGAGGACGCGGCATGGCGCCGCTGATCGCGCGCCAGAAGCCGGTGGGCGGGATCGGGTGAGCCACGTGCCTCCCTAGAGGATGTAGATCGTCGTGTAGACCACGATCCACATTACGTCGACGAAGTGCCAGTAGATCCCCGGGATCTCGACCCCGTGGTGGTGCGCCGCCGAATAGTGGCCCCGGAACGCCCTGATCGTCGCGAACGTGAGCAGCATCAGCCCGACGAAGACGTGCGCGCCGTGGAGGCCCGTGAGGCCGTAGAAGATCGTTCCGAACGCCCCGTCGCTCGGCGCGAACCCGACCCGTGAATACTCGCGCGCCTGTGTCAGGAGGAAGACGAACCCGAGCGCGAGCGTCAGCACGAGCCCGGCCTGCATGCCCGCGCGGTTGTCCCGCTTGATCGATTGGAGCGCCCAGTGGACCGTGAACGACGACGTGACGAGGATGCAGGTGTTCACACCGGCCACGAACACCGGCAGGTGGAGCCCTTCCGGCGGCCACGCCGTGCCGTTGACGACGCGGACGAAGAAGTACGCCGTGAAGAAGGCGCCGAAGAGCATGACCTCGGAGGCGATGAAGAGGAACATCCCGAGCACGCGGGAATCGACGCGCGAGCTCTGGTTGGCGACCGGCGGACCGTGGTGGTGATCGGCCGCCTCGGCGTGGGTCGCCACTAGGCGGTCACCTCCTCGCGCTCCACCTCGGAGACGACGTGGTCGACCGGCACGCCCGTGTCGCCGCGCAGGCGCCCGACGAGGTCGCGGCGAAGCCAGCCGGACTTCTGGCCCGGGAACGTCGAGACGATGATCTCGTCGACACGCTCGTCGTGGACGGTTTGCATCGCGGCGGTGTGCGGATCGGGGTGCGCGATCTGCCCGTGCGCATCGATCCCCTCGGCGCGCAGCTCGCCGACGAGCCGCCGCAGCCGTCGCTCGGCCTCCTGCTGCTCGGCATACGCGTGCTCCTGCGGCGCGATGATCAGGAAGCTCGCCCGCCCCCGCTGCGCCCGCGCACGGATCCGCTCGAGGAGCGGCGCCGAGGCCAGGGTCTGGTTCGCGACGACGAGCACGTTCGACTGCTCGCCCGCGTCCGTCCCCGCGGCAACGACGTGGTCGACCGGGATCTGCCCGGCCACCTTGCGAATCCCTTCGACGACGTTCCGTCGCAGCCAGCCGGACCGCTCCTTCGGGTGGGTCGAGACGATCACCTCGGTCACCGGCGGCTCGAGTTGCGCGAGCGCGTCCCTGACCGCCGCCACGGGGTCGGTCTCGACGACCATGCCTGTTGCGCGAATCTGCGCGCGCCGCAGCGTCTCGAGCGTCCGGTCGAGCCGACGTCCTGCCGAGGCGCGGCGCGTGTCCTGGTACACGACGTACCCCTCGCTCGGCTGGTTCACCGGTGCGATCACCGTCACGAGCGGGTCGCCCTCTGCTGCGGTTTGCCGGAGCTTGTCGATCAGGCTGCCCGACGCTGCCGTCTCGTTCGCGATCACGAGGACGTGTCGGGTCACGGCGTTCGCACCGGCTCGAGGTCCTTGGCGCGGTCGCCGTTCAGGATCGCGTGGCGCGCGTCCTTGACGCCGTACTCGTACGGGCTGCCGACGACCTGCGGGACCTCGTCGAAGTTGAACACGGGCGGCGGCGAGGAGACGAGCCATTCAAGTGTCATCCCGCGCCACGGGTTGCCCGGCGCAAGCGGCCCGCTCTTCCACGAGACGATCATGTTGTAGACGAAGATCATGAACGACGCGCCGAGGACGAACGATGAGATCGAGATGAACAGGTTCCAGTCTCCGAACTGCGGCTCGTACGTCGCGACTCGGCGCGGCATCCCCTGGATCCCGATCAGGTGCATCGGGAAGAACGTCGCGTTGAAGGCGACGAGCGTGAGCCAGAAGTGGAGCTTCGCGAGCCGCTCGTTGTACATCCGGCCCGTCATCTTCGGGAACCAGTAGTAGATGCCGGCGAAGATCGTGAACAGCGAGCCGCCCAGCAGCACGTAGTGGATGTGCGCGACGATGAAGTAGGTGTCGCTGACCGCGATGTCGATCGGGACCGCGCCGAGCATGACGCCGGAGAGGCCGCCGATCACGAACATCGTCACGAAGCCGAGCGCCCACAGCATGGGTGCGCTGAAGTGCAGCTTTCCCTCCCACAACGTGGCTAACCACGAGAACACCTTGATCCCCGTCGGGATCGCGATCAGCAGCGTCGTGACCATCATCGGAACGCGTAGGTACGAGGCCATCCCCGACACGAACATGTGGTGGGCCCAGACCGAGAAGCCGAGGACGAGGATCGCCATCAGCGAGAGGGCCATCAGCCGGTAGCCGAAGATCGGCTTGCGCGAGAAGGTCGAGATCACCTCCGAGGCGATCCCGAAGCCGGGCAGCATCATGATGTAGACGGCCGGGTGCGAGTAGAACCAGAAGATGTGCTGGTAGCCGAGCGCGTATCCGCCGGCCCCCCGGGCTCGAAGAAGTGCGTATGCATCATCCGGTCGAACAGCACGAAGAACTGCGACGCTGCGATGAACGGCGTCGCGATCACGACGAGCAGTGAGGTCGTGAAGTTCGCCCAGACGAGCAGCGGCATGCGCCAGAACGTCATCCCAGGCGCGCGCATGGTGATGATCGTGACCAGGAAGTTGAGGGCAGTCATGATCGAGCTCGCGCCGGCCCACTGCACGGCCATCGAGAAGAAGACGTTGCCGAACGGCTGATCGACCGAGAGCGGCGCGTAGTTCGTCCAGCCCGCGCCGACACCGGGGAAGAAGAAGGACGTGAGCAGCATGACCCCGGCGATCGGGAGCAGCCAGAAGGAGAGCGCGTTCAACCGCGGGAACGCCATGTCGGGCGCGCCGAGCATCAGCGGGACGACGTAGTTCGCCAGCCCGGCGAACGCCGGGATGATGAAGAGGAAGATCATCAGCGACGCGTGCACGGTGAAGAGCTCGTTGTACGTCTGCGTGTCGACGTAGTTCGTCTCCGGCCGCGCGAGCTCGGCGCGCACGAGCATCGCGAGCAGGCCGCCTGCGAGGAAGAAGAAGATCGTCGTCGTGACGTACTGGATCCCGATCACCTTGTGATCGGTGTTGACGCGGAAGTAGTCCTTCCAGCTGTAGGCGCCGTGGCTCGAGTGGTCCTCCGGCTGCGTCGGCCTGCCGATCGCGTAGGAGACCCAGTAGTCGAACGCGCCGAGTCCCGACAGGAAGCCGAGCGGCGCCATCGTCAGCGCGCCGACGACGATCACCGGCTCCCAGTCGAGCGCCGGGTCGTAGCCGCCGAGCGCGCGAAGGCCGACGACGATCCCCATCCCGAGCAGGAAGAAGAAGCCCGTCATCCAGAACGCGCGCGGCCAGCCCGCGGCCAGCAGCCAGTGCCGCCGCCGGGGCGGCTCGTGCGACGCGTCGTGCGTCGCGGACGAGTGCGCGGTCGTCGTCTCGCTCATCCGTTCGACCCCGCCAGATACTGCACGAGTGCTTGGATCTCGGCATCCGAGAGCTGGCCCCCGAACGGCGGCATGCCACCGCCGCCGTTACGGATCTGCTTCTCGATGTCGGCCGGCGCCAGCGAGAGGTTGTCGAGGTTCGGGCCGACCATGCCGTTCGTCCCGGCCTTCGTGAGCGTGTGACACGGGGCGCAGTTCGCGGTGAAGATCCCCTTCGCATCGATCCCGGCGCCGCCCCCCGCGGTGCCACCGCCGCCCGGCTGCTTCTGCGTCCACGCCTGGAAGTCGTTCTTGGAGAGGACGATCGCCTTGGTGCGCATGAGCGCGTGCCCGAGGCCGCAGAGCTCGGTACAGATCAGCCGGTATTCGCCGGTCTTCGTCGGCGTGACCAGGATCGAGGTGACGATCCCCGGGACGGCGTCCTGCTTCTGGCCGAACTCCGGCACCCAGAAGGAGTGGATGACGTCACGGGCGCGCAGGACCAGCTTCGTCGAGCGGTCGACCGGCAGGTAGAGGTTGGTCGCCTTGATCCCGCCCTGCTCGGGGTACGTGAACTGCCACGCGTACTGCTGCGCAAGGACGTCGACCCGCAGCGGGTCCCCCTTCGGATCGTCGTTCTGGGCGAGGACGACCGCACTGAGGATGGCGATGACCGTGACGAGGGCCGCCGGGACGGCGGTCCAGACGATCTCGACTCCCGTGTGACCGTGGATCGGCGGGCCGTCGGACTCGTCGTCCGGGCGGACCCTGAACTTGACCCCCGCGTAGATCGAGACCGCCGCGACGATCGCGAAGACGAAGATGCAGATCCCGACCGTCACCCAGAACACCACGTCCATCCCCTGGCGCTCCTCGGAGGCCTGCTCGGGCAGCCAGTCGACGAAAACCGCGATCGCCGTCGTCACCGCAGCGACGACGAGCGCGATCGAGATCAGCGCGACGATGGCTCCCCTGCGCAACGCCGAACGAGCCTACTGAACGCGCCAGGCGGGTGCCAGATCGAGCTGCGCGCCACGAGGGGTGTTTTTGGTTGCCCGGAGAAGGCAACCGTGGAGAGCGCGAACCCCAAAGGAGGTCACAGCGTGGGAATCGGAGTCAGTCTCCTCGTGATCGCAGCCGGGGCGATCCTGCTCTGGGGCGTCACCGGCGAGGTCGCGGGCATCGACATCGACGCGATCGGCGTCATCCTGATGGTGGTCGGCCTGATCGGCGGGCTGCTCTCGCTGATCTTCTGGTCGTCGTGGGGCGGCCCGGCCGGTGTCTCGAGGCGGCGCGAGACGTACGTCGAGGAAGGACCGCCGCCGGTCTGAGAGATCGCCCCGAGAGGCGGCCCAAGGGCCGCCTCTCGGCGTGTCAAGCTATGGGTAGCTCCGCCGGCCCAGCGTAGGTGGGCCCGCCGGACATCTGGTAGTCCGGCGAGCCCGTCCCCCTTCGCGTTCGTGACGGTCTAGTTGAACGCGTACTTCTCGTACTTCGCTACGTTGGCTTTCGTGACAACAGCGGCCGGTACGACCAGCGTACGCGGAACCTCCGGCGGAACGAGCTCGGAGAAGCCCTGGCCGAGGGCGATCAGCCGGGCCATGTTCACTGCGGTTGCTGCCATGTTCGGGTTGTAGAGAAACGTGGCCCGGTAGAGGCCGCCTTCCTTGATCTGCTTCATTGCGTCCTGCGACCCGCCGACTCCGGTCAGGAACATCTCGTCGTCGCGGCCCGCGTTGCGGATTGCCTGGACCACGCCCTGGGCCATGTCGTCGTCGTGCGTGTACACGGCATCGATGTCGTCCTGGGCCTGCAGGATGTTCTCCATCACCGTCAGGCCCTTGTCGGGGTTGAAGTCGCCCGGCTGGGACGCGACGATCTTGACGCCGCCGCCGGGACACTTCTTCTTGAGCGTGTCGGTGAAGCCCTTCGTCCGGTCGGTCGTGACCGAGATGCCGGCCAGACCCTGGATTTCGACGACGTTGCCCTGGCACTTCAACTGGTCGCCGATATAGGTCGCCGCCAGAACGCCGATCTGGTAGTTGTCGCCGAGGATGGTCGCCGTTGCGGCGTCCGGCGCGGTGAAGAGCCGGTCGATGTTGACCACCGGGATGCCGGCACGCTGGGCCTTCTGGGCGACCGGCGTGAGCGCGGCACCGTCCTGGGGCAGCACGACGATGACGTCCGGCTTCTTCGCGATCGCCTGCTCGATCTGCTGCGCTTGCGAATCTGCGTCCGCTGCCTGGACGAGCTCGAAATTCACGTCGTCGAACTCGTCGGCCGCTGCCTGGGCGTTCTTCGAGATCGCTCCAAGCCAACCGTGGTCGGTCGGCGGAACGCTCGCGATGATCGTCACCGTCTTGCCGGAAGTCCCGCCGGCCGTCGTCTCGCCGACGGTAACCGTCTGCGTCACTGTCTCGGTGTCGCTCATGCAGGCCGTCGCACCGATCGCCAGCAGCAAGGCTGCGGCGATGGAGATGAGGAGTCGCTTGCGCGACATTGCATACCTCCCGTTGTGGTGTTGACTGCTTCGCCCGGCCGTTTCGGGCATTAGTAACGCGCCTCCGGGCGCTGCAGCAGGACGGCTCCGAGGACGATCAAGCCCTTCGTCACCTGCTGGATCTCGGTCGAGAGATTGAGCTGTGTCATGAGGCTGAAGATCAGTGCGAACGTGAGGACGCCCAGGAACGTGCCGACGATCGTCGCGCGCCCCCCCGCGAGGGCCGTCCCGCCGATCACGACCGCACCGATCGCGTCGAGCTCGTAGAGGTTTCCGCTCACCGGCGAGGCACTTCCGAGCCGCGCACACAGGAGCACCGCAGAGATCCCAGCGAGGAATCCGGACAGGACGTAGACGCTGAAGATGATCCGCCTGACCGGCACGCCGGCGATGCGGGCCGCCTCGCGATTACCGCCGACAGCCACCACGTAGCGGCCATACCGGGTGCGGTTCAAGACGATCCAGCCGATCACCGTGATGGCGATGAACACATAGACCGAGACCGGAATCCCGCCGATCCGGCCGTTCCCGAACCAGAGGAGCGAGAACGGGCGCGGGTCGCCGAACGATCCGCCGTTGAGGTCGAGCAGGCTCACGGGCAGCTGGTCGTTCAGGAGCAGGGCTAAGCCCCTTGCGACCGAGAACATCGCGAGCGTGGCGATGAACGGGACCACTCTCCCGTACGCGACGGCAGTCGCGTTGACGCTGCCGAGGAACGTCGCGAACGCGATCGCCCCGAGGATGAAGATGAGGCTGCTCGTGCCGTCCGAGCCCACGAGGATTCCTCCGAAGACGCCTGCGGCCGCGACCATCGAGCCCACCGACAGGTCGATGCCGGCGGTTGCGATCACGAAGGTCATGCCGATCGCGAGCACGCCGACAACGCTCGCCTGGGTCAGCATGTTGCGGACGTTGTCCCACGTGGGGAACGTGTCGGGCTTCAGGATCGCGCCGACGACAAACAGCAGCACCACGACGATGGCGAGCGCGTACTCCTGCAGCTCGAGCGTCCTAACCCGCTGGGCAAGCGCGGCACCGCGACCGGGTTCGGACGTTTGCGCGGGAGTGGTCATACAACCTCCTCGACGAGAACGGGAGCGTCTGTGGGTGCGACTGCGTGACGAAGGAGCTCGTGTTCCGTCGCGTCCTTTCCGTCGACTTCGGCGACGATCTCGCCGTCGCGCATGACGAGGACGCGGGTGCAGATGTGCGCGAGCTCCTCGAGCTCCGACGAGACGACGAGCACACCGAGACCCGACTCCGCCAGGTTCCCGATGATCCGATAGATCTCCGCCTTGGTCGCGATGTCGACGCCGCGCGTCGGTTCGTCGAGCAGCAGCACGCGGCAGCCGTGAAGCAGCCAGCGCGCGAGCACGACCTTCTGCTGGTTGCCGCCCGAGAGCAGTCGAACGACGCGGTCCGGGTCGTCCGGCACCGTGTTCAGCGCCCTCAGTTGCGTCCGGGCGCTCTCGCGCTCCTTGCGGACATCGAGTAGTAGGTGCGAGAAGCGCTTGAGATCCGTGATCGTCACGTTCTTCGTTTCGCTCCAGTCCAGGACGAGCGCCTGCGACTTCCGGTCCTCAGGCGCCATCCCGAGACCGCGTCGAATTGCGTTGCGCGGACCACCGGACCGCAAGCGCTTGCCTTCGACGAGGATCTCGCCCTCCTCGAGCTGGTCGAGGCCGTAGATGAGCGAGAGCAGCTCCGTGCGACCCGAGCCGACGAGCCCCCCGAGACCCACCACCTCGCCCGCGTTGACCTGCAGGCTGACCCCGCGGACGGCAGGAAGCCGCCTGGCGCCTCGAACCTCGAGCAGGACGCGGTCAGTGCCGACTGGGCGGTCCGGATAAAGCTGCTCGACCTTGCGCCCGACCATCAGCTCGACCAGCTCGCCGGTCGGCGTCGTCGCAGGGAGGCCGCTCGCGGTCGTACGGCCGTCGGCCAGGACGGTGACGCGGTCGCCGATGCGCCGGATCTCGTCCAGTCGGTGCGAGATGTAGACGACGCCGACGCCTTCCGCCGTGAGCCGGCGAACGACGTCGAAAAGCGTGTTGATCTCGGCCTCGTCAAGGATCGCGGACGGCTCGTCCATGATCAGCAACCGCACATTGCCGGACAGCGCACGGGCGATCGACACGATCTGCTGCGCCGCCGGCCGCAACTTCCCCACCTTTGCGCGCACCGGGATCGACTCGTGTCCGAGGCGAGCGAGCAGCGCCTCCGACTCCCGGTACATCTTGTCGAGGTCGAGCAGCGGCCCACGGCGCGGCTCGTGCGCGAGGAAGATGCTCTCGGCGACGCTCAGGTCCGGGACGAGGTCGAGCTCTTGGTAGATCGTCGCCACGCCACGCTTGAGCGATCCCGCCGGGTCGCCCGGCGGCAAAGGCTCGCCCATGAAGAGGATCTCGCCACTGGTGGGCTCCACCGCACCGGAGACGCACTTGATCAGCGTCGACTTGCCTGCCCCGTTCGGGCCGAGCAGGCAGTGCACCTCGGCTTCGAGCACGTCGAGGTCGACGCCCTTGAGCGCCTTGACCCCCGGGAACTCCTTGACGAGGTCGCGGACGTCGAGAACCTTCGTCATCGGACGACCAGCCCACGGAGGTTGTTGTGCGCGATCCGGAGCCCGGCTTCGACCAACCCGGGCGTGCCACCCCAGACCGGATCCTCGTGCTCGACCGACAGCACGCCGTCGAACCCGCCCTCGTAGAGCGCGTCGACGTAGCGACGGAAGTCGACCTGCCCGAGGCCGGGGATCCGATACCGCCACCAGCCCATGTCCCACGGGTCTTCCTCGCGCGTGGACGTTCGGCCGAAGAACCCGTAGCGGTTGCGCTTGCTCGGAAACGTCTCGGCGTCCTTTGCGTGGGCGTGCGCCACACGGTCGACGTAAGGCCGCAACGCCTCAACCGGGTCGATGCCGAGCCAGAGCAGGTGCGACGGATCGAAGTTCAGAAAGAGGCCGAGCTCGAACATCCACTCCCACAGCTCGGGTGAGTAGGCGAGGTTGCCCGGGTACCCGTCCGGATGCCAGCCTTCCATCACGCAGTTCTCGATCATCAGCCGCACGCCGCGCTCGCCGGCGTAGTCGACGAGCGGCGGAAAGACGCGTTCGGCTTCGCGAAGATTCTCGGCGACGCTGCGTCCTGGGTCGCGGCCGATGAACGTCCCGACGGGGACACCGCCGAGCGCGGCCGCGGCGTCGACACATGCACGAAGGTGCGCGTGGTACCCCTCGCGCTCGGACGTGTCGGCTGCGAGGTTGTTGTCGTAGTACGCGAGCGCTGAGAGGACGAGACCGTGCTCGTCGAGCGCCTTTCGGACGCGCTCCCCCTCGGCCTCGTCGAAGGCATCCGCCCTGACATGGCTCGCCGTGAACGGCCGATCGCCGACCTGCGGCCACGCGGCGAGCTCGAGCGCCTCATAGCCGTTCGTTGCCGCCCAGGCGGCGATGTCCTCGAGGCTGCGCTCCGGCATGCACGAGCTCAGGAAGCCGAACTTCATGTCGCAACCGCCCGGGAGTCGATTGCGGGCTCTGAACTCGCCGCCACGTCGACCCAGTGCTCTCCGCGGGAGGAGGTCAACACTGCCTCGGTGATGAGGGCGGCACGCAGCCCGTCAGCGAATGTCGGTGTTCCGTCGACCATCGAGCCGGCGCTGACTCCTTCGTAGAAGTCGGCCACGAACGCGTCGAAACAATCCGCGTAGCCCTGCGGATGACCAGCGGGGAGGAAGGCGAAGCGCGCAGCAGCGGGGGACAGCGTCGCGGGATCTCGGCGCAGGATCGTCAGGTTCTCGCGCCGCCCGCACCAAAGCTCTTCCGGGTGCTCCTGGTCGAAGGCGAGCGCTTCGTCGGCCCCGTCGAGCTCGATCCAGAGCCGATTCTTGCGACCCGCCGAGATCTGGCTGACGACCACGGACCCGATGGCCCCGGAATCCGTCTCGAACTGAACGAGCGCCGCGTCTTCTGTCGTCACCGGGCGCATCTGTCCGCCGCTTCGGCCTGAGGCAAACGCCTGGCGGTCCGCCTCGCCGACTCGCTCGGGCACCGCCGTCAGCAATCTCGCGGAGACGCGGACGATCCGATGGCCCGAGATGAACTCGGCGAGGTCACACCAGTGCGAGCCGATGTCGGCGAACGCACGCGACGCGCCGCCCAGCCTTTGGTCCACGCGCCAGTTCGCGTCGTCGGCGCGCAGGAGCCAGTCCTGCAGATACATCCCGTGGAGCAGCCGCAGCGCACCGGTCTGTCCGCTCGCGATCCGCTCGCGCGCCTCTCGCACCGTCGGGTAGTAGCGGTAGACGAACGGAACGGCCGCGTGACGTCCCGAGTCGGCTGCGAGGTCGACGAGCCGCTGCGCTCCCGCGGCGTCGAGCGCGAGCGGCTTCTCGCAGATCACGTGCTTCCCCGCGGCTAGCGCTGCCTCGGCGAGCGGCAGGTGCAGGTGGTTCGGCGTGCAGATGTGGACAACGTCGACGTCGGGGTCGCTGACCAGCGCTTCGGCCGAGGCGAAGTGCCGCTCGGCGCCGAGCTCGGAGGCAGCCGTCCGAGCCGTCTCAGGCGTCGAGGCGGCCACGCCGACCAGCCGTGCTCCTGCGAGGCGAGCCGACCGTGCGTGCACCTTGCCGATGAACCCGGTTCCTGCGATCGCCGCGCGGAGGAGCGCCATCCGGCGGGAGACTAAACCGAACTTAGTCCAACTGTCAATCATAAGTTGTGGTACTTCGTCCACCGCATGGTGTAATTTGGCTCACGATGGGGACAAAACGTGCGCCGACACAGTCGTCCCAGACCAGCGCAGGCGCACTCCTGCGGCTGATCCGTGAGGGAATCGCGGTCACGAGGGCCGATCTCGCGCGGGAGACCGGCCTCGCCCGCTCGACCGTCGCCCAGCGCGTCGACGCCCTGCTCGAGCAGGGGCTCGTCTACGAAGCCGGCGGCAGCGCCTCGACGGGCGGCCGCCCCGCCACCGTGCTCGCCTTCAACCGCAAGGCAGGTGTCGTCCTCGTCGCCGACCTGGGTGCGACCCATGCCCGGGTCGCGGTGAGCGACCTCAGCGGCGCCCCGCTCGCGGAGCGGGCATCAGACCTGGACATCGCGATTGGCCCCGAAGCCGCCCTCGGCTGGGTGGCCGAGCGCTTCGACGAACTCCTCGGAGAGGTCGGCCGGTCTCCCGACGACGTTCACGGAATCGGCATCGGCGTGCCGGGACCTGTCGAGGTCCGCAGCGGACGGCCGGTCAATCCACCGATCATGCCCGGCTGGGACGACTTCCCCATCCCGGAGTGGTTCGAGAGCCGCTACAGGGCGCCGGTCCTGGTCGACAACGACGTCAACATCATGGCTCTCGGGGAACACCGGACACACTGGGCCGAGACGGAGCATCTGCTCCTGATCAAGGTGGGCACCGGCATCGGCTGCGGCATCGTCGCTGGCGGCCACATCCACCGCGGCGCACGTGGGGCGGCCGGCGACATCGGCCACATCCGCGCCACGGACCGGACCGACGTTGTCTGCCGCTGCGGAAACGTGGGCTGCCTCGAAGCGATTGCCGGCGGCCAAGCGCTCGCACGCAGGCTGAACGATCAAGGGGAGGACGCCTCACGTAGTCGCGACGTGGTCCGTCTCGTCCGCAGCGGTCACGCCGGCGCGATCAGGATGGTGCGGGACGCCGGGCGCACCCTCGGGGAGGTCCTCGCGGGGACCGTCAACTTCTTCAACCCCGCCGTGATCGTCATCGGCGGGGACATCGCCGAGGCGCACGCGCAGCTCCTGGCCGGCGCGCGCGAGGGAATCATCAGCCGCTCCCTCCCACTCGCAACGCGCGACCTCCGAATCGTCCCCTGCCGCCTCGGCGATCGCGCCGGCGTGACCGGGGCGGCGATCATGGCGATCGAGCACGTCCTCGCTCCCGACGCGGTCGATCGCTCCCTCAGTGACGCAGCCTGACTCGGGGACACGCAACCGCACGAGCGTGTCCGATGGGCCGTGAAGGAATCGAACCTTCAACCTTGGGATTAAGAGTCCCCTGCTCTGCCAATTGAGCTAACGGCCCCGGCGCAGCGGCCGTCTAGTCTAGCCCGGATGCGGGTTCTCTCGGTGGTCGGGAACCGCCCTCAGTTCGTCAAGTCGGCGCCCCTCTCCGTTGCGCTGCGCGCACGCGGCGTCGACGAAGTGCTCCTGCACACGGGGCAGCACTACGACCCGGAACTGTCCGCAGTGTTCTTCGAGGAGCTCGGCCTGCCCGAGCCCGACGTGCGGCTCGACCTCCACACCGCCGACGTCGCCGCGATGGCCCCGGCGATCCTCGCCGCGCTGCGCGCATCCGAGCCGGACGCGGTGCTCGTCTACGGCGACACGAACTCGACGCTCGCCGGCGCGCGGGCCGCAGTCGAGGCGAACGTCCCGGTAGCGCACGTCGAGGCGGGTCTCAGGAGCGGCGACCTGGAGATGCCCGAAGAGCGCAACCGCATCGAGGTCGACCGGCTCTCGAGCGTCCTGTTCGCGCCGGACCAGCGCTCGCGCGAGACGCTCGCCGCCGAGGGGGTCGAGGGACGCGTCGAGGTCGTCGGCGACGTGATGGCGGACGCGACCATGCAACTCGCGCCCGTCGCGCGACAGCGGTCACGGCTCCTCTCGGAGCTCGAACTGACGCCGGGCCGCTACATCGTCACCACGGTGCACCGCGAGGCGAACACGCGGCCGGAGCGGCTCGCCCGGATCGTGCAAGGGCTGAACGGGCTGACCGAGCCCGTCGTCTTCCCCGTGCACCCGCGCACGTCGGCCGCGCTCGAGCGCGACGGGCTCACGCTCCACGAGCACGTCCTGCTGCTGCCGCCGCTCGGGTACCTCGACTTCGCGGCGCTTGCGGCGCAGGCGCGCGCGATCGTCACGGACTCGGGCGGCCTGCAGAAGGAGGCGTACTGGTACGGCGTCCCGTGCGTGACGCTCCGGCCGAGCACGGAGTGGGTCGACACGGTCGCGGTGGGCGCGAACCGGCTCGTGGACGACGATCCGGCAGCCTTGGCCGACGCCGTCGCCAACGCGCGGATGCCGACCGAGCGGCCGCAGCTGTACGGAGACGGTAAGGCCTCGGAGAGGATCGCTGACCTCGTCTCTATGCTCTTCCGGTCATGATCGAGCGCACGGAGAGCCCTGCTCCGGCGTCCACCCCCTCGAAGACCTGGGACGTCGCGATCGTCGGCGCCGGCTACGTCGGCGTGCCGCTGGCGCACACCTTCGCGACGTCCGGGCGCTCGGTGCTCCTCGTCGACGTCGTCCAGAAGGTCGTCGACGCACTGAACCGGGGGGAAAGCCACATCGAGGACGTTCCGAGCGACCTGCTCGCGCCGCTCGTCGCCGACGGACGGCTCGCCGCGACGAGCGACTACGACGAGCTCCGAGGCGCCGACGCGATCCTGATCGCGCTCCCGACGCCGCTCTCGAAACAGCGCGAGCCTGACCTCTCGATCATCGTCGCCGCGACCCACGAGATCGCGAAGCGCTTGCGCGACGGCCACCTCGTCGTGCTCGAGTCGACGACGTATCCGGGCACGACGCGTGAGCAGCTGCTGCCCATCCTCGAGTCGACGGGGCTGAAGGCGGGCGAGGACTTCAACCTCGCGTTCTCGCCGGAGCGCGTCGACCCCGGCTCGGCGTGGAACGTCAAGGAGGTGCCGAAGGTGATCGGCGGGATCACCGAGGAGTGCTCGCGCCGCGCGGCGGAGCTGTACGGCTCGGCGATCGGCACCGTGCACACCGTCTCGTCGCCGGAGGCCGCAGAGCTGACGAAGCTGCTCGAGAACATCTTCCGTTCGGTGAACATCGCGCTCGTCAACGAGCTCGCGCAGCTCTGCGAACGGATGGGCATCGACGTCTGGGAGGTCGTCGACGCGGCCGCGACGAAGCCGTTCGGGTTCATGAGCTTCAAGCCGGGCCCGGGCCTCGGCGGCCACTGCATCCCTGTCGACCCCTTCTACCTCACATGGAAGGCGCGCGAGTTCGGCTTCACCACGGAGTTCATCGAGCTCGCAGGCAAGGTCAACGAGGCGATGCCGTACCACTGCCGCTCGCTGATCTCGCAGGCGCTCAACCACAAGAAGCAGAAGTCGATGAGCGGATCGCAGATCCTCGTGCTCGGCGTCGCGTACAAGCCAGACATCGGGGACGTTCGCGAGTCGCCGGCGCTCAAGCTGATCGAGCTGCTGCGGAATGCCGGGGCGAACGTCGCCTACCACGACCCGCACGTTCCCTCGATTCCGGGGCTCGGGCTGGAGTCGGTTCCACTCGACCCCGCGCAGTACGACTGCGTGACGATCGTGACCGACCACTCGTCGATCGACTATGCAGCGCTCGTCGACCAGTCCGATCTCGTCGTCGACCTGCGGAACGCGACGGGCGACAAGGGACGAGACTCGGACAAGGTCTGGAAGCTGTGAGCGTGAAGGTCGCGGTGGCCGGGCTCGGCCACTGGGGCAAGAACCTCGTCCGCAACTTCGACGACCTCGCCGAGCTTCGCGCGCTCTGCGACGTCTCTCCGGAGACGCGCGAGGAGTTCGCGCGGCGTCATCCGAACGCCCTCGTCACCGAGGACTTCGGCGAGTTGCTCGCCGACCCCGACGTCGAGGCGGTCGTGATCGCGACGCCCGTGCCGACGCACCACTCGCTCGCCAAGCAAGCGCTCGAGGCAGGCAAGCACGTCTTCGTCGAAAAGCCGCCGGCGATGCGCGGGGAGGAGATGGAGGAGCTCGTCGCGCTCGCGGAGGAGCGCGAGCTGACCCTGATGCCCGGCCACCTCCTGCTCTACCACCCCGGCGTGCGGACGATGAAGGAGCTCGTCGACGAGGGCGCCCTCGGAGACGTTCTCTGCGTCTACGGCAACCGCCAGAACCTCGGGATCATCCGCAAGGACGAGAACGCGCTGTGGTCGCTCGGCGTCCACGACCTCTCCGTGGTCCTGTATCTGCTCGACGAGGAGCCGAGCGAGGCCTGGGCACACGGCAACGCATTCCTGACGCCGGGCGTCGAGGACGTCGTCTTCTGCTACCTGCGCTTCCCGAGCGGCCGGATCGCGCACATGCATCTGTCCTGGCTCGATCCGCACAAGATGCGCCGCATCACGGTCGTCGGCCGCGACAAGATGGTCGTCTTCGACGACATGGAGCTCGAGCGCAAGATCACCGTGTACGAGAAGGGTCCGTGGCAGCCCGCGCAGACGTACGGCGAGTGGCAGACACGCACGGGTGACATCTACAGCCCGAAGATCCCGAACGACGAGCCGCTCAAGCTCGAGTGCCAGCACTTTCTCTCGCTCGTACGAGGGGAAGGCGACCGCCGCAAGGTCGCGCGCGACGGGCTCGCGGTCGTTCGCACGCTCGAGCAGCTGCAGCACTCGCTCACCGCCGTTCCTGCATGAGCTACGAGCTCGGTGAGAACGTCGTCGTCTATCCCGGAACGGTGATCGCCGACGGCTGCAAGATCGGCGACAACGCCGTGCTCGGCAAACAGCCGTCGCTCTCGCCGCGCTCGACCGCGAAGCGCGAGGCGCTCCCGCCGCTCGAGCTCGGCCCGGGGACGATCGTCTCGACCGGCGCGATCGTCTTCGCCGGAACGAAGCTCGGAGCGCGCGTGATCGTCGGGGACGGAGCGCGGGTTCGCGAGCGCTGCGTGATCGGCGACGACGTCGTGATCGGGAGCGGCTCGCTGATCGAGAACGACACGACGATCGGAGCGCTCACGAAGATCCAGGCCGAGGCGTATATCACCGCGTACTCGACGCTCGAGGACGAGGTGTTCATCGCGCCGTGCGTCGTCACGACGAACGACAACTTCATGGGGAGAACCGACAAGCGCCACGAGCTGATCAAGGGGCCGACGATCCGCCGACGCGCGCGGGTCGGCGGTGGAGCCGTCCTCTGCCCCGGCGTGGAGATCGGCGAGGAGGCGTTCGTCGGCGCGGGCGCGGTCGTGACGAAGGACGTGCCGGCGCGCGTGGTGGTGGTCGGGAACCCGGCGCGCGTGCTGCGCGACGTCCCCGCCGAAGAGCTGCTCTAGGTCGTCTAGCGCCTTGTGAAGCGGAGCCGGTACGACCCCGCGCCGGGCTGCACGATCTTCGCCTCGACGTAGTACCAGCCGGTGGTCTTTGCGCGGTGGGAGATCTGCTCGCGCGTCCCGGGCTTCGCCGACAGCGCGACACGCTGGCGCAGCAGCGCGAGCGACAGCCCCTGCACCTGCTGCGTACCGGGCTTCCAGAGCAGCAGATCGGTGTTCACGCCACGCGGGCCGTCGAGCGTGACGACCAGCCGCTGCTTCGCGCGCAGGTGCACCTTGTAGACGTCCACGTTGTCGTCCCAGAAGTCGAGCGTCGCCGAGAAGTCGGCACGCGACTGGCGCATCGGCGTCGCCTGCGGGCCCGCGTCGTCGTTCGACTCGTAGCGGTCGGCGAGGGGGATCGGGCCGGCGAGGGCTGCCAGCGCCTTGGCGACGTTCAGCCGCCCCCAGCCGCTGTACGTGTCCCGCAGCAGCGGGCATGGCTTGCAGCCGGTGGCGGCGCTGACGTCCTCGGCCGAGCGGGTCAGGATGTGACCGACCTGATCGGGCTGGAGCAACGGCCGTACGGCGAGCACGAGCGCCGCGGCGGCGGCGACCTGTGGAGCCGCGAACGACGTGCCCTCCGCGTTGCGATAGTCGTCCGGGCCGCAGATCGAGTACCCCTGCTCCACGCAGGACGCGCGCTGCGCGGTGAGCTGGCGCGGAAAGGTGGAGACGAGCTCCTGGCCGGGCGCGGAGAGGTCGTTGTAGATCGGGTCGCGGTTCGAGAAGAGCGGGACGGCCCCGTCCTTCCCCAGCGCGCTGACGCCGATCACGTGAGGGAGCGCCGCCGG
Source organism: uncultured Actinomycetes bacterium (assembly GCA_963788055.1). Taxonomy (GTDB): domain Bacteria; phylum Actinomycetota; class Thermoleophilia; order Gaiellales; family Gaiellaceae; genus JACCTU01. The sequence goes on along the minus strand of CAWBFA010000005.1, from coordinate 502,303 downwards.
ATAGCTCGCGTACGGCCACGGCGTCCTCGGCGCCTGGTCGGCGTTCCCGACGGCGGCGACGACGACCACGCCTCGCGTGTACGCGTAGCGAACCGCCGCGGCCTCGAGCGGCGAGTACGTGTCGCGGCCGGCGTCCCGCGGGTCGCGGACTCCGCCGAGCGAGAGGTTGATCACGCGCGCGCCGTTGTCGACCGCCCAGCGGATCGCGCCGGCCTCCGCCTCGAGCGAGACCTGCCGGTTCGAGCGCACGACCTTCGCGATCAGGAGCTGGGACGGGAACGCGATCCCCGCCACGCCGAGCGCGTTGTTCGCCTGCGCGGCGATCAGCCCCGCGACGAACGTGCCGTGTCCCTGCTGATCGGTCAAGGCGTTGCCGCCGACGAAGCTCCGCGAGCCCGCGATACGCCCGGCGAAGTCGGGGTGCGTACCGTCGATTCCCGAGTCGATCACCGCGACGCGCGGCCCGGCCAGTGCCGGCAGGTCGGGCCAGAAGTCGAACGCGTGGTCCTGCTCCAGGTGCCACTGCTTCGGCGCCAAGGGATCGTTCGGCACGAACGCGACGCGCCGTGTCGTGTCGATGCGCTCGATGTACTCGACGCCGTCCAGCGCGCGGAGACCGCGCGCGGAACGCGCGTCGACGATGAGCACGCGAAGGCTCGCGAGCTTCCGCTCGGCGCGAGACCCCGTCGTTCGCTCGATCCCGGCGGCCACGGCGTCGAGCGAAGCGCTCCGCTCCACACCGAGCGCATAGCGCCCCGCCTGAGCCTGCGCAGGAAGAAGCAGTGCCGCCGCAGCGGCCAACAGGAGACGGTTCACCCCGAGACGACCTGCAGCGCGGGCGAGACCCCCGCGACGAGGCCGTGCCCCGGAGCCACGCGGGCACGGTACGAGCCCGGCGTGAGCGCGAGCTGCGCCTCGAACGCACCTGTTGCGTCGACCGACGTGCTCGCCGCAGCGCGCCAGCTCGAGCCGACGAGCCGCTGGATGTCGACACGCGCCCCCGGCACGATCGGGCGAACGAGGCCGCGGAGTGCCGTCGCGACGGTCGCGGGCGCCAGCCTGATGCGTGGCGCGACCGAGACGCGGATCGGAGCGCCGACGAGCGTCGCGGAAACGGAGAGCCGGTAATCGGTCGAGACGAGCGGCTTGACGGTCGCGACGACCGCGCCGCCGACACCCGGCTTGAGCCGCGCGGCGGGCTCCCAGAGCTTGCCGGACACGCGCTGCTCGAGCGTGACCTGCGGCCCGGCGCTGCGGGCGACGCCCTTGAGCTTCGTCCTTCCGCCGTACTCGAGCGGCACAGTCGGCGGCTCCAGCGCGAGCACGCCGACGCGGAACCAGGTCGAGCGCAGTTTCAGCTTGGTGCGGACGACGTCGGCCGGGACGGCGACCTCGCCCTTCGTGCTCACCAGGATCATCTGGTCGGCACGCTGCGATGGGTTGATGGTCACACGCACGTCGAGCAACTCGCCGGGGACTTTGAAGGTCGAGGTCAGCTTCTTGGCGGTGAACGCGAACGGTCCCCAGGTGTGGTGCGGGGACGCGTTGTCGTACGGATCGGGCACACCCACGAGGTACGGAGTCGCCTCACCGTGTGCCCAGACGTCCTCGATCGCCGCCGTACGTCCCCCCGAGGTGGAGAAGAAGAACGTGGTCGCGACCTTGCCCCCGTAGAGGAGCACCTGGCCGACCGTCGCGTCGACCGCTGCGTTCGTCGTCGGCTTCTCGGCGGCGACGCCGCCGTACACCTGGCTGCGCGTGTCGGCGTAGAGGTCGTACGCGCCGCTCTTGCGGACGGCCAGGGCGTACGAGCGCGCGACGACCGCCTGCGCTTTCAGCGCCTCGGCGGGCCAGTGGAAGGGAACCTCGCGAGGGACGACGCCGTAGAGATACGCCTCGAGCCCTACCGAGTTGACGAGTTGCAGCGACGTCTTGAGGACGTTGACCTGGAGCTGGCCGCGGTACTGCTTGCCGCCGTACTTGAGCGGTGTGGCGCCGGGAAGGAAGACGAGCGGTCCGGTGAGCGCCTTCGCCGGCTGGGTCGAGTCGACCTTGACCTTCAGACCCGGGCCGAAGGCGTACGGGCCGGGCTGGAGCTTGTAGACGGTGCTCGAGCCGTCGCGGACCGAGAACGGCGAGTCCGACGCGACGGCGAGTGCCTTCTTCCCTTCGCCGAGCAGCACGCGGACGCGCGCGATCGGTGCCTTGCCGAGCGTCGTCGACCGGTAGTAGTGCGCAAGGATCGCGTCGTACGTCGTGCCGCGCTGCGCGAACCCGTACGCGCCCCACTGGCTCATCCCGACACCGTGGCCCCAGCCGCGGCCGCTGATGAAGAAGCTCGACGGCGGTGGGACGGCGCTTGGCTGGGCTCGAGTCCCCGTGCGGGCGCCCGCCAGGCTCGTCGTGGCGAGGGCGAGACAGGTGGTGAGGAGGAGCGCTCGACGAAGCATCGGCGGAGAGAAGGGCCGCGAGGGAGGCGTCATCGAGGCTAGCGCAGAAGTGCCATGGCGGCCTGGCGGTTCACGGAATCCTGATCTTTCCGCAGCACGCAGGGCGTTTTCCACCCGCGCTGCGGGGCAACTCCTCGTTCATGCGGGTCGACGCGAACCTCTTGCCGGATCGCTATCGAGACCCGAGGCGGATCGGGCGCGGCGGCATGGGCGAGATCTACCGCGCGACCGACGAGCTGCTCGGTCGCGCCGTTGCCGTGAAGATCCTCGCCGAGCGCTACGCGGGAGATCCGAGTATCCGCTTGCGCTTCACGCGGGAAGCGCTCGCGGCGGCACGCCTCTCCGGCCGTCCGAACGTCGTGACGATCTTCGACGTCGGCGAGTCGGCCGGCCGCCCGTTCATCGTCATGGAGTACCTGGGCGGCGGGTCGCTCGACGAGCGCGTTCGCGCGGGGAAGCTCCCGCCCGGCCAGGCGGTCGAGTGGCTCGAGCAGGCCGCGAGGGCGCTCGACGCCGCACACGCCGAGGGCGTCGTCCACCGCGACGTGAAGCCCGCGAACCTGCTTCTCGACGAAGGCGACAACGTGCACGTCGCGGACTTCGGAATCGCGAGCGCGGCCGGGATGGACTCGCTGACGAAGACCGGCACCGTGATCGGCACGGCCGGCTACCTCTCGCCCGAGCAGGCGCTGGGCGAGCGAGCGACGCCGGCAAGCGATCGCTATGCGCTCGCGGTCGTCGCCTGGGAGCTCCTCACCGGGCGGCGGCCGTTCGGAGGCGACACACCGGCCGCCGAGGCGGCTGCGCACGTGCACGCCGAGGTCCCGGCGATCACGTCGGAGGGCGCGGACCTGCCGCAAGAGCTCGACGCGGTGTTCGCGCAAGCGCTCGCGAAGGATCCCGCGGCGCGATACGCGTCGGCCGCCGACTTTGTCGCCGAACTGCGCAACGCCTTGCACGCCGGTTCGCCGCGTACCGCCGTGCTTCGGCGGACTCCGGCGCGCCCGCCAGGCAGGGGGCTCGCATTCGCGGCAGTGGTGCTCGCGCTCCTCGGGACCGGAATCGTCATCGCCGCGCTAGTCGCCTCTGGTGATGGCGGTGGACGGGAGGCCGCGGGCGAGTCGACGACCGTCGTTCGCACGGTCACCGAGCAGGGTGAGACGCAGCGAGTGACCGTGACGGCTGCGCCCGAGACGCCAACGCGGCCGGCCGCACCCGCTGCGCTGTCGGTCGAGCAAGCGCGCGCCCTTCAGGACGAAGCGACCTCCGCGCTCGGCAGCGGCGATTGGGAGCGTGCGCTGGCGCTTTCGCAACAGGCGCTCTCCAGCCTGCGCGACCGTGACCGGACCTACGAGGCGTACGCGAACTACAACATCGGCAAGTCGCTCGCCGAGCTCGGACGCTGCGAGGAGGCGCTGCCCTACCTCGAGCGCCGGGAGCAGATGCTCGGTTCGCACCCCGACGTGACGGCAGCCAAGCAGCAGTGCGGCGCGTAGGAGCGCGCGCTAGCGCCAGGCCGTCTCGACGACGGGCGCACGCTCCTTCAGCGGCTCCCACCACTCGCGGTGCGCGGTGTACCAGCGCACGGTGTCGGCGAGCCCGTCGGCGAAGTCCCAACGCGGCTCCCAGTTGAGCTCTCTCCGGAGCTTCGTCGAATCGAGCAGGTACCGGCGGTCGTGTCCCGGACGGTCCGCGACGATCGTCCGTAGGTCGCGCGGCTTGCCGGTCAGGTCGAGAATCGCGTCCGCGAGCTCCTCGATCGACGCCTCGAGCCCTGAGCCGACGTTGTACGTCTCGCCGATCCGACCGTCCTGGAGCACGAGCTCGATCGCCCGGCAGTGGTCGTCGACGTGCAGCCACTCGCGCTTGTTCTGGGTCGCCTCGTACAGCGGGAGCGGCTTGTCGTCCAGCGCGTTCGTCGCGAAGAGCGGGATGACCTTTTCCGGGAACTGGAACGGCCCGTAGTTGTTCGAGCAGTTCGTGATCGTGACCGGGAGGTCGTAGGTCTCGTGGTACGCACGCACCGCGTGGTCGGCGCCGGCCTTCGACGCGTTGTACGGCGTGCGTGGACGGTAGGGATGCTCCTCGGTGAACGCGTCGTCGGAGTCGAGCGCGAGGTCGCCGTACACCTCGCATGTCGACACGTGGTGGAACCGTGCAAGACCGACCGCGCGCGCAACGTCGAGCAGCGTCTGCGTGCCGAGAACGTTCGTGCGAAAGAAGCGCGTCGGGTCGATCACGGCGAGGCTGTTGTGCGACTCGGCGGCGAAGTTGACGATCGTGTCGATTCGCTCGTCGCGGACGACGCGCTCGGCGAGGTCGCCGTCGGCGATGTCGCCGTGCACGAAGACGATCCTGTCGTCGACGTCCTCGAGGCTCGAACGGTTGCCCGCGTACGTCAGCAGGTCGTACGCCACGACGTGGTCGTCGGGGTGGCGGCCGAGCCAGTAGCGGACGAAGTTGGAGCCGATGAAGCCGGCGGCTCCGGTAACGAGCAAACGCATCGGCGACTACCCTAGCTCGACGACTGCGCGACCAGCTCGGTGTCCAGGACGCGCGCGAGCCCGACGCCGCCCTGCTTCATGACCGCGTGGTGGTTCCACGCGAAGAGCGGCCGCCCGAACGGGGCGACGGCGTTCATCCAGGCCTTCGTCGTTCGGACCGCCCAGTCGTACGTGACGGCCGTCCCGAAAGGCGCCTCGAAGAGGCGAAAGGTCCCCGTGCCCTGGAGCCCTCCCACCGCTGCGGCAACGATCAGGTTGGGCCTGCGAACCTCCGTCACGGTGACATCGAAGCGCACCGAGTAGGGGACCTTCGAGCGCCAGACGTGGCGATAGACGGTCCCCTCGCCGTCCCCGTCGCCGTGCGTGAGCTCTGTAACGCTCAGCACGCCGCGCCACCACTCCGGCCAGCGCTCGATCGCATAGATCGCGTCCCAGACGGGCTCGATCGAAGCAGCGACGAGCCACGTCGTCAGGAACCGGTAGTGAGCGAGTCCAGGCATGCGCGCAGCCCTTCGCGCCAGTTCGGCAGGACCGGAGTCTCCGGTTTGTCCGAGCGGAGCACGGAGTAGGCAGGTCGAGGCGCGGGGCGGCCGAGCTCCTCGGTCGAGATCCGCCGCACGCGGGTCTCGAGACCAGCCTCCTCGAAGATCGCCTCGGCGAACTCCGCCCACGTGCACTCCCCCTGCGCCGCGACGTGGTAGACGCCGAACGGCAGCGCAACGAGCTCGCGCGTTGCCTCCGCGAGATGCCCGACGTACGTCGGCGTGCCGCGCTGGTCGTCGACGACCGCGACCTCGTCGCGCTCTGCGCCGAGTCGGAGCATCGTGCGGAGAAAGTTGTGTCCCGTCGGACCGAAGAGCCACGACGAGCGGGCGACCCAGGCGCGCTCGCCCGCCGCCGCCTCGCCGTGGAGCTTCGTACGCCCGTAGGCAGAGAGCGGATCGGGCCCGTCGGACTCGACGTACGGCTCCCGCTTGCGACCGTCGAAGACGTAGTCGCTCGAGTAGTAGACGAGCGGCGCTCCAAGCGACGCGACGTTCTGCGTCCCGCCGACGTTCACGGCGGCGGCTTCCTGCGGATCGGACTCCGCGCCGTCGACATCCGTCCATGCAGCCGCATGCAGCACGAGATCGGGTGCCAACATCGGCGGCGGGGGCAGCGTGACGTCCCAGTCCTCGCGGCGGAGCGCCACGAGCTCGTCCTCCCGGAACGCCTCGGCGAGCGCGCGGCCGAGCTGGCCGCCAGCGCCCGTCAGGACGATACGTCGAGATCCCGTTGCGACAGGATCGGCGACGACGTGCTCCAAAGGTGCGCGACACGCGGGTCGTTCCACGCGATCGCATGCTCGTCAGCGTCGGAGGGGTCGTACTCCTCGGTCACGTGGTAGCAGAAGAGCAGATCGGTCAGCGCCTCGAAGCCGTGCGCGTAGTGCCCCGGTATGTAGACCGCGACGGGGTTCTCGTCGCCGATGTCATCGGTGAACGTCTCGCCGCTCTCGCGGTCGAGCACGACCACCCGCGCGGTCCCCTGAAGGCATGCAAACAGGTCGTCCTGGCCGCGCTCGTGGTAGTGCAGCCCGCGGATCACTCCTTTGCGCGAGAAGGAGAGGTTCGTCTGACCCCACGGCTTCGCGAGGCCGGACGCGCGTGCGAGCTCGACGAACCAGCCGCGCTCGTCCTCGAACCGCCGAAGCGGGATCACCTCGAGCCCGTTCATGCGGGCTTGTTCGCCCCGGTCTCCTCGACGATCGCGCCAAGCTTCGAGAGCGCCTCGTGCGTCCCCGCGTCATGCCACCAGCCTCGAACACGGCGGGCTTCGAGCCGGCCTACCCGCGCGTACGCGCGGTTGACGTCCGTGATCTCGAGCTCGCCGCGGCTCGAGGGACGAAGTCCGCGGATGAACTCGTAGACACCCGCGTCGTAGCAGTAGAGGCCCACGACAGCGTCCGCCGTCGGTGGCGCGTCGTAGCGCGTGTCGACGACTCCCGCCTTCTCGACGACGTCGCTCACGCGGCCGTCCACGCCGTACACGACGACGCCGAACCGCTCGGGGTCCGGCACCTCCTTGACGAAGATCTGCGCGCCGTCGCCGCCGTCCACCCACTCGCGGATCGCCTCGACCTCGGCGAACTCGAACAGGTTGTCCCCGAGGCAGACGACGAGCTTGCCCCCGCCCGCGAAGCCCTCGGCCATCCCGACGACCTGCGCGATCCCGCCGGGCTCCGTCTGCACCTTGTAGGTGAGATCGAGATCGAACATCGGCTGCTCAGAGCCGCGGGACGGCATGCGGCCGTCGCCCAGGTGGTCGATCAGCTGCCCCGCATGACCTTGCCCCGTCACGATCAGCACCTCACGGATCCCCGCCAGCTGCAGAAGCTGGAGCGGGTAGTAGATCATCGGCCATCGACCGACCGGCAGCAGGTGCTTGTTCGTGATGCGCGTCAATTCGCCGAGCCGCGTCGCCTCGCCGCCCGCCGCGATCAGTCCTCTCGCTTCCACGGGACGCGATGGTACTTTCCTGCCGGTGGACGAGGATCGCGAGCACATCGTCGACCCCGAGGCAGGGGTGATCGAGGGCGACGACGAGATCCCGCACCAGCCGGCACCCGAGCTCGACCCCTACACGCCGGAGCCCGGCCCGCGGCCCGGGGATCGACGCGCTTTCTCGGTGCTGCGCTGGGCGTGGCTCCCGATCGGGCTCGTGGTCGGCGCGATCGTGCTGTACGCGATCTTCACCTAGCGGAGCCGCAGCGGCACGCCGAACGCGCCGCGCGACCACAGCTGGACGATGGTCCCGCGTGGCAGCCGCACCGGCAAGGTGAAGAACCCGCGCGCCGTAGTCGCCCGCGTCCCACCGAGCCAACGCCACGCACCCCCGCGTGAGTAGCGCACGCGGTAGGTCTGGCTCCCCACGCCCGGACGCACCTGGCCCCAGAGCGTCACGACGGCTCCGCGGCGCGACAGCTCCGCGAGCGGCAGCGGGAACGCCGCGGCGGACAGCTTCGGCGCGTTCCCGAACGTGAACAGCCCGCTCTGCCAGCGGCCGACGTGTGCCTCGTCGCGCACGAGGAAGTGGATGAGCAGGTCGACGCGCGGCGCGCGATACGCGCGGAGCGACGCTTCGGCGAGATAGCGCGCCTGCGCCGCCTGGGAGACGCCGAGCATCCGGTCGGGCGGATTGGTCTGATAGCCGTATTCGGTCAGCCAGATGCGCTTCGGACCGAACGCGCGCGAGACGCTCGAGAGCAGGCGCTCGAGGTTCGCCATGGTGATCGTCTCGCAGGAGCGGCAACCACCGGCAGTCGGCGTCTCACCGCGGCTGACCGGATACGGGTGATGCGCGTACGCGTCGAGTCGGGCTCCGGCGAGGTCCATCCCGCGGATCCACTCGACCGGCGACACGCTCCCGGACCCGCCGCGCGGCGCGGTCACGCCGCCGCCGACCAGGTTCGCGCGGTTCGCGCGCTTCAACGCGTCGTAGGCCGGGTTGAGCAGGACGCGCACGTAGGTCCTCGCGCTCGTCGGGCGCAGCTGCCAGTACTTGTTCGGCTCGTTCCAGATCACCCAGCGCCGGACGTACGGGTAGCGGGTGGCGGCGGCGTACGCGAAGTTCGCGAACGCGCTCGCGCTCGTCGGCGCCCAGTTCGCGGCGCGGCCGCCGTTCGCCCAGCGTGGAGTGCCGACGAGCGTGACGACCGGGGCGATCCCGCGCGCACGCAATCCACCGAGCAGGACGTCCGCCGCCGCCCAGCGGTACGCAGGGTCGAGGTGCGACGTCGGCTTCGCCGGACGCTTCGCCGCGATCTCGTCCCAGCGCAGGTTGACGCGCACGACGTCGACGCCGAGGCGGTCGATCTGGTCGAGCCGCTCGTCGAACGTCCCCGGCCCCCCAAGCAACCACGCGTCGTCCTGGATCCCGTATTGAACGTAAGGGGAGGCATCCGCCCGCACGGCGTGGACGAGGAACGCGCCGAGCGCGACGATCATCGCGAGCATGATTCGAAGCACGCGGCCAACGTAGCCGCACCCTGTTTTCAAGTCGTAAGCCTGAGCTCAGGACTTCGGGACGGCTCGGGCCTGCCGCCGTGCGGCCTTGCGGCGCCGCACCGCGGGCGCGCGCAGGACGGCCTGGAACCAGACCGCGATCACACCGACGATGACCACGGCGGCGAGCTTCAGCAGGCGCATCGGACCGGGCACGACGGGGCACTCTACGCTGTGGCGGATGGCACGACGGCGCGACATCGACCGGTTGACGGAGCTCGAGGAGCTCTTCGCCGACCTCTGGCAGGTCCCGCGGTTCGCCGCCGGGGCGAGGCTCGTCTACCGACCGCAGATCGACGTCGTCCGCACGGAGGAACCGCCCGAGCTGAGCGTCGTCGTCGAGATCCCCGGAGCAGACGTGGACTCGATCCGCATCGTCCTCGACGGTCGCCGCCTGCTCGTCTCCGGCGAGCGGCCGCGGCCACGCGCTTCGCACCAGGTCTGGTACCGCAGCGAGATCGAATACGGCCCCTTCGAGCGTGAGGTCTCGCTCGCGGTCGACGTCGACACGAACGGCGCCGCGGCGACGTACGAGCACGGGCTGCTCCGGGTCGTCCTCCCCGTCGCCGAGCGCGCCCCTGCGCCCGCGCGCTTGACGATCGCGATCAGGCGGGTCGGATGAGCGAGCTCGAGACAGAGCTCGAGACCCCGGCGGTCGAGCTCGACGCGCTCGCGATCCCGCGCGAGCTCGCGGTGCTCCCTCTGAGAGACACCGTCATCTTCCCCGAGTCGATGACGCCGCTCGCGATCGGCCAGGAGCGCTCGATCAAGCTCGTCGACGACGTCGTCGGCGGCGACCGGATGCTCGCGCTGCTGACCACGCGCGACTCCGAGAACGAGCAGCCCGGCTTCAAGGACCTCTACGACGTCGGCACCGCAGCCGTGATCCACAAGATGATCCGCGTCCCCGACGGAACGCTGCGCATCCTCGTCCAGGGCCTCCGCCGGATCCGGCTTGAAGAGCCCGTGCAGCTCGAGCCGTACCTCGTGGGGCGCTTCGTCGAGGTGCCCGACGTGCTCGAGGAGACGCCCGAGGTCGAGGCGTTGACTCGCAATGTGCAGGCGCTGTTCGCGCGCATCATCGCGCTCGTCCCCTACCTGCCCGAGGAGCTCGAGCTCGCGGCGGCGAACGTCGACGATCCGAGCGCGCTTTGCCACCTGGTCGCGTCGACGCTCCGGCTCAAGACCGACGAGAAGCAGGCGCTGCTCGAGGAGGTCAGCGTCGAGCAGCGCCTGCGGCACGTCTCGCGCATCCTCAACCGCGAGCTCGAGGTCTTCGAGCTCGGGACGCGGATCCAGTCGCAGGTGCAGTCCGAGATGGAGAAGGGCCAGCGCGAGTTCTTCCTGCGCCAGCAGATGAAGGCGATCCAGGACGAGCTCGGCGAGAGCGACCCGGAGCGCGCCGAGGTCGAGGAGCTCCGCGAGCGGCTGCGCTCGATCGCGCTCCCGGAGGACGTGCGCACTGCGGCCGAGCGGGAGCTGTCACGGCTCGAGCGGCTGCCTCCCGCCGCGGCTGAGCACGGCGTGATCCGCACGTACCTCGAGTGGATCATCACGCTCCCCTGGGACCAGGCGACGCCGGACGACCTCGACCTCGAGCACGCCCGGACCGTCCTCGACGAGGACCACTACGACCTGGAGAAGGTGAAGGAGCGGATCATCGAGTACCTCGCCGTCTCGAAGCTGAAGGACGACCTGAGCGGGCCGATCCTCTGCTTCGTCGGCCCGCCGGGCGTCGGCAAGACGTCGCTCGGCCACTCGATCGCGAACACGCTCGGGCGCAAGTTCGTCCGGATCTCCGTCGGAGGCGTTCGCGACGAAGCGGAGATCCGCGGCCATCGGCGCACGTACATCGGCGCGATGCCGGGCACGATCATCCGCGCACTTCGCGACGCCGAGTCGAGGAACCCCGTCTTCCTGATCGACGAGATCGACAAGATGGGGAACGACTACCGCGGCGACCCCTCGAGCGCGATGCTCGAGGTGCTCGATCCGGAGCAGCACTCGAGCTTCCGCGACCACTATCTCGACTTGCCGTTCGACCTCTCGAAGGTGCTGTTCATCTGCACCGCGAACACGACCGACACGATTCCCTCGCCGCTCCTCGACCGGATGGACGTGATCCATCTGTCGGGCTACACCGAGGACGAGAAGTTCGGGATCGCGCGCAAGTACCTGATCCCGAAGCAGCTCCGCGAGCACGGGTTGACGACGCGGCGGGTGACGATCCACGACAAGGCGGTCCGGCTCGTGATCCGCGAGTACACGCGGGAGGCCGGGGTGCGCAACCTCGAACGGCAGATCGCAGCCCTCTTCCGCAAGGCGGCGACGCAGATCGCGAAGGGCGAGGCCGAGAAGCTGAAGATCGACGAGGCGCGGGTGCGCGAGTGGCTCGGGCCGCGGCGGTTCTCGCACGAGGTTCGCAAGCGCACCTCGGAGCCGGGCGTCGCGACCGGGCTCGCGTGGACGCCGGTCGGCGGCGAGATCCTCTTCATCGAGGCGGGCGCCTACGACGGCAGGGGGCGGCTCAAGCTGACCGGCCAGCTCTCCGAGGTGATGCAGGAGTCGGCGCAGACCGCCTTCTCCTGGGTCCGCTCGCGCGCGGTGGCGCTCCAGCTCGACCCTGGCTGGTTCGGCGCGCACGACGTGCACATCCATGTTCCCGCCGGCGCGGTCCCGAAGGACGGGCCGTCGGCTGGCGTTGCGATGGCGACCGCGATCGTCTCGCTCGTCACCGGCCGGCCGGTTGCGGACGACGTCGGCATGACCGGCGAGGTGACCCTCACCGGGCAGGTGCTGCCGATCGGCGGCGTGCGCGAGAAGGTGCTCGCGGCACAGCGCGCGGGGCTGAAGCGGGTGATCCTGCCGCGCGAGAACGAGCCCGATCTCCAGGAGCTTCCGGCGGACGCGCGCGAGGCGATCGAGTTCGTGCTCGCCGACGAGCTTCCGCAGGTACTGGAGGCGGCGTTCGACGGGAAGGCTCCCGCTCGGCTGCGCCGGGCCGAGAGCACCGAGCGCCGCGCAGCGCTCGGCCGCTAGCTCGTCTTGAACGAGCGCGTCAGCTCGTCGCAGGCCTGGACGTCCGCATCGGACCCGTCGACGAGGATGCGGCAGGTCAGCTGGTACTCGCGGCGGCCCCGCAGGAGGAAGACGACCCGGTCCTCCATCGCGCGTCCGTCCCTCGTGTAGGTGATGGCGTAGCTCCGCCCCCGACTCGCGTCGAGCGTGGTCGATTCGCTCCGGACGACGCGTGCGGTCGAGCCCAGCCGCTCCGCGAGGCGGGCGGCGACGTCGTTCAGCTCGACGACGGCTTCGTCCCAGAGCGCAGGGCGAAACGGCTTCGCGAGCCGGAAGACCGCGACGGCGACCGATTCCGGTCCGTCAGGGTTCGCCGCGAGCACCGACCGGGGGCCCCGCTCGAGGTCCCAGCCGGACGGGGCGTCGGCGGTGAAGCCGATCCCGCGGAGCTGCTGCGATTCCTCGCTCGACCCAGAGGTGCTGCAAGCTGCGAGGATTAGCGTCGCGAAGGCGAGGGGTAGGACCCTTCGACAAGCGATCGAAAGGACACGAACGGCATGGCCAGGACAAAGGATCGGCTCTCGGACACCGCGGACACCATCCGTCCGTACGTCGAGCGGGCCGTCAAGGACGAGGAGATCCGGAAAAACGTGCGCGATGCGTTCGACGCGGCTCGGGAGATCTACGGCGAGCTGATGGGCCCGCGCGGGATGGTTCCGCTCGCGGCTCGCGTCGCAGGCGACGAGGACATCCAGGACTCCCTCCGTCGTGCGGTCGAGGATCTCCGCAAGGCCGCGAACCGGCTGCAGGGCAGGAACGAACACGCCAGCCGGAACGCGACGCTGCTGCTCGCGGGGATCGCGATCGGCGTGCTCTTCAACCCCGTCACCGGCCCGGCGACCCGCAGCTGGCTCAAGGGTCTGTTCGGCAGCGGCGACGAGGACTTCACCTACCAGGGCAACAACTCCCCGAACTAGTCACCGGGGCGTTGCCCGCGCGAGCCTTCGCGTGCGCCGTCTTGCGGAAGCAGCGGCGGCGCGATCGCGCGGACCAGCGAGCCGTCGCCTTCAGCCGAGACCGGTGCGACGAACGCGCGCGCGACCGAACCCGGACGCAGCCCGCTCGCGGTCGAGATGTCGGAGACCTGCAGCAGGATCGCTCCGGGCCTCGGCGCGGTGGCGCTCGCGTTCGCGGGCGGGGCCCAGCCGGCGCCGTCCGGGAAGACGATGTCCTCGACTCGCCGCCAGGCCACGAGGTACGGGTACGGCGGGACGACGCCGTCGTAGCCCATGTGGAGCATCCCGAGCGGGTGGATCTCGAAGTGGAGGTGGTACGGCGTGTGCTCGGCGTCGCCCGAGTTGCCCATGAAGCCGATCACGTCGCCGGCGCGGACCTCCGCGCCGTTCACCGCGAGCGGCGCGAAGGCCGAGAGGTGCGCGTAGTAGAACTGGTTGCCCTGTAGGTCGCGCAGCCAGAGGCGATAGCCGCCGACGTCGTTCCACCCGACCGAGAAGAGCGTGCCGTCGGCGACTGCGAGAAGCGGTGCGCCGAGCGGCGCAAAGATGTCCTCGCCGTGGTGCCACGTGGTCGAGGCGCGCGGGGCGCCGAACGTGTTCGTGAACGACGACTGACCGTAGACCGGGAAGACGTAACGGCTCGGCGTGAGCTTCGGCCGGACTCCGTTGGGAGGTTCTCGAACGAGCGGCGGGATCCCGGTCGGTTCCGCCTGCGAGGGCTTCGTCTTGCCGCCCGCTGACGGGACGGGCACCACGCCTGTCGAGGTCTGCGTGCCCGCGGCATCGGGCGCGGTGACGGAGACCTCCGCGTAGCCGACGAGGATCTGCGTCCCTGCCGGAAGGCCTCCGTGGTCTGCCGTCAGGCGGATGTCGAGCGCGGTGATGTTGCCGCGATAGGAGCGCGCCGCTGGAGCCGAGCCCTGCGCGAGGACGATCGCGTAACCCCAGCCGCCGAGCTCGACGCGGACGTTCGGCCCAACCGCGGCCGCCTGGCCCTGAACGGCGAGCGAGCCCACACTCGCGCCGTTGAAGTCCCCCGATGTGCTCGACGCGCTCGCCCGCGCCTGCGCCGAGCCGCGGACCGCGGTCGCAGTCACCTCGCCCTGGAAGAGCGAGAGCGACGTCACCTCCGAGGAGGCGTTCGCGGTGGCCAGTTGTCCGGGGCTCGCCGAAGCGGAGGCGACGGAGCCGCCCCAGGAGACGACGTCGGCGCTCGGGAACGAGCCTGCGTTCCCGAACGAGACGGAGTCGACCGGCGCCGCCACGACGGTGGTCGCGGCGCCTGAGCCACCGGGCACGATCACCTTGAGCGCAAACGCCTGCGCGGTGGCGCCGCCGTCCCGCGCCGCGGACTCCGCCCCGGCGATTCCCGGGGCCAGCGCGAGCGGGAGGAGCGCCAGTGCGATCGAGAGCCGCTTCCCCACCGAGCGAGTGATTCTGGCACAGGCACACGAAGTCCTACGGCCGGCCCGGGAAGTCGGCACGGTTGCGAATGAGAATCGTTCTCATTAGACTCACGGAACCGTGGCCGAGCTCGAGCTTCCCGCCGACGTCCGTCTGACCCCTCAGCGCAGCGCAATCCTCGACGCCGTCGAGCGGCAGCGAGGGTCGTTCACGGTCGTTCAGGTCTACGACCGCGCGCGGCGCCGCGAGCCGTCCCTTGGGCTCGCGACGGTCTACCGGACGATCGAGCTCCTGCGGACGACGGGCTCGATCCGCCATCTCACCGGCGCAGGCGAAGGCGCGTACGTCCGCTGCCACACGGGTCATCACCACCACCTCGTCTGCCTTTCTTGCGGTGCGGTCGAGGACACCGAGCTCTGCGGCGCGCCCTCCGCAGCCGTCCTTCAGAGCCGTCACGGGTTCCGCGCTCAGAGTCACGAGCTCGACGTCTACGGGCTCTGTGCCCGCTGCGCATGACGTGGATCGCGATCCCCTTCGCGCTCGTCACTGTGCTCGCGGCCTTCGGCGGAGGCGCGGCGGCGCTCCGTCTCAGCCGCGACCTGACGACCGCGATCGCCCTCACCGGCGGCGTCGTCGTCGCCGTCGCACTCTTCCACGTGCTGCCCGAGGCGATCGAGATCCTCGACTCCCCGCGCCGGGTCGGGATGCTCGTCGGCGCGGGCTTCGTCGGCTTCTTCCTCGCTGAGCGCCTACTCGTTCTGCATCACCGCGACGCCCCGGAGGAAGCGCGCGCACACAGCCACGTCGGCGCGCTTGGCGCCGGAGCGCTCGCGATCCACACGTTCATCGACGGGCTCGGGATTGGGCTCGCGTTCAGCCTCGACACGGCTACCGGCGTGCTCGTCTTCCTCGCTGTCGTCGCACACGACTTCGCCGACGGCCTGAACGCCGTCGCGTTCGTGCTTCATCAGGGCGGCACGCGGCGACGCGCGATCACGTGGCTTGCAATCGTCGCGACCGCTCCGCTGCTCGGAGCGATCGTCGGCGCCACGCTCGACATCTCCGAGGCGTCGCTCGGCGAGCTCCTCGCGCTCTACGCCGGCTTCTTTCTCTTCATGGGCGCGACTGATCTCCTCCCGCACGCGCACGAGCACCCGTCGGCCAAGCGTGTCGCCGTGACCACCGCCGGCTTCACGGCTGTCTTCCTCGTCAGCCTGCTCGCCGCGCACTAAAGACTGCGCAAGTCGCGAAGACCCCTAAAGGCGGCCGCTTCGCGGACGCTGTCTCCCAGCAAGCCTCTAGCATGAGCGTTAACCGCCGAGCTGCTTGCGCGCGAACTCCTTGAAGCGCGCGCGCGCGTCGTCGTCCGGTCCGAGCGGCTCGTCGTCAGCGTACTTCGGATCCGCCGCGATCTCCTCTGCGACTGCACGCACTTCCTTCAGGAGCGCCTCGTTGTGCGCGGGCTCCTTCATGAGCAGCTCCACCCACGTGTCCGAGCCGTCGTAGGGCGGCACGTCGTTGTCGAAGAGGAGCTGGCCAAGCACGACGCCGACCCGGATGTACGCGAACGTCCGAAACGCGAGCACGCGGTTCGGCGACTCGACGAGCTTCGCGATGTCGGGGTTCTGCTGCTGGATCCGCTCGACGATGCCGCCGATCGGCTCGTCGACCAGAGGGATCCAGATGTCGTCGGAGGCGTTCATGGGCGAAGGATGGCTTATCGAGAGCGCGCTCGCCAGGCAACCTGCGTGGCGACCGCGATCAGGAACACGGCGAACAGCCGGCGAAGCACGTCCTCCGGCAGCGAGAGTGCAACCTGGGCGCCCCCGAGGACGCCGACGACGGACGTCAGCCCCAGCATCAGCGCCGGCTTCCAGCGGACGTTCCCGTACGAAGCCTGTCGCCAGGTGCCGGCGGCGACGGTCGGCAGGATCGCGGCAAGCGACGTCGCCTGCGCCTCGACCTGACCCAGTCCGAGCGCGATCAGCGTCGGCACGAACAGGATCCCGCCCCCGACCCCGAACATCCCGGCGACGATCCCCGCGGAGAAGCCGAGCAGGACGGCGAAGACGAGCGTCATACGAGCAGCCAGACGGCGATCGCAACGAGAAACGCCGCAAAGAGGTATGAGAGCTCCCGGGCTCGCACGCGCTGCTGGAGCGTCGCGCCAACGGTCGCGCCGGCGGCGGCCGGTAGACCGACGAGCAACGCGTGCGTCGGGTCGACCTCGCCGGCGATCGCGAACGTGATCGTCCCGGCGAGCGCGGTGATCCCGATCGCCGCCAGCGACGTCGCGGTCGCGACGTGGGGCGTGTACGCCACGAGCAGGATCAAGAGCGGCACGACTACGAGCCCGCCGCCGACCCCGAAGAGCGCGCTCATGAAGCCCGCGAGCAGCCCGATCAGCGCCAGCTTCACGCGCGTATCGTAGGCGCGTGGAGCCGGACGAGCTGCTCGAGCGGCTGCGGGAGGCGCCCGAACGCGCTGCGATCGTGCTGGACGTCGACGGCGTGCTCGCCCCGATCGTCGATCGTCCCGAGGACGCACGCGTGCCGGAGGAGACGCGCGCCGAGCTCCGTAGATTGAACGGCAAGTACGCACTCGTCGCATGTGTAAGCGGGCGCGCCGGCGACGACGCGCGGCGCGTCGTCGGGCTCGACGAGCTCGTCTACGTCGGCGAGCACGGGCTGGAGCTCGACCCCGAAGCGCCGGCGTGGTCGGCGCGGTTGCGCGAGTTCGCCGAGAACGTCGCGTGGCCGGTTGAGGACAAGGGGCTCACGCTCTCCTTCCATTACCGCACCGCGGAGGACCCGGAGGCGGCAGAGGCGTACCTGCTGGAGGTTGCCGCGCGAGCGCGCGACGCGGGGCTCGTGCCGCGCTTCGGCCGAATGGTGCTCGAGCTCCGCCCTCCGCTGGAGACGAACAAGGGGACCGCCGTCCTGCAGCTCCTTCGCGCGCGTGGGCTCGAGCGCGCGCTCTACGCGGGTGACGACTCGACGGACCTGGACGCGTTCCGCGCGCTCGACGAGATCGAGTGGGGCGTGCGCGTCGGCGTCGTCTCCGAAGAGGGCCCGCGAGGGATCGCGGAGAGCGCAGACGTCGTCGTCGGCTCGCCCGCCGAGTTCGTCGAGCTGCTGCGCACCCTCTGAGGCTCGAGCTCGGTCCGAGGCGGTGGCTCGTTCACGAGCACAGCGGTCACGCCGACGACGACCGCGAGCACCACGAGCTCGGCGGCCGCAGTGTGCAGGAAGCGCCGCTGCTCGCGCGGCGAGGCCGTCCCGTCGCGCAGTCGACGCACGGCGAAGCGGTTGTTGTACGCCCCGAGCGCGAGGACGGGCACGACGAGCGCGACCTTCGCGACGAGCAGGAGGCCGTAGGTGGTCTCCCACAAGCCGCGCCACTCGCGCACCTGGAAGTAGCCGTTCGTGACTCCCGCGACGACGAGCACCGCGAGGGCCACGACCGCGATCGACGAGAAGCGCGGGACCGCGCGTGCGGCGAGCCGCCAGCGATCGGTTCGAGCGAGGACGAGCGCCGCGACGAGGAAGGCGAGCCCACCGGCCCAGGCCCCCGCCGCGACGACGTGCGCGACGTCCGAGACGAACGGAAACGCACCCGACACGCTCGCGTGTCCTGCCGCCGCCGGCGTCACGGCGAGCATTCCGGCCACGATCAGCGCAGGCACCGGGAACTCGTGGTCCCGCCGACCGGCAAGCGCGAGCACTGCGATCGTCAGCGCGAGCCACGCTCGCCAGGCCCACATCTGGCCGAAGCGCGTCTCGAGCACCGCCGAGACGGAGTCCCAGCCGGCCGCGTCGCGAAGCGGAATCCCGCCCGCCGAGGCTGCCTGCAGCGGCAGTCCCGCGAGCGAGACAACGACCAGCACGCCGGCAGCGAGCGCCAGAGCGCCGAAGAGCTGGCGGCGGACCGCCGGGACGCCGTCGTCGGATCGGACGACCGCAGCGAGCACGAGCGCACCGCCCAGGCAGAGGAGGATCAACGCGAACACGAGGAACCTCGTGAACACAAACGCGGCGTCGACTGCGGCCGAGCCCGTGTCCTCATTGACGACGGTGGGAGTGGAAACGCCCAAGCCCCCCGGCTCGCCGAGGTGGAAGGCAAACGCACCGTGCACCGGGTGCCCGTCGGCCGAGATCACCTGCCAACTGACGAGGTAGACCCCGCGTGGCAGGTCGTTCCTCAATCCAACGGCGACCTCGCGAGATGACGGCTGGTTCAGGTCTCCGTCGTCCACCCGGCGGCCATTCGGATCCGAGACGCGTACGGTGCCGAGCGCAGTCTCCACCGGCTCGCTGAAGCGAAGGACGACCTCACGAACGTCCTTGACCACGGCGCCGTCCGCAGGCCGGGACTCGACCAGCTCCGCGTGTGCGACCGCGGCCGGCGCTGCGACCAAGGCGGCGAGCGCAACCGAAGCAGTCGCAAGCAGCCGGAGGACACGCACGGCGCTAGCGCTTCTTCAGCTTCTCGACCTGCTTCCAGGTCCGCGTGTTCAGCACCTGGTCCTTCGTCAACCACGCGCGGCGGGCCTGCGCGATCCCGATCTCGATCCAGTCGAGCGCGCTGATCTGGTGCGCGTCGGTGTCGACGGGGACTTTCAACCCTGCCTCTCCGGCGCGGCGGGCATTCACGTCGCGAAGATCGAGGCGGTCCGGCTGCGAGTTCAGCTCGAGGAACGTCCCGGTCTCGAGCGCCTTCTCGATCACCCGCTCGACGTCGACGTCCGCGGGTGCACGCTTGTTGATCTTGCGTGCGGTCGGATGCCCGATGCAGTGGACATACGGGTGCTCCATCGCGCCGACGATTCGCTCGGTCGGGTTCTTGTCGAACGCCTGGTGCAGCGACGCAACCACCCAGTCCAGCTGCGCAAGCAGCTCCTCTGCGACGTCGACCTCGCCGTTCGCGCGGATGTTCGCCTCGATCCCACGCAGGATCCGAAACGGAGCGAGCTTCTCGTTCAGCTGCTCGACCTCGCGCCACTGCGCCTCGAGCCGCCCCTCGCGGAGGTAGTGCGAGTGGTCGGTGATCGCCATGTACTGGTAACCCCGCTCGATGCAGCGGCGCGCCATCTCCTCGATGGTGTTCCTGCCGTCCGACGACCACGTCGAGTGCAGGTGGAGGTCGCCGCGCACGTGCTTGACGTCGACGAGCTCCGGCAGCTCTCCCTTTCGCGCGGCGTCGAGCTCGCCGAGATTCTCGCGGAGCTCCGGTGGGATGTACTGGTAGCCGAGAAACTCGTAGAGCTCGGCCTCGGCGCGCGTTGTGAAGACCTCGCCCGTCTCGACGGTCTTGACCCCGTATTCCGAGATCGAGAGACCTTTCTTCACCGCTGCCTCGCGCAGCGCGACGTTGTGGTCCTTCGAGCCGGTGAAGTGCTGGAGCAGGTTGCCGAAGGACTCCGGAGGGACGACGCGCAGGTCGAAACGCAGGCCGTCGTGCGAGACGACTGTCGCCTTCGTGTCACCGTGCGCGGCGATCTCGGCGACCCAGTCGAGCGCGACGAAGAAATCGATCAGCGCGCGAGGGTCCTTCGCCGTCGCGATCACGTCCAGATCGCGGAACGTCTCCTTGCGCCTCCGGACGCTCCCCGCCTCCGAGACGAGGTCCGCGGCAGGATGCTCGCGGAGCACCTCGACGACGGCGAGCACAGGCGCGAGACCGGCACCGAGCAGCGGCCGCACCGGCTCGAGCGTCGTCTCCTGCGAGAGCGCGTGCAGGATCCGCTCCTCGGTTCGCGCGCCGAAGCCGGAGAGCGTCCGCAGCTGCTCGGCCTCGGCCGCCGTCCGGAGGTCGGCGACGGTGGTGATCCCGAGCTCCTTCCAGATCTTCGCCGCGGACTTCGGGCCGAGCCCGGGCAGGCGCATGAAGCTCACAACCTCGGGCGGGATCGTTCCCTTGCGCTTCGTCAGCGCGTGCATCTCGCCGTCGTCGACGATCTGGACGATCTTCTCCTCGATCGTCTTGCCGATCCCGGGCAGGTCCTTCGCGGCGCCGTCGAGCGCGAGCTGGGCGACGGAGCCCGGCGTCTCCCGGATCCGCGTCGCCGCGCGACGGTAGGCGATCACGCGGAACGACGGCTCGCCCTCGAGCTCCAGCAGGTCGGCCAGCAACTCGAGCTGTTCGGCCACTTCCTGGTTCTTCGGCAGCGCCTTCGCCACGATCGACGATCATAGGCGCGTGCAGGCGACCGTCTGTCTCCCGACCTACAACGAGCGCGAGAACGTCGAGCGCATGGTGCGTGCCCTCGTTGCCGAGGGGGTGGGCGTGCTGGTGATCGACGACAACTCGCCGGACGGGACGGGTGAGATCGCCGACCGGCTCGCTGCCGAGCTCGAGGGCGTGGACGTGCTGCACCGCGAGCGCAAGGAAGGGCTCGGCCCGGCATACCTCGCGGGCTTCAGGCATGCGCTCGCGAACGGCGCCGAGCTGATCCTCGAGATGGACTGCGACTTCTCCCACGAGCCGCCGGACGTTGCACGCCTGATCGCGCGGGCCGAGCAGGGCGCCGACCTCGTGCTCGGCTCCCGCTACGTCCCGGGCGGGAGGATCCCGAACTGGGGGCTGCTACGGCGTTTCATCTCGAGGGGAGGCTGCGTGTACGCCCAGCTCTGGCTGCAGACGCGCGTGCGCGACCTGACCGGAGGGTTCAAGTGCTACCGCCGGCGCGTGCTCGAGGCGATCGACCTCGACGCGATCGACGCGAAGGGCTACGCGTTCCAGATCGAGACGACCTACCGCGCGCTCCGCAAGGGGTTCCGCGTCGTCGAGGTGCCGATCACCTTCGTCGACCGCGAGGAGGGCGGGTCGAAGATGTCGAAGTCGATCGTGCTGGAGGCGATCTGGATGGTTCCGGTGCTCCGCTTCGCGGCACTCCGCGGCAGGCTCTAACGGAAGTGCTCCCAGCCGCCCGCGGGGACGCCCACGACGCCCGATCCCTCCTCGACGCGCCCGATCACCGTGAAGCCGAGCGGGTCGGACGTGGCCGCGAGCAGCTCATAGTCCTCGCCGAAACCGAGGTCCTCGACGGTCGCGCCGTCGGCGAGCGGGACGCGGTCGAGGTCGATCGCGCAGCGCACCCCCGAGCGCGCTGCGATGTGGCCGGCGTCCTGTGCGAGACCGTCCGAGACGTCGAGCATCGCACTCGCCACCCGCGCAAGGCGCCGCCCTTCCTCGAGGCGGAGCGGCGGCCGAACGTAGCGGCCGTCGCGGAACGCGGCCCCGGCCGCACCCAGCGGCCCCGTCACGACGAGCAGGTCGCCCGGCCGTGCACCTGCGCGCCCGGGAACGCGCTCGGAGCGTCCGAGCGCCGTCACGCTGAGCATGAGCAGCTCGGACCGCGTCGTGTCACCTCCGACGACCGGCACGCCGGCCTCGGCGATCCCCTCGTAGAGCTCGAGCACGTCTTCCGCGTCGGTCCCCCCGGACGCGGCGAGCGTGACGATCAGAGCCGTGGGTTCGGCGCCCGATGCGGACAGGTCGCTGAGGTTGACCGCCGCCGCGCGCCAGCCGAGATCGCGCCACGAGATCCGGTCGAGCTGGAAGTGGACTCCCTCGACGAGCGCGTCCTGCGTGACGACGAGCCCCTCGACCTGGGCGGCGTCGTTCTCGATCGCCCGTGCGAGCCCGCGGCGCTCGAGCTCCGCAAGCAGGCCGAGCTCACCGAGCTGCGACAGCTTCATCGATCGCCTCCCGAAGCGCGCGCGCGTCGTGCACGGCCCGGATCACCGCGACCCCGGCCGCGCCTGCCGCGATGCAGGCACCCGCGTTCGTCGCGTCGATCCCTCCAATCGCCACGACGGGGATCTGGACGGCGTCGGCGATTCCGGCGAGGCCGTCGAGCCCGATCGGCGGGTCGGCGTCGGGCTTCGATGGCGTCGCCCAGACCGGCCCGGCGCCGATGTAGGTCGCGCCGGCACGCTCGGCGGCGATCGCCTGACCGACGTCCCACGCGGACAGGCCGAGCCGCAGCCCCGCCTCGAGCGCGCGCTCAGCGCCCTCATCGTGCCGGCCGAGGTGGACGCCGTCGGCCTCGAGCCGGATCGCAGCCTCAACGTCGTCGTTGACGACGAACATCGCGTCGAGCTCGCGAAGGGGCCGCCCGCGCTCGACGAGCTCACGGGTGGAAGCGTTCTTGACTCGCAGCTGGACCACGGTTGCACCGCCGGAGACCGCCCCGCGTGCCGTCTGGAGATCCTCGACGAGCGCGTGCAGCTTCACGCGATCCTCGCCCGTTCGTCGAGCGACTCGGGGGTCAGCGCGTAGAGCGCATCGTAGAGCGCGGCGTGGAACGTGCCGGGCCCGTTGGCGACCGAGGCGGCGTCTTCGCCCGCAACGCCGAAGGCGGCCAGGGCCTCCGCGGCGGCGTCGATCGCGCTCGGGTTCGCGGCGAGGAAGCAACCGGTGATTGCGGTCGACATGCAGCCGGTCCCCGTGACCGTCGCGAGCAGCTCGTGCCCGTTCGCCACGGACAGAGTGCGCTCGCCGTCCGAGACGTGGTCGACCGGACCGGTGACCGATGCGACGACGCCGAGCACCCGTGCCGCCTCGCGTGCGAGGTCCGCGGCATCGCCGCCCGCGGCGATCGACTCGACCCCGCGCACCTCCGCCTCCACGCCGACGAGCGTCGCGACCTCGCCTGCGTTTCCGCGGAGGACGGTCACGTCAACCTCGTCGAGCAGTCGCTTTGCGGTCTCGGTGCGATAGCGAGTCGCGCCCGCGCCGACGGGGTCGACGACGACCGGGATCCCTCTCGCGTTCGCTGCCTCGCCCGCCGTCAACATGGCTTCGACCCAGGGCGGCGAGAGTGTGCCGATGTTGATCACGAGCGCGCCTGCGAGCGCGACCATCTCCTCGACCTCCTCGCGCGCGTGCGCCATCACGGGCAGCGCACCGAGCGCGAGCGTCGCGTTTGCCGTCTCGTTCATCACGACGTAGTTCGTGATCTGGTGGACGAGCGGCCTCTCCTCCCGCAGACGGGCGAGTGTCGATCCCGCCGTCATGCGACCCCTCTGAGATTCAGGACGTCGACTGGGCCCTCGCCGGCGCCGAGCTCGGTGAGCCCGTTGCGGACTGCCTGCGAGGCGACGTGCGCTGCTCCGCGGGCGGCGTCCTCGAGTCCCACGCCCTTGGCGAGGAGCGCCGCCAGCGTGGCCGAGTGCGTGCAGCCGGCGCCGTGCGTGGCCTGCACGTCATGGCGGTCGACCGGAATCTCGACGTGCACACCGTCGGCGAACAGGTGGTCGACTGCCTCGTCGCCGTGTCCTCCGGTGACGATCACCGCCGGCGCGCCCAGCTCGTGCAGTCGCTCCGCGAGCTCGCGGCGGGTGCCGTCGAACCCGGCGAACGCGATCGCCTCGCTCAGGTTCGGCGTCACGACGGTCGCGAGCGGAAAGACCCGCGACACGAGCGTGTCCACCGCGTCGTCGCGTAGGAGCTTCGCGCCCGAGCTCGCGACCATCACCGGATCGACGACGAGCGCTACCCGACGCTGGTGCAGGAAGTCCGCGACGGTGTCGATGATCCGCTTCGAGAAGAGCATCCCCGTCTTCGCGGCGTCCACTCCGATGTCGTCGAAGACAGCGTGGAGCTGGGCGCGGATGATGTCGGACGGCAGCTCGTACACGGCTGTGACGTCCTTCGTGTTCTGCGCCGTCACGGCGACCAGGGCGGACATCCCATACACGCCTGCGGCCGCAAAGGCCTTGAGGTCGGCCTGGATCCCCGCACCGCCGCCCGAGTCAGACGTTGCGATCGTCAAGGTGCGCGGAATGGACGTGGCTCCTCCCTTCGCCGGCATGACCCGGATCAGGTTCGACGGGTGTGATCTCAGCCGCGCGGTGCGGCACCCCGGTCTCCCGAGTTTACCCTGGGTGTGGATGGCGACCGAGACTGCGAGCTGGGCCGAGCTGCTCGAAGGAGACGAGGTCGCGTACACGCGCACCGAGCGGCCACGAGCCGCGCGGTTCGCCCCGATCCCCGACGAGCTCGACTCGCGCGTGCGCGGGCGCCTCGAGCACGAGGCGCTCTTTGCGCACCAGGCCGACGCGTGGGAGGCGGCACAGCGTGGCGAGAACGTGATCGTCACGACCGGCACAGCGAGCGGCAAGACGCTCGCGTTCAACCTCCCAGTGCTCGACGCGCTCGCCCGCGAGCCGAAGAGCCGCGCGCTCTACCTCTATCCGACGAAGGCGCTCGCCCAGGACCAGCTGCGCACTCTCTCGACGCTCGCGGTCCCGGGAGTGAAGGCCGCGATCTACGACGGCGACACCGAAGGCGACCGGCGCTGGCAGATCCGCAAGTGGGCGAACCTGATCCTCACGAACCCCGACATGCTCCACGTCGGCGTGCTCCCCCACCACGATCGGTGGGGCGACGTCCTGCAGAACCTCCGCTACGTCGTCGTCGACGAGGCGCACGTGTACCGCGGCGTGTTCGGGTCGCACGTCGCGAACGTGCTACGACGACTCCGCCGCGCAGCCGCGATGTACGGCGCGTCGCCGCAGTTCCTGCTCGCGTCCGCGACGATCGCGAACCCCGCCGAGCTCGCGGAGCGGCTGCTCGGCGTCGAGGCGACCGTGATCGGCGACGACGCGGCACCGCGAGCGGAGCGCACCGTCGTCCTCTGGAACCCGGAGCTCCTCGACGAGGAGCTCGGCGTGCGCGCTTCCGCACTCGGCGACGCGTCGCGCCTCCTCGCAGAGCTCGCGCGGCGCGGCCTGCGCACGATCTGCTTCGCGAAGAGCCGCAAGGCCGCCGAGCTGATCCACCGCTTCGCCGTAGACCGGCTCGATCCGGCCACCGCAGGGCGGCTCGCTCCGTACCGCGCGGGCTACACGCCACAGCAGCGCCGCGAGATCGAGCGGCGCCTCGTCGAAGGCGACCTGCTCGGGGTGAGCGCGACCGACGCGCTCGAGCTCGGGATCGACATCGGACTGCTCGACTGCGCGATCTCGGTCGGCTTCCCGGGGACGATGGCGTCGCTCAAACAGCAGTGGGGACGTGCAGGACGCCGCGGGCACGGCCTCGCCGTCCTCGTGGCAAGCGAGGACGCGCTCGACCAGTACTTCATGCGGGAGCCCGAGACGCTGATCGACCGGCGGGTTGAGGCCGCGATCCTCGACCACGCGAACCCGCGTGTGCTCGACGGTCACGTCCGCGCAGCGGCGTTCGAGGCGCCGATCGACGACGCCGACCGGGCGACGCTCGGCAACGAGGCGCTCGAGCGCGCCGCCGAGCTGCCGGAGCTGAAGCACACGCCGCGGGGCTGGGCCTGGGCCGGCCGCGACTACCCCGCCGCGCGCATCCCACTGCGCTCGACGAGCCCCGACTCGTTCACCGTCGTCGACGTCGAGAGCGGCTCGCTGCTCGGCCTGGTCGAACGCGAGCGCGCGTACTCAACCGTTCACGACGGCGCCGTCTACCTCCACATGGGCGAGCCCTATCTCGTGGAGGAGCTCGACCTCGACGGGCGCCGCGCACTCGTCGCCCCGTTCTCCGGCGACTGGTACACGCAGGCGAAGAAGGAGACGATGACCGAGATCGCCGAACCGCTCCGCGTGGAGTGGCGGCTCGGGCTGGAGGTGACGTTCGGCCGCGTCGTCGTGACCGAGCAGGTGGTCGGCTACCAGCGTATGTCGATCCGCGACCAATCGACGATCGACCTCGTCCGGCTCGAGCTGCCGATGACCGAGTTCGAGACCGAGGCGGTCTGGTACCTGCCGGAGCCCGAGCAGCTCGAGGGACTCGACCGCGAGCCGCGCCTTCTCGGCACGCTCCACGCCGCCGAGCACGCGATGATCGCGATCCTCCCGCTCTGGGCGATGTGCGACCGCTGGGACATCGGCGGGCTCTCGACGAACATCCACCCGCAGACGGGACGGCCGACGATCTTCGTCTACGACGGGCACTCGGGCGGCGTCGGGATCAACGAGCGCGGCTTCGAGGTCTTCGAGGGCTGGGTCGAGGACACCGCGCGCATGCTGGCCGGCTGCCCCTGCGAGCACGGCTGCCCCTCGTGCGTCCAGAGCCCGAAGTGCGGCAACCTGAACGAGCCGCTCGACAAGCACGGCGCGCTCACGTTCCTCGGCCGGCTTGTCGATTTCCCCTCCACCCGTTCGTCCTAGAGGATGCAAGCAACCGATTGGAGGGCGAGATGCAGTACATGCTGCTGATCTACGACGACGCAGACGCCGGTGAACGCGAGGGGCTCATGCAGGAGTACTTCGCGTACACCGACGAGCTCGAGGCCTCGGGGAAGCTCGTCTCGAGCGCGCCGCTCCACCCGAGCGGCACTGCGCAGTCGGTCCGCGTCCGCGACGGTGAGATCAACCTGAGCGACGGCCCGTACGCGGAGACGAAGGAGCAGCTCGGCGGCTACTACGTCGTCGACGTCGACACGCCTGAGGAAGCTGCGCAATGGGCGGCGAAGATCCCGTCGGCGCGGTTCGGGACGGTCGAGGTGCGGGCGATCATGCAGATCCCCGCGGAGGCGCGGGCGTGAAGGTGCTCGCCCTGATCTGGTCCGACGAGTCGAACTGGGAACGCTTCTCGGACGACGAGCGCAAGGAGTGGTACGGCAAGTACCGTTCGTTCTCTCAGGCCGCCGACGGCAAGCTCGCAGGCGGGGACGAGCTCGCCCCCACGCAGGCCGCGACGACGGTACGCGTCCGCGACGGCGAGACGGTCGTCACCGACGGGCCTTTCGCGGAGACGCGGGAGCAGCTCGGCGGCTACTTCGTCCTCGACGTCGAGAGCCTCGACGAGGCGACGGAGCTCGCAGCGAAGATCCCCGGCGCGTGGCACGGGTCGGTCGAGCTGCGCGCCGCCGCGGAGGAGGAGTCGCCGTGAAGTACCTCCTGCTGCTGAACAACGACGGCGCCGCCGTCGACTCCTGGCGCGGCCTCTCGCCCGAGGAGGCCGCCGCGCGCCGCGCCGAAGAGGTGCCGCGCTGGAATGCGCTCTTCGGCTGGGCCGGCGAGCAGCGCATCGAGCTCGACGGCCTCGAGCTGGACGATCCGCACAAGGCGCGCGTCGTCCGAGTCCGCGACGGCGAGACGACGGTCATCGACGGCCCGTTCGCGGAGACGAAGGAGCAGCTCGGCGGCTACTTCCTCGCCGACTGCAAGGACCTCGACCAGGCGATCGAGCTCGCGCAACGGGTGCCTGTCGCGACGACCGGCTCCGTCGAGATCCGCCCGCTCGCCGAGTGAGCGTCGAGTCCCTCTTCCGCGAGGAATGGGGACGCGCAGTCTCGATCCTGATCCGCGTTCTCGGCGACTTCGAGCTGGCCGAGGACGCGGTGCAGGAAGCGTTCGTGACCGCAGTCGAGCGCTGGCCGCGCGACGGGACGCCCCGCAACCCGTCCGCGTGGATCATCGCAACCGCACGCAACCGAGCGATCGACCGCATCCGGCGCGAGCGCACGCTCGCGCGGAAGACCGAGCTGCTCGCGCGCCTGGAGGAGCTTCAAACCGAGGAGGACGACGACGTGAGCTCGATCCCCGACGAGCGGCTGAGCCTGGTCTTCACCTGCTGCCATCCCGCGCTCGCGCCCGAGGCCCGCGTCGCCCTGACCCTTCGAGAGGTCGGTGGGCTCCAGACACCCGAGATCGCGCGCGCGTTCCTCGTCCCCGAGTCGACGCTCGCGCAACGGCTCGTGCGGGCGAAGCGGAAGATCCGCGACGCCGGCATCCCGTTCCGCGTGCCGCCCGACCACCTGCTCACCGAGCGGCTGCGGTCGGTGCTCGCGGTGCTCTACCTCGTCTTCAACGAGGGCTACGCGGCGACCTCCGACGAGGAGCTCGTGCGGCGCGACCTTTGCGACGAGGCGGTCCGGCTCGGGAAGCTCCTCGCCGTGCTCATGCCGGACGAGGCGGAGGTGCTCGGACTGCTCGCGCTGATGCTCCTCCAGGACTCGCGCCGCGATGCACGCGTCGGAAGCGGCGGCGAGCTCGTGCTGCTGGAGGACCAGGACCGCTCGCTGTGGAACGGCGCGAAGATCGACGAGGGCCTCCGCATGCTCGACCACGCGATGGCGCGCCGCAGGCCCGGGCAGTACCAGCTGCAGGCGGCGATCGCGGCGCTCCACGCGCGGGCCGACACACCAGACGCGACCGACTGGCAGCAGATCGCCGCGCTGTACGGCCGACTCGAGGAGCTGACGGGCTCTCCGGTCGTCTCGCTGAACAAGGCGGTCGCGGTCGCGATGGCCTGGGGGCCCGACGCGGGCCTCGATGCGGTCGACAAGCTCGACGGGCTCGACACGTACCACCTCTACCACTCGACGCGCGCGGACCTGCTGCGTCGGCTCGAGCGGGCGGAAGAGGCGGCGGCCGCGTACCGGCGCGCGCTCGAGCTGGCGACGAACCCGGTCGAGCGACGCTTCCTGGAGGGCCGCCTAGAATCGATCGCGTGACGATGACCGCGCCCCTCCGCCGCGTGCTCGTGCGGCGGCCCGGGGGAGTTGAACGCTGGCGAGAGTACGGCTGGCGGGCCGCACCCGATCCCGTACGCATCGTCGAGGAGCACGAGGCGCTCGTCGCCCTGCTCGAGGCGGCGGGTGTGGAGGTCCTCGTCGGTGAGCCACTCGACTCGGCGCTCGACGCGATCTACGTCCACGACCCCGCCGCACTGACGAGTAGTGGCGCGGTCATGCTCCGGCCGGGGAAGGAGTTGCGGGGGGTCGAGGTCGAAGCGATCGAGCGCGACTTCCGCGCGGCGGGGATCGACGTGGTCGCCCGACTGGACGCGCCGGCGACGGCGGAAGGCGGCGACATGCTCTGGCTGGACGAGCAAACGCTCGTTGTGGGACGCGGCTACCGCACGAACGACGCAGGCGTGGCGGCGCTGCGCGCGGCACTCCCTGACGTGGACGTGATGGCCGTCGATCTCCCGCACTACCACGGCCGCGACGAGGTGATGCACATGCTCTCGCTCGTCTCGCCGCTCGCCGACGAGCTCGTGCTCGTCTACCTCCCGTTGATGCCGGTGCGGCTCGTCGAGCTGCTCGAGCAGCGCGGCGTCGGCTTCGTCGAGGTCCCCGACGAGGAGTTCGAGTCGATGGCGTGCAACGTCCTCGCACTCGGCCCACGCATCGCGCTCGCGCTCGAAGGCAACCCGGAGACGAGGCGGCGTCTCGAGACGGCCGGCGTCGAGGTGCTCGTCTTCGCGGGCGAGGAGCTGTCGCGCAAAGGCGACGGCGGTCCGACCTGCCTGACACGCCCGCTCGTTCGGGGCTAGCCCTCCTAAGTGTTGGAAAGGGCCAGCGCGACCGCGTCCTCGGGCGTTCGCGCGCGCGGTATGCCCTCGATCTCCCAGCCCGGTTCCAGGATCACCACGTAGCGCCCGAGGGCACGGGCAAAACCGATCTCCGCGAGCGTGCCCCAGCGGCCGCCGACCGCGATCACCGCGTCGCCGGACGCGACGACCGCAAGGTTCCGCGCGTGGCCGATGCCCGTCACAGCGGCGTGGTCGATCCACTCGTTTGCAGCCTCACGGGACGTCCCCGGGAGGATCCCGATCGTCGTGCCTCCCGCCGACTTCGCCCCGCGGGCGGCGGCGGCCATCACCTCGCCGAGCCCGCCGCAGACGACCGTGGCCCCACGCTCCGCGAGCAGCCTGCCCACCTCCTCGGCACGCTCTTCGTGCTCGACTCCGCTGCCGATCACCGAGATCTGCGTCATGTCGTCCGGCGGCGGAGGGTCGCGGCGGCGAGCGCGAGCGCGAGCACGGTCACTGCGAGGACGATCCCCGCGTCTCTGGCGATGAGCGAGGCGTCGGCACCGTCGACCGCGCGCTGCAGGCCGTCATACGCCCACGTCAGCGGCAGCGCGTACGAGATCCACTCGAGCACGGGCGCCATGCGATCTCGCGCGACGAGCAGCCCACAGAGCAGGAACTGCGGCAGCACGAACGCCGGCATGAACTGTACGGCCTGGAACTCCGACTGCGCGAACGCGCTCGCGAACAGTCCGAGCGCCATCCCGAGCAGCGCGTTGCAGACCGCGAGCAGAACGACGACGACGACCGACCCGGCGACGTCGAGGCCCAGCACGCCGAACGCAACGGCCGCCGTGATGCCGGCCTGCACCGCCGCCACAAGACCGAACGCGAGCGCGTAGCCACCGAGCAGGTCGAACTTCGAAAGCGGCAGCGTCATCAGCCGCTCGAGCGTCCCCGTCGTGCGCTCGCGGAGCATCGTGATCGACGTGATCACGAACATCAGCACGAACGGGAAGATCCCGACGAGCGGTCCCCCGATCCGGTCGAAAGTCTCCGGCTGCCCGTAGAACACGTATTTGAACAGCGTCAGCAGGAGGGGCGGGACGACGAACACGAGTGCGAGGGTTCGCGGGTCGCGACGCAGCTGGCGCAGCACCCGGATCGCCGTGGCGAGCGTGACGCGGGGGCTCACGACGCGCCCTCGATCAACACGAGAAACGCGTGCTCGAGGTCGTCCGTGCGCGTGCCTCGCAGCAGCTCCTCGGGTGGAGACTGCGCGAGGATCCGCCCGTCGCGAATGAGGACGAGCTCGTCGCAGCGATCTGCCTCGTCCATCACATGGCTCGAGACGACGAGCGTGACACCGCCTTCGGCCAGGCGGTGGAACATCGACCAGAGGTCGCGCCGGAGCACGGGATCCAGACCGACGGTCGGCTCGTCGAGCACGAGCAGGTCAGGCCGGCCGAGCAGCGCCGCCGCGAGCGACACCCGTGAGCGCTCGCCGCCCGAGAGCGAGCGGACCGCTCGCCGCGAGAGCCGAACCAGGTCGACGGTCTCGAGCACCTCCTCCACGCGTCCCGGAGCCGCGCCGACGATCCGTGCGAAGTAGTCGAGGTTCTCCCGGGCGGTCAGGTCGCCGTAGACCGAAGGGTCCTGGGTCACGTAGCCGACGCGGCGCCTGAGCTCCGGCGCACCTGCCGCGAGACCCAGCACCTCGACGCTCCCGCTCCGGATCACCTGCACGCCGACGATCGCTCGCATCAGCGTCGTCTTGCCCGACCCGCTCGGGCCGAGCAACCCCGTGATCCGGCCCTCGGGCACCTCGACGCTCACGGCCCGCAGTGCATGCGTCGAGCCGCGGACGACATCGAGCTCGCGCACACGAACTGCGGCCACGCTGCGACGATATCGCCGTGACCGAACGCGAGGCCCGAAACGGGACGTTGATCGTCGGCGGAGGCTATGCCGGAAGCATCCTCGCCCGGCATGTCGGAGAGGCGACGATCGTGAGCCCCGAGAACTTCATGCTCTTCCGGCCACTGCTCGCCGAAGCCGCCTCGGCCACGCTCGAGCCTCGGCACGTCGTCGTGCCGCTGCGGATGATGTGCCCCCGCTCGGAGCTCGTCGTTGGTGCCGCGACCGCGCTCGACGAGGACGCTTGCACCGTCTCGGTCGAGTCGCACGCCGGACGGTTCGAGTTGCGCTACGAGCGGCTCGTGCTCGCGCTCGGCTCGATCGCGCGCACGCTCCCCGTCCCGGGGCTCGCCGAGCACGCGCTCGGGTTCAACGACCTGGCCGATGCCATCGCGCTTCGCAACCACGTGCTCGCGGAGCTCGAGGCCGCCGACCTCGCGCCCGAAACACCGCACCTCTCGTTCGTGTTCGTCGGCGCGGGGTACGCCGGCGTCGAGGCGCTCGCCGAGCTCAACGACCTCGTGCGCGACGCACTCCGCTTCTATCCGCGGCTCCGAGCGGCGCGACAGCGCTGGGTGCTCGTGGAGGCGGCCGACCGGATCCTGCACGAGCTCTCGCCGAGGCTCGCGGACTACGTCTCCGACACTGCTCGCGCGCCGCGGGATCGAGGTGCGCATCGGGACGCGGCTCGAGCGGCTCGACGCGGACTCGGCGACCCTGTCCGACGGCGAGCGGATCGAGACGCACACGTTGGTCTGGACAACCGGCGTGCGCGCTCACCCGCTGCTGGCCGAATGGGGGTTGCCGGTGGACGAGCGCGGACGGGTCCGCGTGGACGAGCTGCTGCGGGTCGAGGGCCGGGACGCGACCTGGGCCGTCGGGGACTGCGCGCGCATCGTGAACGGCGCGTCAGGGTCGCCGGACCCGCCGACGAGCCAGCACGCGCTTCGCCAGGCACGGCAGCTCGCGAAGAACCTCGGCGGCCGGCCGCGGCCCTACGCCTACCGGATGATCGGCCAGGGCGCCACGCTCGGCAGGTTCAAGGGCGTAGCGGAGATCTTCGGCGTCCGCCTCCGCGGCTTTCCCGGCTGGTTCGCGACCCGCTCCTACCACCTCTACCAACTGCCGCTCTTCACGCGGAAGCTTCGTGTGGTGACGGACTGGACGGTCGCGCTGTTCTTCCGGCGCGACATCGCGCAGCTCGGCACGCTCGGTCACCCCCGCCGCCTGGAGGACTGACACAGGAGGGTTCGACGGAACAGGCCTCGTTGCCGGGGTGCGCTGGGTGGTGCGAGGCAAGGACGCAGGGAGCGTTCGTATCCGGTGGATACGGGCGCGACTGAGGACGCCGCATCGCGCCGCCGAGCGCGGCCCGGCGACACAGCGCCTGTTTCGCCGAACCCTCCTAGTCACTCGTCCGGGGGACGACCGGCGCGGCCGCCCCGCACAGGATTCGACGGTCATGCTGCGGCAGCTGACCCGTGAGCCAGTCCTCGCGGCGGGCATCACTCTCGCGATCATCCCGCCCGCGCTCCTGCACTTCCTCTCGTCCGAGAAGGTCGCCTGGGGCGGTCTCGCGCATGCGCTCTTCGTCGGCGCGAGCGCCGGCGGGGCCACGATCGCGGCGATCGTGCTGACCGTCGCAGCCGCACGACGCAACGACGGACGGAGCGTGATGATCGGGATCGCGTTCGCGGTCATGGCGGCGCTGCTCGTGCTGCACGGGATCGCAACACCCGGTGTGCTCTTCGACGACTACGGGGTGGTCGCGTTCTCCGGGGCGGCGACAATCCCAGCCGGAGGCGCCCTGCTCGCGCTCTGCACGCTGCCCATCCTTCGGCGGCCGGGGGTCGTCAAGCCGCTGCTCGCGCTGCTCGTCCTCCTCCTCACCGCGGTCGCACTGCTCGGCTTCGTCGGGCTCGCGTTCCCGAACACCGTCCCGGCGGTTCCGGAGCCGCGCTCCGCGCCCGCCTGGATCGCGCTCGCCGTCGGCCTCGCGTTCTACACGCTCCTGGGCTGGCGCGCGTTTCGCACGTACCGGCTCACACGAAGGGCCGCGGACCTCCTCGTCGTGGTCGGCACCGGGTGGCTCGCGTCTGCCCTCACGGCGTCGCTCCTCCTCACCTACCTCGACCTCGGGTGGTGGATCGGGCACGGCCTCGAGGTGCTCGGGATCGTCGCGATCGGCGTTCCGGTCGCCCTCGACCTCCGACGGACGGCCGCGTCGCGCCCGCTCATCGGCGATCTCAGCGCCTGCGAGCTCGTCGAGGCGGAAGAGGCGTTCCTCGGCGGCCAGGTCGCCGCCCTGACGCAGCTGCTCGCCGAGCGCGACGCGTACACCGAGGAGCACACGCGCCGCGTCGCCCTGCGCGCCGTCCAGGTCGGCGAGGAGCTCGGGCTCCCGCCCGAGCGCCTCCGCGTCCTCGCAGCAGGCGGGCTGCTGCACGACATGGGCAAGCTCTCCGTCCCCGACGAGATCCTGAACAAGCCTGCGGCGCTGACGGACGACGAGTACGAGGTCGTCAAGCGCCACTCCGAGTGGGGTGACGCGCTCCTCGCGCAACTCGGGTTCCCGGGGGACGTGCGCAGGCTCGTCCGCGACCACCACGAGCGACTCGACGGATCCGGCTATCCGTTCGGCGCCTTCGGCGACCAGCTCGACCTCGAGACGCGGATCATCGGCACCTGCGACGTCTACGACGCGCTGATCTCGCCGCGCGTCTACCGCGGCGCCTGGTCGCACGAGCGGGCGGTGGGGCTCTTGCGCGAAGAATCCGGGCGGCAGTTCGACGAGCGCTGCGTCGCTGCCCTCGAGCGCATCCTGTGCCGCGAGCAGCCCGAGCTCGCGGTCGCGGTCTAGCCGAGGGCCTGCGCCAAACCCTCCTTAACCGAGCGCCGCCGTCAGTCGCTGCTTCGTCTTCAGCACGCCCTCGAACAGGTCGCCGTGCTCCTCGATCCGGCGGCGCACGACGTCCATCGTGAACTGCGTCGGGTCGAGTGCCTCGTTCACTTCCTCCCAGCGAAGCGGGGTCGAAACCGGGGCTCCTCGGCGCGGGCGCACCGAGTACGACCGAGGCGATGGTCTTCCCCTCGCCGTTCTGGTTCGAGTCGATCAGGACGCCGCGCCGCTTCGACCTCGTCCATTCCGTCGTCGCAAGCCCCCGATGCGTGCGCGCGATCGCACCCGCGACGATCTCCGAGAAGCGGCGCGTGTCCTCGAACGTGTAGCGCCGCTCGACCGGCACGAGCACGTGCATCCCTTCCGCGCTCGAGGTCTTCGGGAAGCCGACGAGCCCGAAGGCGTCGAGTGCTTCCTTGACGAGGAGCGCGACCTGGGCGACCTCCCCGATCCCGACGTCCGGTGACGGATCGAGGTCGAAGAGGACGAAGTCGGGCCGGTCGGGCTTGTCGACACGCGAGTACCACGCGTTCAGGTCGATGCAGCCCATGTTCACCATCCAGAGCAGCGCAAGCTCGTCGTTGACGACCGGGAAGTTGACCCACTTCTGCGTGCGCGGCGACTGACGCGTCGAGACGAGCGCGCGAAAGGTCGGGATCCAGTCCGGCATGTGCGAGGGCGCGTCCTTCTGGAAGAAGTGCTTGCCCTCGATCCCGTCGGGATAGCGGATCATCGTGAAAGGCCGGTCCTTGAGGTGCGGTACGAGCACCGGCGCGACCGCCCTGTAGTACGCGAGCAGGTCTCCCTTCGTGATCCGCTCGACCGGGAAGAAGACCTTGTCGAGGTTCGACAGCTTGAGCACGCGGTTGCCCTTGCGCAGCTCGGTCGGCAGCGGCTCTTCCTCGTGCACCTCGCGCGGGCCCTTGTCCTCCCGCAGCCCCTTGTACGACGGCGCGCGCAGGCGATGGTCGTGCGTCCACTCGACGAACTCGACCTCGGCGACGAGCCTCGACTCGACCCAGACGATGTCGCCCTTCCGCACACGCGGCGGCTTGGGGACCGGGTCGAACGGCGGCTCGCCGGTCTCGAGTGGCCGCAGGAGGCCGAGCAGGCGCTTGATCTCCCGGTCGTCGAATCCCGTGCCGACGCTGCCGACGTAGCGGAGCTTCGTCGAACCTTCGTCGAACACGCCGAGCAGAAGCGCGCCGAAGCTGTCGGCGCGGCGCCCCTCGCCGCGTGTGTAGCCGCCGATCACGAACTCCTGGCTGTTCGTCGCCTTGACCTTGACCCAGTCGCGCGAGCGTCTCCCGGGCTGGTACGTCGATTGCGGCTTCTTCGCGAGGACTCCCTCGAAGCGCTGGTCCTTCGCCGCCTGGAAGAGCGCGTCCCCGTCGTCGAACGACTCCGAGAACTGCACGGATCGAACTCGCTTGTCGAGCAGCCGCTCGAGCCGCTCCCGCCGTTCGGTCAGGGGAAGCTCGAGAATCGGCTCGCCCTCGACCTCGAGCAGGTCGAACGCAACGAAGACGTAGCGCGTTCCGGCGCGTCCCTGCTGCATCGCCGAGAAGGTCGCCTGCCCTTGCTCGTTCAGTGCGCACACCTCTCCGTCGAGCACCGCGTTCGGCGTGCGAAGTGCCTTGCCGATCGCCTTCGCGACGTCGGCGAAGCGCTTCGTCAGGTCGTTGTCGTTCCGGCTGAAGAGCGCGACGTCGCCACCGGTGACGTAGGCGAGCGCGCGGTAGCCGTCCCACTTGACCTCGTAGAGCCACTCTTCACCGTGCGGAACCTGCTTCTCGAGCGACGCGAGCATCGGCGCGTAGCGCTTCGGCTTGATCGCCGGCGCAGCGTCGTCGTCGCGCTTGCGGAGGATCAGCCAGTTCTTCTCGTCGCCCCCGAGCTTCGCCGGCACGAGCGCCCACACGCCGTCGAGCTTCTCGCCGTGCAGCCGAACGGTCAGCCCGCCGTTTCGCTTGCGCTCGAGGAGCTCGTAGGTCCCGCTGTCCCAGATCTCGACCGTCCCGGCGCCGTAGTTGCCCTTGGGGATCTCGCCCTCGAACGTCGCGTAGTCGAGCGGGTGGTCTTCGACGTGCACGGCCAGGTGCTGCTGTCCGGGCTCCATCGGCACGCCCTTCGGCACCGCCCAGCTCGCGAGCGCGCCGTCGAGCTCGAGCCGGAAGTCGTAATGCAGCCGCGTCGCGTCGTGGCGCTGCACGACGAAGATGGGCTCCTTGCTCTGCTGCTTCGAGCCGAAGGGCTCGGGCGTCTGCTTCGGGTCGCGCTTGCGGCGGTACTCAGCGAGCGGGGGCACGCTTGGACTTTGCACCACGGCGCGCCTTCTGCGTTCGTTCGACGGACTCCCCCAGCGCCGACGATCTCGAAGCCGCGCACGATCTCGTCGGCGTCCACGTGCTCGCCCGTGTCCTTGCGCACCTTGTCGTAGCCAATGGGGACAAGGTCGTCCTTGTGGAGGAAATGGAACCGAAGCTCCTTCGAGTCCGTGGCGGTGGTCATCCGGACGGGCACGCTGACGAGGTCGAAGGAGATCGAGCCTCGCCAGATCGACCGCCCGAGCCATGGCCCCGTCGTCCCTGCTCACAGCAGGGGGAAAACCGGCGGGATTCGTTTCGGGCTCCGACGGTTATGAGCCAGTCGGAGAGCTTCTCTCCTAGTGGGGGGTCCGCACTCGAGGCCGGGGATTTTCCCGGCCTCGAGTCATAAAAGGGGCAGGGGAAAACACTGTGGACACTGTGGAAGAGCCGTTCGCGAAGCCTCTGTTCTAGGCGAAAACACCGATCGAGCGGAACCGGGCCCGTCGGCGCCGGCTGAGCTCGTCCACGGGAAGCTCGTCCAGGTCGTCGAGGGCCTCACGAAGCGATACTCCGAGAAGCCTGGCCGCCTCGTCCGGGTCGGTGTGTGCTCCGCCCGGCGGCTCTGGGACGATCCCGTCGATCACGCCGAGCTCGAGGCAATGGGCCGCGTCCGGCTTGAACGCCGCCGCCGCCCGCTTCGCCTCGGAGGCGTCGCGCCAGAGAATCGCGGCACAGCCCTCGGGCGAGATGACCGAGTAGATCGCGTTTTCCTGCATCAGCACCCGGTCGCCGACCGCGATCGCGATCGCGCCGCCGGAGCCCCCCTCGCCGATCACGGCGCTGACGATCGGCACGCCGAGCCGGAGCATCGTGGCCTGCGACGCGGCGATCGCGCCGCCCTGGCCGTGCTGCTCCGCAGCGACCCCGGGGTACGCGCCTGGCGTATCGACGAGCGTGATGATCGGAAACCCGAACCGGTCGGCGAGCTTCATCACGCGCATCGCCTTGCGGTAGCCCTCGGGGTAGGCCATCCCGAAGTTCCGCTTTGTGCGCTCCTTGACGTCCCGGCCCTTCTGGTGACCGACGAGGACGACGGTGCGGTCGTCGAGCTTCCCGAGGCCCGAGACGATCGCGGCGTCGTCGGCCCGCCCGCGGTCGCCGTGCAGCTCGACCCAATCGCTGAGCAGACGCTCGACGTAGTCGAGCGTGTAGGGGCGGTCCTGGTGGCGCGCGAGCTCGACCGAGCGCCAGATCTCGTCCTCGCTCGGCTCGGCGGTAATTCGATCGAGCTGCCGCTCCAGCCGCTCGAGCTCGCCGGAGACCTTGGCGCCGCCCAGCAGCCCGATCGATTTCAGCTTCGAGAGCCTCTCGCGGAGGCGGAGCTCGGCCTCACTTGCCATTGGCGAAGAGGCGCAGCAAGCGCGCCAGGTGTGGCTTCAGCTCGGGCCGCGGCACGATTGCGTCGACGTGGCCGTAGCGGAGGTTCGCCTCGGAGCGGCCGAAGTCGTCGGGCAGCTTCTCCCGCGTCGTCTGCTGAACGACACGCGGGCCGGCGAAGGACATGAGCGCCCCCGGCTCGGCGAGGAGCACGTCGCCGAGGCTCGCGAAGCTCGCGAGCACGCCGCCGGTCGTGGGGTGCGCGAGCACCGAGATGTAGGCGCAACCCGCGTCGTGGAGGTCTGCGACCGCCGCGATCGTCTTCGGCAGCTGCATCAGGGCGAGGATCCCCTCCTGCATGCGGGCGCCGCCCGATGCGCTGACCGACACGAGCGGCACGCTCTGCGCGACGGCGCTCTCGCAAGCCCGCGCGAACTTCTCGCCCACCGTGCTCCCCATCGAGCCGCCCATGAAGGCGAAGTCCATGACTGCGAGCTCGCAGGCGCTGCCCTCCACGGTCGCGCGGCCGATCACGATCGCCTCTCCGAGCCCGGTGCTGAGCTCGGCCTCCGCGAGGCGTTCGCCGTACGGACGGAGGTCGAAGAACTCGAGCGGGTCGTCAGAACGGAGGTCGGCGGCCTCCTCGGAGAAGCTGCCTTCGTCTGCGAGGCTGACGATCCGCGCCCTGGCGCGCATCGGGAAGTGGTGCCCGCAGTGCGAGCAGACCCAGAGGCTCTCCTCGAGTTCGTCGTCGCGATAGTGCGACTGGCACTTCGGACAGGTGTTCGGGTGCTTCTTCGCGTCCGCGGGCGGCGCGTCGTTCGTCTCGACCTGGACGTCGATTCCGGGCTCCGCCATGACGCGATGTTAGACCTGTCGGCCGGGACGCGAGTTACAGCCCGAGGGCGTGGGTCAGGCGCTCCAGCCGGGGGACGTTGTCCGGGTCCGGGGCAAGGCCACTCAGCCCAGCGCCCACGATCGTGGAACGGCCCCGGAGGTCGACGAAGATCCGCTCGACCTCGTCGAGGCTCAGGCCGTCCGGCTCCGGCATGAACGGCGTGATCTCGCCCGGGTCGAGGGAGTCCACGTCGAGAGCGACGTAGACGCAGCTGCAGTCCTGGAGCGCCTGCTCCACGGCGTCGGCGCCGGTCTGGATCCCGCTCTCCGCGATGAACGCCTCCTCCGGCGGGTCAAGGTTTCGAGCGCCGACCAGCGCCACGTTGTGCGGCTCGACCATCCCCGAATCGATGATCATCCTGAGCGGCATTCCCCAGACGTTCCCGGACGGCGACGTCTCGGGCGTGTT
Organism: uncultured Actinomycetes bacterium; assembly: GCA_963788055.1. GTDB lineage: Bacteria > Actinomycetota > Thermoleophilia > Gaiellales > Gaiellaceae > JACCTU01. Next base: position 462,823 of record CAWBFA010000005.1, on the reverse strand, counting down.
CAGGTCGCCGTGCGCATCGAGCCAGACGAGCGCCAGCCGGTCGTGGCGCGCGGAGAGGCCCTCCAGGGCGCCCACGTGCGCGGAGCAACAGCCGCCGAGCACGAGCGGTCGGTCGGGCAGCTCCGAGGCGATCGCGAGGTTCTGGTCGGCGAGCGAGTCCTCGTCGACGACGGCGGCCTCGGGGTAGTCGAAGGGCAGATGCGCGGCTTCGGCCATCGCCTCGCCGCCCTCGCCCCACGCGCGCGGGACTCGCACCAGGCCCGCCGCGAACTCGCGCCCACACGAGTGGCACTGGAACTCCGGGCCCAGCGCTACCGCGGTGTACGTCCGGCAATCAGGGCACTTCGCGCGCAGGCGCGACACGTTCGAGAGCGTACCCACAGCGCGCTCCCCGGCTCGGAGCCCCGGCCGGGCTGCGAAGCTATGGCCGTGAAGAGGCGAGGTGCTTGGGCCGGCGGCCGCCCAGGCGACATGCGGCAGACGCCAATCGCGCTGCTTGCGGTGGCCGCCGTTGCCACGCTCGCGGCGATCTGCTTGCTCGCCGCGAGGACTGCCGGCGAGGCCTACCGGCAAGACGCCGATGAGCGGCTGGCGTCCGTCGCGACCGCAGGCTCCGCCGCATTCGACCGCGAGGTCGACAGGCTTCAGGCGACCGCACGGCGACTCGCGCACGACGAAGGCGTCGTTCGTGGTCTCGCCGCCTCGGACCGCGTTGCCCTCGCGCGCTTCGCCGGAGCAAACCCCAACGTGTCGTTCTGGCGTCACGGGCAGTGGCTCGCTGGGGAGGCGCCGCAGGGAGCCGCCGCAATCACCCGCACGGTCGTCGTGGCCTCGCAAGGCCGGGATGTCGGGCGCGTGCGGGCCGAGCTGCCGCTCGACGCGACGCTGGCGGAGCGGCTCGCGCAGGCGGTTTCGCCGCGTCCACCCGATCGGCTCCTGCTCGCTGTCGGCCCGCGCGCGTACGACACGTCGCAGGCGCGCCGCATCGAGCTTCCCCTGAACGGCGCGGGAGACGCCGGAGGCGTGGCAGATCCCCTGCGGGCCGTTGCGATCCCGCTCCTGCGCGACCGGCCGGACGCACGCGCCGTCGCCGTGACGCCGCTTGCGGTCCTCGACGCCGCCGCCGACGAGCGTCGGAACCGGGTGCTGCTTGCCGCGGTCGCGACGATGCTCACCTTGGTGGTCGGCGTGGGTGCCGCAGTGATCTGGCGCAGCCGACGGCGCCAGGCGATGCGGCGCGAGCGAATCGAGCTCGATCGCCGCCACGTCCGCGAGGCGCTGTCGCTCGTCGGCGAGGCGCTGGCAGCCTCACACGACACTGAGGCGCTGCTGCCGGTGATCGCCCAGACCGCAATGGAGACGGCCGGCGCCACGGAGGCGCGGCTGCTCCGCGGCGACACCGAGATCTTCCGCGCCGGGCGGCGAAGCTCCTCTCGAGCACCGCTCGTCCTCGCGATCGGGATCGACGACGACGGCAACCCGCTCCGACTGCAGATCTACTCGCCGGGAGGAGGACCGTCCGGCGACGCGCGGGAGCTCGCCGAATGGTTCGTCTCGCAGGCGGCGATCGCTCTCGAGAACGCGCGCCTTCACGGGATCGTCAAACGCCAGGCCGTCACCGACGACCTGACCGGTCTCGCCAACCGCCGGCACTTCGTCCAGTCGCTCGAGGCGGAGCTCAGCCGCGCGGAGCGTTTCGGCACCGAGCTCGCTGTCGTCATCGGCGACCTCGACGACTTCAAGGGCATCAACGATCGCTTCGGGCACGAGTTCGGCAACGACGTCCTCCGGGCGGTCGGCGTCCTACTGCACGACTCATCCAGAGACGTCGACGTCGCCGCGAGGCTCGGCGGTGAGGAGTTCGCGATGCTGCTGCCACAGACCGATCTCGAGGGGGGCGCGGCCATGGGAGAGCGCGTCCGCGAAGGGTTGGCCGCCCTCGGCCTCCAGACGCCGGAGGGCGAGCCGCTCCTCGTGACCGCGAGCTTCGGCGTCGCTTCCTACCCTCCCACCGACAGCGTCGAGCAGCTGCTCCGCGTCGCCGACTCGGCGCTCTACCGGGCGAAGGCGGCCGGCAAGGACAGAGTCACCTCCGGTTAAGCTCCGTCCTTCGCGCTTGATACAAGGCGGAGGTGCGAGGGGACAACGTGGGCGGCATCGATCGGGTTCGAGCGGCGACGCTCGTGACGTTGACCCTCACCGCGCTCGGAGGCGCCGCGGTCTCGGCCTATCTGTGGACACGAGCGTTCACGGCGGGCACCGCAGTCGTGATCCGGCCGCCCGCGGTCGACGCGTTCAGGCGGGAGGTCGTGCCCGCGTTGGTCGATCTCGCTGAGCCGCGTCGTGCGGCGGCCGAGCGTGCGGCCTCACAGGTTCGGGTCGGTCTCGGCGACGACGACGTGGGCGACGTCGTTCCGGTGGGCGGCCTCGGAGGAGACGTGCCCGTTTCCAACCAGCCGGAACCGCCCGCCTCACCCGGCTCGCCTGCCCCCGCTCCCGGCCCCCGGGAGCCGGGAACGCCTCCGCAGGCCGGACCGCCGGCTCCGGAACCGCCCTCCGCGGAACCGGGACCTGCGCCCGCACCCGAACCGGCGCCGACTCAAGCAGCGGCTCCAACGGGCACACGCGGAGGAGCCGCCGTCCAGCCGACGGCGCCGCCGGTCGTTACCGCGGCCGCGCCGACCAAACCGGGACGCTCGAAGCCGCGACCCGTGAAGCCGCCGAAGCACACGGCCGCAGCGCAGACTCCGGAGCGCGCGACTCCGGCTCAGCCGGCGGTCCCTCCGCGACCGCAGGAGCAGAAGCCGACCACGCATCCAGCCGCACAGCCCGCGACGCCGGCCACCCCGCCTCCCCATTCGTCGGGGGGCGGCAACGACAAGGGCAAGAGCGAGGAGCCCGCCGCCTCTGGTCCGCCCCCGGAACAGGCCGCCGAGGGCGACCACGGCAACGGGAACGGCAACGGGAACGGGAACGGGAACGGAACGGGGGAAAGGGCAAGAAGCCCTAGTCGGCGAGAGTGGGCCGAACCGGCCGGTCGAGCATCACGGTGTCGCGGTAGACACGCATGCCCGCGCGCTCGTACAGGCGGGTCGCACCGGTGGGGCTCGAAGCGTCCACACCGAGCGTCGCCCGCGTGTACCCGCGCTTGCGGAACGCGTTGAACGAGTGCAGCAGGAGCGCCTCGCCGAGGCCCTGCTTCCGCCAGGCGCGGCGCACCCCGAGCAAGTTGACGTAGCCGGTGTCGGGATCGACGTCGTCGGGGTTGTCCAGCGCGAACGCCGCGAGCTCGTTACCGTCGAAGACGAGGAACCAGAACGTCGGGTCGAAGCCCTCGCGCTGGGTGGTCCAGTGGCGAAACTCCTCGAATGGCTCGCCGATCGGCTCGGTCGTGTCCTGCCAGACGTCGACGACGACCTCGTAGAGCCGACGCTCGTCGTCGGGCTCGAACGTGCGCACGTGCAGGCCGGCGGGCCACGACGGCTCGCGTCCCTCACCCTCGAGCGCGATCTCCATCCGGTACGAGTGGCGCGTCACATCGAAGCCGGCCTCCCGGTAGAGCGGGAGCAGGCGCTCGTCGTCGGCGCTCGTCCACACTCGGAGAAGCCCCTCATCCGCTCGTTGCTCGAGCCACGAGAGGAGTTCCGGGACGACCTGCGCTGCATCGACGTCAGGCGCGACCTTGACGTCCGACCACCAGCGCACCGGTTCGTTCTTCGTCTTGTCAGCGTCGACGTACCCGATGAGCCTCCCGTCTCGCTCGAGCAGCCGGACGTCGCGCTGTACGTCGACGGACGGCGTCGTCAGCCAGGTCTGGAGCTCCTCGGCCGTCACGTCGGCCTTGCCGAAAATTGCGAGCTGGTGCGCGTTCATCAGCTCGAGCATCGCGTCGAAGTCGTCATCGCGCGGCGGGCGGAGCGTCATGAGAGCGTCTTCTCGAACGTGACGCTCTCGGTCGCGACGTGCATGCCGGCGCGCTCGTAGAGCCGCGTCGCCCCCGTCGGGTTCTCCGAGTCGACGCCGAGGCCGACACTCCGCTCGCCACGAGCATGAAAGACGCGGAACATGTGGTGGAGAAGCGCGAGCCCAAGCCCGCGGCGACGCCAGGGCTTGCGAACGCCGATCGCTCCGACCCACCCGCCTCCGTATCGGAAGACGTCGCAGCGCACGACCGCGGCGACGACGTCGCCGTCGCGCACGACCGCCCAGACTTCCGGGTCGAAGTCTTCGGCCTCGAGCCTCGCGCGGCGCCACTCCTCGTACTCGAGCGGTGAGTGCCCCCACTCGTCCTGGAACGACTCGCCGAGCGCTGCGTGGAACGCAGGCCCATCGCCCTCGCGGAACGGCGCGACGCTCAGACCCTCGGGCCACTCGGGCTCGGGCGGGGGCTCGTCGCCGAGCTCGATCCGCATCTCGTAGTAGCGACGGACAGGTCGATACCCCTGGCTCTCCAGGAACGCGACGGCCGCGTCGTCCCGGGCAAAGGCGTCGCTTCGGATCGACGACGCACCGAGCTCGCGGGCGCGCGTCTCGGTGAGCTCGACGAGCTCCGTGCCGAGGCCACGCCCGCGAAGCTCAGGATGGACGTCGCCCCAGACGCTCGGGACGTCGTCGCGCGGCCAGAGCGTGGCCGCGGCCACCAGCCGGCCCTCGCCGTGGATCAGCCACACGTTCTCGCCCGGGACCGTGACGCGCCACCAGTCGCGGATGTCGCCCTCGTCGACCACACCGGCCCCGAGCGCTGCCTCCTCGCACGCGCGTGCGAGCTCGGCGACCTCGACGGCGTCGGCGTCGGTGGCGAAGCGAACGTCGAAGCCGTCAGGGAGCGACGAGCTCATCGAGCACCTCCGGAAGCGCGACCAGATCCGGAAGCTCACGCGTGGGTGCTGTGTCGTGGCGCTCGCCGAGCCGGTTGATCCAGACCGAAGGAAGCCCGAGCTCGTTGGCCACGACGATGTCGTGGAACATGCTCTGCGCGACGTGGACATGCCGGACGGGGTCCGCGCCGGTGCGCGCGTAGAACTCCTCCCAATGCCTGTGCGCCGGCTTGTACGAGCCGATCTCCGAGGCGACCACCGTCTCGTCGAACGGGACGCCGATCGTCTCCTTCGAAGCCTCGATGAAGTCGCGGTCGGTGTTCGAGAGGATCGCGAGTCGCCAGCCGCGGGCGCGCGCTCGCTCGAGCGCCTCGCGCACCTCGGCGAAGGCGTCCCAGCCCGGCAGCGAACGGCCGAGCGCGTCGTCCTCGCCGGACGGCACCTCGCCGAGTCGCGCGAGCACGCTTTGCATCACCTCGCGGTAGCTCAGCCCGGGCTCGGCGTGCTCGACCTCGTGCTCGAGCTCGTGGTAACGGCGAAGCAACTCGTCGGCATCCTCTTCCGGCCAGAGCCGCGCGAGCTCCGTGCGGATCCCGCCGTTCCAGTCGATCAGCGTGCCGTAGCAGTCAAACGTCGCCCACCGCTTCATGCGGAGGACGATACGCAAGCAGCTCCCAACCGTGGTCGCCGAGCCAGTCGCGCTGCTCGCGGAAGTCCGGTCGCACGCGCTCGACGAGCGACCAGAAGCGCGGCGAGTGATCGAGGTGGACGAGGTGACACAGCTCGTGCACGACGACGTAGTCGAGAATCCGACGAGGCGCGAGCGCGAGCCGCCACGAAAACGAGAGCGATCCCTGCGACGAGCACGAGCCCCAACGCGACCGCGTGTCCCGGATCGAGATCCGCCTGCACCGAACGCCGATGCGAGGAGCCTCCGCGGCAGCTGTCTCCCGCACGAACTCACGCGCGAGCTGTCGACCCTCTTGCTCCGACAGCCGCGGAGGGTCGAGCACGCGAACGCATTCGGCGTCCAACTGCCGCGCAAGCCAGGGCGCGTGCGTGCGCAGGGCAGCGTCGATCGCCCGTTCGCTCGTCCCGACGGGGACGACGAGCTCAGCCGGCTCTCCCGGCCGCCAGACGGTCCGCAGCAACCGAGCGCGGGACGACTCGCGCACGTGCACCTCGACCAACCGCCCACCGACATCGACGATCCGCATCTCCACGACGGTACCGACGCCGGAGGCGGGCTTTGCCCGCCGGGAGGCGAAGTATGCGCCAGGGTCACTACAGAAGGAGGGGCTCACGGAGGAACCACGGGGTTCCCCCGTGAAGGCGGTGAGACGGCGTCAGCCGGCGAAGCGTCGAACAACGATGCAGGCGTTGTGCCCGCCGAAGCCGAACGAGTTCGAGCAGGCGACGTCGATGTCAGGCGCGTCGCGGGCCTCGTTCGGGATGTAGTCGAGGTCGCAGCTCGGGTCGGCGTCTTCGTAGTTGATCGTCGGCGGGAGCTTCCGGTCGCGGACTGCCAACACCGTGAAGACCGCCTCGACCGCACCCGCGGCGCCGAAGCAGTGTCCCGTCGACCCCTTCGTCGACGAGATCGGCGTCGTGCTCGCGTTCTCCTCTCCGAGCGCCAGCTTGAGGACCCGCGTCTCGCTCGCGTCGCCGAGCGGCGTCGAGGTCGCGTGTGCATTGACGTAACCGATCTCGCTCGGGTCGACGCCGGCGTCGGCAAACGCCATCGTCATCGCGCGCGCAGGGTTCTCACCGGTCGGGTCGGGCTCGGTCATGTGCGCCGCGTCGGACGAGACGCCGTAGCCCACGAGCTCCGCGTAGATCTTCGCGCCGCGCGCCTGCGCGTGCTCGAGCTCCTCGAGGACGAGCACTGCGCCCGCCTCGCCCATCACGAGCCCGTCGCGCGCCTGGTCGAACGGCCGGGAGGCCTTCGCAGGGTCGTCGTTCCGCCGCGACAGCGCGCGCATCGAATCGAAGCCCGCGATCCCGACGGCCGTGACCGGCGCCTCGGTGCCCCCGGCGATCATCGCGTCCGCCCGGCCGACCCGGATCGAGTCGAGAGCGTCGCCGATCGCCATGTTGGACGCGGCGCAGGCCGTGCACTCCGACATCAGCGGCCCCTTCGTGCCGAGCTCGATCGAGACCCAACCCGCACCCATGTTGGGGATGATCGACGGGATCGAGAACGGCGAGACCCGGTCGGGCCCGCGCTCCTTCAGGATGTCGTAGCAGTCCTGGAACGAGCGAAGTCCGCCGATCCCCGTCGCGATCGACGCGCCGACGCGGTCCGGCTCCTTCGCGATGTCGATCCCCGAGTCGGTCTCGGCCTGGCGCGCGGCCGCGAGGATCATCTGCGCGAACCGGTCCATGCGCCGGGCGGCCTTGCGATCGATCCACTGCGTCGGGTCGAACTCCTTGAGCTCGCACGCGAAGTGGACCGGGTAGTCCGCGTGGTCGAACTGTGTGATCGGCCCGGCGCCCGATTCGCCCGCGAGCAGCCGCGACCACGACGTCTCCACGTCGTTGGCAAGCGGGGTCACCGCCCCCAGCCCCGTGATCACGACTCTCCGTCGTCCGTTCGCGCTCATCACATGCCCAATCCGCCGCCGACGACCACGATCTCGCCCGTGATGAACGAAGCCTCGTCGGAGCTCAGGAACCGTACCGCGCGCGCCACATCCTCCGGCTCACCGAAGCGGCCGAGCGGCGTCAGCCCGAGCATCTGCTGCCTGGCCTCCTCCGGGATCGCGTCCGTGAGCTGGGTCTTGATGTAGCCGGGTGCGACGACGTTCGCGCGGACACCTCGCGAGCCGAGCTCTTGGGCGAGCGACTTCGTGAACGCGACGATGCCGCCCTTCGAGGCGGCGTAGTTCGACTGCCCCCAGTTCCCGTGCAGGCCCACGATCGACGAGAGGTTGACGATCGAGCCGCTGCGCCTCTTCATCATCCCGCGCGAGACGGCACGGCAGGTGTAGAAGACCGAGCTGAGGTTCGTCTCGAGCACCGAGCGCCAGTCGTCGTCGGTCATCCGGGCGAGCACGCCGTCGCGCGTGATGCCCGCGTTGTTCACGAGCACGTCGATGTCTCCGGCCTCCTCGACCATGCGCTTCGCGTCCTCCGCGTCAGAGACATCGGCCTGCACCGACCGACCTCCGAGCTCAGACGCGAGCGCTGCAGCCTCCTCGACACCGGACCGGCAGCCGACGACCACCGTTGCTCCCGCCTCAGCGAGCTCGCGTGCCACGGCCGCCCCGATCCCACGCGAGCCGCCGGTGACGAGAGCGGTCTTCCCCTCGAGGGATGCGAACTCAGGCACGCAGCGCTTCGGTGACCTCGTCGAGCGACTCCAGGTCGTTCACCGAGAAGGTCTTCACCGATCTGTCGATCCTCTTCAGTAAACCGCTGAGGACATTGCCAGGCCCCACCTCGACGAAGACCGTGACACCGCTGCCGATCAGCTCGCGTGCCGCCTGCGTGAACTTCACCGGCGCGGTGAGCTGGTCGACGAGCAACGTGCGGTAGCGCTGCACTTCTTCGAGCTTCGCCGTCACCGTCGACATGAACGCCGCCTTCGGCGCGGTGAAGTCGACCTTGTCGATCGCGGGGCGCAACCTGTCCGCGGCACGCGCGACCAGCGGCGAGTGAAACGCGCCGGAGACGCGGAGCTTGATCGCTCGCTTCGCACCCTCTCGCTCGGCCTCCTCGCAGCACTCGCCGACCGCGTGGTCCTCGCCCGAGATGACGATCTGACCGGGGCAGTTGTAGTTTGCAGGCCACACGCCGACGATCTTCCGGCAGAGCGACTCGACGACCTCGTCGGCGAGCCCCAGGATCGCGGCCATCGAGCCCGGCCGCTCGCGCGCCGCCGCCGCCATCGCGAGACCTCGCTCGCGCACGAGCGCGATCGCGGCGGCGGGCGAGAGTGACTCCGCCGCGGAGAGCGCGGCAAATTCGCCGACCGAGTGGCCGACGACGAAGTCGGGATTGATCCCGCGCGCGCGAAGCGCGGCGTTGAGGGCAAGGGAGGTCGCCACGAGCGCGGGCTGCTGGAGTTCGGTCTCGACGAGCTGCTCAGCGGTCCCCTCGAAGCACAGCTGCTTCAGGTCGAGCCCGGACGCAGCGCTGCCGGCTTCGAAGACCGCCATCGCCTCCGGGACCGCGAGCGCGACGTCTCGGCCCATACCCGACTCGAACGACCCCTGACCCGGAAACATGAACGCAACCTTCCTCATGCAGCCATCTCCTCCGTCCATTCGATCAAACCGGAGCCCCACGTGAGCCCGGCACCCATCCCCGTCATCAGTACTTTCGACCCCGGCTTCAACATTCCATCGGCCGCGGCGTCCGCGAGCGCAAGCGGGATCGACCCCGAGGACGTGTTTCCGTACTTCTGAACATTCACGACCACCTTCTCGGGCGGAAAGCCGAGCTTCCGGGCCGCGTGGTCGATGATCCGAATGTTCGCCTGGTGCGGGACGTACACATCGACATCGTCGACCGTCATCCCCACCTCGTCGAGCAGTTTCTGGGCCGACGACACGAGCACGCGGGTTGCGAACTTGAACACCTCGCGCCCGTTCATCTTGATCAGCGCATCCGGATTGTCGAAGTGCCGCGAGCCGCTGCCCGGGAGCCAGAGGCTCGGTCCGCCCCCACCGTCGGCGCCGAGCTCGAAGCCGAGGAATCCGCCCCGCTCGACCGGCTCCATCACCACAGCTCCCGCCCCGTCACCGAAGAGGATGAGCGTCGAGCGGTCCTCGAAGTCGAGGATCTTCGACAGCACATCGCCGCCGACGACGAGCGCACGACGCGAAAGCCCGGACGCCAGCATCCCGTACGCCTGCGCAATCGCGTAGACGAACCCTGTGCAGCCAGCGAGCAGGTCGTACGCGGCAGCGTCGGGCATCCCGAGCTGGTCGGCGAGAAGTGCCGACGACGTCGGGAACATCATGTCCGGCGTCACCGTCGCGCAGAGCACGAGGTCGATCGACTCCGGCTCGACGCCGGCTTGCGCGAGCGCTTGGACGCAGGCCGGCCGCGCGATGTCGGTGAGCGCCTCTTCCTGCGTCGCGAAGCGCCGCTCGCGAATGCCGGTCCGCTCGATGATCCACTCGTCCGAGGTGTCGACGAGCTTCGCCAGATCGTCGTTGGTCACGACCTTGGCGGGCACGTGCACGCCCAGGCCGGTGATCCCGACCCGAGCGCCGTTCGCCTTCCCGATCACTGGACCGTGGGGGAACCCGTGGTTCCCCCACGAGCCCCCTCCTTCTTGTGATCGAAGGAGCCAGCGCCACTGTGGCTACGGCGGGCAAAGCCCACCTTCGCCGACAACCGGGTGCGTTCCCTATTCGCTCTCACTGCTCTACCGCGAAAGTCAGTGTGCCTCGAACCGCCAATTCGCCGTTGACGGTCGCCTTCGCCTTCCCGCGACCTATCGGCCCGCGAACCTGTTCGAGCAGGCACTCGAGCGTCAGCTCCTCGCCGGGGCGGACGATGCGCTTGAAGCGAACACCGTCGATCCCCGCGAAGAGCGCCAGCTTGCCGCGGTTCTCCTCTTGGACGAGGACCGCGACCGCGCCGGCTTGCGCGAGGGCTTCGACCATCTTCACGCCCGGCATGATCGGGTTGCCGGGAAAGTGGCCGGCGCAGTCCGCATCGGTGACGACCTTGCGCGCAACGACCCGCGAGCCGGGCTCGAGCTCGACGACCTCGTCGAGCAGGAGGAACGGGTCACGGTGGGGGAGGATCTCCTCGATCTGCGCCTTCCCGAACGGCGCGTTCATGCGGCATGCTCCTCGAGCTGCTCGCGGAGGCGGTTGCGCCCCCGGTGGGCGTAGCACTTCGCTGTGCCGACGGGCATCCCGCTCGCAGCCGAGATCTCTTCGAACGAGTAGCCGAGCGCGTCCTTCAAGACGACGACCCTCGCCTGAGCAGGCGGCAGCTCGAGCAGGCAGGCCCGGAGCTGATCGCGGTCGCCCACGTCACCCGTCGGGACCGCGGTCAGGTCGGCGGGCAGCTCCTCCCAGGAGCGCCGGCGCGCGAGCGCATCCCGGCAGGTATTGACGACGAGACGGTGGAGCCACGTTGCGAACTGCGACTCACCGCGGAATTGCCGGATCCGCGTGCACACCTTCGCCAGCGACTCCTGCGTCGCGTCGAGAGCGTCCTCGGGGTCGCGGAGGATCCGCCGCGCGAGCTTCTCGACCGCGGGCTGGTGCCGGGCGCAGAGAGCCTCGAGTGCCAGCCGGTCGCCGTCCTTCGCGCGTTTGACCAAAATGGGGTCGCTCAGCCTCTCGTAGGCGAGCGGCGAGCCCGCCCGCAGGGATTGCCTGATTGGACGGCTCTTGGAGCGACGCGGTTGCACCAGCCACACTCTACGGCGCGTGAACAACTCGCTCGGCCCGGAAACCCTGCTCCCGCTGCTCCGGGGCCGTTTCGGCAGGCCCTACACGCACGTGGCGCGCTGCGAATCGACGCAACGGCTGCTTGCCGACGACGCGCCCGAGGGTGCCGTCGCCGCCGCAGACGAGCAGACGGCCGGCCGCGGCAGGCTCGGCCGCGACTGGATCGCACCCCCGGGTTCGAGCGTGCTCGCCTCGGTCGCGCTTCGTCCCGACGTACCGACAGCGAAGCTCGCCGAGCTCTCCCTCGTGGCAGGCCGGGCCTGCGCCCAGGCACTGGTCGAGGTCGCCGAGGTCGTTCCCGAGGTGAAGTGGCCGAACGACGTGCTCGTCGGCGGTCGAAAGGTCGCGGGAATCCTCGCGGAGGCCCGCGAAGGCCGCGTCGTGCTCGGGATCGGCATCAACGTCCTCCAGACAGAAGATCAGCTTCCGCAACTGGCGCAGTACCCGGCGACCTCGCTGCTGATCGAGACCGGCCGCCGCATCCCGCGCGCAAACCTCCTCGCCTCGCTGCTCGATCATCTGGAGCGCGAGCACGACGCGTGGGTCAGCGGCTATCGCTGACGAATCGTCGCGCGGTTGCCCGCCACATCCCACGCGGTGACCGCGATCGGCCCCTCGCCTCCCGCCAGGGAGAAGCGGCCAGGCCCCACGGCGGCCTTGACCCGCACGCCGCCGATCGTCCCGGTCACCGTCACCTGCTCGTCGACAGAGAAGCGGCGTTGCGCTCTCGAGACGAGCCGGAAGACCGGCTTCTTCGTGTCGGCCGCGAAGCGCACGGTCTGCGCACGGGTTCCGACCGGTCCCGTCGCCTGCAGCACCGCCGCGTACTTGCCGTCTCGTAGACGCCCGTCCCAGCGGAACTCCTGCGGCCCGGCCACGAGATCGCCCTCGTACACGACGTCGTTGCCGGCGATCGCCAGCTTGACGTGCGCAGGCGCAGCCAGCACGAAGGTGAACGCGAGCAGGTCGACCCGCCCGTCGCCGTTCGGCGAGTACACCGGCGGCGAGACTGCGAACGCGGCGAGCGTGCGATCGACGACGATCGGCACGACCGCATTGGCCTCGCGCCCGCTCGGAGCCGTTGCGCTCAGCACGACCGAGTACCGCGCGTCTGCAACGCCGGCCGCCGTGAACCTGAACGAGTGCCTACCCGCCTTCTTCTGCTCGACGAACAGCGTCGCGAGCGTCGAACCCGAGGCGTCTCGAAGGGTCGCCGTCACGGTCGACGCAACGCTCAGCGTGTAGCTGATCAACGTCGAGTCGGCCTGGCTGTCGCCGTTCGGGGTGAACGTCGCGGGTTTTGCCTGCGCGCCCGTCATCGTCAGCGCCGTCGCCGCCTGGCCGATCGCGCCGGTCGCGGGTCGAACGTCGGCCCCCGCCTCGATCGAGTACGTGTAGCCCGTGGGCGCGGCGAACGTCGCATCCCACGTCCAGTCGACGTTTGCTCCCTCTCCGCCGCCTGACGCGACTGGCGTTCCGAGGGCGTCGGTCACCCGGACCGTCCACGGCCGCGCCGACGACAGCCGCGCCGTGAATCGCACCAGACCACCCGGCTTCCCGACGACGAGCGGGTCGTAAAGCTTCGGTAGACCGAGCGCCGCGGCCTTGCGCGCGATCGCCGGCAGCCGGGCGTAGAACGCGTTCCCCGGACAGGTCGTCGGCCCGGTATCCCGGTGGGCGGAGATCGCGGCGAGCGGGACCGGCGTGCCGGACGGAAAGCGCGAGTTGCCGCCCGAGATCCAGGAGAGCCGCGAGAGCGGGTCGACATGGGCCACGTCGAGCCGCCACGCGAGCAGAGCGGCGATCGCGTCGAGCGCCTTCGCAGTCGGCTTCGTGTCGCCGTACGTCCCGAGCAGCGAGATGCCGACGGAGCCGGTGTTGAACCCTTCCGCATGCGCGCCGATCACGTTGCGGTCGACACCACCGTAGCGGCCTTCGAACACCTGTCCGTACTTGTCGACGACGAAGTTGTAGCCGAGGTCGTTCCAGCCGTTTCCTTTCACGTGGTAGACCTGGATCGCCCGCACGATCGCCGCCGACTGCGCCGCCGTGTACGTGTTCGAGCCCGCGGTGTGATGCACGACCGCGAACCGGAGCGACTGCGCGAACGTCGGTCCCGCACGCCGGATCTCCTCGTCCGCGCGCCAGCTCGCGCGCGGGATCAACGCCGGCGAGCCTGCGATCGAGAGCGTGCGCGCTGGCACGGAGCGCACTGCGCTCTGGACGAAGTGCGCGCGAAGGCGCGTGACGCGGCCGCGAAGTCGGTATTGGATCGCATTCGATGGGCCCACCCAGTACGGGTTACCGAGCTTCCACTCGAGCGCTGAGCTTCCCTCAGGCGTGCCTGCGTCCGCCACGTCGAACGGCTCCGGCTGAGCCGGGCGCCACGCTGTCCAGCGACCGGCGGTCGAGCGCGTTCGGAAGAACACGTCGCCGGGTCCGCGCCAGTGGAGGCCCACGAGGTCGAACACAGGCGAGCGCGCGCTCGCCAGCGTGCGGGAGCCGCCACCGAAGCGACACCTCCTGCGTCACGAGCCGCGCATCCTGCGCCAGCGCTGAGGCGGGAAAGGCGAGAGCGACGGCGATGGCAGCGAGGAGCTTCACGGCGCGAGATTCCAGAGTGACGGACCTCACCCTTTCCCGTCCATTGGGAGGACCCCTCCGTATAGAATCCTTACGAGTGAAAAGAGCGGTTGTGCGGGGCTTTTCCCTTCTGCTCCTCGCAGCGGCCGCCGCGCTCGCAGCACCGGGCGCGGCCTCGGCTGCGCGGGTGCTCGCGATCGAGTTCGACAACGACGTCAACCCGGTCACCCGCGACTACGTCGAGGAGCAGCTCAAGCGCGCAGCAGAAGACGACTACGACGCGGTCGTGATCCTGCTCGACACACCCGGCGGGCTCGTGTCGTCGATGGAAGACATCGTCCAGGCCGAGCTCGCTTCGCCCGTGCCCGTGATCGTCTACGTGTCGCCCGAGGGCGCGTCGGCGACGTCGGCGGGCGCGTTCATCGCAGAGGCGGCAGACCTGCTCGCGATGGCACCGCAAACGACGATCGGCTCGTCCACGCCGGTCGGGAGCGGCGGTGAGGACCTGCCGGGCGACCTGCGAGAGAAGGCGATCGAGAAGTTGTCGGCGCAGCTGCGCGGCCTCGCGCTCGACCACGGCCGCAACCCCGACGTCGGCGAACGCGCCGTCCGTTCCGGCGACAGCTGGACGGCGGAGGAGGCGCTCGACCAACAAGTGATCGACCTGATCGCGGCCGACCTCACGACGCTCCTCAACGAGGCGGACGGGCGAACGACGAAACCGAAGGGTCTCGTACTCGAGACTGCGAACGCCGACGTCACGCACGTCGAGCTCAGCCTGTGGCAGCAGATCCTCGACCTGCTGATCGATCCCAACGTGATCTTCGTGATGGTGTCGATCGGGCTGATCGGGATCGTCGTCGAGCTGTGGAACCCCGGCATGATCTTCCCGGGCACGGTCGGCGCGATCTCGCTGATCATCTCGCTCTTCTCCGCGCAGGTGCTGCCGGTCAACTGGGCGGGGTTCCTGCTCATGGTGCTCGCGGCGGCGTTCATCGGCGCCGAGCCGTTCGTCGCGAGCCACGGGGCGCTGACGGTCGCCGGCGCAGTCTGCTTCGTGCTCGGCGGCCTCCTGCTCTTCGAGCCGTCCGGCGGTGTGTACGAGGTCTCGCTTCCGCTGCTGATCGGGGTCACCGGGACGCTGGCCGGCCTGATGGCGCTGATCGTCGCCAAGATCGTCCAAGTCCGAGGCAGCCCCGTCGCAGTCGGTCCGAACACGATCGTCGGAACGCATGGCGTCGTCAGAAGCAACGGGATGGTGTTCGTGAACGGAGAGCTCTGGCACGCCCGGACCGAGAACGACCAGCCGCTCCGGCAGGGTGACGAGGTCGACGTCGAGCGGATCGAGGGGCTCGAGCTCGTCGTCCGACCGCGAGGCGCATAGGATCCAGGCGCCCCCGGCGAAAGGACTCGATGGCCTACCTGATCCTGATCGGCGCAGTCGCCTTTCTCCTCCTGATCTTCCTTTCCGCCGCGATCAAGGTCGCGCGAGAGTACGAGCGAGGCGTCGTCTTCCGCCTCGGCCGCCTGCTCCAGCCGCCGAAGGGCCCGGGCCTCTTCCTGCTCATCCCCGTGATCGACCGGATGGTGCGCGTCGACCTCCGAACGATCACGCTCAACGTGCCACCGCAGGAAGTGATCACGAAGGACAACGTGCCGGTGCGCGTCAACGCGGTCGCCTACTTCCGCATCGTCGACCCCTCTGCGGCGATCGTCCAGGTTGAGAACTTCATGGTCGCGACGTCGCAGATCGCGCAGACCACGCTGCGGTCGGTGCTCGGACAGCATCTGCTCGACGAGCTCCTCTCCGAGCGCGACAAGATCAACGCGATCCTGCAGCAGATCATCGACGAAGCCACCGCCCCGTGGGGGATCAAGGTCTCGATCGTCGAGGTCAAGGACGTCGAGATCCCCGCCGGGATGCAGCGCGCGATGGCGCGGCAGGCCGAGGCCGAGCGCGAACGGCGCGCGAAGGTGATCGCCGCCGAAGGCGAGTTCCAGGCGTCGGAACGGCTGAAGGATGCGGCGCTCGTGATGGCCGACACGCCGATTGCGCTCCAGCTCCGCTACCTCCAGACGCTGCTCGAGCTCGGGCCGTCCGCGTCGACGACGATCGTCTTCCCGGCGCCGATCGACCTGTTCAGGCCCTTCATCGAGCGCGGCGACAGGGAACGCTGAGCGGAGAGCTCCGCGAGGACCCGCTCTCGGGTCGACAGGTCGTGATCGCAGCCGGCCGCTCGAAGCGCCCCGGGGCGGGCTGGCCGCACCTGGAGCCGGCGACCCGGGAAGAGCTCGACTCGTGCCCGTTCTGCGCCGGCCGGGAGGACCGCACCCCGCCGGAGACGCTCACGATCGGCGAGCCCTGGCGGGTTCGCGTCGTCCCGAACCTGTACCCCGCGTTCGAGCGCCAGGAGGTCGTCGTCCACGCCCCGGAACACGTGCGCTCGCTCGCCGAGCTCGACGACGAGCAGCTCGGGCTCGTCGCAGAGGCATGGCAGCGGCGGCGCGAGGCCGAGCCCGCCGGCTACCTGCACGCGCTCGTCAACGAGGGCAAGGCCGCAGGCGGCAGCCTCGCGCACTCGCACTCGCAGCTCGTCTGGCTCCCCGAACCTCCTCCGGCTGTTGCGGAGGAGCGCGGCGAGCCGGACCGAGACAACGTGGTCGTCGAGCGCAGCGGCCTCGTCGCCACCTGCCCTCGAGCCGGCCGCGTCCCCTACGAGCTCCTGATCGAACCGGTCACGCCGGAGCCCGACGCCTGGTCGAGCGGTCTGCTCCCCACCGCGCTACAGCTCCTGGCCGATCTCATCCGCCGCCTGCACGTCATCTGCGACGGCCCGATCCCGCTGAACGCGTGGCTGCACACCGGCACGCGCTGGCACCTCGAGGTGTTCCCGCGCCTGACGGTCCTGGCCGGCATCGAGCTGGGAGCCGGCATCTACGTGAATACCTTCGCGCCGGAAGTAGCGGCAAAACAGCTGAGAGAAACGGCGAATTGACGCGGAGGCGGGGCCTTGCCCCGCCGTGAGCCAGCCGCGGCCCTAGGACCGGGGCACGTCAGCAGACAAAGCAGCAAAGCTTCGTTCTCTGAACGCGCGCGCGGCGTCGATGGCCGCGCCGAGGTTCAGACCCTTGTCCTTCGCCTGCTTGATCAGCATCACCGTCTCGAGCGCGTCGATGTCGTAGATGCGCTGCTTGCGGCCCTTCGTGGGGATCTGCGCCTTGTTCGTCCAGTAGTCCAGCTGCATCTTCGAGATGCCGGCGATCTGGCACACCTGACCGAGGTACAGCTCGACCTTGGCGAGATGCTCGGCAAGGTTGATCGGCTCGAGCAAGTCGACCTGTCTACCTACTGCCACGGGAACCACTCCTTGGGGATCTGGGGCGAAGGAGTTTCGACCCCTGTTTTGGAGTTATAGAACCCTTTTTCGCTCTTGAGAAGGGGACGGCGTGCAAATATCCCTCGAACGGGTGACGATCAGCCCGGTTCGGAGCCGTTGCCCGTAACAGCGGTCGCCGATTCGGCCTCGGCGTCGGCCTCGACCACCGGCGCGAGCGTCGAAACCTGCTCGCCCTCACGGAGCCGCATCACGATCACACCCTGGGTCGAACGGCCGAGCCGCTTGACGTCCTCGACCGACATCCGGATCACCGTCCCGCCGGTCGAGATCATCATCACCTGATAGCCGTCGCGGACGACCCGGGCGCCTGCGAGATGTCCCCGCGCCTCGGTCAGCTGGACCGTCTTGACGCCCATTCCGCCCCGGCCCTTGACCGGATACTCCGTGACGCGCGTCCGTTTGCCGTACCCGTTCTCGGTCACGACGAGCAGGTCGGCGTCGTCCTGGGCGACGCCCACTGCGATCACCTCGTCGCCGGCGCGAAGCTTCATCCCCTGCACGCCCGACGCGTCGCGCCCCATCGGCCGCACGTCCTGTTCGTGGAACCGGATCGCCTGGCCGTTCCGCGAGACGAGGAGGATGTCGTCCTTGCCCGAGGAGTGGCGCACCCCGACGAGCTCGTCGCCCTCCCGCATCTTCAGCGCGATGATCCCGTCGGACTTCAGCGGCGTGTTGTACGCGGCGAGCTTCGTCTTTTTGACGATCCCGTTCTTCGTCCCGAAGAACAGGTACTCGGCCTCTTCGAAGGCGCGCGTCTGGATGACCGCGCGCACCGCTTCGCCTTGCCGGAACGGAAGCAGGTTGACGATCGCGCGGCCCTTCGACTGGCGCGACCCGAGCGGCAGCTCGTGCACCTTCAGCCGGTAGACCTTCCCGACGTTCGTGAAGAAGAGGATGTAGTCGTGTGTCGACGCGACGAAGAGGTGCTCGATGTAGTCCTCGTCTTTCAGCTCCATCCCCATCACGCCGATGCCGCCGCGCTTCTGCTCGCGGTAC
Source organism: uncultured Actinomycetes bacterium (assembly GCA_963788055.1). Taxonomy (GTDB): domain Bacteria; phylum Actinomycetota; class Thermoleophilia; order Gaiellales; family Gaiellaceae; genus JACCTU01. Next base: position 444,610 of record CAWBFA010000005.1, on the reverse strand, counting down.
GTCGTGACGGGTAGGCGCTTGATGTAGCCGGAACGCGTGATCGCGATCACCATGTCCTCTTCCGCGATCAGGTCCTCCAGCTCGAGCTCGCCTTCTGCCGCGACGATCTCGGTGCGACGGTCGTCGTTGCGGCCGTAGATCGACTTGATCTCGAGCAACTCCTCGCGGATCACGGCGTCGATGCGCTGCTCGTCGCTGAGGATCGCGCGAAGCTCGGCGATCCGCTCGCGCAGGTCGGCGTACTCGTCCTCGACGCGCTTGCGCTCGAGACCGGTCAGCGCGCGAAGGCGGAGATCGAGGATCGCCTGCGCCTGGATCTCCGAAAGCTCGAACCGCATCATCAGCTGGGTGCGCGCGTCGTCGGTGTCGGAGGCTCCGCGGATCAGCGCGATCACCTCGTCGAGATTGTCGAGCGCGATCAGGTAGCCCTCGAGGACGTGCGCCCGCGCCTCGGCCTGCCGCAGGTCGTACTTCAGCCGCCGCGTGACGACCTGGCGTTGGTGCTCCAGGTAGTGGTAGAGCAGGTCGCGCAGGCCGAGCGTTCGCGGAACGCCGTCGACGAGCGCGACCGCGTTGTAGCCGAACGTCGTCTGCAGCGAGGTGTGCTTGTACAGCTTGTTCAGCGCGACCTGCGGGACCGCGTCGCGCTTCAGGTGCACCTCGATCCGCATCCCCGACTTGTCGGAGAGGTCCTTGAGGTCGGCGACCTCGGGAATCGTGCCCTCCTTGACGAGATCGGCGATCTTCTTGATCACGCCCTCGTCGCCGCCCTTCCGCACGCCGTACGGAAGCTCGTTGATCACGACCGCGGTGCGGCCGCCGCGCAGCTCCTCGATGTGTGCGCGCGCGCGCATGACGATCCGGCCGCGGCCCGAGCGGTACGCCTCTCGGATCCCGTCACGCCCGACGATGATCCCGGACGTCGGAAAGTCGGGGCCTTTGATGTGCTGCATCAAGCGCTCCACGTCGACCGACGGCTCGTCGATCAGGGTCACGAGCGCGTCGATCGTCTCACCGAGGTGATGCGGCGGAATGTTCGTTGCCATGCCGACCGCAATTCCCGACGAGCCGTTGACGAGCAGGTTCGGGAAGCGCGCAGGCAATACCTCCGGCTCACGGCGTGACTCGTCGTAGTTCGGCTTGAAGTCGACGGTGTCCGCGTCGATGTCGCGGAGGAGCTCGGTCGCGATTCGGCTCAGCCGGCTCTCGGTGTAGCGCATCGCAGCCGCCGGGTAGCCGTCGATGTTCCCGAAGTTCCCCTGCCCGTCGACGAGCGGATAGCGCATCGAGAACGGCTGCGCGAGCCGAACGAGCGTGTCATAGATCGCCGAGTCGCCGTGCGGGTGGTACGAGCCCATCACCTCGCCGACGATGCGCGCGGACTTCTTGTACGGCCGGTTCGGCTGCATCCCCGACTCGTGCATCCCGTAGAGAACGCGCCGATGCACCGGCTTGAGACCGTCGCGCACGTCGGGTAGCGCGCGAGCGACGATCACGCTCATCGCGTAGTCCAGGAAGCTCGAGCGCATCTCCTGCTCCAGCTCCCTGGTTTCAATCCGGCCCACGTTCAGGCCTCCGGTGTCCAGCTCAGACATGAGTTACCGATCTTCCCGTCTGAAAATGCGCAGCATTTTCAGACGTCAAGGAAGCGAACGTCCTTTGCGTTTTGCTCGATGAAGAGCCGGCGCGGCTCGACCTGATCGCCCATCAGCGTCGAGAAGATCTGATCGGCGAGTGCGGCGTCCTCGACCTCGACGCGCACCAGCACGCGCTTCGACGGGTCCATGGTCGTGTCCCAGAGCTCCTCGGGGTTCATCTCGCCGAGACCCTTGAACCGCGACATCGCAATTCCCTCCTTCGCGAGCTCGAGCGTCTGGTGGCGGAGCTCACCGAAGGTCTCCGCCGTACGCGTCTTCTTGCCGAACGTGATCGTGTACGGCGGCGGGCCGACGATCTCGGAGAGCTTCGCGTACGCCTTGCGGAGGTTCTCGTACACAGGCGAAGCGAGCAGCGTCGCCGGGACGGTGATATGCGTCGCAGCGCTCGTCTCACGCTCGACGACCCTCGCCTTGAACGACTCGGCATCGCTCTCGACGACGGACACCTCGTAGCCGTTCGGGTCGATCGAGCCGAGCGCGGCCGCAACGTCCTTCAGCTCGGCGGCAGTGGTCTCGACGAGCCGATGCGAGACGACGAAGTCGGAGGCGGCGGGACCGAAGTCGGAGCGCAGCCGCGAGGACCACCCCTCGAACTCGATGAGCGCGCGCGTGAAGCGTCCCCAGCGTGCCTCGGTCAGCTTTTGCGACGCACCGCTTCGATCGACGACGTCGAAGTCCTTGATCTTCTCGCGCACCAGGAGCTCCTCGAGGTGCACCTCTTTCTCGACGTACTGCTCCTGGTTGCCGACCTTGACGCGATAGAGCGGCGGCACCGCGATGTACACATGCCCGTTCTCGACAAGCTCCTGCATCTGCCGGTAGAGGAACGTCAGGATGAGCGTGCGGATGTGCGACCCGTCGACGTCGGCGTCGGTCATCACGATGATGCGGTGATAGCGCAGCTTCTCGAGGTCGAACTCCTCGCCGATCCCCGTGCCGATCGCGGTGATGATCGCCTGGATCTCGGCATTCGAGAGCACCTTGTTGATCCGATTCTTCTCGGAGTTGATCACCTTGCCGCGCAGCGGAAGGATCGCCTGGAAGAGACGGTCGCGCGCGTCGACGGCTGACCCGCCGGCGGAGTTTCCCTCGACGAGGTAGAGCTCCGCGGCCGCCGGATCGTTGATCTGACAGTCGGCGAGCTTGCCCGGAAGCGAGGAGCTCTCGAGCGCGCTCTTCCGGCGCGTCAGCTCCCGCGCCTTGCGGGCCGCCTGCCGTGCGCGCGAAGCCTGGATCGCCTTCGTGATCACCTGGCGCGCCTCGGTCGGGTTCTCCTCGAAGAACTGCGCGAGCTTCTCGTTCACCGTCTGCTCGACGAGGCCGCGGATCCCGGGGTTGCCGAGCTTCGTCTTCGTCTGCCCCTCGAACTGCGGGTCGCGCAGCTTGACGGAGATCACCGCGGCGAGCCCCTCGCGGACGTCCTCGCCGTCGAGGTTCTCTTCCTTCTCCTTGAGCAGCGCCATCTGGCGCGCGACGCGGTTCAGCGTGCCGGTGAGCGCGGCCTTGAAGCCGGAGAGATGCGTGCCGCCTTCGTGGGTGTTGATGTTGTTGGCGAACGTGTAGACGGAGTCCTGGTACGACGAGTTCCACTGCATCGCAACCTCAACCGCGCCCTGGTCGCTCTCGCTCTCGAAGTAGACGATTCGCTTATGTACCGGGTCCTTCGCGCTGTTCACGTACGCGACGAAGTCGCGGATCCCGCCCTCGTAGTGGAACTCGACCGTCGTGCCTTCGGCGCGCTCGTCGACGAGCTTGATGCGCAGCCCGCGCGTCAGGAACGCCGTCTCGCGCAGCCGCTGCTGGAGCGTCTCGGCCGAGAAGTCGACCTCCTCGAAGACCTCCTTGTCGGGTAGGAAGCTGATCGTCGTGCCAGTGCGGTTCGTCGGGCCGACCTTCTTCATCTCGCCCTTCGGAGCCCCACGCTCGAACTCCTGGCGGTAGAGCTTTCCGTCGCGGTGCACGTCCGCGATGAGCCACTCCGAGAGCGCGTTCACGACCGACACCCCGACGCCGTGCAAACCGCCCGAGACCTTGTAGCCGTCGCCGCCGAACTTCCCGCCGGCATGCAGCTTCGTGAGCACGACGGTCAGCGCCGGAAGGCCGGTGTCCTTGACGATGTCGATCGGAATGCCGCGGCCCTCGTCAACGACGGTGACCGAGTTGTCCGGGTGGATCGTGACCTCGATCTGGTCGTTGTGGCCCGCGAGCGCCTCGTCGACGGCGTTGTCGACGACCTCGTAGACGAGATGATGGAGGCCCCGCGAGCCGGTCGAGCCGATGTACATGCCCGGACGCAGACGGACCGGCTCGAGACCCTCGAGCACGGTGATGTCCTTTGCGGTGTAGCTAGCTTGAGCCATAACCAAAAAAGGCCTGCAAATCGCGGCCTTACCGGGCCATCAAAGTGTATCAGAACGCGCGGTCATCGCCGCCCTGAGCGAGGCTCTGCGCGGCCGCTTTGGCGACTGCTTCGCGCAGCTCGTCATCGTCGATCGAAGCGGCGAGCTCGGCCGCCCTCCGAAGCTCCTCCGGGCCGGGCTTCACCGGTGTTCGCTCGCTGCGCTCAGCGTCCTCGAGACCGAGCTCGGGCAGCTTGCCCACCGCGAAGCGCAGCTTTGCCGGAGCGTCCTTCCCCGTCGCCGAGCGCAGGCGCTGGACGACGTCCGCCTCGAGCTGCGCGAGCTCGAACGCCCACGAGGCCGAGCTCGTCGCGACGTGCAGCGTCCCGTCTCGGGCGATTCGCGCCGGCCAGGCGTTGCGTGCGATCGTCGGGCCGACCGCGGCCGGCCATGCTTCGACGATCCGCACCATGCCCGCGGCAGGCCCGAACCGGCCGAGCTCGCGCGCGACGTCCGAAGCGATCTTTTTCACGCCGCACGCACCGTCCCCGGCGCCACCTCGAGCAGCTGGTCCGGAGCGAGCGGGAGTGCATCCGACGTCGTCGAGGTGATGAGCGTCTGGCCTCCTTCGGGGAGCAGGTGCGCGAGCGTCGCCCTCCGCTCGGGGTCGAGTTCGGAGAGCACGTCGTCGAGCAGCAGAAGCGGGGGAACGTCGCTTCGCTCGAGCAGGATCTCGGCCTCGGCGAGCAGGAGTGAGAGCACCGCGAGGCGCTGCTCGCCCTGCGAGCCGTAGCTCCGGAGGTCGCGCTCCCCCGCCAGCACGGCGATGTCGTCGAGGTGCGGACCGAGGCTCGTCGTCCCCCGCTCGAGATCGCGCGCGAGTCTCTCGTCCAACTGCTCCGAGGACACGGGCCCACCCTCGTACACGAGGCGGCCCGCGTCGAGCCCGAACGCGAGGGTGAGCTGCGCGAAGGCGGGTGTCAGCAACTCGAGCGCGTGTCGACGTGCAGCCGCCAGCTCGGTCCCGAGCGATGCGACCTGCTCCGTCCACGGATCGATCGCGTCGCGCGACGACAACCCGTTCGCGACCCGCCGGAGCGCTGCGTTCCGCTGGCCGACCGCGGCGCCGTACTCGGCGGACAACCCCGCGCGTGCGGGAAACAACCGCCCGAGCGCACGGTCGAAGTACGCGCGTCGCACCGCGGGCGCGCCCTTCACGATCCCGAGCCGGTCCGGCGTGAAGACGAGCGTCGACACCTCGGCGCGCAGAAGCTCGGCGGCTCGCAACGGTCCTCCGTTCAGCTTCGCACGCTTGCCCTTCCCCGGCTCGAGCGTGACGTCGAGGTCGAGCTGCATCTCGGCACGGCGCCCGCGGAGCGAGACGCGGCCTGTCGTCTCGCCGAACCGCACGAGCTGCGCGTCGTTCCGGGTGCGGGGCGAGAACCCCTGCGTGCCGACGTGCAGCGACTCCAGCAGGTTCGTCTTGCCGGCGCCGTTCGGGCCGACGACGAGCACGAGCCCTTGCGACAGCTCGAGCTCGAGCGTCGCGTACGAGCGGATGTTCCGGAGCGCGACCGTCTGGACGATCAGGTGGTCGGGAGCCTGATCGGCATCACGAGGTACGTGAAGTCGTCCTTCTCGCCCTGGAGAACGGCCGGCCGCAGCGGGCTGATCAGCTTCACCACGAGCTCGCCGCCGCCGACCGCCTCGAAGCCGTCACGCAGGTACTCGGCGTTGAAACCGATCTCCAGCGGCTCGCCGCTGAACGGTGCGGGCATCGACTCCTGCGCGTCGCCGACGTCCTGCGTCTGCGCGGAGACGGTCAGCTCGCCCTCGGCGAAGCGGAGCCGCAGCGGCGAGTTGCGCTGCGCCATCACGCCCACTCGACGAACAACCTCGATCGCCTCGGCTCGTGGCAGCGTGACCGTGTGCTCGAACGCTTCCGGAATCAACTGGCGGTAGTTCGGGAACTGGCCCTCGATGCGGCGCGTGGTCAGCGTGACCCCGTCGGCCACGAAGACAACCTGGTTCTCGTGCACGCCGAGCTCGAGCGAGTCGGCTCCGGCCGCGATGCGCGTGACCTCCGTGAGCGCGCGGGCAGGGATGATCGCCTCCAGCTCCGGCGCGTCGCCTTCCATCGGCGTCTCCTTGACCGAGAGCCGATACGAATCGGTCGCGGCCATCACGAGCTTGCCGGCCTCGAAGCGGGCAAGGATGCCGGTGAGCACCGGGCGCGACTCGTCACGCGACGCGGAACGCGAGACGCGACCGACCGTGTCGAGCAATGCCTCGCGGTCGACGCTGAACGTCCCGATCGACTCGACGTCGGGGAGTCGCGGAAAGTCCTCGACGTTGTACGTGTGCAGACGCGACGTGTACGACCCGGATTCGACGCGAACGACACCCTCGTCGGGACGATGCTCGATCTGCACGTCCTCGTCGGGCAACAGGCGAATGAGATCGACCAGCATCTTGCCGGGGACCACGACAGCGCCTTCGCCTTCGACTTCCGCCTCGAGCGACGTCCGCAGTGAGAGCTCCATGTCGGTGGCGGCCAACTGCACCTCGCCCTTCTCGGCACGAATCAGAATGCCACCGAGCACGAGCACGGTTGTCCTCGCCGACACCGCGCGTGCCACCACGCTGAGCTTCTGCGAGAGCTCGTCTCGTGAACAGGTGAGCTTTATCCCCGAACCGACCGCCACTGCTTCTATGTCTGTCATTCTTTAAAAGATTCTAGAAGTCGTAGTAGGGGGTGTGCGGACCGGGGACGACGGTCGCCCTTGGCTCTGCGGGCGACTTCGCACCCGGGAGAGCGGCTGGGGACGAAATGAGGTTCTGCACAGGCGTAGCCGCTACCGGACCTGTTTGATCCGAGCTGTGAGTTCTTGGACGAGGTTGTACACAGACCTGTCCTCCCGAATCAAGCGGGCGATCTTCGACGTTGCATGGATCACCGTCGTGTGGTCGCGACCCCCGAATTCCTTGCCGATCTTCGGGAGCGACGAGTCGGTGAGCTCACGCGAGAGATACATCGCCACCTGCCTCGGGTAGACGATGTTCTGGGAGCGCTTCTCGCCGGTCAGTTCGGCGAGCGAGATATTGAACCGCTCGGAGACCGTCTCCTGGATGCGGCGGATCGAGACCTCGGCTGCATCGCCTTGCGGGAAGACGTCCTTCAGAACCTCCTGGGCGAGCTCGACCGTCATCGGCCGGCCCGTCAGCGACGAGAAGGCGACGACCCGCGTGAGCGCTCCCTCGAGCTCGCGGATGTTCGACTCGATCCGGCTCGCGACGAAGGTGAGCACCTGTGGGTCGGGCACGTGGATCCCGTCGGTCTTGACCTTCTTGCGGAGGATCGCGATCCGGGTCTCGAGGTCCGGGGGCTGGATGTCGGTGATCAGGCCCCACTCGAAGCGTGAGCGCAAGCGCTCCTCGAGGGTCGAGATCTCGCGCGGCGGGCGGTCCGAGGACATCACGATTTGGCTGCCGGCCTCGTAGAGCGAGTTGAACGTGTGGAAGAACTCCTCCTGGATCCGCTCCTTGTGCTCGAAGAACTGCACGTCGTCGACGAGCAGGAGGTCGTACGCGCGATAGCGCTGCTTGAAGCCCTCGATCCGCTTGTCGCGAAGCGAGTTGATGAAGTCGTTCATGAAGGTCTCGCTCGTGACGTAGCGGACGCTCAGGTCGCGGGAGTGCTGCATCACGTACTGGGCGATCGCCTGCATCAGGTGCGTCTTGCCGAGCCCCGTTCCGCCGTAGATGAAGAGCGGGTTGTAGGCCTGCGCCGGCGCCTCCGCGACGGCGAGCGCGGCCGCGTGCGCGAAACGGTTCGACGAGCCGATCACGAAGAGGTCGAAGATGTACTTCGGGTTCATCCCGGCCTCGCCCCGCTTCGGCGGCCGCTCGACCTCGGCCGGAAGCGGCTCGGGCAGGCCGGCGGAGCGCTCTTCGACCACCCTCAGGCTCACCCGCCGCTCGTGGCCGATCGAGTCCTTGAGTGCGGCCTTGATCAGACCCAGGAAGTGCCCCTCGATCCATTCTCGGGCGAAATCGTTCGGCACTCGGAGGACGAAGGTGTCGTCGGTGAGGTCCTCACCTTCGACGTCGTCGAACCACGTGCGGTACGTGGTGTCGTTCAACGCTCCCCTGAGCCGACTGGAGACCTCGCCCCAAAGACTCTCGGCAGTCAGCTCGACTTGGTGTTCCACCGAGGTGGGAAGCTCCTTCAACTGGGGGCGCGCGAGCGAGCGACAATAGCAGCCTCTCTGCGTCGTCACAACACACGGACCTCTGGACGAAAAACGGCCCATTTGCAGGGAGAACGTCACAACCCACACGACTCTCCACAGGTGTGGACGGCGCCCCGTTTTCCTTGCTTCTGCAGGTGCTTCACCCTGTGGAAAACGTCGCTCGCAGCCGCTTGTCTATACTGGCCGATCGCCCCGGAAGGGGCGCGAATTTTGCCTCGAACGAGTCCTTCGTGAAGCGCACCTACCAGCCAAACGTTCGCCGCCGGAAGCGCAAACACGGCTTTCGCGCGCGCATGTCGACACGCGCGGGTCGCATGATCCTGAAGCGGCGCCGGTCGCGCGGCCGCAAGCGCCTCTCTGCCTGACCGGCGTGCAGCGTCGACATCGCCTCTCGCGCTCGCGGGACTTCGACTCCGTCTACCGTCAAGGACGATCCGTGTCGACACGCTTTCTCGTCCTGTACTGGTTCGACCGTCCGGAGGCGGCCGAGGACCCGCGGCTCGGGATCGCCGTGCCGAAGCAGCTCGGCGGCGCGGTCGTGCGCAACCGGCTCAAACGGCAGCTTCGTGAGAGCTGGCGGGCGATGCTCGAGCGCGTGCCGGCGGGGAAGGATTACGTGCTGATCGCACGGCCCGGACTGCCGGAAGCGGTCCAGTCGCGCGGCTTCGACTGGCTCCAGGAGCGTGTCGACGAGGTCCTCCAGAAGGCGACGGCATGAGGTACGTCGGGATCGGGCTCGTCCACGGCTACCGCTTCACGCTCGGACGTCTCGTTCCCGCCGGAACGTGCAAGTACCACCCCTCGTGCTCGCAGTACGCGCTCGACGCGTTCCGGGCGCACGGCTTCGTCAAGGGGTCCCTGAAGACCGGGTGGCGGCTGCTCCGCTGCAATCCGTGGAGTCACGGAGGCTTCGACCCGGCATGACGCCCCTCTTCATCCTGGAGCCGATCGAGCGCCCGCTGACGGCGCTTCTCGAGTGGCTGCATACAACGGGCGGTCTGACCTGGGCCTGGGCGATCGTCGCGACGACGATCATCGTCCGGACGATCCTGCTTCCGCTGACCGTGCGGCAGATCCACTCGATGCAGCGGCTCCAGCGCCACGCCCCTGAGATGAAGGCGATCCAGCAGCGCTACAAGAACGACCGGGCGAAGCAGCAGGAAGAGCTGATGAAGTTCTACAAGGAGAACAAGATCAACCCGGCCTCGTCGTGCCTGCCGATCCTGTTCCAGATCCCGGTCTTCCTCGCGCTCTTCTTCGTCCTGAAGGACTTCGAGAAGGAGGTCTTCCCCCAGTACCCGGGCTCCGAGCTCGGGTGGTTGTGGAACCTCGTGCCGGACATCACCCAGCCTCTCAGCTCGGACCCGCTCTCCGCGGTGGTGCTCCTGATCCTCTACGCCGCGAGTCAGACGGCATCGACGTTCTTCATGTCGACGACGATGGACAAGATGCAGCGCTACCTGCTGCTCGCGCTGCCGCTGATCTTCCTCTTCTTCGTGATCAACTTCCCGGCCGGGCTGATGATCTACTGGGTCACCACGAACCTCTGGACGACCGGCCAGGGGCTCGTGACGCGGCAGCTTCGCCCGAAGCCGGTTGCGCCGGAGAAGCGCAGCTCGCGGACGGCGCCCGGCGGAAACGGCAAGGACAAGCCGGAGCCCGCGACGGCTCAGGCGGCGGCACCAGCGCCGCCCCGCCGCGTCAAGAGGAAGAAGAAGCGCGCGCGGCGATGAGCGACGAGCCGCTTCGGGTCGAGACGACGGGCGAGACCGTCGGCGAGGCGAAGTGGGCCGCGCTGCGGGAGCTCGAGTATCTCCACCCGGGACTCGACAAAGACGCGGTGCGCTTCCAGGTGTTGACCGAGGGGGAACGCGGCTTGCTGGGCGTCGGCTTCGCGCCGGCACGCGTGGTTGCGGTCGTCGACGAGAGCGCGGTGCAGGAAGCGCGTAACGAGAGCGCTCAGGCCGCGCAGGCGCGCGAGCTCGTCGAGCGTGTCGCCGAAGGGATTGGTGTGCGCTGCCGGATCGACGTGCGCGAGGACGAGGAGGCGATCCACGTCGTCTGCGGCGGCGCCGAGCTCGGCCTGCTGATCGGCAAGCACGGGCAGACGATCGATGCGATCCAGTACCTCGCGAACGCCGTCGCTCGCCGGGGCGGTGTCGAAGGTGCGAAAGACGTCGTCGTCGACGCGGCCGGCTATCGCGACCGGCGTCGCGCGACGCTCGAGACGATGGCTGTGCGGGCCGCGCAGCGCGCGCTCGAGGACGGGCGAGCCGAGCTGGAGCCGATGACGTCGATCGAGCGCAAGATCGTCCACCTGCGGTTGAAGGAGTTTCCCGGCGTCGAGACGGCGAGCGAGGGCGCAGAGCCGAACCGTTTTGTCGTCGTGACGAGTGAGTGACGAGCGCCTCCGGCGCTGGATCGCCAAGCTCGTCGCGACTCCGGGCCTGACCGCGATCAAGGACCCCGAGGAGGCTTGGCGTGAGCACGTCGAGCGCTCACTCGAGGCGGTGGAAGTCGTCTCACGCTTCGAGGGTTCGATCGTGGACGTTGGCTCGGGTGGCGGTTCGCCGGGAATCCCGTTCGCGTACGCGTTTCCGGACCGCGAAGTGACGCTCCTCGAGGCGCAGGAGCGGAAAGCAGAGGCACTCGTGCGCCTGGCGGCCGAGTTTCCGAACGTGCACGTGATCCGTGGCCGGGCGGAGGACCAGCCAACGGATCAGCACGGGGTCGCAGTTGCGCGCGCGCTCGCCTCACCGCCCGTGGCCGCGGAGTGGTGCCTTCCGCTCGTCGCTCCAGGAGGGGCGGTCGTCCTCTACGTCGGGCCGAGCGCCGACGTGGAACACGTCCAGCGTGTCGCAGACCGGATCGGCGGCGGCCAGGTCTCGGAAGAGGCCGGATTGCTCGTGATTCCGAAAGTCGCGTACACACCGGACGGATTTCCCCGGCGAGCCGGCGTTGCGAAAAAGCGTCCGCTCGGCTGAGTAGGCTGGCCGGGTGGCACGGATCTATGCGGTTGCGAACCAGAAGGGCGGCGTCGGGAAGACCACGACCGCGGTGAACCTCGCCGCCTGTCTCGCGGAGGCCGGGGAGAAGTCGCTGGTGGTCGACCTCGACCCGCAGGCGAACGCGACCTCAGGCCTCGGCGAAAGCGCCAACGGGACCTCGAGCTACGACCTGCTCGACGGTGTGCCCCTCGTCGAGCTCGCGAAGCCGACCCGTTTCGCGAACCTCTCGCTCGTCGCGTCCAAGTCGGCGCTTGCCGGCGCCGTCGTCGAGCTCGCGCGCCGCGATGACGGCGACAGGTACCTCGCGGAGTCGCTTTCGAGCGGGACCGACGAGTACGCGTACGTCTTCCTGGACTGCCCGCCCTCGCTCGGCCCGCTGACGGTCAACGCGCTCGCTGCGGCCGATCGCGTGCTCGTGCCGGTTCAGGCCGAGTACTACGCGCTCGAGGGCCTGGCGGAGATCCTGCGCTCGATCGAGCTCGTCAAGACCCGGCTCAACCCGCGGCTCGCCGTCGCGGGGCTCCTGCTCACGATGGTCGACGCGCGAACCCGGCTCGCGCAGGATGTCGAGCGCGAGGTGCGCACGCACTTCGGGAACCTCGTCTTCCAGACGACCGTGCCCCGCTCGGTCCGGCTCGCCGAGGCGCCGAGCCACGGGCTCCCCGCGATCGCGTACGACCGCCGCTCGCCCGGCGCCGACGCGTACTGGAAGGTGGCGATGGAGCTTGTCGAGCGCGCTTGAATTCGGGGCTGGGCTGTCCCCGCAGCCCCCGTCTGACGGCTGCAACGCAGCGCCATGCCGCGTCCTCAGTCGCGCCCGTAGCCTCCGGCTACGAACGCTCCCTGCGTCCTTGCCTGGCTTGCGTTTCGCACGTCAGCCGGTGACCGCGTGAACAGCCCAGCCCCGAAGCGCAAGGGCCTGGGCAAAGGCCTCGAGGTTCTGATCGGCGGTCGCGAAGGGGGCCAGGAGCTCGCCGAGCTGCCGGTCGAGCAGATCCACCCGAACCCGCGCCAGCCGCGTCGGCGCTTCGAGCCCGATGCGGCCACTGGGCTCGCCTCGTCCGTGCGTGCACAGGGCTTGCTCCAGCCGATCGTCGTCCGGCCCCGTCCCGAGGGCGGCTGGGAGCTGATCGCAGGCGAACGCCGCTGGCGCGCCGCGAAGGACGCGGGCTTGCCGAACGTGCCCGCGCTGATCCGGAACGCCGACGATCGCGACACGCTCCTGCTCTCGCTCGTCGAGAACGTCGCGCGCGAGCAGCTCTCCCCGGTCGAGGAAGCGCGGGCCTACGCGGTGCTGATCGACGAGTTCGGGCTCTCGCTCGGCGATGTGGCCGAGCGTGTGGGCAAGGCGAAGCCCACGGTGTCCAATCGAGTGCGCCTGCTCGAGCTCCCCGAGGACGTGCTCTGGATGCTCGCCCGCGGCGACCTGACCGAGCGCCACGCTCGCGCGGTCCTCGCCGTTCCGGACCGCGAGGGCCAGAAGAAGCTCGCGAGGCGGATCGTCGAGCAGGGTTTGTCCGCCAGAGCCGCGGAGCGCGCGGCCCAGGACGCCGGCGCGAAGCGCAAGCCGCGCAAGAAGAGCGCGGTCGACCCCGCCCTCGCCACGCGAGTTCGCGACGCCTTCGAGCGGGCGACAGGCTTCCGGGCACGCGTCGGCGCCGACCAGGTCGTGGTCGAGTTCCGGGACGAGCATGAGCTCGAGGAGCTCGCGGAGGCGCTCGAGAACCTGACCCGGTAGGCCTTGGCCGTATCCGGCGGCGTGGCCCGGCCGTTGAAGGGTCGGATGCTGGGACAGTGGCAGCGCGGCGCTCTCGAGTCGCTCGAGGCGATCTCCCAGAACGACGACGCGAAGCGGATCTTCCTCCGCATGGCCGCGCTGTCCCAGAACGGCCGCCTCCCGCAGTTCCTCACCGAGCTGAACTACGACCCCGAGGTCGACGAGGAGCTCAAGGGCACGCTCACCGAGCTCGCGAGCGACGAGTCGTTTCTGCTGGCCGTCGAGGACTACCTCCGCCGAACGACGATTCGTCATTAGACCACCGCTACACTGAGCGGCCCCGGGCGATTAGCTCAGTTGGTTAGAGCGCCGCTCTGATAAGGCGGAGGTCCGTGGTTCGAATCCACGATCGCCCATAAACGCCGGCCCGGCGCCGGCGTTTTCGCGTTTCGTTTGAGGAAAAGAGCCTGAGCTAGACTCAGACGAGGAGCCGTCCGGATGCATGAGATGGACATCTATGGGGTCAGCTTCGACCTTGTTGGCAAGCAGCCGATCGTGCTGCTCAAGACCAAGGACGGCAACCGCTACCTGCCGATCTGGATCGGGCAGCCGGAGGCGGCGGCGATTCTGATGAAGCTGCAGGGTGCGACGACGCCGCGTCCGATGACGCACGACCTCCTGACCGAGATCCTGAGTGAGCTCGACGCGCGCATCACGCGGATCACGGTGACCGAGCTTCGCGAGAACACGTTCTACGCGCAGGTCACGGTGCAGCTGGACGGGGCCGAGGTCGAGGTCGACTCGCGCCCCTCCGATGCGATCGCGCTCGCGATTCGCGCCGAGGCCCCGATCTTCGCCGCCGACCAGGTGATTGAGGAGTCCGCGATCGAGTTCGAGGGCGACGAGGTGAACGAGGAGGAGATCGTCTCCGAGTTCAAGCGCTTCCTCGACGACGTCTCGCCGGAGCAGTTCGCCGAAGTCGACGACGAGGAAGACCGCTAGCCGCTTCCCGCCGAGACCGCTGCGGCGGCGACCGCCACGGCGTTGAAGCTCGCGTGCAGCGCGAAGCCCGGAAAGACGCTGCCGCTCAACTCTCGCATCAGCGCGAGCCCGAGCCCGAGCAGGAAGATGAGCGCGAAGCCCTCGATCAGGCCGTGCACCGCTGCGAAGGCCGCCGCCGATCCGACGATTCCGACCAGGCGTCCGAACGGGCGGAGCAGGCCGAAGCCGACCCCGCGGAAGAGCAGCTCCTCGACGAACGGCCCGACGAGCACGACGAGCACGACGTTCACCGCGAACACCGACTCGTCCGGAGGCGGCCACTCGTCCGGCACGAGGCCCTGCTCGCTCGACGGGTTCAAGCCGAGCGCGCTCAGCGCAGCCGCGGTGGCGAGGACGAGCACGAACGTCGCGATCGCGACGAGCGCGGCGCGGCCCACACGGCGGGGCAAGCGCAGCGCGAGGAGCTGCCGGGCGCCTGCCGCAACGCCGAGCGCGAACGCGCCGAGCAGGATCCACTGCGTCAGGCTCGCGGCCGCGAAGCTCGAGCTGTAGAGCGGATCGTCAAGTGGGGCGGACTCGGCGACGTAGCGCGAGTAGAGCTGCGTGACGGTCATCAGCGCGACGAGCGCGAGCCAGATCGCGAGCCTCGTCGGGTGGATCTCGCGTTCCGACGACTCTCGTTGACTGGCGACCACCTTCCTCTCGATCATACGGGGGTGGCGCAGAGGCACTTCACCCGCGAGCAGGCCAACGCGTTGCTCGCCCAGGTACGGCCGCTGACCGAGCAGCTCGTCGAGCATCGAGCGTCGCTCGCGGCGGCCCGATCCGAGCGGAAGCAGCTCGCGCAGCAGATCGCAGGGAACGGCGGCGGCGTCGATCCGACAGGCATGGCCACGCTCGACGAGCGGGTCGCGCACGAGCATGCCGGCGTCGCCCGTTGCGTCAACGCGATCCACGAGCTCGGCGGGGTCGTCAAGGACGCGGACACGGGGCTCGTCGACTTCCCCGCCCAGGTCGACGGCATCGAGGCATTCCTCTGCTGGCGGCTCGGTGAGGACGAGATCGACTACTGGCACGGAATCGACGAGGGCTTCTCCGGCAGGAAGCCGCTCGATCCCTAGGGAATACACGCGGATGGACTGGGACCGCATCGCGATCGCCGGGGCTTTCGTCCTCGTCGCCATCGTCGCCGCGCGGGTCGTCGACCGCCGGATGGCGCGGCGGACGCTCGACCCCGTCGTCGCGACGCGTTACCGCGTGCTGCGTCGAACCGTGACGACCGTCATCGTCTCGGTCGGGATCCTCTCCGCCCTGCTGACGATTCCTGCTGTGCGCGCGATCGCCGGCGGGGTGCTCGCGTCCACGGCGATCCTCGGGCTCATCCTCGGGCTCGCGGCCCAGAAGACGCTCTCGAACTTCGTCGCAGGCATTCTCGTCGCGGTCGCCCAGCCGTTTCGGCTCGGAGACCTGATCACGATCGACAACCAGAGCGGACGGGTGGAGGAGATCGGCCTCACGTACACCTTCATCCGCCTGACCGACGGCGCCCGGCTCGTGGTCCCGAACGACACACTCGCCTCGGATACGATCCGGAACTCGACGATTCGGAGCGTGAACACGGTGGCAGAGATCAAGGTCCAGGTGCCGCTCGCGCAGGATGTCGCCGCCGCCGTGGACGCCCTTCGCGAGGAGGTCGCCCAGTACGACGGGGCGCAGGTCGTCCTGAGTGGGCTGGAAGGAAACGCGACGCTGACCGTCCGCGTCCCGTCGCCGCGCGGCAACGCCGAGGAGCTCGAGCACGAGCTTCGGCTGCGCGTGCACAAGCGGCTGAGAGCGGAAGGGGTGCTCGGGTGAGGCCGCGCCTGCCGCTGGAGCTTCCGGAGCTCGATCGACGCCGCCGCGGCAGACGCCGTGCGAAGCGTCGCCACAAGCAGAAGATCGCGTTGATCCTCGTGGCCGCGGCGGCTCTCGTGCTCGTCGTGCTCCCCGCTGGAGGCGCCGGAGGCGCGGCGGTGATGTGCGCGAACGTCGACCTCGACCAGTTGCGACCGGTCGAGATCGGCGAGAACTCATTCGTCTACGCGGTCGACAACTCGCTGCTCGGCTCGATCCCGGCGGAACGCAACCGGCAACCGGTGCCGGCGACGAAGATCAGCAAGTGGATGCCGCGGGCGACGGTTGCGATCGAGGACCGGCGCTTCTACAACCACAACGGCGTCGACGTGGAGGGCATTGCGCGCGCGGCACTCAAGAACCTGAGCGAGAAGCGCGTCGTCGAAGGCGGCTCGACGATCACGCAGCAGCTGGTGCGCAACCTCTACATCTCGCGGGAGCGAACGGTGGAGCGCAAGCTCAAAGAGGCGTGCCTCGCGATCAAGCTCGACCGCGCGTGGTCGAAGCAACGGATCCTGACCGGCTACATGAACCAGGTCTACTACGGCAACCATGCGTACGGCGTCGAAGCCGCGGCGCGCACGTACTTCTCCGTCCCGGCACGCGCGCTGACGCTGGAGCAGGCTGCGCTGCTCGCGGGTCTGACGCAGGCGCCGACGACGTACGACCCCTTTCTGCATTCGGAGCGGGCGCTTGCGCGTCGAGATGAAGTGCTTCGCGCGATGTTCTCGACGCGCGCGATCACGCCGAGCGAGTACAACGTCGCGATCGCAGAGCGCGACCTCGGTCTGAAGCCGGGCAAGCTCTACCAGCGGATTCGCGAGCCCTACTTCTTCTCGTACGTCTACAACGAGCTCGTGAAGGAATACGGCGGCGCGACCGTGCGATCCGGCGGGTTGCGCGTCTACACGACGGTCGATCGCAAGCTGCAGATCGCCGCGCGGCGCGCGATCAAGGACACGCTCCCGTACAAGTCCGACCCCTCCTCCGCCGTCGTCTCGATCGACCCTGCCACCGGCGCGATTCGCGCGATGGTCGCCGTGACGCCGAGCTCGACGAAGAACCAGTACAACCTCGTCTCGCAGGGCAGGCGGCAGGCGGGCTCGACCTTCAAGACGTTCGTACTGACCGCGGCCGTTGAGCGGGGCGTCGACCCGGACACGACCTACTACCGCTCGCAGCGTTTCACCTACCAGCCGGACCCGCTGACCGAGCCGTGGGAGGTCAAGACGTACAGCGACTCGTATCTCGGCTCGACGTCGATCTCACGTGCGACGCTCAGCTCCGACAACACGGTCTACGCGCAGCTGACGCTCGACGTCGGCCCTGAGAACGTCGCGGCGGTCGCGCGCAAGATGGGTGTGACCGTCCCGACGAACGAGATCGTGCCGGCGATGGGTCTCGGTGCGATCTCCGTGTCGCCACTCGACATGGCGTCGGCATACGCGACGCTCGCTGCGGGCGGGATCTACTCCGAGCCGATGGCGATCAGGAAGGTCGTGCTTCCCGGCGGCAAGGAGGACGAGGACGTCGACTGGGGCAAGCCGAAGCGGAAGCGCGTGCTGGCCGACTGGGTCGCCGCCGAGGTGACGCGGATCCTCGAGGACAACGTCTACTTCGGCACGGGCGTCGGCGCGCAGATCGGCCGCCCGGTAGCGGGCAAGACCGGCACGACCGACAACCACGCCGACGCGTGGTTCGCGGGGTTCACGCCGCAGCTCGAGACCGTGGTCTGGGTCGGCTATCCGCAGGCGCAGATCCCGATGGAGAACGTCCACGGGATCTCGGTCGCGGGTGGGACGTTCCCAGCGGACATCTGGAGGCGCTTCATGCTGGTCGCGATGGAGAACAAGCCCGTGCGCGAGTGGCTGCAGCCGACGCATGAGCCGGAGTGGCGCCCCTTCGAGCAGGGACAGTACGCACTCGAATACGTTCCGTACACGCCCGCGCCGTCGGCAGGAACGACCACGAACGCGCCACCGCCTCCGCCGAACGGACCGAAACCGCCGGCAGCGCCTCCGGTGACGACCGCGCCGCCGGCCCCGACCGAGCCGCCTCCGCCTCCGCCGACCGAGCCCGGCGCTGCGATCCCGTGACGGCCTGACCCGGCTCGCCCCGGGGCTCTTCGTTCTCGCCTGCGTCGCCGGCTGCACCGCGCTCGCATGGCCCGACGACTCGCCGATCGTTCCGCAGCCGGGCGGCGCGCTGGTCGGTGGCAGCGGCTGGGCGTGGGCCTTTCTCGCGCTGCTCGCGCTCGCGTTCGCCGCGTATCTCGCCGGGCTGCGCCGGCTCGGTCGCGACGGTGTCCCGCTCCGTGGAGTGGTGGCGGTCGCTCTCGCCGTGCAGCTCGTACCGCTCGCCGCACCGCTCATGCTCTCGAGCGACGCGTGGACGTACTGGATGTACGGGCGGATCGCGGCCGTGCACGACGCGAACCCGTACGAGGACACCCCCTCGGAGTTCCCCGAGGACCCGGCGTTCCGTTGGTCCGGGGAGCAGTGGCGCGACTCGACGTCGGTGTATGCGCCGGGTTTCACGCTCGCGTCCGAGCCGGTCGCTCGCGCGGTCGGCGAGTCGCACGAAGCGGCGGCGTGGGCTTACAAGACGCTCGCCGCGCTGGCCGCCTGCGCGACGGTTCTTCTTGCTGCGCGGCTCGCGCCGCGGCACGCGCTCGGCGCCGCGTTCGTCGGTTGGAACCCGTTGCTCGCAGTGCATCTCGCAGGCGGGGGTCACAACGATGCGTGGGTCGGCGCGCTGCTCCTCGCGGCGCTTGCGGCCGGCTCGGGCGGAATCCCCTGGGCACTCGGCATCGCGGTGAAGTGGGTCCCGCTCGCGTTCCTTCCGCTGCACGCGCTGGGTGCACGAGCGGCAGGACGCCGGCTTGGGCTTCCTGCGCTCGCCCTCACGGCAGCCCTCGTCTTCGGTCTCGCGACGTGGCGCTACGGCTTCGCCTGGCTCGACGCGTTCGGTCCGCTTGCCGACAACGCGAGGGAGACGACGAGCTACGCACTCCCGCATCGACTGTCGCAGCTCGGTGTTCCGGAGAGCGCAGCGATCACGATGTTTGCCGTGCTGTTCGCGTTCGTGTACGTCGTCCTCGCGCGGGCGGCGTGGCGCGGCCGTGTGCGGCTCGCGCTTGCGTCGGTGGCGCTGCTCGCGTGTGCTCCTTACGTCACGCCGTGGTACCTCGCCTGGGTCGTTCCTCTCGCCGCCGTCGAGGAGGACAGGCTGGCGCGCGGGCTCGCGCTCGCGTTCACGGCGTACCTGCTGCCCCAGACGATCCCCGTCTGAACACGAGCACGCCGTCCTCGTCGAAGACGAGTCGCCAGCTCGGGTCGCTGCGCACCCGTGCAACGGCGATCGCATACGGGCCCGGCGCGAACCGGTCGAGGTAGCCGGGCGAGCGCTCGTCCACCACGATCCATGCGGCGTCGGAGCGGATCGGGAAGCTGAGGAAACGCCGGCGGCTCGATAGGTGCGCACCGAGCGAGTTCGAGGCCGACACGACGGCGTCGTCGGGAATGAGCCGCAGCGCGCGCGACGCCGCCCGGTCGTGGTCGCTGATCAGCGCTTCCCTCGCCCGGAGATCCTCCCCGCCCGGCAGAGCCCCCCAGAGCGGGATCGCGCCGAGCACGAAGTTCGACGCGAGGACGAGCGCGACGAGCGGCGTTGCGAGCGGCCGGTCGAGGCGGGCGGCAGCGAAGACGGCGGCAACGATGAGCGCGGGAACGATCGGTGCGACGTAGTGGAAGTGAATCGACGTCTGCGTCTCCGTCGACGAGAGCAGGTTGAGCGCAAGGTCGGGCAGTGCCGGCAAGAGCGCGAGCGGTGCGGCGAGCGGAAGGAATGCGAGTGGAACGAGCAGCAGGAGGAGATACCCCAGACCGCGCGTGTCGAAGGCAGCGCGCACGATCGTCAGCGGGTCGGTCACGAGCGTCTTCAGGATCCCCGTCGGGGAACCGCCCACCTCTTCGTAGCGTCCGGCAAAGGGGTCGCCCCCATCGTTGAAGTGCGCGACGACACCGAGGGCGAATGCTGCGGCCGACACTCCGGCGACCATGATCACCGCTCCCGCGAGACGCCGTCTTCGCGCGAGCGCGTACCAGGCTCCGAGCCCCGCGATCGCGAGCGGAATCTCCTCCTTCGTCGTGCATGCCAGCACGGCGCAGATCGCGAACGGGACGAGCCGGTCCTCGTCGAGGTACCAGAACGCGAACAGCAGCAACGGGCACGCCAGCGCGACGGGGTGGAACTCCGAGAGCGCAACCCACTGCGTCGCGGGGTAGAGGAGGTACGCGAGCGCGAAGCCCAGCGCGGCGCGCTCGGAGCCGAGATGCTTGCGCGCGAGCCAGAACACCGGAAGCGCGCCGAGCGCGATCGCGACGGCCTGCGCGACGAGGAGCATCTCGGGGCTCGGCCAGACGAGCCAAAGCGGCGCGAAGAGCACGAGGATCGGGTCGAAGTGAGACGCGAGGCGCGTCGTCTGCTCCCCGGCGAGGTTCGTGACCGCGAGCGGGTCGCCGTGCGCGGTCGACCAGACGGCCTGGGTCATGTTCCCGAGGTCGAACCGGCCGGTCGCAAACGAGCGATGGCGCAAGACGGCGAGCGCACCGAAGCCGGCCGCGAACGCGGCGATCGCAAGGGCGAGCGGTCGTCTCACCGCGCGCGGTCGAGGATCGCACGCCACCGGCGGCCGAGGACGTCTTCGCTCGCGTGCCGGCGGTAGGCGGAGAGCCCGCCCTCGGCGATGCGCGCTCGCAGCGCGTCGTCGGAGGCAAGTCGGCGCAGCGCGCTCGCGAGCGCGGGCGGGTCGCCCGGCCGGACGAGGAGCGCACTCTCGCCGTCGACGAGCAGCTCGCGGGCCGCGGGCGTGTCGGCGGTGACGAGCGGCATGCCGCAGGCGATCGCCTGGAACGCCTTGTTCGGGATCACGCGCGCGGCCTTCTCCGAGCCGCCGAAGATCCCGAGCGCAGCGCCCGCGGCGTGGAGCTCGCCGTCGAGCTGCTCGTACTCGACCCACGGCACCCATTCGACGTTCCCGGGTCGCCGATCGAGCAGCCCGGCGAGCTGTCCGCTGCCGACCACGCGAAACGGGATCTCCGGCGCGAGCCGCGCCGCCTCGAGGATCGTCTCGACCCCCTGCAGCGGGATCAGCTTGCCGACGAAGAGTGCGTGCGTGAATGCGCCTGTCGGACGAGGTCGGAAGACCCGCTCCTCCGCGCCCACGAAGCAGACCTCGACGCGGTCGAGCCCGGCGAGGCCGGCGAGAAAGCGCGCGTGCGCTTCCGTGTCCGCGACGACGACGTCGGCGGATCGAAGCGCGAACCGGTCCACGAGTGTGAGCGCGCGCGCTGGGAGCGATCCCGAACGGAAGCGCGCGCGATCGGAGACGAGTGTGTCGGCAAGCGAGACGAGTGGGTTGAAGACCACGGGCGCACCCCGCGCAGCCCGCCTCGCCGCCGGCAGGTCGAAGTGGCCGGGATAGCCGACGATCACGGCGTCGTAGCGCTCCGGTGTTCGCCGGAGCAGTCGAAGCTCCGCGCCCGCGAGCCGCATCGCCGTGATCGGGCCGGCGCGCCACGCGTCGCGCGTTCCCTCCCACACCGGCTCGTGTCGCTCGACGACCTCGACGCCCGCGCCGCGCAGACACGAGATCACCTGGGCGTTGCGCGGATAGTCGCGCTCGTAGGTGCCGAAGTAGAGGACCTTCAGGACAGGATCTCGTCGACGTGCAGCTGGTCGCGGCCCTGCTCGAGCGCTCGTTCCTCGTGGTGCGTCGTGATCATCTCGCCGATCAGTCCGAGCGAGAGGAACTGCATCCCGACGACCACGAGCAGCACGCCGAGCGTGAGCAGCGGCCGGTGGCCGATCGCGCTCCCGCTCAGCCAGAGCACCGTCAGGTAGAGGCAGACGAGGAACCCGATTCCGCCGAGAGCGAGCCCGAGACCTCCGAACAGGTGCAGCGGTCGATGTCGGTAGCGGCCCATGAACGTCACGGTGATCAGGTCGAAGAAGCCGCGCAGGTACCGCTCGAGGCCGTAGCGCGAACGGCCGTGCTCGCGTGGCCGGTGGTTGACCGGAAGCTCCGCCACGCGGTAGCCCCGCTCGTATGCGAGCACCGGCAGAAAGCGGTGCAGCTCGCCGTACAACGCGAGCCCCTTCACGACCTCGGCCCGGTACGCCTTGAGCCCGCAGTTCATGTCGTGCAGGCGCACGCCGGAGATCCAACCGGTGGCAGTGTTGAACACACGAGAGAGGACGCGCCGTCGCCAGGGGTCGCGCCGCCGCGTCTTCCACCCGGACACGAGATCGAAGCCCTCGTCGAGCTTCGCGAGCAGGCGGGGGATCTCCGCCGGATCGTCCTGGCCGTCGGCGTCGATGGTGACGATCACGTCGCCGCTCGCCTGGCCGAACCCGGCTGCGAGCGCGGCGGCCTTGCCGAAGTTCCGGCGCAGCCGAACGACGCGCACGTTCGGCGCACGCGAGTGCAGACGAGTGAGCGCGCCGAAAGATCCGTCGGTCGAGCCGTCGTCGACGAACACGACTTCCCAGGCGCGCTCGAGCGGATCGAGCGCGCTCGCGATCTCGTCGTAGAGGAGCTCAACGCTCCGCTCCTCGTTGTACACCGGCACGACGACCGAGAGCACGTGGCGAGGGTACCGGCACTAGGGTGCTGACGTGGCCGACCTGCTGACACTCGAGGCGGCGATCGAGGTGGTGCTCTCGCACAGCGAGCGCCTGCCCGGGGAACGCGTCGCGCTTGCCGATGCCGCCGGACGCGTGCTCGCGGAGCCCGCTCTCGCGCTCGTCGACCTGCCGCCTTTCGCCAGCTCGGCCATGGACGGCTTTGCTCTCCGGAGTGCCGACACCCCCGGGCGGCTCCCGGTCGTGTCACGCGTCGCGGCCGGCTCGCCGGCGCCGCGGGCGCTGCGTCCGGGCGAGGCGATGGGCATCGCAACGGGCGGCGTGGTACCGGAAGGGGCCGACGCGGTCGCCCCGATCGAGCGTGTTGTCGAGTCAGGCGACGTGATCGAGGTGCCCCAGGCCGTTGTCGAAAGGGACAACGTGCGGCCGAAGGGAGGCGACGTCCGGGCAGGGGACGTGGTGGTCGAAGTCGGGACGCGTCTCGGCGCCGCGCAAGTCGGCGCGCTCGCGGCCGTCGGCATCCCGGAGTTCGTCTGCGCACGTAGGCCGCGCGTCGCGGTGCTCGCGACCGGCTCCGAGTTGCGCGCGCCCGGCGAGCCGCTCGGGCCGGGACAGATCTACGAGGCGAACGGGGCGATGCTCGCTGCGGCGCTGGGCGCGCACGGTGCCGAGGTCGACCGGTTGGCTCCCGTGCGCGACGACGAAGACGCGCATCGGGATGCACTCTCGCGTGCGTTGGAGGCCGACGTCGTCGTCAGCTCGGGAGGCGTCTCGGTCGGCCCGCACGACCTCGTGCGCCGTGTCGCAGCGGCGCTCGGCGTGGAGGAACTCTTCTGGCGAGTTGCCGTGAAGCCCGGGAAGCCGATCTCGTTCGGCGTGCGCGGCGCAACACTACTGTTCGGGCTACCGGGGAATCCGGTGTCAACCCTGGTCGGTTTCGAGCTCTTCGTCCGACCGGCGCTGCGTGCGCTCGAGGGGGAGCGCGACCCTGGGCCGCGGTTCCGGCGGGCGCCGCTCGCTCGATCGGTCCGCCGCAACGCCGCGCGCGATGAGCTCGTTCGCGCACGCTGGCGCGACGGTGAGCTGGAAGCGCTCGGCGGGCAGGAGTCCCACATGATCGTGCGTGCCGCGGGCGCGGACGCGCTCGTCCTCGTCCCCAGCGGCGACGGGGAGCTCGCCGGCGAGGTGTCGTACCTCCCCCTCGCCCAGTAGTCAGTTGCGGGCGGCGGAGCTTGCGTCGCTGCCGGGCGGGTCGAACTTCGTGAGGCGGCCGTACGTGATCCACCGGTGCGACGCGAAGAACCGGGGATGACACGCCTGCAACGCGATCTGCTCGAATCGCTTGGACCTCAGGACCGAGAGGTCGTCCGCATCGACGACGCGGTTGCCCGTGACCGTGTAGGTGAACCTGCCGTAGGGCATCTCGACGCGGATCAGGTCGCCGCGCCGGAGCGTGTCGATCTTCGAGAAGGGGGCCGCGTAGGTCGTCCGGTGTCCGGCGATGTACGCCAGCCGGTTCTGGCCCGGGAACGACGTACGCGGGTCGAGGCCGGGACCGCGCTTCAGCGAATCGTGGTCCGTGCCGTAGACGAGCACCATCTTCAGTCCGAGCCTGGGCACCTCGATGCGTCCGATCCCCTGGCCGGTTCGTGAGTCGGCTCGGTATCGCCGCGCCTCGGCTGCGAGCTCGGCGGGGTCGAGCGACTCGGGCTGCGCGGGGGGCGTGTACGACGCGAAGCGCTTGTCGAGCCCGCTGGACAGGCCGCGCTGCTCGTACGCGGTGTAGACGCTCGTGAACGGATCCTCCCAGCGCCACACGGCGAACGCCCAGGCCAGCAGGCCGAGGCCCGCGATGATCATCAGCGTGCCGACGGTTCGGGCGAGTCGCCTCATCACACTCTCAACCTAGTGCGCGCCGCGCCGTTGTCGATGATCGCCGGCGTTCGACGGCGATGAGAACCGTGCGGAGGAGCTCGCGGATCGGCCCCCGCGGCGGGCGCTCCTGGGCGGAAGGGTAGGGGGCGTAGCGTTTCGCGGCGAGCGCGCTGAACTGGCCCGCGACGGCGAGCCACGCCAGGAAGAGCGCGACCAGCGGCACCGGCACGTAGCCGATCGCGACGAGCTCGACGAGGTACGCGAGACCGTCCCAGCCGAGCCCGAGCCGGTTCGCGAACGACCAGACCAGCAGGGCAGGACCGGCGAACCCGACCGCGATCATGGCCACGCGGGTCCACGCGGCCCGGGCCTGGAGCTGGGGTAGCCAGAGCCAGGCGTGCAGCGATGGAAGCACGAACACGAGCGCGAAGGCGTTCACGGCGACGACGAGCAGCGCGACCAGCGAGAGCATCAACAACGCGGCGGTGTGGCCCGCGAGCTCCTCCTCCAGCGAGACAGCGCGCCGAGGGATCAGGCGGTCGCGGGCGACGAGCCACCCGAGCGCCGACACGATCGCGAGTAGGACGAGCGCGCCGACCGGCCAGACGTGCGCGGCGGCGCTCTCGGGTGGGATCGGGAGCGGGTCGCCTTGTGGCCAGCCGCCGGCCTTCGCCACGACCGCAAACACGAGGCCGACGAAGAGCCAGAAGCCGAGTCGGCTGATGTAGCTCCGAACCGCGGGCCCGAGCGGGATCCGTCGCCGGCGGCAGTGCGCGAAGAGATCGACGGCGACCGCGAGGAAGGGGATGAGAGCCGCGACGAGCACGAGCTGTACGGCCCAGCCACGGACGACACGTGTGCCGAAGTAGAGGTAGGGCGGGCCGCCGCGCGTCACCTCGAGACCCTGGTCGATCGAGCCGATCAACGTTTGCGCTGCACCGCCGAGCTGGCCGTAGCGGGGCGAGGCAAGCAGACGGTGCAGGCGCGCCTCGCTGTCGAGCGCCGCGGGCGCCGGCGCGTCGGACTGGGTCGTGATCGTCAGCGCGGAGACGCCGCGCCCGACGAACGGGGCCTGCTCGTAGAGGCTGTACGGAAAGGCGAGATCGAGCAGTTGTCTTGCCGCGGTCGGCCGCTTCGGCAGCTGCCCGGTCTGCTCGGCGATCCGCTCGGACGCGGTGCGGACGAGTGTCCAGCCGGGAGAGCGCGGGCGGTCGCCGGCGAGCTGGAGGTGCGTCGGGCCGGGGCCGGCGATCGCGTCGAGGTTGATCACCGTGTCGATACCCTCGGGCTCGGTCGCCGCGTAGTGTGCAGCGCCGTAACCGCCGAGCGCACCGCCGTCCGTCGAGAGGAAGACGAGCGTGTGCGCGGGTCCCTGGCGCGGGTCCTCGACCGCGGGTGGGCTCGCGAACGAGCGCGCGAGGACGATCAGCGCAGCCGTCCCCGACGCGTTGTCGACCGCCCCGGTCCGATCCCGAGGTCGTCGCGGTGGGCCATCACGACGATCCGGCGGTCCGAGCGTCCGGGGACCGTCGCCACCAGGTTCTGCATCTGGAGCTGCCCGTAACCCGGCACGTCGGCCGAGAACGGCTGCGTGCGGACGGTCAGGTTGTACGGCTCCAGCTGGCTCCGGAACCACTCGGCCGCCCGCACCGCACCGTCGCTTCCCGAGAGCCGCATCGGATAGAAGGTCGCGAGCTCCTCGGCCAGGTTGGACGCCGAAGCGGTGTCGAACGCGGGCGGGAACGGCTCCGGGAGCGGGTCCGGTCGCACGACGCTGAAGGCGGCCAGCAGGAGCGGGATCGCGAGGAGGAGCCAGGTTCCGCGGTACATCCGCGCGTTCACGGGTCGTTCCGTAGAGCCGGGCCTCGGCCTCCGCGTGGACGGCGGAACCGCCATGGCGACGGAGTCTAGGGGGGCCGGCTCCCGGCGCCCATGGGCGGAGGGCATCATTGACCTCGTGGCAGATGCTTCGACCATCCTCCTCGTCGACGACGAAGACTCGGTGCAGAGACTCCTCACCTACCCGCTCGAGCGCGACGGCTTCCGCGTCGTGCCCGCGCACGACGGCGAGGAGGCGCTGCTCCGCTTCGCCGAGCAGCCGGTCGATCTCGTCGTGCTCGACGTGATGCTGCCGAAGCTCGACGGGCTCGAGGTCTGCAAGCGGCTCCGCTCGCAGAGCTCCGTGCCGATCATCATGCTGACCGCCCGCGACGACGAGTTCGACAAGGTGCTCGGCTTGGAACTCGGCGCCGACGACTACATCACCAAGCCGTTTTCAATTCGGGAGTTCCGAAGCCGGGTCCGCGCGCTTCTGCGCCGCGTCTCGTCGCCTCGGCAGGCAACGGGCGAGGGTCCGACGATCGAGGCCGGCGAGGTTCAGATCGACCTCGCTCGGCGGATGGTCGAGGTCGCTGGGAAGCCGGTCCAGCTGACGTACGTCGAGTTCGAGCTTCTCCGCACGCTTGCCTCGAGCCCGGGAGTCGTCTTCTCCCGGCAGCGTCTGCTGGAGGCGCTCTGGGGCGGCTCGGACTATCGCGAGCCCCGGACGATCGACGTCCATGTCCGGCATTTGCGGGAGAAGCTCGAGCCCGACCCCAGCGAGCCGCGGTATTTGCAGACCGTGCGCGGCGCCGGCTACCGCTTCGCGGCGTGAGCCTCTTCCGAAGCGTCGGCGCCCGGCTCAGCCTCGCGCTGCTGGCGGTCGTCGCGGCGGCGCTCGCGATCGTCTACGCGGGCCTCGTCCCGATCCTCGAGCGGAACCTCGTCGACTCGAAGATCGATCAGCTCGTTCCGCTCGGCGAGAACCTCGCCGCACGGGTTCCACCCGATTCGCACCGGTGGCAGGTCTTCGTGGAGGACAGCGCCCCGAGCGTCAACGCTCGGGTGATGATCGTGAACCCTCTCCTGCTGGAGGCGACCGAGCCGACCGTGCTCCCGCTCGCCGACTCGCAGTCCACGTCGTCACTCCAGATCGACGACCCGATCGCCGTTCGGGCGGCCGAGACCCGGAAGACCGAGAGCGGGCGGCTCGAGCGGGGCGGCAAGCCCTACGCCGAGGCCGCCATTCCGCTCGCACAGGACACCGTGCTCGTCCTTCGCGCTCCCCTCGAGGACACGCTGTCGAACGTCGCACTCGTGCGACGCCGGCTGCTGCTCGCCGGGGCGGTCGCCCTGCTCCTCTCGCTCGCGATGGGCTACGGCGCCGCCTACCTCTTCGCCCGGCGGCTGCGGCGCCTCGAGCGGGCTGCCGACCGAATCGCCAGCGGCCGCTTCGACGAGCCGATCGTCGACCGCGGCGGTGACGAGGTCGGCCAGCTGGCGGCGGCGTTCGACCGGATGCGCCTTCGCCTGGCCGGTCTCGAGCGGGCGCGGCGGGAGTTCATCGCGAACGCGTCGCACGAGCTCCGGACGCCCATCTTCTCGCTCGGCGGCTTCCTCGAGCTGCTCGACGACGAGGAGCTCGACGATGCGACGCGGAAGGAGTTCCTCGGCACTGCCCGCGAGCAGGTCGCAAGGCTGACGAAGCTCGCGACCGACCTGCTCGACCTCTCCCGTCTCGACGCCGGCCGCGTGCAGCTCGACCGCGACCCGCTGGACCTCGGCGCGGTCGCCCGCTCGATCTGCCGCGAGTTCGAGGCAGTTGCCCGCTCGAAGGATCATCCGATCGAGACCGAGCTCGACGGGCCGGCGGAGGCCGTCGGCGACGAGCAGCGGACGCTTCAGATCGGCCGCATCCTCGTCGAGAATGCGCTGCTCCACACGCCTCCCGGGACGATGGTTCGGATTCGTGCAGGCCGGGAGAACGGTCGGGCGGTGCTGGAGGTCGAGGACGAAGGCCCGGGGATCCCTCCCACGCACCAGGGACAGGTCTTCGACCGCTTCTACCGGGTCGACGGCAACGTCGCGGCGGGGAGCGGGCTGGGCCTTGCGATCGCGAAAGAGCTCGCGGAGCTGATGGGCGGGGCGATCGAGCTCGAGTCACGGCCCGGCTCGACGGTCTTCCGGCTGGCGTTGCCCCCGGCCGCGTAGCTGCATTTCCGTGGAAAACGGCCTCGCGTCGGCCGTGGCTACAGTGGCTCGGTGCGCCCGGTCTCCGTCGTGCTCGTCTCGCTTGCGACCGCGATCCTCGGGGCGCTCGCCGCGATCGGGATCGGGACGGCGGCCGGGTGGATCGGCGACACCGACACGGTGATCGTCGGCGCGCCCGGCAAGAGCTCGGGCGACCCCGCGTCGACGCCGCTACGGGGTGCCGCCAGGCCCCTCGTCGGCGGCGACTTCAGGCCGGCCGAGATCTACGAAGCCCGCTCCCCTGGGGTGGTGACGATCTTCGCGTTCTTCGGTGAAGAGAGCGACGACGCGGCCGGCGCATCGCAGGGCTCCGGGTTCGTCGTCTCGACCGACGGGCTCGTCATGACCAACTCGCACGTCGTGACGACGGCCGGTGAGACCGCCGGCGCCGCGGAATCGGCCCGGACCGTCTACGTCCAGTTCTCCGACGGCGATCGCGTGCCCGGGCGGATCGTCGGCTACGACCCCTTCACGGACGTGGCGGTGCTGCGCGTCGATCGCGCCGCGCACCGGCTCTCGGCGGTGCCGCTCGGCGACTCGAGCGCGGTCGTGGTCGGCGAGCCGGTCGCCGCGATCGGGAGCCCGTTCGGCAACGAGAGCTCCCTCACGGTGGGCGTCGTCTCGGCGACCAAGCGCTCGATCGCGTCCCTGACCTCGATCTACAACGTCGTCGACGCGATCCAGATCGACGCGCCCATCAACCGCGGCAACTCCGGCGGCCCGCTCTTCGACGCGCGCGGCCGCGTGATCGGGATCAACGCCCAGATCCGCACCGACACGGGTCAGAACGAAGGCGTCGGTTTCGCGATCCCGATCAACGCCGCGAAACGCTCGCTCGAGCAGCTCGTCCAGACCGGAACCGTGAAGTACGCGTACGTCGGGGTCACGACGAGCGACCTGACGCCGACGCTCGCGCGCAGGTTCCGCTATCCCGTGCTGCGTGGAGCGGTCGTGAACGTCGTACGGCCCCGGAGCCCCGCCGCTCGAGCAGGGATCAGGCCAGCGGTCCGCGAGGAGGAGTTCAACGGGCTGAACTTCCCCGTGGGCGGGGACGTGATCGTCGCGATCGACGGCCAGACGGTTCGGAGCGCCGACGACGTGGTTCGGCTCGTGACCGGGCTCGAGCCCGGGCAGGTCGCCGTCTTCACGGTCGTGCGCGACGGGAAGCGGGTCCGCGTCGCGATTCGCCTCGGCGAGCGTTAGCGCCGGCCGCATCTGGGTAGAAGTTCGCTCGGAGCGCTCTTCGGGTGTGGGAAAAAACAGGATCCGGTAGTTTCAGATGCGTATTCCTAGGGAACTCCCACGTGGATGGCGACGGCCGACCTGGATGAGCGCGTGAACGAGGCTGCCGCTGCGATCCGCGAGGTCCGGCTGACGATCCCCGCGAAAGCCGAGTACATCACCCTGTGCCGGCTCGCCCTGACCGGGATCTCCCGCCTTCGACCGCTGGGCGACGAGACCCTTGCCGACCTCAAGCTCGCGCTGACCGAGGCGTGCTCGAACTCCGTCCGTCACGCGTACGGCAACGATCACGGCTCGGTCGACATCCGCTACGAGCTGCACCCGGACCGTCTCGTGATCGAGGTCGCAGACGACGGCGCCGGCTTCGAACCGGCCGAGCCGGGCGGGGGCGGCGCGGGCGACGAGCTCGCCGAGGGAGGACTCGGGATCGCGATCATCCGCTCGATCGCCGACGACGTCGAGATCGGGGTGGGCGAAGACGGCCGCGGGTCGCGGCTGCGCTTCGTGAAGGTGCTCGACGGTTGATCCGGCCGCGCGACTAGTCTCCAACGCCGTGCTCCAAGCGGTCAACGTCGGACACAAGTCACTCGCGGACTACGCGACTATCGCCACGCGCGGGCTGATGGACGAGATCCGGCGGCTGGCCGAGCCGCTGGCAGGCAAACGCGTCGCGCATGTCTCCGCGACCGCGTTCGGCGGCGGTGTGGCGGAGATCAACTACACCCTCGTGCCGCTGATGCAGAGCGCGGGCCTCGAGACGGACTGGCTGATCATCCGTGGGGCCGACGAGTTCTTCAACGTCACGAAGACCATCCACAACGCGCTCCAGGGGAACCCGCAGGGGCTGGACGAGGAGCAGCAGGCGATCTACCGGCGCTACAACGAGTTGAACGCGAAGGAGTTCGTCGACGACTACGACTTCGTGATCGTCCACGACGCGCAGCCGGGGGCGATGATCGACTGGTTCCCGTCGTCCCGCGCGCGTTGGATCTGGCGCTGTCACATCGACCTCTCGACGCCGAACCGGCAGGTGCTCGACTTCCTGCTCCCCTCGATCAGGCGCTACGCGGCGACGATCTTCCACCGCCGCGACTACGTTCCGCCCGAGCTGAACGAGCGCGCCTTCATCTGGCCGCCCGCGATCGATCCGCTTGCGCCAAAGAACATGGCACTCTCACCCGAGGACGCGGCGTACATCGTCGACCAGTTCGGGATCGACGTCTCGCGGCCGCTGCTCACCCAGGTCTCGCGGTTCGACCCGTGGAAGGACCCGCTCGGCGTGATCGACGCGTACCGGCTCGTGAAGGAGGAGCACCCCGACGTCCAGCTAGCGCTCGTCGGCTCGATGGCCCACGACGACCCGGAGGGCTGGGAGTTCTACAACCAGACCGTCGCCTACGCCGCGGGCGACCCGGACATCTACATCCTTTCGAACCTGAACAACGTCGGCTCGGTCGAGGTGAACGCGTTCCAGGTGCACTCCGCCGCGGTGATCCAGAAGTCGATCCGGGAAGGCTTCGGGCTCACGGTGAGCGAGGCGCTCTGGAAGGGACGACCCACCGTCGGCGGCAAGGCGGGCGGGATCGTCGATCAGATCATCCACGGAGAGACGGGCTGGCTCGTCTCGTCTTCGAGCGAGTGCGCCGAGGCCTGCATGGTCGCGCTCGCCGACCCGGAGCATGCGCGCCGCCTGGCCCTCGCCGGCAAGGAGCACGTTCGCAGGCACTTCCTCACGCCGCGGCTCCTTCGCGACTGGCTGGCGCTCTTCAATGTCTTGCTCGGTCTGGAGACCGAGGGCGTCGACCTCGCGACCGCCGCGGCGGGATAGGCCCGATGGCGGCCGAGCGCCGCAAGCTGATCGTCGTCTCGAACCGGGGCCCCGCGTCCTACGAGCGAGCAGCGGACGGGACGCGCGCCGCACGCCGCGGTGGCGGCGGCCTCGTTACGGCACTCCGCGGGTTGCTCGACCGCCACGACGTGACCTGGATCGCGAGTGCGATGACCGCAGAGGATCTCGTTGTCTCCTTGGACAACGATGGAGCCGCCTTCGAAGAGACGTCCCGCGAGGGCTCCACCTTTCGGCTTCGGCTCGTCGCGCACGACCCACAGGCGTACGACTGGTTCTACAACGTCGTTGCGAACCCCATGCTCTGGTTCATCCAGCACTACCTCTGGGACCTCAAGGACGAGCCGAGCCTCGACGACGGCCTGCACCGCGCCTGGACGGAGGGCTACGAGGTCGTGAACCGGAACTTCGCCGCGGCGGTGCTGGACGAGCTCGAGCGCGAGCCACGCGCATCGGTGTTCTTCCACGACTATCACCTGTACCTCGCGCCGCGGCTCGTGCGGGAGGCCCGGCCCGACGCGACGCTGCAGCACTTCGTGCACATCCCGTGGGCGCAGGCGGACTACTGGCACGTGTTGCCGCTCGGGATCCGCCAGCAGATCCACGAGGGGATCCTCGCGAACGACGTCGTCGGATTCCACACGCTGCGCTGGAGCCGCAGCTTCCTGCGCTGCTGCGAGGACTTCGTCGGCGCACAGTGCGACGACGCCAGAGGGACCCTTGACCATCGGCGCCCGCGAGATCAGGGTCACCGCAAACCCGATCTCCGTCGACGCGCGCGAGTTCGACGCGCTCGCCGAGAGCGAGGCGGTGCTCGCCGCGGAGCGTGCGCTCGAGGCAGGCCGGCCCGAGAAGCTGATCGTTCGCGTCGATCGCACGGATCCTTCGAAGAACGTGGTGCGCGGGTTTCGCGCGTTCGAGCTCTACCTCGACGAGCACCCGGAGATGCATCGGCGCGTCGGGATGCTCGCGTTGCTCGACCCCTCGCGCCAGGACATTCCGGAGTACGCCGAGTACCTCGGCGCGATCCAGCGTGAGGCGCGCCGGGTGAACGACCGTTACGTGCGGGCGGGCTGGATTCCGATCGACCTGCGCATCGAGGACGACTTCGCAAGCTCCGTGGCCGCGTACAAGCAATACGACGTGCTGCTCGTCAACGCGGTCTTCGACGGGTTGAACCTCGTTGCAAAGGAGGCGCCGCTCGTGAACACGCGCGACGGGGTGCTCGTGCTGTCCGAGAACACCGGCGCGCACGACGAGCTCGGCGACTTCTCGCTCAGCGTCAACCCGTTCGACGTCGCAGGACAGGCGCGCGCGATCCACCTGGCGCTCGAGATGGGCGCGGAGGAGCGGCATCGCCGGATCGAAGCCATCCGCGCCCGCGTTCGCGAGCACGACATCTCGGCGTGGCTCGAGCAGGAGCTTCGCGCGCTCGAGGGCGCGGCCTCGTTTCGAAGCTAGGGTCTGCAGCGTGAGCGGTCTCTCGCACGTCGATCCTTCGGGCGCGGTCCGCATGGTGGACGTCGGCGGCAAGCCGGCCTCGCGCCGAAGGGCCGTCGCGGCGGCCGACGTGCGCATGGCGCCGGAGACGGCTCGGCGGCTTCGCGAGCTTCCGAAAGGCGATGCGCTGGCAACGGCGCAGGTCGCCGGGATCATGGCTGCGAAGCGGACGGCGGAGTTGATCCCGCTCTGCCATCCACTCCCGCTGACGAACATCGAGGTCTCGCTCGACGTCGGTGACGCCGCCGTCCGGATCACCGCCGTCGCGGAGACGACGGCGCAGACGGGGGTCGAGATGGAAGCCCTCACGGCCGCCACGATCGCGGCGCTGACGGTCTACGACATGGCGAAAGCGATCGACACGTCGATGGTGATCGGCGACGTCCGGCTCGTGGAGAAGACGAAACAATGAAGGCCGCGGTCCTGACGGTCTCCGACGGCGTCGCTGCCGGGACGCGCCGGGACGAGAGCGGCGAGCTGCTCGCGACGCTC
The DNA here is from genome assembly GCA_963788055.1 of uncultured Actinomycetes bacterium. GTDB lineage: Bacteria > Actinomycetota > Thermoleophilia > Gaiellales > Gaiellaceae > JACCTU01. Next base: position 411,072 of record CAWBFA010000005.1, on the reverse strand, counting down.
CTCGAGGCGGACGGGTACGACGTTGAGCGCCGCGTCGTCGCCGACGACGTCGACGAGATCGCCCGCGCCGTCACCGCGCTTTCCGTCGGCGTGTCGCTCGTGCTGACGACAGGCGGCACGGGCTTTGCGCCGCGCGACGTGACCCCGGAGGCGACCGCGTCGGTCCTCGACCGCGTCGCGCCGGGGATCTCGGAGGCGATCCGGGCGGACGCGATCGCGAAGACGCCGCACGGGCTGCTCTCGCGCGGGACCTCGGGTGTGCACGGGACCACGCTCGTCGTGAACCTTCCGGGCTCGATCGGTGGCTGCCGAGACGGGTACGCGGTGCTCCGCCCCGCGCTCGAGCACGCTTTGCGGCTGTTGGCCGAAGAGGCGACAGAGCACGTTCAAACGTGACGCCGTGACTCGGCTCGAACGCGGCGGCGGGTTGATGTGGGACGAGCTGGTCGCGCCGTGATCCGCGCACGCGGGCTCGAGCGTCGCTACGGCGCGAAACGGGTGCTGCGCGGCGTGGACCTCGACGTCGCGCGAGGAGGGTTCACGCTCGTCACCGGGCGGAACGGGTCGGGCAAGACGACGCTCCTGCGTCTCGTGGCCGGGCTCGCGGCGCCTACCGCGGGCGAGCTCGAGGTCGACGTGACGCGCGGGCAGCTCGGGTTCCTCGGCCACGAGCCGCTCGTGTATCGCGGAGCTCACGGCGATCGAGAACCTGCGGCTCTACGCCCGGCTCTACCGCGTGCCCGAGCCTCGGGAGCGAATCGGGATGCTGCTCGAGCGCTTCGCGCTCTGGCCCGCACGGAACGAGCGTGCAGGCTCGTATTCGCGGGGGATGCTCCAGCGGCTGGCTCTCTGCCGAGCACTCCTGCACGAGCCGGAGCTCCTGCTGCTCGACGAGCCGTACTCGGGGCTCGACACCGAGGGCGCCGAGCTGCTCGACCGTGAGCTCGCCGAGCGCAGCGGAAGCGCAACGTTCCTCGTCGCGACGCACGATCCGCAGCGCCTCGCGCCGCTCGCCTCGGGAGCGGTTGCGCTGTGAGCTACGCACGCGACGTCGCGCGCGCTCGCCCGGAAGGATCTGTTGCTCGAGCTGCGCGCGCGGGAGACGTTGCCGGCGATGCTGCTGTTCGTCCTCGCGACGCTTGTCGCGTTCCGGTTCGCACTGCCCGCCGACGCGTCCGAGCGCGCATCGGCTCGGCTTGCTCTGGGTTGCGATCCTCTTCACCGCCCTACTAGGGATCACGCGCGCGTTCATCCCCGAACGCGAGCAGCGCATGCTCGACGGGCTCGTCCTCGCGCCTGTCGACCGCAGTGCGATCTGGCTCGGGAAGGTCGTCGCGACGCTCGCGTTCCTCGCTGCGGCGGAGGTCGTCGCGCTCCCGGCCTTCGGCCTCTTCTTCGAGCCGGTGACGTGGACCACCGTCGCGGCCGTCGGGCTCGCGGACGTCGGGATCTGCGCGGTCGGAGCGATCCTCGCCGCGATGGCAGCCGCGGGCCGGGCGCGGGAGCTGCTTTTCCCGATCCTCTTCCTTCCCTTGTCGCTCCCGATCCTCGTCGGCGGGGTCGGTGCCGCCGTGGGCGACGACCCGGCTCGCTATCTGGCGTTCTTGGCCTTGTACGACGGCGTATTCGCGATACTTGCGTGGGCGAGCTTTGAGTACGTGGTCACGGAATAGAGGCGTCTACGTTGCGGTCGCGGCTGCGGTCGTGTTCGTCTCTGGCGTTGCGCTTGCCCTCCTCTGGGTCCCCGAGGACGCCGACCAGGGTCCGAGCCAGCGGATCTTCTACCTCCACGTGCCGATCGCCCTCACTGCGTACGCCGGCTTCGGCTGGGCCGCGTGGAAGGCGTTGCGGCTGCTCTGGACCGGTGACCAGCGATACGACCTCGAGAGCTACACGGCGGTGCACATGGGGACGATCTTCGGGACGCTCACGCTCGTGACCGGCTCGATCTGGGCGCGGACCTCGTGGGGCGTCTGGTGGAGCTGGGGCGAGCGTCAGCTCGTCCTCTTCCTCATCCTCTTCCTGTTCTACGCCGCCTACTTCATGCTGCGCTTTTCGCTGCCGGACGGGCCTGGTCGCGCGCGCATCTCCGCGGTGTACGCGCTCTTCGGCGTCGTGCTGATCCCGATCAGCTTCCTCGCGATCCGGCTTGCGGAGAACTTCATCCATCCGGTCGTGTTCACACGCGACGGTCCGCAGATGTCCGGCGACATGTTCTTCACGTTCTGCGTCTGCCTCGCCGGCACACTGCTCCTCGCTGCGACGCTGTACATGAACGAGCTCGCGGGCAAGCGCCTCGACCTACGGCTGCGTGAGTTGAGGGAGGCGCTTGAGCTCGGGTGAGAAGTACCTCGCGGCGGTCTACCTCGTCGTGCTCGCGACCGTTCTCGTCTACGTCGCGATCATCTCGGCGAAGCTCGCGCGATTGGAGCGAGACGTGACGGCATTGGCCGAGCGTGCACGAGAGCGCAATGGCTGAGCTGCTGTTCTGGCCTGCGCTGATCGCCTACGGAGAGGCTGCCGTCGCGTACGTCGGGGTGCTTCGCCGACCCGAGCTGGCGACTCGTCTGGCGATCTGGGGCGTGCGGATTGGATGGCTCGCGCAGACGGGGCTGCTCGCCGTCGAGGCGTGGCAGGCGGACGGCTTCCCGTGGGCGAGCTGGTCCGGGGCGCTCAACCTCTTCGTCTGGTTCGCGGTCGGCGCGTACCTGATCTGGGGCTGCAGCCCGCGCTACCGATTGCTCGGTCTCGTGGTGATGCCGGTCGCGGCGTTGCTCTTCGCGCTCGCGGGAGTCGGCGGCTCGGCGCAGAGCAAGGGCTCCGATCTCTTCGTCGCGCTTCACGTTGGGCTCGTCGTCGCCGGCTTCGCGGGCTTCGCGCTGGCCGGGGCACTCGCGGGGCTCTACCTCTGGCAGGAGCACCGGCTGAAAAGACGGCCTGTCGGGCTGCTGAGGCTAGGACCGCCGTCGCTCCTGACGCTCGACGGCTTGATCGCGCGAGTCTCCGCCGTCTCGCTCGTGGCGTTCACGGCAGGGATCGCGCTCGGGCTCGTGCGCGGCCACGATGTCGACCTCGCGGTCGCGGGCGCGATTGCGGCCTGGCTCGTGTTCGGCACAGCGCTTTTGCTGCGCCGCGAGCTCGGCTGGCGTGGCAAGCGGGCGGCCTATCTCACGCTCGCCGGGTTCGCGCTCGTCGCGTTCCTCGGACTGCCGGCGGGGCACCTCGGATGAGGGTCACGCTCGTCGGCGTTTCCCACCACGGGGCGGGTGTCGAGCTCCGAGAGCGCGTTGCGCTTCGTCTCGAGGACGCGCGCGCCGTCGCGCAGCAACTCGCGTCGGACGCGGGCGAGGCGGTTTGCCTTTCGACCTGCAACCGCACCGAGCTCTACGTTGCGCACGACGAGGACGTCGACGCGCAAACGAGCTCGACCCGCGTCCTGCTCGAGCGCGAGCCGGAGCTCGCGAACGCGCTCTACCGCCTTCGCGACGAGGCCGCTGCGCTGCACCTGTTCCGCGTCGCCGCCGGGCTCGATTCGCAGGTCCCCGGCGAGGGCGAGATCCTGGGCCAGGTGCGCGCGGCGTTCGAGGTGGGAGCGACCGGCGCGGTCCTCGACCGGCTCTTCCGCCAGGCGCTGTACGCGGGCCGGAAGGCTCGCGCGCAGACGGGTATCGGCGAGTCGCCTGCGTCGGTGCCCGCCGCCGCGGCCGCGCTCGCTCAGCAGGTCTTCGGCGACCTCAAGGGACGGCGGATCCTGCTCGTTGGCGCAGGCAGGGTCAGCGAGCAGACTGCGCGCAATCTCGTGTCGCGCGGGGCCGAGATCGCGGTCGTCGCGAACCGGACGCTGGAGCGGGCGTCCGAGCTCGCCGAGCGTTTCGGCAGCGCGGCGCTTCCCCTGGAGCGCGTCGGCGAGGAGCTCGAGCGCGCCGACGTCGTGGTCGCGTCGACGAGCTCGCCCGAACCCGTCCTCCGGCGCGAGCACGTCGAGCGTGCGTTGCGCGCGCGTCGCGGCCATCCGCTCTTCCTGATCGACCTCGCGGTTCCCCGCGACCTCGACCCGGCGATCAACGAGCTCGACGGCTGCTACCTGTACGACATCGACGACCTCGACGCGGTCGTTGCGGAGTCGCTCGGCTCGCGCCGGCGTGAGGCCACAGCGGCCGAGGCGATCGTCGCAGCGGAGGCCGAGCAGTTCCGCACGTGGCAGGCGTCGCTCGAGGTCGTGCCGGCGATCGCGTCGCTGCGCGCGCGCGCGGAGGAGATCCGGCGCACAGAGCTCGCGAAGGCGGAGTCGCGTCTCGGCGAGCTGTCCGACGCAGAGCGGCGGGCGGTCGAGTCGGTGACCGCGCAGATCGTGAACAAGCTTCTCCATCTTCCGACGGTTCGCATGAAACAGGCGGCCGCGGCAGCCGATGGGGTGGTCTATGCTGACGCTGTGCGCCACCTCTTCGGCCTGGAGGACGAACGGTGAGCACGGCCGTGCGTTCGTTGACAGGTCGGCCGCTTCCGGTCCAGGCGCCGACGGCGTTCGTCCGCATCCGCCCGCGGGGCAAAGGGTGTGGCGAGACGCGCGCAGGTCGGAGACGGTGTGGCGCTGATCCGCGTCGGGTCTCGAGGAAGTAGGCTCGCGCTCACGCAGGCGGAGCTCGCGGGTGAAGCGCTCCGCGCCGCCGCTGGGTCTCCGGTCGAAATCGCGCTCGTCCCGATCACGACCGCCGGCGACCGCGACCGCACGAAGCCGTTCGGAGAGATCGGCTCCCGCGGTGTCTTCGTCAAGGAGCTCGAGGAGGCGCTGCTCGCTGGACGGATCGACGTCGCCGTGCACTCGGCGAAGGACATGACTTCGACGGACGCTGCCGGACTCGCGGTCGGCGCATACCTGCCACGCGAGGATCCGCGCGACGCGCTCTGCGGCACCGGCGAGCTCCGACCCGGGATGCGCATCGGCACCGCATCCGTGCGCCGTCGCGCACAGCTCCTCGCACTCGTGCCGGAGCTGCAGATCGAGCCGATGCGGGGCAACATCGACACGCGCCTTCGCAAGCGCGGCGAGCGCGGTCTCGACGCGATCGTCCTCGCCGCCTGCGGTCTCGATCGACTCGGCCTCTCGGCGGAGGCGGCTCACCGCTTCGATCCCGAGGAGCTGCTGCCGGAGGCCGGCCAGGGCGCGCTCGCGCTCCAGGTACGCGTAGGGGAGGCGGGGCTCGTCGGTGGAGTCGACGACGCGGAGACGCGTCGGCGCGTCGAGGCCGAGCGTGCATGCGTCGCCGCGGTCGGCGGCGGTTGCCTCGCGCCGGTTGCGGCGCACCACGACGGAGATAGGCTGACGGCCCTCGTGGCCGCAGAAGACGGCTCGTGGGTCGAGCGCGTCACGGGCGACGATCCGAGCCGAGCTGGGACGCGCACTCGCTGAGCTCGAATCGTCACGAACTCGGCACGAAGCCATGACAGACACGGCACTCGATGCGGGGTAGCGTTTTGGAAGGGACCTTTGCGTCCCCCCATGGGGGTTGGGGGGAGAAGGTGTCGTGAAGGTCGTCGTGACCAGAGCCCGCGCGCAGGCTCGCGCGCTCGTCGAGCGGCTCGAAGAGCTCGGGCTCGAGGTGGTCGAGTGCCCGCTGATCGAGATCGAGCCGCTCGAGGAACCGCATGCGGTCGACACGAGCGGGTACGACTGGGTCGTCGTGACGAGCCCGAACGGTGCCGACCTCTTCGCACGCCGGCGGTCCGGCGACCACGCCCGGATCGCCGCGGTCGGGCCTGGGACTGCGGAGATGCTCCAGCAGCTCGGGATCGAGCCCGACCTCGTGCCGCGCGTCTCGACGCAGGAAGGACTTGCGGACGAGTTTCCGCGGCCTGCAGGCCGCGTGCTCTTCGTCGGCGCGGAAGGCTCCCGGCGCGTGCTCGTCGACGCGCTGGATGCGGACTTTCTCCCCCTCTACCGGACGAGGCTGCTGAGGCCACCGGCCCCGAGCGGCGACCTCGTCGTGCTGGCCTCGGGTTCCGCGGCCCAGTCGTTCGCCGCGCTCGGAGCACCCCTGCCAGCGGTCTCGATCGGCCCCCAGACGACGCGCGCCGCACGCGCGGCCGGGTTGGAAGTCGTCGCCGAGGCGCGCACACACGACCTCGACGGGCTGGTCGACGCCGTCGCACAGGCATGTTCGTCACGTTCCTGAGCGACTTCGGCCTGCAGGACGACTTCGTCGGCACGTGCCACGGAGTGATCAAGCGGATTGCGCCGGAGGTACAGATCGTCGACATCACGCACGGGATCCCGGCGCGCGCGATCGTGCAGGGCGCACTCGTGCTCGCGAACACCGTGCCGTACATGCCGCAGGGCGTGCACCTCGCCGTGGTCGACCCCGGCGTCGGCGGGCCACGACGCGCGCTCGCACTCCGCGACGGCGAAGACCGCCTCTTCGTCGGGCCCGACAACGGGCTGCTGCTGCCCGCGGCGGAGCACGCAGGCGTCGTCGAGGCGCACGAGATCGTCAACCCGGTGTACGCCCTGGCGCCCGTCTCCCGCACCTTCCACGGACGGGACATCTTTGCGCCCGCAGCCGCGCATCTTGCCCGCGGGCTCGCGCTCGCGGAACTCGGCCCCCCGATCGATCCCGGGGCGCTCGTTCGACTCGAGCTGCCTACTCCCGAGCTGCGCCCGAACCGCATCTCGGCGACCGTGCTCTACGTCGACGCGTTCGGCAACGTTCAGCTGAACCTCACGCGTGAGCACCTCGGCGAGGCCGGCGTCCAACCGGGTGCGCGCATCGAGCTCGAGCTCGCAGGTCAACGCTACTACGCGATCGCCGCGCGCACCTTCTCGGACGCGCGCACCGGCGACCTGATCCTTTACGAGGACTCGTACGGCAATGTCGCGGTCGCGATGAACGGCGGGAACGCTGCGGAGATGCTCGGAGCTCGTGCGGGTCAGGACGTTCGCATCAACCTGGACGTGCCGTGAACGAGTGGAGGCAACGACTCGGTCGCAGCTTCGCGCGGTTCGCGACGAACGTCGCCGTTCGCTTCCCACGCCTCTGGCCGCTCGCGCGGCCGCTCATCCGCAAGCAGTTCGACCTGCTCGCGCCCGTGTGGGACTCGATGCGCAGCCCGGACGCGTTCGCCCCGCTCGAGGCGGCGCTCGCCACGGTGGACGGACCCGTCGAGGCGGCGCTCGACGTGGGCACCGGCACCGGCGCCGCCGCGCTCGAGGTCGCAGAGCGCTTCCCGAACGCTCGCGTGGTCGGCGTCGACATCGCGCCGGAGATGGTCGAGCGCGCGAGGCAGAAGGCGAGCGGCCGGGCGAACGTCTCGTTCGAGGTCGGAGACGCTTCGGCGCTGCCCCACGGCGACGCATCGTTCGACCTCGTCACCGCGGCGAACATGATCCCGTTCTTCGACGAGCTCGCGCGAGTCGTTCGTCCGGGCGGAACCCTGGTGACCGCATTCTCACTCGGCCCGCAGACCCCGATCTACGTCCCGCCCGACCGGATCCGCAAAGAGCTCGGCAAGCGGGGTTTCGCGGAGTTTGCGGAGATCGAAGCCGGACGCGGTTCGGCGCTCGTGTCCCGCAAGCGTTAGAGTCGCTCGTACAGAGAGACGTTCGCGACACGGAGCACCGGTCCGGACGTCTCTTTTACTGCGCGCAAACGCCGTGCCTCGAGTGGGAGTGGCGAGGGCCGGAATCGAACCGGCGACACCACGGTTTTCAGCCGTGTGCTCTACCAACTGAGCTACCTCGCCCGGGGGCAGAAGTGTAGCCCGGCGCCGTACGAACCCCGCTCACAATGAGGCGCTGTACCGCCTTGCCCATTGTGAACGGGTTCTAGGAGTTCGTCCGCACGGCGCGCAGCCGGTCCATCAGCGTGCCCAGGAAGTCCTCCTTCACGATCACGGCGTCGGCGCCGGCCTCGCGCACTGCGTCGTGGATCCTCTGGGCGTCGTCCCCCGTCAGCGCGATCAAGCACAGACTCGGGTGGTCGCGCCGCAGCCGCGCGACCGCGCTGACCCCGTCCAGCAGCGGCATGTGGAGATCGATGACGACCGCGTCCGGGTCGAGCGAGTCGGCGAGCTCGATGGCCGCGAGCCCGTCCGCGGCCGTGCCGGCCACGCTCAGGTTCGGCTGGCCGTCGATGAGCGTGCGCAGCGATTCGAGGAAGCCCTCGTCGTCGTCCGCAAGCAGGACTCGGACGTTCGCACCAGCCAAGGGACTAGCGTACTCCGTCCGATGGCCGTAGACGAAAGCCAGCCGGTAGCCGTGATCGGCGCGCCGCTCGACCTCGGGCAAGGTCGCCGCGGCGTCGACATGGGCCCGTCCGCGATTCGCTACGCCGGGCTCGACGCGAGGCTTGCGGAGATCGGCCGACGCGTCGAGGACTGGGGGAACGTCGAGACCGCGGTGGCAGAAGCGGCCGAAGTGGGCGCCGAGAACGCGCGCTTCCTGCTCCCGGTGCTCCGCACCTGCGAGCGGGTGGCGGCGCTCGTGAGGCGTGTCACGGAGTCCGGTGGGTTGCCGGTCCTGCTCGGCGGAGACCACTCGGTTGCGATGGGCTCGATCGGTGGCCTCGCGTCGGCGTACGGAAACGGTGGCGTCCTCTGGCTCGACGCGCACGGCGACCTGAACACGCCCGAGACGTCGCCGAGCGGGAACGTCCACGGGATGGTGCTCGCCGCGGTGCTGGGCCTCGGCGGGCCGGCGTTCGAGAGCGCCGCCTGGCCGACGCCGGCGATTGATCCGGAGCGCGTCGCACTCGTCGGCGTGCGCTCGCTGGACAAGGGCGAGCGCGAGCGGGTGCGGGAGCTCGGCGCGAAGGTCTTCACGATGAGCGACGTCGACCGCCTGGGTGTCGAACGGGCGATCCGCGAGTCGCTCGCCCACGTCGCAGGGCCGGGGTTCGTGCACGTGAGCCTCGACATGGACGTGGTCGACCCCGAGGTCGCACCCGGCGTCGGCACCCCGGTTCGCGGAGGGCTTTCGTACCGAGAGGCGCACCTTGCACTCGAGCTGGTCGCGGAGTCCGGCCTCGCGTCGTCGCTCGACGTCGTCGAGGTGAACCCCATCTTCGATCGCCAGAACGAGACGGCGACGCTCGCGGTCGAGCTCGTCGCGAGTGCCCTAGGCGCGCGGATCCTCTAGGAACCGCTCGATCGCGTCGGCCGTCCCGTCGTACGCGTCCCAGAGGACGACGTGGCGGCCCGGGACGGTGACGACCTCGAGCCCCCCGAGCTCCGAGCGCAGTGCGTCCACGACGATCTGCGGGACGACGTCGGTGTCCGCCCCGACGACGAGCAACGTCGGTACTTGGAGCAGCTCCCAGGCGGGCGGCCGGTGTGCCAGCTCGCCGTACGCGGCGATCACCGCCGGCTGCGAGTAGCGAAAGCGAAGCCGCCCGTCTTCGCCGCGGACGAGGTGCTCTCGGAACTCCTCGTCGATCAGCTCGGCGGGCGCGAGCGGCGAGAGCGATGCGCGCTCGGCACGCGCCTCGTCCTCGGTGGCGAACGACCGGTCGCGGAGCTCCCGCTCCGCCCGTTCGAGGGCGATCGGCGGGGGAACCCAGACCGCGGGATCGAGCAAGATCGACCGGTCGACGAATCCGACCGCGGTCAGCTCGAGCGCGAGTCGTCCGCCAAAGCTGTGACCGACCACGGTCGCGTGTTCCACACAGTTGGCCTCGAGCGACTCCAGGATGTCCTCGACATGCTGCGCAAGCGTCCACGGCGGCTCCCAGGAAGACCGCCCGTGTCCCCTCAGATCGGGGGCCAGCACGCGGAAGCGCTGCGCAAGCCGCTCCTCAGCGAGTCGACGGAATCGCCGCCCGTGAGCCTGCACCCCGTGGAGGCACACGACGGGCGGGGCATCCGGGTCGCCCCACTCGTTGAGGTGCAAGAGCACGCGCTCTAGAAAAGCAGACCGAGCAGCAGTACGGTCAGAACGTGTCCTCGTTCGGCCAAGACCGTGCGAGCCCGGCGCTCGTGGTCGAGGACGATCCCGGGGTCCGCGAGTTCGTCGTGTCCGTGCTCGCCCGCCAGGGCTACCGCGTTGTCGCGGCCGCGTCCGGGGAGGAGGCCGCGGAGCTTCTCCACGGCGAGCGCGCGGGTCTGGCAGTGCTGGACGTCGGTCTGCCCGGGATGGACGGCTTCGCGGTCGCGGAGCAGCTTGCCCCTGACGTGCCGGTGATCATCGTCACCGGTGACCCGGTGGGTGCGTACGCGCGCATGCAGGGCCGCGTCGAGCACTTCCAGGTGCTGTCCAAGCCGCTCGACGTGGAGCTGCTCGAACACGCCGTCGCCTCAGCGGTCTAAGCACAGCAGTGCTCGGTGTGCTCTACGACATCCACGGCAACCTGCCCGCCCTCGAAGCGGTGCTTGCGGATGCCGACGAGCTGGGCGTCGACAGCTGGCTGCTCGGCGGCGACTACGGGGTCCCAAGCCCCTGGCCGCTCGAGACGCTGGAGCGGCTCGAGACGCTGCCGAACGCCACCTGGATCCGCGGCAACGGTGAGCGCTGGACGCGGGAGCTCCCGGACATCCCTGAGGTGCGCACGGCGTACGAGGAGCGCGTCATCGGAGCCATCCCGGACGACGTGCTCGATCGCCTCTACCGTCTCCCCGCGCAGGCCGAGCTCGACGGGATCCTTTACGTGCACGGCTCGCCGCTCTCGGATGTCGAGAGCTTCGCGCCGCAGCCCGAACCGGACGAGGAGCGCCTCCTCGCGGGTGTCCGCGATTGCACCGTGGTCTTCGGGCACAGCCACCAGCAGTTCCGGCGCCCAGGTCCGAACGGCACAGACCTCGTGAACCCGGGGAGCGGAGGGATGCCGCTCGACGGAGACCGCCGCGCGGCCTGGGCGACCCGCGACGGAGACTTCGCGTTTCGCCGCACCGAGTACGACGTCGAGCGTGCGGCCGCCGGCTTCCGCGGGCTCGGGGAGTTCGGCGAGTTCGCCGCCCGACGTCTCGAGAAAGGCTCGGACTAGCTCTCCGCGAGCGCTGCGTCGAGCGTCAGCTCGACGTTTCCCTTCAGCGCCTGCGAGACCGGGCAGTTCTCCGTCGCGTCCTCGGCTGCGCTCACGAACGACTCCTGGTCGGCGCCGTCGGCCGTGCCCCGCACCCGCAGGTCGATCCTCGTCATCCGGAAGCCCGCATCCGTCTGGTCGAACGTCGCGACGGCGTCCGTCTCGAGCCTCGTGGGCGGCGTGCCGGCACGGTCGAGCACAGCCGAGAGCGCCATCGAGAAGCAGCTCGAGAGCGCCGCGGCGATCAGCTCCTCCGGGCTGGTCTTCCCGCCGGGTTCCTCGGTGCGCGCCGCCCAGCTCACCTGCTGCGGCCCGATCGCACCGCTTCCGACCGTGAACGTGCCGGAGCCGCTCGCCAGGTTGCCTTCCCACGTCGTGTGCGCGTGGCGTTGGGTCGCCATCGTCTCCCCCTCGCGTTGGCTGGACGGCCCCAGCCTAGAGAACGTCGCTCAGCCCGAGCTGCTCCAGCAACGTCGCGCGGTCGTAGTAGTCGCGGTACCGGGCGATCCGACCCTCGACGATCTCGGCGACCGCGCAGCCGTCACGGCGGAACCGGATCCCGGTCGGCGCCGCTCCGCGAAACATCCCCTCGTGCGTGCCGGTCGTCCTCCATTCGGCCGCGACGTAGGGACCCGAGGTAACGACGTTCCCGACCTCGACCGTCCAGTCGGGGAACGCTTCGGCGAACTCCCGAAGTCCGTGGAGCATGGACTCGGTGCCCTTGAAACGCGCGCCGCTCGCGACGCTGACGAACTCGCAGTCGTCGGCGAACGCCGAGGCCGCACGCTCGTAGTCGCGCTGGTTCAGCGCGTCGAAGTACGCGCGGACGACGCTCTCACTCGTCGACATGCTCGTCGCCCTGGCCGCTCGGACGGAAGTACGTCGTGCCCTTCAGCTCGTCGGGGAGGTAGTCGACGTCGAACCCACGCGGGTCCTCGTGCGGGTAGACGTAGCCCTTGCCGTGGCCGAGCTTCTTCGCGCCCGCGTAGTGCGTGTCGCGGAGCGATTTCGGCGGCCGGAGGTTGCCGCGCTCCTGCACGTCGCGCGTCGCCTCCTTGATCGCGACATAGCTCGCGTTCGACTTCGGCGCGCGCGCGAGGTAGATCGCGGCCTGCGAGAGGTTCAGCCGCGCCTCCGGCAGGCCCACATGCTCGAGCGCGTGCGCTGCAGCGACCGCGACGACGAGCGCCTGCGGGTCCGCGTTGCCGACGTCCTCGGACGCGAGCACGATCATGCGGCGTGCGATGAACCGAGCGTCCTCGCCCGCCTCGAGCATCGCCGCCAGGTAGTAGACGGCCGCGTCGGGGTCCGAGCCGCGCATCGACTTGATGAACGCGGAGATCGTGTCGTAGTGGCGGTCGCCGCCCTTGTCGTAGACGAGCGGCCGCTTCGTCGAGGCGTCGTCGACGTGCCGCGGCTCGAGCTCGACACCCTCGGCGCGGGCGGTCTGCGTCGCCAGCTCGAGGATGGAGAGCGCGTTCCGCGCGTCGCCGCCGGCGCGTTCGGCGACGAGCGCCAGGACTTCCGGGCTGAGCTCGACGCCGAGCTCCTCCGCCCCGCGCAGGGTGATCTGCTCGAGGCCCTCGGGCGAGTGCGGCTCGAGCTCGTAGAGCTGAGCGCGGCTGAGGAGAGCCGAGTTGACCTCGAAGTAGGGGTTTTCGGTCGTGGCGCCGATCAGCGTGATCACGCCCTCTTCGACCGCGGGCAGCAGCGCGTCCTGCTGTGCCTTGTTGAAGCGGTGGATCTCGTCGAGGAAGAGGATCGTCCGCCGGCCCTGTGCGCCGAGGCGCTCGCGCGCCCGCGCGATCACTTCGCGGACCTGCGAGACGGTCGCCGACACGGCGGAGAGCTCTTCGAACTCGGCGCCCGTCGCGTTCGCGACGATCCGGGCAAGGGTCGTCTTGCCGCTTCCCGGCGGGCCGTAGAGGATCGTCGAGCGGACGCGGTCCTCCTCGATCGCGAGGCGAAGCGCCGAGCCGGACGCGAGGACGTGCTCCTGGCCGACGAACTCGTCGAGTGTGCGCGGCCTCAAACGGAGCGGCAGCGGCGCGATGTCGGGGATGCGCTCTCTGGCCGCATCGGAGAAGAGGTCGCTCACACACGAAGTATGCTCCCGCTACCCGTGCCCGAAGTGGAGGACTTCTCCGAGCCGATCCTTCCTGGGACGGCCTCCAGCGATTACGAGCGGTACCTCCGGACGGACGAGCTGCTCGCCCTCCAGAAGGCGCCGGACGAGCTGTCGCACCGCGATGAGCTCCTCTTCATGACCGTGCACCAGTCGTCTGAGCTCTGGTTGAAGCTCGCGGCGTTCGAGGTCGAGACTACAGTCGGCCTGCTGCGCGACGGCGAGCTCGCCGGGGCACTCCGGCTCCTGCGCCGGGCGCACGATTGCGTGAAGAACACGATTGCCGCGCTCGACATGCTCGAGCACATGTCGCCGTGGGAGTACACAGCGTTCGTCCGACCGCTCCTCGGCCACGGGAGCGGCTTCGACTCGCCGGGCTTCCGGGAGGTGCGCCGCGTCTCGCCGCTGCTGGGAGAAGCCTTCCACCGGCTCCGCCGCGACGCGAATCTCTCGCTCGTCGACCTCTACGTCCACGGTCGCGAGCACGAGGAGCTGTACCAGCTCGCCGAGGCGCTCGTCGAGTGGGACGAGCGCGTCACGCTCTGGCGCGTGCGGCACTTCAAGGTCGTCGAGCGGATCATCGGCGCGGGCGCGATCGGCACCCAGGGGACGCCGGTCGAGCTGCTGGGGCGGCTGATCCACAGCCGCATGTACCCGGAGCTCTGGGACGTTCGCAACGAGCTGACCGAGTTGGCGAACCGCAGCTGATGGCCATCTCGACGTTGCGGCAAGAGGTGGCCGAGCTCCTGCAGGAGCTGATTCGCACGGACACGGTCAACCCGCCCGGGAACGAGACGGCGGCGGCCGAGCTGCTCCGCGAGTACCTCGAGTCGAACGGCGTGCGCTGCGAGCTCTACGCGCGAACTCCGGAGCGCGCGAATCTCGTCGCACGCATCCCCGGGAACGCCGGCGGGCCTCGGCTCGCGCTGCTCTCGCACACGGACACCGTGCTGGCCGACGCGGCGGAGTGGGACCGCGATCCGTGGTCGGGCGACCTGCACGATGGCGAGATTTGGGGGCGCGGCGCGCTCGACATGAAGGGCGAGGTCGCGGCAAAGGCGGTCGCGCTCGCGTCGCTTGCTCGCGACGGCTTCGAGCCGCGCGGCGACCTGATCTTGGTCGCGGCCGCGGACGAGGAGGTGAACGACGGCTACGGGCTGTCGTGGCTCTGTTCCGCGCACCCCGAGGCTGTGCGCGCGGAGTACGCGCTGAACGAGGGCGGCGGCGAACGCGTCGAGCTGGGCGGGAAGCCCTACTACCTCGTCTCGACCGCCGAGAAGATGAGTGCGCCGTTCGTGATCAGAACGCGCGGACGGAGCGGTCACGGCTCGATGCCGAGCATCGCCGACAACGCGCTGCTCAAGGCGACGGGGCTGATCGACCGGATCGGCGCCTACAAGCATCCTCCACAGCACACGCCGGAGACCGAAGCGTTCTTCCTGGCGGTGACGGGTGAGGTGCCGCCGATCGAGGAGGCCCTTGTGCGCGCGGGCGAGCTGCACCCGATGTTCGGGCTCTTTCTGGAGGCGCTCGTTGCGCCGACCTACGCGCCGACGGTCATCGAGGCCTCGAAGAAGCGCAACGTGATCCCGAACGTGTGCGAGGTGACGGTCGACTCACGGCTTCTCCCGGGACAGACGCCGGCGGACTCGGAGGCGATCGTGCGCGCTGTGCTCGGCGACGGCGACTACGAGCTCGACTGGATCGAGGCGAGCGGTGGCACGCGCTCGCCGATCGAGTCGCCGTTGTGGGCCGCCCTCGACGCGTGGGTGCGCGAGCGCGACCCCGATGCGGGCCTGGCGCCCATGTGCCTCGCCGGCTTCACCGACAGCCACTGGATGCGCGAGGCGTTCGGGACGGTGGCGTACGGCTTCTTCCCCATGCGCGCGATGCCCGCCGAGGTCTCGGCGCTGCTTGTGCACTCGGCGAACGAGCGGATCCCCGTCGACGACCTCGAGCTCGCCGTCGGCTTCTACCGGGACGCCGCCGCCGCACTGCTCGCGTAGTCGTCGAGCGCGTCTTGCGCACGAGACCTGCTCCAGCTCCAGGATCGCCAGTTGCCGGCGTCGCCGTCGAGCTGATCCAGGAGCTACCGTCGCTCGGCGCGACCAGCGCCGCCGGGCACGAACAGCGAGTCGCGCTCGCGGAGCACCGTCGCGAGCATCCAGACCACGCACCGCGGTGAGCCAGACCAGGAACGCGAGGATGTAGAGACGCAGCTGCGTGAGGCCGCAGGCGTCGGTGTACAGGCGCATCCGCTCGACGGCAGAGACCATGCCGCCGTTTGTAGGCTCTCTCTATGGCCGAAAAGCTGAGGCTCGGGGGAATGGCGCTCCCCAACGGCGTGCTCGTGCACGGGCCGACCTCCTGGGCCTGCGCGATCCGGCTCCCCGACGGGAGGCTCGAGGTCGCTGCGGAGCCCAAGCGCTTCGTCAGCGGGGAGCGGACGCCGCCCCTGCTACGCGGTCCGCTGAAGCTGCTCGAGGCTGTGGCGGTGCTGCCTGCCGTGCGGCGGGCGCTTCCCGACGCGCGGCTGCCGTTCGAGCGTCCCGCGGTCGCCGCAGCCTTGGTCGGCAGTGCGATCGGCCTGCGCGCGGTCCGTGGCTCGCGGCTCGGAACCACGACGCAGGAGGTGCTCTCGGCTGCGCTCTCGTTCGCGCCGGCAGTGCTCGCGTTTCGCGGTTCGGAGCTCGCTGCGTACCACGGCGCCGAGCACGTCTCGATCGGGACGTACGAGCACGACGAGCCGCGCGCGAGGGAGCACGAGCGGTGCGGCTCGCACCTGGTCGGCCCGATCCTGCTCACAACGACACTCGGGAACGTCCTCGCGGCGAAGGCACCCGCGCCGATGCGCCCGCTCGCGCGTGCCGCGGCAACTGTCGGCTCGCTTGCCGTTTCGACGGAGATCTTCTCGTGGATGGTGCGCCACCCGGCCAACCCGGTCGCCCGTGCGCTCTCGCGGCCGGGCCACGAGCTGCAGCATCGAGTCGGGACGGAGGACCCGTCCCCCGAGCAGCTCGAGGTCGCCGACGCGGCACTGCGTGCGTGCCTCGAGCTCGAAGCGGGTGGCAGTCCAAGCCGAGGCTAGGCGGCGCCTGCCGCCGGAGATCTTCGAGCTCCCGGTCGAAAAGCTCCGGGAGGGGTGGTACACGGATGCCTACTTCAACCACGCGCGTGCGACGTTGCTCGCGGACGGCCGCCATCCCCGGGTCGTCATGCAGGTCTTCCAGAAGCAAGACGCGTACCTGGGCGGGATGGACGAGGCGATCGCGATCCTCAAGCTCGCTGCCGACTGGGACGCGTTGGCGGTGCACGCGCTCTACGACGGCGATCGGATCGAGCCCTGGGAGACCGTGCTGACGATCGAGGGCGACTACACGACATTCGCGCACCTCGAGACGCCGTACCTCGGTGTGCTCACGCGGCGCACGCTCGTCACGACGAACTTCGTGCGGGTTCTCCGCGCTGCGAACGGAAAGCTGGTCATCTCCGTGGCTGCGCGGCGCGATCATTGGCCGGTGCAGACCGGCGACGGCTACGCGGCGCACCTCGCAGGCGAGATCGTCGGCGCGGACGTCGGGGTGACGACCGACGAGCAGGCGTCGTGGTGGGGAGGCAAGGGGATCGGCACAGTCCCGCACTCGCTCATCGCTGCCTACGGTGGCAACACCGTGCTCGCCGCGACGAAGTTCGCCGAGTGGGCTCCGCCGGACCTCAACATCACCGTGCTCGTCGACTTCGAGAACGATTCGGTCAGCACGGCGCTCGAGGTCGCGCGCGTGCTCGGCGACCGGCTGTGGGGCGTGCGGCTCGACACCTCGGAGTCGCTCGTCGACCGCTCGCTGATCGAGCAGCTCGGCGATTTCAACCCGACAGGTGTGAACGAGCAGCTCGTGCGCAACGTTCGCGAGGCGCTAGATGCGCAGGGCTTCGAGCGGGTGAAGATCGTCGTCTCGGGGGGCTTCACGGTCGAGAAGGTCGCGGAGTTCGAGGCGAAGGGCGTACCCGTCGACGTCTACGGCGTCGGCTCGTCGCTCATCCGTGGCGCGAACGACTTCACCGCCGACATCGTGCTGACCGACGGCCGTGAGTCCGCGAAGGTCGGCCGGCGCTTCCGGCCGAACCCAAGGCTCCAGCCCGTCGAGTGACGCCGCCGCTCGTCGAGCGCGCGGCTGCGCTCGCAGTGGCTCTTCGGTTCGAGAGCTCGTGCACGCCCGAGACCGGCCGCCTGCTGCACCTGCTCGCGGGGATGCGCGGGCGCGAGCGCGTAGGGGAGACCGGAACCGGAGTCGGCTACGGGGCCGCCTGGATCGTCTCGGCACTGGATCCCTCGGTACCGTTCTACACGGCGGAGCTCGACGAGAATCGAGCGGCCGCCGCCACAGAGCTCTTCGGCGACGACGGGCACGTGCACGTCCTCGCGGGCGACTGGCACGACGTGCTCGGCCGCCACGCGCCGTTCGATCTGCTCTTCCACGACGGTTCGAAGCGGCGCCCCGACCTGGACGGGGAGGAGACGCTCCGCCTGCTGGCGCCGAGGGGCGTGATCGTGCTCGACGACCTGACGCCGGGACGCCCCGGACCTGACCCGGTGCGCGACTTCTGGCTCGACCATCGCGAGGTGATGGGCATCGAGCTGCGGGTCTCGCCTCGGGAGGCCGTGATCGTCGCCGTCAGGACGCGCTAAGGGTCGAGCCGGTTCCTGCCGATCCCTCCCTCGTGGACCGCGTGCCTCCGCCTGCCGATCCCTCCTTCATGGAGCGCGTGGGCGACGTCCTCTCGCAGATCCCGGACGTCACCCAGGAGTGGCTGCCGGTCTTCTTCCTGCTCTTGATGCTCGTGATCGTCTACCTGCTCTGGCGCACGATGCAGCTGATGCCGCGGATCAAGCCCGCGCGCCAGGACGCGCAGGGCAAGTCGTCGATCCGCTGGGAGGACGTAGCAGGTCTTCCCGAGGCGAAGGCCGAGCTCCAGGAGGTCGTCGACTTCCTACGCTTCCCCGAGCGCTTCGAGCGCCTGGGAGCTCGGGTGCCGCGCGGGATCTTGCTCTACGGTCCGCCGGGCACAGGCAAGACGCTGCTCGCGAAGGCGGTTGCGCACGAGTCGGGCGCGAAGTTCTTCTCGCAGAGCGCGTCCGCGTTCGTCGAGATGTTCGCCGGCCTCGGCGCCGCCCGCATCCGCAAGCTCTTCGACGACGCACGCAAGAACGCGCCCGCGATCATCTTCATCGACGAGCTCGACGCGGTCGGAACCGCACGCACCGGGGGCGGCTTCAACCGCGAGCAGGACCAGACCCTCAATCAGCTGCTCGTCGAGCTGGACGGGTTCGGCGCGGCCGCGCAGGTCGTCGTGATGGGCGCGTCGAACCGCATCCAGGACCTCGATCAGGCGCTGCTCCGACCCGGCCGCTTCGACCGCCAGCTGCTCGTCTCGCCACCTGACCTCGCGGGGCGCGAAGCGATCCTTCGCGTGCACACGCGCGGCAAGCCCCTCGCTGCCGACGTCGACCTCGAGCAGATCGCGAAGCAGACCGCAGGCCTTGCGGGCGCCGACCTCGCGAACATCGCGAACGAGGCGGCGATCTTCGCCGGCCGCCGCGAGGCGCAGTACATCTCGCACATCGACTTCGACGGCGCGATCGAGCGCGTGGTCGCCGGTCTGCAGCAGAAGAAGGTCCTCACCGAGAAAGAGCGGCGCATCCTGGCCTACCACGAAGCCGGCCACGCCCTGATGTCGTTCCTGATGGGCGAGGTCGCGCCGGTGCAGAAGGTGACGATCGTCGCACGCGGGCAGGCGCTCGGCTACACGCTCAACCTCCCGTCCGAGGACCGCTACATGGAGACGAAGGAAGAGCTCGTCGACGTGATGAAGATCTGCCTCGCGGGCCGGGCGGCGGAGCAGGTCGTGTTCGGTCGCGTGACGAACGGCGCCGCGAGCGACCTCGAGAAGGCGACGCAGATCGCACGCTCGATGGTCTTCGAGTGGGGCATGTCGGACAGCGTGTCCTCGCGTACGCTCCGCGCCGACAACTACGCGCTCTCTGAAGAGACGAAGCGCGTCCGCGACCAGGAGCAGGCACTTCTGACGGACGGGGCGTACACCGAGGCCATGCGGCTGATCGAGAAGCATCGCCACTCGCTCGACCGCCTCTCGAACGCGCTCCTGGAGAAGGAGACGCTGCTCCGCGAAGAGCTGGTCGCGATGCTCGGCGACCTCGCCGCGGAGTCGCGGGCGTCCGAGCTGGTCGGCACGCCGAAGGTCCTCTCGCTGCCCGAGTAGGGCCCCGGTAGGATCGCCTTCGAGTGGAGGCGAAGGGGATCCATCACCTCGGGGTCGCCGTCGAGGATCTCGACGAGGCGGTCACGACCTACGAGCGCCTCTTCGGCGCCCGCGTCGAGCACCGCGACACCGTCCCCGAGCAGGGCGTCGAGGCTGCTTCTCTCCGGGTCGGGGAGAGCAGAGTCGAGCTGCTCGCCTCACTCGGCGATGAGACGCCGGTGGGGAAGTTCCTCGCAAAGCGCGGGCCCGGCATGCACCACGTGGCATACGCGGTCGACGATCTTCCCGCGTCGCTCGCGGAGCTCGAGCGCGAGGGCGCAGAGTTGATCGACCTCCATCCACGCCATGGTCTGTTCGGGCTCGAGGTCGCGTTCGTCCACCCCGACGCCACCCACGGCGTCCTCGCGGAGCTGGTGAGCGATGCCGGCTGACGACAAAGTCCGTGTCGAGGTCGCCTATGAGGGCGGCCAATCCTTCACGACCTTGATGTCGAACGAAGCGGCCGACGAGCTCGAGCGGCGGCTCGCCTCCGGCGACGGAAGCGTCCTGACGATCGAGGCCGAGGACGGCCGCTACGCCGTCGTGCTCGGCCACATCGCCTATGTGAAGCGGTTCCTACGGGAGTCCCGAGTCGGTTTCGGCTCGCCGGGGCCCTAGTTACGCGTCCCAGCGGCAGGGGCAGACCACACCGGATGGCGGAACCGACAACGGAGCGGCCGAGGGAGTCCGCGGCGCAGATCAGGCGGCTCGTCGAGCGCGGACAGCAGGGTGACCGGGCGGCGCTCGAAGACCTGTACCTGATCCACTTCGACCGGATCTACAGCTACCTGCACATGACGGTCGGAAACCGGCACGACGCCGAGGACCTGACCACACAGACCTTTTTGCGCATGCTGGAGTCGATCGGGAAGTTCCGCTTCCAGTCGGCTCCGTTCTCCGCGTGGCTCTTTCGGATCGCCCACAACCTCTCGATGGACCACTTCCGCGCGGCGCGTCGCGTTCAGCCCGAGGAAGAGGTGCCGGAGCCGATCGGCGCCGAGCAGGACTCCGCGGAGGTCGAGGCCCTGCACTCGATCGGGCGGCAGAGCCTGCTCGAGCTGATCGAGAATCTCTCCGAGGAGCAGCAGCAGGTGCTGACGCTCAAGTTCGTCTTCAGCTTCTCGAACGGCGAGGTGGCGACGATCCTCGGCAAGACCGAAGGCGCCGTCAAGTCGCTCCAGCATCGCGCGCTCGCGTCGCTGCAGAAGCAGATCACCCCCGCCTAGGTGGCACTCCAGGTCGGGATCGTAGGGCTGCCGAATGCGGGCAAGACGTCGCTCTTCCGTGCGTTGACCGGCGCGGAGACGACGGGCCGCGACAACGTCGGCATGGCTGCGGTCCCCGACGATCGGCTCCGTCAGCTCGCCGAGACGGTCGGCGCAAAGAAGGTCACGCCCGCTGCGGTTCGCGTCGTCGACGTCCCGGGCACCGGCGCCGAGCTGCTCGGCAACCTGCGCCAGGTCGACCTCATCCTCGCGGTGCTCGATGCGTGGTCCGGGACGCGCGATGCGCGCAGCGACGCGGAGGAGCTCACGCTCGAGTTGCTCGCCGCCGACCGGGACCTCGTGCAACGCCGGATCGAGCGCGTGGCCAAGCAGGCGAAGTCCGGCGACGCGAAGCTTCGGGCCGAGGTCTCGAACCTCGAGAAGCTCGCCGCACACCTCGAGAACCTGCAGGCGGTGAGCGAGCTCGGCTCCGACGTCGAGCTCCCGCCGGAGCTCGAGCTGCTGACGACCAAGCCGACGATGGAGATCGTCAACGGATCGGGCGGGATCGACCTCAAGCTGGAGGCCGAGCTCGCCGAGCTCTCCGACGAGGACGCCGCTTCGTTCCGCGAGGGCGAGTCCGCTCTCGGCACCGTCGTGCGGACGCTCGTCGAGGAGCTCGACCTGATCACGTTCTTCACCGCCGGCGAAAAGGAGACGCGCGCGTGGACCCTGCAAAAGGGCGAAACGGCGCTCGACGCCGCCGAGACGATCCACAGCGACATCGCGCGCGGGTTCATCCGCGCCGAGGTGATCCGCTGGGACGACCTCGTACGCGCCGGCTCGCACTCGGACGCGCGTCGGCAGGGGCTCGAGCGCGTGGAGGGGAAGACGTACGAAGTCCAGGACGGCGACGTCCTGAACGTCCGGTTCAACGTCTGAACGGGCCGCGTCTTGGAGGTCAGCGCAGCCGGTCCGCGAGGTAGCGCAGGCCGATCGGGTAGCGGTACTCGATCCCGGCGTGACCCGCGTCGAAGAGCTCGGTGTGCAGGTCGGGCACGCCGATCGAGGTCAGCTCGCGGCGGATCCACTCGAGCACCAGATCGAGGTACCACTCGTCACGCGTGCCGCAGTCGTAGTAGATCGCCCGCATCCCGCGAAGCGCCTCGGCGTGGCGCGGGATCATCGTCGGGTAGTCCCACTCGAGCCAGCGCTCCCAGAGCTCCGGGATCACCTGCGCGGTTGCAGGGTCGTAGGGCAGGCGCACCGTGCCGTCCTCGTCCGACGAGTACGCGGCCGAGAAGCCCCACTGCAGGAGGATGTGGAGATCGTGCGGGTGCTCGAGCGGCGCGGGCGACGAGCGCAGCTCCTCGAGGAACCGCTCGACCGACCCGGCGTACGCGTCGCGGAGCCGCCGCGCGGCGAGCCGGAAGAACGGCCGGATCGAGACCTCGAACAGGCCCCCGCCCGCGTGGCTCGCGTAGCCCGAGAAGAGGTCGGGCCGCAGCATCGCGGTCACCGCCGCACCCTGGCCGCCGCTCGACTTGCCGGCGACGCCGCGCAGCCCGTTCGTCTCGTAGCGCTCGTCGACGAACGGGACGATCTCGTCGCAGATGTAGCTGTGGTATCGGCCCGAGCCGTGCGAGTCGACGAACTGCGAGCCGCCGACCGAGGTCCACGCGTCGACGAACACCACACGTGCGTCGATCCGCTCGCGGTCGAGCAGCTCGAAGACCGTCGGACGGAACGCGGCGCGATTCCGCCACATCTCGAGTTGCCCGGTGTAGCCCTGCAGGACGTAGATCGCCGGGCCACCCTCGTAGCCCGGCGGCGTGTAGACCCAGAGCGGCCGCACATGCGGATCGCCCAGCGGGTTGCCGCGCAGCGCCTCGCTCTCGATCGTCAGCTCGTCGAGCGCCATGGTCAGGCGGCCGCCGCGATCAGTCCGACGCCGGACAGCGCGACGGCGCCTCCGACGGCCTGGGAACGTGCGGGGCGCTCGCGGAGCATCACGACCGCGAGCAGGATCGTGACCACCGGGTAGAGCGACGCCAGCACGGAGACGAGGCTGACGAAGCCCTCGTTCAGCGCAAGGGCGAGCGCGAGGTTCGCGCCGACGTCGAACAGCCCGATCGCGACGAGCACCGGAAGCTCCCGCGCAGGCACGCGAAGAGAGTGCCGCAACGCGGCCGCAGCGAGCGCGAGCGTGGACGACGACGCGCGCGCGACGACTACTGCCCAGTACGCGTCGTCCGCGCTTGCCCGGTCCATGAAGACGAAGTACGAGCCGAAGCCGATCGCCGCAACGAGAGCGAGCGGGGCACCGGCCGCGAGCCCTCCGGACACGCCGGGCTCGCGCGAGACGAGCACCACGCCGGCGAGCGCGAGCGCGACACCGACGAGCTGGATCGCGCCGGGCCGCTCGCCACGAGCAAGCCCGACGGTGACCGGCACCACAGCGGCGGAGGCCGAGATCGGAGCGACGACGCCGATGGCGCCGATCGCCATGCCGCGGTAGAGGGCCGCAAGGCCGATCGCGCCGGCGAAGCCCGCGGCCACGGCGGCACCGACAGCGATCGGCCCGAGGAACCCGCCGCCGGCGAACGACGCGACGATCAGGATCCCTACGAGCCCGGCGGCTTGGGAGATCGCGAGCACGGCGAGCGTCGCGAGCCGGCGCGACGTCACGCCTCCGAGGAAGTCGCCGACGCCCCAGAGCGCGCTCGCCCCAAGGGCGAGTCCGATCGCGGTCACGCGTGGTCTACGGGCCGTGTCGCGGCGACGGCGTCGAGCTGATTCGCGTGGTAGAGCGCGGCGGCTTCGGCGGTGCGTGCGGCGCGCGCGTCGTGGTGGCAGGCGACCGCGTGCAGGAGCTCCGCGCGCGCGTCGGCGGCGAGCGAGCCGGCACGCTCCTCGATCAGCCGGAGGCCGAGGTGCACATGGCCGAGCAGCCGCCCCTCCTCGGTCGGCCTGAACGCGGGAGCGGGTCCGAGCTCCCGCGTGCGTCCCACGTCGTGCAGCAGGGCGGCGGAGATCAGGAGATCGGTGCGGAGCCGAGGATGCAGTTGCGCGGTCTCGCGGCAGATCGTCGCGACGCCCACCGTGTGCTCGAGCAGCCCGCCCGCATAGGAATGGTGCGCGTCGAGCGTCGCCGGAAGCGTGCGAAAGCGCTCGCGGATCTCCGCGTCGTCGACGAACCGCGCGATCGTGGCCCGCAGCCCTGGGTGTGCCACTTCGCCCGCGAGGAACTCCAGGAAGCCGTCGAGCTCGTCGCGGTCGCGGCGGATGGTCGGGGCGAGTGCTGCGGCGTCGGCTTCGGCTTCCTTCTCGAGCGAGCGCACCTCGACCTGGAGCCGGTCGCGGAAGCGCTCGACGCGTCCAAGGACACGCACGGCATCGCCCTCGTCGAAGCGGGCGTCCAGCAGGTCGACGTCGTTCCAGATCCGTGCGTCGACGCGGCCGCTCGGGTCGACGAGCTCGAGCGCGAGGTACGACGCGCCGCCCTTCGTCCTGAGGCGCTGCTTCCGCGCGACGGCGTAGACGCCCTCGACGACCCGGTCCTCGGCCAGGTCGGCGATCGCGTTCATGGTGCTGATCCTAGAGGCCGGGTCGGAACAGGGCCCGGCGGCTCAACGCTCTGTTTCGATCCGGCCTCTGAAGGTACGGTCCGGGCGTGGCCGAGCTTCGACCCTTCGCCGCGCTGCGCTACGACGAGGAGCGCGCCGGGCCCCTCGAGTCGCTCGTGGCCCCGCCCTACGACGTCCTCTCCGAGCAGGAGCGGCAGGCGTATCTCGACAAGAGCCCCTACAACGTCGTCCACCTGACGCTGCCCGACTCGGAAGAGCAGGCGGCTCGGGACTTCACGGCGTGGCGCGAGGAGGGCGTGCTGCGCGAGGAGGCGCCCGCCTTCTGGGCGCTCGAGCAGGACTACGTCGGCCCGGACGGCGTCGCGCGCACGCGGCGCGGGATCGTCGCGTCGCTGAAGGCCGAGCCGTACGAGCGGGGCGTCGTCCTCCCGCACGAG
Source organism: uncultured Actinomycetes bacterium (assembly GCA_963788055.1). Classification (GTDB taxonomy): domain Bacteria; phylum Actinomycetota; class Thermoleophilia; order Gaiellales; family Gaiellaceae; genus JACCTU01. Next base: position 386,391 of record CAWBFA010000005.1, on the reverse strand, counting down.
CGGACGCACCGGGAGGCGAAGGAGGGCCGGCTCCGGCTCGTTCGCGCCGTCGGCGCGCAGCTCGAGCCGATCTTCCTGCTCTACGAAGGCATCCCGCCCGTCTCGCAGCCCGAAGCGTGAGCCCGAGCTCGAGGTGGAGGGCGCGAAGCTCTGGCGGCTCTTCGAGACCGACGCGATCGTCGAGGCGTTCGCCGACCGGCAGCTGATGATCGCCGACGGACACCACCGCTACGAGACGACCGTCGAGTACGCGCAGAGCGGCGGCTCACCGTGGCTGATGGTCGTGCTCGTCTCCATGAGCGACCCGGGCCTGACGATCTTCCCCACGCATCGAACTGCTGCGCAGTTCGATGCACGAAGCAGTCTTTTGGTTGACGACGGAAACGACCCTCTCGCCGCACTCGAGACGCTGCCGCCGGACCGACCTGCCGCGGTCGTGTACACACGCGGCCGGGTCGCGGTGGCCGAGGGCGAGCCGGGGCAGCTCGACACGCAGCTCGTCGAGGCGCTCGTCCCCGGAGACGTCGGCTACACGGCGTACGTCGACGAGGCGATCGCGGCGGTCGACGAGGGTCGCGCCGAGGCGGCGTTCCTCCTCCGCCCGACGAGGATCGAGGACGTCTTCGCGGTCGCGAAACGCGGCGAGGTGCTGCCGCAGAAGACGACGTACTTCTATCCCAAGCTGCTGAGCGGCCTGCTCTTCCATCCACTGTGACCGACTGGCTCGCGACCTGCCGGGCGGCGGTCGCGGACGTGCAGGGCGTGCTCGTCGACCTGCCGACCCGCGTCGAGCGCGAGCCGGTGGTGGGCGCGGGCTTGGGGGGCGACGACACGACCGCGATCGATGCTGAGGTCGAGCGCGTCGTGATCGCGCTCCTCGACGATCGTCACGGCGACTACACGCTCGTCTCCGAGGAGATCGGCGAGATCGTCAAGGGCAGCGGCTCGCCGTGGCTCGTCCTCGACCCGGTCGACGGCTCGCTCAACGCGAAGCGCGGCGTGCCGCATTTCTGCCTCTCGCTCGCGGTCGCCGACGGCCCGACGATGAAGGAGGTCGGCTTCGGCTACGTCTACGACTTCGGCACCGGCGAGGAGTGGACGGCCCGCCGCGGGGAAGGGGCGTGGCTCAACGGCGCCGCCCTGGGAGCGGTGCGGCCGAAGGACGAAATCGAGCTGCTCGCGTTCGAGGCGACGCTCACCTCTTCGATCGCGGAGAAGGCGTCGAACGTCGTCGGGCTCGCGCACCGGCTGCGGGTGATGGGCTCGTTGGCGCTCGCGCTCTGCAACCTCGCCGCGGGGAGGATCGACGGGGTGTGCTCGCTCAAGGGCGCACGATCGGTGGACATCGCGGCGGCGCAGCTGCTCGTGCGCGAGGTCGGGCTCGCGATCGACCTCTTCGAGCATCCGCCGTTCGGCGACGCGCCGCTCGACCTCGAGCCGCGGTCACGCGTCGTCGCCGCCGCGAACGACGAGCTCTGCGCCCGCCTCGCAGCCGCGATCGCGTGACCGAGCTGCGAATCGGCTGCTCGGGCTGGAACTACGAGCACTGGCGCAACGGCGTCTTCTACCCGCCGCGGCTCCCTGCGTCGAAGTGGCTGCAGTTCTACGCGCAGCACTTCGACACCGTCGAGGTGAACGCGACCTTCTACCGGCTCCCGCGTCCGACCGCGGTCGCGAACTGGGTGGCGCTCACGCCACCGGACTTCCTCTTCGCGATCAAGATGAGCCGGTACGTCACGCACGTGAAGCGCCTCACCGGCGTGAAGGAGTCGCTCGAGCGCTTCTACGCGACGATCGCGCCGCTCGTCGGGACGCCGAAGCTCGGGCCGGTGCTCTGGCAGCTCCCGGAGACCTTCCACCGCAACGACGAGCGGTTGCTCGGAACGCTCGACGAACTTCCGGACGGCCGCCACGCGTTCGAGTTCCGGCACGCGAGCTGGTTCACGCCCGAGATCCTCGCGTTCCTCCGCGCACGAAACGCCGCGCTCGTGATCGGCGACCATCCGGACCGGCGGTTCCAGACGCTCGAGCTGACCGCGGACTGGACGTTCGTCCGCTTCCACTACGGCAAGCGCGGGCGGGCAGGGAACTACTCGGAGCGCGAGCTCGACGAGTGGGCGGGGCAGATCGACGGCTGGCGGCGGCGCGGCATCGACGTGTACGCGTACTTCAACAACGACTGGGAGGGCTACGCGATCAGGAACGCGCTCGGTCTGAAGCAGCGCCTCGGTCTGTCGTAGGGTTCGGCCGATGGAGACTCGTGCTTCGCTCGTCGAGACCCTGGCGCAGACGTCGCTCTTCGCCGACCTCTCGCGGCCCGAGCTCGAGGCCGTCGCGCACGAGTTCGACGAGGAGGCGTTCGCGGAGGGCCAGCGCGTCCTGCGCCAGGGACTCTCCGGCAGCAGCCTCTTCGTGATCCTCCACGGCATGGCCGTCGTCCAGCGCGACGGCGTGGAGATCGCACGACTCGAGCGCGGCGACTTCTTCGGCGAGATCTCGATCCTCACGGAAGGGCCGCCGGCGTCGGACATCGTCGCCGAGGGCGTGCTCCACTGCCTCGTGATCCCGCGGCCCGACGTCGAGCGCTTCCTGCTCGAGCACCCGCGCGTGATGCTGCGGATGCTTCGCGCCGAGGCGAACCGGCTGCGCGGCATGCTCGAGTGGCAGTCGTAGAGCGTCCGTTCCCTCCGGGCACGTATGGCGTCGTCGTCGTCGGCAGCGGCCCCGGCGGCCTGCAGACGGCGTACGAGCTGCAGAGCCGTGGGGTCTCTCATGCGGTGCTGTCGGCGGACGACGCACCCGGCGGGATGTTCAGAACCCTGCCGATCTTCGAGCGGCTGATCAGTTGGACGAAGCCCGAAGCGCCGTACGCGCCCGGCTCGCGCGAGTACGAGCTCTACGACCACAACAGCCTCGTCGCGCACGACGGGCACTGTCAGGCCTCGGTGCCGTCCTTGATGGACCGGACATACGACGTCCCGTCGCGGGCGGAGATGGAGGCGGGGCTCAAGCGTTTTGCCGAGCGTGCGAATCTCCGCGTTCGCTACGGCTGCCGCTGGGAGGCGACGCGAACCGAGGGCGAAGGATTCGTGCTCGAGACGAGCGACGGCGAGTACCGCTGCCGCGTGATCGTCTTCGCCGTCGGCGTGACGACGCCGTGGACAGCTCCGATTCCCGGGCTCGAGCTGGCCACGCATTACGTCGACGTTCGGCGCGCCGCCGAGTACGACGGGCGAAGCGTGTTCATCGTCGGCAAGCGGAACTCCGCCTTCGAGATCGCGAACAGCCTGCTCCCATGGGCGAAACGCATCGTGCTCGCGTCTCCGCGCGGGATCCGAACCGACGTGCTCGGCCACTCGCCGCTCCGCACGCGCTATCTGCAGCCGCTCGACGAGCACGTACGCGGCGGATTCGGGACCTCGATCGTCGACGCGTCGATCGAGCGCGTCGAGCGCTCCGCCGACGGCTTCCGCGTGCACGCGCTCGGAACGTCTTGGGACGGGCCGCTCGTCTTCGACTGCGACGACGTGATCGCCGCGACCGGCTTCCGGGCGCCGCTTCAGGATCTCCCGCAGCCTCGGCGTCGCCACGGTGAGCGACGGCAGAATCCCCGCGCAGACGGCCTTCTGGGAGAGCGTCTCCGTGCCCGGGATCTACTTCGCCGGCAACGCGACGCTGGGTTCGCCCGGCCTGCGCAAGCAGGGCCTCTCGTCGAACTCGAGCTCGGTGAACGGCTTCCGCTACAACGCGCGCGTCCTCGTCCGCCACCTCGCCGAGAAGCACTTCGGAGTCGATCCGCCGCGTCCGCTCGTCGAGCCCGGCCGACTCGTCCCGCACTTGCTGCGCGAGCTCGCCATTGCCCCCGAGCTCTGGATCCAGAAGGGCTATCTCTGCCGAATCGTCAACCGCGCAGCGGACGGACTGCGCGACGACGGGATCCTGCCGCTGCAGGTGTTCGTCGACCATCCGGGACCGGACGCCTGCGCGATCGCGGTCGAGATGGCCGCAGACGGGACGATCTACCCGGTCGTCTACGTCCGCCTGAGAAACCGCGTCGCGGAGCATCCGCTGCCGTCGCATCCGCTCCACGACTACGAGTCGGAGGAGCATCGCCGCGCGCTCTCGGCGCTCGTCGAGCCGTTGCTAGGCTCGACGTAGATGTCGCCTTCCCGCGAAGCGATCCTGACCGCGCTCGAGCAGGTGATCGATCCCGAGCTGCGTCGCCCTGTCACGGAGCTGCAGATGGTCCGCGACGTACGCATCGACGGCGGCGACGTCGTCGTCGTGATCGCGCTCACGGTCGCCGGCTGTCCGCTTCGCGACAGCTTCCAGAAGCAGGTGGTCGAGGCGCTGGCGCCGGTCGGCGGCGTGGAACGCGTCGCGCTGGAGTTCGACGTGATGTCGCCTGACGAGCGCGCCGCGTTGACCGAACGGCTGCGCGGCGGCGTCACGGGCCGTTCGAAGGGTCTGTCGCTCGACCGTGGCACGCGCGTGCTCGCCGTCGCGAGCGGCAAGGGCGGTGTCGGCAAGTCGACGCTGTCGGTCAACCTCGCCGCGGCGTTCGCGCAGCTCGGCCACCGCGTCGGCATCCTCGACGCCGACGTCTACGGGCACTCGATCCCGCACATGCTCGGGATCGACCAGAAGCCGGTGCTCGTCGACCGGATGATCGTCCCGCCCGTGAAGGACGACCTGAAGTTGATGTCGATCGGCTTCTTCCTCGACGACAACGCGCCGGTGATGTGGCGCGGACCGATGCTCCACCGGGCGCTCGAGCAGTTCCTGACCGACGTGCACTGGGGCGAGCTCGATCTGCTCGTCGTCGACATGCCGCCGGGCACCGGTGACGTCTCGATCTCGCTCGGCCAGCTGCTGCCGCGCGCGGAGGTCGTCGTCGTGACGACGCCGCAGCCGGCCGCGAAGGAGGTCGCATCGCGCGCGGCGGTGATGGCGCAGAAGACGAACATGCGCCTGATCGGCACGATCGAGAACATGACCGGCGAGGTGTTCGGCCGCGGCGGCGGCGCGGTGCTCGCGGAGGAGCTCGGCGTGCCGCTGCTCGGCGAGATCCCGCTCGACCCGAGACTGCGCGAGCAGGGCGACCTCGGAACGCCGCTGGTCACGGCTGATCCTGACTCTCCCACCGCGCAGGCGATCGTCGTGCTCGCCGAGGCGATCGACGCCACGCGCCGCGAAGAGGGCGTCGGGATCGTGAAGGCGCTGCCCGTCCTCTCCTGAGCGCGGCGGCGTTCTTCGACCTCGACCGGACGCTGCTGCGTCGCTCGTCGACGCTCGCGCTCGCGCCGGCGTTTCGCAAGCACGGCGTGATCACGCGGGCGCAGGTCGCGAAGGCCGCGTTCTGGCAGCTCCTGTTCGTGGTGCGCGGGACGAGCCGGGAGCGCGTGCGCGCCGCATCGGAGGAGGGGCTGATGCTCCTGCGCGGCTTCTCCCCGGCGCAGATGCGCGAGCTCGTCGCGGAGTCGCTCGAGCCGGTACTCCGACCGCTCGTCTACGACGAGCCGCTGCGCCTCGTCGAGCGCCACCGTGAGCGCGGCGAGCCGTCGTACATCGTTTCCGCCGCGCTCCAGGAGGTCGTCGAGGCGCTGGCCGAGGACCTCGGCTTCGACGGGGCGCTCGGCACCGTCTGCGAGGTCGAGGGCGGCGTCTACACCGGGCGCGGCGTCCGCTCGCTGCACGGCGAGCACAAGGCGACGGCGGTCCGCGAGCTCGCGGACGAACGTGGATTCGACCTCGCCGAGTCGACCGCGTACTCGGACAGCCACACCGATCTCCCGTTTCTCGAGGCCGTCGGCAACCCGGTCGCGGTCAACCCGGATCGCGAGCTACGGCGCGTCGCGGCCGAGCGCGGCTGGCCGGTGCTGAGGTTCGGGGCTCGTGCAGCCTGACGAGGCGCGCGCGCGGATCGCGGCCCTCGGCTTCTCCGCCGCCGACACGGAGACGCTCTTCCGCCACTTCGACGACGCCGAGCGGCGCGGCAAGCTCGGTCACGGCTACGCACGGATTCCCTGGCTCGAGACGCTGCCCGACCTCGACCCGCGCGCCGAGCCGGAAGGCGTTCTCGCCACGGACTGCTTCGAGCGCTGGGAGGGTCGCGGTGCGCTCGGCTACCTGACGCTGTCGGCGATCGCCGACGCACAGCTCGCCCAGCCGCCCGAGCACGCGCGGGTGATCGCGGCGTCGCACTGCTTCCCCACCGGGATGCTCGGCCACTACGTGCGACGGATCGCCGAAGGCGGTCTGGTCGCAGTTCTCACCGCGACCTCGCCTCCGCGGCTCGCGCCTCCGGAGGGCGGTCGGGCGCTCGTCGGGACGAACCCGCTCGCGATCGGCATCCCGAGCTCCGACCATCGCCCGGTCGTCGCCGACGTCTCGCCTGCGAAGGCCACGTTCGGCGAGGTGCTCGCCGGGCTCGCGACCGATGAGGACGTCGTCCCGTTCGGCGGCGACCAGGCGCACAAGGCGTTTGCGCTCGCGGTCGGCCTCCAGCTGCTCGTCGACTCGCTCGTCGAGGGCTTCGGCGCCGTGCTGGTCGTCGCACAGCCGCAGGCCGACCCGGTGCCTGCGCTACGTGCCGCCGCCGCCGGGCTCCGCTTGCCCGGTGATCGTTAGGAACTCGGAGTCGTCTGCGAGCGAGGCGAAATCCTCGTCTGACACCGCCGACTTCGCGAAGCGCGGCTCTCGCTCGACCGCCTGCCGCAGGTGTGCGATGGAGTCGTCGCGTCTCCCCAGCAGCGCCTCGTAGCACGCGCTCTCGTAGAGCAGCGCCGGGTGGTCGGGCCGCTGCTGCAGATCCTTGTCGATGATGGCGAGCGCCTGCTCGAACTCGCCGCGCTCGCGGTGGGGGGCTGCCGCGAACCACGACTCCCACGCCGACGGCTCGTAGGCCTCGCCGGGCTTGCCGCCGACGGCGAGCACCGTCGTGCCGTCCTCCAGCGCAATGGCGCCCCGCTTCGTCTGCGGGTCGCGCACGAAGACGAACGTGCCCGCCGGCACCTCGACCTCGTCGTCGCCGAGGATGAAGCGGGCTCGGCCCGTCAGCACGACGTAGACCTCCTCGTGCTCGAGCTGCGCCTCGCTGTGCTCCTCGACGACGTGCTTTCCCTCGTCGGCGGTGTAGGCGTTGATCCCGAACGCGCGGATGCCGAGCGGCCTGCGGATCGGCCGCCAGTTGATGTCCGCGCCCGCCACCGGGATCGTCTCCAGGTCGTCGATCCGTCGCACCTCGTACGCGCTCATGTCGCCCTCCTCAGCTCTCGCAGCACGACCGGGTCGATGGCGTCGTCGCCGTCGACGCGCTCCTCGAGGTTTGCGGCTCCCGCCCAGTCCGCCAGCGTCTCGTATCCGAGGCCCGCGAGCAGACCGCGTACTTCTGCCCGCAGCTCGTCGTCCACTGGGAGCCACTTGTCGCGAGGCGTCTTCCCGAAGAGCAGCTGGTGGGCCTCGTAGAGCCGCTGCAGCTCCTCGATCGGGCGCTCGTGGTCGTCGATCCGGAGATCGACGAGCGTGTCGGAGAGCCCCGCATAGCCGCCGTCCCGCTCGACGACGAGAAGCGCCGCCGACTGCTGCCCGCGGCTGTCGCCGCCTGCCGCCTGCCCGGCCGCGAGTGCCGCCAGCAGCCGCTCGGCGAGCGGCCCGCTCGACGCCTCGAACGTCTCGGCGAGGGCGTCGACGGTGGCGGCCGAGACGAGGATGTTCCCCTGGGCGGCGTAGCCGTCGCCCGTGCGCCCACCGGCCCAGTCTTGGCAGCTCTCGCCGGTGAACGTCGCTGCGCCGCCGCTCGCGTCGACGACGCCCAGCTGTCGGTGTGCGCGCCCGTCGTCGGCAGCGGTCAGCTCGTCGACGACCTCCTGCGCGGAGCGTCCCTGCCGGAGCAGCGCGAGCCCGTCGGGCCCGTAGCGCGGGTTCGCGTACGACTGCGTCGCGACCGCGCCGGCGCCCGGCTCTGCCCACGGAACGACCGAGCCGACCGCGAGGAACTTCGACTGCACGGCGACGCCCCACTGCCCCGCGGCGAGGTCGCACGCGACGATCGAGTAGGTCGCGACGACGGGCTCAGCCATAGGTGAGCTTCGTGAGGTCGAGCTCGAGCAGGTCGCGCTTCGCGTCGGGCACGACGACCGCGGAACCTCGGGACGCGCGAGCGCGGCGAGCACCGCCTCCGGCGTGTCCGCACGCACCACGACCGGCTTGCCCGAACGATGCGCCTCGCGCAGGATCTCGTCGTTGTCGACGCCCGTCGACGACGACGGCCTCCTCGAGCGGCAGCTCGCGCCTCGACCGAGATCTCCGGCACGCGCCGGCCGGTCGCACCCCACCAGCGCTGCCTCACAGCTTGACCGTGTCCCCCGGCTCGAGCATGTGGACCTCGACGTCCGGCGCGAGCTCCTGCAGCTCCTGCGGCGTCCCCCGGAGCAGCGGGAACGTCCCCCAGTGGCACGGAACGCAGCGCTTCACGCCGAGCAGCTCGAGCGCGACCGCGGCCTCGCGCGGCCCCATCGTGTAGTGGTCGCCGATCGGCAGCACCGCAAGCTCCGGCTCGTAGATCCGCCGGATCAGCTCCATGTCCCCGAAGGCGTTCGTGTCGCCCGCGAAGTACACGCGTCTTGCCGTCCTCGAGCCGGAACACGAGGCCCGTCGGGCTCGCCGAGGTACTCGCCAGCCGGCCCGCTCGACGAGTGATTCGCGTCGGTGAGCGAAAGCTCGATTCCCTCCCACCGCCACGTGCCGCCCTTGTTCGGGTCGTTCCCGGCGGCGCCCGTCACGCCTTTCGACTCGAGCCATTCGCGCAGCTCGATCTGCGCGACGACGGTCGGCTGGTGCTTCTCGAAGCAGCTCCACCGTCGAGCCCACGTGGTCCCCGTGCCCGTGCGTGAGCGCGATCAGGTCGACGCGCTCGGGCTCCTTCTCGCTCTCCGGGCACTTCGGGTTGCTCGAGGAACGGGTCGACGTACATCCGCTTGCCGCCGGGTGTGTCGAGCCGGAACGCTGCGTGTCCGAGCCAGGTCAGCGTGCCGTTCGCCACCATCTCCTCCTTCGGTCGGGCGGCCGGAGACTATCGACCGCGCAGCCGGACGAGTCGGAACGCGGGCACCGGGCTCCCGCTTGCCCTTCGCCTCGATCGGCGGGATCGCCTCGACCTCCGCGTCCTCGCCGATCGCCTGGCGCGTGGCTGCTGCGATCACGACCTCGCCGGGCCGGGCCGCGGCCTGGAGCCTCGCCGCGGTGTTCGTCGTGTCGCCGATCACGGCGAAGCTGCGCTGGGCCTCGGCCCCGACGTAGCCGACCGCCGCGTGGCCCGTGTTGACACCGGCCCGCAGGCGCGGCCAGTCCGGGTTCCGCTCGGCCAGGGCGGCGGTCCGCTCCTGGAGCTCGAGCGCGGCCGCCGCAGCTCGGCGCGCGTGGTCGGGCTGGTCGCCCTGCGCGTTGAAGACGACCATCACCGCGTCACCGGCGAAGCGCTCGATCAATCCGCCGTGGCGCTCGAGCACGATCGGCACCGCCGTTCCCCAGTACTCGTTCAGCATCCCGATCACCTCCGCCGGCGGGCGGGACTCGGCGTAGGACGTGAACCCCTCCAGGTCGGCGAAGAGCACGCTCACCTCGCGCTCCTCGCCGCCGAGCGCACCGGCGCCGGGGTCACGACGGAGGCGGTCGGCGAGCTGCGGTGCGAAGTGAGGGCTGAACGTCTCGTCCAACTGCCGGATGCGCGTCGCCGCGCCCTCGACGAGCGCCGCCTGCTCGCCGCTCAGACCGAAGCGTCGCGCGACGTCGTCGGCGTCCGCCCGCCGGTCGACGAGCTGCCCGAGTGCGCCCGCGTACGCCGCGTTCGCACGCGCGACGGTCTGGTCGAGGTAGAGGGAGGCGAACGGACCACCCGCGCGTCGGCGCCGCTGCTGCGCCTGCGCGACCGAGGCGACGAGCGCGAACGCGACTGCCATCAGCAGGTGCCACTCCCACCACGACAGCTGCCAGTTGCGGCCGAACGCCACTGCGACCATCGCCTCGGCGAGCAGGACCCACGAGGTGAGGACAGCGAGTGGCAGCGGCGCGCGCGTCGTCAGGTAGAGCCGCCGGTAGCGGATCGCGGCGACGGCGTACAGCGCGACTCCGACGAGTGCCGCCACGCGAATCGGCCCTTCCGCCTCCTCCGGCGTCAGCGGATCGTCCAGGGGCGGAAGCGACGCGAGCGACGCGATCCCCCACACGACGAGCAGCACGACGAGCGCCGCGCGAAGCACGTTCTGCCCGCGGATCACCGCCCGCCCGAAGCCTCCGCTGAGGTCGAGCGACGAAGCGACCGCGAGCACGGCCGCGTTCACGAGCCCGATCTGTGTCGCGATCGTGAAGCCCGCGTTCCCCTTCTCGAGCAGAACGCCGGGCGTTGCGAGCGCGTGGAGCGCGAGGAAGCCCGCCGCCGCCAGAAACGCGAGCCCGACGAGGAAGATCCGCGGGTCGCCGCGGCGCCGCGCCGTCTCGCTCATGCTCAGCCCGAGCGTCGCGTTCACGACGGCGACGAGCAGCACGAGCCAGAAGTGCGACGGATGGTGCTCCCAGCGGACGTCGAGCGACGGATAGCCGAGCAGGAGCGCGAGCCCGGCGAGCGGCAGCGTGATCGCGGAGGCCCAGACGACGGTGCGGATGCGGCGAATCTACTCTGGGAGGAACGTCCGGACCGGAGCCGAACATCGGGTCATGGCCGTCCTCCTGCTCCTCGCGGCGATCGGCGCCGACACGCTCGGCGCTCACGGAGCGGCCTTCTACCTGCTGCTCGCGGCGGTCGTCGTGACCGCCCATGCAGCGCTGCAGGCGTACGGACGCCTCGTCGAGCTGCCGGGCAGCGCGCCGGCTCTCGGCGCCGCCAGGTTCAACGCGATCCTCGGCTTGCTGGCGCTCTCCCTCGTGCTGGTCGCTGCCGCGGTCCACGCCGACGGCGCGGTGCCGCCGGTCGGGATCTCCGCTGCAATCGCCTCGCTCGCGCTGCTCGGCCTGCAGAGCGCGGTCAAGCTCGTCGTCCGCTAGAGCAGGCAGCGAAGCAGCTGCCTTCTCGGCGAGGTCGATCAACGGCTCGACGAAGACGAACGACGCCAGCACGACACCGAGGGAGATCGCGACCGAGAGCGAGAGGACGATGTCGCGCGGCGGCGAGCCGCCGACGGGCGCCAGTCGCAGCTCGATCTCGGTCCGCATGTAGAGCGCGCGGATGATCGCGAGGTAGTAGTAGACGCTGACCGCCGTCGCGACGACGCCCACGATCACGAGCCAGGTTCGGTCCGCGTCGACCGCGGCCGAGAACGCGTAGAGCTTCCCCGTGAACAGGCCGCCGGGCGGCAGCCCGATGAACGCGAACGCGAAGAGCGCGAGCGCGAAGCCGAGGAAGGGGCGCTCCCAGCCCATACCGCCCAGGTTGTCGAGCGTGACGGGCTTGCCGAGCTCGCGCTCGCGTGCTGCGACGACGGCGAAGGCGCCGAGCGATGCTGCCCCGTAGGGAATGAGGTAGTAGAGGAGCGCCTTCGCGCCGAGCGCGTTCCCCGCGGCGATCGGGATCAGCATGAAGCCGGCGTGGGAGACGGAGGAGTACGCGAGCAGCCGCTTGACGTTCCGCTGGACGAGCGCGGCGAGGTTGCCGATCGCGAGCGACGCGACGGCGAGCGCGGCGACGGCCGCCGTCCAGAGGTCCTCCTGCGCCGGGAAGGCGGTGTTCAGGACGCGCAGCGTGACGACGAGCGCCGCGACCTTCGTCGCGGCCGACATGAACGCGGTCACCGGCGTCGGCGAGCCCTGGTAGACGTCGGGAGTCCACATGTGGAACGGCGCGGCGGAGGCCTTGAAGCCGAGGCCGGTCAGCACCATGGCGAGCCCGACGACCAGCATCCGGTCGTCCGTCAGTCCCTGGCCGACCCGGCCGATCGCTTCCAAATTGAGATTGCCGGTAGCGCCATAAACGAGCGCGAACCCGAACAGGAGGACCGACGAGCCGAAGCTGCCGACGATCAGGTACTTCAGCCCCGACTCGAGCGACGTCTCGAGGTCGATGTCGATCGCGCAGAGCACGTAGAGGCTGATCGAGAACCACTCGAGCCCGAGAAAGAGGGTGACGAGGCTCGACGCGGAGACCATGAACATCATCCCGGCGGCTGCGGTCGCGAGCAGCGCGAAGTATTCGCCGACGTGATCCTGTTTCGGGTTGTCGGAGTACGCGATCCCGACGGTCAGCAGTCCCGCGCCCGCGATGATCATCTGCGCGAGTGCTGCGAGTCGGTCGCGCCGCGCGGCGTCGGCGACGATCCCGTGCGCGTCCGGGCTCTTCGAGTAGACGTACGCGGCCAGCACGAGCGCGACCGCGAACCCGGCAGCGACGAACACCGCGGCGACGCCCCGCCGCCAGCTCTCCGGCAGCACCACGGACAGGAGCAGCGCGAACGCAGCAGCGGCGAGCGGCGCGAGGGTCGGCGAGAGCGCGAGCCAGTCGATCGACGGCGTCGGGATCACTTGAACTGCCCCTACGACCTCGCGAGCCGCGTCGCCACCGGGGAAGGCGCGCTCGCTGATCGCCGCGGGCCACGCCGAGAGCGCGAGCACGCACGCGACCAGCGGCAGGAGGATCCCGAGCTCCGCCGGACGCAGGTCGAGCGCGGCGTCGTTCACCGCCGACCCGCGCGCCTGGTGCAGCACGGCTGAGATCAGCCGCAGCATGTACATCGCGGCGAGCACGATCGCCACTGCGCCGACGACGGCCCAGCCCCAACCGGCGTCGAACACGCCGAGCAGGATCAGGAACTCGCCGGCGAACGCGGCCGACCCCGGAACCGCGAGGGCGATCACGCCGGTCGTCATCAGCACCGTCGCGAGCGCGGGGCGGCCGCGCGCCATCCCTCCGAGCAGCGCGAACTGACCGGTCGACGTGCGCCGCTCGATGCCCGCCGCGAGCAGGAACAGCGTGGTGGAGACGAGCCCGTGCACGATCATCTGCAGCACGGCTCCGTCGAAGCCCTGGTCGTTCAGCGCGAACAGCCCGAGCGTGATCAGCCCGAGCTGCGCGAGGGACGAGTACGCGATCACGCCGCGGACGTCCGGGGCGCGGAACGCGAGGAGCGAGCCGTACACGAGGCCGACGCCGGCGAGCACGAGCAGAGGAACCTGGAAGTCCTGGGCGGGCTCGGGGAACTTCGCGATCGCGATGCGCAGCAACCCGTACGCCCCGACCTTCGAGATCACGCCGGAGAGGAGCGCGGCGACCTCGGGCGGGGACTCGCGGTACGCGGGCGGAAGCCAGCCGTGGAACGGGAAGAGCGGCGCCTTGACGACGAACGCGGCGAGGAAGCCGAGGAAGATCCACGCGCTGTCGCTCGTGCCGGAGTCGAGCAGGTCGAACGTACCCTCGCGCAGCCCGAAGACGACGATCGCGGCCAGCATCAAGAGCGAGCCGGCCATCGTGTAGATCACGAACGTGAGCGTGGCGCGCGTGCGCCCCGCCCCGCCCCAGACCCCGATCAGGACGTAGAGCGGGATCAGCATCGCCTCGAAGAACGCGTAGAAGAGGATCAGGTCCTGAGCGACGAACACGCCGACGACCGCGCCGACGAGGAAGAGCATCAGGCCGAAGTACGCGCGCGGCCTGTCGCGGTCGGCCCACCATGCGTAGGCGATCGCCGCGGCGCTGGCGACGACCGTGAGGCCGACGAGCCAGAGCGAGAAGCCGTAGAGCCCGACGTGGTACGAGACGCCGAGGTCGCTGAACCACGCGTGGCGCTGCTCGCCCTGGATCCCTGCCTCGAAGTCGAAGTCGAGCAGCGAGACGATCCAGAGGCCGACCTCGACGAGCGCGATCAGCGTCGCGATCGAGCCGGCCCAGAGCCGCGGCCACGGAACGCACCCAGAGCAGGAGCGCGCCGGCGATCGGCAGGAAGACGAGCGTGGTCGTCAACCAGCCGCTCATCGGAGCGCCACGAAGAGGACGGCGAGGACTGCCAGGCCCGCGGTGAGTGCGAGTGCGTAGCTCCGCAGGTAGCCGGTCTGGACGATCGTCGCGGTTCGGCCGGCCTCGCGGACGGACGTCGCGGCTGCGTCGATCGACCCGTCGACGAGCGGCTCCTCGACGCCGCGGCGGAGCGCGTTGGCCAGGGCGACCGCGGGTCGGTAGAAGATCGCGTCGTAGAGCTCGTCGAAGTAGAGCTTGTGCTCGAGTAGGCGCCTTGCCGCGGGCATGCTCGGCACCGCGACCCTTCGCGCGCCGTAGAGCAGCCACGCGAGGTAGATCCCGCCGAGGGCGAGGGCCATCGCGACCAGCGACGTGACCCAGTCCTGCCGAACGCTCGGCTCGACGAGCGGCTCGGCGACGGGAGCCAGCCAGTCCGAGAACGGGTGCCAGATCCCGGCCACCTGGAGCCAGCCGCCGACGACGGAGAGCACTGCGAGCGCCGCGACCGCCGCGTACATCGTGAACGGCGCCTCTCCGTGGCTCGTCTCGTGCAGGTGCTCGCGCGCGTACGCCGACCGGTCGCCGCGCCAGACGAGGAAGATCATGCGGAAGGTGTAGAGCCCGGTCAGGAACGCGCCGAGCAGGCCGGCGACGAAGAGCACGATCCCGTACCCGCCAGTCGCGAGAGCGGACGCAAGGATCGCGTCCTTCGACCAGAAGCCCGAGAACGGGAAGATGCCTGCGAGCGCGAGCGAGCCGATCAGCATGAACCGGTACGTGCGCGGCAGCGCATCGCGCAGGCCGCCCATCTTGCGCATGTCCTGCTCGCCCGCGAGCGCGTGGATCACGATGCCGGCCGCGAGAAAGAGCAGCGCCTTGAAGAAGGCGTGCGTCATCAGGTGGAACATCGCGCTGCCGTACGCCGCGATTCCGGCAGCCAGGAACATGTAGCCGATCTGCGACATCGTCGAGTACGCGATCACGCGCTTGATGTCGGTCTGCACGAGCGCGATCAGCCCGGCGACGAGGAGCGTGACCGCGCCGATCCCCGCTGCGAGTTGCTGCACGAACTCGGCCGCTTCGTAGATCGGGTTCAGGCGCACGAGGAGGTAGACGCCGGCCGTGACCATCGTCGCCGCGTGGATGAGCGCGCTGACCGGCGTCGGGCCTTCCATCGCGTCGGGCAGCCAGGTCTGCAGCGGGATCTGCGCCGACTTCGCGACCGCGCCGCCGAGCAGCCCGAGCGCCACGAGCGTCACGACCGTGCTCGAGAGACCGTCGACCCGCTCGAACACGCCGGCGAAGTCGACGACCCCGGTCTGCCAGAAGAGCAGGAAGATCGCGAGCGCCATCGTCGCGTCGCCGACGGCGTTCATCACGAAGGCCTTCTTCGCCGCCGCGATCGCCGAGGGTCGATCGTGGTGGAACCCGATCAGCAGGTACGACGCGAGCCCGACCAGGCCCCAGCCGGCGAGCAGGAGGACGAGGTTCGCGCTCTCGACGAGGAGCAGCATCGAGAAGACGAAGAACGCCATGTACGCGAAGAAGCGGCGCTCCTCGTCGTCGCCGTCCATGTAACCGATCGAGTACGCGACGATCAGCGACCCGACGCCTGAGACGATCAGCATCATCAGCATGCTCAGCGGATCGACGAGGAGGCTCAGCTCGGCCTGGAAGTCGCCCGCCTGCAGCCACGTCCACGCGGTGGTCACGTGCGACCGCTCCTCGCTGTCTTCGCCCGTCATCGCGATGAACCCGACGATCGCGGCGACGAACGACACCGAGGTCGACAGCGTCGCGAGGTAGCCGGCGGCGCGCCGCGAGAGGCGGTTGCCTGCGAGCGCGATCAGCAAGGCGGCCGCGAGCGGGGCGAGCAGGCAGACCCAGGCGGCGGCGGCGATGGTCATCCGCGGAGCGTCGTCATCCGGTCGACGTCGAGTGGGAGCCTGCGTCTCGACATCGCCACGATCAGGCCGAGACCGACGACGACCTCGGCGGCGGCGACGGCCATCACGGCGAGCGCGAACACCTGCCCGTCGGCGGTCCCCTGCTGGCGCGCGAACGCGATCAACGCGAGGTTCGAGCCGTTGAGCATGATCTCGAGCGCGAGCAGGATGATCAGCGGGCTGCGGCGGATCAGCACGCCGAGCGCGCCGATCGTGAAGAGGACCGCCGCGACGACGAGGTACCAGGTGACGTCGGGACCGTCTACCGGTCGTCCCTCGTGTCGAGCTTTCGGGAGTGCGCGCCGAGGATGACCCCGCCGACCGCCGCGACGAGCAACACGATCGAGGTGATCTCGAACGCGAGCAGGTGATTCGTGAGGAACAGCTCACCGATCTGGTGCGGTCCGCCGAAGAACGCGTCGACCGGCGGCTCGTTCGAGAGCCGACCGTCCGCCGTCAGCCCGACGGCCACCACGATCTCGACGAGGATCGCGCCCGCCGCGCTGACCGCCGCGACCTGCTGCCACGTCGGTCCGCCCGCCCACGGCGCGTCGGCTCGTCCGCCGAGGTACGCGATCACGAAGAGGAACATCACCATCACCGCGCCCGCGTAGACGAGCACCTGTGCCGCCGCCACGAACTCGGCGCTCAGCAGCAGGTAGAGCACGGCGAGCGCGGCGAGGTTCCCGATCAGCGCGAGCGCCGAGTAGAACGGGTTCGAGAACCAGACCACCGCGACGCCGGAGCCGAGGCACGCGAACGCGGCTGCGAACCAGACCACCCAGACGAGGATGTTGCCGACGTCCATCTACGCGTTCGTCTTGTAGTAGGGGATCGGCGTGTCGTAGAGCGTCGGGTCGGCGACCGGCACCTTCTTGATGGGCTCCGCGAGCAGCATGTCCTTCGTGTAGATGAGGTCGTCGCGCGAGTACTCGGAGATCTCGAACTCGTTGCCGAGCGTGATCGCGTCGAACGGGCAGGCGAGCTCGCAGTAGCCACAGAAGATGCAGCGCGACAGGTTGATCTCGTAGATGCGCGCGTAACGCTCCCCGGGCGAGACGCGGTTGTCCGGCGTGTTCTCCGCCGCGACGACGCGGATGCAGTCGGCCGGACACGCCGCGGCGCAGAGCGAGCAGCCGATGCACTTCTCGAGGCCGTTCTCGTAGCGGTTGAGCCGGTGCCGACCCCGGAAGCGCGGGTAGACCGGGCGCTTGTACTCCGGGTACTGCTGCGTGATCGGCTTCTTGAAGATCTGCTTGAACGTGACCCCGAAGCCGCGGATCGTGCTGAAGGGCTGCGGGCTCACAGCGCCACCAGCAGGACGGCGGTCACGACCGCGTTGATCGTGGCGACGGGGAGGAGAACCTTCCAGCCGAACGCCATCAGCTGGTCGTAGCGGATGCGCGGGAACGTGGCGCGCAGCCAGATGAACACGAACACGACGAGCGCGAGCTTGAGGACGAACCAGAGTGGGCCGAGCCAGTCGAGCCAGAAGAAGTGCCAGCCGCCGAGGAAGAGGGTGACGGTGAGCGCCGAGAGCGTGAGCATGTTGATGTACTCGGCCATCTGGAAGAGGCCCCAGCGCATCCCCGAGTACTCGGTGTGGTACCCGGCGACGAGCTCCTGCTCCGCCTCGGGAAGGTCGAACGGTGCGCGGTTCGTCTCCGCGATGCCGGCAATGAAGAAGGTGAGGAAGCCGACGAACTGCGGCACGATGTACCACAGGTCGCGGTCCTGCGCGGCGACGATGTCGGTGAGCGAGAGCGAGCCCGCCATCAGGATCACGCCGAGCACGGCGAGCGCGAGCGAGACCTCGTACGAGACGAGCTGCGCGCACGTGCGCATCGAGCCGAGCAGCGAGTACTTCGACTCGCTCGCCCAGCCGCCGATGATGAAGCCATAGATCCCCACCGACCCGAGGGCGAAGATCAGGAGGAGCGAGATCGGCACGTCGATGATGTAGCCCGTCACGGTGTAGCCGTAGATCTCCCAGCCACCTCCCCACGGGATGACCGCGAATGCGGCGAGCGCCGTGAAGGCCGCGATGATCGGCGCGATGATGTACGGGATGTCGATCGCGGCCGCGGGGAAGAAGCTCTCCTTGCGGATCAGCTTCAGGAGGTCCGCGGCAGGCTGCAGGAGGCCGTACGGGCCGGTGCGGTTCGGTCCGTAGCGAAGCTGCATCCGCCCGAGCACCTTCCGCTCGATCAGTGTCAGGTACGCGAAGCTGACGAGGACGAGGTTGATGATCACGAACGCCTTGATCGCGCTGATCCACCAGGCTTCGGTCATGCGGGCGTGACCTCGACGCTCCCGGGCCGCGAGCTCGCCGGCGGAGCCTTCGGGAACGAGGACGACTCCGGCCCGCAGGTTCCGGCGAATCCGCGCACGGAGCGTTGCCGACGTGCCGTTGGTTCGCACGTTCACCTCGTCCCCGTCGCGCACGCCGAGCCGGTGCGCGTCGTCACGGGCGAGGTCGACGATGCCGTCGGGCCGCTGGAAGCGGAACTTCTCGACCCGCTCGACGGCAGGTCCGGAAAAGAGCGGCCGGTAGCGGACGAGTCGCAACCCTCGACCACTCCGAACGGGGTCAGACCCCGTTGAGGAAACGTGACGATCGTTCCCCAAGCGGAGCGACGCGGTCTCACCGAGCTCCTCGAACGGCGTTCCGAACAGCTCCTCGTGGACGAGCGACGCGTACGGCGACAGCTCGACGCCGAAGCGCTCGGCGAGCTTCGCGAGCCAGGCGAGCTCGTCGGGGACCGGCGGGAGCACCGCGCGCCGCAACCGCTGGACGCGGCCCTCCATGTTCGTGAGCGAGCCGTCGCGCTCGAGGTAGCTCGTCCCGGGCAGCACGAGGTCGGCCCAGCCGACCGCGAGGCCCTGGAACATCGTCAGCACGATCACCGACTGCGCGCCCTCGGCCAGCTCGCGAACCGCCGGGTCGCTCGCTGCCTCGTCCCCCGAGACGATCAGCAAGGTCGGAGCTCGTGGCTCCGAGCCACCGGCGGCCCCGGCACGCGCAACCGCGTGGTTGATACCGATCCCGTTCGAGGTGCGCGGGACGCGGAGCGCGGGCTCGCCGCCGTTCGCACCACGGCGCCGCCCCTCCTTCGCCCACAGCTCGGCTACAGGCGCGAGCTCGTCGAGCGGGACGTCACCGTCGGCGACTGCTCCCGTGTCCGCGAGCTCAGAGAGCGGGCGTCCGAGCGGCTGCGCGTCGGGGTCAGGGACCTGCACCGAGCCGCCGACCGCGGTCGCCAGCTTCGCGAGCGCATAGGCGAGCTCGTTCGTCTCCGAACCGGACAGCACGATGTGCACCGAGCCCTCGGCTTCGCGCAGCAGTCGCTCCGCCTCGTCGAGCGCGTCGTCCCACGACGCCTCCTCGAATCCGCGCCGGCGGACGCGACGAAGCGGGTCGACGATCCGGTCCTTCGCCCGCAATGCCGGGAACGCGAAGCGCCCCTTGTCGCACAGCCAGCCGCGGTCCACCTCCGGGTGGTTCCGCGAGAGAACCCGCTTGACCTTCCCCTCGCGCGTGGTCACGTCGACGTTGCACCCCACGGGACAGAGCCCGCAGACCGACGGCACGTTCTGGATCTCCCACGGCCGTCCCTCGAAGCGGTACTCCGTCGAGGTCAGCGCGCCGACGGGGCAGAGCTCGATCACGTTGCCCGAGAAGCGGTCGCGGTAGGGCTCCTCCCCGAACGTCGCGATTTCCGTGCGCACGCCGCGGTTGACCGCGACGAGCTCACCGTCCTCCGCGACGCTCTCCGAGAAGCGCGTGCACCTGTAGCAGAGGATGCACCGCTCGCGGTCGAGCGCGATGTGCGGCGAGATCGGGATCGGCTTGTCGGTCGTCAGCTTCGAGAACGTCATCCGCGTGCGACCCGGGCCGTAGCGGAACGTCAGGTCCTGGAGCGGACACTCGCCGCCCTTGTCGCAGACGGGGCAGTCGAGCGGGTGGTTGACGAGGATGAACTCGAGCGTCGCGTTTTGACCTTCGGCGGCCTTGGCCGAGGTCTGCGCCGTTCGCACGACGAGGCCGTCCTGCGCGGCCAGCGTGCAGCCCGCCTGCAGCTTCGGGTTCCCCTCGATCTCGACGAGGCACATCCGGCACGCCCCGACCGCGGCGCCGAGGCGCGGCTCGTAACAGAAGACGGGAATCTCGATCCCCGCGGCGAGCGCCGTCTCGACCAAGCCCGTCCCTTTCGGCACCTGGACCTCGCGGTCGTCGACGACGACGGTGACGAGCTCAGGCGTGGACATGCTCGTGGCCGTGCTGGTCGACGGGGGCGAGGACGTGCTCGAGCGGCGAGTCGGGGAACGGGCAGGCGCCGTCATCGACGTGCCGGCGGAACTCGTCGCGGAACTTGTCGACGTAGCTCGCTACGGGCATCGCCGCGGCGTCGCCGAGCGGGCAGAGGCACTTGCCGAGAATGCGGTCACAGACGGAGAGCAGCAGGTCGAGGTCTTCGTGCTCGGCGCGTCCGTCCTCGATCTTCTCGAGGATCTGAACCATCCAGCGAGTCCCCTCCCGGCACGGCGTGCACTTCCCGCACGACTCGTGCATGTAGAACTGCGCGACTCGAAGCCCAAGCTGCACCATGCAGCAGCGGTCGTCGATCACGATCACCGCGCCGGAGCCGAGCATCGTCTTCAGACCGGCCATCGAGTCGAAGTCGAGTTGCGCGTCGACGTGCTCGGCGGCGAGGACCGGAACCGACGAGCCTCCTGGGATGATCGCCTTGAGCTCACGCCCGTCTGGAATCCCGCCGCCGATGTCGTAGATCAGCTCGCGGAGCGACGTGCCGAGCGGCAGCTCGTAGTTGCCGCCGCGGACGACGTTCCCCGAGAGCGAGAACAGGCGCGTACCGGTGGAGTTCGGCACGCCGATCTTCGCGTACTCGGCGCCGCCGAGCTCGATGATCTTCGGCACGGTCGCGATCGTCTCGACGTTGTTGATCAGGGACGGCGAGGCGTAGAGGCCCTGCACGGCCGGGAACGGCGGCTTCGACCGCGGCTGGCCGCGCTTGCCCTCGAGCGACTCGAGGAGCGCGGTCTCCTCCCCGCAGATGTACGCGCCGGCGCCGCGGTGCAGGACGACCGTGACGCCGTCGAGCAGCGCGGCCTCTCGCGCCTGATCGAGTGCGGCTCGCAGCACCTCGAATTCGGCGAGGTACTCGCCGCGGATGTAGATGAAGACGTTCTGCGAGCCGATCGCGTGCGTGGTGATCAGGCAACCCTCGAGCAGTCTGTGCGGGACGCGGAACATGATCTCGCGGTCCTTGAAGGTGCCGGGCTCGGACTCGTCGGCGTTGACGACGAGGTAGACGGGCTTGCCGGTGTCCTTCGCCAGGAAGCTCGCCTTCTTGCCCATCGGGAAGCCGGCGCCGCCCCGTCCACGGATGTTCGCGGTGAGGATCTCCTCGAGCACCGCGCTCGGCTCCATCCCTCGCGCCCGGTCGAGCGACGCGTAACCCCCGACCTTGCGGTACGCGTCGATCTGCTTCAGATCGTGGTCGGCGGTGCCGTCGAGAACGAGCTCGCTAACCGGCACTGCGCACCTCCTCGACGATCGCGGGGACGTCCTCCGCACGCACGGGCTCGCGGTACCGGTGGTTGACCGCGACGACGGTTCCCCACCCGCACCCGCCGGCGCACTCGATCGTCCGCAGCGTGACCTCGCCGTCGTCTGTGGTCCCGCCCGCGCGGACGCCGAACTCGGACTCGAAGGCTTCGAGCACCTGCTGCGCCCCGACGAGCGCGCAGGAGACGTTCGTGCAGACCTCGACGAGCTGCCGCCCGACCGGCTCCAGGTGGAACATGTCGTAAAAGCTCGCGACGCCCTCGCAGTACGCGGGCGTCAGCTCGAGCGCGTCGGCGACGTCGCGGAACGCTTCCCTCGTTAGATAGCCGTCGCGCTCCTGCGCGAGCCGGAGCGCAGGCAGCACGGCCGACTTGCTGTCGGGGTACTGCGCGGCGATCTGTTGCACCCGCTCGCGGAACCCGACGACGCTCATCTATCGGTATCTCCCATGACCGAGTCGAGCGAGCCGACGATCGCGATCAGGTCGGCGACGAGCGCGTCGCGCATGCAGGTTGCGGTGGCCTCGAGCGCAACGAAGGACGGCGCGCGGAACTTGACGCGCCACGGCTTCGCGCCGCCGTCGGAGACGACGTAGCACCCGGACTCGCCGCGCGGCGACTCGGTCGCGACGTACACCTCGCCCTCGGGAACGCGGTAGCCCTCGGTGACGATCTTGAAGTGGTGGATGAGCGACTCCATCGACGTGTGCAGCTCGTGCCGCGGCGGGAGCACGACCTTGCGGTCGTCTGTGATCCAGGGCTCGCCCTCCATGCCCTCGAGCCGGTCGAGGCACTGCTCGACGATGTGCGTCGACTCGCGCATCTCGTCGACGCGCACCTTGTAGCGGTCGTACACGTCGCCGTTCGGGTACACCGGCACGCCGAAGTGCACCTGGTCGTACGCGAGGTACGGCTCGGCCTTCCGCAGGTCCCAGTCGATGCCGGACGCGCGCAGCACCGGGCCGGACTGCCCGAGCGCGATCGCGTCGTCACCTGAGAGCAGACCGATCCCCCTCGTGCGCTCGAGCCAGATCTCGTTGTTCGAGAGCAGGCGCTCGTAGTCGTCGATCGCTTTCGGCATCCACTCGACGAACTCGCGCGCCTGCGGATAGAACCCGACGGGGACGTCCTCGGCCAGCCCGCCGGTCTGGAAGTAGCGCGTGTGCATGCGCGTCCCGCAGACCATCTCGAAGAGGTCGAGGATCAGGTCGCGCTCGCGGAAGCAGTACCAGAACATCGAGATCGCCCCCAGCTCGAGCGCAGCGGTCCCGAGGAAGACGAGGTGCGAGTGGATGCGGCTCAGCTCGCAGAGCAGCATCCGCATCCAGGTCGCCTTCTCGGGCACCTCCAGCTCGAGCAGCTTCTCGATCGCGAGCACGAAGACGAGCTCGTTGTTCTGGAAGCCGACGTAGTCGATCCGCTCGGGGTACGTGATCCCTTTCCACCACGTCTTCTGCTCCATCGACTTCTCGAACCCGGTGTGCAGGTAGCCGATCACCGCGGAGAGGCCGACGACCTCCTCGCCGCTGAGGTCGACGATCAGGCGCAGCACGCCGTGCGTCGACGGATGGTTGGGCCCGAAGTTGATCTGGAGGATGTCGCCGCGCTCGCGCAGCCGGTCGTCGACCTGCATCACCGTCGGGATCGGGAACGGGATGCGCGTGCCCTCGTAGATCCTCTGGTGCGGCGCGACGGCCACTTACTCCTCTCCCGAGAAGCGGACCGGCTCGCCGCCGATCGGATAGTCCTTGCGGAGCGGGTGCCCCACCCAGTCGTCGTCCATCAGGATCCGAACGAGGTTCGGGTGCCCTTCGAAGGGGATGCCCATCAGGTCGTACGCCTCGCGCTCGTGCCAGTCGGCGGTCGGCCAGACGTCGATCAGGCTCGCGACCGGTTCGGCCTCGTCGAGCCAGACCTGGACGCGGAGACGCGCCGGATCGGGGCCGAGCCTGAGCAGGTGGTACGAGATCGAAAACCGTTTCGGCTTCGGCTCCGGCAGTCGCTCGAGGCCCCACGAGCCCGGTGCCGTGATGCTCCGCCCGCGCGCGTCGCCGATGTAGCCGGCGACGTCCTCCGGCGCGGACGGCCAGCCGAGGTAGTCGGCCGCCGCGATGTCGACGAGCATGTTGAACCCTTCCTCGTCGCGCAGGTGCGTGCAGGCCTCGCGCAGGCGCGGCGGGTCCACGATCAGCGTCGTCTCGCCGTGCTGCTCGTTCGTCCGCACGACGCCGGGGACGCCTTCGTAGGTCACTCCGCGACCCCGCGGATCTCGTAGGCGGGCGGGATCCCGGCGAGCACCTTCTCGTGCAGGCGCACGATCCCCTCCATCAGCGCCTCCGGCCGCGGCGGGCAGCCGGGCACGTGGATGTCGACGGCGACGATCTTGTCGACGCCCTGCAGCGTCGTGTAGTTGTTGAACATCCCGCCGGAGCTCGCGCACGCGCCCATCGCGATCACCCACTTGGGCTCGAGCATCTGGTCGTAGATCTGGCGGAGCGGCGCGGCCATCTTGTGCACGACCCGTCCCGAGACGATCAGCAGGTCGGCCTGGCGCGGTGACGAGCGGAACGCCTCCATCCCGAAGCGCGCGATGTCGTAGCGCGCGGAGACGATCGACATCATCTCGATCGCGCAGCACGCGAGCCCGAACGTGTCGGGCCACATCGACCTCGTCTGCGCCCACGCGACTGCCTTCTCGATCGTCGTCAGCATCAGCCGGTCCTCGAGCGCAGACACCTCCTGCTCGAAGACTCCGGGCTGCTTGCCGACGCCGAGCACGCGCTCGGACTGCAGCCCGTACTGCTTGAGTGGCTTCATTGCCAGTCCAGCGCCCCTTTGCGCCAGACGTAGACGTACGCGACGACGAGGATCCCGATGAAGAAGAGGAACTCGAAGAGGCCGAACCAGGCGAGCTGGTCGAGGATCACGGCCAGCGGGTAGAGAAAGACGATCTCGATGTCGAAGACGATGAAGAGCATCGCGGTGAGGTAGAAGCTCACGGTGAAGCGCTGCTGCTGCGGCGGCCCGGTGCTGACGCCCGACTCGAAGGGGATCGCCCGCGCCTTGACCCGGCGCGCCGGCCGCTGCGCGAAGACGAAGGACATGAGGATCATCGAGGCCGGGATGATCAGCGCCAACGACCCGTAGATCAGGAACGGGAGCCAGCTCTCCAGCGTCGCCGCGACCACCACCCGGCGGCGAACGCTAACAGGTCCCCTGTGGTTACGAGCGTGCCGAGAAACGGCTCAACCACGCGTGTAGCGGGTGTCACGAAGTCGGGGGATTGCAGCGTCCCGACCCTGGGGTACGATGAGGCCATGGCAACCGTCGAGACACTGGTCGAGCTGACCGAGCGCGCGGCCGAGAAGGTTCGCGAGCTTCAGTCGACCGAGCCCGTCGGCGAGGCGAGCGTCCTTCGCATCGCGATCCAGGGCGGCGGCTGCTCCGGCTTCCAGTACGGCCTCGGCTTCGACCGCGGTGCGCTCGAGGGCGACCACGAGCTCGAGCAGCACGGCGTGACGATCGTCGTCGATCCGTTCAGCGCGCCGTACCTCACGGGTGCGACGATCGACTGGCTCGACGGGCTGCAGGAGTCCGGCTTCAAGATCGAAAACCCGCAGGCCACGTCCTCGTGCGGCTGCGGCCACTCCTTCCAGGTGGAGGAGGGCGAGGCCGCCCCCGAGGCCTCAGCGGGTTGCGGCTCGGGCTGCAGCCACTAGCCCCGCACCCTTTCAACGAGCCGCTTCGCCGCAGCGTCGTCGCCGAACGCGATCTGGACGCTGGACGCATCCTCGACGCCGTTCGGGAAGGCGCGGTAGTCAACCGGCGTCCATCCGACGAGCTCGCCGTCGACGACGACCGCGACGTGGTGCGGCGAGCCGGAGGATCGTCCGGCTCGCGCGATGCCTTTGCTGAGCTCGCGGAACCTCTCCGCGCCGCTCTCGGTCAGCGAGAGTCGAACGACGGGCCGGCCGGTCGCCGTGTCGTGGTCCGCACGCGTCTCCTCCCGGTCGACGTCGTCGCCGTCGAGGCGGGCGCCCGCCAGCACCAAGTACTGGGCCATCTCTCCGGGCGCTGCGTTGGGACAGGCTCCCGCAGCCGGGAGGCAGACGATCTCGCCGAAGGAGCTCGGGCCGCGGAGGTCGCGCTCGAGGTGGTAGATCGCGATCGACGAGGGCGGGGGGACGTCCTCGTCCTCGCCTCCGGCGCACCCCGCGGCGAGAACGACGAGCATGAGGGCCAGCCATCGCACGGCCGCCAGGATGCCAGCACGGCGTACCATTGAGCGCCGTGAACGACGTCGTCGACGTGACCATCCTCGGTGCAGGCCCGTCGGGGCTCTCGGCCGCCTACTACGTCGGCCACCGCGACGGCACGGTGCGAATCGTCGAGTCGCTCGAGCAGATCGGGGGCCAGGTGGCGGCGACCTACCCTGAGAAGCACGTCTACGACGTTGCCGGCTTCCCGAAGATCCTGGGCCAGAAGCTCGTCGACATGTGCGCCGAGCAGGGGCTGCAGTACGGCGCCGACGTCCGGCTCGGCGAGGAGGCGAAGACGCTCGAGCGGGTGAACCAGAACGGCGACGAGCTCCTCGCGCTGACGACCGACAAGGGCAACACCTATCTCTCGCGCGCGATGATCATCACGGCCGGCCACGGCGCCTTCGAGCCGCGCAAGCTCGGCGTCGAGGGCATCGACGAGTGGCTCGGCCGCGGGCTCCACTACGTCGTGCGCGAGAAGGCGCAGTTCGCGGACAAGCGGACCGTCATCGTCGGCGGCGGCGACTCGGCGCTCGACTGGACGCTCGGGCTCCAGGACACTGCCGCCCTCCCGATCACGCTCGTCCACCGGCGCGACAAGTTCCGCGCGCTCGAGTCGTCGCTGAACGAGGCCCGTAAGCTCGAGGCAGAAGGGAACGTCCGCATCCTCACGCCGCACGAAGTACGCGAGGTGCACGGCGACGGGTCGATCGAGGCGGTCTCGATCGAGGACACGGGCACCGGCGAGCTCGAGCGCTACGACTGCGAGGCGCTCATCACCCTGCTCGGGTTCGTCTCGCACCTCGGCTCGATCGCCGAGTGGGGTCTGGAGCTCGAGGGGAAGCGACAAATCCGGATCGACCCGATGAGCTGCGAGACGTCGCTGCCCGGCGTCTACGCGGCCGGCGACGTCGCGGGGTACCCGGGGAAGATCACGTTGATCACCGTCGGGATGGGCGAGGCGGCGATTGCCGCGAACAACGCGATCGCGCGGATTCGAGGTGAGAAGGTGCAGCCGAAGTACTCCACCGACTAGGACCGATGCGAGCACCACTTTCCCGGCTCCCTGAAACGAGGGAGGTCGGAAGTTCATCCGGATGCTGCGACGCTCCGAAGAACAGAAGGTGGAGACACGCCCGATCGAGTGCCTGGGCTGCGGCCAGCGGCGTACCGACTTCAACGACGAACCGGACTGCCCTCGCTGCGGCTATCTCGGCTGGGCGCGGGTGTCGGACCTCGATGAGCGCACCCGCCGGATCCTTCGAGAGCGGCCGCCCCAACAGCGCAGGCTTCGGCGGTCGCCTAGATTGACACTCCGTGGCCACCACGGAGCGCAAGGAGCTCTGGGGGGGCGAGACCACGAAGGCGGTAGTCAATTTCCCCGTCTCCGGAGAGCCGATCCCCGTGCACGTCGCGCGCTGGCTCGGCCGGATCAAAGGCGCGGCCGCCCGCGCGAACGCGGAGCTCGGCCTGCTCGACGCCGACAAGGCGGAGCGGATCGCCGCTGCGGCCGAGCGGATCGCCGCCGGCGAGCTCGACGACCAGTTTCCGATCGACGTCTTCCAGACCGGCTCTGGCACCAGCTCGAACATGAACGCGAACGAGGTGCTTGCGACGCTCGCAGGGGAAGACGTGCACCCGAACGACGACGTGAACATGGGTCAGTCCTCGAACGACGTCTTCCCCTCGGCCGTCCACCTCGCCGCCCTTGGAGCAGCTGACCGACGATCTCCTGCCCGCGCTCGACCGCCTCGCGTCCTCGCTCGAGGCGAAGGCGCGCGAGTTCGACGACGTCGTCAAGTCCGGCCGCACGCACTGGATGGACGCGGTGCCGGTCACGCTCGGCCAAGAGTTCGCCGGCTACGCCGCTCAGGTGCGCCAGGGCCAGAAGCGCGTCGAGGCGACTCTCGGCCGCGTCGGACAAATCCCGCTCGGGGGTACGGCGGTCGGCACTGGCCTGAACACGCATCCGGAGTTCGCGGAACGCGTGCGGCGCCTCCTCTCCGAGGAGACCGGGCTGGAGATCAACCCGCCCGCCGACCCGTTCGAGTCGCAGGCCGCGCGCGACGCGCTCGTGGAGGCGTCCGGCGCGCTCAAGACGGTCGCTGTCTCCCTGACGAAGATCGCGAACGACCTCCGCTTTATGGGCTCCGGCCCACGTGCCGGGCTGTCTGAGCTCTTTCTGCCCGAGCTCCAGAAGGGCAGTTCGATCATGCCCGGCAAGGTGAACCCGGTCATCCCGGAAGTCGTCACCCAGGTCGCCGCGCAGGTGATCGGCAACGATACGGCGATCACGATCGGCGGCATGAACGGCCACTTCGAACTCAACGTCTACGTACCGCTGATCGCACGGAACCTGCTCGACTCGATTCGGCTGCTCTCGAGCGCCTCTCGGCTGCTCGCGGAGAAGTGCGTCGACGGGATCGAGGCAAACCGCGAGCAGGCCGAACGCTACGCCGAGCTGACACTCTCAGCTGCGACGGCGCTCAACCCGTACATCGGGTACGACCGGGCGACCGAAATCGTCAAGGAGGCCGCCGAGACCGGGCGGTCGCTGCGCGAGGTCGCACGGGAGCAGGGGGTTGAGGACTCCGTACTCGATGAGGCGCTCGACTACCGCCGGATGGCCAACCCGCACGCGTAGCGCGCGCTCCCGTGGGCGAGGGCGCAATATTTGACTTTCTCTACTAACGCTTTACTCTCACCTCTGTCCGAGGAGCCGGCAGGGGGTCGGCTTCCGAGAAATCACCACGGGAGAGTGGACATGGAGTTGAGCCTCAAGCGCGCGGTGCGCGCGGTAGCGCTCCTGTGTGCCGTCCTCGCCGTGCTCGTCGTCCCGTCGGCCTTGGCCGGCACCTCGACAGCATCGGCGAGCGGAAGCGGGAGCCTGTGGTTCGTCGAGCTGTCGGGTGCACCCGCAGCCGACGGTGGAAGCGTCGCTGCGTTGAAGGCCGAGAAGGCCGCCTTCAAGGCGCAGGCCGCGAAGGAAAAGCTTGCCTACAAGGAGCGGCTCTCCTTCGACACGCTCTGGAACGGTGTGTCGATCGCCGCGTCGCCGGAGACGGCCGCGTCGCTCGGGAAGCTCGACGGCGTCAAGAACGTCTGGCCCGTCCTCGAGATCGATGTGCCTGCGACCGAGTCGGCCAATCCCGACCTCGCGTCGGCGATCCAGATGACCGGTGCCGACATCGCTCAAAATGAGCTCGGCGCTCAGCGGCGACGGCGTTCGCGTCGCCGTCATGGACACGGGTATCGACTACGACAACGCATCGCTCGGCGGTACCGGCACCGACGCCGACCCGAACAGCGACGACGCCGCGCTCAACGGGTTCCCGAACAGCCGCGTCGTCACCGGTTGGGACTTCGTCGGCAACGCTTTCAACGCGAGCACGTCGGACACGACGTACGACCCCGTTGCTCACCAAGATCCCGACCCCGACGACTGCCAGGGCCACGGCACGCACGTGGCGGGCATCGTCGGCGCCGGCGGCGCCATCACCGGTGTCGCACCCGGCGTCGATTTCGGTGCGTACCGGGTCTTTGGCTGCAACGGCTCGACGACGGCGGACATCATGCTCGCCGCGATGGAGCGGGCGCTCGCCGACGACATGGACATCCTGAACATGTCGATTGGCTCGGCGTTCATGACGTGGCCGCAGTACCCGACCGCCGCGGGTGCGGATCGCCTCGTCAACAAGGGCATGGTCGTCGTCGCGTCCATCGGCAACAGCGGGGCCGACGGGGTCTACTCGGCCGGAGCACCCGGTGTCGGCCGGAGGGTGATCGGTGTTGCGTCCCTCGACAACAGCAAGCTGCTCGTCCGCTCGTTCACCATCTCGCCCGACAACAAGGCGATCGGGTTCCTCGTCGGTGGCGGCTCTGCACCGGTGCCGACGTCCGGAACGTTCCCGCTCGCCCGGACTGGCACGAAGACGACCGCGGACGATGCGTGCACGGCCCTTCCGGCCGGCAGCCTGACGGGAAGGATCGCGTTGATCCGGCGCGGCACGTGCAACTTCGTCGTGAAGGAGCAGAACGCGTTCGACGCAGGGGCAATCGGCGTCGTGCTCTACAACAACGCGGACACCGGCCTGCTGACTCCTTGCGGCGATCCCGCAGATTCCGGTCGTGTTCGTCGATCGTCGCGAACGGTGAGCTGATCGACGATCGTCTCGCCGCCGGCCCGGTCGACCTGACCTGGACCGCAGACCTGGTGCAGACTCCGAACCCGACGGCCGGCCTCGCGTCGTCGTTCACGTCCTACGGCCTGACCGCCGAGCTCGACGTCAAGCCGGACGTCGCGGCGCCGGGTGGCTTCATCCGGTCGACGTACCCGCTCGAGAAGGGCGGCGCTGCCACTCTCAGCGGGACGTCGATGGCCTCGCCGCACACGGCGGGCGCGGCCGCGCTGATGCTCGAGGCGCATCCCGGCATGTCAGTCGGTGCGATTCGGGCCGGCACTGCAGAACACCGCCGATCCCGCACTCTGGAGCGGCAATCCGGCCACCGGGCTGTTCGAGCCGGTACACCGGCAGGGTGCCGGGATGATCGACATCGACGACGCGATCGAGGCGACGACATCGATCACGCCGTCGAAGCTTGCGCTCGGCGAGTCGCAGGCCGGCGCGCAAACTCGGGCGTTGACGATCCAGAACACGTCGTCGTCGCCCGTGACGTACGACCTGTCGAACGTCAGTGCGGTCGGGACGAGGAACACCTTCCCGACGCTCGGATTCCTGCTGCAGTCGCAGTCGGTCTCGTTCAGCCAGGCGGGTCTACCGGTCACCTCGGTGACCGTGACTGCTGCCGGATCGGCCACTGTCGACGTGACGATCACTCCGTCAGTCGCTGCGTCCGCCGACAAGACGGTGTACGGCGGGTACATCACGCTCACCGCCGGAACGCGGAACTACCGCGTTCCATACGCCGGGTTCGTCGGCGACTACCAGTCGCTGAGGATCCTGGACGCGGGAGCCGCGGGCATCTTCCCCGCGATCGGCCGGAAGACCGGCGTCGTCTCGGCGACCGACCTCACCGTGGTGCACACGCCGGTCGCGGCTGGCGCGACGTTCACCATGACGAGCGGGGACATCCCGTACGTCCTGGCGCACTTCGCCCACCAGGCACGCCAGATCCGCGTCGAGCTCTTCGAAGCGGCGACGAACAAACGTGTCGGTGAGGCACTGCGGGACGAGTACCGCGAGCGGAACAGCCGTCGGACCGGGACGACCAACGACGCGAACAGCGACGTGTACCTGTCGTTCGCGATCGACGGAACGGTCAAGAAGGGCAATGTTCGCGAACAGGTGCCGGACGGCTCCTACTACGCCGTCTTCAGCGTGCTGAAGGCGCTGGGCGACTCCGCGAACCCAGCCCACACGGAAAGCTGGACGTCGCCGGCCTTCGCGATCGACCGGCCGTAGAAGAAAATCGTAGGAAACGACTGAGGGGCCGTCCTAGGACGGCCCCTCAGTCCTCTTGCCTCAACCCAGGCTGCGATATAGGAAACTTCATTGCGCATTGTTCCCTTTCGGGGTTACCTTGCCCCGCGTTCTGAGGGCGGGCGCCCGGACGCGCCCGGCGTGGCAAAACCACGAAAGGGGAGAGGTGAAGCGACTTATCTCGCTTGCGACGGTTCTGCTTGCCGTGCTTCTGACGGCAGCGGCGGCCGGCGCGGGCAACCGGACGGAGAGTGACGGCGGCACGACGACGCCGTCCGTCGATCAGGGGAGCGCGCTCGTCCAGCTCAAGGGCGACCCGCTCGCAACAGCCGAGAAGACGAAGCCCGCCAAGGGTAAGAAGGTCGACTTCTCGTCGAACACGGTCAGGTCGTACCGGGCACAGCTGAACCAGCTCCGGAACGACTTCAAGCAGTGGCTCAAGCAGAACGCGCCCGCCGCGAACGTCACCGGCGAGTTCGATATCGCGCTGAACGCGGTCGCGTGCAACTCAACGGCGTCAGCCTCGGCACGATCGCGTCTGCACCGATGGTCGCTCGAGCGCAGCACCAGGCGATCTACCGGCCGCTCGCGCATGAGGACCCGGATCTTGCGCTCGTCAAGGCGCTGCAGGCTTGGACGGCCGGTGGCGGCGGCGACTCCGCGAAGGGCGCGGGCGTCGAAGTCGCGATCGTCGACACGGGCATCGACGCAACGCACCCGTGCTTCGACGGCTACGGCGACAACACGCCGAGCCCGCTGACGAACGGGAAGGTCATCTTCGCCGGCGTCTTCAACAACAAGGCGGCGAACAAGGGCTGGACGCCCGAGGACCTGAACGGCCACGGCACGCACGTCGCCGGCACGGTCGCCTGCGACGAGCACACGCCCGCGCTCGTCCACGGTGTCGACATCGATGCGGCTCCGGGCGGCTACGAGCCGTCGGGCGTCGCGCCGCGGGCCAAGCTCGGGAACTTCAATGTCTTCCCGGGTGACGACGCCGACGCACGCTCCGAGGACATCGTCGACGCGCTGGAGGATGCATATGAGCGTGACTTCGACGTCGCCAACATGAGCCTCGGCGGCAGCTCGCAGGGCATGGACGACCTGCTCGCGCACGCAACGGACAACCTCGACCGCGCGAACATGGTGATCGCGGTTGCCGCAGGCAACAGCGGTCCCGGGTTCAGCACGATCGAGTCGCCCGGCAAGGCGGCACGCGCGCTGACGGCCGGTGCGTACACCGTCGGTCACTTCGTCGGCGCCGGGATCACGACCGCTGACGGCGGCGGGCCGTTCGGCGGCGCGACCGGTGACTTCAACACGGTCGACGCCGACCTGACGCTTCCGCTCGCGGTCGTCCTCGGCACCAACGCGGCCGACACCGCTCCGTCGAGCGGCCTGAACACGGCATGTACGCCGTTGGCCGCCGGCAGCCTGACGGGGAAGATCGCGCTCATCGCCCGGGGCGTCTGCACGTTCTCCGCGAAGATCCTGACTGCGCAGAACGCCGGCGCCGAGGCGGTCATCGTGGTGAACAACGTCGGTGGCGACCCGGTCGCGATGGGCTTCGCGCCCCTCCCGGTCGAGCCGACCGTCCCGGCCTACATGGTCTCGCTGGCCGACGGTCTCGTGCTGAAGACGAAGAACGCGGTGGCCACGACGATCCCCGAGGCACTGTCGTACTTCAACACGGACAACGACAACATCATGTACGGCTCCTCGAGCTGGGGGCCGACGGACGTCGACTTCCGCGTGAAGCCGGACGCAATCGCTCCGGGCGTCAACGTGCTGAGCTCTCAGCCTGCCTGGACGTGCGACCCGGAAGGACCCACGGGACCGCCTGCCGAAGGCTGCTGGGCCTTCTTCCAGGGCACGTCGATGGCGACGCCGCATCTCGCGGGGATCGCCGCCCTCGTGCGCGGTCAGCACCCGGGGTGGATGGCTTGGGAAGTCCGCTCGGCGATCGTCAACACGGCTGTTCGCACCGGCACGAAGAACTCCAGTGCGACGGCCGAGCAGCTGAACTCGAACATCATCGGTGCAGGCCGTGCCGACGCGGAGGCCGCGGTCAAGGCCGCAGTCTCGCTCGATCCGGTCAGCCTGAGCTTCGGCGCCGTGCCCTCGGGCTCGGGTCAGAGCATGACCAAGACGATCGAGGTCACGAACCTGCTCGGCGCTGCGGCGTCGGCGGATGATGCCGAGTACGCGGTGTACGGGGCGAACGGGGCCAAGATCGCGGCCGGCTCCGGCGTCACCTACACGACGTCCTACGCGGGCGGAGTGATCACGGTGACGATGAACGCCGCCAGGGGCGCCACGGCGGGTGGCCACCAGGCGACGATCGTCGTGAAGAACGCGGCAGGGGCCGAGATCGCCCACGCCGTGGTCTACACGCTGGTCAAGTAGGAACCGAGGAAGCGTTGTGCGAAGAGAGAGGCCGCCTTCGGGCGGCCTCTCTCGTTTCTCCGCACCGCGATTGAAGCGCGGCGGTCGCCTCGCTACCAGAGGACAACCACCTTGAAGGCGATGAAATCGAGCTTCCCGGCCAGGGAAGTTCGGGGCGAGGGACGCCTTCTGCTCGTTGAGACCGGGCCGAGATCCTCAGCTGGATCAACGACCCGAACCGCTCCGACGACGGCTAGGGCTAACGGCTGCTAATAGGCGACGGCGCCACGCCTGGTCTCCGCGGCGTGGCGCTGTTCGTCTGCTCGGTAGCTCGAGCGGACGAGCGGACCGGCGAACACCGAGCCGAAGCCGAGCTCCTCGCCCTGTTCACGGAACCAGCGGAACTCGTCCGGGTGCACCCAGCGGTCGATCGTCGCGTGCTTTGGACTCGGCTGCAGGTACTGGCCGATCGTCACGACGTCGACGCCGTGTGCGCGAAGATCCCGCATCGTCTCGACGACCTCGTCGTTCGTCTCCCCCAGGCCGACGATGATCCCCGACTTCGTCAGCACCGGGAAGTCGGCGACGGCCTTCGCGCGCTCGAGCAGCCAGAGCGCCTTGTCGTAGCTCGCCTTGGCCCCGCGCATCCGGCGGTGGAGACGCCGGACCGTCTCGATGTTGTGGTTGAAGACGTCGGGGCGCTCGGCGAGGATCGTCGCGAGCGCCTCCTCTTCCACGCCGAGGAAGTCGGGGGTGAGGATCTCGATCGACGCAGTCGGAACAGCGCGCTTGAGCGCGCGGATCGTCGCGGCATAGTGGCCGGCGCCCCGGTCGGGAACGTCGTCGCGGTCGACTGAGGTGACGACCACGTGCTTGAGGCCCATCTGCTTCGCGGTCTGCGCGAGGCGGAGCGGCTCGAGCGGATCGGGCGGCGACTCGGGACGGCCCGAGTGCACGTAGCAGTAGCGGCACGCGCGCGTGCACGTCTCGCCGAGGATCTGGAAGGTCGCCGTGCCGCGCCCCCAGCACTCGGCGATGTTGGGGCAACGCGCCTCCTCGCAGATCGTGTTCAGGCTCGCGCCGTGGATCAGCTTCTTGACGTCGAAGTAGCGCCCGTTGGCGCTGGGCGCTCGGACCTTCATCCACTCGGGACGACGGGGGCGTTCAGCGACTGGTTGCGAGCTCTGCATGGTGGAGTCCGGCCTCCGCCGGCGGTTCCTCGAACGTTAGTCCGAACACCTGCTCGAGCGCGGCGGCGGCCTCGGCTCGCACCTCGTCGACGCTCACGGGCCGGTCGAGCTCTCGCGCCATCGTCGTGAACGCGGCGCCCTCGAGCCCGCAGGCGGTGATCCACTCCGTGAAGGGCGCCGGATCGAGGTCGACGTTCAAGGCGTAGCCGTGTGTGGTGACCCACTTGTGGATGTGGATGCCGATCGAGGCGATCTTCCGCGGGGGCGGCGTGAGCCAGAGACCGGTGAGCCCCTCGATCGCCTGCCCTTTCAGCCCGAACTCGCCGAGCGTCTGGATGAGCGCGAGCTCGAGGTCGCGGCAGTACTTCTTGACGTCCTGCCCGTGGCGGGTCAGGTCGAGGATCGGGTAGCAGACGAGCTGTCCCGGGGCGTGGTAGGTCGACTTCCCACCGCGGTCGGTCTCGACGAGTTCCACCTCCGCACCCTCGGGCACGTGGAGTTCGTCCTCCTCGGCACGGCGACCGAGTGTGATCACCGCCGGGTGCTCCAGGATGAGCACCGTGTCGGGGATCGCTCCCTGTGACACCGCCGTCGCGAGCGAGCGCTGCAGGTCCAACGCCTCCAGGTACGGCGTGACGCCGAGGTTCAGGAGGTACGCGCCCCTGGCCACCGAAGCAGCGTAGCGGTGAGCCTCCTCGACGCGATGCCGTTCGCCGGCCTGCTGGGCGTGGAGGGCCTCGACGCCTCCACCGAAGAGGTGCGCGCGCGCCTCGCATGGGACGAGAGCCGCTGCACCGCGGGCGGGATCCTGCACGGCGGCGCGCTGATGTCCCTCGCCGACTGCACCGGCGGTCTCTGCGCGTACCTCAACCTCCCCGAGGGCGCGAACGCGACCGCGACGATCGAGTCGAAGACGAACTTCTTCCGCCCGGTCTCTGCGGGCCACGTCGAGGCCGTCTCGCGCGTGCTGCACAAGGGCCGCACGACGATCGTCGTCGAGACCGACCTTCGCGACGCGGACGGGAAGCACGTCGCCCGCGTCACGCAGACGCAGGCCGTTCTGTAGGAGGGTTGGCGAAACGGGCGCTGTGCCGCCGGGCCGCGCCGGGCGGCGCGATGCTGCGTCATCGCACCCCGGCCACGAGGCACGTCCCGCCAAGCCCTCCTAGTAGTCCGACTCGCCCCAGCTCTCGAGCTTCGCGCGGAGGTCGCGCAGGAAGCGTCCGGCGAGGGCGCCGTCGACGAGGCGGTGGTCGTACGTGAGCGTCAGGTTCATGATCGGCCGGATCGCGATCACGTCCTTCCCGAGCTCGTCCTGGATCACCCACGGCCGCTTGACGACTGCGTACGTGCCGAGGATCGCCGCCTGCGGCTGGCTGATCACCGGCGTCCCGTGGAACGTGCCGTAGCCGCCGGGGTTCGTGATCGTGAACGTCCCGCCCTGCACCTCGTCGGGCAGCAGCTTCTTGTCACGCGCGCGCTGGGCGATGTCGGTCACGCCCTTCGCGATCCCGAGCAGGTTGAGCGTCTCGGCATTCTTCAGCACGGGGACGATCAGGCCCTTGCCGTCGGCGAGCTCGACCGCGAAGCCCAGGTTGACGTACGGGCGCGTGACGATCTGGTCGCCGCGGATCTCGCCGTTCACCCACGGGTACTCGCGCAGCGTCTCCACCGCCGCGCGGGCGATGAACGAGAGGTACGTCGGGTTGACGCCGTAGTCCGCCTGATACTCCTTCTTCAGCTTCTCGCGGATCGCGACGACCCTCGACATGTCCACCTCGATCGCGCTCGTCACGTGCGCGCTCGTGTCGAGGGAGCGGCGCATGTGCTCGGCGATCCCGCGGCGCATCGCGCTCATGGGCTCGAACGACTCGCCGACCTGCGCTGTGGCCGGTGCCGGGGCATGCCGCCGGTGCAGGTGTCGGCGCTGCAGGAGCCGCCGGGGCAGCGGCCGGTGCAGGTGTCGGCGCTGCAGGAGCCGCCGGGCCAGCGGGCGCAGCCGGGGCCGCCGCCGACGGAGGCGTCGCGGACACCGCAGGAGCCTGCGCCTGCCCCCCTCCCTCGACGAACGCAAGGATGTCCTTCTTCGTGACGCGGCCGCTGCGGCCGGTCCCCTGGACCTGGGCCGGGTTGACGCCGTGCTCGGCGGCGATGCGCGCGACCACGGGCGAGACGAAGCTCTTGCCGTTGCCGCTCGCGTCGGCCGCTTCACTCGTCGTCGTCTCCGATCCTGCCGTCGGAGCCGGGGTCGCCTCCTCGACGGTGTCGGCGGTGGGCGTCGTTCCCGGTGAGTCGCTGGCGGCGTTCGACTCGGCCGCTGCCTGCGCGGTCGCGGGCTCGGGGACGTCGCCGTCGGATGACGGCGCGACTTCGGTGCCCTCGGGCGCGATCACGGCGAGCTTCGTGCCGACCTCGACCGTCTCGCCTTCCTGGACGAGGATCTCGGCGAGCACGCCCGACGCCGGCGACGGGACCTCGGTGTCGACCTTGTCGGTCGAGATCTCGAGCAGGCTCTCGTCGGCGTTGATCTGCTCGCCGACCTGCTTGAGCCATTTCGTGATCGTCCCCTCAGAAACGGACACGCCCATCTGGGGCATGACGACGTCGGTTGCGTCTGCGACTGCCAAGTGGTTCTCCTAGTGGGATTTCCGAGTCACTGGTGTGCGAGAAGCAAGCGATGCAAGGACGCAGGAAGCGTCCATGCTAGACAGCATGGGCGCGACTGAGGACGCGGCAGCGCGCCGTCTTCTCGCACGGCAGGGGCCGGAAGTTCCCGCTGGAGAGCCACTAGTAGGACGCTAGCTCCTGCAGTCCCTTGACGACGTCGTCGACCTGCGGGATGTACGCCTTCTCGAGCGGGGGCGAGAACGGCACCGGCGAATCGGGTGCCGTGATCCGCTTCAAGGGCGCGTCGAGGTCCTCGAACGCCTCCTCCGCGATCGTCGCCGCGATCTCCGCGCCGAAGCCGCCGGTCCGCGTGTCCTCGTGCAGGACGAGCACCTTCGACGTCTTTCGCGCCGACTCGAGCACCGCCTGCTTGTCCCAGGGGAGGATGCTGCGCAGGTCGATGATCTCGACCGACACGTCGTCGAGCTGCTTCGCAGCTTCCTCGGCCGTGTAGACCATCGCGCCCCAGGTGACGACGGTGACGTCCTCGCCCTCTTGATGGGTACGCGCCTTGCCGATCGGCACCGTGTAGCGCTCGTCCGGCACCTCACCCTTGATGCGCCGGTACAGGTGCTTGTGCTCCATGTAGAGGACGGGGTTCGGGTCCTCGATCGCGGAGACGATCAGGCCCTTCGCGTCTTCCGGCGTGGCCGGGCACACGACCTTCAGCCCCGGGATGTGCGCGAACGACGACTCGGGGTTCTGGGAGTGGAAAGGACCGCCGGAGAAGCCGCCGCCCGAGGGAAGGCGGACGACGATCGGCACGGGCGTTCCCGCGCGCCAGCGCTGCTTGGCGGCGACGGTGACGAGCTGGTCCCAGGCGCACGACACGAAGTCGGCGAACTGCATCTCGGCCACGGGCCGCAGGCCCATAATCGCAGCGCCGGTGCAGGAGCCGACGATCGCGGTCTCGGCGAGTGGCGCGTCGATCACGCGCCACGGGCCGAACTCCTCCTGGAAGCCGAGCGTCACCTTGAACGCGCCGCCGTAGACGCCGACGTCCTCGCCGATCACGTAGACGCGCTTGTCGCGGCGCATCTCCTGCCGGAGCCCGTCGCTGATCGCCTGGAGGTAGGTCTTCTCGGCCATCTACTTGTGGTGCGGAGTGTCGAGGTCTTCCGGCGTCGCGTACACGCCGTCGAGCAGCTCGGACGGATCGGGCAGCGGCGACTCGTCCGCGCGCTGGAGCGCGTCGTTCAGGAGCTTCTTCACGCCGGCGGAGATCTCCTCGTCTTCCTCGTTCGTCATGTTCGCGTGCTCCTGCAACCACAGACGAAAGCGCTCGATCGGGTCTCGCTTGGCCCACTCCTCGAAGAGCTCCTTGGGAACGTAGAACGCGTCGTCGTGGACGGCGTGGCCTTCCATGCGCAGCGTCTGGCATTCGAGGAGCGTCGGTCCGCCGCCACCGCGCGCCTTCTCGATCGCGCGCTTGGCCTCGCGGTAGACCGCGAGCACGTCGGTGCCGTCGACGACGACGCCGTCGAAGCCGTAGGCGGCCGCGCGATCGGCGACGTGCTCGGTCGCGTACTCGAGGTGCGTCGGGGTCGAGTAGGCCCACTGGTTGTTGTCGCAGACGAAGACGATTGGAAGGCGGCGCGTGCCGGCGAACGTCATCGACTCGTGCGTGTCCCCGCGTGCGGAAGCACCCTCGCCGAACCAGCCGACCGCGACGCGCTCCTCGTTCCTGATCCGGAAGGCGAGCGCGCAGCCGACCGCGACGGGGAGCATCGCCGGCAGGTGGCTGACCATCGCGATCATCCCGAGGCGCGCGTCGGCCATGTGCACGTTTCCGTCCTTGCCCTTCGTCGGGCCGTCTCGCCGGCCCATGTACTGGGCGAGGACCCGCCACGGCTCGACCCCGCGCGTGACGTGGACGCCCATGTCGCGGTGCAGTGGGGTGCCGACGTCCTCGGTGCCCATCGCCGTCGCCACTCCGACGGCCGAAGCCTCGTTGCCGCGTCCGGTGTAGAACGAGCCGGGGATCTTCCCCTGCCGGTAGAGGATGTGTCCGCGCTCCTCGATCCCGCGCGTCAGCACCATGTTGCGGTAGATCTGGAGCAGGTCCTCGCGGTCGAGGCCCGCCTCCCTCACTTCACTCAGCGAGGCGACCGGCTCGGCCTCTCTGACTGCCATGCGCAAACCCCCGTGGTGGCTGGACGGTCAGACTCTAACGACTAGCCTGAACGGCGTGAGAGCCCGGCGACCGCCCGACTGGCTGATCGAAGAGCGGCGGAACTCGCTCGGTCACTGGGCCGCGTTCTGCCTTTCCTGCGGCCACACGCTCCGCTACTTCGATGAGACCGAGCACGACGTGCCGCTTCAGTGCCCACAGTGCGCGGGCCCGATCCGAGCGCGCTGCCCCGCCTGCAGCGCGAGGTTCGCTTCAGCCTTCGCCACGACCTGTGACGCCTGCGACGCGCCGCTTCGCCCCGATGAGCTCCTGGGACTTCGGATCAGGCGAGACGGTTGATGATCTGCGAGAACCGGATCACCGTCACGGTGTCGTCTTCCGTGATCTCGCGGTTGTAGAGCTGGGAGAGGAACGACGCGAGATCCTCGGGCCGGCGGATCTCCGGATTGTCGTGCTCGATCTCCCGCGGCGAGAGGTCGCGAAGATCCTTCACCTCGACCTTGTCGATCACGGCGTCGAAGACCTTCTCCCGGGGTCCGAACCGCACCCCGCAGAGCACGGCGACGACCATCCCCTTCTTGTACTTGCCCGACTTGTCGCCCAACCGGATCGTGGCGGTCTTGCGATGGCTCCGAAGTTGATCGGCGACCATCGGCGAGTAGAAGTTGAGGGCGTACATTGCGGTCAAGAGGGGGCGCCGGCCGCGAGCATCATAAGCGCTTTCTGCGCCATCTCCCGTTCGCCCTTGTAGGCGAGCAGGCGGGGCGCCTCTTCCAGCGGCAGCCAGCGTGCCTCGGCGACCTCCTTCCGGAACTCTGGTGGGATCTCCCCGATCCGACCGCCCGTGTAGCCGACGAGGAAGAAGCTGACGACCTTGAAGATCCGCTCGCCGTGGAGCGTGTAGACGTACCGCACGTCGCCGAGCTTCCCGAGGCTCCTGCCCCGGCAGCCGGTCTCCTCCTCGATCTCACGGAGCGCGGTTCCCTCCGCGCTCTCCTCCTCGATGAGCCCCTTCGGAAGCGCCCAGACGCCTTCCGGCTTTCCTCCGGGGCGGATCGCCGCCAGCCAGCTCCGCCCCGCCATCCGCCGGACGAGCACGCCTCCGGCCGAGAACTCGCGCCGCACGCTTGGTTTGTAACACGTGCCCGCGGGACGCTTGCCAACCCAGGCTCGTGACCGCTAGGATGCACTGGCACTCCGGTACTGAGAGTGCCAAAAGATGTCACAAAGTCGGCAAGAGAGACGGAGGAAACCATATGAATCTCCAGCCGCTCGGTGACCGCTTGATCGTCGAGGTCCTCGATGAAGAGGAAATGACGACGAGCGGGATCGTGCTGCCGGACACGGCCAAGGAAAAGCCCCAGCGCGGTCGCGTGCTGGCGGTCGGGCCGGGCCCGCGGGACGAAGACGGCGAGTACATCAAGATGGACGTCGAGGAGGGTGACGAGGTCATCTTCTCCAAGTACGGCGGAACCGAGATCAAGCTCGGCTCCGACGAGGTCCTGATCCTGCGCGAGTCGGACGTCCTGGCAAAGGTCGTCGGCGACCGCGAACTGGCGAAGGCGTAGGGGAGGGAAAGGAACACATGGCTCACAAGGAACTGAAGTTCAACGAGGACGCACGCCGCGCGCTCGAGCGTGGAGTGAACATCCTCGCCGATGCGGTCAAGGTCACTCTCGGCCCGAAGGGTCGCTACGTGGTGCTGGACAAGAAGTTCGGCGCGCCGACGATCACCAACGACGGCGTCACGATCGCACGTGAGATCGAGCTCGAGGACGTGTTCGAGAACCAGGGTGCGCAGCTCGTGCGCGAGGTCGCCACGTCGACGAACGACGTCGCCGGCGACGGCACGACGACCGCGACCGTCCTCGCCCAGGCCATCGTCCGCGAGGGTCTCAAGAACGTGGCTGCAGGAGCGAACCCGATGGGTCTCAAGCGCGGGATCGAGTCCGCGGTCGAGGAGGTCGTCGAGCACCTGAAGTCGCAGTCGAAGGAAGTCTCGGGCAAGGAGGACATCGCCCGGGTCGGTGCCGTCGTCTCGCGTGAGCGCGAGATCGGCGACGTGATCGCCGACGCGATCGAGAAGGTCGGCAAGGACGGCGTCGTGAACGTCGAGGAGGGCCAGACGTTCGGCCTCGAGCTCGAGTTCACGGAGGGCATGCAGTTCGACAAGGGCTACCTGTCGCCGTACATGATCACCGACGCCGAGCGCATGGAAGCCGTGCTCGAGGACCCGTACATCCTGATCGCGAACCAGAAGATCGGTGCCGTGAAGGACCTGCTGCCGGTGCTCGAACAGGTGATCCAGGCCGGTCGCCCGCTGCTGATCGTGGCGGAGGACGTCGAGGGCGAAGCGCTCGCGACGATCGTCGTCAACAAGCTGCGCGGCACGTTCCAGGCCGTCGCCGTGAAGGCGCCGGGCTTCGGCGACCGCCGCAAGCGCATGCTCGAGGACATCGCGATCCTCACGGGCGGCGAGGTGATCACCGAGGAGCTGGGTCTGAAGCTCGAGAACACGAAGCTGGACCAGCTCGGCAGGGCCCGCAAGGTCGTGATCGACAAGGACTCGACCACGATCATCGACGGGGCCGGCGATCCGGAGGGGATCAAGGGCCGGATCAAGCAGCTGAAGGCGGAGGTCGAGAACACTGACTCCGACTTCGACCGCGAGAAGCTGCAGGAGCGGCTGGCGAAGCTCGCCGGCGGCGTCGCGGTCGTCAAGGTCGGAGCTGCGACCGAGACCGAGATGAAGGAGAAGAAGCACCGCGTCGAGGACGCGCTGCAGGCAACGAAGGCTGCTCTCGAGGAGGGAATCGGGCCGGGTGGTGGCGTTGCACTTCTGAACGCGATCACCGCCATCAAGGCCGACGAGCTCGAGGGTGACGAGCGGACGGGCGCGCAGATCATCGTCCGGGCGCTCGAGGAGCCCGTTCGCCAGCTCGCCGAGAACGCGGGCATGGAGGGATCGGTCGTCGTCGACAAGGTCCGCTCGGCCAAGCCGGGCGAGGGCCTGAACGTGGTCACGGGCGAGATCGAGGACCTCGTCAAGTCCGGGATCATCGATCCGACGATGGTCACCCGTTCGGCGCTGCAGAACGCGGCGTCGATCGCGAAGAACATCCTGACCACCGAGGCGATCGTCGCCGAGGCGCCCGAGAAGGCCGGCGCTGCCGGCGGCATGCCCGACATGGGCGGCATGGGCGGCATGATGTAACCGAGAAAAGTCGCGCCTTCGGCGCTCAACTTTTCTCGGGTTTGAAAGCAAAGGGCCGGCGAAGCCGGCCCCTCTGCCGTTCGGTGCCTGGCTGTCTCGCCGTCGAGCTAGCCGATACACCAAGGCCCCGAGATGTTCTGGTCGAGGCCGCCGGCGTTCGGGCAGGTGTCGGCGCCGAGCCGGTGGGTTCGCAGCGGACGGCACTGGAAGACGTCGAAGCCGTCCGTGCCGTCGCCGTTCGTGTAGCGCGGATCCGTCCCGGGGACCGTCTCCCGCCCGTCGGCCCAGGTCATCAGCACCTTCGACCCGACGGCGGAGATGTAGTTGTAGTCGCCGAAGAACGGGACGTCACGGTTGCCGAACTGCTCCCAGTTCAGCTTGTACGCAACCGACGACGCGAGTGACGTCGTCCAGCTCGTCCCGCGGTTCGTCGACGTCGAGTAGAACGACTGCACGCCGGCCGCACTCGACGTGCTGCCGGGCGGATTCGCTCGCCGTGTGCTGGTTCTCGAACGGAACGTGTGCTCCAGTGGCCGTCCGGGCCGGTGGCGGTGTCGACACGGGTGTCCTGCCAGACGACGTGCAGCTTTCCGCCGTTCACGTCGATGTCCGGGTAGAACTGGTTCCCCTTCGACTGCGGATCGATCCGGGTCAACGGTGACCACGT
Organism: uncultured Actinomycetes bacterium; assembly: GCA_963788055.1. Taxonomy (GTDB): domain Bacteria; phylum Actinomycetota; class Thermoleophilia; order Gaiellales; family Gaiellaceae; genus JACCTU01. The sequence goes on along the minus strand of CAWBFA010000005.1, from coordinate 342,963 downwards.
CTGCCCGCCGTTCTCGGTCTTCGTGAAGTAGATCGAGCGCCTGGCTGGCCGCGGCCGGGCACGATCGTGCCGTAGGTCGTGCCGGTCGGCCCGCTCTGTTCCCGGGGACGGTCGCCTCGATCACGACGTAGAGCTCATCGCCCTCGGCCGGCGACCGGGTCCGCCGCGTTTCGCGGCGCAGAGTTGACGCGCCCGAAGACGTAGCCGGACTGGCAGACGAACGGCCCGTCGCCGCAGTCGCGGGCCGACTGCTTCGGCTCGGGACCTTCGCACCCGCCGAGCGTTCCGTCGGCCGCCAGGCACGCCTCGTAGCGAGCCTGGTCCGTTGGCGACCGGGATTCGCAGCCTCGTCGCCCATGTCCCAGTGGATGAACTCGTGCGCAACGGCGCGGCTTCGTGAAGCTCGCGCCACCGTCCGTCGAGCGGACCCAGGCGATCGCGTCACGCTGCTGCTGGCCCTGGTTCGCCCTGAACTCGTACTGCCGCCACGTCACGAAGACCGTCCCGGTCCGGCGTGACGGCGATGTCGCACTCCTGGTTTCCGTGGACGGACTCGGAGATCTTCTGCGTCGCCCACGTTCGGCCGCCGTCTGTCGACCGGGCGAACTCGAAGAAGTTGTTCGCACCGGACGCGGTGAAGCGCGCCCAACAGACGTACACGTTCCCCGCGAACGGGCTGTTCAGCCCGTCGTCCGCCTCGAGCTCGACCTTGTCCTCGAAGTGGCCGTTGCAGAACGCGGTCGGTGTTCCGCGCGAGACGATCGTCGTGAACTCGTAGTCCGGCGTGAGGCGCGGCGGGCCCAGTCGTAGCGCGCGACCCAGATCGACCCGTTCGTCGGCCGCGTTCGGTTGAAGCGCGATCCCGCCGTAGTACAGATGGTTCGCCCGGTCCCAGTCCTGCACCGGGTCGCCCGAGCTCGACGGTGAGTCCGAAGAGCGGGGACGCCCGGCCCTCGGCGGACGTGTCGGTCGGGTAGCCGGGCAGGAGGCTGTTCACCCAGCTCCCGCCACCGTTACCGGAGTAGTAGAGGCCGGCCCAGGCATCCGTGGTCGTGGGCACCGTGCAATAGTCGTTCGAGCCCGCCGTCATCTTGCTCACGTCGAGCGGATTGACGGCGGCCGTCGGCTCGTTCTGCTGGCGCTCGCCGCCGCTCGACGTCCCGGGCGCATCGCTGTTGCAGCTCGCGATCGTCGTGTCCGTCCCGCCGTCGTGGCGGACATATGTGCGGTCGGTGATGCTGACGTCGGCGGCTGCCGGCGCAGCCAAGTGGCTGTCGCGACGACGGCCGCGAGCGCGAGTATCGCTCGTCTCGGCATCGAACCCCTCCCTTTTTCGTAGCCGATGCTTCGCGAATGCTTCCCATGGCCGCGTCGGTCCGAACCCCGAATAGACAAAGAGCCCGCCGAGGGGGGCAGGCTCTTCGAGGGGTGGGGGAGGTGGGTCAACCCAGGTATCGGCGTCTCTGAAACAGGCTCCGTCCCTTGTTCGAGGGATTCCTGGGCACGCTCAAAATTCGTAGCGCTCTTCGCGCCAGGGGTCGGCGTCGTTGTGGTAGCCGTAGCGCTCCCAGAACCCCGGCTCGTCGGTCGCCCTGAGCTCGAGCCCGCGGAGCCACTTCGCGCTCTTCCAGAAGTACTTACCCGGAATCACGAGCCGGAGCGGCCAGCCGTGCTCGGGAGTCAGCGGCTCGCCGTCTGCCTCCGTCGCGAGCAGCGCGAGGTCGTCCTCGAGAAACTCGATCGGCACGTTCGAGGTGAAGCCCTGCTCGGCGTGCGCGACCACGAAGCGAGCGCTCGGCTTCGGGTGCACGAGCTTCGCGACCTCGCGCCAGTGAACGCCTTCGAACCGAGTGTCGAATCGGCTCCACCGCGTGACGCAGTGAATGTCCTGCACGTTGTCCGCCCTCGGCAGCGCGGCGAACTCGTCCCAGCTCAGCGTGATCGGGTTCTCGACCTCCCCGGAGACTCGGAAGTCCCAGGTTGTGAGGTCGGTGTCCGGCACGGAGCCTGCGTGCAGCACCGGCCACTTGTCCGTGAGGTACTGACCCGGCGGGAGGCGTGCGGGGTCGTACCCGGCGTCCGCGACCTTCTTTTCCGCCCTACCCCGGAACACGTGCCTAGACTAATTGCGATGGCAACCGTCACAGCCAAGCGGCCGCGCGCGTTCGTCCGCGTTGCCGGTCCCGACGCGGCCGACTACCTGCAGCGGATGCTCTCGAACGACGTCGAGGCCCTCGCACCGGGCGAGAGCTGCGAGGCGTTGCTGCTCACAGCGAAGGCGCGGGTGATCGCGCCGCTTCGAGTGCTCCGTCGGTCTGCAGACGACTTCCTCCTCCTCACCGAGCCCGAGCTCGGAGAGCGCGTCCGCGCCGAGCTCGTGCGCATGCGTTTCGCGGCGAAGGCCGAGGTCGAGGCCGAGGAGCACACGTCGACGCTCGTCTTCGGCGAGCGTCCTGACGGTGCTCTCGGCAACGTGGACTACGGCCGGGAAGCCTGGGAGGTGCTCGACGCGGAGGTAGCCGGCGAGCCGATCGCCCCCGAGGATCTCGAACGGCTCCGCATCGAGGCGGGCACTCCCCGCTTCGGCGCGGAGATCGACGACCGGGTGCTCCCCGCCGAAGCGGGCCTGACGGAGCGGGCCGTCTCATTCTCGAAGGGCTGCTATCCGGGGCAGGAGCCGATCGCCCGCCAGCACTATCGCGGCAAGCTCAACCGCCGGTTGCGGGTGCTCGACCTCGACGGCGAGGTCGACCCCGACTCGGAGATCCGGCTCGGCGAGAAGGCCGTCGGCCGCGTGACGAGCGTCGTGCCGGGCCTTGCGCTCGCCTACGTGCGTACCGAGGTGCCCGACGACGCCGTCCTCGAGATCGGCGCCGCGAAGGCGCGGCTACACTTGGCCGCCTCGCGCCCGTAGCTCAGGGGATAGAGCGCTGCCCTGCGGAGGCAGAGGTCGCACGTTCGAATCGTGCCGGGCGCATCTCACGAACCCCTGCTAACCGTCCGCTTCCCGCGTGCGGTGGGCGGGGTCCGCCACTCGGTTCGTGCCCCACTCATGCCCCAAACCTCCGAGCGTGCCCCAACGGCCGGGGTCGCAGCGGGTCCCGGGGAGGCTCTCTAAGCGCCTCCCCCCGACTGCCGTGCCGGGAGGCGTAAGGGATCATCCTTCCGCGCCCCGTCGGCAGCGGCGCGTCGCACCGACGAGGCTCGATCAACGTCGCCATCGACCTTCACGTTACGCCGGTTGCGGAGCGTCCGACGTGGCGTGAGATACTCCGCTCACGTTGACCGCGCTGCGCGCCTGGATGCATTGGGGAGTCTGGGTGTTCGCACTGGGTGGCGCCCTGTGGGTCCTCAAGGTGGCCGTCATCACGCTCAACGACTTGCTCGGCCGCGATCCTGACGCGATGCCGGTCCCCGTGCTCTACCTCTCGGCCGTCTCTTTCATGGTTATAGGCGCCACGGCCGTCGGCATCGCGCTTCTCCGTCGCTTTCCTGTGTGGGCACAGCTGCTCGGTGCGCTCGCCGCTGTTGTGGCTCTTTTCCTGCTCTACACGATCCTCGACGAGATTCTCAAGTCTTCGTTCGAAGGCGTGGGGCCAACGTGGCTGTACGAGGAGCTCGGCATCCTCGCAACAGGTGCAATCTGCTTCGCCGGCGGCGTGCTGCTCGCTCGGACAATCAGCCGGGACCGTCTCCACACTTCGTCTCCATCGGTCTAGTCCCCGCCGTCCGTGCCGTCGACGGCTCGCGGAGGTCAGCTTCACGCTGTTCGAGGGCTCGCTGACGAGCTCGTCGACGGGCACCACCACCGTCGTCCCCCGTCGTTTCGGGCGGATGCCCTGCGGAGGCAGAGGTCGCACGTTCGAATCGTGCCGGGCGCGTCGCCGCAAAAAATCGGCGCCAGAAGGCGCCTCAATTTTGCTGCTCCCTTCTCCGCGTCACGTCTCCTGACGGCGGAGGATCATCGATGTTCGGCGGGAACCGTGTGGGATGGCCGAGACGCCCCAGTCACTCACCCTGAAGGACAACCGCGATGCGACTGAGGTCATCGAGCTTCGCGCTCGGCGCGCGTTCTTCCTGCTGCTCGCGATCGCGTTGCTGCTCGGGCTCGCGAACGTGTACGGACAGAGTCCGACTGGCTCGGAGGTGGACGCGCCGACCGCGCTGCTCGAGGTCTCCGCGCCGGTCGACGTGCGCGGCGGGCTCTACTTCCAGGGGCGCTTTCGGATCAGCGCGCACGAGGAGATCGGCAAGGCGACGCTCGTGCTCGCCTCCGGGTGGCTCGAGTCGACGCACATCAACACGATCGAGCCGGCACCGGTCCGGGAAGCGAGCCGAGACGGCGATCTCGCGCTCGACTTCGGCCACGTGGCCGCGGGCGACTCGATCACCGTCTACGTGCAGTTTCAGGTGAACCCCAACAATCTCGGCCGGCGCAGCCAGGACGTCCGACTGTACGACGACACGGAGCTCCTCGCGACCGCGCAGCGCGACGTCACGATCTGGCCCTAATGGACATCGTCGTCAGAGCCTTCTTCGCGTTCGTCTTCGTCTTCGTGCTCACGCGACTCGTGGGACGGCGTGAGCTGTCCTCGCTCGAGCCGTTCGACTTGATCCTGCTCGTCGTCGTTGGCGACTTGATGCAGCAGGGCGTCACTCAGAGCGATATGTCGTTCACGGGTGCGGTGCTCGCCACCGGAACGTTCGCGGTGATGGTGCTCGCGGTGTCGTACGCACGCTTTCGCTTCCGTCGCTTGGAGCCGCTGCTCGACCCGCAGCCGCTGATCGTCGTGCAGGAAGGCGAGGTGATCGAGTCAAACCTCCGCAAGGAGCGGATGACGGTGGACGAGCTGCTCTCCGAGGCTCGGATGCAGCAGATCGCGTCGCTCGACGAGGTCAAGTGGGCGGTGCTCGAGTCGAACGGCCGCGTCAGCTTCATCCGGGCCACGTGACGTGCCGCTGTACCTGAGCGAGAGCGAGGTCGCCGAGCTGCTCTCGCCGCGCGAGGCGCTCGATGCGATCGAGGCGTGCTTCATCAGGCTCGCCCGCGGCGTCGTCGAGAACCGGCCTCGAACGCGGATCCCGGTCGAGGACGGCGTCTTCGCGTACATGGCCGCAGCCGATCGCGAGCTCGAGCTCGCGGGACTCAAGACCTACGCGTGGCTTCCCGGCGGCACGCCGTTCGTCGTCGTGCTCTTCGATCTCGCGGGCGCGGAGCTCGTCGCGGTGATCGAGGCGGACAAGCTCGGGCAGCTGCGGACCGGCGCCGCGAGCGGGATCGCCGCCAAGTTCCTCGCCAAGTCGAACAGCCGGACGCTCGGCGTGATCGGCTGCGGTTGGCAGGCCGAGTCGCAGGTTGCGTGCATCCGCGAGGCGGTGCCCACGATCGAGCGCGTCGTCGCCTACTGCCGCTCGGAGGAGCGGCTCGAGGACTTCTGCGCGCGCGTCGGCGCGGAAGCCGGGGAATCGCACAGCGACGCCGGCGAGCAGGACGTCGTCGTCACGGTCACGACCTCGAAGGATCCCGTGCTGCGCGGCGAGTGGCTGCAGCCGGGTGCGCTGGTGTGCGCGGTGGGGGCGAACGACCCGAAGGCGCGTGAGCTCGACAACGCAGTCCTGGAGCGTGCGACCTTCGTCTGCTGCGACTCGCGCGAGCAGGCCAGGCTCGAGTCGGGCGACCTGATCGAGCCCGTTGCGCAAGGGCTGCTCGACTGGCTCGAGGTGCACGAGCTCCAGGACGTCGTCGCCGGCGAGGTCCGCGGACGCGAGAGCGACGAGGACATCGTCGTCTTCAAGTCGAACGGGATCGCCGCGTGGGACGTCGCCGTAGGAGCGGCCGTTGTCGAGCGCGCGCGCGAACGCGGCGCCGGCAGAGCTCTCTAGCTCGACGTCATCGTCGTCCGCACGGACTCGATCGTGTCGTTCCCGAGCGCGCGGACGAGGTCAGGGTTCTCCAGCAGCCGGCGGAGCTGCTGAGGCGACGTGCGGTTCAGGATGTAGCGGTCATTCAGGATGTCCTCGAGCGAACGTCCGCGATCGTGCTCGCGGATGATGTAGGCCGCGAGCCGGTCCTCCTGGCTCGTTCGCTCGAACAGGAACCCAAGCGGGTTCCGAAAGAACTGCGAGATGCTGGCCACGAGCCCGTATCGTAGACTCCCGTGAGGCGGAGGGCGACTTCCGGGCGGTTCGCAGAGCGGGAGATCCGCGGATTCGACGACGAGGGTGCTGATGAGCGCATCGTCGTCTGGATCGAACGGCGCGAGGGAGCGCTCTGGGCCGTTGGCCGCGCGGTCAACCCGCAGCACCGCGCCTCGGACGAGCCCCGCGCCGACGACTACGTCTTCGAGGGCCACGAGCTCGCAGACGCGCTCGAGAAGGCGAACGAGGTGCTCGAAGACGACCTTCGCGTCTCGGAGGACGACGGCCGGCCGCAGCACGTCCCGCCGTTCACGCGCAAGGAGCTGCTCGGCCCGCTCGAGCGCTGGTTCTTCGGTCGCTAGCTAGCCGCGGAAAGTGCTTTGCACTTTCCGCGGGTTGTACGCAGCGGACCCTCGACCGCAGGAGCTCCCGGCGTGGCAGAGCCACGCCTCCGCGGCGACCTCCCTCTCTCGGACAAACGTTCCCGGGGGACTAACCGACGGGTGGTCGGATGTAGATCACGCCTTCGTGCTTGATCGGCACGAACGGCGCGCCGAGCGTCATCACGACCTGCTCCACGTCGGCGTAGACGTCGTCGCCTTCGTCGTCGCCGCCCAGTGGGATCTCGATCTCGACCTCGCCGAGCGGGCGGGCGGAGTGGCCGTGCTCCTGCAGCGTCGCAAGCAGTCGATCGCGATCTGGGATCCGAGCTGCCTCGACGTGAACGGTTTCGGACACGCAATGAGCCTACCCTGGATCCAGGACGTCAGAAACCCGTGCTCCGTTAGGGTGTCCTGCGATGGCGGTTGCCACCGAGCGCGAGTACGGGCTCTTCATCGCCGGCGAGTTCGCCGAGCCGGTCTCCGGGGAGGTCCGCGAGCTCGTCGAGCCTGCAAGCGGGGAGCCGCTCGCGAGGGCGGCTATGGGCGGTCCGCAGGACGTCGACCGCGCCGTGGAGGCCGCACGGACCGCGCTCGAGGGGCCGTGGGCGAAGACGCCCCCGAACGAGCGCTCACGCCTCCTGCACGCGCTCGCCGATGCAATCGTGGCGAACCGCAAGGAGCTCGCCGAGCTCGAGTCGCGGAACGTCGGCAAGGCCATCTCCTCGGTGAAGGCGGAGATCGCGCTTGCGACCGAGCACTACCGCTTCTTCGCCTCGGCGATCGCGTCGATCGCCGGCCGCTCGAACCCGATCGGGGGCTCCCTCCTCTTCTACTCCCTGAAGGAGCCCGTAGGGGTCTGCGCGCAGATCGTGCCCTGGAACTACCCGTTCATGATGACCGCCTGGAAGGTCGCGCCCGCGCTCGCCGCGGGGTGCACGATCGTGCTCAAGCCCGATCCGCAGACGCCGCTGACCGCGCTGCGGCTTGCCGAGCTCGCCGTCGAGGTCGGCTTCCCGCCGGGCGTCGTCAACGTCGTACCCGGCGACGGGCCGACGACCGGCTCGCACCTCGTCACGCACCCCGGCGTCGACAAGGTCGCGTTCACCGGCTCGACGAAAACCGGCGGCGAGATCATGCGTCTCTGCTCCGACCCGATCAAGCGGCTGACCCTCGAGCTCGGAGGCAAGAGCCCGAATCTCGTCTTCGCCGATGCCGACCTCGCTGACGCGATCCCGAGCGCCGCGTACTCGATCTACTACTCGGCGGGACAGAGTTGCGAGGCGCGCTCGCGGCTGCTCGTCGAGCGTTCGATCTACGACGACGTTGTCGCGCAGTTCGCCGAGAAAGCGGGCGCGATCAAGGTCGGCGACCCGCTCGACCCCGAGACGCAGATGGGCTCCCTCATCAGCGAGAGCCACCGCGACCGCGTGCACGGCTTCGTCGAGCGTGGACGTGAGGCAGGCGCCGAGGTCGTGACCGGCGGGGAGCAAGGCGACGGCAAAGGCGCGTTCTACAAGCCGACCGTTCTTGCGCAGGTCGACAACGGGATGGAGGTCGCGCAGGAGGAGATCTTCGGGCCCGTCGTCACGATCATCCCGTTCGAGGACGAGAAGGACGCGGCCCGGATCGCGAACGACACGAGGTACGGCCTGTTCGCGACCGTCTGGACCGGCGACCCGGCGAAGGGCCACAGGCTCGCGCGCCAGATCAAGTCGGGGATGGTCGGGATCAACACGCCGTACACCGCGTTCCCCGGAATCCCGTTCGGCGGCTACAAGCAGTCCGGCTTCGGCCGCGAGCTCGGCCTCGACACGCTCGAGCTCTACCTCGAGACGAAGAGCGTGCTCGTGTCGACCTCGCCGAAGCCGTACAACCCCTTCCAGCTGTAGGACCTCGGTCCCGCTACCGCTGGGCGGTACTCGCCGCGGGCACGGCGGCGCAAGCGAGCTTCTCGACGATCACCCTCGGGTTGCCGGCAATGGCGCCCGCGCTCCGCGAGCACTACGAACTGAGCCTGCAGGGCGTGGGTTTCTTCCTGGCTGCCGAGTGGGTCGGGCTCACGGTCGCCCTGCTCCCTTGGGGGCTCGTCACCGACCGGATCGGCGAGCGGCGCGCGCTCGCCTTGGGCCTTTCGTCCTGCGGCGTCCTGATCTCGTCGATGGGCCTGCTCGACTCGGCGCTCGCCGCGGGTGCGCTGCTCGCGTTGGCTGGCGCCGCGGGCGGGAGCGTGCAGTCCGCGAGCGGACGGGCGGTCATGCAGTGGTTCGGGCCCGGCGAGCGAGGCCTTGCGTTCGGGGTGCGACAGACCGCGGTTCCGATCGGAGGCGTCGTCGGTGCGCTCGTTCTCCCGCGCCTCGCCGAATCGTCGGGGGTCGGCGCCGCGTTCCTCTTCCTCGGTGGGTTCTGCATCGTCACGGCGCTGATCGGATATGCGGTGGTGCGCGAACTGCCGAGCGAAGGTGTGCAGCCGGCCGAGATCGAGTGGACGCTGCGCGACCGGCGCCTCTGGCTGCTCTCCGGTGGCAGCGGTCTCTACGTGACCGCGCAGATGGTGCTCTTCAGCTTCCTCGTCCTCTACCTGCACGACGAGCGCGGCTACACGGCGGCCGGCGCCGCCGGCGTGCTCGCCGTGTCGCAGGCCATCGCGATGGGTCTTCGGATCGGTGCGGGGCGCTGGTCGGACGTGCTCGGCTCGCGGATCGTGCCGCTGCGGCGGATCGGCCTCGCCACGACCGTCGTGTTCGCGGCGGCCGCGATCCTGCTCGACGCGTCGAACGCCGTCGTCGTGCCGCTGCTCGTGCTCGCGACCGCGCTGTCGGCCGCATGGAACGGCCTCTCGTTCGTCGCGGCGGCCGAGCTCGCCGGCACGGGACGGAGCGGTGCGGCGATCGGGTTCCAGCAGACCGTGCTTTCCGTGTCGGGGGTCGTCGTGCCGCCGCTGTTCGCGACGCTCGTCGCGCTCAGCTCGTGGAGGGTCGGCTTCGCGCTCGCCGCACTCGCGCCGCTCGCCGGCTGGGTGCTGCTCGGCCGCGTGCGCTAGACCGCGACGTCCGCCAGCATCGCGCGCGCCCGATCGCGCTCCCGCACGGAGCCGAGCTCCTCGAACACCCCGAGCGACGCCGCGAGCTCGCGCTTCGCCCCCAGCGCGTCGTGGGGCACGAGCGCCTCTGCGAGCAAGAGACGGGACCACGCCTCCTCCCAGCGGGCGCCGAGCGACGCAAATCCGTCGGCGGAGCGGCGCAGGAGCGCCGCTGCCCGCTCGGCGTCGCCCGCGATTGCGGCGGCGCGGCCCTCGAGCCTGTCGGCAAAGAGGGGCAGCGACAGCTGCTCGCCGATCTCCGCCTCTTCGCGCGCCCCGGCCACGACGCCGGCGGCCTCGTGCCAATCGCCCTTCGCCGGAACGATCTCGCAGAGCAGCTCGAGGGTGAGTCCCGATCCCTTCGAGTGCGGGACGAGCGGACACCGCTCGACCGCCTCGTCGAACAGTCCGCGGCGCGCCAGCGCGAGTGAGAGCGGCTGGGCGTGAACCGACGACCTGCTCTTGCCGTAACGGTTTACGACGAAGTCGAAGTACCGGCGCGACACGTCGATGTAGCGGTCGGCCGCGCCCGTCTCGCCGCGAAGCTCGTGGCAGAGCGCCCTGAAGGTGTACGCACGCATCGTGAAGCCGACAGGTAGCTCTCGCGGGTCTTGCGCGGCCAGCGTCTCGAGCTCGGCCTGGTCCGCAAGCGCCTCGTCCCACTTTCCGAGCATGAACCGGGCGGCGACGCGCCACGTGAGGCCGTGGAGGTACGAGCCGGAGTCGATGCCGCGGGACCGCTCGACGCACTCGGTCGCGCGGGCTTCGGCCTCCGCATATCGCCCGAGGCTCTGCGCGCTCTCGGCGGCCATCGCGTACGTGTCGCCCAGCTCTTTGACGTCGGTGATTCGAGGCGCGATTGCCAGGCGCCTGGACGAGGTGCGGTAGACGTCGCCGTGGCGACCGTCGTCCTTCTGCCACGACTCCACGAGGTCGAGGGCCGCGGACAAGAGGTTCGGGTCGTCGAGCTCCTCCGCTGCCCGTTCGGCCTCCAGGACGGCCGACTCGGCGGCAGCGTCGCGACGCTGCTCCCGCTGGACGAGCAGGAAGGCCTTGTCGATGAGCAGCAGCGTCCGCTCGCGTTCCCTGTTCGGGCCGGCGGCCTCGAGCCCGGCCTCGATGATCGTGCGAACCTCGTCCGCCGGCGCGAGCTCGTGCGACGCGCCGATCCAGCGGGCGCCGAAGAGGGCGGTCTTCCCCGCGAGCCGGGCGAAGTCCGCGTGTGCCGGAGTGATCTCCGAGAGTGCGTCACGGTACGCACGAGCGGCTTCGTCGCCGTTGAACGCGATGTACTGCAGATCGCCGAGCGCCTCGAGCGCCTCGACGCGCTCGGTGCTCCCCTCGGAGAGCTCGACCGCTCGGCGTGCAAAGCGCTCCGCCTGCTCGACGGCGAAGCGGCGGCGCGCGCTCTGTGCGGCGCCCAGGAGGGAGCGTCGTGCGCTTCGCCGGAGCTCGGGCTCGGCCGCGATCGAGAACGCGGCGTCGTAATGGTGCGCGAGCAACTCGGCGAACTCGCCCACGCGCTCGCCGCTCGTCTCCTCGATCCACGCCGCCGTTTCTGCGTGCGCCACGCTGCGCTCCCTACGCGGCAGGCTCTCGTACGCCACGTCGCGGATGAGGACGTGCTTGAAGATGTACTCGGCCTGGCCTCCGATCGACGACGACAGGCGCTCGAGGACGAGCTCGCGCCGTCGGAGCGTTCGCAGGACGACATCGAGATCGCCGACACCGGCAAGGCGCGCGACGGCGCCGTCCCAAAAGACACGGCCGACGACTGCGGCGCACTGAGCCACGCGCTTCTCGTCCGGCGAGAGGAGATCGAGCCGCGCGAGGATGACCGACTGCACGTTGTCCGGGATCTCGACTTCCGCGATGCCGCGTCGAGCCTTCCAGCGGCCGTCTGTGCACACGACCGTCCCGTCGTCGATCAGGTGACGGACGATCTCCTCGAGGAAGAACGGGTTTCCTTCCGAGCGCTCGAGAATACGCGCGCGCACGCCGTCCGGCAGCTCGTCGACGTCGAGCAGGTACGAGGCAAGGTGCGCGATCTCGGCGCTCGTCAGCGGGTCGAGCGGGAGCGCACTGAAGCTGCGCCGGCCGCCGCCCCAGTCGGGGCGAGAGCGAAGCAGGTCCGGGCGTGCCGGGCAGAGGAAGAGGATCGGCCCGTCCACGCGCTCGGAGAGCTCGTCGAGGACATCGAGCATCGTCGCGTCGGCCCAGTGGATGTCCTCGACGACGACCACGGTCGGTGCGAGCCGAGCGACCGACGTGAGCAGGGCGCGCCAGGCAGCGAGCCGCTCGCGAGAGAGGTCGCGTGGGTCGAGCGCGCCGAGCGGATCGTCGGCTGTCTCCATCCCGAGGGTCGAGATGAGAGCGGCAACGGTGCGCTGCCGCTTGCCGTCGAGCTCGGGATCGATCGCGGCGTCGACGAGCTCGGCGATCTTCGCGACGGCCGTGGAGGCGGGATCGGTGTCGAGCACGACCGCTTCCGCCTTCAGGATCTCGGCGAGCGGCCCGAGGGTGAGCGCCTCGCCGTACGGGAGACACCGGCCGACCAGCACTTTCGCTTCGACGTCGAGCCCGGCGATGAACTCGCGTACCAGCCGGCTCTTCCCGACGCCGGCATCGCCGATGAGCGTGACGAGCTGCGGACGCCGCTCGCCGCAGACGCGTTCCCACGCCGTGCGCAGTGTCGCGAGCTCGTGCTCGCGCCCGACGAGCGGCGCGGCCAATCCCGGCGCAGCGCGCGGGTCCGGCTCGACGCTCTCGCCTTCGACCACCCATGCCGGCACGGACACCGCCTTCCCCTTCAGCTCGAGCGGCTCTACCGGGCGGAGGTCGAAGTACGGGCGGACGGCACGAGCGGTGCGTTCGCCCACGATGATCGTCCCTTCGTCGGTCGCCTGCTCGAGCCGCGCCGCCACGTTGACAGCGTCGCCCGTCACAAGCAGGTCCCCGCTGAGCGCATCGGAGGCGACGACTTCACCGGTGTTCACGCCGATGCGGATCTCGAGCCGGTGCGACGGATCGTGGTCCTCGTTCCAAGCTCGGAGCCGGGCGAGCATCTGCCACGCGGCACGCACCGCACGAAGCGCGTCGTCCTCGTGCGCGGTCGGCACGCCGAAGACGGCCATGATCGCGTCGCCGACGTACTTCTCGATCGTGCCACCGAACGCACGGATCTCCTCGGCCATCGCGGCAAAGAAGTCGGCCATCAGCGCCCGAACGTCCTCGGGGTGGAGTCTCTCCGCCCGGGCTGTCGAACCGACCGTGTCGGCGAAGAGGATCGTGGCGAGCTTCAGCATCTCCACGGGGGCGGTCGCCTCCGCGAGCGAGGTCCCGCACGCGGGGCAAAAGCGAGACCCCGTCGGGACCTCCGCGCCGCATGACGCGCACGTCGCCATTGAGCCGAGGATAGGTACCTCCGTTCACCCGGTAAAGGCGCCTAGTGCTTCAGCGAGAGCGCTGCCCCGAACGCGAGCAACGCGATGCCGATCAGCCGAGGCCACCCGATCGCGATCGGGTCGAGGCCGAAGAGGCCGAAACGGTCGATCGCCGCGCCCATCGTGAGCTGACCCGCGATCAGGATCCCGATCGTCGCCGTCGCGCCGATGCGCGGCGTGACGAACGTGATCGTGAAGACCACGATCAGGCTCATCACGCCCGCGCTCCAGAGCCAGACCGGCGAACGGAGTCCGTCGCCGTATCCCGCGAGGCTCTGCCTCGCGACGAGGAGAAGGCAGGCCGCGAGGGCAGCCGTCAGCAGGCTCGCGAACGCGAGCGCCTCGACTGTCCCGATCCGCTCGCCGAACCGCGCCATCACGGCCACCTGCACGGACCCCGCCAGCCCTGCGACGGCGGCCAGCGCGACGGCCAACGCGGTGCCCCCACTCATGCCGCGGCGGAAGCTATACGCTCGCGCCGTTCCAGACCCACGGGAGGTGTCGGTTGGTTCGCGTCTTCGTCCTCTACGAGCAGGAGCCCGACTCGGCGCGCTACGAGCAGCACGCCGAGCTCTGTCGCAAAGTGCCGGGCGGGACGTTCCGCCACGGCAGGGTCTTCGGCGCGCCGAGGGGCGAGCCGAAGTTTCCGTACTACGCCGAGTGGGAGTTCGCGGACCGCGACGCGTTCAAGGCTGCGGGACGGACGGACGAGTTCATGGCGACCGGGAAGGATGCGATGGAGATGGGCATCCCGTTCCACGTCCACTTCGCGGACCTCGAGTGACCGAGCCGGACTACCCCGCGCCTCGCGACCCAAGCGAGCTCGGCTTCGAGCGCATCGTCTACGAGAAGGCGTATCCGCGCGCGACCATCACGTTCAACCGGCCCGAACGTCTCAACGCGTTCGACTTTCAGATGCTGCGCGAGCTCGCGCGCGCCTGCGAGGACGCGTCGTGGGACGACCAGATCCGCGTCGTCGTGCTGACCGGAGCGGGCCGTGCGTTCTGCGTCGGCGCCGACCTCAAGTCGTGGGCCGAGAGCTACCTCGGCAAGCCGAACGAGTACTGGAAATGGTTCGGTGCGTTCAAGGACGCGCACGATCGCCTGCGCGAGATCGGCAAGCCGACGCTCGCGCGCATCAACGGCGTCTGCGTCGGCGGCGGCAACGAGCTGCAGATGGCGTGCGACCTCGCGGTGATGGTGGACGACACGTTCATCCAACATGTCGGGCCGGAGCACGGATCGGTGCCGGCGGGGGGCGCGACGCAGTGGCTCACGATCCTTGTCGGCGACCGCCGGGCACGCGAGATCGTGCTGATGTGCGAGCCGGTCCCCGCGAAGACGTGCGAGGAGTGGGGGCTCGTCAACTGGGCGGTCCCGGCGGCGGAGCTCGACGCGAAGGTCGACGCGGTCGTCGAGAACCTCGCGCGCAAGCTCCCGCAGACGACGCGCTACGCGAAGCAGCACCTGAACTTCTGGAAGGACTTCGCGTGGCACGAGACGATCAACCACGCCCGCGACTGGCTCGCCCTCTCGATGGCGACGGAGGAGCCGCAGGCGGCCGTGAAGAGGTTCCTCGAGCGTGAGTGAGCTCGTGCTGACCGAGCGCGAGGGCCCGATCGCCCTCGTGACGATGAACCGTCCCGAGCGGTTGAACGCGCTCAACGACGAGCTGATCGGGCTCGTCGTTGACGCGTTCGAGGCGGGCGATCGCGACGAGGAGGTGCGCTGCATCGTGCTCGCGGGTGGCGAGAAGGCGTTCGCGGCTGGCGCGGACATCGGCCAGATGGCGACCGCTTCCGCGATGGACATGTACGCGCTGCGCGATCGGATCGACGCATGGGACCGGATCCGCAACGTCCGCACGCCGATCGTGGCTGCCGTCTCGGGTTACTGCCTCGGCGGCGGCAACGAGCTCGCGATGGCGTGCGACCTGATCGTCGCTTCGCCGACGGCGCAGTTCGGACAGCCGGAGACCGGGGTCGGGATCATCCCCGGGGCAGGCGGCACGCAGCGGCTGACGCGGGCCGTCGGCAAGCCGCTCGCGATGGACGTCATCCTCTCAGGTCGCTTCCTGACCGCGGAGGAGGCGCTTCGCGCCGGGCTCGTCGCCCGCGTCGCGGAGGACTGGCTGGGCGAGGCGAAGGCGGTCGCGAACGCGATCGCCTCGAAGGCGCCGATCGCGACGAGGATCGCGAAGGAGCTGGTCGACCACGCCGACGAGACACCGCTCGCGGCGGGCGTCGCCGACGAGCGCAAGGCGCTCTACCTCGCGTTCGCGTCGGAGGACGCGAGCGAGGGTCTGAGCGCGTTCATGGAGAAACGGCCGCCGGAGTTCAAGGGGCGCTGATGGCAGAGGTCGAGACGAGCCGCGACGGCGCGGTGCTGACGATCACGCTCAACCGCCCCGAGGTGTTCAACGCGTTCAACGCCGCGCTGCACGCACGGCTCGCGGAGGCGCTCGGCGACGCCGCCGACCCGGAGGTGCGCGCCGTCGTGATCACGGGCGCCGGGCGCGGATTCTGCGCGGGGCAGGACCTGACCGAGTTCCGCGAGGTCGCGGACGACATCCGTGAGCGCCTCGAAACGACCTACCACCCGAACATCCGCGCGATCCGCGCGCTCGAGAAACCGGTCCTCGCAGCGGTCAACGGCCCGACGGCCGGGGCGGGACTCTCGCTCGCCGCAGCGTGTGACCTGCGCATAGCGTCCGACGCCGCGAGCTTCGTGCCGGGCTTCGTCGGGATCGGCCTGATCCCCGACTCCGGGGGCTCGTACTTCATCCAGCGCCTGCTCGGCGCCGCTCGTGCGTTCGAGTGGATGACGACGAACCGGAAGCTGACCCCCACAGAGGCGCACGCGTGGGGGCTCGTGAACGACGTTGTCGAAGCCGATCGCCTGCTCGACCACGTCGCCGAGCTCGCGGGCGTCTACGCCTCGCTGCCGACGAAGGCGATCGGGATGACGAAGCGCCTGTTCGACCACGCCGAGAACGCGACGCTCGACGAGCAGCTGGAGCTCGAGGCGGAGCTGCAGTCGGCAGCGACGCAGACCGAGGACTTCCGCGAAGGCGTCGCGGCGTTTCTCGAGAAGCGCCCGCCGAAGTTCAGCGGGGCTTGAGCTCGACGCGGAGGTCGCAGTCGAGCGCCTCCGCGATGCGCAGCAAGGTGTCGATCCGCGGCGGCCGCCCGCCGCGCTCGAGCCGCGCGATCGCCGACTGCGTCGTGCCGGTCAGCTCGGCGAGCTCGCGCTGCGACAGACCCTGCTCCGCCCGCCGTGACGCGACGTCGTCCGCGATTTGAGCGAAGAGATACCCCTCCTTGGGGGCGATCGCCTGCGCCGCCCGCTCGCGGAGTCGCTCGATCGCCGGCTTCCGCGGGGCCCTTGCCATAGCGAGAATGCTATAGGGCGGAGAGGATCTCGTCCACTTCTGGGAAGCGCCCCTCCCGTTGCTTGGAGAACATGAGCCTCCCGTCGGCGAGCACGTCGAACTGGCTCTTTGCGCCTTCGACGATCTCGGCGTCGTGCTCGGTCTGCGCGTTGATCTCGGCCGCGAGACTCGCAGCCCGGCGGTCGTAGCCCCCTCAGACGGGGCAGTAGTGGATCTCAACGCGCACCGTCGCCAGGCTACCGTGACCGCGTGAGCGAACGCGACCCGTACGACGTCGCCTGGTACGACGAGTACCTCGATCAGATCACGGGTCGGAACGTCCAGCTCCTGACCCGACCGATCGAGATCGACGAGTACGACCCGGAGTGGCCGCGCCTCTACGCCCGCGAGGAGGAGCGCATCCGATCGGTGCTCGGCGACCGCGTCGTGCGGATCGAGCACGCCGGTTCGACCTCGGTGCCCGGCCTGCCCGCGAAGCCGATCGTCGACATCGTGCTCGAGGTTCCCGACTCCGGCGACGAGCCGTCGTACGTGCCGGACCTGGAGGCCGCCGGCTACCGCCTCGTGATCCGCGAGCCCGAGTGGTTCGAGCACCGCGTCTTCAAGGGCCCGGACACGAACGTCAACCTGCACACGTTCACCGCCGACTGCGAGGAGGTCGACACGATGCTCCTCTTCCGTGATCACCTGCGCGGGAGCGCGGAGGACCGCGAGCTCTACGCGCGAACGAAGCGCGAGCTCGCCGCGTATCCGTGGAAGTACGTGCAGCAGTACGCCGACGCGAAGACCGCGGTGGTTCAAGAGATCGCGGAGCGCGCCAGGGCAGCTCGTCGCTGAGATCATCCCTACGGGGTGATGCCGGGCCGCATGCTCCCGGCGAGAGTGGGTGCTTGCGAGCCCTCGCGCCGATGACGACCGCACTTCTCCTCGTCGGGCTTTCCGCATGCGGCGGCAACGGCGAAGCCGTCGGCACCTTCACGACCGAGGGGACGCGTCCGACGCCCACGGTGACGCGGCCCACGCCGACCGTCACGCGGCCTGCCAGCACGGCGGCGACCGTGACCGAGACCGAGCCGGTGACGACGATCGCGGAGACCGAGCCCGAGCCGCCCGCGACGAATCCGGTCACGACCGTCACTCTCACGGAGACGCAGACGGAGACGGAGACTGCGGCTGAAGAACCGGCACAGTCGGCGGGAACGACCACATCCGGCTCGGAAGGGCCGAGTCCCGCGGCGGTCGCCGCTGCCGCCGCCGCGCAGGAAGAGGAGTCGGAGACCCCATGGGGCTGGATCGCGTTCGCAAGCCTCGCCGCGGCGGTGGTGATCGTCGGCATCGTCTGGTGGTGGCGGCGGCGATCGGCGCGGAAACACGCGGATGTGCCACCGGTCGCGGACGCCTAACGCCTCAGCGCGCTAGATCGTCTTGAACTGCTCGAACGGCTGACGGCAGCTCGCGCAGTAGCGCACCGACCTGCACGGCGTCGGGCCGAAGATGTTCTCGAGCTTCGTGTCCCTGGAGCCGCAGTAGGGGCAGCGGAAGGCAGCTGACTGCAGCTGCACGAGCGTCGGCGCGGCCGCCTCGCGCGGGGCGGGAGGCGCAAGGCCCGCAGCGCGGAGCTTCTCGCGACCTTCCGGGGTGATCTGGTCCGACGACCACGAGTCGTCCGAGATCACGCGGACGTCGGGCTCGCCGCCCAGCTCGCGTACCTTCTCGGCCATCGCGTCGCGCATCACCTCGAGCGCTGGGCAGCCGAGGAACGTCGGCGTGAACTCGACGCGCACGTGCTTGCCGTCGATCGCGACGTCGCGCACGACGCCGAGGTCGACGAGCGAGATCACCGGGATCTCCGGGTCGGGGATCTCGGCGAGGGCCTCCCAGACTGCGGCCTCGGTCACCACGTGGCACCGGGAATGCTGCGGCGCACCATCGTCATCTCGTTCCACAGCTCGCGCAGCTCGTCGGAATGCGCGCCGCGTTCGACGGCGTCGACCTCCTCACGGCCGACCCGCTCAGCCAACGCAGCACGCTGCTCGGGCGCGAGCACGCCGAGCGCGTACGGCCACAGCTCATCGACCGCGGCCTCGAACCGCTCGTCACCGCGCAGCCGCTCTGCCCACATCTGCGCGTGCATGCGGTGGTAGACCTCCTCGCGGTCCATCTTCGCTGCGAGGCCTGCGAGCTCGGCGTCCTCGGACGACTTGAGCTCCTCGAGACGCAGCTCGTCCGCGGTCTCGTAGAGCCAGTGCCGCGCGATCGTGCGCGCCCAGTCGAGCCGCCGCAGCTCGACGAGCGGCGCGCTGCGGTATTCCTCGGGAGAGCGGTCGAATGCGAGCGCGTCGGCCGTCGTCCCGAGGTCGCGCGCGGCGAGCTCGTAGAGAGCGCGCGCGTGGCCGATCTCGTTCTGCGCGATCGACGAGAACGCGACGTCCTCCTCGAGCGTCGGTGCGATCCCCGTCCACTCGGAGTCGCGCCAACCCAAGATGAGTTCGTCGTCTGCGATCGCGATCAGGGTGTCCGTGCGGCTAGTCATCTACCCCTCAGCGGAAACTGCGTTAGCACTTTCCGCGGTTTGCGCTCGCTCGCGTGCCTCCTTCAGCTTCGCTTTCAGCGAGTAGCCGTCCACGCGGTGGTACGTCTTGCTCAGCTCGTCGGGGAAGTCGTGCACCTCCCGCACTGCCTCGCGCGGGACGACCCACAGCGCCTCAGACTCCTGCCGCCGCCCGTACTGCTCACGCGCCCACGCCTCCGCAAACTCCAAGTCGGGTGCGTCGATCGAACCGGCGTGCGCGAACGCCTGCCCGCGCCGCTCTTGCCGGAAGACCTCGAAGATCACGCGGCTTCCGCGAGCACGACGTCGCGCACCCACGCCTCTTGCTCGAGGAAGCGGCGGCGGAACTCGAGGCGCTCGGCCGTCATCGGTCCGTGCCCGGTGACGACGCGCTTCAGCTCGTCCCAGTCCGGGTCGGAGTACTCCCACACGCCCTCGTCGTTCTTGCGCAGCTTCTCGTCCGGCACCGTCAGCCCGAGTTCCCAGATCTGCGGTACGTAGCCGTCGAGGAACTGCTGGCGCGCTTCCTCGTTCCCCTGCGACTTGATCCGCCAGAAGAGCATGGGGTCCTCGTCGGCGGGGATCGCCGTGCCGTGGAAGGTCATCAACGGACCCCACCAGCGATCGAGCGCCTCCTGCACGAGCGCGCGCTGCTCGTCCGTCCCGTTCATCAGCGTCAAGATCACGTCGCGCCCGTGAAGGATGTGGAACGACTCCTCCCAGCAGATCTTCTTCATGATCCGCGCGTACGGCGCGTACGAGCACTTGAGCAGCGCCTTCTGCGAGATGATCGCGGCCGCGTCGACGAGCCAGGCGATCACGCCGACGTCGCCCCAGGTCTTCGTCGGGTAATGGAAGACGTTGTGGAACTTCGACTTGCCGTCGACGAGGTCCTGGAGGCACCGCGCGCGGGGCTTGCCGAGGTCCTCGACGACGCGGTAGATCAGCTGCGAGTGGCCGACCTCGTCCTGCACTTTTGCCGTGAGGGCGAGCTTTCGTTGGAGGGTCGGCGCCCGGAGGATCCACTCGCGCTCCGGCAGGACGCCCATCAGCTCCGAGTTGCCGTGCATCTCGATGAACTTGATGAGCTTGGCGCGGTACTCGTCGGGCATCCAGTCGGCCGTCTCGACCTGGCCTCCGCCCTGCACGTATTCGACGAACTCCTGGGTGCGCGCGTCCATGATGGCCTCCCTACCGAACGATCGTTAGGCTAAGTCTATCTCCGCCCGCCGCTCCGAGCTCACGCGCCAGGCGGCCCGGCTCTTTGCCGAGCGGGGCTACCACGGGACGTCGATCGGCGACCTCGCCGAGGCGCTCGGCGTCCAGAAGGCGACGGTCTACACGTGGATCGACTCGAAGCAGGATCTGCTCTTCGAGGCGATGCGAGACGGCGCGGCGGCGTTCCACGCCGGGCTCGACGCGATTCCGGACGAGCTGCCTGCGACCGAGAAGATCCGGCTCGCGCTTCGCGCCCATCTCCGCACCGTTGCTGGCCAGCTCGACGTCGCCACGGTCTTCACGCGCGAGTGGCGCTATCTCGAGGGCGAGCGGCGCGACGAGATCCTCGCCGAGCGGCGGCGCTACGAGGAGCGCTTCCGGGCACTCTTCCGCGAGGGCCGCGAGCTCGGGGAGCTCCGCACCGACCTCGACGACGCGACCTCGGCGCTGCTCGCGCTCTCGGCCGCGAACTGGGCCTACACGTGGCTGACGCCGGAGCGGGACACCGACGCCCTCGCCGACCGCTTCTGCGACGTCCTGCTGGACGGACTTCGCGGCTACGCGACCCGCGAGGGCGCGGGCGCGCGCGCGGCGGCACCGCCCTCCGTCGACTAGCAGGCGGTTCGTGGCGCGCGCCGTCCTGATCGTCAACCCGTACGCGTCGCGCGTCACCGACGAGCTCGTCGAGCTCGTCGCGGCGAAGCTCGGAGACGTCGACGTGCGTGCGACGGAGCGCAGCGGACACGCGAGCGAGCTCGCGCGCGAGGCCGACGGAGAGGTCGAGGCGATCTACGTCTTCTCTGGGGACGGCGGCTTCAACGAGGTCCTGAACGGTGTCGACGGACGAACGCCGCTCGGCTTCGTCCCGGGCGGCGGCGCAAGCGTGCTGCCTCGGGCGCTCGGACTTCCGCGCGACCCCGTCGCGGCCGCCCGCCGGCTGCTCACGGGCCGGACGCGGCGAATCTCGCTCGGACGGGTCAACGACCGGCGCTTCGGCTTCTCGGCCGGGGTCGGCCTGGACGCGGAGCTCGTGCGGCGCGTCGATGCGCGCGGGCGCACGCGGGAGCATGGACGCGCAGGGAACGTCGCGTTTGCCGCGGAGGCCCTTCGGCTCCTGGCCGCGAGCCGGTTCCGGCTCGACCCCGTGCTGGAGGTTCGCGGCCACGGCAGGGCCGCGTTCGCGCTCGCCGCGAACTGCGACCCGTACACGTACGCGGGCCGCCTCCCGCTGCACGTCGCGCCGCTCGCGCGCTTCGAGGACGGTCTCGACGTTGTGGGAGCGAGGGTGCTGCGGCCGACGTCCTTGCCCCGCTTCCTCGCGTACGTCGTGCGGGGCGCCGGACAGGAGCGTGCCCGCGACGTCCTGTATGCCCACGACCTCGACCGCGCGGAAGTCGTCTGCGACCGCCCGCTTCCTCTGCAGGCCGACGGTGAGGATCTCGGCGAGGTCGTGGACGTGGTGCTCGAAGCCGAGCGCGACGCCGTGAGCGTCCTGGTCTAGGAGGGTTTGGCGAAATAACCGCTGTGCCGCCGGGCCGCGCTGGGCGAGCGCGCTGCCGCGTCCTCAGTCGCGTCCGTATCCACTGGATACGAACGCTCCCTGCGTCCTTGCATCGCACTCGCCCATCGCACCTCGGCGACGAGGGCTATTCCGCCAAACCCTCCTAGCGGAGGGAAAGCGCCCGGGCGAGCACGGGGTCGCGCCCGGCGAAGAAGTCGGTGCCCTTCAGCGGGACCGTCACGTTCGGGTCGAGCTGCAGCCCACTCTGCCCCGGGAGCTTCTCGAAGCGGATGCGCGGCACGTTGATCGTGTAGCCGCTGACCGGAAGCGCGACCGGGTCGGTGTCGCTGTAGTGGTTCGGGCTCCCCCCGGTCGGCTCCCCGACGAGGATCGCGCGCGTCCCGCGGCGAAGGTCAACGGCGAAATGCACCGCAGCCGAGAACGTCGTGCGCCCGATCAGCACGACGAGCTTGCCGCGCTTGTTGATCGAGCGCGACTTGAGCGTCTGCAGCAGATACGGATACGTGTTGATGTCGCCGCCTCCGTTGTTGCGCAGGTCGACGACCACGCGGCGCGTCTTGGCGCGTCTCGCGAGCCGGAGGATCCGGTCCGCGGTCGCCGTAGTGTCACCGGTCACGGTGTTGTAGACGAAGTAGATGACGCGGCCCCTGTCGAGCGTCGTCACCCACTGGGAGGCGCCGCGCTTCTGCACGAGCAGGGGCTTCGGCCGCTTCGGCATGCCGTCGAGGTAGTTGGGATAGGCGGGCCGCAGCGCGTTGACGTACGCGTTCGCGGTGACCGGAGCGATCGCGGTGTCCGCGACGCCCTCGACGGAGAACACGGCGCGCGCAGCTGTCGGCGTGATGCCCAATCCGTGGAGGATCTCGGCCGAGGCGAGGTAAGGGCTGCGGTGCGCGGCGAGCGACAACGCGTTGTCGTACGTCACGAGCGGATCGAGGAGGCGGAGCACTTCCGCGATCGGCCGACCCTCGATCGCGACGAGCTTGTGTCCAACGAGCTGCGGACGGCCGGGCGCCGCGACGACGTAGACGCCGTCGGCGAACTCGTACGTCGCGATCGGGTAGAGGCGCAGCACGCGACGGTGGCCGCCTGCGAGCGGGTTCATGTTCGCGTGCCCGTCGCGCTCGCCGAGCAGCGCGACGAGCCGGAGCAGCTCGACCATCAGCTCGTCGTCGTCGAACTCGGGGAGCCGGGCGATCAGTCGGTCTGCCGCTGCGCGGTACTCCGACTTCGAGATCGCGTGGTACGGGTCGGGGTGGATGCGCTCGAGCTCGGTCAGGTAGCGCTCGACGTCCGATGCGGTTTCCGGGGGCGCGGCGGCCGCGAGCCCGCACGCAGTGAGGGCGGACGCGAGTGCAATAGCCACGAGGAGGCGATACATTCCATTGCGGAGTATTCCGGAATGGAGTATGATCGTCAAGCATGCCGGCGACGAGGACCGCCACCCGCACGCTGACCACGACGGAAGCGGCCGTCCTCGCGCTGCTCGCCTTCGAGGGCGAGAACTCGGGCTACGACCTGCTCAAGTACGTTCAGAAGGCGATCGGGTACGTGTGGGCTCCGGCGCGTTCGCAGCTCTACAGCCTCTTGCCACGGCTCGTGAAGGACGGGTACGCACAGAGTCGCGCGGTCGCACAATCCGACCGGCCGGACAAGACGCTCTACAAGATCACGCGCGAAGGTCGCCGAGCGCTCGACGGCTGGCTGACCCACGTCGACCCAAGCGACCGGGCCGCGTTCCAGCTTCGCCTCTTCGTCGGAGCGCTCACGGACGACGACGTCCTCGTCCGCCACGTCGAGGCATTTCGCAGCGAGACGGCCGAACGGCTGGCCGACTACCGCGGGATCGAGCCGACGAACAGTCGCAGCGGGCCGGACTTCTACCACTACCTCCTCCTGCGCAGAGGGATCATGCAAGCGGAGCTCGATCTCGACTGGGCTGACTGGGTGCTGCGGGCTCTGGCGCGTTCGCACCCCTGAACACGTCCTCAACAACGGGGCACTGCGCGTTCACGACCTCCGAGTTCGGCACCCTGGAGGTGGAGGACGTCCCCTTGCGCGACTGGGTCTCCGACGTCGCGAAGGGTCGGGACGTGTCGTGCCCCACGTGTAGATAATCCCTGCAATGGCCCAGGTGCTTCCGGCCGAGCGCGACCTCCGTCGCGTGATCGGCGACGGCGACGCGATCCCGGATGGGGAGGTCGAAGGCCTGACCGAGCATGACCTGGTCGAGCTGTACCGCTCCCTCGTGCTGCTGCGCACCTACGACGAGCGCTCAGTCGTCTACCACCGCCAGGGGCGGATCGGGACGTACGCGATCTTCTGGAACCACGAGGCGATGCAGGCGGGCTCGGTCTACGCGCTCGAGGACGAGGACTGGATCTTCCCGAGCTACCGCGAGTCCGCGATCGGCTTGCTGCGCGGGATGCCGCCGCGGGTGATCCTGCAGTGGTGGCGGGGCCACCCGTCTGGTTGGTGGAACCCCGCCGACTACAACGTTGCGTCGATCTGCGTCCCGATCGCGACGCACGTGCCGCACGCGGCCGGGCTCGCGTGGGGGAAGAAGCTGCGCGGCGAGCCGGCGGTCGCGATCGCGTACTTCGGCGACGGGGCGACGTCGGAGGGCGCGTTCCACGAAGGTGCGAACTTCGCCGCGGTCACCGGGGCTCCGCTGGTGCTGTTCTGCAACAACAACCAGTGGGCGATCTCGACGCCGATCACCGCGCAGACGCGCGCGGAGGCGCTCGTCGACAAGGCGGTCGGCTACGGGATCCCGGGGATCCGCGTCGACGGCGGCGACGTGCTCGCCGTGTACGAGGCGACGCGCGAGGCAGTCGGCCGCGCCCGCACCGGCGGCGGCCCGACGATGATCGAGGCGGTCACGTATCGGGCCGCACCGCACGCGACCGCGGACGATCCGAGCGCGTACATCGACCTGGAGCGGGTCGAGGAGGAGAAGCGAAACGAGTGCGTCGGCCGCTACGCGCGCTACCTCGACCGCCTCGGCGTTCTTACGGGCGCACAGGCGGAAGAGATCAAGATCGAGGCGCAGGAGACCATGCGACGCGGGATCGCCGAGGCCGAGGCGGAGCCGCCCGCCGACGTGTCGCTCGTGTTCGAGCACGCGCATGTCGACCCGCTGCCGTCCTTCGAGGGCGAGCTCGGAGAGCTGCGCGGTGGCTGAGCTCACGCTCCTGGAGGCGATCAACGACTGCTTCCACGTCGAGCTCGGCCGCGATCCGAACGTGATGGTCATGGGTGAGGACGTGGGCCGCGCAGGCGGCGTGTTCCGCGCGACTGCGGGACTGCGCGACCGCTTCGGGCCGGATCGCTGCTTCGACACGCCGCTCGCGGAGGCCGGGATCATGGGCGCCGCTGTCGGGCTGTGCATGGCGGGGTGGAGGCCCGTCTGCGAAATGCAGTACGACGCGTTCTCGTACCCCTCGCTCGACCAGCTGATCACGCACGTCGGCCGCTACCACTGGCGCACCGGCGGGAAGATGCGGTTCCCGATCACGGTCCGCATGCCGTACGGCGGCGGCGTCCGCGCCCCGGAGCTGCACGACGACTCACCCGAGGCGTACTACGTGCACACCCCGGGCGTGAAGGTGGCGATCCCCTCGACGCCGGGGGACGCGAAGGGGCTGCTCGCCGCGGCCATCCGGTCCGACGATCCGGTCGTGCTCTTCGAGCCGAAGCTCCATTACCGCACCATGCGAGGCGAGGTCCCCGAGGGCGAGCACGTGGTCGAGCTCGGCAAGGCGCGACTGGCGCGCGAGGGCACGGACGTCTCGCTGGTCGCGTACGGGTCGATGGTGCCGCTCTGCGAGCAGGTCGCTGACGAACTGGACGGCGAGTGCTCGTGCGAGGTGCTCGACGTCCGCACGCTGAAACCCCTCGACGAGGACGCGCTGCTGGCGACCGCGGCGAAGACGGGTCGCGTCGTCGTGGTGCAGGAGGCGCCGCGCACCGCCGGCTACGGCGCAGAGCTCGCCGCCGTGCTCGCGGAGAACGCGATGCTCGACCTGCGCGGTCCGGTCCTGCGCGTCACGGGGTACGACGTCCCTTATCCGTACTGGCAGATCGAGGATGCATACATGCCGTCGGTCGGCCGTGTCGTGAACGCCGTCCGGAAGCTGCTCGAATACTGAACGATCCGCCGTACCGGATCGTCACCGAGCGTCTGGTCGTTCGGTGCTGGGAGCCGCGCGACGCTCCCCTGCTCAAGACGGCGATCGACGCGAGCCTCGGCCATCTGCGGCCGTGGATGCCCTGGGCAGACGACGAGCCGACGCCGCTGGACGAGAAGATCGAGCTGCTGCGCCGGTTCCGGGGCGGCTTCGACCTCGGCACCGATTTCGTCTACGGCATCTTCGACCGCAAAGAGTCGACGGTCGTCGGCGGCACCGGTCTGCACAAGCGCGTCGGCGACGACGCGTTCGAGATCGGGTACTGGATCCACGTGGACCGCGTGCGCGAAGGGCTCGTGACGGAGTCGACCGCCGCGCTGACTCGCGTCGCGTTCGAGCTCTGCGACGTCGACCGCGTCGAGATCAGGGTCGAGCCCGACAACGTGGCGAGCCTCGGGGTGCCGAGGAAGCTCGGCTACCTCGAGGAGGCGACGCTGCAGCGGCGACTCCCCGGTCAGCGCGACGTCGTCGTCTGGACGCTCTTCAAGGACACGTTCCCGTCCTCGCCCGCCGCGACTGCGTCGTACGACGCCTACGACGCCACCGGAGCGTGGATGGTTCCGTGACGGAGCGTCTCCGCTTGTGGCTCGAGCGGGCGGGCGCCGGCTACCGGCTGCGCGATGCCGAGACCGAGCAAGTCGTCCGTGAGGACGACCCGAGGATCCACGTCGTTCCGGTCGCCGGCGTCAGCTACCGGCTCGACGACGTGCAGGCGGACGGTTTTGCGCCCGGGCGCCGGCTCGTGCTCCTCCCCGAGCCCGACAACGAGCACGATCCCAATGCGATCGCGATCTGGGACGAGCACCGGCGCGTGCAGGCCGGTTACGTTCCTGCGGATCTGGCCCGCACGTTGCGCGCGGAGGAGTGGCAGGCCGTCTCGCTCAGAGAGTTCTCGGACGAGGGGCGGCGCGGAGGGTTGCGCGTGCTGCTCGCGCCGAGCGACGCGTGGATCGGGACGCCGCGCGCGTGATCCACGAGCTCCCGCTCGAGCGGCGCACGCTCCACGGCCACTACTCCCGTGAGCTTCCGCCGATCGTGTCGGTGGATCCCGGCGACACGATCGCGTTCTCGTGCCCGAACGCTCGCTGGGAGTACGAGCACGGAGTGCGCTTCGAGCCGTTCGACGAGGAGCTCGACGCGGGCCACGCGCTCGTCGGTCCCGTCGAGGTGCGCGGCGCAAAGGCCGGCGGCTCGCTCGTCGTCAGCGTCCGAAGCGTCGTGCCGGGCTCCTGGGGCGTCACGTACGCGCAGCGGCCCACGAAGATCGACTGGCGGCTCGCCGATGGTGTCGGGGTCGCCGATCGCGGCATGCGCGTCGCGCTCGCGCCCTTTCTCGGCGTGATGGGCATGCCCCCCGACGAGCCCGGGCGCCACTCCACCGGCCCGCCCAGGCGCTCCGGCGGCAACATCGACTGCAAGGAACTCGTCGCAGGGACGACGCTCTACCTTCCGATCAGCGTCGACGGCGCGCTCTTCTCGGCGGGCGACGGTCACGCGGCGCAGGGCGACGGCGAGGTTTCCGGCACGGCGATCGAGTGCCCCGTCGAGCGGGCGGAGCTGACGTTCGAGCTGTCCGACCTCGAGCTCCGTGCGCCCATCGCTCGCGCAGAGACGGCCTGGATCGCGTTCGGTTTCTCCGAAGACCTCGACCTCGCGGCGGAGGAGGCGATGGCGACGATGCTCGACCTGATGGAGCGTGAACTCGGGCTCGATCGTTCGGTCGCGGTGGCGCTCTCCAGCGTCGTCGTCGACCTGCGCGTGACCCAGATCGTCAACGGAGTCAAGGGCGTGCACGCCGTCCTCCGCGACGACGCGATCGGGTAGAACCTCGGCGCGTGGCATACGAGTTCAAGCTGCCCGACCTCGGCGAGGGCCTCACGGAAGGCGAGATCGCGCGTTGGCTCGTCGCCGAGGGTCAGGAGGTGGCCGAGGACGACCCGCTCGTGGAGATCCAGACCGACAAGACGACGGTCGAGATCCCGTCGCCCGCCGCCGGGGTCGTCTCGCGGATCCTCGCGGCCGAGGGCGATGTGGTTCCGGTCGGGAAGGTGATCGTCGTGATCGGCGATGGCTCCGCCGCCGCAGCCGATGATGACGAGTCAGAGCAGTCGAGAGCCGACGTGGCCGTGGCCAAGCCGGCCACGCCTCGGGACCTGGTCCCCGGACAGGCCGGAGCTGGACGGGTCAGGGCGACGCCGCTCGTGCGACGGCTCGCGGCCGAGCTGGGCGTCGAGCTCGAGAACGTCGGCGGAACGGGGCCTCAGGGTCGTGTGACTGAAGAGGACGTGCGAAGCGCGGCCACGACCACGGACCTGGCCTCGGGCGGCCCCGAAGGACGGCGCGAGCGGCTGCGCGGCGTGCGCCGGGTGATCGCGGAGCACATGACGCGCGCGCAGTCGATTCCCGCAGTGACGTGGGTCGAGGAGTGCGACTTCGGGAACGTCGAGCTGGAGCGGCTCGTGCCGACGGTGCTCAAAGCCGTCGCAGCGTCGCTGCAGGAGTTTCCCGAGCTGAACGCCCGCCTCGAGGGCGACGAGATCGTCTACCTCGAGCGCTACGACCTCGGCATCGCGATCGACACCGACCAAGGTCTCGTCGTCCCGGTCGTGCGCGACTGCGACTCGCGCTCGCTCGACGAGCTCGACGCGGAGGTCCGCCGTCTGGCGGAGGGAGCGCGCACGGGCACGCTGAAGCCGGAGGAGCTGCGGGGCTCGACGTTCACGGTGACCAGCGCGGGGAAGTTCTCGGGCTCGTTCGTGACGCCGCTGATCAACCACCCCGAGGTCGGAATCCTCGGCGTCCACCGGATCGCGGAGCGACCCGTCGTGCGCGACGGGGAGATCGTCCCGCGCCCGATGGGGCACGTCTCGGTGACGTTCGACCATCGCGTGCTGGACGGCAAGCGCGCGGCCGAGTTCGGGCTCGAGGTGATCCGGAGGCTCGAATCCGGTCATGCCTCTTCCTCGTAAGGACCGGCAGCCCAGAGAGCTCCGAAAACTGGGGGACAGGGGAGGACAGATGAAGAGAACCATCGCAGTGCTCCTGACAGCTGCGGTCGGTCTTGCCGCCGTCGGGATCGCCGTCGCGGGCTTGAACGACAACTGGAGCCCGCATCTGAACGGAGACATGGAAGTCCCCGTGCGCGACACGAACGCGCAGGGACAAGCGATCTTCCACCTGAGCGACGACGGGACGTCCATCGACTACAGGCTGATCGCCTCGAACATCGAGAACGTCTTCCAGGCGCACATCCATCACGGCGCCGCTGGGGTGAATGGCCCCGTCGTTGTCTGGCTCTATCCCAGCACGACGCCGGGGGCCGGACCTGCGGGCGGCGGCCGGACGGACGGCGTCCTCGCTACTGGGACGATCACGTCGGCGAACTTCGTCAGCGACCTCGCGGGCCAGCCGATGTCGACGCTCGTCGACTGGCTGAACACCGGCCAGGCGTACGTCAACGTGCACACGAGTGACGGCGTCGCGCCGACGAACTCCGGCCCTGGGGACTTCCCCGGCGGCGAAATCCGCGGCGACGTCAACTAGAGGAACGGCCGGCATGTGTGGGGCGGCGTCGGCCGCCCCACACATCAAGCGGCTGCGGGAGCGGGCCGGAGCGGCGGCGGCTCGGGCAGGTGCTCCGCGAGCATCTGTTCGATCTTGGGAGCGCTCGCTCGGCCCTCGATCCGCCCGACCGCGCGCTTGCTCTTCACGAGCACGAGTGTCGGAACCACCTCGACCTTGAACTTGGCTGCGAGCTCGGGCCGAGCGTCGACGTCGACCCGCGTCGTGCGTAGGCGCTCGCGCTCTTTGCGAGCGAGGTGGGCGAGCAAGCTCTCCATTCGGCGCGCGGGACCGGAGCGCTCGCTCGTGAAGAAGACGAGCAGTGGCCGTGCGTCGGGCATCGTTCTCTCCTCTTTCGTTGCCGGGGTCCGCAATTGCAGAGGGGCCCCTCTCCTTCCCGCCTCGCTGCAGGGACAAACGCCGTCAGTACACTCGATCACCGTGGGAAGCTGGTACTGGATCGGCGTCTGCGCAGGGCTCGGCGCTGCGCTCGGCGTCCTCGCGCTCGGTGTTTTCAGGGACGTCAGGGTCGCTCTTCCGGTCACCTTGGTAGCGGCGGTCGCCGCCGGCTGGTTCCTGGCTGAGTGGTCGGGCGCGATCGCCGGCGCGATCGGCGGCGTGCTCGGCGCCGTCGGTGCCACCCCGACCGTCCGTGGTGCGCTGGCCCGCGGCGGCACGCGCGGTGGCACCGCGCTCCTCGTCGGCGTTGCCGCGCTTGTCCTGGCAGCCCTCTCGTTCGTACCGGTGCTCGGCTACCTCCTCGCGCTCGCGCTGCCCGTCCTCGGGCTCCGCGTACGGCGTCGCGCGGGCGAGCGCCACGCAGGTCTTCGGATCCTTGCCCGCGACTAAGGCCCTCCTGATCGTCATCGACGGGTTGACCCCAGCGATGTACGAGGACGCCGTCGAGCGGCGGACCACGCCGGCGCTGGCCGAGCTGCACGAGCGCGGCGAGTATCGGCGCGCAGCGACGGTGTTCCCTTCGCTGACGCCCGTGTGCCTCTCGTCGCTCGTGACCGGCGCGTACCCGGACGTGCACGAGATCCCCCACCTCGTCTGGTATCACCGCACCGAGCAGCGGATCGTTGAGTACGGCTCGTCCTTCGCCGCGCTCCGCCGTGCGGGCACCCGCCGCGGCATCCTCGACGCGATCTTCCGCATGAACGAGGAGCACCTTTCGCCGGCTGCGGTGACACTCTTCGAGAGCGTCGAGGACGCCGGACGCGTCGCTGCGGCGGTCAACATCATCTGCTACCGGGGACGCACGCCGCACGTGGCGCGCATCCCCGGGGTGACGCGCGCCGCACACGGGCCGAAGCGGTTCTTCTACTTCAACCTCTTCGAGTCGGACGAGACCGGGGCGCCCTTCCGGCCGGGCGCGAGGCAGGTCGGCGGGAACGACCGTTACGCCGCAGCGGTCGGCCGTTGGCTCGTGACGCGCGACGGGTTCGACCTGCTCGTCTACTACCTGCCGGACTACGACTACGCGTCGCATGCCGTCGGCCCGGACTCGGCGCACGTCGCGCTCAAGCGCGCAGACGACGCGGTGCGTGCGCTGCTCGACGCCGCCGGCGGGGCCGACGCCCTGCTCGAGCGCTACGCGGTCGTCGTCTGCTCGGACCACGGCCAGACCCGCATCGAGCGGACCACGTCGCTCCAAGAGTCGTTCGGCAATCTCGACGACATCGTCGTCACGGCCTCGAACCGGGCGGGGATGGTCTACGACCTCCGCGGCGGGCGCTCCCGCGAGCTGGCGCAGCGGCTCGACCGCGACCCCGCGGCCGAGACGGTGCTGTTCCTCGAGGACGGCGAGCCCGTCGCCCGTCGCGAGGGGGCGGAGGGGCCCGACGTGCTCGCCGAGTATCCCGACGGGCTCGCTCGCGCGACGGCTGCGCTGCGCAACCCGAACAGCGGCGACGTGCTGGTCTCGGCTGCGCCCGGCTACGAGTTCACCGACCTCGCCGGCCGGCACCACGCCGGCGGCGGCAGCCACGGCTCGCTCCTCGCGGGCGACTCCGAGGTCCCGCTGCTCACGATCGGCGTCGGAGCGGCGCCGGAGAGCATCACCGGGATCGCGCCGCTCCTGCTCGACCAGCTCGGCCTGGAGCGTCCGGCATATGCCCGCGCGCTCAGTCATGCCTGATCGCACGGAGGAGCGGCACCTGATGGTGGAGCAGCAGCTCCGAAGACGGGACGTCGCCGACGAGCGGGTGCTCGCGGCGATGGAGCGTGTCCCGCGAGAGGTCTTCGTTCCCGAGGAGCTCCGGGACCGTGCCTATGCAGACGCGGCCTTGCCGATCGGCTCCGGCCAGACGATCTCGCAGCCCTACATGGTCGCGCGCATCTGCGAGGCGCTCACGCTCCATGGCAACGAGCGCGTGCTCGACGTCGGCACAGGCTCGGGTTACCAGGCCGCGGTGCTGGCGGAGCTTTCGGGCGAGGTGCACACGATCGAGCGACTCCCCGAGCTCGCAGACGCCGCGCGCCGGCGGCTCGAGGAGGCCGGATACGGCGGCCGCGTGCACGTCCACGTCGGCGACGGCACGCTTGGGCTCCCCGAGTATGCGCCGTTCGGCGCAATCGCGGTCGCGGCGGCCGCACCGGAGCTTCCGCAGAGCCTGTACGACCAGCTCGAGCCGCGGGGACGGCTCGTGGTGCCCGTCGGCAAGCGCCACGGCCAGCAGCTCCAGCTCGTGGTTCGGAGCCCCGAGGGCCCCGCCGTGGTGCGGTCGGTGCCCTGCCGCTTCGTGCCCTTGCTGGGCGAAGAGGGCTTCGCCGTTTGACCGCGGACCGCGTAGGCAGACTGTGCCGATGAGCGGGCTCTCTGCGGCGCACCTGCTTCGTCTTCCGGTTCGGGTGCGCGGCATCGAGCTCGGACGGCCGGTCGACCTCGTGCTCGACCGCGAGCACACGCGCGCGCTCGGGTTCGAGGTGCTCTGCGGTGACGAAGAGCGGCGCTTCCTGCCGCTCGCAGTCGCGACCGTTCGCGACACCGAGCTCGAGCTTCGCTCGCCGTTCGGTCTGCTCGACGAGGCCGAGCTCGCCTTCTACACGAAGCGAGGCAGCACCTTTGCCTCGCTCAAGGGACGCAGCGTCGCACGCTCGCGGTCGATGCTCGGCGAGCTCGTCGACCTGACGCTCGCGGCGAACGGGACGATCGCCGCGGTCGTGGTCGCGACCCCGGATGGGCGCGAGGAGCTGGCGTACGGCCCGGACGTCGCGCTCGCCGCGGCGGGCATGCGCGTCCGCGCGGCTTCGTGAGCGGCTAGGCTCGCCCCCGTCGTGGAGCGCTCGTCCTCCGTCGGCGTCGCCGCCGCGCTGGCCCGCACCCGCGTCGGCCGCGCGCTCCGCCGTTCGCACAACTGGGTCCAGCTTGCAAAGTTCACCGCGGTCGGCGCGAGCGGCTACGTGGTCAACCTCGCGGTCTTCAGCGCGCTCGTCCTCGGCGCCGATCTCGACTACCGGCTTGCCGCGGTCTGCTCGTTCCTCGTCGCCGTCACGAACAACTACACCTGGAACCGGCTCTGGACGTTCCACGGCGAGCGCGGACACGTCGCGTACCAGGGAGCGCGGTTCTTCGTCGTCGCGCTGCTCGCCCTGGTCGCGAACCTCGTCGTGCTCGAGGTGCTGATCGTGCTCGGGCTGCCCGAGATCGTGGCGCAGGCGATCGCGATCGTGCTCGTCACGCCGATCAACTTCGTCGGCAACAAGCTCTGGACCTTTCGCAGGAAGCGCTGACCCGGCTCCTCCGATACGGGCTCGTCGCCTTCGCGCTGATCGCGCCGGGTCAGGCGACAGCGGCGACCACTCCCACAGCCCCGGTGTTCGACGGCGCGGGCAACCTCGTCCAGACGCCCTTCATCCCTGCGCCCGAGCCTGCGCGCCTGAGCGAACAGCGCGCCGAGCGCATCTTCCTCGCAGACCCGAAGGTCCGGGACTGGGTCGACCGCTACCCGAAGCAGGGCCGCACGGTCCAGGCCGACTACGACGATCAAGACGGCATGTGGCGGGTCAAGGTCTGGTGGGGGGAGGCGGGCCAGATCGCGGACGGCAAGGTCGAGGACCGCTCCGCGCACGTGGCCGAGGCCTGGACCGGCCCGCAGGTCGCGTGGAAGATGGCGCGCGGAGGCCCGGGCGCCTTCGGCGGCCGCGACATCAACAAGCCCTTCGTCTGGTTCGGCTTCTGCGTGCTCTTCCTCGTCGGACTGGCCGACCTCAGGCGGCCACTCTCGCTGCGGAATCTCGACCTGCTCGCGCTGCTGTCGTTCTCGGCGTCGCTCTGGTTCTTCAACCGCGGCGACATCTTCACGAGCGTCCCGCTCGCCTACCCACCGCTTCTCTACGTGATCGCACGCATGACGTGGATCGGGACGACCGCTCGGCTCACCCCTGCGCGTCCGGTCTGGCCCGTCTGGGTGCTCGTCGCCGCAACCGTCTTCCTCGCGGGCTTCCGGATCGGGCTGAACGTCGAGACCTCGAACGTGATCGACGTCGGCTATGCGGGAGTGATCGGCGCGGACCGCATCGTCCACGGGGAGGCGCCCTACGGTCACATGCCCGTGCAGGGGACCCGCAGGGCGTGCGGGCCCGCCGACGCCGAGGGCGAGATCCGCGAGCGTGTGCAGACGAACGGTCGCTGCGAGGCGTCGAACGAGCGCGGCGACACGTACGGCCCGGTGTCCTACCTCGCGTACGTCCCCGGCTACCTCATCTTCGGCTGGAGCGGCAAGTGGGACAGCCTTCCGGCTGCGCACTTCACGTCGATCGCGTTCGATCTGCTCTGCATGCTCGGCCTCGCGCTCGTCGGCTGGCGCTTCGGCGGCCAGCGTCTCGCGGCGACGTTGCCGTTTGCGTGGGCGGCATACCCGTTCACGCAGTACGCGTCCAGCTCGAACACGAACGACACGATCCTGCCTGCGTTGCTCGTCATCGGCTTCTTCTTCGCGGCCCAACCCGCGCTGCGGGGAGGCTTTGCCGCGCTCGCGGGCTGGTCGAAGTTCGCTGCGCTCGTGATCGCGCCGCTCTGGGCGACCTACCCGGAATGGAACACCCGGCGGGTCGTGCGCTTCCTCGCAGGCTTCTTCGTGGCCTCGCTGCTCTCGTTCTCGATCCTCCTCCTGGAGCCGAGCGTGGTCGATGCTGCGCGCACGTTCTGGGATCGCACGCTCGGTTGGCAGCTCGGGCGTGAGTCGCCCTTCTCGATCTGGGACTGGGGGCAGTACCACGCGCGCGGCATCCCCGACCTCCACCTCCCGCACCAGCGTGGTGAAGGCGCTCGTCCTCGCGGGCGCGCTCGCGGCCGCGTTCGTTCCGCGCCGGAAGTCGCCGCTACAGCTCGCGGCGCTGACCGCGGCGTTGATCGCCGGGTTCGAGCTCGTGCTGACGCACTGGTTCTATCTCTACATCCCGTGGTTCTTCCCCTTCGCCGCGATCGCCTTGCTCGCCCGTGACCGCTCGGACTCCTGACCTCGCGCGAACGGCGCTTGCGCTCGTGCTGTTCCTCGTCGCGTGGGGCGTCCTCCACCTCGGCTTCTACGAACGCGACCAGATCGTCGACACGCCGGTCTACGAGAGCTACGGCGAGGCGATTGAGGCGGGCGAGGTCCCCTACCGCGACTTCGCGGTCGAGTACCCGCCCGGGGCGCTGCCCGTATTCCTCGTCCCGGCGCTCGCGGACACCGACTTCCGCGTCGCCTTCGAATGGCTGATGGCGCTCTGCGGGGGCGGCATGGTCGTCGCGGTCGCCATCGCGGGACGCCGCCTCGGGTTCGGTTTCGGAACGCTCGCCTTCGTCGCGCTCTCCCCGCTTGCGATCGGCTCGGTGATCCTGACGCGCTTCGATCTCTGGCCGGCGATGCTCCTGTCGTTCGCCCTCGCCGCGCTCGTTCACGACCGGTTCCGGCTCGGCCACGGACTGCTCGGACTGGCGATCGCGGTGAAGCTCTATCCGGCGGTCCTCCTCCCCCTCACCGTCGCGTATGTGTGGCGGCGGCGCGGGAGACGAGAGGGGCTCGTCTGCGCGGCCCTCGCCGTCGGCGTTCCGCTCGCCGCGTATCTCCCGTTCGCGGTCGTCGCCCCGGGAGGCGTGGCGGACAGCATCGGGGGGCAGCTCTCCCGGCCGCTGCAGATCGAGAGTCTCGGTTCCGCGATTCTGCTCGCCGCGCACGACCTCTTCGGCGTCGCCGTCGAGATGCAGTCGAGCCGCGGCTCGCAAAACCTCGACGGGCTCTCGGCCGACGTGTTCGCCGTCGCGCTGTCGGTCGTGCAGGTCGCGGTGCTCGCGTGGCTCTGGCTCCGGTTCGCGCGAAACGAGGAGACGCTTTCGCCGGCGAGGCTCGCCGTCTACGCCGCGGCGTCCGTCACGGCGTTCGTCGCGCTCGGGAAGGTGCTGTCGCCGCAGTTCCTGATCTGGCTCGTCCCGGTCGTCGTCCTCGCCCACCGCTGGAGCGCGAACGCGATGCTCGCCGCCGCGCTCGTGCTGACACAGCTCTGGTTCCCGTTCCGCTACTGGGACCTGGTGCGCGAGTTCGACCCGCGCGTCTCGTGGCTCGTGCTCGCGCGCGACCTCGTCCTCGTGGCGCTCCTGGCGACGCTCGTGCGTGCGCTCAGGGAACCGGCACGCGGATCGCCTCGCAGCGCGTAGCCCGGCCGTCGCGGCCGCACTCGACGAGCGCTCCTTCGATCCGCACGTCGTTCTGCGCTGTCTCGAAGCGAATCGGCAGGCCTGTGCGCATGCGCCAGATCGCCTGCTCCGCGGTCACCCCGATCACGGAGTCATGCGGTCCGGTCATGCCGGCGTCCGTGAGCGCCGCTGTCCCGCCCGGCTGCACGCGCGCGTCGTTCGTCTGGATGTGAGTGTGCGTCCCGAGCACCGCTGTCACGCGTCCGTCGAGCCAGCGGGACAGCGCGATCTTCTCGCTCGTCGCCTCCGCGTGGACGTCGACGAGGATCACCGGAGTCTGCGCGCGCGCCTCGTCGACGAGCTCGTCGATCACCTCGAACATGCCACATGCGACCTCGAGGAAGAGGCTGCCCATCACGTTGATCACGGCGACCGGCGTCTCGTCACGCGCGGGCACGATCGTCAGACCCCGTCCCGGTGCGTGTCGCGAGAGGTTCGCGGGTCGGACGACGCGCGGCTCCGAGTCGATCCACGGCGCGAGGTCGGGCCGCCGCCAGGTGTGGTTGCCGAGCGTGATCGCGTCGGCGCCGAACTCGAGCAGCTTGCGGGCGAGCTTCGGAGTCAGGCCGACACCGTCCGCGGCGTTCTCGCCGTTCACGACACAAAGGTCGACGTCGAGCTCCTCGCGGAGAACGGCGAGGCGCGTCTCAAGTGCCGTCCGTCCCGGCACTCCGACGACGTCGGCGACGAAGAGGAGTCTCAGGGCAGTGCTAGGGCGGTGGCCGGAAAGACCTGCACGGTCACGTGGTTCCCGGCGTCCTGCGTGTACCGCGCGAGCGCCTGACGCTCGAGCCGAGAGAGGTCGAGCACCTCACCGAGGCGGTTTCGCCCTGCCGCGACAGACGAGCCGACCGTGAGCGCCGGGTCGGCCTCGAGCCTGGTGATCGAGACGATGAGCGCAGGCGCGGCGAGCGGGCGGATGTCGATTCGCTTGCCCTGCGTCCGGCCGTTGAGCACGTAGTCGGTGATGCCCGCGATCGTCCCGTCGACGGGCGAATAGACGTCGGTGTCCGGTGCGGCCCCGACGGCGAGCGCCGAGGTCGACGACGACGTGCCGCCCTGGAGCTGGTACCAGGTCATGCTCGAGTCGCCCGCGCCGAACACGCGGTCGAAGAACCGTCCGAGGAGACCCTGGTTGCCGCGCCGGCCGAGCGGGTGGAGCGCGAGCGACCCCGTTGAGCCGCCGTGGTAGCCGATCGCGGTGACGCGGTTGTGCTCGATCGGCAGCTGGAGGCGAAGTGCCCCCTGGGTCGCGACGACGAGCGGCTCAGGCGGCCCGGAGGGGAGCAAGCGGTCGGCCGGTGCCGGTGCCGAGCGCGCCAAGGTCTGCGTCCCATCGGGGCCGAAAGCGGTCATGAGCAGCGTCACGACGCCGACCGCGGCGACGACGGTCAGGCCGGCGAAGCGACGGAGCCGGTGTGCGGAGCGGCGTTGTGCCCTGCGGGCACGACGAGCGGGCCCAGGGGGTTGGGGCATCGCCGGGACGCTAACGGACGCCCGACGTCGCTGCAAGGAAGCCGTCACGGCCTGACTTTGTAACAGACGCAAGCGCGGAGTGACGGGGAATTCATCCCAAAGATCGTGACGGTCGAGCGCGAGGTTGCCGTCCTCGGCGAAGGACCAGTCCCAGACCGCCATGCGCTGCTCTCTGGGGGAACCTCCCGGTTCCCCCAGGCGCCCTCCACTGGTCCGCGTTGCGGACCGGCCGCTCCGCGGCCTACCATCGCTTCCATGGCGGAAACGCCGCCTCCGGTCGTCGGCGGGAGCCGCCAACCCGCGCCGATCCAGGTCCCGCGCTGGATCCAGCTCGTCGCCCTCCCGCTCGTGCTCCTGCTCGCCTGGGCGGTCGCCGGTGCGGTCCGTCACGCCGTCTTCCTCTTCCTCGTCGCCGGCCTCGTCGCGCTGCTCCTGAACCCGCTCGTGCGGGCGCTCGCGAGGGCCCGGATCCCGCGCGGCTTCGGGGTCGCGATCGTGTACCTGACCTTTGCCGCGGGGCTTGTCATCGCGGTTGTGGCCCTGGCGACCGTCGTCGTCGAGCAGTCCCAGAGCGCGTCGGACCGGATCGACGCCTACGTTACGAACGAGGACGGACGGACTGGGAGCACCGCCGCGGAGCGCGACGTCGACCGCCTCCAGGTCTGGCTCGACGACAACCGGCTCGGCCGCATCCGGGTGGAGGAGCAGGGACGCGAGTTCCTCGCCGACCTCGACGTCCAACGCTCCACGCGGACGGCGATCGACTGGGCCGAAGGCGCGGCGCTCGGGATCTTCGCGTTCCTCTTCGGCCTCGTGCTGGTGATCGTCGTCTCGGTGTACATGCTCCTCGACTTCAATCGTCTGCACCGTGCGCTGGACCGGCGGTTCCCGCCGCCGCCGGGCTCGCCCTCCCTCTTGCCGAGCATCGAGGCGGCTGTGGGCGGGTACGTGAAGGGGCAGTTGCTCGTGTCCGCGATCATCGGGACGAGCGCAGGCGTCGCACTGTGGCTGCTCGGGATGATCGGCTGGCTGCCGGAAGGCTACGAGACGTACGCGATCCTCTTCGGCGCGTGGGTCGCGGTCGCCGAGCTGATCCCGTATCTCGGCCCGTGGCTCGGAGCGATCCCGCCCGTCCTGTACGGCCTCGTCGTCGACCCGCTCGCCGCGCTCTGGGTCGTGCTGCTCTTCCTGGCGATCCACCAGATCGAAGGGCACATCGTGATCCCGAAGGTGATGGGGAGCGCGCTTCGGCTGCATCCGCTGCTCGTGATCTTCGGGCTGCTCGCCGGGGGCGAGATCTACGGCCTGCCCGGCGTCCTCGTGGCGCTGCCCACGCTCGCGGCCGGCCGCGCGATTTGGGAGTTCTTCGGCAGCCGCGTCGCGCTGGAGCCGTGGGAGTCCGGTGACGTGCCGGTCGAGGTCGAGCTCGAACCGCCCCAGGCCGCGCGTCGTTGATCCACGCCCGCGGTGTCTCCCGGCGCTACGGCGCCCACGTCGCGCTGCACGAGACCGACTTCGAACTGGCCGGTGGTGAGCTCGTCTCGCTCGTCGGGCCGAACGGCGCGGGCAAGTCGACGCTGCTCTCCGTGCTCGCCGGCGCGCTCGAGCCGTCGACCGGGAGCGTGGAGCGCACCGTCCCGACCGGCTGGGCGCCGCAGCGGCCCTCGCTCTACTCGAGGCTGACGCCCCGGGAGAACATCGAGCTGTTCGCGCGGCTCGCGGGCGCCGACGCCGCCGGGATCGACCTTCCCGAGCGGCCGGCCGCCGACCTCTCGGTCGGGCAGCGGCAGCGGCTGAACCTCGCGCTCGCCTTCATCGGTGAGCCGCGCGTGCTCCTGCTCGACGAGCCCACGGCAGCGCTCGACGACGACCGGCGCGCCGAGCTCTGGCGGCGGGTAGCCGCGTTGTGCTCGGACGGCGGCGCCGTCGTCTTCGCGACGCAGCTGCACGAAGAGACGGAACGTGCCGACCGCGTGGTGCATCTCCTCGGCGGCCACGTCGCGTGAAGCGCACCGCGCTCTTGCTGCGGAAGGACCTGCGCGTGCTGCGCCGCTCGCCGCTGCTGCTCGCGGTGCTCGTCTCGTACCCGCTGCTGATTGCGCTCCTGCTCGCACTCGTCGCCGGCTATGCCAACGCGAAGCCTCGCGTCGCCTTCGTCGACGACGACAACCTGCCGGAGACGGTCGAGATCGGGGGTCGCACCTTCCACGTCGAGCGAACGATTCGCCGCGTCAGCGACGACGTCGTTCTCGTGCCGCTCGACCGGGACGAAGCAGAGCGGCAGCTGCGGAACGGAAAGGTCGTCGCGATCGTCCGCGTTCCGGCCGGCTTCGTCGCGCAGCTGAAGGCGATGCAGCGCAGTCCGCAGGTCGAGCTCGAGACGACGCGCGGGCTGCTTGCCTCGCGCGTCACCCAGCAGATGCAGGCGCTCGTCTACTCGCTCAACCGCGAGCTCCAGGACGCGTTCATCGACGCGAACCTCCGCTACGTCGATCTGATCCTGCACGGCGGCCAGGGAACGTTCCTCGGGCGGCGCTTCGACGTGCTCGGACTCGAGCGCGCGGAGGACCGCGTCCGCGACCCGGAGGTTCGCGAGTTCATCGAGGTTGCGCAGCTCGCGCTCGACCAGACGGACGACGCGCTCGAAGCCACCGCCAACCCGATCGAGCTGCGAACTGTGTCGGCGCGTGGACGAACCTGGGCGCTCTCGGCTCAGGTCCAGGCGCACGCACTCGCGCTCGTGACGCTCTTCCTCGCCACCGTGCTCGCCGCTGCCGCGCTCGCCGCCGAGCGCGACGAGCGCGTGCTCCAGCGGTTAGCGCGAGGGCTCGCCTCGCTCGGGGAGGTGCTCGCGTCGAAGGTCGTGCTCGCAGCGCTCGTCTCCGCCGTGCTCGGGCTCGGTGTCGCCGTCGCGTTTGGGCTCGCGGTTGAGGGCGTGGGCGTCGAGGGCGGCGAGCCGTGGTCGCGGGTGCCGGCGCTCGTGCCCGCGCTGCTGCTCGCCGGGGCGGTCGCGGCAGCCCTGGGCGCTCTGGTCGCGACGCTCGCACGCGAGGCCCGCTCGGCCACGCTCGTCGCCGTCCTCGTCGTCCTGCCGATCGTCTTCGTCGGCGTGGTGCCGCGCGAGGCGGCGCCTGCAGCCGGGTGGGTGAGCGACGCGCTGCCGTTCGCGCACGAGGTGCGGCTCTTCGACGCGCTCCTCTACGAGACGAGCCCGTGGCGCACGGCGCTCGTCGAGGCGGGCTGGCTCGTTGCGATCGGGGCGGTGCTGGTCGCGGGCGCCCGCCTGCTGATGCGAAGATTGACCGAGTGAGCGCGTTCCCGAACACCCGCCTGCGCAGGCTGCGCCGAACCGGCGCGCTCCGCTCGCTCGTCCGCGAGACGCGGCTCGACCTCGACGACTTCGTCCAGCCGCTCTTCGTCGGCCCGGACACGCGCGAGAACGCGGAGCTGCCGCCGATGGGACGCTTCTCGGTCGCCGACCTCTCGTCCGAGGTCGAGGAGCTCGCGAAACTCGGCGTCGGGGCGGTGATCCTCTTCGGCATCCCGGACGAGAAGGACGAGGAAGGGTCCGGCGCGTGGGACGAGGACGGGGTCGTGCAGCGCGCGCTCCGCGAGCTGCGACCGCGGTTTCCGGAGCTCCTGCTGCTCACGGACGTCTGCCTCTGCGAGTACACGTCGCACGGGCATTGCGGCG
Source organism: uncultured Actinomycetes bacterium (assembly GCA_963788055.1). GTDB lineage: Bacteria > Actinomycetota > Thermoleophilia > Gaiellales > Gaiellaceae > JACCTU01. Next base: position 301,638 of record CAWBFA010000005.1, on the reverse strand, counting down.
TGATCCGTGACGGCGAGGTCGCGAACGACGAGTCGCTCGAGCTGATCGCACGCGCGGCGGTCTCGCACGTCGAGGCCGGCGCGGACGCTGTGTGCCCCAGCGACATGATGGACGGCCGCGTCGCGGCGGTCCGAGAGCAGCTCCCGGAGACGCCGATCCTCGCGTACTCGGCGAAGTACGCCTCCGCGTTCTACGGGCCGTTTCGGGAGGCGGCCGAGTCGGCGCCGTCGTTCGGCGATCGGCGCTCGTACCAGATGGACCCCGCGAACGTCCGCGAGGCGCTGCGCGAGTGCGAGCTCGACCTCGCCGAGGGCGCCGACGCGATCATGGTCAAGCCGGCGCTGCCGTACCTCGACGTGATCCGCGCTGTGCGGGAGCGCTTCGACGCGCCTGTCGCTGCGTACAACGTCTCCGGCGAGTACGCGATGGTCAAGGCGGGCGCCCGACACGGCTGGCTTGACGAGCGCGCTGCGGCGATCGAGTCGCTGACCGCGATCAAGCGCGCCGGCGCCGACCTCGTCGTCTCGTACTGGACGAAGGAGCTCGCGGGATGGCTGTAAGAGCTCCCTTCACGACCCGATGCTGTGCCCCCGGAACGCGCTGGGCGGCACGATGCGGCGTCCTCAGTCGCGCCCGTATCGCTGCGGATACGAACGCTCCCTGCGTCCTTGCCTCGCACCACCCAGCGCGCCCCGGCGACGAGGCCGGATCATGAAGGGAGCTCTCCGTACGCGGAGTCAACTCTTCGCCCGCGCGCGGCGCGTGATCCCCGGCGGCGTCAACTCGCCCGTGCGCGCGTGGCGCGCGGTCGGCGACGAGGACCCGTTCTTCGTCGCGCGGGGCGAGGGCGCCTACCTCGAGGACGTCGATGGCCGGCGCTACGTCGACTGGGTGATGTCGTGGGGCGCGCTCGTGTTCGGCCACGCCGATCCCGAGACGGTCGAGGCGATCACCGACGCCGCGCGCGACGGCACGAGCTTCGGTGCGCCCACCGAGCGAGAGGTGGAGCTGGCCGAGGAGATCGCCGACGCGATGCCGTCGATCGAGCTGGTTCGCCTGGTGTCGTCGGGCACCGAGGCCGCCATGAGCGCGGTCCGCGTCGCGCGGGCGTTCACCTCCCGCGACCGCGTCCTCAAGTTCGAGGGCGGCTACCACGGCCACTCCGACGCGCTGCTCGCCTCCGCCGGGTCGGGGGTCGCGACACTCGGGATCCCGGCGAGCGCGGGCGTGACGTCCGGAGCCGCGCGCGACACGATCGTCACGCCGTACAACGACATCGACGCAGCGGCCGCCGCGGTGGAGCGGTACGGCGAGGGACTCGCCGCGATCATCGTCGAGCCGGTCGCAGGGAACCTGGGCGTCGTGCCGCCCGCCGAGGGGTTCCTCGAGGCGTTGCGAGCGCTCTGCGACGCGTCGGGTGCGCTGCTGATCTTCGACGAGGTGATCACGGGCTTCCGCGTCGCGCGCGGCGGCGCGCAGGAGCGCTTCGGGGTGAAGCCCGACCTCACGATCCTCGGCAAGATCGTCGGCGGCGGGCTGCCGCTCGCCGCGTTCGGCGGGCGCGCCGACGCGATGGAGCGGCTCGCGCCGGGCGGCGACGTGTACCAGGCCGGCACGCTCTCCGGCAACCCGCTCGCGACGGCCGCGGGGCTCTCGGTACTCCGACGCTTGCGCGACCCGGGTCTGTACGACGAGCTCGAGTCGCGAGCGGCGAAGCTCGAGCGCGGCCTGCGTCCGTTCGGGAAGGTGCAGCGCGTGGGCGCGATGCTGACGCTCTTCCGGCCGGGGTACGACGAACTCTTCCGGGGACTCGTCGCGCGCGGGGTCTATGTCGCGCCGTCGCAGTACGAGGCGATGTTCGTCTCACTCGCGCACGGCGACGACGAGATCGAGACGACGGTGCGCGCCTTCTCCGACGCCGCGCACTAGATGGGGGCCTGGGAGACGATCGCCGAGGAGGCCGCGGCAGAGAGCTCGCTGTGGGGAGACGCACTGATCCCCGCCGACGAGCGTCGGCCCGTCCCGGTGTTCTCCCCGCTCGCCGACGAGCGATATGCGCTCGGGCTCGAGACGATCTACGAGGGCTACCTCGTGCACTACGGCACGCCCCGGCTGTTCGATCCGAAGGATCCCGACGTCGCGCTCCTGCTCGGCGACTACCTCTACGCACACGGCCTCGTGCGGATCGCCCGCCTCGGCGACGTTGATGCGATTCGCGAGCTCGCCGAGCTGATCGCGGCCTGCGCCCACTTGCGCGCCGAGGGTGCCCCCGGCGACGGGGAGGTCTGGGCCGACACCGCAGCGCGCCTCGGCCGGAACGGCGGCGACGCGTCGGCGCGCGGGGGCGCACTCGGCACGCACGCCCGCCTGGTTGGATAGATTGCCGCGCTGTGAGCGCGCTCGCAGCGATCCTCCCACTCTTCGCGGAGGCGGACGCCGCCGAGGAGGGGCAGAAGGTGATTACGGCGATGCTGATCGTCGGGCTCGTCTTCATCGGCGTGATCGCGCTCGGCGAGCTCTCGAGGTACGTCGTCTCCCGCAGGCGCGATTAGGGTGACGCCCTAGTGGTCGAAACCAAGGGGCCCACAGGATCGGCCGCCGGGCCCGCTCCGAGCCTGTGGCCGCTCGGCTTCGCGATCGGTCTCACGGTCGCGCTCGTCGGACTCGTGATCAGCAGCTGGTGGGCAGTGGCGGTCGGCGCCGTCCTGATGGCCGGCTTCGGGTTCGTCTGGGTGCGCGACGTCGTCAACGGCGGCGCCGCCGAGGCGCCGGCTCCGGTCGCCGTCGTGCCGGACGCGGTCGACGAGGAGGAGGAGGCCGAGCGCTACGGGCGGGACACCTTCCTCGGTTTGACGACGCTCGGGCTCGGGGGCGTGATCACCGTCCTGGTCGCCGCCCCGGTCACCGCCTTCGCGGTCCTGCCGGCGTTCGTCGGCCAGGGACACGACGAGGTCGACCTCGGCCCGATCGAGAACTTCCCGGAGGGCGACTTCGTCATCGCGACCTTCCTCAGCAGCCCCGAGCAGGGCGAGGTGTCCCGGCGCACCGCGTACGTCCGCTACAACGGGCCCAAGGACGGGGTCCCGAGCTTCACGATCCTCTCCAACCGCTGCGTCCACCTCGGCTGCCCGGTCCAGGTGAACGGACTCACGCTCGAGAACCAGAAGGAGCGCCTGCCGATCGCAGACGGGCCGCCCGTCGAGCTCACGCCGACCCGCGCAGCGTCAGGCTTCGGCTGCCCCTGCCACGGCGGCCAGTACAGCACCGAGGGCAACCGTACGGCCGGCCCGCCGGTTCGCGCGCTCGACCGCTACCGCTTCTCGATCCTCGACGGCCGGCTCATCCTCGGCGAGCCGTACTCCGTCGGAGAGGTCGACGGCGAGGGCGCGGACGCGGTGATCCACGCGTACGACTGGGTCAACCCGAGCGTCCACGTGGACGGCCCGGAGTCGATCCTCTACCCGCTCGAGCCGCCGCACTGATGGCGACGGCGACTCCTCCTCGCAAGCGCAAGCAGTCGCCGGTCGTCACGCTCGTCAACTATCCGCTTGACTGGCTCGAGGAGCGCTCGGGGATCGTCGGCGGCGTCAAGTACTTCCTCTTCCGCAACGTCCCGCGCGACTCGAGTTGGTGGCACACCCTCGGCTCGGCGACGTTGACCGCTTTCCTGGTGCAAGCCGGGACCGGCGTCATCCTCGCCTTCTACTACAAGCCCGATCCGGACAAGGCGTACCAGTCGATCCAGCACATCACGAACGACCTGACATTGGGCTGGCTCGTGCGCGGGATGCATCGCTGGGGCGCGAGCGTGTTCATCATCCTGATGTTCTTCCACATGGCGCGCGTGTTCCTGTTCGGCGCGTACAAGTACCCGCGCGAGCTGAACTGGATCGTCGGCGCAGCGCTGCTGATCACCGGCATGCTCGCGGGGTTCACCGGCTACCTGCTTCCGTGGGACCAGACGGCGTACTGGGCGACCGTCGTCGGGGTCAACATCAACGCCAGCGCCCCGTTCCTCGGGCCCTTCCTGGCGCAGTTCCTGCGCGGCGGGGCGGAGATCGGAACCAACACGCTCTCCATCTGGTACGCGCTGCACATGCTCGTGATCCCCGGCGCGCTGTTCTTCTTGATCGGGCTGCATCTCTATCTCGTCACGCGCCTGGGCGTCTCGTCGCCGCCCTGGTCGAAGGTCGCCGCCGGCCGCGAGCAACCGCCGGAGCAGCCAAACGGCCGAGCGGGGCTGACGCGCGGAGGTCGCGAGTGAGCGCCGCCGACGAGCGCAGGGAGGGCTTCAAGCGCTACAAGGAGGACGTCCAGCGCGAGGGGAAGCCGTTCTTCCCGTACGCGATGTTCCACGACACGGTGATGAGCCTCGTCGTCGTCTCCGTGATCATCGCGCTCGCCTGTGTCTGGTACTTCACGGCGGACGGAACGACGCCCGGCGAGATCGGCCCCTGGTACTCGGACGAGGCGGACCCCGGGACGACGAGCTTCATCCCGCGGCCGGACTGGTACTTCTACTTCCTCTTCTATCTGCTCCGGATCTTCAAATGGCCGGAGTCCGTCATCCTCGGCACGGTCGGGATCCCGACCCTGCTGATGATCCTGCTGTTCGCGGTCCCGTTCATCGACCGGCGCCCGGAGCGCCGGCTCTCGCGGCGGCCTGTCGCCGTGATCGCCGCCGTCCTGACCGCCGTCTCGATGGGCGTGCTCACGTACAAGGGCGCGACCGCGCGCGAGTCACTGGGAAGTGAGGCGCTCGCGGCAGTGGACAGCTGGTCGGAGCAGCAGGGAGGCTTCTCGCCGGAGGCCCGGCGCGGCGCCGAGATCTTCGCGCAGGTCGGCTGCCTCCAGTGCCACGTCTATCTCGGCTCCGGGTCGGCGAACGTCGGTGCGCCGGAGCTCTCGGAGATCGGCTCGTCCGGACAAAGCGTCGACTACTACAAGCGCTATGTCGCGAACCCGTCGGCGTTCGGGAACAACGTCATGCCCGCATTCGAGAACCTCGGCGACGAGAACCTGACGGCGCTCGCGACGTTCCTGTCGGAGTCCAAGGGCGGCAAGTGAGCCGCCCATGCGCGTCTCCGTCGGCATAACCCGCTCCTCCGGGACGCTCTCGCCCGAAGGCGTCCGTGCGATGTTCGATCGCATCGCCCCGGTGTACGACGCGATGAACCGCGTGTTCACGATGGGGCTCGACGGGCGCTGGCGCCGGCTCGCAGCGGCGAGCGCAGTCCGGCCGGGCGACCGGGTGCTCGACGCCGCCTGCGGCACCGGCGACCTCGCACTCGCGGCACTCGCCCTCGGCGGTCACGTGACGGGAGTCGACTTCTCCGAGCGGATGCTCGAGCGGGCACGGCGCAAGTCGGACGCGATCGACTGGGTTCGGGGAGACGTACTCGCGCTGCCGTTCGACGACGCTGCCTTCGAGGCCGCGACGATCGGCTTCGGGATTCGAAACGTCGACGATCTCGACGCGGGTCTGCGCGAGCTTGCACGCGTCGTACGGCCGGGAGGACGCCTCGCGGTGCTCGAGATAACGCGGCCACGTGGCGTGCTGCGTCCCTTCTTCCGGCTCTGGTTCGACGTGCTGATCCCGCTGGCGGGCAAGGCGCTTCCCGGCGGCGCCGCCTACAGCTATCTGCCTGCGAGCGTCCGCCGCTTCCCCGGGCCCGACGACCTGGCGGACGCGCTCCGACGAGCGGGCTTCGCCGACGTCGGCTACCGGCTGCTGGCCGGCGGCATCGTCTCCCTGCACGTAGGGCGCCGATGAAGGCGCAGGCGGTGCTCGTCCAGGCGGAGCCGTACCTCGACGAGCTCGAGGTGCGCCTGCGCCGCGCGAGCGCGCGGCAACCGGGAGTGGTCGCGCGCGTGGGCACCGACGCGCTCGATGCCGGAGGCAAGCGGCTCCGCCCGCTGCTCGTGCACCTGACGTCGAATGACCGCGAGCGTGCGCTCCGCGGTGGCGTCGCGGTCGAGCTCGTACACACGGCGACCCTCGTGCACGACGACCTGATCGACGCCGCCGCGCTGCGCCGCGGGCGCGCCGCCGTCTGGTCCACCCACGGCGCGGGCGCGGCCCGTGCTGCCGGCGACTACCTCTTCGCGCGCGCGTTCGCCGAGCTCGCGGAGGCGGGCGATCTCGAGGGTGTCCGGATCCTCGCCGACACGTGTCTCGCGCTCGCGCGCGGTGAGGCGCTCCAGCGCTCCCAGCTGCACGACCCCGAGACGACCGAGGAGGCGTACTTCGAGCGGATCGGGCTCAAGAGCGGCAAGCTCTTCGAAGCCGCCTGCCTGCTCGGCTCGCGCGACGTGCGGCTCGGCCGGTTCGGCCTCGCGCTCGGCATGGCGTTTCAGATCGTCGACGACATCCTCGACTGCTCGGGCGACACGATCGAGACCGGCAAGATCGCCGGCACCGACCTGCGCGAAGGAACGCCGACCCTGCCGCTGCTCCTCGCGGCGCGCGAGGACGACGTCGTTCGCCGGGCGCTCGCCGGCGGTCCGCTCGACGGTGTGCTCGTGCGTGTTGCGGCGACGGGGGCGCTCGAGCGCTCGCGGGACGTCGCGCTCGACTACACGCGGCAGGCTCGGGAGCTGCTCCGAGACGAGCCGCGCCTCGAGGCGCTCACACACATCGTGATCGAGCGCAAGAGCTAGCGGCTTGATGTGAAGTCGGTGCGGCAGCGGCCGCGAAGCGGCCGCCTTTAGGTCGCCAAGCGGTCGCGGATCCGCGTGAGCGGATTCGCGACTCTGCGCCTCCTTCAGCTAAGACAGCGCGGACTCGTCGCACTCCATTATCGTCCGCGGTGTGGGGGTGCTCCCCGAGCCGATCGAAGAGCTGCTGGCGACCGCGCTCGTCGGCGAGTTGACGGTCATCGATCCCGAGGGCCGTCTGGTCACGCATCCGTTGATCCCGTTCTACGACGGCGAGCTGATCTACCTCACCTCGAGCGTTCTCTTCTCCCGCAAGCTCGAGCACATCAAGGAGAACCCGAAGGTGTCGCTCTCGATCAGCGACCCGGTGGCCGTCAAGTCGGAGCGCTTCCACCGGGCGACCATCCAAGGAGACGCCGTGGTCGACGACAGCGACCTGCACGCGGGCTGGGAGCGCGTCCTGCCGCTGTGGCGGAAGAAGGAGCCGGTGATCGACATGTTTCTCGGCAAGCGCGTCGCGCTGCCGCTCTTCTTCGAGCGCGCGGTGATCGAGATCAGCCCGCGCCGCGCGTTCCTCTGGGAGGACGGTCGAACCGAACGGCCGCCCCAGGTCTTCGAGCTCGTCGGGGCCGTGCGGTGAAGCCGTCGCCCGAGCTCCTCGCCGGACTCGGCGACCGCTTCGAGCACGCCGTGATCGTGTTCGTCGACGGCGAGGGCTACCCGCTCGCGGTTGCGACGGACTTTCGCGTCGATCCGGACCGCGGCGTCGTCGCGCTTCGCGCCGTGGGCGGCGATGAGGTGCAGCCACCCGTCGACGAGCAGGTCAACGTCGTCTTCAGCCACATCCGGCCCCAACCGGGCATCGGCTACGACGAGCGCAGGTACGTGTCGCTTTGGGGAACGCTCGAGCGCGCCGACGGCGACGAGCTCGTGTTGTCGCCCGAGCGCGTCCTGGGGTGGGACGAGGAGGAGGTTCCCTTCTTCGAGTTCTCCGAGCGCAGCGTGCCGCAGGCGCGGCGCTACTTCGAGCGGGTCTCGGCCGAGACCGGCCGTGACGTGCGACCGAAGCTCTCGTTCGGCTGGCTCTTCCTGCGCGCGACGCGGCTTCCGTTCCTGTCGGCGACGTTCGTGCCGATCCTGCTCGGGATCGCCGTGGCAGCGTACGTCAACGGTTTCAACTGGTGGCTCGCACTGGTCACGCTGGTCGGCGGCGCGGCGATCCATCTCGGCGTGAACGTCTTCAACGACGTCTTCGACACGCAAAGCGGCGCCGACGAGGCGAACGTCAACCCGACGCAGTTCAGCGGCGGCTCGCGCGTGATCCTCTACGGGCTCGTCAGCATGCGCACGATGGCGTTGCTCGCGTCGGGGTTCTTCGCCGTCGGGATCGGGATCGGCTTCTTCCTCGCCGCCACGCGCGGGTGGGACCTGCTCTGGCTCGGCGTGGCCGGGGCGCTGATCGGCTTCTTCTACACCGCTCCACCGCTTCGCCTTGTGCACCGCGGCCTCGGCGAACTCGCGGTCGCGGTCGGCTTCGGGCCGATCATGGCGCTCGGCGCCTACTTCGTCCAGGCGCAGGAGTACGCGCTCGAGCCGCTGCTCGCCTCGCTCCCGGTCGCGATCCTGATCGCGTTGATCCTGTACGTCAACGAGGTGCCCGACCGTCCCGCCGACGCGGCGAGCGGGAAGCGGACCCTGCCCGTGCGGTGGTCGAAGGAGGCCGTGATCAGAGGCTACGAGGCCGCGGTGGTCGTGACCTTCGGGTTGATCGTCGTCTTCGCGGTGACCGACCTGATCGTCCGACCGACCCTGATCGCGCTGCTCGCGGCGCCGCTCGCGCTGCCGGTCGTTCGGGCGCTGCGCGAGTCGTACGACCAGCCGTACGCACTGATGCCCGCGATGGGCAAGAACATCCAGCTGCATCTGGTGACCGGCGTGCTGCTCGTCCTCGGCTACGTGATCGCGATCGTCGCGGACGCGGCGCTCGACGACCCGCCGTTCTTCCTCCACTGAGCACGCTGATGTACGAGGCCGGTTAAGGTCCGGCGCCGAAGCAGTGACGACGTTGCAAAGTGGTTCCCAGCGGGGTAGACCCAGCCGGGAAAGCTACGAGGGGAGAGCTTGAGATGAAGAGAGTGCTGCTCGCGGTCTTCTGCGCGCTCGTGCTGGCGCCGGCCGCGCAGGCGCAGGACGCGGACGTCCGCTTTTCGACGTTCAACGCTTCCTTGAACCGCAACTTCGCCGGCCAGCTCGTCACGGACCTGACGACGCCGAACAACCAGCAGGCGAAGAACGTCGCCGAGACGATCCAGCGTTATCGGCCTGACGTGCTGTTGATCAACGAGTTCGACTTCGCACCCGCTGCAGTCGACCTCTTCCGCGACAACTACCTCGAGGTGTCGCAGAATGGGGCCGAGCCGATCCACTACGAGTACTCGTTCATCGCGCCGTCGAACACGGGAATCCCGTCCGGCAAGGACTTCAGCAACGACGGAACGATCGGCGGGCCGAACGACGCGTACGGGTTCGGGTTCTTCCCGGGCCAGTTCGGCATGCTCGTGCTCTCGCGCTACCCGATCGCCGTCGACGACGTGCGGACGTTCCAGCTGTTCCGCTGGGCGGACATGCCCGGTGCGTTGCTTCCGGACGACCCGCGGACTGCGGCGCCTGCTGACTGGTACTCGGCCGACGAGCTCGGCGTCTTCCGCCTGTCGTCGAAGAGCCACTGGGACGTTCCGATCACGATCGGGAAGAAGACGGTCCACTTCCTCGTCAGTCATCCGACTCCGCCCGTGTTCGACGACCCGCCGGCGTTCCCGGCCGGCGTCGACTTCAACGGCAAGCGGAACAACGACGAGATCCGCTTCTGGGCCGACTACATCACGCCGGCCGGCTCCGACTACATCTACGACGACCGCGGTGTGCACGGTGGCCTGAAGCCGGGCGAGTTGTTCGTGATCGCGGGCGACCAGAACTCCGACCCGCTCGACGGCGACAGCATCCCCGGCTCGATCCAGCAACTGCTCGACCACCCGCTGATCAACACGAAGGTGACGCCGACGAGCCAGGGTGGTCCGTGGGCATCCGCGATCCAGGACGCGCTGAACCTCACGCACGAGACGGATCCGCTGTACGACACGGCGGACTTCTGCGACACCCCGGTGGCGCCGCCTTGCTCAGGCCCCGGAAACCTCAGGGCCGACTACGTCCTCCCGCGGAAGACGATGCAGATCCTCGGGGCAGGCGTCTTCTGGCCGACGACGGATCCGAACGACGGTGACCCGTACGAGTTTCCCTATCTCACGGACCTCACGGGCTTCGGCTTCCCGGCGCCGACGTCGGACCACCGTGCCGTGTGGGTCGACGTGACGGTTCCCACGGGCTGACGACCCTCGACGTAAGGAAGGCGTAAGGCCCGGCCAACCCGGCCGGGCCTTGCGCTACCGTCTGCGCGGGTCGTGCTCAAAAAGGCTGTCATTGCAGCCGCTTTGGCGGCGCTCGTCCTTGCGCCGACATCGGGTGCGCAGCAGCCACGTCTGCTCATGCCCGGCGTGTCGTACGAGAAGACGGTCCAGTTCACGACACACGGGCCCGTCGTCGCGCACGTGCTGCGCGGACCGCGCCCGGTGGGGCTCTACGCGCTCAAGCCGATCCTCTCGAACGAGACGATCGTCGGACGCGAAAAGGTGACGCAGATGCAGCGCCGGATGTCGACGTCCGCGACCGTCGCAGGTGTGAACGGCGACCTCTTCAACTGGAACGTCGGCTACCCGAGCGGGCTGCTCCTGATGAACGGTGTCCTCGCGTCGCCGCCGAACGCGGAGCGGTCGAGCACGGGGATCGCGCCCGACGGCACGCTCCGCGTCGATCGAGTGAAGTTCGCGGGCACGTGGCAGGGCGGCGGGCAGCGCCGGCCGCTCGTGTTGAACAAGGATCCCGCCTCCGGCGGGACCGCGCTGTACACGCCGACGTACGGGCCTGCCACACCCGCGGCGAGCGGGACGGTCGAGGTCTCGTTGACGCCGTTCCCGGCGGCCGCGCCGCTCCGCGACCTCGTCGGCACCGTCGTGCAGGCGAAGGAGGGGGGCGCCACACCGATCCCCGCCGGCGGCGCCGTGCTCGTCGGACGAGGAGCAACCGGAGCCGGGCGGCTCGCGACCGAGGCGCCGGTCGGCTCGAACGTGACCATCCGCCTCACGCTGACGCCGGACTGGTCGGGGCTCGTCGACGCCGTCGGCGGCGGACCTGTGCTCGTGCGTGAGGGACGGCCGATCTTTCGCTCGAACGAAGGCTTCACGACCGACCAGCTCGTGCCGAGGCAGCCTCGCGCCGCGGTCGGACAGACGCAGGACGGACGCATCGTGCTCGTCACCGTCGACGGGCGACGCGCCGGCTACAGCGTCGGCATGACGAATTTCGAGCTGGCGATGCTCCTGATGCGTCTCGGTGTGTGGACCGGATCGGCGCTCGACGGCGGCGGCTCCGCGACGATGGCATTCGAGGGCGCGCTGCTCAACCGGCCTTCCGACCCAGGCGGCGAGCGGTCGATCGCCGAGTCGCTCAGCCTCTTCTACTTCGGCGTGCACGTGCCCGAGCTCCCGCTCGACATCGTCTCGCCGAACGGCGACGGCGTCGGCGACCGCCAGACGCTCGCCTACAAGATCGTGCGGCCCTCGACGGTGAACGCGCGACTCGTCGCGCCCGACGGAAGCGAGCAGCCGGTCGACGTCGGTCCGAAGACGGCCGTCGGCACGTACCGCTTCCCGTTGGCCGCAACCGCCCCCGAAGGACGCTGGCGGTTCGTCGTCGATTCGACCGACGATCTCGGCCGCGCGTCACAAGCGGAGCGCTCGTTCTCCTTGAACAACACGCTCGGGTCGCTCACCGTCGGCTCGGCGCGGCGCGGCGGCACCGTGCGCGGAGGCTTTACGCTCAGCCGCGCGGCGCAGGTGCGCGCGACGATCCTCACCGCTTCGGGCTCGACCGTACGCAGCCTCCCCGCCCGGAGTCGCGCAGCCGGAGCCCAGACGATCACGTGGAACGGGCGCAGCACGTACGGTTCGCTGGTGCGCGCCGGCCGGTACCAGCTCCGAGTCACGGCCCAGAACACGGTCGGCACGGTGTCGCTGACCGCCCCCTTCACGATCAGACGCCGGTAGTTGCTCCTCGCCTCCGTCACCTCGGTCGTGACCGACAGGGTTACGGAGCTGCTCGGTGACCACGGCCTTTACGCGGTCTTTCTGCTCATGCTCGTAGATGCGGTGCTGCCGGCCGCGAGCGAGCTCGTGATGGTCTACGCCGGCGCGCTCGCATCGGGTGCGTTCGCATCGGGCGTCGTGCTGTTCGGGTACGAGTTCGAAAGCGGACTCGGCGCGTGGCTCGCGATGGTGCTCGCGGGGACGATCGGCTACACGATCGGCTCGGTGCTCGGTTGGGCGATCGGGATCTACGGCGGTCGGCCCTACCTGGAGCGGCACGGGCGCTGGCTCCACCTCTCCCCGCCGAAGCTCGCGAAGGCCGAGCGGTGGTTCGCGCGCTGGGGGGACTGGGCCGTGTTCATGGGGAGGATCACGCCCGTGGCGCGTTCCTTCGTCTCGATCCCGGCCGGCGTCTTCCGAGCCCCGCTCGGTCGCTACACGCTCTTGACCTTCGCCGGCTCGACGCTCTGGTGCGTGGTCTTCGCGGGAGTCGGCTACGCCTTCGGTACGCGCTGGGAGACGTTCCACGAGAACTTCCACTACGTGGACTACGCGGTCGCGGCAGGGATCGTGCTCGGCGTGGCGTACCTGCTGGTGCGCCGTCGGCGCTCCAGTACCCTTTCTCGCCGTGCAGATCCCGCTGGTTGACGTCAAGGCGCAGTACGCGCCGCTGATCGAAGAGCTGCGGACGCGGTTCGAGGAGGTGCTCGCCTCGGGCGCGTTCATCCGCGGGCCGAACGTCGCAGCGTTCGAGCAGGAGGCAGCGTCCTACCTCGGCGTGAAGCGGACGATCGGGGTCGCCAACGGCACCGACGCGCTCGTCCTCGTCCTCGACGCGCTCGAGGCCGGGCCGGGAGACGAGGTGATCTGCCCCGCGTTCACGTTCTACGCGACCGCGGAGTCGATCGCGCGACGCGGTGCGACGCCGGTGTTCGCCGAGATCGACCCGGCGACCCTCAACCTCGACGCCGACGACGTCGCCTCGCGCGTCACTGAGCGGACGAAGGCGATCATGCCCGTTCACCTCTTCGGTCGCCCGATGCCGCTCGATGGACTCGAGCAGCTGGGCCTGCCGGTGATCGAGGACGCCGCGCAGGCGTTCGGATCGCCGGGGATCGGGACGAGCATCGCGGCGACGTTCAGCTTCTACCCGACGAAGAATCTCTTCTGCCTCGGGGACGGTGGGCTCGTGGCGGTCAACGACGACGAGCTCGGAGAGCGGGTGCGGATGCTGGCGTTCCACGGCTCGCGCGACAAGACCGACTTCCACTTCGTCGGCTACAACTCGCGTCTCGACGAGCTGCAGGCCGCGTTCCTGCGCCTGTTCCTCGAGCACCTCGAGGCGTGGACGCGGGGTAGGCGCGAGGCCGCCGTGCGGTATGCGGAGCTCGGGCTCGGCGAGCTCGTGGAGCTCCCCGCGGACGAGCCGGGCCACGTCTACCACCTCTTCGTCTGCCGCTCCCCCGAGCGCGACGCGATCCGAGCGGCGCTCGGTGAGGCGGAGATCTCGTCCGCGACGTACTACCGGACGCCGCTCCACCTCCAGCCCGCGCTCCGCTTCCTCGGCTGGGAGCCCGGCTCCCTGCCCGAGACCGAGCGCGCCGCCGCCGAGAACTTCTCTGTTCCGCTCTGGCCGGGTATCGACGCGGCGATCCAGGAGCGCGTCGTCGACGCCGTGCGTTCCGCAGTCGGCGTCCGCGTCCATTGATGCCGATTACCCGGCATCGGATCTGGCAGGCCGCCGTCGACGCGGTGCTGATCGCCGCCGCCTGGTATCTCGCCTTCCAGCTGCGCTTCGACTTCGAGGTGCCGGGCTTCTACGAGTCGATGCTGCGCGAGACGATCCTGTTCGTGGTCGCGATCCAGCTCTCCGTCTTCGTCGCGTTCGGGTTCTACCAGCGCTGGTGGCGCTACGTCTCCACGCGAGACATGTGGCGTGCGGTCGCCGGCGTTGCGGTCGCTTCGGTGCTCGCGGTTGCAGCGGTCTACTTCTTCTATCCCGTCGAGCGGCTGCGTCTGCCTCGCGGCGTCGCCGTCGTCGACCCGCTGCTCCTGCTCGCGTTCGTCGCGGGCTCTCGCCTGCTCGCGCGAACGGTGATCGAGCGTCCGAAGGGCGGAATCGTCGCGCGTGGCAAGAAGGTTCTCGTCGTCGGCGCGGGAGACGCGGGGCGTCTGATCGTGCAGGAGCTGCAGCGCTCGAAGCTCGCGCGCTCGACGCCGATCGGGCTGGTCGACGACGACCCGCGCAAGCGGGGCATGCGCCTGCTCGGCGTGCGCGTGCTGGGGACCACCGACGACCTCCCGCACATCCTGCGCGACAACCGGCCCGACGAGGTGCTGATCGCGGTTCCCTCGGCTCGAGGCGAGTTCCGCCGGCGGATCGTCGAGATGGCGAGCGCCGAGCGCGTGCCCGTGAAGACCCTCCCGGGGCTCCACGAGCTGATCGCCGGCGACCTCGACCTCGCGAACCAGATCCGCCCGGTCGCAGGTCGAGGACGTCCTCGGGCGCGAGCCGGTGGAGGTCGACCTGCCCTCGGTCGCGTCGTACCTCGCCGGCAAGACCGTGCTCGTCACAGGCGCGGGAGGGTCGATCGGCTCCGAGCTCTGCCGCCAGATCGAGCGCGTCCAGCCCGCGCGGCTCGTGCTCGTCGATTCGGCCGAGACACCGCTCTTCGAGATCGAGCGCGAACTCGTCGAGGAGCGCGAGTTCCCCGCGAGCGTGCCGGTGCTCGCGGACTGCGGCAACCGCGCGAAGCTGCGGCAGGTCTTCGAGCGCTACCGGCCCGAGGTCGTCTTCCACGCCGCGGCGTACAAGCACGTGCCGCTCATGGAGGCGAACCCGATCGAGTCCGTGCGGAACAACGTGCTGGCGTCGCGTTGCGTCGCCGAGGTCGCCGTCGAGTTCGGCACAGAGCGCTTCGTGCTCGTCTCGACGGACAAAGCGGTCAACCCGAAGACCGTGATGGGGCAGTCGAAGGCGCTTTGCGAATGGGTCGTCGAGACGTACGGGCACCGTGACGACGTCCCGACGCGCTTCGTGGCGGTTCGCTTCGGCAACGTGCTCGGCTCCTCAGGCTCGGTCGTCCCCATCTTCCGCCGCCAGCTCGAGCGAGGCGGGCCGCTCACGGTCACTCATCCCGAGATGACGAGGTACTTCATGACGATCCCCGAGGCGTCTTCGCTCGTCGTCCAGGCGGGTGCGATCGGGGGCCGCGGCGAGGTCTACGTGCTCGACATGGGCGAGCCCGTTCGGATCGTCGACCTGGCGGAGAACATGATCCGCCTCTCGGGGCGTGCCGACGTGCGGGTCGAGTTCGTCGGCGTCAGGCCGGGCGAGCGGCTGCACGAGGAGCTCTGGAACGAGGGCGAGACCGTGCATCCGACGCCGTACCCGAAGATCTCCCGGGCGACCCGGGAGCCTGTCGATCCCGCGTGGCTCGAGGAGGAGCTGAACGCGCTCGAACGGCTCGTCCAGGAAGGCGACACTTTGGAGCTCGTCTCGCGGCTCGCGGCGATCGTGAAGGCGCCTGTGCGCACGTCGGCACAGTCGCGTTCCACTCCCGTTACCCCGGCGTAACGGCCACGGGCGGGCTCCGTCCCGCGCCGTCTCTACGGTTGAACGTCCCGATGGACGAGCAGCGGATTCTCGGCGGACTGAACCCGGAGCAGCGGCGGGCGGCGGAGGCCGTTCGCGGGCCTGTCTGCATCCTGGCCGGCGCGGGCTCGGGCAAGACGACGACGATCACCCATCGCATCGCGAACCAGGTTGCGACGGACGCGTTCGTCCCCGAGCAGATCCTCGCGGTCACGTTCACCGACAAGGCCGCGGGCGAGATGCGTGCCCGGCTCGCCGCGCTGGGCGTCGAGCGCGTGCGTGCGGCGACCTTCCACTCCGCTGCGCTCGCGCAGCTCTCGTTCTTCGGGAAGGTGCCGAACCTGAAGATCCTCTCGTCGAAGGTGCTGACGCTGCGCTGGATCGGCAACTCGCTGCCGATGCCGTACAAGTTCACTGCGGCGGCCGATCTCGCGACGGAGGTCGAGTGGGCGAAGAACCGTCGGCTGACGCCGGAGACCTACCTCGACGGCCTCGACGGGCACGAGTCGCCGATCCCGCCCGAGCTGATGCAGCGCGTGTTCCGCGACTACGAGCGGCGCAAGGAGGAACGCGGCTCCGTCGACTTCGAGGATCTTCTCGCGGGCGCGATCGGCCTCTATGAGCGGGACAAGGACGCACTCGGCGTCGTCCAGGCCCGCTACCGCGCGTTCACGGTCGACGAGTACCAGGACGTCAACCTGCTCCAGCAGACGCTGCTCGAGCTCTGGCTGGGCGAGCGCGACGACCTCTGCGCCGTCGGCGACGACTACCAGGCGATCTACGCGTTCACCGGAGCGACCCCGCGCCACCTGCTCGAGCTGCCGGAGCGCTACCCGCACGCGACGGTCGTTCGCCTCGAAGCGAACTACCGCTCGACGCCTGAGGTGCTCGACCTCGCGAATCGCCTCGTGCCGAAGCTCGGCGGAGCCCCGAAGACGCTGCGGGCGACACGGGACAACGGTGCTGCGCCCGTGGCGAGGCCGTTCGCATCGCTCGCCGACGAGCTCGACTTCGTCGTCGAGCGGGTTCGCGCCCTGCGAGCCGACGGCGTCGCGTACGACGAGATGGCCGTCCTCTACCGGC
Organism: uncultured Actinomycetes bacterium; assembly: GCA_963788055.1. Classification (GTDB taxonomy): domain Bacteria; phylum Actinomycetota; class Thermoleophilia; order Gaiellales; family Gaiellaceae; genus JACCTU01. Next base: position 285,105 of record CAWBFA010000005.1, on the reverse strand, counting down.
TGAACGCGCGCTCGGCCGACTTCGAGGCGGCGTTCGCCGAGGCGAAGATCCCGTTCCAGGGCGCGGCGCTCCTCGAGCGCGACGCTGCACGACAGCTGCTGAAGGTGCTGCGCGGCCGCGAGGAGCTGCCGGCCTCCGAGGAGGTGCGGCGCGTCGCGCTCGAGCACGGCCTGCTCGAGGCGCCTCCGCAGCGGATCGGCGAGCGCGAGGAGACGCGGCAGAAGGACCTGAAGCTCCTCGTCGCGCTGGCGGGTGATGCGGGGACGGTTGCCGAGTTCGTCGCAGACCTGCGGGCGCGGTTCTCGAGCGGCGCGGCCGGAGGCGTGCACCTCCTGACCTACCACCGCGCGAAGGGCCTGGAGTTCGACGCGGTCTTCCTCCCACGGCTCGACTCGCGCGAGCTCCCGTCCAAGCGCGCGAAGACGGACGACGAGATCGCGGAAGAGCGGCGCCTGTTCTACGTCGGGATCACGCGCGCGCGCCGGCACCTGACGCTGACCTGGTCCACGAAGCCGAGCCGGTTCCTGACCGAGCTCGGCGTCGGGGCCGCGCCGCCGGTCGTCGCCGACGATCCGCTGCTCGTATCGCTGAAGCGCTGGCGGCTCGATCGCGCGAAGGAGGAGGGCAAGCCGGCCTACGTCGTCTTCCACGACGCGACGCTTGCCGAGATCGCCGCGCGCCGGCCCGCGAGTCTTGCCGAGCTCGGCGGCGTGTCGGGCGTCGGCCCGGCGAAGCTCGAGCGCTACGGCGAGGACGTCCTGGCCGCCGTCGCCGCCGGCGCCGAAGCCCCGGCGGCGTAGCGCCGCCCCTAGCTGTTCGGCGTGTGGACGGCGAACAGTTGCCCGGCCTCGCCGACCCCAGTGAACGGGACCGGCTGCACGCCCGGCGGAGTCGCGACCGGGCCGAGGCGCGTCGAGGATGCCGTGCGCCGGGGCGTCCATCGAGCCACAGTCGTCGCCGAGCAGCGGCGCGCGTTGATCACGCCCGACGACTCCCAGGCGATGTTCGAGCGTGCTCGGTCGCGAACGGTACCGCACGATGCGCGCGGTGGTCGCGTTGGCGTCGGTCGGCGAGGAACTGCTGGTTCTGACCCCGGGTCCTCGGTGATCAGACAGACCCTGCGGCGTCGACTCGATGTTGTCGGGCTGATGGATCTCGGTCGGCGTCTTGACCGGCTGGCGTCTCCGTCGATCAGGATCGAGAGTCACTGCGACGCTTGGTCGGGTCGCTCGTGTCGATGATCCATCTGGTCCAGACGCGCCCGTTCGTCGAGCGCGCCTGGCCTGCCGGGGGCGTGCGGTCGGCAGCGTGCCGCGCCCGTGTCGACGAGATAGACGACGTCTCCATGCCCTGCCGCGTGTCGTACGCCATGTCCTCGATCCGGACGAACTGGAACACCGGCTGCGGCGATGTCGCCCCAGTGCTCGAGGACCCACTGCGGCCCGTCGATCGGAGCTGGGTGACGGCGTCGCGCTGCCAGCGACGCTCGGCGGAGCCGGGTAGGACTGTCGGCGGCCATCAGCTCGGTGCCGTCTGCCTTCCGTCCGGTCGCCACGTCCTTGGGGACCTGCACGAAGTCGCCGGTGATGGACGTCTGGTCGCCGGGGGCGAAGTCGAAGTAGTCGTCCTTGCCACGGCGTGTCGGAGACGAACGCGTAGAGCTCGCCGCCGTCGTTCACACGTCGTCCGCGCTGTACGCGATACAGGTAGACGCTGCGACTGGGCGGGGTCGTTCCGAACGAGTCGTCGCCCGAGAGCACGACCGGATGCCCGTACCCCGGCACCGCGAGGCTGTTCTCGTGGTTGTGCCGGCCCATGCCCCAGATCGGCTTGGTCACGCCGGTGAGCACGTCCTGCGCGACGACTGTGCCGTCTGCCGCGAGTCGGCGGCGCCGATCGTGGTCGGCCGTGCCTTGCCCGCACGCTGGACCGAGTCGATGCGCCTCCTCGTTCGTGAAGATCAGTCCGGTCGAAGCCGTGCCGCCTCGTCGCGAGGAAGTTCGAGCAGAACCGCTGGTAGCCCTCGGAGCTCGGGATCGCGATGCTCCCCTGCGAGCACGGCCCGTTGTCGCCGGTTCAGCGTCAGCAGGCTGCTCGAGTATCGCGCGTTCTGCGAGTCGCCTCGGCGGAGCGGTCGGCGCGGGAACGGGCGGCCGAGCGACGTCTCGTGGTTCACGTAACGACCTCGATCGTTCTTGCCGTGCCTTCGTCGCAGCGCGATGCCGTCCGGGAATCGACTCGAACATCTGTAGCCGCCGACGATGTCGCCGGTCGAGATGATCGGCTCCGACGCTCGATCCCGGACCGGGCCGAGCAGCATCGACGGAGCCGCGCGTCTCGAAGCCGGCCTCGTTGCCGCCCCGCCAGTCGCAGCCGCAGTGGCTACCAGCCGCCGCTCGCAAGAACGCCGCGACGAGAAGCAGTGCGTTCTTCATGCCCCTCTCCCCTGGAGATGACTTGAGCCGGGGCGTTCTAAGCAGGCCGCGAGCAGAAGGTCGAGCATCACCCGTGGATCCCGCCTGATCTGCGGGCGCAAATCTGCATCTCGCTTGCGGAGTTCGAGCGCCCGAGGGTCGCTCAGCGGCACGAGGCGGCCCTCGCGAATCAGGGCCTCGTCGACGCCGCCGAGCCGGCCTCCGAACGTCGTGTACACGGGCACGCCGAGCGCAGCAGCCTCGCGGTTCATCGTCCCGCCCGAGGAGACGACGAGGTCGGCAAAGGCGATCAGGCTCTGCGCGTCGACGGCGCGTTCGGGGACGATCACCGACGGAAGCGCGAGGCCCTGCACGAACGCGCGCTGGTCGTCGGTTCGCGGGATCACGATCGCGTGGATGTCGTCGCGGTTCCCGAGCAGGTCGAGCGTCTGGGGGAAGAGCGGGTTCGAGTGCCGGTGGTAGAGCGAGACGTCGGGCGGCGGCCGGAGGACCACGAGCACGCGCGCCGGTTCGAGCTCCCACGCGGCGAGCGCCGACGGGTCCGGCTCGAAGTCGGAGAGGTAGTACTCCTCCTTCAGGCCCTCGTACTGAAGCAGCTTGCGCTCGTCGACGCCGTAGGGGCGAAGGCGCTCCGGCGGGATCGTGTCCGGCACGACGACCTTCGTCGCCGCGCGGCAGCCGAGTTGGTGCTGCAGCCACGCCCACTCGTAGTCGAACGTCGTCGAGCTGGGGACACCGAGTCGCCGCGCCGTGATCGTCAGCTCGTGCGAGCCGTGCGCGAGCGCGACGTCGAAGCCGCGTCCCTTCGCCCAGCGCCGCAGCGCGTGCAGGCGGGAAGCGAGCGCGCGCGCCTTTCCGGTGCGCGAGCGGCCGCCGTGCGCGCCGATCACCTCCGCCTCGAGCCCGTGCAGCTCGAGCAGCTGCAGCGTCTGCGCGTATTCGCGCGCGGTGATCTCGACCTCGTCGCCACGCGCGCGCAAGATGTCGTATGAGAGGCCGGAAGACGAGCACGTGCGCGCTCGCGGTCATGTCGATCCAGACCTTCATGCCGCCAGCAGCTCGGGCACACGCGGTCGGCCGGGCGTCCGCTCCACGTGGCGCTCGTGCCAGAGCGTGAACGCGAGCAGCCCCCACAGCTGGCGTGAGCGGTCCTCGCGACGCGCGACGTGCTCGTCGATCAGCCGCTCGACGACTCGCGGCTCGAAGAACCCCTGCCGCCGCAGCGTTTCGGCCGAGAGGGTCTCGCGCGCGAACGGCTCGAGCTCGCCGCGCAGCCACGCGGCTGCCGGGATCGAGAACCCGCGCTTCCTGCCCCAGACGATCGAACGCGGGAGGAGCGGCTCGGCCGCCTTGCGGAGCAGCACCTTCTTTCTCAATCCGCGCAGCTTGTGCCGTGTCGGCAAGGCATGCGCGAAGGAGGCGACGACCGGGTCGCAGAACGGGACGCGCGCCTCGAGCGAGTGCGCCATCGACGCGCGGTCGGTCTTCACGAGCAGGTCGTCGACGAGGTACACGGTTCGGTCGACGTCCTGCAGCCGGGCGAGCAGGTCCGCGTCCGCCGTCTCGGCGTACGTGCTGCGGTAGAGGTCCAGCGGATCGAATCCGTTCCGCCGGCCCGTCAGCTCCGCGCGCAGATCAGGCGAGAAGATCTCCTTCCAACCGTGGTGGCGCTCGAGCGGTGGGAGGTGCGCCGCCCGGACGAACCGCTTCGCGCGGTAGTCGAAGCTCGCCTTCGCGCTCGAGCTCGGCAGGCGCTCCACGAGCGGTGCCGCGAGCCGGGCCGCGCCGCCGAACCGCTGAGCGAGCAGGTCGGCCGCGTAGGTGTAGTAGCCGCCGAAGAGCTCGTCGCCGCCTTCGCCCGAGAGGGCGACCTTCACGTGCCGGGCCGCGAGCTCGGAGACCAGGTAGGTGGGCAGCGCGGACGAGTCGGCGAACGGCTCGTCGAATGCGTCGGCGAGCGCCGGCAGCAGGAGCGCGGCGTCGGGCCGCAGCACGAGCTCGTGGTGGTCGGTCGCGTAGCGCTCTGCGACCTTGCGTGCGTCGCCGAGCTCGTCGAACGAGCCCTCCTCGAAGCCGATCGAGAACGTGCGCAGCGGATCGGAGCTCTCCTGCGATGCAAGCGCGGCGAGCAGCCCCGAGTCGACCCCGCCTGAGAGCAGCACCCCTACTGGGACGTCGCTCACGAGGTGCGCGCGGACCGAGTCGCGCATCCGCGCGCGGCACTCCTCGACGAGCTCCGCCTCGTCGTCGTCCCTGACGTCGGCCGCCGCGACCGGCGCGGGCCGCGCGAAGCGCTCGAGGCTGGCCTCCCCGCGCTCCCAGACGAGCACGTACCCGGCGCCGAGCTTGCGCGACTCGCGGAAGATCGTCAGGGGCGAGGGGATCGAGTTGAACGCGAGGAACGCCTCGAGAGCGTCGAGGTCGAGCTCGCCGCGCGGGAGCGCGCGCAGCTCTGACGCGAACGCGAGCCCGTCCCGATCGATCCGGTAGTAGAGCGGCTTGATCCCGAACGCGTCGCGCACGAGCACCAGACGCGAGCGCCGAGCGTCCCAGAGCGCGATCGCGAACATCCCCCGCAGCCGCCGCGCGAACGCATCGCCCCACTCCTCGTAGGCGTGCACCAACACTTCGGTGTCGCAACGCGTTCGAAACGTGTGCCCCGCGCGCGCGAGCTCAGCGCGCAGTTCCTCGTGGTTGTAGATCTCACCGTTCTGGACGACGTGGATCGATCCGTCCTCGTTCGTGATCGGCTGGTCGCCGCCCTCGAGGTCGATGATCGACAGACGTCGCGCCGCGAACCCGACGGGACCGTTCAGATAGGCCCCCTCGGAATCCGGTCCGCGGTGCACGAGCGTCGCCGCCATGTGCTCGAGCACGCCTCGGTCGACGGCGCCGTCGCGCAGTGCAATCCCACAGATCCCGCACATCGGCGGAACTCTACGGAGGCAGGCCGTATCGTCCCGTGATCGACCTTCACTCCCATGAGCTGTGGCAGCTCGTCGGGCTGCTCGTCGGTCTCGGTGTGCTCGTCGTTTTGGCGCCCGTCTTGCGGATCCCGTACCCGATCCTGCTCGTCATCGGCGGGCTCGGTCTCGCGTTCGTCCCCGGCCTGCCGAAGTTCGACCTGCCTCCCGAAGTGATCCTGATCGGCTTCCTGCCGCCGCTCCTCTATTCGTCGGCGTTCTTCACCTCGGTGCGCGACCTGCGCGCCGAACCTCAGGCCCGTCTCGATGCTCGCGATCGGGCTGGTTGCGGTGACGATGGCCGGCGTCGCCGTCGTCGCACACTGGCTGGTCGACGGCCTGACCTGGCAGGCGGCCTTCGTGCTCGGCGCGGTTGTCTCGCCCACCGACCCGATCGCGGCGACCTCGATCGGTCGGCGCCTCGGCGTCCCCCGCCGCCTGATCACGGTGATCGAGGGCGAGAGCCTTCTGAACGACGCGAGTGCGCTCGTCTTCTACCGAACCGCGGTCGTCGCGACGGTGGCCGGCACGTTCTCGCTCTGGGAGGCGGGCGCGCAGCTCGTCGTCAACGCGGTCGGTGGGATCGCGATCGGGCTCGTCGTCGGCTACCTCGTGCGCCAGGTGCGCAGACGCCTCAACGACCCGCCGACCGAGATCACCGTCGCGCTCCTCACCGCCTATCTCGCGTACCTCCCAGCGGAGGCGCTCGGGGTCTCGGCGGTGCTCGCCGCCGTCACGGTCGGCCTGTACATGGGCTGGTACACGCCTGAGCTCACGAACGCGGAGACCCGACTGAACGGCGAGGCCTTCTGGACGATCCTGACGTTCATCCTCAACGCCGCGCTCTTCGTGCTCGTCGGGCTGCAGATTCCCGAGGTGCTCGACCAGCTCGACGGCTGGTCCACGAGCGAGCTCGCGGTCTCCGCGGCCGGGGTCTGCGCGGCGGTGATCCTGATCCGGCTGGCGTTCGTGTTTCCGCTCGCGTACGTCCCGCGCTTCCTGATCAGAAGGATTCGGGAGCGCGATCCGTACCCGACCTGGCGAATCCCGCTCGTCCTCGGGTGGGCGGGGATGCGCGGGGCCGTGTCGCTCGCCGCCGCGCTCGCGATCCCGCTGACGACCGACGCCGGCGCTCCATTCCCCGGACGGGAGATCATCATCTTCCTCGCGTCGTGCGTGATCCTGGCGACGCTCGTCCTGCAGGGGCTCACGCTGCCGCTCCTGATCAAGCTCGTGGGCCTGGAAGAGGACGGGGCGGCCCAGGTCGAGGAGGCGAAGGCGCGGATCCGCGCGGCCGAGGCCGCGCTCGCGCGGCTCGCGGAGCTCGTCGAGGCGGGTGAGGTCCGCGAGGACACCGCGGAGCGGATCCGCGGCCAGTACAACTTTCGGGCAGACCGGTTCCGCGAGCGGCTGGACGACGACCGGAGCGAGATCGAGGATCGCTCGCAGGCGTTCCAGCAGGTCCGTCGCGAGCTCCTGCGCGCCGAGGAGCAAGCCGTGCTCGAGCTGCGTCGCTCCGGCGTGATCTCGGACGACGTGATGCACCAGATCCTGCGCGACCTCGCGCTCGAGGAGCTACGCCTGGACTTTGGCGCCTAGGGACTGCCGCAGGACGCGCCAGGCGGTCGACGCGAGCGTCTGCAGGTAGAGCCGCACCGACCGGTCAGCGATCCACTCCAGATCGTGGGCGAGCTTCTCCGACCACGACGTCTCGCGGCTCTGCCGCATCTGCGCGAGGCCGGTCAGGCCGGGCCGGACGACGAGCCGCTGCCAGTACGCGGGCAGCTCGGCGGCGAGCTCCTCGAAGAAGCGCGGGCGGATCGGCCTCGGTCCGACGAAGCTCATGTCGCCGCGGAGCACGTTCCAGAACTGGGGGATCTCGTCGAGTTGCGTTGCACGGAGCCAGCGGCCGAGCCCGGTCGTCTCCGCTCTCGTACGGCGGACGAGCTCGCCTTCGAGGTACGGGCCGAGGCGCGTCTCCGCGTCCGGGCTGAGGGTGCGGAACTTGAACATCGTGAAGACGCGCCCTTCGCGTCCCACTCGCTCGCCTCGGTACAGGACCGGGCGGCCGCTGGTCGCGAGGATCGCGAGCGCGATCACGAGCTGGACCGGCAGAGAGACGACCTCGAGGAAGGTCGAAAAGACGAGATCCAGCCCACGGAGCGCGATGTCCCGGCCGCGCCGCGGCGACCCCTGCGCCAGCGCGGCGTAGCGCTCGGCGAGTGATTCCATGGGGTTTGTCATAATAGATGCTTATGGATACGCGACAGCTTGCTGCGTTTTGCGCGGTCGTCGAGAGGAAGAGCTTTTCACAGGCGGCGGAGCGCCTCGGCGTCACGCAGCCCGCCGTCAGCCTCCAGATTAGGGCGCTGGAGAAGCGTCTCGGCAGGCAGCTGCTCGACCGCTCGGGCCGGCGGGTCGAGCCGACCGAAGCCGGTCGGCGGCTCTACCGGAGTGCGCAGCGGATGCTGGCGCTCGAGGACCAGCTGCTCGAGGACGTCGCGACGGTCGGGGAGGGCGAGCTCACGGGGACGCTCGACCTGGGCGCCTCGACCGGGCCCGCCGCGATCGTGTTGCCGCTCCTGCTCTGCGAGTTCCAGGCCGAGAACCCGGGCGTCAAGGTCTCGCTCACGGTCGCCGATACCCACGCGGTCGTCGAGCTCGTCGCCGCCCGTGAGCTCGAGCTCGGGATCGTCGGCGCGGCGCGCCGTCAGCGCGGCGTCGCGTTCGAGCCCTTCTTCCGCGACGAGGTCATCCTCGCCACTCCGCCCGACCACAAGTTCGCCGGCCGCACCGTTTCGCTCGACGAGCTGCGCAAGGAGCCGCTGATCGTGATGCAGGAAGGCGGCGGTGTGCGGCAACTGCTCGAAGACGAACTGCGGCGGAGCGGCGAACGGCTGCGCGACTTCGACGTGCCGCTCGAGCTCGGCCTGCAGGAGTCCGTGCGGAGCGCCGTCCTCGCCGGCTACGGCGTCACGTTCATCTCGCGCTCGGCCGTCGAGGCGGAGCTGGCCGCAGGCACGCTCGGCGAGGCGCGCGTTCGCGGCCTGAACCTCGTGCGCGACGTCTCGCTCGTGCGTGCCGCACGCAAGTCGCCGACGCGGGTCGCCGACGCGTTCGTCGCATTCGGCAAGGAACGCCTGACGTGATCGTCCGCTGGGGGCTCGACGCGCTCCCGGAGGTCCTCGCGGAGCTCGGCATCGAGCGCCCGCTCCTCGTCGCGAGCGACCGGTGGTCGTCGCTCGAGCTTCCCGCAGCGGCCGCGTGGCACGAGATCCCGTCGGATCGGATCGAGGCGCCCGACGACGTCGACGGACTGCTCGCGGTTGGCGGCGGCAGTGCGATCGACACGGCGAAGGCGCCATCCGCGGCGCGGGGACTCCCGGTCGTCTCCGTGCCGACGACGTACTCGGGCTCCGAGTGGACGCCGACCTTCGGCGTCCGCGACCACGACAGGAGGATGGTCGGCGGCGGCGGCGGTGCACGGATGGCGGGGATCGTCTATGACCCTGAGCTGACGCTCGGGCTCCCTCGCGCGGAGTCGGGCGGGACGGCGATGAACGCGCTCGCACACACGGCCGAGGCGCTGTACGTACAGGGTCGGAACGACGAGGGTGACAAGCGTGCGCTCGAGGGGGCGACGCTGATCGCGGAGCTGCTGCCGCTCGTCCTCGAACGGCCGGACGACCTCGAGCTGCGGACGCACCTACTCGAAGGTGCCGCCCACGCCGGTGAGGCGCTCGCCCTGGCGGGACTCGGACTCGGCCACGCGATGGCACAGGCGGTCGGCGGGGCATACGGGCTGCCGCACGGCGCGATGAACGCAATCGTCCTCCCGGCCGCGCTCCGGTTCAACGCCGAGCTCGTTCCCGAGGCTGTGCGTCGCTTCGGCGAGGCCATCGGTGCACCCGAGGATCCCGCCGCAAGGGTCGAGGAGCTCGCGGCGCTGTCCGGGCCGACCCGTCTCCGCGACGTCGGCGTCCCGGAAGCCGACCTCCCGAGGCTCGCAGAGGCGGCCGCCGCCCGCGGCGGGAACCGCGCGAACCCGCGACCAGCCACGGTCGGAGAGGTCGAGGCGCTCTACCGGTCGATCTGGTGAGATATAAGAAAAGCTAATGTGAATGATTAGCGGCATGCAGGTAGAGTCGATACGTGCCCTACGACGTGCTCGTGATCGGCAGCGGGGCCTCCGGCCTTGCCGCCGCCGTTGCCGCTGAACGCGCAGGCGCGCGCGTCGCCGTGGCGACGAAAGGCTCGCTCCAGAGCTGCAACTCCGCGAAGGCCCAGGGCGGAATCCAGGCGGCCTTCGGTGACGACGACTCGCCCGAGCAGCACGCCGAAGACGTCTGGACGTCGAGCCACGAGACCGCCGACCGCCGGCTCGTGGAGATCCTGACGACTGAGGCACCCTCCGCGATCCACTGGCTCGAGGAGCTCGGGCGTCGAGTTCACGCGCGCACGAACGAGAAACGGCGGCTACCGGCTGGCCCGCTGCGGCGGCGCCACCCGCAAGCGCCTGCTGCAGGTCGGCGACAGGACCGGTCACGCGATCACGAAGGCGCTGCGCGAGGCGGTCGAGTCCTCGTCGACCGACACGTTCCCGAAGTCGCCGCTCTCCGAGCTCGTGCAAACGGAGCAGTGCTGGCGGGCCAGGGTCGGCGACCAGGTGCTCGACGCGGCAACGGTCGTCCTCGCCGCCGGCGGCCGCTGCTATCGCGAGGCGGAGGAGCGAGGCGAGCTCTCGACGAATCATCCCGGCGCGACCGGCGAGGTGACGCAGATGGCGATCGACCTCGGCGCGGAGGCCCGCGACCTCGACGCGCTGCAGTACCACCCGAACGGCGGCGCGTGGCCGGGGACGATGCAGGGGTACTCGATCCCCGAGACGACGCGCGCGTACGGTGCCGTGCTGCTGAACGCCGACCGCGAGGAGTTCACCGACTCGCTCGGGCCGCGCGACGCGGTCTCGCAGGCGATCGTCGACGAGGTCGCGAAGGGCAAAGGCGTCCACACGCCCGACGGGCGGCCTGCGGTCTACCTCGACACGACGCGCATCTCCGAGGCCGACGCCGAGATCTCGCTGCCGTACATGCTTCGGCGCTACCGCGGCGCGGGCATCGACCCGCTGCGCGAGCCGATCTTCACCTACCCCGTGCTCCACTACCAGAACGGCGGGCTCGTGATCGACGAGCACGGCGAGACGACGCTCGACGGGCTCTTCGCGGCCGGCGAGATCGCCGGCGGAACCCATGGGCGGAATCGCATGATGGGCAACTCCCTCCTCGAGTGCACCGTGTTCGGCCGCCGCGCTGGCAAGGCCGCCGCGGAGAAAGCGAAGCCATGAGCATCGATGTGATGACCGATCTGCAACACACGGTGGAGGACGCCGCGGCGCATCTCTACGTGTGGGCGTTGAAGGACATCCCGCAGGACCTCCGCGACGCGCTCTCTGACGCGCGCGCGCTCGAGACGTCTGTTCCCGGGAAGCGCGTGCTCGAGACGATCCACCGCAACATCAACATCGCCGACGGCGAGAAGAACCTCGTCTGCCAGGACACCGGCATCGCCGTCTACCACTGCCGCGTGGGCGAGCATTTTCCGCTGCACCCGGCGCGGATCTACGAGGGGCTGCGCGACGGGACCGCGCGCGCGACGCTCGAGCACCCGCTGCGCTCGAACGCTGTGCACACGATCACGCGCGAGAACACCGGGCCGAACATCGGCTACCGCCTGCCGATCGTGCACTGGGAGTTCATCGACGACTGGGACGGGCTCGACGTCAAGTGTGTGCCCAAGGGCTCGGGCTCCGAGAACATGAGCTTCCTCAAGATGTGCGTCCCCGCCGACGGCGTGAAGGGGATCAAGCAGTTCGTGCTCGAGTCGATCGTCGGCGCCGGCGGCAAGCCGTGCCCGCCGGGAATCGTCGGCGTGGGGATCGGCGGCAGCGCCGACTACGCGATGTACCTCGCGAAGGAGGCGATCATGCGCCCGATCGGCACGCGGAACGGCGACCCTCTCGTCGCGCAGCTCGAGGACGAGCTCTTCTCGCTGCTGAACGAGACCGGGATCGGCCCGATGGGCCTCGGCGGTGACGTGACGGTGCTGCAGTGCCACATCGAGCACGCGGACACGCACATGACCCTCAATCCCGTCGCGGTCAACTACCAGTGCTGGGCGGCGCGCCGGGCCTCCGCGCACATCGCCCCCGACGGCACCGTCGACTTCGACAGGGAATTCTGATGGCCGTCCACGAAGTCACGTTCCCGATCACCGACGAAGCGGAGATCCTCAAGCTCCGCGCCGGCGACGAGGTGGTCGTCCAGGGCCACATCATCGGCATCCGCGACCGCACGCAAGTCCGGATCTTCGACCAGGGCGTCGAGCCGCCGATGGATCTCCGCGGCGCGTTCCTGCTCCACACCGCGCCGGGCGTCCGCAAGCTCGCCGAAGGCAAGTACGAGAAGGTCTGCATCGGCACGACGACGAGCGCCCGCATGGTGCGCTTCACCGAGCCGCTCGGCGCGCAATACGGCGTGCGCGCGGTCTGTGGCAAGGGCGGCTTCCCCGACGAGGCGATCGAGCCGATGCACCGGCTCGGGATGGTCTACTTCGCGATCGTCGGCGGCGCGGCCGCGCTCGAGACGACGCAGATCGAGGAGATCGAGGAGGTGGCCTGGGAGGAGCTGATGCCCGAGTGCCTCTGGAAGTTCCGCGTCAAGGACTTCGGGCCGCTGACGGTCGGGATCGACGCGCACGGCAACTCGCTCTACCACGACGTACAGGAGCGCGCGCAGGAGAAGCTGAAGGAGCTCTTTGCTCGATTTTGAGCCCCGCGCCGGCGGCATCACCCACGTGATCGACAAGGGCCTCGGCCCGCGTGCGTGGGAGGACGTGCTCGAGACCTCGGGCGTCTACATCGATGTCGTCAAGCTCGGCTGGGGCACCGCGTACGTCACGCCGAACCTCAAACGGAAGCTGGAGGTGTTGCGCGAGAAGCCGGTGGTGATCGGCGGGACGTTCTTCGAGGTCGTCTACGTCAAGGGGAAGGTGGACCAGTACAAGGCGTGGTTGCGCGACCTCGGACTCACCCACGTCGAGCTCTCCGACGGCACGGTCGAGATCCCGCGCGAGGAGAAGCTCGAGCTGATCGCCGACTTCGCGCGCGACTTCACCGTGCTCTCTGAGGTCGGCTCGAAGGACTCGTCGGTGGAGTACTCCGCGGACGAGTGGACGAGCTGGCTCCGCGAGGAGCTCGACGCGGGCGCCTGGAAGGTGATCACCGAGGCGCGCGAGGGCGGCACCGCCGGCATCTTCGACTCGTCCGGCGGGATGCGCACGGAGCTGATCGTGGAGATCGCAGATGCGGTCGAGCCTGCAAACGTGATCTTCGAAGCGCCGACGAAGGCTGCGCAAGCGTGGTTCGTGAAGACGCTCGGCTCGGACGTGAACCTCGGGAACATCCCGCCGGACGAGGTGATCCCGCTCGAGACCCTGCGTCTCGGTCTGCGCGGGGACACGCTGAAGGAGATCCATGGCGAGCGCGCCGGCGCTTCCTGAGCTCGACTTCGAGGCGATGTCCGCGGAAGAGCTGCTCCGCTGGGCGGCCGAGGAGTTCGGCGACAAGCTGTGCCTGACCTGCTCGTGGCAGCGGCAGTCGTCGGCGCTCGTGCACATGATCAGCGAGCTCGGCCTGGCCACCGACGTCGTCGAGCTCGACACGCTCGTGCTCTTCCCCGAGACCTATGCGACCCGCGATCAGCTGGTGGCGAAGTACGACCTCAACCTGAAGTCGTTCCGGCCGATCGACCCGCCCGATCTCCTCTGGGAGACCGACCCGGACCGCTGCTGCGGGATCCGCAAGGTCGAGCCGCTCGAGCGCGCGCTCGCCGGCTACGACGCGTGGATCACCGGTATCCGGCGCGAGCAGTCCGCGACGCGCGCGAACGCGCAGAAGGTCGAGTGGTCGGAGCGCTACGGCGTCTGGAAGATCCAGCCGCTCGTCGACTGGAGCTCGAAGCGCGTCGACGCGTACATCGCCGTCAACGAGATTCCCTACAACCCGCTGCACGACCAGGGCTACCCCTCGATCGGGTGCATCCACTGCACGCGGCCGGTGAACGCCGGCGAGGACGAGCGCGCAGGCCGCTGGGCCGGCTCGAACAAGCTCGAATGCGGCATCCACGTGAACGCACCATTGATCAAGGAGAGCAATGACTGAGCACATCTACGCGCACGAGCACCCCGAGTCGGACCGTCGCCGCGAGGGCGGCTTCACGCTCTGGTTCACGGGTCTCTCGGGCGCGGGCAAGTCCACGATCGCGCATCTCGTCGGTCCGGAGCTCGAGCGCCGCGGCCACGTCGTCGAGTACCTCGACGGCGACACGGTGCGCACGCATCTGTCGAAGGGGCTCGGGTTCTCGAAGGAGGACCGCGACACGAACATCGAGCGGATCGGCTGGGTCGCCTCGCGCCTGACGCGACAGGGCGGCGCGGTGATCGCGGCCGCGATCTCGCCGTACGAGGAGACGCGGCGCAAAGCCCGGACCATGGTCGAGGAGTGGGGCACGTTCGTCGAGGTGCACGTCAAGGCGTCGGTGGACGAGTGCGCGAAGCGCGACGTGAAGGGGCTGTACGAGAAGGCTTTCAGGGGGGAGATCAAGGGCTTCACGGGCGTCGACGACCCGTACGAGGACCCGGTGAGCCCCGAGCTCGTCGTCGACACGGAGCAGCACGACGCCGAGGAGTCGGCACGTCTGATCGTCGCGAAGCTCGAGGAGCTCGGTCTCGTCGAGTCCGGGGTGACGGCGTGACGGCGGTCGCGACGGAGCGGCTGATCCGGCCGCACGGCGGCGAGCTCGTCGACCGGACGGGCGAGCGGCCGGGCGACCTCGACTCGCTCGCAGTCGTGATGCTCACCTCGCGCGAGGTCTCCGACCTTGGCATGATCGCCTCCGGGGCGCTCTCGCCGCTCGATGGGTTCATGGGTCGCGAGGACTACGAGCGCGTCGTCGACGAGATGCGGCTCGCGAGCGGGCTTCCGTGGGCGCTGCCGGTCTGCCTCGCCGTCGACGAGGCGCCGCAGGGCGGCCGCGTGGCGCTCGCCGACGAGAGCGGGCGGAAGCTCGCCGTGCTCGAGGTCGCCGAGGTCTACAACGTACGACAAGGACCGCGAGGCGGAGAACTGCTTCCGCACGACCGACGAGGCCCACCCCGGCGTCGCGCGGCTCTACGCGCAGAAGCCGAGGTACCTCGCCGGCCGCGTCACGGTGTTCGAGCGGCCCGAGCCCGAGTTCGCCGAGCTCGCGCTCGATCCGCGCGACACGCGCGCGGCCTTCGCCGAGCGCGGCTGGAGGCGGGTCGTCGGCTTCCAGACGCGCAACCCGATCCATCGTGCGCACGAGTACCTGACGAAGGTCGCGCTCGAGACCGTCGACGGCCTGCTCGTCCATCCGCTCGTCGGAGACACGAAGGGCGACGACGTCCCGGCCGACGTGCGCGTGGCCTGCTACCGCACGCTGATCGACGACTACTACCCGGCCGACCGCGTGCTCCTGTCGGCCTTCCCGGCGGCGATGCGCTACGCAGGCCCGCGCGAGGCGATCTGGCACGCGATCTGCCGCAAGAACTACGGCTGCTCGCACTTCATCGTCGGCCGCGACCACGCCGGCGTCGGCGACTATTACGGAACGTACGACGCCCAGCTGATCTTCGACGAGTTCGAGCCGCACGAGCTCGACATCGAGCCGATGTTCTTCGAGCACTCGTTCTGGTGCAAGGCGTGCGGCTCGATGGCGAGCGCGAAGACGTGCCCGCACGGCAAGGAGCAGCACGTGTTCCTCTCGGGGACGAAGGTGCGCGAGTTGCTCGCGGGCGGCGAAGTCCCGCCGACGGAGTTCACGCGGCCCGAGGTCGCCGCGGTCCTGATCGAGGCCTATCGCACGTGATCGCCTGGGCCGCCGACCCCTACCGCGACACCGACGTGATCGACTCCCGCGCGCCGCGGTTCAACCAGGCGGTCGTCGGAGTCCTGTCCGTACTCGCGGTGGCGACGGGTTGGTGGTGGCTGCTCGCGGCTGCTGGCGCTGCAGCTCGCCGTCGGCCTCACGTTCGGCCGGCGGTTCTGCCTCCCCTGTCTTGCGTACTTCGAGCTGGTGCAGCCGCACTTCGGCGAGGGCCCGCTCGAGGACTCGCGCCCGCCGCGGTTTGCGAACATGGTGGGGATCGCGGTGCTGGGCGCAGCGTCTGCTGCGTACGCGGCCGGGTGGGCGACCGTCGGCGCGGGGCTCGGGCTGCTGGTCGCCGGGCTGGCCCTCCTCGCTGCCAGCACGGGCTTCTGTACCGGCTGCGAGGCCTACAAGCTGGGCCTTCGGCTGACCGGGCGGCCGTTCGTCTCCTGCCCGCTCCCGCCGCGGCCGGACCACCGAGGTTCGGTTCCGGCTTGACGTGGGCACGAAGTTCTGGATAGACATTCCTAATACCGACTATTAGTCCTGCCTATCTAGGAGTCTCCTTGCCCAAACGCATTCTCGCCTCGCTCGCCGTTCTCGCCGCCGCTGCCTTCGCGCTGGCGCTCGCGGCCGGCACCTCTGCGCGCTTGGAAGGCGGCTCGATCTCGCTCGTCGCCTACTCGACCCCGCGGGCGGCCTACGCCGACCTGATTCCCGCGTTCCAGAAGACGGCCGCAGGCAACGACACCTCGTTCCAGCAGAGCTACGGGTCGTCAGGCGAGCAGGCGCGCGCGGTCATCTCCGGGCTGAAGGCCGATGTCGTCGCGCTCTCGCTCGAGCCCGACGTGACCACGCTCGTGAACAAGGGCATCGTGCCGAGGAGCTGGAAGAACGACAAGTGGGGCGGCATCGTCACGCGCTCCGTCGTCGTCTTCGCCGTGCGGAAGGGCAACCCGAAGAAGATCCGCGACTGGGGCGACCTCGTGAAGCCGGGCGTGCAGGTGGTGACGCCGAACGTGCAGACCTCGGGCGGCGCGAAGTGGAACATCATGGCCGCCTACGGCGCACAGCTGCGCAAGAAGAAGACGCACGCGCAGGCCGTGGCGTACCTCCGGAACCTCTATAAGCACATCGTCTCGCAGGACAAGAGCGCGCGCGAGGCGCTGCAGACCTTCCTCGCGGGCCGCGGCGACGTCCTGCTCGCCTACGAGAACGAAGCGATCTTCGCGAACCAGAACAACCAGGAGGTCCCCTACGTCATCCCGAAGGCGACGATCCGGATCGAGAATCCGATCGCCGTCACGACGAACTCGCAGAACAAGGCCACGGCGAACTCCTTCGTGCGCTACCTCCGCACGACCGCAGCGCAGAAGATCTTCGCGCAGAACGGCTATAGGCCTGTCGTGCCGGCGGCCGCGAAGGGCTTCTCGTTCCCCGTCCGGCCGCAGCTGTTCTCGATCAAGTGGCTCGGGGGATGGGCGAAGGTCGACAACCGCTTCTTCAACCCGAACACCGGGATCGTGACCAAGATCCAGCGCGAGACCGGGACGAACTGAGCACGCACGCCGCATCGCCTTCGCGCCCGGCCGCAATCTCGCAGCCGGGCGCGATGATCACGCAGGGGCTCGTCACGGCGTACCTGACCTTGATCGTCCTGCTCCCGCTCGCTGCCGTCGTCTGGCAGTCGACCAAGGGCGAGCAGAGCTTCTGGGACGCCGTCACCGAGCCGCAGGCGGTGTCGGCGCTGAAGCTGACCCTGGTGGTCTCGGTCCTCGTCGCGCTCGTGAACGCCGTGGTCGGGACGCTGATCGCGTGGGTGCTCGTCCGCGACGAGTTCCCGGGCAAGTCGGTCGTCAACGCGGTGATCGACCTGCCGTTCGCGCTGCCGACGATCGTCGCCGGGCTGACGCTGCTCGCTCTCTACGGCCCTGAGGGGCCGTTCGGCATCGACGTCGCGTTCTCCCGTGCGGCGATCCTCCTCGCGCTGCTCTTCGTGACGCTTCCCTTCGTGGTCAGGACGGTGCAGCCCGTGCTGCTCGAGCTCGATCGCGAGATGGAGGAAGCGGCGGCGTCGCTCGGCGCGAACGCGCTCCAGGTCTTCAGGCGCGTCGTCTTCCCGAATCTCTTCCCGGCTGTGCTCTCCGGCGTCGCGCTCGCGTTCGCGCGGGCGATCGGCGAGTTCGGCTCGGTCGTGCTGATCTCGGGGAACCTGCCCTTCGAGACCGAGGTGGCCTCCGTGTACATCTTCGGGCGGATCGAGAGCGGCGACCCGTCGGGCGCAGCCGCCGTGTCCGTCGTCCTGCTCGTCCTCTCGTTTGCTGCCCTCCTCCTGATCGGCGGCCTGCGCCGCCGCGTGACGAGGCACGACCGTGTTGGGTAAGTACGTCCTCCGCTTCACGGCGCTCGGCTACCTCGCGCTGCTGCTCCTCCTGCCGGTCGCGATGGTCTTCGGGCGGGCGTTCGAGAACGGTGTCGGTGCGGCGTGGGCGTCGGTCACGACACCCGAGGCGATCCATGCGTTTTGGATCACGATCCTGATCACCGCGATTGTCGTCCCCGCGAACACCATCTTCGGCATCGCGTGCGCGATCGTGATCGTCCGGCATCGCGCTCCGGGCAAGGGGCTCCTCAATGCGGTCGTCGATCTGCCGCTCGCGCTCTCGCCGATCGTCGTCGGTCTTGCGTTTCTGCTCCTCTTCGGGACCGGCGGGTGGCTCCACGACGTGCCGTTCGACGTCGTCTTCGCGCTGCCGGGCATGGTGCTTGCGACGATCTTCGTGTCGCTCCCGTTCGTCGTGCGCGAGGTCGTTCCAGTGCTGCGCGAGATCGGCGTCGAGCAGGAGCAGGCCGCGTCGACGCTCGGCGCGTCGTCGTGGCAGACGTTCCGACGGGTCACGCTCCCCGCTATTCGCTGGGCGGTCGCCTACGGCATCGTCTTGACGACGGCGCGTGCGCTCGGTGAGTTCGGCGCCGTCAGCGTCGTCTCCGGCCGCATCGTCGGCAAGACCGAGACGATGACGCTGCACGTCGAGGAGCGCTTCCAGTCGTTCGACTACGTCGGGGCATACGCCGCCTCCGTCGTGCTCGCAATCCTCGCGATCGCGACCCTCGTCGCGATGAGCGTGTTCAAGCCGAAGGAGGGCGCATGATCGAAGCACGGTCCGTCTCGAAGCAGTTCGGCATGTTCGTCGCGCTCGACGACGTCTCGGTCGAGGTCCCTGCCGGATCGCTCACGGCGCTCCTCGGTCCGAGCGGCAGCGGCAAGTCGACGCTCCTGCGCATCATCGCCGGGCTCGAGCAGCCGGACGCCGGCCGCGTGCTGATCGACGGGCACGACGTGACTTCGCGTCCTCCCCAGAAGCGCGGCGTTGGCTTCGTCTTCCAGCACTACGCGGCCTTCAAGCACATGACGGTCTGGAAGAACGTCGCCTTCGGCCTCGAGATCCGCCGCCGTTCCAAGCAGGAGATCAAGGAGCGCGTCGCGCACCTGCTCGAGCTCGTCCAGCTGGGCGGCTTCGCCGATCGCTACCCCGCTCAGCTCTCGGGCGGTCAGCGTCAGCGGATGGCGCTCGCGCGGGCGCTCGCCGTGGAGCCCGACGTCCTCTTGCTGGACGAGCCGTTCGGCGCTCTCGACGCGCGCGTGCGGAAGGAGCTTCGGGCGTGGCTCCGCCGTCTCCACGACGAGGTGCACGTGACGACGATCTTCGTCACGCACGATCAGGAGGAGGCGATGGACCTCGCCGACCAGATCGTCGTGATGAGTCACGGGCGTGTCGAGCAGGTTGGGGGAGCGCGCGAGCTGTACGACAACCCCGCGAACGAGTTCGTGATGACGTTCGTCGGCGAGGTCAACCAGCTCGGCGGGTCGTTCGTCCGTCCCCACGACGTCGAGTTCGGCGAAGGCGATGAGGCGTTCGTAGAGCGGATCGTCCATCTCGGCTTCGAGGTGCGCGTCGAGCTCCGTCTCGCGAACGGGGAGGAGCTCTGGGCACAGGTGACACGCGACGAGGCGACGCGGCTCGAGCTCGTCGAGGGCGCGCTTGTGCGTGTTCGTCCCAGGCACTCCAAGGTGTTCGGATAGCCTCGCGCGCGGGTTGCCGCGCCTCCTGTCGACGATCCTCGTTCTCGGCCTGCTCGGCGGAACTGCGGCTGCGTTCGCGGTCACCGAGCGGCTGAAGCTCGTTCCTTCGCCGATTGTCGCCCCGAAAGTGACGAAGGCGTTCTCCCCGGACTGCGACTGCCCGACTGACAGGGCGCGGATCCGGTTCGGGCTGCGGGACGCGGACCGCCTGACGGTGACGGTGATCGACGCCGACGACCAGGCAGTACGCACGATCGTGGACGACGAGCGCTTCCCGGCAGGCCCGGTCGAGTTCGTGTGGGACGGCGGCGGCGCGCCCGAGGGCGTGTATCGCGCGCGCGTGCACCTGGCCGACGCGCGGCGGACGATCGACATCCCGAACGAGCTGCGACTCGACACGACGCCGCCGGAGTTTCTTGTGGACTCGATCGCGCCTCTCTTGTTCTCACCCGACGGTGACGGGCGCGGCGACTACGTGCGCGTGCGGTTCCGCCTGTCTGAGCCTGCGCGCGTCGTGCTGCTCGCGGGCGGACGTGAGGTCGTCCGCAGCACTCCCCGGCAGCGGGGTGTCGGGAAGATCGAGTGGTATGGGCGCGACGCCCAAGAGGGGCCGATCTCGATCGTCGTCGTCGCGCACGACCTCGCCGGCAACCGCTCGGAAGAGTCGCAGGCGCTCGTCCGGCTTCGGTTCATCGAGCTCGCGCCGCGACGGATCGTCGTTCCCGCAGGCGTTCGCTTCGGCGTCGGCGTCTCGACCGACGCCAAGCGCTACCGCTGGCGGCTCGGCGCACGCACCGGCACGTCGAGCGGGCGGACGCTCGCGCTGCTCGCTCCCGAGCGAGCCGGCCGGTACACGCTGAACGTGTCGTACGGCGGTCACCGTGACGCGATTCCCGTGTTCGTGAGGGCGCGGTCGTGATCGTCGGCGGCGTCCTCGGAGCGCTGGGCCTCGCCGTGCTGGTCGTTGTGCGCGATCGCGCGTTGCGGCTCGCTGCGCTCGTGGCGACGCTGGTCGGCGGCGCGATCCTCGTCGTCACGCTCAGGCCGGAGGGAAACGACGCGCTGCTCGGGGTCGCCGCAGTCGTCGGCGGCGCAGCGGCCGTCGCGCTTGCTTCGCTCTTGCTGCGCTGGCCGTGGTTGCTGCCGATGGCGGCGCTGGCGTGCGCGCCGGCGCGCGTGCCGGTCAAGGTGGGCGGCGATGAAGCGAACCTGCTCTTGCCGCTCTACCTCGTCGTGCTCGTCGGCATGCTCGCGCTCGCCTGGGAGCTGCTTCACGGCGACGGCCGCACTCGAGAGCTCGGGCCGCTCGCGTGGCCGCTCGCGGCGTTCCTCGCGTGGGCAGGGGTCTCGCTCGTCTGGAGCGACGGCGCACGGCTCGGCGCGGTTTCCCTCGCGGCGTTCTACCTCCCGTTCGGCCTCCTGGCGCTGCTGCTCGCGCGCCTGCCGTGGCAGCGCCGATGGCTGAAGGCCCTCACCGTGGAGCTGATCGCGATGGCCGCCGTGTTCGCCGGCGTCGGCATCTACCAGTGGGTGACGCGCGACGTCTTCTGGAATCCGAAGGTGATCGTGTCGAACGCCTACGCGCCGTTCTACCGCGTCAACTCGCTCTTCTGGGATCCTTCGATCTACGGACGCTTTCTCGTTGTGGCGATCCTCGTCGCGCTCGTGGCAGTGCTCTACGGCGCGCGGCGCGACGCGATCATTGCCGCGGTCACCGTCGTCGCACTCTGGATCGGGCTCGTCTTCTCGTTCTCGCAATCGAGCTTCGTCGCGCTCGTCGCCGGCGTGCTCGGGGCGATCGCGCTCTCGTGGGAACGCCGCGCGGTCGTTGCGCTGGCGGTCGCGGCGCTCGCGCTGCTGGTCGCCGGCTTCGTCGTGCCGTCGGTGCGTGCGGAGATCCTCGACAACACCGACCGTGCGACCGGAAACCGCTCGTCGCTTGTGACCGAAGGCCTGCGCATCGCTGCCGACCATCCGCTGGGGGGCGTCGGGCTCGGCGGGTTCAAGAGCGCGTACGGGGAGCGAGTCGGCTTCCGGGCCGCCGACCCCGCGCGGGCCGCGTCACACAACACGCCGGTCACCGTCGCGGCGGAGCTCGGCGTCCCGGGCGTGCTCCTGTTCGCGTGGCTCGTCGCCACGGCGCTCTGGCTCCCGTTCCGCCGGGCGTCGCGGAGCTTCGCCGGTCGCGCCTCGCTCTGCTTTGGCCTCGCACTGCTGGCGATCCTCGTGCACTCGCTCTTCTACAACGCGTTCTTCGAGGATCCGATGAGCTGGGGCCTGATCGGCCTGACCGCGCTCGGCTACGCCTGGCGCAGCAGTACCCGGGCGAGCCGGGCTCGTTCGAACGGCAAGTAGAACCCGAGCGCGAAGAGGACGAGCGGGTAGGCGAGGATCAGGGCGATCGCGACGTCGAGGCGGTCGACGAACCGGCCGACGACGGTGAGCGCCCCGGCGGCGAGAAGCACCGTTGCGACCCGGCGCCACTGGTACGGCACCGGGTAGAGCCGCTGCGAGTACGCGGCCATCGCGACGAACATGAACGCGAACGCGGTCAGCGCGGCCGCCGCCGCGCCGCGGATCCCGTAGGTCGGGATCAGCAACAGGTTGAGGACGACGTCGATCGCCGCCGCCGAGCCGGTGATCACCCAGTTGAACTGTGTCCTCCGGAGCCGGCCGATTCCGATCGCGACGACTGTGTACGCGCCCCACAGCGCGCCGGCGAACGCGAGCGGTGCGACGACGTCGGCACCGGCCCAGAACGACTCCTTGCGCGCGAGCACGCGCACGATCCAGGGCGCGAGCACGCCGAGGGCAAGCGACAGCCAGCAAGAGACGAAGAGCAAGTACGTGAGCACGTACGCGTACGTGCGCTTCGCCTCGCGCTCGTCATCGATCGAGTACGCGAACGCGGGCCACGCGGTCCGGAACGCGACGAGCAGCAGCACCATCGCTGACGCGATCCGCACGCCGATCGAGTAGCGGCCGACGTCGTCCTGGCCCGCCAATCGGGCGAGGAAGAAGCGGTCGCTGAAGTTGAGCGCCCAAAGCGCGATGCCCGAAGGCACGAGAGGCAGGCCGAAGCGGTTCATGCGGCGCAGCAGCTCGCGGTCGAACTGGAGGCCGAGCTGCTGACGCCGGTAGCCGAGGAGCGCGAGGTAGACGAGCAGCGTCCCGGTGAAGTTTCCGACGACGACGCCGAGCGGGCCCTGGTCGTAGGCGACGACCAGGAGCACTGTGGTCGCGATCGTGAGCAGCACGTTCGCGAGGCTTGCCGTGACGAACGCGACGGAGCGCTCCTCGACGCGGAAGAGCGCCGTCAGCTGCTCGTAGTTCATCTGCGCCCAAAGACCGACGAACGCCGCACGGACGAGCGTGTCGTCGTCGATCCTGAGCGCGTCCGAGATCCACGGCGCGAAGAGCCAGCCGAGCAGCAGACCCAGCGTCGACATGCCCATCGTGAACCAGAACGCCGTGCGGAGCACACGCACGCGGTCGGCGGGGTCCGGTGAGTCGAAGTAGAAGCGGAAGAACGCGGTCGAGATCCCGGCGCGGAGAAGCGTGACGAGGATTGCGCTGAGTGCGACGAGCGTCTCGACCTTTCCGAAGTCGGACGGCGTGAGGTAGCTCGTGTACAGCGGCAGCAGGAGCACCGCGAGGAACCGCGAGACGAGCCCGCCGAGCCCGTAGATCGTGGAGTGGCGCCCGAGTCGTCGGAGCTGTGCCCCGATCACGGCGGGACCTCGCGCAGCATGCGGTGCCGGCTCGAGAGGATGTGCCGCGCCGGGTCAGGCTCGATCGAACGTCGTTCGGCGGAGGCGTAGTAGCGCTCGTCTGCAGCGGCGAATCCATCCTCCCCGTCGTAGCCGATCATCCACACGAACGTCGCGCCGTCCACCCACGGGCCGAGCACGCGGAAGCCGAGGCGCCTGCGGAGCGGGGCGACGTGCTCGCGCCACTCGTCGATCCAGGCCTCGATCTGCCCCGGCTCGATCTCGTAGATGCGCAGCTGCCAGTCCACTGAGCTACAGGCGAGCGTAGAGCGCGAGCAGGCGGTCGGCGATCTTCTCGTCGTCGTGCACCGCCTCGATGTACGCACGGCCGGCTTCGGCGCGTCGGCGCCGCTCCTCCGCGTCACCGACCAGCGGTCGGAGTGCGTCGACGAGCGTCTCCTTCGTCGCGTTCACGATCGGGACGCGTACGCCGAACGCCTCCTCGGTGCGCCGAACGGCTTCGTCGTGCAGAAAGGTGACGACCGGCTTGCCGAGCGCCATCGCCTCGATCGCGAAGATCCCGTACCAGCCCGCGTTCAGCTGGTCGACGACGACGTCCGCCCGGCGGTAGCGCTCGACGGCCTCGTCGTGCGATAGGCCGTGGACGACGTCGAGGTCGACGGGCAGCTCGGCGCACGCGGCCTCGACGAACTCGGTGCCCTTGCTCGCCTTGCGTGAGGGCGCATGCACGACGAGCGGCCGCTCCGCGCCTCGACCCGGCGAGGGCGTGTAGCGCCGCAGGTCGATCCCGGGCGGGATCACCTCGGCGTCGGGAACCCAGCGGATCGCGTCGTAGGAGCCGACGACACGGGCGTCGGCCGCCCGCGTGTAGGCGAGCTGCTCGGGCGTCTTTCCCCTGATGTCCGAGCCGACGAAGTGGAAGACGGACTTCTTGCGCAGCGCCCGCAGGATCGGAAACTGCAGCCTGCGCGGGACGAGCGTGAGCCCGAAGTAGAAGTGGAACACGTCGGTGCGAGGGAGCAGACGCGCGAGCGCGCGCCACTGCGTCAGCTGCGCTTTGACGAACCCGTCGGGGCGGTTCAGGTTCCAGTCGAACTCGGTCGGCCGAAACGGCTGCGGCTTGAAGACGACGAGTCGCGCATCGACCCCACGGCGCTTGAGCGCCTCGACGTTCTTGTAGGCGATCCCGGCCATGTTCACGGGCGCGTGCGTGACGCGCAGCGGCGTGTGGTCGGGCCTGTTCACGAATCGATCCGAACTCGGCACGATCCGCGCACAAACGCGTCACACCTCGGCGGGTAGGCTCGAAGCGCGCCACTCTGTTCCCCCAAAGGGAGGGTGGGGGGTGAGTGGGTGGGGGCGGGGCTCGCGGGGCGCCCGCTCACTCGTCCCATTCGACCTGGTCGAAGAAGCGCAGGGCTCGTCGGGTCGGGCGGATCTTTGCTGCCTCGGCGCCGAGGTCGTCTTCGTCGAGCTCGCCGAGCGCGAGCTTCACCCCGAGGTACGGGAGGTTCAAGTCCTCCTGGTAGACGACGGTCGAGATGCGCGGGTTGATCTCGATCACCGTGTCGCCGACGAGCTGGATGTTGAAGAAGTGGTCGAGCTCGAGTTCGCGGACGATCGCAGCCGCGACGTCCATCAGCGCGGGGTCGTCGAGCGTCTCGAAGTACATCGCGAGGCCGGCGCGCATCGCCTCGCGCGTCTTGGGATGGCCGAGGACGATCCGGCCTCCGAGCGCGACGCCGTCGATCGTGCGCTCCTTGCCGCGCGCGAGCTCCATCACGAGGAGCTCCGGGCCTGCTTCGTCGGGAAGCAGCGCTGCGAGCTCCTCGAGCTGCATCGCGGGAGCGACTCCGGGACGGCTCGTCAGGAGCTCCTGCAGCGGATCCGCGCTGGCGGAGAGAATCCGGAAGCCCCGGGATCCGGACGACTCCAGCGGCTTCACCGCGACCTCCTTGCCGGGGTAGCCGAGCTCGTACGCGGCGGCTTCGACCGCCGCGCGGCCTCGCGCTCGTCGCCAGGCCGGGCCCGGTGCTCCGATCGCGTCGAGGAGCGCGTACGTCTCCGCCTTGTCGTTGCAACGGCGCACTGCCTCCGGCGACGCCACCAGCACTGCGCAAGGAACGCGCTCGCGAGCGGCGGCGAGCCCGGGGAGGTCGTACGACGACTGCGGTAGAACCAGATCGACTCCCTCGCGCTCGGTCACGTCGATGATCGCGTCGGCGAACCCCGGATCGGTGCCGGCCGGTACGACGTGGAACGCGTCGCACAGGTGCCGCCCGACCGCGAGCTCCGCCATGTCGGTCCCCACGAGGCGCACGCGGCGCTCGCCGTTCTCGCGCAGCGCGCGCACGAGCGCGGCGGTGCCCGGCGATCCGGACGCTGTGACGAGGACTGTCAGGTCCCTCACGTCAAGTCGATCCGGTCGGCGGCGAGGCGTTTGAGGTCGAGCTCGCGCTCCGCGTCGAGCATTGCGAGCATCGTCTCGCGCATCGTCTCGCCCGGGTAGACCCAGATCTCGGGATGCGTGAGGAGCTGGAGCCACTCGAACTCGCCCTGGGCGAGCTCCGCATGGGGGCAGCCCGAGCGCCAGTGCTGGTTCGAGTCGGAGCGGTAGTGGTCCCGCGAGAACCACGGGTCGGACATCACGTTGACAGCACCCTCGACGAGTCCGGCCATGAACTCGGGGTTCGGGTTGTGCCACGCGACGACCGGGTCGAACCGCGCGTCGAGGTCGAGGTTCGGGTTCACCGCGTGGTGTCCGACTCGGTGTCCGAGCTCGCGCAGGCGTGCGAGCGCGCGTTCGCCCTCCTCCGACGCGAGGTTGTAGAAGATGCTCCGCGTCATCAGGAAGTAGGTGGCCTGGGCGCCAGCGTCGGCCTCGAGCTCGGCCAGCCGCAGCGCCGCGTCGAGCGACAGGTCGACGTCGTGGCGGAGAAACAGGTCTCCCGGCAGCGGCGAGCGGTCGAACGTCGCGTACCGGTAGCCGCCCGCCGTCGCCGCGTCGAGCAGCTCGTGGTAGTGCACCAGGTCGAACGTGCAGATCACTCGACCACCACGTCCACGAGCTGCGCCGCCGCCTCCGCCCGCTCGAGCGCCTCCACGTTCGTGTCCGCGACCGCGATCACGTAGCCACGCCGGTCACCGTCGAGCCGCACGGGCCGGATCGTCTCACCGACCGTGAGATAGAGGTCGGCCTGCACGACTCCCGGAAACGCGCTCACCTTCTCGAGGCTCCCGATCTCGGTCACCGTTCCTGTGGGAAGCGGGCCCGGCGATGCGGTGAGGAAGCGGATCGCGAGCGGCTGCTGTGAATCGCGGTCGCGCCACGTCGTCGGGAACGTCCTCGCCGAGCGCCTGCCTCAGCGCGATCTCGATGAGGTCGACGCCCACCGCGTGACGCGCAAGGTCTGCCATCTGGCCTCCGGGGATCCGCGCCGCGACCTCGATCACGAGCACGCGCCCGTCGTCCGTTGCCAGGAGCTGAGGGAACGCAATCCCGTTGCGCAGCCCGAGCGCATGGACGGCGTGCACGGCGACGCGTTCCGCCTCCTCGAGCTGGTCGCCGTAGATCGTCGCAGGGTAGACGTGGATCCAGCCGACGCCGAAGCCGACTCCGGGCGGACGCAAACGGTCGGAGAGCGTGAGCGGGAACGCCTCACCGTCGCGCACGATCACGAGCCCGTTCAGCTCGAGACCCTCGACGTACGCCTCGACGATCGCCTCGTCGGTCGGGGACTCCCCGAGCGCGACGTGCAGGTGCCGCTCCAAGTCGTCCGCGGTCTCGAGCCGGAAGACGCCACGCTGGCCGCCCGAGTCCGCCGGCTTCAGCACCGCGGGCAGGCCGACCCGCTCGAGAGCGGCGTACCCCTCGTGGACGTTCCGCACCGCGGCGAACTCCGGCTGCGGGACACCCGCTTCGGCGAGCACGCGCCGCATCGCGATCTTCTGCGTCATCACGTACGCCGTCTCGGTGCCGATCCCGGGCAGGCCGAGCGCCTCGGCGACCGCCGCCACGACCGGCACGGCGCGGTCTGCCGAGATCGTGAGCACGCCGTCGACCGCATGGCGGCGGCCGACCTCGATCACGGCCTCGACGTCGCTGAAGTCGACGACCTCGGCGACGTCCGCCTCGGCGAGCCCGGGCGCGTCGGGGTTGCGGTCGACCGCGACGACGCGAAGGCCACTCGCGCGCGCCTGGGCGATCGCGCGCCGCTGGTGCCGGCCTGCGCCGACGAAGAGAACCGTCTTCACGACGGCGAAACGCTACGCGCCCGCAGCGGGGAGAAGCGGTCGCAACCGCTGCCAACGGTCGATCTCGCAGCCGTCGCGCCGGCGGAACCGGGCCCAGACGTGCTTCCCGCGGAAGTCGCCGGTCACGACGGCCACCGCCGGTCCGCCGTAGATCTGGGTGCAGACCGCATCCTTCGGCACCGGCCGGAAGGGCGATGACAGCGCTTCGAGCCTCCGGCACGCGGCGACGCGCGCGGGCAAGGTCCCACCGGTCGGCCCGCACCGCAGCGTCCACCGCTGCGACGGTCCGTCGAGCCCCTGCGGCCAGACCGTGATCGTGAGCGCGGTCACGGCGGCGGCGAGAGCGGCCATAGGCCGTCAGGGTAGCGGGGGTAGAGTTGCCGCGTGGCGCTCGAAGGCAAGCGCATCTTGATCACCGGTGGCGCGGGGTTCATCGGCACGACGCTCGCGCGTCAGCTCGTGGACCGAAACGAGATCGTCGCGGTCGACAACCTCCACCGCGACGCGCTCTCGCGGAGCGACCTCCTGGAGCACCCGAACCTCACCTTCCACCAGGGGGACGTCCTTGACGCCGACGCGCTTCGTGCGCTCGCGCAGGGTGTGACGCACATCGTCCACTGCGCCGGCATCGCAGGCGTCGACACGGTGCTCGAGAGCCCGGTGCGCACCATGCGCGTCAACGTGATCGGCACGTACAACGTGCTCGAGGCGGGGCTCTCGACACAGGACACGCTCGAGCGGCTCGTCGACTTCTCGACGAGCGAAGTGTTCGGCTCGCAGGCCTTCCGCGTCGCCGAGACGAGCGTGAGCGTCACCGGCTCGGTCGGCGAGGCGCGCTGGACCTACGCGGTCTCGAAGCTCGCGGGCGAGCACATGGCGCACGCCTACCACGCCGAGCTCGGCCTGCCGACGACGTCGGTCCGCCCCTTCAACGTGTACGGCCCCGAGCAGATGGGCGGCGGCGCGATCCGTGCGTTCATCGAGGCCGCCCTCGCCGGTGAAGACCTGACGATCCACGGAGACGGCTCGCAGATCCGCGCCTGGTGCTACGTCGACGACATGGTCGAGGGGACGCTCTTGGCGCTGGAGCACCCGAACGCGGTCGGCGAAAGCTTCAACATCGGCAACGCACGTTCGGCGGTCACGATCTACGACCTCGCACAGCGGATCAAACGCGCGACCGAGGCATCGGGCGAGATCGTCTTCCGCCCGCTCCACTACACCGACGTCGAGTTGCGCATCCCCAACGTCGACAAGGCCCGGGAACTCCTCGGCTTCGAGTCGCGGGTGGAGCTGGACGAGGGGCTCGACCGGACGGTCGCCTGGTACCGCAGCCGGGCCTTGACAAGCAGTAAGTGATCACTTACTATCACGCCTCGTGAGCAGCACGACGGCCACCCGGATGTCCGCCGAGGAACGTCGTGAGGCGATCCTCGAGGCGGCGCTCATCGAGTTCGCCTCGACCGGCTACCACGGCACGTCCACCGAGACGATCGCCGAGCGGGCCGGGATCTCGCAGCCCTATCTCTTCCGCCTCTTCGGCACGAAGAAGGAGCTCTTCATCGCGAACCTCCGGCGCTGCTTCCGCGAGACGCTCGAGACGTTCCAGCGGGCGGCCGAGGGCAAGCGGGGCGAGGAGGCGCTGAAGGCGATGGGCGAGGCCTACATGGGGCTGTTGGCCGATCGGAGCCGGCTGATGGCGCAGATGCAGGCCTACGCCTCCTGCGACGACCCGGAGATCCGGGCCGTCGTTCGCGAGGGCTACGGCGACCTCTTCACCTGGACGGAGCGCGTGTCGGGCGTCGGGCCCGCCGAGCTCAGCCGCTTCTTCGCCAAGGGGATGCTCCTGAACGTCGTCGCCTCGATGGACCTCCTCAACTCCGACGAGCCGTGGGCGCTCCGGCTGATCGACGGCTGCAGGGCCGACGCGTAAGGAAGACGAGCCTCTCTTTTTTCGTCTGGAAGTAAGTGATGAATCAGTACCTAGACAGCGACACCGGAAGGAGCAGGACGATGTTCGACAAGACCGGACCTAGGGCGCGGATGCTCTGGACGCTGGCGATCACCTCCGTCGGCCTCTTCATGGTCGTCCTCGACAACCTCGTCGTGTCGACGGCGCTCCCGGTGATCCGGGTCGACCTCGGCGCTTCGATCGAGGAGCTCGAGTGGACGGTGAACGCCTACACCCTCACCTTTGCCGTGTTCCTCTTGACGGGCGCCGCGCTCGGCGACCGGTTCGGACGGCGGCGGATGTTCGCCACGGGGATCACGCTCTTCACCGTCGCCTCAGCGGCGGCCGCGCTCGCACCTTCGATGGACGCGCTCATCGCCGCCCGCGCGGCGCAGGGCCTCGGCGGCGCGCTCGTGATGCCCCTCACGCTGACGATCCTCTCCGACGCATTCCCCGCCGCGCGTCGCGGCGTCGCGCTCGGGATCTGGGGCGCGGTCGGCGGCATCGCGATCGCCAGCGGGCCACTGGTCGGAGGCGCCGTGATCGAAGGCATTTCCTGGCAATGGGTCTTCTGGCTCAACGTCCCCGTCGGGATCGCGCTCGTCCCGCTGGCGATCACGCAGCTGCGCGAGAGCCACGGACCGGAGAAGGCGCTCGACCTGCCGGGGCTCGCGCTCGTGAGCGCAGGACTGCTCGGCGTCGTCTGGGGCCTCGTGAACGGCAACGGCGACGGCTGGGCGAGCCCGTCGATCGTCGGCTCGCTCGTCGCCGGAGTCGCGTTGCTCGTCGCGTTCGTCGCGTGGGAGGTCCGCACCCCGCAGCCGATGCTTCCGATGCGTTTCTTCCGCAACCGCGGCTTCTCGGCCGCGAACGGCGCGTCGCTCGCGATGTCGTTCGGCATGTTCGGCTCGATCTTCCTGCTGACGCAGTTCTTCCAGACCGCGCAGGGCTACTCGCCGCTCGAGGCCGGCCTGCGCGTGCTGCCCTGGACGGCGATGCCGATGATCGTCGCGCCGATCGCCGGCGCGCTCTCCGACAGGATCGGCTCGCGGCCGATCCTCGCGACAGGGCTGGCGCTCCAGGCGGTCGGGCTGGCGTGGATCGCCGCCGCCTCGACCGCCACGGTCGGCTACGCGTCACTCGTCGGTCCCTTCATTCTGTCGGGCATCGGGATGGGGATGTTCTTCGCCCCGATGGCGAACGTCATCCTCAGCACGGTCAGCCCGGCCGAGGAGGGCAAGGCGTCCGGCGCGAACAGTGCGGTGCGCGAGGTCGGCGGGGTCTTCGGCGTCGCGGTGCTGGCGTCGGTGTTCTCGCGCTACGGCGGTTACGCCTCGCCCGAGACGTTCAACGACGGTCTCGTCGTCGCGACGTGGGTCGGCGCGATCGTCGTCGCGGCCGGTGCACTCGCGGCGCTCGCGATCCCGGGCAAGCGCGCGCGACGAGGCCGCAGTCGCCGAGCCCGCGCTCGCCGAAGCCGCCTAGAGGACGCCGAGCAGGAAGAGCTGGGAGCCGGCCACGACGGGTCCGGTTCCCAGTCCTCCCAGCCCGTCGGGAACGAGTCCGCCGCGATCACGCGCTCGGCCTCGGCACGGATCGCGCGCGCCTCGTCTTCCGAGAGGTAGCCCCGCTCGACCGCAGCCGCGAGCTCGTCCTCGTCCTTCCAGCGCCACTTGCCCTCACCGCTGCGAACGAGGTCGAGCAGCTGGTCCGCCGTGTCGACTCCGAACTCCGAACGGCGAAACGGCTCCTGCAGGTTCACGTACCAGCCGTGCTCGAAGACCCAGACGGCGTGCGCCGCGCCGGCCGGCCAGAGCTGCAGCACGCCGGGCTCGCGCCATGGACGCTCGACGAGCGGCTGTTCGTACGGCAGCTCGGCGCGAACCTTCGGCCGCAGGCACGGCGCGCCCGGCGGGATCCAGAGCGCGAGCAGCTCCTCGTCGTCGCGCACCGCCACCGCCGACCAGAGCATGAACGTGCTGCCGCGCCGGACGTGGCGGACGACGATGGGGTCACCGGGCGCGAAGGTCTTCGCCACGCGGCCTGAGTGTAGGCTCAGCCCGACGATGGCCGAACCCGAGGTGTTTGCGGTTCCCTCGGCGTCCGCCGAGCCGGAGCCCGCGCCGGACGTCTCCGTGGTCGTCCCGATCTTCGAGGAAGAGGCCACGGTCGACGAGCTCTACCGGCGCACGGTCGCTGCGCTCGAGCAGGACGGCCGAACCTTCGAGCTCCTCTTCGTCGACGACGGCTCGCGCGACGGCACGTACGCGCGTCTCGAGCACCTGCACGATGCCGACCCGCGGGTGCGCGTCGTCCGCTTCAAGCGCAACTTCGGCCAGCACCCCGCGATGCAGGCGGGGCTCGCCCGTGCACGCGGGGAGATCCTCGTCACGATGGACGGCGATCTCCAGAACGAGCCCGAGGACATCCCGAAGCTCGTGCGGGCAGTCGAGGCGGGCGCCGAGGTAGCGAGCGGCCGGCGTCAGATCCGCCACGACTCGTGGGGAAGAACGCTTCCGAGCCGCATGATCAACGGGATGCTCCGGCGCTTCACGCGCGTCGACATCTCGGACTTCGGCTGCGCGTTCAACGCGTACCGCCGCGGTGCCGTCGAGCCGATGCTCGGCGCGATCGGCAAGCAGAAGTTCACGAAGGCGCTGATCCTCTCAGGCGGGGCGAGCGTGGTCGAAGTCGACGTCGGTCACGCCCCGCGCCAGGGACGGTCGCGCTACTCGCCCCTTCGCTTGACTCGGCTCGCGCTCCACGTCCTCGCCGGCTTCTGGCCGCAGCCGATCCAGTGGATCGGCGTCGCGCTCGGCCTCGTCTGCAGCCTGCTCGCGGTCGCGCTCGGGGCCTACGGCGTCTGGTGGTGGATCGACCGCGGGAACTTCCCTGGCCCGCTGCTCGGCGGCGTCGCCGTGCTCTTCGTGCTGGGGATCCAGGGCTTCATCCTCGCCCTCGTCGGGGAGTACCTAGGCAGAATCCAGCGCGACGTCGGGGGTCGACCCCTCTACACGATCGACAAGGAGCTGTAGCTGGACGTGAAGCGCGTGCTCGTCACCGGCGGCGCCGGGTTCATCGCCGCGAACTTCATCCATCACCTGCTGCGCGCGACCCCGTACGAGGTGGTCTCCCTCGACGCGCTGACGTACGCAGGTAACCCTGCGAACCTGAAGGACGTCATGGCGCACGAGCGCCTTTCGTTCGTGCATGGCGACATCCGCGACGTCGAGTTGGTGGCCGGCGTCGTCTCGGAGTGCGACGTGATCGTGAACGCCGCCGCCGAGTCACACGTCGAGAAGTCGATCGAGGAGGGCGGCTCGGAGTTCGTGACGACGAACGTCGAAGGTACGCAGATCCTGCTCGACGCGATCCGCCGCAGCCCCGTCGAGCGCTTCATCCTCATCTCGTCGAGCGAGGTGTACGGGACCGCGGAGTCCGCGCCGATGGACGAGCGCCACCCGCTCGAGCCGCGCTCCCCCTACGCAGCGACGAAGGCAGGCGCGGACCGCCTCGCGTACTCGTACTTCGTCACCTACGGGCTGCCGATCGTGATCGTTCGCCCCTTCAACAACTACGGTCCCCGTCAGCACCCGGAGAAGGTGGTCCCGCGTTTCATCACGCAGGCGTTGCAAGACGAGCCGCTGACGATCCACGGAGACGGCCACGCCTCGCGCGACTGGCTCTACGTCGACGACACGGCGGAGGCGATCGAGGCGATCATCGCCGCGCCTCGCGACGAGGTGGCGGGCGAGGTGCTGAACGTCGCGACCGGCGTCGACATCTCCGTGTCGCAGATCGCGGACAACGTCCTCGAGGCGCTGGGGAAGCCGCGCGACCTGACGACGCATGTGCCGGAGCGCCTCGGCCAGGTCGATCGGCACATCGGATCGACCGACAAGATGGAGCGCCTGACGGGCTGGCGCGCGCGGACCTCGTTCGACGACGGGCTCGCGCGCA
Organism: uncultured Actinomycetes bacterium; assembly: GCA_963788055.1. GTDB lineage: Bacteria > Actinomycetota > Thermoleophilia > Gaiellales > Gaiellaceae > JACCTU01. The sequence goes on along the minus strand of CAWBFA010000005.1, from coordinate 251,783 downwards.
CCATCGACTGGTATCGCGGGAACGAGGCTTGGTGGAGAGAGGTTCTGGCGCGGCCGAGCGGCGTCGCAGGCGCCTCCTCGTCCTAGGCGCCGGCGCCGCGCAGCTCGGGCTACTCGAGGCCGCACGCGCGCTGGACCTGTTCGTGATCGCGGTCGACCGCGATCCCGGGGCGCCCGGCTTCCCGCTCGTCGACCGCCGCGCGATCATCTCGACCGAGGACGAGCCGGGGATCGAGCGGCTCGCCGAAGCCGAGCGGATCAACGGCGTGATCGCGCCCGGGATCGACTGGCCGGTCGGTGTCGCGGCGCGCGTCGCGAAGCGGCTCGCCCTCGCGCACCCGCTCACGCCCGAGGTCGCGCAGCTCGCGATCTCGAAGGTCAAGCAGCGCGAGCGCTTCGCCCTGGCCGGGGTTCCGCAGCCCCGGACCGAGCTCTGCAAGAGCCTGACGGAGGCGCACGCCGCGGTGGAGCGGCTCGGCTTCCCGTGCGTCGTGAAGGCGCCGGACCGTCAGGGCCAGCGGGGTCTCGCCCTCGTCCAGGACGAGACGTCGTTCGCCTCGGCCGTGGACGCCGCGCTCGAGGCGTCGCGGTCGAACGCGTGCCTCGTCGAGGAGCTGATCGACGGGCAGGAGGTGACTGTCAACGCGTTCTCGCTCGGTGGACGGTTCCACCCGCTGACCGTGACCGACCGCGTCCGCGCCGATCCGCCGGCGTTCGGCGTCGCGCTGGCGCACGTCTGGCCGAGCGCACTCGCACCGGCCCGGGTCGGGGCGGCGGTCGAGGCGGCGCGCGAGGCAGCGGCTGCGCTCGGGATCGAGAACGGCCCGACGTACACGCAGGTCGTCGTCGGACCGCACGGAGTCAAGGTCGTCGAGCTCGCCGCGCGGCTCGGCGGCGGTCACGACGCCGAGCTCTGCGAGGCTGCGCTCGGCGTCGACCTGAACGAGCTCGCGCTCGCGGCTGCGCTCGGCGAGGCGATTCCGCTGCGGGCGCTCGCGCCGCTCGAGCCGACCGGCGGCGCGGTCACTCGGTTCCTGACAGCGCCGCCCGGTCAGCTTCGCTCGGTCGAGGGTGTGGACGAGGCGCTCGCCGTCGAAGGCATCGCGCACGTCCGGATCTACCGCGAACCGGGTTGGCGTTTCGGCGAACTGCGTGTCGGCTCGGACCGCGCCGGCGCGGTGCAGGCGGTGGGCGACAGCCGCGCGCAAGCGCTCGAGCGTGCCGCCGCTGCCGCGGAGCGCATACGCTTCGTCACCGCCGATGTCGACGCCAAAGCTCTCGCGTAGGCGGGAAACCTTTCTGTCGTTCCAGCCTCCCGCAATCGGCGAGGAGGAGATCGAGGCCGTCGCGGAGACGCTTCGCTCGGGCTGGCTGACCACGGGGCCGCGCACCGCCGAGCTCGAGGAGCGGTTCGCCGAGTACGCCGGCGCACGCCACGCGATCGCGCTCTCGAGCGGGACGGCGGCGCTGCACCTCTCGTTGCTTGCACTCGGGGTCGGTCCCGGGGACGAGGTGATCACGTCGCCGATCACTTGGCCGGCAACGGCCAACGTGATCGTGCACTCGGGCGCGACGCCCGTGTTCGTCGACGTACGCGAGGACGACCTGAACATCGACCCCGACCGGGTGCGCGAGGCCGTGACGGCGCGGACGAAGGCGATCATGCCGGTCGACCTCGCAGGCCAGCCAGCGGATCTCGATCCGCTGCTCGAGCTCGGTCTGCCGGTCGTCGAGGACGCGGCGCACGCAGCCGAGTCGGAGTACCGCGGCCGCAAGGTCGGGTCGATCGTGGACGCGACGTGCTTCTCGCTCTACGCGACGAAGAACATCGCTGCGGGCGAAGGAGGGATCGTCACGACCGATCGCGACGACTTCGCCGAGGCGATTCGCGATCGGCGGCTGATGCGCCGTGGGCACGGGTCGCTCTACGACATCGGCGTGCCAGGGTACAAGGCGAACCTGAGCGACGTGCTCGCCTCGATCGCGCTCGTGCAGCTCGCGAAGGTCGATGCGCACCGTTCGATCCGGGAGCGCCACGTGGCGCTCTACGACGCGGCGGTCGCCGCGTTGGACGGGATCACGCCGCTCGTGCGCGACCCGCGCGACCTGCACGCACTGCACCTCTACGTCGTGCGCGTGGAAGCTGAGAGTGCGGGCGCGACACGCGACGAGTACCAGCGCGCGCTCACCGAGGAGAACATCGGGACGTCGATCCACTTCCTGCCCGTGCATCTGCTGACCTGGTACCGCGAGCAGTGGCCGGACGTGTCGCTGCCGGTCGCGGAGCGCGCAGGCTCGGAGGTCCTGTCGCTGCCGCTTTCGCCCGCGCACTCCGACGAGGATGTCGAGGACGCGATCGCGGCGCTGCAGCGCGTGCACGAGCGATTCGCTTGAACCTGTTCCGGAGCGATGCCTCGTCGCCGGGGTGCGCTGGGTTGTGCGAGGCAAGGACGCAGGGAGCGTTCGTATCCTCGTGATACGGGCGCGACTGAGGACGCCGCATCGCGCCGCCCAGCGTGGCCCGGCGGCACAGCGCCTCGCTCCGGGACAGGTTCAGACATGAGCAGAGCTGCGCGCGTCCTTGGGACGCTCGTCGTCACCGGTCTCGCACTCGCGTACATCCTCTGGAAGGTCGACGTCCGTGAAGCGCTGTCCACGATCGCCGACGCGGATCTCCGGTGGTTCCTGCTGTCCGCCGCGATCATGCTCGTCACCGTGGTGCCGATGGCCTGGCGCTGGCAGTGGCTGCTCGCCGCGCACGGGATCCACGACCGGGTGCCGTGGCTCGTGCGGGCGTACCTCACCGCGTACGCGGCCGGGCAGATCCTGCCGACGTCGATCGGCGGTGATGCGATGCGGATCTTCGAGACCTCGCGGCGCCATCCGGGGCGTGGGGGACCGGTAGCCGGCTCGGTGCTGCTCGAGCGCGCCCTCGGCGGCGCGGCGACGCTCGCGCTCGGCGCTGTAGGGCTCGCGCTCGCGGTCGGGCGCTACGACGTCGGCGCGTACCTCTGGATCGAGGCGGCCTTCGTCGTCGCGACGATCGTCCTCGCGGTCGTGCTCTTCTCGCGGTCGCTGCGGCCGCTGCTCGCGCGGCTCGCACCGCTCCTCCGGCCACTGCGACTCGACCGTCCGGTGCGCGCCGTGTACGAGGCGATCCACTCCTACCGGACCACGCCGCGCCTGCTCGTCGGCGTCTTTGCGCTCACGCTCGCCGTCCAGGCGGTTCGTGTGCTCGCGATCTGGGCCGCGGCTGAGGCGGTCGGAATCGACCTTTCGGTCAGGGTCTACTACGTGATGGGCCCGCTCTTCTTCCTCGTGCTGCTCGTGCCGTTCACGCTCAACGGGTTCGCGGTCCGCGAGGCGTTCTTCGTCAGCTTCCTCGGGAACCTCGGCGTGCCGTCCGACCAGGCGTTCGCGGCCGGGTTCCTGTTCTTCCTCGTCACGATCGTGCTCTCGCTCCCGGGTCTCGGGATCCTCGCCTGGGAGAACCTCCGCCGTGGGTGAGGTGGCCGTCGTCGTCGTGACCTACAACGCGCAGCCGTGGCTCGAGCGGTGCCTCGAGAGCGTGCGCGAGTATCCGACGGTCGTCGTCGACCACGGCTCGACGGACGAGACACTCGAGGTCGCGAGCCGCTTCGAGAATGTGCGCGTCGTGGAGCAGGCGAACAAGGGGGTCGGCGCGGGCTGGAACCGCGGGGTGACCGAGTCGACCGAACCGTGGGTGTTCCTCCTGAACGCCGACGCGTGGGTGCTGGGCGACGGGCTCGGGCGCCTCGTCGAGTTCGCGAACGAACGCCCGCGGGCGGCGCTCGTCGGGCCGAGGCTGCTGAACACCGACGGCACGCTGCAGCGCTCGGCGCGCGGGTTCCCGACGCCCTGGCGGCTCGCGACCGAGTTCTTCTTCCTCCGCAAGCTCGCGCCGCGCTCGCGGCTCTTCAATGCCTTCTACGCCGCGAACTGGGACCACGCGGCCGAGTGCGAGGTGGAGTGGCTGAACGGTGCCGCGATGCTCGTGCGGCGGCGTGCGATCGAGCAGGTCGGCGGGCTCGACGAGTCGTTCTTCATGTTCAACGAAGAGTCGGATTGGCAGTACCGGATGCGCGAGGTCGGCTGGCAGGTCGTGTTCTTCCCTGGGGCCGAGGTCGTGCACGTGGGCGGGGATGCAACGAAACGCGAGTGGGGGAAGATGTTCACCACACAGGTTCGAAGCCACGTGCGCTTCGTGCGCAAGCACCAAGGCGCGGCGGCTGCGGCCCTTACCCGGGCGCTGCTGGTCGCAGCCCTTGCGCTCCGCGGTCTTCTCTTCCGCGGGGAGCGCGGGCGGAGCTACCGACAGGCGGCGCGCGGCCTGTTGCGTCCGTGATCGAGCTCTACCTCCGGCTCGCAGGAGCGACGCTCCTGCTCCTCGCGCCCGGTGCACTACTCGCGCGCTCGGCCTCCGGTGCGGTGGTGACGAGCCTGACGCTGATCTTCGGCGCGATGGTGGTCGTGTTCGCGACGGGCTCGTCGCTGACGCTCGCGGTCTGGCTGCTCCTGGCAGCGGGGCTCGCGGCGATTCCGGTCGCGCTCCGGCGAGCAAAAAACAGACCGGTACCTGCGCCCGACTGGACCTGGCTCGCGGTGCTGGGCGGAGGGGTGCTCTTCGGACTGCTCCTCTGGCGCGTCCTGCCCGACCCCTCCGGCGACGCGCTCTTCCACCTTGCGCGCGTCCGGAAGCTCGTGGCGTTCGACGCGCTCTCGCTCGAGGGGGTCGGCGAGTTCGTCGACGGCGGACTGCACCCGGGCTATGCGTTCCCGCTCTGGCACGCGTTCCTCGCGCTGGTCGCAAAGATCGCGGGGGTCGACCCGACGGAGGTCGTCGTGCACGAGGCGGCGGTGCTCGCGCCCCTCTCGTTCCTCGTCGTCTACGAGGCCGGTGCAGCGGTCTTCCGTTCGCGCTGGCTCGGGATCGCGACGCTGGCGGCGACGCTCGGCGTCACCGCCCTCGCGTCGGGCTCGGGCGGCGCGCTCCGCTTGCTCGCGCTGCCCGCGACGGCCGGCGGACGCATGCTGCTCGTGCCGGCAGCACTCGCACTGGTCTTCACGTACCTGCATGAACCGACGCGCGCAGGCCTCGCCCTCGTCGCATCCGCGGGGCTCGTGCTCGCGGTCGTGCACCCGACGTATGCGCTCTTCCTGCTGCTCGTGCTGCTGGGCTTCGCCGTCGTCCGGGCGTTGGTCGAGCCGTCCGAGCTCCGCACGCTCCTCGTCGCGGGCGCGGCGTTCGCCGTCGGCGCGGCGGTGTTCCTCGCCTGGCTCTTTCCCGTCGTGCGGGACACTGCGTCGTTCACGCCGTCGAGTGCGCAGGTGGAGTCGAAGCGGCACGGGTTCGACCGCTACCCGGGCCAGTTCATCGTCGACTCGGAGAGCAGCTTCCACCTGAACCCGGAGGTGCTGACCCGGGCGGGGCCTGTGCCGCTCGCGGCGCTCTGCCTCGTGCCGCTCGCACTCTTCGGGATCCGGCGGCGCTGGGCGGCGCTCGTACTCGGGGGCACGCTCGTCGTGCTCGCGGTGCTGCTCTCGGACGTGCTGTTCCCGCGCTTCGTCGACGCGGTTTCGCTCTCGCAGGCGCGGCGCCTCGCCGGCTTCCTGCCGCTCGCCTTCGCGCTCGCGGGCGGAGCCGCGGTCCTCTCGCGGACGTTCTCGTGGGCGGTGCTTCCGTTCGCGCTCGCGATGGGCGTCGTCCTCGAGTGGGCCTGGCCGGGCGACTTCGGCTACCGCCTCCAGGAGGGCGGTCCGACACTGCCTGTCTGGATCGCCCTCGGCGGGGCGCTCGGTGCAATCGTGCTCGGCCTCTCGCTGCGCTCGCGCGTCCCGACGCTCGAGCGCATGGACTGGCTCCCCGCCGCGGCGTGCGTGCTCTTCGTCGTCCCGATGGCCGTGACGTCCGGCTGGGAGCGACCGAAACCGCACCAGGAGCTGACGGCTGAGCTGCGCACGGCGCTCGACCGCTACACGAACCCGGGTGACATCGTGCTCTCGGATCCCGAGACGTCCTACTGGATCGCGGCGTACGCGCCCGTCTACGTCGCGGTCTCGGCCCCGACGCACGTGGGGGACACGAAGGCGAACCGCCCGTACGAGCGCGTCGAGGACTGGGAGGAGTACGTGCGGACCGGGAGCTTCCCGGGACGCTACGACTGGGTCGTCCTCGACGGCAAGCGTGTGAGGACCACCTGCGCCCCGAAGCTGCTCTCCGACGGTCGCTACACGCTCTGCGCGAGCACGCAAAGGCGGTAGCGAAACAGCTCGAGCCGCGGGCCGGCGACCTTCTCGACGGCACGGAGGCCGCGGAAGAAGCTCGGCCGCCACTCGCTCCGGACGACGCGGAAGCCGCCCTGCTCGAGCACGCGCGTCATGTGATCGGCGTCGCGCAGCCCGATGTGCGTCGGATTCTGCGCGAGCACGAAGTCTCGCTCCTTCATCCGCTCGATCAGATGTCGCGGGTTCGGCGCGTACACCGCGAACGTCCCGCCGGGAACGAGGACTCGGCGGAGCTCGTCGCACATCGCGAGGAAGGCGTCGTCGGGGATGTGCTCGACGAAGTCGGCGGCGACGGCCTTGTCGAAGCTCTCGGAGTCGAAAGGAAGAGCTGTCGCGTCGGCGACCTCGAACGTGCACTCGGGAAAGAGCGTGCGCGCCTTCGCAATCGCCAGCTCCTCCAGGTCGATTCCGACAGAACGGGCGCCGAACGTCGACAGGTAGTGAGTGATCGCGCCGGCGGCGCAGCCGAGGTCGAGGATCCGGTCGCCGGACTGCGGGTCGACGAGGTCGCGAACTGCCGCAAGACGCAGCTCGGTCCAGGGCGTCCGCTCGAGGTACTCGGACGCCATTGTGTCCATGAAACGCTCGTCGTAGCTCGACGGCGCCTTGCGGAGCGCGATCACGCCGCCGCCTCGAGCGGAGCAGGCTCGGGTGCGTGGACCCCGAGGGCTGCGCGGTACGCGTCGACCGTCGCCTGCGTGATCGCGGGCCAGGCGAAGCGCTCGGCGACGTCGGCGCGCGCGTTCTCTCCGAGCCGGCGTCGGAGCTGGGGGTCGGCGAGCAGGAGCTTGATCGCGATGCGCAGGGCTGCGGGGTTGCCCGGCTCCACGAGGAAGCCGGTTCGGGCGTGTCGCACGAGCTCCTGCAGGCCCCCGACAGCGGTCGCGACGACCGGCTTGCCGTGGGCCATCGCTTCGGCGCAGACGACGCCGAAGCCCTCGCTTCGCGAGGGGCAGACGACGATGGCGGCCCTGCGGTAACGCTCGGCCAGCTCGGCCGGGGCGAGGAACCCCAGCGCCTCGGGAACCACGTCTCGAAGAGGCCCGTCACCCGCGACCACCAGGTTGAGCCCCCGGCATGCCTCCACAAGCTCCTGAATGCCCTTCTCCGGGCTCAGGCGGCCTGCAAACAGGATCTCGGCGGGCTCGGACTCTCCCGACGTCTGAGCGGGCAACACGATCCCGTTCGGGATCACCCGCACGTCGCGGGCGCCGCACCGGCGGGCGGCCGCGGCCAGCGGCTCGGAGACGGCGATCACGAGCCGCGCCCGGCGGAGGATCGCGCCGACGAGCCTGGGAGCCCGGTCGGCGAGCTCGAGGTCGCTGAAGGGGCCCGCTGAGCCGGAGCCGTGAAGGGTCAGGACGAAGGGCTTGCCCGCGAACGCGGCGACGGCGCCGGAGAGGAGCCAGTGCGCGTGGACGAGGTCGCAGTCGGCCCGGCGCAAGGCCAGCACGGAGCGCATGATGAACCCGAGGGCGAGCCAGGGGCGCCGCCGCAGCTTCGCGACCACGCCACCCTCGCCGGCGAGTGCCGGGTGAATGACCTGAACGGCCACGCCCTGCTCCCGGAGGCGTTCGACGGCGTCGGCAACGAAGCGGCCGGAGGCGTCGCGGTCGCCCGAGGGGAAAGACGTCGTGAAGACGGCGACTCGAAGCGCCGGCCGGCGGGCAGCCCAGGGGCGCCCGGGCCGCCGGCGCTCGTGGACGGGAGAGGCGAAAACACCCACGGAAGGGATATCGGCGGGCGCCTCTATGCTCTTGAACGTGCGGCCTCCGGCGATCGTCGTCGACGTAGGCTTCGTCAACGGCCTCTCCGCAATCCGGTCGCTTCGACGGGCCGGCATCCGCGTGTTCGCGGTCGACCACAAGCCGAGCGCCCTCGGGTTCCGCTCGCGCCACGCGACGAAGGTCGTGGCTCCAAGCCCGCTGACGGACGAGGAGGGTTTCGTCGAGGTGCTCCGCGGCCTCGGCCCCGGCGTCGTGTTCGCGACCCACGACGAAGGCCTGCGCGCGATCGCCCGCCACCGCGACTCCCTCGAGTTGCTGTGTCCGTTCCCACGCGACCTCGAGCGCCTCCAGAAGAAGCGCGTGCAGCTCGACGCGGCGCTGCACACACCGGACACCCGCTACCCGGAGAGCGCGGCCGAAGCAGTCGCGGCCGCCGAGGAGATCGGCTACCCGGTCCTCTTGAAGCCGTCGGAGCCGGTCGGCTTCCGCCAGCGCTACGGCAAGCAGGCAGTGATCTGCCGGACGGCACCTGAGGTCGAAGACGCGTACCGGCAGACCGAGCCCTGGGAGCCGATGGTGCAGGACCTGATCCCGGGCGGCGACGACGAGCTCTACACACTCGGCGCCTACCTGAGCGAGTCGCTCGAGCCGCTTGGGCTCTTCTGCGGCCGCAAGCTCATCCAGACACCGCCCGGCATCGGCACCGCGCGCCTCGCCGAGGCGGTCTGGGTGGACGAGGTCGTCGACGCCGGGCTGCACCTGCTGCGCGCGCTCGGCTGCAACGGGCTGTCGCAGGTCGAGTTCAAGCGCGATCCCCGTGACGGGACGTTCAAGCTGATGGAGGTGAACCCGCGCCTCTGGCAATGGCACTCGCTCGCCCGCGCGAGCGGGGTCGACCTGCCACTGATCGCCTACCGCGACCTGACGGGCCAGCCGGTCGAGGCCGTGCGGATGAACGGCGGTCGCCGCAAGTGGGCGATCCTCCTGATGCCGGGCGAGCGGCCAGTCCTGCCGCGGCCGCCGTTCGTCGAGGCGACCTGGTCGTGGCGGGATCCGAAGCCCGCCGTCGTGCACGCCGTGCGCGCGCTCCGCCGCTGACGTGAAGGTCCTGCTCGTCACGATGTACTGGCCGCCTGCGGGCGGTGCCGGTGTGCAGCGCCCGCTGAAGTTCGCGACCCATCTGCCTGCACTCGGGATCGAGACCCACGTGCTCGCGCCCGACGATCCGAAGTGGATCCACCGAGACGACGAGCTGGCCTCGCCGACGCAGGCGTGGGTACACCGCGCGCGCTACGTGGGCCCGAAGGGGCGCAGGCCCGCGGAGGAGCTGCACGGCGCGGGCGCCCTCGAGCGCACCGCGAGGATGGCGCTGCTCACGTACCGGCGCGTGCTCGTCCCCGACGAGAACGTCACGTGGAACGCGACCGCGATCCCGGCCGCGGTCAGGGTCGTGCGCTCCGAGGGGATCGACGTGGTCGTCACGACCTCGCCGCCGAACTCCGTGCACCTGATCGGCGCAGCGGTGAAACGCCTCACGGGGGTTACGTGGGTCGCCGACGTGCGCGACTCGATGCTGCGGAACGCAGACCGTCCGGTCGAGCGGCTCGCCGCGCGCGCGAAGGAGCGCACGCAGGAGACGGTCGCGCGGCTGATCGCTCGCTACGCCGACGCATCGGTCGCCGTCTCGGACTTCATCGCGGAGGAGCTCCGCTCGCTCGGCCCTCGGGGGGAGGTGAGCGTGATCTCGAACGGCGCCGACTTCGACGACTTTGCAGGGCTCGAGTACCGAGCGAACGGGCGCTTTCGCATCACGCACGCCGGCGCGATGTTCGGCAAGCGTGATCCCCGGCCGTTCCTGACCGCGTTCGCACGCGCCGACCTCGCCGACTCCGTCGCGCGCTTCGTCGGCGACTTCCGCCAGGCCGACCGCGAGTGGGCCGAAGGGCTCGGGCTCGGCGACCGGCTCGAGCTGCACCCGTACGTCCCTCGCCGGGAATCGCTCGCGCTCCAGCGCGACTCCGAGGCGAACCTGTTGCTGATGCCCGAGGTGCCGGGGCGCGGATCGGGCGTGATCGCCGCAAAGGTGTTCGAGTATCTCGCGGCCGAGCGGCCGATCATCGCGGCCGTGCCGCCCGACGGAGCGACCGCGGCGTTCGTGCGTGACGCCGAGGCAGGCGTGATCGTCGCGCCAGACGACGTCGACGCGATCGAGGCCGCGCTTCGAGACCTCCACACGCGCTGGAAGGCAGGTTCCCTCGTGGGGACGCCCCTCCCGCCCGAGGTGCGCACGAAGCTCGACCGCCGCACGCGCGCAGAGGAGCTCGCGCGCGTGCTCAGGGAGCTCGCGTCGTGACCCGCTTCCTCTTCCTCGCGACCGTGTTCTCGGTGACCTTCGAGAAGGTGCACTGGTCCGTGGGAGGCACGCTGACGCTCGCCGACGTCCTGACCGCGCTCTTTCTCGCGTCGTTCGTCGTCGACCGCGTCGCGGCGGGCGACTGGAAGCTCGCGCACACCGCGGTGCTCGCGCTCGCATTCGGACTCGCGTTCCTCGCCGTCTACCTCGTCGGTTTCTTCAACCTCGACACGACGCAGGGGATCGCGCAATTTGCCAAAGGCATGTACAAGTTCGGGCTCCACTTCGGCTTTCTCGCGGCGGGTGTCGCGTACCTGATCCGGCACGGCCGGCGCTTCGCGCTCACCGCGTTCAGCGTCTTCGTCGCGGGGATCGCCGCCAACGCTTGCTATGGGATCGTGCAACTCGTCCTCGCGCGCGCCGGGGTCAACCTCGACACGCTCTTGCTGAGCCCGCTGACGAGGGGCGCGAGCCAGATCAACGTCTACGGCTCGGTCGGCGGCGAGCAGAGCGTCTACCGCCCGAACGCGCTGACCGGCGACCCGAACCATCTCGGGATCATGCTGCTCGTTCCGCTGCTCGCCCTGACGCCCGTGTACCTGCGCAATCGCTCCCCGTGGCTTGCGGCGCTCCTCGGCTTTCTGCTCGTCGTCGAGCTTGCGACGCTCTCGCGCAGCGGGCTCGTCGGGCTCGGCGTCGGATTCCTCGTGCTGCTCGCGCAGTACCGCGGCGAGCTGCTCTCGCGCGCGATCGCCGTCCCTGTTGCAGTGGTGGCGGCGTTCATCGCGTGGATCGTGTCACGCCGCGCCGACTTCTTCGTCGAGGTGATCCGCTCACGCATTGCAACCGGCGACGCGTCGACCTCCGCGCACTTCGACGTCTACGGCTTCATCCCCGACGTGCTCGCGACCCACCCGCTCTTCGGGCTCGGCCTGAACAACTTCTCCGTCTACTACCAGTTCGCGACGGGGAAGGAGAACTGGGGGCCGCACTCGTTCTACGTCGCGCTGCTCGTCGAGACCGGACTCGTCGGCACGCTGCTCTTCGGGGCTTTCCTCGTCTGGCTCTTCCGCCGCCTGCGCGACGCCCGGCCGCTCGAGCCGCAGCTGGCGTGGGGGCTCACCGCTGCGCTCGCGGGCACGATGGCGGCGAACCTCTTCTACCTGACGATGCAGTTCTACTACTTCTACGTGCTCGCGATCTTCGCGCTTGCGCTGCCGGCGATGGCGTCACGGGCGACGGCCGGCGACCGCGATCGAGCCGGCGATCGCGCGTAGCGGCGTCCGCTCCGCCAGCCGCTCGAGCGCGCCCACGGCGCCAATCAGCGCGCGCGGCGTGGCGGGGTGCAGGAACTCGAACGGCCTGCAGAGCTCGACCTCGAGGCCGGCGGCTTCGAACTGCGCGCGCAGGTCGCCGGCCAGAAAGGCAGTCTCGTGCGGCGTCACGTGTCGTAACTTCTTGACGAGCCCGATCGAGCGCTCGGCCCACACCTGCGGGTTGGCGAGGTTCGGCTCGCTGAAGGCGAAGCGCCCGCCGGGTTGCAGGTGCGTGAACGTGTGCGCGAAGCACGCGTCGAGGTCGAGGTGGTGCAGGACGCTGACCCCGACGATAGCGTCGAACTCACGTCCCTCGAGGCCTTCACCCGTCTCGATGTTGCCGACGACGACCTCGGCGCGATCGCCCACGCGTTCGCGGCAGCGCGCGACGCTCGCTTCGCTGATGTCGACGGCCGTCAGCTCGCAGCCGGACTCGACGAGGCGGGCGGTGAACTCGCCGGAGCCGCACCCGAGCTCTAGGCAACGCACGCCGGGCCGTAGACCGGTCGCGTCGACGAGGAATCGGCCGCGGCGGTCTGCGCGAATGCGGCCCGCGGCGCTCGACCACCCCCAGGCGTGCTCCAGGCCCTCGGCGGCGAAGCGCTCTCCCTGCTGCCGTTCGGCGGCGTAGCGATCGGCGCTCACCAGGGCTCCGTCACGCCGGGACCGGCGACGATCTCGGCGACGAGCCCTTCACGCGGGACGATGGTATACCGGCCGAGGTCGCCGAGCTCGACCTGCGTCCCGACGGTGAGGTCCGACGCTAGCGGTCCGATGTAGAACCTCGGGCGCATCTGCCGCGACTGCTCGTACGCACGCACCGCCGCCGTGGCCGGCAGGTATCGGTACGGGTACTCCGGCGAGTGTTGGACGTAGATCTGGACCAGCTCGAAGTAGCGTGAGTCAGCGAACGGCCAGTAGGACGGCACGAGCGCGAACTCGCCCGGACCGAGGCGCGCGTCGACGTATCGCTTCGCGCTCGCAACGCTGGAGGCGAATCGCTCCTGCTCCGCCGTCGCGTTGAGCCGGTTGTCCCATGCCGGCCAGACGATGTAGAGGACGAGCACCCACGCGAGCAGCGGCATCCGCGCGCGCGGCTCGCGCTGCAACAGCCAGAGCAACGCCAGAGCGGAGAAGACGAACGCGGGGGCGAAATAGTGGACGTTCGGCGGACGCGCGTATGCGAACACCCCCGCCGCGAGCGCGGCCACGGCCCATACGACGGGCACCGGCTCGCGGCGGACCACGCCGACGAGCCCGGCCAGCAGGGCCAGCAGGAAGACGAACACCACCGGCGTGCCCACGATTCCGTCGAGCGCGGAGAGCGGCGTCGAGAAGGGGTCGATCCCTTCCTGAACGCCTCGGCCGCTCATGTTTCGCACGATGTAGAGGAGCGCGCGAGTTCCGTCCTGCACGTCGAGCGTGACCGGGATGAGCAGCCCGCCGATGACGGAGACGACGAGCAGGGCATGGAAGCGGCTCGCGAACCGCCGCACGAGCCGAGGCGCGCGGAACCTCGCGGCAGCCTCGGCCAGCCCCACAGCAGCGAGGCCGACCGCGAGCAGGACGAGCGTCACGGCGAGCTGCGTCGAGCTCGGGTGGAACGGAAACCGCTCCCAGTTGAGGACGATCGCGAGCGCGATCCAGAGCCAGGCGATCGACCCGATGGCGACGCGGTGCGCGTGCACGAAGCTTCGCGTTTGTTCCAGCGCCTCGGGCAGGGCCCGCTCCGCCGGCGGCCGCCAGAGCGCGGCGACGACCAGCGGGAGCAGGAGCGCAAGCGCGTGCAGCTTCACCATGGTTGCGAAGCCGATGACCAGCGCGGCGGCGGCGTACCAGCCGACGGACCGGCGCTCGACGGCGCGTGCGATCGCGAACCCGAACACGAGACAGAGCGCCGCGAGCAGGACGTCGGGGCGGAGCTGGATCGACATCGCCACCAACCCCGGCGCTGCAAGCCAGAGGAGGCCGTTCGCGAAGCCCCAGGTCCAGTGCCCGAACAGGCGCGCCGCGAGCACGAACGCGAGCAGCGCCCCGAGGAGGTAAAACGCGACCGCGAAGCCGCGGAAGAGCCAGCGCGCGCTGTCGAGGTCGAGCAGCGTACGGTCGACGTAGCGCAGACGTGCCTGCTGCGAGAGGCTTCCTTCCGTCACGAGCGCGTCGATACCCGACGCGACCGCGACGGCCTCGGTGATCGGCAGCCCGGGGTGGTCGACGAACGTCACTTCCTCTCCGAGCATCAAGTTCAGCCCGGAGGCGGTGTACGTTGCGTCAGCGTCGGCGTATGTCCACCACGGCGACCTGAGTGGTTGCGCGTCCGCGGCAACGGCAGCGAGTGTCAGAACCGTCGCGAGCGCCACAGCCCACCGCTGCGCCCAGACCCGCACGGCGCGACTGCTCAGAACCCGCGGCGCGTCAGCGGTGCGACTCTGAACTTCCAAAACGCGAAGAGCGTCATCTGGAGGAGCAGCACGCCGTGGCGCCAGCGGCTGATGTTCGTCGTCCCGTACGTGCGCGGGTGATAGCGCACAGGCAGGTCGACGATCTTCAGGCCGAGCCGCGCGGCTCCGAAGAGCAGGTCGAAGTCGCCGAACGGGTCGAACTCGCCGAAGTAGGACCGTCCCGCGGCGATCCGGTCGTAGTCACGCTTCAACAGGGCCTTCGTCCCGCACAACGTGTCCTTCACCTGCTGGCCCATGATCCCCTTGAGCAGCCGGGCGAAGATCCGGTTCCCGATCATGTTCAGGAAGCGCATCGCGCCGGGCTCCATGTCGTAGACGAGCCGTGAGCCGTTCACGAGCTCCGCGCGACCGTCGACGAGACCGCGGTGGAACTTGGGCAGGTCCTCCGGAAGGACGCTGAGGTCGCCGTCCAGGATCATCAGCACGTCGTGCTTCGCCGAGGCGAAGCCCGTGCGAACGGCATCGCCCTTCCCCTTGCCGGTCTGCGGCACGAAGCGGAGGTCGAGCTCGGGATGCGCTTCGATCTGCCGCAAGATCTCGCCGCGCGTGTCGTCGGTCGAGTTGCCCTCGACGAAGATGAGCTCCGTGGGCACGCCGAAGTCCGGTACGCGGTCGATCAGCTCGGCGATGTGGCCCTGCTCGTTCCTGCACGCGCAGACGATCGAGACGCTCGTCTCGTCGAGCTCTCGCGGCAAGGGGCGCGCCACGATCCAGTTGGTGAGCGCGAACAGGTTGATCAGCGGCAGGCTGCCGACGAAGCCGTTCAGGAACGTCGTCAGGAACGGAATCTGCTTCGGGAAGAGGATCCGCGTCCGCGAGAGCACCGGCTCGAACCCCGCGAGCTCGAGCAGATTCACGACGTCGTGCGGCGCGACCCAGTTGCGCAGCGGCTTGCGCGGTTTCAGGCGCAAGAGCTCCGCGAGCCGGAACACCGGCCGCCAGACACGGCTGTAGGAGTTGACGATCACGCGGGTGCGACCGTGTGAGTGCTGGGCGACGCGATGGAAGAGCTCGAGCAGGTCGTCGACGTACGGCATCAGATCCGAGAGGACGATGTAGTCGAACGTCTCGCCGAGCTCGAGCTCCTCGCCGGGGACCCGCTCGAAGCGGAGCTGCGGATGCGCTTCCCGGGCGCGCTCGACCATTCCCTGCGAGACGTCCACGCCGACGCCGACGCTCGGCTTCAGCGCGGCGAGCAGGTCACCCGAGCCCGAGCCGATCTCTAGCACGCGAGCGTTCTCGGGCACGTGGAAGCGCATCAGCTGGGCAATCAGCCGGTGATACGTGCCGTTGCGGCGCTTCCAGCGGGACTCCTCGCTCGCGAACCGGTCGAAGAACTCCGCCAGCTCCGCGTAGGGGTCCGCCGTCACGCGCTCCTGCGGGGCGACTGCGGTGGCCATGAGGCTGACCGATGGTAGTCGAGCAGAATGACCCACCATGCGAGTTCTCGTCCTGACGACGTCCTATCCCCGCGGCCCCCGTGACGTGGCCGGGCTGTTCATCGCCGACGCCGTCGAGCGGCTGCGCGGGCGCGGCGTCGAGGTCCAGGTCGTGTCGCCCGCCGACTTTTCGCATTTCGGCCTTGCGTACGGCTCGGGGATCGTCGGGAACCTTCGGCGTCGCCCCTGGCTCGCGCTGCTGCTGCCGGCCTTCCTGCTCTCCTTCGCGGTCGCGGCCGTGCGTGCCGCGCGCGGGGTCGATCTCGTCCATGCTCATTGGCTCCCCTCGGCCGCGGTCGGGCTGTTGACTCGAAGACCCGTGGTCGCGCAAGTCTGGGGGACCGACGTCGAGCTCGCCCGGAGAGCGCCGTGGCTCGCCCGACCGATCCTCCGTCGCGCGCGGGTGGTGGTCGCGGCTTCGAGCGCGCTCTCAGCGGAGGCACGCGCGCTCGGCGCCCGCGACGTCCGTGTGATCCCGAGCGGGGTCGACGTCTCCGCGACGATCGGCGACGAGGACGAGCCGCCGTTCGTGCTGTACGCCGGTCGGCTCTCGCAGGAGAAGGGCGTGCTCGAGCTCGTCGCGGCGGCCGACGACCTTCCGCTTGTCGTGGCGGGTGACGGGCCGCTGCGGGGCCGAGTCCGGGGCGCCCTCGGGTTCGTCGCGCACGAGGAGCTGGAAACGCTCTACGCGCGCGCCGCCGTCGTCGCCTGCCCGTCCCATCGCGAGGGCTTCGGGGTGGTGTGCGCGGAGGCGATGGCACACGGTCGCCCGGTGGTCGCGAGCGCGGTCGGCGGCCTGCTCGACCTCGTTGTCGACGGCGAGACAGGTGTCCTGGTTCTCCCCGGCGACGTCGACGCGCTCCGGCGCGCGCTTCAGCGGCTGCTGCGCGACTCGGGCCTACGGCGCCGGATGGGTGAAGCGGGCCGCGCTCGGGTGCAGAAACGCCTGTCGTGGGAAGCCGTCACGAGTTCCACGCTCGCCGCCTACGCTGATGCGCTCGCCGCCTCCCCCACGGCTCGTTAGCCTCTCGCCCATGCCGACGTCGCCGGGACGTCGCCCGAACGCCGCCTCCATCGCTGGCGTACCGCCGAACGGGATCCGATGGCTGTTCAGCGTTCTCGGCCAGCCTCAGGCCGCGTTCTACCTTGGAGCCGTCGGGGTGTACCTGCTCTTCCGCGCGGGCAGCTTCGTCGACACGCCGGTTCGCCTTACGGACACGCCGACCTACGAGCAGGTGAGCGCGATGTCGCTCCTGAGCGCCGACTTCTGGGCCGGTGGCCGACCGTTCACCGTACCGACGCTCTGGAAGCTCTTCGGCGACGACCACGTGCGGATCGTCGCCCAGCTCACGCTGTCGATCGTGGCGTGGCTGGCGCTTGCGGCAGCGGTCGCAACCGCCATCCGCCAGAGGTTCGTCCGCCGCCTCGCCTTCTCGCTCGTCCTCCTCTTCAGTGCGACGACGGAGATCATCCTCTGGGACCCGCTCCTGCTCAGCGAGTCCGTCTCACTCTCCCTGGGCGCCCTCCTGGTCGCCGCGTGGATCTGGTTCGTCCGAGTGCCGGGCTGGTCGAGCGTCGCCGCCGTGCTCGGTGCGACGCTGTTGTGGGTGTTCGTCCGTGATTCGCACGCGTACGTCATCCTCTTCGTCGCGGTCGCCGTCTTGGCCTCGCTCGCCTATCGACCCTCGGGAAGGGGGTACAAGGCGGCGTTGGCCGCCGGGAATCTGGTCCTCGTGCTGCTCAGCGTGGCGTCGGCCAACGAGGGAGTTCGCTGGTACCAGCCGATGCGAGACATCCTGCTCAATCGGGTTGCCGCAGATCGGGAGATGGAGGACTACTTCGAGGCCCGGCTCGGCCCCCGCTGGCGGGACGCCGATGCGCGTCGCGTGTACGCGCGGTATCTGGTCGATCATCCCGCATATACGTTCGGTGATCCCTTCTTTGGATCGCAGACGACACCCTTTTCGAGCGCGGACAGCGCCTCCGCTCTGCTCGACCCGGACCTCCGGATCTACAACGACAACGCCGCCGATCGCGCTATCCCACTTCCTCGCGTGGTTGACGACGCCGTCTTCGTGCACGGGAAGAGAAGCGCGCTCGCATTGGTCCTCTTCATCGCGGTCTTCGCCGCGGCAGTGGCATTTCGATTCCGCGCGTCAACGATGTGGATCGTCCCCATCGTCGTCTTGATGTCGACGGTGCCGCACGGACTCGTTGCGTACCACCTGAGCGGTCTCGAGGTCGATCGTCACGCTCTCGAGGTCGCGGTCGGCCTACGCGTCGGCGCGCTGATCCTCGCCCTGTTCGCGCTCGACGCCCTCGTGACCGAGCTCCGAGGTCGCCGAGCCACACGGGTAGGCTCGCGCGCGTGACGATCCCGATCACGAAGCCGCTCTTCGGCGAGGAGGAGCTCCGCGCTGTTCAGCGGCCGCTCGAGACCGGGTGGGTCGTCCAGGGTCCCTTCGTCGCCGAGTTCGAGCAGAAGTTCAGCGGATACACCGGCGCCGAGCACGCGGTCGCCACGAGCTCGTGCTCGACCGCGCTGCAGATCGCGATGGTCGCCCTCGGCGTCGGACCGAGCGACGAAGTGATCGTTCCGGGCTTCACGTGGGTGGCGACGGCGAACGTGGTGGCCGAGCGCGGCGGCAGGCCCGTGTTCGTCGACGTCGACCTCGACACGTACAACCTGAACGTCGCGCAACTCGACTCGCTCGTCACGGAGCGGACCGTCGGCATTGTCCCGGTGCACCTGTTCGGCCTGTCGGCCGACCTCGATCCCGTGCTTGCGTTCGCGCGGCGTCACGGCCTGTGGGTGGTGGAGGACGCTGCGTGCTCTCTCGGCGGCTGGTACCGAGGTCGCCACACAGGCACGTTCGGCGACTGTGCGACGTTCAGCTTCCATCCGCGCAAGTCGATCACGACCGGCGAGGGCGGCATGCTGACGACGCAGCGCGACGACTTCGCCGCTCTCGCGCGTTCGCTTCGCGACCACGGCGCCACGAAGTCCGACTTCAAGCGGCACCACGAAGCCGGCTCGTTCCTGCTGAGCGACTACGAGCGGATCGGCTTCAACTACCGGCTCACGGACATCCAGGGCGCGCTCGGCTCGACGCAGATGGACCGCCTCGAGCGAATCCTCGAGGGACGTCGGCGGGTTGCCGCTCGCTACGACGAAGAGCTCGCCGACCTCGAGTGGCTTCGAACGCCGGTCGTTCCGGAGGGCTCGGTGCACGGCTACCAGGCGTACGTGTGCCTCTACGCGCCCGAGGAGCCGACGCTCGACAACGTGCACCAGCTGCACGAGCGGCGGAACCGGCTGATGGCCGCGCTCGAGGGCGAGGGGATCGCCACGCGCCAGGGCACGCACGCGGCGGTGCTCGCGGGTCAGTTCGACGAGCGTCCCGAGGATTTCCCGAACTCGGTCTTGAGCGACCGGCTCACGCTCGCGCTGCCGCTCTATCCGCAGATGACCGACGCCGAGCAAGGGCGCGTCGTCGAGGCGCTGCGACGGCTCGGGCCCTAGGCCTAGCGGCTGTTGCGGCGAACGACGAGGTTGCCGAGCACGAGGAGGTCCATCTTCGTTTTCGCGAACGTCTCGACTGCGTGCTCGGGCGTCATCACGATCGGCTCATTCTCGTTGAATGACGTGTTGAGGACGATCGGCACGCCTGTCCTGTCGCCGAACGCCTTGATCAACCGGTAATAACGCGGGCTCACCCGCTCCTCGACCGTCTGAAGCCGGCCGGTGTCGTCGATGTGGTTCACCGCAGGGATCTTGTCGCGCTTGTCCTCGCGCGTCTTGTAGACGAGGACCATGAACGGCGACGTGTAGTCCTGCTCGAACCACTCGCCCGCCGATTCGGCCAGAAGCGATGGCGCGAACGGGCGGAACGGCTCGCGATGCTTGATGCGCGCGTTGAGGATCTCCTTCATGTCCTCGCGCCGCGGGTCGGTCACGATCGAGCGGTTGCCGAGTGCGCGGGGCCCGAATTCCATCCGCCCCTGGAACCAGCCGACGACGTCGCCCTCGGCGATCCGCTCGGCGACGTACGCGAAGAGGGCGTCGTCGTCGAGCCGCTCGGGGTCGAAGCCGGCCGCGCGGATCGCGGCGTCGGCTTCGGCCTCGCCGAACTCGGGTCCGGTGTACGCGTGCTCCATCACGAACGACCGCGGCTGTCCCAGCTCCTGGTTCCAGACGTAGTAGGCGGCGCCGACCGCGATCCCCGAGTCGCCTGCTGCCGGCTGCACGTAGACGCCGTCGAACTCGGTCTCCGGGCGGATCCGTCCGTTCGCGACCGCGTTCAGGGCGACGCCGCCCGCGAGGCAGAGGTTCTTCGAGCCGGTGCGTCTGTGCGCGGCGCGCACGAGGTGGAGGTACGCCTCTTCGAGCATCCGCTGGAGCGCGGCCGCGACGTCCCGGTGCGCCTGAGTCAGCTCGCTCCGCGGCTCGCGGGCCGGCCCGAAGGCCTCCTCCATCCGGTCGGAGAAGAGCCGCCCGATCGTGGGCGTCTGCTCGTCCCACGTCATGTCGACGCCTTCCTTGTGGTGCACGAAGAAGTCGAGCTCGAGCTCGAACCCGTTGCCGTCGAGCTTCACCAGGTCGCGCATGCGGTCGAGGAACTGCTCGGGGTCGCCGTACGGCGCGAGGCCCATCACCTTGCCCTCGTCGCCGTACTTCGGGAACCCGAGCCACTGCGTGACGGCCGTGTAGAAGATCCCCAGCGAATGCGGGAAGAGCACCCGGTCGAGGACCTCGAGCGTGTTGTCGTGCCCGTGGCAGAGCATCGACGATGCGAAGTCGCCAAAGCCGTCGAGCGTCAGCACCGCAGCCTCGTCGAACGGTGAGACGAAGAACGCGCTCGCAGCGTGCGCGAGGTGGTGCTCGACGTTGTGAACATCGGCGCGTAACGCTTCGGGTTTCACGCCGAGCGCTTCAGCCACCTGCGTCTTCACGTCTCGAACCTTGGTGGCGTTGCGGAAGCGCTCCATCACGTAGCGCGGGCTCGGGCGCGTCAGGATCGTACGGATCACCTTCGCGCCGATGTTCGCGCGCGGGTCGCGACCGATCGCGACGTGGTCGAGCTCGCGAGGGTCCAGCCCGGAATCCTCAAGGCACCAGCGAGCGGCCAGCTCCGGAAACCCGGCGCAGTGCTTGACGCGGTTGAGCCGCTCTTCCTCGACGGCGTTCATGAGCTCACCGTCGATAACGAGGGCCGCGGCCGCGTCGCCGTGGAAGGCGTTCAGGCCGAGGATCGCAGTCACGGCGCGCGATGCTACCGGCGCAGTGCCTCGCGATAGGCCGCTTCGGTGCGCGCGGCGACGACGTCCGGGTCGTGCCACTTCTCGGCGTAGGTCCGGCTGCGCTGACCGATCTCTGGGAGCTCGTGCCTCCGCGTCGTCAGCAGCTCGTTCAGGACCTCGGCAAGGGACTCTGCGTCCGCGTCGATCACCGGCAGCTCGGATCGCATCGCTTCCGGAAGCGCATCGAGATCGCCGACGTTTACGTGCGCTACGACCGGCTTCGCGAGGGCCATCAGCTCGACCGCCAACCCGCCGTACCAGCCGATCACGACCTGGTCGACCAGCACGTCCGCGCGCGCGTATGTTCGCCGCGCCTCCTCGCGAGTGACTCCCTCGACGAGGACGAGCTCGTGCGCGACGCCGCGGCGATCGAGATCGGCCGACGCCGCCAAAACCGCATCGGTGCCCTTCGCCCTCCGGTCGGACGGTGCGTGGACGACGACGGGGACCGGTTCGGGCGGCTGAGTCTCCGGAGTCCAGTCGCGGAGATCGACGCTCGCGTACGGCAGGAACTCGGCACGCGCAGGAAGCACGTGAAGGAGGTCGGGGTTCAGGGCATAGATCACGTCCGCGTACCGGTCGACGCGGCGGATCCACTCACGCTTTCGCTCGTCGAGCTCCGGGTCGTAGTAGCCGGGAGGGAGCTCTGGCGCGCTTCGCGCCTGCCTCGCGTCGTCGCCCTGGTACGTGACCACGATTGCCTTGCCGGCGCGCTTCAGCAGCGCGAGCTCGCGGAACTCCACGGCACCGGCGTACAGGTCGAAGAGGCGCGCCGACGGCCCTCGGGCGCCGAGCACGCTCGCGGGATAGCGCCGCGGAGTCAGCGGCGAGCCGAAGTTCAGGTGGACGACGTCGAACTCTCGGAATGCGCGAACGAGCAAACGTCCGCGCGCGAGCTCTCTGCGGAGCCTCGAAGAGCCTTCGGGCGCCAGGACCTCGTCGACGACGTAACCCTGAGGCGTCGGCTCGAGGAGGACGGACACGCTTTCGAGCCCACGCCGCCGCTCGGCGCGCGCAAGCTGCGGTGCATGGCCGCCGACAGCCGCGGGTGCGTGGAGGACGCGGATCGGGCGCAAGGCTCTAACCTAGACCGCCGTGTGCGGAGTCGTGTGTATCTACGGAAGCGAGGGCGCGTCCGTCGACGAGGGCGTCCTCTGCCGCATGACGCGTGCGATTGCCCACCGCGGCCCCGACGGCGAGGGTGTGTGGCGCCATGGACCGATCGGCCTGGGGAATCGCCGCCTTGCAATCATCGACCTGAGCGACGCGGCACGCCAGCCGATCGCGAACGAGACCGGCGAGGTCGTCCTCACCTACAACGGCGAGATCTACAACTTCCTCGAGCTACGGCGGGAGCTCGAGCGCGCCGGTCATGTCTTCCGGTCGCGTACCGACAGCGAGGTCGTCGTGCACGCGTACGAGGAGTGGGGGCCGTCCTGCGTGGAGCGCTTCAACGGGATGTTCGCTTTCGCGCTTTGGGACGGTCGCACGCGTCGGCTGATGGTCGCACGCGATCGCTACGGGATCAAACCTCTCTACTACGCCGAGGCCGGCGGCGATCTCCTTTTTGCATCGGAAATCAAGGCGTTTCTCGAGCACCCGCGCTTTCGCGCCAAGGTCAGCAAGCCACACCTCCTCCAGTACTTCACGTTCCAGAACTCGTTCGACGACGGCACGCTCTTCGACGGCGTCCAGCTGCTACCGGCAGGCACGTACGCGCTCATCTCGGCCGACCGGGGCGTCGAACCGGTCCGTTACTGGGACTTCTCGTTCGTGGAGCCGGACGATGCTTTGCCCGACAGGGCCTACGAAGAGGAGCTCGACCGGCTGCTCCACCGTGCGGTCGAGCGGCAACTCGTAAGCGACGTCGACGTCGGCGCGTACCTGAGCGGAGGGATGGACTCGGGCAGCATCACCACGATCGCAGCACGCCGCCTGCCCTACCTCGCCACGTTCACCGTCGGCTTTGACCTGACGTCGGCATCCGGGCTCGAGCTGGGGTTCGACGAGCGTGAGCGGGCCGAGCGGATGTCGTACCTCGCGAAGACCGAGCACTACGAGTCCGTCCTGAAGGCCGGTGACATGACGCGCTGCCTGCCGAGCCTCGTCTGGCACCTCGAGGACCTGCGTGTCGGACAGAGCTATCCGAACTTCTACGTCTCGCGCCTCGCGAGCAAGTTCGTCAAGGTCGTTCTGACCGGCGTCGGCGGCGACGAGCTCTTCGCCGGCTACCCGTGGCGCTACTACCGCGCCGTGGTCAACGACGACTTCGAGCACTACCTGGAGAAGTACTACGGCTTTTGGCATCGACTGATACCGAACAGCCTTCTCCACGGCTTCTTTCGGCCACAGGTCAGGCAGGAGATCGAAGGCCTCCGCACGATCGATGTCTTCAGAGACGTGCTGCCTGAACGTGGGCATGCACCCGAGACGCCGACGGAGTACCTGAACTACTCACTGCATCTCGAGGCGAAGACGTTCCTGCACGGACTGCTCGTCGTCGGCGACAAGCTCGCGATGGCGCACGGCCTGGAGGAGCGCGTGCCGTTCCTCGACAACGACCTCGTCGACTTTGCACAGCGCGTGCCGGCGCGATTGAAGCTGCGACATCTCGAAGACGTCGTGCGGCTGAACGAGAACGAGCCGAGTCCTAAGACCGAGCGGTACTACCGAGCGACCGGCGACGGCAAGCTGCTGCTCCGCCAGGTGCTCGGCCGCTACGTCCAGAACGGCGCGGCCGAAGGCGCGAAGCAGGGTTTCTCGGGACCCGACGCGACCTGGTTCCGGGGCGAGAGCATCGACTACGTTCGCGACGTGATCTGGAACGACGACGCAATGCTCTACGAGTTCCTGGAGCCGCGCTCGGTTCAGGCGCTCGTCGAGGAGCACTTGAGCGGCCGGCAGAACCGTCGCCTGCTGCTTTGGTCGCTGCTCAACTTCGAGCACTGGTGCCGGATCTTCCTCGGCGGCGCTCGTCCGTGATCGTCGAGCCGCTCCGCTCCGACCAGGAGGAGCGGTACGAGGCGTTCGTACGCAGTCAGCCGGACGGGCTCTTCTACCACTCCCTCGCCTACCGCGACCTCCTCGTCGAGCTCCTCGGCTGCGAGCAGCTCTACCTCGGCGCCTGGGAGGACGACGAGCTTCGGGGCGTACTACCGCTGCTCGCCGCCGGGGGATCCGCGGGCCGCGTCTTGAATTCACTCCCGTACTACGGCAGCAACGGCGACGTGCTTGCCGTCTCGCTCGAGGCCGAGACGGCTCTGGTGACGCGCGTATGCCGGGTTGGCCGAGACCGCCGAGACGCTCGCCGCGACCGTCGTCCCGAATCCCTTTCGCGAACGGCGTACAGAGGGCTACCCGGCCGATCTCCTCGAGCAGCGGCTTGCACATGTCACCCCGCTGGAGTCCGTCGAGGAGCTGTGGCGGCGAGTCGAGCCGAGTGCGCGTCGGAACGTGCAACGGGCCCGGCGCGCAGGCATCGACGCCGTTCGGCGCGACGAGGCGTTGCCCCGGCTCTACCAGCTCCACGACGAGAACATCCGCGCCCTCGGGGGGCTCCCGAAGGAGCAACGGTTCTTCGACCTGGTCCAGCAGCGTCTGCGATCGGGCGACGACTACCGCGTGTGGGCCGCCATGCGGGAGGGTGAGGTCGTCGCGGCCCTGCTCACCTTCGAGCTGGCGCAGACGATCGAGTACTTCACCCCTGCGATCTGTCATCGCCACCGCGCGGAGCAGCCCCTCGCCCTCGTGCTGGCCGCGGCGCTCGAGGACGCGATCGAACGCGGGCTCAAGCGCTGGAACTGGGGTGGCACATGGCTCTCCCAGGAGTCTCTGCGGCGCTTCAAGCGAAAGTGGGGCGCCGAGGAGCGCAGCTACGCCTACAGCATCAAGGTGAACGACCGGTCGCTCCTGCGCCGCGAGCCCGCCGCGATAATGGACGAGTTCCCGGGCTTCTTTGTCGTCCCGTACTCGGCCCTCGAGGAGTAGCTCCTTGCCACGCCCGCTCGTGATCTTCGGAACCGGACCGTTCGCCGAGTGCGCGCGTTACCTGTTCGAGTACGACGGGGGCCGCACGACGTCCGCGTTCACCCTGCACGGCGAGTACGTCCGTGAGAACGAATTGCGCGGCTTGCCGATCGTGCCCTTCGAGGAGCTCGTCGACCGCTATCCCCCCGGCCAACACGACGTCTTCGTCGCCGTCGGTGCCCGAGACGTGAATCGTCTGCGGGCGGCGCTCTGCGCCGAGGCGGCAGCGCTGGGCTACACGCTCGCCTCGTACGTGAGTCCGCGAGCCACGACCTTTCCGACGCTCGAGGTCGGCAGGAACGTCTTCGTCTTCGAGAACAACACCGTCCAGCCCTATGCGTCGCTGGGGGACGACGTCGTGCTGTGGAGCGGCAACCACATCGGGCACCACTCCGTGATCGGCGACCACTGCTTCGTCACCTCGCACGTCGTCGTCTCGGGAAATGTGCGCGTCGGCGCGTGCTGCTACCTCGGCATCAACGCGTCGATCCGGGACGGGATCGAGATCGGCGAGGGGTGCGTGATCGGAGCAGGTGCGGTCGTGATGCGCACGACCGGCGAGCGTGAGGTCTACCTCGGGCCACGCGCCGAGCTCGACGAGCGGACGAGCGATGACCTCAGGCTCTGATCGAAGCTCCGCGCTACGTGGCGTTGCGGGGCTCTACTCCGCCAGTCTCGCGGAGCACGGACTCGCGCCACAGGGCGTCGGCTGGGGAGACGGCGAGTCCCACCGGCTTCGCTTCGACAAGCTCACGGCGGTTCTGCCTGCGCCTGCGGAGCGGCTAGCCGTAGCCGACCTCGGCTGCGGCTATGGCGCGCTCTTCGACTACCTGGACGAACGCCTCGGCGCGCGCCTCGAGCGCTACGTGGGCTACGAGATCAGTGCGGAGATGGCCGTCGCCGCGAGGGAGCGACTGCGCGACCCGCGCGCCCAAGTCGTCGAGAGCGCCCAGCCGACCGAGGAAGTCGACTACTCGTTCGCGTGCGGGCCGTTCAACGTCAAGCTCGATGTCGCGGAAGCGGACTGGGACGTTTACGTCAGGACTCAGCTGCGCGCAGCTCGCCGCTACGTCGAGGTCAGGTCTCGCTTTCAACCTGCTGACGACGAACGTGGACTGGCGCGATCCGAAGCTGTTCTACGCCGACCCGCAGGCGTACGTCGAGTTCTGCCGGGGGGAGTTGTCGCCGGACGTCGTGCTCGTGGACGACTACGCGCTCTACGAGTGGACGATCCACGTCCGCTTCGATCGATGACGTGGCGCAAGCTGGGCCTCGTCTGGGGCCCCGACGGATCCGATCCTTGGCGGCGGACACATGCCGCGTTGCCACTCGCCCACCGGACCGGCGAAGACAGTGTCCGCGTGTTCTCGGCATCTCGCGACGAGCGGAACCGCTCTCACATCGGCTGGGTCGACGTCCTGCTCGACCAGCGTCCAGAAGTGCTCGCGGTCGCGGATCGTCCGGCGCTCTCGCCCGGCCCTCTCGGCGCCTTCGACGGGGACGGCGTGTATCCCGCGTCGCTCGTCGAGGCAGAGGGACGGCTCCTCCTCTACTACATCGGCTGGAATGCCGGCACGCCGGCGCCGCTCTTCTACGCGTCGATCGGCCTCGCCGTCAGCGACGACGGCGGCGACTCTTTCGTGCGCGAGTCGTCGGCGCCGATCGTGTCGCGCAGCGAGCATGACCCGTGTCTCGTCACCTCCCCTTGCGTGCGCCTCGAGCAGTCGACGTGGCGCATGTGGTACGTCTCGGGCACGGGCTGGATGAACGGTGAACATGGACTGCGGTCGCGGTACGACATCAAGTATGCGGAGTCCGACGACGGTGTCGTCTGGCGCCGCGACGGTCGCGTGTGCATCGGGCTCGGCCCCCGTGAGACGAACATCGCGAGGCCGTGCGTCATCGGATCGTCCGGCGCGTACGAGATGTGGTACTCCCGTGACGAGGGCCTCGGCTATCGAATCGGCGTCGCGCGTTCGGCTGACGGGCTGGACTGGAGCCGCCGGGACGCGGAGGCTGGAATCGACCCGTCGCCCGCGGGTTGGGACTCAGCGGCACAGTGCTACCCATGGGTCTTTGAGGCCGGCGGTCGCCGGTGGCTCTTTTACAACGGCAACAACTATGGTCGCGAGGGCTTCGGAGCGGCTCTGCTCGACCCAGATCAGTGAGACGATCGCTCGGGTCTGCTCTGCGCTCGCTCATTGCAGCCCTTGCGCTTCCGTGGCTCGCGCTCGTCGCCCTCGCCGGTAAAAACCGACAGGACACGCTCGTCTGGGGCCCGGTGCCGATCCTGAACAACCACTACTGGAGCGAAGCGCTGAGGCGTGGGGGTCACCGATCGCTCACGCTCGTCGAGAACGTGTACACGCGCATCAACAGCCGGGCCGACTACGACACGGTCTTTGCCGATCTGGTGCCACGGGTGCTTGCCGTCGGTCCACTGCGTCGAGCATGCGGGCCGTTCTACGCGTTCGCGTACATCCTGCGCAACGCACGCTTCTTCCACTTGCCGTATTCAGGGGGGCCGCTCTCACAGACGCCGTTATGGCGGCTCGAAGCGCAGCTTCTGCGTCGCGCCGGCGTTCGAACGGTCGTGATCCCTTACGGTGCGGACGTTGCGCTTCCGTCAGAGGTCGACGACTCGAGCCTGCGCGAAGCGTTCCTCCGCGGCTCCCCTCAGCTCGTGGCGCGCGAAGCGCAAACGCGACGACGACTCGCCTATTGGGCGAGACATGCGGACGCGGTCATCGTCGGCTTCACGATCGAGGGTCTGCCTCGCTACGACGCGGCGCTCGGCAACTTCGTCTGCGTCGACGTCGAAGACTGGGAGCCGAAACGGGAATACTCAACCTTCGACGGAAGGAACGGCGCCGTCCGCGTATTCCACGCGCCGAACCATCGGCATCTGAAGGGGACCGACGAGCTGCTGGCGGCTGTGGAGGAGCTTCGGGGTGAGGGTCTCCAGATCGAGCTCGTCTTGCTCGAGGGGACGCCGAACCCGGTTGTCCGGGGGACGATGCGCGAGGTCGACGTGCTCGCCGACCAGTTCGTCCTTCCAGGTTATGGCCTGGCCGCGATCGAGGCGCTGGCTTCGGGTCTGCCGGTCTTGTGCAATCTCGAGGACGAGGAAACGACACAGCTGTTCGACACGCGCTCTTTTCTGAGCGAGTGTCCGATCGTCTCGACGACTGTCGAGACGATCACGCCGAACCTCCGCCGGATCGTCGAAGAGCCGTCGCTTCGACGCGACCTGGGACTCGCGGCCCGGGCGTACGCGGAGAAGTACCACTCGTACGAGTCGGCGCTGTTCGTCTTCGAGTCCGTCTACAGGCACATCGAGGACGGCTCTCCTCGCGAGCTCGATGGGCTGCTCTCACCGGATTCGGAGTACGCGCAGCGAAGGCCGAAGGTTCGCCACCCCCTCGTCGACCATCGGCTTCCCCCGTGAGCGAAGCCTATGATCCCGGGCGCTGCGACCTGTGCGGAGCTGCGGACGCCACCGTGGTGCTCGAGCGGAGCGCACCGACACTCGCGAGCGACTCGCGCATCGTCGACTGGAATCTTCGCAAGATCGAATGTGTCGCCTGCGGTCTGGTCAGGAACGGCGTCGGGGTGTCCGCAGCCGCGCTGGCGGCGCACTACGCAGAGGAGTACACGCTGGCCACCCGGGCTGCGGCGGCCGAGCCCGTCGTCTTCACGGAGGGGGGACCGATTCGCCGCAGCGACGCGCTCGCGGATTGGCTGCTCGAGCACGTCGAAGGCACGCCCACGTCGGCGCTCGAGGTGGGCTGCGGAGAGGGCAGCCTGCTCCTGCGCCTTCGTGAACGCCTGCCCGGCACGGCGCTTGAGGGGCTGGACGTCTCTCCAGTAGCGGTGGCGGCAGCCCGAAACCACGGTCTCGAGGTAACAGTCGGTTCTTACGCGGACGCCGTTGACAAGTACGACCTCATCCACACCGTCGCCGTGATCGAGCACGTCCCTTCGCCGCGCGCGTTTCTGCGCCGGCTTGCTGCGCAACTCGCCACTGGAGGGCGGTTGGTTGTCATCGCTCCATGCCTCGACCACCCAACGTCGGAGCTGTTCTTCGCAGACCACCTCCACCACTTCCACTCGAGTCAGCTCGAGGAGGCCGCAGCGCTCGAAGGTCTTCGCCTCGTCGGCCTTGGTCTTGACAACTCGGCCCTCCCAGGTTTCGTGCTTGCCAGCTTCGTCCCGGACAGAGGGGGTCGAAGTCGTCTGGTTCGGCACGAGAGCGGCGTTCGCCAAGCGGTCCGCGAGTGGGACAATCGATTTCGGCGTGTCGACGAATGGCTCGCGCGTGACTCCGGTCCGATCGCGGTCTGGGGTACGGGCGACTCGCTCGCGCTGCTGCTCGCTTACACCAATCTCGAGCGCGCTCGCATTACCGTCGCGTTCGAGGACAACCCCGGACGTTTTGCGACGAATTTTCCGTTCCCGGTTCGAGCGCTCGAGGAGGCACCCGCACCGATGGATAGAGTGCTGCTGACTTTTCCGCCGCAGCGCGCCGCTCGAGCCCGGCTCGAGGCGCTCGGAGTCGACTGGTACAGCCCGTTCCCGTGACGAGTCTTACGCGACATCGGCTGACGGACGACTTCGAGGCGGACTATCGCCGCAACGGCTTCGTGGTTCTGACCGACCTCGTCACGCGCGACCGCGTGACCGAGGCGAGGGAGCATGTGCTCTCGCTCTTCGTCGAGCGGCTTAACCACCTTGCGCCCGAGCTTTCCCCCCAAGAGCTCTTGACCGAGCTCTACCGTCGGGAACCCGCTCTGTGGGGCCAGTGCGCCCGCCGGATGTGGGACGTCCTTCCCGTGTACGGCCTTGGCGCCGACGAGCGGGTGGTCCTGCTGCTCGCGAAGCTCGGCTTGCGCTCGCCGATCGTCTCGACGCGCCCGGAAGTCCGGACGGACATGCCGGACGACGAGCGTTACATGCAACCGTGGCATCAGGACTGGCGGTACGGACAGGGCAGCGTCAACTCGGTCACGCTCTGGCTCCCCCTCCAAGACGTGGACGCGTCGAACGGCACGATCGAGGTGATGGCGGGGAGTCACCTGGTCGGCTACCTCGGAGCTGAAGAGCTGTCGAACCCGCGGCGCTTCGCCATCCCTGACCACGCGTTGCCCGCACTTCCTATCTCGACTGCTGAGTTGAAGTTCGGCGAGGTGATCGTCTTCTCGCAGTTCCTTGCTCATCGCTCTGGTCACAATACGAGCGGACAGCCGAGGATTACCGTTCAGGCTCGTTTCACCGACGCCCGCGAGCCGAGCTTCTTGCGACAGGGCTATCCGACTCCGAACGGGTCCGAGCTCGTGTGGGATGAGCCGCCGGGCGAATCGGAGTTGCGCGCCGCGTTCGCCGAAGCTGGCCCAGAGCTGACATCGCGATGAGCGTCGCCACCGGCGGCTCGATCCGGCGCGTCGCCCGGGATGTGTTGATCTACGGCTCAGGGGACGTCGTTCTCCGTGCGGCAGCGCTGCTCACCTTGCCGATCTACAGCCGCCTGCTCGAGCCGGCCGAGTTCGGTGTCTGGAGCTTCCTTATCACGCTGACGTTCCTGCTCAACGTCGTGCTCGTTTTCGGAGGTGACGCGGCGCTAGGACGCTACTTCTTTGCCACCGACGACCACGGTGAGCGGCGTGTGTTGACCTCGACGCTCATCCTCTTCGTGGCAGCTGCGAGCACGGTGGCCGTGCTCCTGCTCCTACCGTTCTCTGCCTCCATCTCCCGCTGGGCGTTCGGATCTGATGGAAACGCGGACCTGATCGCGATCGCGCTCGTCACCGCTCCGGTGACGGCGGTCAGCTCGCTACTCAGTCAGGTGCTGCGCAACGAGTTTCGGCCTGGGGCGTTCGCTTTCCAAAACGTTGCCACGGCCGTGATCGGGGTGGGCCTCAGCCTCTACCTGGTGATCGATCGCGATCTCGGAGTGAAAGGTGTTCTCCTCGGAACGCTTGCGGCCGCCTTCTCGATCCTCCCGCTGCGGGTCTGGAGCGCGCGAGCCTATCTCGCTCCGGCGTTCTCGCGTCGGGTACTTCGTCGCATGCTCGCGTTCGGGCTTCCGCTCGTGCCGGCCGCGTTCGCCGGCTGGGTCTTCACGGTTTCCGACCGGATCGTGCTCGCGAAGCTCGCTTCGTACCGGGAGCTCGGGCTGTACGCCGTCGCGGCCTCGATCGCCAGCGTCCTGTCGTTCCTGCTGGGCCCGCTCGGGCTGGCGTGGTCGCCGCACGCCGTCCTCGCGTACGAGCGCGACGAAGGCGCCGCGGCGTCAATGTACGGTCGCGTGCTCACGTACATCCTTCTGGTGTTCGGCGCACTCGCCGTGGCGGTGACCACCTTCGCACCCGAGGTCCTCGCGCTGCTCACGCCGTCCGAGTTCGCCGACGCGAGGGGTGCTATCGGGCCCCTCGCCCTCGCCGCCGTCGCGTTCGCGACGATCCAGGTGACGAGTGCAGGGATTTCACTGCGACATCGGACGGGGTACATCGCCGGCTTGTCGGCTGCCGGTGCCGTCCTGAACCTCGGGCTGAACCTCGCGTTCGTCCCCGTGTGGGGGATGCTCGCATCGGCTTGGGCGACTGCGGTCAGCTCCGCGGCCTTGACACTCGGGTACGCGCTTGTAGCGGCGAGACTCTGGCCCGTGCGCTACGAGATCCGCCGCACGGCGCTCCTGGCGGCGTGGATAGTCGCGTTCACCGTCGGCGCCGGGCTGCTTCCCGACCTCGAATTCGCCCTTGCCCTCCCTCTCAAGCTCGCGTACTGCCTCGCATTCGTCGCGGCGTTGTTCGCCTCAGGGGCGCTGGACACACGCGAGACGCGGGCGCTGAGGACTCTTCCCCTGTTCAGGCAGCTGCGGTCGTGAAGATCCTGCTCACCGGAGCGACGGGGTTCATCGGTCGTCATCTGGCGGCCGAGCTGACTCAGCGGCATGAGCTCGTTGCGGTCGGGCGTGGACGACCGGAGATGCGGGCCGAGTGGATCGAGCAGGACCTCGCGCTGCCTCTGAACCTGGCCGCGCTCCCGCAGCGGCTCGACGCCGTCGTTCATCTGGCCCAGTCACGTCGCTACCGCGACTTCCCGGACGGGGCCGAAGACATGTTCTCGATCAACGTTCTCAGCACGTTCTCGTTGCTCGAGCACGCGCGCGCAGCCGGTGCGAAGACTTTCATCTTCGCGTCGACGGGCGGGATCTACGCACAGAGCTACGACGCCCTCGTCGAGACCGACCCGGTCCTGCCGCTGGACTTCTACCTAACCTCGAAGCATGTCGCCGAGCAGGTGATCGGCAACTACCGCAGCGTCTTCCACACGATCGTGTTCCGTTTCTTCTTCGTGTACGGACCGGGCCAGAGGCGGATGCTCGTACCCACGCTGGCCGAACGTGTGCTCCGGGGCGAGCCGGTGACCGTGGAGGGTACGCCCGGCTTGCGGATCAATCCGGTCTACGTCGATGACGCGATCCGCGTGTTCGAGCCGGCGCTCGCGCTGGGAAGCTCGGACGTCTTCAACGTCGCGGGCGACGAGGTGGTCGCGATCGACGACCTTGTCCGCACGATCGGCCGAGTGGCGGGACGCGACCCCATCCTCGAGCACACATCGGGCAGCCGCGGCGGAAACCTCGTCGGCGACAACTCGCGGATGAAAACCGTGCTTGGCGTCGACCCTCGCGTGACGCTCGAAGAGGGTCTCGCCGCTACGTGCGCCGCGCTCGCACCGTGAAGCCGCTCTCCTGCACGTCGAAGTGCTCGACGTCGAGCTTCAGCTCGTCGCACCAACCGCGCAGCTCTTCCTCGGTCTGACGATTCGCGTACTCCGGGTGGTACCAGTCGAAGTTGATGTGATGGTTCTCGTCGAACGAGTAGTCGTTGTTCCAGAAGAGCTTCGCGACGTGCCAGTGGAAGAGTCGCTGCACGGGATACCGGCCGGCCTTGATGCCGAGTTGCGGGACGTCCTCGGGGACCTCGACCTCGCCTTCGACGCGCGAGAGGGCCTCACCGAGCCGCGTCAGTGGCCGGAGGGCTTCCCAGGCCTCCTCGGGCGGGAGCTCGCTGACGAGCGATCGCACGTGGTCGTCGGCGAACTCGCGCAGCGGCCCTTTCCTCCGGTAGACGTAGAAGAGCAGCTCTCCTCCGGGTTCGACGACACGGGCGAGCGCGGCGAGCGCCTCTCGGGTCGACGGCGTGTGATGGAGGACGCCCTCGGAGAAGGCGGTGTCGAACGTCTCGTCGGCGAAGGGGAGCCGGAGCACGTCCGCCTGGACGAACTCGACGTTTCCGCAGGCGCCGAGGAGCTGACGAGCAACGTCGATTCCGGCCGAGATGTCCACGCCCACCCAGCGTGCGGAGCCGCCGCTCCAGCCGGGGGCCATCCAGTGCGAGGTGGTGAAGCCCCCGCCGCAGCCCGCGTCGAGGATCAGGCGCCGTCCCGCGAAGAACTCGCGCATCTCCCCTTGCGAGTCGAAGCCGTATTTGCGCACGATCCAATCGGCGTTGGAACGCTGCATGCCGGCTGAGCCCCACGAGCTTCGCCTCGTCCACTTGAAGCCGAAGCTCGCCGCCGCCTGGCCAACTTCGTGGACGAAGCGGGGGATGCCCTTCGTCAGTTCATACGTGTGACCCGTCGGCGACGAGAGTTCGCCCGCAAGCACGTCTCCGCCGAGATCCTCCGCGGTTCGCAACCTGAGTGGTGAGTGGTCGTCGGGATCGCGGAGGAGTTCGGCGAGCCCCGCCTTCATGCGGCCGCGGCGCGCTGATCCGCGCGCCGCCACTCGACCACGGAGCGCAGCCCTTCGTCGAGTGGGATCTCCGCGCGGAAGCCGAGCAGCCGTTCCGCCTGGTCGGTCGAGCCGACTCGATTCGTCACGAACATCTCCGCCTGCGGTTCGTACTGGGGCTTGACGTCCGCGCCCGTGAGCTCCACCAGGTTGTCGACGAGCTCGCGGATCGTCGTCTGCTCGCCCGTCCCCACGTTGAAGCACGCGTCGGTCGCGTCGCTCGTGAGCGCGAGGACGTTCGAGCGCGCGACGTCTCGCACATGCACGAAGTCGTATGCCTGAGAGCCGTCGCCGAAGATGACCGGCGGCTCTCCTGCGTCGATCCGGTCGAGCACCTTCATGATCACGCTCACGTAGGCGCCGCGATAGTCCATCCGCGGCCCGTACACGTTCATGTAGCGCAGGCCGACCCAGTCGAGGCCGTGCTGCTCGTTGAACGCACGGAAGAACTGCTCGCCGGCGACCTTCGTGGCGCCGTACATCGTGCGGTTGTTGAACGGGTGCTCCTCGGTCATCGGGAGCTCGACCGCGTCGCCGTACACCGACGCCGACGACGAGTAGACGACCTTCCGCAAACCTGCCTCCTGCGCGGCCTCGACGACGTTGTACGTTCCGCCGACGTTGACCTCGAGCGCCTTGCGCGGTTCGTGCACGCACTCGTAGAGCCAGAGTGCGGCGAGGTGGAAGGCGTAGTCACGCCCATTCATCAGCTTCGCCAGGAGCCTCCGGTCGGTGATCGAGCCCTCGACGACCTCCACGCGTGGATCGTCGGCGACGGCGTCGAGGTTGCCGCGGCTTCCGCGCACGAAATTGTCGAGCACGGTGATCTCGTCGACGCCCGCATCGATCAGCTGCTCGACGAGGTGCGAGCCGATAAAGCCTGCGCCGCCGGTCACGACGATCCGCGATCCCGCGAGCTCGTTCACTGCCGCGACCCTACCGACTTCCTCAGAAGCCCAAGTAGAGCGAGGGTGTCGAGACGACGGCGTCGGCGCGGGCGAGCTCCGGGTCGTCGCGTTCGCACCCAGACCGTCGTCAGATCCGGGCGCCGGACGAAGCCGGCGACCCGGCAGGCCCGCTTGAGGGCCCCGTTCGCGGCCGGCGAGTTCCAGGCCTGGAAGCGGATGGTCGCTGCGCCCGACTCCCGCGCCGCCTGTCCCGCCGCCCGCAGCAAGGCGAGCGCCGATCGGAGGCCGGACCGCTCCGTACGCCACCCCACCAGGCGAAACGGCTCCCGGGGGGAGCCGGGGAGCTGGACGAGCGCGCGCGATCCGTGGCGGCCTGCGACCTCGAGCACACGAAGAAGCGGCGACTCGACGTACCAGCTCCACGCGTCTTTCGGGGCGACGGTCCAGCGGCCCTCGGCGGCCGTCCGCGCCTCGACGAGACCGACGTCCTCTTGAGTGGGAGTGCGCAGTTCGAACCGGGACCCGGTCCCCGCCGCTTCGAGCTCGAGCAGCAGGCGTTGCGTGGCTGCGAGCGTCTTCGCCGGCAGCCTCTGTGCGGAAGCGGCGGCGACGTGGCTCCGCTCGCCCACCCCGTCGAGCGCCGTGAAGCGGATCACGCGGCCGATCTCCGGCGTGGCGAGCGCGTGCACCAGCTCGAGGCCCCGCTCGTCGGAGAAGGCGTAAAGGCGCTCGAGCAGCGTCGCGACGACCGGCGGCTGCCCCGAGCGGCGGCCGCGGTGGCTCTCCTCGATGAAGAGCGCTTCCAGCTTCCCGGCCCGCAGTGGACTCGGGCCGACGCGGCCGGGCGTCGGAACGACGCAGCAGTGGCCGACGGGCCGGTTGCCGTCGACGGCGAACGCGTGCAGCGCAGGTTCGCGCGTCGCCGTGAACAGATGCTCAAGGACGTCGGTGCGGCGGTACTTCGGGTCGACGCGACCGTAGAGGTCGGAGACCCACGCGAGCTTCCGTCGCTCGAGCGGTCCGGCCAGCGTGACGATTTCCGTCACGCGAGCACGCGCTCCTCCCGCAGGCGCCACCACTCCGCGAGGCCGCGCAGCGAGGTGATCCAGGCTCTGCGCTCGAGCAGGTGGTCGAGCGTCCATTCGTACAGGCCGAGCCACCGGGGCTCGGCGAGCTTGTCGGGATGGAACACGAGTGTGACCGCCGTCCCCGCGGCTTCTGCCGTCGTGACGAACTCGGCGACGCGCTCCCGCGCGCGGTCGAGCGTCAGCTCGAGACCCCACGCTCCGAGGAGCGAGACGTCTTGGAGCACGGGCGGCACCTCGAGCAGCTGGAGCTGTTTGTGCTCGGTGACGTCGAAGAGCCGGAATGGCAACGACGTGCCTGCCCGAAAGCCGACGTTGCGGTTGAAGCCGAGGCTCGAGTCGACACGGAGGCCGGCCGCTTCCTGCAGCGCCGGTGTCCAGCGGGCGTCCCAGTGGAGGAGATGTTGGCGCGTTGTCTCGATCGGTAGCCCGGTCGCCTGCTCGAGCGCGTCGCGTTCCCGGCGGAGCGCGCCCGGTCGTAGGCCCGCGTGGTAGCTCCCGTGGAGACCGATGTCGAACCCCTCATCTGCGAGCGTGCGCATGATTTCAGCGACGCTGCGGCGCGCGCCGCGAAACCGGCACGGGTCGTCGAGCGCGTACACGCAGTCGAAGCGGCTCGCGTCGCGGCCGGGGGGCGGCGTGAAGAGGTACGAGGCGGTCAGGCTGCGCGCGGTCTCCAGCTCGACGCTCCGCTCGATCGTTTCGCGCGTCGCCGGGGCGCGCGCGATGCCGGCGCGAAGCGAGCGGGCGACCCGCGCGGGCGGCCGGGCGAACCGGCGGATCGTCCCGTCGCTCTCGAGCCCCGCGCGCGCGTGCCGCAGGACCTGCCGCGGCGTGGAACGCGCGCTGAGCAGGTCGACGTCGTGCGTCAGGCAGACGGCAAAACGCCCCTGCCCGGGCCAAAGCGGCTCGAGTTCGTGCGTCGTCGAGAGCTCTCTGCGGCGATCGGCAACCCACTCGTCGATCTCCGCCACCCAGAGGCGGCCGTCGCGATAGCTCTCCGAGAGACCGAACTCCCAGCGCCCCCAGCGGTCGCGCTCGCCGGTCTCGTGCTCCTCCAGCCGCAGCAGCAGCCGCGCAAGCGGGTCGGGGAGCACCGGCGCGTCCGCCGACGCGGGCAGCCCGAGCCACACCCGCACCGTGCGGTCGAGGTAGCTGCGCACCTCCGACGTACCGAGGATCGCGACGGTCTCGGCGTCAGCGTGCATCGGCGCGATTATCGCCCCACGCTCGCGCGAGCACCTCGACCGCGGCTTCGGCGTTCAACTTCGACAGCGCGAGCTCGCGGGCGCGGGCACGCATCTCACCGAGAGATGCCCGGTCGCCGGCAAGACGCTCGAGCGAGGAGCGGAGGCCGTCTGGATCGTCGGGCGCGTACGTCAGGCCCAGGCGTTCGCCCTCGACGAGCGGGCCGATCGTCTCGAGGCGCGGCGCGACAACCGCCAGGCCGGCCATCAGATACTCGAAGAACTTGTTCGGCAGCGAGAGGTCGCTGTTGCGCGACTGCGGACGGTCGAAGATCACGCCCACCTCGAACTCGCCGAGCGCTTCGAGCACCTCGCCCGGAGGGACGGGGTCGAGCACGCGCACGCGGTCGAAGAGCCCGCGGCTCGCGACGATCTGCCGCAGCGCGTTCGGGTCGGCCATACGGATCCGGATCGTGAGCAGGACGTCCTTCGCACCGGCGGCCGTGAGGAGGTCGTCGAGGCCGCGCCCCGGTCCGAGCCCGCCCTGGTAGACCACGCGGAGCGGCCCATCCGACGATCCGGTCGGTGCGATCTCGGCACGCGGCGGTGCGTTCGTGACGACGAGCGGCAGCTCGGCGAGCCGGAGTCTGGTCTGGAGCTCGCGCGCGACGCCTTCGCTGACGGTGACGACCGCGTCGGCCCGCCTGGCGAGCGAACCTTCGAGCATGAGCAGCAGGCGCCGGGCGAGCCGCGGCGCAGGCTTCTCGAACTCGGAGTAGAGCTCGTGGGCGTCGTAGACAAGCCGCGCGCCGGCGCGGCGCGCGAGCGCGATCCCCGCCGGAAGCGTGTCGAGGTCGTTGGCGTGCACCACGTCGACGGCGGGAAGTCCGCGGCCCGCGCGCCAGAGCCGTCCCGATCGCGCGAGCAGTCGCGCGAGCCGGAAGAGTGCGCGGAGCTCACGGCGCGCACGTCCTTCCGTCCTGGCGGCGCTGTTCCCGAACCAGCGCGGATCGACCCGCGCCGTTCGGCCCGCTCGGACGATGCTCACGCCCTCGAGGGGAACTGGCGACTCGCCGGAAACCTGCCCGCAGAGCCCGAGCACCTCGAAGCCCTCATCGATCGCGGCCGCGGCGGCGCGCCGGGCTCGGACGTCGCGGGTCAGCTCCGCGGGGGTGACGAGCAGGAGGCGGGGCAACTACGGCCTCGTCGCGCGAACGCCGAGCTGGTGCCCGAGCTTGCGCAGGATGGGGTCCTTGACCGAGCGCGGGATGCGCTCGGTGATCGGGAGGCGGATCCTGCGCGGGAGGGGAAGGAGCTCGGCGTCCTGGCCGTACGGCTTGATCCACATGTCCGTCAAGCCTGCGTCCAGCAGCTTCTTCCGCAGCTCGGGGACCGTGAAGTGGCGCGCGATGAGCCCCCGCGTCTCGCCTGCGCG
Source organism: uncultured Actinomycetes bacterium (assembly GCA_963788055.1). Taxonomy (GTDB): domain Bacteria; phylum Actinomycetota; class Thermoleophilia; order Gaiellales; family Gaiellaceae; genus JACCTU01. The sequence goes on along the minus strand of CAWBFA010000005.1, from coordinate 213,445 downwards.
CGCTCCTTCGAAGTGCAGGCCGAGCCGGCGCGCGAGCGGCAGGAACGCCTGGAAGCCGCGGTAGACGAGGAAGAAGAGCGAGCGACGGTGGTACACCATCAGCACGACCTGCCCGCCGGGCCGGGTCACGCGGACGAGCTCGGCGAGCGCACGGTCCATGTCGCTCGAGTGGTGAATCACGCCCCACGAGAACACGAGGTCGTAGCTCGCGTCGGCAAACGGCAGCTGCTCCGCGTCCGCCTGCCGCACGTCCGCCTCCAGGCCGAACGCGGCGAGCCGGCGGCGCGTCGTCTCGACGGCCCAGTCGGTCAGGTCGACGCCGGTGACGTTCGCACCCGCCTCGGCGAGCATCTGCGTCGCGATCCCGCTCCCGATTCCGACGTCGAGCACGTCCTTGCCGCGAAGCGAGTCGAAGTCGACGAAGAGCGAGAACGGCTTCCCGCTCGCGTCGGCTGTGAGACGCATGTAGCGCGGGTGGAAGATGCGGCGGTCGATCTCGCGGAAGAACTCCTGCGAGCCCTCCTCGTAGGGAATCGGGTCGTCGACGTCGTACGACATCGGGTTCCGGTTCCACCAGTCGCGGACCTGCTCTTGCGTCGTCACGGCCGCTGACCCTAGAGGAACTCTCGCGCCCAGAGCTCGACGCAGAGCGCTCGCCAGAGTTCGAAGCCGGCCGCGCGCTCGCCCGTGCGGTGGCGTTCCAGGCTTCGCCGCGCCGCGCCGGCGTTCACGAAGCCGCGCTCGCGAAACTCGCGGGAGGCGAACACGTCGGCGGCGAGTCCCCCGAGTCCGTTCCGGAGCCACGCCGCCTCGGGCGTGACGAAGCCGAGCTTGTCGACGCGGTCGCGCACCACTGGGGGTAGCAGGTCGCCCAGTGCCCGGCGCAGAACCGCCTTCGTCTTTCCGCGCTCGATCAGGTCATGCGCTCCGAGCGAGAACAGGAGCTCGACGAGCCGGTAGTCGAGAAACGGGACGCGCGCCTCGAGGGAGTGCGCCATTGAGTTGCGATCCTCGTAGTGCAGGAGCTCAGGCAAGCCGCGACGCGTCAGGATGAGGTGCATCTGCCGGCGCAGATAGCCGCCTCCGAAGCCGTTCACGCGCTCGGCGGCGGTCGCGGGCAGGTCGGCGTGCACGAGCGCCGAGCCGCCGCGCACGCGCCCGCGCGCCGCCCAGCGCACGCGCTCGGGCAGAAACGGACGCGCCAGGGCGACCGCGGCCGTGCCGACACCGGCGCCGTGGAGCGTCCGGTATGCCCGCAGCTCCGCTCCGAGCTCTCGCAGCTGTCCGCTGCGCAGCAGGTCGGCGAAGAACGGCCCGAAGTAGCCGTGGTAGCCCGCCAGCGTCTCGTCCGCGCCCTGACCGTCGAGCATCACCTTCAATCCGACTTCCTTGGCGGCGCGCATCACGAACCACTGCGCGACGATCGACGTGGAGCCGAACGGCTCGTCCTGGGTGCGGACGATCGACGGGAGCACGTCGACGAGTTCGCGCGAGTCGAACGTGACCCAGTTCGGCTGCGAACGCGTCTGCGTGACGACCGCCTCCGCGAACGGCCGCTCGTCGAACCCACGCTCCTCGAAGAACGCCGTGAAGGTGCGCTGGCGGTCGCCGACGGGGCGTGCGTTCTCGGCCTCGGTGCGCAACAGGTGGTCGACCGCGCAGACGATCGCCGAGGAGTCGATTCCGCCCGAGAGGCACGTGCCGACGGGGACGTCGCTTCGCAGGCGGAGGCGCACCGCGTCGAGGAAGAGCTCCCGCACCGCGTCGGCGGAGTCACCGTCCACCTCGCGCGGCTCGATCTCCCAATAGCGGTTCAGCCGGAGCCCGCGCTCGTCGACGACGAGCGAGTGCGCCGGCGGGAGCTTGCGGATCCCGGCGAAGAACGTCTCGTCCGTGTGGTCGACGTAGCCCTGCTCGAGGAAGTCGCGCACCGCGGGCAGGTGCGGCTCGAGCGCGCCAACCGCGCGGAAGGCCTTCAGCTCGCTCGCGAACGCGAACCGGCCGCCGTCCCACGAGTAGTAGAACGGCTTCACGCCGAAGCGGTCGCGCGAGCAGAAGAGCCTCTGCCGCCGGCCGTCCCAGAGCGCGAACGCCCACATGCCGTTGAACCGACGCACGCACTCGTCACCCCACTCTTCGTACGCGTGGACGATCACCTCGGTGTCGGTCTGCGAGCGGAAGTGATGACCATTGCCCTCGAGCTCCCGACGCAGCTCGCGGTAGTTGTAGATCTCGCCGTTGTGCATCAGGTGCAGGGTGCCGTCGTCGCTGGCGAACGGCTGCATGCCCGCATCGCTCAGGTCGATGATCGCGAGCCGACGGAAGCCGAACGCGACGCCGTCGTCGGCGAACGAGCCGTCGCCGTCGGGTCCACGGTGGTCGAGTGCTGACGCCATCCGACGAACGGTCTCCGTCTCGGGTGGCCGCCCGAGCGAGACGACACCGCAGAGGCCGCACATCAGGCTGCGACGCGAGCGGTCTGCGGCACGGGCGCCGGCTCGGGCTCGAGGCCCAGGAGCTGGTCGTAGACCGCCTCCACCGCGCGTGCGTTCACCACCGGGTCGAAGCGCTCGCGGGCATGGTCGAGCGCCGCGCTGCCGAGGCGCGCTCGCAACTCGGGCTCGGCGATGAGCTCGCGCAGCGCGGCTGCGATCCGCTCCGGTCGCGCGTCGTCCAGCAGGAACCCCGTCCGGCCCGGCAAGAGGATCCCGGCGCCGTCGCGCGAGCCCGACGCGACGACGGGCTTCCCGTACGTTGCGGCCTCGAGCACGGGACGTCCGAGTCCGACGCCCTGGTTCGGAAAGGTCACGACGTCGAGGGCGCTGTAGATCTCGCCGGTCTCCGCGGTGAACGGCAGGAACGAGAAGTTCGGCTCGAGGCCCTTCGCGCTCACGAGCGCCTTGATCGCCGACTCCTCGTCGGTCAGCAGGTTGGTCGCTTCGAGCGCGCGCCCGCGCAGCGTTCGGAAGTACTCGGGCGGGCGAACGCCGCCGCCCATGATCACGAAGTGCGCAGGGGCGCCTTCCCGGACGAGGATGTCTGCCGCCTCGACGAGCTCCGGCCAGCCCTTCTGACGGCGGACGAAGCCCGCGAAGCCGATCAAGACACGGTCGGGTGGCAGCCCGAGCGGGCTCTTGCCCGCGCCGTTGCGCGACACGGGCGGCTCGACCGAGTTGTGCACGATCGTCAGCGGCAGTCGGATCGGGAACCGCTCTGCGACGTCGCGGTCGATCGCGATCGCGGCGTCTCCCCAGCGCTCCATCATCGCCCCGATCGCGCGCGAGCGGTGGTCGCGACCCTCGCCGGCGAGCGCGGAGCGCAGATGCCACACGACCTTCGCGCCGTTCCGGTGCGAGACCATCGCGGCCGCGAGCAACGGCGAGTCGTTCAAGTGCACGACCGGGAAGCGGTGCGTGCGCATCAGGCGCTCGAGCTGGCGCAGGTGCGGCGGCAGCGCGGCGACCTCGCGGCCGAGGACGAGCCAGCGTAGGCCCTCGTAGGGTGAGTCCCACGCGTGCGCGAAGATGGAGACCTCGCCCTTGTGCACGGTCGCACCGGCGTCGGCGAAAAGGTCGGCGGCAGGCCCTTCCGGGCAGAAGACGTGGGGCTCGAAGCGGTCGTCGAGGTTGCGGATCAGCTGCGCGAGAGACGACGGCGCGCCGCCGAGCTGCGGGCGGTGGTGGACGTAGAGCACCGGGATCCGCTCGCGCAGCGGCGCGATGCGGCGGTAGATGCCCTCGATGCGCCGCGCGTTCTTCGCGGGGTCGAAGTTCTCCTCGGCATGCGCGCGCGCGAGGCGGCCGAAGTTCTCACGCCGCGAAGGCTCGGCGAGCAGGTCCGCGACCGCGTCGGCGAGCGTTTCGGGCCCGAAGTTGTCGACGAGCACGCCCGTCTCGCCCGGCACGACGACGCCGCCCCCGGTGCGGGACCCCGACGCGACCACCGGCACGCCCGACGCGGCGGCCTCGATCACCGGACGTCCGAGCTCCGGCCCCTGCGACGGCGCGACGACGACGTCGCTCGCCTGGTACAGGTTCGCGGTGTCCTGCGTGAACGGGACGAAGCGGAAGAGCTCCGTCAGCCCGAGCTCGTCGACGAGCTGCTTCGCCTCGGACTCGTAGTTCCGCGTCAGGTCGGCGAGCTGCAGCGAGCGGCCGACGAGCGTGCGGAAGAACTCCTCGCCGCGGACCGCGCCGCCGACGATCAGGTAGCTCGCGTCGAGCCCGCGGTCGCGGAGGCGTGCGGCGGCTTCGATGAACTCGCGGAAGCCCTTCGACGGGTAGATGAAGCCGAAGTAGGAGACGACCGGACGGTCGGGCGGGAGCCCGAGCGCGGACTTGGCGCTCGCGGGGTCGCCCGGGCGAAAGCGCTCGGAGGTCGACGGAGTTCGGGACGACCGTCGAGCCGACTCCGAAGACGTTCGCGACGTCGTGCGTGATCGCGATCGACGTCGTGGCGAGCCGCTGGATCGCCGCGCGCACGAACGCCGAGCGGCGGTCCTTGCCGCCGTCGGGAAGCGCCGACCGCAGGTGCCAGACGACCGGCAGGTTCTCGCGACGTGCGAGCCACGCCGCCGGGATCAGCGGCGAGTCGTTGAAGTGCACGAGCTCGAACTGGTTGCGGCGCAGCGTCCGGCGGAACCGGATGACGTGCTGCGGCAGGAGCGCGAGCTCGCGTGCGAACAGCAGCCAGCGCCTGCCGCGGTACGTCGACGCCCAGATGTGCGTGAAGCCCGCGACCGGGCCCGTGTGCACGTGCGCCCCCGCCTCGCGGAAGAGCTCGGCCGCCGGGCCTGGCGGGCAGTAGATGTGCGGCTCGAACTGCTCGTCGTCGAGCTCGCGGATCAGGTACGACAACGACGCGGGCGCGCCACCGAGCTCGGAGCGGTGGTGGACGAAGAGAACGGGCGTGCGTAGGCGCTTGAGCATGAAAACAGCCGCTGTGAAGCGGAAACCTATGCTAGCCCCCGCATGGGATTGTCCGTTCTCCACATCTCCGAGTCCGATGCGGCAGGTGGTGCCGCGCGGGCCGCGTACAAGATCCATCGCGGGCTGAACGGGTCGGGCCACGCCTCCCGGATGCTCGTGGGGCGAAAGGTCACGGACGACCGCAACGTGCGGCGCCTGAAGCGCAATGCCGGCTGGCGGGGAGCCGACAGGGCCTCGGGGGCCGTCCTCGACCGGCTGAGCCTCCAGTACACGTTCTACCCGTCGTCCTTCGGCGTCGCGGCCGACCAGTGGTTCCGGTCGGCAGACGTCGTGCAGCTCCACAACCTCCACGGCAGCTACTTCAGCTTCACGGCGCTGCCGTTCCTCAGCCGGCGGCGTCCGGTCGTGTGGCTCCTCCACGACCAGTGGGCAATGACGGGGCACGTCGCATACTCACTCGACTGCGAGCGCTGGCGTACCGGATGCGGTGCGTGCCCGTACCTGGACGAGTACCCGCGACTCTCGCGCGACACGACGGCGCTGCTCTGGAGGCTCAAGCGCTTCGTGTACGCGCACTCGCACCTGCAGATCGTCGTTCCGTCGCGCTGGCTGCTCGAGCTCGTCCGCACGAGCCCGCTGCTCGAGCGCTTCGCGGCACGTCACATCCCGAACGGGATCGACACCGAGGTCTTCTCGCCGGGCTCGAAGGAGGACGCGCGACGCCGCCTCGGCCTGCCGGAGTCCCACCCGATCGTCTTCTTCGCCGCCGCGGACCTGGGCGAGCGGCGCAAGGGCCTGCACCTCCTCGTCCAGGCGCTCCGCACGCTCGAGCAGTCCACCGCTCCTCCTGTTGGCCGGCAGCGGGACCGCTCCCCAACAGCTCGAGTCGGTGTCGCTCGGCCCGGTCTCGGACGAGTTGACGCTCCGCGACGCCTACCGCGCCGCCGACGTCTTCGCCGTGCCGACGCTCGCCGACGTGCTCGCGCAGACCGCGCAGGAGTCGATCGCGTGCGGGACGCCGTGCATCTCGTTCGACCGGGGCGGCGTGACCGAGGTCGTGCGCCACCTCGAGACCGGCTACCAGGCGGCCTACGGTCGCGTCGACGCACTGGCCGACGGGTTGAAAGCTCTGCTCGGCGACCCCGAGCTGCTCGCCCGCTTGAGCGCACGCTGCAGGGAGGTCGCCGAGCGAGAGTACGACGTCGAGCTGCAGGTGCAGCGCTACGTCGACCTCTACGAGGAGGTGCTCGCCGCTGCCTGAGCTCGTCTCGCTCGTGATCCCCTCGTACAACCAGGGACGCTTCCTCGAGGAGTCGCTCCGTTCCGCGCTCGAGCAGGACGACGCGGAGCTCGAACTGCTCGTCGTCGACGGCGGCTCGACCGACGGAAGCGTCGACGTGATCGAGCAGTACGCAGATCGGCTCGCCTGGTGGACGAGTGAGCCGGATCGCGGACAGGCGCACGCGCTCAACAAGGGATTCGCGCGCGCGAGCGGCGGGGTCCTCGGCTGGCTGGCCTCCGACGACACGCTCGTGCCAGGCGCGGTCGCCCGCGTGGTCGCCGAGCTCGAAAGCGACCCCGAGGCGCTTCTCGTCTACGGCGAGGCAGTGTTCGTCGACGAGGGCGGCGCCGAGTTGTTCCCGCTCCCGGCTCGGCCCTTCGACACGGGCGAGATGATCCGGCGCTGCGAGAACTTCGTCGTGCAACCGGGATCGCTCTTCCGCCGCCGGGCGTGGGAGCTCGCGGGCCCGCTCGACGAAGACGCGCACTACCTGTTCGATTTCGAGTTCGCGCTCCGCGTCGCGCGGCACGGGGTCGTCAAGCCGATCGCCGACCGCGTCGCGACCTACCGCGTCCATCCTGAGTCGAAGTCGGGCGGCGGCTCGCTCCTGAAGGCCCGCGACTACGTTCGCTTCGCCGAACACGTCCTGCGCGACTCGAACCGCGGTCGCGCGAGCGCCTATCTCGCCGCGGGCGACTACTTCTACGACGCAGGCCGGCTCGCGGAGGCACGGCGCTACCTCGCCCGCTCGCTGCGGCTGAGCCCGACGCTGCGAGGTGCCGGCCTGCTCGCGCGCGCCGTCGCGCGCTCGGTCATGCCGTGATCCGGCTCGGCATCGACGCTACCTCCGTCGCGCCGGACGCGAAGGGGATCTCGAGGGTGCAGCGGGGCACGGTGCGCGCGCTGGCCGAGCTCGGCCGCCACGAGCTCGTCGTCTTCACGCGTCACCCCGCCGAGCTCGCGCCGGACGCCGCGATCGGCGTGCGGGCGAGGCCGACGATCCTCTGGGAGCAGGTCGGGCTCGCTCGGGCATTCGGCAGGCACCGCCTCGACGCGCTGCTGACCTGGACCGAGCGTCTTCCCGTCGTGGGCGGAGGGCCGTTTCTCGTCTGGCTGTTCGAGCCGCCCAGTCATCGGATCGAGGAGAACCGGCGCACCGGGGCCGACTCGTGGCAGCGTGGGAGCGATCGTCTCACGCTCGCTCTCTGGCGGCGGAGCCTCGCCCGGGCGAGCGTCGTCCTGACGGGCTCGGCGGCGACGGCTTCGGCGGTTCGTGACGTGGCCCCTGCGGCTCGGCCGCTCTACCCGGGGCTCGACTCCGACTTCACGCCCGGCGAGTCGCGCGGCGACGCGGAGCCGTACATCCTCCACCTCGGCTCGTCGGATCCTCGCGACGACACCCCCACGGCGATCGAGGCAGCTCGCCGGGCCGGCGCCCGTCTCGTCGTGGCCGGCTCGTACTCCGGGCCGTCGGGCGGGGCGGAGCTGGTGGGGCGCGTTCCGGACGCCGAGCTGATCGACCTCTATCGCGGCGCGGCGGCGTTCATCGACACGAGCCGCTACGAGGGCTTCGGGTACCAGGTGCTCGAGGCGATGGCCTGCGGAACGCCGGTCGTCGCCTCGAACACGACGTCGATTCCCGAAGTGATCGGAGACGCCGGTCTCCTGTGCGCACCGGGCGACGCCGCCGCCTTCTCCGCGGCGCTTCGGCGCGTGCAGCAGGACCCCGCGCTCGCCGCCGACCTGCGCATGCGTGGACTGGCGCGCGCGGCAGAGTTCACGTGGGCGCGAACTGCTGCGCAGCTGGCCGACGCGATCGAGGCGGCGCTCGCGTGATCGCGTTCGTCCACGGTCTGCGCAACTGGGGCGCAGTCGAGGAGTACGTCGCCGCGGTCGTCCGCGGCCTGCGCGAGCGCGGCCAGGCGGTCGCGCTGCTTGTACCCGGACGACCCGGTGCTCGCCCCCTTCGGCCGGCTCGGGGTGCACACGGAGACCTTCGACCTCGATGCAGGCGGGCTGACGCTCCGACTCGCCCGGCGCCTGCGCGCGCTTCGGCCGCGCGTCGTGCACGTGAGCGAGCTCTTTCCCCAGGCGCAGCTCGCGGCGCGCGTCGCTCGCGTCCCGCGGTTGCTCGTGACCCACCACACACCCGAGTTGCCGAGGCGCGACAACCCGGCAGGCCGGATCTGGCAGCGCCTGGGCTGGTGGACGCGGCCGGAGGTGATCTACACGTCCGAGACGGATCGCATTTCGGACGCGCGCTCGCTCCGGTCGCACGTCGTCCCGCTCGGGGTCGAGCTCGAGCGCTTCGCGCGCGGCACGCCGGCGCTCGACGGACGGATCGTCGGCAACGTCGCGCGCCTCGCCGAGCAGAAGGGTCATCGCGACCTGATCTCCGCGGCCACCCGCGTGCTCGAACGTCATCCGGAGGTGCGCTTCGTGGTCGCGGGCGACGGCGAGCTGCGCGACGAACTCCAGCGCCTCGCCGAACCGCTGGGGGACCGCTTTCAGTTCCTCGGCGCGCGTGACGACGTCCCCGACCTGCTCGCGTCCTTCGACGTGTTCGCCTTCCCGTCACGCTTCGAGGGCCTCTGCCTGGCGGTGATCGAAGCGCAGGCTGCGGGCGTACCCGTCGTCGCGACTCCCGTCGGCGGCATCAAGGAGTCGATCGTGGACGGCGAGACGGGATGGCTCGTGCCCCTCCGCGATCCCGATGCACTCTCGGATCGAATCGCATGGGTCCTCGACCACGACGCCGAGGCGCGCGACGTCGCGGCGGCCGCGCGCACACGCGCCTTTGAGCACCACTCGGTCGAGCGGATGGTGGTCGAGACGCTTGCGCTCTACGGGAGCTCGTAGACCGCAAGCTCCTCGTTTTGGTAGAGCAGGCTCGAGCCCGGCGGCGCCGTTCGGCTGCGGTCGACGACCGCGTAGAAGGACGAGTACTCGCGGTCGAACTCAAGCTCGCGCGGGTCGAGCAGCCCCGCGAGCACGCGGCGGTTGAGCTCGAGCCGGCGAGCGCGCTCGTCGTCGTCAACGAGCAGTGGACTGTTCGACCAACCCGCGAGGTAGATCTGTCGACCCCAGATGCCGGGGTAGTAGTTCCAGCCCTGATCGCCGGTCACGACGGGCCCCGTCTCGCTGGTGAAGACGAGGCCGTCCGGAGGAACGGCATCCCGCATGTGCTCCCACGCAGCGCGGTCGGCTGACGTCAGCGTCGTTGCGCGGTCCGCGGGAAAGACGAGCAGCCCGATCGCGATCAGAGCGCCGACGCCGGCGGCCGCCGCGAGGGGTGGGCGCCGCACGAGCGCGAGCAGCACCCCTGCGACGATGAGCGCGATCGGAAGCAGCGTCGAGCCGACACCAGAGATGTCGCGAAACCAGGCCGCGGAAGCGAGCCCGACGGCGGCGGCGCCGACGAGCCAAGGCTCCGTCACGCCACGCTCGACGAGCAGGCACGCCGCGAGCAACACCGAGATCCCGAGGACCACGTCGAATCCGTGGCCTCCCACGAGCCAGCCCCCCGCGATCGCGGATGCGAGCACGGCGAGGAGCGTCCATGCACGCCGCCGCGCGAGCACCGCCGCCAGGAGCAGCTGGCCGACGACCAGGACGCTCGTGGCCGCACCCTGCGTGTCGCGCACGTCGAGCTGCCGGCGCAGCCCGCGGGCAGCGTCCACGGGCAGGAACTTGGGCTCAAGCACGCCGGCAAGCCACGCAGAGTCCGCGGCGAACAGGGCGACGACCGCGACTCCGGCGGCACCCGCTGCGGAGAGGAGGACGGGCGCCTGCCGGCGGTGGTCGCGGACAATTGCGACCGCGCCGACGATCGTCAGCGGAATGAGGCCGAGCACCTTCGTGAAGAAGAAGCCTCCGGCGACTGCCGCGCCGACCGTGAGCAGCAGCGGCAGCGGCAGCGGGTCGCGCCAGATCGCGTACAGCGCGAACGCCAGCGGCACCGCGAGCGCGACCGGGGGACTCTCCGTCAGCCACGTGGGGTAGGCGACCGCCGCGACCGCCAGCACCGCGACGAGCGCCGCCGACCCCGTCGACGGCGTCCGGAGCAACGCAAGACCGATCGCGAGTGCGGCCAGGAAGAACGCCGGAGCGGTCGCGGCCTGAAGGAGGATGGGATCGACTCCAGGGACCGATGCGAATGCGCCGCCGAGGAACATCCAGGCGCTCTCGATGTACACGTGCCGCTCACCAGCGACCAGGAGGTCGCGGAACGGGAAGATCGACTGCTCGGCGGAGACGACCTTCGCCGCGTAGAAGAGCATGTCGCCGTACGCGCTCGAGTCGACGTGCTCCGTCGGGCCGTGGTTCACGAGGCCGAGCACGTACCCGAGCGCGCCCGCCGGGAGCGCCGCCCGCAGCGCAATGCGCGGAAGCCGCGAAAGCCCTCGCGCCAGGAGCGGAAACACGAACACCAGCGCCACGGGCAGCAGCCAGAAGCTGATCAACGCGAGCGTGGCCGCGGCCACCGCTGCGAGCAGGCCAAGGGGGTACGCGAAGAGCGCACGCTCGCGCGGCAGGACGCCAGGCCCAGGGCCCAGATTCCTCCTGCCAGCGCGACGCCGAGGGCGGCGTGCGCCACGATTGCGAGCGTCAGTCCGAGCACGGGCTCCGGCGCCGGATGGTAGAGGGCGCCGGGCGTCCTCCCGTGTCTGCGACAGTGTTCGCCCGCATGGCTCGTGTCATCAGCCGGCCGCGGCTTCGCGCGTGGCGCACGCGCACGATCCTCGAGCGCGACCTGCGGTCGTTCCGCCGGCGCTACGGCGACGTGCTCTCCCACGTGCCGCCGCCGGGAAGGGGGACGGTGCTGCTCGCCAGCCTCACGTACTCACCCTTCCAGCTGAAGCTCGAGGGCATGCTGGCCAAAGCGTTCCAGCTCCAGGGGGTGGACCCCGTCGCCGCAGTTCCTGCCGGACTCGGACCTGCCCCGGCGCTACCTCGAGGTGTTCGGCGTGAAGCGCTTCCTCAGCCTCGCGGACTTCGTCGACTCGGAGACCGACGCGGACGCTCGACGCGCGGCAGGAGAGATCCTGGCGGGCGTGGACGACGCGACGGAGCTCAAGGCCGCGACGTTCCGCGGTGTCAGCGTCGGCCGCCAGGCGCTGTCGACGGTGTCGCGGCACCTGCACGACGGGGCGGTCGATCCCCGTCGCCCCGAGACGAGAGTGCTGCTGCTCGACTTCCTCACGCTCGCGATCCGGACGACGATCGCTTCGGAGCGACTGCTCGACGAGCTGCAACCGGAGTCCGTCGTCTTCAACGAACGGAACTACGCAGCCGAGGGGCCGCTCTCGGACCTCGCGCTCGAGCGCGGTCTGAACGTGATCCAGTTCGTCAGCGGGTTCGAGGACGACTCGCTCGTGTTCAAGCGCTATACGGCCGCGACGAAAGGTCTGCATCCGCGCTCGCTCTCCGACGAGTCGTGGCCGAGCGTGGAGGCGATGACGTGGACGCCGAACCACGACCGCGAGCTCGAGCGCGAGTTCGAGCACCGCTACGACGGGACGACGTTCCTTGCACGGTTCAACCAGGGCGGGACGCGCCCCGCGACGCGTGGAGAGCTCGCGGCGAGGCTCGACCTCGACCCGGAGCGGAAGACGGCCGTCGTCTTCTCGCACGTGCTCTGGGACGCGAACATGTTCTACGGCCGCGACCTCTTCCCCGATCAGGAGCAGTGGTTCGTCGAGACGGTGCGGGCGGCCTGCGAGAACGACCGCGTCAACTGGATCGTCAAGCTGCACCCGGCGAACGTCTGGAAGCTGCGCCGGGACGGCTTCGAAGGCGAGCTCGACGAGACGCGTGCGATCCGCGAGCAGATCGGCGAGCTTCCCCCGCATGTCCGCGTCCTGCAGCCGGACAGCGACATCTCTACTTGGTCGCTGTTCGCAGTCACCGACTTCGGCGTGACGATCCGCGGATCGATCGGCTTCGAGCTCCCTTGCTTCGGCGTGCCGGTCCTCACAGCGGGCACCGGCTTCTACTCGGGCCGCGGCTTCACGATCGACTCGGCGTCCGCGGACGAGTATCTCGAACGGCTGCGGACGATCGAGACGACTCCGCGGCTGACGAGCGACGAAGTCGTCCGCGCCCGCAAGCACGCATACGGGCTCTTCCGCCTGCGGCAGACCCGCTTCACGAGCTTCGGCTCCGTCTACCTGCCGGTCGAGGAGATCGCCGACTCGCCGTTCGAGGCGACGATCGACGTCTCGCTGGACTCGGCCCAGGAGCTCGATCGCGCCGACGACCTGCGGCGGTTCGGCGAGTGGGCGGTCCGCTCCCGCGCGCTCGACTACCTCGAGCAGGAGACGCTGTGACGCGGCAGGCCGTGCTGGTCGGCCTCGTCGCGGTTGCGTTCGCCGCCGCGTATCCGATGCAGGTCAACGGCTAGAACCAGAACGCGCACTACGCGCTCACGCGAGCGCTGGCGCAGGGCTCGCCGTCGGTCGATGACACGATCGGTGACCTCGGCGACCTCTCGACCGGCGACATCGGCCGGGTCGGCGGGCACATCTACGCTGCGAAGCCGCCCGGGCCTTGCCCTGCTCACCGTGCCGGCGTACGCGGTCGTGAGCGCGGTCGGCATGCGGACGTCCGGCGACACGACCCGTGTCGTGTGGGCGCTCCACCTCTGGTCGATCGTCCTGCCCTACCTCGTGCTCGTCGTGCTGATCGGGCTCGCCGCGGACCGGGTCCGACTCCGGCTACGGCCCACCGGCGGCCGGGCTCGCCGCGCTCGGGACGCTTCTGCTGCCCTTCTCGACGCTGTTCTTCTCCCACGTCCCGTCCGCCTGTGCCGGGTTCGCGGCATTCGTGCTTCTCCAGGGCGAACGCGGGCGCGCGCTCGCCCTCGGGCGGATCGTCGCGGCCGGAGCGCTCGCCGGGCTCGCGCTCACCATCGAGTATCCGATGGCCCTGCTCGTCGTCCTGCTCGGCGCGTACGCCCTGGCGCGGCCGCGGCCCTACGCTCGTGTGGGCGCGTTCGGGTTCGGCGCCCTGCTCGGCGCCGCGCCGCTCTTCCTCTTCAACCTCTGGGCGTTCCGCGACCCCTTCCACGTCGCGAACCAGGACTACTTCGCGTACCGGCGGGTCGAGCGAGGGAGTCGGGATGCCGCGGCTGGACGACGTCTGGGCGCTGCTCTTCTCCTCGATGGGGCTGCTCGTCCTCTGCCCGGTCGTGGCGTGCGGCGTCGTTGGGCTCCTCGGGCTCTGGCGCGAGCGGCGCGCCGACGCCGCGGTCGCCCTCGCGGTCTGCGTGGTCTTCACGCTCTACCCCGCCGGTCTGAAAACGTCGTCCGCGTTCGGCGGGCTCGGTCCGCCGCGCTACCTGGTCGCTCTGCTCCCGTTCGCCGCGCTCGGCCTCGCGCCGGCGCTGCGCGCGTTCCCCCGAACCACGCTCGCGCTCGGGGCGGTCTCGATCTTCCAGATGGCGCTGCTCACGGCGACGGGGCCGCTCGCCGCCTACGACGGTCGGTGGCTCGACCGCGCCACCGACCGGATCTTCGTCCAGACGGCCGCGAGCGTCGTCGGCGTGACCGGGTGGTACACGATCGTCCCATTCTTCGCCGCCGTCGCAGTCGCCGCGGCGAGCACCGTCCGGCTGCTCCCGCAGCTCCGCGCCGATCCGCTCGACCTCGCGCTCGCGGTCGCTCGCGCTCGCTGCGTGGATTCTGGCCGCGATCGCCGCAGACAACCCGAACGGCGTGCCGCCGAGCGCTCACGTACGCGCTCGTGGCCGCCGTGCTCGCCGGCGCGACGGCGCTGGTCGCTGCCCGCCTACGACCGACCGTAGAGCTTGCCGCGTGACGGTCTCTGCTCGACCGCCTCGCGTTGGAGATCGTTCGTGTCGATGCGCGGCAGCTCGAGCAGCGGGTCCAGGCGGAGTCGCTCGACGCGCGTCGGTAGTCAGGCCGATCCGGCAACCGAGCTCGCCGAGGAGGCGAAGCGTCGTCGCGTTGCGGCTGCCGTACGGATAGCAGAGCGCCCATGAGCCGCCGACGTCCTGCCACGAACTCGCGCGTCCGCTCGAGCTCGCGCCGCTGCTCGGCCTCGTCGAGCAGGCCGAGACGCTTGTGCTCCCAGCCGTGACCGACGACCTCGTGACCGCGCGCGACCAGCTCGCGGCAATCGTCCGCCGTCAGGTACAGCTCGTCGGCGAACGAGCGCTCGTCGACGCCGACGATCTCGGCGAAGAGCTCGTCGAGCACTTCGCTCCGCGTCGGCTCCGGCAATCCGTCCTGCAGCGCGCGCTTGACGAACACCGTGGCCGGCGGGTCGAAGCGATGCGGGGGCGTGTTCTCTCCCCGAAAGCTGGTTGCGTCCTCGACGTGCTCGAGGATCCGCTCGCCGAGCGCTTCGTGGTCGTTCGACGCGGCCAGCAGAAACTGCGTCTTCTGGACGTCGAGCGGCTTTCGCTCAACGACGGCGCGGCCGGGCGGGCAGAACACGCCCGTGAGCCCGCGGCGCTCGAGCGCGGGCGCGACGGTCGCCAGGTGCTCGACGAGCCCGTCGTCGAAGGTCAGCAGACAGGCGTCGTCCCGCCAGTCTCCGCCGCCGAGGTCACGCAGGCGAACGGTCGTGTAGCGCTCCGCGACATGGTCGAGCTCGCGCTCGAGCTCTGCCGGGGTCCGCGCAGGCACCGCGCCCGTGTCCCGGACGTAGTGGTACATCACGATCGTCAGCGGCACTACGCGGGCTTCTCGAACGTCGAGACGAACGCACTGCAGAACGCGAGCCCGAGCGGGCGCCCTTCGAGTGCGCGCTGCCACGCGAGCGCGACGCGGTTGTAGACGCGCGGCGCAAGCGGTTCCGTCCCCGCGGGGAACGGATGCGGGTGGACCGGGTGCACCGCGACCTCCGAGAGCCCAGCGGCCTCCGCGCGCGCCCGCAGCCGGGCCGGCGTGTGCTGGCGCCGCTCTTCGGCGAACGTCGTGGGATGGTCGAGCAGGTCGACCTCGGCGCCCTCGCCGTCGAGGTCGGCGGCGCGTTCGAGGTCGTCCGCGGCGGCGGCGAGTTCGCGGGCGAGCGCCCGGAGATCATTGCCGCTCGTCGAGCCGACGGCGGACCGCAGCTCCGTCAGGAGCTCGTCCGCGTCGCCGCCCTGCAGCTCGCGTTCGGTGTACGCGTTCGCGCTGGCGAGGTTGTAGAGCCGGTTTCGGCACGAGACGGCGAATCGGCCGCCCGGCTTCAGCAGCCGCGTGACCTCGAGCAGGAGCCCGTCGTCGTCGGGGAGGTACTCGATCAGGCCGATCGCGGTGACCGCTTCGAACGAGGCGTCTACGAGACCGTTCGCGTCGTACGGCGTTTCCACGAGCTCGACGCCGAGACCCTCGGTCAGGCGCTGCGACTCCTCGATCATGCCCGGCGCCTGGTCGACCCCCACGGCCCGCCACCCGAGCTGCGCCGCATGGAGGAGCAGCTGCCCGCCGCCGCAACCGAGGTCGACGAGGGCGCCTCCGTCCGGGACCGAGGGGGCCACCGACTCGAGCGCGACCCGCACGCGCTCGGGGCCGACGGGGAACTTCTGCGGGAGCTCGTCGCCGACGTACGCCTGCTCGACCCAGGCCTCCGCGTGCCTGTCGAAGTAGTCCCTCACGTAATCCTTCACAGCGCGAAGCTAGCATCGCTCGCCATGGGAGTCCTCGTGATCGCCGAGGCGGGGATGAACCACGACGGCAGCCTCGGCAACGCGATCCGGATGGCCGAAGTCGCCGCCGAGTGCGGCGCCGACGCCGTCAAGTACCAGCTGCACGACGCGCGGGCCGAGACGACGCGCGACGCGCCCTCGCCTCCGTACTTCGACAGGGAGTCGCGCTGGGAGTACTTCGAGCGAACCGCGTTCACCGACGAACAATGGGCGACCTTGAAGACGTCGTGCGAGCGCGCGGGCATCGACTTCGTGTGCTCCGTTTTCTCGGTCGAGGCTGTCGATCGTCTGGAGCGGCTCGGCGTCGGGCGTTACAAGATCGGCTCGGGTGAGGTGACGAACCTCGAGCTCGTGCGCCGCGTCGCGGCGACCGGCAAGCCGGTGCTGCTCACTTCGGGGATGTCGACGTGGGCAGAGCTGGACGCGGCGGTGGAGGCGGCGGGCAATGACGTCACCGTGCTCCAGTGCACGTCGGAGTACCCGACGTCACCGGAGCACGTCGGCCTGAACGTGCTCGCAGAGCTGCGCGAGCGCTACGGACGGCCGGTCGGCCTCTCGGACCACTCGCTCGGCAACTACGCCGCTTTTGCCGCCGTCGCCCTCGGCGCGGTCGTGGTCGAGAAGCACTTCGCACTCTCGAACGAGCAGTACGGTCCCGACGCGGCGCTCGCGCTCGAGCCGGACGGCCTCGAAGACCTCGTCGAGGGAATCCGCTCGATCGAGGCGATGCTCGACAATCCGGTCGACAAGGACGACCTCGACGGCCTGAGCGAGATGAAGCGCGTCTTCGAGAAGTCGGTCGTGTCGACGCGCGAGATCCCCGCCGGCGCTGAGATCTCACGCGAGATGCTCGCCGCCAAGAAGCCCGGCACCGGGATTCCTGCGCGGATGCTCCCCGAGGTGATCGGCCGCAAGGCGAAGGTGGACATCCCCGCCGACTCGGTGATCACCGAGGACGTCCTGGCGTGAGGCGCGTCTGCATCGTCGTCGGGTCGCGTGCGAACTACTCGAGCATCAAGTCCGCGATGCGGGCGATCGAGGCGCATCCCGAGCTCGACCTCCAGCTCGTCGTCGGCGCGAGTGCGCTCCTCGACCGGTACGGGAGCGTCCTCGAACTGATCGAAGGTGACGGGTTCGAGCCCGACGAGAAGGTGTTCATGCTGATCGAGGGCGAGACGCCGAGCACGATGGCGAAGTCCACGGGGCTCGGGCTGCTGGAGCTCCCGACGGCGTTCGAGCGGCTCCTGCCCGACGTCGTGATCACCGTCGGAGACCGCTTCGAGACGATGTCGACCGCGCTTGCCGCGACGTACATGAACATCCCGCTCGCGCACACGATGGGCGGCGAGGTGTCGGGGAACATCGACGAGTCGATCCGCCACGCGGTGACCAAGTTCGCGCACATCCACTTCCCGGCGTGCACAGAGGCGGCCGACCGGATCGTGCGCATGGGAGAGGAACCGGGCGCGGTGCACGTCGTCGGCTGTCCGCGCATGGACCTGGTCGCGGAGGTCCTCGCGCAGGACGGCGACGATCTGAGCGAGATCTTCAACGACGGCGTCGGCGGGACGTTCAACCTCGACGAGCCGTTCGTGCTCCTCTCGCAGCACTCGGTCACGACCGAGTACGGCGACGGCGAGCGGCAGGTCACCGAGACGTTGAAGGCAGTTCAGGAGGTCGAGCTTCCGGCGATCGTGCTCTGGCCGAACGCGGATGCGGGCTCCGAGCAGGTCGCGGCCGGGATCCGCAAGTTCCGCGAGCACGAGGACGACTCGCGCCTGCACTTCTTCAAGAACCTCCCGACTGCGGATTACATTCGCCTGATGAAGCGCACGGTCTGCCTCGTCGGCAACTCGAGCTCTGCGATCCGCGAAGGGTCCTTCATCGGCACGCCCGCAGTGAACGTCGGACTCCGGCAGGAGGGCCGCCAGCGAGGCTCGAACGTCGTCGACGTCGGCTACGAAGCGGCCGCGATCGCCGAGGCGATCCGCAGCCAGATCGAGCACGGGCCGTATGCGCACGAGCCGATCTACGGCGACGGGCAGGCGGGCGAGCGGATCGCGGACGTGCTCGCGTCGGCGCCGCTCTCGATCCACAAGCGCATGACGTACTGATGATCCTGGGTCTCATCCCGGCCCGTGGCGGCTCGAAGGGGATCTCACGCAAGAACCTCGCCCTTGTCGCGGGCCGCCCGCTCCTCGCCTGGACCGTCGCCGCCGCGCAGGAAGCGCGCACGCTCACGCAGGTCGTCGTCTCGACCGACGACGACGAGATCGCGGGTGCCGCCGGTGTCGACGTGCTTCGCCGCCCGCGGGAGCTCGCCGCTGACGACACGCCGATGCTCGACGTCGTCCGCCACGCGGTCGAGCAGCTCGCGCCGGAGGTGGTCGTCCTGCTACAGCCGACGTCGCCGCTTCGCCGAGCGGAGCACATCGACGCAGCAGTCGCGCTGCTCGAGGTGAGCGGCGCCGACGCCGTCGTGAGCGTCGTCGAAGTGCCGCACCGCTACCGGCCCGGCAGCCTGATGGAGCTCGAGGGGGCCCGCGTCGTGCCGCTGGGCCCGGCCCGGGACCGGCATGCGAAGAACCGTGTCTACGCGCGCAACGGACCAGCAGTCGTCGCCCTTCGCGCCGACCGCCTCGGCGACGACCTCTACGGCGGGGACTGCCGCCCGTTCCTGATGGACGACCGCGACTCGCTCGATGTCGACAGCCCGTTCGAGCTCGAGCTCGCCGACCTGATCCTCCGCGCGCGATGAAGATCGCCGACCGCGTCGTCGCCGCGATCCTGCGCGGCGACCCGTCGTCCGCGTTCGGCCGCGCCCGACTGAAGGCGGCGATCGAGACGCGACGAGCGCTCGTCCGCTTCGGGGATCCGACGGTGAGGTATGCAGTCGGCGGTGTCGTGCTCGAGTTGCCTCTGTCGCACCAGCTGCCCTTCTTCCGGAAGGACCACCCGATGTACGACGCCGCGATCGGTCGTGTCGCGGCCGTCGTCGCAGGTCCCGTCGTGGACGTCGGCGCGAACGTGGGCGACACGGCTGCGTCGATTCGGAGCCTGAGCGACGTGCCGGTGCTCTGCATCGAGGGCGACGAGTCCTACTACACGCTGCTCGAACGGAACGCCGCGGCGCTCGAGCCCGTCGAGCTCGAGCGCGCGTTCGTGGAGGCGTCCGCGCGCGGCCGAGTGGTGCGCGCTGCGGGCACTGCGCGGGTGGTCGCGGGCGACGAGGAGCTACCCTCGAAGCCGCTCGCACAGGTGCTTGAAGAGCACCCCCGCTTCGCGCACCCGGCCGTGCTGAAGCTCGACACCGACGGGATGGACGTCGCGATCCTGCTCGCGAACCTCGAGCTGCTCGACCGCGTCCGGCCGGTGCTCTTCTTCGAGTACGACCCGCACGTCGGGGCGCTGCCCGAGATCTTCGAGCGCCTGCGCGAGCTCGGGTACGAGCGGATGCTCGTCTACGAGAACACCGGAGAGCTCGTGTGTGCCGGCCCGGTCGATCCGTGGCCTCACGAGGTCTACTCCGGCTTCGGCGGCGCGCGCTACGCGGACGTCTGTGCCTTTCACCGCGACGACGACCGCGGGCGCGCGGTCGAGGCGATGGAGTCGGCACCTGTAAGGCTCGAGTAAGGCGGTCGGGCGCCGAGAGGTGCCCTCGTTAGAGTCTTTGCGATGGAGGCATCGAGTCTTCCGACTCTCGAATCCCGCGTCATCAAGCCCGCCTCCCGCTGGCCGTCCGTGGGTCTATCCGAGCTGTGGCGCTACCGCGAGCTCCTGTACTTCCTCGCGCTTCGCGAGCTCAAGGTGCGCTACAAGCAGACGGCGCTCGGAGTGGCCTGGGCGATCCTGCAGCCGATCGGCTACATGGTCGTCTTCACGCTCTTCTTCGGGAATCTCGGCAACTTCTACTCGGAGGGCAAGCCGTACGCCCTCCTCGTCCTCTCCGGCTCCGTCGTGTGGCTCTACTTCGCCAACTCGGTCATGCTCGCCGCCGGCAGCCTCGTCGGCAACGCGTCGCTCCTGACCAAGGTGTATTTCCCGCGGCTGCTCTCGCCGATCGCGCCGACCGTCGCCGGGTTCGTCGACTTGCTGCTGGCCTCGGGGGTCCTCGTCGTCGTGATGGCGGCCTACGGCATGGTCCCCGACCTCGGGCGCGTGTGGGTCGCCGTGCCTTTCGTCGTGCTCGCGTGGGGCACCGCCGTCGGCGTCGGCTCGTTCCTCGCCGCGCTCAACGTGAAGTACCGCGACATCCGCTTCGTGTTGCCCTTCCTGATGCAGCTCTGGTTGCTCGCGAGCCCGGTCGCGTACTCCGCCGCGCTGCTCGAGGAGCCGTGGGATCTCGTCTACCCGCTGAACCCGATGGCGGGCGTGGTCGAAGGCTTCCGGTTTGCGTTCCTCGGCGGTGTGCCGCCGGCGCCTTCGACGATCCTGATCTCGACGGTTTCCGGCCTCGTCGTGCTGATCGGCGGAGTCTTTTACTTCAGGAAGATGGAAAGGCAGTTTGCCGACATCGTCTGAACGCGCGATCGAGGTCCGCGGACTCGCGAAGCGGTACCGCCTCGGCGAGCACGCCGCTCTGCACGGGACGCTGCGGGACGCGATCGCCGGTTTCGTGCCTCGGCTCGTGCGACGTGCGCGCCACGGGCAGGGCGAGTGGATCTGGGCGCTCGATCACGTCGACTTCGACGTCGAGGCGGGAGAAGTGCTTGGCATCATCGGGCGGAACGGCGCCGGCAAGACGACGCTGTTGAAACTGCTTTCCGGGATCACCGACCCCACCGAAGGCCAGGCGCACATCCGGGGCCGCGTCGGCTCGCTGCTCGAGGTCGGCACCGGGTTCCATCCGGAGCTGACGGGTCGCGAGAACATCTTCTTGAACGGCGCGATCCTCGGCATGCGGCGGCGCGAGATCGCCCGCAAGTTCGACGAGATCGTCGAGTTCGCCGGCGTCGACCGCTTCATCGACACCCCGGTCAAGCGCTACTCGAGCGGCATGTACCTGCGGCTCGCGTTCGCCGTCGCGGCGCACCTCGAGCCGGAGATCCTCATCGTCGACGAAGTGCTCGCCGTCGGGGATGCCGAGTTCCAGCGCAAGTGCCTCGGCAAGATGGGGGAGGTCAGCGGCGAGGGGCGCACGGTGCTGCTCGTCAGCCACAACATGTCCGCGATCTCCTCGCTCGCGCGACGCTGCATCTGGCTCGACCGCGGGCGGATCCGCGAAGTCGGAGCGCCGGGCGACATCATCGCCGCCTACCTGAGCGAGGGGCACGTGGCGATCGAGCCGGGGTTCGCGGACCTGAGCGACCCTGCACTTCGCCACGGCGTGCCGAAGCAGATCGAGCGCGACATCCTCTTCAAGACGGTCCGGCTGGTCGACGGCTCGGAGCAGACGACCGGCGTGTTCTTCGAGAAGGAGCCGATGCGGGTCGAGCTCGACCTCTGGTCGAACATCTCCGCGCGCCGGCTCGAGATCCTGTGCAAGGTCACGTCGCTCGAAGGGATGCTCGTCTTCACGCTGACGTCCGGCGTGATCGAGGAGCCCATCGAGCCGGGAGAGCTCCGGCTCTCCGTCGAGATCCCGAGCCTTCCGCTCCGGCGCGGCAACTACTCGATCGACCTCTACCTGATGACGCACATCGCGCAGGACTTCCTGACGGGCGCAATCGAGTTCGAGGTCGCGGGAACCCGCGGTGAGGTCGCGGATCCGCGGCAGGTGCGCGACTACCTCGGCGTCGTCGACGTCGAGCACGAGTGGGGCCCGGTCAACCAGCCGGGCCGCGACCGCACCCAGGTCTGACGCATCAGGCGGTCCGCTGGGCCCACTCGATCGTCCTGCGCATCCCGTCCTCGAGCGCCGTCTCCGGCTGCCAGCCGGTCGCCGCGGCGAGCGCGGAGACGTCCGCTGCGGAGCGGCGCTGGTCGCCCGTCTGCTCCGGCGCGTGACGCAGCTCCCAGTCGCTCTCGCCGAACCCCGAGAGCACCGCCGCCGCGAGCTCCGACACCGACGTCTCGCGACCGCTGCCTACGTTGTAGACGCGACCCGAGCTCGAGGGAGTGTCGAGCACCCTGAGCCACGCGTCGACGACGTCCCCGACGTAGACGAAGTCGCGCGTCTGCGCGCCGTCCGAATGGATCGTGATCGGCTCCCCGCGAGTGACGTTGCCGATGAAGATCGCAAGCACGCCCTGGTAGGGGTTCGAGAGGCTTTGCCGCTCCCCGTACACGTTGAACATGCGGAGCGATGTGACGTCGAGGTCGGCGTCCGGCCGCGACGCGGTCGTCTGGGCGTACCGCTCCGCGGCGTACTTCGTCACGCCGTAGTACGAGATCGGAAGGCACGCAGCGCTCTCGGGTGTGGGGACGACCTCCGGCTCGCCGTACACCGTCATCGAGCTCGCGTACAGGAGCCGCGGGACCCCGCTCGCGATGCACCATTCGAGCACGTTCAAGGTGCCGCTGACGTTGACTCGGAGGTCCCGCTCGGGGTTCGCGAAGGATGTCGCGATGCTCGCTTGCCCCGCGACGTGAAAGACCGCGTCGAAGCTTCGACCGCCGAGCGCTCGTCGAAACGCTTCCGCGTCGGCGACGTCCACCTCGATCAGCTCCACGCCGGGCGGGACGTTCGAACGGTCTCCGGTGCTCAGGTCGTCCGCGACGACGACCCGATCCCCTCGCCCGAGGAGTGCTTCGCCGAGATGGCTGCCGATGAAGCCGGCTCCGCCGGTGACGAGGACGTCGCTCACGAGACCGCGGCGAGCGTTCGAGGCCGTGCGATCCGCTCGAGCACATCGACGATGCGACCTGCAGCGACGGGCGTCGCGAAGAGTTGCTCGTAGGTCTCCCGGGCGCCGCGACCCAGTCGCCGGCGCAGCTCGTCCTCTCCGAGCGCGCGGAGCACGGCCTCGGCCAGGTCTGCCCCCGACCGTGCCAGGAGAGCGTTCCCCTCGTGCGTCAGCTCGGGTATTCCCCGCGCGTTCGCGGTATGCGAGACGACGCAGCTCCCGTACGAGAAGCCGGTCAGGATCCGAACACGCACGCCGAGCGAGATCGAGTTCGGGACGAGCAGCACGGCCGCTCGCCGGAACTCGGCCGCCGGGTCCTCGACGTGTCCGAGCAGGCTGACGCCGGGACGGTCGAGCTCCTCGGCGAGCTCGGCGGGAGGGTCGTAGCCGCCGAGGACCCTCGCCTCGAAGCCTTCCGCGCCGAGCGCGCTCTCGAGCTTCGGCAGGACCGACCGCGCGAAGAGCCGCATCCCGTCGAGCGTGACGATGCCTTTGAGGTGTCCGACGAGCAGCACGACCGGCCGCTCCGACGAGTCGCGCTCGGTCGGCCGGACGCCCGGATCGGGGATCGGCGTGCGGTAGTACTCGCAGTCCGTGGCGCCACGCTTCCGGAGCCACGCCGCGTGGTGCGCCGCGAACGCTCCGGACGCCTGGCACTCGTTCAGCAGCCGCACGAGCAGCCGCGGCTGATGCCGAGCCTGTGCCTGGAGCCTGACGACGCGGCGCAGCGCACGCGGGTCGGGCAGCTGGTCGCGAAAGCGGTACACCGCGGAGAGATGCGGTGGGTCGCCGACCACGGCGAACCTCGGTGCGCGGATCGCGCCGCTCGCGGCGAGGGCCTCGAAGTGGTAGACGAACGCGACGTCCGGATCGAGCGCATCGACGGCCTCGCCCACCGCTGCGCGGTCGACGAGGTGAGGGAACAGCTCCTCGTCGCGTGGCTTCCAGGCACGCCCGAGCCGGGCGCCGAGCCCTCGCGGCCGCGAGCGGAAGTAGCCGGTGGACGCCGACACGAGCTGCACGACCCGTGCGCCGAGCCCTTCGACCGCTCGAACTCGCTGATCCTCTGCCGTGTCGGTCGGGTCGTAGTGCTCGGGATCGCGCAGTGCCACCACCGCGACCTCGTGACCCTCGGCGAGCAGATGGGTGAGGACGCCCCACGCCGTGACCGCGCCCCCGCTCGCGCTCGGGTTGGGGACACCCCCGCTGACCACCACAGCGACCTTCACGCGCTGATCGCGGGCGCAGCGGCCGAAGCGAGCTCGGCGAAGATCTCGTCGAGCGAGATCGTGATCTCCCACTCGGGGTAGTCGGACCGGAACCGGCGGAGGTCGGTGATGTAGCAGATGTGGTCGCCGCGCCTCGCCTGCTCGACGTACTCGGTCGCGAGGGGCCGCCCGAGCAGCTCTTCGAAGCGCGCGATCGCCTCGAGGATCGAGACGCTGTTGGCTCGACCGCCGCCCAGGTTGTACACGGCTCCGCTCGACGGCCGCTCTGCGAACGCGACGATCGCGTTGCAGACGTCGGCGGAATGGATGTTGTCGCGGACCTGCTTGCCCTTGTAGCCGAAGATCCGGTACGTCCGGCCCGACCGTCCCGCCTGCGCGAGGTATGCGAGGAACCCGTGCAGCTCGGCGCCCGAGTGCCGTGATCCGGTCAGGCAGCCACCGCGGAAGCACACGGTCGGCAACCCGAAGTAGCGGCCGTACTCCTGCACGAGCACGTCCGCGGCGACCTTCGACGCGCCGAAGAGGCTGTGCATCGTCCGGTCGATGCGGCACGTCTCGTCGATTCCCTCCCGGTCGGCCGTGTCCGCGTAGTCCCAGCGGGTCTCGAGCTCGACGAGCGGCAGCTCGTTCGGCGCGTCGCCGTAGACCTTGTTCGTCGAGAGGAAGACGAACGGTGACTCGGGACAGCTTTCGCGCGCGGCCTCGAGCAGGTTCAGCGTTCCGGTCGCGTTGACCTCGAAGTCTTCGAAGGGGAGCTTCGCCGCGAGGTCGTGCGACGGCTGAGCCGCACAGTGCACGATCAGGCCCGGGTGTTCCTCAGCCAGGAGCCGCGCGATCGCGGCCCGGTCGCGCACGTCGAGATCGTGATGGACGAATCGCTTGGTCTCCCCGCGCAGTCGCTCGAGGTTCCACGTCGTGTCGCCGTCGGGCCCGAAGAACCGCCGGCGCATATTGTTGTCAACCCCGTGCACCTGCCACCCGCGGGCGTCGAGAAACGCGACGGTCTCGGAGCCGATCAACCCGCTCGAGCCCGTCACGAGAGCCGTCTTCGTCGCCATGGGCAGGAGCCTAGTCCACGTCGCGCGACGCTCCGGCTAGGATCACGCCCGAGTGGCGATCGGTGCGACCCTCGACCGGGCGAAGTGGCGTTTCCGCAACCGCGGCCGCTCTGGCTCGGCGACGACGGATCCTCGGCTGGCTCCGCTCGTCGACCGTCTGCGCAGCGACGGGATCGTGCTCGGGGCTGCGGGTTCCGTGCTCCAGGACACCGCGCTCTACGACGAGGCCGCAGCGCGCGCGCAGGAGCTCTACGACCGTCCGCGCGAGGCGCGTGACGCCGACAGCGGGAGCAAGGAGAGCTTCAAGACCAAGCTCGCGGCAGGCTCCTTCGACGCCGACGATCCCTTCGTCCGGATCGCGCTGCATCCCGACGTGCTTGCGGTCGCCAACGGCTACCTCCGACTGCGCAGCACGCTGCGCGCGCTCGAGCTCTGGCTCACCGAGCCGACGCCCGGCCCCGCGATCCAGACGCAGCTCTGGCACCGCGACGCCGACGACCTGCTCAACGTGAAGCTCTTCCTCTACTTCAACGACGTCACGCGCGGGGCGGGGCCGTTCACGTACGCGCCGCAGACGCACCCGCTCGGCGCACGGCGCGAGCTGCCGGAGCACGACGCCGAGTGGCGGAGCACCGACGAGCAGATGGAGCGGATCGTGCCCGAGGAGGACTGGCTCGTCTGCGAAGGAAAGGCGGGGACGGCCGTGTTCGCCGACACGTGCGGGTACCACAAGCAGCTGAAGCCCGAGAGCGCCGAGCGGCTGATGCTCGTCGCGCACTACGTGTCCGGCACGCCGTTCGTGCCGTCTGCACTCGAGCTCAGAGGCGTCGACGCCGGCTCGCTCACGGACGACCAGCACGTCGCGGTCTTCGACCGCCCGCGCGATTAGCCGCGGCGCTTCGCGGCGCGGGCTGGATGCGTTGCAAGAGCGTGGCGATACCGCCCAGGGTCTCGCGCGTCCAACGACCCTCCAGAGCCGGTACGTCTTGCTCGATGCCGAGGAAGACCCAATCGAGCCGCTCCTTGTCGGCGTCCGCGAGCACCCTGCGGGAGTCGAGGGGGATGAGCCGCCGGTCCAGTCCTGGCCCGTAGAGGGGGTAGTCGCGCGCGTTCTCCGCGAGGACGACGCCTAAGCGTTCATTCGACGGGACGCGGTCCTCCAAGGCGGCGATCATCTCTCCGATTCCGGGGGTGCCGACGCCCTGAGCGGCCGGGCGCGACAGGCTCCAAACCGGCGTGCCGCCACCGAGACCGGTGGGCTTCAACTCGTTGTAGGCGTGCGCGAACAACAGCGTGGCGACGCCGAGTGCCGCGGCGCCCGCAGCGAGCAGGCGACGGCGATAAATCCAAGCTGCGAGCGGCATGGTCAAGGCGACGGGCGTCATCAGATAGCGCGCTTCGTCGGTGAAGCGCAGCACGAGGGCGAGCAGGAGGAGATAGAGAGGAAGCGACAGAGCATGGATCGCTCGCGCCGCGGTCGTTCGACCCAGGAGCCAGGCGCCCATGAACCCCACAGAGAGCGGGAGCACGAGCAGGAGCCCCAACGGCCCGAAGAACGAGTGGTCCTCGTGCGCGGTGACGTTTACGCTGTACGTGAAAGGCGAGCCCACGGACTCCGGGGCGGCTGGAGAGATCCCGAGCGCCTCGTAAGCTGTTGCAGCTCCGGACTCGAATGGATCGAGCCAGCTCGTGCGTACTCTGAAGCCGGAAAGATCGGCGAAGCGGTACGTCGCCCGCGCGAGGGTCGAGACGGTCCCGCGAGCTGTCACCGTCGGCCGGTAGATCGCCGACTCGGGCGCGTCGCCGTAGACGCTTCCCGTCTTCGCGAGGTTCGTGACGTAGCTCGGTCCGACGAAAACGGCGCATGCGGAGCCCGTGGCTGCGACGGCGAGAAGCAGGCGACGCCCCGAAAGGGAGGTAACCGCGAGCAGCGCGAGCATCGGGAGAGCGAGGACTGCAGTGAACTTCGAGCCGAGTGCAAGCCCGACAGCAACGCCCGCCAGCCCGAGCTCGGCCGCGTCCTGGGAGCGCAGGAAGTACGCTGCGGCAGCGACGAAGGACGCGACAAGAAGGTCGTTCTGGGTCTGGACCGACTGGAGCACGAACTCAGTCAATGTGGCCGTGAGCAGGGCGGCAAAGAGCGACGCGGCCCGTGAGAAGCCGAGCCTCACGGCGGAGCCCGTAGACGGCGGCGACGACTGCCGCGAGCGCGGCAAGCTGAGGCAGCGTCGCGACCGTGTCACGGCCGTAGAGGGCAAATGTCCAGAGCAGCGCGATCTCGGAGACCCATGGGAACGCGTTCTGACGCTCCGTATGCGACTCCGGAATCCAATGGATGCCACCGTGCTGGAGCCACGCGGCGGCGCGTGAGAGCCGGTATGCCATCGCGTCGCCGTTGCTCGGAGGGGTCGCGAGGCCGATGAATGCGGCGTACAGCGCGGCGGCGAGGACCGCGACGGCGAGCGCGACGACGATCGGGTGGCGGTGGACAGCGCCGCGTACGTCGAGACGAAGGCGCGGAGGCCTCGAGCGGCCGCGGAGGTACCAGGCGCTCAGCCCAACGGCGAGGAAGGCGAACTGCCCGATCGCAAAGCCGGCTAGGTTCGCGGCCCGGAAGGTCGACAGCACCTCGGCCAGGAGCACCAGCTCGCCCCACGCGAGCAAATACGCGGCAAGACCGAACGCGGTGAGCGACCGACGGCGCAACGCTGCCGCGGCGGCGAGCGCGGTCGCACCTAGAACCGACGCGCCGAGCACGTAGAGGAGAGGGCCCACCTAGTGTGGGAGCGTGCGGATCAGCCGGCCGCAGCAAGAAGGTCCGGCGCGACGCCTCGTTAGTCGAGCCGTGAGCCGACGCGGATCGCCGTCGCGCCGATCCGCTCACCCGCCTCGATGTCGACGTCGCCGTCGCCGACGACGAACGAGCTCGAGAGCTCGAGCCCGAGCTCGCGCGCGGCCTGCTCGTAGAGCGCCGGCGCCGGCTTGCGGCAGTCGCAGCCCGCGTCCGGGGCGTGGGGGCAGGTGTAGATCCCTGCGAGCTCGACGCCTTCGCGCCGCGAGCAGCTCTTCGAGCCGCACGTGCATCGCAGCGAGCGCGGCTTCGTCGAAGTAGCCGCGCCCGACGCCCGACTGGTTCGTGACGACGACGAGTCGAGCGCCGAGGTCGCGGAGCTCACGAAGGCCCGCGGCGGCGTTCGGCAGCAGCTCGAGCCCGTCCGGGTCCGCGAGGTAGTGCTTGTTCACGACGATCGTGCCGTCGCGGTCGAGGAAGACGGCGAAGCTCACGCGCTGCGTTCGCGCGGCGGCTTCGCCCAGACGGCGAAGTACTCCGTGACGACGTGGTTGAGGACGAGGTGCGAGTCCTCGATCACGCCGTAGTCGTTCGAGGCGGCCACGACGGGCACGTCGACGAGCTCGCCGGTCCTGCCCCTCCCGCGCCGAGGAAGCCGATCGTCGCGAGGCCCAGCCGCCGCGCTTCCTCGACTGCTGCGACCACGTTCGGCGAATTCCCCATTGCCGAGAGCACGATCAGGACGTCCTGCGAGCGCCCCAGGTCGCGAACCTGGCCGCAGAACACCTCGGCGGGACCCGCGTCGTTCGCCCAGGCCGAGAGCGCGGGGCCGTGGGTCAGGGCGATCGTGCGAAAGCCGCGCCCCGCGCCCGCGATCCGCGCGATCCCTTTGGAGAGGTCGAGGTCCATGTGCTCGGCCGTGGCCGCGCTGCCGCCGTTTCCCGCGAGCAGCACGAGGCGGTCGTTCGTCCACGCGTTCTCGAGCAGCTCGAGCGCGGCCTCGAGCGCCTTCATGTCGATCAGCTCGAGCGCCGCGACGACCCGGTCGCGATAGCGCGCGGCAAAGCTCGCCCGCGAGCTCACTTGAGCAGCGTCGTGATGAACTTGTAGAGCTCCGTCGGCTCGACCGACTCCTTGTTGCCGACGATGCGCACAGCGAGCGCGCCGACCGCGTTGCCGACGAAGCCGAGCAGATCGGGGCCGCAGTCCAGGCTCGCGCAGGGAGCCGTCACGGCGAGGAAGGCATCGCCGGCGCCGACGGTGTCGACGACTTCACGGGTGAAGGACGGAATCGTCACGACCTCGCCGTCCGCGTCTCGGACCATCGATCCTTCGTGTCCACGCGTGACCGTGAAGAGGCGCGTCTCCAGCTGTGACGCCAAGGCGTCGATCGCGTCGGTCAACGGCGCCGCGCGGTCGCGGAACGCGAGCCGTGCCTCTTCGGCGTCAATGCATACGTAGTCGGCGCGCGGCCACCGGGTAACAACGTTGTAGCCGTGGTTGATCGCGTTCGTTTGCGAGTTCAGGGCGACGAAGCGTCCGGTCGCGGAGATCGTGTCGATCGAGCCGGGCCCGAGGAATCCCTGGCCGAAGTCGGCCACGATGACGACGTCGGCATCGCCGAGGCGGGACGCCAGGTCCCGCCGGACGCGATCCTCGACGTCGGCAGGGAGTGGACGGTCGTTGAAGCGCGCGATCTCGAACACCTTCGTCACAAGAACGCTGTGCACGTAGCGGCGCTTCGTCGTCGTCGGCGCATCCGGCCGGACGTGGAACACGGGCTCGACGTTGGGCTTGAGCTGAGACCGGATGAACTCCTCGCGGGTCTCCTGCGCCCCGAGGCAGGTGACGAGCTCGACGTGCTCGCAGAAACCGGCGACGTGGTTCGCGACCGCCATCGCGCCGCCGGCGTAGCTCTCCTCACGCTCGAGCTGCGCAGCAATCGTCGCCGTCTTCGACGCCATCCCGTACGCGCGGCAGAAGTGGTACTCGTCGATGATCGCGTCGCCCACGACGAGCACCTTCAAACCGGTGAGCGACTTGAGCAAGCCGATCACATCGTCGGACGAGTAGCGGCCGCGGAACCCGTCGAGGAACGTGCTCGCCTCTGGTGAGAACACGTCGAAGTGCGCGTTCAGAAGCTGCGACGAACTGAAGGTCACGTCGCTCGTGAAATGGATGCGACCGCCGACCTCCAGGATCGCACGCTCCTCGGCGACGATCATCCCGGTCAAGTCCTGTTCGCGTGTCTTGTACTCGTCACCCTTCGCGTAGACGTCGGGCGCGAGCAGGCGGATCGTCTCGACCGCGGTGGGCCATTGATTCAGCGCAACATGGTCGACCGGCTCGAGCGCGGCGATCGACTCGAGGCGCAGACGTTCGTTGAACACCGGCCTCCCCGGCCCCTTGTTCACGTAGCGATCTGGGGTGAGCGTGACGACGAGGACGTCGCCCTCACGCCGTGCCGCCTCGAAGTGCCGGATGTGGCCGGGGTGCAGGAGATCGAACACGCCGTGGCAGAGCACGACTCTGCGCCCTTGTGCCTTGTGCTCCGCTATCGCGGCGCCGAGCCCCTCGAGCGAGAGGATCTTGCTCTGGGTCACCGCCACGCGCGCAGTGTACTTTCGCCCGTGCGGCGCTCGTGCTCTACGGTTCGCCGGTGCGCTCGTACGTCGTCGCGCTCGTCTGGGTCACGGTCGGCGCCCTGCTCTACGCCGCTCAGATCTTGAGCATTGCGCTTCGCTGAGTCCGTCGGGCACCGTGGCGCTCGCCGCGGCCACCGCGGCCGGGTGGCTCGGGCTCGGCTCGGTCGTCCTCGCGCGCGTCAGGAGGACCGGCGACGCGCTGCTCGACACGCTCAACCGGGTCGGAGTCGGCGCCGTCGCCTTTGCGCTCCTGACGCTCGGCGCGGCAGCCGCCGGCGGCCTCTACACCGCGGTGTACCTCCCCTTCCTGGTGGTCTGCGCGGCCGTCGGCCTGATCCCGGCTCGTCGAGTCGCGCGCGACGTTCCACGACCTCGCGTTCGCTCGTGGCCGCGCTGGCAGATCGCCCTCGCAGTCCTCATCGTCGCGTCGTGTCTGCTGACCGCGCTTGCGACCTGTGCGCCGGTCACCACGTTCGACGCGCTGCACTACCACGCAGCCGCGCCGGCTCGGTACGCCGAGGCGCACAAGCTGCTCGAGTTCGAGTGGGGCTGGTCGACGTACCAGCCCTTCACGGTCGAGATGCTCGCGACCGACGGGGTGCTCCTCGACGACTCCGTCCAGGGAGCGTTCGCGTCGTACCTGCTCGGGCTCTTCGCGCTCGCCGCAGTTGTCGGGATGGGACTGCGCATCAGGCGGCCGACCGACGGCGCTGCTCGCGGCCGCGACGTTCGCGCTCCAGCCCCTGCTCGCGTTCGAGGTAGAGCGGCTCGCTGATCGAGACCGGCCTTGCGTTCGTCGTCGCCCTCGCGGCGTGGAACGGCGCGGTCTACGTCGTCCACCGTGACTTGACCGCGCTCGTCCTCGTGCGGCGCGTTCGCCGGAGCGGCGGCCGGGATGAAGTACGTGGGGCTCTTCGTGCCGATCGCGGTCGCGGTCGGTTTGCTCGTCGCGCTCCGAGGGCGCGTGCCGCACCGGGCCGCGCTCGCGTTCGGCGTGCCCGCCGTCCTCGTCGGCCTCCCGTGGTACGTCAAGAACGCGCTCCAGACGGGCAACCCGCTGTTCCCGTTCGTGTTCGGCGGCGTCACTGACGAGGCTCGCCGGTTCATCGAGGGCGGGATTCGCGAGCACGGCGCGGGGCGCGGCCCGCTGGACGCTGCGTCTGCTCCCGTTCCGGCTGCTCGCCGACGGCGACGCGTTCGACCGGGGCAGCTGGCTCTCGCCGCTGCCGCTCCTGTTCGCTCCGCTCTCGCTGCTCGACGCCCGCGCTCGGCGCATCTCGGTGCCTGCGCTCGCGGGGGCGGCGGCGTTCCTTGCGGCCTGGTTCGCGACGTCGCAGCAGGCCCGCTTCCTGCTCGCCGTCGCGCCCGTGCTCTCGGTGCTCGCTGCGCTCGGGATGCGAGCGCTCGCGCAGCGCGGCGTGATTGGCCGACTCGTCGCGACGGGGGTCACGGCGGCGGCGCTCGCGACGGGCTTCGCGATGATCGCCGTGTACACCGCGCAGTTCATCCCGGTCGCCGTCGGCGCGCAGGACCGCGACGAGTTCCTCGAGGCGAAGACGCCGTACTACGACGGCGTGCGCCGGCTCAACCGCCTGCTGGACGACGACGATCGCGTGCTCCTCGACTTCGCGGCCGTGCTGTACATCGAGGATCCATACGTCGTCTGGACGCCGCTCGTCTTGTCGACCCACGCCGAGCGCGGCAGAGGCGCGGCGCTTCGCCGCGGCGGAGGGGCTGACGCACGCCGCCGTGCTCGAGGTGAACCGTGAAGCGCGGCAGCCCACGCTCGACGCGCTCGGCGCGAAGCTCATCGCGACCGTGCCCGTCCACGCGCCGGTCTTCGGCCTGCGCATCACGCGCGGGCCGACCGAGCGGCTGCACATCTACGAGCTCGGCGGCTAACCCGTGAGCGAGCGGGAGCCCAGGATCGAGCGGTTCCTGCGCGGAGCGTGCGTGTGCCTCGCCTCCTGGATCCTCGCTGCCTGCTTCTCCTAAGCGCGGTGCACATCGACGACCGCTACCGATTGACGCACGTCTCAGGAGTGTGGATGGCGCTCGCCGGGTACGCGTCGGAGGGCACGCTCTACCCACCGCTCTACGACGGCGAGCGGTTCGGCGGGACGAGGTTCATGCCGCTTCAGTTCGTCTTCCACGCGGGCCTCTCGCACGCGACGGGCGAATACCTGGTTTCGGGCAAGCTCCTCGTTCTCGTCGTCTCCGTCGCACTGCTCGTCACGATCTTTGCGGCACTTCGCAGCCTGGTGCGGGCGCCGGCCTGGCTTGCGCTCGCGCTACAGCGCTGATCGTCCCGACGCAGCTCGGGTTGACGGCCTTAACGTCGATCCGCGGCGACGCCGCCCCGGTCGCGCTGCAGCTCGCGGCACTGATCGTCGTAGCACGATGGGTCTGGCCCCCGCGGAGCGGTCCTAGCGGGAACGCTCTGCGCCGCAGCCGTCCTCTGGAAGATCACGGCGGTCTGGGCGCCGCTCGCGATCGTCGTCTGTCTGGCCGCTCGCGATCCGCGTCAGGTCCGGAGCTTCCGCTTGCCTTCGTCCTCGCTGACGCTGGCGTTCTACTCGGCCTGGAGCTGCTCACGCACGGCCGCCTCCCCGACAACGTCCTTGGACTATCGTCGTCGGCGCTCACCGAGCCGGGCGGACTCGTCGTCGGCGTTGACGACGAAGCCGCTCACGCTGCTCGAGTCCGACGCGGCGACGATCTGGCTCGTCCTTCCGCTCGCGCTGGTCGACCTCGCGCTTGCCTGGAGGGCACAAGCGGCTCGGGATCGAGCACTTCGCCTTCGTGGCTGCCGCGCTCGTGACCCTCGTGTTGATGACGGACATCGGCGCGGTCTCGAACCATCTGCTCGATCTGGGAGTGCTGGCGGTCCTCCTCGTGGGCCATCTCTGGGTCGAGTTCGGACGGGGCTCTACCGGCGCGCCGATCCGGTGCCTCGTCCCGGTCGTGGTGCTCTGGTCGCTGGCCGGCTCGTACCTCCTCGACATGCACGGTGACGTTAAGCACGCGGCGCGGAGCGCGCTTGGGCGTCTGCCCGCGGCCGCGGACCCGCTCGTCGCCGCATCTTCCCGAGCGACGCGCGCCTCCTCGCCGAGGATCCGACGATCGACGTCGAGGCGGGCAGGCACCCGGTTGTCCTCGATCCCTTCATGCTGCTGCGCGTCCTCGCCGACCATCCGGAGTGGGAGGCCGACCTCGTCCGGCGCATCGAGCGCCACGAGTTCGACCGCGTCGTCCTGCTCGCCGATCATGTTCGCGCCGACGGCGGCATCGACGTCGAAAACCCGCGCTGGGAGCGCGAGCACTTCGGGCGGCCGTCGTCGCCGCGATCGACCGCAGCTACCGCTTCCGCGCGTTCGCTGGGTCGTACGCGATCTACGAGCCCGACGGCTGACCGCGGCGCTCGCCGCGCTGGCGCTTTCCTTCGGCGAGCGCGCCGCGCGTCGCGCGCGTGCGCCGCACGCGCGCCCGGAGCGCGTGTCGGAACGCGCCGGCTCTCCGTGCGCGGACGCGCCGGTACAGGCGCTGGCGGCCGTGAAGCTCGTCCCCCGCGATCGTGCGGCTCTCGTACGTCGGCTCGAACCCGGCCTGTCGCAGGCGACGTTCTGGGTCGAAGCTGTAGCTCACGGAGTGGGGCACGTCGCGGATGTAGACGTAGCCTCCGAGTCGCACGAGGCGCGCGCACGCATCGACCGCGGCAGCTGCGGCCGCGCCGGACATCTCGTAGAGGCTCCACACGAAGAGCACGAGGTCGACGGACGCCTCCGGGAGGAGGTCGAGCCTCCACGATGGAACGTGGAACGCGCCCGATCGCTGTTTGAACGCGCGCTGGAACGACTCCTTCGCGTCGGCTCATCGACGTAATCCCAGCGGGCGAGGCCGAGTTGCTCGAAGACCCACCGCTGGACCATGTAGGGCTGCTCGATCGCGTCCACGCACACGTACCTCGCACCGTCGAGCACCGTGCCGTAGAGAAACGACTGCCGTCCGTACCCCGCTCCGTAGTCGACGACCGTTCGGATACCGCTTCCGATCGACGTGCAGTAGTGGAAGTCCTGGACGTTGTAGACGTCCTGCGGGTGGTAGAGGTCGGGGCCGTAGGAGGCACCGAGCCGGCTCAGGAGCACGCTCATGCGAGGACGCGCTTCGGGCGAGCAGCTCGTCTCGATGAGGGATGTAGCTCGGCTCGGCGCGCCAGAAGCTTCGCGAGACGGCCCCCGACAGCTCTGTGTCGTCGAGTCGCTCGAACCGGTCGGCGATCCAGTGGAGGAGATCGCCCGGCCCCTCGTACTCGAAGACGAGCGGCTGATCGACGTCGTGCCTCGTGCGGCGGATGTAGCGCCACTCGGCGACGCCGGCGTCGGGGAGCCGACCGAGCCGCCGGTCGCGCTCGAGCGCTTCTCGGAAGGGCGTCACGCGAGCGCCGCGCGGGGCGCGGCGGCATCGAGCTCAGGGGCGAGCCGTCGAAGCTCGGCGAGCGGCGGACGGTTCTCGTGGTACGCCATGTGCATGCTCCCGTCCGGGAGCGTGCGGAACAGCTCGACCAGTCGCTCGTCCTCGGCGCTCAGGACGAGCTCGCCGCGGGCGAGCGCCGCCGCCTCCTGGACCGCCTCGAGGATCTCCTCGGCGGTGTTGTCGACGATCTCGACGTCGTTCGCCTCGAAGTTGAAGCCCTGCGCGAGGTCGGGGTGGTCTCGAAAGACCTCGACGAGCGAGAGGACACGCCCCGTCGCCCGCTCCCGCAGCCGCTTGAAGAGGATGACGTCCTCGCGCCGGAACGTTCCGTACCGATGCGGCATTCCGTCGGTGAGCAGAACGGGAACGCCGCACGCGTTCGGCGAGCACGGGTGCACCCGACTGCTGCCCGACGAAGAACGCGGCCTCCGAGAAGACGTAGAGGTTGAGGATGTCTCGCTCGAGTGCCGTGCGCTCGAGCGTGTACACGCCGTCCTCGCCTGCGAAGGCGTCCGAGCGCTTCTCCCCACGGCACGACGTGGAAGCCGTGCTCCGTCAGCCATTGCACGGCGGGGAGGTAGTTCTCTGCCGGACCGGCGTCGCGCATCGCGGTGTGCGCCTCGAGCCCGGATCCCTTGCGGCGAAAGGTCAGCGCGACGAACGGGCGCGACCGAAAGTCCGGGTAGGCGGCGTCGATCGCCTGTTGCGCACGCGCGAGGAGGTCCGGCGGGAGCTGCGCGTCGCGGCCGATCCGCTCGTGGAGCAGGCGCACGTAGCCGGTGTAGTCGAGTGCGGGCACGAGTGCGTTCGTGTCCGGGTCGCCCGCCTCGAGCGGGCGGTCGGCCGCCAGGCTGATCGTCTTGTAGATGCCGAGGCGCTCGACGACCTGCAGGCGCGGGACGAACGCCGCCGCGACGGAACGCGAAGAAGCGGAGCACGGCGATGCGCGGAGCATCGATGTTCACCGACTTGAACGAGATCACGCTGCGGAGCGTGTACGTGTCGACGTTGTGCTCGAAGAGGCGCGGCAGCTCCGGATTCGCGTTCGGGTGCGGGAGGTACAGCAGCGAGATCCGATGCGGCCAATACAGGCGCGACGCGTAGTCGATCCCCGAAACCGTGTGGCCGAAGCTCCAGTGCCAGAACGGATAGAGGATGTCGTTGCGAAAGAGATCCCGGTTCCGGATCAGAAACAACGGAACCTCGACGAGACTCGTGACGAACACGATCGCGCGCCACACGGAGTCTCTGTGCCGTCCGAGCATCGGGTCAGCGTAGCCCTGCGGCCCGGCGCGCGAGCCCGGCCACCCCGTCCGCCCAGGCCGCCGGCGTGAATCGTCCGGCGAGCTCGCGCGACCGTGCCCCGGCGGCGAGGCGGAATTGCTCGTCCTCGGCGAGGCGGCGAAGTGCGGCCGCGAGCGCCGCCTCGTCGCCGACGGGAACGCGAAAGCCGTTGACGCCTTCCTCGATCAGGTCGTGTGCCGCGCCTGCGCCCTCGCTCGCGACGAGCGGCAGGCCCGCCGCCGCCGCCTCGTTCAGCACCATTCCCCACGGCTCGGACCGGGAGGGAAGCACGAACACGTCCGCCGCCGCATATTCGCTCGGCAGCGCGTCGCGGCCGAGCGCACCGCGGAAGCGCACGCGATCGTCGGCGAGCGCGCGTAGGTGAGCCTCGTCGCTCCCGCTGCCCACGAGCACGAGCTCCCCCGGCACGTCTGCGAACGCGCGCAGGAGCACGTCGAGGCCCTTGTCGGGGTCGAGCCGGCCGGCGTAGAGGAACGTGCACGTCGCTCTGCCTCGCCGATCCACCGCAGCACTCGAGAAGACGCGTTCGTCGACGGCGTTCGGCGCGACCGCGATCAGATCGTCGGGAACGCCGAAGCCGCGCACGTACTCTCGCGCGGCACTTCCCGGGAC
Organism: uncultured Actinomycetes bacterium; assembly: GCA_963788055.1. Lineage (GTDB taxonomy): Bacteria > Actinomycetota > Thermoleophilia > Gaiellales > Gaiellaceae > JACCTU01. Next base: position 176,679 of record CAWBFA010000005.1, on the reverse strand, counting down.
GAAGAACCCCGCCGCACTGCCGATCATCGCTGCGCTTCGCGAGCTCGAGCGGCCGCGACTCCCCGCGCGCGTCGCGTGCCGTCGACTCGACCCACACGAGCAGAGGCACGCGACGCACTCGTGTGTATGCGAGCGCGAGCCAGAACGCAGGCTGGTTCCATCCGCCCACTGCCACCGCGTCCGGCCGAAAGCGTCGCAGCGCCCGCAACGCTCCGCGGTTGAAGACGACCCAGCGCCCTCCGCGGCGGAGCTGCCTGCCCGGCAGGAACTCGTGGTCGAATCGCCACTCGTCGGCGTGCTGCTCGTAGAAGGCGCGGCGCGGATCGACCGGGGCGAGGAACAGCACGCGCAGCTCGACGCGCTCCGCCAGCGCGTTGAAGAGCGGGATGCGGTACGGCGCCGGGATCTCCGTGAGCAGCGCGAGCCGGACGGTCATCGCTTCAGCACGGACGCGACCAGCCGACGGACGATCCAGCCTCGACGAAGGAGGCCTGGGTCCAGTCGGACCGCCTCGAGCAAGTACCGGCGAGACGCCTGCTGGTCCGACAGCACCGCGTGACTGCGGGCGAGCATCAGGAGGAAGTTCCGCCGCGCGAGCTTCGCGTCGGGGACGTCGTCGCGCTCGTCGAGCAGCGCGAGGTGCTTCTGCGCCGTCTGGATCTGGCCCATCGTCAGCTCGTACGTCGACATCTGCTCGGGATGGTGTCGGTAGAGCGCGACGGCGGGACCTTCGAGGAAGACGATCTTCGACTCGAGCGCCATGCGCAGGTAGACGTCGTAGTCGTCGAGCAGCAGGCTCGGGTCGTAGAGGCCGATGTCGCGAAGCGCGTCGACCCGCGCCGTCAGCGCCGAGCTGAAGCAGCGGCAGTCGAACGCGTAGCCCGCATACGTCACGCCGTTCGCGTGCGCGGCGGTGAAGAGCCGGTGATGCTGCTCCGTCTCCTCGGGGAGGGCACGGTCGTCCCCGTCGATCAGGTCGACGTGGCCGTGGACGAGCCCGACCGGCGGCTGCTGGTCGAAGACCGGCACCTGACGGGCCAGCTTGTCCGGGAGCCAGCGGTCGTCCGAGTCGAGGAACGAGATCAGCTCTCCGCGCGCTTCGAGCACGGCGGTGTTGCGCGCCGCTGAGCGCCCGCCGTTCTCCTGCGTGACGACGCGGATCCGCTCGCCGTAACCCGCGAGGACGGCCGCAGTCTCGTCCGTCGAGCCGTCGTCGACGACGAGCACCTCGTCGGCCGGTCTCGACTGCGCGAACACGCTCTCCAACGTCCGAGGGAGGAACGCTGCGCGGTTGTAGGTCGTGATCGCGGCCGTGACGTGCGCCAAGGCGGCGAGCCTACCCGTCCCGGAGTTAGGCTCCGCGCCAGTTGGGTCGGCGCAGTCTGACGCGATGGGTGGGAGGGCGAAGCGCCGCGTTCGCGTTCGCGCTCGCGCTCGCCTCGCTCGGCACGGTCGAGAAGTACGCAGGCACGTCGGTCGCCGTCGCGTACTTCATCGCGATGTTCGCGGCCGTGCCGCTCGCCGGTCGCTACGCCCTGCCGCTGTTCCTGCGCTTCGTCGGCGAGCGGGAGGCGCGCTGGCTCGCGTTCGCGACGTTCGTTGCTCTTGTCGTCATGTTCGTGGTCGTCTACCCGATGGCGGATCGGGATGAGCTCGGCGCCGGAAGCGACCGAGACGATGCCGCGAACCTCGCCACGGGGCGGTTGCTCGACGGAGAAGACCCGTACGACGAAGTGACGTACCTCGGGAACCCGGTGAGCCAGATGCCCGGCGCGCTGCTGTACGCAGCGCCGTTCGTCGCGCTGGGAAACAGCGCGTACCAGAACTTCTTCTGGTTGCCGCTCCTGTTCCTTGCCCTCGGCCGCCGGCTCGGGTCGTTCCGGCCGGCGTTGTTCGCCGTGTGGATGCTGTTCGCGCTGTCACCCGAGCTCCTGCGAGAGCTGCTCACGGGAGGGGACCTGATCGCGAACGGCATCTACGTCGCGCTGCTGATGCTTGCGGTGCTCACGGTGCGCACGTCGGGCCGCGGTGTCTGGCTCGGCGCCGCCGCGGCGCTTGCGCTCGGCGTGGCCTACTCGTCGCGGGCCAACTTCCTGTTCACGGTGCCGCTCCTCACGGGCGCCCTGCTCCAGCTTCACGGCCTGCGGGTCGCGATCCTCCGACTCAGCGTCGTTGCGTTCGCGTTCGCCGCCGTGACGCTTCCGTTCTACCTCCACGATCCAAGCGGGTTCACACCGACGAAAACGTCTGGGAAGTTGACCGAGTTCGACGATCTTGTCCCGCACCTGCACCTCGTGGTGATCGCGGTGGCAGGCGCTGTCGCGATCGCACTGGCAGCACGACCATTCGATCGAGCGGGCTTTTTGCTGATGTCGAGATCAGCGGCGATCCAGCTCGGGTTTCTGGTGCCGATCGTCGTGCTCGACTCCGTCGATTCCGGCCGGGTCACGTTCGCGTTCCTCGTTTCGAGCTACGGGCTGGTCGCGTTGTTCTTCGCCGCGCTCGGCACCTGGCCGCCGTGGAGCAGCTATCGCCGCGAGTCTTCGACGGCGACCTCGTCGTAGATCTCGAGCATCCTCCCCGCCATATCCTCGGCCGAGAAGCGCTCGGTCGCGCGCCGTCTCCCCGCAGCACCGAGCTGCTCGCGCAACTCGGGATCTTCCAACTGTCGCAGCGCCCCTGCGAGGCTCGCCGGATCACGCGGCGGAACGAGGATCCCGGTGTCGCCGTCGACCACCGCCTCTGCGGTCCCGCCGACCGGCGTCGCGACGACCGGGCGCCCGCGCGCCATCGCTTCCAGGACGACCAGCGGCAGCCCCTCGGTCCAGGAAGGGAGCGCGAGCACGTCGACGTGCTCCAGCAGCGCGCCGACGTCGTTGCGCGCACCGGTGAATACGACTCGGTCGCGCACCGACAGCCGGTCGGCCTCGCGCTCGAGTAGCAGTCGATAGTCGCCGCCTTGCTCGAGGTCTTCCCCGACGAGGACCGCGTGGGCCGCCGGAACCTCGGCGAGCGCCTGAATGAGCTCACGCTGCCCCTTCACGTCGCAGAGGCGGCCGACGAGCGCGACGAGGAGCGCGCCCTCGCCGACGCCGAACTCGGCGCGGAGATCGGCCCGCTGTCGATCGAACGTCAGGTCGACACCGTTGTAGAGGACCTCGACTCGCCCGCTCGGGTAGCCCTGGAGCTCGTACGCCGCGCGCGTCGCCTCGGAGACAGCGACCAGCCGCGCACTGAGACGAGCCGTGCGGTTGTCGAGGGCGCGGAGCAACGGTCGCGTGGCGGGTCGGAAGTGGTTCTCGATGTGGAGGTGCGACACGACCGGTACGCGGGCGAGCTGGGCCGCGCAACGCGAGAGCGCGTTCGCCGCCGCGAGGGTGTGCGTGTGCAGGAGCTCCGTTCTCGTCGCGCGCAGGTCGCGCGCGAGGCGCGCGACGCCGTCGACGCGATAGGTGCGGCCGACGTCGACCAGCGTGGTGTCGAACCCGTCGTCTCGCACGCGCGCCATGAACGGGCCGGCTTCGGGACCGATGAAGCGGACGTCGTCGCCTCGTTCCCGCGCGGCGAGCGCGAAGCGATGGGCGATGAGCTGTCCGCCCGCCAGGCCGCCGCCGATCACGAGGTGGGCAGATCCTCACGGTCGGCAGACTGCGACGAGCTCGCGGGCCTGGTCGATGCCGTCGCGCGTGATCACGAGGTCGTCTCCGCCGAGCGCCGCCATCGGCGGCGTCCCGAGCAGCGGCCGCGAGAGCGCGCGCGCGAGCCGCAGCCGGCGTCGCAGCCCGAGCACGTCGAGCCGCTGGACGACGCGATGGCGTCGGGTCTGGAGCCGGACCTGCCCGTAGAGCTCGACGTGCGCGAACTCCGCACGAAGCAGCCGGTCGAAGTCGTCTGCGGAGAGCTCGAGCTCGTGGAACGGGTTCTCGGGCTCGCTCTCCGTCTGCGTCCGCGTTCGGCGTCGAGCAGACGAACACGCCGCCGGTGCGCAGCACGCGGGCCGCCTCGGCGACGAAGCGCGCCGGATCGGCCAGGTGCTCGATCGTCTCGAAGGAGCACACCGCGTCGAACGACGCGTCGGGGTGCGGCAGGTCGAGCACGTCGCCGACCTCGAAGCTCGACGTTCGGGCGCGCATAGCGGCGCTGCGCGTACGCGATCGCCTCCTCGCTCCGGTCGACCCCGACGACCTCGCGCGCGTGCTCGGCGAGGTACGCCGCGCCGTAGCCGACGCCGCACCCTGCGTCGAGGACGCGCTTGCCGACGCAGACCGGCCGGGCGAACTCGTAGCGCTTCAGATGGATCGCGACGATGCCGGGCTCGGTCTCGTCGGGGACGATCCGCTCCGGTGGCCTCACAGGCTCATCACAGCCCGAAAGTATCCTTACCGCCGCCTTGGGCGCCGTCCTTCGCCATGGGAGAACGCTCGAGCGCGCGATCCAGGTCTCGATCGTCGTCACGGTGCTCGGGTCGGTGCTCGCGGCCGGATCGGTGCTCTCGCTTGCCGACACCGGCAGGGTGTTGCGCGCCGTCGCGCTGCCCGCGCTCGTGCTGCTCGCGTTCGCATGCGCGGTGTCCGCCGGATCGGCTCGCCGGATGCCGCGCGGAGCGATCGTCGCGGGCACGGCGTTTCTCGTGCTGGCCGGTCTGTCGACCGCGTGGTCGGCAACGCCCCGTGTCACGCTCGTGCAGGTCGTTGCGTTCGGGCTCGTGCTCTTCGCCGGCGCGGCGCTCGCGGTGGCGGCGTCGTCGTCGGATGCGGCGTTGGAGGCCGCGGCCGACGGTCTCGTGGTCGCGGTTGGGCTCGTCGCCCTCGGTGGATTGCTCCTTCTGGTCGTCGACGACGCGCGCGCGATCGACCCGGCCACGACGACGAGCCCGGCGCGCTACCAGGGGCTGGGCGGCGGTCCGAACACCGTGACGATGGTGCTCGCGGTCGGGCTCCCGGTCGCCCTTGACGCCGTGCTGCGCTGGCGCGGCCGCCTCGCGCGCGCCGTCGCCGTCGGCGCCTCCGCGCTGATCGTCGGCTCGATCGTCGGGTCGGGCTCGCGAGGCGCGCTGATCGGCGCGTTCGTTGGCGTGCTCGTCTACGCGCTGCTTCGGGCGCAGACCGGCCGGGGCCGGCTGCTCGCCGGCGGCGCGACTGCGGCCGCGCTCGGCGTGGCGGTCCTGCTCGTCGCGCTGCCCGACCCGCTGCCGTCGGGGTCGTCGAACGAGGGCCGCGGCTACGTGCCTCCGAACCCGGATCCGGCGCAGATCGTCCCGCGGCCGCCGTACGGCGACGCCAACCTGATCCTCAGGCTTCAGGACGACGTCGGTCACCCCGGGCTGGGACGCCCCGACCCGAACGAGGGGAGCCGCAGGCTCATCGGGTCGAGCGGGCGCATCGACGCGTGGGCGGGTGCATTGCATCAGGGCGCGGAACGGCCGGTGCTGGGCCACGGCTTCGGCACGGAGTCGAGGGTCTTCCAGGACCGGTACCTCTTCTTCAACTCGGCGGTGCCCGAGAACTCCTACGTCGGGTTGTTCCTCCAGCTCGGCATGCTCGGGCTCCTCGCGTTCGGCGCACTTGCTGCCTCCATCCTCGTCGGCGCGGGTCGAGGCATCCGCTCGCTCGATGGTCAGCGCCGTGGCCTCGCCGCCGCGTGTGCCGGCGCGTTCGCGGGCGGGTTGGCGCTCGCGCTCGTCCAGTCCTACGTCTACGCCGCGGGCAACAACGCAACCGTCGCGCTCTGGCTCAGCGGTTTCCTCGCCGCGGGTGCCGCGGCATCGGTCGATGCAGGCTGAGCAGGACGTGCGGGAGGCTTCGTCCGCACGACGGGGCAAACCGCGCATCCTCGTCCTCAATCAGTACTACTGGCCGGGAGTCGAGGCGACGGGGCAGCTGCTCTCCCAGCTCTGCACGGATCTCTCGGAGGAGTTCGACATCACGGTCGTCACCGGAACGGTCAGCGGAGCAGCGCCCGGCCGAACGGAGCATGCCGGCGTCGAGATCGTGCGCGTGCGGTCGGCAACGTTCGATCGCAGGCGGCTCTCGCTCCGTGCCGTGAACTACCTGACGTTCCTCGGCCAGTCGTTCGTGGAAGGGCTCCGCGCCGACCGACCCGACATCGTTCTCTGCATGACGGACCCGCCGGTGATCGCAGACGTCGCCCTGCTCGTCGCCCGCCGGTTCGACGCACCGCTCGTCGTGATCAGCCAGGACATCTTCCCCGAGATCGCCGTCGAGCTGAAGCGTCTCGACAGCCCGCTCGTGATTGGGCCGCTGCGCCTCGCGACCCGGCTCTACCTCGAGCGTGCGGACCGCGTTGTCGCGATCGGCGAGACGATGCGGCGACGGCTGGAGCACAAGGGCGCCGATCCCGATCGCGTTGTCGTGATCCCGAACTGGGTCGATACGAACGACATCGAGCCCCGTCCCCGCGACAACGTGTGGAGTCGCGAGCACGACCTGCTCGACCGGTTCGTCGTCATGCACTCGGGCAACATCGGTCACGCGCAGGACCTCGACAGCCTGATCCGCGCGGGAACGTTCCTCCGCGACCTGACCGACCTGCGCATCGCCGTCATCGGCGGGGGGGCGAGGCGCGACGAGCTGAAGGCGCTCACGAAGCTGCACGAGGTCGAGTCGGTGTACTTCTGGGGCTACCAGCCGCGTGAGATGCTCGCCGAGTCTCTCTCGTCGGCGCACGTGCACGTCGTCGGTCTCGCGCGGGGACTGTCCGGGTACGTCGTGCCGAGCCGTCTCTACGGAATCCTTGCCGCGGGCAGACCGGTCATCGTCGCGGCCGACGACGACAGCGAGACCGCGCGCGTCGTCCGCGAGGTCGGCTGCGGCGTCGTCGTGCCGCCGGGCCATCCCGAGCTCCTGGCCGCGCAGATTCGGCGCGCGCACGACGGCGAGCTCGACCTGGAGGCGATGGGCAGGCGCGGTCGCGAGTACGTCACGACCGAGGCCGACCGCAACGTTGCGATCGGACGCTACCGGGAGCTGCTTCGAGGTCTCGTCGACAGACGGAACGGCACGCCTTGAGGCGGCGGCTGCTGACGATCGGCGTTGTGGTGGCGCTCGCGTGCGTCGTGCTCGTGCTCGTCGGGCGCTGGGAGCGAGGCGATCGTGCGGAAGACCAGAGCGCGGGGATGCGACAGGTTGCCGGCGCCGTCGGCTCGCTCGACGACCCGAGCCTGACCGCGTACCGGTACTTCTCCAAGTTCCAGTGCCTCGCGTATCGCCGCGGCACGGTTCGGCTCGCGCTCGAGCTCTGCGTCGACTGGGACGGCCGCGTCGTCGAGGCTATCGACCGGCGGTCGGGAACTCCGACGATCTGGAGCCTTCGGGACGACCCGTCCCGCTCGAACGTGCGCGTCGACCGCTGTGAGACGGACCGCCTCCTCATGCGGATGGGCGTGCCGCGCGGCTACCTGGTGGGCTCGGTATGCATTCCCGGCTGAGCGGTCGCGCGGCACTGCAGCTCGAGGGCGCGCTACAGGTGCTCGTCAGCTGGCCTCGTCGTCAGCGTCGCGCTCGCCTCGAGCAACATCCCGGTGGCCAACATCCCGTTCGGGCGGGCATTGCGTTGGGCGGTGCTCGCCGAGCTCGCCGTGGTCGCGCTCGCATACGCGCTCTGGTCCGCGCGGAGGTCACGTATCGCGACGCCCGCGTCCTTGCTGGCGTTCGGGCTCGTCCTGCTCGCGCTCGTGTCGGCTGCATGGTCGGTCGACGGCACACTCACGATCGGCCGCGGCGCGACCCTGCTGGTCCTCTTCGTCACAGCGTTCGCGATTGCCCACGGCGCCGGCGGGCGCGAGCGGCAGGTGGAGCAGATCCTGCTGGCGATCCTCGCGGCCGTGACCGTCGTAGCCGTTGTCGGAGCGATCGAGCTGTTCGTCCGCCCCGACCTCGCCCGCGTGCCGGCGACGACTGGCTCGCCGCTCCGCTTCAACGGTCTCGGGGGGAACCCGAACACGATGGCGATGCTGATGGCGCTCGGGCTGCCACTCGCCGTCTGGGCGGCTGCCGAGACGCGCGCCCTTGGCGCCCGCGTCGCCGCCGGAGCCGTCGTCGTGCTGCTCTACGCCTCCGTCGTCGCCTCGGGTTCCCGCGGCGCGCTCGTAGCGGGCGTCGCGGGTGCGTTGACGGCCACTCTCGCCGCCCTGCCGGCGCTGACGCGTCGGCGCGTCGCGGTGGTATGCGGTGCCGCCGTTGCGCTGTTGCTCGGCGGCCTCGGACTGATGCAGGTGCCGGCGCCGGCGTCCTCGAATCCGGTCATCTCGAACAGGATTGTCCCGCCCGTGCCGGTGCCTTTCTCGCCGCTCGATGCGCAGACCGAGTTGCCGCTCGAGAACGAGATCGGCTACCCGACCCCCGGGCAGCCGCAGCGCATTCGCGGCCTCTGGGATTCGAGCGGGCGGGCGGACGCGTGGCGCGGAGCGATTCGCCAGGCGGCTCAGCGACCACTGCTCGGGTTCGGGTTCGGCACCGAAGAGCGTACGTTTCTCGACCGCTACTACTTCCACTACTCGGACCGTGTCGAGAACGCGTACCTCGGGACGCTGCTCCAACTCGGGGTCGCGGGCCTGCTGGTTCTGCTCGCGCTGCTCGGGTCGCTGCTCTTGGGGGCCTGGCGTGCGGTGCATGGTTCTCGCGGGCCGACTCGCAGAGTTGCCGGCGCAGCGGCAGGCGTGGTCGTCGCCGGCCTCGTCCTCGCGGTCGGGCAGTCGTACCTGACCTCGGTTGGAAGCCCGGCGACGGTGCCGTTCTGGCTAAGCGCGTTCCTCGCCGTGACGCTGGCGCCACGCGCGCGCCGCCTCGAGGAGCGCGAGTGCCACGAGCGCGAGGAAGAGCCCGCGCAGCGGCAAGCCGAACCGCGCCTCCACGTGATGGGTTCCGAGCACGAGCGTGTAGACGGCGAGCAGGACGACGACACCCGCGGCCGGGCCGCCGCGCCGCAGCGCGAGCGCTGAGCCGGCGACTGCGAGCGCGAGCAGCAGCCAGTCGAGGGCAGTCGAGCAGCGCGAGCATCGCGCCACCCGGCTGGTACCAGTCCGCGTGTGCGTTCCAGAGGAACCACATCCGGTACGCCGCTTCCCACGCGACGGCGAGCGGCTCCTCGCGGAGTCGCTCGGCGTAAAGCTCACGTGCGCTTTCGCGAAGTTCGTCGTCCGCCTCGGCCAGGTACCGCGGATGCGCCGTCGGGTCGCGTGCGAGCTCCTCGGCGGGCGGGACCATCCGCCGAATCGCGGACATGCGCGCCGCGAAGTCGGGGTCGGCCTCGACCTCCGCGCTGCTCTTTCCTCGTCCCTCTCCACCCGCCGCGAGCGCCAGGTTGAAGCCCTCGCCCCACGCGGACATCGTCGGACGGCCCACGACGTCGTTGGTCCACGCGAGCCACGGACCGACGAGCAACGCTGCCGCGACGGCTGCGACGGTCGCGGCGGCAGCCCGTTCGCGCGCTCCGGCAGACCGCACGGCGGCGGCGAGCACGACCAAGGGAACGGCGAGGATGAAAACCGCCCGGACGAGCGAGAGCGCTCCCACGAGCGCGCCGGCGGCGGCCCACCAACCGACGGCGCGTTCCTGCCACGCGCGGGTGAACGCGTACGCTGCGGCGATCGCGACCGCCCCCGCCAGCGTCTCGCTCAGCACGAGCGAGACGTAATGCTTCGACCAGGGGTCGATCGCGTAGAGCGCGCCGGCGAGCAGAGCGGTGGACTCGCCCCACCAGCGGCGAACGGTCGCGATCAGAAGCAACGTGCCGAGCGCGAAGAGCACGCCCTGGCCGACCAGCGCGGGCGTGTGGTCGGCCCCGACGATCTTCTTCTTGCCGAACAGCGAGAGATACAGCGGGTACCCCGGCGGCCGGAATGCCTGACGCTCGGGTTCTTCCCAGACACGACTCGGGATGCGCGCGCCCGTGATGTCGAACCAGCCGTCGGGATAGACGTAGTAGAAGCCGGCCTTCAGCGGCGTCGAGTAGCCGGCGTCGCGAATGGCGTTTGCGGCCGCGACGTACGTCCAGCTGTCCGTCTCCTCGTGCGTATCAACGAGCGGGAAGTACAGGAGGCCGTGCAGTCCTGCGAGCGCGGCGAGCGCGAGCGCGCCGCGCCGAAAGGACGGTCGCCCGAGCCGCACGGCAAGGGACTCTAGCCGCAGCACCATCGGCTAGGGTCGCCGCTGTGCGGCTTGTCGCGCGGCTCGATCCGAACGTCGCGCTTGCGGCTTCCGCGGCGATCTCGATCGCGCTCGAGGCGGCGTATCGCACGTGGATCTCGACTGCATGGCTTCTGCTGCAGGCGGTGCTCGCCGGTCTCGCGCTGCTCGTCGCCTGGCGCAACCAGGACCGGCTGAGGCTCTGGCCCGTCCTCGGCATCGCCGTCGGGCTTCAACTCGCCATGCTCGCTCTCCATCTCGGGCTGGACGTCAAGGGCGACAAGGACTCGAGCGTCGTGTTCCGGTGGCAGGGCAACGGCGTTCTGCACGGCGACTACCCACGATCCGAGTACCCGGCCGGAGCGGTTCTCCTCTTCGCGCTCGAGGCGTGGGTCGGGGGCGGCACGACCCGTGTCCCGAACGCCCTCCTGATGGCACCTCTGCAGGCTGTGGCTGTCGCGTCGATCTGGGTGACCCGGTTGCCGCTCGCACGCTGGCTCGCTGCGATCGTCGCAGTCTGGCCGCTGAACGCGTTCTACTGGCAGTACAAGTTCGACCTCGCTCCGGCCGCTCTGCTGGCGCTCGGCCTGACGCTCGCGTGGCGCCGCCGCTGGGCCCTCTCGGGTGTCGCGCTCGCGCTCGGCACGCTCGTCAAGTGGACGCCCGCACTGGCTGCACTGGCGCTCTTGGCGTGGCTCGTGGTCGGTCGTCGGACGCGCGACGCTTGGCGTTACGTCGCCGCGTTCGTCATCACGACCGTCGCTGTCTACGTCCCGCTGCTCGTCTGGGCGCCGTCCGAAGCGCTCGCCGCGTACGAGCGCCAGAGCGGACGCTCGATCACGCCGGAGTCCGTCTGGTATCTCCTCCTCCGGCCGTTCGACCTCGCGCGCGTCCGCACACACATCTCGTTCTCCGCCGGCGCTCCGGACTGGGCCGACGCGCTCGCCACAGTGGCGCAGCTGGCGGTCGTTGCAGCGATCGTCGTCATCGCCGCGCGCGCGAGAAGCCCGCGCGGCGCGATCGCCGCGGCCGCGCTTGCACCTGCTGCGTTCCTGCTCACGAACCGCATCTTCAGCCCGCAGTTCGTGCTCGTGCTCTTCGTTGCCTGGGCGTTCGCCGGCGCGCTCGCGCTCGAGACGAGGCGGCAGCAGCTCGTCGCCGGGATCGCGATGTGCGTTGCCGCGACGGCCAACGTCTTCGTGTACCCGTTCGCCCTTCCGCGCTACTCGATCACGTGGCCGCTGTGCTCCGCGATCCTCTTCGGTGTGGGCATCGGGCTGACCGTGTTTCTCGCGCAGCGGTCGCGCCACGTCGTGGAGGTGAGCTAGGTGTTCCTCGACGCACGCGCGGTCGCCGACGGCGCGACGCTCCACTGTGACCTCTGCGTCGTCGGTGCGGGGGCGGCGGGCATCACCCTGGCACGGGAGCTCGCCGCCGACGACCTACGCGTGATCGTGCTGGAGAGCGGTGGCTTCCGGCCCGACGAGGCGACGCAGCTTCTATACGACGGCGAGGTCGTCGGCCATTCGTATGCACCCACGGCGCAGTCGAGAGTGAGGGCGTTCGGCGGCTCGACAGGGCATTGGGAGGGTTGGTGCAGGCCGCTCGACGCAGCCGATTTCGAGGAGCGCGAGTGGGTGCCCAAGAGCGGCTGGCCGATTGCAAGCCGTGACCTCGACGCTTACTACGAGCGAGCGCAGGAGCTCTGCGAGCTCGGTCCTTACGACTACAGACCCGAGCGCTGGGCCCGCGCGACCAAGTCCGCTCCGCTGCTCGCCGCGGACGAGTCGTTCGCGCCCGTCGTCTTCCAGTTCAGCCCGCCGACGCGGTTCGGAGTCACCTACCGTGCAGCGCTCCGCGACACACGGAGCGTTCGCGTGTTCCTCCACGCCAACGCGCTCCGCGTCGAGCGCGCGCCGGAGACCGCGCGTGTCGAGCGCGTGCGTGTCGCCACACTCAGCGGCAGGCGCTTCGAGGTGCGACCGAGGTACGTCGTGGTCGCGACGGGGGGAATCGAGAACGCGCGCCTGCTCCTGCTCTCCGACCTCGGGAACGAGCACGACCTGGTGGGCCGCCATTTCGCCGATCACACCGCACGGCTCTGCCGCACTCGTGTCGCTGCCGGCCGACGGGCGGACAGCGTCCTTCTACCGCCTGCACGACGCGGAAGGTGCACGTGTCCGGGGCGCTCTCGCGACGCGGACCGAGTTCGAACGGCGCGCCGAGATCCTTCGCTTCAGCGCAACGCTCGACGTCGCGCAGGACGATCCCTTCGTGCCGCGGGGTACCCAGCGCGAGGAAGAAGTCGAGAAGCTCGGCGGGCAGATCACGGCCGGTCCGCTTGGCATCGAGGGCGGAACGGAGCGACGCCTGTACTCACTGTTCGTCCGGGCGGAGCAGGCGCCCAACCCGAACAGTCGCGTGCAGCTCGGCACCGATCGCGACGCGCTCGGCTCGAGGAAGATCGTGCTCGATTGGCGGGTCGGCGAGCTCGACCGGCGGACGGTTCGGGTAGCTCTCGAGGCGATCGGGCATGCAGTCGGCGCGGCCGGTCTCGGCAGGCTCTACAGCCGACCCGTTGCCGAGCCGGAATTCTGGCCGACTGTCTTCGGCGGTCACCACCACCTCGGCACGACGCGGATGCACCGCGACCCGCGCTCGGGCGTGGTCGATCGAGATTGTCGCGTGCACGGGCTTGCGAACCTCTACGTCGCCGGCAGCTCCGTCTTTCCGACCGGGGGCTTCGCGAACCCGACCCTCACGATCGTCGCGATGACTCTTCGGCTGGCGGATCACCTTCGGAGCAGGCTGCGATGAGCGCAGAGTTCACTCGGCGTCGCCTGCTCGCGCTCGCAGCCGCTGCAGGCGTCGGAGCGGTCGGGTGGCGCCTCGCGGACGGCGGGGCGGATTCCCCCGAAGAGCGTCTGACGGCGGTTCTCGGGGAGCGAGACGCCGCGCGGAGCGTCGGAAGGCGCTATCTCGCCGGCCATCCGGACGAGCGCGACGAGCGTGCGCTGCTCCGTCTGCTCATGCCGCTCGGCGATCCCGCGACGCTGACCCAGGAGCGCGTGCGCCGTGTCGTGCGGAGCGACTTCGTCGCGGGCCGAGTGGTGCTCGTCGACGGTTGGTACCTGTCGCAGACCGAGGCGCGCCTCTGCGCGCTCGCGACGTTCGTCTAGGAGCTGCCGGAGAGCAGTCGCTCGAGCTCGGGAGAGAGGGCCCCGGCCGAGCCGCGCGCGAGGACGGCCGTGAAACTCTGCGAGCAGCGCACGCCGTATCCGTCCATTCGTTTCTCCTCGATCAGCCGCCTCGCGTCCGCCACCGTGAAGGGGAACGTCCAGGTCGAGAGGTCGAGCGCGTACACGTCGACTCGCGGGATCGGGCGACGATCGAGCACGTAGATGGCGCGCCGATGGCTCAGGTGCGGAACGAGCGCGCTCGTCGCGGCGACCGACGCGTCTGCAGAAACGACGCTCAGACACGACTCGATCGCCTCGATCTGTTCGTCGCCCGTGTAGCGGTGGAGCTCGTCCAGCGGTCGGAGCCGCGCGAAGCTGAAGTACAGGCCGAGCACCAGGACGAGCGCTCCCGCTCCGAGCGCGAGTCGCCGCCGGCCGACCGAGCTCGTGTGCTCGGCGAGCCTCGCTGTCGTGTCGACGGCGGCGAAGGCGAGCATCGGCGCGAGCACGAGCGAGTAGTGGAACCCCTGCGGCGCCCAGTGCGAGGGCTTGTCGGAGAAGAACCGCGCTGCGAGCGTCGGGAGCATCACAAGCAGCAGTGGTGAAAGCAGCGGCAGCGCGGCCCACGGGACGAAGAGATTGAAGAGCGCGATCGTCTTGTCCCGCGGGGTGAAGAACTCACGCGCGCTGTCGAGTGGGTGCGTGACAAGGTGCAGCGCTGCGCGCGCCGGGTCGGGCCCGAGCCCGGAGTACGCCCAATGCGCGTACGCACGGTCGGCGAACGCCGGGATGATCAGCTTGAACGCCACGACGAACCACGCGAACGAGAGCGCCGCGAGTCCCACCCCGAGCTTCCAGCGCCGCTGGGCGAGGGCCGCGAAGAGCCCGATGCCGACGAAGGTGAGGGCGACGTCCTCACGTGTGAGCAGGGCGATCGCGGTTGCAACGAACAGCGGCGTGTCGCGACGGGTGAGCAGGCCGTACAGCGCCAGCGACACGACCGGCGCGGCGACGGAGAGCTCGTGGAAGTCGAACAGCGCACCGCCGAGCACGGCCCAGAAGACCAAATACGCCGCCTGGAACAGCAGCGCCGGGACGGCGCCGAGGCGCTCCCGCGCCCAGAGGAAGAGCGGAACGCTCGCGAGCGAGAGCAGCACGGCCTGGGCGACCAGAAGGACTCGCGCGTCGTCCCACACCCAGTAGAGCGGCCCGAGCGCGATCAAGATCGGGTGGAAGTGGTCGCCGAGCGCGTTCGGCAGGCGCAGGACCGTGTTCGGAATCATCTCGAAGCGGCTGTAGCCCCAGATCGTCTGGTCGAAGATGCCGAGGTCGTAGGCGTTCGAGCCGAAACGGTCGTGCCGGAAGATGCTCACCGCGGCGAGCAGGACGGTTCCGGCTGCCGTCAGTGCCGTGGCCGCGAGCGTCGACGGTCCGGCCTCCGCCACGGAGCGGATCCGTACTGCGGCCGCGGCGACCATCGTCAGGAGACGCGCTTGATCAGACCCAGCGCGCGCTGGTCCCACGGCACCCGGTGCGTCAACCCGGGCTCGCGCGCGAGACCGTCGAGATTGTCCTCGTACCACCGATACGCGTCGATGAGCGTCTCGGCGTTCGAGAGACGAGGCGTCCATCCGAGCTCGGTCTGCGCGCGCTCGATGCTGACGAACGAGTCCTTGTCCGCTGTCTTGTAGTGCCACTCGGCGAGCGGCGAGACCCGTAGCAACTCGAGCGCGCGAAGTGTCACCTGAACAGGTCGCGCCGGAAGCGGCGTGATCCGGCTCGAGGAGCCCGCGTGGTCGATCAACGCCTGCAGGTCCTCACGAACCGTGCCGAACTCCTGCGCGCCGACGTTGTAGATGCGTCCCGCGACCGGCACGCGTCCCCGCCAGGACGAGCGCGTCGACGAGATCCTCGACCGCGAGCAGCTGATAGCGGTTGTCACCGGAGCCGATCGTGTAGATGCGGCGTCCATCCCTGATCCAGTCGAAGAGGATCTCGAACACGCCGAGGCGCTCGGGGCCGACGAACGTCTTCGGCCGGATGATCACGACCTCGAGGCCGCGCGCGCCGAACTCCCCGCACACGCGTTCTGCGTCGATCTTCGAGCGCCCGTACGCCCCGACGGGCTCGAGGTGCATCTCCTCCATGATCGGATGTACCCGAGGGATCCCATAGACCGCGGTCGACGAGACGAAGACGACTCGACGTACGCCGGACTGCGCAGCGGCTGCGAGCACGGTCGCCGTCCCGTCGACGTTCACGGATCGGATCTCCTCGGACGAGCCCTGGATCGGAAGCGCTGCGGCAGCGTGGACGAGGACGTCGGTGTCGTGGCAGAGCGCCTCGGCAGCCGCGCCGTCACGGATGTCCGCCGTGATCGACTCGATGCCCGACGACGCGAGCTCGGGATCGAGCGGCTCGAGGTCGAGGGTCCGCACGTCCTCGCCCTTGGCGCGGAGCTGCCTGGCCAGATGCAGCCCGAGGAAGCCGCTTCCACCCGTGATGGCCCACCGCGACATCGCGCTGGAGCTTGCCACAAGCCTTCGCGGGCGCCCGGTTACGATGACCGCGTCGTGGCGGTCGAGACCCAACGAGGACGTGTGCTCGCGCCGCAACGGGACGGTCGCCGCGGGCCTCTTCGCGCGCTGCTGGCCGCCGCGAGGCCGCTCCAGTGGACGAAGAACCTGCTGGTCTTCGCCGGCGTCATCTTCGCCGCGGAGCTCGACGACCCACGGCGTGTCGCGGAGGCCGTACTCATCTTCGTCTCGTTCTCGCTCGCCTCGAGCGCCGCGTACCTGCTGAACGACGTGTGGGACGCAGCGGCGGATCGCGAGCACCCCGTCAAGCGACTGAGGCCGATCGCGAGCGGCGAGTTGTCGCCGCGCCTCGCGACGGCCGCGGCGGTGGTGCTCGTGCTCGCCGCGCTCGGCATCGCGGCGCCTGCGGGGTTGGCGGCGGTCGGGCTTGTCGCCGCGTTCGTCGCCTCCCAGCTCGCGTACACGCTGTGGCTGAAGCATGTCGTGCTCGTCGACGCGCTCACGATCTCCTGGCTCTTCGTGCTGAGAGCGGCGGCCGGCGCGATCGGCGTCGACGTGCGGCTCTCGCCGTGGCTGGTTCTCTGCACCGGGCTGCTGGCGCTCTTCCTCGCGCTCGGAAAGCGCCGCGCCGAGCTGCTCCTCGTCTCCTCGGACCTTGCGCCCGGCCGCCCGGTGCTCTCCGGGTATTCGTTCGCGCTGGTCGACCAACTCGTGGCGATCGTCGCGGCTGCGACGATCAGCTCGTACTCGATCTACACCTTCACCGCCACCGACTCGGCTGCGATGATGCTGACCATCCCTTTCGTCGTCTTCGGCCTGTTCCGGTACCTCTACCTGATGCACCAACGAGCGCTCGGCGAGGAGCCCGACCGGATCGCGTTGGCTGACCCGCCGATCATCGCCACCGTCGTGCTCTGGGTGATGACGGCAGCGATCATCCTCGCTTTGGCATGACAACGAACTCCAGCGTCTCCGTGGTCGTCCCCGTCTACAACAGCGCTGCGACGCTCGGCGAGCTCGCGGATCGGCTGCAGTCGACCCTGTCAGAGCTCGGCGGTGACTACGAGCTCGTCTTCGTGAACGACGGCAGCAGCGACTCGAGCTGGGGACGGATCGTCGAGCTGGCGGCCGCCCACGACTTCGTCCGCGGCCTCGACCTGATGCGAAACTCCGGACAGCACAACGCTCTCCTGGCCGGGATCCGCGCAGCGCGACACGAGATCGTCGTCACGCTCGATGACGACCTCCAGAACCCGCCCGAGGAGATCCCGAAACTCCTTGCCAAGCTGGACGAGGGCTTCGACGTCGTGTACGGGAGCGCCCAAGAGCGCCAGTTCGGGCTCTGGCGGAACGCAGGCACCGCGCTGACGAAGCTGGCGCTGCGCTGGGTGATCGGCGATGCGATCGCCGCGCGGGTGAGTGCGTTCCGAGCCTTTCGTTTCGGACCTGCGCGACGCCTTCGCCGACTTCGACGCGCCCTACGTCTCGATCGACGTGCTGCTCTCGTGGGGGACGACGCGCTTCTCATCCGTGACGGTCGAGCATCGTCCGCGCTCCGAGGGTCGGTCCGCGTACACGTTCGGTCGGCTGGCAACGCACGCGCTGAACGTGATGACGGGCTTCTCGACGCGGCCTCTGCGGATTGCGAGCCTGATCGGTCTCGCCTTCACGCTCTTCGGCATCGCGGTCCTCGCGATCGTGCTGGTCACGTACGTCGTCGAAGGCGGCAGCGTTCCGGGCTTTCCCTTCCTCGCATCCGTGATCGCGATCTTCTCCGGCGCGCAGCTGCTGACTCTCGGGATCATCGGCGAGTACCTCGCGCGGATGCATATGCGCGTCATGGACCGGCCACCGTTCACGATCCGCGAAGAGACGGGCACCGAGGCCCGTGAAGAGGTCGGTGCGGCCGGAAGCTGAAACGGCCGCGGCCGCGCTCCTCGACTGGGACAGCGAGTTCTGGGGCGCACCGATCGGTCGAGTGGAAGGCGGGGCGCTGAACCGGGAGGGGCTGCACGCGGTCGACGAGTGGGCGGCGACCCACGGCGTCGCATGCGTCTACTTCCTCGCCGACTCGAGCGACGCCTCGAGCGCTCACGTCGCCGAGGACGGGGGCTTCCGCCTGATGGACCTCCGTGTCGAGCTGCGGCGCCCGAGCGCGGGCGACGAGACGACCCGTGAACTGCGCCCAGCAAGCCCGGACGACGTGGGCGCGCTGCGCGCGATCGCGCGCGCGAGCCACGGCGTGACCCGGTTCTACGCCGATCCGCACTTCCCCGACGACCGCTGCGACGACCTCTACGACACGTGGATCACGCGCAGTCTCGAAGGATGGGCAGACGGAGTGCTCGTCGCCGAGGCAGAGGGGCGACGCTGTCGGCTACGTCTCCTGCCACCTCGATCCGGCCACGGGGGCCGGCTCGATCGGGCTGATCGCGGTCGACGAGGCAGCGCGCGGCGGCGGCATCGGCGTCACGCTCTCGCGCGGCGCCGTCGCGTGGTGTCGCAGACCGCGGCGCGCGAGAGATGTCCGTCGTGACGCAGGGCCGGAACACGGGCGCGCTGCGCACGTTCCAGCGCGCCGGGTTCCTCGTCGACTCCGTCGGGCTCTGGTTCCACAAGTGGTATCGACCGTGGACGAGCTGAGGATCCCGTTCAACCGTGCGAGCGTCGCGGGCCGCGAGCTCGAGTACGTCCGTGCGGCCGTCGAGCGCGGCCACATCTCGGGCGACGGGCCATACACGCGCCGGTGTGAAGCGCTGCTCGAGCAGGACCTCGGAGTGGATCGGGTGCTGCTGACGACGTCCTGTACGCACGCGCTCGAGGCGTCGGCGCTTCTGCTCGACCTCGGGCCGGGCGACGAGGTGATCGTCCCGTCCTTCACCTTCGTCTCCGGCGCGAACGCCTTTGCTCTTCGCGGCGCGAAGGTCGTGTTCGCCGACGTGCGGAAGGACACGTTCAATCTCGACGAGACGCAGCTCGACGCACTCGTCGGGTCGCGGACGAAAGCAATCGTTCCTACGCATTACGCGGGCGTCGCCTGCGAGCTCGATGCCATTGGCGAGACGGCGCGCAGCGCCGGCGCGGCAGTCGTCGAGGACAACGCGCACGGGCTCTTCGGGAAGTACCGCGGCCGCCCGCTCGGATCCTTCGGCCTGTTCGCCGCGCACAGCTTCCACGAGACGAAGAACGTGACCTCGGGAGAAGGCGGCGCGCTCGCGATCACCGACGAGGCGTTCGTGGAGGCGGCAGAGATCGTCCGCGAGAAGGGAACCAACCGGAAGCAGTTCTTCCGCGGGCAGGTCGACAAGTACACATGGGTCTCGGTCGGCTCGAGCTACGTTCAGTCCGACCTGCTCGCGGCATTCCTGCTCGCGCAGCTCGAGGAGCGCGTGGAGATCCAGGCCGCTCGCGAGCGAGTCTGGCGGCGCTACGACGACGTGCTCGGACCGTGGGCCGAAGAGATCGGTGCGTCGCTCCCGCTCGTACCGGAGCATTGCGAGCAGAGCTTCCACATGTACTACGTCATCCTCCCGAGCCTCGACGCTCGCACGCGGCTCATAGCAGCCCTTCGGGCAGAAGGGATCCTCGCGGTCTTCCACTACCAGCCGCTGCATCTCTCGGAGGTCGGCCGCGCGTTCGGCGGCCGCCCGGGTCAGTGCCCCGTGACCGAAGACGTCAGCGATCGGTTGCTGCGGCTCCCATTCTTCACCGGGCTGGGCGAGTCGGAGCAGAACGAGGTGATCGCGGCGCTGCTCGCCTTCCGCGGCTGATGAGAGGCGGGTACGACGACGAACTGTTCCGCCGTCTCGCCGAGGCCGAGCCTCGAAGCTTCTGGTACCGCGCCCGTGCGAGGCTGATCGTCGACCTGGTGCGGAAGTACTTCCCGCAGGCGCGGGACCTGCTCGAGGTCGGGTCCGGCTCGGGCGGCGTGCTGCTCGCGCTCCGGCAGGCCTTTCCGGAGCTCCGGCTCGTCGGAGCGGAGCCGTCTGCCGAAGGGTTGGCCGTCGCGCGCGAGCGGCTGCCGAGCGAGATCGAGCTGGTCGAGCTCGATGTGCGGGCGATGCCCTACCGAGAGGCGTTCGACGTGGTGGGCGCCTTCGACGTGCTCGAGCACATCGTCGAGGACGACGCAGCACTTGCCGGGCTCGCGCAGGCAGTTCGTCTCGGCGGTGGGGTGATCCTGCTCGTCCCCCAGCACCCATGGCTCTGGAGCGACATGGACCGGATCGCGCGGCACGTGCGCCGCTACCGCCGCGGCGAGCTGAGGCGCAAGGCCGAAGCAGCGGGCCTCGAGGTCGACTACGTCGGGTCGTTCGTGTCCACGCTGTTGCCGGCAATGATCGGCTCGCGCCTGATTCGCAGGCTGTCGCGACGAGCGTACGACCCGGTCGCGGAGCTCGAGCCCGGGCTACTCAACCGGCTCCTCGAGCGGGTGCTCGACGGTGAGCGGAAACTGATCGCGCACGGGGTGTCGCTGCCGTTCGGAGGCACCCTGATCCTCGTCGGCCGGAGGCGCTGACCCGGCGTCAGCCGCGCACCCGCACAGCGAACAGCACCCAGACCGCCTTGAATCCGTCGCGCCAGGTGATCTTTTTGCCCTCGGCGTACGAGCGCCCGTAGTACGCGATCGGCAGCTCGTAGATCCTGAGCTTCCGCTTGCAGACCTTCGCGGTCAGCTCCGGCTCGATCGCGAAGTCGTCCTGGCGCAGGTCGAGTGACTGGATAACCTCGGCCCGAAACGCCTTGTAACCGGTCTCCATGTCGTGCAGCGTCGTGTTGTAGAGGACGTTAGTGAGCAGGCTGAGGAACCGGTTGCCGACCAGGTGCCAGAAGAGGTAGGCGCGCTGGGGCCGTCCACCGGACAGCCGTGACCCGAAGACCACGTCTGCGACGCCCCGGAGGATCGGGTCGATCAGCGCAGGGACGTCCGCGGGGTCGTACTCGAGGTCGGCGTCCTGGATGACGACGATGTCGCCGTCAACATGAGGGATCGCGGCTCGGATGGCCGAGCCTTTCCCGGCGTTAGGCTTGCGGACCACGAGGACTCCTTCGCGGCCTTCCGCCCACTGCTCTGCGGCGGCTCCCGTCCCGTCGGTCGAGCCGTCGTCGACGACGATGATTTGCTTCTCGAGCGGTAGCGCGTCCACCTGCTCGAGCACTGTGCGTATCGTCGCCTTCTCGTTGAACGCCGGGACGACGAAGGAGACCTTGGGCACGCGTGGAGTCTACGGACCCCGGCGCTTCGCACCCGACCCGCTCGCGATCCTCGTCGCTCTCGCAGTCGTCGCGGGTCTGGCCGTGCGACCCCGGCTCCTGGGTAGGGCCGCTCGGCGTAACTACCATCGAACTGCATGTGCGGAATCCTCGGGATCGTCGGCCGGCCGCGGTCCGAGAGCCTCGACGCCGTCGAGCTTCTGCGCCACCGTGGGCCCGACGGGGACGGCCGCTGGTCGGGCGAGCGCGCGGGGCTCGCGATGCGGCGGCTCGCGATCATCGACCTCGAGACCGGAGACCAGCCGGTCTCGAACGAGCGCGGCGACGTCGTCGCCGTCGTCAACGGCGAGCTCTACAACTACCGCGAGCTGCGCGCCGAGCTCGAGGCGAAGGGGCACACGTTCCGCGGCGTCGGAGACGTCGAGCTCGTGCCGCACCTGTACGAGGAGCACGGCGAGCGTTTCGTGGAGCGGTTGCGTGGGATGTTCGCGATCGCGCTCTGGGACGACTCGAACGCGACCGGCTCGTGCTCGCCCGCGACCGCTTCGGGATCAAGCCGCTCTACCTCGCCGATGTCGAGGAGGGCCTCGCGTTCTCGTCGGAGCTCGCGCCGCTGCTCGCGCTCGGCGCGTCCGTCGAGCCCGACCTCGAGGCGATCGCGGACTACCTCGTGCTCGGCTACGTCCCCGGCACGCGCACGGGGATCCTCGGCGCGCGGAAGCTCGGCCCCGGCGCGCTGCTCGTGCACGAGGACGGGCGCACGCGCGAGGAGCAGTGGTGGCGCCCGGAGCCGCGCGAGCACCCGCTCGAGGAGACGCTCGCGGAGGCGGTTCGGCTGCACCTGCGCTCGGACGTCCCGCTCGCGGTGCTTCTCTCGGGCGGCCTCGACTCGTCGCTGATCGCGTCGCTCGCGGCGCAGGAGCTCGACCTGCCCCTGCGCACGTTCACCGTCGGCTTCGCCGATGCCGCCTACGACGAGCGCGGGCCGGCGCGTCAGATCGCCCGCGCGATCGGGTCGCAACACGAGGAGCTGGTCGTCGAGACCGACGTTGCGAACGACCTCCCCATGATCGCAGCGCGCCTCGAGCAGCCGCTCGCGGACCCTGCCGCGATCCCGCTCTGGTACCTCTGCCGCGCGGTCGCGTCCGAGGTGAAGGTCGCGCTTGCGGGCGACGGCGGCGACGAGGTCTTCGGCGGCTACTCGCGCTACGCGTGGGACCCGGTCGCGGCTCGGCTCGGCGCGCTCGGTCCGCTCGCGCGGCTGCTGCCGGAGCGCGGCGGGAGAAAGAACGTCGTGCGCCGGGCCTCGAAGCTCCTGAAGCACGCGGCGAAGCCCGAAGCGTCACGCTACCTCTCGTGGTTCGCGCTGATGGACGGCGACGCGCGCGCGCACGTGTTCGAGCGGTTGTTCGCGGAGGCGCCGGGCGGCCTGTCGAAGCTCGGCCGCTTGCAATGGGTCGACCTCGAGTCGTTCGTGACCGACAACCTGATGCTGAAGGCCGACAAGCTCAGCATGGCCCACTCGCTCGAGCTCCGCGTCCCGCTGCTCGACCACTGCGTCGTCGAGGCGGGGCTCGCTCTGCCGGACGCCGCGAAGGTCCGCGGCGTGCGGACGAAGGTCGCGATCCGCCGGATCGTCGAGCAGCGGCTCGGGCGTTCGATCGCACGGCGCCCGAAGCAGGGCTTCGACCCTCCGGTCGAGCGCTGGCTGCGGACCGACCTGCGCGATCTCGCAGGCGACGCTCTCGCATCGC
Organism: uncultured Actinomycetes bacterium; assembly: GCA_963788055.1. GTDB lineage: Bacteria > Actinomycetota > Thermoleophilia > Gaiellales > Gaiellaceae > JACCTU01. Next base: position 153,850 of record CAWBFA010000005.1, on the reverse strand, counting down.
TCGACGGCCTCGTCGACAGGCGCCTCGCCGAGCGCGCGACGCCGGCGCAGACGTATGCGCTGACGATGCTCTCGCTCTGGCGGTCGGGGCTAGAGTCGCGCGCGCGTGAGCTCGTTCGCCACTGAAGGCCGCGCGCTCGAGCGCGCGCGGCCGCTGTCCTCCCGCGCCCGCGGCGTCGCCCGACGCGCCGCGCTCGGCGTGTTGTCGAGGCTGCCGCGCGCCTCGGGCCCCGGCGTGCGGATCGTCCACTACCACTACGTCTTCGACGACGAGCGCGAACGCTTCACGCAGCAGCTGCGCTTCTTGGCGCGGGAGTTTCGTCCGGTGTCGCTCTCGCAGGCGGTCGAGCAACTGCGCCTCGGACAGACCGCCGGCGACGAGGTCGTCGTCACGTTCGACGACGGCTTCCGAAACCAGCTCGACGTCGCCGCGCCGCTGCTCGCAGAGCACGGCTTCAGCGCGTGCTTCTTCCTCGTCACCGACCTGCTCGAGGCTGACGCAGAAGCAGCGCGCGCCTTCTGCCGGGACAAGCTGCACCTGCCCTTGCCCGTCGAGCCGCTCGACTGGGACGGCGCGTCGCGGCTGCTCGAGCTCGGCCACGAGATCGGGTCGCACACGCGCTCGCACCCGGACCTGACCTCGCTGGAGCCCGACGCGCTGCTCGACGAGCTGACGTCGTCGCGCGAGGAGCTGTCGAAGCGGCTCGTGGCCGCGCGTCACGTGAGCGCCCCCTACGGCGACCGCGCACGCTTCTCCGAGAGGGTCGCCGACGCCGCACGTGCCGCGGGGTACGAGAGCTGCGCGTCCGCGATCCGCGGCGTCAACCGCTCGGCGCTCGACCTGTACTCGCTCCGACGCCATCACCTCAGCGCACGCTGGCCGCTCCGCGATCTCGGGTACTTCCTCGCGTGAGCGTCGTCGTGCTGACGCGCAATCCGCACGGGATCGCATCGCGCTTCCTCGCGCGTCGTCCCGGGCCGGTGATCCTCGACGAGGCCGTCGGCCGCCGCGACGTGCGTCGCACGCTCCGGAAGCTGCGGCGGGTGGGCTTCACGGCCGCGCCGGTCGGCCTCGCGCTGCGGCGCGCGTACGCCGACGCAGGCAGCGGCCCTGCCCTCGAGGACGTCGCCACCGAGGTCGTGCGCGTCCCGACGCTGAACGGAGACGAGGCGCGCGAGGCGCTGCGCCGCCTCGGCGCGGACGTGGCGATCTCGCTCGACAACGCGATCATCCGGCCCGAGACGTTCTCCCTCCCGGCGCACGGCACGATCAACGTCCACCACGGCGCGGTCCCCGGGTACCGCGGCGGCCCGCCGGTCTTCTGGGAGCTCCGCGACGGCCTCGACCGCGTCGGGTTCACGATCCACCTGATCGACGCGGGGATCGACACGGGGCCCGTGCTCGCGCGTGGGGACGTCCCGATCGAACGGCGAGGGACGCTCGCGCAGACGCTCGCCGCGACGATCCCGCGGCTCCACGAGGCGAGCCTCAATGCGCTCGAGGCCGTGCTCGACGCGGGTGCCTTCGAGGGCGAGACGCAGCCCGCGGGCGGCCGCCATCGCACGACCCCGACCCTCGGCGACTACCTGAACGTCCGCCGGTCGCTCAGGCACTAGCATCGGGCCGTTGTTCCTCGTGAAGACGCTCTTCTGGGGCGCGCTCGCCGCGCTCGCCTGGACGCACGTCGCCTACCCCGCCGCCGCGGTCGCCGCGGCGCGGCTGCGTCCGCGACCGGTGCGCAAGGGAGACGAGCTGCCGTCCGTCTCGGTGATCGTCGCGGCACACGACGAGGAAGCGGCGATCGGGCGGCGGCTCGAGAACCTGCTCGAGCTCGACTACCCGCAGGACTCGCTCGAGCTCGTCGTCGCCTCCGACGCGTCCGCCGACGCGACCGACGAGATCGTCGAGCGGGAGCCCCGCGTACGGCTGATCCGCTGCCCGCGCGGCGGCAAGGTCGCAGCGCAGAACCGGGGCGTGCGCGAGACCAGCGGCGAGATCGTCGCGTTCTCGGACGCGAACGCGACGTGGGCACCGTCGGCGCTGCGCAAGCTCGTGCGCAACTTCGCCGACCCGGCCGTCGCCTACGTCTGTGGGCAGCTCCGTCTGGACGACCCCGACGGCACGAACCGCGAAGGCGCGTACTGGCGCTACGAGCTCGGCGTGCGCGAGGCCGAGTCGCAGCTGCACTCGGTCACCGGCGGCAACGGCTCCATCTACGCGGTGCGCCGCTCGGACTACGTCGACGTCGACCCGCGGTTCGGGCACGACCTCTCGTTCCCCTACCTGATGGTGCAGCGCGGGCGGCGCGCCGTCTACGAGCCCGATGCGCTCGCGTTCGAGAAGCCGACGCCGAACATCGGGGACGAGTACCGCCGCAAGGTGCGCATGTTCGAGCACTGCTGGGCGATCGTGCTCGAGGGTCGGATGCTCCGCGGCCTCGGCCCGCGTCTACTTCACGGAGGTCGTCTCCCACCGGCACCTGCGGTACGCCTCCGGCCTGCTGCACCTCGCGGCGCTCGGCGCGAACGCGGCGCTGCTCGGCCAGGGGACGCTCTACCAAGCCCTCTTCGCGGGCCAGCTCGCGTTTCTCGGGCTCGCCGCCGCTGCGGCCGGGCCTGCCGCGCTACTACGTGCTGGTGACGTGGGCAACGGTCGAGGCGCTCGCGGGCTATCTTCGCTCCGGCGTGCCGGCGGTCTGGGAGAAAGCGGCGGGGACGCGGTGACGCAGACCGCGGTGGAGCTCTGGCAGGAACTCGCCTGTCCACGCGACCGCTCGCAACTCGAGCCGCGCGGCGAGACGCTCGTCTGCGAGCAAGGGCACGAGTACCCGTTCGTCGACGGCATCCCCGTCATGGTGGTCGACGACGAGATCGAGCCCACGCAGCCGGGCTACTGGTCGAAGCCGGAGCAGATCGAACGGGTGCGCGCCGCGGAGCCGCCGCCGGTCGAGGGCGAACGGGTCGACCCGTACGTCGCGGAACTGATCCTCGGGACGCACGGGAACCTCTACAAGCACCTCTCCGGTGGGATGACGCGGTACCCGATCCCGGACTTTCCGCTCCCGCGCGGGAACGGCGAGCTGCTGCTCGACATCGGGTGCAACTGGGGGCGCTGGACGATCGCGGCGGCGCAGCGCGGCTATCGCCCGATCGGGATCGACCCGTCGTTCGAGGCGATCGTCGCCGCGCGCCGGATCGCGCGCCAGCTCGGCGTCGACGAGGCCCGCTACGTCGTCGCCGACGCGCGCAAGCTGCCGTTCGCGGACCAGACGTTCGACGTCGCCTTCTCGTACGGCGTCCTGCAGCACTTCTCGAAGTCCGACGTCGCGGTCGCGGTCGACGACATCCGCCGCGTGCTCCAGCGCGGGGGCTACTCGTGGGTTCAGATGCCGAACGCGCTCGGCGCGCTCAACCTCGTTCGCCTCGCGCAGCGCCGCTTCCGCGAGGGCGACGCGTTCGAGGTGCGCTACTGGAAGCCCTCCGAGCTGAAGCGCGTCTTCGGCCGCATCGGCCGAACTGAACTCTTTACTGACGGCTTCTTCACGCTGAATCCGCAGAAGCGGGACATCGACCTGCTCCCCGCGCGCTTTCGGACGCTCGTGAGAGTCTCCGAGGCGCTGAAGCGGGCGCACGCGCCGACGACGCTCGCCGACAGCGTGAACATCCGATCCGTCGCGCCGTAGTGCCGCTTCCGGTGGCGGTCTCGCGCCTCTGGTGTCCGCACGGAGCTGTCAGGCAAGGACGCAGGGAGCCCGCGTATGAGCACATACCGGGGCGACTGAGGACGCCGCATGGCGGCTCCGTGCGCCGCCAGAGGCGCTCTGACCGTCGCCGGGAGCGGCACTAATGGAGCTCGTTTGCCCTCGCGACCGGAGCGCGTTGCGCGACGGTGTCTGCGAGCAGGGGCACGAGTACGCCGTCGTCGACGGGATCCCCGTGCTGCTCGTGGACGAAGAGGCTCCGACGCATGCGGCCTGCGGGAAGGTCGAGGAGCTTCCGCCGCCGGTGCGCGAGGGGATCGACCCGTTCGTCCAGGAGGTGATCGGTGCGACCTGCGGACGCCTGTACGAGCACCTGATCGCCGATCTGCCCGAGTACCCGATCCCGGAGCTTCGCCTCCCGCGCGGCGACGGCAAGATCTTTCTGGAGCTCGGGTGCAACTGGGGCCGCTGGTGCGTCGCCGCGACTCGCCGCGGGTACGCCGCGACCGGGATCGACCCGTCGCTGAAGGGCATCCAGGCCGCCCGGCGCGTCGCCGACCAGCTCGGTGTCGAGGCGCAGTACGTCGTCGGCGACGCCCGGCACCTCCCGTTTCCCGACGCGAGCGCCGACGTCGTCTTCTCGTACAGCGTCTTCCAGCACTTCTCGAAGCGCGACGCGCTCGCGGCGTTCGACGAGATCGCGCGCGTGCTCAAGCCGGGAGGTGAGTCGCTGATCCAGATGGCGAACCTCTACGGCGCGAAGAGCCTCTGGAACCAGGCGCGGGAGCGCCGCTTCCGCGAGCCGCGGACGCTCTTCGACGTCCGCTACTGGGGCCCGCGCGAGCTGCAGAACGAGCTCGCCGCGCGGGTCGGCCCGACCGAGCTGTCGGTCGACGGGTTCTTCACGCTCAACCCGCAGCCGACCGACCTCGCGCTGCTGCCGGCGCGCTACCGCGCTGTCGTGCGCACGTCGGAGGCGCTGCGCCGCGTGTCGCAGACTGTCAAGCCGCTGACGCTCGTCGCGGACAGCGTCTACGCTCGCTCGCGTGGTGGGTAACCGGATCAGAGATGTGATCGGGGCCACGCTCGGCCTCGTCATCGCTTCGCCGGCGCTCGCCCTCGCAGCGCTGGGGATCAAGCTCGAGGACCGTGGGCCGCTGCTGTTCCGGCAACGCCGCGTGGGCCAGGACGGCGAGGAGTTCGAGCTGTTGAAGCTCCGCACGATGATCGTCGGCGCCGAGCGCGAGGGGGCCGGCTACGCCGTCGACCGCGGCGACCCGCGCATCACGCGCGTCGGCCGCGTGCTGCGCCGGCTCTCGATCGACGAGCTGCCGCAGCTCTGGAACGTCGTCCGCGGCGACATGAGCTTGATCGGCCCGCGGCCGACGCTCCGCTACCAGGTCGAGCAGTACACGCCGCGTCAACGGAAGCGGCTCGACGTGAAGCCCGGCATCACCGGCTGGGCGCAGGTGCACGGCCGCGCGTCGCTGCCGTGGGACGAGCGCATCGAGCTCGACGTCTGGTACGTGGAGAACCGCTCGCCCTGGCTCGACCTGAAGATCATCGCGAAGACGCCGCGCGTGCTCTTCGGCGGCACGTACAAGGGTCAGACGGGCGGCTGGGGCACGAAGAGCGCGTTGAACAGCCCGCGGCCGGACTCCAACGGCTCGAGCCGCCTGCCGACGCGGAAGCCCGAGTAGCCGTCGAGACTCCGCGCGAGCTCGCGCGCGCTCTCCTCGCTCACCTCGACCAGCAGCACGGGCCGATCGCGCTCGAGCGTGCGCCGCATGCCCGCGACGACCGCCAGCTCGCCGCCCTCGACGTCGATCTTGACCACGCTCGGCCGAAGGCCGGCGGCCTCCACCTCGGCGTCGACCGTCGTCACCTCGACGTCGATCGGCTCGCCCTCGGCGAAGCGCCCGGCGGCGAGACTCGAGAACGAGGGGTCGGGCGTCCGCGGTACGTGGAGGAGCGCGCTCCCCGGCGCGTCGCCGACGGCCTTGGGGACGACCAGCACGTTGCGGCACTCGTTCAACACGACGTTTCCGCCGAGCTGCGCGCGCGCCAACGGGTTCGGCTCGAACGCGAGCACTCGGCCGGGCCCGTGCAGTGCCGCCGCGACGGTGTAGAGCCCGACGTGCGCACCGACGTCGACGAAGTCGCCTTCGCCGAGGTGCTCCCGCACGAGCTCGAGCTCGCGCCGGTCGTACAGGCCGAACAGGAAGTCGCGCTGCAGCGACTCACGGAGATCGAGCCTGAGTCGGAAGCCGCCCGGGAAGCTTGCCTCGGCCGTCCCTTTCGCGCGCACGGGGAGGATCCGGCGCAACCGGCCCTTCCCGCGGAAGTCGAAGCGGCGGAAGAGGGGGTAGAGAGCACGCTCGAGCACAGGCCGAAGCTAACCTGAGCCGCCGTGACGGCGGTTCTCTTCACCTGCGCAGGCCAGCGGGTCGACATCGTCCAGGCCTTTCGCGCGGCGGGCGCGACGACGATCGCCGCCGACGCGAACCGGCTCGCTCCCGCGCCGTATCTCGCCGACGCCTTCGAGCTCGTCCCGCGCGTGGACGATCCCGACTACGTGCCGGCGCTGCGAGAGCTCGTCGGACGCCACGACGTCAAGCTGATCATCCCGCTCACCGACCTCGACCAGCTCACGTTGGCGCGCGCACGCGACCAGCTGCACGCGCTCGTGCTCCTCCCCGAGGCGGACGTCGTCGAGCGGCTCGGCGACAAGTACCTCGCGCACGGCCTGCTCGAGGAGCGCGGGCTCGCATCGCCGCCGACGTGGCTGCCGACGGAGGTGCCGACCGACCTGCGCTTCCCGGTGCTCGTGAAGGCGCGCCACGGCTTCGGCTCGCGGCACATCTACCGCTGCGAGAACGCGAGCGAGCTCGAGTTCTTCCTCCGTTACACGCCGGTCGAGTCGTGTGTCCAGCAGTTCTGCCTCGGTGAGGAGTTCTCGATCGACGTCTTCTGTGACTGGGACGGCCGCTGTCTGAACGCGATCCCGCGCACGATGATCGAGTCGAAGGGCGGCGAGTCGATCAAGGGCGCGACGATCAAGGACTGGCCGCTGATCGAGTTCGGACGCCGCGTTGCAGAGACGCTCGGGCTCGTCGGGCCCGCGAACATCCAGTGCTTCCGCGAGAGCGACGGCACCCACCAGGTGACGGACATCAACCCCCGCTTCGGCGGCGGCTTCCCGCTGCCAACGGCCGCCGGGAGCCGCTACCCCGAGCTCGCGCTCGCCCTCGCGCGTGGCGAACGGCCCGAGCCGCGCCTGGGCGAATTCCGCGAAGGCGTCGTGATGACCCGCTACTTCTCCGGCCTGACCCTCCTCGCCGATGCCGACGGTACGCTCGAACCGTTCGACGGAGTCTCGGAACCCAGCCAGGCGTGAGCTGGCGCATCGTTCTCTTGGCGGCCTTCGCGGCCGTGGCGGCGGCGTGCGGGAACGCGCAGAGCAGCGAGGCCGTTGCGCCCGCCGCCGGCTGCAGGCCCACGCTCGTCCGGATCAGCGTGATGAACGGCGACACGCACCGGCCGGTGCGAGGCGCCCGCGTCTCGGTTGCGAACCGCGTGTTCGAATCGAACGCGAGGGGCCAGGTGTGGCATCGCCTGAAGTGCCGGCGCTCGGTTCCGGTGCGGATCTCCGCGAAGGGCTACCTTCCGAAGCTCGCCCGCCCGCCGTTCAAGCAGCGCCGCCGCGTCGTCGTCCGCGTGTACCGGCGCTCGCTGCAGTGGACGATGTACGGCGCGACACCTGAGCGGACGCAGGCGCAGAAGCACATCGCGATCCGCCCGCCGTTCCGCGTCGCCTGGACGCGGGGGCTCGGCGCACTGATCGAGTTCCCGGCCGTCGTCTCGGAAGGCGTCGCGTACATCGCGAACTACCGCGGCACGGTGCGCGCGATCTCGATGCGTGACGGCAAGGTCGGTTGGCGGCGGAATCTGCGGCAGAAGAACGCGTCGTCGCTCGCGATCTGGGGCGACAAGCTCGTGCTGCACACGATGCGCGGACGCGTCTGGGTGCTGAAGCGCTCGAACGGAAAGGTGCTGTGGTCGAAGTACGTGGGCTCAGCGATCGAGTCGTCGCCGGTCGTGCGCTACGGCGTCGACTACTTCGGAACGCACAACGGCCGTCTGTACGCGCTCGACCTCGAGCGGCGGCGGGTCCGCTGGGTGCGCGGCGGGAACTGCAAGATCACCTCCAGCGCGGCGATCACCGGCAGGATGCTCTTCATCGGCGACTACTGCGGTCAGGGTGCTCGCCGTCCGCACGAGGAATGGGCGGAGAATCTGGACCCGCGGTGTGAACGGGAAGGTCTACGGCACGCCGGCGGTAACCGGCCGGCGCGTGTTCGTGCCGTCGTCGACCGGCGGGTCCTTGACGGCGTTCTCGACCGGCGGCCGCTACCTCTGGCGTGTCGGCACGGGCTCCTACGTCTACTCGTCGCCCGCGGTCTGGGCCGGCCGCGTGTTCTTCGGCTCGTACAACGGGCGGATGTACGCCGTTTCGGCATCGAGGGGACGTGTGCTCTGGTCGGTGCGCGCCGGCGGCCCGATCTCCGGTGCGGTCACGGTCGTCGGCGGCGTCGCGTACGCGGGCTCGACGCGCGGACGGATCGTCGGCGCTGACGCGCTGTCCGGCCGCGTGCTGCTCCGCTTCCCCCACGGCGAGTACGTGCCGGTCTCCGGGAACGGGCGCCGGTTGCTCCTGCACGGGTACTCGCGCCTGTTCGCCGTCGACCCGAAGCGCCGGGCGCGGTGAGGCGCGCGCTCCTCGCGGGCGCTGCGCTGCTCCTCCTCGGGCTCGTGGCGGTCGGGATCTTCGCCGGGCTCCGCTACCGGCAGGGCCAGGACGTGCGCGGGTCGTCGACCGAGGAGTTCGTGCCGACCGAGGCCGCGCCGTCTGCGCCGCCGGAGCCGGGCGTCTTCTGGCCGGAGTACGGCTTCGATCCCGAGCATCACGCAACGGTGAACTACCCGCACCGCCCGCCCTACAAGGTGCGCTGGTTCTTTCGGGCGCGCACGCTGGTCGAGTTCCCGCCCGCGATCGGCTACGGGCGGCTCTACTTCACGAACAACTACGGCCGCCTCTACGCCGTCAACGCGAAGACCGGCAAGCGCGCGTGGAAGAAGGACTCCGGGCGCTGCGTCGCGAGCTCACCCGCGGTCTGGGAGCACATGGTGATCCAGACGTACCTCAACTCGCACCCGTGCAACCGCGGAAACCAGAAGGGACTGAGTGGTCTCGTGGTCGCGCGATTCGCGGGTTTCGGCCAGTTCCGCTGGCAGCTCCGCATCGCGCCCAGCGAGTCGTCGCCGGTCGTCGTCGACCGCGTCGTCTTTCTCGGCGACTGGAGCGGCCGCGTGTACGCGCTCTACGCCCGCACGGGAAAGGTCAAGTGGACGTTCAAGACGAACGGCAAGATCAAGGGGGGCGTCGCGATCTCGGGCAACCGGGCATTCGTCGGGTCGTACGACCATCACCTGTACGCGCTGAACCGCGCGAACGGGAAGCTGCTCTGGCGCGCGTCGGCGCAGCAGCGGCTCGGCAAGCGCGGGCAGTTCTACTCGACGCCGGCGGCCGCGTACGGCCGCGTCTACGTCGGCGGCACCGACGGCAAGGTCTACTCGTTCGGCGCGACGTCAGGGAAGCTCCGGTGGTCGCACTCGACCGGCGGTTACGTGTACTCGTCCCCAGCGATCTGGCGCAAGCTCGTCCTGATCGGCTCCTACTCGCGCTGGTTCTACGCGTTCGACGCCGCGACCGGCCAGGTGCGCTGGCGCTTCCGCGCGAACGGCAAGATCTCCGGCTCGCCCACCGTCGTGAGGGGGATCGTCTACTTCTCGACGCTGAAGGAACGGACGTACGGCCTGGACGCGCGCACGGGCAAGCTCGTCTGGCAATTCCCGGACGGGAAGTACACGCCGATCGTCGCGGACCCGGACCGCGTCTACCTGACGGGCTACCACCGCCTGTACGCGCTCGACGAGCGATGAGCGCCACCGTCGTCCTCGGCGTCTCGCGCAGCGGCACCACTCTTCTCAAGGCGATGCTCGACGCGCACTCGCAGCTCGCGATCCCGAGCGAGTCGTATTTCCTGCCGCAGCTGTGGGACCGACACGGCACGCGGCCTGAACGCGATGCGTTCGTCGAGGATCTCGGCCGGTTGGAGCGCGTCCGCGAGTGGGGCGTCGACCCGGAAGACGTGCGCGCACGGCTTCCGGAGCGGCCGACCTTTGCCGAGGCGATCCAGTCGATCTACCAGCTCGTACGCCGAGGCGAGAGGCAAGCCTCGATTCGGTGAGAAGACGCCGCTCTACATGCAGCACCTCGACGTTCTCGAGCGCGCATTCCCGGACGCGCGCTACGTGCACATCGTCCGCGACGGCCGCGACGCTGCGCTGTCGATGCTCGCGATGACGCGCAAGCCGCGCTTCAATCTCTCACGTCCGCGCGGCGTTGGCGACTTCGCGTGCGCGTGGCGGCGCGAAGTGCGCGACGCCGCAACGGTTCGGCCGCACCGCATCCGTACCTCGAGCTCCGTTACGAGGACCTCGTCGAGGAGCCGGAGTCGCACCTGCGCGAGGTCTGCGCGTTCCTCGGCCTCGAGTACGAGCCGGGCATGCTCGAGTACCACCGCCGCGAGGACCCGTCGCTCTACGCGGACCACCCGCGCCTCGCGCAGCCGCCGGTCCGCGACGCGCGCTCATGGCGGAAGGAGATGCGGCCCGCCGACGCGGAGCTCTTCGAGGCGATCGCAGGCGACCTTCTCGCCGAGCTCGGATACGAGCGCGCACATCCTCGGCCGGGTCGGCGCGGGAGGGCGCTCGTCGAGCGAGGCGCCTACGCCGCGCGGCTGGCGCTCTGGTCGAAGGCGCTCCCGTTCGTCCGGAAGTCGCCGCTCTGGCGGGCACGCCAGGTCTACATTCGCCGAGGCAGATGAGCCGCTACCTCGTCACCGGCGCCGCGGGCTTCATCGGCTCGCACCTCACCGAGTCGCTGCTCGCGCGGGGGGACGAGGTCGTGGCGGTCGATTCGTTCACGGACTACTACGACCCATCGCTGAAGGAGGAGAACGCGCAGGCCTTCGACGTCGAACGCCTGGATGTCGCCGACGAGGCGCTTCCCCTCGAGGGAGTGGACGGTGTCTTCCACCTCGCGGCGCAGCCGGGCGTCCGGACGAGCTTCGACCAGCTCGACGTGTACCTCCGTCGAAACGTGCTCGCGACGCAGCGCGTGCTCGAGCAGTCGGCAGTGCGCGTGGTCTACGCGTCGTCGTCGTCCGTGTACGGCGACGCCGAGACGTATCCGACGCCGGAGACCGCGCGGCCGAGCCCGATCTCGCCGTACGGCGTCACGAAGCTCGCGTGCGAGCAGCTCGCACACGCGCTACGGGGGCGACGCGATCGGCCTGCGCTACTTCACGGTGTACGGACCGCGGCAGCGCCCCGACATGGCGTTCGCGCGACTCGTCGACGTCGGCGCTCGAGGGCCGCGAGTTCGACCTGTACGGCGATGCGTCGCGCTCGTTCACGTACGTCGCCGACGCGGTGGCCGCGACGATCGCGGCGATGGAGCGCGGCACGCACCGGCGCGATCTACAACGTCGGCGGCGGTGAGGAGGCGACGATGCGCGAGGCGATCGGCTTGCTCGAGCGCGTGAGCGGGCGCCGGCTCGACGTCCGCGCAGAGCCGCCGGCGCGCGGCGACGCGAAGCGGACCGCCGCAGACGTCTCGGTGATTGCGCGGGAGCTCGGCTGGTCGCCGACGACGCGGCTCGAAGACGGGCTGGCGGCTCAGTGGTCGTGGGCCGTCGATAGAGTCGCCGCGCGATGACCCCCTCGTCTTTTGTGGGGGAACCACCCGGTTCCCCCACGCCCCTTCCCCCGGTCATCGGCCGGAGACCGCCCGATGACCGCGAACGAGCAGGAGATCGACGTCCGCCGCTACTGGTCGGCGATCACCGCGCGCTGGTGGCTTCCCGTGGTCGGGCTGATCGCCGGCGCCGCGGTCGCGTACGCGGTGTCGTTGGGCGGAGCCGACGTCTGGCGGGGAACTGCCCTCGTCTACCTGGGCCAGCCCGTCACGCCGTTCGGGCGCGCAGGTCCAGAGCCTGAGCACGAACCCCGCCGCCGCGGGCGAGATCGCAGGCTCGGCTGCCGCGCAGCGTCGCGTCGAGCGCGAGGTCGCGGATGCGCTCGCGGCGAGCTGAACGGCCGTGTCTCCGTCGCAGCCGTCAAGGGCAACGTCTCACGGCTCGGACAGAACCCGCTCGTGCGCGTTCGAGTCGAGGGCGAGATTCGCGCAGGGTTGCGCCGGCCGCGAACGCCGCTCGCGCGCGAGGTCGTGAAGCGCGTCTCCGGCTATGCGGACGCGAAGATCGCGCGTGCTCGAAGAGGCGATCGAGCAGGGTCGACAGCCGACCTGGCGCGGCTCGACGAGCAGCTCGACGGAGCATCCGCCGACGCGGGCTTTCTCGTCCTGCGGCGCTGGCGAGCTCTATTGCTACCTCGTCACGGGAAGCAGAATCTCGCGCTCGCGCAGAAGGTCGAACGAGCGCGTGTCGTCGAGGAGGCCGTCGCGCGGAAGGTGACGGCGCAAAGCCGTCGCAACCAGATCGTCGTCGGCGCGTTCCTCGGGCTGCTGCTCGGGCTCGCCGCGGCGCTTCTCTGGGAATCGTCGCTGGCGCTCCGGCGGCGCTGAGGGGCGCATGCGGCGGGCGCTCATCTGGGCGGTTGCGCTCGCGTCCACCGTCGGCTTCGGCTACCTCGCGATTCGCGACGCGCACCCGGACGAGGTCTGGGACGCGCTGCAGCGATCGAACCCGTGGTGGATCGTCCCGTCGTTCCTGTGTTGGCGGTAGCCGTCGCCATTCGCGCCCTCCGCTGGCAACTGCTCTTCGACCGCGAGACGCGTCCGCCCGTTCGGCGCGACCGCCGCAGCAACGCTCGTCGGCCTCGCGGTCAACAGCCTCTTGCCCCTGCGGGCCGGGGAGGCGGCGCGCGTGATCGCGCTGAATCGGCGCGCAGGGACGTCGCCGGTCGAGTCCGCCGCCACGGTCGCGCTCGAGCGCATCCTCGACGTCTTCTGTCTCCTGCTGATCCTGCTCGCGGCCCTTCCCTGGCTGCCGGAGGTCGACTGGGTCGGGGCCGCGGCGGCCGTCGCATTCGCGCTCGCAGCTGGTGCTCGGCGGTGCGGCTCTCGCTTTTGCCCTCTACGGCGAGCGACCGTTCCAAGCACTCGACCGGCTGCTCAGACGGCTGCCGTTCGGACACCTCGAGTGGGTCGAGCACGTCGGTGCGAACCTCGGGCGTGGGCTCGTCGCGCTGCGGGACCCCGTCCTCGCGCTGACGGCCTTCGTCCTCACAGTCACAAGCTGGCTGGTCCTGAGCGTGTCGTTCTGGCTCCTGACGCTCGCCTTCGATCTCGGCCTGCCGGTCGCGTCGGGCGTGCTGATCCTCGCCGCAGTCGGCTTCTCGGTGATCCTGCCCGCTGCTCCCGGCGCTCTCGGCGTCTTCGAGGCGGCGACGGTGGTCGCGCTCGCCGCCTACGACATCTCGGCCTCGGAGGCGCTCTCCTACGCCTTCACGCTCCACGCGGTCAATCTCCTGCCGTACATCGTCGCCGGCGCCGTGGCGGTTCGGTTCACCCGACCGCCTCGTTAGCCTCACACGCATGTTCGAGGGCAAGTCGGTCGCGGTCGTGATCCCCGCCTACAACGAGGAGAAGCTGATCGTCGCGACGATCTCGGGCGTTCCCGGCTTCGTCGACCGGATCGTCGTCGTGGACGACCGCTCGACCGACGCCACCCCGGCGGCTGTCGAGGCCCTCGAGGACGAGCGCGTGGAGTTGATCCGCCACGAGCGAAACGAGGGCGTCGGCGCGGCGATCGTGACGGGCTACAAGCGGGCGCGCGACGAGGGGCTCGACGTCACGGCCGTGATGGCCGGCGACAACCAGATGGACCCGGCCGACCTCGAGACGCTCGTCGCGCCGGTCGCGCGCGGCGAGGTCGACTACGCGAAGGCGAACCGGCTCTTCACCGGCCAGGCCTGGGACCTGATCCCGCGCACGCGTTACCTCGGCAACGCCGTGCTCTCGCTGCTGACGAAGGTCGCGTCGGGCTACTGGCACGTCGCCGATTCACAGACGGGCTACACCGCGATTTCGCTCGAGTACCTCCGCCTGCTGGATCTCGACCGCATCTACAAGGGCTACGGGATGCCGAACGACATGCTCGTGCACCTGAACATCTGGAACGCGCGCGTGCGCGACTTCCCGTCGCGGCCGATCTACAACGTCGGCGAGCGCTCCGGGATTCGACTGCGGAAAGTCGTGCCCCGCATCTCGTGGCTACTCACGAAGGGCTTTTTCTTCCGGATGCGCGAGAAGTACGTCATCCGCGACTTCCACCCGCTGGTCTTCTTCTACTTCCTCGGCGTCCTGATGACGACGATCGGACTCGCGCTCGGGATCGTCGAGGTCGTGCTGCGGCTGATGGGCAACGCCATCACGACGCCGACGATCGTGCTCGTCGCATTGCTCTTGATCTCGGGCTCGCAGTTCATGCTCTTCGCCATGTGGTTCGACATGGAGTCGAACAAGGACCTCGGCGGCCGGGGTCGCCGGCGGACCGACTAACCGCGGACGTCGAGGTAGCTCGAGAGGAAGCTCTGCGCGTCCTGCGTATCGAGCCGGTAGGCGAAGCTCGGGCCGCCGCACGCTTCGTCGCCGATCGAGTGGACGCCGACGACCACCGTGCCGACGAGCGCTGGTCCGCCCGAGTCGCCCGAGCAGACGGTGCCGTACTTGCTCTTGGTCGGAACCGGGAGGAGCAGGAAGTTCGGGGCGTTCGAGGCGACGATCGCTCCCGTCTGGGCCGAGCGGCGCAGGCCGAAGCCGCTGCCGTCGGGAGACGAGAGCCCGAAGCCTGCCGCCACGAGCTGCTTCTCCTTGTCGAAGTGCTTCCCGGCGAAGTCGGCCTTCGGCAGCTTCGCGTAGGGGCCGGAGAGCGGGCTGTCGAGCACGACCACCGCGAGGTCGTTGTTCGCGAAGCTCGGGTCGGGCGCTCCGGGGCAGCCGATGCAGAAGCCCGGGTGCACGTTGAAGCTGCCCAGTGCCGCAGCCTCGGGAGCGAAGATGCTCTCGCCCTGGCGCACGACGGCGCGCTGCGGGAACGAGGGCGGCGGCCCGAGCGTGCAGTGGGCGGCCGTGAGGACGATCGTCGGCGCGACCAGAACGCCGCTGCAGGCGTTCGCGTTGACCCACGTACCGTTCGGCAGCTGCACCTGCTGGCCGACGAAGACGACGTAGTCGTGCTCGACGTCGAGCGTCCCGTCGACGATCGCCGAAGCGGTCGGGGCGGCCACCAGCAGCATGAGGGCAGCCAAAAGAGAACTAAAGAGGGTCCGCAGAGACGCCATGGGTACACGGTGTCCCCGCTGACGGGGAACGGCAACCCCCCTTTCGGGTGACTTCGGGTCTTCCCAATCCCTCGAACGAGGGTAAGGAGTTCGTAAGACTCCGCTTGGCGTCTGGGGGCCGTGCGTATCATCCGCGCGATGCCCACCGCCGTTGTCACTGGCGGCGCCGGCTTCCTCGGCTCCCATCTCTGCGATTACCTGCTTGGTCAGGGGCTGCGCGTGGTCTGCGTCGACAACCTCGTCACGAGCACGCTCGGGAACATCGAGCACATCCGGGACCAGGCGTTCACCTTCGTCAACCACGATCTGACGGAGCACCTCGAGCTCGGCGAGGAAGTCGACTTCGTCTTCCACTTCGCCGCCCTCGCGAGCCCGATCGACTACCTGCGGATGCCACTGCACTCGCTCAAGGTGGGATCCTACGGCACCCACAACGCCCTCGGCCTGGCCAAGTTCAAGCGCGCCCGCTTCGTGCTGGCCTCGACGAGCGAGGTCTACGGCGACCCTGAGGAGCACCCGCAGAAGGAGACGTACTGGGGCAACGTCAACCCGATCGGCCCACGTGGCGTCTACGACGAGGCCAAGCGCTATGCCGAGGCACTGACGATGGCGTACCACAACCAGCAGGGCGTGGACACCGCGATCGTCCGGATCTTCAACACCTACGGGCCGCGCATGCGGCCGAACGACGGCCGCGCGATCCCGACCTTCGTGCGCCAGGCGCTCGCGAACCAGCCGCTGACGGTGTTCGGCGACGGCTCGCAGACGCGGAGCTTCTGTTACGTGGACGACCTGGTCCCCGGGATCTACCTGCTCGCGGCGAGCGGCGAGCACCTGCCGGTCAACCTCGGCAACCCGGGGGAGTTCACGGTCAAGGAGCTCGCCGGGGCGGTGATCCGCGTCACCGGCTCCTCGAGCAAGATCGTGCACGAGGCGCTTCCGATCGACGACCCGCAGGTCCGGCGGCCCGACATCACCCGCGCGAAACAGGTGCTGGGCTGGGAGCCGCAGATCGAGCTGGAGGACGGCCTCCGGCGCATGCTCGACGCGAGCCAACCCGTTCCGGGACGAGAGCCGGCGCGTGCCTAACCGTCTGCGCGTCATCGTGGCGGCGCTCGCCGTCGCCCTGCTCTGCGTGCCCACCGCCGGTGCCGCGCGCGGGATGCTCGTCGGGCTCCTGGACGAGGCCGCGCTCTACGACGAGCCGACGTCGGTCTTCCCGTTGATGCAGCAGGCGCGCACGCAGGTGCTCCGCGTCAACCTCTACTGGGGCGGACGGATCGGCGTCGCCGACAGGCGTCCCGCCCGCGCGACCGACCCGGACGACCCCGCCTACGACTGGACGCTCTACGACCGCACCGTCAACTACGCGGCGCAGCACAAGATCCGGATCCTCTTCTCGGTCTACGGGACGCCGGCCTGGGCGAACGGGGGCGCCGGGCTGAACGTTCCTCCGCGCACGATCGCGGACCTGAACAACTTCGCCTACGCGGCCGCGAAGCGCTACAGCGGCCTCTTTCCGGCGCCGGACGGACGCACGCTCCCGCCCGTCAAGCTCTGGATGGCCTGGAACGAGCCCAACCTCCCGATCGGGCTCAAGCAGCAGTTCCGCCGTGTCGGGGGCGCTGGGTGATGCAGAGCGCGATCGATTACACGAAGATCTGCAACGCGGTCTACGGCGGCGTGCACCGGACGTTGATCAAGGGCGAGAAGGTCGCCTGCGGCGCGACCGCGCCTCGGGGTAACAACTCGCCGACCTCGGCCCGGCCGACGATCTCGCCGCTCGCGTTCATGCGTGCGCTGAAGACCGCCGGCCTGCGCAAGTTCGACGCGTACGCACACCACCCGTACTACGGGGGCAAGAACGAGGCGCCGAGCACGAAGCCGTCGACGAACGCGGTGACCATGGGGAACATCAACACGCTGATCGCCGAGCTGACCCGGCTCTGGGGCAACAAGCGTCTCTGGATCACGGAGTACGGGTACCAGACGAATCCGCCCGATCGAGCGTTCGGCGTCTCTTACGCCAAGCAGGCGGCGTACATGAAGCAGGCCTACGCGATGGCCCGCACGAACCCCCGCATCGACATGATGCTGTGGTTCCTGCTCCGGGACGAGCCGCGCCTCGGCGGCTGGCAGTCCGGCCTCCTGACGCGCACGGGCCAGAAGAAGCCCGCGTTCAACGTGTTCCGGCTACTTCCGCGCGGGTAGCTAGAGGCTCGATGTGAGATCGCTGCGACAGCGGCCGCGAAGCGGCCGCCTTTAGGGGTCTTCGGCGCGTCGCGAGTCCGCGTGAGCGGATTCGCGACTTGCGGAGCGAGTAGTCCAGGCAGCCCCACCCAGGAGCGGTGCGAGCGCGGCCGCCCCGACGACGACCGTGACGATCGTCCGGTCGCCCGACCAGACGAGCGCGAGGTCGATCGGGATCGCCGAGATCCAGTAGACGAGCACGAGACCGCCGAACGACAGCGCGGCCCAGAGGACCGCGAAGCCCGCCAGCGCGTAGCGTCTGGCGAGCACGGCGGCCACGACCGCGGCGATGAAGAGCGGCACGAGCAGTCCCCAGTCGCCGGACAGGAGCTCGCTGCCGAGGCCGCGAACCGCCGGTCCGACGCGGTCTGCATGATCGGAGAGATAGCCGGGCGACACGGCGTCGCGGAACCGGTACTCGACAAGCGGCAGGTCGTGGAGCGCAACGAACAACCGCCACGGCAGCACGATCGCGACGACGGCGAGGGCGGCCAGCCCCAGCTCGCGCCGCCGCCCCCACGCGAACGGAGCGAGCGCGAGCAGCGCTGCCAGCGCGAAGAAGAGGCCTTCGCTCTTGGTCAGGGTTGCCGCCCCGAGGAAGACCGTCCCGGTCACGAGGGCCCAACGCTCGCCCGACGCGAGCCAGCGGCCTGTTCCGAGCAGCCCGAGCGCGACGAAGAATGCGAGCGGGACGTCTGCTAGGCCGGTCGAGAGCTGCTTCAGGACCGGCTCCGCGCTCAACACTGCGAGCGCCGACGCGCCGACGAGCGCGAACGGCGCGCGGTCGCGCAGCAGCGAGACGAAGCCGAGCAGGAAGCCGAATGCGAGCAGCGCGAGCTGAACGTGGACGAGCGTCGGGTCGTACGTGCCCATCGCGCGGAAGTCGATCGCGTCGAGCGACGGAAGCAGCAGCGGATGCTGCAGCGGCAGGTAGACGTCGCTCGTGAAGACCGGGCCCGTCGCACCCCCGAACTCGTACAGCGCCCGCGAACGCGTCCCCCAGATCGCCCAGCCGTCCCACTCCAGCAGCGGGCGGATCTCATATGTCGCCCACGCGTGCGCGAGGAGCACGAGCGCGACGGCGAGCGCGCCTCCGCCGACGAGCCGGCTCCAGAGCGGCTCCCCGAGGGACGGTGTGCTACTTGCACTCGCGCCCCGAACACGCCGGAGGCCGAAGAAGAGAACGATCGCCGCGAGCACGACGAGCTCGACGAGCCCGAGGGGAACGTCGACCAGGGCGAGGTGCGCTGCGACGATCCCCGTCGCCGCGACGCCGACGGGGTACGCCAGCGGCAGACGCTCGACGAGCGTGGCGCGGTCCTGGACGATCCTGAGCAGCGGCAGCAGGCCCGCGCCGATCGCGAAGAAGAGGGCGTTCGCCAGCAGAAGCCCGATCACGACGGGTCCTCGATCCGCGCGACGTAGAAGGGGTCCTCGCGCAGCTCGCTCCGGTAGCGAAGCCCGAGCTCTCGCGGATCGCGGCCGATGCCGACGACGACTGTCGCGTCCTCGGGACGGTCGACGACGATCGCCGGCAGCAGGTAGTAGCGCGCGAACGTCCGCGCTCCCGTCGGAAAGTCGACGCCGCGCACGGTCGTCCCCGGTCGAGCGAGGACGTAGACCTTGTCGCCGCGGCGGACGTTGGCGCGGAAGAAGTCGAAGCCGCCGACGGGCAGACGGTTGTTGAAGCCCGGCGCCTGGATCCGGTCCGCGGGGCCGAGCTCTTCGAGCTCGGTGCGCTGGTCGGAGAGCCAGCGCCACGTGTCCGGGAAGGTCAGCGCGCTGGAAAGGAGCGCGAGCGCGACGCACGCCCACACTACGACGATGCGAGACGTCACGCGGCGAGCAATGAGCGGTAGAGCCTGTCGACGTCGTCGACGAGCCGCTTGACGGCGTAACGCGGGAGCACGCGCGTTCGACCGGCCTCGCCCATCCGCCCGCGCAGCTCGGGATCCTCGGCCAGCCGCGCGAGCGCGCCCGCGAGCTCACCGACGTCGCCGAGCTCGACGAGGAACCCGTCCTCGCCGTCGCGCACGACGTCGGGCACGCCGCCGACCCGCGTTGCGACGACGGGCCGTCCGGCGGCCAGGGACTCGATCGCGCTGACCGGCGTTCCTTCGTTCCCCGACGGGAGGATCATCGCGTCGAACGCGGCGTAGAACGGGGCGACGTCCTCCTGGTAGCCGAGGAACAGCGTGTCGCGAATGATCCCGAGCTCATGCGCTCGCTGCTCGACGTGCTCCCGCTCCGGGCCGTCGCCGACCATGCAGAGGCATGCGTCGATCCCGCGCTCGCGCAGCTCCTTGAAGGCAAGGAGCACGTCGCCCGTGCGCTTCACGCCCGTCATCCGGCCGATCCAGCCCACGGTGAACCGATCTGGTGAGATCCCGAGTACCCGCCGCGTCTCGTCCCTGCCGTTGCGACCGCCGAGCCGCTCCTCGAGCTCGATCCCGAGCCGAACCACCGTGAACTTCTCGCGCGGAGCGACCCCGAGCCGGACGAGCTCGTCCCGCACCTCCGGGCTGACCGCGACGAGCGCGTCGGTGCCGCGGGCGAGCCATCGTTCGAGCAGCCGGAAGCCGAGCGTGCGCACCGGCCCGAAGTACCCGCGCAGCACGTGGCCGTGGAACGTGTGCACGACGATCGGCGGGCGCGCGCCGCCGGAAACGAGCGCCGCCATACGCCCGACGGCCCCGGCCTTCGCGGTGTGGGTGTGCAGGATCGCTGGGCGCTCGCGCCTGATCAGCTGCGCGAGCCGAAACACCGCCACCACGTCGCGGATCGGGGAGATGTCCCGACGGAGACCGGGCAGCTGCTCGACTTCGACTCCCAGTTCGTCCGCGACGAACTCCATCGAGTCCTCGCCGCGCGCGAGGCTCCCTGCGACGAGCGTCGTGTCGTAGCCGTGCTCCCTGAGCCCGGCGGCGAGGTACGCGACGTGCAGGGCCGGCCCGCCCATGTTCAGGCGGGCGATCACGCGGAGAACCTTGATCCGCTCCTCAGGCACGCGCGAGGAAGGCCTCGGCGGTCAGGCGCAGCCCGTCCTCCAGCCCGACCTGCGGCTCCCAGCCGAGCAGGCGGCGCGCCTCCGCGACGTCTGCCCACGAGTCGCGGACGTCTCCGGTGCGGGCGGGGAGGTACTCCTTCTCGACGCGCTTGCCGAGCACCTCGCCGATCGCGTCTGCGAGCGCGTTGACGCTCCGCGGCTCTCCGGTGGCCACGTTCATCACCTGGCCGGAAGCCTCGGGCGCGTCGGCCGCTCTGACGTTCGCGTCGACGACGTTGTCCACGTACGTGAAGTCGCGGGACTGCTCGCCGTCGCCGTAGATCGGCACGGGCTCGCCCGCGTCGACGGCAGCGATGAAACGCGGGACGACAGCGGCGTACTGCGAGGTCGGATCCTGCCTCGGACCGAAGACGTTGAAGTAGCGGAGCGTGACCGTCTCGAGCCCGTAGACGCGCGCGAACGACACCGCGTAGCGCTCCGCGGCAAGCTTCGAGACCGCGTACGGCGAGAGCGGGTCCGGGAACTGCGTCTCGAAGCGCGGCAGCGTCCCGGTGTTGCCGTACACGGACGACGACGACGCGATGATCACGCGGCGCACACCCTCGTCGCGCGCAGCCAGCAGGACGTTGAGCGTGCCTTCGACGTTCACGGCGCCCGTCGTCAGCGGGTCCTGCACCGACCGCGGCACGGATGGGAGCGCCCCTTGGTGGAAGACCACCTCGACGCCGCGCATCGCGTTGTGCACGCGCTCGTAGCTGCGCAGCTCGCCCTCGACCACTTCCAGCTCCTCGACGACGTCGGCGAGGTTCCGCCGGTTGCCCGTGGAGAAGTTGTCGAGCACGCGCACGGCGTCGCCCTGCTCGAGCAGCCGTCGCGCGAGGTTCGAGCCGATGAACCCCCCACCGCCCGTGACGAGGACTCGCCTGCTCACGCCCCCGGCCGGAGATCCGAGGCCGGCCGCCACGCGTCCGTGCCGCTTTGCACTGTCCACGCGGCGGCCGGCGATGGCTCGCACCGCCAGCGACGACCCGGGAACGTGAGCAAGCTCACGCGACCGCCGTCACGTGGTAGTTCGCGTGCAGCGTTCCCGGCCCGGGCTCGCGCAGGATCGCCGCGTGGCGGTCGATCGCGCCACCGACCGCGTGCAGCGCGCGTACGAGCGCACGGCCGAGCGGCGCGACGTGCGCGCGGCGCGAGCCGAGGTCGACGTAGATCGAGAGCAAGATCGCGAGGGTCGTTGCGGTGCCTGCCGCAGGCCGAACGCTAACGCTCGCCCATGTGCCGTTCGTTAGGAACAGGCGCTCGAGCCCCTCGTGCGTCCAGCGCCAGTAGTCGTGCGGCGCGGGGTGGAAGACCTGGACGCCGTGGGTCGAGAGCAGAACGCGCCCGCCGGACTTCACGACCCGGCGGAGCTCGCGAATGCCCTGCACGGGGTCGTCGCAGTGCTCGAGGACCTGCGTGCAGATGACGAGGTCGAATGAGGAGTCCTCCGCCGGGATCGCCTCGATCGTCCCGGTCAGGTCGGCCTCGGGGTTTGCGGCGATGTCCAGCCCCACGTGCTCGGTCACGTAGGGAGCGAACCAGGGCGCGTAGGGCTTCACGCCGCAGCCGACATCGAGCAGCCGGTAGCGGCCGCGCACCGTGTGCATCGCCTCCGCTTCGGCCCGGAGCCAGTCTGATAGCGGCCGCATGATCGGGTACGTCGGGGTGCTCCTGGGCGGGTTGCGGCGTCCCGCCCCGGGCGGGCTAGCTGTCGCCATGCCACCCGGCCGTCGCCACGGCGAGTCCGACGGCGAGCCACTGGAGCGCGACGAGCGGAATGCCCGCCACGACGCCGAGCCCGAGCCAAATCCCCATCGTCACCAGCAGCCACAGTAGAGGCACCGCCGCGACCGCCGCGGCCTCGCGGGCCCGAGTCGCGGCGCGCCAGGCGAGCGCGAGCGGGACGAGGAGCGCGGCGAGGAATGCGGCGGCCCCCGCCGCTCCGAGCTCCGCCGCCGACTGGAGGTAGCCGTTCTGGACCCCCCATGGGTGCTCGGGCGAGGGCAGGGAAGCGTCGGGCAGGTCCGGGAAGCGTCTGCGTGTGTCGTCGAGGTACGGCGCGTACGTCCACTCTTCGCTCGTCGCCTGCCAGCCGACGCCGAGTGCGGGATGGTCGAGAAAGATGCGCGCGCCGAGGTAGCCGAGCGCGAG
This sequence comes from uncultured Actinomycetes bacterium, assembly GCA_963788055.1. Taxonomy (GTDB): domain Bacteria; phylum Actinomycetota; class Thermoleophilia; order Gaiellales; family Gaiellaceae; genus JACCTU01. The sequence goes on along the minus strand of CAWBFA010000005.1, from coordinate 131,270 downwards.
ACGCTGGACGTAGCTTTCGCCGCGGAACGTCTCCTCGTCCTCCGGCTGCTCGATGCCCAGGAAGCGGAGGAACGAGCCGATGTTCGCCGCCCTGAACGCGAAGACGCCGGCGCCGATCACCAGGACCACCGCGACGAGCCCACCTGCCCGCGTGAGGCTCAGCACGCGCCTGCGTCGCGCGACGAGCCCCGCGGCGAGCGCCGCGGCTGCGATTCCGAGGAATCCAGCGAGTGCACCCGAGAGGACGACGCCCACCGCCCCGGCGACGGTCGCCGTCCAGAGGAGGGTGCGTCGAAGCCCCACGGGGGGACCGAGCGCGATCGAGACGAGCCCGATCGACGTCGATGCGCCTGCCAGGGCGGCGAGGTCGTGGAGGCCGACGAAGGACGGGGACCTCTGCCCGGGGCGATACCCCTCGAACTCGCGAACGATGCCGAGGAACTGCAGCACCGCGACGAGCGCTGCAGCTGCCGTCCACGCGATCAGCACGCCGAGCACGAGTCGCAGGTCGTTGCGAGTGCGTACGAGCAGCGGAACGGCGAGAGCGAGCAAGGAGTATTCCGCGAACTTCGCAGCGGTGAGCGCGTGGTCGAGAAACCCGTAATCGCGGTCGAGCAGCACGGGCTGCACGGTCCCGACGGCTATCAGCGCGAGCAGAATCCCCGCTGCGGCGAACGGCCAGATCCCCGCGCGAAGTGGAGCGAAGCCGAGCCGTCGCCCGGCGCGGAGTGCAGCGAGTGCGACGACGAGCACCGCGACGTCCGAGAGCGCGATCTCCGCCCCGTCGCTCCCGAGCGGGAGCGTGACCTTCGGCTGGAAGTCGACGTGCAGGAACAGAACGGGCAACGCAAGCGCGAGCACGACCGTTCCGGGTGATGAAAACGAGCGGAGGAAAGTCGCCGCCCGCTCTGCTGACCCAGGCAGCGACGGAGTCTGGGCGCGCAAGGTGCGCCACTATACTGGCCTGCCTGATGCGCCAGCGACTCGTCCGGCGGCGCGTCGCGACCGCGCTCGGCAGCTACGGCTCGACCGCCTTCGGCATCGTCGGCACCGTCGTCGCGGCGCGGATACTCGGCAGCGACGACTTCGGCCGGCTCACCCTCGTCCTTGGCACGGTCGCGCTGTTCCAGCTCTTACTCGACCTCACGAGCGAGGAAGCGCTCGTCAAGTACGGCTTCCGCTTCGCGGAGCGCGAGGACTGGGCTCGCTTTCGCCGACTGCTCGCGGCTGCGCTCACGGTGAAGACGCTCAGTGCGCTGGTCGCGGGCATGCTGATCGTCGCGTTCGCGCCCCTGGCGGAGCGCGTGTTCGACGCCGAGCTGACCGTTCCGCTCCTTGTCGCGTCGGTGCTGCCGCTGCTCTACTCGTTCGAGGGCACCGCTGCGGCGATGCTCGTGCTGCGCGGTCGCTACGACGTCCGCACCTGGCTCCTCGCGCTCTCGACGGGTCTGCGGCTCGTCGCGATCGTCATCGCAGCGCCGCACGGTGTCACCGCGACGATCATCGCGCTCGTCGTCGGGCAGGTCGTGTCGACGCTCGCCATCGGGTCGGTCGGGCTCGTTGCCGTGCGGCGGTTCCCGCGGGCCGACCCGATGCCACTCGGCGACGCACGTCCGGAGATCCTCCGGTTCGTGCTGCACTCGAGCATCGGGACCGGGCTCGTGTCGCTGCGGAGCTGGCTCGCGCCGCTGCTGCTCGGCGCCGTGAGCGAGGTCAAGCAGGTCGGGCTCTTCCGAGCCGCACAGGCGCCGCAGCAGGGCTTCGCAGCGCTCAGCTCGCCGGTCCGGTCTGATCATGCTCACGGAGCAGACGCGCGACTGGGAGCGCGGGCGCGAGAGCGAAGTGCTCACTGGCGTACGCCGTTACTCGCTCGCGGCGCTCGCGCTGATGGTGGTTGTCGTCCCGCTTGCGTGGTGGCTCATGCCCGACCTCATCAAGCTCGTGCTCGGCGCCGACTACGCCGAAGCCGTCGACGCCGCGCGCCTGATCCTCGTCGCAGCGGCGATCCAGCTGGTCTACGGGTGGACGAAATCCCTGCCGGTCTCGATTGGCCGGCCGAACCTCCGCATCGTCGCGCATGCGATCGAGACGGCCGTGCTGATCCCGCTGCTCATCCCGTTCGGCGCGGAGTGGGGCGCGACAGGGGCGGCGGCGGCGGTCCTTGTCTCCACCGCCATCTTCGCCGCCGTGTGGACGGTGCTCCTCCTGCGGCTGAAGGCACAGCCGCTCTCCTCGCCGCCAGAGGTCCAAGCGGCGTGAACATCCTGATCGTGTCGGGCATCTGGCCGCCGGACGTCGGCGGGCCGGCGAGCCACGCACCCGAGCTCGCGGAACGTCTGCGAACGCGTGGACACGCCGTCGAGGTCGTCATCACCGCCGACGCAGAGCCAGCCACCGAGGCGTATCCCGTGCGCTGGGTCTCGCGCCAGACGCCGCGGGGAATCCGTCATGTGCTCAGCGCTGCTGCGATCGCCCGCGCAGCGCGCCGCGCCGACGTCGTCTACGCAACGGGGATGCTCGGGCGGAGCGCGCTCGGCTCGACGCTCGCGCGGACGCCGCTCGTCATGAAGCTCACCTCGGACCCGACCTACGAACGCGCCTTGCGCTACCGACTCTCCGGCGGCGACCTCGAAGCATTCCAGAGCGAGGGCGGTGTGCGCGTGCGGGCGCTGCGGCGTGCCCGCGATCTCGCCGTCGGTCGTGCCGCGCACCTCGTCGTGCCGAGCGAGGCGCTGCGGCAGCTCGCGCTCGGCTGGGGCATCCCGGAGGACCGGGTCACGCTTGTGCCGAACCCGGTTTCCGCGCCGCTCGGGCTGGCACCCGCGCGAGGAGCTGCGGCGCAAGCACAGCCTCGACGGCCCGACGCTCGTCTTCGCCGGTCGGCTCGCGCCGCAGAAGGCGCTCGACGTCGCGCTCGACGCGCTCGCCCGTGCCGAGAGCGTGACGCTCGTGATCGCCGGCGACGGCCCCGATGAGTCGCGACTCCGTGAGCACGCGGCCAGGCTCGGCCTCGACGGTCGGGCCCGCTTTCTGGGCGCGCAGCCTCGCAGCATCGTCTTCGAGCTGCTGCGTGCCGCCGACGGCGCGCTGCTCACCTCGAACTGGGAGAATTTCCCGCACATGGTCGTCGAGGCGCTCGCGGTCGGCACGCCGGTGCTCGCGACCGCGGTCGGCGGCGTGAGCGAGATCGTTCGCGACGGCGAGAACGGGCTGCTCGTTGCCGCGGGCAACGTCGGTGCCGTCGCGGACGCGATCGAGCGCTACTTCGACGACGCCGAGCTTCGCGAGCGCCTGCGCGCCACTGCCGGCTCCTCGGTCGAGGTCTACGCCCCGGACCGCATCTACGAGCAGCTGGAGCAGATCCTCGCACGCGCGGCACGCGGCGTGAAGACGCGCTTTCTGTTCGTCGGCCGGACGCGGTACCGGCTGCCCCTCGACGAGAGCCGCCGACGCAAGTTCGCTGCGCTGGCGGACGTCGCCGACATCCGCGTGCTCGCGAGCGCGCCAGCCGGCGCACCGCGCGGCGACGACGTCTTCAGGCTCGTGCGCCCGTTCCCGCTGCGCGCTCTCGACGGCGTGGCGTTCCACGCCTTGCTGCCCTGGCGGGTCGCGCGCGAGCTTCGGGACTTCCGCCCGACGGTCGTGCTCGTCCAGGGAGCGCACGAGGCGGCGCTCGTGCTGGCGGGCCGGGCGCTCGCGCGGAGCCGCGTGCCCGTCGTGCTCGACGTGCACGGGGACTGGCGAACGGCGACCCGGCTCTATGGCTCGCCTGCGCGCCGTTTCCTCAACCCCGTGGCGGATCGCGTCGCCGCGTGGGCGATCCGCCGCGTCGACGCGATCCGGACGGTGTCGGACTTCACGACCGGGCTCGTCCGGGAACTCGGCGTCGAGCCCGCGGCAACCTTCCCCGCGTTCATGGATCTCGACCCGTTCCTCACGCCGCCGGGCCCGCTCCCCCTGCGACCGCGTGCGCTCTTCGTCGGTGTGCTCGAGCTGTACAAGGGCCTCGACCTGCTCGCCGAAGCGTGGCCGCTCGTGGCACGAAAAGCCCCAGACGCGGAGCTGCGGTTGATCGGCAACGGCTCGCGGGCGGACCTCGTCAGGCGCATGGTCGAACGGGGGCCGAACGTCACGTGGGACAGCATGCTCGAACCCGACGAGGTCGCGGCCGAGCTCGACGAGGCGACCTGCCTGGTCCTTCCGTCGCGGCGCGAGGGCATGGGTAGGGTCGTCGTCGAGGCGTTCTGCCGCGGCCGCGGCGTGGTCGGGACGCGCGGCGGCGGGATCGAAGACCTCGTGCGGGACGGCGAGAGCGGCCTGCTCGTCCCGTCGGACGACGTGGGCGCACTTGCTGATGCGCTCGTGCGGATGCTCACGGATCAGGAACTCGCGGAGCGGCTAGCGTTTGGAGCGCGGGCGGGGTCGGAACAGTGGTATGCGTCACCGCAGGAATTCGCGTCGCGCCTGCAATCGCTCGTCGAAGCAAGCGCAGGGGGGTGAACCGCCAATTCGGATCCTGTTCATCGGCCGCACGCGGTATCGCTTGCCGCTCGACCGAACGTCCAAGCAGAAATTCGACGCCCTCGCGCAGGTCTCGGAAGTGCGCGTCCTCGCGACGGCGGAGGGAGACGACGCGACGGTCGACGACAGGTTCCATCTTGTCGCGGCGGTTCGCCCTCGGCTCCTCGACGGTCTTGTCTTCCACCTCGCGCTCCCGTTCAGGGTCGCGCGTGAGCTGCGCGATTTCCGTCCCGACGCGGTGGTCATCCAAGGCGCGCACGACGCGCTCGGGGCGCTGATCGGGCGAAAGGTTGCGCGCAGCGACGCGCGCATCGTCGCAGACCTCCATGGGGACTGGCGCGCGACGACCAGGTTGTATGGCTCGCCGTTGCGGCGAACCGTCGCACCCCTGGTCGATCTCGTCACGCGGATCGGTTTGCGTCGGGTCGACGGCGTGCGCACGCTGTCGGACTTCACCTCGACGCTCGTGCGGAAGGAAGGCGTCGACCCGGTTGCGGAGTTCCCCGCGTTCGTCGACTTCAGCGCCTTCCGCGCCTCGCGCGAGCGGCCGCTGCCTGCGCGTCCCGCAGTCCTCTTCGTCGGGGTGCTCGAGAAGTACAAGGCCGTGGACGTGCTCGCCGAGGCCTGGCGGCTCGTCGCGCCACGGGTCCCGGACGCGGAGCTCCGAATCGTCGGACGCGGCAGCCGGATCGAGGTCGTCGAGGAGCTGCTCGCCGATCTGCCGCGGCAGACGCGTTGGTATCCGGCGCTCCCGCCCCCGGAGATCGCGCGGGAGCTCGACGAGTCGACTGCGCTCGTGCTTCCGTCCCGCTCCGAAGGGCTGCCGCGAGTCGTGCTCGAGGCGTTCTGCCGTGGACGGCCGGTCGTCGGGGCGAGCGCCGGCGGGATCGTCGACCTCGTCCGCGACGGGGAGAACGGCGTTCTGGTCGAGCCGGAGGACCCGGAGGCGCTCGCCGACGCGCTCGTCGACGTCCTCATCGAGCGCGGGCGGACCGAGCGCCTCGCTGCGGGAGCCACCGCGAGCGCGGACGAGTGGCTCGTCACCCCCGAGGAATTCGCCGAACGGATGCGGAACCTCGTGGCCTCCCTAGACTGACCCGCGTGCGCGCCGAGCTTGCGAAGCGGTTACTGAAGAACGGCCTCTACCGCACGATCGGCGAGGCAACCGCGTCGATCGCTCCGGCCAACGGGGACGACCAGCGCCTGCGCGTCCTCATGTACCACAAGGTCAACGACGGTCCGCTCGCGCCGCTCACCGTGCAGGTGTCGCAGTTCGACGAGCAGATGTCGCACCTGCGCGAGCTCGGCTACACCGTCGTCGATCTCGAGGCCGTGCTCGTGCATTACGGAGCGGGTGCGCCGCTGCCTCGACGACCCGTGCTGATCACGTTCGACGACGGCTACCGCGACAACCTCGAGAACGCCGCCGCCTGTGCTCGAGCGTCACGGCTACCCCGCGGTGATCTTCGTGCCGATCGGCTACCTCGACGACGAGCAGCCGCTGCCGCACGAGGAGCGCTTCGCGCTGCACGGGCGGCAGAACCGCACCGTCGACTGGGGCGCGCTCGCCGAGCTCGAGGCGGCGGGCGTGCGCGTCGAGTCGCACGGGATCAGCCATCGCCCGCTGACGGAGCTCCAGCTCGACGAGGCCGCGCGCGAGATCGCGCTCTCGAAGCTCCGCCTCGAGGAGCGGCTCGGCCGGCCGGTGCGCGCCTTCGCGTACGTGAAAGGGTCGGAGGCGCACTTTCGGCCCGTCCACCTCGGACTCGTCGCGCAGGCAGGGTACGAGGTCGCGTTCACGTCGGTCTCCGGCCTGAACGCTCCGGGCACCGACCCGATGCGCCTGCACCGCTACAACGTCGAGCCGTACGCGCCGCGGACGTTCGAGCTCGTCCTGGCCGGCGCGTGCGATCTGATCGGGATGAAGGACACGGTCGCCGGGACGTACGCGCGGCGAATGCTCAACGCGGCGCTCGGCACGTCGACCAAGTGAGCGAGATCACCCCGTACGAGCCCGCGCGCCTCGACGCGGTGCTCGAGCTGATGGCGAGGGTGTACGGCGAGCAGCCGCCCCGCGAGGAGTTCGGCTGGTGGTTCGACGGCAACCCGGTCGGGCCGCGGACGGTCGTGCTCGCGACGGAGGGCGACGCGGTTGCGGGCGTGCTGGGCGCGAGTTGCTACCGCGCGGTCGTCGACGGCGAGGAGGCGCTCGTCGCGCTGCCACTCTACGCGGCGACCGACCCGGCCTTCCAAGGCCGCGGGATCTTCCAGCGGCTGAACGCGGAGGTCGAACGCGCCGCGCGCGAAGCGGGCGCGCGGCTGGAGCTCGGCTTCACGAACCGCGAAGCGGGCCCGATCTACGTCGGCAAGCTGGGCTGGCTCGACGTCGACCGGCTGCGCATCTGGGCACGTCCGCTTCTGCCGTTCGGTCGTCGCTCGTCCGGCGATCTCGAGACGTTCGGCAGCGACCAGGAGGACGCCTACCGGCGGATCGCGCCGCGGCTGCGAAGCCACTTCGTTCGCAGCGCGGCGTATCTGAACTGGCGCTACGCGGACTCACCGCGCGAGTACGCGCTCGTCGCCTCGAGCAACGGTTATGCGGTCGTCGGGCGGAAGCGCCTGCGCGGGGTCGGCGCCGCGTTCGTCGCAGACCTCGTGGCACCGAGCGCCCGCGAGGCGCTCTGGCTCCTCCGGCGTTGCGCACGAGTGGCGCGCGGCGCGCGCGTGCTGCTCGCTCTGCCGCACCTGCACCGCGCGGCGTACGCCGCGTTCGGGTTCGTCCCGACGCCGATGACGATCCGGCTGATAGGACATTCCCTCGAAGGGTCGCTCCCCATCGGGCCGGGCGCCTGGCGGTTCTCGCTCGGCGACACCGACTTCTTCTAGCCGCGATGCGCTCGCTCGTCTTCGTCACCCAAGAGGTCGACCCGGCCCACCCGGCGCTCGCCGCGACGATCCCGAAGATCGCCGCGCTCAGCCGCCGCGCCGACCGCGTCGCCGTGCTCTCGGCGGGCGAGGTGCCCGGCGTCCTGCCCGAGAACTGCGTCGTGCACACGTTCGGCGCGAGCACGAAGGCAGAGCGCGGGTTGCGCTTCACACGGGCGCTTGCGACCGAGCTCGTCCGCAGGCGCCCGTTCGCTGTGCTCGCACACATGTGCCCCATCTACGCGGTGCTCGCCGCGCCGCTCGCTCGTCCGCTCGGCGTCCCTGTGCTGCTCTGGTACACGCACTGGCACGCGAGCCCGACGCTCAAGCTCGCCGGTCGCGTCTCGAACGCGATCCTGAGCGTCGACCGCCGCTCAGTCCCGCTCGCCTCGGCCGAGGTCCGCGCGATCGGCCACGGGATCGACGTCGGCGAGTTCGACTGCCGGAGCCACCCGACCCAGTCGGAGCTGCGACTGCTCGCACTCGGGCGCTACTCGCCGTCGAAGGGGCTCGATGCCGTCCTGCGCGCGCTTCGCCGGGCGATCGACGCGGGCCTCGACGCCCGCCTCGTCGCGCACGGCCCGACCCTGTCGGAGCTCGAGCGTGGACACCTCGCCGAGCTCGAGCTGCTCGTGCATGAGCTGCGGCTGGAGGAGCGCGTGCGGCTCGAAGGCGCGGTGGCGAGGTCCGAGATCGCTGCGCTGCTCGCAGAGAGCGATGCGCTCGTGAACAACATGCGCGCGGGCGCGCCTGACAAGGTGGTCTACGAGGCGGCCGCGGCCTGCCTGCCGGTGATCGCCTCGAACCCCGTCTTCGACAGCTTTTCTCCCCGACGAGCTCCGCTTCGAGCGCGACGACGCGGCTTCGCTGGCCGACCGGCTCGCCTGGCTCGCGGCTCGCACGACGGACGAGCGCAGTGCGCTGGGACGATCGCTCCACGAGCGCGTGGTCCGGAGCCACTCGGTCGAGCACTGGGCCGACCAGGTGGTCGCGGCCGCGGAGTCGGCGTGAGCGAGACGATCCTGCACATCCAGAAGGTCGCCGGGATCGCCGGCTCGGAGGTGTACCTCCTCTCGCTCCTGCCCGCCCTGCGCGAGCGCGGCTGGGACGTGCGCCTCGTGATGCTGCACGAGCGCGAGCCCGGCGCGCACGAGTTCGCACGCGAGTTGTCCTCGCGCGGCGTGCCGATCGACGCGATCCCGCTCGTCGGCGACGTCGACGCGCTGGCGTTCGGGCGGCTCGTCTCGCTCGTCGCGCGCACGCGCCCGCTCGCCCTGCACACGCACCTCGTGCACGCGGACTTCTACGGCCAGCTCGCGGGCAAGCTCGTCGGCGTCCCGCTGCGGATCAGCATGAAGCACGGCTTCAACGAGTTCCGCGAGCTCGGGTCGTTCGCGTTCGCCGATCGTGCGGTCGCCTCGCTTGCCCACGCGAACATCGCGATCTCGCGGGGGCTTGCCGCCTATCTCGCCGAGGCGGAGGGCTTCGACGAGTCGGCGTTCCACATCGTCCACTACGGGATCGCCGCAGGGCCCGAGCCTGCGCCGTACCCGGGCGGCGCGCACCTGATCTGCGTCGGCCGCCTGATCCCGATCAAGGGCCACATCCTGCTGCTGCGCGCGTTCGCCGCCGCGAGGCGGGAGGTCCCGGAGCTGACGCTCGACATCGCGGGCTGGGGCCCGCTCGAGCCCGCGCTGCGCGCGCTCGCCAAGGAGCTCGAGGTCGACGACGCCGTGCGCTTCCTCGGCCCCGTCGTCCCGATCCAGCCCGCCGTCGAAGAGGCGGCGATCGTCGTCCTCCCCTCGCTCGGCGAGGGCTTCGGGATGGCGGCGCTCGAGGCGATGGAGCGCGCGCGACCGGTGATCGCGACCCAGATCGGTGGGCTCGTCGACCAGATCCGCCACGGCGAGACGGGGCTGCTCGTGCCGGCCGGAGACGTGGAGGCGCTTGCCGACGCGATCGTCGAGCTCGTTCGCGACCCCGATCGCGCGGCCGAGATGGGGAGGGCGGGGCGCCGTCGCGCGCTCGACCGGTTCGCCGAGAAGCGATCCGTCGACCGGGTCGACATCCTCTACCGCGCGTTGCTGGCGATCGCCTCCCGGCGAGCGCCCGGTCGTAGACGTCGAGTGTCCCGGACGCCATGCGCTCGACCGAGAACTCGCTGCGCGCGCGTTCGCGCCCGGCGTTGCCGAGCCGCTCGCCGCGCCCGGGATCCTGAAGCACGCCGAGCAGCGCCCGCGCGAGCGCCTGCCGGGTCGTCGCCGGCACGAGCACGCCGGTCTCCCCGTCGACGACGATCTCCGGGATCGAGCTGACGTCGCTCGCGACGACCGGCTTCGCGGCGAGCATCGCCTCGAGCAGCGCGAGCCCGAACCCCTCCCAGCGCACCGGGTGGACGAGCAGCGTCGCGCGGCGCAGCCACGCCGCGACGTCGCCGACGCGGCCGGGCAGCAGCAGCCGGTCCGACACTCCGAGCTCCTCGGCGAGCGCCTCGAGTCGCGGGCGCTCCGGGCCCTCGCCGAGCACGGCGAGCCGAACGTCCGCCGGGAGCTCGGCGAGCGCGCGAACGGCGACGTCCAGGCCCTTCTGCTCGGTCAGCCGCGCGATCGCGAGCAGGAACCGACCCTCGGGCGGCTCCGCGCCGGCGCCCCATGCGGTCGGGAGCTCGTCGAGGCCGTAGTGCACGACCTCGACCTTCTCCTGCCGGCAGGCCCACCCGCTCGACGCAGAAGCGGGCGAGCGCGTCCGTGATCGCGATGACGCGGTCCGCGCGGCGCGTGAGCGCGCGTTCCGCGAAGCGAAAGGCCCCGGCGCGGAACGGATCGTCGTTGTGCTTCGTCGAGACGAGCGCCCACGGGGCGCGCAGCGAGGCGAGAGCGCCGTAGAGGTCGGCGTGCACGAGGTGCGTGTGGACGACGTCGGGCTCCAGCGCCTGCAGCGTGCGTCGCAGCCTGCGCGCGAGCACGGGGTCGACGTCGCGCGGGCACGGAAGCCGCCGCGCCGGCACGCCGACGCGCTCGTAGAACGGCTCCGCGTCCCAGGCGGGGTCGTCGAGCCCGACGAACGTCACGTCGTGCCCGCGCGCCGCGAGCGCCGGCAGCAGCGCGAGCAGGTGGCGCTCGGACCCGCCGATCCCGCGCATCCGGTGGACGTGGACGAGCCTCACGTCGCTGGACGTCTTCGCGCGCGTTCGCAGAGCGCGACGAGGGCCGCGGCCGCGGGCACGGCGAGCAGGAAGTCCCACGGCACGCGGTAGCGCGTCTGCCCGACGAAGACCATCGCCGCGAGCGTCTGGTACGCGAGGAGCGACAGCGAGCCCGACGAAGTGCCGCGGCACGAGCACGAGGCCCGCGAGCGCGAAGACGAAAGACGGGACGCGAAGAGCGGCTCGCCCAGTCGCGCGCGATGTCGAGCAGCGTGCCCGACCCCGCTCGTCCTTCCGTCTTCGTCACGCGCGGCTGCCAGAACACTTCGCGCCATGCACCGCGAGCTTCGCCTTCTCGCCCGGGTGGTCGCGCCATGAAGTCGAGCGCGCGCGAGCGGTAGAAGCGCATCTGCGCGCACTCGTCGACGCGCACGACGCGCCCCGTCCGCCTGGTAGAGCGCCCCCGCCTCCTGCGGGGTGATCGGCGCGCCGGGGATGCTCGGAACGTCGTCGATCCAGCCGCCGCCGCGCAGCGTCTCCAGCGTGTGCTCGTTGTTCGCCTTCCAGAGCGCGCGCGCGTCGGTCGTCAGCGCGCGCAGCCGACGCTCGACCTCGTTGCGGACGACCCAGGGCGCGACGACGAGCGCCGCGACGCGCGAGCGCGACCGCGGGCCCCAGGTCCACCGCGCCGCGCCACGAGACGTACGCGACGAGCAAGAGCGGCACGAACAACGGCCGCACATTGCCGAGGATCGCCACTCCGGCGACGCCCGCCGAGCGTGCGCCCCACACGCGACCGCCGCGCTCCGCGACGACGAGCGTGAGCACGACGGCCGCCGCCGCGAGCAACTGGTCGAGGATCTCGCGGTTCATGTGCACGTCGTGCCAGATGAGGTACGGGTGCAGCGTCGCCAGCAGCGCCGCGACCAGGCCGACCCGCGGTCGAACGACGCGCCGGCCGAGCTCGTAGACGAGCAGCGCGGTCACGACCGCGACGCGTCTGCGCGAGCCCGACGACGAGCCAGTGGCGGCCGACGACCCAGTACAGCGGGATCGAGGAAGAAGCCGTAGAGCGGCTGCGTGTACGCCGACGGACGCCCGGGATGAACCCGTACGTGCCGCTCTCGACGAACGTCTGCGCGAAGTCGTCGCCCTTGTCGACGAACGCGGACGTGACGTCGCCGCGCTCGGCGAGCAGCGCGGCGAGGCGCGGGAGCACGCTCGCGGCGCCCACGAGGAGGTACGCGTGCAGTCGGGTCAGGTCCGATCGACCCCGACTTCCGAGGGCCGCGGGCGTCGACGTGCGCGCGCAGCCAGAGCTCGAGCGCGAGCAGGCACCAGAGCCGGTGCGCGTGGTCGCACGCCGCGCGCGTGCTCGTCGAGCAGGCGCTCCACCGCAGCCGGGCGCACGAGCCCGCGGTCGCGCGCGGTCGCGTCGAGCAGCACGTCGCGCACGAGCTCGGCAGGTCCTCGCGGAGCCAGCGCCCGATCGGGACGCCGAAGCCGGTCTTGCCGCGCGCCGCGACCTCGGGCGGCAGCGTCGTCGGCGAACGCTCGCCGGAGCGCGACCTTGCCGGTCCGGCCCTGCTGCTTCAGGTGGTCCGGCAGCGCGAGCCCGAGCTCGAGCACCTTCCGGTCGAGCAGCGGCGACCGGAGCTCGAGCGAGTGCGCCATCGAGGCGAGGTCGGCCTTCACGAGCAGGTCGTCGGGCAGGTACGTCTCGACGTCGAGCAGTTGGAGGCCGCGGAGGCCTGGCTCCCTCGGCGCTCCGAGGAGCTCTCCGGCGGGCGCCGGCTCGACGCGTGCCTCGACGAGCTCTCTCCGGCGCGGCGGGCGTGAAGACCTCCATCAGCCGCCCGTAGCGCAGCCGGGCCGGCGCTGCGGCGGTCTCGAGGAAGCGCGCGGCGCGGAACGCAGCGGAGCGCGGCTCGCGACGTCCCCCGGGGGCCGCGCGCAGCGCGCGCGCGCCGGCGCGGCCAGCGGCGGCACGCGCCCGCTCTGGCCGCCAGGCGATGCGCGGCGTAGCGCTCGTAGCCGGCGAACGACTCGTCGCCGCCGTCGCCGGTCAGCGCGACCGTCACGTGTCGCCGCGCCTGCTCGCAGATCAGGTAGGTCGGCAGCGCAGCCTCGTCGCCGAGCGGCTCGCCGAGCGCGGCGACGAGCCGCTCCACCGAATCCGTCGGATCCGCGTCGACGAGCAGCTCCTCGTGCACGGTGCCGTAGCGCTCGGCAACCGCACGGGCGTACGTCCGCTCGTCGTAGCGCGCGTCCGGGAAGCCGACGCTGAACGTGCGGACCGGCTCCGACGACTCGCGCGCGGTCAGCGCGACGACGATGCTCGAGTCGATCCCGCCCGACAGCAGCACGCCGAGCGGCACGTCCGCGGCGAGGCGTTGACGGACGGCGGCCGCGACGGTGTCGCGAACGCGCTCGAGCCACTCGTCGTCGCTCACGCCGGGCTCCGGGTGCGCCTCGGCGCGCCAGTACCGCTCCAGTCGCTCGCGGCCGGCCTCGACGACGAGCACGTGGCCCGGCGGAAGCTTGTGGACGCCGCGCACGATCGTCCTCGGAGCGGGGACGTACCCGAGGGCGAGATAGGCGTCGAGCGCGGCGAGGTCGAGTTCCCGCGGCAGCGACTCGAGCCGGAGCAGCGCCTGCAGCTCCGAGGCGAAGGCGAGCGTGCCGTCGGCAAGCGCGTCCAGAGGAGCGGCTTCTTGCCGAGGCGGTCGCGCGCGAGCACGAGCCGCTCGCGCGGCCCGTCCCAGAGCGCGAACGCGAACATCCCCTCGAGCCGGCGACGAAGTCGACGCCCTCCTCCTCGTACAGGTGCGGGAGCACGGGCGTGTCGCCGGTGCCGCGGACGTCGTGCCCGCGGGCCTCGAGGCATGCTCGGAGCTCCGGAAGTTGTAGAGCTCGCCGTTGAAGACCGCGACCAGGTCGCCGTCTTCGCTCGCGACGGGCTGCCAGCCCGTCTCGAGGTCGAGCACGCGCAGCCGCTGGTGCCCGAGCACGCAGGCGCCCAGCGCGTCCGTCGAGCCCTCGTCCGGGCCGCGGTGGACGAGCGACGCCCTCATGGCGTCGACGGCGGCGGGGTCCGGCTGCCCGGCTACGGTTACGAGTCCGCAGATGCCGCACATCGTGCGCACACGCTACGCACTCGGGCGGACCGGGTGGGTGGTCGCGGCGCTGGCCGCATTCCGGGTCGTCCTGCCGCTTCTCGTCCTCGCGGACCTCGGCCCGCCGGGGTGCCGGGGTTCCGATACGACGGGCTCAGGGGCGACGCCACCGGGTTCTACGCGGCCGTCCGCGAGCTGATCGCGGCCTGGCGGCGCCCGCCCGCGGTCCTGGTCACGCTGCTCGTCCTCGCGGTCGTCGGAGCGGCGGCGGCCCTGGCGTGGGCTTGGCGCCGGCGGCCGGCGCAGCGCGGTTGGGTCGTCGTCGCGGCCGTCGCGCTGTTCTCACTCGTCCTGTGCGTACCGGTCGGCGCGATGAACGCTCCGGGGGCGGGGGCAGTGGGCTGGCCGCTCGTCTGGAGCTTGCCGCTCCATCCCTGGCGCGCCCTCGGCCTGGCCCTCGACCCGGACCGTGCGTATGCGGTCGCGGTCGCGCTGTCGCTCGTGGCCAACGCGGTGACCCTCGTCGCGACGGCGTACGCGGGGCTGTACGCAACCGGACGGCGCGCGGTCGCGGTCGGGGCCGCGGCGCTGCTCGCGTTCTGGCCTCTGCTGACCGGGCTCGTCACTGGGGGGCGCGGCTGGGAGAACGGAACGTGGGCGGTCGACGTTGGTCTCGCGGCCTACAGCGAACCCCTGTCCACCGCGCTGGTGACGGTCGCGCTCGCCCTGCTCTTGTCGCCTCGGGCAACGGACGTCCGACTCGCAGCCGCAGGCGCAGCACTCGGGTTCGCGTCGACGGTGAGACTGAGCAACGGCCTGCTCTTCGCGGGCGCGCTCGCGCTGCTCGTTGCCCGATCTGGGGTCGGCCGGTCGCTGCCGTTTGCAGCAGCCGGTACCGCGTTCGTGCCGATCGTGGCGCTCTACTGGCCGAAGGGCTACCCGGCGATTCTCGACGTCGACCCGGACTTGTGGCCCTCCAATCCGTTCACGCTCGGCCACGCAGTCACTGCCTGGAGCGACTCGTTGCTGTTCACCCCGGCGATGTTGCTGCTGCTCGTTCCGCTTGCAACCGTCGGGGCGCTCGGCTTGCGTTCTGCGTGGCCATTCCGACTCGTCGTCTTCTGGGCGCTGCTCAACCCCATCGCGTACAGCCTGTACTTCGTCACCCCTCTGCACCCCCGCGTGCTCTTTGCGAGCCTCCCGGCTGCCTTCATCCTCTGGGCGCTCGGCACGGCGAACTCGTCTCAGCGGTGTCGGACCGCCTCCGCCGGCGAGGCGCGGTCGATCACGGCGGGTCGGCGCCGACGTAGACGGCCCAGTCGCCTGCGACGACGCGGTAGTAGCCCGCGCGTCGGAAACGTCGCTCTTCCGCCGAGTCGCGCACGAACACGAACGCAGGTCTGGGCTCGCGTGAGAGGAGGCGCTCGTACGCAGGGCGGCGGCTTTGCCCCGTCGAGGCGGAGACGATGCGCTCCTTGCTCTCGAACGTGATCCGGTAGGCGATCGCGTAGTGCGCGCGAACGCGTCGTTCGCCAAGGCGCTCGAGCGTGCGAACCGCCGGCCCGATGTCCGCCGGCACGCGCACCCCTCCGACGGGCGGTACCGGGGGTTCCTGTCGGTTGAGCTCCCGGATCCCGTTGATCGAGAGCCCGGCGAGCAGAGCGGCCGTGAGCGCCGCCCCGGGGAGGGATCGCGCAGCCACGTCGGCGATCCCGAGCGCGAGCACGGGCGCGAGCAGGACGAGGTAGCGCGGCTCCTCGTTCAGGCTGGCGAACGGTGACAACGACTGCAGCACCGGGTACGTGAGCGCGACGGCGCCGAGCAAGCGGCGCGGGGGGTCCCGCAGGAGCATCGAGACGAGCAGGAGAAAGGCGGCGACGGTGACCGCGCGTGTGAGCGCCTCCACCGTGATCCATTCGAGCGTGAAAGGTGTTCGCAGGCCGAGCATGGTTGGGAACGTCGCCCAGAAGAACGTCCGCACATGGTCGGTGTAGGTGTCGCCGGACTCGAAGGATGCGTCCAGCGACGCGAAGTCGTGCGAGAGGTTCCAGATCAGCCACGGGAGCGCTCCGGCAACGGCCGCGGGGAGTGCGGGCCAGAGGCGCAGCGCGTCGGCGCGAAGTCGGACTGCGAGCCAGAGCACAGCGGGCAGCGCGATCACGACGGTCGCCGGGCCGGCCCACCAGCCGAGTCCTAGACACACGCCGAGCGCGGCCGCATCACGACGGGAGGGACGCTCGCCGAGCCGCAGTGTGAACAGCAGGACGAGCAGCGAGAGCACGAGCATCGAGCCGTAGAAGCCGTGTGCCCGGGTCGACTTCCAGACGAGGTACGGCGGCCAGATCGCGAAGAAGACGGCGGCTGCTGTCGCGGCCGGCTCCCCGATCGTCCGGCGGCCGACGCGCCAGACGAGCAAGCTCGCAACGGCGAACAGCGCCAGGGGCACGACGCGCACCGTTGCCGCACTCGACCCCGCAAGCGCGAAGACCGGGATGCTGAGCAGCACCTCGTGGGAGCCGCCGTAGGCCTGTCCCCAGAAGAACACGGCCAGCTCGCCGTCGAGGGCGTGACGCGTCATCAGCCCCCAGACGGCCTCGTCCGCGTCGAGGCCTCCAATCGGCGATGCGAACGTCCACACCCGGAGCGCTGCCGCCAACGCCGCACCGGCAGCGGCGAACACCAGGAGCTGCGCGCGCCGACTCAGGACCGAGCCGGCTCTCGGGCCAGCCGTGCGATCAGGACCGCGAACAGCGCAACGAGGACGAGGTTGCGCGCCGCGACGACCCACGAGACGCTCTCGAGCGCCACGAGCTCGCCGTAGCGCGAGGGGAACCAGACGTGCGTCAGGATCATCGCGGCGAGCAAGAGGGTGTACGCCGCGGCGGACGGCACCAGCGCGACCAGCGGGACGAGCCAGATCAGAAACTGCGGCGAGAGGATCTTTCCGAACGCGACGACACCCGCGACCGCGGCAGCTGCTGCGAGCAAGAGACGGTCGATCGGCTCGGGGGAGCGCGCGAACAGCACGACGACGGTCGTGACGGCGGCGACGGCAGCGAGGCTGGTGACTGTCGCGACGACCGTCGGGAGGGTCCCGCCGAGGTTCTGTGAGTTGTAGTCGGAGTTCACGGACGGCTCGTACGCGCCCAGGCGGTGCGCCGTGAGCAGCAGCGACGAGCCGAGGCTCTCGATCTGAAGCGGACGGCGCGCCAGTTCGAGCAGGTTGTTTCCGAGCGCATTCGGTGCGAGAACGGCGAACGGCGCGAATGCCGCCGCGAACACCGCAGCGAACGCGTAGACGACACGGCGCGCGCGCTTCCGAAGCAGCAACAGCGGCAGCAAGACGAGCGCGTAGAGCTTGGCGCCTGCGGCCAGACCGAGGATCGCTGCTCCGGCGACGGCACGTTCGCGAGCTGTCACGAGGAGCGCGGCGAGGACGAGCAACGCAGGCCAGACGTCGTAGTTGACGAGAAAGACGGGCCCGAGGGCCGCGGGCGCGACGCCCACGTAGGCCGCGGCCGCGAAGACACGGACGGCCGTTGCGCGTGCAGCGGCGAGCGTGGCGACGACTCCGGCGACGAGCGCGACCCCGAGGAGCATCGCGAGTGCCTTGAATCGCGGCGCGTAGCCGTCGTCTCCGCCCACGGCGGGCACGACGAAGACCGGCAGCGCTCCGGGTGGGTACTCGAGGTAGAAGTCGCGGTACGGCACGCGGCCGTCGAGGATCGCGTTCCCGTGGCGTGCGTACGCCGGCGTGTCGCCAGTCTGCTCCTCGTCGAAGAGCCCGACGCTTGGCAGGGACACAGATGCTGCGAACAACGCGATTCCGGCCAGCGCGGCGGCGACCCCGGCCCTGACGTTCGCCGGTCGTTGAAGCGCGGTGACGAGTCCCGTAGCCAGCACCGTTAGCGTAGGGAGGCGTGCGCGCCGCGGTCGCCTCCTGCCACGTCGAGCGGCTGCTCGACGACGACGTCTGGGTGCGGTTCCGGCACCTGCTCGACGACCCGCCCGGCGGGTTCCGGATCGCCGCGCTCGTCCGGCCTCCCGACGAGGAGCACGGCGAGGGAGAGCGGCTCTGGCTCGAGCGCGCCCGTTCGCTCGACGTGCCGTTCGGGCTGCACACGCACTGGACGTCGCCTTCGCACGCGCGGCCTTCGGGCGGCGACCCCGCGGCCCGCGTCCGGCGCGAGGTCGCGTGGCTCCGGGCGCACGATCTCGAGGCGCGCTTCTTCGTCGGCGGGGGCTGGTACACGGATGACGAGGTGCAGAGCCGTAGTGGCGGAAGAGGGACTTGTCGACCTGACCGCCACGACGTTTCCGCTCTCCTACGGCGGCGGCCGCGTCGTGGACGGCCCGGAGACCGGGCTGCTCCCCGCGACGCACACGATCGGGATGCTCGCGCGCGCCGTGCGACTGCCGGACTACGTTCATGTGTACTTCCACGACACCGATCTACTCGACCGCCGACGCGCGCTCGCGCTCGCGTTCGGCCTCCGTCACCTCGCGCGACGGCGTCCGGTGCGCGACCTTGACGAGCTCAGGCCGGCTTCGTCGCGGTGAAGAACATCACGTTTGCGAAAAGCCGCGGGTGGAAGTGCACGAACCGTCCGGCAATGAAGCGCAGCTGCGGCTCCGCGAACGCGCCGAGAAGCTCGTGGACGTCCGAGGGCGAGAACAGGTGGAGGTGCGTCGGGTCCTCTTCCGGATGGCGCCCGGCGAGGAAGTGGAGCCGGTTCTTGAGCCGGAACCCGTTGGGGGTCGAGCCGACGAGCTTGCCTCCCGGCCGCAGCACCCGGTAGGCGTGATCGATCAGCCGCTGGGGCTCGCGGATGTGCTCGAGGAGCTCTCCGATCACGACGACGTCGAACGACGCGTCCTCGAACGCCAGGGGGTCGTCCAGGTCGGCCCAACGAGTCTCGATCCCGAGCCTCCGCTCGGCATGCCCGAGCGCCTCGCGGTCGATGTCCACCCCGACGACCTCGTTTCCCTCCGCGTAGTACGCCGTGAGCGCTCCGTACCGGCAGCCGAGGTCGAGGACGCGGCGGCCTGGCCCGCCGACGTGGCCGCGAAACAGCGCCGTCCGCTCCGGCCGGGCCCAGATGAAGTCCGGCGAGCGGGAGTCCTGGTGGTGCTCGCGGTAGCGCTCCTCGAGCCGTTCCACGAGCCCAACTCTACGCAGGGCTAGAATCGACCCTCGTGACCACCGCGGCGGACCCCGAGGCCCCGCCGGAGCAGGACCGCCCCCGCGTCTCGTCGGACATCCGCGCGTCGCGAACCTCGTTCCTCGCCCGACCTCCGCTCCGCACGCTCCTGCGCAGGCTCGCCTCGATCGCGGCGCTCCTGACGATCGACGTCTGCGGCCTCGCGCTCGGGCTCTACCTCGCGCTCGTGCTCCGTTGGCTCTACTACGAGCACGAGCTCCCGCTCTGGGGTGTGCCCTGGGACGCGGAGGAGCAGTGGTTGCCGTTCCTCACGCTGATCACGATCCTCGTCTTCTGGCAGGCAGGCCTCTACGCCGAGCGCGAGCACCGCGCCGGTGTGGGACGGGTCGTGTCGTCGCTCGTGCTTGTCGCCGTGATCACTCTTGTCTTCGCGTGGGGCGTCGACCATCAGTTCGGGACGTACGGCCTCGCGCCGACCGCACTCGTCACGTGCGCCGCGATCATCTGCGTCCTTCGCGCGAGCTACGAGCGCCTGACCCGCGACCTGATGCACGTGCTCGGCGTGAGGCGCCGGGCCTTGCTCGTCGGCAGGGGCGACAACGTCGCGCACCTGCTCCGGACGCTCGGCGACACGCGCGGCGGGATCGACTACTCGTTCGTCGGCGCCATCTCGCCGACGCAGGACGGCATCCCGATCCCGCGGCTCGGCTCGCTCGACGACCTCGGGGGCGTGCTCGAAGGTCGCCGAGTCGACGAGTTGATCGTGAACGGTGGCGACGTGAGCGACGAGCAGCTCGTCGAGCTCGTCGAGCAGGCGCACCAGCGCGGCGTGCAGGTCCGTGTCGCGCCGACGACCGCTGAGATCCTCACGCAGCGCGCCGAGTACGTCCCGGGACAGGCGGTCCCGCTCTTCGAGCTGCGCCCGCCGGTCTTCGCCGGCGTCGACTGGGCGACGAAGCGGCTGTTCGACCTCGCGGTCGCGTCGCGTCGTCCTGGTCGTCGGCCTGCCGATCTGGCTCCTGATCGCCGTCGCGATCAAGCTCGACTCGCGCGGCCCCGTGTTCTACCGCGACCGCCGCGTCGGGCTCGGCGAGCGCGAGTTCGGGATGATCAAGTTCCGCACGATGCTCGCGGGAGCGGACCGGCTCCAGAACACGCTCGAGACACGAAACGAGGCGTCGGGGCCGTTGTTCAAAATCCGCGACGATCCTCGTGTGACGCGCGTCGGTGCGCTGCTTCGCGCGCTCTCCCTCGACGAGGTGCCGCAGGCGCTCAATGTGCTGCGCGGCGAGATGAGCCTCGTCGGCCCGCGTCCGCTGCCGATTCGCGACTACGACAAGCTCGAGCCGTGGCACCGCAAGCGCTATCTCGTGCTGCCGGGGATCACCGGCCTGTGGCAGATCTCCGGCCGCTCGGAACTCACATTCGACGACCTCGTACGGCTCGACTTCTACTACCTGGAGCACTGGTCGATCTGGCTCGACGTGACGATCCTGCTGAAGACGATTCCGGCGGTGTTCGCGCGGAGAGGCGCGTTCTGAGCATCCACCCGACCGCGCGCGGCTTCGAGACCGCGGCCGAGGTGTACGAGCGGGCGCGCCCTGACTATCCGGAGGAGGCGCTCGACCACATCATCGAAGCGCTCGGGCTCGAGCCGGGCGCGCACGTCGTGGACGTCGGTGCCGGCACGGGCAAGTTCGCGCGCCAGCTCGTCGCCCGCGGACTACGCGTTACCGGTGTCGAGCCGATCGCCGAGATGCGCGCGATCTTCGAGCGCAACGTCGACGCGGAAGCGCTCGAGGGGACCGCCGAGTCGATCCCGCTCGAGGACGGGACCGCAGATGCCGTAACCGCGGCGCAGGCGTTCCACTGGTTCGATCGCGACCGTGCCCTGGCGGAGATGACTCGCGTCCTCCGTCCCCGCGGAAGCGTCGCGCTCATCTGGAACGTGCGCGACGAGTCGCAGCCGCTGCACCAGGCGTACGCGGAGGCGATCAGGCCGTACAAGGGGGACGCCTATCCCGGCGGAAGCGGTCACCCCGACGGCGGGCCGCTCGACTCTCCGCTCATCATCGACGTCGAGGAACGAACGTTCCCGCACGTGCAGCTGATGGACGCCGACGGGCTCGTCGCCCGCGCTTCGTCGGTCAGCTTCATCGCGAAGTTACCCGAGGACGAGCGCGCCATGCTGCTCGAGCGAATCCGCGCGCTTGCTCCCCCCGGAACGTTCGAGTTTCCCTTCGTAACCAAAGTCTTTACGGGCCACAGCCGCTGACTCGGGCAAAATCGGGCCGGTGAAGGCCCCGAAGATCCTCGCGGTCGCCTCGGCGATCGACCTCGACTTCCGGTACGGCTGCACGCCGGCGTGGTGGCAGCTCTGGAAGGGGCTCTACGAGGTCGGCGTGGACCTGATCGTCACCCCGTACCGCGGTCGACCGATCGAGTCTCCGTGGTGGCGGACCGCTCCGAACCCTGCCTACCTCGAGGGCGAGAGCTTCGCGCGCGCGCGCGACGCCTGGGCGCGCGTCAAGGGTGACCGTTATCTCCGCCGCGCGGAGTCCGACCCTGGCGACACGGACCGGTTCGTACGCGAGGTCGTCTGGCGCTGGGTCACGCCGCGTTGGCAGAGGCACGTCGAGCGGATCCTCGAGCGCGAGGGCGATGTCGACGCGGTGCTCGTCTTCACAGTGCCGATGGCCCACCTGCGCGGGATCCCGACCGCGCTTCGCGAGCGGTTCGGCGTCCCCGTCGTCTTCTACGACGGCGACGTCCCGATGAGCCTGCCCGAGTTCGGCGGCATGGACACCGGGTTCAACTACTACTACGGCGCCGACCCGGGCGAATACGACCTCGTCGTCTCGAACTCGGAGGGCGGGCTCGACCGGCTGCGCGAGCTCGGAGCTCGCCGCGCCGAAGCGCTCTACTGGGCGGCCGACCCCGAGCTCTTCAAGCCGCTCCCGGTCGAGAAGGAGCAGGACGTGTTCTTCTACGGCTACGGGGACAAGTTCCGCCGCGAGTGGATGGGCGAGCTCGTCGGCGAGCCGTCGCGCCGTCTGCCCGAGGTCGACTTCGCGCTGGGCGGGGAGGACTTCCAGGGCGACATCGGTCGCGCTCGTTCGCTCGGCGTGATCCCGTTCAACGCGTTCAACCGCGCGATCTCCGCGTCGCGGGTCGCGCTCAACGTGACGCGACGCGCGCACGCGACCGTGCGCGCCTCGTCGACCGCGCGCCCGTTCGAGCTCGCGATGGCCGGCGCGGCGATCGTGTCGAATCCGCACGAGGGGATCGAGACGTGGTTCGAGCCGGGCCGCGAGCTCCTCGTGGTCGAGGACGCCGACGGCGCGACCGCCGCGTATCGCGAGCTGCTCGGCGATCAGAGCGCTGCCGAGGAGCTCGGCGCTCGTGCGCGGGAGCGGGCGCTCGACGAGCACACGTACGCGCACCGTGCGCGTCGCCTGCTCGACCTCGTCGGCCTCGGTGTGCGCGAGACGGTCGCGTGACCGAGGTGCTCGAGGAGCCGAAGCTCGACGCAGAGCGGCTGCGCGCGTTGCGTCGCGTCGCCATCGTCCCCGCGTACGACGAGGAGGCCTCGATCGCGCGTGTCGTGAGCGAGCTCCTGGCCTACGACCCTGGCCTCTGCGTCGTGGTGGTCGATGACGGCTCGACCGATCGAACTGCGGAGGTCGCACGGGCGGCCGGCGCCAACGTGATCTCGCTTCCGTTCAACCTCGGCATCGGCGGCGCGGTGCAAACGGGTTTTCGCTACGCGTGGGAGCAGGACTTCGATGTCGCGGTCCGCGCCGACGGCGACGGGCAGCACGACCCGGCCGAGCTGGACGCCATCTTGCGCCCGGTGCTTGCCGACGAGGCCGACGTGGCCGTCGGGTCGCGGTTCATCGGCGGCACCGGGTATCGCTCCTCGCGGTCGCGGCGCGCAGGGATTCGCCTGCTCGCCTGGATCGTCTCCGCGTTGACGCGGCAGCGGATCACGGATCCGACATCCGGCTTCCAGGCGGTGAACCGGCTCGGCATCCGCCTCTTCGCCGCCGACTACCCGCACGACTACCCGGAGGCGGAGGCGACGGTGATGGTCTTCAAGCACCGCCTGCGCCTGCAGGAGGTGCCGGTGACGATGCGCGCCCGCGAGACCGGCCGTTCCTCGATCACGACGCTCCACTCCGTCTACTACATGGTGAAGGTCGTGCTGGCGATCTTCGTCGCGCTGTTTCGAAGGAAGGCGGTACCGCTCGATTGACTCCCCTCCGCGTTTCGGTCGCGGCGGCAATCGCGTCGCTGCTCCTGCTCCTCGTCGTCTTCGAGCTGATCCGCTCGCGGCGCCTACGCGAGCGCTACGCGCTGCTCTGGCTGCTCACGGGCGTCGTGCTGCTCGTCCTGTCGATCTGGCGGGGCGGGCTGAACACGATCGCCGGCTGGTTCGGGATCAGCGGCTACCCGCCGGCGATCCTCTTCGCCGTGGGAATCCTCTTCATCCTGCTCGTGCTGCTGCACTACTCGACCGTGATCTCACGGCTCTCCGACCAGAGCACGATCCTCGCGCAACGCCTCGCGCTGCTGGAAGAACGATTCCGCGAGGAGCGGGATCAACACCGCCGCACTTAGAACGATCGGGTCGACCACGCGGTAGGCGGACGTCGCGAGCACGTAGCCGATCTCGTCGCGGTCGATCCAGTAGGCGATCAGGACGACCGCGAGCAGCGCTCCGGGTGCGAGCAGCACCTTCGGCTGCCGGGCGACCAGCGCGAGCACGATCACGAGCGGGACGAGGACGAGCCACTCGGTCGGGTCGAAGACGTGCTCGGCGACCGCGCGCAGCGCGTCGGGGACGCGCTCGACGCGCGAGAAGTCGAGCTCGGCCCGACTCGGCACGTCGTGCGCCCACCGCCACGCCAACCACGGCACCGCTGCCAGGAGCGCGAGCCCGGTCCAGAGGAAGCGGCGCGCGAAGAGCGCGCCGACGACCACCAGTGCCGCCACCTCGGCCGGCGCCTCGGTCTTGATCTGCAGCGCGACCGCGAGCGCGAATCCGGCAAGCGCGAGCAGGAACGGCTCGCGCGTCTGCAGCCACCGTGCGCCTGCCAGCAGCGCGAGCGCGAGGTAGATCGCGAGCGGAAGGTCGGCGACGCCTCCCTGGACCTGCCTCCACAGCTCGGGCGAGAGGACGAGCAGGAGCAGCGAAGCCGCGAGCACGGTGGGCCTGACGCAGTCCCAGAGCAGCCGCGCGACGGCGCCGACGAACGCGACCGTGAGCAGCGCGAGCTGCGCGCAGACGACACGCACGTCGAGGTCGCCAACGGCCTGAACGTCCAGGCTCGTGACGACCGACCACCAGAGCGGGTAGTCCGGGACTCCGAAGGTCACGTACTCGCCGTTCGGGGCGAACAGCCGCTCGTCGAGTCCGTGGTGCCAGAGCGCAAGCCCTTTCGGCAGCCAGATCCCCCACACGTCGTCGAGCCAGGGGGCGGAGCGAAAGCCACCGACGACGCCGAGGATGCAGACCGCGGCGATCACGCCGAACGCTCCTGCCGTCAACGGGTCGAGCGACCGCCCGCCCACCGGCTGCGCGCTCGGCCCCGACGCGCCGCCAGAAGACCAGCCCGCCGAGGGCGAGGATCGCGGCCGCCGCTGCAGCCACCGCGAGGCTCGCGCGCAGCCCGACGATGGTCGCGAAGAAGACGAGCATGCCGACGCCACCGGCGCCGACGAGCAACGCGACGCCGGCCCAGGACGCGCGCCGGCGCGGCGGGCCGACGAGCGCGTACCCAACGGCGAGGAACGCCGCGTTGACGGCCAAGACGCCGGCGACGAGGCTCATCGCCGGCGGATGACGTCGGACGTTCCCGCCGCGCACCGTGACGATCCACTCGGCGCGGGAAGGCTCGAGCACCGGCAGTCCGCGCGCGAAGTACAGCTGCCCCGCCGCCTTGAGGTTGCCCTGCTCCAGCGGCGATCCGCCCGGCCACTCCGTCACGTAGTTCGAGCCGTCGACCACGGGTGCGGCGGCGCGCAAAGCGTCGGCGTCGAGCTCGCACGTCGAACGTCGGGTCCGGTCCGTTGCCCTCGCCGCCCGCCAGGCGTCGAAGCGGACCGTCGGACCACGGGACAGCCGCAGCCGCGAGCACGACGACGGCCGCCGCGGCGGTTGCGCGCCTAGCGGACACTGACGTTGAGCGGGCGCGAGATCACGAACGGGTCGCCGCGACTCTCGTCGTTCAGCCAATTCGCTGCGGTCCCGATCCTGTACGTCCACTGTCCGCGGCCAACCCGGTCGACGAAGCGCGACGAGCGCGTGCGCCCGACCTCAGTCATCTCGATCGTGCACCGCGACGCATTCTGCGTCGGTTCGCAGAGCTTCCCCTGATGGATCACCCGGGGGTCGCCTTCGGAGAGCGTGTACTCGAGCGGGGACCGGTAGACGATGAAGAAGGAGTCCGCGGACCGTGGCTTCGGCGCCCGCCAGCTCAGGTCGAGCGCGCCGACGACGGGCGTGACCGTCAGGCCGACGTCCTGATCGACGGGGAGGAAGAGCGACTGAAGGGGCAGCTTTGCGGCGCCCTCACCCTTCGAGGGAGGCAGGAGCGCGGTGGCCACCAACGGGAGCGCGAGCGCGAACGCGAGCGGGATGAGGGCGCGGCGCGGCCACGCCACGAGCCCGGAGCGGCGCGGGAAAACGTTCCGGAAGTCGCGCGCCCCAGACCGGCACGAGTAGCGGCAGCGAGGCGGCGAGGAAGAAGTAGGCGGGCCACGCCGGCATCAGCAGCCGCCAGATGGTCGCACTCTCCACGCTCACTGCGGGCGACGATCCCTTGACGACGAAGAACGCCGCCAGCCACACGCCGAAGAAGGCGGCCTTCGGGATCGAGCGTCGTGACATCGCGATCGCACCCGCAACCGGGATGAACTCGAGCAGCCTCGCGCTCCAGAAGTACTCGCGAAAGCCGAGGAACTGATGGTTCAGCTGGTGGAGGTCGAGCGGCACGAAGTCCCGAACCTGCTCCCACCACGAAAGCTCCGATGGGTGCGGCGGAGGCTCCGCCGCTGCGGCGAGCACGGTCGGATCGAGCGCCAGCACCGAGATCCCGGTCCCCCGGTACTTCCAGACGGCGAGCGTCAGCAGCGTAGGTGCGAGCACGAGCGCGAACTCGAGCCCCGCACGCCACCGACGTGTGAGCGCGAACGCGACGAGCGGCGCAAAGACGAAGAGGCCGTTCGCCGGCTTCAGCGCGATCGCGAGCCCCGTCACGATCCCTGCCGCAATGACGTCTCCCCGCGCGGCGCCATCGAGTGCGCGAAGCACGAAGACCGCGGCGACCATCAGCAGCACCATCGACGGAAAGTCGCCGAGCGCCGTCAAGCCGAGCGCCTGCGGAAGCGTCTGCTCGTTCCACCGCTCGTGGTAGCGCCCGACGAAGAGGGGTTGCACCGCGAACGGCGCCGCGATCCAGGCAACAGCGGCGAAGTAGCCGAGGAGGCGCCCCCCGATGCGGGCCGCGATCCAGTAGGCGGAGAAGAGCGCGAGCGGTGCGAGCACGAGCACCTGCGCGAGGATGATCACGGGAAGGCCGTCGAGGAAATCGGGACCGGCGAGCGCCGCGAGCGGTGTGAGCAGGAACGGCCAGAGGTAGCCGACGAGCGTCTCGGGCACACGACCGTGCGCGAGCTCCCAGGCCGACGTGTAGAACCACGTCTGGTCGCCGCCCTGGTAGAAGAGCCAGCCGTTGCGCTGGACCGTCAGCGCGAACACGGCGAGCACGACCCACTGCGCGGCGACGAGCGGCGCGAGGACGATCCAGGGTTCGTAGCGCGCGAGCGGGGGGAGCCGCTCAGCGACCTGCATAGGCAGACGCGTGCTCCCGGTACCACGCGACCGTGCGCGCGATCCCTTCGCGGAACGGCGTGTGGGCCTCGAACCCGAACAGCTCCTTCGCGCGCGTCGTGTCGAGCTTGCGCCGAGGCTGGCCGTTGGGCTTCGTCGTGTCCCAGACGATCTCGCCCTCGAACCCCGTTGCCTCGGCGATCAACTCGGCGAGGTCCTTGATCTGGATCTCCTCGCCTGTGCCGAGGTTCACTGGCTCCGGCCCGTCGTAGCGGAGCGCGGCCAGGACGATCCCCTCGGCGGCGTCCTCGACGTAGAGGAACTCACGCGTCGGTGAGCCGTCGCCCCAGAGCACGACCTCGCTCTCGCCGCGTTCCTGCGCCTCGAGCGTCTTGCGGATCAGCGCCGGGATCACGTGCGAGGTCTCGAGGTTGAAGTTGTCGCGCGGCCCGTAGAGGTTGACGGGCAGAAGGTAGACGGAGTGCAGGCCGTACTGCTCCCGATAGGTCTGCGAGCCGATGAGCAGTGCCTTCTTCGCGACGCCGTACGGCGCGTTCGTCTCCTCCGGGTAGCCGTTCCAGAGGTCGTCCTCGCGGAACGGGACGGGCGCGAACTTCGGGTACGCGCACACTGTGCCGAGCACGAGCAGCTTGTCGACGCCGTGCAGGCGCGACTGCTCGATCACATGCGCGCCCATCATCAGATTCGAGTACCAGTAGCGGCCGGGGTTGTCGCGGTTCGCGCCGATCCCGCCGACCTCTGCCGCGAGGTGCAGCACGAGCTCGGGCTTCGTGTCGTGGAAGAGGCGCTCGACGTCGGTCCAGTGCGTCAGGTCGTAGTCGCGACGCCGCGCGACCATCGGGTCGATTCCCTCCTCCTGCAGCCGCTCGACGACGTGCGTCCCGAGGAAGCCGCCGCCCCCGGTCACGAGCGTCCTCACGTCCCTGGCCGCCTTTCGCTCTCGCCCGGCGAAGCCGTGCTCCGCGAAAGGCTGACGCCGCTGGTCGGCGCGCCGCCTTCCGGGGCCGTGCCACCTGCACTGTCCCCTCCGGCGGCGCACCACCAGCGGCGCCCCAGGAACGAGAGGAAGTGCATCCGTTACCCCGTCTTGACGGTGGGCGCGGTGTACGGGAGCCAGTCGACGCGCCCGAGCCAGCGCTCGCGGTTCCCCGCGTACCACTGGATCGTCTTGCGGACACCGTCCTCCCACGAGATCTGCGGCTCCCAGCCGGTCTCGCGGCTCAGCTTCTCGTAGCCGACGCGGAGCGCCATCACGTCAGTCACGCCTGGGCGGAGGCGATCCTGGTTGGTGACGATCTCGCGCCCGCTCCAGTGGCCGTCCTCCTCGCCGATGCGGAGGATCATCGCGGCCCAGTCAGCCATCGAGATGTTCGAGCCCTGCCCGTAGACGTAGACGTCGCCGGGCGTGCCCTTCGCGGCGACCATCAGGTGGCCGCGGACGCCGTCCGTGCAGAAGCAGAAGTCACGCAGCGGGTCGAGGGCGCCGAGCTCGATGTGCTCCCGCTCGAGGGCCTGCGTGATGATCGTGCCGGTCACGTAGCGCGGGTTCTGGCGCGGACCGTAGTTGTTGAACATGCGCGTGACGACGCCCGGGACGCCGTAGGCGTCGTGGTAGTTCATCGTCAGGAAGTCGGCTGCGACCTTCGCGGTCGCGTAGATCGACTTCGGGTTGATCGGCGAGCGCTCGTGGAGGATCAGCGAGCCCGCGTCGTCGAAGTCGTGGTGATGCGAGACCGACTCGCGCACGTTGCCGTACTCCTCCGACGTGCCCGCCGTATCGAACTTCTCCAGCTCGAGCTCGTGGTCGACGACCGACTGCAGGAGGTTGAGCGTTCCGACGGTGTTCGCCATCACGGTCTCGTACGGGCGATGCCACGACTCCCCGACGTGCGCCTGCGCGCCGAGGTGGAAGACGTACGGCCGGTCCGGCGCGGTCTTGAGCTGGCGCACCAGGAGGTCGATCGAGTGCTTGTCCGTCAGGTCGGCCCAGTGGACCTTGAGCTGGTTTCGGATGTGTCCGATGTTGTTCAGGGCGCCGCTCGAGGTCGCTCGGACGAACGCGTGCACGTGCGCGCCGAGATGGCAGAGGCCCTCCGTCAGGTGGGAGCCCATGAAGCCGTCGGCGCCCGTGACGAGGACGGTGCGGTCCTCGTAGTAGGGGCCGAAGTCCTCGCGCAGCTGCGCAAGCGACTCCTCTGTCCAGACCGAGTCGTTTCTGTTCGCCATGATCGGAAGGATGCGGGCCAGCCGCAGCGGAGAGACTACCGCCCCCGACCGCCGCAGCGCCCTCGCTAGCGGAATCCTTACAGGGCTCTCGACCCTCGTCCTCAGCGGCTCCGCGGCCGTCGCCGCCGCGATCCTCGCGCAGAAGTTCGGACGCGACGCGGCCACCGACGGTCTGCTCGCGGCGTACGGCGTCTACGTCACGCTGACGCTCGCGGGGCAGGCGCTCCGGCTGACCGCGGTGCCCGAGCTGACGCGGACCGACGGAGCGGTCGCGGGCTCGTACGCGGCCGCGATCCTGGTGTTCGGCGCGCCCGCGACGGCGCTCGCGTGGGTGCTCGCCGACCCGCTCGCGGAGCTGCTGACCGGCCGGCTACCTCAGGAGGCGGCCGACCTCGCGGCGTCCGCGCTCCCCTGGCTGGTCGCGGCGGCGTTCGTCCAGGTGCTGGCGGCGCTGGCCGCCGCGACGCTCGCGGCGCGGAGCCGGTTCGGCGCGGCGGCTCTGGGGTTCTCGGCGGGGGGGATCGTCGGGCTCGTCGTGTTCGTCGCCCTCGCGGACGAGCACGGCCTCGTCGCGCTCGCGTGGGGGCTCGCGGCGAACGCGGCGATCTCGCTCGCGGTGCCGCTCGCCGCGCTCGGCGGCACGCTCGGCCGGCTGCGGTTCGGAGGAGTCGTGCGGCGGCTGGTGCTCCTCGCCGAAGCGGCTGCTGTGCCGCTCGCGCTCCAGGGGCTCTACCTGATCGCGCTCCGCGGTGCCTCGGGCCTCGGCGTCGGGTCGGTGACCTCGTTCTCGTACGCGTACTTCTTCGCCGCGGTGCTCGTCGCCGCGACCGCCACGTCGCTCTCGATCATCTCGACCGCGGAGCTGACTCGCCGCGGCGTCGAGGCGGAGGCTGCTGTCGAGCACGTCGTGCACGGCTCGTGGCTGTGCCTGCCGCCGATCGCGGCCGCTGCAGGCGTCTTCGCGCTCTCCGGCGACCGGATCGCGGCGGCGGTGCTCGGCGACGCCTTCTCCGGCGAGGTCGGGGCGGAGCTCTCGCGGCTCGTTGTCGTGCTCGCCCCATGGACGGTCGGGGCGGTCGGCTTCTCGCTCGCGTTTCCGCTCCTCTACGTGCTCGAGCGGAGCCGCGTGCTCGTGCCCGTCGCGATCGGGGCGCTCGTCGTCGACGTTCCGGTCTCGCTCGGCCTACGCGAGCTCTGGGGGCTCGAGGGGCTTGCGCTCGCGCTCGGCCTGACCACGCTCGGAGTGCTCGCCGCGCTGCTCTTGGCCCTCTCGCGGCACGCCTTGCTCTCGGCGGTCGCGTCGCTCTTCCGCGTCGCGGTCTCTGTCGGCGGCCTCGCCGTCCTGTCGTTCGGCGCGCTCGCCGTGGTGGCGAACAACGCGCTTGCCGCCGCGGGCGGCCTCGCCCTCTACATCGTGCTGCTCGCGTTCGTCCGGCCGCGTGGGCTACGCGAGGCGTGGGGGTACATGCGGGAGCTGCACTAGCCCTTCCTTCGGAAGCGGAGGCCGGTCCGCCGACGCGCGAGCTCGACCGCTCGCAGCCCGAGGCGAGTCGAGAAGAGGCGCTGCCGCGCCGAAGCCAGCGCGCGGGGCGCGGGCGGCAGGTAGCCGAACCCCATCCCGCCGCCGATTCGCTGCCCGTCCCAGTCGAACCCGGGCAGGCCGTCGGCGAGCTTGCGCACGACCGCGGTTCGGAAGCTCGCGGCCTCCTCCACCGTCCAGTTGGGGTCGGCGCGCAGCGCGTCGAGGACAGCGCGCACAGGCGGCATGTACGCGTCGTCGAGCAACACACGACCGCCGATCTTCACCCGTGGCGCGACGTACCACCAGTCGAGGATCGGGTACGGGAAGCCGTGCGCGCCGTCGACCAGCACGAGATCGAGCGGGCGCTGCTCGAGCCCCGGCAAGACCTCGTGCGAGAGGCCGATGCGAAACGCGACGCGCGAGCCGTCGACGCCGCGCCGGTCCGCTTCCGCCCGGAACCGCTCCTCCTCGTCCGCTGCCGGCGTGACCGCCTCGTGCTCGGCACCCGCGGCGGCGAAGACGAGCGTCGACGCGCCGGAGCCGGTCTCGAGCGTCGCCATCCCCGGCCGCACCTCCCGTTCGAGCCACTCGAGCGCCTCCCAGGCGAGGCCCCAGTACTCCTCCCCGCCCGCGTGCAGGCCGGGCGGGTTGCGGCGCAGCTGGTCCGTCAGGGCCCCCACGTGCCTATCATCGCCGCCGATGCAGAAGCGCGCCCTCATCACCGGGATCGGCGGCCAGGACGGCTCGCTCCTCGCCGAGCTCTTGCTCGAGCAGGGCTACGGCGTGTCCGGGATCGTTCGCCGGTCGGGCGCGAGCTACCCGAACCTCGAACCGATCCGCGAGCGGATCGACCTCGTCGAGGCCGACCTGAGCGACCAGCTCGCGCTCGTCCGCGCGCTCCGCGCGGCCAAGCCGCAGGAGGTCTACAACCTCGCGTCGGTCTCGTTCGTGCCCGCCTCGTGGGAGCAGCCGGTCCTGACCGCGGAGCTCGCGGCTGTCGGGGTGACCGCGCTGCTCGAGGCGATCCGCGAGGTCGACCCGGCGATCCGCTTCTACCAGGCGTCTTCGAGCGAGATCTTCGGCGAGCCGCTCGAGTCGCCGCAGACCGAGGCGACGCCGCTCTCCCCGCTCACGCCGTACGGCGTGGCAAAGGCGTACGCGCACTTCATCGTCCGTTCGTACCGCATCCGCTACGGGGTGCATGCGTCGGCCGGGATCCTCTACAACCACGAGTCGCCGCGACGTCCGCTCGAGTTCGTGCCACGCAAGGTCGCGCACGCCGCCGCCGCGATCTCGCTCGGGTTGGAAGGCGAGCTCTGGCTCGGCGACCTCGACTCGCGGCGTGACTGGGGCTACGCGGGCGACTACGTGCGCGCGATGTGGCTGATGGTGCAGCAGGTCGAAGGCGACGACTACGTGGTCGCGACCGGCGTCACACGCTCGGTGCGCGACCTTCTCGAGACCGCCTTCGGGCACGTGGGGCTCGACTGGCAGGAGTACGTGCACATCGACGAGTCGCTCGTCCGCGGCACCGCTGAGCTCCACAACCTCGTCGGCGACCCGGCGAAGGCGAGGCGCAAGCTCGGCTGGGAGCCCACGGTGTCGTTCGAAGGCCTCGTCGAGATGCTGGTCGACGCCGAGCTCGAGCGTTTGCGCGGCGAGAGCGAGCTCGCGGCGACGTAAGAACCGGCGCCGGGTCGCCTCACTCGGCGGTGCATACTCGGTCCATCGGCCGCGGATCCCGGACGCTGTCACCCACGGCGGGATGGCTGGTCCTCGTCGGGCTGGTCATCGCAGCGGTCGCGCTGCGGCTCGTCGAAGCGCTGCGCGTCCCGACGCCGTGGATCATGCCGGACGAGTTTCTCTATGCCGAGCTGGGCAGGAGTGCGTGGGGGTCGCACTCGCTCGACGTCCTGGGGCGCGACGTGCCGTTCTACAGCCTCGTGCACCCCCTCCTGATCGGTGCGCCGCTCTCGATCGCGGATCCGGAGCTCGGCTATTCCCTCGCGAAGAGCCTCCAGGTCGTCGTGATGATGTGTGCCGCGTTCCCGGCGTACGCGTGGGCGCGCAGACTCGCCCCGCCTCTCTGGGCACTGCTCGCCGCCGCGCTCACGCTCGTTCCGCCGACACTCGCGTATGCCGGTCTCCTGGTGACGGAGGCGACGTTCTATCCCGCCTTCGTGCTCGCGTCGTGGGCGACGGCGCGGGCGATCGCCAAGCCGACTCTTCCGGCACAGGTCCTCGCCGTCGCCACGATCGTGCTGGCCGCGGCGATCAGATTGCAGGCGCTCGTGCTTCTTCCCGCGTTCGTGACTGCGCTCCTGCTCGCGGCCCTGCTGGAGCGACGAGCACAGGTCGCACGCCGGCTCGCGCCGGCGTGCGGCGCTCTGCTCGTCGCGTTCGGCGCGTGGTTCGCGTTCCAGATGGGCCGAGCCGGCACGGCTTCGAGCGTGCTCGGCGGGTACGCCGAGACGGCGGACCTCGCGTACTCGCCCGTCGAGGTCGCGCGTTACGTCCTCTACCACGTGGGCGACGTGCTGCTCTTCACCGCCGTCGTGCCGGTGTGCGCGCTTGCGTCGCTCGCATACGTCGCCATCACGCGGCCGCGGCGTGACCCTGAGCTGCATGCCTACCTCGCCGTCACGCTCTCGTTCGTGACGTGGATGGTCCTCGAGGTCGGCATCTTCGCCTCGCGTCACGTCCACCACCTGGCGGAACGCAATCTCTTCCACGTCGCTCCGCTGCTCTTCGTCGGTCTCGTCGTGTGGCTCCAACGCGGTGCGCCCCGCGCGGCGCGGGGGTCGTTCGTGGTCGCGCTCGTCGCGTTCGTGCTCGTCGTCGCCCTCCCCGTCGAGCAGTTCACCCAGCTCCGCGCGCTGCACAACGAGTTCACGCTCGTGCCGCTCTACGAGCTGACCGTGCGGTTCCCTCACATCGATCTCGAGGTGTTCGTGAGGTGTGCTGCGCTCGTTCTGCTCGGGCTCTTCGCAGTGGGGTCGCGCCGCGCGCTTGTCGTGCTGAGCGTGCTCCTCGTTCCGCTCGGGGTGCTCGCGAGCTTGGCGACGAGCGTCTTTGTCGTCGACCAGGCGACCGCGGCCGAGCGGAGAACGTTCGACGGGCCTGCGCGGCGGTGGGTCGACGACATCGCCTCCGGGCCGGTTGCCTACCTGTACGACGGCGCGCGCTTCTATCCGGGAGTGCTCCAGACCGCGTTCTGGAACCGCGACGTCGTCGGACTCTACGAGCTTCCGTGGGCGAGGATCCCGGCGGTACCGCGCGGGGCCGTGCGCAGGCTCTCGCTTCGAGACGAGAGCGGGCACCTTGTTGGCCTCGGTGGAGTCCAGTACGTGGTCGCACCGGACACCCTCACCCTCGTCGGCACCGAGCTCGACCGACGGGCTGGGCTCGTGCTGACACGGCTCGAAGGGCGACCGCGCGTGATCCGCCGGCTGTACGGGTTCCGCACCGACGGAACGATCGCCGGCAAGGCGGGCCTCCGGGTGTACGGCTGCCGGGGCGGAACGCTGGAACTCGACGTCCGCGCAGGGGGGGCAGCGAGGATCGACGTCACGCGCAACGGGGCGCCGCACCTGCGGGTTCGCGTCCGACGTGGAGAGCCGCGGCACGTCGAGGTCGAGCTGGCCGTGTCACGCGGCGAAGGCGCGCGCGTGTGCAGCGTCGAGTTCGCTACCAGTGAGAAGGTCAGGACCGAGAGGATCCGGTTCCGCGCTCCGCGTCGACGATGAGCTCGCGATAGACGGCGTCGTGTCGACGCGCGCACGCGTCCCAGGTGAACCGGGCGGCCCGGGCGGGACCCGACGCGCCACCACCTTCGATCGCCTGGCGAACCGCTGCGGCGATCGACTCCGGCTCGAGCGGGTCGAAGTAGACGGCGGCCTCGCCGGCGACCTCCCGGAGCGGCGGAAGCGTCGAGCAGGCGACCGGACATGCGGACGAGAGCGCCTCCAGCACGGGCTGGCCGAACCCCTCGTACAGGCTCGGGAAGACAAGAGCCGCAGCACGGCGGTAGAGCTGCGCGAGCGCCTCGTGCCCCACGCGGCCGAGCGACTCGACGCGCTCCGGCGTCGACCCGCTGAAGCCGGTGAGCACAAGCCGGTACTCCGGTAGGAGCTCGAGCGCGCGAAAGAGCGTCTCGTGGTTCTTGTGCGGCCACGCGTTCGCCGGGTAGAGCAGGAACGGCTCGCGCGCATCGGCGCCGGGCGTGAACCGCTCGAGGTCGACGCCCAGGTGGATCGTCCGCACGCGCTCGGGCTCCAGTCCGAGGCGCTCGATCAGCGTCTCGCGTGCGTGCTCCGAGATCGCGATCACGATCCGCGACCGGCGCGCGCTCGCTCCGTAGAGGTAGCGGCGGTAGGCGAGCTCCGAGCGGGAGAAGTTCGCCGGCAGGAACTCGTGCTGGAGGTCGAGGATCGTCGTCGCGGCCGGCGGGGCCGAGACGAGCGGCAGCATCACGCTGAGCGGGAAGTGGATCGCTTCGAGCGAGCTGAGCTCGAGCTCGCGCCGGAGTGGCCCGCCACGGAGGATCGCCCCGGCCATCGCCCGCACGCGCCCTGGCGTCGTCGCGCTAGCGGGATAGCTTCGGACGACTCGCGCTTCGAGTCCATCGCCCGCGTCTTGCGCGAGCGTCGGCGCGAAGACTTTGTACTCCAGCTCTCCGACACGGGCCAGCGAGCGGCAGAGCTCGCGCGCGTACGTCTCCGACCCGCCGACGACCCCCGGCACCAGCGTGAGCAGCGAGATCCCGACCACGCCGCGCATCTTCGCGGAAGCGGTTGGCCAAAACGGGTCGAGGCGGAAGCGCGGCCGCGAACGCTACGGGCAGGGGCCGAGCGTGTCGCCGTGAGCGAGATGCGACTCGAGGGTGGAACCGCTCACCACGATCATGTTCTTCCCCTTGTGACAGATCGTGACCTTCTTGCCGTACTCGTACTCCGCCAACGCGGCGCCTACTCCGACGCCCCCGAATGCCGCGAAGACGCCGAGCGAGCACACGACCAACACCGCCGCAATCGCGGTTCGGAGCGACCCCAATCGCCGTCGCCTCATACGCCTCTCCTCTCGCGGTTGATCTTAGGTGGCTGTCGTTGAGGAGTCAACGTCTGAGCGCCGCGAATTCGAGGCTCAGCGGGTTCAGCGACGTCCCACGCGCAATCGCCTGAGTCCGCTCCAGGCCGTCGCTCGCGAGCGCGAGCTCATACCAGGCGAACCAGTCGTTCGGTTCCTTCGCAGTCGCCTCGCGGAACGAGCCTCGAGCCGACTCGCGCTCGCCGAGCGCCAACTGTGCCTGGCCCAGGGCGAGCAGCGGGTCGCCCGACCAGGGCGCGAGCCGCACGGCGTTCTCGGCGGCGTCACGGGCACGGCCATACGCGCCGTCGTCGAACGCCGACGCGCTGGTTTCGACAGCCTGTGCACCCGCGTAGCCTGCAGCGCCTGCTGCGGCGACGAGGCCCGATGCCGCGAGGGCGGCAACACGCACTCGTGGGCGGAGAGGTCTCGTCCCCGCACGTGCCGAAGCAATGATGCCCGCTGCGCAGCCGAACGCGGCCAGCGTGACCGCGGGCAGCTCCCAGTCCCAGTCGAGGCCGGCGTGCGCGAGGTACGCGGCGTAGGCGGCACCGCCCGCCGCCGCGAGCGGATCGCGGGTCAGGGGGAGCGCGGCGAGCGGCGCCGCGAGCGCCGTCACGAGGAGCGCGAGCCCTACGGGGCCGAGCTCCGCGAGGACCTCGAGGTAGATGTTGTGCGCGTCCCGGACCGTCCCTTGCCCCGGGCGGTCGCGATACCAGCGGAGCTCGAACGTCCCTGCGCCGCTGCCGAGGAGCGGCTCCGCCTTGATCGTCCGCAGCGCGACGCCCCAGTAGTCCGAACGGGCGTTGCCCGAGGCCGAGAGGAGCCGAGCGTTCAGGTCGTCCTTACCGAGCACGGGCGGACCGACGAATGCGTCGTACGCTTGGTCGGCGAGCGCCCGTGGGCCGCCGCCCCATGCGAGCAGCGCCACGGCCGCAGCGACGCCGACGCCGAGGGCCGCACGCCCCGCGACCGGGCGCAGATTCGCGCGGCGGAACAGTGCCGAGCCGACTCGGTCGACGGCAGACGCGGCAAGCGAGGCCCCCGCGCACAGGAGAACGATCACAAGCGCGAGCCGGTGCCCGTCGTGGATCGCCTGCGCGAGCGGTGCGTTCGCTCGCGTCAAACCCTCCGACTGCGACGCCAGCACGACCGCCGCCGCAATGAACGGAACGATCGCGACGAGCACCGCAGCGGCTCGCTCACGACGCGGGTCGAAGACGAACAGCACGACCACGGCAATGACAAGCCCCACCCACGCGCCGCGGCTGAACGTGAAGTACAGCGTGACGACGAGAGCGGGGAGCGCGCCTGCAGCCGCCGCGCGCACGGCGCGGCGTCGCCCATGCGCCGCCCACCCGAGCGCGAGCACCACGCCCATCGCGGCGAGGAGCCCAAGAGCGTTCCAGTAGCCGATCGGGCGGGAGAGCTGGTACGGCCCCTCCCGGTCGTACCCGAACACGTCGGGAAACAGCCGTGTGGCGAGGCCGTAGAGGGCGAGCGTGCTCACCGCGACGAACACACCTGCGAGTGCGGCTCGCCACGATGCGCGTCGCACCGCGAGCAGAAGCGTCGCGAGCGCGGCGACGTACGCGAGCGCGCGCTGAAGCTCGAGCATCGTGCGCGTGGGGCTGTCCGTCCAGACGAGGGACAGTGCGATCCACGCGAACAACGACGAGAGCGCGACGAGCACGACGAGGTCGATCCTGCCGAGCTCGACGGTGTCCGCGACTGCGAGCACCGCGGCTGCGGCGAGCGCGAACCCGATTGCCATCCAGCCCCACGCCGGAGGAAAGAAACCGCCGCTCGCGGCGCCGAGCGAGACGATCGGCGCGCCGGCCAGGACCGCGACGAGTACCTGTGTCGCTTCGGCCTCACGATGCACGATCGAGCTCCGCACCCCGCTGATCTTGCGTGAATCGACGCCGGGCGGGCTCTGGTACTTCGTTCCGGAGGCGACTAAGATCGGTCAATGAAGGCTACCGAGGTCGAAACTCGGCCTCCTGCAGGCACTTCCGATGCCGATCGACTCGATGTGCCCGCGCTCTTTGCGCGCCTGAAAGACGAGCTCCGCCACGCGCCGGGTCTCGACCTCTCGGAGGGCGTCGATCGAGGTCTCGTCCGTCAGCGGCTGAGGGGCGTCGCCGAGACCACGTGGCCGGTCACGGCGGATCGTCCCCTCGAGCGGCGGCCGGGACCGCTCGGTGCCGCGCGCCACGCGGTCAAGAAGGTCCTGCGCCGGCTCATGCGCTGGTACGTCGAGCCCTTCGCGGCGAGTCAGCGCGCGTTCAACGGTGTGGCGCTCAAGCTCACGGACGAGCTCTTCGAGGAGGTCGACCTGCTGTTCACGCGGCTCGAGCGGGCCGAAGCCGAGCTCGGCGCGGCGCGAGAGCGCGAGCGGCTTCTCGAGGAGGTCGAGGAGCGGCTGACGCGGATCGAGCGGCGGCGATCGACTGCCGCACCCGCGCCGTTGCGGACCGTCGCCTCCCAACCTGCCCAGACCGCGTTTCCCGACTACTTCGCGTTCGAGAGCCGGATGCGCGGGGCGACCCGGGACGTCAGCGCGCGCCAGGGCGTCTACGTCGACGACTTCCGTGACTCGGCGCCCGTGCTCGACGTCGGCTGTGGGCGAGGCGAGCTGCTCGCGCTCCTCCGCGATGCCGGCGTCGAGGCGCGCGGAGTCGACGCCGATGCGGACATGGTCGCCTACGCGCGTGGCGCGGGCCTCGACGTCGAGCAGGCAGATCTCCTCGAGTACCTCGACGGTCTCGCGGATGCGTCCCTCGGCGGTCTCTTCGCCGGCCAGGTCGTTGAGCACCTCCCGCCGTCAGCCCTCGTCCGCCTCCTGGAGCTCGCACTCACAAAGCTCCGCCCCGGCGGTGTCGCCGTCCTCGAGACGATCAACCCGCTCTCACCGCTTGCGCTGCACAGCTACTTCGCCGATCTGACCCACGCGCAGCCGCTCGTCCCTGCGACGCTCGAGCTGCTCGCCCGTCAGGCCGGCTTTCGTGAGATCGAGACGCGCTTCCTGAACTCGCCTCCCGAAGGCGAACGACTCAAGCAGGTCGAGCTCCCGGATGGGCCCGAGTTCGACCGCGCGCGTGCCGCGCTCGCGTCGAACGTCGCGCGGTTGAACGATCTGCTCTACGGACCCCTCGACTACTCGATCGTCGCACACGCCTGATGGGAGTCATGCGCCGAGTCGCCGCTCCTCCTCGAGCCCTTCGGCGCCGAGCACGGAAGCACACGCACGGTGGTGGCGGCGACCGAACGCAGTCGCACGCTCGAGGCCAGGACCAGCTCCGTCTGGATTACTTCTCACCGCTTCCGCCGGAGCGGTCCGGAATCTCGGAATACAGCTCGCTGCTCCTGCCGGCGCTCGAGCGCCGCTTCGATGTCGAGGTCGCGGCGCGAGGCCGGGCTGCGGTCGGCGACGTCTGCCTCTACCACATGGGCAAC
Organism: uncultured Actinomycetes bacterium; assembly: GCA_963788055.1. GTDB lineage: Bacteria > Actinomycetota > Thermoleophilia > Gaiellales > Gaiellaceae > JACCTU01. The sequence continues at coordinate 92,254 of CAWBFA010000005.1, read as the reverse complement.
AACCCCGACGCGCACGGGTGGATCGTCGAGGCGCTGCGCAGGCGGCCCGGGGTCGTCGTCCTCCACGACTTCGTGCTGCACCACCTCGTCGCGGGCATGACGCTCGGACGCGGCGATGCGCAGGGGTACCTCGGAGCGATGCAGCGCGAAGCGGGTGTTGCGGGTCGGCTGCTTGCGCATGGCGTCATCGACGGGGTCGTACCGCCGCTCTGGGAAGTCCGTCCAGAGGACTTTCCGCTCGTGGGGGAGGTCCTCGAGCACGCGGCGAAACCCGGCGGCGGACTGATCGTCCACTCGCGATACGTCGAGCAGCGGGTCCGCGACGCCGGGTACGAGGGGCGGCTCTGGCGGATCCCGCATCCCGCCTGGCACCGGCCGAGGCCGCCCATGCCCATCCCGGTCACAGGGGGCCCGGTCATCGGCTGTTTCGGGCACCTGACGGCGTCGAAGCGGATCCCGCAGCTCGTCGAGGCGTTCCGGTTGCTCAGGCGGCTGCACCCCGACGCACGGCTGCTCGTCGTCGGGGCGGCGACGCCGGGCTTCGCGCTCGACGCCCGGCTGGGCGAGAGTGACCTCGCCGGCGTCGTCAGGGAGGACTACGTCGACGAGGACAGGCTGTGGGAGCTGATGTCCACCTGCGACGTCGTGGTTTCGTTGCGAACGCCGACGATGGGCGAGACCTCGGGCAGCGCGATCCGTGCGCTCGTGTCGGCGCGCCCGCTCGTCGTCTCCGACGTCGGTTGGTTCTCGGAGCTTCCGGACGAGGTCGCGCTGAAGATCCCCGTCGACTCGCTCGAGATCGAAACGCTCTTCGCGGCGCTCGAGCTCCTCGTGTCGGACGAGCGGGCGCGCGCGTCGATGAGCGCCTCGGCGCGCGAGTACGTCGGATCGCGCCACGATCTCGAGCACGTCGCCGACGCGTACGCCGCCGCGCTGGAGGAGGTCGCGGCCGGCGAAGGGGCTCGGGTTCCGATCGTCACGGAGCTCCCGGCCCGCTCGAGCGAGGTACCGCTCGGGGCCTAGCGGCGGGAGCGGAACGCTGCCGGCTTTGACGCCGACCGATCTCGCGCTCGCCTCGGCCGAGGGAGTCGACTACGTTCTGGGGCTCTACCGTCTGGCGCTGCGACGCGAGCCGGAGCCCGAGGTGCTCGCGGACGCGGTTCGGCGTCTGGACGAGGGAACGCTGTCGCGGGCGAGCCTCCTGCGCGATCTGGTCGCGAGCGAGGAGTTCGAACTCGTGCGAGTGCTCGACGACGGCGTCGCGTTCGGCTCGTGGGCGCGACAGAACGACGAGCGGCCGCAAGGCATGCAGGCGCCGGTGTTCTGCGACGAGCGTGCGATCGAGATTCCCTGGACGCTCGCCCGCTACCGCGGAGAGCACGACGTGCTCGATGTCGGGTACGCCCATGCGACGCCGTTCTGGCTCTCGGCGCTCGCCGCCGCGGTCCCGGCCGAGATCGTCGGGGTCGATCTCGTCGCCGCTGACGTGCCTTCTTTCCGCGGCGTCGTCGCGGACATTCGCAAGCTCCCCTTCGAGGCCGACTCCTTCGACGTCGCGTTCTGCGTCTCGACCCTCGAGCACGTCGGCGGCGACCGTCGGAGGAGCTATCGCGCGGGCGCGCTCAAAGCCCTGCGCGAGCTCCGACGCGTACTGCGGCCGGACGGGAGGCTGCTGCTGACCGTTCCCTGCGGCGTGGCCGAGAGTCACGACGGCTTCGTTCAGCGAGAGCCCGGGTGGTGGCTCGAGCTGTTCGACAAAGCCGCGTTCTCCGCCTTCGACGGAGAGGTGTACGTGTGCGACGCCGACGGATGGCATGGTGCCGAGCACGCGCAGGGGGTCCGCTACGACGTTGCTCGGGGCCGTGCCGGAGCCGTGCTGTGCGTCGAGCTCCGGCCTGCCCGGCAGGCGGACCGTTGGGGGCGGCTGCGCCGCGCGGCAAGCGACTCCTCCCAGCTAACCGGGCCGTAACACCATCTCCTTACAATCCGTCCGATGCCGGCGGCCGATGAGCAGACGGCCCAGGTCGATCTCGACGCCCTGATCGCCAGCCTCCGCGAGGAGGTTCGCTGGCGCGCCGACCGTGAGACGGCGCTCTCGGTCCGGATTCGGGCCCGGTCCGCGGCGGAGCAGCTCTGGCCCGTTACGGCAGAGACTCCTCCTCACGGCAGCACGCTCGCGCGCTTCGTCAAGCGCGCAGCCCGGCGGCTCATGCGCTGGTACGTCGAGCCGCTCGCCCGGCAGCAGCGCTCGTTCAACGAGGCGGCGCTGAGGCTCATCGACGGCTTGGCCGAAGAGGTCGACCGGCTGTCTGCCGCCCGCGGCGAACGCGAACGCCTGCTCGCCGAGCTTGAGGAGCGTCTGCTCCGCGTCGAGCGGCGCGAGCCTGGTGTGACTGCTCCGATCGCGGCGCAGCCCGCAGCGGCGCTGCCCGACTACTTCGGCTTCGAGAGTCGCATGCGCGGCCCCGCCGAGATCGTGCGCGAGCGCCAGCGCGTGTACGTCGACGACTTCCGCGACGCGTCGCCCGTCCTCGACGTCGGCTGCGGCCGCGGCGAGTTCCTCTCGCTCCTCCGCGACGCCGGGATCGACGCGCGTGGTGTCGAAGCCGACTCCGACATGGCGGACTTCGCGCGCGGCGAAGGTCTCGACGTCGAGCTGGCCGACCTCGTCGACGCGCTCGAGCGCGCGGACGACGAGAGCCTCGGCGGGATCTTCGCCGGTCAGGTCGTCGAGCACCTCGCGCCGCCTGCGCTCCTGCGCTTCCTCGAGCTTGCGCGGGCAAGGCTGCGTCGCGGCGGCGTCATCGTCATCGAGACGATCAATCCGCTCTCGCCCTTCTCGCTGCGCAACTACTTCGCCGACCTGACGCATGCACAGCCGCTCGTGCCCGGAACGCTCACGCTGCTCGTCCGCGAGGCTGGATTCCGCGAGCTCGAGCTGCGATACCTGAACGAGCCCGCCCGACCTGACGGCGTCGATCCGCACGTCGCCGAGATCCTCTACGCGCCGCTCGACTACGCGATCGTCGCGCGCCGATGAGGATAATCGTGACGCACCCGCAGGTGCCGTTCGCGCACGGCGGCGCCGAGGTGCTTGCGGAACGGCTGACGGAGGAGCTCAACTCACGCGGGCACGAGGCGGCGCTCGTGACGGTCCCGTTCAAGTGGTATCCGCGCGAACGCATCCTGACGAACGCCCTGGCCTGGCGGTTGCTCGACCTCGAGGAGGTCGAGGGGCGGAGAGTCGACCTGCTGATCGCGACGAAGTTCCCGTCGTACGTCGCTCGCCACCCGAACAAGCGCGTCTGGCTCGTGCACCAGCTGCGCCAGGCGTACGAGCTCGACCGAACCGCTCTCGGCGAGTTCGGCGAGTCGCCGATCGACCGCGCGACACGGCGGCAAGTGCACGAGCTCGACCGGAAGACTCTCGGCGAGGCGCAGCGGCTGTTCGCGATCTCGCGCAACGTCGCCGACCGGCTGAAGCGATCGCTCGGGCTCGAAGCGGACGTCGTCCTCCCGCCTCCGCAGATGCTCGACTACCGCTGCGACGGATACGAGGATTTTGTCCTCTCGGTCGGGCGGCTCGACCGCGCCAAGCGCGTCGACCTCCTGCTCGAGGCCGCGGCGGCGGAGCCGTCCCTGCGGGTCGTCGTCGCGGGAGACGGACCTGACCGCGATCGCCTCGAGCACTTGGCGAGAAGGCTCGAGCTGGACGGGCGCGTCGAGTTTCGGGGTCGCGTCGACGCGCGAGAGCTCAGCGACCTCTACGCTCACTGCGGCGCGGTCTACTACGCGCCCGTGGACGAAGATTTCGGGATGGTCCCTTACGAGGCGTTTCTTGCCGAGAAGCCCGTCGTCACGACGACGGATGCGGGCGGTCCACTCGACGTCGTCGCCGATCGCCGGACCGGGCTCGTCGCCGCACCCCGGGCCGGCGCGCTCGCCGATGCGTTTCGCTACCTGCGCGGGCATCCTCGCGAGGGCCGCGACTGGGGACGCGCCGGCCGCGCGATCGCCGAGCGTGTGACGTGGGACGAGGCGATCCGCGGACTGCTCTCGTGAAGGTCGCTTGGTACTCGCCTGTGCCGCCCGAGCGCTCCGGGATCGCCGACTACAGCGCGCTGCTCGTCCCGGCTCTGCGCAAGCGGCTCGACGTCGTCGTCGTCGAGCGCGGCAAGCGGGTGGATGCCGACCTCTCGGTCTATCACGTCGGCAACAATCCAGAGATCCACGGGTGGATCGTCGACTCGCTGCGCCGGCGGCCCGGCCTCGTCGTTCTCCACGATTTCGTCCTTCACCACCTCGTTGCCGGGGTGACGCTCGCGCGCAAGGACCACTCCGGCTACCTGCGCGCGATGGAGCGCGAGGCTGGTCTCGTCGGCCGCCTACTCGCGCTCGGTGTCATCGACGGCTGCGTGCCGCCGCTGTGGTCGACACGGCCCGAAGACTTCCCGCTCGCCGGAGAGGTGCTCGAGCTCGCGGAAGACCATGGACTCGTCGTCCATTCCGAGCACGTGCGCGACCGCGCGCGTGCGGCCGGGTTCCGCGCCCCGATCTGGCGCATCCCGATGCCGGTGTGGGCGACACAGCACGTCGAGCCTGCGCCTCTCGCCGGCGAGCCGCTCGTCGGCAGCTTCGGCTTCCTGAACGCGAACAAGCGCATTCCGCAGCTGCTCTCGGCGTTCGCACTGCTGCGCGAGCGCCAGCCGCGGGCGCGGCTCGTGCTCGTCGGTCCGGAAGCGCCCGGCCTCCACCTTGAGGAGCGGATCGAAAACCTCGGGCTCGCCGATGCGGTCGAGCGTCACGGATACGTTCCCGAGAACAGATTCTGGTCTCTGCTCGCCGCCTGCGACATCTGCGTCTCGTTGCGCTGGCCGACGATGGGAGAGACGTCTGCAGGAGTGATCCGCATGCTCTCGCTCGCGAAGTCGATCGTGGTCAGCGACGTCGACGCCTTTCGAGAGCTCCCCGACGATGCGGCCGTGAGGATCGCGCCCGATGAGCGCGAGGTCGAGTCGCTGGCGGCCGCGCTGCTGGCGCTCTCGGACCCCGAGCAGCGGGCGGCGCTGAGCGCCGCCGCGGGAAGGTATGCGGCGCGAGAGCACGGGCTCGACCGTGTCGCGGATCTGTACGTCGCGGCGCTCGAAGAGGCGGCGGGTGGCGCGGCGGTGCGCGACGAGGTCGTCCGCGAAGTCGCGAGCGCCGCCGCCGAGATCGGCGTCACGAACACGCGGGACGTCGGGGCCGCGATGCGCGAGGTCGGCCTTGGCGAGTGATGCCGCGATGGTCGATCGCGCACCCGCCGGTGCGATCGTGCGCGCGGTCCCCGTCTGGGCATGGCTGACGGCGCTCGTCGTGCTCTCGGCTCTGGTCCGCTTCGCGCTCGCGCGCCGCATCGTGGCGCCCTGGATCATGGTCGACGAGATGATCCATTCGGAGCTCGCCCGCGGAGTCGCGGCCGGCGATGGCTTCTCGATTCGCGGCGCGGCGGCGCCTGCTTACGGGTTCGTCTACCCGCTTCTGATCTCACCGGCCTACCTGGTCGATTCCTTGCCGACTGCGTACCAGGTCGTGAAGGCAATCAACGCCGTGCTGATGTCCCTCGCCGCGCTGCCGGCCTATCTCCTCGCACGGCGCGTGCTCCCCCGGGGGCTCTCGCTCTTCGCGGCACTCCTCGCCGTTTCACTGCCGTCGCTCCTGTTTGCAGGCGAGGTGATGACGGAGAACGCCTTCTACCCGCTCTTCCTGTGCGTCGCGCTCGCGCTGGTATTGGCACTGGAGCGCCCGACACGAGGTCGCCAGGCGATCGTGCTCGGACTCTGCGCGCTGGCCTACCTGACACGGGCCCAGGCGCTCGCGTTCATCCCGGCGGTGCTCACGGCACCGCTCCTGCTCGGCGCCTGGCGCGCGTGGCGGGCCACGTACGTCGCGGTCGCTGGGACCTTCACCGTGCTGCTGGCGGCGCAATGGGTACGCGGCCGGTCGCCGCTCGACCTGCTGGGCGCCTACGCGACCACCGGCGAGCAGCATTACGACCCTCGCGAGGTCTCGCGTTGGCTGCTCTACCACGTCGCCGAGCTCGACCTCTACGTCGGAATCCTCCCGTTCGCGGCGTTGCTCGTCCTGTTCGCGGTCTGGCCGCCGCTCCCCCGCGCACTTCGTCCGTTTCTCGCCGCGACCGCGACGATTTCCCTCTTCCTCCTGCTCGAGGTCTCGGCATTCGCGTCGCTCTCGTCCGTCCAGCGCATCGAGGAGAGGAACCTCTTCTACCTCGCGCCGCTCGCGCTGATCGCGCTGCTGGTCTGGGTCGACCAGGGCGCGCCGCGGCCCGCGCTGGCCGCTGGAGCAGCGGCCGTCGTCGCCGCCGCTCTCCCGGCGTTCATACCGTATGAGCGCTTCATCGGCGTCCCGGCTCAGTCGGACACGCTGATGATCTTGCCGCTGTGGCGTCTGCACGAGCGCTGGTTCGCGCTGGACGACCTCGTCGTGGTGGCGACATGCGCGGCAGCCGCCGCTGCGATCGCGTTCCTGCTCGTCCCCCGCCGCCACGCTCTGTTGCTTCCGATCGCGGTCTTCGCGTTCTTCCTGGCGGTCGCCCGGCCGATCTCGGCGCGGATGGAGTACGCGGCGGAGGGCGCGCTCGCGGAGGGTATGCATAGGCAGGACCGTGATTGGATCGACCGTGCCGTGGCGGGCCGAGGCGAGGTCGGCGTGCTCTGGACCGGCAACGGCTCTCGATTCTCGGTCTGGCAGAACGAGTTCTTCAACCGCAGTGTCGGCACCGTCTTCTACGCCGGAACGCCGATGGAGGGCGGCTTGCCCGCGACGAAGGTGACGCTTGACCGGCGCACGGGCATCCTGCACGGCGCTCCCGACCTGCCGTTCGTCCTCACAGACGGCTCCGCAGAGCTCGTCGGGGACGTCCTGGCGAAGGACGGCCCGCGCAACGTCTTCCTGTACGAAGTCGACCGTCCGCTACGGCAGGTTGCGCTCGTCGACGGGCTGTACCCCGCCGACACCTGGTCGGGCCCCCGCGTCACGTACACGCGCTTCGGCTGCAGCGGCGGGACTGTCGACGTCGCGCTGCAGAGCGACGCCGCGCTCTACCAGGAGCCGTCGCGCGTGCGGGTGCTCGGGACGAAGGTCTCGGCGACGGTCCCGCCGGACGGTCATCCCCACGTTCTCGTCGCGCCGCTCGAGCCCGTTGAGGGCCGCTGCGTTGCGCGGTTTGCCGTCTCGCCGACCACGGTCCCGGGGCCGAACGACCCTCGTCCGCTGGGCCTCCACTTCAACTCGTTTCGCTACTCACGCTGAGATATGGCTCGACCGGCACCGCGATCCGGCCCTGCGACGGCTGCAAAGCGGCGCACTGCCGCGTCCTCAGTCGCGCACGTACGTTCCACGTACGTGCGCTCCCTGCGTCCTTGCATCGCTTGCTTTTCGCTCGTCGCAGAACCGGTCGCGGCACCGGCCGAGCCATGAGAATCGTCGTCGACGTCTCGCCGCTCTCGCACCCCCGCACCGGGATCGGCAACTACATCCGCGGGATGCTGAGCGGCCTCATCGAGGCCGGCGCGGACGACGTCGTGGCGTTCGCCCCGGCGAGCGAGCGCGGGGCACGGAGGATCGACGAGTCGCTGGACGGGGTGCCGATCGAGCGCCACGTCCGCACGCTGCCGGCCTCCTACGCGTGGCGCGAGGCCTGGTCGGCGCTGAAGCGGCCGCGACTCGAGCGCATCGTCGGGGACTTCGACGTCTTCCACCTCTCGGACTGGCTGCACGTCCCGCAGCGCGGCGGCGTCCGTGCGATCACGATCTACGACCTCGCGCCGCTCCACTTTCCCGAGTGGTCGCACAGCCGCACGCGCAGGCTCCACGGACGCAGCTACCGAGACGCGCAGCGTGCGGACGCCGTCTTTGCGATCTCGGAGTTCACGGCCCGCGACGCCGAGCAGCGGCTCGGCGTTCGACCCCGCGTTGCGTACCCGGGCGTCGACGAGCGCTACACGCCAGAAGGGCCGTACGCCGAGGGCGTCGACGTGTTTGCCATCGGCACGCGCGAGCCGCGAAAGAATTTGGAGGTGCTCCAGGGGCTCGGCGTGCGCGTGTTCGACTACGTCCCGGACGACGAGCTCCCGCTTCTCTATCGCGGAGCGTCGGTGTTCGTTTTCCCGTCGCGCTTCGAAGGGTTCGGGATGCCTGTCGTGGAGGCGATGGCGAGCGGGACGCCCGTGGTCTGCTCGAATCACCCCTCGCTGGACGAGTCGGCGGGTGACGCGGCCGTGCGAGTCGACCCGGAGGACCCCGCCGCGATCACTCGCGGCATCGATGAGGCGCGCGATCGGCGCGAGGAGCTCGTCCCGAAGGGCCTCGAGCACGCGCGCCGGTTCACCTGGCGCGCGACCGGCGAGGCGCTGCTCCGCGGGTACAGAGAGGTCGCGTGAAGGTCGCGCTCGACGTGGCGCCGCTTCGCCTGACGCGCGCGGGGTCCGCGCGCTACATCGAGGGGCTGAGGCGCGAGCTGCCGAACCGCGTCGAGCTCCGTGAGCTTGAGTGGGGCGGCTCGGGACGCGCGACTGCTGCGCTTCGCGACGGGGTCTGGTATCCGGTCGGGTTGCCGCGCGCCGCGCGCGGCGTCGACGTGCTCCACTGCCCGACCTTCCGCGCCCCGCTGCGCTCCCGCGTCCCGTTGGTCGTCACGGTCCTCGATCTCGCGGTGCTCCGACATCCCGAGCTGTTCAACACGTGGAATCGCACGTACAGCCGACTGACGGTGCCGCGCGTCGTGCGCGCCGCGCGCCGGGTGATCGCGATCTCCGAATTCACGAAGCAGGAGCTCGTGGAGCTTCTCGCGGTCGACCCGGACCGCGTGACGGTGATCGGTGTGCCGCCCCCCTCGAGTCTCACAGCCGACGGCCCTCGCGCCGAGGGTGATTACGTGCTTGCGATCGGGACGATCGAGCCGCGCAAGAACCTCGAGCGTGCCGCCGAGGCCGCCGCCCGTGTCGGCGTCGAGCTTCGCGTGGTTGGCGCGCCCGGGTGGGGTGGCGTGTCGCCGAACGGGGTCCGCTGGCTCGGCGAGGTGGACGACGACGAGCTCGCGCGGCAGCTCCGCGGCGCCCGTGCGCTCGTCTACCCGTCACTCTACGAGGGGTTCGGGATCCCGATTCTCGAGGCGATGTCGGTCGGCACTCCCGTCGTCACGTCGCGAGGCGGCGCGACCGAGGAGGTCGCGGGCGGCGCTGCCGTGCTCGTCGACCCCCTTGACCCGGCTTCGATCGCGGCGGGGATCGACGACGCGGATCGCCGTCGTCAACAGCTCCGCGCGCTCGGCCTCACCCGCGCGAAGTCGTTCTCGTGGGACGATGTTGCCCGGCGGACGGTCGAGGTCTACGAGGCTGCGCTGTGATCGTGGTCGATGCTGATTTCCTCGGCCGAGGCCGGACGGGCGACGAGACGTACGTCGCGAACCTGCTCCGCGCACTCGCCGGCCTGAAGGGCGACCTCCGGATCGCGGCGATCACGCGAGACGCGTCGCTCCTGCCGGAGGGGATCGAGCCGCTCGTGTCGACCACGGGCTCTCAGGAGCTGCGGATGGCGTGGTCGGTGCCGCGGCTCCTTCGCCGCGTGAAGCCGCGCCTCGCGCACTTCGTCCACGCGCTTCCGCTGCGCTTGCCGTGCCCGGCGGTGCTCACCGTGCAGGACCTGAGCTTCGAGCGCGACCGGGCGCTCATGGGTTGGAAGGACCGCGCAGTCTTCCGCCGCGTCGTCCCGCGCTCCGTGCGCCGCGCGGCACGCGTGCTCGCGATCTCCGAGCGAACGAAGCGCGATCTCGTCGAGCTCTACGGCGTCGCGGCGGACAAGGTCGTCGTGACGCCGCTCGGCGTCGATCCCGCGTTTCGCCCCGGTGACGACGGCCGGGGGACGTACCTGCTCTTCGTCGGCGCGATCCAGCAGCGGAAGGATCCGCTCGCTGCGGCTGCCGCCGCGTCGGCGAACGGGCTTCAGCTCGTCGTTGTCGGCCCCGAGAAGGACGCTCGGCTGGCGAACGAACTGCGGCTCGCGGGCGCCGACGTTCGCGGCTACGTGCCGAAGACCGAGCTCGCGCAGCTCTACCGCGGCGCGGCCGTGCTCGTGCTCCCGTCTCGCTACGAGGGCTTCGGACTCCCGGTCGTCGAGGCGATGGCGAGCGGGACGCCGGTCGTCGCGGCGCCGGACGAGGCGCTGCGCGAGGTCGCGGGCGACGCAGCGGTGTTCGCGGAGCCGGGGGAGCTCGGAGCTGCCGTCCGGACCGCCCTCGACGATCGCGAGCGTCTCGTGGCTGCCGGGCTCGAGCGCGCACGGCTGTACACCTGGGAGGAGACCGCCCGGCGCACGCTCGACGTGTACCGGGAGCTGCTGTGAACGTCTCGGCGGTCGTCGTCTCCCACGGCCACGCGGACGAAGTCGAGCGGCTCGTCCCGGTGCTGCTGCCGCAGGTGGACGAGCTCGTGCTGATCGAGAACCTTCCCGGGAGCGTGCGCGGGGAGCCCGACGGGACGCGCGTCCTGCGCAACTCTCGGCCGCTCCCGTTCGCGGCCAACGTCAACCAGGGCATCACGGCGACGGGCGGCGAGCTCGTCCTCGTCGCCAACCCTGACGCAGTGCCCGCGCCGGATGCGGTTCCGACGCTGCGTGCATTCGTGGAGTCGCATCCTCGGGCCGGGATCGTTGGGCCGCAAATGGAGTGGCCAGATGGGCGCTGGCAGCCATCGCGCCGGCGTTTCCCGACGATCGGCGGGACGCTCGTGCGCCGCACGCCGCTTCGCGCGCTCGTCGGGACGTACTCGCAGCGTGGGCACTACTACCTCGACGAGCGGCCGACCGAGCCGGTGCAGTCCGACTGGCTTCTCGGGGCGTTCCTGCTGATGCGTCGCGCGATGCTCGACGAGCTCGGCGGCTGGGACGGCGGCTTCCGCCACTACGGTGAGGACATCGACCTCTCGTACCGCGCGTCTCGTGCGGGTTGGGAGCGCTGGTATGTGCCGGGTGCGCGCGTGACGCACGACTACGCCGCCGTGATCGACCGCCGCTTTCTCAGCCGCCACACGTGGTGGCATCTCAGGGGGATGGCGCGCTTCGTGCGCAAGCACCCCGAGCGCCTCCGACACCTCGTCTGAGAGAACCAGTGCGCCGAGTTCGTGTCGCGCCCGTGACAAATCGGTAACGGACACTTTCGCGCTCGGCCCTCCGGCGGCTACCACGGGCGAACACATCCGTCCCCTGACACGAAACGGAGCCGCCGATGACACGTGTCCGCCTGCTGGCCCTGCTCGCCCTACTCGTTCTCTTCGTCCAACCCGCCGCCGCGAGCGGCACGACGGCGCTCGTCGTCAGCCAGGTGTACGGGGGCGGTGGGAACGCGGGGGCGCCGTACGCGAACGATTACGTGGAGCTCTTCAACACCGGGACGACACCCGTCAGCATCACGGGCTGGTCGGTTCAGTACGCAACGGCGGCAGGGACAAGCTGGTCTGCCACACCTCTGACCGGAACCGTGCAGCCCGGCGCGTACTACCTGGTGCAACTCGCCGGCGGAACCGTCGGGAGCGCGCTCCCGACGGCCGACGCGACGGGCACGACGAACCTCAGCGCGGCGAGCGGGAAGATCGCGCTCGTCAGCGACACGTCCGACCTCACGTGCGGCGCCACGCCGGGCAGCTGCAGTGCGAATGCGCTCGTCGAGGACCTGGTCGGCTTCGGGACCGCCGGGGATTACGAAGGCAGCGGCGCGGCGCCCGCGCTGAGCAGCACCACGGCGGCCATCCGCGGCGGCTCCGGCTGCTCGGAGACCGACGCAAATGCCGCCGACTTCACCGCCGCGGCCCCGACGCCGCGCAACTCTGCGTCGGCGGCGCACGCCTGCTCGACGACGCCGCCCCCGGGACCGAGCGCCACGCAGACGGCCGCAGTCGAGGTGCAGGTCGAGGCAGCACTCTCGCTGTCGCTCGAGAAGGCGACGCTCAACTTCGGGACGACGACCGCCGGCGCTGCGCCCCCTCGCGTCTCCGAGCGCGTGACGGTGCTCAGCAACCACCCAGCGGGCTACGCGCTCACCGTCCACCGCAGCGCGTTCGCTCCGGCAGACCTGCCGCTGGCGCTTCAGACGACCGCGCCTCCGGGCGGGACGCTCGGGCCGGCGCTCGCCGGCGGCGCGCTCGCTCCGGTGCCGATCGGGCCGTCCGTGCTCACGATCGGGCAGACGAGCGCGATCAGCGCTCCCGGCGGAGACGTCTGGCCCACGAGCGTCGGGTTCGCTGCACCGTTTCCGACTGTCGCGCCGGGCCACTACACCGCGACGGTGACGTTCACGGTGATCGGCCGGTGATCCTCGCGCCGAGCGCAGCAATCGCCGTTCTGGCGCTCGCTGCTGCCGGTGCACCGACTGGGACGAGCCGGGAGCGACCGCTCGCGTCGCTCTCGGCCTCGCCCACGCGGATCGCGCTGAGCGGCTCGAGCAGCACCTCGGTCACGCTGACGAACTTCGGTGCGTCGCGTGCGCTCGTGAGCGTTGGTCGCGGAAGCTTCACCCTCGACCTGCGCGGACGGCCGGCGATCGTGCGGCGCGGTCCATGGAGCGCCCAGTCGTGGCTGAGCTTCCGGCCCGCCGAGCTCGCGATCGCCGCGGGTGGGAAAGCCGTGCTCGAGGTCAACTCACGCGTGCCGGCGCGTGCGCGGCCCGGAGACCACCATGCCCTCGTGCTGCTCGCAACGCGTCCGACTCGGCTCGGCGGGGTGGGCGTCCGCATGCGCCTCGGAGTTCGCATCAATGTCCGCGTGGCGGGCAGGTTCGCCCGTCGGGTCGCCGTGCGGGGTCTACGCGTGCGGCGCAGCGGCCGCGTGCGCAGCCTGGACGTCACGGTTGCGAACCTCGGCGACGTGATCGAGACGAACGCCGTGACGGTCGTGCTGTCCGCGCGCGGCCGCGTCGAGCGGGTCTACGCCGAGCTGCGGGAGGTTCTGCCGGGCACTCGCGCGATCCTGAGAGCGCGGTACTTGGGGCGGCTGCGCGGGCGCGTCATCGCGCGCGTCGAGGTGGACGGCGCGACGAGACGGACGTTCAGGTTGCGACTGTGATCCGGCTCAACGGCCGGGCCCGCGCAGCCCCGCGGCGCAGCCGCGGCGTGACGGCGCGACGTCGGCCGCCGGCGAGAAGCTGTAGCCGAGCTGCGCGCCGAGGTGACGCGTGTCCGGATCGCGGGGGTCGATCTCGCGCGGAACGAACGTCGGGTCGATCCGGACGTCGACGTGAAACGGCGGCGGCGGCGTTTTCAGCAGGAACGTACGGTCTTCGAGCCGGTTGATCTTGAACGTGCAGCGCGCGGTGATACGGCCGAGCGCCGGCTGCTTGTCCTTGCGGAGGAGCTCCCCGACGCGGATCACAACCCGCGAGCCGCCTTTCGGCACGTCCTTCCCGCCCCACCCGAGGCGGTGGACCCGCACGACCGCGAACCCGGGCAGGTTCCCCGGCGTCGAGAACTGCGAGTAGTCCGTCTGCTCGGCGGCCCAACCGTCCTGCGTCACGCCGCGCGCCGAGTTCTGCAGCCGGAGCGGCGGCACGATCTTGAACAGCCGCCAGAACGTCTTCGTCCCGGCTGCGTAGTGCGCGTGCTTCGCGACCAGCGTCCCGACGATGTCGATCCCGGGATCCGCGACGACGTACTCGACCGGCGCCGGGGGCTGCGTGATCTCGCCCGTCGCTGCGTTGACCAGATCGGGCGAGAGCGTCGGCCCGGGCCCGGGTGCGCTGCCGTCCGTCGACCAGACGTGCTTGAGCGAGCGGTTCCAGAACTCCATCTGCCAGAGCCCGTTGAAGTCGGTGAGCCGCTGCCCGAGGTAGAGCGTCGGCGCTCCGCCTGTCGCCCGGTCGATCCAGTTGAACGGCGGGTCGATGTCCGCGGAGATCTCCTCCGAGAAGGTGTTCGACGCGCTCGCGGCCGACATCTGGCCCGCGACCCCCCAGACGAGGAGCAGCACGGCGACGAGCGCAAGGACCTGCCGTGTCCCCCGCGGGAGCACACGCGGCAGCACGGTCACGAGCAGCGACAGCACGACGAGGCCGATCAGCACGCTGCGGGCGATGTCCGGCGTCCACGCGTAGGCCCGGTTCGCCGCCTGCAGCAGTGAGAAGCCCGGCGCGTCCGAGTAGACCTGCAGCTGCATCTGGTACGGGTACACGAGCAGGATCGCAGCGAGTGTCAGCCCGGCAGCACCGGCGACCGCCCACCAGCGCGTGAGCGGGCGCTCGAAGAACATCGCCGTTCCGACGAAGAGAAGCGGCGCGACGTAGATGAGATTCCGCTCGACGACGAGCGTCGAGAACGTCGTCGAGATGTACGCGGCCTTCACCGCGGTGTACCAGCCGAAGCCGACGATGAGGGAGCCGGTCGTCGCAACGACGGCGCGCAGTTCGCGCGGCCACGGCTCGCCGCGAGGCCGGATCAGCCCCGCGAGGCCCGCGATCATCGGCAGCACCCCGATTCCGATCGCGAGCGCGCCCACGGCCCACAGCCCGTTCTCGAGCATGCGGTCCTTGTAGTAGAGCGTCGAGATCAGCCAGGCGTACGAGACATGCGAGACCGCCGCGTTGACGACGATCACCGCCCCCACCAGCAGCACGATCCCGCCGACCCAGTCCCAGCGAGACCAGCGTGCGTATTCCCGCTTGGCGCGAGCGCTCGTGGCAACGAGCCCGAGCGCAGCGACGATGAACGCCGCCGGGACGACGGCGAGTTGTTCGCGAACGAGGGGCGCAACGAGCGAGGCGAGCACGGCCGCGCCGATCCACCACCGAGTCCGACGCGCGAACGCCTTCGCGATCAGGTACGCGCAGAGCGCCGCCCAGGGATAGGCGAGCGGCTCCTCGACCAGCATCGCCGAGTAGTAGAGCGCCGGAACGACGCCTGCGCCGGCAGCCGCGAAGAGTGCCCACGGCTTTGAGACGACCATCCGAGCGAGGCCGTACGTCGGAAAGACCACCGACGTCATCAGCAGCACGTTCAGGAGCTTCGCGACGCCGTATGCCTGACCGACGTCATGGATCCACCAAGCCGGGGCGAGCACGTACGGGTACAGCGCGTGCGAAGGGTAGGGCACGCCGCGGCGCGCCGTCTCGCCGGTCTCGGCGACAGCGCGCGAGAGCTGCGCGGTCTCGAGCTCGTCGCCGTTCAGCCAGACCGTCACGTGCCCCGAGGCCTCCCAGCCGTAGAGCACGCAGAGCCAGAGGTAGATCGACAGGATCGGCACGGCGGCGACGAGCCGATCGACCCAGGGCCTCGGGACGGCTGCGCCGCGCGCGGTCGCGACGCTCACTCGGCGGCCGACCCGAGCACGACGACCGGGTCGAGGTCGACCTCCCGACGCACGAAGCGGCACGGCACCTCCGCCGCCGCGCAGGCCGCGACGATCGCGTCGAGCCGCTCGCGCTCCGCGTCCGGGATCGTCACCAGCACGATGTCGGGACGAGTCCGCTCGACCACGCGCACGATCTCGGCGCTCCCGCCCACGACAGGCACGCCCTGAAGTCGCCTGCGCCGAAGGCGCGGGTCGTCGTCGACGAAACCGACGACGTGCTCGCCCGGCGTCTCGCGCAGCTCGCGCAGCAAGCTGCGTCCCCCTCTCCCGGCTCCGACGATCAGCGTCCGGCGCCGGGTCGTGTGGAACGACGAGAGGCCGCGCGCAGCCGCACGCTCCCAGAAGCGCGACGCACCGACAAGCACGGTGCAAATGAGTGCGTCGATCACGAACACGCTCTTCGGGAAGTCCCCGAGGTCGCGCGTCGCCGCGAGCACGCCGAAGGCGACGAACTCGGAGGTGACGACCGCCGCGACTACAGCCGCCGCGTCGCGCGCACCCGCGTAGCGCCACACGCCGCGGTAGAGCCCGAACGGGATGAACGCGAGGTAACGCGAGACGAGCAGGATCGGCAGCGCGGTCGTGAAGATGAACCGCTGCGTGACCGTCCCCTCGCCCTCGACCCGCAGGAGGTAGGCGGCGAGGAAGGCCGCGCAGATCAGCGCGAAGTCGACGACGACCTCGACGAAGCGCCTGCGGTGCAGCGCGAAGAACGATGTGCCGGTCGGCCGGTCGCGGTCGGCGTCGGAGAGCAGGCTGGCGAACTGCACGAGCAAGGCGAACGTCACGAGCACGCCGAACAGCGTGACCAGCGTGTTGTTCAGGACGGAGTAGGCGAAGCTCGTCCCTCCGAGCGCGGCAGCGACGAGCGCGAGCAAGACGACCGAGCGCTTCTCTGACAGGCCGTGGTACACGAGCCGGTGCGATGCGTGGTCGCGCCCGCCCTGGTGCACCGGGCGCCCCTCGAGCAGCCGCACGACCGTGACGAGCGTCGTGTCGAGGATCGGCACGGCGAGGATGAGAATCGGAAGCAGGAGCGTCGCGGCGGTCGAGCCGGCGACCTTGTAGCTCGTCAGGAGCCCGAAGCACGCGACGGCGAAGCCGAGCACCTGCGAGCCGGAGTCGCCCATGAACGCCTCGGCGGGGCCGCGCACGCGCAGGTTGAAGCGGAGGAACCCGACGCAGGCGAGCGCGAGCGAGAGTGCGAGCACGAGGACGGTGTCGTTCGGGTGGACGGTGACTGCGTCGAGCGCGAAGTAGCCGGCCGCGATCGCGGCGAGCGTCGCCGCGAGCCCGTCCATGTTGTCGAGCAGGTTGAACGCGTTCGTCATCCCGACAAGCCAGACCACGCCGAGTGGCACCGCGATCCAGTCGCTCCCGACGAGCTCGACCGTCAAGCCGCTCGACAGCGCGATCGCCGCGGCGCCGATCTGCGCCGCGAGCTTCGCCCAGGCGGGCAGCGCGTACAGGTCGTCGACGAAGCCCGCGAGGAAGAGCAGCGCACAGCCGCCGAGCACCCCCCAGAGCTCCGAGCTCGGCTCGAGCGCCCCGCTCGCGACAGCGACGGCAGCCCCGGAAACGAGCCCCGCGAAGATCCCGAGCCCGCCGACGAGCGGGGTCTCGCGTTCATGCCAGCGGTCGTCGCGAGGCGCAGCGGAGAGGCGGCGGAAGATGGGGGAGCGGAGCGCCGCCCAGATCACCCCATATGAGGCGCCCAGGGCGGCGATCGCAGCGAGCGCGATCACGAAAGCAAAGGGTAAAGGAGGGCTGTTAGCGCGTTGTGTGCCTAACCTAGCCGCGTGCGACCTTCGCTCCTCGAGGTTCTCCGCTGCCCGGTGTGCTCGTCCAAGCTTGCGCTCGACGGCGAGGGGCTGGCTTGCCCCAGCTGCGGCGGCGCGTTCGAGATCGAGGACGGCGTGCCCCGGATGCTCGACGACCGTCTCCCCGGCATCGTGGAGAAACGTCGGGAGATCGACGCGTGGCCGGCCAAGGCCAAGGAGGAGGGCTGGTACGTGGAGGACGATGCGATCGACCTTCTGTTGCCCGCCGTACCCTGGGACGACCCGACCTGGTCGGCGAACGAGCATTCCTTCAACCTGCTCCTCCGCCGATACGTGAAGCCGGGCCAGCGGGTGCTCGAAGTCGGCGCCGCCCGCTGTTGGGGAGCTCTACACATGGTCCCGCGAGGGGTCGACTACGTCGCGACCGACATCCTCGCCGACCCGGTGATCGGGCTCGGCCGGGGTGCATTCTACGAGGGCCAGGTCGGTCCCTTCGAGCGCGTGCAGGCGGACGGCGAGAACCTCCCGTTCGCGGACGGCTCCTTCGACCTCGTCTTTTGCGTCGCGAGCCTGCACCACGCGCTCGACGCGCGGACGATGGTCAAGGAGATGGCGCGCGTCGCGCGCCGCGGCGGCGTCGTCGCTGCGCTGAACGAAGGTACCCGCGCACCGGGCGCGAGCCGGGACAACCCGCAGCAGTCGTCCGAGAAGGCGTACGGGATCAACGAGCACGTGCACACGATCTGGGCCTATGTTGGCGGGTTCCTCGCCGCCGGTGTCGCGATCACGCGGCTCGAGCAAGCGGAGGGCTACGACGTGATCCGCCAGCGGCCCCGCCTGCGCCACGTCTTGCGCATCCCGCTGGTCGGCCGCACTGCGGCGACGCTGGTGACGCAGAACCTGAGCGAGTACTCGGGGATCACGATTTTCGGACGCAGGCTGCGATGAGTACCTACGCCGACGTCGTGCGCTACCGCGAGCTCTTCGCTTCGCTCTTTCGCCGTGACCTCGAGGCGAAGTACAAGGGCACGGCGCTCGGCGTGCTCTGGTCGCTTGCGAACCCGCTGCTCTTGATGGGGATCTACCTCGTCGTCTTCTCGCTGCTCTGGCAGGTGATCGACCAGGACTACCCGGGTCTCTTCCTGCTCACGGGGCTCGTGGTCTGGGTCTTCTTCGCGAACTCGCTGCAGGCCGCTTCCAGGAGCCTCTTGGACGCGGCGGCGCTGATCCGCAAGACGCGCTTCCCGCGCCAGCTCGTCCCGCTCTCGTCCGTGGCGACGAACCTGGTCGCGTTCGTCGTGATGCTCACGGTCGTGCTGAGCCTCAATTTCGCGTTCCTCCCGCGCGTGCGCACGACGGAGTGGGTCGCGATCCCGCTTGCCGCCGTGTTCGTGTTGCTCGTTTCGGGACTGGCTCTCGCGGTCGCGTGCGCGACCGTCGTCTTCCGTGACGTCGAGCACCTGGTGACCGCGCTCCTCCTCCCTTGGTTCTTTCTGACGCCGGTCCTCTACACGGTCGAGAACCTGCCGGGTGCGGCCGCAGAGTACGGCTGGCTGGCCGACGTCTTGCGCTGGGGCAACTTCGTCGCGCCGCCGGTGAACGCGATCCGCGACCCGCTCTTCTTCGGCGAGTGGCCGGCAGCCGCCGACGTCGTCTACCTCTGCGCAGCAGCGGTTGCGGCGCTCGCGCTCGGCGCGTGGGCGTTCAGCCGCGTCGACGACCGGATGGCAGTCGAACTGTGATCCGTCCGTCGTAGAGCGTCGGCTCGTCGTGGAGCGGAACGGCCGCGGGAAGCCCTGCGACCTCCGTCCAACGCACCAGCGCCCCCTCGAGCACCGATGGGCACACGATCGGGTGCGTGAACCCAGGGACGCGGCCCGGCGGCGTATAAGCGGCGAGCTCGGCTGGACGACGACGGCCTTCCACGGAGCCTCCGACGATCCCGTAACCCTCGCGGTGCGCCGCGAGCACGCGCTCGTGCCAGTCGGCAGCGGCGATCGCATCGCCGAGGTGGGCGACGGAAACGCCCTCTCGGTCGAGCACCTCGACGTCGAAGTCGAGCGTCGCCTCCCCGAGCTCGCCGAACCAGAAGCGGCTCTCATCGACGACGTCGATCGAAAGCCGATAGCGGCCGGGCGGGATCGGCGCTCGAACCGCGACGTCGAGGGTCGCGCTGTCGCCCGGCTCAGCTCGGACCACGGTGCGAAAACCATCCCAGACGATCGCGTTGCCCAACTCGTCCAGCCAGTGGTACGAAACAGCGAACCGATCGCCGCGCCAGGGCGTGTCGCCCGCGTTTACGACTTCCACGCGCGCGGTCGCCAGCACACCGGCGCGCAGCTCGGGCAACTCGTGCGCGCCCCATCTGACCGCGATCGGCCGCCCCATCCATCATTAGTCTAGGCCGACCATGGAACCGCTCCTCGTGCGCGCCGCCCGGCGCGAGCCGGTCGAGCGCACGCCGGTCTGGTTCATGCGCCAGGCAGGCCGCTCGCTGCCGGAGTACCGCGAGCTCCGTCGAGGGCGCACGCTCTTCGACATCGTCCGCGACCCGGAGCTCTGCGCCGAGGTGACGCTGCAGCCGGTCCGCCGCCACGACGTCGATGCCGCGGTGATGTTCGCGGACATCATGCTGCCGGTGCTCGGGATGGGCGTCGACGTCGAGCTCGTCGAGAACGTCGGCCCGGTCGTACAGAGGCCGATCGCGAGCGCCGCGGACGTCAAGCGCCTGCGGATCGGCGAGCCCGACCCCGCGATCCTCGAGGCGGTCGGCATCGTTCGTCGGGAGCTGCGCGACGACCAGGCCGTGGTCGGGTT
This sequence comes from uncultured Actinomycetes bacterium, assembly GCA_963788055.1. Classification (GTDB taxonomy): domain Bacteria; phylum Actinomycetota; class Thermoleophilia; order Gaiellales; family Gaiellaceae; genus JACCTU01. Next base: position 72,263 of record CAWBFA010000005.1, on the reverse strand, counting down.
CTGCGGCGGCGTGTTCACAGTCGCCGGCTACCTCGTCGAGGGCAAGCCGAGCCGCGACTTCACCAAGGTCAAGACACTGATGTACCGCGAGCCCAACGTGTGGCACTCACTCTGCGACAAGCTCGCCGATACTTTCGCGACGTACGTGGGCGCGAAGGCCGACGCGGGAGCCGACGTCGTGCAGCTCTTCGACTCATGGGTGGGAGCGCTCTCGGTTGCCGACTACGTGGAATTCGTCGCGCCGTACTCCACGCGCATCCTGGCAGCACTCGACGTCCCGACGATTCACTTCGGCACCGGCACGACGCACCTGCTGCGCCCGATGTCCGGAGCGGGCGGCGACGTGATCGGGCTCGACTGGCGCGTCCCCCTCGACGAGGGGTGGTCGGCCGTCGGCGAGGAGCGCGGCGTCCAGGGAAATCTCGACCCGACGCTGCTCCTGGGCCCCTGGGAACGGATCGAGGCCGGCACCCGCGATGTGCTCGACCGCGCGGGTGGCCGGCCTGGCCACATCTTCAACCTCGGGCACGGCGTGTTGCCCGACACGGACCCTTTGGTTCTGTCTCGGTTGAAGGAGCTGGTGCACGAGCTGACGACTGAGGCTCGCGTCTGACCGCCACGGTCGTCCTCATGGCCTATGGCTCGCCTGAACGTCTGCAAGACGTTCCGGAGTACTACGCGGACATCCGCGGCGGACGTCCGATCAAGCCGGAGCGGCTTGCGGACCTCGTCGAGCGGTATCGGCGCCTCGGTATCGAGGACGGGTCGCCGCTGAACGCGATCACGGAGGAGACGCGCATCTCGCTCGAACGCGAGCTCGGCATCCCAGTGTTCACGGGCATGAAGCACTGGACGCCGCGGATCGCGGAAGCGGTTGCGCGTGCGCTCGAGACCGGTGCCTCGACTGTGGTCGGCCTCGTGCTTGCGCCGCACTACTCACCCCTCTCGATCGCGGGCTACCGGCGCCAGGTCGAAGAGGCGCTCGGCGACGGCGCGGCGCTGGTGTTCGTCGAGCGCTGGGGAACCGAGGCCGGGTTCGTCGAGCTGCTCGCCGACCGGGTGCGCGGAACGGAGGCCCACGTGGTGTTCACCGCGCACAGTCTCCCCGTCGACGGTTCGGGCGACTACGAGGAGCAGCTACTCGAGACCTCTTCCGCCATCGCCGAACGCGCACAACTCCGCGATTGGTCGTTCTCGTTCCAGTCCGAGTCCCCCACCGGTGTGCCGTGGCTCGGTCCGGACATCCTCGAGCACCTACGCACGCTTCACGACCGAGGCGTGCGGCGTGTGCTCGCTTGCCCTGTGGGGTTCGTCGCCGACCACCTCGAGATTCGGTGGGACCTCGACGTCGTGGCCGCTGAGCTCTCCCTGGAGCTCGGCCTCGACTTCGAGCGGATCGAGATGCCGAACGCCGATCCGCGCTTCGTCGGCGTGCTGGCGGGCCTGGTGCGACGGGCCCTTGCGGTACCGTCGAGAGCATGATCCGCTCCGGCGAGATACGCATCGACGAGGTGTCGCGGCGCTTTCGGGTCTACCCAAAGCAGGTGCGCACCCTCAAGGAGCTGATCGTTACGCGCGGCCGCGGGCGGGGCGAGGACGTCTGGGCGCTCTCCGGTGTGGCGCTCACGCTCGAGCCCGGCGAGGCGGTGGGGCTGGTCGGGCGCAACGGCTCCGGCAAGACGACGCTGCTGAAGTTGATCGGCGGAATCATCAAGCCCAGTCTCGGTCAGGTCGAAGTCGGCGGGCGAGTCGCGTCGCTGCTCGAGTTGGGCGCCGGCTTCCACCCCGAGTTCACCGGGCGCGAGAACGTGTTCCTGAACGGTGCGCTCTATGGGCTGTCACGCGCCGAGATCCGTGAGCGGATGGACGAGATCGTTGACTTCGCGGGCATCGGACACTACGTCGACCTCCCGGTTCGCACCTACTCGGCGGGGATGTACATGCGGCTTGGCTTCGCGGTCGCCGCGCACGTTGACGCGGACGTGCTCCTGCTCGACGAGATCTTCGCCGTCGGCGACGAGGAGTTTCAGCGCAAGTGCTTCGGCAGGATCTCCCAGTTCAAGCAACGCGGCGGCACGATCGTGTTTGTCTCGCACGACGCAGCGTCAGTCGAACGGCTCTGCGAGCGCGCGGTGTTGCTGCGCGGTGGGCTCGTCGACTTCGACGGCCCGACGCTCGAGGCGATCCTGCGCTACCGCTCGCATCTCGCCGAGGATCGCGACCCCGCCGAACGTGGCGCCGGACTGACCGAGTGGGGGAGCGGCGAGGCGCGCATCACCGAGGTCGCCCTCCAAGGTGCCGACGGGGAAAGGCGAATGCAGTTCGTCGGGGGCGAACAGCTGACCGTGCGCCTCCACGTCGTCGCCGATCGCGCGGTTCCTCCGCCGCAGCTCCAGTTCGAGCTCCGCGAGTGGGGCGGCGCGCTCATCGCCGGCGGCTCGCACGACACCTCCGTTCTGGGCTGGGACGGCGCAGGCGAGCACGTCTTCCGCTTCGACGTGGACGAGCTGCCACTCGCCGAGGGGCGCTTCAAGCTCAGGTTCGGGCTCACCTCGGCGGACGGCGCGCACCTGTACCACTGGCTCGACGACGCACTGCGGCTCTATGTGATCCCGCAGGAGCGCGACGCCGGGCTCGTCAGGCTCGAGGGGCGCTGGACGAGGGAGGAGATCGGCGCCCCCGCCGAACTCCACTCCCGATGAGCTCCCGGACCTGCCCCGACTGGCCGCGCCTGATGGAGCTCGCGCCCGAGCTCCAGTTCAAGCACTACACGCTCGCCGAGGCAAAGCTGCCCAGCGAGGCGGTCGTGGACATCGGCGACGTCTCGCAGGACACGATCGCGATCTGCTGCGACCTAGAGCGCCACGTCTTCTACGGCGAGCACACGGATCCGGGCGTCGCGGCCGCCCTGCGCGCGACGCACTGGTACGACCTCGCGGAGTGGTCGACGTCCGGCCAAGGCCAAACCGGCGCAGCCTGACCCGAGAGACTCCCCCCACCCCTTGGGGCGGGGAATGGCGGTTCCACCCGCCTCCCGGCACCGACGGTACCCCCGAACCCGTGCCGCGTCTGTGCCGGATCGTGTCGGGTTCGCGACGATCGTCTCCCCAGGCCGCTCCGCGGCTACCGCTTTCGCAACGCCAGCACCTGCTCGAGCGGCTTCGTGTTCAACACGTCACCGACCTGCGCCCGGCCTCGGCGTGCCGTGGCCACGGCGAGCCGCATGTTGCCGAGCCCACGCACGGAGTGGGCGTCCGTGTTGACGCAGATCTGCACACCCCCCTCGACGGCGAGCCGCACGTGCTCGTCGCGCAAGTCGAGTCGATCCGGCAGCCCGTTCACCTCGAGCGCGACTCCTTCCTCGAGTGCCACCTCGACCGCACGCTCGACGTCGAGAGCGTTCGGCGGCCGGTGGTTGATCAGCCGACCGGTCGGGTGCGAGAGGCAGCGCACGGCCGGGTGGCGCATCGCCTCCGTCACCTTCCGCGTCAGCTCGGGCCCGGCCTGGCGCTGACCCGCGTGGAGGGAGAGCTGCACCCAGTCGAGCTCGGCAAGAACGTCGTCGGGCAGGTCGAGCGAGCCGTCAGGAAGGATGTCGCACTCGATCCCGCGCAGAAGCCGGAACGGAGCGAGCCGCTCATTCGCCTCTGCGATCTCCTCGCCCTGACGGCGCACCGCGTCCGCGTCGAGCCCCGGGACGACACGTACGTTCGTCGTGTGGTCGCAGATCGAGAGGTACTCGTACCCGAGCGCGATCGCCGCTTGGCCCATCTCGAGCACGCTCGCCTTGCCGTCGGACGAGGTCGTGTGCACGTGCAGGTCGCCGCGCACGTCGTCGAGCCGGAGCAGGAAGGGCGGCGGCTCGGCCCGGTGCGGTTGCTCCCGCAGCTCCGGCGGACACCAGGGCACCCCGAGCGCGTCGTACACGCCGGCTTCGTCTGCCAGCGTCCGGCAGCGGCTCCAGCTCACGTACGTACCCGGCCGAGCCCGTGGCGCGCAGGAGCGCCGTCCCGAACGATGCGGGCGCCGGCACGACGAGCTCGACCGGAACGCCTTCGACGGTGACGCCGATCGCGCGGCTCTCGTCGCGCTCGACGACCGAGACGATCTGCGGGAGCGCCTCGAATGCGTCCAGCGTCGCGTCGGGCTCGTCGCTCGCCACGACGACGGCGAAGTCCTCGCACGAGTCCTTCCACCGGCGGGGATCGCCGGCGACCTCACCGCCGACCGCCTCGGCGATCGCTCCCGCGAGGGCCCAGGCGCGGTTCAGGAGAACACCGCGCCGCGGCTTCGGCTTCCCCGCGCGCTCCAGACCCGCGCGGAGCTTCGCTTCGGTCTTCGGCCCGACACCAGGCACGGAGCGCAACCGCCCCTCGAGGACGGCTGCGCGGAACTCGTCCGTCGTTCGGACGCCGAGCGCCTGCGCGAGCTCGCGCATCCGCTTCGGGCCGACGCCGAGCAGCTGCCCGAGCCCGACGAGTTCCGGCATCAGCGTCTCCCGCAGCTCCCGGAGCTCCTCGAGCTCGCCCGTCTCGACGAGCTCCCGGAGACGCGCCTCGATCCCCGGCCCGATCCCCCGCAGCTCGCGCGCGCGGCCCTGTTCCACGAGCTCGGCGACGGGTGCCCGCGTGTCGCGGATCAGCTCTGCTGCACGTCGGTAGGCGCGCGCCGTGTAGTGGCTCGCGCCGTTCAGCTCGAGCAGCGCGGCGAACGCCTCGAGCTGCGCAGCGATCTCTGCGTTCTCCACGCGGATAGTGTCCACGAGCGATGGCCGCGATCGTCGTTCCCTTTCGCGGGGCCGGTGGCAAGCAGCGGCTTGGCTCCCTCCCCGACGACGAGCGCGAGGCGCTCGCGCTGGCGATGCTTGCCGACGTCCTCGCCGCCTGCCGCAGCGTGGGGACGACCGCCGTCGTGACGCCAGACGAGAAGGCTGCCCGCATCGCGGGCGAGCACGAGGCGGACGTCGTCGACGACCCGGGGAGCGGCCAGGGCGCCGCCGTCGCCGCCGCGCTGCGCAGCGTCGTCGGTCGAGTCCTCGTCGTGAACGCGGACGTCCCCTGCGTGGTCCCGCAGGACCTGCGATCGCTCGAGTCGGCGACGCCCAAGCACGGGCTCGCGTACGTCGCAGCGAGCGACGGGACGACGAACGCACTCGGCCTGTCCGCGCCGACGCTCTTCGCGCCGCTCTACGGCCCGGGAAGCGCAGAGCGGTTCCGCCTGCACGCGCAGACGATCGGCGCCGAGGTCGTCCCCGCGGCGATCCCGAACCTCGCCGACGACGTCGACTCGATCGCCGACCTCGAACGGCTCGAGCTTCGCGTCGGACCCCGAACCCTGGCCGCACGCAGCCGGTGAAGGTCACGGTCCTCAGCGGCGGCGTCGGCGGTGCCCGCTTTCTCCGTGGCCTCGTCGACGTCGTCGAGCCCGCCGACCTCACCGTGATCGGGAACGTCGGCGACGACCTCGAGATCCTCGGGCTCAACGTCTCGCCGGACCTCGACAGCATCCTCTACGCGCTCGCGGGCCTCTCCGACGAGGAGCGGGGGTGGGGTCGCGCAGATGAGACCTGGCGCGCGCTCGAGTCGGCGGTCGCCTTCGGCGGCGCGGGCTGGTTCCGGCTCGGCGACCGCGACGTGGGACTGCACCTCGTGCGCACGGAGCTGCTTCGCGGCGGCACGCCGCTCTCGGCGGTCACGGCGCAGCTCGTCGAGCGCGCGGGTCTCGCGCTGACCCTGCTGCCGGCCACCGACGACGAGCTCCGCACGTGGATCGAGACTCCGGCGGGGAGCTTCACCTTCCAGGAGTGGTTCGTCGCACGAGGGCATCGCGACGAGGTCGACGCCGTCCGCTACGTCGGCGCGGACACAGCCGCGCCTGCGCCGGGCGCCGTCGAGGCGCTGCGTGAAGCCGACCTGATCCTGATCGCGCCGAGCAACCCGTACGTCAGCATCGGGCCGATCCTCGCGGTCGCGGAGCTGGAGGCCGCCCTGCGCTCGCGCACTGCGCCCGTCGTGGCGGTCAGCCCCTTGATCGGCGGTCGCGCAGTGAAGGGCCCGGCCGACCGGATGCTCGCCCGGCTCGCCGGCGGGACGAGCCCGGCGCACGTCGCCTCGTGCTACGCCGGCCTGATCGACGCGCTCGTTCTCGACGAGGCAGACGCCCACGACGTGGAGAATCTCGCCGTGCGCCCCGTCGTGACGAAGACGCTGATGTCCGACGCCGCCGCCAGTCGCCGCCTGGCGGAGGTGGTCCTCGCCGCGTGAGGGTCGCGATCCTCGGCGGCACCGGGAAGTTCGGGACGGCGCTGGCCCGCCGCCTCGCGCCGACAGACGACGTCGTGATCGGGTCGCGCGACGCCGAGCGCGCAAGCGCGGCCGCCGTGGAGATCGGCGTGCGGGGTGCGAGCAACACGGACGCGGTCGACGGTGTCGAGCTCGTCGTGCTTGCCGTCGATGCCTCCGCGGCGCTTGACACGGCGCGCGCGCTGCGCGCGGCGATCGGGACGACGCCGGTGCTGTCCGTCGCCAGCGAGCTGATCGTGAAGGGCGAGCGCTCGCTCGCGGAGCGAATCGCGGACGAGCTCGACGCACCGGTCGCTGCGGGCCTGCACTCCGTCGCGGCGAGCACGATCGGCGAGGATCAAGATGCGCTCGTCTGCGGCGACGACGAGCACGCGAAGGGACTCGCGCTCGAGCTCGCGGGCCGCGCCGTGGCGGGGCGCGCGCTCGACGCCGGAAGGCTCCGCAACGCGCGAGCGCTCGAGGGCCTGACCGGCGTGATCGTCGCCGTCAACAGGCGCTACAAGGCGCACGCGGGAATCCGATTGACCGGCGTGTGAGGATCTTCCCGGTCACGGGTCTCCCCGAGATCCGCGAAGGCGAAGACCTCGCCGCGCTCGTCGTCGACCGTGTGACGCTCGAGGACGGCGACGTCCTCGTGGTCGCGCAGAAGGCGGTCTCGAAGGCAGAAGGCCGCATCGTCCGCCTGGACGACGTCGAGCCGTCGCCGCGCGCGCTCGAGCTTGCCGTCGGGGACGAGGACCCGCGCCGCACCGAGGTGATCCTCCGCGAGGCGGTTGAGATCGTCCGCATCCGACCGCCGCTCCTGATCGTCGAGACCCGCCACGGCTTCATTTGCGCCTCGGCCGGCGTCGACGCCTCGAACGCGCCTGAGCCGGGGACGCTCGTGCTCCTGCCGCTCGATCCCGACGCGTCCGCTGCGCGCATCCGCGACCGCGTCCGCGAGCTGACGGGCGCGAACGTCGGAGTGATCGTGAGCGACTCCTTCGGTCGCCCCTGGCGCCAGGGGACGACCGACGTTGCACTCGGCGCCGCCGGCGTCCGCGTCATGGAGGACCTGCGCGGCACGCACGACCGGATCGGCTACGAGCTCAAGTCGACGCAGATCGCGATCGCCGACGAGGTCGCGGGCGCGGCGCAGCTCGTGATGGGCAAAGCCGACGGGAACCCCGTCGCGGTCGTCCGCGGCCTCGACATCGCCGGCGAGGGAACCGCGCACGAGCTCGTGATGCCGGCGGACCGCGACCTGTTTCGCTGATCTAGCCTTCTCGAGGTGAAAGACGAGTTGATCGCCGCCGTCAAGGACGGAAACGGCGTGCGCGTGCGCGAGCTGCTGGCCGCCGACCCGAGCCTCGCCGACGCGCGGGACGAGAACGGCGTGTCGGCGCTGATGCTCTCGCGGTATCACGGCGCGCACGACGCGACGGCTGCGATTCGCGAGGCGCGCGCGACGCTCGACGTGTTCGAGGCCGCGACGCTCGGGGACGTCGACAGGCTCCACGACCTGCTCCACGAGGACCCCGCAGCGCTCGACGCGCGCTCGCCGGACAATGCGACCGCGCTCCACTTCGCGGCGTTCTTCGCGCAGCCCGACGCAGCGCGGCTCCTCGTCGACCACGGCGCGGACGTGCATGCGGTGTCGCCGACGTTCGGCAACGTCACACCGTTGCACAGCGCCGCCGCGGGCGGCTCGGCGGAGATCGTCCACCTCCTGCTCGACGCCGGCGCCGACCCGAACGCTCGTCAGAACGGCGGCTTCACCGCGCTTCACGCCGCAGCCCAGAACGGGGACGCAGCGATGGCGCGCGACCTGCTCGACCACGGTGCGGCGCCGGCCGAGGAGACCGACGACGGCCGAATGGCGCTCGCGATCGCCGAAGAGCAGGGCCACGACGAGGTCGCAGCCCTGCTCCGGGAACGTCCTTAGGCGGCGTCGACGAGCTTGCCGAGCACGACGTCCCAGCCGACGTCGTAGCTCGAGCGGTCGTCCGGTTCGCGCTTCTCCCAGCCGCGGTGCTCGAGGTCGACGCGCGTCGCGTCGCCCTCCGCGGCGAAGCTCACCTCGAGCTCGGTCTCCGGCCTCTTCGGGTTGACGCGCCAGTTGAGCAGGAACCGGTTCGGCGGCTCCCAGGCCACGATGTCTGCCCAGTCGCGCTCCGAGCCGTCGGCGTCGCGCTCGTACACGCGCTTCGCGTCGACGTCGAAGATCGCCGACTCGGTCGTCTCGCCGCCGATCGAATGCGACTCGAACGGCCACCACGTGTCGATCCCCGCCGTGAAGAGGCTGAACGCCTTCTCCACCGGAAGCGGGACAGTCACGCTCTTGCGGATTGCGTCGGTCTCCGTCGCGTGCATGGTCATTCGTCCTCCTTCTCCGCCTCGGCCTCGGCAGCAGCCTCGAAGGCGGCCAGCACGTCGGTCCAGAAGCTCTCGAGATAGTCGCGCACCTCGGCCAGGCCATCGGTGTCGACCCGGTAGAGGCGTCGCGTGCCGTTCCTGCGCTCGGTCACGAGCCCCGCCTCCTTGAGGACGCGCAGGTGCTGCGAGACGGCCGGCCGGCTCACCGGCAGCTCGGCCGCGAGCTCGCCCACGGCGCGCGGCCCACTCCTCAGCCGTTCGAGGATCAGGCGTCGCGTGCCGTCTCCAAGCGCGTCCATCGCGGTTTCGTAAGTTACCACTTACGTAAGCGTACACTTACGGTTACGGGATGTCAAGTGGCCCTAGGCTCGTGGGGTGGAGCTGCTGGAGAGCCAGGCCGAGCCAGACCCGCTCGGCCAGTTCGGGCGTTGGCGTGAAGACGCCGGCGGCGAGCTCGGCCCCGTTGCCCTCGCCACGTCGACGCCGGACGGCGCGCCGTCGGTTCGGATGGTGCTGCTGAAGAGGGCCGACGAGCAGGGCCTGACCTTCTTCAGCAACTACGACAGCCGCAAGGGACGGGAGCTCGAGGCGAACCCGCGGGCCGCGCTCCTGGTCTACTGGCCGGCATCAGGCCGGCAGGTCAGGATCGAGGGCGAGGTGACGCGCATCGAGCCGGCCGAGTCCGACGCGTACTTCGCGACCCGACCGGCCGGAAGCCGCGTGAGCGCGGCCGCCTCGCCGCAGAGCTCCGTCGTCTCCGGCCGAGCCGACCTCGAGCGGCGCGTTGACGACGTGCGAGGCCGCTACGGCGACGATCCGCCCCGGCCCGAAAGCTGGGGCGGCTACCGGCTCACTCCTGTGACCTGGGAGTTCTGGCAGCACCGCGAGGACCGCCTGCACGACCGCCTGCGGTACCGCCGCGACCGTTCGAGCTGGCTGGTCGAGCGCCTGGCTCCGTAGAGTCCGGGCGTGGCCGCGCAGAGGTCGAAAGAGGACCTCGATCGGGAGCTGATCGAGCTCCTCAACGAGCTTCGAGTCACGCTGCCAGGCGTGCAGGTGCTGTTCGCGTTCCTGCTGATCGCGCCGTTCTCGCAGCAGTTCGAACGCGTGAACGACTTGCAGAAGTACACGTACCTCGCGGCTCTGACGTTCACCGCGCTCGGCTCGGCCTTCCTGATCGCCCCGACGCCGTACCATCGGATCAGGTTCCGCGACCGGGACAAAGAGGCGATGCTTCGGGTCGCGAACCGGCTCGCGATCGCCGGCACGCTGTGCGTCGCGATCGCGATGTCGTGCGCCTTGTTCTTCGTCACCGACTTCCTCTTCAGCTCTCCCGTTCCGGTGTTGCTCACGGCGCTCGTGACGGCCGTGATCGTCACGTTCTGGTACGCGCTGCCGCTCGCGCGAAAGCTGAACGACTAGCCGCGTGCGATTCTGCGACGAGCAGGACTTCGGGTTCGGCTGGCTCGATGACGACGAGCCGATGCGTCGCACGTCGCACGCACTCGCAGCGGACAACGTCTGGTTCGTCGACCCTGTCGCGTGGCCCGAAGCAGAGCAGCGCGCGCTCGCGCTGGGGGAGCCTCGCGGGGTGCTCCAATTGCTCGACCGCCACAACCGGGACTGTGCCGCGGTCGCTGAACGGCTCGGCGTACCGCTTCACGTCGTCCCGACCAGGAAGATCGCCGGTGCGCCCTTCGAGTTCCTGCCCGTGCTGAGCAACCGCTTCTGGCGGGAGGTCGCGCTCTGGTGGCCCGAGCACCGCGTGCTCGTCTGCGCGGATGCGGTCGGGACGATCTCCTACTTCCGTGCGCCGGGCGAGCGTATCGGCGTGCACCCGTTTCTGCGCCTACGCCCTCCCGGCGCCTTGCGGCGCGTCTATCCCGAGCATGTCCTCACCGGCCACGGGGAGGGCGTCCACGAGGACGCGTCCGCTGCGCTGCACCAGGCGCTCCGGACGTCGCGCCGTCGGCTCCCGGCCGCGCTCGGGCGGTTGCTCCGCTGGCGGTAACCCTGCGTCGCTCGCCGCGCGCCGCGGCGACGATGCGCTCGACGGCCTTGACGAGCTCCTCAGGCACGGGACGGCCGCCGCTGAAGCGCCGGTAGGCGCGCTCCGGCTTCCGGCTGCGACGGCTGCGGGGCTTGAGGCCGATCACGCTCTCGAAGTCCGGCACCAGCTGGACGACCCGCGAGCGGCCGGCCACGTCCGCGATCGCGCGGTTCGTCACGCGCTCGGAATCGTTCGGCTGCTTCCCGCGCGGCGCGTCGCGGTCGTGGAGGACGACGTACGGGATCCCGCACTCGTTGCAGATTCGTGCGAAGAGCGAGATGTTCGCCTTGCCGCCAGTCTCGAGGATCAGGATCTCCTCGCTGTCGGGGTCGTAGCCGAGCGCCTCGAACACGAAGGGCAGCGCAAGCTTCTCGGTCAGGCCTTCGACGAGCAGCACTGCGCGCGACAGGAACATCTCCGCGCGCTCGGCGTCGAACTCCGCGAGCGCGCGGAAGCTCTCGTCCGACGGAAGCGGCTCCGGCTGCAGGAGCGCCATCCCCGACGCAGGCCCCTGCCGCACGAGTGCGAGCTCGTCGAGGTGCGCGACGCTGAGGAACGTCGACGCGTGCGTCGAGTAGAGCACCTGATTGCCGCGCTCGGCGAGCGAGCGGAGCAGGCGATAGACGTGCCGCTGGGCCTGCGGGCTGAGGTAGAGCTCGGGCTCCTCGATCAGCACGATCAGCCCTCGCACGCGTGCGTCGACGAGGAGCTCGACCGCGCCGCTCAGGTCGGTCGCTGAGTGGATCAGGTCGACCGCCTTCGACGCTCGCGGGTGCGTCGCGACCGAGACGAGATCGCCGCCGCGCCGCGCCGTCGGGAGGAAGACGACGGGCGGCGCTCCCTCGCGGTTGAGGTTCAGGGTGGCGGGCGGGCGCGCGTCGAGGAAGAACGTCTTCGAGTCCGCGGACGCCTCGAGCCGGATCCTGCCGTTGGTCCGCCCCTCCGTCACGTCGTCGGCGTTCGGCACGGGGGCGCCGGACTCGAGCAGCATCCAGAGCGCGGTGAGCACCGTCGACCTGCCGCCCGAGGCCTCGCCGACGAGCGCGCAGAGCCGGCGCGGCTCGAGCTCGACGTCGCGCGCGTCGCGAAAGCCGAGGATCGAGACGCGGTCGAGGAGGGTCACCAGCGGCGTTGTACCCTCACGCGCGGGCTCTATGCTCGCGGCGTGCGTGCGTTGCTCGCCCTCGCGCTCCTCGGCGCGCTCGCCGGCTGCGGTGGCTGATGCAGGCCGTCGACGACCTGCGCGCGCTGCTCGGGGACGACAAGGTCACGACGAGCGCGTCGGTCCTCGACCTCCACGCCGGCGACCTCAGTTACCACCCGCGACGCCTGCCCGCGGCCGTCGTCTTCCCGGAGTCGACCCAGGACGTCTCCCGCGTGCTCGCGTGGGCGAACGAGCGCGGGGTCCCGGTCGTCCCGTTCGGCGCAGGCACGTCGCTGGAAGGGCACGTGATCCCCGCGGAGGGCGCCGTCACGCTCGACCTCGCGCGGCTGAACCGCGTGCTCGAAGTCCTGCCGGGTGACCTGCAGGCGCGTGTGCAACCGGGCGTGCTGCGCAGCGAGTTGAACCTCGCAACCGCAGAGCACGGCCTGTGGTTTCCGGTCGACCCCGGCGCCGACGCTTCGCTCGGCGGGATGGCGGCGACGAACGCGAGCGGGACGACGACCGTCCGCTACGGCGGCATGCGCGCGAACGTGCTCGCGCTCGAGGTGGTGCTCGCCGACGGGACGGTGATCCGGCCGGGCTCGCGCACGGTGAAGACGTCGGCGGGCTACGACCTCCGGTCGCTCTTCGTCGGCTCCGAGGGGACGCTCGGCGTGATCACCGAGCTCACGCTCCGGCTGCGCGGCCTGCCCGAGCGCCCGATCGCGATTCGCGCGGCGTTCCCCGACGTCGGCGCGGCGTGCCGCTCCGCGGTCGCACTCGTCGGCGCGGGTCTTACGGTCTCCCGCTGCGAGCTGCTCGACGAGGCGACGCTCCGCGCACTGAACGCGTACAAGGGGACGTCGTACGCCGAGCTGCCGAGCCTCTTCGTCGAGCTCGACGGAGGCGACGACGAGGTCGCGTCCGCGCGCGAGGTCTTCGGCTGGGAGGGCGTGACGTCCTTCGAAGCCGTGACCGCGGTCGAGGAGCGAACGCGGCTGTGGGATGCCCGTCACAACGCGGCGTTCGCGGTAGCCGCGCAGGCGCCGGGCAAGCGCTGGTTCGCGACCGACGTCTGCGTGCCGCTCTCCGTCCTCCCCGAGGCCGTCGAGCACGGCCGGGCGAGCGCTGACCGCCGCGGCATCCCGGCCGCGGTGATCGCGCACGCGGCCGACGGCAACTACCACCTCGCGCTGATGGTCGACCCCGACGACGCGGGGGAGGTCGCCGGCGCGCAGGCGCTCTACGCCGAGCTCGTCGACTGGGCGCTCGAGCGCGGCGGCACGTCGACCGGCGAGCACGGCATCGGCCTCGGCAAGCTCGACTACCTCGAGCGCGAGCACGGCGATCTCGTGCCCTACCTCCGGGCCGTCAAGGACGCGTTCGACCCGAACGGGATCCTCAACCCCGGCAAGGTCGTGCGGTGAGCCTGCGGGGAGTCGCTACGCAGCGGCCGCGAAGCGGCCGCCTTCAGGGGTCTTCGCGACTTGCGCAGCTACCAGTAGCCTGGCGGGCCCATGAGGACCCGCTCGCTCGGCGCCGGTGGCCCGGACGTCTCCGTCGTCGGGCTCGGCACCAACAACTTCGGCTTGCGCGTCGACGAGCAGGGGACGCGGGCGGTCGTGGACGCGGCGCTCGATGCGGGCGTCACCTTCATCGACACCGCGGACGTCTACGGCAACCGCGGCGGGAGCGAGGAGCTGCTCGGGAAGGCGCTCGAGGGTCGGCGCGAGCGCGTCGTGCTCGCCACCAAGTTCGGGCACGCGATGTCGGACGACGCACCGCCGAACCGCGGTTCCCGCGAGTACGTGCGCGAGGCGATCGACGCGTCGCTCGAGCGTCTGCGCACCGACGTCGTCGACGTCTACCAGTACCACCGGCCCGACGGTGTGACGCCGATCGAGGAGACGCTCGGCGCGATGAGCGAGCTCGTCGACGAGGGCAAGGTGCGCTACATCGGGTCGTCGAACTTCGAAGCCGCGCAGATCGTCGAGGCGGACGAGCTCGCGCGCGCGCACTCGTGGCACCGCTTCGTCAGCGCACAAAACCAGTACTCGCTGCTCGAGCGCCGCGTCGAGGAGGAGCTGTTGCCGGTCTGCGAACGGCTCGGGATCGGCTTGCTCCCGTACTTCCCGCTCGCGAGCGGCCTGCTGACCGGCAAGTACCGCCGCGGGGAGCCCGCACCCGCCGGGTCTCGGCTCGCCGCCCGGCCGGAACGTCTCACCGACGAAGTCTTCGACGAGCTCGAGGCGCTGGAGGCGTTCGCGAAGGAGCTCGGCCGCACGCTGCTCGACGTGGCGGTCGCCGGGCTGCTCGCGCAGCCTGCCGTGTCGTCGGTGATCGCGGGGGCGACGAAGCCCGAGCAGGTGCGTGCGAACGCCGCCGCGGCCGACTGGGAGCTCGACGAGGAGGACTTGCGCGCGCTTCGTGCGGTGCTCGACGGGTAGCGCGCTAGCGCGGAACCGCGTACCGCTTGATGAACTCGAGCACGCGCCGCCACGCGTCCTCGGAGGCGTCGGCGAACTCCTCCTGCTTGCGGTCGAAGAAGCTGTGCGGCGCGCCCGGATACGTGACGAGCTCGTGCTCGACGCCCGCCTCCGTGAGCGCCTGCTCGAACGCCGCGACGTCCTCCGGCGGGATCGCCGGGTCGTCGCCGCCCATCAGCCCGAGGATCGGCGCCTTCATCTCGCGGGCGCGCTCGATCGCCCCGGGCGAACCGTCCTGGCCGGTCCCCGGACGACCGTAGAACCCGATCGCGCCGTGGAGGTCGTGGCCGCTTGCGGAGGCGAGCCAGGAGTGGCGCCCGCCGGCGCAGAAGCCGACCGTGAAGATGACGCTGCACGTCTCGCGCAGGTGCGCGACGACCGACGCGAGGTCCGTCTGGACGCCGTCGGAAGTCGTCTGCCTGGCGTGCTCCATGTGGTCGAACGTCTCGTCGCGCTTGCCGACACCGGCGGTCCGGCCGAAGTAGTCGAACGCGACCGCGGTGTAGCCGCGCTCGGCGAAGCGTAGGGCGAGCTCCTCGTAGAAGCGGTGGAGCCCGCGAACGTCCGGGCAGGACCGCGACCCCGATCCCCGTGGCCTCGTCGGGATACGCGGCGAACGCAGCGAAGCGGTTGCCGTCGCGCGCCTCGAGGACGAGGTCGTCGTCGTGCGAGACGGCGGCGCCGCTGATCTCCGGGATCGGCGGCGACGAGTCGAGCTCGTGGCACACGCCGCGGACGATAGAGGTTTAGGTCTCGATCGCGAGCCGCAGGCGAAGCGTGTACGTCAACCGAACCCCCGTCGTGCTGACGACCCGCGCGCTGCATTCGGCGGGCCCGAGGTTCGGCATGTTGATCGTGCGCGTTGCGCGGCCCTTCGTGAAGGCCTGGCTAGCGACGCGCGTACCGTTGCAGGTGACGTCCATCCGCGCGCGCGTACCGGCGCGCGTGGAGCGGTTGACGGTCGCCGTGAAGGTGACGCGCCGGCCGGGGCCGAGCAGGCCGAACGGCACCACCCTCGACCCCTTGGCGGCGAGCGTGCCGCTCCGGTTGATGACGAGCGGCCCAGCCGCGGGCGTCTCGGGCAGCTGCGCGGTCGGCTGACCGCCGAGCTCCGCGATGAGCGCGGTGCGAAGCGCGTCGCCCGGTGGAGCGAGCCACGTGATCGCGTATTGGTATGGGGTGTGGATCCAGGCGTAGTCCTCGGCGAAGATCTCGGCGATGCTGTGGCTCCAGCCGAGCGAGTAGTCGAACGCGACGGTGTTCTGCGCGAGGAGCCCGGCCATTCCGCGGAGCTGCCACCAGACCGGCGTGCCGTTCATTTCCGGCACCCCGCTCACGCGTCCACGAGCGGTCGAGGTGGTGGCCGTACTCGTGGAGGAGCGTGCTGGCAACTCGAAGGTCCTTGCCGGCGGGAACCACGATGTTCCCGCCGTTCCTGCCCTCGGAGTAGCAGGCGGCGGCCGCCGCGCCGCAGAGCCGGGGCACATCTGCCTCCGGGACGATGCGGATCGTCACCCGGGTGATCTCGTCGCCGTGGGCGGCGGCGCGGAGCAGAGCGGCATACCAGTCGACGTCGACGCCTGGTGCCTGGACGTCGAAGGTGATCGGGCGGCCCTGCGTGTCCTGCCTGGTGACGATCTCGGCGCCGGCGGCCGTCGCGAGGGCCAAGGCAGCCACGAAGGCGACGAAGAGGGTGGCCCACCGGCGCCGAGACGTCATCCCGGCGGAGTATCAGCACGGTCCCTAAGAAGAAGCTGGGAACGACGTAAAGAAATCGCCAAGCGCCGACCCTCGTTGACTGACCAGTCAGGAGAGGAGTAGCGTCGGCCCACCAGTCGTCAAAAGGGGGGTTCCCTTGCGTATTTTCGGCCGCGCTGCGCTGCTTGCAGTCGTCGCGCTCGTCCTGCCCACAGCCGCGCTCGCCGCGACGGCGGGTCAGCCCTTCCCGAGCAACCTCTACACCGACGACGATGCCGGACAGGCCACCGGACTCCGGGTCGACCTGGCGAAGCCGAACTGCGCGGTGCGTCCGTCGGACTGCGCCGACATCGACGTGCTCAACTCGCTCGACGGGTTCAACATCCAGCCGCGGATCTCGGTCCCGTTCTCGGGCCCGATCGACCTCTCGACGGCAACGAGCGACAACATCTTCCTCGTCGGGCCGGGCTACCACGTGACCGGGATCAACCAGGTCGTGTGGGAGCCGGCGCGAACACGCTCCACTTCGAGAGCGACCAGCAGCTCGAGCAGAGCTCGACGTACCTGCTCGTCGTGACGAACGGCGTCCACGGCGCCGACGGCGAGCCGCTCGACACGACCACCTTCCGTCACGACCTGAACTTCGGGCAGACGAAGGACCCCGCGACGAAGGCGTACCGCAAGTCGCTGCTCGACGGGCTCTCGATGGCACGCGCCGTCGGCGTGCAGGCAGACGACATCGCGGCGGCGAGCCTCTTCACGACGCAGACGATCACCGCGATCTCGAAGAAGATCCGCGCGCAGATCCAGGCGGCGTCGCCGGCCGCCGTGTCGTTCGACGCTCGGCAGCGGCGGCGAGCGAACGGTCTTCCCGCTCGCCACGACCTCGTCGATCGCAGTGGCGGCGGCAGACCGGCACGGCGACGCTTCGAGGACTCGGCCGTTGCCGCTCCTGGCGCTCTCGGTCTTCCCCGGCTCGATCGCGTCCGTCGCGTTCGGGTCGTACGCGCTCTCCCGACTACGAGAACGCGAGCAAGGTGATCCCGGCCTACGGCACGGCGACCGGCACTCCCGCGCCGCTCGCGACGAACACGATCGGCCTCACGCTCTTCACGCCCTCGGGCGCGAAGCCGGCCGGCGGCTGGCCGGTCGCGATCTTCGGGCACGGCTTCACCGACAGCCGGAACGGCGCACCGTGGGCTGTCGCGTCGTCGCTCGCAGCACGCGGGCATCGCGACTGCCGCGATCAACGTCGTCGGCCACGGCTTCGGCCCGCTCGGGACGTATCACCGTGTCGACGACCAGCGGGCACCGTGACGCTTCCCGCCGGCGGCCGGGCGATCGACCAGAACGGCAACGGCACCTTCGACTCGACCGAGGGCGTGAACGCAGCCGGCCCGCAGACGCTGATCGGAAACCGCGACGGGCTGCGGCAGACCGTGGTCGACATCATGCAGCTCGTCCGGATCAGCTCCAGGCGGGCGTCGACGTCGACGGCGACGGCGCGAGCGATCTCAGCACGTTCGAGCCTGTACTACGGCGGCCAGTCGTTCGGCGGGATCTACGGCATGCCGCTGCTCGCCGTCGAGCCTGCGCTTCGCGCCGGTCTCGTGAACGTGCCCGGCGGCCCGATCATCGAGATCGCGCGGCTCTCGCCGAGCTTCCGAATTCTCGTCGGCCTCTCGCTCCTCTCGCGGGTGCCGCTCGATCTACAACGCGAACGCCGATCCTGCCGTTCACGAGCTTCAACGAGAACATCCCGCTCCGCAACCAGCCGCTCCTCGTCGACACGGTCCCCGGCGCCTCGGCGATCCAAGAGCGTGATCGACTGACACGAGTGGGCGCAGCAGTCGGCGAACCCTGCCGCCTACGCGCCGCACCTGACGAGCCCGATCATCCTCCAGTTCGCGCGCGGCGACCAGACCGTGCCGAACCCGACCACGAGCGCGATCATCCGGGCGGGCGGCCTCGCAGCTCGCGTGCGACCGTCTTCCGCAACGACCTCGCGTGTGGCGGCGAACCACGGCGCGTGCCGAAGAACCCGCACGCGTTCCTCACGAACATCGCGAGCCCGTCCGCCGGCGCGTACGCGCTGATGGGCCAGGCGCAGATGGCGACGTTCTTCGCGACCGACGGCGCAACCACGATCGACCCGGACGGCGCGGGCCCGTTCTTCGAGACCCCGACCTCGATGGTCTCGGAGGACCTGAACTTCATCCCGTAGCCGCGGTGGAGGGGCCGCCTGTCGGGGCGGCCCCTCCACTCGTTTCGCCCCAACGGGTGATGCGCGCCCGGCCGACCTCGGCCACGCTGAGCCGGTTCCTGTGGCTTCTGCGGCCGAACCCGTGAGCAGCTCGACGCTGCTGCACTACCTGGACCTGTCCGGATGGCACGTGGACGTCTCCGAGTCCGGCGACGCGTACTCGGCCGTCGCCCGTCGCGGGGAGGATCGCCTCGCGGCCTGGGGCTTGTCGTACTCCGCCGTCGTCACCCTGCTCTTCGAGCAGGCGAGCAGCGCCGCGCAGCCCGAAGGCCGCGCGACGCTTTCCTAGGCCTCGCCGCTAGCGGCTCCGTCTGCTGCGGTTCAGGTACCGCTCGACGAGGCGCTCGAGCGTCGGCTGGTTCCACGCGTTCACGAAGTCGGCGTGGCCAGAGAAGTCGCCGCCCGACGAGAGCTCGGCGTTCGTCCCGCCAGTGACTCCGTAGTGGATCTGGAGCGTGATCGCGGGCACCTCGACGGTGTGCGTGGACGGGCAGACGCCGTTCGTCGCGTAGGCGAGGTGGCTCTTGTGGTCCGCGCTGTCGAGGCGCGAGCCGTCCCAGCAGTTCGGGAAGTTGACGACGAGCCTCAGGCTGGGCGAGTTGCACGTCGGGATCTCGGTCGAGACGCGGACGTCTCGCCGCCCGCCGCAGCTCCAGTACGTGATCCGCGAGCCCTGCGCCGCTCGAGCGGTTGCGGTTCCCGCAATCGACCTCGAGGTTCGCAGGGAAGGCCCGAACGGGCTCAACCGTGCGACGCAGGTAGTAGACGACAGCACCCAGCGGCCGGATCGCGTTGCCGGCGACGAAGAGCGTCGGCGCCCAGTACGCCGCGGTGTCCGCCCTCAGCCGGCACGTCGTCTCGCCTGCAGCCCGAAGCGATGCCGGCGTCGAGCTCGCCTTCGTCGACGTGTTGCCGAAGTACGTGTGGTCGTGCGAACGGCCCGGTTGGTTGAAGAACACGATCGGGTCGTCCTGGTTCCGGTGGCTGAATCCGCAGACGACGGCGAAGTAGCCTCGCGCGCCGCCGCCGCCGCTCACGCGCGACCCGCGGTCGCCTCCGCTCGGCGCTGTCGCGGCAACAGCAACCGCCGTGGTCGCAACGGCCCCGAGAGCGGCCAGGGCCGCAATGAGCCAGCGTCTCATCGAGCACCTCCTGCTTCAGTGACGCGGCTGGATCTCCTACGACGATTGAACCACCGTCGGCTGAGAATGCTGTAAGGAGATGCTGTGAGTGCCGGGCCGCCTGCGCGGCCCGGCACTCGTGCGTTACGCAGCGTCGGCGAGCTCGTCGGCGATGCCGGCGAGCTCGTTCTGCAGGCGAGCGAACGCCTGGGTCTCGAGCTGGCGCACACGCTCGCGCGTCAGCCCGACTTCCTTGCCGATCGCCTCGAGCGACTGCGGCTCGCCGTCCAGACCGAAGCGGAGCCGGACGATGCGCGCCTCGCGCTCGGGAAGCCTCGCGACCGCCTTGCGCACGAGGTGGCGCCGGTACGAATCCGCTGCCTCGTCGGACGGGTCGGCCGACGTCTGGTCGGCGAACAGGTCGCCGAGCTCGCCGTCGTTGTCGCCACCGACCGTCTGGTTCAGCGAGACGTTCGCCTGTGCCGCATCGAGTGCCTCCTCGACGTGTTGCAGCGGCAGCTGCGTCGCCTCGGCGAGCTCCTCGCGCGTCGGCTCGCGGCCGAGCCTGGCCTCGAGCTTGCCGCGCTCGCGGGAGATCTTCACGCGGCGCTCGTGCACGTGCACGGGGACGCGGATGACCGTGGACTGGTTCGAGACCGCGCGCTGGCAGGCCTGCCGGATCCACCAGGTCGCGTAGGTCGAGAACTTGAATCCGCGACGCCAGTCGAACTTCTCGACCGCGCGGTTCAGCCCGATCACGCCGTCCTGGACCAGGTCGAGCAGGCTCAGCCCGTGGCCCTGATAGCGCTTCGCGATCGAGACCACGAGGCGGAGGTTCGAGTTGATCATCCGCTCCTTGGCCGCCGCGTTGCCGCGCTCGATCTGCTTCGCGAGCGCGACCTCCTCGGCCGCCGTCAGCAGGGGATACCGGCCGGCCCGGTTCATGAACAAGGTCAGCGCATCAGCGGTGCCGGTCGTGGGACCAGCCTCGTAGACGACCTCCTCGGCCGGCTCAGGGACGACGATCTCGACCTCGCGTGCGTCGAGCTCGGCACGAAGCGCCCCAAGGTCGTCCTCCTCGAGGTCGTGCTCGATCGCGAACGCCTCGATGGCGGCCTCGTCGATCTGTCCGCGCTCCTCGGCTTCGTCCAGGAGCGCGTAAAACGGTGCATCAAGCAGGGTGCTCAGTTCGGTTCAACTCCTTACGTTCGTGTAGAGAGGGCGCGCGCCGACTGGCGCACTGCCCCGTACAAGAGGGAACGCTGCCCGCCCCTGAGCTATTCCCGGCCTAGGCTCCTTGACCTTCCCACCCGCCGGGCGGACACTCGAGGGCGGACGGAGATGCCGCGGATTCCCGAGGGGCTCGGAGCAGGCGTCGAGCAGGCGCTCGGCGACGTCAACGTGCCCGCCTACGTGATCGACCCGGAGGGGATCCTGGTCTGGCTGAATCCGGCCGCGGAGAGGCTCGTGGGGGACGCTCGCGGCCGTCGGTTCACCGAGGTGGTCGCCGCCCCAGACCGCCCGCGCGCGAAGGACGAGTTCACCAAGAAGATCATCGGCACGGTCCCGGTGACCGACGCCAGCGTCCACGTGCTCAGGCCGGACGGGAGCGAAGCCCGCATCGAGATCAGCTCGGCCCCGCTTCGCAAGGGACACAGGATCGTCGGAGTCTTCGGGCTCGTCTCCCGACCGCCGGAGACGCCGGCCCGGGCGGCGACGCATCCGAAGTTGACGCCCCGCGAGGTGGAAGTGCTGCGGCTGCTCTCCCACGGGGTGTCGACCCACCAGATTGCGGAGATGCTGCACATCGCGCGCGAGACGGTCCGGAACCACGTGCGCTCGCTCCTGCGCAAGCTCGACGTCCACTCTCGCATCGAGGCGATCGCCGTCGCGCGTGCTGAGGGCATCCTCGGCGATTGACCCAGACGGGTCATGGCACTCGCATCGCCCCGCGGAGACGATGGAGACCCGTCGGGCCCGGCCTCCCTAGCCTCCGACGCGGGCTTCCAAGCTCCAAAACGTGGGCGTGGGAGTCGACCCCAAGCCAGCCGAGCGCGCTGCCCCCCGCGGCGCGCTCGGCGGTGATGACCCAAACGCGTCAGAGACACGGCCACTCGGGGAGCAGACCATCCCGCTCAGTACGGTGCCCTCGAGTTTCCCGACGGCACTCGAGGGCTCCGTACCAATGGAGCCGCGGGATAATGCGTGCGTGACCGCACTCCGCACTGCGGCGAGGCGCGACGCGGTCCGCTTCCTCGACAGCAACGCCAGCCTGCTCGTCCTGTTGCTGGCGAACTTCTTTCTGCTCGAGCTCGTCGATGATCCACGCTGGGGCGCGCTCGGGAGCACGCTGCTCTCCGCGCTTGCGCTACTCGTCGCGATCAGCGACCCGGACTCGGGCCACCGGATCAGTCGGCGCCACTGGCTGCAGGTCGGCGCGTGCGTCGCGCTCGCGCCACTCGTGCTGTTCGTCAACTCGACTTCGCTCGTCGGCCTGACGTATCTGCTGCCCGCCGTGCTGCTGGTGACCGCGACCCTGCCGGTCACGCTGCGGCGCATCCTCCAGCATCCGCGCGTCACGCACGAGACGGTGCTCGGAGCGCTCTGCACGTACGTGCTCGTTGGGCTTCTGTTCGCGTTCCTCTATCTCGCCGTGAACGAGTTCCGCAGCGAGCCGTTCTTCGCGCAGCCGGGACCGCACGCGCAGTCGGAGTACCTCTACTTCAGCTTCGTCGCGCTGACGACGCTCGGGTTCGGCGACCTTTCGCCCGCGGTCGGGCTGCCGCAGGCCCTGACCGTCCTCGAGGCGCTGCTCGGCCAGGTGTTCCTCGTCACACTCGTTGCACGCTTGGTCACCCTGTGGGTACGACAGGGGGAGGCGTAGACTCCCTGACTTGGACCGGGCGCTCGGACGTGTGGGGGCCGACGTCGAGCGCGCACTCATGGACGTGAACGTCCTTGCGTACGCGATCGACCGTGACGGCGTGATCTTCTGGCAGAACCACGCGCACCGTCGCGTGGTCGGCGACGCGCAGGGGTCGCACTTCAACGACTTCGTGGTGCCCGAGGATCGCCGCCGCGCGCAGGAGGCGTTCATGAGCAAGCTGGTCGGCCGCTCGCGCTCCACCGAGCACGCCGTCGCCCTCGACGCCGTCGAGGGTCGTGTGCAGGTCGAGATCAACTCCGTCCCGCTCAAGTGCGACAATGAGGTCATCGGAGTGCTTGCGCTCGTCGCGACCCCGCCGCTTGCCGTCTGGTCACGGCGCGGCCGGCTGACTCCCCGGCAGCGCGACGTGCTCCGGCTGCTCGCACGGGGCTCGACCACCGATCAAATCGCGGAGGAGCTGTACATCGCGCGCGAGACCGTGCGCAACCACATCCGCGCGGTGCTCAGGGCGCTCGGTGTGCATTCCCGGGTCGAGGCGATCGCGGCCGCTCGTGCCACCGGTCTGCTCGAGGAGTAGCTTTACCCGATGAGCTCGGTGCGGAGCTCGTGGCTCTCGTCCGGCAGCCGCGCCTCGTAGTAGATGCGGTAGCCGCCGTCCCTGAGCGGGACGACGTCGAGGTAGCGCGCGTCGTAGACGGCGTCGTCACCGGTCTGTTCGATCCGACCGTCGGGCCCGAGCTGCGCGAGCCCGATGCGCTCGAACCAGTTCTCTTCCTTGGAGGCGCGCCCGTCGTATGCGACTCGCCCATCGGCGAGAACGGCTGTGACGCGAGCGCCGCGCTGATCCCACATCCCCGGCCGGGGTGTCATGACCGTGTCGTGCCACTCCCACTCGAGTCCGTCCGCGCTCGTCGCGTAGGCGGTGGTCATGCGGTCCTCTTCGTCGGGCTCGTCGAGCGGATGGCAGCAGATCCAAGCGCGCCAGCCGCCGTCCCTGCGCTGGACGAGCGGGTCCTTGACGCCCGTGTGCTCGTCGCCGGGAAAGACGGTGCGCGCCTCGGCGGTGGCGAAGCCGGCGGGGTCGTCGGCCTCGAGCACGTCGATCCACCAGTGCTTGCTCGGCGCCGGCGAAGCGGAGCAGACGTAGAGGCGCCAGCGGCCGCGTTCCGCGCGCACGAGCGACGGGCGTTCCATCGAATCCGCTCCGAAGCGCTGCTGGTCGAGCTCGGCCACCGTCTCGAAGCGCTCGCCGTCCGCGGATCGCGCGACGACCGTCGAGCCTCGTCCCTTCTCGCCGGTGCGGACGCGGTAGGCGACGACGAACGTACCGTCCTCGTCGAGCGCTGCGCTCGACGATCCCGCCCACCAGCCGACGCCTGCGCCGGGTGCAGGCACCGCAACGACCGCTTTGTGCGAGCCGGGCAAGGGGAACGCGCTCACGCGCGGACTTCTAGCAGGGAGCAGGTAACGACTCAATGTGAAATCGCTGGGACAGCGGCCGCGGAGCGGCCGCCTTTAGGGTCTTCGCGCGTCGTGGATCCGCGCTAGCGGATTCGCGACTTGCGCAACGGGCTAGCGCGAGCCGCGCCTGCGGGCGCGTCGGGGCGCGATGTCTTCGACGAACTTCGTCGCCTCGGCGAAACGTCCGCCGGGGCCTTCCACCACGCGGAACTCGACGACGAGCCCGGCGACGGGACCTTCAGGGGGCGCGGCCTCGAAGCCGGTGCCCTCGACGTAGAGGCGTTCGCCCTCGTCGGTCTCGATGTAGCCGTGGCCCTTCTCCTCGTTGAACCAGAGCATCTTGCCGCGCGGGGTCCTGCCGTTCATCCTCATGACAGCCTGTAGACGATCCGGCCGCGTTCGAGGTCGTACGGCGACAGCTCGATCTTCACGCGATCGCCGAGCCCGATCCGGATCCGGTATCGCTTCATCTTCCCGGCCATGTAGCCGAGTGTCTCATGTCCATTGTCGAGCTGGATCCGGTACATCCGGTTGCGCAGGGCCTCGATCACCTCGCCCTCCATCTCGACCTTCGCTTCCTTGTCTGCGATGGCTTTCCTTTCGGTCTTCGGTATTCAGATGGCTGTGGCCGCCGAAGCGGCCACAGCCTGGGACTTGCTCGGCGCCTTAAGAGGCGGCGAGGACGACGTTGGTCGCCTCGGGGCCCTTGTCGCCCTGACGCGACTCGTACTCGACCTTCGCGCCTTCAGCCAGGGTCTTGAAGCCGTCACCACTGATGCTGCTGTGGTGGACGAAGAGGTCCTTGCCACCATCCTCAGGGGCGATGAACCCGTATCCCTTGCTGTCGTTGAACCACTTAACGGTTCCGCTTGCCATATAGAAACACCTCCTTACATCACTTCACGAACAAGTAAGAGAGGCGCACAAGCGCACAACCGACTCGCTCTAGATCTTCCGTTTAAGGGTAGCAGGCAATGAGCTCAGTGGTATTCGAAGGGCTTTCCGGCACGTTCGAGCGGCAAGCCCGCCTCTCTCCACTCATCTTTGCCGCCCGCGTAGTGGCGGACATTCGGATATCCGAGCGCGACGAGGCGCGCCGCTGTGTCGGTCGAGCTTTCGCACTCCGGGTTCGCGCAGTAGACGACGACCTCGGCGTCCTTGTTCGGGAGGCGTTTCGCGACGGATGCGTCGACACGTTCGGGCGGGAGGTTGAGTGCGCCGGGCAGGTGCGAGTGCGCGAAGGACATCGGCGGCAGCGCGTCGACGAGGACGAACTGCTCGCCGCCCTCGATCTTGCGAAGGAGCTCGTTGCAGCTGATCGCGGGGACCGCCACACCGAAACCCTAGACCCGGCGGCAGGCGCGTCGTAAGGTCGGCGCACGTGGAGCTCGCGGCCTTCCTCGCCGTCGCCGCCGTTGTGATCGTCACGCCCGGACAGGACACGGTGCTGACGATCCGGAACACGCTTGCGGGGGCACGCCGCGCCGGTGTCGCGACCGCCGCGGGCGTCTCGGCCGGGCAGGCGGTATGGACGCTGGCCACGAGCCTCGGCCTGGCTGCCCTGGTCGCCGCCTCGGAGCCGGTGTTCCGCACGGTGAAGCTGGCGGGCGCGGCCTATCTCGTCGTGCTCGGGCTCCAGTCGCTTCGCGACGCGCTGCGAAGTCGCACGCACGCCTCGCAGGACCGGGCGGCGCCGAGAGTCGGGGCCTCGCGAGCGTTCCGACAGGGTCTGCTCAGCAATCTCGGCAACCCGAAGATGGCGGTCTTCTTCACGAGCCTGCTCCCGCAGTTCGGCGGCGAGTCGTTCGCTGCGCTGCTCGCGCTCGGCCTGGTCTTCTGCTCGATGACGTTCGTCTGGCTCTCGGCATACGCGGCCGTCGTCTCGAGAGCCGGCGATGTACTGCGCCGGTCGGCGGTCCGCCGTGCTCTCGATGCGGTTGTCGGTTCGGTGCTGGTCGGCCTCGGGCTGCGACTGGCCACCGAGCGGCGTTAGCCGCGTATGCTGCGTCTCGGGTCTCCATGATTGGTCTCGACGAAGGCTTTCGCCGTCAGGCGCGCAACGAGGCGATCTTCCGCGAGGTGAACGAGCGGATCGCGCAGCTCGGCGAGTCCGCACAGGCTTGGTCTCCGGACGGGGTGGTGGAGTTCTTCTGCGAGTGCGGCGTCGAGGGCGGCTGCGGCGAACGACTTCGGATGCCGCTCGACGTCTACGAGGCCGTCCGCGCGCAGGACGATCGCTTCGTCGTCCGCCCGGGTCACGAGACCCCGGAGATCGAGCGCGCAGTGGACTGGACCGACGAGTACGTGATCGTCGACAAGATCGAGGCCGTGGAACCGCAGGTCGCCGACGACCCACGCGGGGCGCCGTCGTCCTGAGCAGCGCGAGCGGATCAAGTCGCAGCGGCAGGAGAGGGTGACGCATGGGCCGTGGGTCGAGCGGCGGGCTCGCGGTGCACCGCGACCGCAGCGATCACGAGTCCGACGCCGAGCAGCTCGATCGCGGACGGAATCTGGGCGAGCACGATCACGCCGATCACGGTCGCAGTGGCAGGAAGCAGTGACACCATCAGCGAGTACGTCGCGCGGCTGAGCCGCGCCATGGCGAGCTGGTCGAAGACGTACGGGATCACGGACGAGGCCAAGCCGACGCCGATCCCGGCCGCGACGGCGACGGGATCGAGCAGCGCGGGCGCGGCGCTCCAGCCACCGATCGGCGTGATCGCAACCGTCGCGACGAGCATCGCAGCGGCGAGGCCGTCGAGGCGGCCGAGCGACGTGCCCCGTGAGATTCGGTGCGCGAGCACGATGTAGAGAGCAAACAGTGCGGCGTTCGCGAACGCGAACGCGAGGCCGACCGGTTCGCCTTCCAACCGGACGTCGGTCAAGACGTACACGCCGGAGACGGCCAGCGCGAGCGCGACGGCGTTCCGGAGTGTCCGCGCTCCGAGAGCGGCGAGCCCGATCACGGGCAGGAACTCGATGGCCGCGACGGTGCCGAGCGGCAATCGGTCGATCGCGACGTAGAAGCAACTGTTCATGACCGCGAAGACGAGTCCGAGCGCGACGACGAGCAGTTTCGTCTCCCGGTCGACGTCACGCATCGCGCGCCACGGACGGCGCCAGAGCGCGAAGAGCGCGCCGGCGCTTGCGATCCGGAGCCACGCGACCCCCAGCGGGTCGATGCGCGCGAACAGCAGGACCGCAAACGCGGGTCCGAGGTAGTGGAAGACCGCGCTGCCGACGAAGTAGAGCTCCGGACGGATGCGGCCTGTGGGTTCGTGCTCCAATCTGCGCCATACTCCCGTGGAGGCCGTCGCTGCGGAAGACGAGATCGAAGGGATTTGGTGCGCAATGGCCAGCAAAGCACGGACACGAGACGCAAGGGCCTACGAAGCAAACCTGCTCGACCCGATCAACCTTCGTCTCTTGAAGGAGCTCCAGGCAGACGGCCGGCTCAGCGTCGCCGAGCTCGGCCGAAGGATCTCGATGTCCGCACCCGCCGTGGCAGAGCGAGTGCAACGTCTCGAGCGGGCCGGTGTGATCACCGGCTACCACGCGGAGATCGATGCGCGCGCGATCGGCTTCCCGATCTCTGCCGTCGTGCGAATCCGCCCGGCACCTGGCCAGCTGGCAAAGATTCCGGAAATCGCACGCCAGACCTCCGAAGTCGCCGAGTGCTACCGCATCACGGGCGAGGACTGCTATTTGCTGAAGCTGCACCTCCGCGCGATCGAGGACCTCGAGGAGCTGCTCGACCGCTTCACGCCGTACGGCCTGACGACGACGTCCATCATCCACTCGGCCCCGGTCCCACGCCGCGGTCCGCCGCTCGCCCAAGCCGACTGACCGGGCACCTCGACTTCTTCCGGTCGCCGCAGGCAGTCGTCGGACGCGCGACAATCCCCCTCGTGGGCCACGCGGTCAGCGAGCTCGAGCGCGGTCGTCAGGCGTATGCAGGCCGAGCGTGGCTCGATGCCTACACTGCGCTGTCGAGCGCCGATCAGGCGTCGCCGCTGGGGGCCGACGACCTCGAGCCGCTGGCGATCTCGGCGTCCATGGTCGGGAGGATGGACGAGCTGCTGGTGCTCCTCGAGCGTGCGCACGACGCGTACGTGGACGCCGGCGAGTCGCTCCGCGCCGCGCGGTGCGCTTTCTGGCTCGGCATGAACCTCGCACTCCGAGGCGAGGTGGGTTCGGCCGGCGGATGGTTCGGCCGGGCCGAGCGGCTCGTCGACGGGCAGGACTGCGTCGAGCAGGGCTATCTGCTGATGCCCGTCGCGCTCCGACGACAGATCAGCGGGGACTTCGAGGGGTCGTATGAGGCTGCACGGGAGATCGCCGCGATCGGCGAGCGCTTCGGCGATGCAGACCTCTTTACCGTTGCAGTACACATGCAAGGTCTGGCCCGCATCGGTCAGACCCGGATCGAGGAAGGCCTCCGGCTGTTGGACGAGGCGATGGTGTCGGTCACGGCCGGCAACGTGTCGCCGATCTTCACCGGCATCGTCTACTGCGGTGTGATCGCCGGCTGCGAGGAGGCGTACGATCCGCGCCGCGCGCACGAGTGGACCAATGCTCTGGCGCGCTGGTGCGAGGAGCAGCCGCAGATGGTGGCCTTCAGCGGCCGGTGCCTCGCGCACCGCGCGGGGATCATGCAGCTGCACGGCGCTTGGCAGGACGCGTTGTCGGAGGCGCGGCTGGCGCGCGAGCGCTGCGAGCAGGCGATGAACCGCCCGGCGACGGGCCAGGCCCTCTACCAGCAAGGGGAGCTCCATCGTCTGCAGGGCGACTTCGAGGCAGCCGAGGCGGCGTACCGCGACGCCAATCGGTTCGGCCGCGAGCCGCAACCGGGGCTGGCGCTGCTGCGTCTCGACCAAGGCGACGACGTCGCGGCGGCTGCGGCTATCCGCCGCCTCGTCGGGGAGACCGCCCAGCCCATGTCGCGCGCGAGGATGCTGCCCGCCTACGTGGAGATCATGCTCGCGGTCGGCGAGGCGGAGGCGGCTCGTGACGCGTCACGGGAGCTCACGGAGATCGCGACGGCGGGCGAGAGCTCGATGTTGCAGGCGATCGCGGCGCGGGTCGAGGGATCGGTCGACCTGTCGGAGGGCGACGCGCAGAGCGCGCTCGTCTCGCTGCGCCGCGCATGGCATGTGTGGGAGGAGCTCGATGCGCCCTACGAGGCCGCCCGCGTACGGGTGCTCGTGGGACGAGCGTGCGGTGCCCTTGGCGACCACGACAGCGCTGCGCTCGAGCTCGACGCGGCCCGCAGCGTCTTCGAGGAGCTTGGAGCCGCGCCCGATCTCGCCCGCGTGGACGCACTCGTCCGCGGCGCCGTTCCCGATGAGCTGCACGGACTGAGCGAGCGAGAGTTGGAGGTGCTTCGCCTGATCGCGTCAGGGAAGACGAACCGCGAGATCGCAGAGGCGCTCGTCGTCAGCCGGCACACCGTCGCCCGGCACGTGCAGAACATCTTCGCCAAGCTCGGCGTGTCGTCGCGAACCGCGGCCACCGCGTTCGCGTTCGAGCACGAGCTCGTCTGACGACGCGCCGTGGTCAGAAGTGACCACGGACCATCCCGCGCCGAACTGGTCGATCCTCGCGATGCGGCCTGGCCGTGCGCCGCCTACGTTGCACGGAAGTGGCGATCGCGATGATGGTGGACAACCCGGAGGGCTCGCAGGAGGTCTACGAGCAGATCCGCGCGCAGCTCGGGCTGGAGAAGCCGGCGGGCGGCGTCTTCCACGTCGCCGGGCCGGGCCCGAGCGGTGGGTGGCGGGTGATCGAGGTGTGGACCTCTGAAGAGGACGCGGATCGCTTCTACGAGGACCGGTTCGTTCCGGCTCTTCGGGCGCTCGGACTCGAGGGCCCGCCCCCGCGGCGGGAGCTCTGGCCCGTGCACAGCGCGATGTTCTGAGCCGCTCCGTGGTCAGAAATGACCACACGACGGTCGTCCTCGAGTTGGTGGATCCGCGCGATGCCGGTCTCGCCTCCGGTTCCTAGCGTGCTCGTATCGACACGACGCACCGAGGAGGCAACGTGATGGGCACCAAGGCACAGACAGAGCGTTTCGAGACCGTGATCATCGGCGGCGGCCAGGCGGGTCTCACAGCCGGCTACTACCTGGCCAAGCGCGGACGGCCGTTCGTGATCCTGGACGCGAACGAGCGGGTCGGCGACGCTTGGCGCAAGCGCTGGGACTCGCTGCGGCTGTTCACTCCGGCTCACTTCAGCCGGCTGCCCGGCATGTCGCACCCCGGACCGTCCTGGTCGTTCGTCACGAAGGACGAGATGGCCGACTACCTCGAGGAGTACGCCGGACGCTTCGAGCTGCCGGTGCGAACCGGCGTCAGCGTGGACGGGCTGACGAAAGTCGACGGCCGGTTCGTCGTCTCGGCGGGCGACCTTCGCTTCGAGGCCGAGAACGTCGTCGTCGCGACGGGCGCGCACCAGATCCCGAAGGTCGCCGGCCTTCGCGTCGCAGCTCGATCCGCGGGTCGTGCAGCTGCACTCCCGCGACTACCGGTCGCCGTCACAGCTGCAAGACGGCGACGTCCTGCTCGTCGGCGCAGGCAACTCCGGCGCCGAGATCGCGATGGATCTCGCGGGCAAGCACCGTGTCTGGCTGGCGGGACCGAGCACAGGCCAGATCCCGGTTCGCCACGGAACCCGGCCGGCGCGGTTGGGGTTCCGTGTCTTCCGCTTCTTCGGACATCGCGTCCTGAGGGTCGATACGCCGATCGGCCGCAAGCTCGGTCCGAAGCTCATCGCGAAAGGCGATCCGCTGATCCGGACGAAGCTGAAGGATCTCCTCGCGGCCGGCGTCGAGCGCGTCCCGCGCGTCGTGGGCGTGCAGGACGGCATGCCGGTGCTCGAGGACGAGCGCGTCATGGACGTCGCGAACGTCGTGTGGTGCACGGGCTTCCGCACCGACTTCGGGTGGATCGACCTGCCCGTGTTCGGGGACGACGGCCAGCCGATGCACTACCGGGGAGTCGTCGAGTCAGAACCCGGGCTGTGCTTCCTCGGGCTGGTCTTCCAGTACTCGCTCTCGTCCGACGTGCTGCCGGGCCTCGGCCGCGACGCCGAGTACATCGCGAAGCACATCGCGTCGCGTGCGCTGCGCGAGCCGCTAACGGAGAAAGCGCAGGTGCTTGCGGAAGCCTGACGTCACGCGACGGCGCCGGAACTCTCCACTCGGCGAAGCCTTCCGGCGAGCTCGCCGAGGAGCCGCAGGGCGATCTGCGGCTCGCGCTCGAGGAGCTTCACGAACGACCGGCGCGGAAGCCGCATCGTCTGGAGCTCGCCCACCGAGACCACCGTCGCCGATCGCGGCTCGCCGTCGAGCAGCGCCATCTCGCCGAAGTAGTCGCCGGTGTGAAGCGTGCGAGGGCGGGAGCGGGGGCGGCCGACGACCTTCGCGTCTCCGGAGAGCACGACGTAGAAGCCGTCCGGTGGATCGCCGGCCTGCAGGACGACGCTGCGCGGTTCGAACTCGCGCACCTCCGCGAGCTCGGCGACCTTGCGCAGCCGTCGCCTGCCGACGCGCTCGAACAGTGGAACCGTTGCCAGCACGTCGACCCAGTCCTTGATCGTCGGTCGATTCCAGTCGCGCTTGGCGACGATCGGGAGCATCGCTTCGGGAGCAGCAGTCATCTGGGCCTCCTCGTTGTCGTGGCGCTCTGAGCCGCAACCGGCTCGGCGCGCAACTCGTCTGATTAATAGACGGGCGGAGGGGTGCAGTTTCTTCCCTTGCGGCCGCAGAACGAGGCCGCCGACGTCGCCGCCGCATGCGCGATGAGTTCTCGCGGCTCAGCCAGTCTCTAGAGAGACGCCACCAGAGCCACTCGACGAGCCTGAGGAGGCACTCGAAGCATGCAGAAGAAGATCACCACGTTCCTGACCTACGACGGCCAAGCCGAAGAGGCCGCCAACCTCTACACGTCGGTCTTCCCGAACTCGAAGATCACGAGCACGCGCCGCTACGGCGCAGCCGGCCCGGGAGAAGAGGGCTCGATGATGACTGCGACGTTCGAGCTCGACGGCCAGGAGTTCATGGCGCTGAACGGCGGTCCGTCGTTCACGTTCGGGCAGGGCTTCTCGCTGTTCGTCGACTGCGAGACCCAGGAAGAGGTCGATCAGCTCTGGGAGAAGCTCTCCGAAGGCGGAGAGAAGGGGCAGTGCGGCTGGCTCACGGACAAGTTCGGCGTCTCGTGGCAGATCATCCCCAGCGCCCTGGGCGAGCTGCTCGGCGACGAGGATCCGCGAGAAGGCGAACCGGGTCATGAACGCGATGCTGCAGATGGGCAAGATCGAGATCGAAAGCCTGAGGAGGGCGTACGAGTCTTCCGACGGCTGAGCACCGCTCGGTCCGAACGAAGGGGGGCCGCCCCATTGGGCGGCCCCCTTCTCGTTCAGATGATTCGGCCTCAGCGCTTGCTCTTCGCCGAGCACGTCGTCACCTTTCTGCGCGCTCCGGGCTGAGGGACGTCCAAGGGGACGTACGATCGTCGCATGACTTCCGACGAGCGAAAGCCGCTTCTCGCGGAGCTCGCTGCCCTAATGGCAGGAGCGAGCAGTCGCCCCGGCCGGCTCGTGCTCGTCACCGGGGAGGCCGGCGTGGGCAAGTCGTCGCTCGTCGAGGCGTTCTGCGCAGATCTCGGCGAAGGTGTCCAGACGCTGTGGGGCTGGTGCGATCCGGCTGCGCCGCGTCGGCCGTTCGCGCCGCTGGCGGACATCGCCGACAAGGTCGAGGGTCCGCTTCGCGCAGCGCTCGATGCGGCCGATCGCGATCAAGTGTTCGCGGCGTTTCTCACACTGCTTCGCCAACCTCGGCGGTCGCCGCCGGTGATCGTCTTCGAGGATCTCCATTGGGCGGACGAGGGCACGCTCGACGTGCTCCGTGTGGTCGGTCGGCGGCTCCGGGACATGCCGATCCTTGTCGTCGGAACGTTTCGTGACGAGGAGGTTGGAAGCGCACACCCGCTGCGGCTCGCGCTCGGCGACCTCCCGGCTGCGTTCACCGCCGAGATTCGGGTACCGCCGCTGTCCCTCGAGGCAGTCGGCGCGATTGCTGCTTCGAGCGACCTCGATCCTGCGGCTCTGCATCGCGCGACGGGCGGCAACGCGTTCTTCGTCACCGAAGCGGTCGCAGCTCACGACGACGAGATTCCGCCGACGATCCGTGATGCCGTCCTTGCACGCGCCTCGCGGCTCAGTCGCGGCGCGCAAGCGCTCCTTAAGGTCGCATCGGTGCTTGGACCACGGTTCGAGTCCTCGCTCGCGCAGGAGGTCGGCGCTCGTGCCGGCGCGGCTTTCGCGGAGTGCGTCGAGAACGGCATCCTCGAGGTAGACGGCGGCGTCTTGCAGTTTCGCCACGAACTTGCTCAGCGGGCGATTCACGACTCGCTGTCGCACGAAGAGCGCGTGACGCTCCACGGCCGGACGGTGGAGGCGCTGAGACGCCGGGACGGCGATCCATCCCGGCTCGCGCTGCACGCGGTCGAGAGTGACGACGCCGACGCGGTCCTCGAGTTCGCCTCCGCTGCGGCAAGCGGGCGGCGAGCTTGGGGGCCCACGCCGAGGCGGCAGCACACTATGCGACGGCCCTTCGATTCGCAGCCGGCCTCGACGACACCATGCGGGCGCAGCTCCTCGAGGGCCACGCACACGAGTCCCTGTTGGTCGACGACGTCGAGTCGGCGACTGTGTCGCAACGGGAAGCACTCGAGTGCTGGCGAAGGCTCGAGGACGTGCGCGGCGAGGGCGACTGCCTCTGTGCGCTCTCGCTGATGTTGTGGTTCGCGGGCGACGGCGACCGCGCGCTGGAGACGGCCGAACGCAGCGTCGGGCTCCTCGAGACCGTCTCGCCCGAAGGGCCCGAGCTTGCTCGTGCGTACGCAGCCGTTGCCCAGCGGACGCTGGTGCGTGGGTTGGACGACGCCGCGGCGCTCGCCTGGGGCGAACGCGCGCTCGAGCTTGCTGAGCGGCTTCGGGACGAGGACGTGGCCGCGCACGCTCTGACGACCATGGGCTATGCCAGGATCTATTTGAGCGACGAACGCGGATGGCTGCAGCTGGAAGAGGGTCTTGCGCGGGCGCTCGCGGCGGGTCACGACGACAACGCCGCCCGGGCGTTCATCAATCTCGTCGAGGTAGGGAAGGAGAAGAAGCGATACGCGATGGCGGATCGTTATCGCGACGAGGCACTCCGGTTCTTGGACGAGCGAGATCACGATCTTCATCTGTACCGGCGTCGGCTGCTCACCGACCTCGCGGAACTCGACCTCGACCGCGGCCGCTGGGTCGAGGCGGACGCCCTCGCGACGACCGTTGCCGCTGAGAGCCGAACCGCGACGCCGATTCGCGTGAAGGCGCTCACCGTCGTCGGCCGACTGCGCGCACGGCGTGGTGATCCCGATCCGTGGGGCCCGCTCGACGAAGCGCTCACGTTGGCCAGACGGAGCGGCGAGGTGCAGGACCTTGGCCCGCTCTACAACGCTCGCGCCGAGGCTGCGTGGCTCGAGGACGATCCGGCCTGTGCCGCGGCCGAAGCACAGCTCGGCCTCACGACGGTGCTGACGGTTCCGACCGAGCCGTGGTTCCGCGGCGAGGCCGGCCTTTGGGCGTGGAAGACGGGGGTGGCCCGCGAACTCCTCGACGGCTCGGCCGAGCCGTACGTACTCCACGTGCAGGGCCTGCACCGCGCCGCGGCAGAAGCCTGGAAGCAGATCGGCTGTCCGTACCACCAGGCGCTGGCGCTCGGGGACAGCTCGACCGAGGGAGATCTCCGCGAGTCGCTCGCCCTCTTCCAGTCGCTCGGCGCCCAACCGATGGCACGCAGAGTCGCGTCTCGGCTACGCGAGCTTGGCGCCCGCGTAGTCCCACGCGGGCCTCATAGCCGTACGCGCGCGAACCCGGCTCGCCTGACCGCACGGGAGCTCGAGGTGCTCACCCTGCTGAGTCAGGGTCTGCGCAACGTGGAGATCGCGCAGAGGCTCGTCGTGTCGGCGAAGACGGTTGACCATCACGTGTCCTCGATCCTTCGCAAGCTCGACGTCCGGAACCGCGGCGAGGCTGCGGAGAAGGCCGCGCAGCTGGGCGTGAAAGATAGGGAGGCGGAAGTCCCAAGATAGGGAACATCCCCGTCATCGTCGGTCGCATACCTCCCTAGCGTGCGGCCATGGACGAGATGTATCGCATGCTCGGCCGGGACCGCGAGGCGGAGTTGCTTCACGAGGCCGATCGACTTCACAGAGGTGCCGCGATGCGAACGGCGACGCGCACACGCGTTCCCTGGTCCCCAAAGACGTTGGCGCCCATCGTGACGCTTTTTCGCCGACGGCGGATCCGCCCGATCCCCGCTGGCCGTAGAGCAACCTGATTGCTCGTCGTGGGCTCGCGCCGCGCTAGCGCGTGACGAGCGACGCGAGCCGCTCGATGCCTTCGTCGATCTGCGACTCGTCGACCATACTGAAAGAGAGACGCACGTTGTCCGTGCCACGTCCGTCCGAGAAGAACAGTCCACCGGGGACGATGCCGATCCCCTGCTCGACCGCGGTCTTTGCGAGCGTGGCGGCGTCGATGCCGTCGGGCAGCGTCAGCCACGAGAAGAAACCACCCTCCGGTTGCGTCCATTGCGCGCCGGTCGGCATGAAGCGCTCGAGTGCCGCGAGCATGCGCTCGCACTTGCGGCGGTAGAGCGCGCGCGACTGCACGAGCTGCTCCTCGATCCAGCCACGGCGCACGTACTCCTCGAAGAGTCGCTGCCCGAGCGCGCCGGCGCACTGATCGGTGTTCTGCTTCGCGTTGACGAGCTGCGCGGAGATCTTCGCCGGCCCGACGGCCCACCCGAGCCGCACGCCGGGGAAGAACGTCTTCGAGGTCGTCCCGAGCTGCACGACCGCGTCCGGTGCGAGGCTCCAGAGGCTCGGCAGTGCGTCGCCGTCGAACGCGAGCTCGCGGTACGCCACGTCCTCGACGATCAGGAACCCGAGGCGTTGCGCGAGCTCGACGAGCCGCTCGCGGCGCTCGCTCGACATGCTCACGCCCGCCGGGTTCTGGTGGTCGGGGATCGTGTAGAGCAGCTTGGGGCGCACACCGTCGGCGAGCCGTCGCTCGAGCTCGTCGACCTGCAGCCCGTGCTCGTCCATCGGGACGGCGACCAGCTCGGCGTCGTAGCCGCGGAAGGCCATGATCGCGCCGAGGTACGTCGGCCCCTCGACGACCGCGACGTCGCCCGGGTCGAGGAACGTCTTCGAGACGAGCTCGAGACCCTCGATCGCGCCGCTCGCGATCAGGAGCTCGTCGTCGGCCGGTCTGCGTCCCTGCGTGGCCTCGAGGCGCCCGGCAACCGCATCCACCGCGCCGGCCAGGCCGCGGGTGGGCGCATACTGGAACGCGCTCGTCTCACCTGTCGCCGCGAACTCACCGAGCAGCGCGGCCGCGCGCTCGCGCGGGAACGTCGAGGGATCCGGGAAGCCGCCGGCGAACGAGATCAGGCCGGGAAGACCGAGCAGCGAGAGGATCGCTGCGATGCCCTCGCCGACGTCGCCTCCGGCCCGTCGGGCGAAGCGCTGCGCGTCGGGCGTGACCGCCATGAGCCGAATCTAGCGCGGCGCGTCGGCCGCCGGGGGCAACTCCATCGACGCGCGGAGGTTGACCAGCGGCGCGTCCGGAATCTTGATCAGTCCGCGCTCGGGCCGATCGAGGTCGAACGTGACGTAGAGCAGCAGCGTGATCAGGCCGGCAGCGAGCACCATCGTGACGACGCCGCGGGAGAGAGCCGCCAGATAGAGCGCCATCAGCCCCAGCGCCGTCGCAGCTCCGATCACCTCGACCCAGAGGATCGCGTGAGGGACGCGGTTGTTCAGCGCGGACACCCGAGTCGTCTGCATGTCGATCATCTCGTTCAGGCTCTCTACGTACAGGCGGGGCGCCGACTGAATCGGCTGGTCGTCGAGCGCCCTGCCGGCGAGGTTCCAGAGCTCGCGCTGCAGCACCGACTCGGCAGCGATCGCGCGCTTCGCGGCAGAGCTCTCGGGAACCGAGTTCGAAAGGCGGATGCTCTCGTCGGTGTACCGAACGAAGAGTGGGAGCGAGAGACTCCGGACCGGCTCGTGCAGCGTCTGCGCGCGCAGGTAGGAGGTGCCGATCGCGTTGGCGTCATTGACGACCGCGGCGCGCCTCGAGTCGTAACGACCGACGGCCATCGCGAGCCCGAACGCGAGGATGAGCCCGACGAGCGTGAGCAGCGCACCCTGGACGATGCCCAACGGCTCGCGCAACGTGTCCGCATGACGGCTCAGCGACCGTCCGGCGACGAGCCCGATGGCCGTCGCCCCGAACATGATGCCCGCGAGCACGAGCGCGAGAACCCAGCTACCCAGGCCGAAGAACACCGGCCGCAGCCTACCCCGACGACTCGACTAGGCTCTCGTCAGCATCGAGAACGACTGGGCCACCGTTTTCTAGATCGAATGCAGGTGTACGCGGTCGCGTCGACGTGGTGCGCGTTCCTGCGCTGGTCGTTGTGATGTTCATTCAGGTTCAGAAGTGGTCGACGTCGCCCGCCTCCCACGGCTCGCGGCGCGGCCACCAGGCCGGCACTGCACGCTGATACGCCTCGTACTGCTCACCGAACTGTCGGCGCAGGGTCGGCTCCTCGTACCAGTGCACGAAAGCGGCAACAGCGATTGCGAATGCTCCGGCGTACAGCAGCAAGATCGGCTGTCCGAGTAGCAGCGCCTGCCCGACGATGATCGCCGCGACCGCCAGATACATGGGATTCCGGACGTGGCGGTAGAGCCCGCCGACGACCAGCAGCTCGGTCGGAGCGACCGGCGCAGGCGTACCGAGGCCTTCGACGACGAAGCGCACGAACGCCTGCAGGAGGACGAAGACGCCGGCGGCCAGCAGGATCCAGCCTGCCACTCGTAGCGGCATCCAGTGCGGCCACGGCTCTCGGACGTCCCAGCCCGTGAGCAACCGCGGGACCAGGCCCGCGACGACACCCGGCACCAGCACGAGGAATACCAAACTGCCTACTGCCGCTCGCGCTTTCCGCACGGGGCGATTCTGAGGCCGAATGGTGGCGTCGGCAATCCCGCCCTGAGCAGCCGCCCGATCGCCGGACGCTTTCAAGCATCGATGGGTGACGGCGAGCGGCGACGACGCAGTGCGCCGACATACACGCCCGTGAGCACCAACGATCCGCCCAGCACCAGCCCGATGCCGATCGGCTCGTCGTCGAGCCATGCAGACAGGAGGAGGGTGACCACGGGGACGACCACGAACGTGTAGGCCGCGCGGGACGCCTCCCAATACCGGAGTACAACGAGGTACAGCACGAACACCAACGCGGATCCCGCCACTACCAGGTACGCGATCGCCGCCCACGTGGCCGCGCGTTCCGGAAGCTCGATCTGCTCGCCGGCGAGGATCGAGCCGACGACGAGGAGCAACGCGCCCGCGGTCATGCCGATGGCGTTCAACGTGACCGGGTGAACCGGAGGAAAGCGACGGACCACGACCGCCGCCTGTGCGAAGCAGAATGCGCTGCCCACGGCGGCGAGCAGGGAGAGCGGGGGAACGGATCCGCCAAGCGCTTCTCGAGACATCACGGCGATTCCCGCGAGCGCAACGAGTGCTCCGCCGAGGGCTGCGATGCGAAGCCGTTCCTGCCGCTGCAACACAGCCAGGAGCAGCGTCGCGAGCGGCACGAGCGCGAGCACCAGCTGCCCGATTCCGGCGTGCATCCGAACGAGCGCGTAGTAGGCAAGGGCGAATGCGCCTCCGAAGTTCAGTGCCCCGAAGACGATCGCGCCGGCGAGGGCCCGTCCCTGCGGAACGGCGAGCTTGAGCACTGCCATGACGGCCGCGAGCAGTGCCCCGGCGAGCGCGAAGCGGAATCCGGCTCCCCAGAGCGGCGCAAGCTCACGGTTGCTGAAGCGGACACCGACGCCGTTGCCGCCGGCGAGGATCGCGCCGGTGAAGAAGGCCGCGAGCGCCACGCGCTCGCTCGTGGCGTTCATGAGCGCAGTCTAGGCCCGTCCCCTCGAACCCGGAACGCCGCCCGACTCGCAGGACCGGCGGGCGATCGTGGCCGCGACGATCGCCCGCACGCCTGTCTACGGATGCGCCGAGCGCGGGCGGTTGACTCGCGCCGCCGCAAGTGCCAACCCGAGCACCAGCGCGACTGCAACGCCGAGACCAATCGTCACGCTGCGAAGACTCGAGTCGCCTGAGGTCCGCGCATCCGACTTCGTCACGGTCGCCGCGGGGCCGACCTTCATGTCGATCACGAATCTCGGCCCGGGGTGCGTGCCTCGATTCGACACGCTTCCCGAATCGTCGAGGCGTCTGACGTCGAACTCGGGCTTGTAGCTGTCTGGGTACGCGGTCGCGCTAGGGGCGACGACCGACGCGGTGGCCAAGCCTAGGACGAGGACGCGGCTGAAGCGTCGCGTCCGATTCCTTCTCGTGGTGGTATCCATTGTCTCTCCCTGCGATGGCTGCCGATCGCAGGAGCGTGTCGGTGTGTCTTCTTACGCTGCAACGCGCAAGCGGCTAAAGCAGAGCTAAACGCCGGCAGGTTCCCAGCTACCCTCCGAGCATGGTGACCCGCTCGGGGGTTGCGAGGTGGATAGCCGCGACGGTCGTGCTCGCCGGGCTTGCCGGCGGGAGCGGGAACGGTTTGGCCGCTGCCCCGGAGCGTCTCACGCTGCGGGAGTACGCCGTGCCCGCCGGGTCGCATCCTCACGACGTCGCACCCGCGCGCGACGGAACGGTTTGGTACACCGGCCAGCACACGGGCGAGCTCGGCCGCCTCGACCCGCGCACGGGCTCGATCCGGCGCGTTCCGTTGGGCGCAGGGTCGTCGCCGCACGGCGTGATCGTTGGACCCGACGGTGCCGCGTGGGTGACCGACAGCGGGTTGAACGCGATCGTCCGGGTTGACGCAGGCACACATCAGGTCCGGCGGTTCCCGCTTCCGACCTCCAGGTACGCGAACCTGAACACGGCGACGTTCGACCGTCGCGGCGTCCTCTGGTTCACGGGGCAGAGCGGCGTTTACGGCAGCGTCAACCCACGCACGGGACGAGTGCGCGTGTTCTCTGCACCGCGTGGGGCCGGTCCGTACGGCATCGACGCGACGCCGTCGGGTGCGGTCTACTACGCGTCGCTCGCTGGGAGCCACGTCGCGCGGATCGACACGCGAA
Organism: uncultured Actinomycetes bacterium; assembly: GCA_963788055.1. Lineage (GTDB taxonomy): Bacteria > Actinomycetota > Thermoleophilia > Gaiellales > Gaiellaceae > JACCTU01. The sequence continues at coordinate 32,276 of CAWBFA010000005.1, read as the reverse complement.
CGGGCCGCGCGACGGTGCTCCAGCCACCGACACGGGGACAGGGTGCGCGCCGCCTCTGGTCGGACTCGAAGAACCGGATCTGGGTGAGCGAGTGGAACGTCGGCCAGGTCGCGCGGTACGAGCCGAGCACGCGCCGCTGGCGTGAGTGGCGGCTGCCTGGGTCGAACGCTCAGCCGTACGCGATCTACGTGGACAACCGCGATGTCGTCTGGCTGACCGACTTCGGCGCGAATGCGATCGTCCGTTTCGACCCGCGCACCTTGCGTTTCCGGGTCGTTCGACTGCCGACCGGCGGCGCCGCCGTGCGCCAACTCCTCGGCCGCCCGGGAGAGGTCTGGGGCGCCGAGTCGGGTGCGGACAAGCTCGTCGTCGTCCGGACCGGATAGACGCCCGAGACTGCCGTCACGATCGAGGCCGCAGGTCGCAAGGTCGGTCGAGCGCTCGTCACGTGCTCCGCGACGGACACGGACGTAAACACGGCAACGGTGACGTTCAGAGTCACGGTCAAACGCGCGCGAAAGTCAGCGGGGCGCGTCGAGTTCCTCGAGCACGAACGCCTCGACCGGCTCCGCCCGACCTTTCACGTTGAGACCCGGTCGCGCGGTCAGGCGCGCGATGACGTGCACGGCATCCGCGGTTGCCGGTCCGAGCACCACCTCGCCGGCGGCGGCCTCCGCTGTCAGCCTGGCAGCGAGGTTCGTCGTGTCGCCGACCGCCGTGAAGTTGAAGAAGCTCTCGCTCCCGATGTTCCCCACGAGCGCAGAGCCCGTGTTGATGCCGATCCCGAAACGCGGGAGCGGCTCGGCGCCGATCTCGGCGTCGACCTGCCGTTGGATCTCGAGCGCCGCGCGCGCAGCGCGGAGCGCGTGGTCCGCGTAACGCTCCGGGGCGTTGAAGATCGCCATCACTTGATCCCCCGCGAGCTGGATCGGCGTGCCCCCTTCTGCCTCGACGATGGGCAGCGCGAGCGCGAAGTAGCGGTTCAGGAGCCGCACCGCATCGTCCGGCGCGATCCGCTCACTCGCGGCCGTGAACCCTCGGAGGTCGGCGAACAGCACGGTCACCTCGGCGACCTCGCCTCCGAGCTCGAGCCGTCGCGGCTCCGCGAGCAGCGTCGAAGCAACGCCGGGCGACAAGTAGCGTCGGACGAGCGCACGAACTGCGTCTGTCGTCGCGTCCCGGCCGCCGAGCAGGACAGCGACGAGCCCGAAGGCAACGACGGTGACAGCGCCCAGGTTGAGCACAAAGAACGTCTCGACCGCGTTCGCCGAGAGCTCATCGGTGCTGTCCAGCTCAATGAAGGCGCTCGCGACCAACAGGCCCACGAAGAGCACGAGCCAGGGAGCGGCCGCCCGCGGCCCCGAGACGACGAGCGCCGCGAGCGGCGCGAAGAGAGCCCAGAGCGCGACGGCGCTCCCGGAGACGAACCCGCCGAGCGTCCACATGAGAACGAACGGCAGGAGGACGAACGGGACGAGCTGGGTCAGCGCGAGCCAGCGGAGCGACCGGTGCACCGCGAAGAGCCCAGCCCCGGCGGCGGCGATCGTCACGTAGAGCCACGGAATCGCGGCGGCGCGCGGAGCGCCAAGCGCGAGGTAGAGCGCGCCCCAGACGGCAGCGAGCGGGGCGATCATCGCGATCGCGGACAGTACGAGCACCTTGTCGAGACGCGTTTCCTCGTCGTCCGAAGGGTCCGCGCCGATGCGCAGCAATCGCTCCGTGACCACCGGCGAATCGTAGGCTTTAGCCATGCGGTGGGAATCTTGATGCGGCCGCATCGCGAGTTTTCGCCGGAGCAGGAGACGCGGTACCCCGGCGGATTGCTTCCGGGCGAATAGCCGTCGGCAGTTCGGGGTTTGCCGTCGCGCGTCGAGCTGGAGATCGTTCTAGTGATCGACACGCCGGGGGCCACACACATCCACTACCGCGTCCGTCACTGAGCCGGTCGCCGAGCGCGCCGTGGCGTGACCTGTCGGAACGCTACGGGCCTTGGAAGACCGCCCTCTCCTCAGCCCGCCCCAGGCTTGAAGATCATCAGGAAGAGCATTCCCAGGAGCGCCAGGCTTCCGAAGACGTGCATGACCAACGTGTGGCGCGAACGGAGCACGGCAGGCGCGTCGTCCGTGGGTTGCCGCGCGCCGACGTGTGTCGCCCGCGCGATGCGGCTCGCTCTCTTGAAGAAGAGATCCTCCCGCCTGATCACCTCCTCCGCGACGAGCCAGAGGGCGAAAGCCCCGACGACCCATCCATCCCGGAGCTGGTACGCCTCGAGATCCACGACGAGCCAGACGCCGAACACGAGCGTCCCCGTCGCGCCGATCCACGCGAGCACGTCGGCCGGACGCGCAAGTCGCAGGAGCGCGCGTACGGTTGCCGCGCTCGCCGTCCGCTGCCCCGCGATCAGAACGGCGGACACGATCGTGTACGCGGAAAAGAACGCGAGCCCCGAAGTGATGTGGAGGAAGAGCAGCCAGTCGTATCGCGACACCTTGAGAACCCGCCCGTCAGAGCGGCTCGCCGGGGAACGTCAGCTCGAAACGCCGGACGAGCTCGGGAATGCTTTGCGGGTCCACCTCGAGGCCGTATCTCGCTCCGAGGGCGGCCAAGTCCTCCGGTGCGGCTCGCGTCGAGCCGCCCAGCTCGACGAGTTCGGCGAAGTACTGCTCGAAGCCTGCCGGGGAGATGATCTCCAGTAGCCGGGCGGGCTCGTCGCCTGCGTTCCAGAACGTGTGCCACTGGCCGCGCGGCTTGAAGATCAGGTCGCCGGGGCCCCCTACCGCGATCTCGTTGCCGAGCAGCGCCCCGACGCGACCTTCGAGAACGTAGCTGTACTCGTCCTCGCGACTGTGCCGGTGCAACGGGGCGGCGAGGGCGCGTGCGGACATCGGGTGCTCGACCAACGAGAAGCCGCCACCCGAGTCGAGGCCGTCGATCATCAGGCGCACTCCAATGCTTCCGAGGAAGCCGGCCTTGCCGTCCGTCGGTCCCACGATCTTCGCGGGTTCTGATTCCACTGTCACGCTCCTCGCCTCGACCGCCTACTACCCACTAGATCACACCGCCGTTTCGACGTCGGCCGACAAGGAGAACCGACTCTCGAATGAGTGCGTTCGACGACTTGCGCGAGCTCCCGCTCCGCCGGATCTGGGACGGGATCAACGCACGCCTCGTCAACGGCGAGCGGCTGTCGCTCGGCGTCGTCGAGCTCGATCCGGGCGCTCTCGTGCAGGAGCATCGCCACGAGCACGAGCAGCTCGGGATGGTGATCCACGGCGCGATGACGTTCCGGATCGGCGACGAGACGCGAGAGCTCGGGCCGGGGGAGACGTGGACGATCGCGTCGAACGTCCCGCACGAGGCGACGGCCGGCCCGGAGGGCGCCGTTGTGCTCGACGTCTTCGCGCCGGTGCGCGAGGACTGGGTCGCGCTCGAGTCTGCGCCTCCGCGCACGCCGCGCTGGCCGTAGGGACCGCCCGAATTCAGTCAGGCTGTCCGGGCTGCGACGGACCGATGCGATAGGGCCGCATCATCTCGTTGTCCTCGTGCTCGACGATGTGGCAGTGCCACACGAACTGGCCTGGTCTGCTGAACCGCGCCCGCACCCGCGTGACCTGCCCCGAGTACGCGATCACCGTGTCCTTGAAGCCCGACTCCCACGGCTCGGCCTCCTTGATCTCACCATCGAGCTGGATCGGCTCGATGACCTCCTCGCCGTCCAGAACGAGTCCCTCGCGGTTCACCACCTCGAACGCCACCTCGTGGACGTGCATCGGATGGGCGTCGGCGGTGCTGTTGTAGAACTCCCACACCTCGGTTGCACCGATCGCTGGGTTCTCCGTGACGGCGTCCATCCACTTGCGCTCGGTCCACACACCGGCAGGCGTGGTCTGGTCGATGGCATCGGGGCCTACCGTTCCGAGGAGCGCCTCGACCGGGCCCTCGACCTCTTCTTCTCCCTCCTCTTCCTCGACGATGCCCGAGCCCGCTCGCTCGATGAGCGCCAGCCGCCGTGTGAACGTCTCCGTCGGCAGCGGCGTGATCGCGGGCAACTGCAGGAACTGCGGCGGCGTCGAGTCGTCGACACCGACCGCCGGCGCGACGTTGAACTGCAGGATCCGACCGGTGGAGTCGGGATCCGCCACGGGGAAGTCGTCTCCCGGGACGCCGCCTCCGAACGGCTCGTCGGGCCCGACGTTGCCGAGCACGTAGTTCCCTACGGGGACGTTGGTGAAGTCGACGATGACGTCGGCCCTTTCGGCCAATCCCATGAGCAGCCGGTTGCCGTGATCGGCGGTGATGTCGACCGGCGCGGCGAGGAATCCGCCCTCATTCCCGATCTGCCATGCCTTGACGCCGGGGATCCGCTCGAAGTCGAGGATGAGGAAGCGCGACTGGCAGCCGTTGAGGAAACGGAGGCGGTAGCGCCGCTGCTCGACGGCGAGGAAGGGCCACGTGCTCCCGTTGACCATGATCGTGTTGCCGAAGAATTCGGGGTTCCAGATGGGAGAGAACTCCCCCTCCGGGATGAAGTCCCCAACGATTCCGTCGAAGAACTCGCGCGAGGCGGGGTAGAACAGCGACCCATCCTGGTTGAACGAGCGATCCTGAATCGCGATCGGGATCTCCCGATACGGCTTGTTCGGCGGGAACTTGTCGTTCTCCCGTGGCGCCGGGCCGGGAAGCGACGCCGTGCGGCCGTTTCGGCTGTCGAGGACTGCATCGTCGCCCGCCGGCCCGCCGCGGACGAGGTAGAAGCCCGCCGGCCCTGCGTAGACGTTGAGTCGCGTCATGCCGAGCGCGTGGTCGTGGTACCAGATCGTCGAGGCCCGGTTTTCGTTCGGGTACTGGAACGTGGCGAATCCAGGGCCCCAGGCGACACCGTAGGCTCCGGCCGCCTTGCCTGCGAAGAACTCGTACCACGTGCCTTCCCTGGCGTAGCCGGCAGGGATGTTCTTTGCGTCGGGTAGGTACCAGGCTTCCGCGTAGCCGTCGCTGTCGTCAGCCACGCCCACGGCGCCGTGCACGTGCGTGACGATCGGCACCGGACCCGTGTAGGGATCGGGTGTCGATGAAAATGTCGGGCGCATGTCGCGATGCATCGCACCGCCCGGCGGGTTCGCCCAGTGGAGGGTCGGGTCTACTGGGAGGATGTGGGGCTGGTAGTTCCCGTTTGCATCCACGAGCTCGTTGATCCACTTGACCCGGACCGGCCTGTTCCACATCGCCTCGATCGTGAGCGAAGGAGCATTGTGGATGAGCAGTCCGCGGTTGCTCTGCGCCGCCTTCGCCCCATAGCCCCACACCGTGGTTGCGGGGAGCCCTGCGGGCAGGATCTGCTGCGTGATCTGCTTCATCGAGATCTCGTAGTAGTCGACGTTCTTGCCGCCGCGCTGCGTGATCGTGTCGGCCCGGGGCATCACGGGCGGGATCAGCATCGGAGTGACGAACTTCCTCACGTCGCCGGGATCGAGCGTGCCGCCGGGAATCTGAGCGAGCGCGGTCGTTGCGCTCATGCCCGGAAGCCGGCCGAATAGGTAGAACCCTGCGCCGGCGCCTCCGACCCAGGCGACGAACGTTCGCCGGGAGAACTGCCGCGTGGTTTCCATGGGTTGGGGGCCTTCTGCTTCCCTAACGGCGTCGGTCGTCGTCTTGGACGAAGCCGTACTTCGCGACCGGCCAGGTCGCGAGGAAGGCGAACAGTGCTACCGCAACGCCGGACGGAACGGTCGTGCTGTCGCCTGCGACGCCTGTGCTGACGATGTCCGGCCCATAGACCGCGGCGAACAGCACTGCGAGCCACATCACGACGATCGTCAGCGCCGCCCACATCTGGGTGATGAAAAGCACTGCGATCGATGATGGCCGCCTCTTGTCCGCCGTGACGGGTTCATGAGAGATGGTTGTCACGTCGAACCTCCTTTGACGGGTCGAGCCTCTCTCGCGGAGCGCCAGCGGACATCGGTGGGGACTCGGATCGCAGCTGCCAGCTACTACGGACGCTCGAGCTTGCTCTCCCGTCGCACCGGCGACCTCGACGCGAACGTCGAGGAGCGCACGAACACGAGGTCGCTCGGTCGGCGTGAGCCCAGCGGGTCTACTCGGGCAGCCAGCCCTCGACGTAACCAGTCGGTTCGCGCCTCGTGGAGCGCGCGTACGCCTGCTTCGCGTCGGTCGTGTCCTGCTCGACGGAGACGTCGTGGCGCTTCGCGGTCTCGTCCACGGTGTAGCCGCCCCAGTTCGGACCGGTCGATCGCTCGCGCGCGCCGACCGCGAGCACGAGGCAGGGCGCGTCGCCGGCCCCGACGATGATGTGCTTCGTCTCCGGAGGGCAGTGCACGAGGTCCCACTGCCGCAGCGGGCGCTCCTCGCCCTCGACGATCAGCAGCGCCTCGCCGGCGAGCACGAGGAAGTCCTCCTGGTCGGCCTCCCAGTGGTACAGCCCCATCGACTCGCCCGGCTGGAGCACGCTGAGGTTGATCCCGAGCTGGTGGAAGTCCTGCTCGCCCACCGCATAGCCCTCGAACTCGCAGATCGCGGAGCGCCCCGGCGTGTGGAGCCAGCGGGCCTCGCGCGCGTTGAGGACGAACCAGCCGTCGCCCTTGGGGACGAGGCCGTGCTCGGTCGGTTCAAGACGAGATTCAGGCACCATCGCGAGGAGCCTGCCACGTTCGCTCGTCCCCTGAGCGTTAGGCAGCTCGCGGCCTTCGCTAACGGATCGGCGTGCCACGTTGTGCGCACTGACACAACGTGGGACACTTCATTGTCGATGAGCTGGGAGAGACTGGGCCTCCGTGTGCGGGTCGGAGGTTTCGGCACGTGCTTGATCGTCGTCCTCTCGGTGGTGTCGCCAACGCACGCGACGGTCGCGGGCGTCAACGGGCGGATCGCTTTTGCGAGTGATCACGCGCCCGGGCCGGTTGTCACGTCGGGCGCACCTGGCTCTCTGGAAACCGACGTGTACACGATCCGACCGGACGGAAGCAGCCGCGCGCAGTTGACCGAGACGTCCAGCACGGACGGCATCGCGGCTTGGTCGCCGGACGCCTCGAAGATCGCCTTCGTCAGCACTCGCGACGGCAACGGTGAGGTCTACGTCATGGACTGGGACGGCGCGAATGAGGTGCGTTTGACCGACCACCCGGCCCCGGACACGCAGCCACGCTGGTCGCCGGACGGCACGCGTCTGGTGTTCGTCAGCGCCCGCACCGGCAACCTGGAGCTGTTCGTGATGGATGCGGACGGCGGCGATCTTGTTCAGCTGACTCATCACGCGGCGGCCGACACGTGGCCTGAGTTCTCGCCCTCCGGCGACGGAATCGCCTTCACCAGCGACCGCAGCGGCGCCTCGGCGATCTACACGATCGACGCGGAGGGCGGCAACCTGCAGAAGCTGACCGCTGACGCTCTCGAGGCCGGGCAGCCAGACTGGTCGCCGGACGGCGGCAGCATCGTCTTCGTGAACAACTTGTGCAGCAAGTGTCCGGCCGGCCGCCCGCTCAGCGACATCCACACTATGAACTTGTCCGGTGGCGAGATCCGCAAAGTCACGCATCGCTTCGGCAACAACCTGAACCCGAGCTGGTCGCCCGACGGCGACAAGATCGCCTTCTGGCACGCCCCGGCGAGCCCCGCCACGAACAACACCGACATCTACTCGATCAACGTCGACGGCAGCGCGCTCACGAACATCACGCGCACGCCGACGCTGCGGGAGTACGTCCCCGACTGGGGAGTGAACGCCAACTAGCAGGCTCCGGCGCTGTGGCCGAGGCGTCGCGGCTGTCTGCGGTTCCGGACGCCGTCCTGACCGCCGCTACACGCGCGAGGCGTGACGGTGGTTGCGTGGCGGCGGGAGGTTGTGCGAACATACGTTCGCATGGAGGCGACGATCCTCCACGCGGATCTGGACTCGTTCTACGCGGCGGTCGAGCAGCGCGACGACCCGAGCCTGCGCGGTCGGCCGGTGATCGTCGGTGCCGGCGTCGTCCTCGCGGCGAGTTACGAGGCGAAGGCCTTCGGGGTCCGTACGCCGATGCCGCTCGGCCGCGCGCGGCGCCTCTGCCCGGACGCGATCGTCGTTCCGCCTCGGATGGCCGCCTATTCCGAGGCGAGCAAGGCGGCGTACCGGGTCTTCGACGACACCTCGCCGTTCGTCGAGGGGCTGTCGATCGACGAAGCGTTCCTGGACGTGCGCGGCATGCGCCGGATCGCCGGGGAGCCTGTCGAGATCGCGGAGCGCCTACGACGTGCAGTGCGCGAGCGCGTCGGCTTGCCGATCACGGTCGGCGTCGCCCGGACGAAGTTCCTCGCGAAGGTCGCGAGCGCCGTCGCGAAGCCCGACGGACTGCTCCTCGTCCCGCCTGACCGCGAGCTCGAGTTCCTCCACTCGCTTCCGGTCGAAAGTCTCTGGGGTGTCGGCGCCGTGACGGCCGAGAAGCTCCGCAGCCGCGGAATCCGGACCGTCGGCGAGCTCGCCCGCGTCCCGGAGGAGGCGCTCGAGGCGACTCTCGGCCGCGCACAGGGACGCCACCTGCATGCGCTGGCCCACAACCGAGATCCCCGTCCGGTCAACCCGCGCCGGCGGCGCCGCTCGATCGGCTCGCAGAGCGCGCTCGGCCGCTCGCGGAAGTCACCGGCCGAGATCGACGCCGTCGCGATCGGCCTCGTCGAGCGCGTCACGCGCCGGATGAGAGCCGCGGGTCGCATGGGCCGCACGGTCGTGTTGCGGCTGCGCTTCGACGACTTCTCCCGTGCGACGCGCTCGCACACGCTTCCGCGCCCGACCGCGCACACCGGCACGATCCTCGAGACGACACGCCAGCTCCTGGCAGCGGCGATGCCGACCATCGAGCGCGAGGGCATCACGCTCGTCGGGATCTCGGTCGCGAACCTGGACGACGACGGGGTCCTCCAGCTCGTGCTCCCGCTCGAAGGCCATGACGGCGTGGCTCTCGACGAAGCGCTCGACGAGATCCGCGAGCGCTTCGGGCCGAACGCGGTCATCCGGGCGGTGTTGCTCGGGCGTGATCACGGCCTGACCGTTCCGCTGCTCCCGGACTGACGCGATGAGTTTGACTCCCTCCGGAGGTCTTAACGCCGAACCCGTACAAAGGAGACCCGATGGGCAAGTTGGTCGTGACCGAGTTCGTGTCGCTCGACGGCGTGATGGAAGCGCCGGGCGGCGAAGATTTCAAGTACCCGGGTTGGAGCTTCGCGTTCGACCGCGGCGACGACGGGAATCAGTTCAAGCTCGACGAGACGCTGGAGACCGAGGCGCTGCTGCTCGGGCGCGTGACGTACGAGGGCTTCGCCGCCGCGTGGCCGACGCGCGAAGGCGAGTTCGCCGACAAGTTCAACACGATGCCCAAGTACGTCGTCTCCTCGACGCTCGAGGATCCGGAGTGGAACAACACAACGGTCCTCGGGGGCGACGTCGTCGACGAGGTCTCGAACCTCAAGGAGCAGACCGACGGGATCGTCCAGACCCCTGGGAGCCTCCGGCTCGTGCAAGCACTGTTCGAGCACGATCTGGTCGACGAGCTCCACCTGATGGTGTTCCCGGTCATGCTCGGAACGGGCCGGCGCCTGTTCGGCGAGACCAGCGAGAAGATGGATTGGCGGCTCACCGAGGTGAAGCCGGTCGGGCCGGACGGCGTGATCGTTCTGATCTATGAGCGAGCGAGGTAGGTGAAGGTCTCAGCCGAGGCGGCGCGCCGCTTCCTCGTGGCGCGCCACCTGCTCGCCCCCGCGCGCTCGCTCCAGGGTGGCCGCGACGCCGTGCTCGAGGTGTTCCGCCGGTACGGATCGATCCAGTACGACCCGATCGACGTCGCCGGCCGCACGCACGATCTCATGCTGCACGCACGCGTCGCGGACTACGACCCCGCCTGGTGCGACGAGCTCTACGAGCGGCGCGAGATCTTCGAGGCGTACAACAAGGGACTCTCCTTCGTCATCGCGAGCGAGTTCCCCTGGTTCCGCGGACGTGCGCGGCCGACTCCGCCGAGCGTGATCGAGGAGCACCCCGAGGCGGGCGAGCGGGTGCTCGAGCGGATCCGCGCGGACGGGCCGCTGTCGTCGCTCGACTTCGAACGCGAGCGCGGGAGCACGACCGACTGGTTCGGGGTGCCGACCAACACCGTGCGCGCGCTGCTCGAGGCGTACACGGCCACGGGCGTGCTCGGCCTCGCGCGACGCGACGGCAAGCGCCGGTACTACGACCTGCTCGAGCGGCTGCTGCCGCAAGAGCTGCTTCGGCGAGACGTGCCGCTGCGCGAGCAGCTGCGCCACAAGCTCCACTCGCGCTACCGCGCACACGGCCTGCTCGGCGTCGGCGGCGGCGGAGACATCTTCGGCGGCATCGGCCCCGCGAAGCCCGACCCGCGGTACCCCGGCAATCCGGGCCGAACCGCGCTGCGCGAGGAGCTCGTCGAGAGCGGCGACCTCGTTGCCGGTCAACGTCGAGGGCGTGAGCGGCAAGCGTTTCGTGCTCCGCGAAGAGGTCGGGCTTCTGGAAGCGCCGCCGGAGCCGCCGGCGTCCGTCGCGTTCCTCCCGCCGTTCGACCCGCTGGTCTGGGACCGCGGCCTGCTCGGCTCGCTGTTCGAGTTCGACTACGTGTGGGAGCTCTTCCACCCGCCGGCCAAGCGGCGGTGGGGGTGGTACGTGCTGCCGATCCTGTTCCGCGATCGGCTCGTCGGCCGGATCGAGCCGCGAATCGACCGCGCCGGCGGCCGCGTGGAGGTGATCGGGCTCTGGTGGGAAGAAGGCTTCGACCCGAGGCGCGCCGACGGCTTCGTCGACGCAATGAACGAGGCGCTTCGCGTCTACCTCCGCTTCGCCGGCGTCGAGCGGCTCGACTGGGCGCAGCACCTCGCGAATGAACAACAGTGGCGCACAACCGCGCAGCTGCGATGAATTTGTGACCGTGCGACGGTCTCATCTGCAAACAGAGGAGGCGTGATGGGCAACGTGGTTATCGACATGAGCATGTCATTGGACGGCTACATCGCAGCGCCCAATGACAATCCGGAACAGGGTCTGGGCGAGGACGGGATGCGGCTCCACAACTGGGCGTTCGACGAGCCTGGGGTGTTCGAGCGGGTCTTCGGCAACCTGATCGAGGACACCGGCGCCGTAATCATGGGCCGCCGTTCGTATGACAACTCGATCGAGGCGTGGGGCGGCAAGGGGCCACTGGGCGACGTGCCGTGCTTCGTGGTCACTCACGAGCCGCCCGCGAGCTCGGACCCGGTCTTCACCTTCGTCACCTACGGGATCGAGAGTGCCCTCGCGAAGGCTCAGGAGGCCGCCGGCGCGAAGCGGATCGGGCTGATGGGCGCGAACATCGACCAGCAATTCCTCGCGGCCGGGCTCGTGGACGAGATCAGGATCCACGTGATCGACGTCCTGCTCGGCGGCGGCCGCCGGCTGTTCGACCAGCTCCCGCAGCGAGTCGAGCTGGAACGGACCGGCCTCAGCGAGACCGACGGCGTGACGCATCTCGAGTACCGCGTCGTCCGGTAGCGCGTCTCGGTCGGACGCGAGTGGCGGGTACTCTGATTCCGTCGGCGTTTCGAGTGGAGGTGGCGTATGGCGAACAGTTCGAGCGAGAAGGCGATCCTCGCCGGAGGATGCTTCTGGGGGATGCAAGACCTCATCCGAAGGCGGCCCGGTGTTCTGTCGACGAGGGTCGGTTACACCGGCGGTGACGTCCCAAACGCGACGTACCGCAACCACGGCACGCACGCGGAGGCGATCGAGATCGTCTTCGATCCCGAGCAGACCTCCTACCGTGACCTGCTCGAGTTCTTCTTCCAGATCCACGACCCGACGACGTGAACCGTCAGGGCAACGACATCGGGATGAGCTACCGCTCGGCGATCTACTACCCCGACGACGAGCAGCGCCACGTCGCGGAGGACACGATCGCGGACGTCGAGGCGTCGGGCATCTGGCCCGGGAAGGTCGTGACCGAGGTCGCACCGGCGGGGCCGTTCTGGGAGGCCGAGCCCGAGCATCAGGACTACCTCGAGCGGTACCCCAACGGGTACACGTGCCACTTCCCGCGGCCGAACTGGGTCCTGCCGCGGCGCACGACGGCCGCGGTCAACTAGCCGTATGCCAAGGACGGCAAGGTCGTCTTAAAGCCGTGAGCTGAGGACCGAGTCCGCCATACCTTGTGGCTCTATGTATAGTACTTCGAGGTATGCGAATCGACAAGGACCTCGTCGCGGCCTCAGCGACACCGCTCGTGCTCGCGATCCTGGCGAAGGGGGAGAGCTACGGCTACGCGATCCTCAAGCGGGTGCGTGAGCTCTCGGGGGGCGAGCTCGAGTGGACCGACGGGATGCTCTACCCGCTGCTCCATCGCCTCCGGCGGCTCGGGTACGTGACGACGGAGTGGCGGACGCCGCCTGAAGGGCGTCGACGCCAGTACTACATGCTCACGGACGAGGGACGAGCGAGCACTCGCGGAGCAGCAGCGGCAGTGGGCTGCTGTCACCCGTGCGCTGAACGACGTCTGGCCGGGGGGTCTGCTGCTGACGGCCGCCGGGGAGGCCTGAGCGGTGGAGAGCGTGGAGTCGCAGATCGCGGAGTGGCGGGCGTACGTCGCCAACGCCCCGGGCGTCAACGGGCACGACGTCGACGAGCTGGAGGATCACCTCCGGCACCAGATCGCCGAGCTGAACGAGGCCGGCCTCGCAGACGACGAGGCGTTCCTCGTCGCCGTGAAGCGGATGGGCGACCTCGACAGCCTGTCCCGGGAGTTCGCGCGCGAGCACAGCGGGCGGCTCTGGAAGCAGCTCGTCCTGAGCGGTGGCGACGAGCCGGCGCGCGCCTCCGGCGGCTGGCTCGAGGCGTTCCTGTTCGGCCTGGCTGCGGCCGTCGCGATTCAGATCGCACGCCTCGCCGCGGACTTCCCCGACGAGGAGCCGAACTGGTTCTTCCGGAACCTCGGTCTCTTCGTGTTGCCGTTCCTCGCCGGGTACTTCGCGCGCCGACGGGAGCTCGACCCGCGCAGCTGGGTGCTGACGGCGGCGCCGTTCGCGCTCGCGGCGCTCGTCGTCAACCTCTATCCGTGGGAAGCGGATTCGAACACCGAGATGCTCGTCGCGCTCCATCTGCCCGTCGTGCTGTGGTTCGTCGTCGCCTTCCCGTACATGGGCGGGACGCTCCGCTCGCACGAGCGGCGCATGGACTTCGTCCGCTTCACGGGCGAGTGGTTCATCTACTACGTGCTGATCGCGCTCGGCGGCGGCGTGCTCATGGGGCTGACCGTCGGCCATCCTCGAGCCGACGGGCGTCGACGTCGAGCGGGTCTTCGAGTGGGTGCTGCCGTCAGGCGCCGCGGGCGCCGTGATCGTGGCCGCGTGGCTCGTCGAGTCGAAGCAGCGGGTCGTGGAGAACATGGCGCCGGTGCTCACGATGCTCTTCACGCCGCTGTTCGCGGTGATGCTGGCCGGCGCCGCCGTCACCTACGCCGCGACGGGCCTCGGCGACGCGTTCGACCGCGACCTCGTCAGCGTCTTCGACGCGCTGCTGGTCGTCGTCCTCGCGCTCGTCCTGTACGGGATGTCGGCGCGCGACCCGTCGGGGTCGCCGAACTGGATGGACCGCATCCAGCTGGTCGCCGTCGTGAGCGCCCTCGTGCTCGACGTGATGGTGCTCGGCTCGATGATCGCCCGGATCGGCGACCTCGGGTTCACCCCGAACCGAACGGCAGCGCTCGGGCTCAACCTCGTCCTCCTCGTGAACCTGGCCGGGGCCGCTTGGCTATCCGCGCGGTTCCTCACGGGGCGCAGCAGGCTCCATCGGCTCGAGCGCTGGCAGACGACCTACCTTCCCGTGTTCGCCCTGTGGGCCGCCGCGGTTGTGGTCGTCCTGCCGCCACCGTTCGGCTTTAACTGATCGCTAGGCGCTCGGGACGCGTACGGAGTCGCGCTCGCCGATCTCCCGGAGCACGCGCGCGGGCGTCCCCACAGCGATGACGCCGGCCGGAAGATTCCGCGTGACGACAGCGCCCGCTCCGACAACCGTGTTCTCGCCGATCGTGACACCGGGACAGACGATCGCGCCGCCGCCGAGCCAGACGTTGTCGCCGATCGTGATCGGCTCGGCCGCCTCCACCCGGCGCGCCGCGGCTCCGGGTCGACCGGGTGCGTCGGCGTGAGGAGCTGGACGCGGGTGGCGAGCTGGCAGTTGGCGCCGATGCGGATCGGCGCGACGTCGAGCATCACGCAGTCGAAGTTGACGAAGGTCTCGGCACCGATCGAGATGTACATGCCGTAGTCGCAGCGGAACGGCGGCCTGACAACGACGCCCTCGCCGACCTCGCCCAGCAGCTCGCGGAGGAGCCGGTCGCGGAGCTCGCGCTCGTCGTGCAGCGTAGCGTTGAAGCGGTCCATCAGCTCCATCGCGCGCGCCGCGTCGGCAGCCAGCTCGTCGTCTTCCGCGCGGTACAGCTTGCCGCCCAACATTCGCTCCTTCATCAACCCCATCGGCCTGGATCATGCCGACCAGCGCCGCGCAGTGCGGACGCGCTCGAGGCGCAGCGGATCGTGACGGCGGTGGTCGCCATCTCCTCCACGTCGAACATCGTCGTGCACGTTAGGAGTGGCACGCGCGGCAACGATCATGCAGAGAACGAAGTCGTTGGTCCCGGACGGCGTAGGGAGTGGCGCGCCTGCCAGTGCCCGAGGCTTAGTCGACGATCGAGTTCGCCGCGCGGATGTCCGCGTCGTTCGTGAGGCCGGTCGGCTCGAAGCGCATGTGCGAGAGCTTCGAGACGTAGTCCTCCAGCAGCCATCCCTCCGTCCTCATCGCGGCGAACAGCAAGGAAGCGACCCACTAGTCGGGCGGCCGGTTGGCGGGGACGCTGCACCGGGTTAGGGTGGTGCGGTGCCGTCGAACCGGCAGCCGGCGGTCGGCTGTCGGTAGTGGTCAAGATCTAACCTCCCTGAAGGAGGATTCATTGCGTACGAAACGACGCGTAGTACCGCTCGCGGTTGCGGCCGCGGCGATGTTGGCGCTCGCGATTGCTACGGCGGGAGCCGCGCAGTCGACGCCGCAGGTCGTCGCCTCGGGCTTGGACAACCCTCGCCACCTCACCTTCTCGGCTGACGGAGAGCTGTACGTCGTCGAGGCGGGCAGAGGCGGCTCGATCACGTGTGGCGTCGAGCACCCGGCCCTAGGCCCTTCGTGCTTCGGCTTTACCGGTGCGGTCACGCTGGTTCGAGACGCCGGTGCGGACGACCGTGTGGTGACCGGGCTTCCCTCGATCGCCGGAGAAGGCGAGGCCTTGGGGCCCTCGGACATCGCGTTCACCGGCAGCCAGAAGTACGTGCTCAGCATCGGGCTTGGTGGCAACGACGCGCTGCGAGCCGCCTACGGCTCCCAGGCGGGTCTGCTCGCGACCTTGGTCACCGGCAAGCTCAAGGACAACGCCGTTTCGTTGTTCGCCGACGTGCTCGCCAACGAGATGGCGGCCAACCCGGACGGCACCGACATCGACACCAACCCGGTAGGCCTGGTCCGTCAGGGCGACGGCTACATCCTGGCCGACGCCGGCGGCAACGCCGTGGTGCGGGCATCGCACAAGGGCACCTTCACCACGATCACGGCGTTGCCCCCCGGGAGCGCGCTCGCCCCGCCCTTCCTGGGCCTGCCGCCGGGCACGCAGATCCCCACGGACGCCGTGCCGACGTCGGTGGTGCAGGGGCCCGACGACGCGTACTACATCAGCCAGTTGACGGGCTTCCCGTTCGAGAAGGGCGATGCCAACATCTGGCGCATCGTTCCCGGCCAGGCCGCGACGGTCTACGCCTCCGGGCTCACCAACCTCACCGATCTGGCGTTCGCGCCCGACGGGTCGCTCTACGCGGTGGAGATCTCGAGCAACGGCCTGCTCACTGGGCCGATCGGCGCACTGGTGAAGATCAACCCGGGCAGCAGCAACCATGAGACGGTGGTCGGCGGCTTGTTCGCGCCGTACGGCGTCGCTTTCGGCCGAGGCGCGGCATACGTGTCCACATGCACCGTGTGCTTCGGCGGTGGTCAGGTCATCAAGATCGGACTCGACTAGGAAGAGCGTTCGCACGTCTTCGCGCGGGGTCGCCGTCAGGCGGCCCCGCGCGAGCTCGTCCAGCTGACTGCTAGCTGCAGCCCGTGTTCGTGCCGCAGTCGCGGCACGTGTAGCAGCTGCCCGTCCGCACCATCCGCCCGCCGCACCTCGCGCACTCGACCGCGTCTTCCCACGCGTTGAACAGCGCCGTCTGGCCGGGTGACGCCGCTTCGACCGGGCTCGCGGTCGTCTCCGCGCCCGCCGCGTACCCCGCCGCGAGCTTCGCCTTGACCTCCGCCGAGAGGATCCCCGCCTCTTCCTGCTGCTCCGTCGTCAGGAACTTCTTGCCGAACCAGCGGAAGATGTAGTCCACGATCGACTTCGCCGCGCGGATGTCCGCGTCGTTCGTGAGGCCGCTCGGCTCGAAGCGCATGTGCGAGAGCTTCGAGACGTAGACCTCCGGCGGGACGCCGTACTGCAGGCCCATCGAGACGGCGATCATCAGCGAGTTCATCAGGCCGGCCATCGTCGTGCCGTCCTTCGCGATGTCGACGAAGATGTCGCCGGGCGCACCCGTCGTCGTACAGGCCGACGTGGATGTAGCCCTCGTACTCGCCGACGCTGAACTTGCGGCCGACCTCGACGCGGTCCAACGGCAGCCGGCGGCGCTGCGTCAGCGGCGCGGGTGCGATCGCCGGCAGCTGCGCGGCCTTGTCGCCCTTGCCCGACAGCGGCTGCGCGACCTTGCAGTTGTCGCGGTAGATCGCGATCGCCTTGACGCCGAGCTGCCACGCCTCGATCCAGAGCTGCGAGATCTCCGCGACCGTCGTCTCCTCGGGGAGGTTGACCGTCTTCGAGATCGCGCCCGAGATGAACGGCTGAACCGCGCCCATCATCTTCACGTGGCCCATGTAGTGGATCGCGCGCTCGCCGACCGCGCAGTCGAAGACCGGGTAGTGCTCGGTCTTCAGGTACGGCGCGCCGACCATCGTGTTCCGCTCGTCGATGAACGCGACGATCTCGCTCGTCTCGTTCGGCGTGTAGCCGAGCTTGTCGAGCGCCATCGGCACCGTCCGGTTGACGATCGTGATCTCGCCGCCGCCGACGAGCTTCTTCGACTTGACGAGCGAGAAGTCGGGCTCGACGCCCGTCGTGTCGCAATCCATCATGAAGCTGATCGTCCCGGTCGGCGCGAGCACCGTGGCCTGAGCGTTCCGGAAGCCGGCGACCTCGCCGAGGTCGAGCGCGTCGTCCCACGACTTGCGCGCCGCGACCGAGCAGGTCGGACGCGATCGTCGTCTGGTTCTCGATGTTCCCGACCGAGGCGCGGTGCTTCGAGATCACGCTCGAGCATCGCCGCGGCGTTCTTCTGATGCCCGGCGAATGCGCCCATCCGGGACGCGATCTCCGCGGACTTGCGGTACGCGCGGCCCGTCATCAGCGCCGTGATCGCCGCCGCGTAGGCGCGGCCCTCGTCGGAGTCGTACGGGAGCCCGCGCGCCATCAGCAGCGCGCCGAGGTTCGCGTAGCCGAGGCCGAGCTGGCGGTACGCCTTCGCGTTGCCCTCGATCTCGGGCGTCGGGTACGACGAGTAGCCGACGAGGATCTCCTGCGCGAGGAAGACCGTGTCGCAGGTGTGCTCGAACGCCTCGACGTCGAACTCGCCGTCCTCCTTGCGGAACTTGAGCAGGTTGATCGAGGCGAGGTTGCACGCCGAGTTGTCGATCGACATGTACTCCGAGCACGGGTTCGACGCGTTGATCCGCCCGGTGTTCGGCAGCGTGTGCCACGAGTTGATCGTCGTGTCGTACTGGACGCCCGGGTCGGCGCACTCCCACGCGGCCTCCGACATCTGGTCGAGCAGGTTGCGAGCCTCGACCGTGTCGACGACGGTGCCGTCGGTGCGCGCGGTGAGGTTCCACTCGGCGCCGGCTGCGGCCGCCTCCATGAACGCGTCGGTGACGCGCACCGAGTTGTTCGCGTTCTGGTACTGGATCGAGGCCCAGTCGGACGAGTCGAGCGACATGTCGTAGCCCGCCTGCTCGAGGACGCGCGCCTTGCGCTCCTCCTTGGCCTTGCACCAGATGAACTCCTCGACGTCGGGGTGGTCGATGTCGAGCACGACCATCTTCGCCGCGCGCCGCGTCTTGCCGCCCGACTTGATCGTGCCGGCGGACGCGTCGGCGCCGCGCATGAACGACACCGGCCCTGAGGCGTAGCCGCCCTTCGAGAGCTGCTCCTTGGAGGAGCGCAGCTTCGAGAGGTTGACGCCCGAGCCCGAGCCGCCGCGGAAGATGACGCCCTCGCGGCGGATCCAGTCGAGGATGTCCTCCATCGAGTCGTCGATCGAGAGGATGAAGCACGCGGAGCACTGCGGCTTCTCCTCGAAGCCCACGTTGAACCAGACCGGCGAGTTGAACGCCGCCATCTGGTTGACGAGGATCGCCTTGAGCTCGTCCTCGAAGGTCTGCGCCTCGGCCTCGTCCGCGAAGTAGCCGCCCTCGCGCCCCCAGGCACCCGTGGTGTCGACGATCCGCCCGATCATCTGCTTCACGGAGCGCTCGCGCTCGGGCGAGGTCATGCGGCCGCGGAAGTACTTCTGCGCGACGATGTTGGTCGCCGTCTGCGACCAGAACTTCGGGAACTCCACGCCCTTCTGCTCGAAGACCGGCTTGTCCTTGCCGGGGATGAACGCGTCGCGGATCTCCCACTCGATCTCGTCGAAGGGGTCGCGGTCCTGGATCGTGAAGTACCGGCGAACGCCGACCGTCCGACCTTCGTCGACGACGGTGTTGACGACCTCCTCGAGGGTCGTTTCGGCGGTCTTCGTCTGCTCTGCGCTCGCCATTTCTGTCTCCTCCAAGGCTAACTACGTGGGCGGGGTCGCCGCGTGCGGCGGACCAAGCAAGGTAGGAGTCGAGTCGGACGGAACCGCGCGGGTTCCGGAGCCCTACGGGTTGGGCTCGTGGGGGCCCGCGGACGTGGCGGGGTTCATCTTGCGGGCCTGGAGATACCGGGCGAGGTAGCTCACGCCGGCGGCCCCGATCAGGAGGAGAGCGAGCGAGCCGAGCACGAGCAGGGGCACCGGGATCGAGTCGGCGTTCTTCGGGCCGAGTTTCTCGATCACCTGGGCGAAGAAGCCGTCGCCGCCCCCGTCGTCCGAGGAGCCCACCGGGGCCGCGCTCTCGTTCGGGTCGCTGTAGCCGCCGCTGTCGCGGTCGTCGCGGATCGCGGCGAGGAGGGCTCGGCGGAGGTCGTCCTGCGCGTCCGAGTACTCCTGCACGTCGTTCGGCAGCTTCTCCATCGCCTCGCGGTAGCAGGAGATCGGATAGGTGCGGTCGACGCGGTTGTCGGCCCAGTAGTCGTTCACCAGCTCCTTCCAGCACGTCGCCGCCGAGGCCGTTGCCGGCACGAGTGCGACCAGGCTGCAGAGGAGGACGGTGAGGAGGGTCAGGCGCTTGAGCATGCTGGGATACGGGCGAGGCCCGAAAGCTGAGTGTCCCCGCTCGGGGTGAGCCAGCAGTAATACCCAGGTAAGCGCTTTGTAAGCGGGATTGGCCGGTGGTAGCGTCGCCGCGTGCGGAGCGGCGGCAACGCGGTCCTCGCCGCCCTCGGGATCCTGCTCGCGGCGGCCCTCGATCCTCGGGGAGGGGCGGTTCTTCTGGGTCGGCGTCGCGGCGATCGTCGCCGCGGCCTGCGTGCTCGGCGCGTCGCTCTCGGGAGCGCTGCCGCGGCCGGTGCTGACGCGCGCGGGACTCGTCTGCCTCGCGCTCTTCGCTGCATTCGCGCTCTGGAGCGCGTCGTCGACCCTCTGGTCCGAGGCGCCCGACCGGTCGTGGGATTTCTTCAACCGCACCTTTGTCTATCTCGCGTTTCTCGTGCTGGGGCTGTTCGTCGATCGGCGGCGGTTCGCCGACGTGCTCGCGGGGCTCGTCGGGCTGCTCGTCTCGTGGGCGCTGGTCGTCAAGGTGTTCGCGCTCGACGACGGACGGCGCGCGCGGCTGCACGAGCCGATCGGGTACTGGAACACGCTCGGGCTCGTCGCGGCGTTCGGCATTCCTCTCGCGCTTCGGCTGTCGTCGCGGCTGGCGTCTGGCTTGCTTCTTTACGGCTCGGTGGTCGCGATCCTGCTGACGCAGTCGCGCGGCGGGCTGCTGCTCGCGACGCTCGCGGGTGCGGGCTGGCTCGTGCTCGAGCGTGCTCGGTACGAGCCGGCGCTGCGGCTGACGATCTCGGTGCCGCCCGCGTTGGTGGTCGGCGGCTTCGGCTTGTCGCTCGACGGGCTCGCGAAGGACGGGCAGCCGCACTCGGAGCGGCTCTCGGCCGGGCTTTGGCTCGGGCTCGCGCTCGTCGCCGGCGCGGGCGTGGTCGCGGTGCTCGCGCGGCAGGAGCTGCCGTGGCCGCTGCTGCGGCGCGCGGCGTGGGTGGTCGTGCCGCTGGGCGCCGCCGCGTTCCTCTTCTTCGGGGTGCGTGCGGCGCTCGACTTCACCGATCCCGTGACGCCGGAGAGCCCGACCCGCTTCACCGAGGCGAGCGGCAACAACCGGGCGCAGTGGTGGGAGGAGGCGGCGCGCGGGTTCGCGGACAACCCGGTCGTCGGGAACGGCGCCGGCGCGTTCCAGGTGACGCATCGCCGCTACCGCGAGTCGAACGTCGAGGTGCGCGAGCCGCACTCGCTGCCGCTGCAGCTTGCGAGCGAGACGGGGCTGATCGGTTTCGGGTTGTTCGCCGGGGCGGTCGTGGCTGCGGCGTTGGCGGTGCGGCGCGACGAGCGCGCTCTGCTCTTCGTTCTCGCGTTGTTCGGGATCGGCGTGCTCTACGACATCCACTGGGGCTTCACGGCGGCGGGCGGAGTCGCGTTCGCGACGCTCGGCGTGCTGCTCGGGCGCGGGTGGCGGGACGGGGGACGCGAGACGCTCTGGGCGGCCGGCGTCGCCGCGCTCGCGCTCGCGGGCGTCTACTCGCTCGCGGCGCCGTGGCTCGCCGACCGGCGCATCGACGACGCGTACCGCGCGATCAACCGGGGCGATCTCGCGCTCGCCGCCGACAACGCGCGGCAGGCGCGCACGCTGAACCCGACCTCGGTCGAGCCGCTCTTCGCCCTCGGCTTCATCCAGGACGCGCTCGGCCAGTTCGACCAAGCCCGCGAGTACTACGCGCGCGCGACCGAGGTGCAGCCGGAGAACCGCGAGACGTGGTTCCAGCTCGGTTCGCTCGAGTACGAGAACGGGCGGTACCAGGACGCGTACGTGCGTTTCAACCGGATGTACGCGCTCGATCCCCACGGGCCGCACGTGGAGTGGGTCGAGAAGGCGCGCTGCAAGGTGAACCCGACGGGCTGCTAGCGGCGTCGTTTTTCGTGATCACGGCCCCGGATCCACCACTGAGCGACGGCGTCGTCAGCGTGAGGCCTCCCGAGCAGCGTGATCTCTCTGCTCTCGAGCGGGGCATTCACGATCCGGATGTCATCCGCTGGTTCGGTCGGCCGTCGCTGGCCGCTGAGGAGCTGCTCGAGCTGAACCGACGGCGTTGGAACGACGACGAGTCGGCGACGTTCGCGATCTGCGATGGCGCTGATCTCTGCGTGGGTCACGTCTGGGTGAATCTGGTTGTTGCGCGCCGAGGATTCGTCGGTTACTGGCTCCTTCCCGAGGCGAGAGGAAGAGGACTCGCATCCCGCGCGCTGAGGCTCGTCTCAAGATGGGCGCTTCATGACCTCGCGCTTGCACGTCTCGGACTGCTGACGGAACCCTCCAACCGTCCTTCGCAACGGGTCGCGGAACACAGCGGCTTCCAGCGGGAAGGCGTGCTCCGCTCGTACGGAGAGATCGACGGGCGACGTGTCGACTACGTCTCGTTTTCGCTCCTTCCAGGCGACCTCGAGCAGGAGGGCTGAGCCCAAGCGCTTTAGTCGAACGTGTCGAGGATGGGGAAGCGCGCGCGCGCGTCGAGACAGTCGGCGGCGTAGAGCGCGACGCCGAGGTCGCCGGTGAAGAGCGAGTAGCGGCTGCGGCCGCGGAGCTCGACCTGCTCGAGCGCGTGCATCGCAAAGCGCCGCGCGCGGTCGAGCCAGCGTTCGTCGTTGGTGCGCTCGAAGGTCTTGAGGAAGGCGTAGCCGTTGCCGGCGGTGCCGTGGCAGATGCAGGCGCCCTTCTCGTCGCCCATCGGGCCGGCGCGCCAGACGAGCTCCGAGGCGGCGAGCACGAGTTCGTCGTCGAGATAGGACGACGCGGAGATCACGATCCCCGGCGCGCCGTGACACCACTGGACGCGGAGATCGTCCCGGCTGTGGCCGACCTCTCTCGGCCAGTTCGCCAGACCATCTTCGACCATTGCTGCTTGGGTCAGCGCGACTGCGGTGGGACTCTCGTCGCCGGGCTCTCCCTGGAGCAGCGCGAGCTGATTGCCCGCGGCGCCGTGCGCCGGCCCGAGCATGCGGAGGGTCCTGCCGAAGGCGTGCTGCGTCCAGAGCCCGTCAGGCTCCCGCCGCGCGAGGAGTTCGTCGGCGCTGTCGGTCCAGGCGTCGAGCCACCGCTGCTCTCCGGTCCAGGCGTGCATCGCGCGCGCGGCGAGCATCGTGCCCGGTGATCCCCACGACAGCTCGTTCGACTCGTTCCGGGCGTTGGCGACGATCAGCTCGAAGAGTCGGTCCGCGCGCACGGCGTCCGGGGCGAGCTGGTACGCAACCAGGAGGACTCCGGCCTCGCCGCAGAGGAGGCTGGACTCCGCGGGCGTCGGCAGGTTCGGCGCCGACGAAGTCCGGCTCCTCGCGGCACCGAGACAGTGCGTAAGCCGCGGCGCGCTCGAGGTCCAGCCCGACTTCCGCTCGTCCTCGCCGGCGGAGGGCGTCGAGCGCCCACACGACGCCGGCCGCTCCTATGTACAGGGTCGTCAACGCGGCGTTCCCATCAGGCGCGTCCGACTCGTCGGCCGGCCAGAGCTCGTCGCCGCGATACGCGCGCTCGGCGTCCGCCACGATCGACTGGATCGCGTCTTGGGCCCGCCCGGCGTCCCACTCGCGATCGGTCAGAGCGGCGTGGTCGCCCGGGCGCCAGAGCATCAGTCCCAGGAGTCGAGGATCGGAAAGCGTGCGCGGGCGTCGAGGCAGTCGGCGGCGAAGAGCGCCACGCCGAGGTCGCCGGTGAAGAGGGAGTAGTGCCCGCGGCCGCGGCGCTCGACTTGCTCGAGCGCGTGCATTGCGAAGCGCCGCGCCCGGTCGAGCCAGCGCTCGTCGCCGGTGCGCTCGAAGGCCTTCAGCAGCGCGTAGCCGTTGCCCGACGTCCCGTGACAGAGCCCTGGCCCCTTCCCGTGGGGGCCTGCGTGCCACGTGAGCTCGGCGCCGGCGAGGAGGAGCTCCTCGGGCAGGTACGAGGCGGCCGAGCTGACGATTCCCGGTGCGCCGTGGCACCACTGGACCCGGATCTCGCCGTTGCTGCCGACAAGGTCCACGCCTTCGATCGGCGGCCAGTTCGCCAGTCCGGCTTCGACGATCGCCGTCCGTTCGAGTGTCTCGGCGACGGCGTCTACGTCTTCGGTCGGCTCTCCTTGCAAGAGCGCAAGGACGTTCCCGACGGCGCCGTGGGCAGGACCGACGTACCGCGCCGGCTTGCCAGACAGGAGCTGTGTCCAGAGGCCGTCCGCGTCCCGCCGCTGCCGAAGCTCGTCGGCGCTCTGGACCCACGCGTCGCGCCACCGTTGCTCACCGGTCCAGGCGTGCATCGCGTGAGCGGCGACCATCGTTCCGGGCGCGCCCCACATGAGCTCGTTCGCGTCGTTGTGCACGTTCTCGCGCACGCGCACGAGCAGTCGGTCCGCGAGTTCGTCGCTCGGTGCGAGGCGAAACGCAACCGTCAGGATTCCTGCCTCGCCGAAGAGCAGTCCTGAGTCGCTCGGCGTCGGCCTCGACTCGTAGTCGTCGTAGTCGGGAGCGTGCTGCCACAGCTCGAGCGTGCGGAGCGCGGCGCCGGCGAGATCGACCGCGACGTCCGCGTGGCCGCGGCGGCGCAGCGCGTCGAGCGCGAACGCCACCCCCGCCGCGCCGGCGTAGAGATCCTTGACCGGCGACACGCCGTACGCGAGGTCTCGCTCTTCCGTCAGCCAAAGGCCGTCGGGGTCGAACGCTGAATCCGCGCTCGCGGCGATTGCGCGGATTGCTTCGCGAACGCCTTCGGGGTCCCACTCGCGATCGGTCAGAGTGGCGTGATCGTCGGGACGCCAGAGCATCAGTCCCAGTCGAAGATCGGATAGCGCGCGCGGGCCGCGAGGCAGTCGGAGGCGTAGAGCGCGGCGCCGACATCGCCCGTGAAGAGCGAGTAGCGGGCGCGGCCGCGGCGCTCGACCTGCTCGAGGGCGTGCACCGCGAACCGCCGGGCGCGCTCGAGCCACAGCTCGTCGCCCGTGCGCTCGAACGTCTTCAGGAACGCGTACCCGTTGCCTGCGGTGCCGTGGCAGATGCCGGGGCCCTTGTCCATCCCGTGCGGGCCGGCGCGCCACGTCAGCTCGGCGCCTGCGAGCAGGAGGTCCTCGTCGAGGTACGGCGCCGCACCGATCACGACGCCGGGTGCGCCCTTGCACCACTGGAGCCGGATCTCGCCGTCGGGGGTCTCGAGCTCGGTTCCTTCCGGATGCGGCCAGTTCGCGACGGCCGTCCTCGAACACGGCGGTTCGCCGGAGGATCGCGTTCGTGTCGCGCCCGAGCGCGTCGCGAGTGCCGTCGTCGAGAAGCGGTCCGCCGTCGAGCAGCGCGGCGACGTTTCCGACGACCCCGTGCGGCGGCGTCAGGCCGCGGTGCGTGCGCGTGTAGAGCTGGATCGTCCAGAGCCCGTCCTCGTCGCGGCGCGCGAGGAGAGCGTCGGCGCACTCCCTCCAGGCGTCTGCCCAGCGCTCGTCGCCCGTCGCTTCGTGCATCCTGCGCGCGGCGAGCATCGTGCCGGGTGAACCCCACATCACCTCGTCGGCGACGTTGTCCTTGTTCGCGAGGACCCGTGCGTGCAGGTCTTCTGCGAGCTCGTCGGTCGGGTCGAGCAACCACGCGACGAAGATGACGCCTGAGCCGCCGGCGAGGAACGCAGACTCGCGCGGCTCTGGTAGCGGGAACTCGTCCGAGACGATGAAGTCGGGTTGCTCGCGCCACCGATCGACGAGGCGGCGCGCGCAGGCGGGGAGGTCGAGCTCGCCGCCGACGTCGGCCTGCCGGCGGAGCGCGTCGAGGCCCCAGAGCACGCCCGCCGCCCCGGCGTAGAGGTTCATCAGCGGCAGCGGCGATCCCCACGCGTCCCACTCGTCGGCGGGCCAGAAGGCGTCGGGCGAGTACGCCGCTTCCGCGTCCGCCACGATCGAGCGGATGCGCTCGCGTATGCGCTGTTCGTTCCACGGCTCGGACGTCAGCGGCTCGAATGCTTCCGGCTTGTAGAGCATCAGCGCGCTCTTGCCCTGAGCCAGATCTGCGTCCAGAACGGCGCGAGCAGCCGGTAGGTCAGCGGCTCGGCGAGGTGTGCGAGCACGTCGGCCGGTCGGTTGCCGAAGAGGCGCTTGCGGTTGTTGTGGAAGCGGTGGATGTCGGTGAAGCCGGCGTCCTTGAGGAGGCGCTTGAGGCGGCGTGGTGAGTAGCCGAGCTCGGTCGTGCCGAACTCGGCGGTCGCGTCGCGCCCTTGGAAGCGCTGCTTCCAGTTCGGCTCGGAGACGAGGAGGGCGCCGCCCGGCTTGAGGGCGCGCCGCGCGCTGGCCAGAACGCGCTCCGGGTTCGGGCTGTGGTGGAGCGCGTCGTAGGTGAGGCACGCGTCGAAGGCGTGCCCGAGGTCGAGCTGCTCGAAGTCGGCGGTGTCGAAATCTGCTTCCACGTTCTCTCGGCGCGCCTCTTCGCGCGCAATCTCGATCATCGCAGGGGAGATGTCGTAGCCGTGAGCATCGAGGCCGTGGCGAGCCATGAAGCGCGTCATCCAGCCCGGGCCGCAGCCGAGCTCGACGAAGCGTTGTCCGGGCCGAAGGTCGAGCAGCTCGATCACGTAGCCGGCATCGATCAGGAGGCGCGCCGTCTCACGGGGCTGCTCGTTGGCAAAGGGTTTTGTGCGGAGCCATTCGCGCCCGGCCTCGCCGATGCGCGCCGGGTACTCGACCTCGGCCTGCTTGCGCTCGTCCACGCGCCGATTATGGGCACGAACGAACTGCCGGTGACGGAGTCCTAGCGCCCGAGGACGAGCGCGACGTGCGCGCCCATCAGGTCGCTTGCGCGGAGGCCGTCGAGAGGGCCGACGAGCTTGACGTGAACGTCGGCCGCGAGGCGCTGTGCCTCCCGGCGGTACCCCGCGCGGTACTCGACGATCGTCTTCGCATAGTCGGTGCGAGGTGCGTTGCCCGCGCCGGCCACGACGTAGGTGAGGGTGCGGAGGCGCGCCGCCGCCTCACTCGCCGCGCCCGAGATCCCGTTGCCGTTCAGCACGACGACCGAGGTCTCCGGACGCTCCAAAACCGGGCGGTCGGGTGCCGTGGGGGCCGGTGTGTGCCGCTTCGTTGGAAGCTCGCGCTCCCGCGCCACCGTCTCGACCTCGCCCGCGAGTAGCCGCGCCGCCGCGATCGAGCCCACCCCGACGATCACGAGCAGCTCGACCGTCGCGATCGCCGCGAAGAGCAGCGCGCGCGTTCGCCAGCGGTTGGCCTGTACGGGGTAGTCCACGGGCCGTCCACGTTCGCCCCACACGTCGCGGCTCCTCCCTATGCTCACGCCGGTGTTCATCACCTTCGAGGGCCTCGACGGCTCGGGCAAGACGACGCAGGTCGAGCTGCTCAAGCGCGCCCTCGAGGCGGAGGGCCGCGAGGTCGTCGCAACCCGCGAGCCCGGGGGGACCGAGCTCGGCGAGCACGTCCGCGAGGTCGTCCTCCACCGCCACGAGCAGATCGTCCCGTGGGCGGAGGCCGCGCTCTTCGCTGCGGCCCGCGCGCAGCTCGTCGAGCGGGTGATCGCGCCGGCCCTCGCGCGCGGCGCGACCGTGCTCTGCGACCGCTACATCGACTCGTCGCTCGCCTACCAGGGCATCGCGCGCGGCCTCGGCGTCGACCCCGTCCTCGAGCTGAACCTCCAGGCGACCCGTGGCCTGCTCCCGGACAAGACCGTCCTCCTGCTCGTCGACCCTGCGAAGTCCCGCCAGCGCTACAGCGAGCAGCCCGACCGGATCGAGCGCGAGGACGACGACTTCGTCGCCAGGGTCGACCACGCCTACCGCGAGCTCGCCGAGCTCTTCCCGAGCCGTATCCTCGCAGTGGACGGAACGCAGGAACCCGAGGAGCTCGCGCGGACGATCTATGGACAGCTTCGAAACCTTTCCTGAGCAGCCCGAGGCGAAGCGCCTCCTGCGCGCCTCCCTCGCCGACGGACCCGCGCACGCGTACCTCTTCCACGGGCCGCCCGGAGTCGGCAAACGGCACGCGGCGCTCGCGTTCGCCGCGGAGCTGATCGGCGAGCCCGACCGCGTGCTCCGGCACGCGCACCCGGACGTCTACGCCCTCGAGCCCGTCGGCGACCAGATCCGCATCGGCGACATCCGCGAGCTGCGGCGCGACCTCCACATGCGCCCCTTCGAGGCGCAGCGGCGCGTCTACCTCCTGCAGTCGGCCGACACGATGAACGAGGACGCGGCGGACGCGCTCCTCAAGGACCTCGAGGAGCCGCCGCCCTACGCCGTGATGGTGCTGATCGCCGACGATCTCGGCCCGTTGCCCGAGACGATTCGCTCGCGCTGCCAGCACGTTCCGTTCCGGCGACTGTCGGAGCGCGCCGTGCGCGAGGAGATCGAGTCGCGCAGCCCGGAGCTCGCGCCGGCGAAGGTGATCGCGCTCGCGCGCGTCGCGGGCGGCCGGCTCGATCGCGTCGAACGTCTCCTCGATCCCGCGTCGTCGAGTCGCCGCGACGCGCTGCTCGAGCTCGCACGCGATGTCTACCGCGACCCCGACTTCGACCCGGCCGACGCCACGCGGCGGATCCTCGACGCGGCCGCCGAGTGCGGCGCCGAGGCTCGCACCGCGGCAGAGCAGGACCTCGAGCGCCTCGACCTGACGCAGCGCGACGCCGACCAACGGCTTCGTCGCGCGCAGCGCGGTGCCGAGCGCGAGGAGCTCCTGGCTTCACTCGAGGAACTCGCGGCCTGGTATCGCGACCTCGTCGTGGTCGCGACCGGCGCAGGGAGCGCCGCGATCCACTCCGACCGGCTCGCCGAGCTCGGCGAGGATGCAACGCTCGACCGACTCGCCGGAGCGGAGCGAGCCTGCGAGGTCGTGCGCCAGGTCTGGCGCGAGCTGGAGGAGTTCAACCTGAACCCCGAGCTCGCGCTCGAGGCGCTCTTCGTCCGTCTACGCCGCGAGCTGGGAGCAAATCTCGTTTACGAGTCCTAGTGATGCGACTTTCGCGCGTCTTGCAGGGTCGCCGGGTCTGAACCACACTGCGACGGTCCCCCGGGTGGATTGCGGCTCTGCCCGGTCAACGACTTCCGACGAGGTCGGCGATCGCCGCAGTTCCCTCAATCGGACGTGCAGCACACGTTGAGCGCGCCGCCCGCGACGCCGACGCGACCCATGAACTCTTCGAGCGCTACTCGGGGCAGATCTACGGGTACTGCGTCAACCGGCTGGGCTCGCGCGACGAGGCCGAGGACGCGCTCCAGTCGACGTTCCTGAACGTGCATCGTGCGCTGCAGCGCGGAGTCACGCCCGAGGCGGAGGTCGCGTGGTTGTTCAAGATCGCGCACAACGTCTGCCTGACGCGACGGCGCTCGACGCGTCGCCGCGGACGAGTCGAGTCGCCGAGTGACCTCGCCGCCGTGCAGGACGTGTTGCCCGCGCCGCCGCGTGAGGCTCCCGACGACCTGATTCGCCTGACGGATGCGCTCGAGCGCATGCCCGACAATCAGCGCCGCGCGATCCTGCTGCGTGAGTGGCAGGGACTGTCCTACCACGAGATCGCCGACGAGTTGAAGCTTTCGCAGTCGGCAGTCGAAACGCTCATCTTCCGAGCGCGCCGAACGCTCGCGTCGAAGCTCGTGCTCGAGGACGAGCAGCCGCGGAGGCTCGCACGCGTGCGCAAGGCCGCCGACGTCGGCATGCTGCTCGCCGCGGTCAAGGGGCTCTTCGAGGGAGGTGCTGCAGTGAAGGTCGCAGCGGCCGCCGTTGCGGCTTCGGGAGCGTTCGTGGTCGCGACGGATCCGCCGGGTCTGCTGTCGAACCCCTCGGCGCCGTCCGCCGCGCATGCTGCGCCGGCGAGCGTCGCGGCAGCGCCGGTGTCGTCCCAGCCGACGGGACCGGCCGAATCCGCGCCCGTCGTCGAGGTGCCGGCTGCACCGGCGGCGCATGCTCCCATCGCCTCGCGCGCCTGCTGCTCCGGCCGTGACTGCCGCCGCGCAGCAGACCCAGAAGCCAAAGCCCAAGGACGAGCCCAAGGCGACGCCGCCGGGCAGGGCGAAGAAGCAGGAGGCCGCAACGCGGGCCCACGGCACCACCGGGAAAGCGAAGAAGCCGAAGGCTAAGGTCAAGGGCCCGAAGGCCGTTCCACCGCCGACGTCCTCGCACGCCGCAGCGCCGACGCCGGAGCACGTGGTCGCCGCACCTGCTCCCATCGAGGCGAAACCAGCGCCGCCCGAAGAGCCGCGCAAGAGCCCGAAGAAGTAGCGGTCGCCCCGAAAACCGCGGGCTACACTGGGCCGACCCTGCCGACGTAGCTCAGCTGGTAGAGCACTTCACTCGTAATGAAGGGGTCCCCGGTTCGAGTCCGGGCGTCGGCTTGAACGAAAGCCCTGCTAGTGCGGGGGCTTTCTCTTGGGTCCTGAGGGGAGGGCTGGGCAATGGGCAACGCAGAGGGCAACGCGACACGGGCTACACTCAGGCGCGCGCCGTCCGGCCCCAGTCCTGACGACTGGAGGAACCGATGGCATCATCTACAAGCTCGTTGCTGAAAGGACACGATCGGGTCTACCCTTCAGCAGGGCGCGACCGGCACGCTGGCCGCGTGAATGTGGGGATCAAGCTCAGACTGCAGGGCACCGACGGCGGCGATCTCGGGATCGCTCATGCACCACCACCGGTCGAGCTAGGCGATGTGCTCGCGCTCGCGGACGGGTCGATCTGCCGCGTGGTCAACCTGATCGACCTCTACGACCTCGACAACACCACCGGCGTGATCGACATGCTCTGCATGGTCGAACCCGCCTAACGCCTACCGGGCTGTCGACCTCAAGGAGCGCGCCCGGCGTGCCGCCGGAGACCGGCTCGTGCGTCGATCAATGGGGTGATGCGGTCCGGGCGGCGGCGACGGCTTCGAGTCGGGAGTTGACGCCGAGAGCTCGGAAGAGACGGCGTATGTGGTTCTTGACTGTTTCGGTGCTGAGGTGGAGCTCGGCAGCGATCTGCTTAGTCGAGCGGCCCTGTTCCAGAAGACGAAGCACCTCCACTTGGCGCGGAGTGAGATGCGGGTGTGGCGCTGTGAGCCTTTCGACAGGGAGTTCATCCAGGAGCCCGAAGACGCCGACCACTCGTTCACCGCTCTTGAGCGGCACCGCGCTGATCTCCACCGCCAACCGCTCCCCGGCGGTCGAAACCAAGACGCCGGTCGCCTCGGTGGCCGTGGAAGTGCCGAGCACCTTCCTAGTGAACAGCTCGCGGGCTCGGCGGCTGTCCTCGGGCGCGACGACGGAGGTGAAGAGGCGACCGCGAACGTCGCCGAGAAGCCGCTCCGCTGCCGGATTGATCCAGCGGACGATCCCCGTCGTGTCCAGGACGTAGCTCGGGACGCCGACGCCCTCGAGAGCCTGCTCGACGTCGCCGCCGACTGCCAGGCCAGAGGCCATCACGGAAGTGTGGCTGATCCGCGCGCCCCGAGCGTCTTCGTCGAGCTCTCGCACAGCGAGGCCCGCCGGAGCGGGCCTTCCCACTTGGTAGCCCTTGGGCCGGGCGCAAGCTGAACTACGAGATGTTGCTGCCGCCGAGAACGGTCAGACGACGGAGCAGCGAGTGTGCGGCGAAATGAGAAGGGCGGCTTTCGCCGCCCTTCTCTCGCAGTCTGATCGTTTCTTCTCAGCCGGTGATGTCGCCGGTGTTGCCGGGGGGGTTGGACGCATTGATCCACGAACCGTTGTTCGCCGTCTGGTAGCCCCAGCCCCAATCTGCCAGGTCGCCACTCAGCCCGTAGCTCAGGAAGCTCGGCTTGTTGAGGTGGTCGAAGGTGCCGAGGTTGCCTCGGGTCGGCCCGCTCGAATCGAGCGTGCCCGTCAACAAGGCGGTGGTATAGCCGCCCTTGATCTTGCCGGTGATCCCGGCCGAAACCGTGCCCGTGCCTCCGGGGCTTGTCCCCTCGTGCGTGACGAAACTGCCCTGGTCCTTGACAGACGCGCAGTAGCCGCCAGTGACCTGCCAGATCTGGAGCTGGCGATTGATCGTGTCGGTCGCCCAGTCGTTGCCGCCGAGGCCACTGTCGGGAGACGTATACGTGAACTGGACATTGACCAGAGCCGGTCCCGACGCCTTGCAGGCCTGCTTGCCGGTGCTGACAGGACCCGGACTCGCGAGAGCCGTAGTCGCGGTGATGCTGAACGCCGCCATGACGAGCGCAGCGAGCGTGATGACCTTCTTCACTGTTGTTCCCTTCCCTGAATCGGTTGTTCATGACAACGCCACGGTAGGCGCGGCTTGTCTCGCATCGCTGGACCCAATTGGGTCTATTTGCTCGGCACAGATAGCCGAGCCGGGGCGCGGAGGTCGAACCCTTCCGCGCGGTCATCGGCCCCGGAGCTGCCCAGACGCACTTGCGGACATGTCCCCTCTAGGCGCAGCCGAGTTGACCCGTTCGGTCCCGCCGGTTGCGGATGATCGAACCTACGCTCGTCTCGACAACGAAACGAGGATTCTCCTGATGCAGGCGGGCCTTCTTTAACTGATCCAAAAGGAGAGCACTGCCATGAAGAAGCTCATCATCTTCGCCGCTGCGGCGGCTGTCCTGGCCCTTCCGGTCGCGGCGAACGCGGACGCGCGGCCAACGGGGCCAAAATGCCACCCCTCGTACAAACTTAAGTGCCTCAAAACAAACGCATACGACTACGACTGCATCGGAGGAAGGGGCAATGGGCCGCTGTACACAGGACTCGTCAAGGTCGTCGGCCGCGATGTTTTCCGGCTCGACGCCGACCACGATGGGTGGGGCTGCGAACGCCAGTGACGCAACACGGCCGTCCACGCGAG
>CAWBFA010000004.1:0-85080 GCA_963788055.1 uncultured Actinomycetes bacterium | reverse complement strand
GCGCACAGCGATGTACTCCGGCAGAAGCTCGGAGTTCCTCGCCGGCGTCAAATCCCTGCCGCGTACCGCGCCCTCACGGGCGACGACCCGCTCGCCCAAGACCTCGGCGCGGACGCACACGCCGGGGGCTGACGGCAAGGTGCCCGCGGCGCGCGGCCGACCCGCGGGCACCGCTCTTTTCGACCATGTGAAACCGGCGCGAGGAGCGCTAAGGTCGAGGCGGGGGTCTCGGCCCCCTCAGGATGATGCTCGGCCCCTCAGGATGATGCGGCCCGACAAAGTCACTGACTCAACCAGGCGGCGGCGTCACATCATCGACCGCCCGCGGCTCACTCGACTCCTTGACGGGTGTGAGACAGGCGTCGTCTGTTTCGTCGCTCCAGCGGGGTATGGAAAGACAACTCTGGCACTCCAGTGGACGTCGAAACGCTTTCTCGAGACCGCCTGGTACCGGTGCACCGACGCGTCCGGCGACGTAGCGGCGATAGCGAGCGGAGTCGCCTCCGCCCTTGATCGCGCAATGCCCGGTGTAGCCGACTCGATGGCGGTTCGACTTCGTCGCGCGAGCTCGCCAGAACGAGAAGCACTAGAACTCAGCAGGGTGCTTCGGGACGTGGGAGGCGCGGCAGAGCATCTGTGTCTCGTCGTCGACGACTATCAGCTGCTGGGGAGAGGACCGGCAGAGGACTTCGTTCAAGGGCTCTCGCAAATCCCGTCGTTAACCCTGTTGATCGCGAGCCGTGTTCGGCCGGCCTGGGTTGACACCCGCGCGATCTTGTACGGCGAGGTCGTAGAACTCGGACGCACGATGCTCGCAATGGATACGGAGGAGGCACAACGCGTACTGAGCACCGCCGAGGCATCACTGATGCCCGGCCTAGTCTCACTGGCGGATGGCTGGCCCGCAGTAATCGGCCTCGCGGCAATGGCATCGCGCCTCGCGCTGCCTGACGACGCGGTGGACACAGCTATTTACGACTTCGTCGCCAACGAGGTCTTTCGCATGCTGGACGATGATGAGAAGTTTGTGCTGATGCGGCTCGCAATTGCTCCAAAACTCGATCTTGACGTCATTGGTCGTGTCTTTGGCGAGGAGGCCCTTGAAGTAGTGCGTCGCATCTCGGGCCTCGGGCTCATTGCAGAGACCGCCTCGAACATGGACATTCATCCTCTGCTCCGCGCATTCCTGCTCAAGAAGCTCCAGGATGATGAGTTCGCCGCGACCCGTGAGCTTGCCATGGATCTCGCCAATCACTACCTCGACACGGAATCGTGGGATGAGGCATTTGCGGTGGCGGATGCCAACGGGTTGTGCTCTGAGATCGTCCCAAGTCTGTTGGAACGAGCAATGGATCCACTCCTCTCAGTCGGACGGACCATGACTATCGAGCGATGGTTACGCACCCTGGAGTTCCGTGCCGACAACCCGCCGATCGTGCACCTTGCTCTCGCCGACTGCGCATTTCGGCGCGGCGACTTTGCCGTCGCCAAGCGACAAGCACTCAGAGCTACGATGCACGCGACCTCGCAAAAGATCAACGCCCGAGCTTTCATGCATGCTGCGCAGGCGGCGTACTTCAGCGACGACAAGGATGCGCTCGAACTCGCGACACAAGCATTAGAGCTCTCAACGTCAATCCCTGAGCGACGTGGCGCTCTGTGGGTGCAATTCCTCGCGGTCTCTGCCGAGGACAGAATCGCAGCGACGTCTATTCTCGATTCGTTTTATGACCTTGGCGATCTGACTCCTAGTGACGAGGTCCGCCTCGCCGCAGGGAGATTGGTCATCGCAGAGCGGTTCGGCGGAATCCTCGACGTTCTTAGTGCCGCCCGCCCGTCTCCTACGACAATTGACCAGGTTCAAGACCCGATGATCCGCTCGTCCTATTTTGCGGCGCTCGCCCGAAACCAGTCGTTCGCCGCTCGTCATCGACAGGCCCTCGCTGCGATAACTATCGCCGAGAAGGAAGCCGCGGAGTCGAAACTAACGTTTGCAAAAACACAGATTCGGATGGCACGAGTAATCGCTTCAATCGGGCTTGGCCGTATTGCCGCCGCCCGCCGTGAGCTCAACGAAATCGTGAAGAACGGGCAGCTCGATCCGCATGACCGGGCCAACCACGCGATTCAATCGGCGCGCCTTGCGCTTACCCTCGGAAATCCACTGCAGGCAATGGAGTTCTTGCAGCAAGTCAAGGGGGTCGCAGACAACGCAACCCGCGGTGAGGTTCTTGCTTATCGATCTTTCGTGTTTGCCGTGCTGTCTCGATTTGGCGAAAGCCGTGCGCTGTCTGTTGAAGCCCGTCGGGCGACGTCCACAATTGAGGCGCAGGTTATCTCCCGTCTAGCGGAGTCGGCAGCCGCCCGCGATGATGAGTTTGACTGGCTCTTTGCATCTGCCCTCTCTGAGGCGGAGAAGACCGGGCTTTGCGACGCCGTACTCCTTGCAACGAGGGCATCGCCGCGGCTCCGCACAGGGTTCGCGTCACTGCAAGAAAAGATGCCACGCTCAGTCCTCCAAGAGGCGATCGATGCGGTGGAGCTAGACGCCTCGTCCGCAAAAAGGGGCAGCACGCTGTCCAAACGCGAGACACAAGTCTACGAGTTGCTGAGGACGGGACTTACGAATCGAGAAATAGCCGCCGCGTTGTTCATCAGCGAGGTGACCGTAAAGGTCCACCTTCGCCACATCTTTGGGAAGCTCGGAGTGCGCTCCCGTACTGAGGCCGTTCTCGCAAACGCAGGAGTCTAAGCAGCTGCGACAACCACGACTTCGCTCGTGGTCGCGGCACGTGCGATGACGCCAAACTCATCATCGGCAGCCAGCCGGTAGGTCTCGCCGGATCCGGCAAGAATCGCCTCAAAGGCCGCCACCACCGCTGTGTCAAACTGAGTCGCAACCGCCTGAGCTAGCCGCAACCGGGCAACGCGGGTGGGCATCGCGTCTCGGTATGGGCGGTCAGAGGTCATTGCGTTGTACGCGTCAGCGACCGAGATAATCCGAGAGATCACTGGGATCTGATCCTCAGTGAGTCGGTCTGGGTAGCCGTTCCCGTCCACGCGTTCGTGGTGGTGCCGCACAATCGCCGCCACCTCGGCGTAATCGGGGACGTTCGCAAGAATCCGCTCGCCGATCGCGGAGTGAGTTTCCATCGCGCGTCGCTCATCGAGTGACAGTGGCCCCTCTTTCTCGAGGAGACCCGGAGGGAGGCCTACCTTGCCGATGTCATGGACGAGGCCCGCAAGATGCGCAAGGGCCTGTTCTTCAACTGAGAGGCCCATTCGCGCCGCGATGTCCCTCGAGTAGATTGCGACTGCAGCCGAGTGGCCTGCCGTGTAGCGATCCCGGGCGTCCAACGTGGCGATAAGTGCTGCCGCGAAGGACAGGTTAGCCTCCTCGAGCCGCTCGTTGGCGGCGGCGAGACTAGCGGTCGCGTCGAGTTGCTCTTGATAGAGGTGAATCAGACGCTGTAGAGCAACCGTAGGGAGGAAGAATGTCGCGACTACCCACATCGAGTAGGCCTGGTGGACATAGGCCAAAAGCGCGACCAGCGGAACGTAGAGGGGCAGAGACACAAGGTTAAGCGGCCCAACTGCTCGGATCACGGAAAAGGGAGAGCCGCCGGAGCGTCGGATCAGCAACGTTGCTGAGCTGATCAGGACGTCAACAAAGAAGTTCGCGGCGCCGGCAGCAAGGGCCGCGACGAAGAGTCGACCGAAGGTCGACCCACCTGTGTGAAGGACTGCGCTGGCCGCGAGCCCAGCCGCGCACTCCGGTAATTGCTCGCGCCGGGGTATATACCGCCCAGCGGAGATAAGGGCGGCGGAGATCGGAGAGATTCGCCAAAGCCATTACGGTCCCGGCGGCGATCGGTCCAAACGTGACAGCCGTGAAGACCGCCGGGAGGAAGGAAACGGAGACCTCGACGTTCGAGGTGATCCGCACACCCTGGCGTTCAGCTACTCCCGCAATCGCCGCCAGACCGACGACAATCCACCAACTGGGCAGGCCGTACCCATATTGAGCCGTTGCTCCAAGCAGAACAGCGGCGACGCACGCAAGGCTGAACGCCCAGGCCGCGATGGCGCCTTGAGCGAGCAGTGCCTGCGAAAAAGTCTGCGTATACCTCTTGAAAGTCCCCCAAAAGGGGTATACGCTTCCCGTGCCGTCAGTCCCCATCGGGAGGTTTTCTCCAGTGTTCAAGATTCGTGCCATCGGTGTCGTGAGTTTTCTCGCAGCCCTTGCCGCGGTTGCGGGCAATACCAAGGCCTGGTAGAGCTCCGCGTAGCTTCTGTTTTCCACAGACGTGGTCATCCCTCTGTTGAGGGATTTCCACAGACTGGGGAAAACAGCGGGAGACTAAGGCCCCGGCCGCCTCGGTCGTAGGTGGCCGGCTGCGGCCTGTCTGAAGCTAGGCGATGATGCCGCGCCGGAAGCCGACGGCGACGGCGTGCGCACGCGAGCGGGCCTGGAGCTTCGCCAGCAGATGCCGGACATGGCTCTTGACCGTCTCCTCCGAGAGGAAGAGCCGCTGGCCGATCTCCCGGTTCACGAGGCCCTCCGAGATCAGCTGGAGCACCTCGACCTCACGCATCGTCGGCTCCTGCTCGAGCTCCCGAAGCGGGGCGCTGAACGGGATCACCTCGGCGGAGTCGCCGTTCTTGCGGCGCGAGGCCAGCTCGTCGAAGCGGCGAGTGTGGTCCGCGTATCGGTTCAGGATGTCCCTGCGCTCTGCTGCGTCCATCGCCCCCCACGTATCGGCCTGACTCCAGGGCCGCTTTAGAGGGACCTACCCTGATCGAGGGGTTTCCGCGGAGACCGGGTGGGATTCCCTGCCGGCCGGCTCCGTCGGGGTGGCGTCGGCGGGGGCCGACTCCGGGCTTTCTGTGGCCACTCCGGCCCGCAGAGCCTCTTCCTTCGAGACGTTCAGCGGGTGGTGGCACGCGGCCAGGTGACCGTCGTAGTCGGTCAGCGGAGGCTCGATCTCGCGACAGACGTCGGTCATGTACCGGCACCGGGGGTGGAACCGGCAGCCCGGCGGCGGATTGATCGGCGACGGCACGTCACCGACGAGCACGATCCGCTCTCTAGCGGCGGCGAGGTCTGGGTCGGGGATCGGCACCGCGGAGAGGAGCGCCTCGGTGTACGGCATGATCGGCCGCTGGTACAGCTCCTCCCCAGGCGAGAGCTCGACGATCTTCCCGAGGTACATGACCGCGATCCGGTCGGAGACGTGCCGCACGACGCCGAGGTCGTGGGCGATGAAGAGATAGGTCAGGTCGAACTCGTTCTGGAGATCCTTGAGGAGGTTGAGGATCTGCGACTGGATCGAGACGTCGAGTGCCGAAACCGGCTCGTCCGCGACGATCAGCTTCGGCCGCAGGGCGAGGGCCCGCGCGACGCCGATCCGCTGGCGCTGG
Source organism: uncultured Actinomycetes bacterium (assembly GCA_963788055.1). GTDB lineage: Bacteria > Actinomycetota > Thermoleophilia > Gaiellales > Gaiellaceae > JACCTU01. Next base: position 79,659 of record CAWBFA010000004.1, on the reverse strand, counting down.
CCGCCAGAGAACTCGTGGGGGAAGCGGTTGTAGTGCTCAGGAGAGAGCCCGACGATCTCGAGCAGCTCCTGCACCCGCCGCTTGCGCTCGGACTTCGTCCCGATCTTGTGGATCTTCAGCGGGTCGCCGATGATCGAGCCCACGCGCTTGCGGGGGTTCAGCGAGGCGTAGGGGTCCTGGAAGATCATCTGCACCTCGCGGCGGAGCGTCCGGAGGCCCCGTCCTTTCAGGTGCGTGATGTCTCGACCCTCGAAGTGGATCTGGCCCTCGGTCGACTCGAGCAGGCGGACGACCGTCCTGCCGAGCGTCGACTTGCCGCAGCCCGACTCGCCGACGAGCCCGAGAGTCTCGCCCTTGGCCACCGCAAACGAGACGTCGTCGACTGCGTGCACGCGCGCGTACTCGCGCTGGAGGATCCCCTTCTTGATCGGGAAGTACTTCTTGAGATGCCTGACCTCGACGAGAGGCGCCTCGACGCTGCTCACGCTGCGCGTGTCTCCCCCGAGATCGTCGCGTCACGGACGGTGCGCTTCACCTCGACCGGCAGCCAGCAGCGGTCGAGATGGCCCGGCTCCTCGACGCGATTCTCGAGCGGCGGCTCCTCCCAGCACTTCTCGAACGCGTGCGGGCAGCGCGGGCGGAACTTGCAACCCTGCGGGAGGTTGATCAGCGACGGCGGCGTGCCCTCGATCGAGTGCAGCCGGTCGGCCTTCGGACGGTCGAGCCGTGGGATCGAGCCAAGCAGCCCCCAGGTGTAGGGATGCTGCGGGTCGTAGAAGACCTGCCGCTTCGCGCCCATTTCGACGATGCGCCCGGCGTACATGACGATGATCACGTCGGCGATCTCGGCCACGACGCCAAGGTCATGGGTGATCAGGACCACGGCCGAGTTGAATTCGTCCTTCAGCCGGTCGATCAGCTCGATGATCTGCGCCTGGATCGTCACGTCGAGCGCGGTCGTCGGCTCGTCGGCGATCAGGATGTCGGGGTTGTTCGCGAGCGCCATCGCGATCATGGCGCGCTGGCGCATGCCGCCGGAGAACTGGTGCGGGAAGTCGTCCACCCGCGACTCGGGGTTCGGGATCCCGACGGCGCGAAGGAGCTCGACGCCTCGGGCCCGCGCCTGCTGCTTGTTTATCTCCGGATTGTGCGCCCGCAGTCCCTCGGCGATCTGTGCACCGACCCGGTAAACCGGGTTCATCGCCGTCATGGGGTCCTGGAAGATCATCGCGATCTCGTTGCCGCGAACGGACTGAAGCTCGTCCTCGCTCATCCGGATCAGGTCTCGGCCCTTGTACTGCACCTCGCCCTCGAACTGCGCGTTCACGCCGCGCGTCAGACCGAGCATCGTCATCGCGGTGACGCTCTTGCCCGAGCCGGACTCGCCGACGATCCCGAGCACCTGCCCCCGGTCGAGCGTGAAGGAGACGCCGTCGACGGCGTTGACGACCCCGTCCTCGGTCGCGAACTGGACCTTGAGGTCCTTGACCTCGAGCAGCCGCTCGGCCACTAGTTCGGCCGGATCCTCGGGTCGAGGTAGGCGTAGAAGAAGTCGACGAGCGCGTTGAAGAAGACGATGAAGAACGCGCCGAGCAGCGTCACCGCCATGATCGGGGGCAGGTCGAGCGAACGCACCGAGCGTGCCGCGTACTGGCCGACGCCCTGGAGGTCGAAAACCGTCTCGGTCAGGATCGCCCCGCCGCCGATCACGCCCGCGAAGTCGAGCGCGAAGAGGGTGACGATCGGGATCATCGAGTTGCGCAGCACATGCTTGATCATCACCCGTCGCGGGTTGAGACCCTTCGCGCGTGCGGTGCGGACGTAGTCCTCGTTGATCGAGTCGAGGATGTTCGAGCGCAGCACGCGGCCGTAGAAGCCGATGAAGAGCACGGCGAGCACGAACCACGGCAGGATCAGGTGGTAGAACCACTCGGCGGGGTTCTCGGTCAGCGGAACGTATCCGCCGTCCGGGAAGATCCCGAGGTTCTCCGGACCGAGGTAGTAGCGGGCGAGGATCCCGAGCCAGAAGACGGGCATCGAGATCCCGACCAGCGCCAGGATCGTGATCGTTCGGTCCGACCACCTCCCGGCGGTCACCGCTGAGATCACCCCGACGAGCACTCCGAAGAAGAGCCAGATGATCGCCGCGCCGACCGCGAGCGAGATCGTCGCCGGCAGGCCGCGCTTGATCTCCGCGATCACGTCCTGCTGCGTCGTGTAGGAGATCAGGTCAGCCGTGAAGACCTTCTTCATCATCGTCGCGTACTGGACGTAGAAGGGCTGGTCGAAGCCCCAGGTCTCGCGGATGTTCGCGATGTTCTCGTCGGTCGCGTTCTTGCCGGCCATCCGCTCGGCCGGATCGCCGCCTGGGATGACGATGAAGATGCAGAAGGTGAGGAAGCTGACGGCGACGAGGACGATCACCGCGCCGAGCGTCCTGCGGATGATGAATGCGGGCATGTCTAGTGCTCGATCCTGACCTTGGCTCGAGGGTCGAGTGCGTCGCGCAGCCCGTCACCGAAGATGTTGAGCGCAACGACCGTCATCACGATCGCCGCGCCCGGGACGATCGTCAGCCACGGTGCGGTGCGGATGCGTTCCTGCCCCTCGGCGATCAGCGTGCCCCACGAGGGATTCGGCGGCTGGACGCCGGCGCCGAGGAACGAGAGCGCGGCCTCGACGAGGATGTTGTTGGCGATGATCAGGGTGAAGAAGACGAGGATCGTCGAGGCGATGTTCGGCAGGAGCTCGCCGAGCATCACACGGAACGGCCCGGAGCCCTGCGAGATGGACGCCTCGATGAACTCCTTCTCGCGCAGCGAGAGGATCTGGCCGCGGAGCGGCCGCCCGACGTAGGCGACGAGGATCACCGAGATGATGAGCGTAGGGATCCAGAGACTCCCGGACTCGATGTTGATCGGCCCGTGGTGGAAGCCGCTGATCGCGAGCGCGGCGCCGAGCGCGATCCCGAGCAGGATCACCGGCAGCGCGGCGATCAGGTCGAAGACGCGCGTGATCAGCCAATCGGACCAGCCGCCGAAGTAGCCGGCGACGAGCGCGAGAAGCGTCGCGAGGAACGTGCAGATCAACGCGGAGCCGATCCCGATCTTGAGTGAGTTCCGGCCGCCGTAGAGGACTCGGACCGCGACGTCGCGGCCGAGCGTGTCGGCGCCGAGGACGAACTTCCCGTCGGCCTTCCAGAGCTGGGGGCCGAGTACCGTGACGGGCTTGATCACGAGCTGACCCGTCTCGGGGTCCTGCACGACCCCGCCGGGTGAGATCACGTCGACCTGCTCGCCGTCGACGGTGACCTGCTCGGTCAGGTGCGTGGTGTTCGGCCCGGTTTCGGCGATGTTGGTGGCGTACCAGGGCGCTGCGACGCACGCGGCGACGATCAGGAAGAAGACCAGAAGGGACGCCAGCGCGACGTAGTTCCGCCGCAACCGACGCCAGGCCAGGTACCACGGACTCCTGCCCTCGATCGGCCCGTGCTCGCGCCCCGCGAGCTCGGCGGCCGTGTCGAGGGTGAAGTCGGTGGCCTGTTGGGTCATGTACGGGGTTCGAGGGCGCCACGGGGGCGCCCTCGAACCTCATTTCCCTCCGATCGGCCCGTCTAACCGGTCTTGCAGGCCGAGGTGTAGATGAACTGGTAGAGCACGTGGTTCACGTAGCAGTTGTCGAGGTCCATCTCCGGCGTGAAGAAATCCGTGAACTGCCGGTTGACGACCGGCGCCCACAGAGCGTTCTCCAGCACCATCTTGTCGACCTCCGCCCACTGCGTGTTGATGTCGTTGTTGACAGCGGACTCCTGCTTGAGCTGCTCGATCTTGTCATTGATCGCAGCAACGTCGGCGTTGGAGTAGTTGTTGTTGTGCTCCTCGGTGATGCGGTTGCCGTTCAGGAGCACGTCGAACCAGTTCAGCGGATGCGGGTAGTCCTGGAACCAGTTGGCGATGCCCGTCTGGGCCTTCGTGCGCTGGTTCCCGATCGTCGTGAAGTACACCGACGGATCGATGATCTTCAGCTTCGCCTTGAAGCCGATCTGGTTGAGGACGTCCGCGAGATACGCAGCGGGCTTCTGCAGCGTCTCACGCGAGTTGCCCCAGACCTGAACCTCCATCCCTGCGTACCCGGAGTCCTGCACCAGCTGCTTCGCCTTCGCCAGGTCGTGGGGATACATGGAGATCTTCTCGTACTGCGGATACGTCGGCGGAAGGACGTTCTCCGTCGTCGTTGCAAGGCCGCCGTACAGGCGGACGACCGCTTCGCGATCGACCGCGTAGTTCACGGCCTGCCGCACCTCGAGCTTGTCGAACGGCTTCAACCGCGTGTTCATGAAGTAGTAGTACGTGTTCGCGGGCGTGAACAGCTTCAGCTGCGCCGCGTACTTGTCCTGCACCTCACCCAGCCGGTCGACCGGGATCGGGTGGAAGTCGTAGTCGTTCGTCCCGTCGATGACCGATTGCAGCGCCGCCGAGTCTTCCTCGACCACGGCGAAGGACATCTTGTCGGGGTTTCCGTCCGGAACGTCGGGGATGCCCTTCCACTCCGGGTTCCGCACGACCGTCACCTCACGGTTCGGCGTGTAGCTCTCGATCATGTACGGGCCCGTCGCCGGGATTCCCGCGGTGGACTGATCCTTGGCCGGCGTCCCGCTCGGAACGACCGAGCCGAACATCGTCGCGAGGATGTAGAGGAAGTCGCCCTGCGGCTTCGAGAGCTTGATCTCGATCGTCTTGGCGTCGTCGTCCACAACGATTCCGGAGATGTCACCCTTCTTGGTCTCGGCGAACTTGTCGGCACCCACGATTCCCGTGAAGAAGCCGACGCCCGGCGAGTCGATCAGGTACAGGCGCTTGATCGTGTTCTTGAAGTCAGACGCCTTGACCGGCTGGCCGTTCGAGTAGTTGATGTCGCGGAGAGTGAACTTGTAGGACAGTCCGTCCTCCGAGATCTCGGGCAGGTCCTCTGCGAGCCCTGGAATGATCGTGGCGCCCTCCGGACCGTTCACGAGCTTGTAGGTCACGAGCCCGAGGTGCACGGGGAGCATGATCGACCAGCCCTGAACCGTGTACGCAAGACCGGGATCGAGGTAATCGATGCCGTTGTCGAAGGCGATCTTGAACTCGGGGAACGTCTTCTCTGCCGCCCCGCCGCTCGCCTCAGTCGTGGTACCGGCTCCTTCGTCGTCGCCGCCGCCGCATGCGGCAAGGGCGAACGTGAGAGCGGCCATCAGGGCGAAGACTCCTGCGAACCGCCTCCACTTACTCAACGTCATTCGTACCCCCATTCGTCGCTAACGCCGCCCTGCGGGCGCATGGCGGGTCGATCCTAATAGACGAAGGACTCGCCCATCGGTTGTTGCGGGCGCGTTAACGGGTGTGACTTGTTTATGTCGGCGGCGGTTCGGGAACCGGCTCGGGAATCGGCGGTTGAAAAACCGGCTCGATTTTGTGCGGCCGGATCTGGCCCGCCTCGATCTTCTCGGCCCAGTGGCACGCGACTGTGTGGCCCGACGCGAACTTTCGCAGGCTCGGGACCTCGTCACGGCAGCGTGTGGGCTGGACGAACGGGCATCTCGTGTGGAAGCGGCAACCCTTCGGCGGGTTGGCCGGCGAGGGCAGGTCACCGGGGAGCAGGATCGCCTCTCGGCGACGCTCGACTTTGGGGTCGGGAATCGGAACCGCCGAGAGCAGCGCGATCGTGTACGGATGCAGCGGCCGTCGGTAGAGCTCGTCGGCGGGAGAGACCTCGACGATCTTGCCCAAATACATGACGGCGATCCGGTCGGAGGTGTGCCGAACGACCGCGAGGTCGTGGGCGATGAAGAGGTACGTGAGGTCGAACTCGTCCTGGAGCGACTCGAGCAGGTTGAGGATCTGCGCCTGAATGGAGACGTCGAGCGCGGAGACCGGCTCGTCCGCGACGACGAGGTCGGGGTTGAGCCCGAGCGCGCGGGCGACGCCGATCCGCTGCCGTTGGCCACCCGAGAACTCGTGCGGGTAACGCGAGGCCGCGTCCGCCGGCAGTCCGACGATGCCGAGCAGCTCCCGCACCCGATTGCCGATGTCGCGCTTCGTCGCCCGGCCGTGGACGAGCATCGGCTCGCCGACGATCCGGCCGACCGAATGCCTCGGGTTGAGCGAGGCGTACGGATCCTGAAAGACCATCTGCATCCGTCGGCGGAGCGGACGCAACTGCTTCTCGCTCATGTGCGTCACGTCCTCGCCGTCGAAGACGATTCGCCCCTCGACCGGCTCGTACAAGCGCATGATCGCGCGCCCAATCGTGGACTTGCCGCAGCCGGACTCGCCGACGAGCCCCAGCGTCTCGCCGCGGCGGATCTCGAGCGAGACGCCGTCGACTGCGCGGATGTCACCGACGTGGCGATCGAGGAAGAGGCCGCTCTTGATCGGGAAGTAGACCTTGAGCTCGTCGAGCTCGACGAGCGGCCCCCCGCTCGCGCTCAGAGCTCCTTTCATAGTGGCTCTTCGTCGCCGGGGCGCGCTGGGCGAGTGCGAGGCAAGGACGCAGGGAGCGCTCGTATCCGTGATACGAGCGCGACTGATGACGCGGCATCGCGCCGCTCAGCGCGCCCCGGCGGCACAACGGCCGCTGTGAAAGGAGCTCTCAAGCCGTGACCACGCGCTCGCGCGCCCACTCGTCGGCAGGCACGGGATTGAAGCACGCGACGAAGTGGCCCGGCTCGATCTCGACGAGCGGCGGAACCGCCTCGCGCGACAGCTCGACCTCGAAACGGCAGCGCGGCTGAAACGGGCACGCGGCCGGAGGGCTCAGCATGTCGCGCGGCGCACCGGCGATCGGCTTCAGCTGCGAGCGGCGCGGTGCGTCGAGCCGCGGAATCGACTCGAGCAGCCCGAGCGTGTACGGGTGGCGCGGCGAATCGAACAGCTGGTCGGCGCCGCCCGTCTCCATGAACATCCCGGCGTACATGACGTTGACGCGCTCGCACATGCCCGCGACGACGCCGAGGTCGTGGGTGATCATGATGAGCGCCGATCCCTCCTCGCGGACGAGCTCGCGCAGCAGGTCGAGGATCTGCGCCTGGATCGTCACGTCGAGCGCGGTCGTCGGCTCGTCGGCGATCAGGAGCTTCGGCTTGCAGGCGAGCGCCATCGCGATCATCGCCCGCTGCCGCATCCCGCCGGAAAACTGGTGCGGGTAGTCGCGCGCGCGCTCCTTTGCGCCCGGGATCCCGACCCGGTCGAGGAGCTCGACGACGCGCACATCGGCGTCGCGCCTCGAGAGCCCGAAGTGCTTCTGGAGCGCCTCCCGAATCTGCCGGCCGATCGTCAGGACCGGGTTCAGCGACGTCATCGGGTCCTGGAAGATGATCGCGATCTCGCGGCCGCGCACGGACCGGAGCTCGCGGTCGCTCATCTGGAGCAGGTCGCGCCCCTCGAAGTGTGCGGTGCCACTCGGAACGCGACCGGCGCGGGGCAGGATCCCGAGCATCGCCAGCGCGGTGACGCTCTTCCCACAACCAGACTCGCCGACGATGCCGAGCGTCTCGCCCGGCGCGATGTCGAACGAGATGCCGTTGACCGCGTGGATCGTCCCGCGCCGCGTCCAGAACTCCACGCGGAGGTCGCGGACCGACAACAGCGCGTTACGACCTGCCACGGAGCTTTGGGTCGAGCGCCTCGCGGAGACCGTCGCCGATCAGGTTGAAACCGAGCACCGAGATCACGATCGCCAGGCAGGGGATGATCGCCAGGTAGACCGCCGACGCGAGATACTCGTTCGCATCCGTCAGCATCGTCCCCCACTCGGGCGTCGACGGATCCTGCGGTCCGAGACCGAGGAACCCGAGGCCCGCGACGTCGATGATCGCTGTCGCCATCGCCAGAGTGCCGGCGACGATCATGGGCGAGATCGAGTTCGGGAGGATGTGCGAGAAGAGGATCCTCCGGCGCTGGACGCCGACGACTCTCGCAGCGAGCACGTATTCGTTCTCCTTCTGCGCGATCACCGAGCCGCGCAGCAGCCGCGCGAAGATCGGGATGTTCACGACGCCGACCGCGATCATCACCTGCCACAGGCCCGGGCCGAGCATCGCGACGATCGCGATCGCGAAGAGCAAGCCGGGGATGGCCAGCATGATGTCCATCATGCGCATCACGATCGAGCCGGGCCAGCGTCCGACATAGCCCGCGAAGGATCCGAGGAGCGTGCCGATCGAGAGCCCGATCGCGACCGAGACGACGCCGATCAGCAGCGAGTAGCGCGCGCCGTAGACGATCCGGCTGAAGACGTCGCGCCCCTGGAGGTCGAGGCCGAGCCAATGTTCAGCGCTCGGCGGCTGCGGCTGGAGGATCCCGTCGACGAGATAGACGTCGTTCGACGGATGGCTCGGCGCGATCCACGGGGCGAACAGGGCGCAGATCACGAAGATGCCGACGATCGCCGCACCGACGAGGGCACCCCAGTTGTGCGTCAGGCGGTACCAGGCCTCGTTCCAGAGGCCGCCCGTCGGCTGCTCGAGCGCGAGCTCGGCGATCTCGAGTTCGGCGACTGACATCAGGCGTACCTGATCCTCGGATTGAGGAAGGCGTACACGATGTCGACGACGAGGTTGATCAGCACGAAGACCAGCGCGAGGAAGAGGATCCCGCCCTGGAGCACGGGGTAGTCGCGGTTGAAGATGGCGTCGCGCAGCCAGGAGCCCATGCCGGGAAATGCGAAGACGGTCTCGGTCAGGATCGCGCCCGAGAGCAGCAGCCCCGTCTGCAGTCCGATCACCGTCGTCACCGGCAGCAGCGCGTTCCGCAGCACGTGCCGTCGGTCGACGACTCCCGGCGACAACCCTTTCGCGCGTGCGGTTCGGACGTAGTCCTCGTTCTGGACGTCGAGCACCGAAGCCCGCGTGACCCGCGCGATGATCGCGAGGGGGATCGACCCGAGCGCGATCGCCGGCAGGATCAGATGTTTGCTCACGTCCACGAACGTTGCCCACTCCCGGACGATGATCGCGTCGAGCAAGTAGAAGTTGGTCGGGTGCTCGGTCTCGATCAGGAGATCGATGCGTCCGACGCTCGGGAGCCACGCAAGGCGAACCGCGAAGATGTACTTGAGCAGGATCGCGAGCACGAAGATCGGGACCGAGATCCCGATCAGGGAAACGAACAGGCTGCTGTGGTCGAGCGGCCCTCCGTAGCGCTTCGCCGCGATGAAACCGAGTGGGATGCCGAACGAGACCGCGAACAGCATCGCCGCCAGCGCGAGCTCGACCGTCGCGGGGAACCGCTGACGGATCTCGTCGGTGACTTCACGATGGGTTGCCGAGCTGATCCCGAGGTCGCGGTCCTGGATCGTCGTCTCCATGTACGTCACGTACTGGCGCCAGACCGGCTCGTTCAGCCCGTAGCGCTCCTTGTACGCCTCGACGAGCTCGGGCGTCGCCCGCTCACCGAGGAGCGACTCGGCCGGGCTGCCCGGGAGCGCGCGCACCCAAAAGAAGAGCAGCACGGAGACTCCGAACAGAATCGGGATGAGAAGCAGCAGCCGCCGGACGACGAAGCGAAGCATTTCGGCGTCCGGCGGCTGCTAGCTCACGTTCCTACTGTCCGCCCAGGAAGACGGTCTTGAACAGGTCGGTGCCGATCGGGCTCGTGTAGTAGCCCTGCACCCGCTTCTGGAAGCCGAGTGCCGGCGTCGAGTGCGCATACGGGACGGCCGGCAGGTTCTGCATGATCAGCCGGTTCGCCTGCTGGTACAGCTTGATGCGCTTCGCCTGATTCGTCTCCTGCTCCGCGGCGTCCAGAAGCTTGTCGAGCGCTGCGTTCCGCTCCTGGAACTGCGGGCTGAAGCCCTGGAAGAACGTGCCGATGAAGTTGTCCGCGTCGGCGTAGTCGCCCGTCCAGCCGATCAGGTTCAGGTGACCCGCGGTGCCCGAGTTGACGTTCTCCACGTAGTCGGGACGCCACGGCATGCTCGTCGTCTGGACGTCGAACCCCGACTGCTCGAGGCTCGCCTTGAACGCCTCGTAGTTCGCCTTCGGGTCCGGCATGTACGGACGCGAGACGCCGGTCGGGTACCAGAAGTCGATCTTGCACGGCGGACCGCACCCGGCCTGGCGCAGCAGCTCCCGCGCCCTGGTCGGGTTGAACGAGTACTTGACCACGTCCTTCGCGTAGCCCGGCAGGCTCGGCGGCATGAACTCGTGCGCGACCTGCGCACGCCCGGCGTAGAACGACCGTACGACGAGTTGCCGGTTCAGGCCGTACGCGACCGCACGCCGGACCCGGATGTCGTTCATCGGCGGCTTCGAGGACTGGATCGTCACGTAGGCCACGTTGAACGCCGGGCGGCTCAGCACCTTCAGCCGGGAGTTGCCCCGGACGGTCGCGACGAGCTGCGGCGAGAGCAGGTCGATTCCGAAGACCTCACCGGTCTGGAGCGCCTGCACGCGTGCAGTGTTGTCCGCGATCGGCCGGATGATCACCCGGGCGAGCCGAGGCTGCTTCTTGTTCCAGTACCGCGGGTTCTTCCGCAGGGTCACCGACTCCCCGACCGTCCACTTCTCGAGCCTGTACGGGCCCGTTCCGGTCGGATGCTGGAACGCATACGTCCCCGTCGGGGCGAAGACACCGTTGCGGATCGTGCCCTGGTTCGCGCCGTACCTCGCCATCGCGGCCGGGCTCTGGATCGAGAACGCCGAGAGGACGAGGGAGGGAACGAACGGGCCGTTCTTCCGCGTCAGCTTGATGACGGCCTTCAGCTGGCTCGCCGCGCGGCAGCTCTGGTAGAGCGGCTTGCCGAGCGTTGCGTTCTCGTTGCGCCTGAAGCCGCTGAAGATCGACTGGTAGTAGTAGGTCGCCGACGCGTCCTGGAACGGACCGCTGAAGTTGAACCAGCGGTTGAAGTTCGCGCACACGGCCGCCGCGTTGAACGCGGTGCCGTCGTGGAACTTGACTCCGCCGCGCAGGTTGAACGTGTACGTCCGCCCGTCCTTCGCGACGTCCCAGTCGGTCGCAAGCGACGGCACGAGCCGGGTCGTCCCCGGAGCGAAGTCGACGAGACTCTCGTAGATCTGCTTCGTGACCCGGAACGACTCGCCGTCCGAGACGAGCGCCGGGTCGAGATACGTCGGGTCACTCGCGCCGGCGTAGATCAAGGTCGTTGGAGCCGCCGCACTGGGCGACGCCTCCGATCTCGATCCTGCCGTCGCAGCGCCCGCAACGAGCAGACAGGCCACCACCGCGCCCGCCATGCTCACGAGCTTTATCGCCCTCAAACTGCACCACCTCTCTCCTGTAACTGCTGCCTTGGTCCGTGAGTATTCAGCAGCTAGGACGCCTGTGCAAACAAAAGGTTAAGGGGCGGCCGAAGCCGCCCCTCGAACCGCACACGAGCTGTCGCGATCAGGCGACGGAAGCGACCGAGATCAGGTCGCGCAGCGCACCGAGCCGGGCCAGGGCCTGGCCCTCGAGCTGGCGGACGCGCTCTCGCGTCAGGTCGAGCTCGTGGCCGATCGCCTCGAGCGTCCAGGGCTCGCCCTCGAAGCCGAACCGCAGCTCGAGGATCCGCCGCTCCCGCTCGGGGAGGGCGTCGAGCGCCTTGCGAACACCCTGGCGGCGGAGTGACTCCTCCGCCTCCTCGAACGGGTCCGGGGCCTCGCGGTCGGCGAACAGGTCGCCGAGCTCGCCTTCGTCGTCCGCGCCGACGGTCTGGTTCAGCGAGACGGATGCGGACGCGGCGCCGAGCGCTTCGTCGACGTGCTGGATCGGGAGGCCCGTCGCCTCGGCGAGCTCCTCCTTCGTCGCCTCACGGCCGAGCTCGACCTCGAGCCGGCGCGCGGCGCGCGACAGCTTCTGCTGCCGCTCGACGACGTGAACGGGCACGCGGATCGTCCGCGCATGGTTGGCGACGGCGCGCTGGACGGATTGCCGGATCCACCACGTCGCGTAGGTCGAGAACTTGAAGCCGCGCCGCCAGTCGAACTTCTCGACCGCGCGGTTCAGGCCGAGGGTGCCCTCCTGGATCAGGTCGAGGAACGGCACGCCGAGGCCCCGGTAGCCCTTGGCGATCGACACGACCAGCCGAAGGTTCGACTCGATCATGTGCCGCTTCGCCACGGGGTCGCCACGCTCGATCCGCTTGGCGAGGGTGACTTCGTCGGCGGCGGTCAGGAGCTTGTGCTTGCCGACGTCGGCGAGGAACAGCTGGAGGCTGTCGGCGGAGCCCGAGAGGGGCGTGTGCGAGAGGTTCAGGCTCTCGCGCTTGGCCTGCTTCTCGTCCTTCTCGTCCTTCTCGACCTTGATCTCGAAGCCGATCGACTCCAGCTCGTGCCGGAGCTGCTCGAGGTCCTGCTCGTTCAGCTCGTGCTCCTGGCCGAACGTCTCCAGCGTGGTTGCCTCGATGAATCCCTGCTCTTCGGACGCCTCGACGAGGGCCCGCACGGGATCCGACTCAAGAAGTTCCTGCAACTGATTCTGCGTCAAGTTACCGATTACTCCCTTTCGCACTCGTCTGCGGGCATGCGTTCGCAGCGGCCCCGATCGCACTTTAGGAGGTCTCCCCCGTCCGTGCTAGAGGCGTGGACGAATCGCAACCGAATTCCAACAATGCTGCTCTCAAGCAAGGAACGAATCTCTGATCCGAGCCATTCCGGGTACGCGGAAGCGTTCCTCCCACCTAGAGACGTCTAGGCCCCCCGAAAGTTTCCGGCTAGGCGCGGGTGCGCTTGCGGCCGGGCTTCGCCGGTCCGCGGGCCCGGCGATCGGCCAGCAGCTCGATCGCCCGCTCGTGAGTCAGCGAGTCGACCTCGTCGCCGGCGCGCAGGCTCGCGTTCGTCTCGCCGTCCGTCACGTAGGGGCCGAACCGGCCCTTGCGGATGACGATCTTCTTCTCGGTGATCGGGTCCACGCCGAGCTCGCGGAGCGGCCCCGCTGCGGCGCCTCGTCGGCGCCGCTCCTTCGGCTTCGCCAGGAGCTCGAGCGCCTGTTCGAGCGTGATCGTGAACAGCTGCTCCTCGGACTCGAGCGAGCGGGTCTCCGTGCCCTTCTTGATGTACGGGCCGAATCGGCCGTTGAGCGCGACGACGTCCTCGCCGTCCGAGGGATCGGGCCCGAGCGTCCGCGGCAGCGACATCAGCTTCACCGCGTCCTCGAGCGTCACCGTGTCGAGCGACATCGACTTGAAGAGCGAAGCCGTCTTCGGCTTTCCCTTGTCGTCCTCGGGAAGCACCTCCGTCACGTAGGGGCCGAAGCGTCCGGTGCGCGCGATGAGCTGGCGGCCCGTCTCCGGATGCGCTCCGAGCTCGCGGTCGCCGGACGGTTGCGCAAGCAGCTCCTTTGCCTTGTCGAGCGTCAGCTCGTCCGGCGCGAGGTCCGGCGGGACGCTCGCACGCTCCTCCCCGCGCTCGACGTACGGCCCGTACCGCCCGACGCGAAGGACGACGTCCTCGCCGATCGGGAACGTGTTGACCGCGCGCGCGTCGATGTCGCCGAGCGCGCTGACGAGTGTCTTCAGCCCTGCGTCGTCCGGCTTGCCGTCGCCGAAGTAGAACCGGCGCAGCCACTCGACGCGGCCCTCGTCGCCGGCGGCGATGCGGTCGAGGTCGTCCTCCATGCGCGCGGTGAACTCGTAGTCGACGAGGCGACCGAAGTGCTTCTCGAGCAGCTCGACCACCGAGAACGCGAGAAAGGTCGGGACGAGTGCGGTGCCGCGCTTGAACGCGTAGCCGCGGTCCATGACCGTGCCGATGATCGCCGCATACGTCGACGGCCTGCCGATCCCGCGTTCCTCGAGCGCCCGCACGAGCGTCGCCTCCGTGTAACGCGGCGGAGGTGACGTCGAGTGACCCTGCGCGGTCAACTCTTTCGTCTCGACCGCCTGGCCCTCCTCGAGGTTCGGAAGCGGGCGCTGGTCCTCGTCGCTCTCGTCGTCCTTCCCGACCTCGTACGCGGCGAGGAAACCGGGGAACGTGATCACGGTGCCCGACGCGCCGAACTCGGCGTCCTCGCCTGACGAGCTCGTCGCGGCGAGGCGCAGCGACACCGTCTGCCCGCGCGCGTCGGCCATCTGCGATGCGATCGTCCGCTTCCAGATCAGCTCGTAGAGGGCGAGCTCGTCACGGTTCAGCTCGCCGCGCACCTCGTTCGGCGTGCGGAAGAAGTCGCCGGCTGGGCGGACCGCCTCGTGGGCTTCCTGGGCGTTCTTCACCTTGCGGTCCCAGACCCGCGGCTTCGGCGGAACGTAGTCGGCGCCGTAGAGCTCAGTCACCTGCTTTCGCGCCGCCGCTACCGCAGCCTCGGAGAGCGACGTCGAGTCCGTGCGCATGTAGGTGATGTAGCCGTTCTCGTACAGGCGCTGGGCGACGCGCATCGTGGTCTGCGACGTGTAGCGCAGCTTCCGGCTCGCCTCCTGCTGCAGCGTCGCCGTCCGGAACGGGGCGGTCGGCTTGCGCGTGTAGGGCTTCTCCTCCTTGCTGCGCACCGTGAACGGTGCGTCCTGCAACCGCTCGAGGAGGCCGCGCGCCGACTCTTCGTCGAGGTGCGCGAGCCCTTCGCTCTTCGCCTTTCCGTCAGGCCCGAAGTCGGAGCCGCGTGCGACACGCTTGCCGTCGAGCGCGACGAGCCGCGCTCCGAACGAGCCTGGGTCGAAGATCCCTTCGAGATCCCAGTAGGAGACCTCGACGAACGCGATCCGCTCGCGCTCCCGCTCGACGATCAGCCGGGTCGCAACCGATTGCACGCGTCCCGCCGAGAGACCCTGCGTGACCTTCTTCCAGAGCACCGGCGAGACTTCGTAGCCGTAGAGACGGTCGAGGATCCGGCGGGTCTCCTGCGCGTCGACGAGCCGGTCGTCGATTTGGCGGGTCTCCCCGAGCGAGCGCTCGATCGCGTCGCGCGTGATCTCGTGGAAGACCATCCTCCGGACCGGCACCTTGGGCTTCAGGACCTGGAGCAGGTGCCACGCGATCGCCTCCCCCTCGCGGTCCTCGTCCGTCGCGAGCAGCAGCTCGTCTGCGTCCTTCAGAAAGCGCTTCAGCTCGTCCACCGTCTTCTTCTTGTTCGTGTCGACCAGGTAGAGCGGCTCGAAGTCGTCCTCGATCGCGACGCCCATCGTCCCGTACTTGGCCCGCTTCTCCTTGGGGACGTCGCTTGCCCGGTTCGGCAGGTCGCGGATGTGCCCGATGCTCGACGCGACCTTGTAGCCCTTCCCGAGGTAGCCCTCGATCGTCCGCGCCTTGGCCGGGGACTCGACGATCACGAGGCGGTTCAAACCGCTTTTCTCCGTGGTTGCCACGCGGCTCACCTTAGCCTCCGTTGTCAAGACGGCAGAATTCGGCGCCGTGGCACCGCGTCCCTCACTGTTCTATTTGGCCATCGGCGGGATCTCCCTGCCGGTGTTACAAGCTGCTCTTCCGCCCGAAGGCCCGCGGAGTCGAGAACGTCCCGGACGAGGGGGGCTTCGTCCTGGCGGCCAACCACGTCTCGAACTTCGATCCCTGGGCGGTCGGGCTGCCCGCTCTACCCGCGGCGGTTCCTTCGCTTCATGGGAAAGTCGGAGCTCTTCTGGTGGCCGCTCGGGCCGATCATCGAGGCCGGCGGGGCGTTCAAGGTCCGCCGCGGGCAGGCGGACCTCGAGGCGATGAAGACGGCCGAGCAGCTCTGCCGCGAGGGGCACGTCGTCGTGATGTTCCCTGAGGGCACGCGGCGCAAGAAGGGCCTCGTGAAGAAGTTCCAGCCTCGCGCTCACACGGGCGCAGCACGGATCGCGCTCGGGTCCGGCACGCCGCTGATCCCCGCCGCGATCAAGGGCACCGACAACCTGCTCGGGCTCGGGCCGATCCGCGTGGCCTACGGTATTCCCGTGCCAGCTCGACGACCTCCGCGCCGAGGATCCCCGCGACGCAGCACAAGAGGCGACCGACCGGCTGATGTCAGAGATCGAGCGGCTGGAGGCGACGCTGTGAAAGCTCCGTTGCTCGCAGTCGACGGCGACTCGTTCGCCCATCGCGCGTATCACGCGCTCCCGAAGCAGATCCGCCGCGCCGAGGGCCGCCCCGCCAACATGATCGTCGGCTTCACGAACATGCTCGTCGGGCTCTGGGACCAGGAGCAGCCGCGCTCCGTCCTCGTCGGCTTCGACTCGCTGGAAACGCCGACCTATCGCCACGAGGCGTTTCCCGCCTATCAATCCGGGCGCGAGTTCGAAGCGGAGCTCCTCGAGCAGCTCGACCTGCTCCCCGAGGTCGTCGACGCGCTCGGATTCGCGTTCGCGAAGGCGCCCGGTTACGAGGCGGACGACTTCATGGGGGCGGTCGTCGCTGCCGAGGAGAAGGCGAAACGATCGGTCCTCGTCGCGACTTCGGACCGCGACCTCTTTCAGCTGGCGAGCGAGCGGACGACGATCCTCCAGCCGACGCGTGGCGTCAGCGAGATCACACGGGTCGGGCCCGCCGAGGTGCGCGAACGCTACGGCGTCGAGCCGAGCCAGGTGCCTGACTTCATCGCGCTCCGCGGCGACCCGTCCGACCGGCTGCCCGGCGCGAAGGGCGTCGGGCCGAAGACGGCGGCCTCGGTGCTGGCCGAGTACGGGACGCTCGAGTCGGCGCTCGAGGCGGGACGCTTCGCGGCGCAGGCGGAGGAGTTGCGGCTGTTCCGCCGAATCGCGACGGTGGACGCCTCTGCTCCCCTCCCTCCCCTCAGAGACCAGACGCCAACCTGGGCGGAGGCGTCCGCCCTCATGGAACGGTGGGGGCTGAGGAACCTCTCGGGACGTCTCGCCGAGCGCGCTTGAAGATCCTCAGCCACGAGGACTTCTCACGGCTTCATCCCACGCAGTTCGAGACGCCCGCGCGGCTCGCGACCCTGCTCGAGCGCTTCGAGTGGAGCCCCGGTCGCAGCGCCCGACGAGAGGACTTGCTGCGCTGCCACACACCCGCGCACGTCGACAGGATCGCTTCGATCGATCGCGAGACGTGGCTCGACGGCGACACCGTTGCGAGCGCGACGTCGTACGAGGCGGCTCTGCTCGCGGCGGGGACGGCGATCCAGGCAGCGGAACAAGGAGCGTTCGCGCTCGTCCGGCCGCCCGGCCACCACGCGCTGCCGGACCGTGCGATGGGCTTCTGCCTCTTCGACAACGTCGCGATCGCCGCGCGTTGGGCCCAGGCGGAGCTCGGAGTCGGCCGCGTGGCGATCCTCGACTGGGACGTGCACCACGGCAACGGAACGCAGGCGATCTTCTGGGACGACCCGACCGTCTTCTTCGCGTCGCTGCACCAGTGGCCGTTCTACCCCGGCACGGGCGGACCCGACGAGCAGGACGCCACGACGCTCAACGTCCCGCTCCCGGCCGGTTCCGGCGACGACGAGTTCCTCGGAGCGCTCGACGAGCTGGTGGCGCCCGCGCTCGCCCGGTTCGAGCCGGAGCTGCTGCTGGTCTCGGCCGGCTTCGACGCGCACGCTGCGGACCCCCTCGCGCAGATGCAGGTGAGCGAGGACGGCTTCCGCGAGCTTGCACGGCGCTCGGCAACCTACGCGCCGCGCTTCGCCGCGGTCCTCGAGGGCGGCTACAACCTCGAAACGCTGCCCGCGCTCGTCGCGGCCGCGCTCGAGGGTTTCTCGGAATGAGAAGGGCCGGCTTGCGCCGGCCCTTCGATGCCACTCGATCCGTCGCTCACCCCTGAGCTGGTCTCATGATCGGGGCTCGGGCGCGTCTGGTCGCGACCTTCGGTGGGTGAGCGGGATCCCCTTCGGTGGGGGATCTACCCGCGGGCGATCGCGAGCGCCTCGAGCGCCTCGCGGCGCGAGGACACGTTCAACTTGTGGAGCAGGCTCTTGACGTGCGAGCGGACCGTGTGCTCGGAGATGAAGAGCCGCCTGGCGATGTCGTCCGTTCCGAGGTGCTCGTCGAGCAGGAGCAGCACCTCGACCTCGCGCGCGCTCAACGTGCCGGCGATGTCGTCGGGAACGCCGCCGTTCCGGTGTCCGCCCTCCCGCACCTGGTCGAGCAGGCGCCGGGCGACTTCCCCGGAGAGCGCCGCTTCGCCTCGCGCGACGCCGCGGAGGAAGTCGACGATCCGGTCGGGCGGCTCGCTCTTCAGGAGGTAGCCGGCCGCGCCGGCGCGGATCGCAGCGAGCAGGTTGTCCTCGGTGCCTGAGGCGGTGAGGACGATGACCTCCGCGTCCGGCACGGCGTCTCGCAGGCCGGGGAGCGCGGAGAGCCCGTCGACCCCTGGCATCGAGAGGTCGAGCAGGACGAGCTGGGGGCGTAGCCGCGCGGCGAGCTCGATCGCCTCTTGGCCGTCGGAGGCCTGGCCGACCACCTCGAAGTCGTTCCCGGCGAGCAGGGTCGCCAGGGCATCCCGGGTCAGGGGGTGGTCGTCGACGATGAGGACGCGCGGCCGCATCACAAGACTCATCGGCACGGTGCGTGCTGCCGATTAGAGGGAGATGCGCCGCGACGAACGGGATGGTTACGACGCCTGGCTCTCCGGGGAGCTGCTCCTCTTCGGGCTCCTGGGGGCCGCTTTGGCCCTTTTCATCGACTCTCCAGGCCTCCGCCACGCGTGGGAGGCCCCCGCTCTGGCGCTGGTTCTCGACACTGCCATCACGCTCGCCGGCGGGATCGTGGCGGTCCTTGCGGGCATCCGGTTCGCGGTGGAGGGCAGGCGCTTCGACCTCTTTCTCTCAGCGGGGTTCTTCGTCGCCGCGGCCTCCGCGCTCGTGTTCGAGATCGCCCCCGTCCTCGACGACCCGGTTCCGTCGCGGGTCGAGAGCTGGGCCGCGATCTTCGGCGCGCTCGCCGCGATGGCCCTGATCGCCGCCGCGCCGTTCGTGCGAGGCAGCTCGAAGTCGCGCCAGCGCGCTCTCGGGAACGCAGTGGCCGCACTGCTGCTCCTGCTCGCAGGCCTCTGGCTGATGCTCGGCACGCTCGGCCGGGGCCTTCCCGAGCTCACGATCGGCCCGACCCACCCCGACCCGCCCGCGCTGCTCACGATCGCCCTCTCGCTGCAGGCGTTGCTCAGCCTCGTCGCGCTGATCGGGTTCGGTCTTCGTTTCCGCAACAAGGGAGACGACCTCAGCCGGTGGCTCGCGTCGGCCGCGACGCTCAGCGTGTTCTCCGCGCTCTACCGCGTGTTCGCTCCGCTCACCCCCGCCACGTCGGTCTCGGTCGGAGACTTCCTCCGCGTGATCGCCTTCGGCGTGCTGCTCGTCGGCGTCTGGCGAGCGATCAGCGCCGCCGAGTTCGGGCGCGCCGTCGCCGAGGAACGAGCACGCGTCGCGCGCGACATCCACGACGGTCTCGCGCAGTACCTCTTCGCGCTCGCGACGCACGCGAGCATGCTCGAGAGCGGCAACGTCACCGACGAAGCGATCGCGCGCATCAAGGATCTCGCCGTCTCGGCACAGCAGGAGGCGCGCTTCGCGGTGCTCGCGCTTTCCTCAGCAGGTGGGAGCGCTCCGTTCGACGCCGCGCTGCGGCGCTACGTCGAGTTCCTGACCGCGGACGGTCGGCTCGAGGTCGACGTCGAGATCGACGAGCGCGTCAACCTCGCGCCGGACGAGCAGATCGAGGTCTTCCGGATCGTCCAAGAAGGCCTCGCGAACGTTCGGAAGCACGCGAACGCCAAGAGCGCGGTGGTGCGGATCTGGTATCGCGACGGTCGGCGGCTCGTCACCGTCGCGGACGACGGCACGGGCTTCGATGAAGAGGTCGGCGGCGCCGGCCAGGGGCTTCGGAACATCCGGCAGCGCGCCGCGAGCATCGCGGGCGCGGCGTCGGTGAGGTCGGGCCCGGGCCGCGGGACAACGGTGGAGATCGCGCTCCGCGCGTAGCGGAGCGCGATCCTTGCCCCTCTCCCCCGAGGCGTTGGCGTCTCTCGCCGGCAGGTACGCGGGTTCGTCGCGAGCGGATTCTCACGGCTGCGACGGGGTCAACGACCCTTCGCCTGGGTCGCGAGAGTCGAACCGTTCCCTGCCGCGGCAACTGGAACGTCGAACATGGAAAACCCCGCATCTTCTGCGGGGTTTTCCTCAAGCAGCCCCGCGAGCGGGCTCTCGGGGCCGGCGTCAGCACGCCCAACCTCGGTGACATGATCGCCGGGTGAGCGTGCCCGAGCTTCCGGCTGGAACCGTCACCTTTCTCTTCACGGACATCGAGGGCTCGACGCGACTCCTTCAGGAGCACGGGTCGAGATACGTAAGCCTGCTTGCCGAGCACCGCCGTGCCCTGAGGGACGCGTTCACCAGACATTCCGGTGTCGAGGTGGACACGCAGGGCGATGCATTCTTCGTCGCGTTTCCCAGCGCCGCCGCCGCCGTGGCCGCGGCCGCCGAGGCGCGCCACGAGCTCGAGACCGGCCCTATCCGGGTGCGCATGGGACTCCACACCGGCGAGCCGATCGTGACGGAGGAAGGCTACGTCGGCATCGACGTTCACCGCGCGGCCCGGATCGCCGCCGCTGCTCACGGGGGACAGATCGTCCTCTCCGAGACGACGCGAAGGCTCCTGGACAGCGACACCGCAACTCGTGATCTCGGAGAGCACCGGCTCAAGGACCTCACCGGACCCGAGCGTCTACATCAGCTGGGGGACGGCGACTTCCCGCCGTTGCGGACGGTCGACGCCACCAACCTGCCGGTCGCGTCGAGCCCGCTCGTCGGCAGAGAGCACGAGCTCGGCGAGCTCGTCGCACTGCTCTCCGAGGGCACGCGGCTCCTCACAATCACCGGTCCGGGTGGCACAGGAAAGACTCGTCTTGCGCTCCAGGTCGCAGCCGAGCTCATCGGCACGTTGCGCGAAGGCGTCTTCTGGTCCCACTCGCGGGCCTCTCCGACACGCAGCTCGTGTCGTCCGAGGTAGCGCAGGCGATCGGGGCGCGCGACGACCTCGGCGGTTTCCTGCGGGGCAAGGAGCTCCTGATCCTGCTCGACAATTTCGAGCACCTCCTCGGCGCTGCTCCTGCCGTGAGCGCCGCCCTCGCAGCTTCGAAAGGTCTCCGCGTGCTGGTGACCAGCCGGGCTCCCCTTCACGTGTCGGCCGAGCGCGAGTATCGGCTGGAACCGCTCACGACGACAGATGCAGCGGCCCTCTTCGTCGAGCGGGCGCGTGCGATCGGGCGAGAGCTCGCGCCCGACGCGACCGTGGAGGCGATCTGCACCCGCCTCGACGGTCTCCCGCTCGCGGTCGAGCTCGCAGCGGCCCGCACGAAGCTCCTCGCTCCGGAGCGACTCCTCGAGCGCCTCGACTCGGCGCTTCCGCTCCTGACCGGCGGGGCGCGCGACGCCCCTGAACGCCAACGCACGCTGCGCGCGACGATCGAGTGGAGCTACGACCTCCTCGATGCTGCGAGCGAGGAGCTCTTCGCAAAGCTCTCGGTCTTCGCCGGCAGCTTCCCGATCGTGGCCGCCGAAGAGGTCTGCGACGCCGACCTCGACGGCCTCGCGGCACTCGTCGACTCGAGCCTTTTGAAGCCGATCGGCGACGACCGATTCCTGATGCTGGAGACGATCCGCGAGTACGCGCTCGAGAAGCTCGAAGGCTCGACAGCGGCCGAGGAGCTTCGCCGGCGGCATGCAGGTTTCTTCTCCGCACTCGCAGAGCAGGCGTACGAGCGACGCTTCGAGGCCGAGGCGGAGTGGTCGGCGCGGCTCGGAGTCGACCACGACGACCTTCGTGGCGCGCTCGACTGGCTGGTCGCGAACGACCCGGATCGCGGGCTAGAGCTCGCAGGTGCACTCGGCTGGTTCTGGCTGTCGCACGGGCTTCTGGCCGAAGGGGGTGGGCGGTTGGCCGGCGCGCTCTCCGTTTCGGAGGCCACGGGTCGAGCTCGGGCCCGGGCACTCACGGCGTCTGGTTCACTCGTGGCGAGACACGGCGAAGTCGACGAGGGGCGAGCGCAGGTCGATCAGGCGATCCGTCTCTGGCGCGAGCTTGATGATCGGAAGGAGCTCGCGTCAGCGCTCGACGCGCTCGGCTGGCTCCTCGTCTACGACGCCGCCGACGTCTCGCCCGCATTCGACGCGTTCGAGCAGAGCCTCGAGCTCCGCCGTGAGCTCGGCGACCGACCCGGCGAGACGCGCGCGCTCGTCGGCGTCTGCCAAATGCTCGTCGCAGCGGGCGAGGTCGAGCGAGCGGAGTCGCTGTCACGGGACCTGCTCGAGCTCGCGGACGCCGATCCGCGCACCGAGCACTTCGCCTTCCACTTCCTCGCCGACTGCGCGCTGATCCGCGGCAATACGGAGGAGGCCGAGCAGCGTTACCGCGAAAGCTTGCGGGCGGCGCTTCCCCTCGAAGACGTCATCGAGACGAGCTTCGAAGTCCAAGGCGTGGCGATGGCGGCTGCCGGTAACGCCGACCCGCGCCGCGCACTCCTTCTGGCCGGTTCGGTCGAGGCGCTCTGGGATTCACTCGGCATCTCGATCTCCGTCGCCTTCTGGGACACGCTTCTCGAGCGATACATCGGCGCCGCCCGCGAACGGCTGGGCGCGGAGGCGGATGCCGTTTGGTCCGAAGGGCGCGCGATGGCGTTCGACGACGCCGTGGAGCTCGCTCTCGCGCCTTGATAGAAAAGCCCCGCGCATGCAGGGCTTTTCCGTAGCAGGCCTGTAAGCCGGATTCTGTCGAGGGTGATCATCCCTCTAGGCCGACGATCTCTCGCCGGCTCGAGCGGCGTACCCGGTCCCTCGGCGGGCCACCTCGGCGGGACCTGTTTCGCCTTGCACCGAACGGGGTTTAGCGAGCCGCCGTGTCACCACGGCGCTGGTGGGCTCTTACCCCACCTTTTCACCCTTACCGCCGGCGTCTCCGGAGAGTCATGCGCCGGAGGCGGTCTCCTTTCTGTGCCACTTTCCGTCGGCTTTCGCCGCCTGGGGTTTCCCCAGCGTTCTGCCCTATGGTGTCCGGACTTTCCTCGAGCGTCTCGCTCGCGATCACCCGGCCTGCACGTCGAATTGTAGCCCGCCTTCGCCCGATTCGACGGCTCCCCTCAGATGCGTGCCGCACTCCGGACAGGAAATCGTGCGCCGCGTCCGCAGGACGAACTCGCCGCAGACGAGACACTCCAGGCTGATCCCCCGGACGAGCGCCTGAAGCTCCTGGTCGAGCGTCCTGTGAAGCGGAGTCGCAGTCATCAGAGGCTCCGGAAGACCCCCACGACCTTGCCGAGGATCTGGACGTGTGGCGGGTACATCGGGTCGAGCGCGTCGTTTTCGGGCTGGAGCCGGATCCGGCTGCCCTCGCGGTAGAACCGCTTGACGGTCGCCTCGTTGGCGGACTCGTCGTCGCCGACCAGCGCGGCGACGATCTCGCCGTTGCGCGCGTCCTGACTGCGCCGGATCACGACGATGTCGCCGTCGAGGATCCCCGCGTTGATCATCGAGTCGCCGCGGATGCGGAGCAGGAACTCCTCGCCCCCGCGTGAGAGCGGCTCGGGCACCGCGAGGTATTCGTCGACGTGCTCCTCGGCGAGGAGCGGCGCGCCCGCGGCGATCGAGCCGAGGAGCGGCAGCTTGTGGACCTCGGCCGGAGCGGCCTCGGCGCCTGGGCGGTCGCGGAGCAGCTCGAGCGCCCGCGGCTTCGTCGGGTCGCGCCTGAGGTAGCCGGCCCGCTCGAGGTTGGCGAGGTGCGCGTGCACCGTCGAGGGCGAAGCGAGCCCGACGGACTCTCCGATCTCCCTGACCGTCGGCGGGTAGCCGTGCTTGCCGACGTACTCGGCCAGGAACTCCCAAATCTCCTGCTGACGTCCGGTGAGCATCTCCTGCCTCCTGGGTCGGTCGAAGCGAACGCGCGTTTCCGCGAACGTGTGTTCGACAGAAGGCTAGACAGTCCTTCGGACGGAGTCAAGCCGCCGCGAGCCGAGCGGCGTCAGCCTGACCTCCCCTTTCACGACCTGGATCAGCCCGTCGGAGAGCGCGTCGTCCCAGGCCGGGTGCCGAGGACAGTTGCTCGTCCAGGCCTCCATCGCCTCGGAGTAGGTCCGCGGCCGACTGGCCACCCACTCGAGCAATTCAAGGACGGAAGGAGCGAGCCTGCGACGCAACTCGAATGGTAGGCGCGGCGCCGCGAGGGCGGGCTTCGCCCGTCCTCGCTCAGGACGGTTCAGACGGAGAAGAGCAGAGCCTCGAGAAAGTTGAGCCCGGCGGAGCCGGGCGACTTTCTCGGGACGAGTGCGCTGGAGAGGACTTGAACCTCCACGGCCTTTTAAGGCCACTAGGCCCTCAACCTAGCGCGTCTACCAATTCCGCCACCAGCGCTTGAGGAAGCGACAGTGTAGCGGCGCCACTCAGCGGTGGACACTTCGCCACCCAGGCCCCAGCGCGCCCGATTCTCGGTCGCGAGGCTAGGGTTAGGCCGTGCGCGACCTCTGCAAGGCGGCAGTGGATGCCGCGCTCGGGGCCGGGGCGACCTATGCCGATGCGCGCGCGGTCGTGCGCCGGTCGCAGGCTGTCGCGACGAAGAACGGCCGCGTCGAGAACGTGACCGACCTCGAGACCGAGGGCATCGGCGTGCGTGTGCTCGTCGGAGGCGCCTGGGGCTTTTCCTGCGACCGTCGCCTCGACGAGAACGGCGCGCGTGCAGCGGCCCTGCGCGCTTGCGCATTCGCTCTCGCTGCGGCCGGCCGTCGCGAGAAGTCGCTTGCTCCGGTAGCGGCATCCAGCGGCACGTATCGCACGCCGGTCGAGATCGACCCGTTCGGCGTCTCGCTGTCCGAAAAGGTCGGCCTCTGCGTTCGCGCAGAGGAGGCGCTGCGCCACCCCGACGTCAAGGTCACCGAGGCTGCTGTCCGCGCACAGCGCGAGCACAAGGTGCTCGTCACCTCCGACGGCGCCGAGATCGAGCAGGAGCTCGTCGAGACCGGCGGGGGGATCGACGCGCTCGCCGCATCCGACGGCGTCTTCCAGGTCCGCTCGTATCCGTCCGCGCACGGCGGCTCGTCGGCACAAGGCGGCTGGGAGTACGTCGAGAACCTCGGGCTCGAGCGAGAGGCGCCTCGCGTCGCGGAGCAAGCCGCCTCGCTGCTACGTGCCGACGTTTGCCCGCCGGGTGTGAAGACCGTCGTGATCGACGCGGAGCAAATGGAGCTGCAGGTTCACGAATCGGTCGGCCACCCGATCGAGCTCGACCGGGTCTACGGCAGCGAGGCGGCGTACGCCGGCACGAGCTTCCTCAAGCCCGGCGATCTCGGCTCGCTGCGCTACGGCTCCGAGAAGATGAACATCACCGCCGACTCCACGACGCCCGGCGGGCTCGGCACCTTCGGGTTCGACGACGAGGGCGTGCCCGCTCGGCGCGAGCCGATCGTTGTCGAGGGCACGTTGCGCAACTTCCTGACGTCGCGCGAGACGGCGGAGCAGCTCGGCGCCGGCGAGGGCGGCTCGATGCGCGCCGACGGTTGGAACCGGATGCCGCTGATCAGGATGACGAACCTCCATCTCGAGGCGGGCGAGGGGTCGTTTGACGACCTGCTCGCCGACGTGGACGACGGGATCTACCTGGAGACGAACAAGAGCTGGTCGATCGACGACAAGCGCCTCAACTTCCAGTTCGGCACGCAGATCGCCTGGGAGATCACCAACGGCAAGCTCGGGCGGATGCTCCGCGACGCCACGTACACCGGAATCACGCCGGAGTTCTGGGGCTCGCTCGACGCGGTCGCCGGACCCGAGGCATGGCAGATGCAGGGCCTGACGAACTGCGGCAAAGGCCAGCCCGGGCAGGGGGCGCACGTCTCACACGGCGCTTCCCCGTGCCGTTTCCGCAACGTTCAGGTGGGCGTCAAGGCATGACGGACGACGTGCGCGAGATCGCGGCGCGAACGTTGCGAGCGGCCGGCGGTGACGATGCGGAGGCGCATGTCCTCAATGAGCGCTCTGGGCTCGCGCGGTTCGCGTCGTCCGAGGTTCACCAGCCCACGCTGATCGAGAACTGCGTCGTCACGCTGCGCGTGATCCGGGACGGCAAGATCGGCACCTCCTCGACGAACCGCATCGACGACGCGGGGCTGAAAGAGCTCGCGCGGCGCGCGGCCGAGGCCGCCGACAGCGCGGTGGCGGAAGAAGGCTTCCCCGGGCTCCCGGATCCGCAGCCGCTGCCCGAGGTCGAAGGCTTCGACGAGGCAGTCGCCGAGATCGGGCCGGAGGACCAGGCGAGGCACGCGCGCGCGGCGATCGACGCATCGACGGCCACCGGGCAGTTCGGGTTCTTCACGAGCGGCGTGACCGAGCTCGCGATTGCGTCGACGACCGGAGTCGATGCGTACCAGGCGATGACGGACGCGACGACGCTCGTCGTCGCGGCGGATGACGGCGCGTCCGGCTACGCGACGCACACGAGCTGGTCCGCCGACGGCGTCGACCCCGCCGCCGTCGGCCGCGAGGCTGCCGAGAAGGCCGGTCGAACCCGCGACGCGAAGACGATCGAGCCTGCGCCGTACCGGGCGGTGCTCGAGCCGTACGCGTTCGCGGAGCTCATCAACTACTTCGGCTACGACGCGTTCGGCGCGAACGGGTTGCTCGAGGAGCGCTCGTACCTCGCGGGTCGGCTCGGCGAGAAGATCATGGACGAGAAGGTGTCCATCTCCGACGACGCGCTCGATCCGCGCGGCCTCCCGAAGCGCTTCGACTTCGAGGGCGTGCCGAAGCAGCGCGTGCAGCTGATCGAGAACGGTGTCGCGCGGGGCGTCGTGTGGGACCGCACGAGCGCGGCCCGCGCGGGCGACGGCCACGAAACGACGGGCCACGCACCACCGCCGGTCTACCGGCAGTACGGGCCGCTCACGTTCGCGCTCGCCGTCGACGGCGGCGAAGTCGACACGGTCGAGGAGCTGTGCGAGCTCGTCGGCGACGGGATCTACGTCACCCGCCTCCACTACCTCGGGATCGTCGACCCTCGCGAGGGGGTGATCACCGGCATGACGCGCGACGGGACGTTCCGGATCCGCCACGGGAAGATCGCCGAGCCGCTCGTCAACCTGCGCTTCACCGTCGCGGTGCCGCAGATGCTCGAAGACGTGCCGGGCCTCGGACGTGAGCAGCAGCTCGTGAACAGCAGCGACTTCTACGGCGAGCGCTACCCCATCGGGGCGCTCGTGCCGGCGATCGCGACGGCGCGCTTCAACATCACGGGCGTGGGGTCGGAGCCGGGTCTCTTAGCGCTCGGCTAAAGCAGATGCCAGAGGACGATCGTGTTGGTCGCGAAGAGCGCCGACACGAAGACCGTGAGCCGGGTCAGGTTCCGCTCGACGATGTGCGTCCCGCCTTGCGATGCGGGCGTGAAGCCCATCCCGCCCATGCCCGCGTCGCGCCCCGAGTGCATGAGCACCAGCACGACGAGACCGAAGCAGATGAGCACGTGGACTGCTGCGAAGAACCCGATCACGACGCGCGCATGGTAGCTACTAGAGGCTTGATGTGAATCGCTGCGGCAGCGGCCGCGGAGCGGCCGCCTTTAGGTGCCAAGCGGTCGCGGATCCGCGTCAGCGGATTCGCGACTTGCGCATCTACCGGCTGCTAGCGCCCGGCGACCTCGAGGATCGCGTCGATCAACTCCGCGGCGATCCGGTCCTTCGTGACGTAGCCGGCCACACCGGCCTGTCGCGCACGGTCGACGTCTGCCCGAGCGTTCGAGCCGGTCAGCATCAGGATTCGGGCGGAGTCGTCGAGCTTGCGGATCGCGCGCGTCGCGCCGAGCCCGTCGAGCACGGGCATCGCGATGTCCATCAGCGTCACGTCCGGCCGGTGTTCTTGCCAGAGCTCGACCGCCTCACGGCCGTCGCGGGCGTGGGCGACGACCTCGATCCGGTCGTCCCCAGCGAGGATCGCCTCCAGCGCCTCGGCGAAGAGGCGGTGGTCGTCGGCTATGAGGACGCGGACGCCGGGCACTGCGACTTCAATCGGCACTGTACGCTCGGAAGATGAAGGCCGAGGACGCTCGTGACCACATTCACAAGCTCCTGGTCATCGGAGACAACCGCCTGAAACAGGGCGTCGACCCGGTGAAAGTGCGGCAGAGCTACGAGCAGGCGCTCGAGGCCGCGCGCGTGGCGGGGCTCGAGGACTCCGTCCGCCCGCTGGTCGAGATCAGGCTCGCCGACCTCGAGCGGCTCGCTCCAGGATCGTCTCGATCCGGCTTGCCTGGAGAGTGAGGCCGTGCGACTCGGCCGCCTCACGGGCGGCCGGGTTCGGTGTGGGGAGCGCGGCCGCCTGGCGGAGGCCGTCTGCGATCGACTGCTCGTCGAGCGGGTCGACCAGCACCCCGGCATCTGGAGGGACGAACTCCGGCGGCCCGCCGATGCGGGTCGCGACGACCGAGCGGCCGGCGGCCATGCCCTCGAGCAGCGACTGGCCGAACGGCTCCAGCAGGCTCGGCTGGCACAGGACGCTCGCGCGGCCGAGGTGGGCCGGGATCTCGTCGTGCGGGACACGGCCGACGACGCTCACGCGCTCGCGGCCCTCGAGCTCTGCTCGGAGGGGGCCGTCGCCGACGAACGTCAGCTCTCCGTTCCCGAACCGCTCGAACGCGCGTGCGAGGCGAACGACGTTCTTGCGCTCCGTGAGCGAGCCGACGCAGACGAAGGCGGGCGTGCGCTCGGGCGCGGGTAGGACCGCGAAGCGTTCGAGGTCGACGCCGGAGTCGACGACCTCCGTCTTGCCGCGCGCGTCCGGCACCTTGAGCTCGAGCTCGCGGCGAAGATAGTCGGAGACCGCGACCACCGTCGTCGCCCGGCGAACGGTGAAGCGCGTCGCCGACGCGACGCCCGGGATCGCTCCGATGTTGCGCACGTCGCGACCGTGGGCGGTCACGACGAGCGGCGCCCGCTTCGCGAGAGCGGCGATCAGGCCCGCCGGGACGAGGAAATGCGCGTAGACGACATCGGGGCGCGGGGCGCGGCGCGCGTCCCGCGCCAGCCAGAGGTACCGGAGCTTCCCGCCGGCTCGACGATCGAGCACGGCGCGGTCGATCCGGTGTCCTCGTTCCGCGAGCGCGCGCTCCATCTGCTCGACGAAGACGCCGAGGTCGGGGTCGTCTGGCCCGGGGTACATCTGCGAGACGAGGAGAATGCGCACCGGGCAAGACGCTAGCGTCCGCTCGTGTCCGTCGTTCATGTCGACTCGCTGACCAAGACCTTCGTCGTCCCCGAGCGGGAGGCCGGGCTTCGTGCGTCCATCCACGCGCTCGTCAAGCGGCGCCACCGGGACGTGCACGCGGTCGAGGCGATCTCCTTCGACATCGGCGAAGGCGAGGTCGTCGGCTTCCTGGGCCCGAACGGCGCGGGCAAAACAACGTCGCTGAAGATGCTCTCCGGCTTGCTCTACCCCACCGCGGGGGAAGCACGGGTGCTCGGCCACGTTCCGTCGAAGCGCGAGCGCGAGTTCCTCAGCCGGATCACGCTCGTGATGGGGAACCGCAACCAGCTCCAGTGGGACCTCCCGGCGCTCGACTCGTACGAGCTGAACCGCGCGATCTACCGGATCCCGCGCGGCGACTTCATGCCGCTCCGCGACGAGCTGATCGAGCTGCTCGACGTCGGCGACCTCGTGCGAAAGCCCGTGCGGAACCTCTCGCTCGGCGAGCGGATGAAGGTCGAGGTCGTCGGCTCACTGCTGCACCGACCGCAGGTGCTGTTCCTCGACGAGCCGACGATCGGGCTCGACGTGACGATGCAGAAGCGGATTCGCTCGTTCGTCGCGGAGTACAACCGCCGCTACGACGCGACCGTGCTGCTGACGAGCCACTACATGGCGGACGTCGAGGCGCTGTGCAAGCGCGTGATCGTCATCCACCACGGGCAGATCCTGTTCGACGGCGAGCTGGCGAGGCTCGGCGACGACCTCGCGGCGTGGAAGACGATCGACGTCGAGCTCGAGGACGGCGCGGCCGACCTCTCGGCCTACGGCGATGTCGTCGAGAGCGACGCCGGCCGCGTGAAGCTGCGGGTGCCGAGGGCGGAGACCGCGCGCGTCACGGCGCAGCTGCTCGCCGAGCAGGACGTCGCCGACCTCACCGTCGAGGATCCGCCGATCGAGGACGTGATCGAGCTCGTCTTCGCGCAGGAGCGCCCGTGAACGGCAAGGCGGGCGCAGTCCGCTCGCTGTTCGACTTCTACGTCACCCGCGGCCGAACGCAGATCCAGAGCGAGTTCCAGTACCGGGCGGCGACGTACTTCTGGATGATCGGGATGCTCGCCGAGCCGATCGTCTACCTCGTCGTCTGGACGACGATCGCGGAGCAGCACGGGCGGGTCGGTGCAGGGGATCACGACCGGCGAGTTCGCCGCCTACTACATCGTCTGGACGCTCGTCCGGAACATGAACATCGTCTTCACGCCGTACGGCTGGGAGTGGCGGATCCGCGAGGGTCAGCTCTCCGCCGCACTGCTGCGGCCGCTGCACCCGCTCCACGACGATGTCGCGGGGTTCGCCGGGTGGAAGCCCGTCGTGATCCTGCTCTGGTTGCCCGTCGCCGCGGTCCTGTGGATCGCGTTCGACCCCGTGCTCGCACCCACGCTGCTCGAGGCATGCGTCTTCTTCTTCGCGATCTGGGGCGCGTACCTGATCCGAACAATGCTCATGTCGATGCTGGGGATGATCACGTTCTGGACGACGCGCGTCAGCGCGATCTTCGAGCTGTTCATCGCAGCCGAGCTGCTGCTCTCCGGGCGACTCGTTCCGATGCCGCTGATGCCCGACTGGGCCCAGGACCTCGCCAACTTCCTTCCGTTCCAGTGGTCGTTCTACTTCCCGATCGAGTCGCTGGTCGGCGACCTCTCGACGGGCGAACTGCTGCGCGGGCTCGCGATCCAGGCCTTCTGGATCGTCCTGCTCACGGGCCTGACGCTCTTCGTCTGGCGTTTCGCGGTTCGGCGCTACTCGGCGGTCGGTAACTGATGCGCGCCGCGCGGCTCGCGTGGCTGTACTTCAAGCTCGGCTCGCTGACCGAGCTGCACTACCGCGCGAACTTCTTCATCCAGCTGCTCCAGTCCGCGGTCTCGGTCGGGACGGCGCTCGTCGTCCTGA
The DNA here is from genome assembly GCA_963788055.1 of uncultured Actinomycetes bacterium. GTDB lineage: Bacteria > Actinomycetota > Thermoleophilia > Gaiellales > Gaiellaceae > JACCTU01. The sequence continues at coordinate 48,664 of CAWBFA010000004.1, read as the reverse complement.
GGCTCGTCTACTCGCACACGAACGAGCTGAACGGATGGAGCGAGCCCGAGCTGCAAGTCGTGATGGGGATCCAGATCCTGCTCGGCGGCGTGATCCGGATGAGCATCCAGCCGAACATGGAACGGGTGATGGAAGAGGTCCGCGAAGGGAAGCTCGACTTCGCGCTGACGAAGCCGGAGGACTCGCAGGTCCTCGTCAGTGTGCGCGAGGTGCGCATCTGGCGCGCTGTGGACGTCGTCTCGGGGGCGCTCGTGCTCGCCTACGGCGTCAGCGGGCTCGACCGGGGCGTCGACGCCGGCGACGCCGCGCTGTTCGCCGCCATGCTCGCCGTCGGCGCGCTCACCATCTACTGCTTCTGGCTCTGCATCGCGACCGGTGCCTTCTGGATCGTCAACACCTGGAGCATCATGGAGCTCTTCGACGGCGTCTACCAGACGGGTCGCTTTCCGGTCTCGATCTACCCGGGGTGGCTACGGATCGGCGTCACGTTCCTCGTTCCGATCGCGTTCGCGATCACCGTTCCGGCCGAGGCCGTGACGTCGCGGCTCGACTGGTCAACGGTTGCGCTCGCTCTCGGCTTCGCCGCTGTCCTGTTCGCGTTCACGCGCTGGTGGTGGAGCTTCGGGCTGCGGCGCTACTCCGGCGCGTCGGCCTGACTCAGGCGCGTTGAGCGTCGTACGTGCCGAACTCCTCGCGGAGGACGCCGCTGATCTCGCCGACGGTCGCCCGCGCTCGCAAAGCCTCACGCATCGGCGTGAGGAGATTCTCGGTCCCCTGCGCCGTCCGCCGCACCTCGGCGAGCGTCCGCTCCACGTCGTCGGCGCTCCGCTCGGCGCGAACCCGTGCTGTGCGTTCGAGCTGCCGCTGCTCGGCGGCGGGATCGAGCCGGTAGATCTCGATCGGCTCGGCCTCCTCCTCGGCGTAGCGGTTGACGCCGACGAGTACGCGCTCGCCGCGCTCGATCTCCTGCTGATAGCGGAACGCCGACTGCTCGATCTCGCCCTGGACGAAGCCCTGCTCGACCGCGGCGACGGCACCGCCGAGCTCGTCGACGCGCGCGATCAGCTCGCGCGCACGCGCCTCGAGCTCGTCCGTGAGCGCCTCGATGAAGTACGCGCCACCGAGCGGGTCGGCCGTGTCGGTGCCGCCCGCCTCGTGCGCGAGCAACTGCTGCGTGCGGAGCGCGATCTTCGCCGAGTGTTCCGTCGGGCAGGGCGAGCGCCTCGTCGTATCCGTTCGTGTGGATCGACTGTGCGCCGCCCGCGACCGCCGAAAGCGCCTGGATCGCCACGCGCACGATGTTGTTCTCCGGCTGCTGAGCCGTCAGCGACGAGCCGCCCGTCTGCGCGTGGAAGCGGAGCGCGAGCGCCCGCGGGTTCGTCGCGCCGAACCGCTCTCGCATGATCTCGGCCCAGAGGCGCCGGGCCGCGCGGAACTTTGCGACCTCCTGGAAGAAGTGGTTGTGGGCATTGAAGAAGAAGGAGAGGCGCTCGCCGAAGTCGTCGGGCGACAGCCCCGCGTCGACCGCCGCCTGCGCGTAGGCGATCCCGTTGGCGAGGGTGAACGCGAGCTCCTGCGCCGCCGTCGACCCCGCCTCGCGGATGTGGTACCCGGAGATCGAGATCGTGTTCCACTTCGGCAACCGCTTCGCGCAGTACGCGAACAGGTCGGTCGTGATTCGCATCGACGGACGCGGCGGGTAGATGTAGTTCCCGCGTGCGCAGTACTCCTTGAGGATGTCGTTCTGCACCGTGCCGCGAAGTCGTTCGGGCGCGACTCCCTGCTCCTCGGCGACGAGCTCGTAGAGCAGGAGCAGCAGCGCGGCGGGCGCGTTGATCGTCATCGACGTGGACACCTCGCCGAGCGGGATCGCCTCGAAGAGCAGCTTCATGTCCGCGATCGAGTCGATCGCGACGCCGGTGCGCCCGACCTCGCCTTCCGCGCGTGGATCGTCCGAGTCGTACCCGAGCTGCGTCGGGAGGTCGAACGCGACGCTCAGGCCTGTCTGGCCGCGCTCGAGCAGGTAGCGAAAGCGCTCGTTCGTCTCCTCCGCCGACGCGAACCCGGCGTACTGGCGGATCGTCCACGGCCGGCCTCGGTACATGTCCGGGTACGGGCCGCGCGTGAAAGGGAACTCACCAGGACGCTCGAGCTCTCCCTCGACGTCGTCGGCCGTATAGACCGGCTTCACCTCGATCCCGGAGTCGGTCTCGCGCGAGTCGGTCGCCGCCACGCGTCCATCGTAGAGACGGAGAGGCGCCGGGTACCCCGATCCTCGCGACCCCCTGGTGCCGGCTCGCATGGCAAGCCTGGCGAGAACGCCGGCGCCTCTCCGTTGCAGCGATCATACCCGCGTTTTCCTCGTTCAAACCCGTAAACCGCCCGCCAGTACGCTTGGCCGGTGCGCGTCGTCGTGAAGCTCTTCGCAGCGCTCCGGGAACGGGCCGGGGCCGGCGAGCGCGCGCTGGAGCTGGCCGACGGGTCGCGCGCCGGGGACGTCTGGGCCGCCCTCGGGCTGGGCGAGGAGCCGGTGGGCCTCCTCTACGCGGTCAACCGCGCGTACGCCGAGCGAGACCAGGCTCTCGCGGAAGGCGACGAGGTGGCGCTGATTCCGCCGGTTTCAGGCGGGACGTTCGTCGTAACGGAGGAGCCGCTCTCGCTCGAGGCGGTCGTCGCCGAGGTCGAGGACGAAAGCGCCGGCGCGGTCGCGACGTTCACCGGCACGGTCCGCCGCCAGTCGCGCGGCCGGACGGTGCACCACCTCGAGTACGAGGCGTACGCGGAGATGGCGGAGTCGGTGATGGTCGGTCTGGCCACGGTGCTGAAGGCCCGTTACGACCTGCACGAGATCGCGATCCACCACCGCGTCGGGCGGGTCGAGATCGGGGAGGCCTCCGTCGTGATCGCCGTCTCGGCGCCTCACCGCGCGGACGCCCTTGCCGCATGCAAGGACGCGATCGACGCGCTGAAGGAGACGGTGCCGCTCTGGAAGAAAGAGGTGTACGAGGGCGGCGAGGAGTGGATCGGTCGCGGTTCATGACGCCTCTTTCCGCTACAACGAGACGGTGACCGATTACCGGCAAGAGGAACGCGAGGACGCCGTGGACTGGGCGGCGCGTTCTCGGGAAGCCGAGGAGGAGTACGACCTCTCGCAGCTCCGCGGCTACGAGCCCGTGCATCCGGAGCCGGCCTGGCGCTCAGTCGCGCGCAAGCTCTGGGTGCCGATCGCCTTCCTCGCCGCGCTCTTCTGGAAGTTCAAGGCCGCCCTGGTCGTCGTGTTCAAGTTCAAGTTCGTGGGCACGGCGCTCTCCGGGCTCGTCTCGATCGCGGCCTACGCGCTCCTCTGGAGCTGGTGGTTCGCCGTCGGGCTCGTCGTGCTGCTGTTCATCCATGAGATGGGACACGTGCTCGAGGCGAGGCGCCAGGGTCTACCGGTGAGCGCCCCGATGTTCATCCCGTTCCTCGGTGCGCTGATCACGCTGAAGCAGCTCCCCGATGACGTGTGGCGCGAGGCGCGTGTCGCGCTCGCGGGCCCGATCGTCGGGACGCTCGGCGCGTGCGTGTTCTGGGCGATCGGCGCGGCGACCCAGCGCGACTTCTTCACCGCGATGGCCTACGTCGGCTTCTTCCTGAACCTCTTCAACCTGCTGCCGATCGTGCCGCTCGACGGTGGCCGCGCGGTCGCGGCGCTGCACCCGGCGTTCTGGCTCGTCGGTCTCGGGGGCGTTGTGTTGCTCATGCTCATCGCGCCGAACCCGATCCTCATCCTGATCCTGATCATCGGGGGCATGGAGCTGTGGAACAGGTGGCGGCACCGCGGAACCGAGGAGGCGCGGGCGTACTACTCGATCTCACGCGGCCGGCGCATCGCCGTCGCGGTCACGTACTTCGGGCTCGCCGCGTTCCTCGTGCTCGCGATGGGCGCGACGCACATTGAGCGCGACTTCTAGGTGGACGACCGTCGCATCCTCGAGCGCGACGGCGATCTTCACGCGACCGTGGTCGAGATCGCGCGCGAGTTCGAGCGCGGCTTCGAGGCGGTGCAGCGGATCCCGTCGCCCGCCGTGACGCTCTTCGGCTCGGCCCGCGTCGGCGAGGACCACCCTGCCTACCGCGCCGCACGGACGACCGGACGGCTCTTCGCAGAGGCGGGCTGGTCGGTGATCACCGGCGGCGGTCCCGGTGTGATGGAGGCCGCGAACCGCGGCGCGAAGGAAGGCGGCGGCTTCTCGGTCGGCTTCAACATCGAGCTGCCGCACGAGCAGCACTCGAACCCGTACCTCGACATCGACGTCACGTTCGACCACTTCTACGCGAGAAAGGTCTGCTTCGTGAAGCCCGCGGAAGGCTTCGTGATCTTCCCGGGTGGCTTCGGCACGCTGGACGAGCTCTTCGAGGCGCTCACGCTGATCCAGACCGACAAGGTGCTCGACTTCCCGGTCGTTCTCTTCGACTCGGACTACTGGGAGGAGCTCTTGCATTTCATCCGCGTCGAGCAGCTCGCGAACGGGCTCGTCTCGCCCGAGGACCTCGAGCTCCTGTACGTGACCGACGACCCCGCCGAGGCGGTGCAGATCGTGCACGACTCCTACGAGAAGCGCAGCGCCCACCACACGGCCGAACCGGCCAAAGCCGACGCGCAATAGCTACTCAGGCGGCGGGAGCGTGAAGTCGATCCGCGGCGGGTTCGTACCTGGGCCGTAGACGACCGTCGGGCCGACAGGGATGTAGCGGCTCGCGAAGGCGTCCTTGCGCAGCACCTTCCCGCCCTCGAACACCGTGCGCTTGACGGTGACGTCGAACCCGCTCTGGTTCGAGCCGCTCGAGGTGCGAATCGAGCCGCGCGGCGCGTAGGGGTCGTACGCATAGCTCGTGCCCGGCGAGCGCCAGTTCGTCTGCGGGCTCGTCGTGGCCACGACGCGCCGACCGGTCGGCGTTCCGTAGAACGTGAAGGTGAGCGTCGCGCTCGTGTACGACGACTTGATCAGGATCGCATGCTCGAGGTCGTTCTTGAATACGAGGTCGGGACCTCCCCACGAGACCGTGGCGTCGCGCCCGAGCGGGTAGTGGCTGATGTAGAAGCTGTGGTTGTGCCGGCGGACGATCGGCAGGCCGAGCTCGAACGCGTTGTTGAAGAGCGTCGTCGCCGTCTGGCACACGCCCCCTCCGATCGAGGGCAGCAGGAGTGAGCCGACGATCATCTGTCCTTCGCGGAAGCCGCGCTCGGCCGTGCGCTCGCCGACCACGCGGTTGAACGAGAAGGTCTCGCCCGGCTCGATGATCGTCCCGTCGATGTAGTCGGCCATCAACTGCACGTTCCAGATGCGGTTCGACGACGAGACGCCCATGTCCGTCGTGAACGAAGAGATCCTCCGGGTGATCCCGAGCGCAGTCAGTTGGTCGGGCGGTGATCGTCGCCGGGACCTCGGCGACGCGGACCTCCGCGATGCGGCGGTCGGGCGCAGTACGCGGCGGCGGTCACCTCCGCCAGGGCGCCTTCGACGTCGAGCCCGATCCCCGACTTGTCGGGGACGACCCGCACGCGGTCGCCGGAGATCTCGAATCGCGCGTTGACCGCGCGCTGCTCGTGCTCACCGATCGCCGGGCCGAGCACGCGCGCGAGCCGCGCCTGGTCGAGCGTGACGAGGAAGTCGCCCGAGCGCTTCTCGAACGCGAGCAGGCGGGCGAGCTCGCTCGGCGCGAGAGTGCGAAGCGGACTTCCCTCGAAGAAGACGTAGACGGGCGCGCGTACGAGGCTGCGCGCCGTGTCCGCGGCGCGCTCGGCGTCCGCGGTTGAGTAGCGCGCCTTTGACGGTACGAAGCGCGCGGTGACGGCGCCGCCGTCGAGCGCAGCGCGGCGAACGTCCGCGAGCAGGCCCGCAGCAGCGAGTCGGACGCCGCCGCGGCTCGATGTCACGGCCGGCTCGAGGCCGGCCATTTCGACCGTCGCCGCGGTCGCCGAGCGACCGCCCGCGCTCCGCACCCGCGCCAGGAGCGCCTCGATCGCCTGCGGGCGCTCGACCAGCACCGGCGAGACCTCGACCTCGCGCAGCCCGGTCAGCGCGGCCACCCGGTCGGGCTCGGTGCCGCGCGAAGCGGACAGGAGGGCGTCGGCCGTGGCGACGGCGTTCAGGGCGAAGAGCTCGGACGGGCGCACCGCGAGCCGCTCGGGGCCGGCACGCAGTTCCACCGTCTGGTCCAGCCGGGGGAGCACGGCAGCCTGCACCGCGGCAACCGCGTCGGCGCGCCCGACGCCGGCCATATCCACGCCCGCGAGGCTCGTCCCCGGAAGCGCCTCGCTCCGGAACTGCGCCGCGCGAAGGTAGGGAGTGACGGCCACCGCCAGCACCGCGACGACGAGAACCGTCGAGAGACGCGGCCACGTCCTCGGAACCAGCCTGGCTGCGAGCTCGGTCACGTCCCGAAAGTAGCAGCGCGCTGCCTAGACTTCCGGCGTGCGCCTTCGTGACCTGCCGTCGGTCGACGAGCTGGCCCGCGACGCCGACGATCCGCTCGCCGTCGAGGCGGCACGCACGGTGCTCGGCCGGGCGCGGGAGGAGATCCAGGCGGGCTCCGACCCTGGTGACTTGCGGGTGCGCCTCGCCGCGGAGCTCGCCGCGGTCCGCACGCCGTCGCTCAGGCGCGTGTTGAACGCGACCGGGGTGATCGTCCACACAAATCTCGGCCGAGCGCCGCTCGCCGAGGCCGCCCTCGAGCACGTGCGCGAGGCGACGCGAGGCTACTCGAACCTCGAGCTCGACCTGACGACGGGGTCGCGTGGCTCGCGTCAGGACCACGTCGCCGGCATCCTCCGGCGGGTCACCGGCGCTGAGGCGACGCTCGTCGTCAACAACAATGCCGCCGCGGTGCTGCTCGCGCTCGCCGGGCTCGCGGAAGGTCGCGAAGTGATCGTCTCACGCGGCGAGCTGATCGAGATCGGAGACGGCTTCCGCATTCCCGACGTGCTCGCGCGGTCGGGTGCTCTCCTCGTCGAGGTCGGGACGACGAACCGCACGCGGGCCGCGGACTACGAGCACGCGATCGGTCCGGACACCGCGCTTCTGCTTCGCGTGCACCAGTCGAACTTCCGGGTCGTCGGGTTCACGGAGCAGCCGGGCGTCGACGAGCTCGCAGCCGTCGCGCGGCGTCACGACTTGCCGCTCGTCGACGACCTTGGCTCGGGGGTGTTGGGCTCCCTGACCGACGAGCCATCGGCGCGAGAAGCGCTCGCGGCCGGCGCCGACCTCGTCTGCTTCAGCGGCGACAAGCTGCTCGGCGGCCCACAGGCAGGGATCATCGCGGGCCGGGCCGACCTCGTCGAGCGCCTGCGCCGGCATCCGCTGCAACGCGCCCTCCGCGCCGACAAGCTGACGATCGCTGCACTCGAGGGGACGCTGCAGCTCCACGTGGACGCGCCCGAGCGCATCCCGGTGCTGCGGATGCTGCGCGAACCCGTCGAGGCCGTACGCATCCGCGCCGAGCGGCTTGCGGCGGCTGTCGGCGGAACGGTCGAGGAGACCGTCGCGCGCGTCGGGGGCGGAGCGCTACCGCTCACCGAGCTGCCGAGCTACGCCTGCGCGATCGAGGAGCGGCTCGTCGTGCCTCTCCGCGATGCCGCGACGCCCGTGATCGGGATCGTGCGGGACGGCCGGCTGCTCCTCGACTGCCGGACGCTGGACGACGACGAGCTCGGCGAGGTCGCGGCCGCTGTGTCCGTGGCGCGCGCATGAGCGAGCGGCCGCCGGAGTCGATCCTCTGGGGCATCCAACGAGGCGCGATCGCAACCCGGGCGCTCGCCGTCGTCGCCGACCTGCACGTCGCCGAGGCGTTCGCGAGCGGCCCGCGACCGGTCGACGAGGTCGCGCGTGAGGTCAGCGCCGACGCCGACACGCTGCATCGACTCCTCCGAGCGCTCGCAAGCGACGGCGTCTTCGCGGAGGAGGGTCGCGGCGTGTTCCGCAACACCCCCGCGTCGGAGCTCCTGCGGGACAGCAGCTGGGAAGACTTCTCGCACCTGTTCGGCGGCGTCTGGTATCGGGCCATGGGCGAACTCGACGCGTCGGGCGAGGCCACGTTCGCGCCGACCTTCGGCACAGACTTCTGGAGCTGGCTCGCCGGCCATCCCGTCGAGCGCGCCGCGTTCGACCGAGCCATGGCGGCGGGCAACGAGGGAAATGTCGAGCGGCTTGCAGGCATCGAGTGGCGCGGCGACGAGACCGTCGTCGACGTCGGCGGCGGCAACGGCTCGCTGCTCGTCGGGCTGCTGAGGCAGCACCCCGGCCTGCGCGGGATCGTCTTCGACCTCCCCGAGACGAACAGGGACGAGACGACCTTCGGCGATCGCGTGGAGTTCGTCGCGGGCAGCTTCTTCGATCGCGTTCCCGAAGGCGACGTCTACGTCCTCTCGACGATCCTCCACGACTGGGACGACGAGAACGCGGCGAAGATCCTTCGGGTGATCAACGTGGCCGCGCGACCGGAGGCGCGGCTCTTGATCATCGACGGGGTCATCGCACCGGGCAACGAACCGAACGGAACGAAGTGGCTCGACCTCCTGATGCTCGTCCTCTTCCGCGGGCGCGAGCGAACGGAGCCCGAGTGGCGGGCGCTGCTCGAGCGCGGCGGCTTCGTTTCCGAACGCGTCGAGGACGGTCTGATCGAAGCGCGATGCCGCTGACCGTCGGCACGGCCGGTCACATCGACCACGGCAAAACGTGGCTCGTGCGGGCGCTGACCGGCAAGGACACCGACCGCCTCCCGGAGGAGCGCGAGCGCGGCATCTCGATCGAGCTCGGCTACGCGCCGCTCGAGCTCCCGGACGGAACGCGACTCTCCCTCGTCGACGTTCCGGGCCACGAGCGCTTCGTGCGCGCGATGGTCGCGGGCGCGACCGGGATCGACCTCTTCCTGCTCGTCGTCGACGCCGGAGAGGGCGCTCGGCCGCAGACGCACGAGCATCTCGCGATCCTCCGGCTGCTGGGCGTCGAGCGCGGGGTCGTCGCGGTGACCAAGTCCGACTCCGTGGATGCCGAAGCGCTCGAGCGCGTGGTCGCCGAGGTGCGCAAGCTCGTGCCCGGGACGCCGGTCGTCCCGGTCAGCGCGAAGACCGGCGACGGGCTCGATGAGCTCCGCAGCACGCTCGCCGACGTCGCTGCGCAGATCCGACCGACCCACGAGGGAGGCGCGACCCGGCTCTACGTCGACCGCGTCTTCACGCTCCGAGGCGTCGGCACCGTCGTGACCGGCACGCTCTGGTCGGGGTCGATCGGGGCGGGTGACCGGCTTCGCGTCGAGCCGGCGGGGCTCGACGTGCGCGTGCGGAGCGTCCAGGTGCACGACCGGGACGTCGCGCGCGCCGAGGCGGGCCAACGCGTGGCGGTGAACGTTCCGGGCGTCGAGCGAAACGAGCTTGGGCGCGGGGACGGGCTCGTGACTCCGGAGGCGTTCGCCACGAGCTACCGGCTCGACGTGCGCCTCGAGGCGATCGCCGAGATCCCGGCTTCGGTCAGCGTCCACCACGGCACGTCGCAGATCGCGGCTCGGGTCGTGCGTGCGGATGAGACCCGCGCGCAGCTTCGGCTCGCCGCACCTGTCGTCGCTGCCCGCGGCGACCGCTTCGTGCTCCGCACCGAGACCACGGTCGGCGGCGGCGTCGTGCTCGACCCCGCCCCTCCGCGACGGGTCGACGCCGAGCGGCTCGCAGTCGCGGAGGCGGGCGACGCGAGCTCGCTCGTGCACGAGCCGGTCCCGGCACGCGCGCTCGAGGTTCGCGGTTTCTCGGTCGGGTCACTCGCACAGGCAGACGGCTGGGTCTTCGCCGTCGAGTGGCTCGAGGACCTCCGCGCCGAGCTTCGACATCGGATCGCGGAGACCGACCCCGTCGATCCGGGTGTCCCGCCACCGGCTGCACCGTGGGCAGATGCGATCGTTCCGCTGCTCGGGCTCGAGCGCCGCGGTGCGAAGCTCTACGAGCCCGGGGTCGCGCCCGTCGTCGACGAGCAGGCCGCAGCCGAGCTCGAGAGCGCACTCGAGCTCGCAGGCTACGAGCCGGTCGAGGTCGACCGCGCACTCGCCGGCGTCCTCGAGAAGCGTGGACGCCTCGTGCTGGTCGGCGACGGGTCGGCGATCGGCCGCGCCGCATACGCGAGCGCGCGTGACGCTCTGGTCGACGAGTGCGAGACCGCAGGCTCGATCACGCTTGCACGCTTTCGCGACCTGCTGGGCAGCTCGCGCCGTCCGGCGCAGCTTCTGCTCGAACGCTTCGACGCGGACGGGTTGACTCGCCGGGTTGGCGACGCGCGCGTCCTGCGCCGGCGCGCTAGATCCTGAACCGGAGCCTGGGCGACACAGCGCTTCGCTCAGGCTCCGGTTCGCAGCTCGAAGCGGAGGATCTCGGGCCGGTGGTAGTGCCCCACCGGGTCGAAGCGCTGTCGCTCCTCGTACAACCGGTCCGCCTCGAGGTCGGCGTAGAGGACACCTTCCTCGCCGTACAGCGGGCCTGCCAGATAGCCGCCGTCTGGACCGAGGATCGCGCTGCCGCCGTGCCCGAGCAGGTCCGGCCCTTCGAGCAGGTCGCGCAGCGGGAAATCGTCCGGGTACGACGCGGCGCGCTGGAAGTGACAGGGGGCGACGACGAACGCGCGCGACTCGCGCGCAATGTGCACGAGCGTCGCCTGCCACTCGTCGCCGTCGTCGGCGGTGGACGCGATGTAGATCTCGACACCCGACTCGTACAGCGAGAAGCGCGCGAGCGGCATGTAGTTCTCCCAGCAGATCAGCCCGCCGAGCCGACCGAGCGGCGTCTCGAGGGCGCGCAGCCCGCGGCCGTCACCCTGACCCCAGATCAGCCGCTCGTGGTTCGTCGGCACGAGCTTTCGGTGATGCTCGGCGAGCGTGCCGTCGGGAGCGTGGTAGAGGAGCGAGTTGTAGATCGTCCCCGGCTTCACCGGGTCGACCTCGTTCACTCCCGTCACGAGCCAGACGTCCTGCTCGCGCGCGATCTCGCCGAGCCGCCGCTCCGCTTCGCTCGGCACCTCCAGCGACTCGCGACGCAGCAGAGCGAAGGCCTCCTTCGCGCGCGGGTCGGCCCAGCCCGCGAGCGCCTTCGCCCAGCGTGACGAGGGATACGCAGGGATGAACGTCTCCGGGAAGACGACGAGTTGCGCGCCGTTCTCCGCCGCCTCCGCTGTGAAGCGCGCGAGCTTCTCGATCGTCGCGTCGCGGTCGAGGATCACCGGCTCGACCTGCACGCATGCGACGCGGACGCTCGCCTGCATCGCTACAGGCGTTCGACGGCGTCGCCGACCGCGATCTCGCCGTCGGTGAGGATGTCGGCGTTCAGCCCGGCGCGGTGCACGTACGCCTTGATCACACCCGGACGAGTGAGACCCTCCAGCGTCGTGCACGGCTCGCACAGCTCGACGCCGACGCACTCGACGTCTCCGACGCGGAAGCGCTCCCCGACGAGCGCGTTCAGGTCGATGCCGCTGGTCAGGACGTTCCGGCGACTCTCGTCCGCACCGAGCTCGACGCCGGATGCCGCGCCTTCCTCGAGCGCCTCGGCCGCGATCAAGGTCAGCGCACGACCGGGCGGCGCCTGCTCGTAGTAATGCCGATTTCCCTCGAGACCCCGGCCGGCTACCGCCCGAACGCGGTCGACGGGCACGGGGAGCTGCCGCTTCTCGCCGGCGATGAAGATTCCCTCGACCCGTCCGCGCTCCACGACGAGACCCTACTGCGCCGGGCCGTGCCCGCCGCCGCCGGGCGTTTCGACGGTGATCACGTCCCCCGCCGCGAGCTGCTCCGTCGCCTTCGCCGGGAGCTCGCGGCCGTTGAGGAGGTTCCGACCCGGCGCGCCGTCTGCGCCGCCCCGCACACCCTTCGGTCCCCGCGCGCGCCGCTCGGTGATCAGCGAGAGGCGAACCGGCTCGAGCACGCGCAGCTCGCGGACGACGCCGTCGCCGCCGCGCCGCGCGCCCTGGCCGCCGGAGCCAAGCCGGAGGCCGTAGCGCTCGACGCGAAGCGGGTACTGCAGCTCGAGCGCCTCGACGGGTGTCGAGAGCGTGTTCGACATTGCGACGTGGACGCCCGACGGCCCATCGGCGTCGGGGCACGCGCCCTGGCCCCCGCCGATCGTCTCGTAGTAGGTGAAGCGATCGTTGCCCAGCGTGACGTTGTTCACCGTTCCCTGACCCTGCGCGGGAACGTCGACCGCCTGTCCGAGTGCGGCGAACAGGACGTCCACGATCCGGCTCGAGGTCTCGACGTTTCCCGCCGCCACGGCCGCCGGCGGGCGTGCGTTGACGAGGCAGCCCTCCGGCGCCTTCACCGTCACGGGAGCGAACGCGCCGCCGGACGCGGGCAGATCGGGGTCGGTCACGCACCGGACGACGAAGTACGAGGCGGAGCGCGCGACCGCGAGCGGGCAGTTGAGGTTCCCGTCGTGCTGGGGTGCGGTGCCGTCGAAGTCGATCTCGATCTCGTCGCCGGCAATCGTCACGGCCGCGCGGACGACGAGCTCGCCGCGGACGCCCTCGAGGACGTCCTCCGCCTGGTAGCGGCCGTCGGGAAGCGCCGCGATCGCCGCGCGGACGACGCGTTCGGAGTACGCATAGAGCTCGTCCATCGCCGCGGCCACCGCGTCGCGCCCGCGCCGTGCGCAGAGCTCGTCGATGCGTTGCTCCGCGAGGCGATGTGCGGCGAGCTGGGCGCGGAAGTCGCCGCGGCGTTCGTCCGGGTTGCGCATGCGAGCGACGAGACGCCCCAGCGTGTCGTCGTCGAGTCGCGTCGGGGGAATCACGACACCTTCCTCGGCGAGGGTGCGGGAGTCCGCCGGCATCGAGCCGGGCTCGGCGGCGCCGACGTCCGCGTGGTGCGCGCGAGAGACCGCGAAACCGAGCGCGGTGCGGGAGACCATCGTCACGTCGGGGAGGTGCGTGCCGCCCGCGTACGGGTCGTTCAGGATCCAGACTTCGCCTGGCTTCGGATCGTGCGCGGCGACCGCGGCGACCGCGTCGGGCATCGCGCCGAGGTGAACGGGGATGTGCTCTGCCTGCGCGATCATCCGGCCGCGCTCGTCGAACAGGGCGGTCGAGCAGTCACGGCGCTCCTTCACGTTCGCGGAGAAGGCGGAGCGGATCAGGACCGCGCCCATCTCCTCCGCGACCGCGCGGAGCGACTCGCCGATCACCTGGAGATGGATGTTCACGGTCTGGGGATGGTTCGTCACGTTTTCGTCACCTTGAGCGTGCTAGACCCATCCCTAACCCCCACCCACCCGGGGGGAACGAAGACGGTGGAGCCGGACTGCTCGAGGACGGCAGGCCCCCGCACGACGAGCGGTTCCGCCCCAGGGAGGTCGAACCGCGGACCTCGCCGCACATCGGCCGTGCGAATCGCGACGAGCTCGATTGCGCGGGCGGGATCGGCATAGCCGTAGCGCTCCTCGTGCGCTCGGTGGAACGCGGAGCTCAGGTCCGGCTGCAGGGGGACCGTGAGCTCGAAGGACTGCCCGACGTAGCGCAGGTCCACCTCGCCCTGCTGAGGCAACTCGCCTGCTTCGTCCAGCGGCACGAGCCTGCTCTCGACCCGATCGCGGCGCTCGTCGCTCGCGACGAGCCCGAGCGCGGAGAGCACGCCGGCCGACGCGGGGACGAGAACGGTGCGGATCCCGAGCTCCTCGGCCAGCGCGCAGGCGTGCAGCGGCCCGGCGCCGCCGTAGGCGACGAGCGCGAAGTCGCGCGGGTCGTGGCCTCGCTCGACCGACACGACGCGCAGGGCGCGCAGCATCTCCGCGTTCACGACCTCGACGACCGCAGCCGGATCGAGCGAGCCGAGCGCGCGCTCGGCCGCGGCGCGGTCCAGCTCCACCCCGTCCGCGAGCCGCTCCGGCAGTCGGCCGAGCAGCAGGTTGGCGTCGGTCACCGTCGGCAGCGTCCCGCCGCGGCCGTAGCAGGCAGGCCCGGGGTCGGCGCCTGCACTTTCCGGCCCGACGCGCACCGCGCCGCCCGCGTCGATCCTCGCGATCGAGCCGCCGCCCGCGCCGACCGTGTGGATGTCGATCGTCGGCAGACGAATCGGCAGGCCGGCGACGAGTCGCTCGTTCGAGCGCTCCGCAACGCCGTCGACGATCAGGCAGACGTCGGTCGAGGTGCCCCCCATGTCGAACGCGATCGCGTTCGGGAAGCCCGCCTCGGCGGCGACGCGCGCCGCGCCCACCGCCCCGGCCGCCGGGCCCGAGACGAGGACGAGTGCGGGATGCGCCGCAGCCTCGTCCACCGTCGCGACGCCGCCCGAGGAGCGCATGACGAGCGGCTCGGGCAACCCAGCCCCGGACGCAGCAGACGCGAGCGCGCCCAGATAGCGCGACGTGACGGGACCGAGGTAGGCGTCGGCGGCAGCGGTCGACGCTCGCTCGTACTCGCGAAACTCGGGCGCGACCTCGTGCGACGCGACGACGTGGGCGTCCGGCAGCCGGCGGCGCACCTCCTCCGCGACGGCTCGCTCGTGCTCGGGATGGCGATATGCGTGCAGCAGGCAGACCGCGACCGCTTCCGCGTCGAGCTCCGGCAGCGAGCTCAGGTCGAGCGGCTCGAGGACGCCGTCCGGGGCCATGCGCTCGCGCACACCGACGCAGCGCTCGAGCGGAACGAGCGCGTCGGCATGCTGCGCACACAATCGGTAGAGATGTGCGCGCGTCTGCCGCCGCAGGTGCAGCAGGTGCTCAAAGCCCGCCGTCCCGACGAACGCAGTGCGCGCGCCCTTCCGCTCGAGCAGCGCGTTCGTCGCGACCGTCGTCCCGTGGCTGAAGCGCTCGACCGACGTCGCGCGGACCGCCCGCGCGGCCGAGACGACCGACTCCTCCTGACGACGTGCGGTCGAGACCTTCGCCGTGCGCAGCTCGCCCCCGTCGAGGAGCACGGCGTCGGTGAACGTTCCGCCGACGTCGACGCCGAGGATCTGCACTACGCGAGTCGCGCGGCGAGCGCCGACGCGTTCAAGTGCGCCACCGCGGCGATCGAGATCATCGGGTTCACGCCTGACGCGGTCGGAAACGTCGATCCGTCGCAGACGACGAGCCGAGCGACCTCCCACGTCTCGCCCGTCGGGTCGCATGCCGACCCCGCCGGCGATCCGCCCATTCGCGCGGTGCCCATGATGTGCGCGGAGGCGTAGAGCACGCGGTTCGGCTCCCAGCCGCGCTCGTCCGCTTCCGCGAGGAACTGCCCCACGCCGCGCTCGCCCGGCTCCCACGAGACGGGGCGCGCGTGCGTCGAGACGATCCGCTTGGCTCCGGCTGCTTCGAGGATCCGCGCTGCGCCGACGAAGCCGGCGCGCAAATGGCGGAGGTCGTAGGGCGAGAGCCGGTAGCGCGCCGACGGCTCGCCGTCCCGCCCGACGACGACCTCTCCCGCGTCGCGATCGCGCACGAGCGGAAAGACGGGAGCGAGGTACGGATAGCGCTTCGCCAGATCGAGGCTCTCGCGCGCGCCGTCCCACTGGAGCCCCGCACCGAAGAAGCCGGGGTGGACGGGGGCCGTCTCGTAGCGCACGCCGTACCCGCCGTCGAGATGGGCGTGCTCGTCCGAGTAGCGCGCCTGCAGTGCGCCCTCCCAGGGGTTGATCGGCTCCTCGAACTCGCCCACGACGAGCGTGACGGGGTGAAAGCGAAGGTTGCGTCCGATCGCTGCGTTCGCGAGCCCGGAGCGCCGGAGCAGCGCGGGCGTGTGGAACGCGCCGCACGCGACGACGACCGCACGCGCACGCACCTGCACGGGGCCTGCGTCCACACCGACGGCCGCGCCTCGCTCGACGACCACGCGGCGCGCGCGCGCGCCGACGAGCACTCGGGCGCCCGCTGCCGCCGCGTCGGCGAGCCACGTCTCGGCGGTCCCGCGCTTCGCGCCGAGCGCGCAGCCGAAGCCGCAGTACCCGCAGACGCCGTCCTGGTCGCAGCCGCGCACGTTCCGCGGCTGGGCTCCGACGTGCCACCCGAGCGCCTGCGCGCCGCGCTCCAGCACGCGGTCGCGACCAGACGCCGCGCCGTGCTCCTCGTTGACGTCCATCCGCTGCTCGACCGCGTCGAGGCTTCGCGCAAATTCGTCGGACGCGAACGCGGCAACGCCGTGCGCGGCCCACTCGTCGCGCACGTCGTCGGGCGTCCGCAGGGAGGTCGTCCAGTTCACCGTCGTCCCGCCGCCGAGGCACCAGCCCGCGAGGAAGTCGAGCGACTGGTCCTCTGTCGCTGACGCGGCACCTTCGAGATAGAGCCGCTGCAGCGAGTCGATCTCCTCGCCGCTGAACGTTGCCGGCTCGCCCGCCTCGAGCACGACGACGTCGAGGCCGGCGGCGGCCAGCACTCCCGCCGCGGTTCCTCCCCCCGCACCGGAGCCGACGACGCAGACGTCGCACTCGAGCCGCAGCTCGCCGTGCGCACGCTCAGGCTCGAACGGCAGTCCAGCGCCCGAACGCTCGAGCGCTCCGGGATACCCGAGTGACGACCGCGCGAGCCCTGGAAGTCCGAAGTAGTGGTGCAGTGCTCCCTTCCGCAGCACCTTGTAGGCCGAGCGCTTGCGCTCGAGCGAGCTGTCGCGCCAGGAGCGCAGCACGCGCTCCCGCTCTGCAAGCGTGAGCGAGGAGAAACGACGCCCCGGTCGAGCAGCGCGCTCCCAGATCGAAAGCAGGCGGAGGAGCTCGCGTACCTCTCCCGTTCGCGGATGTCGCTCGAAAGAGGCGACGATGGCGTCGGGCACACCCGACTCGCTCGCGGCCGGCAGCCCGTCGAGGCCGGGCGCGAAGGTGTCGCAGATCGCAACGAGCGCGGCCTGTTGCCGGCGCGAGAGCTCCATCCGCGCCTACGCTAACGCGGTGGCGAAGCTCGAGCTGGAGCTGGTCGGCGCCGGCGGCGAGCCCGTCGACTTCTGGCGCACGGTCAACTCGCACGGCCTGAACGACCTGGTCCCGAACCGGATCGACTCCGTCGAGCGCACGCTCGAGCTCACGCTCTACCCCGGCCCGCAGACGGTGCTCGTCCGCAAGGCAGGGCCGGCGAGCATGACCGTGGAGGGCCGAGCGCCGCGGCGCGTCGTCGGCGCGGTGCGCCACGTCCTCCGGCTCGACGAGGATCTCTCGCCGCTCTACGCGAAGCTCGCGGAGGACCCTGCCCTGTCGTGGGCGTCGAACGGTGCGGGCCGCTGGATGCGGAGCCAGTCCGTCTTCGAGGACGTCGTGAAGACGATCTGCACGACGAACTGCGCGTGGTCCGGCACGGTCCGGATGGTCGGTGCGCTCGTCGAGCGGCTCGGTGAGAAGTCCGACCGCGGGCGGCGCGCGTTTCCGACGCCCGAGCGGATGGCCGCCAAGCCGGAGCGCTGGTACCGCGACGTCGCGCGTGCGGGTTACCGCGCGGCGTACCTCCGCGCACTCGCGCGCTCCGTCGCTTCCGGCGAGCTCGACCTCGAGGCGCTCGCCGCCGACCGCGAGCTCGAAGACGACGAGGTCGCCGCACGCCTGCTCGAGCTGCCGGGCGTCGGCCCCTACGCCGCGGCGCACATCATGATGCTGGTCGGCCGCTACTCCCGGCTCGTGCTCGACTCGTGGACGCGGCCGACGTATGCGCGACTGAACGGCCGCAAGGCAGCCGACGCGACGATCGAGCGGCGCTTCCGACGTTACGGCCCGTACGCGGGCCTCGCGTTCTGGCTCTTCCTGACGCGCGACTGGGTCGAGGACGAAGACACGACCGAGCCGTGCTAGCCGAGCTTCTTCCAGAAGGTCAGCCAGTTCCCCTCGTGATCCTCGACGGTGAACTCCTCCTGGCCCCACGGCCGTTCGGCGAGCGGATCGACGATCCGCGCGCCGGCTGCTTCGAGCCTGGAGTGGAAGGCGGCGAGATCTGAGGCTTCCATGTACAGGGCGATAGACGAAGGGGTCCCGAGCCGTTCCTTGATCGCAGCGTTGTACTCGTCGCCGTAGTGGTCAGCCGCCGTCTCGATCATCACGTGTGCGTCGCCGCGCGTGAGGGACGAGTTGGTCGCGCCTTCGCCGCCGCTGTCGAGCGTGAACTCGAGCGGCCCGCGGTAGAAGGCGAGAGCTTCCGCCATGTCCCGCACGCGAATCGATGGGATCACTCCCCACGCAGTCACGCGCCACATTCTGGCACCGGCCGGTGACCCAGGGCTAACCTCCGCAGCGGAGCGGCATGGGCCCGGTGGCCCAGTTGGTCTTCAAAACCAGTGCGGTCGTGCAACCCACGGCTCGGTCGGTTCGACTCCGGCGCCGCTCCGTAAGGCTCGCGTAGGCTCGCCGCGTGCGGCCGCTTCCCAACGCGTTCACGGCGTACGGCTGGGCGATGTCGACGGCGGAGGCGGCGCGGATCGCCGGGCTCGCGACGCACGAAGTACTCCGGTTCGACGGAAACACGCCGCCGACGCCTCCCGCGTACGCGAACGAGGCGACGATCGCGGACGCGCTCGCCGAGATCCAGCGCTACCCGCACGGCGGCTTCCCCGCCCTGCTCGACGCGATCGCCGAGTACGTGGGCGTCGAGACTGACCGGATCGTGCTCGGCGCGGGGGCCGACGACCTGCTGCTGCTCTGTGGGCGCGCGTTCGCCGGGCCTGGCGACGTCGTGCGCGTGCTCGACGAGCCGACGTACCCGGTCTTCCGCATGGCCGCGTGGCTCGCCGGCGCCGACGTCGGCGGGGAGGGCGCAGTCCTCACCTACTGCTGCCGCCCGCACAACCCGACCGGCGCGCTCGGCCCGCTTCCGGAGGTCCGGCCGCTCGTCGTCGACGAGGCCTACTTCGAGTTCGCGGGCGAGACGGGCGCCGGCGTCGCGGGCGTGATCGCGGTGCGGACGTTCTCCAAGGCGTTCGGGCTCGCAGCGGCGCGCGTCGGCTACGCCGTCGCAGATGCCGACGTTGCGCAGGAGCTCGTCGTGCGCCAGGACCCCTTGCCGATCACGACGCTCTCGGCCGCGCTCGCGCTCGCCGCGCTCCGAGCCGGACCGCCGGACGTCAGCGAGACGCTCGCCGAGCGCGAACGGCTCGCGTCGCGCCTGCGCGAGCTCGGCCTGCAGCCGCTCGAGTCACACGCGAACTTCCTCTACGTGCCGATGAGCGACGCCCGCTTCGCCTACGACCGGTTGCTGCGCGTCGGGCTGGTCGTCCGGCCGTTCGAGGGCGCGATTCGGATCACCGTGCACACGCCGCAGGCGAACGACCGGCTACTGGACGCGCTCGAACAGTCGCACGGGTAGCGCGTCGTCGAGGACGCTCCGCCACTCTCCGGGCAGGTCGAGCTCGGGAGGGTCCTGCCCGCGGAGCGGAACGGCGACCGCGACGTCGTCGCCGCGCAGGAACGCGCACACGTCGGCGCCGAGCTCGAGGGGGCGGTACTCACCGAGCGGACGGCGGCGGCGCAGCGCGAGCGCCTCCCGGATCACGTGCAGCTTCGGCGGCGGCTGTGCGAGCGCGCGCCGGCGCTCGTCCCAGTCGACGGGCCGTCGGTTGTCGGGGTCGACGAGGTTGAGCGACTCGAGCTCGTCGCCCTGATAGAGGTCGGGCACGCCCGGGACCGTCAGCTTGAGCAGCGTCATCGCGAGCGTGTTGCGCCGACCGAGCTCTGCGACGCGAATGGCGAATGCCTCGAACCCTTCCGGAGGCTCGGCAGTCGCGCGTCGCGCAGCCGCCTTCACGCGCCGCTCGTGCTCCTCGTTCGGCTCGATCCAGCTCGTGTTCACCTTCGCCTCGCGCAGCGCCTTCTCCAGGTACGCCTCGATCCGCTCTGGGTCGATCGGCCAGGCGCCGACGAGGGTCTGCCAGAGCAGCTCGTCCTCATGAGGATCGTCGAGCGTGCGCCAGTCGGCCCGCCGCGCGACCCACTCGTCGGCGAGCGAGGCCAGGGCGACGATGCGGGCGCGCACGTCGCCGGAGCGCTTCGTGTCGTGCGTCTGCGTTGTGAGCAGGTGGTTCGGGAAGCGCGCCTCGCGCTCGAGGTTCGCCCGATGGAACTCCTCGACCGGAAGCCAGAAGCGGCCCGGGTCGCCGCCCACCTCGTTCAGCGCCGTCAGGCGGAAGTAGCGGTAGAACGCGGTGTCCTCGACGCCTTTCGCCATCACCGGTCCCGTCGTCTGCTGGAAACGCGTCACGAACTCGTCGTGGCCGCGCTCCTCGAGCAGCAGCACGCGTCGAAGCGCCTCGGGGACCTGCGCAAGTGCCTCACGATCGTCCGACTCGACGCGCCCTGACCACGGCTCGACGTACGTCCGGTAGACGTGCAACGACGCAGCAACCTCTTCCAGCGGCCCGTCGACGAGCGAGCGGAGCCTGTCGAACTCGCGCGCGAAGTCCGTGCGCGCAAGCTCGAGCTTCGCCTGGTCCGCGATCGCGTCGAACGAGCGCGTCTCGCCCGTCGACTCCTCGTACCAGCGCGTGAGCGGCTCCTCGCCCGCCGGATCGACGAAGAGCGCCGTCACGTCGTTCGCGAACTCGTAGCCCGTCGTACCCTCGACGGGCCAGTCGCGCAGGCGTTCGCCCGGCTCGAGGATCTTCTCGACCCAGACGTGCCGGGCACCCTCTTCGCGGAGCCGTTCGAGGTAGCCGCGCGGGTCGGCGAGCCCATCGGGATGGTCGACGCGCAGCCCGTCGACCAGCCCCTCGCGCACGAGCTCCAGCGTCTTGTGCTGCGTCAGCTCGAAGACCTCGGGATCTTCGACGCGCACGCCCGCGAGCTCGTCGATCGTGAAGAAGCGGCGGTACCACCCGTCCTGCGGATCCCAGTCGAACACCTTTGCGCGCAACGTCTCGTCGGCCCACCAGCGGTTCTCGCCGCTCACGGCCATGTGGTTCGGGACCACGTCGAGCACGACTCCGAGCCCTGCGCCGGCCAGCTCGCGGAACGCGTCTTCGCCGCCGAGCTGCTCCGAGACCCGCGTCGGGTCGACGACGTCGTAGCCGTGCGTCGAACCGGACTGCGCCTCCATGATCGGCGAGAGATAGAGGTGCGAGACGCCGAGCTCGGTCAGGTACGGGACGAGAGCGCGCGCCTCGCGGAAGCCGAAGTTCGGCCGCAGCTGCAGGCGATAGGTCGCGTCGAAGCTCACCACCCGCGGCGGAGCACGATGATCGAGCGCGACTCGACCGGCACGCCGACCCGCGCGGTGTACGAGCGCGCACCGTCCGCCACGTCCGGCTCCGCGGTCGAGAGCGCGAACTGCCAGCGCGCGCCGAACCGCTTCGTGGGGAGCTTGAACTCGATCGGCTCGTAATGACCGTTGAAGAGCAGCAGAAAGCTCTCGTCGGCGACGGGCTCGCCCTTCGGCGTCAGCATGGGAATCTCTTCGCCGTTCAGGAACACGCCGATCGCGCGCGCGTCACCGCGTCTCCAGTCGCGCTGCGTCATGCGCCGCCCGTCGGGGCGCATCCACCAGACGTCCGGCAGGTCGGACCCCTCCCCGCCGCGGCCGTGGAGGAACGCAGGACGGCGGAAGACCGGATGATCGCGGCGGAGCTGCACGAGACGACGCGTGAACTCGAACAGCGCACGCTGATCGTCGACCCAAGTCCCAGTGGAACCACGAGAGCTCGTTGTCCTGGCACCAGGCGTTGTTGTTGCCGTGTTGGGTGCGCGAGAACTCGTCGCCGCCGAGGAGCATCGGCACTCCCTGTGAGAGCAGCAGCGTGGTCAGGAAGTTCCGCTGCTGGCGTCGCCGGAGCTCGTTGACGCCGGGATCGTCGGTCGGACCCTCGACGCCGTGATTCCACGAGCGATTGTCGTCGGTGCCGTCGTTGTTGTCCTCGAGGTTCGCGTCATTGTGCTTCTCGTTGTACGAGACGAGGTCGCTCAGCGTGAAGCCGTCGTGCGCGGTGATGAAGTTGATCGACGCGAACGGGCGGCGACCGTCCGACTCGTAGAGGTCGGCTGAGCCGGTGAAGCGCGTGACGAAGTCCGCGACGTTCTCCTGTCCGCGCCAGAAGTCGCGCATCGTGTCGCGGTACTCGCCGTTCCATTCCGTCCAGAGCACCGGGAAGTTGCCGACCTGATAGCCGCCGGGGCCGACGTCCCACGGCTCGGCGATCAGCTTGACCTGGCTCAGCACCGGGTCCTGGTGGATGGTGTCGAAGAACGCGGAGAGCCGGTCGACCTCGTAGAACTCGCGCGCGAGTGCCGAGGCGAGATCGAAACGGAAGCCGTCGACGTGGCAGTCGATCACGAAGTAGCGCAGCGAGTCCATGATCAACCTCAAGACCGAAGGGTGCATCGGGTTGAGCGAGTTGCCGGTGCCGGTGAAGTCCATGTAGTGGCGAGGGTCGTCGGGCATCAGCCGGTAGTAGCTCGCGTTGTCGACGCCCTTGAAGGACAGCAGCGGACCGAGGTGGTTGCCTTCGGCGGTGTGGTTGTAGACGACGTCGAGGATCACCTCGATGCCTGCCGCATGGAGCGCCTTGACCATTCCCTTGAACTCGCGCACCTGCTCTCCGCGCGTGCCCGTCGCCGCGTAGAGCGCGTGCGGCGCGAGGAAGCCGATCGAGCTGTACCCCCAGTAGTTGACGAGCCCGCGCTCGAGCAGGAAGCTCTCGTCGGCGATGTGGTGCACGGGCAGCAGCTCGACGGCGGTGACGCCGAGCGTCTTGAAGTGCTCGATCGCCGCGTCGCTCGCCAGGCCGGCGTACGTTCCGCGGAGGTCCTCGCGGACGGCCGGGTGGAGCTTCGTGAACCCTTTGACGTGGGTCTCGTAGATCACGGTCTCCTGCCATGGGGTCTGCAGCAATCGATCTCCCTCCCAGTCGAAGACGGGATCGACGACGACGGACTTCGGGATCGCCGCGGCGTCGTCGGTGTCGTCGAGCCGCAGGTCTGCGTCCTCGCTTCCGTCGGGCACATACGGCAACGTGTTCGCGCGCGCGTAGTCGATCGGGCCTTCGATCGCCTTCGCGTAGGGATCGATCAGCAGCTTCGCCGGGTTGAATCGCATGCCGCGCTCCGGCTCGTACGGGCCGTGCACCCTGAACGCGTAGCGCGTGCCCGGTCCGACGCCCGGCAGGTAGCAGTGCCAGTTGAACGCGGTGCGCTCGGCGACGTCGATTCGCCGCTCCTCGCTGTCGTCGTAGAGGCAGAGCTCCACACGCTCCGCGTTCTCGGAGAAGAGCGAGAAGTTCGTTCCCTCCCCGTCCCACGTCGCGCCGAGGGGAAACGGCTTGCCGGGCCACGCTCTCAACGCCCCACCTCGACCGTCTTCGCGTCGAAGTCGGCGCGCAACTCGACGTTCCCTCGACGCGCACGCAGGCGCGTGCCGTCGATCTCCACCTCGATCTCGCGCGGGAGCTCCCGGCGCAGCGCGAGGAGCTCGCGGTAGAAGGCGCGCAGCTCGTCGTCGGCCCGCGTTCGATCGAGCTTCGAGCGCTCGAACGTCGCACGCGCCTGCGGGTCGGGGACCTCGCTGGAGAAGCCGGCAAAGCCTGCGAACTCACGGCGGCGACCTTCGCGCGTGGCTTCCGCAATCGCAGGGTCGATGTGGTCGGTGAAGAACTGAAACGGACGGCGCTCTCCGTACTCCTCGCCCATGAAGAGGAGCGGCGTCTGCGGCGCGAAGAGCAGCACCGCGGCACGGATGCGCAGCTCGTCGGCCGCGGGCCGGTCCCCGACGGCGCGGTTGCCGACCTGGTCGTGATTCTGCGAGCAGACGATGAGCCGTTCCGGCGGCTTGCGGCGCAGCTGCGCGGCGAGCCCTTCGAGCGACCCGTAGCCCGCGTAGTAGCTCTCGCACTCTCCCGTGAGCAGCGCATGCAGCTCATGGTGGAGCTCGTCGGCCCACTGCGCGTCGTGCCCCCACTCCTCGATCGGCCGCAGGTCGCCCGTCTCGATCTCCGACGTCACGAGCGTGCGCGGCTCGATCGCCCGCACCCGGTCGGCGAGCTCGGCGAGCACGTGGTGCGGAGAGTCGTCGAAGACTGCGTGCACCGCGTCGAGCCGCAGCCCGTCGACCCCGTAGTCCCGCACCCAAAGCTCCGCGTTCTGGATCGCCCACTCGCGCACCGCTCTCTCCGAATAATCGAGGGCGTCTCCCCAGAACGTCTCGTGCCGGTCGGTGAAGTACGGACCGAACGCGAGCAGAGCCTCGTTGCCGGGGCCGACGTGGTTGTAGACGACGTCGAGCACAACCCCGAGGCCTTCCTCGTGCGCTGCGTCGACGAAGCGCGCGAATGCTTCCGGGCCACCGTACCCCTCGTGCGGCGCGGAGGTATAGAGCCCGTCGTAGCCCCAGCCGCGCTTGCCGGGGAACGTCGCGATCGGCATCACCTCGACCGCGGTCACGCCGAGCTCGGCGAGCGCGCGCAGATGCGGGATCGCCCCGTCGAACGTGCCCTCGTCGCTGAACGTCCCGACATGGAGCTCGTAGAGCACGAGCTCGTCGAGCGCGAGGCCGAGCGGCCGCAGGTCGAAGCGTGACGCGTCGAGCACGCGCGAGGTGCCGCGCACACCGGCCGGCTGCCAGCGCGACGCGGGGTCGGGCCACTCGCCGCGATCGGCGACGAGGACGTAGTCGTCGCCGTGGCGCGCAGGCGCCGGTCCGCGCCAGAAGCCGTCCTCGACCTGCGCGAGCGCGTGATCCTCCCCGTTCACGCGCACGACAACGGAGGACACCGCCGGCGCCCACACCTCGAAGTCGACCTCCTCGTCGCGGGGAACGGCCCCGAGCACCCGCGCGACGTTACCCGCGCGCTTCCGGCACGAACCAGCACACCGAGAGCGGCGGCAGCGTCAGCTCGGCCGAGAACGGCTGGTCGTGCCAGCCGTCGGGCTCGGCCTCGACAGCGCCGAGGTTGCCGACGTCGCTCCCGCCGTAGTACGTCGAGTCGGTGTTCAGCACCTCCACCCAACGGCCGTCCGCGGGGAAGCCGACGCGATACTCCTCCCGCACCTCGGGCGACAGGTTGCAGACGCAGACGAGAGGCGGGGTCGCGCCGAGCCCGTAGCGCGCGAACGCGAGCACGTTGCGCGAGGCGTCGTTCGGCTCGAGCCAGCGGAACCCGGCGGGCTCGTGGTCCACCTCCCAGAGCGCTGGGTGCTCGCGGTAGAGCCGATTGAGCGTCCGCACGAGCTGCTGCATGCCCGCGTGCTCGGGCTGCTCGAGCAGATGCCAGTCGAGCGAACGGTCGTGCGACCACTCCTGCTCCTGCGCGAGCTCGCCGCCCATGAAGAGCAGCTTCTTGCCGGGATGCGCCCACATGTACGCGTAGAGCGCGCGGAGGTTCGCGAACTGCTGCCAGCGGTCGCCGGGCATCTTGGAGAGGAGCGAGCCCTTTCCGTGGACGACCTCGTCGTGCGAGAGCGGGAGCATGAAGTTCTCGCTGAACGCGTACATCAGTGAGAACGTGAGCTGGTGATGGTGGTAGCGCCGATGGATCGGTTCGCGGCGGAAGTAGTCGAGCGTGTCGTGCATCCATCCCATGTTCCACTTGAACCCGAACCCGAGGCCACCGAGGTACGTCGGTTGCGAGACGCCGGGCCACGCGGTCGACTCCTCCGCGGCCGAGATCACGCCGGGCTCGCGGCCGTGCACGACTTCGTTCAGCTCCTTCAGGAACGACACCGCGTCGAGGTCCTCGCGCCCGCCGAACACGTTCGGGACCCATTCACCCTCGCGGCGGGAGTAGTCGAGGTAGAGCATCGAAGCGACTGCGTCGACGCGGAGGCCGTCGACGTGGAACTCGCGCAACCAGAAGAGCGCCGACGCGAGGAGGAAGTTCCGCACCTCGTTCCGCGAGTAGTTGAAGACGAGCGTTCCCCAGTCGGGGTGCGCGCCGCGACGCGGGTCGTCGTGCTCGTAGAGTGCTGTCCCGTCGAAGCGCGCCAGCGCCCAGTCGTCGCGCGGGAAGTGCGCGGGCACCCAGTCGAGGATCACGCCGAGCCCGCGCTGGTGCAAGGCGTCGACGAACCAGCGGAAGTCGTCCGGGGAGCCGAAGCGCGAGGTCGGCGCGAAGAACCCGGTCACCTGGTAGCCCCAGGAGCCCGAGAACGGATGCTCGAGGATCGGCATGAGCTCGACGTGCGTGAAGCCGAGGTCGAGCGCATAGTCCGCGAGCTCCTTTGCGAGCTCTCGATAGGTCAGCGAGCGGTTGTCCTCCAGCGGGTTTCGCCGCCACGACCCGAGGTGCACCTCGTAGACCGACACGGGGCCACGATGCGGCTCCGACTCGCGGCGGCGCGCGAGCCACTCGTCGTCACCCCATGCGTGCTCGGGTCGGTGGACGATCGACGCCGTGTGCGGCGGCACCTCCGCGGCGAACGCGAACGGGTCCGCCTTCAGCTTCACGGTTCCGTCAGCCTGGACGACCTGGAACTTGTAGCGCTGCTCGGGCGCGGCGTCGTCGACGACCGCTTCCCAGATCCCGGAGTCACCGAGGTTCTGCATCGGCGTCGGCTGCCAGTCGTTGAAGTCGCCGACGACCGCGACCGCGCGCGCGTTCGGCGCCCACACGGCGAAGGAGACGCCGCCCTTGCGCACGTGCGCGCCGAGCACCTCGTACAAGCGCTCGTGTCGCCCCTCGCCCGCGAGATGAAGGTCGGTCTCGCCGAAGACGCTCATGCCCGCTGCGGCGCCGGCAGAGCCGCCGCCTCCGCTTTGTGCGCGCCTCCGTCAAGCCTACGGCGCGTGCTCATACCGCCGCCCGCTCGAGCAGCCGCGCGATCCCCAGCACCGGGATGCGCACCCAGCCGGGCCGGTTGTCGAGCTCGTAGCGCAGCTCGTAGACCGCCTTCTCGAGCTCGAACACCGCAAGCAGCCGGTCGAGTGCCGAGCCGGACGGAATCAGCCCCGAGTCCACCTTGGAGAGATACCCAAGGAGAAAAGAGTCACGCGCACGCTGCTCCCAGCCGTCGGGAGGTTCGACGCCGTGCTCGATCTCGGCAGCGTTCGCCGCGTACGCGAAGGAGCGGAGCATTCCGGCGACGTCACGGAGCGGCGAGCGCTTGCGCCTGCGGTCGACGATCGGGCGCGCGGGCTCGCCCTCGAAGTCGAGGATCACCCAACCCGAGTCCGTCCAGAGCGCCTGGCCGAGGTGGTAGTCGCCGTGGGTGCGGATCACCTTGCCCACGTCGCCGGCGTGCGAAAGGCCGCGCAACTGCTCGCGCACCTCCTCGGCCCGGCCGGCGATCGGCTCGAGCTCGGGAAGATCGGGCAGCGAGAGGAAGAGCGCCTCGATCTCCTCGTCGACACTCGCGGTGAGCAGCCCGAGCGACTCGGTGCTCGGCTCCTCCGGTGCGAAGCTCGGGTCGCTCGGATCGGACGCGAGCACCGAGTGCATCGTCCCGGTCGTCTCGCCGAGCAGGCTCAGACGCTCGACGAACTCGTCGCCCCGCCTCGACCGGAGTGCCTCGAGCGCGAGCTCCCACCCGTCGCCGTCGCCGCCGACGTAGTCCTGCGCGATCGCGAGCGTCGCCTCGAGCGGCGTGCCGAGGTACGCGGCCCAGCCCTCGAGCGAGGCGATCGACGGGAAGCCGCGGTCGGTGAGGAAGCGGAGCAGCTCGAGCTCGGGGTTCACGCCCGCCTCGATGCGCCGGTAGACCTTGAGCACGAGGTCGTCGTCGAAGACGAGCGACGTATTCGACTGCTCCCGACCCATCGGCCGAACGCGCTCGAGCGAGCTGGCCGCCTCGCCGGTCGCACGGAACTCGACCATCGCCTCACCGCCCGCCACGTCGGCCTGCCGGCGCATGCACTCGACATACTCGCGGGCGAGCTCCGGGTCGGCAAGCGCGTCGTAGGCGATCCAGCCCTCGACCTCCGCGATCCCGTCCTTCCACTCCCGTCGGAAGCCGAGCGGCACCTGGTAGAGCTCGTGCGTGCCGGGATGGAACCGGATCTCGACGAGCGCGAGAGCGAGCAGCGGCTCCTCGGTGCGCACGACCGGCGCGGCGACGACCTGGAAGTGCGCGATCTCGCGCGACTTCGCACCGAACCAGCGCTGCGAGAGCACGAACTCGCGCAGGGCGTCCTCCGGGATCGAGAGCGCGAGGTGGTGCGGGGCCGTCATCGAGGTTCCAACCTCTCCTGCCGTCCGCTGGGGGAACCTCCCGGTTTCCCCCGACCCCTTCCCCTGGTCCGCTGCGCGGACAGTCCGCTCACGCGGCCTCCTCCGGTGGACGAAGCTGGAACCAGAAGAAGTCCCGCGGCCCGAGCGTGAGCAGGTACGGCAGATCGCCGACGGGCGGAAACGCCGTGCGACCGAACATCTCTTCGGGGACCATGCCGCGGAAGCGTGCCAGGTCGAGCTCGACCGCCTGGGCCGAACGCGCGACGTTGTGGACGCAGAGCACGATGTCGTCCTCGTACCGGCGCACGTGGGCGAAGATTCGCGGGTTCGACGTCTCGAGCGGCTCGTAGGTGCCGAGACCGAACACCGGATGCTGTTTGCGCAGCGCGATGAACCGTCGGATCCAGCGAAGGAGCGACGTCGGCGTCCGGAGCTGCGCCTCGACGTTGACCGCCTGGTAGCCGTACACGGGGTCCATCAGCGGCGGCAGGTAGAGCTGCGCGAAGTCCGCGCGCGAAAAGCCGCCGTTTCGATCGCCGGTCCACTGCATGGGCGTGCGGACGCCGTCGCGGTCGCCGAGAAAGATGTTGTCTCCCATCCCGATCTCGTCTCCGTAGTACAGAACGGGCGAACCGGGGAGCGAGAACATGATCGCGTGGAGGAGCTGGATCTCGTCGCGCCCGCTGTCCATCAGCGGGGCGAGCCGTCGGCGGATCCCGAGGTTCAGCTTCATCCGCGGATCCTTCGCGTACTCCGTGTACATGTAGTCGCGCTCGTCGTCGGTGACCATCTCCAGCGTCAGCTCGTCGTGGTTGCGGAGGAAGAGGCCCCACTGGCAATTCTCCGGAATCAGCGGCGTGCGCTCCAGGATCTCGTAGATCGGCGCGGCGTCCTCGCGCCGCAGAGCCATGAACATGCGCGGCATGACGGGAAAGTGGAAGCACATGTGGCACTCGTCGCCGTCGCCGAAGTACTCGACGACGTCCTCCGGCCACTGGTTGGCCTCCGCGAGGAGGACCTTGTCGGGGTAGCTCGCGTCGACCTCGGCGCGGACCCGCTTCAGGTAGTCGTGCGACTCGGGGAGGTTCTCGCCGTTCGTCCCGTCGCGCTCGTAGAGGTACGGGATCGCGTCCATGCGGAACCCGTCGATGCCGAGGTCGAGCCAGAACCGCAGGACGTCGAGCATCGCCTGCTGGACTTCGGGGTTGTCGTAGTTCAGGTCGGGCTGGTGCGAGAAGAAGCGATGCCAGTAGTACTGCCCGCGCAGCGGATCCCACGTCCAGTTCGACGGCTCGGTGTCGACGAAGATGATCCGCGCTTCCTGCCACGGCTCGTCGGTGTCCGACCAGACGTACCAGTTCCCGTGTGGGCCTTCGCGGTCTGTGCGCGACGACTGGAACCACGGGTGATCGCTCGAGGTGTGGTTCATCACGAGGTCGGCGATCACGCGGATCCCGCGCTGGTGCGCCGCCTCGATCAGCTGGCGGAAGTCCTCGACCGTGCCGTAGTCCTCGTGGACGTTCGTGAAGTCGGCGATGTCGTAGCCGCCGTCGCGAAGCGGTGACGGATAGAGCGGAAGGAGCCAGATGCAGTCGACACCGAGCCACTGCAGGTAGTCGAGCTTCTCGGTCACCCCGCGCAGGTCGCCGGAGCCGTCGTCGTTCCCGTCGAAGAACGCCCGTGTGTGAATTTCATAAAATACAGCGTGCTTGAACCAGAGCGGATCAGACTCGAACCACTGCCCCGGTTCGCTCATCCGAGCCTCAACACGTGCGATTGCCCGGGCTCGAGGCGCACGAAGTTGCGGCCGGTCTGCCACGTGAACGTCTCGCCGGTCAGCAGCTCTTCGGCATGGAAGGTCGGGGCGAAGCCGAGTGACGCGGGGAGCACGGCGACGCCCTCGCGCGTTTCGA
Source organism: uncultured Actinomycetes bacterium (assembly GCA_963788055.1). GTDB lineage: Bacteria > Actinomycetota > Thermoleophilia > Gaiellales > Gaiellaceae > JACCTU01. The sequence continues at coordinate 18,714 of CAWBFA010000004.1, read as the reverse complement.
AAGGGTCGGTGTTCACGACGACCACGATCGCGTTCGCTCCGCGGCGCTTCGCGTACGCGAAGAGGTGCTCGCTCTCCGTCTCGAGCAGCGTGACGTTCGCGAAGCGCTGCAGCGCAGGGTTCGCGCGGCGCACCTCGTTCAACCGCTGCGCGAGCGGCAGCAGCTCACCATCAAGGGCTCGCTTCTTGATCTCGTACTTCTCGGAGTCGAGGTACTCCTCGCTCCCGTCGCGAACGGGAACGTTCTCGCAGCGCTCGAAGCCCGAGTAGATCCCGTACGAGCCGCCGAGCGTCGCCGCGAGGACGAGCCGCGCCTCGAACGCAGGGCGGCCGCCCTCCTGCAGGTAGGCGTGCAGGATGTCCGGGGTGTTCGCGAAGAAGTTCGGCCGGTAGAAGTCGCGCCACCCGAGCAGCTGCTCGACGAACTCCTTCAGCTCCCAGCGCGTGTTCTTCCACGTGAAGTAGGTGTAGGACTGCGAGAAGCCGATCTTGGCGAGCGTCGTCATCATCGCCGGCGCGGTGAACGCCTCGGACAGGAACACGACGTCCGGATCCACGGTGCGAACCTCGGCGATCAGCCACTCCCAGAACGGGACGGGCTTCGTGTGCGGGTTGTCGACGCGAAAGACCTTCACGCCGTGCGCGACCCAGAAGAGCACCACGTCGAGAAGCGACTGCCAGAGGGCACGCCAGTCCTCCGCGGCGAAGTTGACGTTGTAGATGTCCTGATACTTCTTCGGCGGGTTCTCCGCGTACTTCAGCGTGCCGTCGGGGCGGCGGTGGAACCACTCCGGATGCTCGCGGAGCCACGGGTGGTCCGGCGAGCACTGGATCGCGAAGTCGAGTGCGATCTCCAACCCCTGCCCGCGCGCGCCGGCGACGAGCCGCTCGAACTCCTCGAACGTGCCGAGGTCCGCGTTCACCGCGGTGTGCCCGCCCTCCTTGCCGCCGATCGCCCACGGACTGCCGACGTCGCCGGGCTCGGGCGTCAGCGAGTTGTTCTTTCCCTTCCTGTTCGTGACCCCGATCGGGTGGACCGGGGGCAGGTAGACAACGTCGAAGCCGAGCTCGGCGAGCTTCGGCAGCACGCGCTCGACGCCCGCAAGGCCTCCCCACGACCGGGGGAAGAGCTCGTACCATGAGCCGAAGGCCGCGAGCTCGCGGTCGACGTCCACCTCGAGCGTCTCGGACCAGGTCTTCTCGCTCCGGTCGCCGGGCTTCGCGGCGAGCGCCTCCTCGAGCGTGAGCGACTCGCGACCGAGGAGCGCTGCACCCTCGGCGAGCTCGGAGGCGAAGTCGTCCTGGCCGGCGTCGTGCTTGCGCTGGACCTCTCGCCGGTACGAAGCGACGCGGTCGACCCACGCCTCGATCCGGTAGGACCAGCGGCCGGGGCTGTCGACCTCGAAGCCGCCGGCGAAGCGATCGTTCCCGACAGGCGCCAGCCGCGACTCGCGCCAGCGTGCTGCCCCCGCGGCCTTGAAGCGCACGGCCGCACCGAGCACCTCGTGGCCGTCGCGCACGATCGTCGCCGCCACATCGATGCGGTCGCCGACGACGCCCTTCACCGGAAAACGGCCGCAGTCGACCTGCGGCTCGACCGCCTGGACGAGGATGCGGCGCGGCGGATCGGTCGATTCGGGTAGTGACACGGCGTGAACCTTTCACGCTCGAGCGGAATCCTGCTGCACCCAACGTCCCTGCCCGACGGCCGGATCGGTGAACACGCCTACGCGTTCGTGGACTGGCTCGCGGCCGCGGGGCAGTCCTGGTGGCAGGTGCTGCCGCTCGGCCCGCCCGACGAGGTCGGCTCGCCCTACAAGTCCGCGTCCGCGTTCGCGGGCTGGAGCGGGCTGCTGGCCGAACCGGACGCACCGGTCGAGCCGGAAGAGCTCGAGGCGTTCATGTCGCGTGAGGCCTACTGGATCGGGGACTGGGCCGCGTTCGCAGGCGACGACGCGATCGCCGACCAGGTGCGCTTCGCACGGGAGTGGAGCGCACTCCGGTCTTACGCATCCGAGCACGGCGTGCGCCTGATCGGCGACCTGCCGATCTACGTCGCGCCCGCGAGCGCCGACCACCTGTCGCGTCCCGAGCTGTTCCTGACCGGCGAGGTTGCAGGCGTCCCGCCCGACGAGTTCACGAAGGACGGGCAGCTGTGGGGCAACCCGCTGTACGACTGGCCGGCGCTCCGAGCGGAGGGGTTCCGCTGGTGGATCGAGCGCTTCCGGCGGACGTTCGACCTCGTCGACCTGACCCGGGCCGACCACTTCCGCGGCTTCGTCGCCTGCTGGGCCGTCCCGGCGGACGCTGCGACTGCCAGGTCCGGGCGCTGGCGCCGAGGCCCGGGCCGTGCGCTCTTCGACGTGGTCGCAGCGGAGCTCGGTGACTTGCCCGTGATCGCGGAGGATCTCGGAGTGATCACGCGCGCCGTCGAGCGCCTGCGCGACGAGCTGGAGCTGCCCGGGATGCACGTCATGCAGTGGGCCTTCGCCGACGACGCCTCGAGCCCGCATCGCCTCGAGAACCACCGCGAGAACGGTGTGGTGTACACGGGAACGCACGACAACGACACGGCAGCCGGGTGGTGGTCCTCGCTGAGCGCGGCCCAGCGTGCGTCGACCGGGCTCGACCGGGCCGATCCCGCTTGGTCGCTGATCGAGCTCGCCTACTCCTCGGTCGCCGCGCTCGCGATCGTTCCGATGCAGGACGTACTCGGCCTCGGGAGCGACGCCCGCATGAACACGCCCGGGTTGGAGACCGGGAACTGGTCCTGGCGGCTCGAGCGGGGCGAGACAAGCGACGAACTCGCCTCGCGTCTGCGTGATGCGGCCGAGGGGGCGGGGCGCGCGTGATCCTCGAGGCTGTCGCCGCCGCGCTCGTCTGCATCGACCCTGGGCACGGCACGATCGCCCGGGTCGGCGCGCAGCGGGAGCCGATCGGACCCGGCTCGCCCACACTGAAGATCAAGGACCCCGGCGGTGCTCCTAGCGAGGCTGCCGTGGCGCTCGACATCGCGCTGCGTACCCGTACGCAGCTGGCGGCACGTGGCATCCGTGTTGCGATGACGCGTATTCGTGGCGGCTACGCCGGCGGCAACATCGAACGCGCGAGGTTCTGCAACGCGCGAAACGCGTCGCTGATGCTGCGCATCCACGCGGACGGGTCGACGAATCGATCGCTCCGCGGTGTCCACACGCTCTATCCCGCCCTCCGCGGCGGCTGGACCGACGACGTGTACGCGAGAAGCTTGCGTGCCGCTCGCCTCGTTCAGAAGGCGGTCGTCCGCTCGACGGGTGCCCGGGACCTCGGGCTCCAGCCGCGTGGCGATCTCACCGGGTTCAACTGGTCGGACGTGCCCGTCGTCCTGGTGGAGACCGGGTTCCTCACGAACCCCGGGGAAGCGCGCCTGCTTCACTCGGCCTCGTACCGAGCTCGAGTCGCAGAGGGGCTTGCGGACGGCGCGGCCGCATTTCTGGCAGGACGCGCAAATCGGGACTAACCTGAGAGGTGTCCTAGCAGGTCGATAGGGGTCGTTGACCTCGAAGGAGGAACCGTGGCCGGAGCACCAGTGCCTCCGACCGAGGTTCTGCGGCAGGGAACGTAGGCGATGGACGTCGCCACAGTTCGGCATGCCATCAACGCCGCGGCGCTCGCCCGCGATCGCGTCGCGCTCGTCGGGACCGTCGCGTGGCTCCCAGTGACGGTGGCGTTCGCGTACGAACGACATCGGGCGCGCGCATATGCAAACGCGCTCGAAGGCTCCGGCGACGCCGCTCTCGCAGAGCTGAACCTCGGAACCCTGTCGCTGCCGCCGTCGGCGGCCGTTCTCGCCACCGACGCCGCCGCGCTCCACCTACTCCTGGGCGACCCTGCCCGTTCGATCGCGACGCTGTCAGCCGCGGCGCAAAGCGATCTGCACTTCGACGACTTCGGCCGGGACGTCCTCCTCGCGGCGATCCACGAGGCACCGTCGGAGTGGCGCCGGGGGGCGTGGACGGCCGTCGTCGCCCGGCATCCACGTTCCGCGATGGCTGCAGCGGGCGCGGCGTTCGACTCGCTCGGCAACCGGCCACCGCCCTACCGCTTCGCGCTCGCCACCACCGGGCTGCTGGCCGGGCTCGTCGCACTGCTCGCGCTGCCGACCGTCCTCGTCGACGGGGGAGCGCCGCGCAGTAGCGGCGTCACCGCCCCGAGCTTCGCAGCCCCGCCGTCGGTCGTCGTCGTCCCCGAAGGGGCGCTGCGGCCGCTGCCGCCGCCCGGCTCAGCAGAGTCCGAGCCTCCGGCCGGAGAGCCTGGGGCGACACTCGTGAGCTCGACCCCGGAGCCTTCTCGGTTCGCGCTGCAGAGCCGACAGACTCCGCCTCCGCCTGTTGTCGCTCGGCCGGCCCCGGTCGCACGGCCCCCTGCACCAGCTCCCCCGCCGGCCCCTGCCCCTGCGCCGGCCCCTGCCCCTGCGCCTACCCCTGCGTCTCCCGAGCCTCAGCCCACCGCGGTCGCCGTCTCGGAGGCTGCCGTGACAGCACCCGCCCAGGCGACGTCGGATCGAAAGCCGAAGCCGAGCAAGGCCAAGGCGAAGGGCCACGCGAAGCAGGCGGCGAAGCCCCCCGCGACGGCGGCGCCGCCCCAGCCCGAAGCGCCTGCGGCGACGACGGAGCCGGCAGGGAGCTCCGAGCCGCCGGGCCACGAGAAGCACGACGGCGAGGACAAGGACAAGAAGGACAAGCAGAAGTAGCGCGTCGCCGCGCTGCGGTCACTCTGGTGGTGGCTCGCCGCGCATCCGCTCGAGCGCAGCCCGACCGCGGTCGTGCACGTCCCGGCGGCGCGACTCCGGGTCCGGGACCTCGTCGATCGTCGTCTCTGCGTCCTCGAACGTGGCCCGTTCGTCCACGACCTCGCGGGACTCTGCGATCCGCTGGCGGAGCTCGTCGGCGCGCGGGTCAGGCTCCGGCGAGGGCTCCTGGGGAGGCGCCTGCGCGGGTGCCCGGCGGAGTAGCCGCGATCTGACGGCCGCCGCGATCCCGAACCCTGCGAGCAGCCACGCCAACCGGCTCCGCATTGGGCCGATGCTACACTGGCCGCCGCTTCTCGCTCCGTCACGCGCCGTCACTCATCCCGAGCGGCGCAGGCAGGCGGAGCCGCCTAAGACCAAGAGAAGGGGAGGTGTCGGGAGTTGAGGACCGAGTACGAAATTCTGCTCATGTTGGATCCGGAGCTACCGGAAGGTCGGGGCGACGAGATCCTCCAGCGGGCACGCGAGCTGGTCGAGAAGAGCGGCGGCAGCTGGGATCGCCACGAGCCCTGGGGCAGGCGGAAGCTCGCGTACGAGATCACCCACAAAGACGAGGGCGTCTACCACCTGTTCGAGCTGACCGCGGAGCCGGCGACGCTCGACGAGCTCTCGCGCATCCTCAAGATCACCGACGGCGTGATGCGCCACATGGCAGTCCGGCGGGTGCAGCGCAGTCCCGGACGGCCGGTAGCGCCGCCGCCGCGAGACGTGCAGGATGAGCCGGAGCCGATCGCGGCGTCCGTGGACGAGTAGGAGGAGGAGAGCATGGCGAACATCAACCGGGTCATCCTGGTCGGAAATCTCACGCGCGACCCCGAGCTGCGGCACACGCCGAGCGGGACGTCGGTGTGCAAGCTGCGCCTGGCGGTGAACAGCCGTCAGAAGGACTCGGCGACCGGCGAGTGGGGCGAGAAGCCGAACTACTTCGACGTCACCGTCTGGGGGAACCAGGGCGAGAACTGCGCGAAGTTCCTCTCGAAGGGCCGGCCCGTCGGGATCGACGGCCGCCTGGACTGGCGCGAGTGGGAGGCGCAGGACGGCACCAAGCGACAGGCGGTCGAGGTGATCGCCGACACCGTTCAGTTCCTCGGCAGCCGCGAGGGCGGCAGCGCCGGGGGCGGCGACGAGCGGCAGTTCGTGCCGGCAGGCGCGACCCAGGACGACTTCACCCCAACCGGCACCGACGACGACATCCCATTCTGATGCCGAAGCCGAAGCAGCAGGAGCAGCGAGGGCGCAAGCGCCCGCCGATGGGCGGGCCTCAGCGGAAGCGCAACTGCTACTTCTGCAAGGACAAGATCGAGCAGGTCGACTACAAGAACATCAACCAGCTTCGGCGATACATCTCCGAGAAGGGGAAGATTCGCTCGCGCCGGATCACCGGCGCGTGCCGCCGGCACCAGAACCAGGTCTCGGTCGCCGTCAAGCGCGCACGCGAGATGGCGCTCCTGCCCTACGTGGGCGAACGCTAGATGGAAGTCATCCTCCTCAGCGACGTCGAGAAGATCGGCCTGCGCGGCGACGTGGTCAACGTCGCGCGCGGCTACGCGCGCAACTTCCTGGTGCCGCGCCGGCTCGCCGAGGAGGCGACTCCCGCAAAGGTCTCCGAGCTCCGCAAGCGCGAGGAGCAGCGTGCACGGCACGAGGCGCAGAGCTTCGAGCAGGCCCGCGAGATCGCAGACCGGCTGGGCCAGGCGGAGCTGCGTTTCGACGTGAAGGCGGGCCCGACCGGCGCGCTCTTCGGCTCGGTCACTCCTACGGACATCGTGGACGAGCTCTGGAAACAGGAGAAGGTCCGCGTCGACCGCCGCAAGGTCGGGATCGACAACATCAAGCGCATCGGGCGGCACACGGTGCCGATCGAGCTCTTCACCGACGTGCAGGTCGAGGTGCGGGTGCTCGTCGTTCCCGAGGGCGGTGAGCTGCCGCCCGAGGAGGAGCTCGAGGCGATGGAGGTCGCGGCGCGCGAGGAAGAGGAGGCGGCAGCGGCCGCAGCAGCCGCACAACATGCCGAGGTGCAGGAGTTCCTCGCCGACGACGAGCCTCAGGCCGAGTCCGCTGAGCCCGACGCGTCGGAGCCTGACGCCGAGCGCGACGCCGAGCCGGTCGCCGCCGAATCCGAGTCAGATCAGTAACGACTCGTCCACAGGCGCGTTCGCACCTGTGGACTTTCGGATGAACTTGTCGCACCGAGCGGGGTTTCTCTCCACAGCTCCGTCCGGTGCCACTGGCAACATGGCCGTCCTTTTCCCTGCACAGCGTGGGGATTGCCATGTCGAAAACGCCGCTGTCTACAGGTACTCATAGCCCTCTGGGCGTGGTTGACTCGGGCGCTGTGGCTCAGCTAGCCCAGCTCTCGAGCGCCGCCCCGGTTCCGCCGCAGAATCTCGACGCCGAGGAGTCCGTTCTCGGGGCGATGATGCTCTCCCCCGGCGCGATCGGTGCTGTGAGCGAGATCCTCGACGCGGGCGACTTCTACCGGGAGAGCCACGCGAAGATCTATCGCGCGGCGCTCTCCCTCTACGCCCGGGGCGAGCCGGTCGACGCGATCACGCTCGTCGACACCCTCGAGGAGCGAAGCGAGCTCGAGGACGCGGGCGGGCGGATCCGGATCCACGAGCTCGCCGCGCTCGTCCCGGCGGCTGCGAACGCCGCCCATTACGCGCGGATCGTCCGCGAGATGGCGACCCTCCGCGGACTGATCCGCACCGGCCAGGAGATCGCCCGCCTCGGCTGGGAGCGCCCCGGCGAGACCGACGTGCTCGTCGACCGCGCCGAGCAGATCCTCTTCGACCTCTCGCAGGACCGCGTTACGACGGAGTTCGCGCACATCGACCAGCTGCTGAAGGAGAGCTTCGAGCGAATCACGCAGCTCTACGAGGCGGGCGCGGACGTCACCGGCACCGCGACGGGCTTCAAGGAGCTCGACCGGCTCACCTCCGGGTTCCAGCCGGGCAACCTCGTGATCGTGGCTGCTCGCCCCTCGATGGGGAAGTCCGCGCTCGGGCTCTGCATGGCCGCGAACCTCGCGGTGCGTGAAGGCGTGCCTGTCGGGATCTTCACGCTCGAGATGTCGAAGTCGGAGGTCACCCAGCGGCTGATGTGCAGCGAGGCGAAGGTCGAGTCGCAGCGCCTGCGCACCGGCAAGCTCGCCGTCGACGACTGGCCGCGGCTCACTGCTGCATGCGACAAGCTCGCGAAGGCGCCGATCTACGTCGACGACACGGGCTCGATCAACCTGATGGAGATCCGGTCGAAGGCCCGTCGGCTCAAGTCGCTCCAGCCGACCCTCGGGCTGATTCTGATCGACTACCTGCAGCTGATGACCTCCGGCACGACGGCCGAGAACCGCGTGCAGGAGGTGTCGCAGATCTCGCGCTCGTTGAAGGTGCTTGCACGTGACCTCGACGTCCCGATCGTCGCGATGTCGCAGCTCTCGCGCGCCGTCGAGCAGCGCCACGACAAGCGGCCGATCCTCTCCGACCTCCGCGAGTCCGGCTCGATCGAGCAGGACGCCGACCTCGTCATGTTCATCTACCGCGACGAGTACTACAACGACGAATCCGACCAGCAGGGGATCGCCGAGGTGAACGTGGCCAAGCACCGCAACGGCCCGACCGACGGGATCAAGCTCTCGTTCCTGAAGCGCTACGCGAAGTTCTCCGACCTGGCGGCCGCCTAGCCATGGGGTTGAAGACGAACATGGGGTGATCACGGAGCAGACGATCTGCATCCCGCCCCGAGCGACGAGCTTCCGGGCGGTGTGCGAGGCGTGTGCATCGGCACAGCTGCCGAGCCGCGGGTACGTCGGCGCAACCGTCGAGGGAACGCTTGCGTTGGAGCGGGAGCACGGGCGCGTCTCGTGCCCGCGCGGGCACGAGATCCGGGTGCTCCGGGCGCTGCCCGCGAGCCTCGTGCACTAGTAGTTGGTCGAGGCGCAAGTCGCGAACCGCTTACGCGGATCCGCGACCGCTTGGCACCTAAAGGCGGCCGCTTCGCGGCCGCTGTCGCAGCGAGATCACATTGAGCACACGATGCACCTCGGCGTAGCACGCCGACGGATCGGGCAGACTCCTGGCGTGCCTGCGACCGTGATCGTCGGTGCGCAGTGGGGCGACGAAGGCAAGGGGAAGATCGTCGACCTGCTCGCGCAGCACGCAGATCTCGTCTGCCGCTACCAGGGCGGTCCGAACGCCGGACACACGATCATCGTGGGCGGCGAGACGTTCAAGCTCCGCGCGATGCCCTCGGGCATCCTGTCCGGCAAGGAGTGTGTGATCGGCGGCGGCTGCGTCGTCGACCCGGAGGTGCTGCTCGACGAGCTCGACGAGCTCGCCGGGCGCGGAGTTGCGACGGAAGGGCTCGTGCACCTCTCCGGCAACGCGCACCTGATCATGCCGTGGCACGTGGCGATCGACCAGGCGAGCGAGCGGCGGCTCGGGCGGCTGCAGATCGGCACCACGCGCCGCGGAATCGGCCCCGCGTACGCCGACAAGGCGGCGCGGCTCGGGATCCGCGTGCAGGACGTGCTCGACCCGAAGATCCTGCGGCAGAAGATCGAGGTCGCGCTCGCGGAGAAGAACGTGTGGCTCGAGCGCGTCTACGGCGTCGAGCCGCTCGACCTCGACGAGGTCGCTGCGCGGCTCGAGGGGCTCGCGCAACGCCTGCGGCCGTACGTCGCCGACACGTCGCTGCTCGTCGATCGCGCGCTCGTCGATCAGCGCTTCGTGCTCTTCGAGGGCGCACAGGGAACGCTCCTCGACCTCGACCACGGCACCTATCCGTTCGTCACGTCGTCGAACCCGGTGGCCGCGTACGCGGCGGTCGCCCTGGGCATCGGGCCCAACCGCATCGACGCCGTGGTCGGCGTGTCGAAGGCCTACGTGACCCGGGTCGGGGAAGGGCCCTTCCCGACCGAGATCGAGGGACCGGACCAGGAGCGCGTCCGAGAGCTCGGCGGCGAGTTCGGCACGGTCACCGGGCGGGAGCGGCGCTGCGGCTGGCTCGACCTCGTCGCACTCCGCTACGCCGTTCGGCTGAACGGGATCACTTCGCTCGCGCTGACGAAGCTGGACGTGCTCTCCGCCTTCGAGGAGCTTCCGGTCTGCGTCGCCTACCGGCTCCGCGACGGCAGCGAGACCCGCGACTTCCCCGCGCACCAGAGCGACTTCCACCATGCGAACCCCGTCTACGAGACGCTCACCGGCTGGGCAGAGGCGCTCGACGACGTGTACTCGATCGACGAGCTGCCCGGCCCCGCGCGTGCCTACGTCGACTTCGTCGAGCGTGAGCTCGGCGTGGAGGTTTCGCTGATCGGGACCGGTGCCGAGCGCGAGCGCGTGCTCTCGCCGCGCGGGCTCGAAGCCGTCGCGCGGCCCTAGGAGGCTTCGCGCCGCCCAGCGCCGCCCGGCGGCACAGCGCCTGTTTCGCCAAACCCTCCTAGTCGCGCTCGAAGGTCACGACGAGCCGCGCGATCTGCTCGCCTCGCGTCGTGAAGATCATCCGGCCGGACGGGCTGCCACCGTCCGCGCGCCACGCGTAGCGCGCCACGATCGTGCCGTCGTCCGCCTGCTCGGTCGAGAGCACGTCGACCTCGTCGTCCGGCGGATTCGAGGCGTAGGCCGCCGCGATCGCGTCCTTGCCGTGGAACGGACCGGCCGGGACGCCCTCGAAGACGAGCTCGGCGTCGTCGGTGAAGTGCGCGAGCATCGGTCCGAAGTCGCCGCTCCGAACGCCCTGGTTGAAGAGCTCGACGTGTCGCTCGAGGAGCGTCACGTGAGAGAGCCTACGCCGTCCTACGCTGGTGCTGAGCCTCAAACCCGCCGCCTGCGCGAATAGCATCCCGCGCGTGAAGGTTCTGGTCGTGGGGTCGGGCGGGCGCGAGCATGCACTCGCCTGGAAGCTCGCTCAGAGCTCCCCGCTCACCGAGCTGCACGCTGCGCCCGGCAACCCGGGGATCGCCGCGCTGGGGCCGTGCCACCCGGTGCGCGCCGACGACGACGAAGGACTGCTCGCGCTCGCACATGCGCTCGGGATCGACCTCGTCGTGATCGGTCCCGAGCTACCGCTCGTGTCCGGCGTCGCCGACGCGCTCCGCCTCGGCGGCGTCGCGGTGTTCGGGCCGAGCGCAGCGGCGGCGAGGATCGAAGGCTCGAAGCGCTTCGCGAAGGACGTCCTGCTGGCCGCCGGCGTTCCCACCGCGGAAGGGCTCGCAGTCGCGCGCCCACCCTGCGTGGTCAAGGCGGATGGGCTCGCGGCCGGCAAAGGCGTCTTCGTCTGCCGCACGCAGGACGAGCTCGACACGGCGCTCCGTGCCGTGACCGTACTGGGCGACGACTTCGTCGTCGAGGAGCTGCTGGAGGGAGATGAGCTGTCGGTGTTCGCGCTCTGCGACGGCGTCCGCGCACTCGGTCTTCCGGCCGCACGGGACTTCAAGCGCGCGTTCGACGGGGACACCGGCCCGAATACCGGCGGCATGGGCGCCTTCTCGCCGGTCTCGTTGCGGGGGCTCGAGCTGGCCGAGCTCGTCGAGAAGGTGCACGAACCCGTCCTTCGCGAGCTCGCCCGGCGCGACGCGCCGTTCATCGGGCTGCTCTACGCCGGCCTGATGCTCACCGAGGCGGGACCGCGCGTGCTCGAGTTCAACTGCCGCTTCGGCGACCCCGAGACGCAGGCGATCCTGCCGCGCGTGGAAGGCGACCTGCTCGGCGCCCTCGCGGCGGCTGCGGCAGGCGATCTCGGCAACGCGACGGTCGGAGCGTCGGACGACGCCGCCGTCACCGTCGTGCTCGCCGCGCGCAATTACCCGGCCGAGAGTGACACCGGCTCCCCGATCGCCGGCATCGAGGAGGCGGAAGCCGACGGCGCCGTCGTCTTCCACGCGGGAACAGCGCTCCGCGGCGACCAGCTCGTGACGAACGGTGGCAGGATCCTCAACGTGTCCGCGACGGGCTCGACCCTCGGCGAGGCGCGCGGCCGTGCGTACGCGGCAGCGGAGCGGATCGCGTTCGACGGGATGCGGTTCCGCACCGACGTCGCGCTCGAAGCCGCGAACGGGGCACCGGTTGGCTGACGGGCCGATGATCGGGATCCTTGTCGGCTCCGAGTCCGACCGGGAGCGAATGCAAGGCGCGTTCGACGAGCTCGACAAGCGTGGGATCGCGTATGAGTTCGACGTCAGGTCGGCGCATCGCACGCCAGACTCGGTCGCGGAGTACGCGCGCACAGCGCGGGAGCGCGGGATCCGCGTGCTGATCTGCGGCGCTGGGCTCGCAGCGGCACTCCCCGGCGTTGTCGCGTCCCACACCGACCTGCCGGTGATCGGTGTGCCGCTGCGGTCGAGCCTCAGCGTCCTGGATGGTCTCGACGCACTGCTCGCGATCGCGCAGATGCCGCCTGGCGTTCCCGTCGCCGCGGTCGGCGTCGACAATGCGAAGAACGCCGCTGCGCTGGCTGCGCGGATCCTCGGCGCGTGAACGTCCGGCCCGCGCGGCCGGCGGATGCGCGGCGGATCGCCGAGATCCACGTCGAGACCTGGCGCGCGACGTACCCGGGTGTGATGCCACAGGAGGTGCTCGACGGACTGAGCGTCGACGACCGGGAGCGGAACTGGCAGGAGTGGATCCCGCATCCCGAGACGCGCTCCTTCGTCGCGGAGCTCGACGGCAAGGTCGTCGGTTTCGTGAGCGTCGGGCCTTGCTGGACAGATCGCGCGATCGGTGAGCTCTATGCGATCTACGTGGTACCGGCCGGCCAGGGTCGTGGCGCGGGTCTGGCGCTCATGGACGCCGGTGTGGGCGCGTTGTCCGATCGCTGGGACGAAGCGACTCTCTGGGTCGCGACGGAGAACCCGCGCGCCCGCCGCTTCTACGAGCGTTACGGCTGGGAGGTCGACGGCGAGCGGGTCGACGACTCGATTCCAGGGGCCTCCGTACCCGAAACGCGGTATCGGCTGTCCGGCCTGGGCCGGCGCTAATCTGGCTGAGTGATCGCCCGCTACTCCCGTCCGGCGATGGCCGGAGTCTGGTCGGAGCAGCGCAAGCTGGAGCGGTGGCTCGAGGTCGAGCTCGCCGCGCTCGACGCGTGGGCCGAGGTCGGGCGCGTGCCCGTCGAGGCTGCGGAATCGATCCGTCGCGCCGCCGTAGCTCCCACTCCCGAGCGCGTTCGGGAAATCGAGGAGCAGACACACCACGACGTCGCGGCCTTCGTCGACGCCGTCGCCGAAGGGCTCGGCGAGCATGGGCGCTGGTTCCACTACGGGCTCACGTCCTCGGACGTGCTCGACACGGCGCTCTCGCTGCAGATCCAGGAGGCCGGCCGGCTGATCCTCGAGGGCGTCGAGCGCGCGTTCGCCGCCGTCGTCGCCCGAGCCGAGGAGCAGCGCTCAACGCTGACGATCGGCCGGACACACGGCGTGCACGCAGAGCCCACCACGCTCGGGCTGAAGCTGGCCGGCTGGGCGTTCGAGCTCGAACGCGACCGGGTGCGGGTCGAGCGCGCAATCGAAGGGCTGCGCGTGGGAAAGCTGTCCGGTGCGGTGGGCACGTACTCGGCCACCGACCCGGACGTCGAACGGATCGCGTGCGAGCGGCTCGGTCTCGAGCCTGCTCCCTCGTCGACGCAGATCCTCCAGCGAGACCGGCATGCGGAGCTGTTGAGCGCGCTCGCGCTCGTGGCCGCGTCGCTCGAGAAGTTCGCGCTCGAGGTGCGCCACCTCGCGCGCACAGAGGTGCGCGAGGTCGAGGAGCCGTTCGGCCGTGGGCAGAAGGGCTCGTCGGCGATGCCGCACAAGCGCAACCCGGTCGTCTCCGAGCGCATCTGCGGTCTCGCCCGGGTCGTCCGGTCTGCGGCTCTCGTCGGACTCGAGAACGTCGCGCTCTGGCACGAGCGCGACATCACGCATTCCTCGGCCGAGCGCGTCGTCGTTCCCGACGCGTTCCTCGCGCTCGACTACATGCTCGAACGGTTCGCCTGGCTCGTCGAGGGGCTCGTCGTCTTCCCGGAGCGCATGCGCCGGAACCTCGAGGCGAGCCACTTCCTCTTCTTCAGCCAGCGAGTGCTGCTCGCGCTTGTGGAGAGCGGCCTCTCGCGCGACGACGCGTACCGGCTCGTGCAGCGGAACGCGATGCGCGCCTGGGAGGAGGAGCAGGACTTCCGCGAACTCGTTCGGCGCGACCCGGAGCTCGCGCGGCGGCTCGCTCTCGACGAAGTCTTCTCGCTCGACCCGTACACCCGTCACGTCGACACCGTGTTCGAGCGCCTCCATGCGCTCGTGCGGACGAAGGAGGAGGAGCCCACCTATGCCTGAGGCCGTTGCCCACGTCGGAAGCGGGAAGGTCCGCGAGCTCTACGCGCTGGACGACGCGCGTCTGCTGCTCGTCGCCAGCGACCGGATCTCGACCTTCGACGTCGTGCTCCCGACCGAGATCCCCGACAAGGGGCGCGTGCTCACCGGGCTTGCCGGGTTCTGGTTCGCTCGGACGAAGCATCTCGTGCCGAATCACCTGATCGCGCTCCGGGAGGACGGCCGCTCGACCGAGTGCCGCAGGCTCGAGATGCTGCCGATCGAGTGCGTCGTCCGCGGCTACCTCGCCGGCTCCGGCTGGAAGGACTACCTCGCGACAGGCTCGACCTCGGGCCACTCGCTGCCCTCGGGGATGCGTGAGTCCGACCAGCTGCCCGAGCCGATCTTCACGCCCGCGACGAAGGCCGAGTCGGGCCACGACGAGAACATCGACGCCGAGCAGGCCTCCGACCTCGTTGGGCCGGAGCGCTTCCGCGAGGTGGAGCGCGTCGCCCTGGCGCTCTACGAGTACGCCGCCAAATACGCGCGCGAGCGTGGGATCGTGATCGCGGACACCAAGTTCGAGTTCGGACTCGACGACGAGGGGCGGCTCGTGCTCGGCGACGAGGCGCTCACGCCCGACTCGTCGCGGTTCTGGCCGGCCGACGAGTACGCGCCGGGCGGAGCGCAGCCCTCCTTCGACAAGCAGTTCGTCCGCGACTACTGCGAAACGCTCGGCTGGGACAAGACCTCGCCCGGGCCGGCGCTCCCCGACGACGTGGTCGAGGGCACACGCGCGCGCTACGTCGAGGCGTTCGAGCGGATCACGGGGATCGCGTTCGCGGACTACCTCGCCGACCCGGATGTGGTGCTGCGTTGAAGGCGACCGTCCTCGTTCGACCGAAGGCGGGGATCCTCGACCCACAGGGCCAGGCCGTCGAAGGCTCGTTGCGGCAGCTCGGATTCGCCGTCGGCGAAGCGCGCGTGGGCAGGCTCGTCGACCTCGAGCTCGAGGCGACGGACGCGACGTCCGCGCGGGCGGAGGTCGAGCGCATGTGCGAGCAACTCCTCGCGAACCCTCTGATCGAGAGCTTCGAGATCGAGCTGGAGGCCGAGTGAGCGAGCCCCGCCCGCGCATCGCGGTCGTCGTCTTTCCGGGGTCGAACGACGACCGGGACGCAGCATGGGCCCTGCACGCGCTCGGGGCCGACCCCGTGCTCGTCTGGCACGGCGAGCGGGAGCTCCCCGAGGTGGCAGGCGTCGTCCTCCCGGGCGGGTTTTCGTACGGCGACTACCTCCGCTGCGGTGCGATCGCCCGATTCGCGCCGGCGATGGAAGCGGTCGGCCGGTTCGCCGCCGACGGGGGACCCGTGCTCGGGATCTGCAACGGATTTCAGATCCTCTGCGAGGCCGGCCTGCTGCCGGGCGTGCTCCGCCCGAACCGATCGCTCGAGTTCATTTGTCGGGATACGCGCGTGCGCGTCGAGCGTGCCGACACGAAGCTCACCACCCGGTGCGCGGTCGGGCAGATCCTCACGATCCCCGTGAAGCACGGCGAGGGCTCCTGGTACGCGGATGACGAGCTCTACGCGGAGCTGCTCGCGCTCGACCAGATCGTGCTGCGCTACGAGGACAACCCGAACGGGTCGCTGCACGACGTCGCGGGCGTCTGCAGCCGCGAGGGCAACGTGCTCGGACTGATGCCGCACCCCGAACACGCGGTCGATCCGCTGCTCGGCCCGGCCGACGGGACGTTCGTGATCGCGTCGCTCGTCGACGCTGCGCGCGAACGAGAGCAGGCGCTCGTCTAGGCACCACCTCCGAGCCCGAGCGTCTCGGCGAGCTCAGGATGGCGGCGAAGCGCATCGTGGAGGCGGGCCAGGTCGCGCGCACGCAGCGTCACGGGGCCGCGGCGGGCGGTGCCGTCGGTCGTGTACGCGAAGCGGACGAGACGCTCCCCTTTTCCGTTCTCGAGAAGCTGCACGACGGATGCGAACCGGCGATCGCCCGCACGCTGGGGGATCTCGAGCTGGTCGACGAGAGCTGCGTCGCCCCACGGCGTGGCGGCCTTTGCTGGGGCTTTAGCGGGCATGCGACGAACCTAGCGAGGAACGTGTGACGAGTGAGTGTCACGTCTGTGCCGAATGTGAGACTTCTCGTCCACCGTGATCGTCGCGCATGTCGACCTGGACGCCTTCTTCGCAGCTGTCGAGGAGCTCGACGACCCGAGCCTGCGCGAGAAGCCGCTGATCGTCGGCGGTGACCCCCGCGGCCGCGGCGTCGTCGCGACCTCGAACTACGTCGCTCGCCGATTCGGCATCCACTCTGCGATGAGCTGCGCGGAGGCGCTCCGACGCTGCCCGAGCGCAGTGTTCGTCCGGCCCCGCCACGACCGCTACCGCGAGCTTTCGCGAAGCGTCTGGTCGGCGATCCGCGAGGTCGCGCCGGTGGTCGAGCAGACCGGGATCGACGAGGGCTACCTCGACCTGACCGACGAGGCGCCCGACTTGCTCGCCGCACGCCGACTCGCAGAGGCGATCCAGACGGCCGTGCGCGGCACGACGAACTTGACGTGCTCGCTCGGGATCTCGAGCTGCAAAGTCGTCGCAAAGATCGCGAGCGACCGGCGCAAGCCGGGCGGGATCACCGTCGTCCCGGCCGGGCGGGAGGCCCAGTTCCTCGCGCCGCTCGACATCCGCAAGCTCCCGGGTGTCGGCCCCCGCGCCGAGCAGCGGCTGCGGCCCGACGGGATCGAGACGATCGGAGCCCTCGCAACACTCGCCGACGACAGACTCGGGACGCTGCTCCCCGGCAAGGTCGGGCTCGAGCTTCGGGACCGCGCGCGCGGGATCGACCGGCGCCGTGTCCAGCCTGTGTCCGAGCCGCCCGTCTCGATCAGCCACGAGGAGACCTTCGACCGCGACGTCGCGGAACGGGCGCGCCTCCACGAGGAGCTTCGGCGGATGTCGGACAGCATCTCCCGTCGACTGAGCGACCGCGGGCTGCTCGCGCGCACGGTGACGACGAAGCTCCGCTACGGGGACTTCACGACGCGCACACGCTCGATGACCCTCGGGAGCGGCACCGACGAGGCCGACCGGATCCACTCGCTCGCCTGCGAGCTGCTCGATCGCGCGCTCGACCAGCGGCCCGGCGCGCTCAGGCTCGTCGGCGTCGGGGTGTCCGGGCTCGGCACCGAGGCGCAGCTCGCGCTCGTCTGAGCCGGGCCGGCCGCGCGCCGCTAAGGCCCGCGGCTTCCGACGGCATCGGTGAGCTAGCGTCGCCGGAGTGTCGACCCCGTGGTGGCTCGAGGAGGCTCCGCCTGACGAGGCGGCCCCGCCGCTCGGGCGCGATGCCGACACGGATGTCGCGATCGTCGGCGGCGGCTACTGCGGACTTTGGACCGCACTCGCCCTGAAGGAGCGTGCGCCGGAGCTTGGCGTCGTGCTGATCGAGGCGAAGCGTTGCGGGCACGGGCCGAGCGGGCGGAACGGCGGCTTCCTCCACGGCTACTGGAGCATGCTCGGGTGGCTCCGCGAGGTGCTGGGGGACGAACGCGCGGTGGAGCTCGCGCGCGCGGGTGACGGGATCCTCCCCGCGGTACGCGCACTCGGCGAAGACGTTTGGCTGCGCGAGGCAGGCATGCTCGAGGTCGCGACGACCGAGAGGCAGGAGCAAGCGCTCGCGAACGCCGTCGACGTCGCCCGGGAGCTCGGCGTCCCCGAAGAGGCGGTCGCTCTCACCGCGGAAGATGTCGCCACGCGGTGCCACTCGCCGCGCTTTCGCAGCGGCCTCTTCTTCCGCGAGTGCGCGACGGTGCAGCCTGCGCGCCTTGCGCGCGCGTTGCGACGCCGAATGCTCACCGTCGGCGTCCAGCTCTACGAGCACACACCCGCGACACGCGTGAGCGAAGGCGTGGTCGAGACGCCGGACGGCACGATCCGGGCCGGCGAGGTCGTGCTCGCCACGAACTCGGCGCTGGCCCGGTGGCGTTCGACCGCGCGGCGCCTGGCGGAATTCCGCTCGTACGTCGTCCTCACGGAGCCCGTACCCGACCTGATCGAGAAGCTCGGGTGGACGGGCGGCGAGGCGATCGCGGACGGCCGGATGTTCCTGCACTACTTCCGCGCGACGAACGACGGCCGCGTGCTCATGGGGAGCGCCGGCGGCACGCGCCGCCACGCCGAGCGCGGCCTGCGCCTCCTCCTCCCCTCGCTCGCGGACGCCCGGATCACGCACCACTGGGGCGGCCCGATCGACGTCTCCGCCGACCGGCTGCCGATCGTCGGCTCGCGCGGACGCATCCATTACGCGGCCGGCTTCACCGGCAACGGCGTCGGACCGACCTGGCTCGCCGCACAGTCGCTCGCGTCGCTGGTGCTCCGTGCGGACGACGGGTGGTCGCGCTTACCGCTCGTCGGCCGCCGCGTGCGCCCGCTGCCGCCCTTCAAGAACCTCGGCGGCCGGCTCGTGAGCTCGGCCGTTCTCCGCATCGAGGAGGCCGAGGAGGAAGGCCGCCGCCCCTCCCCGCTCGCGCGGCTCGGGGCGGCGCTGCCGCGACTCACCGGGTCGCGGCTCGGCCTTCGCTAGGAGGGCTTGGCGGAACGGGCCTCGTCGTCGGGGTGTGCTGGGTGGTGCGAGGC
>CAWBFA010000003.1:0-328184 GCA_963788055.1 uncultured Actinomycetes bacterium | reverse complement strand
TGACGTTCATGCGATCGCCGCTTCCAACAGAGTCCGGGCTCGTGCGGCCGAGGCAACGTTCCCTTTCTCGGTGTAGAGGCGAACCGCTGCCTCGAGAGCCGCTGCCGCTCGGTCTTCTTCTCCCGCGAAGCGCAGTACCTCGGCGAGATCCATGTGCACTTCGGCTTCGATCACTGGTTCGTGGCCAAGCGCTCGGACGCGGTCGAGGGCCGCCTCCGCAAGTGCAACGGCCGTCTCATAGTCACCGCGATGCGCGGCAACCCTCGCCCTCACACCTCCGCACACGATCTCGTTGATCACGTCGCCGGCGCCGAGGGCGAGGCTCTCCGTCGCGAGTTGCTCGGCTTCCTGGTCGCGGCCTTGGTGGCAAAGCGTTCTCGCCAGAAAGGCGACAGTTGTGGAGCGGGTGCCGCTCTCGCCCATCTGCGCGAGCTCGTCGGCGCTCTCGCGCAGCTCGGATTCCGCCGTAGCCAGGTCTCCGGCAGCGAGCTCTGCGAAACCGATCATGTTCGCGATTCCGGCTGCCCAGAGTCTCAGTCCGAGCTCGCGGTAGGACTCCCGTGCGCGCGTGTAAAGCCGGCGGGCTTCGGCGATGTCCCCTTGCAGCGCCCTGGTGGCTCCGAGCGTGGCGTTCGCGTGTGCTTCCACCACCGGGCCCGGCGCCTGGCCGAGAATCCGCTCGCAGCGAGCGGCCGTTTCGCTCGCCGGCTCGGGCCCGAAGAAGGCGGACGTGACGATCCACCCCACCGCTTCGGCTTCCACCCGTCCGGCTCCGGCTCTCCGAGCGTAGGCGAGTGCCTGCTCGGCCGCGCGCAGCGTGGCGTCGGAGTGGAGCTGCGTGTCGTGGGTGGCCGCGACGAGCAGCCAGGCGGTCGCGAGACCCAAATCGTCGTGCAACTCCTCGAGGATGGGCATCAGCCTCTCTGCCTCAGCCCGCTCCCACTCCGGGTCGGGCTGCTCCGTAAACCCCCGCAGGCGCACCTGGCCCACCCGCGCGCGGGCCGCACTGCGA
This sequence comes from uncultured Actinomycetes bacterium, assembly GCA_963788055.1. Lineage (GTDB taxonomy): Bacteria > Actinomycetota > Thermoleophilia > Gaiellales > Gaiellaceae > JACCTU01. The sequence goes on along the minus strand of CAWBFA010000003.1, from coordinate 327,172 downwards.
CGATCGCCGCACGGTTCGGCGGTCGCGATCGCCTCATCGAAGGCCCGCCCCGCCCCCTCGAGGTCGCCGGTCTCCCAACACGTGCTGCCCAGCAATTGAAGAAGTGCCGGCCGTGCTGGTGCATCGCGGGCAACGGCCGCCTCGGCGCGCTCGAGCAGATTCGTCGCAGCGCTCAGGTCGCCTCGGGCGAGCGCTCTCTCGCCCGCGCGGCCGAGATGGGCACCGGCACGCTCACGGAGCTCGAGGGCAGCTACGTCTGACACCTGGAGCTCGATCCGGTAGCGCAGAGCCTGCTCCAGGTGATAACCGAGGATCTCCTCGTACTCCACGACACGCTCTCCCGCCTTCCGCGTGAGCCAGTCTGCAAGACGCTCGTGCAGCTCAGCACGGACCTTCTTCGCAATCGACGCGTAGGCGGCATCGCGGATCAGGATATGGCCGAAGCGGAAGCCGTCGTCCTCGGAGAACTCCGCTCGATCTGCGCGGATGAAGTCCTTGCGGATCAAGTTCAGCAGCCGCGGGCCGAGGCTCTGGGCCGTGCTTTCCGGGAGCAATTCGGCTAGAGCGCTGCGGTGGAACAGGCGTCCCTCGATCGATGCGCACTCGAGGATCGCCCGCTCTTCCGGCGCGAGGCGATCGACGCGCGCAGCGAGCAGGGCCTGGATCGTCGGCGGCACGACCAGATCGCCGGCCGACCCTTCCTCGAGCTGCATCGCGAGCATCTGTTCGACGAAGAGCGGGTTGCCGTCGGCCGTCTCGACGATCTCCGCACGTGTCCTCTCCGTCAGGTGCCGCTCGCCCAGCAGGTTCTCGATCAGCCGCTCGGAGTCCTCCCACGGTAGGGGCTTCAGCGTCAGCACATGCCGATTCGCTCGCGGCTCGGCCCATCTGGGGCGGCCCTCGAAGAGCTCGGGACGGGCGAGGCACAACAGCAGGATCGGCTCGCCGCTCGAGAAGTCGACGACGTACTCGAGCAAGTCGAGCAGCGTCGGCTCCGCCCACTGAATGTCGTCGAGGATCACGACCAGCGGCCGCTCGTGCGCGAGTGCCTCGAACAGCTTCCGGAACGCCCAGCCCGTCTCCTCGGGAGGGCCTGGGATGCCATCGGCCTCCGCGTCGCCGATTGCGGACGTAACGATGCTTGCAAGGCGGTCGGCGTCCGCGGTCCCGCGGACGATCGACGCGATCCCTCCACGCGCATCGAGTCCAGCGACTTGCCGAACGACCTCAGCCAGCGGCCAGTAGGTGATGCCCGCCCCGTAGGGAAGGCACCGCCCGACGACGACGCGAGCCGAGGCGCCGACCGACGCGGCCAGCTCCTGGGCGAGCCGCGACTTGCCGATTCCGGCCGGGCCGATGAGCGTCGCGAGCGCGACGGCTGGTCGGCTCACGGCGGCGTCGAACGCCTGCAGGAGCGTGAGCAGCTCGTCCGTTCGTCCGACCAACCGCGTTTCGGTCGGTCGTACAAGTGCGGGTACGTCGGGAGGCACTGCGATCAGCCGCCAGGCCGGCACTCGGTCGGTCTTTCCCTTCAGCTCCAGCGGCTCGACGGCCTCGAGACGAACCGCCTCGCGCACGAGCCGCTCCGTCTCTGCGCCGATCAGCACGTCGCCCGCTTCGGCAGCTTGCTCGAGCCGCGCAGCGACGTTGACTGGGTCGCCAGTAACAAGCCTCTGTCCAGCCGACGGATCGCCGACCACCACCTCACCGGTGTTGATGCCGATCCGAACCGCAATCCGCGAGCAGTAGTCGCGTTCGAACTCGTCGTTGAGCGATGCGAGCGTCGCCTTGAGCTCGGCGGCGGCACGCGCAGCGCGCAGCGCATCGTCTTCGTGCAGCTCAGGCAGACCGAAGACTGCCACTACGGCGTCGCCGATGAACTTCTCGACGACCCCGCCGTGTCGCTCGACAGCACTGCGAGCCGCGTCGAAGTAACGCGACATGAGGCCGCGCAGCACTTCGGGATCGAGCCGCTCTCCGAGCGGAGTAGAACCCGCTACATCACAGAACAGGACCGTGACCGTCTTTCGGGTCAGCGCAGGTTCCAAAGCCCCGGCTGCAGGAGGCACCTGCGACCGAACCGGTGGCGGGGCGGACACCGGCGGCTGCAAGCTCTCGTCCTGCGCGAGGATCTGCCGCTCTAGCCGCTGAAGCCCAGGGCCAGGATCGATGCCGAGCTGCTCGACGAGGGCCTGCCGCCCCACGCGGTAGGCGGAAAGTGCGTCGACTTGGCGGCCCGATCGGTACAGCGCGACCATGAGCTGTCCGCGCAAGCGCTCCCGGTAAGGATGCGCGACGACGAGTGACTCAAGCTCGGCGATCAGCTCGACGTGACGGCCCAGCGCGAGATCTGCGTCGACTCGCTCTTCGAGAGCGCCGAGGCGCAGCTCCGCAAGCCGATCGAGCTCCCCTCCGACGAAGCCGTCGTACTCGAACTCGGTCAACGGTGAACCCCTCCACAGGGCAAGCGCGGCGTGAAGCCGCTCCGACCGCTCCGACGGCTCGCCGGCGCCCCTCGCCTCCCCGAGCAAGCGCTCGAACCGAGCCAGGTCGAACTCGTCGGCGCCCAGCTCAAGCCGGTAACCCGGCGGATCGGTCACCAGCCGATCGCGGCCGATCAGCTTCCGAAGCCGCGAAACGTGCCCATGGAGCGCCGTCGCCGCCGTCCGCGGTCGTGCCTCATCCCAGAGAGCATCGATCAGCCGATCCTGTGAGACGACCTCGTTCGCATGCAGGAGAAGCACCGCAAGCAGAGCTCGCTGCTTTCTGCTTCGCACGCGAACGTCTAGTCCCCCGCTCCGGATCTGCATCGGTCCGAGGATCAGGAAGTCCAAGGTCTGTCCCCCCGGGGTCTCGTCGATGACCGATTGTCCCACTACCCGCGCCGCTTGTGCGGACATCCCCGCGTTAGCGGCGGCGAACCGCCGCGTTAGTCGCCTCCCGTCTTCTTAGTACATGCGGTCGCTGCCTGCGACCGCCTCGAGAAGGAGACCCCATGAGCACCAGACGGACGCAGCGGACGATCACGACCTTGCTCGCGGTCGCAACAATCGCGGCCGCCCCGACTACTGCCCGAGCGTTGCCTGCCCCGGACGAGCATGCCGGCCGGCACCCGCTGAAACTGCACTCGAACGCTCAGCTCGAGCAGCAAGAACGCCTCGGCCCCAAGTACGTCACCGTGGACTACTCGTCGCCCTCGAGCGCCGATCTGCCGGCCGCGATCGGCGACCCCAGCGGCTTTGACTGGCTTGACCCGAAGATCGGTGCAGGCATCGCCGCACTCGCACTCGCCCTCGTCGCTGCAGAGAGGGTGCTGCGGAACCGGCGCGGGCGCGAACGAACCCAACAGAAGCGGAAGGACCTCGCCGCCTGACCTGGGGGCTCCACGGCAGCCCCTTCCCGGCTGTGCTTTCGAGGCGCCAGATGTCGTCGACCACGCTTTCGAGGAGCGAGTTGTCGTCGACCAGTAGCAGGGCGGCAGCGCGGCAGCGTCCCAGTTCCACGTCGCGCCTCAGCCGCTCCAGGTCGCGTTTCACGCCGACCTTGATCGTCTTCAGGCTGTCGAACCGCCATTTCTCCCCGCTATGGCCGACGTACTTGACCTCGATGAACAGGCAAAGCAGAGCAACTCAAGCGAGTTCATCCGCGACTCGCCGACACGCGTGGGACGGGATTCGGCGTCACAACTTCACCCGACAAGGTGGAACGAGAAACGCTGGAGGCGTCGCAGAACGCTAAGACGACGCTCGCGTCGAAGGCTCCCAGCTTGCCGAGCTGGTGGTCGGAAGGCGTTGCGCCGCCAAAGGTTTGGTAGCACGACGGTAGATCGATCCGCCCTGGGATCGCGAGGGCTGGAACGGCAAACCCTCGCCGAAGCAGGGGTTTCGTCGATGGAGCTAGCCGGGCTCGAACCGGCGACCTCCTGGGTGCGATCCAGGCGCTCTCCCAACTGAGCTATAGCCCCGCGGTGGGCGAAGTGTAGCGCCGGTCTGCCCGCGCCCTGCGGTCAGCGCATCCGTGCGACGGCTGACGACACGATCCGCGCCTGCCCCGGCAGCGACTGCCTCGGGCCGGTGAAGAAGAACGCGGCGATCGAGCGGCCGCGCTGCACCACGACGACGTCGAGGTAGATGTCCAGTTGCATGTTCGCCGCCGCGAGGCGCGCGACGATCCGGTAGGCGATCCTCCGATCACCCACCCGCGGAGCCGCGACGACCCGCGCGAAGGGAATCGTCGCCTCTACCAGCCCGCCGGCGTTGAGCTCCTTCTCGAGCGATCGCTTGAGGCAGTTCGCGACGATCGGCTTCGCGCCCGTCTGGAAGTCACCGATTGCGTCGGCCCGGGACTCGTAGACCTCGACCGACGAGATGATCGACGCGCCGTTCGTCCGCGTGAACCCGGAGCTCGCCTGCCCGCTGATCGTGAACCGTGAGAGGTCGGGGTTGAAACCGGGGCACACGAGCCTCTCCCCCGAGCTGTTGGGGATCCGCGTCGGGCGCCACGAGGCGCCGACGTCACCCTGCTTCAGCGTGATCTTCTTCGCGAGCGCCACGTCGGCCGCCCGTAGCTGCAGCCGTTCGAGCCTCGGGTCTCGGCCCGACGCACTCGTCGCGAGCAGCAGCGACAGGACGAACAGAACTGCGACGGCGGCGAAGCGGCGCATAGAACGTAGCGTAGGCGTCCAGCAGGTCAGCGGCGGCGAATCAGCGTGATGCCGTCCCGGACGGTCAGCATCACGGACTTCACGCGCTCGTCGGCGGCCACCCACTCGTTGAACTCGCGGATCGCCCGGGTGGCCTCGGAGTCGTCCGACTTGTCGAGAACGCGGCCGCTCCAGAGCGTGTTGTCCGCCGCGATCAGGCCGTGCGCCGTGAGCCGCGGGAGCACCTCTTCGTAGTACGCGAGGTAGTTCTCCTTGTCTGCGTCGATGAACACGAAGTCGAACTCGCCCTCGAGCGTGCGGATTGTCTCGAGCGCGGGACCGACGTGCACCGTCACGCGGTCCGTGTAGCCGGCGCGCTCGAGATAGCGGCGCGCGACCGCCGCGTGCTCCTCGGAGATCTCACAGCTGTCGATCCGGCCGCCCTCGGGCAGGCCCGCGGCCATCGAGAGCGTCCCATAGCCCGAGTACGTCCCGAGCTCGAGCACGCGCTTCGCGGCGAGCCCGTGGACGAGCAGCTCGAGGAAGCGCCCCTCGATCGTCCCGGTGAGCATCTGCGGCGAGCGAAGCGACGCGCGCGTCTCTTCGGCCAGCTCGGCGAGTGGCGGCTCGGGCGGCGTGGTGCGCGCGGCGGCGTACGCCTCGATCTCGGGCTCGACGAAGTCCACCGAACCATTCTCGCAGCGCCGCGCTAGGCGCGTCCCACAACGCTCGGTGGCTTCAAGACCGGGGGCTCCTGGAGCCGTAGCGTCGACGGTGTCAACCAAGAGGGGGTGTGGAAGTGAGAAAGGTCTTGCTGCTCGCCGCGGGCGCGCTGGCGCTCGGCGCGGCGAGCTCGGCGGGAGCCGAAGGTGGTGCCGTTGCGTCTGCGAGCGGCGGGTACGGCTTCAGCGGCACGGCGGCGGGCAGCGTCTTGGACGTTCACCCGTTCACCTGGAACGTGCAACTGCACGAAGACGGCACCGTCCACGGAGAGTTCGACTACACGCAGGTCCGGGACGGCGTCGAGCTCTCGGTGAAAGGCTCGCTCACCTGCGCGGTCTTCATCGGCAACCGCGTCTGGGTCGGCGGAATCATCGAGGACAGCTCGCGCGCGTCACTCGTCGGGCTGGACATGTGGTTCCAGGCCAGGGACGACGGCGAGGGCCCGAACGATCCGCCTGACATGTCGTCGTCGATCGGCGCAGGCGCCCCGGGCACCGGCCAGCTCTACTGCGACACCCACCCCGAGGTGCTCTTCCCGTTCCTTATCCAGCAAGGGAATCTGCAGGTGCGGTCGGGCTAGCTCCTGCGGAGCTCGCGGTAGCGACCCGGCGTCACGCCCGCGTGGCGCCGGAACGCCCGCGTGAAGTGGCTCTGATCTGCGAAGCCGGCCTCGATCGCGACCTGCGCGAGCGATGCGTCGTCGAGCGCGAGCCGCGAGGCCGCCCACTCGAGGCGCAGCGAGCGGGCGTACTCCCCGACGCTCAACCCGTACTCCCGGCGGAAGACGCGCGCCACGTGCGTGGGATGACGTCCGACGGCGTCCGCGAGCTCACTGAGCGAGGCCTGCTCGGGCGCGCGGTCGTGCAGCAGCTCACGCACGCGCGTGAGCCACGGGCCTGGACGCTCGCACGACGCCCGCTCCGCCGTCGCCACGAGCTGGAGTGCGAGACCTTCGAGCGCTAGTGACCAGCACTCGTCGGTCGCTTCGAGCTCCGTCGCCATCCGCCAGCCGAGCGCGGTCGACGCGGACGCGCGCACGTGGCTGCGTCGAAGGAGCAGCGAGTCGAAGAGCGGCGACTCGTCGGCGGCGCGAACGGTCAGCACCTGCGTTCCCGCGGGAGCGAACTCGCTCGAGTGGGTCGAGCCCGCAGGCAGCGTCGCGACGTCGCCGCGACCCAGCGTCGCGCAGTCGCCGGAGAAGGTCTTGCACACGGAGCCTTGGAGCACGACGACCAGGTAGCCGCGTTGCGGCTCGAACGCGCCGTGGCGGTAGTCGGGCGGGAACGTCAGCCGCGTGACCTCGAACGGTCCGACCACCGCCTGGGTGAAAGAGCGTCCATCCGCCGTGCCCGAAGCAACCCGTGCCATCCCCCGTACAGACGGACGGGGCTCCTACTCGTTAGCGCTCGACCCGAGAACCCCCGACGATCCGCTCCGTGCCGTCGGCGAAACGGACGAGCGCCTTGCCCTTCCCGTCGTAGTCCGGCGACCAGACGACGAGCGTCGCCTCCTTGCCCCCGACGCGCACCGCATCGTCGATCGAGGGCGCAGCGCCCAGCCAGTAGCGCAGGAACGGGTTCTCCTCGCGCTCGCGCCCGATCGTCGTCTCCTCGGTGTGCCCGGGCAGGACGCGGGTCTCGTCGGGAAGCTCCATCACCCTCAGCACCGACTCGCGCACGCGCGCCGCGTCGCCGCCTCCGACCGCGTCCTTGAAGAGCAGGTCGCCGGAGAAGCAGAGCCCGTCCACGACGAACGTGACGTGGTCGTCGGCGTGGCCGGGCGTCGGGATCGCCTGCGCCCAGTCGGCCTGCTGCGTGCCGTGGACGCCGAAGCGCCGCTCCAGCTCGGCGTCGCCCGCGATGTGGTCAGGGTGCGTGTGCGTCGTCAGCAGCGCGCCGACCCGAAGGCCCTCACGTTCCACCGTCTCCAGGAGAGGCTCGAGCGGTGCCCCGCTGTCCACGAAGAAGGCCTCGCGGGTGTCCTCGTCCCAGACGAGATAGGCGTTCGAGAGCCACTCGGGATGCATGCTCCGCTCGACCGGCACGCCGGTAGGCTAACCACGCAAGCACCCGACGACGGAGGAACGATGGCCGGCCTGCTCTCACGCGCCGCAATGGTGATCAAGGCGAGGTTCTCGAAGCTGCTCGACCGAGCCGAGAATCCCACGGAGACGCTCGACTACTCCTACGAGCAGCAGCTCCGCTTGCTCCAGGACGTGAAGCGAGGCGTCGTCGACGTGACGACCTCGAAGAAGCGCTTGACGATGCAGACCGCGCAGCTCGAGCAGAACCTCGTGAAGCTCGAGACGCAGGCGCGCGACGCGCTCGCAGCCGGCCGCGAGGACCTGGCGCGCCAGGCGCTCGAGCGCAAGGCGCTCATCCAGCGCCAGCTCCAGGACCTCGACCAGCAGGTCCAGGGGCTCGAGCAGCAGCAGGAGAAGCTCGTCGCCTCCGAGAAGCAGCTGCAGGCGAAGGTCGAGGCCTTCCGCTCGCAGAAGGAAGTGATCAAGGCTCAGTACTCGGCAGCCGAGGCGCAGGTGCGGATCGGCGAGGCCGCGACCGGGATCGGCGACCAGATGGCCGACACCGGCCTCGCGATCCAGCGCGCGAAGGACAAGACCGAGCAGATGACTGCACGGGCGTCCGCGGTCGAGGAGCTGATCGAGGCGGGCACGCTCGAGGACTTCACCGGCAGCGACAAGACGGCACTCGACCGGGAGCTCGAACAGATCCAGTCGTCGAACCAGGTCGATCTCGAGCTCGAGCGGCTCAAGGCCGAGGTCGCGCCCGGCGCGCAGCAGAAGCAGCTGGACACCTAGCCTCGTCCCGAACTGGCCGTTCGTAGGGGGCGCAGCGCACCGCTTCGGACACACTGCGTAAGAACGCTCCGGGGAGAGGAGAACTGCGGCGGATGAAAGTGCGTGTCGGCGACCCTACGCGGCTGCGCGAGCTCGTTTCGTTCCTCGAGAGCTGCGGATGTGCGGTTACCGACGTCGACGAGACGACTGTCGACGTTACCCCGGAGGTCTCGCGGCGCGACGCCGCGCAGCTCGAGCTCGACCTCTACCTGCGCGTATGGGAAGTGTCGTCAGACACGAGGGCCGATCGGGTCGAGTAGCGCGCGCCCGCGCGTCTGAAGCTCAGCGCGAGCCTGCGTAGGCGCCCTGGAACATCCGGATCGCCCAGATCCCGACCAGGAACGCGTACACCACCGCAGGAAGCCCAACCAGGAGAACTGAGGCCATCGCCCCCATCGGGCCGGACGCTGCGATCGGGCCGACCGCGCCCGCAACGACCTTCAGGACGATGAACGACGCCATCGTGTGCATGACGATCTTCCGCATTTCCTCGGGCGCCAGCTTCGGGAGGCGGAGGTCCGTCCAAAGGGCGATTGCACCCGCGCCAATCGCGAACGCCGTGCCAAAGATGATCGGAGACATCAGTCCTCCCTCGGGGTGGTCATGTGGCTCCCGTATCGGCCGACTGGGTCGAAACCTGTAGCCCGGCCGCTCCGGCTGCTCCCCGCTCTATCGTCCTTTCCGCCCAGGTGCTCGCCAAACCATCGAGACTGCGATCCATCCCGGCCTCGGCTCTGGCGGTCGCGGGAGCTGTCTCGGTCGCGGCGGCGATCGGGGCGATCGGGGCGGACACGCGGTGGCTGGCCGCACTCGGCGGCGAGATCGTCTCGAGCGGCGGCGTTCCCGACGGCGTCCCGTTCGCGTCGGCGCCGTCGCAGGGCTGGGACAACGTGCTCGTCCTGGCGGAGCTCGCGTTCCACGCGCTCGACGTCCTCGGCGACCGCGGCTTCCTGCTTGCGCAGCTCACAGCGGTGACGGTCGGCTTCGCCATCCTGGCGGTCGACGCACGCCGCGCGGGGGCAACGGAGGCTGCTACTGCGGTCGTCCTGCTGGTGGTCGTGGTCGGAGCCCTGACGTCCATCGCCGTCGTCCGCCTCCAGCTCTTCTCGCTCGCGCTCTTTCCCGTGCTGTTGCTGCTCCTTCGCGGTGAAACGCGCGGACCCTCCCGTCGGATCTGGCTGCTCGTCCCGCTGATCGCGGTCTGGGGCAACCTCCACGGCGCCGTCTTGGTCGGGTTGGCGGTCGCAACCGCGTACCTCGCCTTCGAACGGGCACGGATCCAGCCCGTCACCGCGCTCGGCGTCTGGGTCGCGTCGGTCCTCGCGCTCTTCGCGACACCGGCCCTCGGACGAACGTACGACTACTACCGAGGCGTGCTCGAAAACGAGGCGGCGAGGAGGGGCGTCGGACTCTGGGAGCCCGTGGACCCGGGCTCGCCGCTCGGCCTGCTTCTGATCGCGGCCGCCGCGGCGCTCGTGCTGCTCGCCCTTCGAGCGAGGCCGAAGCTCTGGGAAATCGTCGCGCTCGCAGGGCTGGCTTTTCTGACGGTCCGGACGGCCCGCAGCGGCGTCTGGCTTCTCTTCACGGCCGCCGCGCCGGCGGCGCGCGCTCTGCCGATCGCGCGAACACCGCGGCCGGCTCTGGCAGTCGCCGGAGCCGCGGCGACCGGCGCCTTGATCCTGGTCGGCATCGTGCGGGGCCCGGTGCCGACCGTCGCATCGCCGGAGACACTGAGCCGAGCGCTCTCGGAGGCTCGAGGCACGCCGGTGCTGGCCGAGCCGGCGCTCGCGGAGCAGGTTGCCGCGGGCGGCGGGCGGATCTGGGTCGGGAACCCACTGGATGCGTTCTCACGCAGCGACCAGAAGCTGTACCTCGACTGGGTCGACGGGGCTCGGTCGGGAGACGCCGCTCTGACGCGAGCCCCCCGGATCGTGATCGTGCGGCCGGGCAGCCCCGCAGCAGAGCGCCTTCAGGGCAACGGCTCGGTGGAAGAGCTCGTCCGGGAAGAGAACGCGGTCGTGTACCGCCGCGTCCGCTGATTCAGTTGCGCCGGACGAGAACCGTCAGCAGCCCGTCGCCGAACGTCTGCCACATAGCGTCGTCGCGGAGAAGGCTCGCGGCGACCTCGTCCTCGGAGACGGCATCGAGGACCACGATGTCGTAACCGCCGGCTGCCGCTCGCCAGTCGTCGCCGGACCGGCCCCGCCAGCGGGCGATCGCCTTCAATTCGTCCGAGTCGAGCAGCTCGAAGCGGGCGTCGAAGGCAACCCGGCCGGCGAGCTCGGGATGACGCCAAACGAGCCAGTCGGCGAAGCGCTCGTTCGCAAAGACGCGGGTCTCCGGATCGGACACGGCGCTGCCGACGACCTGCGACGCCCCCTCGCTGAACTCGCCGAGATACAGGCTCTCCTTGCGGACAGCGGCTCCGGCGAACCCGACCGCGACCACCGCGATCGCCGCTCCGGCGAGTGCGAGGTTCACGCGCGGCCTGCGCTCCTTGGCGCCCATCGACCAGAGGGCGTCGACCGCGGTGGGCAGGACGACGAGCGCGACGAAGACGAACCAGACAACGTTCCTCACCGCCGCGACCCCTGCGACGATCGTGAAGGCGAACGCGACCTTCTCGAAACCGGTCACGGCGCGGTTTCTCGCCACGATCCAGATCCCGGCGCCAGCGAGCAGGAAGAACGGCGCCTGCATGGGGAAGGACGACGGCCCCCACTCCCCGACGACCTGGGCGAAGACCGGGTTGAAGACGGTCGCGCGGTAGTAGTCGACGAGCGCGGGCCCGTACGGAGACGCAAGCACGCAGGCCCACGGCCCGACGGAAAGGACTGCGACGATCGCCCAGCCGGTGCCGGATCGGCCCCGAATCCGCGACACCGCCTCGACCGCCGCGAACAGCGTCACGAGCGCGGCGCCGAGCAAGACCGAGCCGTGGACGTTCGCCCAGAGGACGAGGATCGGCAAGACGAGCAGGACACGATTTCCCGTTCCCCGCCTCGCCTGAAGCACGAGCAGCGCGAGCACGGCGACGAACAACGGATACGCGAGCGTCTGAGCGCGCGCCGCCGTGTGCGGGACGAGGGCCGGAACGCCGGCGAGCCCGACGAGCGCAACGCTGCGGGCGCTCGCGCCGAGGCTGCGAGCGACTCCGAGCGCGAGCGCGTACGACGCCACGATGACCGCGGCGTTGACGAGCAGCAGCCCCTTGATCCCCATGACCGCGTGGACGCCGTAGAAGAAGAGTTGAGCTGCCCACTGCTGGTCGACCCATGACTCGCCCTGCGACCAGACCGTCAGGGTGTCGTGCCGAGGCAGACCCCCGTCGAGCACTTCCCGGCCCGACGTGAGGAGCAGCCAGGCATCTCCTCCGAGCGTCGCCGGGAGCCTCGCGAGCAGGAGCGAGGCCAACGTCGCGACGGCGAGCGCGACGAAGCTGTTCCGCTCCGCGACCTCCAGGAGTCCCGTCGCCGCGCGGCGAATGCTGGCGGCCGCTCCCAGGCCGCGCACGTGTCTCTGCACGTAGGGCTGGGCGCCGGACGCCATGCAGCAATCGAAGCGGGACCGCCGGGGCGCCGCGACGGCCGAAAGGATGGGCACACCCGACCGATCAGACGGTGCAGCCGGGCCTGTTCGTCCGACCAGGGCCAACGCCCGCCAACCGCGGAAGAATGCGACGGTGGCGAGCTATCCACTCTTCTGGCTGCCGCTTGCCGCGCTCGCCGTCCTCGTTCTGAGCGGCGCAGGTCTCGCCGTCATACTCGGGCGCCGCTTTCCCGCGGACGCGCAAGCCGCGCTCGCGGCGCCCGTCAGTGCTGCAGTGCTCGTCTGCGCGAGCCCTCTGCTGAAGCTCGGGCTCTCCACCCAGCTCATCGGGGGTGTCGTGGTCGTCGCGCTCGGGGTCGTGACGATCGCGGTTCGTCGCCGAGTCTGGGCTGCGCTGCGCGCCGCTCTCGTTCCGCTCGTCGTGGCGGTGGTCGCGCTGTTCTGCGCCACGGCGCCGCTCGTCCCGCATGGGTCGAGCGGGGCGGTCTCGCTCGGAAACGCCGACCCCTACCTGTGGGTCTCCGAGGCGAAGTCTTTTCTCGACGGCCCACCGCCCGCGCCCTCGTCCGAGTTCCCCGACCGGCGGGCGTACGAATACTCCGACGAGCTGCACTGGACACTCGGGACTGCCCTTCGCTCTCGCCCAGGTCGCGGCTCTGGGAGGCCTCGACCCGGAGGCGGCGTACGGGTCGTTCGCGGCGATCATCGCCGTCCTTCTGGCCCTCGCCGTCTTCGGATCGGCTCGAGCGTGCCTTGGGTGGACGCCGAAGGTCTCCGCGGTCGCGTCGGCTCTCGTGTCCGCGAACGCACTGCTCCTCTATTCGACGTTGAACGGGTGGCAGGCACAGCTCGGGCTGACGGCCTTCGGTCTGCTGTCGATCTTTTGCCTTCGGCTAGCGCTCGACGACGAGGCGCTCCCCAGGGAGCGCGTCTTGACGGGCCTCTTCATCGCGGCGGCGATCAGCGTCTACGGGTCGCTCTTCGGCTGGTTCGCCGTCCTGCTCGTCGTCACCTTGGCCGGATACGTGCTCTCCGCGCGGCCGGTGCGCATCCGGCGAGCCCTGACGGTCGCGGGAGGGGTCGCCCTCGCCGCCGCGGCGATCGGCTTCGCATCGATCGTCGAGTCGATCGAGCAGGTTCGCATCGCCGCCTCCGAAGCGGGGAGCTCCCGCTGGGACAGCTACCAGCACGGGCTTCCTGCAGAGGCGCTGGGCCTCATTCCGCGCATCGGAACCGCTCATAGACCTTCTCTCTCATGGAGTGTCCTCGCGCTGGCCGTCACGGCCGCACTCGTCTTCTTGGCCCTTCGCCCGGGACCCCCTCTGCGGGAACTGCGTCGAGACGTCCTCGTCTGGACGAGCCTCTTCTCTCTCGGAGCGATCGTCCTGCTGCAGCTGCCGGGGCCGAATCCGTACCTCTCGCTCAAGACCGCCGCATACGCCGCACCGCTGCTCACGATGTTCGCCGTCCACGGCTTGGTCCGCCGACCCCTGCCGCCGAGGGTTCGACTCCTCATCGTTTCGACAGCCGCAGCGCTGTTCATCGGGGCGACCCTCGTGGTCGTTCTTCAACCTCTCCTGCACCTGCGCTCTTCGCGGTCCTATGCGTCGATCCGCGCAGCTGCTTCCGAGCTTCCGCCGGATACACGAATCGCCGTCGGGGTCACCGACACGTGGGGCCAGCTCTGGCTCGTGTACTTCCTGCGCGAGCGATCCGTCGTCGTCCTCGAGCCGAGCGAATACCTCGAAGGGTTCGGCCAGACGCACGAGCTCGGCGTTCTCCCGGGGAGCTACCAGTATCTGATCGAGCCCGGCCGGTCCCGCGACGCGATCTGGGAGGGCGATGCGTTCGTCGCACTCCCGAGCGGGGCAGGTCGTCTCCGCAAGACCGGCCTCGCCTGGGTCCACCTGCGCCGGGTCAACGGCTCAGTACGCGACAGCGGACTCGGTCACGCTGCTGCGGATGCACTGGGAAAGAGAGCAACCGTCGGCCGCTGAAGAAAAGGCGGACGGCTCGGCGTCGAGTCGGCCTGCCTGGGTCACCGTCGTCATCGTCTGGGCGGCGTCTCGCGCCTTCTTCTTCGCTGTCGGAGCGATAGGCCATGCCTTCATCGGCCAGGCCGACGTTCCCGGCGGAGATCCAGGTGCGCCGGGCGCCCTGAGTTACTGGGCGCATTGGGACGGGCGATGGTTCTCCGAGATCGCGGTCGAGGGCTACGACCGTTTCGCAGCGACAGCCTTCTTCCCGCTCTATCCGCTCGTCGTCCGTGGCGGAACCGAGCTCGGACTGGGTGTCGCGCTGGCCGGCGTCCTCGTCTCGACGTTGGCAACGCTCGCGGCGCTGTACTTCATCTACCAACTCGCCCTGCGCTGGCACGGGGAGCGCGCGGCCTTGGTGTCGATCCTGACGCTCGCGTTCTTTCCCACCGCCTTCTACTTGAACGCGGTCTACAGCGACCCGCTCTTTCTCGCCTTGACCGCGGGGTGTTTCTGGAGCCTCCACGTGCGACGCGACATCCTGCTCGCGGGCCTGTTCGGCTGCCTGGCGGCGGCGACCCGAAATATCGGTGTCCTCCTTCTCCTCCCGATCGCCTACGAGTGCCTGCGTGTCCAGCGGGTGCTCAACTGGAAGGTCTTGACGGCGATCGCGGCGCCGGTGTTCGGGCTCGCGTCGTACATGGTCTACCTGTGGGTCAGCAGGGGCGACCCGCTCCTCTTTTCGAAGGCCTACCGCGAGGTTTGGGGGCGCGGATTCGCGAATCCGTTCGAGACCCTGTCGGAGGCGCTCGAACGCTCCGCTGATGGGGTCTTCTACCTCTGGCCGCCCACGGTTTTGGGAACGTCGTCGTCAGGGCCGCCGTACCTGCTCTCGAACACCCTCAACGTCTGGTTTCTGCTCTTCGGCTGCTCTGCCTTGATCCTCGCGGTGCGGCGCATCCCTCGCGGCGTGCTTCTGTACACGGTGCCGGCGACACTCGCGCCGCTGGCCCTCGATCCGGGGTCCTTCCCTCTGGCCAGCTACCCGCGGTACGTGCTCGTGGTCTTCCCGCTCTTCATCGCGCTCGGCGCAGTTCTGGCACGCAGCTGGACGGCGACGGTGATCTGGCTCCTGGCCAGCGCTTCCCTCGGGGCGTACCTGACGCTGCTGTTCGTGACCTGGCGCTGGGTTGCCTGAAACACGGGGGTCTCGCCCAAAGGATGGGCACAACCGCCCGTTCAGCGGGCGTTCCCGCCGGACGTGAGGCTCTATTCGTTTGAGTCGTGCTCGGATTGCGCGCACTGGCCGTGCTGCGCCCATCTCTGGGGATAGAAGGGTGTCGTTCGCCCCGCCGGAGCATCGTGTGCTGACGAGATTGGTGCCGGAGGTCACGGGCCTGAGGGTCGCCGGGCGCCGCGTCTCGATCGTGCTGGGCTGCCTCGTGCTTCCGGCGATTCTCCTCGCCACCTTCTTCTCGGTCGCGTTCGTCTCGCCGGCCGGAGACCGAATCGAGGAACCGGCGTTCGGCTGGGACTTTCGCGCAACCTGGCGGGCCGCGGGCGACGTCCTCGTCGGCGATTCACCGTACGCGGCGCCGACCCGGGAAGCGCTCGACGGCGAGGACCAGTTCGTCTACCCGCCCGGCCCGGCCTTCGCGGCGATCCCGTTTCGGCTCTTTTCCTTCGACGTGGCCGCCGTGCTCTTCGGCCTGTTGCTCGTCGCATCGGTCGTGCTGACGCTCCGACTGCTCGGCGTCCGGGACTGGCGCTGCTACGGCATCGTCTTCACCTGGGTCCCGGTGCTCGAGAGCGTCAGGCTCGGTGCGATCAGCATCCTGCTCGCGCTCGGCACAGCTCTGGCCTGGCGGTATCGGGATCACGCCTACGTCGGCGCAGCTGCCGTTGCGGCGATCGTGGCTGCAAAGCTCTTTCTCTGGCCCCTCGCGCTCTGGCTGGCGGTCACGGGACGTCTCCGCCAGGCGGCTGTCGCCGTCACGGCCGGCTTCGTCGCGACCTTCGCTGCGTGGGCCGCGATCGGCTTTCAGGGGCTCCGCGACTACGGGGCGATGCTGGGAACGCTGAGCGACCTCGTGGGGCCGAAGAGCTACTCGCTCGCGGCGCTTTCGCACGCCCTCGGCCTCTCCGAGTCCGCCGAGCGGTTTCTGCCGGCCCTCGTCGGCGGTGCGCTGCTCGTCGCCCTCGTCCTGGTCGCACGACGTCCGGGACCCGACAGAGACTCACGGGCTCTCATCCTCGCTCTGGCAGCGGGGTTGGCGCTTTCTCCGATCGTCTGGACGCACTACTTTGCCCTGCTGATCGTCCCGATCGCGCTCGCACGTCCACGTCTCAGCGCTCTCTGGCTCCTTCCGCTCGTGTTCTGGCTCTCGCCGAACCAGAGTGAAGGGGAGCTGTGGCGGATCTGCGTCGTCCTCGGCGTCGCAGCCCTCACCTTCGCGGCGTCGCTCGGTGTTCCGTTTCCTCGTCCTTTCCGGTCGAGGCGACTGGCCTTTCCGGCGGCGAAAGCATGAGAGCAGCGTTTCAATCGGTCCAGGCAGCAGCGCGCTGGCGCCCGGCTGAGGACGACTACCGAGTCACACGTGCGGACCTGAAACCGCTCGGGAAGCGCCTCTTCGAGCGATTCGCGCTGATCCTCGTCCCGGCAGGGCTGCTCTTCATCGCGCTCTACCCGAGCGGCGAGAACTACGCGTTCGACTTCAGGGTCTTCTGGGACGCCGGACACGCGTTCATCGACGGACAGTCGCCCTATCCCGAGCAATCGGCCGCGGTGATCGCCTCGAAGCAGAACTTCCTCTATCCGGCCCCGATCGCCGCGCTGTTCGCACCGTTCTCGCTCTTGCCGTTTGGGCTCGCGGCTGCCCTCTTCTCGGTCCTCGTGGCCGCGGCCCCGATCGTCACACTTTGGATCCTGGGCGTCCGCGACTGGCGCTGCTACGGCGCGGTCTACCTAGGCCTGCCGCTCGTGCTGAGCGTCGGGCTGGGCACGATCAGCACCTTCCTCGCACTCGGTCTGGCGGTGCTCTGGAAGTACCGAGATCGACCTGTGGTCGCGGCCCCGGTGCTCGCTCTCCTGGTCGTCTCGAAGCTGTTCCTCTGGCCGCTCGGGCTCTGGTTCCTTTTCACACGGCGCTCCCGTACGGCGTTCGCGGCCGCCGCTCTCGGCGCCGTCGCCTCGTTCTTCGCCTGGTGGCACGTCGGCCTTGACACGCTCTCGGTGTATCCGGATCTGCTCCGGCTCGTCGCAGAGGTCGAGCAGGCGGACAGCTTCTCACCCACCTCGCTCGGGATCGCACTCGGCGTCTCGGCGGAGACTGCCCAGCTCGCCTCCATGGCGCTCGGGCTGCTCCTGTTCGGCGCAGTCGCGGCGCGCCGGAGCCGGCGAGAGGACGACCTGACGATGCTCGTCGTCGCGCTCGCCGCCGCGCTGATCTGCTCCCCGATCGTCTGGGGGCACTACCTCGTCCTGCTGTTCGTCCCGCTTGCCATCGCCCGACCGCACTTCGGGCTGATCTGGCTCGCGACCTTCTGGATGACGCCTGACAACCTGCAGTACGGCTCGACGACGGCCGGGACGATCGCGACGGCCCTCGGCCTCTTTGCGATCGCAGCGGTGCTCGTCGCGAGCGTGCGTGGCCGTGAGGGTCGAGTGCGATCCATGCCGCACCACGTCGACGCCCCGAAGAGCGCGCCGGCGGCAACAGTTGCCGCCTAGCTCCGCCCTCGGCGCCTATCACCCGAACGGGTGGGTCGAACCGTCCGTTCTGCTGGCGAAGGCGGGGGCCCGGCGCGATTACCTATCAACGGAGATGAGCGGCTTCGTACAAACGGTCTCACGCGCTCGTGGGGGCGCGGCGACTGCGCCGTTCAAGAACGGTAGGCCGGACTGCGGCCACCGGCTATGGGGAGGGTCCCCAAAAGGAGGTCACATGCTGGACCACGTTCGTGGATGGTCGCTCGCCGCGACCACCGCTGCGTTTTCGCGCACGCGGCGGGAAGAGGGTCAGGCGCTCGTCGAGTACGCCCTGATTCTGTTCCTGATCGCAGTCGTCTGCATCGCCGTCCTCACCGCCCTCGGTACGGGCGTGCGGGACACGCTGCAGAGCATCGTCAACGCGATCTAGTTGACGCATCGACGGGGTGGACGCCGAGCAGCGTCTCGGCGCCCGCCCCGCTCATGACTTTCTGGAAAAGGAGACCCGAATTGACCGTCAGCCAAACGACGCGCAGCCTACGAGAGGAAAGCGGCCAGGCGCTCGTCGAGTACGCATTGATCCTGTTCTTCGTCGCGATCGTCTGCATCGCCGTCTTGACTGCGCTCGGAACTGGCGTCCAGGGCGTGCTCCAGTCCATCGTCAACGGGCTCTGATTGCCGGACACTGTGGTCGATCGGGGGCAGAAGAGTTGGATGCGGCGCGTCCTTTCGAGGACGCGCTTTCGCAATGAGCGCGGCGTCGCTCTGACCGAGTTCGCACTCGTACTGCCCGTCCTGATGCTGCTCTTGCTCGGGATGCTCGACCTCGGGAAGGCCTTCAACTACTGGATCGACCAGACGCACCTCGCAAACCTCGGAGCTCGGTGGGCGGCGGTCGACAAGGACCTAGCGATCCAGAGGCCCGGGGTATGCGCAACAGCTGAGCTCCAGGACTGCATCAGGTCAATGGCAAACACCGACGAGCTCAGGTCCGCCGGGACGAGCGACTCGGTCCCCGACGGCGTCAAGGTCTGCGTCTGGTTCCCCGAGGGTGCGTCGAACGTCGGCAACGCCGTCGAGGTTCAGGTGTGGGCGGAGTACCACTTCATCCCGTTCGTCGGCGACAAGATCTCGTTCCTCACGGCCGAGATCACGGGCAAAGCGACGATGCGCATCGAGCAGCTTCCCTCGAAATATTTGGTGGCAGACAACGACGCCGGGACGGGGAAGTGCGCGTGATGCGAGGCGTCAGCGCAAAGAGGATCGGAGGCGACGAGCGCGGCGCGGTGCTGCCGTGGTTCGCGATCTGGCTTCCCGCACTCCTCATCGTCATCGTGCTGGTCGTCGACGTCGGCAACTGGTTCGTCCATCGTCGGCACCTGCAGACCCAGGTCGACGCAGCTGCGCTCGCCGGCGGGGGGCGTTACGCCTTTCCCTGCTCGCCGGGCATCAACACGAACATCGAGAACGAGGCCCGCGAGTACGCCGGACCCCACGTTGAGGATTTGACCTTGCAGGCGCAGTGGAACGACCAGGTCGGCAGCACGCCGAAGGCGCAGATGCACATGCTGATCAACTCGCAGAAGTACTGGAACGAGAGCGGCTGGGCGCAGTACGACGACGGTGGCCTTCCGTGTCAAGCCGGCTTTCTCGACGTCAAAGGCACCGAGGCGGACCTGCCGTGGCTGATCCCCTTCGGGGGCAGCATCGTGCCGGCCATCAACGCGAGAGCGCGGGTGACGATCCTCGCGATCAAGTCGATCAGCGGGTCGATGCCGATCTTCGTGCGGGACATCAACCCGGTCAGCGGTGCGGCGATCTTCGTCTCCGAGCCCACTGTCGTGGGGACGGGCGGCACGACGAAGCTCGATGCGCAGTATTTGACGAAGTCGGGCTCGTGCTCGAGCGGCTTCGCCTGCTGGAACAACGCACTCGAACCGGCGAGCGTGACCGCGGCGCAGAACAACGGGCTCGTGATCGCGCTCTCGAACCTGCCGCGGTGCGGCATCGGCCAGACGACCGGTTGCCTCTCTCTCGTCGGTTCCCCCGACACGATCTGTTCCCAGTTCTCGGTCGAGTGCTACTGGGCCGACTCCAACGGCGCTGTCAACCGCGGCCTGGTCTACCTGCGGGGGTACACGACGCCCAGCGTGAGCACGGGCCAGCCGCCCGAGCTCGGCGACGTGCAGCTCTTCGGCGTCGGCGGAGGCGCTGCCACCTGCCCCGTCGCGTCGTTCGACTTCCGCGAAACCGGCTCCTGCACGATGCAGGTCTCCGCAGATGTGCACCTGACGCCGGGAGTCGCGAGCGGCGATGCCGAGATCACGATGTTCGCGAACGGCTGCGGCAACCAGGGCTGCGCAATGACCCTGAGCGGCACTCGCTACACCGCGCTCGTCACGGTCGATGCAGGCGAGACCATCGACCCCCCCACGACCCCCGTCGAGATCCGCTGGGCGATCAGAAGCGCCTCGCCTCAGACCCCGACGACGATCAGCGGCAACACCTGTGCGAACAGCTTCTCGAACAACAACCCCTGCCAGGGAACGTTCAACAACGTCCAGCGCGCGTTCAGCGCAAGCGACCTGACCTCCGGCCCGATCCGGCACGCAGACGTCAGCGAGGGTGGGCTTCCGATCAGCTCGCTCACGCTCGGGGCAAACCATTCGCTCGTCGCGAGCATCCGTCTCGCCGGCTCGGTCGCGACGGACACGTCCGACCCAGCGATTCGGCTGCGCGTCGTTGCGGGCAGCCAGGCCGCGATCGACTGCGAAAACAACGTCACGTTCCGTGAAGAGATGACCCGAGGCTGCAGGCCGACTTACACGTTCAACAATCGTTTGAGTGCCCCCGATCCGTGTATTCCGCCCTACGGCAACACCCAGGCGTCGCTCTTCTCCTCGCCGCAGCCGTGGGATTGCGTCGCCGTGGGCCCGGGTGCGGCCATTGGCCAGTTCACGGACGGTCTCTTCGGCCGTGTCTTCAACGGCGGCCAGGTGTGCACCGGCGGGGGGTGCCCGAGCCCGACCGCCGCCGACTGCAACAACCCGGACTTCCTGGGCCGGAACAACTGGAATCCCTCACCCAACCCGTACCTGTGGGGCGTCGGGACGGGGTTGAACGGATTCCCGTCGGCCGACTCGCGGATCGTGATCCTCTTCATGGTCCCGTTCGGATCGTTCCGCTCGCAGGGGCGAGCGCTCTACCCCATCTCGAACTTCGGCGCCTTCTACATCACCGATTGGGGCGGCAACGGCAGCGACGACGATCCGTGCGGGAGTGACGGAAGCGTGCCGGCCGGCTGGCTGTCGGGCCATTTCATCAAGTACGTGTCAAGTCCGAATGTTGGCGGAGGCAACGGCGCGTGTGATTTCTCCACAACGACGCCGTGCGTTGCCGTCCTGACCGAGTAACCCGAGGAGGAGAGACAAATGAACCAAACGCTCACAGGACGTCTGATCGGAACGCGCGGCAACAAGCTGCTCGCAACCCGGCGCGGAAACGTGATCGTCGCCGTGGCCGCCGCGATCCTTGCGGCGATCCTGCTGCTCGTCTACCTGAACGGGTACCGGACGAGCCTGGATTCCGCGGCCGCGCCCACGCCGGTGCTCGTCGCGAAGCGGCTGATCGCGAAGGGCACGCCGGCTGCGGTGCTGAGCTCGCAAGCGGCGTACGAGCTGACGACGCTGGCGCAGGAGCACACCAAGACCGGCGCGGTCGCCGACCCCGATCTGCTCGAGGGGCGGATCGCGGTCAGGGACATCCTCCCGGGCCAGCAGCTGACCGTGGCCGACTTCAGCGTCACGACGTCGGCCGCCGTGGCGACGAAGATCACCGGCACCGAGCGCGCAATCTCGGTGCCCGCCGACCCGCAGAGGGGTCTCATCGGCCATGTCGCTGCCGGCGACAACGTCGACGTCTACGTCTCGATGACGTCTGAACGCGGCACGATCGTGAGCCTCCTACGGGCGAACGTCAACGTGCTCGCGGCGGCCGGAGCACCCGCGGCGAACGGTGTCGGCGGCGGGGCCGTCTCGTACTACGTGCTCAAGGTGCCGAGCTCGGACGCGGCGCGGTTCGCGTACGCCAGCGATGAGGGAACGATCTGGTTCGTCGCCCGCCCGAAGGCCAACGTCGTGCCCACGAAGAAGGCACTCGTGACGATTCAGCAGGTCATCACGGGCCAGAAGGGCGGCTGAGATGACCCAGGCAAAGATCACGCGCACGCTCGTCGCGCTCGACGCGGGCGTCGCGGCCGAGACGGTACGGCAGTCACTGCCCGTCGACGGCGACATCTCGGTCGTAGGGGTCGTGGACGGGCTCGACGAGGCCTGGCAGACGCTGCAGGAGACTGCGGTCGACCTCGTTCTGGTCGCCTGCGCCGGCTACTCGGACCGCACCCTCCACTTCATCGAGGGCGCCGTCCGCGAGGGCCCGAACCGGCCCGTCGTGGTGCTGTGCGAGGGCTCGCCGAACGGCTTCGTCCGGCGGGTGTTCGAGGTGGGAGCGGACGATCTCGTTCGGCTCCCGGAAGCCTCCGACGAGGTCTACTTCGCGCTCCAGAAGGCGGTGGCCCGGAAGCAGGGCGCCGCCGTCGCCTCGGGCGCGTCGTCGGCCCCGCTCATCTGCGTGCTCGGTCCGAAGGGCGGAACCGGCAAGACGCTGACGGTCTCGAACCTCGGCGTCGCACTTGCGCAAGACGGGCATCGAGTGGCCGCGGTCGACCTCGATCTCCAGTTCGGCGACCTCGGCCTGGCGCTCGGGACGACGCCCGACCGGACGATGTTCGACCTGACGAAGTCGGGCGGCAGCATCGACGGCGAGAAGCTCGAGGCGTATCTCGTCGACCACGAGTCGGGGCTTCGCCTCCTGCTCGCGCCCAGCCGGCCCGACCAGGCCAGCGTGATCACCGTCGGGCTCCTCCGCGAGATCTACGCGGGTCTGCGGTCGACGCACGACTACGTCCTGGTCGACACGCCGCCCGGGTTCACGCCTGAGGTGATCTCCACGATCGACACGTCGACGAACGTCGTGGTGGTGGGGATGCTGGACTCGCTCTCGCTGAAGAACACGAAGCTCGGGCTCGAGACGCTCGACCTGATGGGCTACGACCCGACTCGGATCAAGGTCCTGCTCAACCGCGCGGACAGCCGCGTGGGGATCAACCCCGAGGACGTCGAGGCCGTGCTCGGGCGACCCCCGGACGTGCTGGTTCCGAGCGATCGCGAGATCCCGCGTGCGTTGAACGAGGGCGCTGCGATCCTGACCGCGAAGCCGGACTCCGAGGCCTCGAAGGCGTTCCGCCGCCTCGCCCGCGACTACGAGCGTGCGATCGCGGAAGCCAACGGGTCGCTTGCACCGCGGAAGCGCAAGCGCATGCGTCGGATGATCGGGGGGCGGTCGTAATGGAGCTCCACGAGCGTCTGACGACTGCCCGGACCGCGCCGCCGACGTCGGAGCGAGACCCGTTTTCGGACGTCAAGAACGAGATCCACATGGCGGTGATCGCGGAGCTCGGCCCGCAGTTCTTCACCTCGCAGGCAGAGCCCGAGTCGTTCCGCGAGCGGGTTCAGGCCGACATCCGGCGCCGCCTGATGCAGGAGTCGGGGCTCTCGCGCGACGACCGCGACCGGCTCGAGGGCGAGATCGCGGACGACATCCTCGGCCACGGCCCGCTCGAGCGGCTGCTCCAGGACGAGAGCGTGACCGAGATCATGGTCAACGGGCCCTACGACATCTGGATCGAGCGTCAGGGCCGCTTGTACGAGACGAACGTCCGGTTCAACGACGACTCGCACCTCCGCCGGATCATCAACAAGATCGTCGCGCAGGTCGGCCGCCGGATCGACGAGGCGTCGCCGCTCGTGGACGCTCGCCTTCCCGACGGAAGCCGCGTCAACGCGATCATTCCGCCCCTCTCGCTCAGCGGAGCGCTCGTGACGATCCGCAAGTTCAGCAAGAAGCGGCTCGACCTGAACGACATGATCCGCCTCGGCACGCTCTCCCTCGAGACGATCGACTTCCTGCAGCGCTGCGTGGAGGCCGAGCTGAACATCCTCGTGTCGGGCGGCACGGGCACCGGTAAGACGACGCTGCTGAACGCGCTCTCGACCGCGATCCCGGACAAGGACCGCATCGTGACCATCGAGGACGCCGCCGAGCTCCGACTCAACCAGCGGCACGTGCTCCGCCTCGAGTCCCGGCCGAAGAACGTCGCCGGCGAGGGCGAGATCCCGATCCGCACGCTCGTTCGGAACTCGCTGCGCATGCGCCCGGACCGCATCATCGTCGGCGAGGTCCGCGGGGCCGAGGCCCTGGACATGCTCCAGGCGATGAACACGGGTCACGACGGCTCGCTGTCGACGGTGCACTCGAACACGCCGCGCGACGCGCTCTCCCGGATCGAGACCATGGTGCTGATGGCCGGCTACGACCTGCCTGTGCGCGCGATCCGCCACCAGATCTCGTCCGCTCTCGAGCTGATCGTCCACCTCGAGCGCATGGGCGACGGCTCACGCCGCGTCACCTCGATCACGGAGGTGCAGCGGATGGAGTCGGACGTGATCACGCTCCAGGAGCTGTTCGCGTTCGAGATCGAGCGAGTCATGCCGGACGGGACCGTGATCGGCAGCCTGCGACCGACTGGACTCCGCCCGACGTTCATGGGCAAGTTCGAGAAGCGCGGGATCACGCTCCCCCTCAACATCTTCCAGAACGGCTACCGGCCGTCATCGATCGAGGAGCCGCTGGTTCGATGAAGACGCGCTCCGCACTCGCGGTATTCATCCTGGCCTTGTTGGCGACGTGGCCGGCCACAGCTGCCGGCGCCGAGGGAACCGTCAAGCTCGTTCGCGTTCCGGCCAAGTTCCCCGACCGTGCGTTCGTGTTGACGCTGCCGGAGAGGGTCGAACCTCGGGCGGGGCTCGTGACCGTCACCGAGAACGGGGTTCCGGTCGAGGACATCGCACTCACGCCGACGAACGCGCTCGGCAGCCCCGCAGGAACGGTGCTCGTGATCGATGCCAGCAGCAGCATGCGCGGGGAGCCGATCGCCAACGCGGTCACCGCGGCACGGACGTTCGCCGGCCAGCGGCGCGAGAACCAGGCACTGGCGATCGTGACGTTCAACTCGGAAGTGAAGGTGCGTGCTCCCGTTCACCACGGACGGAACGCGAATCTCACAGGTGCTCGCGACCGCGCCCCCACTCGCAGACGACACGCGCATGTTCGATGCGGTCAAGCGCGCGCTCGCCCTCGTGAAGGAGTCCGGCCGGACGTCCTCGTCGATCGTCGTCCTGAGCGACGGCAACGACATCGGCAGCACGGCTACCGGCGCAGGAGCTCGTCAAGCAGGCGAGGCGACAGGGAGTGCGGATCTTCGCGGTCGGCCTGACGTCGAAGCAGTTCGATCCCGAGCCGCTGCGGCAGCTCGCGGTGAACACCGGGGGCTCCTATTCGGCCGCAGCTTCGCCCGAAGATCTCGCAAACATCTTCGGCAAGCTGGGTTCCCGCCTCGCCAACGAGTACCTCGTCGAATACCAATCGTTCGCCTCGGCCGACCAACGGGTCGAGGTGAAGGTCAAGGTCGCCGACGGCGACACGGCGACCGCCACGTACCGCGCGCCGAAGCTTCCACCTCCCGTCGCCGTGAGCTCCCCGTACAAGCCCTCGGTCCTCGCCGAGATCATGCAGTCGCCGTTGACGATGCTCGTCTTCGCGTTGCTGCTCGCAGCCCTGATCGCGGTTCCGGTCGCGATGGTCGTCAAGCCGAGGTCGAGCGGCTTCCGTGAGCGCCTTGGCGCATTCGTCGCGGTAGGGCGCACCGAGGACGGCAAGCGACAGACCGCCCTGCTCTCGGAACGCTTGCTGGAGGGCACCGAGCGGTCGCTGGGACAGATGCGCTGGTGGTCCCGTCTGAAGCTCGAGCTCGAGATCGCGGAGATCACGCTTCCCGCCGAGCAGATCATCGTCCTGACGACGATCGGCACCGTTTTGCTCCTTTGGGTGCTCAGCCTCTTCCTGAGCCCGGCGTTCGCGCTGCTCGCGTTCTTGACGCCGTTCCTCGTGCGCATGTACATCCGCTACCGCGCTGACCGGCAGCGAAAGGCGTTCGCCGACCAGCTTCCCGACAACCTGCAGGTGCTCGCGTCGGCCCTGCGTGCAGGTCACAGCCTCATCGGGGCGCTCTCGGTCGTCGTCGACGACGCACCCGAGCCGTCGCAACGAGAGTTTCGCCAGGTCGTGGCCGACGAGCAACTCGGCGTCCCGCTCGAGGAAGCGCTCACGAACGTGGCTGTCCGGATGAACAACCGCGACCTCGAGCAGGTGTCGCTCGTGGCCGCTCTTCAGCGTGAGACAGGCGGTAACTCGGCCGAGGTGCTCGACCGTGTGGCCGACACCGTCCGAGAACGCGCAGCACTCAGGCGCCTGGTTCGCACGCTGACCGCGCAGGGTCGGATGGCGCGATGGATCGTCTCCGCGCTGCCCGTGATGCTGCTCATCATCATCACGCTGCTGAACCCCGAGTACATGAGCCCGCTGTTCCACAAGACGGCAGGCCAGATCATCCTCGCAATGGCCGCGATCATGGTCGTCTCGGGCTCGCTCGTCATTCGGAAAATCGTCAACATTCGGGTCTAGGGGGAGCGATGATGATCTTCTTTCTCATCGGATTGCTCCTCGTCGCCGGCGCGGTCGCGCTCATGATGCGAGCCGTAGCGATGCCCCGGCTGCGAGCCGAGGAGACGATCACCAAGATCGGCGACTACGGCTACTCCCCCGGCGCGGGCGAGGTGGAGCAACCGAGCGGCCTTTTCGGTCCCTTCGACGGATTCGCGGGAGTCATCGGGGCGACGATCACGACGAAGTTCGGAACCCAGCGTGCCGAGCGCGCGCGCAAACAGCTGATCGCCGCCGGCATGTACAACGTCGAGCCCAGGCGCCTCATCGGCTACCAGCTGCTAGGCGGGGCCGGGCTGGTCGCGTTCTGGCTGTGGATCATGGCGACGACCGACTTCTCGCCGCTGTTCGGGATCATCGGGCTCGTCGCGTGCGGCGTGGTCGGCTACCGAGGACCGATGATGGTCATCGACCGTCGCGCGCGCACGCGTCTCAACGAGATCGAGTACGACCTTCCCGAGCTGATCGACCTGCTCGTCGTCGCGGTCGAAGCCGGCCTCGGCTTCAGCGCCGCTCTGCGGGCGGCCACGGACCGGCTCGAGGGACCGTTGGGCCAGGAGATGCGGCTCGCGCTCCAGGAGCAGAACATGGGCCTCAGCGTCGTCGAGGCGCTGAAGAACGTCCTGACCCGGGTCGAGACGCCCTCGGTCCGCTCGTTCGTCCGCTCGATCGTCCAGGGCGAACAGCTCGGGATCTCGATCGGGCAGGTGCTCCGCAACCTCGCGGAAGAGATGCGCAAGCGGCGGAAGGCTGCGGCAGAGGAGCGGGCGCAGAAGGCGCCGATCAAGATGCTCTTCCCGCTGATCTTCCTGATCTTCCCGGCCATGTTCGTCATCCTGCTCGGCCCGGCAGTGTTCGCGTTCCTCGAGGCGCTCGGGTAATGGAGCTCACACTCGTCCGAGAAAGCGGGGACGTCCTCTGCCGGTATTGCGAGATCGCCGACAGCCCGTTCACACGCGCCAAGGGCCTCCTCGGCCGCCCGACCTTGCCCGAGGACCGGGGAATGCTCCTGGCGACGTCGGCGATCCACACCTACTTCATGCGCTTTCCGCTCGACCTCGTCTTCCTCGACAAGAACTTCGTGGTCGTGCGGACGGTCAGCTCCGTAAAGCCGTGGCGGGTGGCCATCGACCGACGCGCGCGCTCGGTCGTCGAGCTCGCAGCCGGGGTCGTCGAGCACGCCGGCGTCCAGGAGGGGGAGCAGGTCTCGCTCGTCCGGCACGGTGAGAGGACCACACAGTCCCACTTCAAGACGAACGGCGACGGCGGGCAGATTCGTGTCGCTGTCGCCTCGTCGGACACGCGTTTTCTCCGCGTGTCGCGCTTCCTCCTCACACGTCATGCGTTCGAAGTGGAGACGTACGGCGACCCGGCGGCGCTCCTAGACGACTCGCAGACCCACGCCGACGTCGTCCTCCTGGACAGCAGCACGTCGATGTCGGTGGCAGCTCGAGTCATTCGCGACCTCGCCGTGCTCAGCCCGACCACCGCGTTCGTGGTCGTGGGCGAGCAGCTCGATCAAGGGCAGGCGACGGACTCGGCGCAGTGGTTGCGGGTCCTGCCGAAGTGGGAGTCGTTCGATCGCCTTGTCGCCGAGATCCACAGCGCTTCCGTCGCCGAGGGAGATCATGAGTTCGCTTGAGGCCCAGGCACCCGCAATGACGGAGACCGACGACGTCGGCCTGACGCGGACCATCGCCGCCGCGACGGCGGTGGTGGTCGCACTCGCGTGCCTGGTCCGCCACGGACTGGGCGTCGACGTGCTCTTCGGAACGGCGTACATCGCCGTCCTGGCGGCCATTTCGGCCGTGGACTGGGAGGAACGGCGCATCCCGAACCGCCTCGTGCTCCCGGCTTCCGGCTTCACCGTCGCGGCCGTGTTCGTCCTCCATCCGGACGAGCTGAAGGCCTCGTTGATCGCCGGCGCCATCGCGTTCACCTTCTTCTTCATCCCCGCGTTGGTGGCGCCTTCCCGAACGGTCGGGATGGGCGACGCGAAGCTCGCGCTGCTCGTGGGGCTGGGCCTCGGCGGCGACGCCCTGCTCGGCTTCTTCGTCACGTCGTTCGCTGCGGGCGCCGTCGCGCTCGCACTCATCCTGACGCGAGGATCCGAGGCTCGGAAGGAAGGCCTGCCGTTCGGGCCGTTCCTTGCTCTCGGTGCATTCGTCGCCCTGATCGTCGGCGGCGGCTCGCTCTACGCTTAACCTCAAGCAGGACCGAGGGAAGGCGACGGTGGCACCAATGACAAGGAGGAGGACCTGAACGCTTCGCCGGACGAGCTCCGCGACGACTTCCGCGAACTCGAGGAAGCGTTCAGCCACCGGTCGGTTCCGTTCCCTCCCGAGCCGCTGCTCGAGGCCGCCCGCCAGCGCGCCGCGGCGCTCGCGCTCACGGCCGGGGTGTCCAATGGCCCGCTCGTCGCCGCCACCTACGTGTCGGAGATCCTCGGGGGCATGTGGCTGGACACGCCCTGGTCTCGCCAGATGATCGACCTGATCATGAGCTCCGTCGCGGCGGCGATCGACGTCGACGCCGAGATCGTCCGGGCCGCCACGTTCGTCACCCTCCTGCGCAGCGAGTACCTCTTCGAGCTGCCGCCGAAGCTCGCGCTCGAGGCACAGCTTCGGATGCTGACCGTTTTTGGGCCTCCCACCGAGGCGTCGCTCTGGACCGCCGATGCCGTGGGAGCGGTCACGTGCGTGCTTGAGGTGGGCGCTCCGCCGAGCCGCCGAGCAGCCGCGGCAGCGCGTCAGTCGGTGGCGACGAACGACGTCGCAACGAGCGGGCGCGCGCAGCTCCAGGCGGTCCCCATCCGCCGCTGGAATCGCGCGGAGGGAGCTGTCGTCGTCCGGGCGCCGCTCGAAGCACGGCGTCGCGCCCTCGGCTACGCATCCGAGTGCGCGCGCGCTGCGCGGCCCCTGCTCGAGCTGGAAACCCTCCTCGAGCGGCACGCGGAGCGTGAGCGGTCGCTCGTGCAGACAGGCGACCGCAAGCTGTCTCGCCTCGGGTTCGACCTCCATGACGGGCCCATGCAGGACATCGCCGCGTTGGCCGCGGACGTCCGCCTCTATCGAAAGCAGCTAGCTCCGTTTCTCGAGCCCGTCGACGAGTCCCCGATCCTCCTGGGTCGACTGGACGACATCGACGCCCGCCTGTTGAGCATGGACTCGGACCTCCGCGAGCTGGCGCGATCGCTCCAGGAGCCTACGACCCTCCACTCGCCGTTCCGGGAGCTCCTTCGCAAGGACGTCAAGCGGTTCGAGGAACGAAGCACCGTGCGCGTCTCCGTGAAGACCGAAGGAGATCTCGACGTGTTGACGTCCTCGCAGAAGATCGCGCTCCTACGGGTGATCCAGGAGGCGCTCAACAACGTCCACGAGCACAGCATGGGGCGCAACGCTCAGGTGCGCGTGACGGGGACCCGCAGCCAGCTCGAGGCGGAGATCGCCGACGACGGGCGAGGGTTCGACGTCGAGGCGAAGCTCATCGCCGCGGCGCAGGCCGGGCGCCTGGGCCTCGTCGGGATGAGCGAGCGGGTCCGCCTCCTGGGCGGCCGGCTCGACGTCGAGAGCGTCCCGGGCGGCCCGACCCGCGTCCACGCGACGGTGCCGCGTTGGCAGCCCCTCAGGGCGACGGAAGCCCCGCCCGAAGCGTGAATCGCAGGAGGGTTTGGCGGAACGGGCCTCGTCGCCGGGGTGCGCTGGGTGGTGCGAGGCAAGGACGCAGGGAGCGTTCGTATCCGCAGTGATACGGGCGCGACTGAGGACGCCGCATCGCGCCGCCCAGCGCGGCCCGGCGGCACAGCGCCTGTTTCGCCAAACCCTCCTACTAGCTCGCTCTGCCGCGGCGGACGTACAGCAGCCCGGCGACGCCGAGCACGATGAGCACGATCAAGATCACCCAGAGCATGTTCAGTCCCTCCTTCTGTCGACGATCTCCAAGGCTGCAGCAACGACATCTGCTGGTTCGCGACCGTCGAGGATGATCCTGTGCCCCAGCACGGGCAGCGCCATCTCCTTGACGTCGGCCAGGGTGACGTAGTCCCGCGCCGAGAGCCGCGCATTCGCTTTCGCGGCGGCAAGGAGGTGGATCGCTGCGCGAGGACTCGCGCCGAGCTCGACCCCGTCGAGGTCACGGGTCGCCCGAATGAGCCTCACGACGTAGCGCACCACCTCATCCGTTGCCTTGGTGCGATCGACCTCGCGCTGAGCCCTCATCAGCTTGGGCGCCCCCATGAGCGGATGGATCTCGCCCATCAGGTCCGGCGTGAGGCCGGCGTGCGGGAGGTTCAGCATCTCGACGTCGTGAGCTTCGTCGCCGTACTCGATCATGACCTTGAACAGGAACCGGTCCAGCTGCGCCTCGGGCAGCGGATAGACACCGTGCTGCTCGTGCGCGTTCTGCGTCGCGATCACGATGAACGGGTTCGGAAGCCAGTGCGTCTTGCCGTCGACGGTGACCTGCTTCTCCTGCATCGCCTCCAGGAGCGCTGCCTGGGTGCGCGGCGGGGTCCGGTTGACCTCGTCCGCGAGAAGCATGTTCGTGAAGACCGGGCCCGGGACGAAGATCGGCTCCCCCATCCGCTCGATGGTCGAGCCGGCGATGTGGGACGGCTTCGTGTCCGGGGTGAACTGAATCCGGTTGAACGAGATCCCGAGCGCGTGCGCGACGGCATTCGAGAGCAGCGTCTTGGCCACGCCAGGCGGGCCCTCGACCAGGATGTGGCCACCCGCGATCGCCGCGACCGTCATCAGCGAGATCGCTCGCTCCTGCCCGATGACGGCCTTGGTGACCTCCGCGATCAGCTCGTCGCGAAGCTCGGCGACCTCGGAGGGGCCGAACGGCTCGTCGGTGTCCGCCTCCGCGGCTTGCTTCGCCCGGAGCTCCGCCCAGGGATCCACCGGCGGCTCGGCACCGCCGAAGTGCGAGGCTGTCTCGACCCGGCTCATCGACGCGCTACGCGACGCTCTCGAAGATGCCGCGGTCGAACGCGAACCGGGCCGCCTCGGTGCGGTTCGCGACTCCGAGCTTCCGGTAGATGTTGCTCAGATGGAACTTCACCGTCTGCTCGGTGACCCAGAACTCCCGGCTGATCGCGCTGTTCGAGAGCCCGCGGGCGAGCGCCTTCAGCATCGCGAGCTCACGGTCGGTCAGGCCGATCTTGTCGCCCGACTCGGACTCGCCGCCGTTGTAGACGTGCACCCCCTGGAACACCGTCGCCTCGAACGCCTGGCGTAGCGCGGACGGCAGGTCGACCGGGTTCACCGTCTTGACGATGTACGCGGTCGCGCCTCGCTTGAACGCGCTGTTGATGTGGTCGGGGTCTCCGAAGGCGGACAGAACGACGACCTTGACCTTCGGATACTTCTGGCGGATCGCGTCGAGACACGCGAGCCCGTTCATGTCCGGCATCCGGATGTCGAGAAGGACGATGTCCGGATTCGTCCTTCCCACGAGCGGCAGCACCTGACTCCCCGTGTGCGCCTCCCCGACGACCTCGATGTCCTCGACCGACTCGAGGGCGCCCCGGATCCCCTCGAGCATCAGGCGGTGATCGTCCGCCACCAGCACCTTCATCTTCATTCCGCAGCCCTCCGCAAGTAACCCGCCCCTCGCTCCGGATCGCCCTCCCCGGCTCCCCTTAGCCCACCTTTTGTGTCTTTTACAACCATTCGGCCTGACCTACAACCAGACTTTCGTACAGTTAGGTCAGTTTCGAGCAGGAAAAAGCTGCCGGAAGCGGTACTTGATGTGCCGCGCCGTAGCGTTGCCGACCGTCAGCGCCGCGTGGGCGCCGGCGGGGTCTGAGCCGAGCCGTCGGCGGCGGGGCCGCCCGTGTGGCCGAGCCCCCGGTCGAACACGACCCGGGCCGCCTCCGTCCTGTTCGCCACCTCGAGCTTCCTGAAGATGTTCCCGAGGTGGAACTTGACGGTCTGCTCGGTGATCCAGAGCTCCTTGCCGATCTCCTTGTTCGAGAGGCCGCGCGCCACCGCCTCGACGACGGCCAGCTCGCGTTCGGTGAGATCCGAGTCGCCGTGCGCCGCGAGCCCGATCGCGACGAACCCCTCCCCCTGAGCCGCGGACACGATCGCCTCGACGAACTCCTCCGGCGCCACCGTCTTCACGATGTAGCCGCTCGCCCCGCGCTTCTCCGCCTCGTCGATCGTCCGCGGATGGTCGGTCGCCGAGACCATCACGACGGACACCTCCGGGAAGGACGCCACGATCCGCTCGAGACAGCTGAACCCGTCGAGCTCGGGCAGCTGGACATCGAGGAGCACCACCTGGGGACGGGTCGACTCGACGAGCGGAAGCACCTGGGTCCCCGTCGTGGCCTCGCCGACGACCTCCACCTGATCCGAGCCGTCGAGGACGAGCCTCAACGACCGCAGCATCAGCGGGTGATCGTCCGCGATCAGAACTCGAATGGTTTCCATCGCCGCAGTGGCTCCGCCCCATTGTTTCTGAGGCGCGAGGTACCCACATCCTGAACGATTCACGCGTTCCCGCATCCCCTCGTTTGAGGGATGTGGTCCGAACTGTGCGATCGGAGGGCATGAACAAGCCGTTCTCGCGGCGAGGTGGAGACTGCTTCCTGTCCGTACTACGTCCATGGCGGCGGCGACCCTCGAAAGGCCTCGCGTCGAGGTCCTCTGGCGCTTCGACTCGCTGCGCAAGGCCGGTTTCGGCGAGCGCGAGGCGCTCGAGCTCGCGATGCGGGTCGATGTCGATCTTCACCTCGCGCTGCGGCTGATCAGCCGCGGCTGCGACCACGAGACGGCGCTGCGGATCCTCCGCTAGCGGCTAGTCGAGCCTGAACCCCCAGGCGGTGCGCCGGCCTCCGGGACGGGCTTGACTCGAGGGCGTGGGTCGCGAACTCCCCGTGCTGCTCGTCACCGTTGGTGGGAGCCTGCTCGCCCTCTGGCTCTACGTTCGGCTCGGCGAACGGCGGCCGCGATCGCTGCGGGGTGCGATCGTCCACTGCGTGATCGCTCTCGCCGCGCTGAGCGCGGCGCCGATCCTCATGGCACAGCTGCTCGGTAGGGGCATGTCGCACGACGAGGCGCTCGTCGGGCTCCTCGGCATCCTCCTCCCGGCGATCACCTACACCTTTCTCGCGACGCTCTACCTGTTCGAGCACCTCCAGCGCCGGCTTTACGCCCGCTAGACGGGCCGCGGGCCTCGAGCAGCGCCTATCCCTCCGGCTAGCCGGTTTCAGCCGCATGGCCAGCCAATCAGCCGGCCCACAGTGCTTGGCTAAGCCAACGGCGCGAAGGCGCCGCTGGCAACCTGGAGCTGCGGCAATGCGGCAAGTCGGAACGAGGGAGAGGCCAATCGAGGAAGGGGCGCGCTAAGAGCAGCGGCAGCAGCGTCGCGGCGCAAGCGGCGGTAGTCCCGAGGCCATGTGCGGCGTGGCCTCCGGTCTGCCGCTCGAGCGCCCGACGTTGCGTCGTCCTCGGCGGGCTTTTACTGCGGCGATTCGAGAGGAGACTTGAAAGTGGCGTCACACACAAATTCGAAGGGGACATGGAGGCGCTGGAGCGTCCTGCTCGGCGTCTTCGTCCTGTTCGCACTCGGCGCCACAACGCCGGCGATGGGCATGAACAACGAGAGCGGCTCGAGCACGCCGTGGATCGCGAGCGACAAGGCGGACTACGTCGCCGGCGAGCACGTCACGCTCAACGGCGGCAACTGGGCCGCCGGGCGAGAGCGTGCACATCAACGTCAACGACGACGAAGGGAAGACCTGGGAGCGCAACGTCGACGTGACGGCTACTGCAGCCGGGAGCATCACCGACTCCTTCAACCTCCCGGATTGCTTCGTCGCGACGTACGTCGTCACGGCAACCGGTTCATCCGGCAGCTGTCGCGACGACGACCTTCACCGACTCCAATCTCCGGTTCCTGACAGGCACCTGCGCTTGTCGGCCCGACGCTGACGAGCGTCTCTTGGCAGATGTATTCCGACGTCAACTGCACAACCGCAGTCTCCGGCGCTGATACAAGCGGCAGCGGCAACATCACGAGTGTCGACGGAACACGCCACGACTCTGAACGTGACCGCCGTCGCGGGCCAGTTCATCAAGCTGACCGCGCCCGCGTCTGCGGGAGGCCAGTCATTCGTCGATTGGACCTCGACGATCGGGGGGCGGGACCTTCACGACGTCCGATTCCGGGCGCTCGATCTGTGCAGCAGGAGAGGCCAACAGTGGGCTTCGCCGCTTCACGGCCACTTACGCGGCACCGGTCAATAGCGCGCCGACGATCGCAGCAACGAACGCGTCTGTCACGGTGAACGAAGGCCAGACGGCGAACAACAGCGGCACGTGGTCCGACGCGAACGCAGGAGACACCGTCACGCTTTCGGCGTCCGTCGGCACGGTCACGAAGTCAGGCACGAACGCGGCCGGGACATGGTCGTGGTCGTACGCCACGACTGACGGTCCTGCTCAGAGCCAGACGGTGACCATCACGGCCAACGATGGAAACGGCGGAGCCACGAGTACCACGTTCGCGCTGACCGTGAACAACGTCGCGCCGACGGCGGATGGCCTCTCGGCGTCGTCGCCGACTCGACGAGGGCTCGAGCAGCAGCTCGTTGTCGCTGACGAACCCGACTGTCACGTGATCCGTCCGGTCCAGACGCGGCGAGCCTGCACTACTCGTTCGCCTGCGACGGCGGCTTGACAGCTCGCTCGCGGCGAACTACGCGGCGGCGGGCACCACGAACTCGGCCAGCTGCACCTTCGCCGACAACGGCCACGCTTCACCGTGAAGGGCCGTGTCTACGACAAGGACGGCGGCGGCACCACGTATAGCGCCACCGTCGTGGTCGAGAACGTCGCGCCGAGCGGGACGTTCAACTCGCCGGCCGACGTGGACGAGGGCTCGAGCTTCAACCTCTCGCTCACCGCGTCACGGATCCGTCTGGCCCGGATACGACTGCCGGGTTCCAGTACAAGTTCGACTGCGGTGCCGGCTACGGCGCCTACGGGGCGAGCATCAGCACCAGCTGCTCGACCGCGACTGATGGTCCGGCCACGCTCGCCGTCAAAGCGACGGTCAAGGACAAGGACGGCGGCGAGCGTGAGTACACCGGCTCCGTCACCGTCAAGAACGTCGCGCCGACGGCGGATGGCCTCTCGGCGTCGTCGCCGATCAACGAAGGCAGCAGCAGCTCGTTGTCGCTGACGAACCCGACTGACGTGTCGTCGGTCGACGCGGCGAGCCTGCACTACTCGTTCGCCTGCACGGCCTCGATCAGCTCGCTCGCGGCGAACTACGCGGCGGCCGGCACCACGAACTCGGCGCAGCTGCACCTTCACCGACAATGGCAGCTTCACCGTGAAGGGCCGCGTCTACGACAAGGACGGCGGCGGCACCACCTACAGCGCGACCGTCACCGTCAACAACGTCGCGCCGACGGCGGATGGCCGTCGGCGTCATCGCCGATCAACGAGGGCAGCAGCAGCTCAGTCTGTCGCTGACGAACCCGACTGACGTGTCGTCGGTCGACGCGGCGAGCCTGCACTACTCGTTCGCCTGCGACGGCCTGCGACAGCTCGCTTGCGAGCGAACTACGCGGCAGCGGGCACCACGAACTCGGCGCAGCTGCACCTTCACCGACAATGGCAGCTTCACCGTGAAGGGCCGCGTCTACGACAAGGACGGCGGCGGGCACCGACCTACAGCGCGAACGTCACCGTCAACAACGTCGCCGCCCACGGTCGTCGCCGGGTTCTCTCCGGCATCGGTCAACTGCCAGACGACCGCAACGCTCACGATCGATCCAAACGACGCTGGTGTGAACGACAACCCCTGGACGGTGAACATCGACTGGGGCGACGGGAATACCGAACCGGAGATCAGCCGCACGAACCTGAACTCGTTCAGCGTCACGCACGTCTATGCGCTGCCGGGTTCGTACAACGCGACGGTGACCGTCACGGACAAGGATGGCGAGACGGGGTCTGATCTCACGAACGGCAATCACGATCAACCAGACCTACACCGTCGACTTCCTGCCGCCGTTCGACGACTCGACTCCAAGCGGGCTCATCGTCAACAAGATGAAGAACGGCCGTGTCGTTCCCGTCAAAGCGACGCTCTACGACGACTGCGGCAAGGCTCCCGTAACCGATCCCGCGGCCAATGTGACCATCAAGGTCAGCAAGACGTCGGGCACGCGGCAGCCGGCGATCCGATCGAGGAGTACGCGGACGCAGGCGAGTCGAGCGCCGGCACCAATGAGTTCCGGTGGGCGAGACCCGTTCTGGATCTACAACCTCGACAGCAAGGACCTGGGACTCGTCGTGAACAACCTGTACCGCGTCGACGTCTACGTCGGACCGGTGAAGGCGACGGTGGCGAACTGGGCGGTGTTGCAGCCCGTCAAGTAAGACGTCGATGAACTCGATCGATACGAGAGGGGAGCGCCGTCAGGCGCTCCCCTCAGACTTTCCCAATGGACACCAACGGCGCACGACACCTCGCAGTCCGGATCGCCCAGCAGCAGCACTGGGAGCTTGCGCAGGCGGTACAGGACGGGCGGCAGCCCGCCTCCGATCCCGACGGCCAGGACCTCGAGGCGCTCGGCGACGGCTGCCGGCTCTACGCGACCGAGATCGCGAACGGCGTGAACGGCCCCACCGTCCAGCGGTTCCTGAAGACACTCGTCGACGGCAGCTGGGAGGTTGCGGCTGTCGACGAGCGTGGTGAAGCACTGCGCTGAACCACAGGCCGGGGGAGCAGTCAACCGCGCGCGCGGCCGATGCTCTGGCCATGAGCGACGGCGAGAACCTGGCGCGCTTCCTCCGTTCGACCGGCTGGCGGGTCGGCGTCTACGAGGACGGAGCGCGCTTCGTCGCCTTCGCCGAGCGCCACGCAGACGACGACGGCAGCGGCTCGATCCGCTTGACCGGATCGGGGCCACGCAGGCCGACGCCGCGGCGCGACTGTTCGAGCAGGCGTGCGAGCACATCTACGGCACCCGCCCCACCTTCGAGGAGCCGCCGGAAACGTCGATCGATTTGCTCCATTGACTCCCTCGGACGGGGGACGCCACGGCGCCCCCGAAGCTGTTCGATGAGTGAGCGCGGGCGGTCCGCGCTTCTAGCGGCGATGTTGATCGAACTCGAGCACGCAAACCTTCGCGACGACCTCGCGGCCTTCCTGCGCCGTTGCGGCTGCATGGTGGCCACGGCGTCGCACACCGAGCTCGAGGTGGACGCTCCGGCCTCGATGACGCCCGATGCCATCCGCGGGCCCGAGATCGAGATCGCGGCGTACGTGCGCGCGTGGGCGGAGCTGAACTCCGTCGGAATGCCGCGCCTCCAGCCGCACTGAGACTTCGTCCACAGATCCCTCCACACCCGGCGGCCGATTGTGGATCAGGGCAACGCCGCACCCGCAATTTGCGGCCGGGGCGTCGCTCAGAATGTGGACAACCGAGGCAAACGGCCCTCGCTGTGGGACAAACAACAGTGGTCGTACGCAGCGGCCGCAAGCGGCGGAAGTCTCTCTCCCCCGATTCTCTTCCGCCCACCCTCCCCCAGGTGCCCGCGCCACGGGATCCCCCCGTCGGTGCGGGCAGCGCTTCGTGCGCTGCACCTCGGCGTCGATTGCACGACTCACCGCGCACATGTCAGACGTAGCCCTTCCGCTCGAGCCGCGCGAGTGAGAAGTAGCCCCAGATCGGCGGCAGATAGTTCGTGCAAAGACGATGGGTGAACGCGATCGCGAAGGCGGTCGATTCGTCGACGCCCACAGCGACGAGGCCGGCCGTCAGGCCGGCTTCCGCGGCTCCGACCCCGCCCGGGACCGGTATGAGGCTCGAGAGCGCGCTGGCCGCCATGTTGATCACCAGCAGCTCGATCAGCAGCAGATTTACGCCATAGGCGTGACATACGGCCCCGAGTGCGAGCGCGAAGAGCACCTCCGTCCCGAGGTTGCCTCCGAAGAGCTCGATGCGCTTGCCTCGGTCCTTCGCAACGGCCCAGAGACTCGACAACCCGCCGCGCATCGGAGGGGACGACCTTCTCTCGCACCGAGGGCACGGCCAGCACGAGCACGACGATCGGCGACCAGCGCGAGCACGATCCCCCCGACCACACGACCTGAAGGCACGGCGCTCCTCGACCCCGCTCGTGTCGATGTCCAAGTCGACGAAGGGCAGCAGGCGCCAGCACGAGCACCAGCTCGACGATCGTCTCGGACACCTTGTCGACCGCACCGGCGGCGATCGCCTCGCCGGGCGGGGCGCCCATCCTCTGCAGGAATCGCACGCTGATCGCGATGCGCCCGGCCGAGCTCGGAACGGTCAGGTTGATGAACTTGACCGCCGACGCGAGCCCAACGCACGGCAGGAGCGGCAGCGGCGTCAACACCGCCCCGCGGAGCGAGATCGCCGACGTCACGAACGTGAGTTGCGCGAGGAGGAGGCCGACGATCACCCAGGCCACATTTGCGTCGCGGAGCGCGTCGGCGATCGTCCCGAACGCCGATCTCGGCGAGCTGTGTGATGAGCAGATACGCGGCGAAGCCCACTGCCACCGTGGTGAGGACGTCTTTCGGACGGACCCGGCGTAGCGGGACGGTCTCGGGCACCTCCCTGCCCGTCGCGGCCGCGGCCTGAGCACGAAGCTCCTTGAGTCCCACCTCCTGCGTCCGGGCGAGGTCTCGGAGATGCGGCGTGAGCGCCGCGCGCTGCACGTACGGCAGCACGCGCCCGACAGCGTCGGACCAGCCCGCCTCGACCGCTTTGCGGAGTGCCCGGTCGGGGCCGACGAGGACACAGCACGCAACCAGGAGCTCGGCGACGTCCATGTCGAGGGCGGACTGGGGGGCACCGAGCGTCGCCGCCGAGAGGTCGACGAGCATCGGACCTTCGTCCGTGTCGAGCACGTTGCTCAGGTTGAGGCGGCCGTGGGAGATGCCCGCTGCGTGAAGCCGGGCGACCTGCCGCCAGAGATCCTCCAGCGTCTCGTCGCGCACCTGATCGGGGCTCGAGAGTTCGAGCGGGTCGACGTCCGGCTCGGCGGGTGACGACCAGCGCGTCTCCCTCGGGGCCGAGCGCGGCGGTCACGACCTCGGGTACGCGAACGCCGGCCTGCGCGGCCATGAGCGTGGCCAGGCCCTCGTGCTCGACCTGCTCGAGCCGGCCGACGGGAGCGCTGCGGGGTGGGTCTCGGTACGCCAGGAGGCGCCAGCGTCGTG
The DNA here is from genome assembly GCA_963788055.1 of uncultured Actinomycetes bacterium. Classification (GTDB taxonomy): domain Bacteria; phylum Actinomycetota; class Thermoleophilia; order Gaiellales; family Gaiellaceae; genus JACCTU01. The sequence continues at coordinate 287,822 of CAWBFA010000003.1, read as the reverse complement.
CCAGTCGCTGCGTGTCCTGCGCGTCGCGACCGAGCACGCGAACGTTCAGTTTGCGACCCTCGGTGTCGTGGCCAACGTACTCGGCGGACACCGACGTGTTGACGCGTCACCGGCGACAGGTCGCTCACCTCGACTCCGAGCGCGGCCATTGCCTCGCGCACGTGCTCGGTCGGCGGCACGCCGGCAGCCGAGCCGAACAGGAGTCGCACGATCGCGCCGGCGCCAAGCCCGAGCGCCAGCGCACCGAGTGCCGCGGACGGAAGTGCAGCGCCGAGGACGACCGCACTGACCGTTGCGAGCGGGACGAGCCAGGCGGCGAGCACACGCGCCCAGTGGACGAGCTCAGGGCCGGCTACGACGAGGACCGCGGTCGCCGCTGTGAGCCGAAGCTCGGGGTAGCCCCACCTCGAAAGCAGGTGACCCTCGAGCGGGACCCAGTCGGACTCGACGACGCGGCCCAGGATCGCACCCGCCGCGCCGAGGACCAACACCGCGACGAGCAGGTCGCGGGCGAGATCCCAACGCCGTCGCACTAGCACGCCGACGACGATCACGAGCGCAAGCCCGAGCAGTCCCACGAACGCGACCCGCCACAGTGCTTCTGCCCAACCGAGGACCGTCGTCAACGCCCGCCCGACGTCTTCGTCGTGACCAGGCGCAGACCGCGCGACGACCGCCGTCAGCCCCACGACGATCGCCGCCGCACCCAGAAGCGCTCCCTCAACCGTGCGCCGGTTCCTCCGCCCCGTCTCGGCAGGGGTGAGCAAGGCGAAGCGCCACGACCGCTCCGTCGCCACCGCCTGGCGCTCCCGATTCAACCTGTCGGTCGTCACGACGCCGCGGGTTCGGCTCCCGCCGTAATGAGGACGACGGCCGCAGGAATCTCCGCCCCGGCGGCAGTCGCAGCTCAGATCTGCCCATCAGGTGCCCATCGCGAAGGGGAAGTTCAGCGTAAACGCGCCGACCATCACGCCGGGTCTAACCAACGACCTCGACCGCATCTGCGCCCGTTGGCTCCGCGCTAACCCGTCGCCCGCTGCCCGATCGCGCGCAGCCACTCGCGGCGGATCAACCCGCTGAACGGACGGATCACGAGCCAGTAGCGGCGAAACAGCTTCCGACTGCGTTCGTCCGTGAGCTGCACGCGCGTCTCGGTCGAGAGCACGCCGTCCTCGAAGCGGAAGTTGAACGCCATCTTCGCGTAACCGGGCTCGGCAAAGGCACCGAACCCGTCGGTCTTCGCGCGCTTCCCGCCGAGGGGCTTCCAGGGCTGGCCGATCGCGGCGTACACGAGCTCCCGCAACGGCTCCTCCGCGAGCTGCGCGAACCCCTCGCCCTGCATCTCCTCGACGAGGGGTCGCACGGAGCCGGCGCGCAGCCCTCGCAGGCGCATCAATCGGCGACCGATCGGCGTCTCCGCGAGGGTGACCGAGCGGATCGCCGCGAAGACCTCTTCGGCCGACGCGTCGAGGCGCCGCTCGTGCCGCTCCCGAAAGTGGTACTCCGGAAGAGCCTCAGACAGGAGCATCGAAGAGCGCGAGCCAGCGCGTGAGGTCCTGCTCGATCGGCAGCTCCTCCTCGAGCTTCGCCTTCAGCTCGAGCTCCTCCGAGTTGTCGCGCTCCTTGTCCTTCCCCGTCGGCACGAAGGGCCAGAAGGCGCCGCGCTTGTAGCCGTAGACGAAGTAGACGGGGTGCTTGCCGCCCTCGAACCGGAAGAGCGCCGCGAGGAGCTGTGGGCCGAAGCCGCGCGCCTGCAGCTCGGAGCCGACGAGGTGGACGGTCGCGACGAGGTCCTCGAAGTCCCGATCCTCGACCACGATCCAGTTGAAGCCGAACTCGTCCTCGGTGCGCGTCACGCGAGAGCCGGTGTCGCGCGCCGCGATGTCGAGCAGCTCGTGCAGCTCGTTCTCGACGCGGACGAAGTCGCCCGACGAGAGCGGCTTGAAGACGATGGCGGCCCGATTGCCGGGCTTCAACCCGAGCTCCACCTCGAGCGTGACTCGTGCGGTGGAGATCGCGAAGAGCCGCTCGCCCTGCGCGTCTTTCAGCTTCTTGCGGCCGAACAGGACGTCGGTGAGGCCCACCTGGGAGCTCTTAGACGGAGCGGCCCATCTCGCGCGAGATCTGCGCGAGGGCCGCGAGCCGCTTCTCGAGCGGCGGATGCGTCGCGAACAGCTCGCTGAAGGACGAGCGCCAGTTCGTCGGGACGATGAAGAACGCGTTCATCGCCTGCACCTCGCGCAAGTCGCGCTGCGGGATCGACGTGATCCCGGACGCGATCTTCTGCAGCGCGCTCATCAGATTCTCGGGTGCCCCGGTGATCAGCGCTGCGCCGCGGTCGGCGGCGTACTCGCGATAACGCGAGATCGTCCGGATCAGGACGTAGGACACGATGTAGGTGACGATCGAGACGAGGAGGACGATGATCCAGACCGGCGGCCCGTTGCCGCGGTCGCGGCCGCCTCCGCCGAAGAAGAAGGCGTAGCGCGACAGCAGACCGGCGAGCATCGCGAAGAAGCCCGCAAGGGTCATGATCAGCACGTCGCGGTTCCCGATGTGCGAGAGCTCGTGGGCGATCACTCCCTCGACCTCGTGCGGCTCGAGCCGCTCCCAGAGTCCCCTCGTCACGGCGACGGCCGCGTGCTTCGGACTGCGCCCCGTCGCAAAGGCGTTCGGCATGTCGGTGTCGATCACGGCGACCCTCGGCTTGGGCAGGTCGGCCATGGCGCAGAGCCGCTCGACCATCGCGTGGAGCTCCGGTGCCTCCTGCTCGGACACGACCTTGGCGCCGGAGGCCCTGAGCGCGAGCTTGTCGGACGTGTAGTACTGGAAGAAGGCGATGCCCCCGATGATCAGCACCAGCGGGACGATCCCGACGTTGAGTTGCGAGATCAGAACTGCGGCGAACACGACGTACAGGAGGCCGAGCAACCCGCTCGTAAACAGGATCCGGAGGGTCAGTCCGGCATCGCGTCCATAGGTCCGTCGTTTCATCGAGAATCCCGCTCCTTGGTGAAGGTCCTCTCGATAGTAGCTTTGGCCCTCTTGGCTGCCGCGTCACCGGCGGCCGCGCAGGACGTCTATGTGCTGGTCGTCACCGGCGACCAACCGCCCGCAGTGCGGGGGCGCGGAGCGGCCGGGCTCTATGTGCCCGGCCAAGGTCTCTCCGTCAGCCGCGAGGAGGCACTCGAGCGGCTCGGCCCGCTCCCCCAGAGAGCCTGCGGCGCGATCGGGCAATGCGAGTTCGAGCTCTTCGTCTCGGTCCCGCCGCTCGGTCCCCAGAAGAACGACAAGCGCTACGAGGTGACGATCCTCGGCGACGGCTACCGCGGGATCCTCGTCTCGGACCAGACCCGCATCCCGGGGCTGGTTTCGATCTCGGACATCCGCGACACCGTCGAGGCGCTCGAGCAGGGCCGCGACCCTCCGCTCGGGTGGCGCGAGAGCGAGCGCCCCCTCGAGGAACTGCACGAGCTCGACGACCGCCTCTCCGACGCGCGGGCCGCGCAGAGGCCGGCGACCGTGGCGCTCACCCTCGCGCTGATCGTGCTCGCCGCGCTCGCCCTCCTGACTCGCTCGGCGCTGCTCGCGCGCGCCGCGCTGCTTTACCCGCTCGCCGCGATCGGGCTGGCGCTTGGTGCGAGCGCGCTCCACCAGGTCGGACCGGTGGTCACGACCGTCGTGGTGCTGGCGGCGGTTCCGCTCGCGCTCGTCGTGGCTGCGCGAATCCCGCTCACGCTCGCGGTGCCGGTCTTCCTCGCCGGTTATGGGCTCGTGCTCGCGCACTCCCCCGAGACGAACTCGCTGATGGCGATCGGGCCGTACCCCTGGAGCGGCGGGCGCTTCTACGGGGTCACGAATCAGATCGAGACGATGCTGCTGGCTCCGGCGCTGGCCGCGGCCGTCTCGTTGCGCGGCTGGCGGCTCGTCGCGCTCGCGCTGCTCTCGCTCGTCGTCGTCGGAGCGAGCAAGACTGGCGCCGACGGCGGCGGCATCCTCGTGTTCGCAACCGGCTTCGGGGTGCTCGGCCTCCTCCTGCACGGCCGCGCGCGTGCGATTCCCCTCGCGCTGGCCGGGGTCGTCGTCGTCGGGCTGGTGTTCGTCGGGATCGACGCGCTCGCGGGCGGGTCGAGCCATGTGATCGACGCGGTGTCCGGCGGTCCGCGCGAGCTCTTCGACACGTTCCGTGAGCGGGCGGAACGCTCAGTCTCGATCGCGACCTCGAGCGTGTGGCAGCTCGCGATCCTCGTAGCGGGCGTCGCGATCCTCGGGTACCTCGCCACGCTGAAGCCTCGCTTCCCGGTCGTCGACGCGTTCCTCGTCGCGATCGCGGTCTCGCTCGTCGTCAACGACACACCGACGAAGGTCGCGGGGTACGGGGCGATCCTCTGCGCCGCGCTTCGCGCATGGTCGGTTTCCCGGAGGCCTCGCCTCGGAATAGACTCCGCGACGTGAGAAGACTCGTCCTGCTGCTCGCCGCGCTCGTGCTGGTCGTCGCCGTCCCTGCTTGCGGCGGCGAGGAGGACGTGGCGCCCCTGCCGGAGACCGTCGAGGGGACGCTCCCGGCGGACACGGGCGGCGGAGCGACCGAGGGCGACGCCGCGAAGGGGAAGGCGATCTACGCCTCGGCCGGGTGCGGCGGCTGCCATACGTACTCGGAGGCAGGCTCGACCGGCACTGTGGGCCCGAACCTCGACGACTCGAGCATCGACTTCGCGGGCGCAGTCGAGCAGATCAAGAACGGCGGCGGCGGGATGCCCCCGTTCGGAGATCGCCTGAGCGACCAGGAGATCGCCGACGTGGCCGCCTTCGTCACCCAGTAGGTCTGCGCCTTCCCGACGACTTCCCGCGCGCCGTCGCCGCGTTCGCGTGCGACCTCGACCGCACGCTGATCGCGGAGGACGCGCTCGTCCACCCGCGCACTCGGGCGGCAGTGCTCGCCGTGCGGGACGCGGGGATCCCCTTCGTGATCGTCACCGGTCGGATGTTCCGGTCGGTGAAGCGCTATCTCGACGAGCTCGGGCTCGACGGCTTCGTCGTCTGCTACCAGGGCGCGGTCGTCGCGGACGCGTCGGGCCGGTTCCTGCGCCACGTGCCGATCCCGCTCGAGCTCGCGCGAGAGGCGATCGACGCGGTGGCCGGCCGGTATCACCTCAACTGCTACGTCGGCGACGAGCTGTACGTCGCCGAGGTCACGGACGAGGCTCGTGCCTATGCCGAGTTCCAGGACTTGCAGATCCACCCCGTCGGTGACCTGCGCTCCTGGCTCGACGAACCGCCCACGAAGCTCGTCGCGGTCGGGGAGCCGCGCGAGCTGGACGTGCTCGAGCTCGAGCTGAAAGGCCGCTTCGGCGACCGCCTGTACATCTCCAAGTCGCTGCCGCACTTCTTGGAGCTCGCGGCCCCCGAGGTCACCAAGGCGACGGGCTTCGCGCTGGTCGCCGAGGAGCTCGGCGTGCCGCTCGACCGTGTCGTCGGGTTCGGCGACGGCGAGAACGACGTCGAGCTGCTGGAGTCCGTCGGCTACGCGGTGGCGGTGGCGAATGCGCACGAGCGCGTGCTCGCCGTCGCGGACTTCGTCTGCCCTCCCGTCGCGGAAGAAGGCGTCGCGCGGGTGCTCGAGGCCGCCCTAGACTCACGCGGATGATCGACATCCGCGCCGCGCGCAGCGACCCCGAAGGGTTCCGGGCGGCTGTGGCGCGCAAGGGTGCCGGCCAGGAGTTCGACGAGCTGATGGCAGCCGACACCCGGTGGCGCGAGCTGGAGACGCGCGTGACCGAGCTGCGCGCGAAGACGAAGCTGAAGGGCAAGCCGACGCCGGAGCAGCTCGAGGAGCTCCGGGGCGTGAAGGAGGAGCTGAAACGCCTGGAGGACGAGCACGGCGAGGCCGAGCGGGCGCGCGACGAGGCACTCACGCGCGTGCCCAACCCGCCCCACGAGACGGCGCCCGACGGCGACGCCGAGGAGGACGCGCAGGAGCTGAAGCGCTGGGGGGAGCCACCGCAGCTCGCGGACCCGAAGGAGCACACCGAGATCGGGCGCTTCGAGATGGAGCGCGCCGCACGCGTGTCGGGGTCGCGCTTCGGCTACTGGGTCGGCGACACGGCGCTGCTCGCGCTCGCGAACTACCGCTTCGCGCTCGACCGGCTAGTCAAGGAAGGCTTCACGCCGGCGCTGCCGCCGGTGCTCGTGCGCGAGGAGGCGATGTACGGCACGGGCTTCTTCCCGACCGAACGCTCGAACATCTACGCGATCGAGGGCGACGACCTCTACCTGACCGGCACGTCGGAGGTCGGGATGGCGGGGCTGCACATGACGCAGATGCTCGACGAGCTGCCGCTGCGCTACGCCGCGTTCTCGACCAACTTCCGCCGTGAGGCAGGCGCCGCGGGGCGCGACACCCGCGGGATGTTCCGCGTGCATCAGTTCAACAAGGTGGAGATGTTCGTCTACCAGCGCCCCGAGGAGTCGTGGGCGGAGCACGAGCGGTTGCTCGAGATCGAGGAGTCGCTCATGCAGGAGCTCGGGCTCCCATACCGCGTCGTCAACGTCGCGGCCGGCGACCTCGGCGACCCCGCCGCGAAGAAGTACGACATCGAGGCGTGGTTCCCGACTCAGGAGCGCTACCGAGAAGTCACGTCGTGCTCGAACACCACCGACTTCCAGGCGCGGCGTCTCGGCATCCGCTTCCGCGGGGAGCACGGCCTCGAGCCGGTGCACACCCTGAACGGCACCGCGACGGTCGACCGCGTCGCGCTCGCGATCCTCGAGAACTTCCAGGGCGACGTGCCTGAGGTGCTGCAGGCGTTCGGCGCCCCCGCTACCGTCACCCGCTAGGCGGGGTGCCGGAGCGGTCGAACGGGGCGGTCTTGAAAACCGCTGACGGCTCGAAGTCGTCCGTGGGTTCAAATCCCACCCCCGCCGTTCAACAAGGCCGAACCCGTGTACACAAGCGGGATCTCGGCCTCCTGCGAGCTCGAGTAGACGCGCTCGCTCGAGCCGCTAACGACCGCTCCAGACCGCCTCCGCGCGACACTGACTGTCGCGCAGTTGTCGCGCACTACTACTAGAGGCTTGATGTGAAACTCCCGTGCCCTCGGCCTCTACCAGGTACTTAGCGTGGATGCATAGGGCGCGCTCTTGTTTCTTGTGTCACAACTGGTTACGGTGGAGCGCTGCCTGCTGAGTTCTCTGCGGCCGAACAATTCCAAGGGAGAACGAAATGAAGACTCGTCACTCGCTGTTCTTTGCAGTGGTTGCTGCTACCGCAGTATCGCTGGCGAGCATCGCGGTCAGCGCCGTGGCCGCTGAGACGCCATTCAAAGGAACCTTCAACGGGGTTGAGACGGGCGAGACCGCCTTCCCGATCCGTTCAATCACTCGGGAGGGCGCGGGCAGCGCCACATATCTCGGCAAGTACACATCGCACCTGACGGCGCAGATCAACCTCCTGACGAGCCATGCGACAGGGGCAGCGACGTTCACTGCGGCGAACGGCGACACCCTGACCACCACCGTCGAAGGTCAGGCGACCCCGACAACAACGCCAGGCGTGCTCTCGGTCGTCGAGGTCTACACCATCACGGGCGGAACGGGACGCTTCGCTGACGCAACCGGCACCTTCACGCTGGAAATCATCGTGACCCAAGCGACGGGCGTTAGTACCGGCACGTTCAGCGGAGCCATCGACCACTAAATGCCGTAGGGCACGCTTCGGACTTCAAGCAGTGCTCAGCGTGGAAGGCCCGCAGATGCGACGAGAAGCGCGGAATTTCACATCAAGCCTCTAGTAGGAGAGGTGCGAGGAGGAGCCATGGACGCCTGACCCCCCAGGTTCCGTCGAGGAGCGGGTCTGAGTCGGAGAGCGGCGAGAAGCTCGTCATGCGACGCCCGCCTTCTCAGTCCACTGATGCGCACTCCGTCTTCCCCTCAGTGGATGAGCCAAGAACCATTTGTCGGTCGAAGCCAGCCGCGTCGGACCGCCTGCTCGTCTGAGCGGCGTACACTGACTGCTGCAAGAGCGACGAGCCGACGTTTCCGGAGCTGACCGATGAAACCCCGCATCGACCGAACAACGTTCGGCTCGATCACGATCGATGGTGCCGTCTTCGAGCATGATGTCGTCATCCGGTCGGACGGCAGGGTGACGAAGCGGAAGAAGAAGCTTTCGAAGGCGGTTTACGGGACCTCACACACGATCTCGCTTGAGGAGGCGAAGTACATCTGCGAGCAGGGGCCGGGAGTAGACCGCCTGATCGTCGGCAGCGGCCAGTACGGCAACATCGTGTTCTCGCCCGAGGCGGCGGACTACGTGCAGGGAAGGAAGCTCCAGGTCGTGCTACTGCGCACGCCCGAGGTTATCGACGTCTGGAACGAGACCGAGGACACAGCGATCGGGCTGTTCCATGTGACCTGCTAGACATCTTCTAGGGCTCTCCGCTAGAAGCGTGAGAAGTACGAGGACAAGGAAAACCCCCACCCAAACCCTCGGAGGGGCTGTATGGCGAAAGCCTAAGCTCACACGGCCTCTCGCGCCATGGCGTCACTCGTCTCCAGTTGCTCGATGCGCCCCGGTGAGTCTGCTCGGCGCAAGTACACACTGAGCGCCTGCGCGTCCTCGAGGTACTTGCCGTCGAACTGATGGCTGTAGCGGGCCTGGACGGAGTGGTTCGCGTGCCCCATGTACCTGTCCACACGGCTCCCGCGAATGTCGGCCGCCTCGAGGAAAGCCTTGTAGGAGTGCTTGTGCTCGTCCTCACGCCCCACGAGTAGACTCCGATTTGCCGTCCGGCCCCCAGTCCTGACGACTGGAGGAACCGATGGCATTCACCTACAAGCTCATTCTCGAGGACGGAGAGCCGGCCGAGCCGCCCGACGAGGCGGAAGCGCAGACCGAGGAGTGAATCCGTGAGAGGCGGCCGAAAGGCCGCCTCTCACCATCCTGCGCCGCTGCCGCTAGCCGATCTGCGTGCAGTGCATCTTGGAAAACTCGTGCTTGGGGACGTCGCCCTCGGCGAACGTCGTGTGGTCGACGTGGTGGAACGACCACGTCGTCCCGTCCGGATACGTGATCTGGCCGTTGAGCGTGAACGTCGCCGCGCCGTTCCCCTTCTTCGGGACGTTGTCGCCGAACCAGACGGTGTACGTGCCGGTCGCGTCCGCCTCGCCGTCCAGTGGGAGCAAGTCGACGGTGAACGTCGCGCGCAGCGTGCCCGTGATGTGGAAGTGATCCGGGAACTCGGTGGTGTGGATCACGCCGGTCTCGAGCGCGCTGATCTGCGCGGGGATCCCCGTGCACGGATCAACGTCGACGAAGACGTTCGGCTCGTTCACGAGGTGGAGCGTCGTCTGATCGCCCTTGGGCTCGGCTCCGGCGAGCGGTGCTCCGACCAGCGCGAGCAGTGCCATCATGATGGTGAGTAGCCGCAGAGCTCTCATCTCTTCCTCCCTCTCGGTTGCCAACGCGATCTTCCTTCCCTCGCAGAGGCTTGTCAATCGGCTGACGGCTGCGGAGTAGGGTGGTGGCACGGTGTTGATCCGCCCCGGTTACGAGTTCGAGATCGTCTCGATAGAGGAGAGCGCGGAAGCCGCCCACGGGACGTGGACGGTGCGGCGTCGAGATTCGCGTCCCTAATCGTTCCGTGACTTGCCCACGGTTCGCACCCACTCGGGCAGGACAACACCTACCTGCCTCGCCCGTACCGTCACATCGACGCGCCAGGTCGATCGGAGCTCGCGGATACGTGCTGCCAGCATCTTCGACTCCTCTCCTGCTGCGATCAGGCGCGAAACGTCCTTCGCCGCGAGCGCCGATTGCACAACATCAAGACCCTGTGAGCCGAGTTGGAGACTCTTTCCGAGCGCATCGTGCGCCACCTTGAGCTCGGCGGGCGGCGCGAGTGATTCCACATCGATCGAGATTTCGTCTAGCTCATCTCGCGCGTCGCGGAGTTCGGTGGCGGCGGCAGTCCAACTTGAGTCAGGACCCGCCGTATTCACTCGATCCAAGGCCGCGTTGGCGCGGTCAGTCGTATGCGTATACCGATCGCGGATCTCCGCGACTTCCTCGAGATACGCGTGCAGCTCAACCGAGCGGTCAGCCGTCTCCCTCGTGGCAGAGGGGGCGGGCACCGTCACCGTTTGGACGGATGACTCACCGCCACATCCGGCGAGCCCGACAACACACAGCACAAGCAGGCGCCGCATCAGAGCAGCCGGTCGCCCAGAAACGCGCTCAGTCGGACCACGTACGTTCTCGACCCGAACTGCCGAACTCGACGTAAGCGCAGACGGCGCAGTACGCGCGGCGAGCGTCGGCTCCTCGTCCTCTTCCGGCACGTCGGTGCGGTAGAGCCGCCAGCCGCGAGCCTCGTCGTCGGCCAGCAGGAGGCACTCCTGGCACCAGAGCTCCACGCAGCCAGGATACGCCGCTTAGGAAATGCAGTGTCCTCACGCGGACCAGGGGCAGCCCTCTTGAAACGGGGCGCTCACAGTCGTACCGTCCGTTGCCAGGTCCAACCTGCCGACCGCGGCAGCCGGAGAAAGGAGGCACTCTTGATGCACGCCAACCGGGGCATGAAGGCTGGGCTAACGGCCCTGGCAGCAATCGCGGTGCTCGCGTTCGGGGCAGTCCCCGCAGCGGGCACGGTCATCGAATCGGGTTTCTACTCGGGCACCGACTCGTACAGCTTCGACGACTGCGGCTTCACGCTCAACGGCGAGTCCGAGTTCAGCGGCCACTTCGTTCTCCGTGCCGACAAGGACGGCGAGGCTTTCTACATCAAGGACAACTTCTCGCACCGAGACGTGCTCACGAACCCCGATACGGGACTGTGGTTCGTGATTCGGGGCAACGGCCTGTTCAGCGAGATCACGGCCACACAGGTCAGCGGGAACATCTACGAGTTCGTGGCCATTGAGGCCGGTCAGCCCTTCGTGATCGAGGACTCCGCGGGCAACGTCATCGTGCGGGACCGCGGCGTCATCCGCACCACGGCTCTCTTCGACACGCTCGGGGACGGCGTCCCCGGGGCGGAGTTCATCGAAGAGACACACCTGTCTGTACACGGACCGCACCCTGGCTTCGCGGACGACTTCCCCTTCTGCGAGATCGCTGCAGAGCTGACGGGCGCGTAACCCCGGCTCGAAGCTTCCCGACGGACTAGATCACTGGGTCACACTCTCGGACGCGCGGAAATTTGCCGAGGAGCGCGGTTACGACTTCCAGGGAGACGCTTAGGCCGCCAGCGGCACGGCTCGCGGTCGACTGAGCGCCTGGGCGAGAGTCTGACGTGGACGCTAGATGCGGCGCGTCATTACGTAGCCGTACTCATCCACGCTCACCATCGTCCGCTTCTCGCCCGAGCCCATGGCCACGAGGATCCAGACGATGATCCACAACCCGAGAGTGATGATGCTCAGGATCAGGTGGAGAATGTGATTCGGACGGTGGCCGCGAACGAGCGTGACGTAGTAGTCGCTCTGCGACTCGATTCGACCCGCGCCCTTGCTGATCTCACTCTGGACCACTTGCGCGAGTAGCTGCTTCCGTTCGTCGGGCGACTTCTTGACCCTCGGCGTCCCAGGATCCGTTCCGGGCTCCATCTTGAACACGTCCGAGACGGCAGCTTTGCGGTTGGCCCACTCCTGCTGGAGCTTGGAATAGTCCCGCTTCATCGATCTCCTTCTGCCATTGCGGGCGGCGCGTGTCAAGCGCTTCGCCCGATGTGTCGCGCACGTTGTCGCGCAGCGGGCTCAGGCCGCATGGTTCTGCGGAACTCGACCCGTCTTGAAAACCGCTGATCGTCGTAAGGCGGTCCCTGGGTTCAAATCCCAGCCCCGCCGTTGAACAAGGCGAATCCCGCATAACCATGCGGAGTTCCGGCGTTCCAGACCACCCAACTAGAGCCGGGTCGCTCTTCGCTCAAGGCCGCTCAAATCCGCGGCTTCGGGTGCTGACCGACGCGCAACTGGCGCGCACTCGTCAGTCGAACGACCGGTTGTGCGGCTCGTCCCCCGGATCGCCCGGACGCGCCGCTGCAGCGACCTCAGTTCGTGCCTCTAGCGCGTCCTGCTCCTCCTGACGAGCACGATGACTAGAACCGCCAGCGCAATCGTCAGCGTTGCCCAGAAAATCGTCACGGTTGATGCCTCCTTTCGCCGCCAAAGCTTCCGCATGGGGCGAGGCGGCGCATCCGGGAGCGCGCTGTACCACCGAGGGGAGGACTACTGCCTCCGTCCAGGCCTCGCGAGTCGTCGTAAGCGTTCTGTCAATAAACCCCGCGAGCGGATCCTCTGAGGTCATCGACGGGTACGAGTGAGAAGCCGGGCGCATTCGACCGTCGGGGAGAGGGAGACTGCGGCTACGGCCGGTACGCCCGGCTCTCTTTTCTTACCCCGCTTGCTTAAGCCTGGCTTAAGACGGGGGGAGTCCCGGAGGCCCCCGCGAAGGCACGGACACACCCCGCACTGTCCGGATCGCTACGACCGAAGTACGAACTCCTCGAGATCCGCACTTCAGGGCGCAACAAACCCGCTGATCGGGAGGGGCCGGAACGGTCGCCCCTCCCGAGACTCAAGCTACGGGCGGCACGAGCTGCTAGTAACCGGTGCCACCACCACCGCCGCCATACACGACGGCGAGGACCACGACTACCACCAGAGCCAGCGCGGCTCCGATCCAAAGGGTTCTGCGCGAAAGTGGCATTCCAAACTCCCTTCCACTCGCGAATAGAAGCCTCAAGACGTTGAAACGACGTTGAACACCACCTATTCCGTGCATCCGGCCCAGCAATTTTCGCCAAACGACCTCGTTGAACGGCTGGGGTGGGACTTGAACCCCGCGCCGATGCGGTGTGGTTCCTGCGCGAAGGCAGCGGCGACGTCTCACCTGGGAACCTGGGGGTCGCCGCACGACGTCTCTGAGGTTCAATGCGACGCGTGCGGGCGGTTCGCCGCCGTCAAAACCACGCCTGCGCCGTAGGAGATGACGTGAGAGCGCTGAAACCTAGACTCGGCTACCCAGGAGGACTCCATGGCTGATCGGCCCATCGCGGGCGAGCGGGACCTGTTGCTGACGACGGCGCGGCTGATCAGCGTCGTCTTCCTGCTCGTCGGCGTCCTCGGCTTCATCCCCGGCATCACCTCGGAATCGCCCGGCAACTTCTCGGGCGAGGGGTCCGAGGCCGAGCTGTTCGGGATCTTCCAGGTGAGCATCCTGCTCAACATGGTGCATCTGCTCTTCGGGATCTTCGGGCTCGCGCTCGCGAGCACCGCGGACGGCGCGCGAACGTTCCTCGTCGGCGGCGGTGCCATCTACCTGCTGCTCTGGATCGTCGGCCTGATCGGCGGCCTCGATTGGCTGCCCTCGAACGCAGCGGATAACTGGCTGCATTTCGTCCTCGGCGTCGTCCTGCTCGGAGCCGGCTTGCTCCTCGGGCGGGAGACGCGCGGACGCTGAGCATCGCCCTCGTGGCGAGCGGCGACGAGCTCCGGTCGGCGATGCGCCGCTTTCCCTCGGGGATCGCGGTGCTGACCGTGCCCGTTCCGTACGGCGTGACGATCGGCTCGCTCACATCGCTCTCGCTCGAGCCTGCGCTCGTCGGCGTCTCGATCGGGCACGACGCGCAGGCGCATGAGCTGCTGCGCGAGGCCGGCGGCTTCGCGCTCAGCGTGCTGTCGGGGGACCAGGCCGCTCTCGCGCAGCACTTCGCGAGGAGTGTGCCGCCGATCGCGCAGTGGCAGGGCATCTCCGTGCGCGAGGGTTCGCGCGGGCCGCTGCTCGACGGTGCGGTGTCGTGGATCGAGTGCTCGTTGCACTCCGAGCACGACACCGGCGACCACACGTATTTCGTCGGCGCGGTCGAGCGGGTCGAGCTCGGTCGGGACGGGCCGGGGCTCGTCTACCGAGACGGCCGTTACGTCGCGGCGTGATCGACGCCGTCGTCTTCGACCTCGACGGCCTGCTCCTCGACACCGAGCAGCTCTGGGACGAGGTGCGCGAAGGGCTGGCGCGCGAGCGCGGCGGCCGCTGGTCGGAGCGCGCGCAGGCCGACATGATGGGGATGAGCTCGCCGGAGTGGTCGCGCTACATGCACGATGTCGTCGGGCTGCGCGAGTCGCCCGACGAGATCGCCGCCGAAGTGGTGCGGCGCATGGAGGCGCGCTACCGGGAGCACCTGCCGCTGATCCCCGGCGCGCGCGAGGCGGTCGAGCGGCTCGCCGCTCGCTGGCCGCTCGGGCTCGCGTCGTCGTCGAACCGTCCGTTGATCGACCTGGCGCTCGAGACTGAGCGGGCTCGCGCCCTTCTTCGCGGCCACCGTCTCGTCCGAGGAGGTGGCGAGCGGCAAGCCCGCTCCCGACGTCTACCTCGAGGCCGTGCGCAGGCTCGGGGTCGACCCCGCGCGCGCGGCCGCGATCGAGGACTCGCGCAACGGCATTCGCAGCGCGCATGCGGCGGGCCTGCGCGTCGTCGCGATCCCGAACGCTCAGTTCCGTCCCGACGAGGACTCGCTTGCCCTGGCCGACGTCGTCCTCGACTCGCTCGCCGACCTGACCCCGGACGTCCGTCGCCCCTTGAGCCGAAAACTCAGGCTCGTAGCGGCCGAGCAGGACGCAGGCGTTGTGGCCGCCGAGGCCCATCGCGTTCGAGAGCGCGACGTCGACCTGAACCTCCCGCGCCTCGTTCGGGACGTAGTCGAGATCGCAGTCGGGATCGGGCTGCTCGTAGTTCGCGGTCGGCGGGAGAACGCCGTGGTGCAGCGCGAGCACGCACATCATCGCCTCGATCGCCCCGGCCGCCCCGAAGCAGTGGCCCGTGACCGACTTCGTCGAGGAAACCGCGAGCTCGTAGGCGTGGTTGCCGAACACCTGCTTGATCGCGCGCGTCTCGGCGAGGTCGCCGAGCGGCGTCGAGGTCCCGTGCGCGTTGATGTACCCGACGCGTTTCGGATCGACGTCGGCACGGCGCAGCGCAGCGCGCATCATGTCGCTGACCCCGATTGCCTCGGGTTCGGGCTGCGCCATGTGGTGCGCGTCGTTCGAAGCGCCGTAGCCGAGCACCTCGGCATAGATAGTCGCACCGCGCGCGCGAGCCTGCTCGAGCTCCTCGAGGACGAGCGTGGACGAGCCCTCGCCCATCACGAACCCCTCGCGCGTCGCGTCGAACGGTCGTGAGGCGCGCGCCGGACGCTCCTCCTCGGTCGCGAGCCCGCGCATCGCGCAGAAGCCCGCGAGGATCAGCGGATGGATGCACGCTTCGGTGCCGCCCGCGATCACGGCGTCGGCGTCACCGCGGCGGATCAGCTCGGCGCCCTCGCCGACCGCGTGCGAGCCCGTCGCGCAGGCCGAGACCGGCGCGTAGTTCGGGCCGCGGATCCCGAGCGAGATCGCGAGCTGCCCGCTGGCGGAGTCGACGAGCACGTTCGGCAGGAAGTTCGGCGAGACGCGATCCGGCCCGCGCTCCCGGAGCACCTCGGCCTGCTCCATGATCCCGAGCAGCCCGCCGATCGCGGAGCCGAAGACGATTCCGACGCGGGTCGGGTCGAAGCCGTTGAGCCCAGCGTCCGCGACCGCCTCCTTCGCCGACGCGACGGCGAACTGCACGTTCCGGTCGAACTTGCGCGCCTCCTTGGCCGAGACGACGGTCGTCGGGTCGAACCCCTTGACCTCCGCCGCGATCCGAACTGGGAACCCGTCGGTGTCGAACGCGCCGATGAAGTCCACCCCGCTCCGCCCCTTGAGGGCGGCGTCCCACGAGGAGGACACGTCGTTCCCGATCGGCGTCACCGCCCCCAGGCCCGTCACGACGACTCGGCGCATTCGTCAGGTTTACCAGACGGTCGAAGACCTGCCATAGTCGCCCGGCTACCACGGGTGAAGGGATCTTCCCGACGGGAGTCTGCGACTACTCGAAGCCGGACGTCGGCCGCCCGGCCGGCCTCTAGGGAGTGCCCAGGGTTGGCCGTCCTAGACGGCCAACCCTGCTTCCTGCAGCGAGAGCTCCGCGAACCGGTCCCAGTTCGCCTCGATCTTCTTCGCCATCGCGACCTCGTCGGCGAGGTTCTCGCGTGCGGCGTGCGCGGTCTCTTCGTCTCCGGCGCGCTCCGCGATCCTCGCGAGCAACTCGTACGACGCGATCTCGAGGTGCTCGGTCGCGTAGCCGTCCCGGGCGTTTCTCCCCGCCTTCTCGGTGCGCGTCGCGTCGAGCACGCTCTTCATCAGCGCCTGCGCAATTCCGACGCTTTCGCGGACGAACGACGGGGACGCACCGTGCGCGTCGAGCCTGCGCTCCATCCGGTCGGCGTGCCGCTCCGTCTCGAGCTTGTGCTCGCGAAGCAGCTCCTTGATCTCCGGATCCTCGGTCGTCGCGATCATCGAGTCCAGCATGCGGAGCACCATCTGCTCCATCGCGAGCGCCTCGTCGATGTGCTTGACGAGCTGCGACTCCAACTCCTGTGTCACGGGAACCCTCCTCAATCGAAAGCGTCCGAACTCCCTGCCGAACCACGTCGCCTGCCCCAGCCACTCGTCGCCGGCGGGCTCCAGTCGATCGACGAGACCGACGAACGGTGCGCGGTACCGCAACTCGCTCCCGCGGACGTCGAAAGGCATCCGAAGCGGACCAGCGATGGTCTCGCCCGACGATCCGCGGATCCGCTTCCGGACACCTCCCATGGGCGGCAGTGCGCCGCTCACCCGTTCGACCGTCCAGACCCCGTCGAAATTCATGTCGGGACTAGGGTTCCACGGCACGCCCGGATCAAACGTTGCGGTGGGGCCGTCCGACCCGCATACTCCGGTGGTCGGGCGTAGCCGAGCGGAAGGAGGAATGCACTGATGACTGAGTTGACGCGCACCTCCTTCGGCCGCCGCTAGCCCGAGGCTCTTCACCTCCTCGAGCACGCAGGGCGGCGGCCGTCGACCCTGACCCCCGCTCCAGGAGGACGATTGACCCTCGAACCGGCAGCGGCGTCGATGCGCTTGTACGCGCTCGACGCATGGGTCGCCGACCCGGCGATCCTCATCGACAAAACCGAGCTGCGAACAATCCTGCGCGCAGGCGCGGACTGCGGGCGCGCGCAGGTCGTCGGGGAGGCATTTCACACCTTCCCGAACGGAGCCTTGACGGGCGTTCTCCTCCTCGCACAGTCGCACCTGAGCATCCACACCTGGCCCGAGCTGCTGCTCGCGAACGTCGACCTGCTCACGTACGGCGACGTGGACGGCGACCTGGCTCTCCGGATCGTCAGCGAGCGGCTCGGCGCAACTCGCACGAGCGTCTCGATCGTGGCTCGCGGCCGCCGATGACGGAGTCGCATCGGATCGTCCACGAGGTCGCCGTCAGCGTCGGGCTGGCGGAGGGAGATGCAGGCGTCCGCGACGTCGTCCGCGCCGCCGCGCGACTCGAGCCCGTTGCGGTCAGGAAGATCAGCCGCGCCACCGAGCTCCCTGTGCCGATCGTCAGCGCGATCTGCAACGAGCTCCGCAAGCGCGGCGTCGTCGATCGGGCTCGCCCAGTTCAACTCACCGACCACGGCCGAGAGCTGTTCGCCACGCCGGGAGGCGATGTCGCGGGCGAGGCGGCATGCGCCGCCTGCGCGCAGCGGGAGATCGTCGTCCCGAGCTCGCTCGAGCCGGTCGCGCGGAAGCTCGCCGCGTATGCGGATCGCGCACCGGCGCCGCGGGTCGAGCTCGATCAAGTGCACTGCGACGTCGAGACGAAGATTCGTCGCGTGCTCGCGCTCCACGAGGCCGGGGCGCTCGACGGTCGACGCATTCTCCTGCTCGGCGACGACGACCTCACATCCATTGCGATCCGCCTTGTCGCCGAGCAACTCGGCGCGCGGCCCGACGGGGTCGTCGTCGTCGAGGTCGACCCTGCCGTGGTTGCGTTTCTTCGGCGGGCCCCGTTCGACGTCCGTGTGCTCGCGCATGACCTCCGTGACCCCCTCCCTTCCGAGCTGCGCGGGTCGATCGACACGGTCTTCACCGATCCCCCGTACACCGTCGAGGGAGCGACGCTCTTCCTGTCTCGCGCGGCCGAGGCCGTTGCAGGGCGGTCGCGCGCCGACGTCTTCTTCGCGTTCGGCGGAAAGCGTCCGGACGAGTTGCTCCGCGTTCAGCGCGCGATCGCGGCGATGGGGTTCGTCGTTCGCCGACTCGTCCGGAACTTCAACGAGTATCGCGGCGCCGGCGCCCTCGGAGGTGTCAGCCACCTCTACCAGCTCGCGAGCACGAGCGAGCTCGAGCCGCTGCTTGCGGAGCGCTACGACGGCCGCCTCTACACGGGCGACCTTCGACCGCCGATCCGGCGGTACCGATGCCGTGGCTGCCGCCGGGCGCAACCCGTCGGCCACCGCCAGCCGTGGTCGACGATCGAGGCGCTCCGGCGCGACGGCTGCCCCCGCTGTGGGAGCCGAACCTTCCTTCCGCTCGCTCGATCCGAGTAGGTTCTGGACGTGCCCGGCCCGCACGTCCCCTTTCCGCCGATGGAGGCCGAGCTCGTGTCCGAGCTGCCCGAGGGGGCCGGCTGGCAGTACGAGCCGAAGTGGGACGGCTTCCGTGGCGTGTTCGAGAACGACGGCGGGGAGCTCGCGCTCTGGTCGCGCAAAGAACGCCCGCTCCTTCGCTACTTCCCCGAGCTGCGGCCGCTCGGCGAGCTGATGCCGCCCCACTCCGCGCTCGACGGCGAGATCGTGATCGCGCGCGACGGCGTGCTCGACTTCGAGTCGATGCAGACCCGGCTGCACCCGGCGGAGAGCAGGATCCGCAAGCTCTCCGCGGAAATCCCCGCCGAGTTCATCGCGTTCGACGTGCTGCTCTGGAAGGGCAAGCCCCTCCACGAGCTGCCGCTCGCAAAGCGGCGGAAGGAGCTCGAGAAGCTCGCGAAGGGCTTCCGGCTCTCACCGGCGACCACCGATCTCGACAAGGCGCGCGGGTGGCTCGACACCTTCGAGGCGGCGGGGCTCGACGGCGTGATCGCGAAGCGTCTCGACCTGCCCTACCTCCCGGGCTCGCGCGAGGCGGTCACGAAGGTGAAGCCGTTCAAGACCGCGGACTGCGCCGTCGTGGGCGTTCGCTGGAAGGCCAAGCCCACGCACCTCGCGACGCTGCTGCTCGGTCTCTACCGCGACGACGGCGAGCTCGACTACGTCGGCTCGGCGGCGATCGGCGCGAAGCGGCACGACGAGATCCTGAAGCTCGTCAAGCCGCTGATGAAGGACGCCCCCGAGCGGCGCTTCTCGGAGCCGAACCGCTGGGGGACCGGCGACCTCGAGGAGACCGCGCTCCGACCCGAGCTGGTCGCCGAGGTGCGCTACGACAAGGTGCAGGGCAACCGCTTCCGCCACGGCACGCGCTTGATCCGGTTCCGGGACGACAAGGATCCGAAGGACTGCACGTGGCGCGAGGTGCGCCCGGCGCGGAACCCGAACGACCCAACGTTCGAGTCGCTCCTCGCGTCCACGTAACTACTTGCGTTTCGCGCGCGAGGGCTGCACGCGCTTCGGCTCGCCGGGCATCTTCGGGAAGTTCGGCGGGTACGGCGCCTCCGCGACCCCCTCCTTCTCGTCGCGCTCGACCCACTCCAGCAGCACCCGCAGGTCGTTCACGGCGTCGTCGATCCCCGCCTGCACGTCGCCGAGCTCGGCGAAGCGGGCGGGCACCGTCGCGATCGTGAAATCCTCGGTCTCGATGTCGGGGAGCTCGTCCCACCTGACCGGAGTGGAGACCGTCGCGTCCGGCCGGGCGCGCACCGAGTACGCCGACGCGATCGTCCGGTCGCGCGCGTTCTGGTTGTAGTCGATGAACACCCGCTCGCCGCGCTCCTCTTTCCACCACGCCGTCGTGACGAGCTTCGGGAGCCGGCGCTCGACCTCGCGCGCGAACGCGAGCGCGCAGCGGCGCACCTCAGGGAACGACCAGCTCGGCTCGATCCGGCAGGCGACGTGGATCCCGCGGTTGCCCGACGTCTTCGGCCAGCCGACGTAGCCGATCTCGTCGAGCACCTCGTGCACGCAGGCAGCGACCTGCTTCGCGTCGCCGAAGTCGGTGCCGGGCTGCGGGTCGACGTCGATCCGCAGTTCGTCAGGGTTGTCGACGTGATTGCGGCGCGACGGCCACGGGTGGAAGTCGATCGTCCCGAGGTTCGCAGCCCAGGCGACCTGCGCGAGCTCGGTGACGCAGAGCTCGTCCGCGTGGCGGCCCGACGGGAAGGTGACACGGGCGACCTCGATCCACTCGGGCCGACTCTCGGGCACGCGCTTCTGGTAGATCGCCTTGCCCTCGGCTCCGTCGGGGTGGCGCTTGAGCTGTGTCGGCCGCTCGTAGAGGGCCCTGACGATTCCCTCGCCGACCGAGAGGTAGTAGCGAACGTGGTCGAGCTTCGTCTCGCCGCGCGCGGAGTAGAAGACCTTGTCCGGATTCGTCACCTTGACGACCCGGCCACCGACGTCCAGCTCGACGAACTCGCCCATCTCCGACAATGGTAGGGTCGCGCGCGTGAAGAAGCTCGCCCTGCTCCCCGTGCTCGCGTTGGCGTTCATCGCGGCGGGCTGCGGCGGCGACGACGAGGCGTCGGACACCACGACGACCGCGGCCTCGGCGGCGGCCTGCGACAAGGACCAGCTGACCCTCGTGACGCCGGGCAAGCTCACGGTCGGCACCGACAACCCGGCCTTTGAGCCGTGGTTCGGGGGCGGTACGCCCGATGGCTCCGACTGGGAGTTCAACGACCCGTCCACGGGCGAGGGTTTCGAGAGCGCCGTGGCGTACGCGGTCGCCGACCAGCTCGGCTTCGCCAAGAGCGATGTGACCTGGGTCGTCGTCCCCTTCAACAACTCGTTCAAGCCCGGCCCGAAGGACTTCGACTTCGACATCAACCAGATCTCGGTCACGGATGCGCGCGACCGGGCCGTCGACTTCAGCGACTCTTACTACGAGGTGAATCAGGCTCTCGTCGGGCTGAACGGAACGCCGATCGCCGACGCGACGTCGATCGCCGACCTCAAGCAGTACAAGCTCGGCGCCCAGATCGGCACGACGAGCCTCGGCTTGATCGAGGACACGATCGGCCCCGATCAGGATCCCCGCGTGTACGACACCTCGAACGACGTCGTCGCTGCGATCAACGCGAAGCAGATCGACGGCCTCGTCGTCGACCTGCCGACCGCGTTCTTCCTGGTCGGCGCCGAAGAGGTGAAGAACGGGAAGGTCGTGGGGCAGTTCGAGTCGAGCGGCGGGCAGGAGCACTTCGGGATGCTGTTCGAGGAGGGCAACACGCTCCGCGACTGCGTCAACGAGGCGCTCGCCTCGCTGAAGGCCGACGGCACGCTGGCGCAGCTCCAGCAGCAGTGGCTCGCCCAGAAGACCAGCGCTCCGGTTCTCGAGTAGGCAGCCGGAGCTCCCGAATCCTCGGCGGCCCCGCCGGGGTTCGCAGCGCTGCGATCGCGACGGTCAGCACCGTCGTGGTCTTCGGTGCGATCACGCTCGTCGTCGTCAGCTCCCCAGGATGGGACGCCGTTCGCGAGAGCTTCTTCTACTGGCCCGAGTTCCGCGAGGCGCTCCCCGACATTGCGGAGGCGTTCAAGACGAACGTCAAGCTGTTCCTGATCGCGGAGGTGCTGATCCTCGTGTTCGCGCTCTTCCTCGCGATCCTGCGCGGGCTGCCCGGCCCGGCCTTCTTCCCGCTCCGCTTGCTGTCGGCCGCCTACACCGACGTGTTCCGTGGGATTCCGACGATTCTCCTGATCTACATGCTCGGCTTCGGCGTCCCGGCCCTCGCGCTCAGGGGCGTGCCGAGGTCCGAGTTCTTCTGGGGGCTGATGGCGCTCGTGCTCGTGTACTCGGCGTACGTGGCCGAGGTCTACCGCGCCGGGATCGAGTCCATCCACCCGAGCCAGGAGGCCGCCGCTCGCTCGCTCGGGCTCACCCGCGCGCAGGCGCTCCGCTACGTCGTCGTGCCGCAGGCGGTGCGGCGCGTCATCCCACCGCTGCTCAACGACTTCATCGGCCTGCAGAAGGACACCGCGCTCGTCGCGTTGCTCGGGCTCGTCGAGGCGTTCAGGCAGTCCCAGATCGAGGTCGCCGGCTCGTTCAACTTCACGCCCTACCTCGCGACCGCGCTGCTCTTCCTCGTCCTGACGATCCCACTGACGAGGCTCGCCGACTGGCTGATCGCCCGCAACCGGCGCCGGGAGCTGGCGCGCGCATGAGCGAGGCGCTCCGGCTCGACGGCGTCCACAAGTCGTTCGGGCGGAACGACGTGCTCCGGGGGATCGACCTGGCGCTCGACGAGCACGAGGTCGTCTGCATGATCGGAGCGTCGGGGTCAGGGAAGTCGACCCTCCTGCGTTGCGTGAACCTGCTCGAGCCGATCGACGACGGCGCCATCTTCGTCGCCGGCGAGGAGATCACCGCCGACGGCGTGAACGTGAACCGCGTGCGCCGCGAGATCGGGATCGTCTTCCAGGCGTACAACCTCTTCCCCCACATGACCGTGCTCCGGAACGTGACGCTCGGCCCGCGGAAGGCGCTCGGCCTCTCGCGGGCGGATGCGGAGGCGCGCGCCGACGAGCTGCTCGTCCGCTTCGGGCTCGAGGACAAGCGCGACGCCTACCCCGACAGCCTGTCCGGGGGCCAGCAGCAGCGGGTGGCGATCGTCCGCGCGCTCGCGCTTCGGCCGAAGCTCCTCTTGCTCGACGAGATCACGAGCGCGCTCGACCCCGAGCTGGTCGCGGAGGTGCTGAACGTCGTGCGCGAGCTCGCTGTTGCGGGGATGACGATGCTGATCGCCACGCACGAGATGGCCTTCGCCCGCGACATCGCGGACCGCGTCTGCTTCCTGGACGAAGGCGTGATCCTCGAGGAGGGTCCGCCGGAGCAGATCTTCGCCGCCCCCCGCGAGCCGCGCACGCAACAGTTCCTTGCGCGAATCGTCGAAGCAGGCAGACTATGACGATGGTGGAGAAGCAGCACGAGCACCACCTCAGCGTCGCCCTCGAGCCGCTCGACGACTTCCTCGTGATCGAGCCCGGCGACGCGGAGACCTGGACGCGCAGCGGGCTGATCGTCCCCGCCGGCGCCGACCAGGGTTGCCGCACCGGGATCGTGACCGCGGTCGGCCCGGACGCGAACGGGATCGAGCCCGGCGACAAGGTCCTCTTCCCGAAGCAGGCGGGCTACGACGTCCGACTCGGCGCAGGCGAGGTCAAGGTGCTGCGCCGCGAAGACCTGATCGCGCGCGTGATCGACTAATAGCTGGAGAGGCGCAAGTCGCGAATCCGCTCGCGCGGATCCGCGACCGCTTGGCACCTAAAGGCGGCCGCTGCGCGGCCGCAGCCGCGAAGCAGCTCGCGGCGGTCGAGCACCTCATTCCATAGGCGCAGAGCGCCGGACGCTTTCACCGAACCTAGGACGGCAGCCGAACTTCCGGCGCCGTCGCGCGCTCGCCCCGCCGAGTTGTTCGAGGCCGACTACCCCGCCGGCTCTGATTGCTTGGAGGCGCGGGCGGCGTCGGCACCATCGCCTCCCCCATAGCGGGCCTGCGCCGCCTGCCGCGTGACACCCAACGCCTCTGCGATCTGTACCCAGGTGTGGTTGGCCTTCCTGGCCTCCTCGACCATGTCGGCCAACACCTTCTTGGCCTCGACTTCAATGGTCGACAGAGCTCGGATGGCAACCAAGGGTTCGCTTGTGACTCTCAACAGGTACGAGGCCTCGGCCGCTGCCTGGCTGAAGTGCAGCGTGTAGACGGGGTCTCGATCACGGGAGCCTTCGGCCACAGGCTCAGGCTACTGCGTAGCGCAAGGACTGGGCAAGAGCAAACTCTCATGCATCAGATCCCATTCTGGGCTAGCAAGTAGATTTGCTCCCACTTCGAGGCTAGATAGGTATCTGATCTTGACACAACTTGAGCGGACGTGGATGATCCCGCCTTGACAAACACATGTTCCAGGACAAGGAGGCTTGACTCGAGATGAGACGCTCTTACTGGTTGGTGGCAGCGGCCCTCGGCGCGTTGACGCTCTTCGCGGCGGCACAGGCTTTCGCCACCGCGGGTAGCGGCGCGGCCAGCACGTACATGGCTCGCGGTCCCGTGTCGCAATCGGTCGTCATTGGCGTTCCCAAGACCGTGACAGCGACGAAGACGGTTCGCATCCGCGTGAAGGGCAAGGTCGTGACGAAGAAGGTGAGCTTCACCTACCCAACAGTGACGCCCCTGATGACGTGCGGGCAGGCCACCGCGTGCGACACGGCCTATCAGCAGCTGACCATCGCGCCCGGCGGGCACACGGGCTGGCATACCCACCCGGGTCCAACGTTCGTCGCCGTTGCGCAGGGAGAAGGAACGCTCTACCACGCGATGTCGGGCTGCCCGTCGGTCAAGTACGCGACCGGCGCAGGTTTCATGCAGCCCCCGACCGAAGTCCACAACATGAGGAATGAGGGCTCGACCCCGCTCGTCCTGTGGGCGTTTTACGCACTTCCTCCCGGGACCTCGAACGCCGCAATCCGGATCGATCAGCCCCAGCCTGCGGAGTGTCCGAACATTCCCTAGCTCGGCCGTGAGCTCGGGATCCAGCGGCTGGCCCAGCTCAAGGGAAACGCAGCCAGCGGCAACGGCACAGGAGCGGACTGCGGTTCGCTTCTGTGCTGCGTTGTCACGCGGCGGCGGGGGCGAAGCAGCAACGAGCGTAGCGGACGCGTTCCGCTCGCGATTTCACCTAGACGCGAGGTCACAAAGTTGACGCGTGCCGCGATGAAGGTCGGGTTCCCGACGCTCGAGTTCCAGAAGACGCTCCTCAACCTGCTCGACGTGCGTGCGACAGTCGCTGAGGCCGGCATCAGGATCAAGGGCACGCTGCGAGAGGACTTGCCCTTCTTGCTGAACATAGTCCGGCAAACAGCGTCTGAACACTGCTCTAGAAAGGCGAAACCCCCCTGTGAGAGCCGCAGAGGGGTCGCCGCACGAGTGCCGGGTTTTGAGGGGGAGCCGGCACGTCGAATCTAGGGCTCGAAGGGGCGTGCGGTCATGCCCCGAACGGGGTAACCGTCCGCCGCGGGCTGCGATACCCTTTCCCGCGCGGGGAGAAGTGGCCGAGTGGCTGAAGGCGGCGCCCTGCTAAGGCGTTAAGGGGGAACAATCCTCCTTCGAGGGTTCGAATCCCTCCTTCTCCGTCGAGCGTGGGGGAACCCGTGGTTCCCCCACGGGTCCCGTCCTCTTCGCTCCCCGTCTCAGCGCTTGACGACGAAGCGGCTCCAGCCGAGGAGCTGGCTGTAGTTCTCGGCGGCGCGCGGGCCGAAGCCTGCCCACAGGTACCACTCGTATGAGCCGGCGGTCAGACGTTGAGCTCTTCCTCCGTACCGCCACGTCTTGTGGAGGCGGAGCCGGGCCTGTACGGGCCAGTTGCTCAGCACCTTCGTGCGGGTGCCGCTCGCCGAGACGCGGAACAATTGCAAGTTGTAGTACGTCGCGCGGGAAACGCGGCGCCAGGTCAGCAGCGGGGGCTTCGAGACGGCTGCGCCGTGGCCCGGCGAGACGAGAGTCGGTCGATCGGGTACGGCCACGACCGCGACGCCGACCGATCGAAGGCCGTCGGCGTTGTAGCTGACGACCACGTACCGGTACTCCTCGCCGTTGACGAGACCCCGGTCGACGAACGAGGTAGCGCGACCGTCGTAGACCGAACGGGCCGCGCCGGCTCGCTCGGACCTCGTGACGACGTACCGAGTCGCGGTCGGAGCCGCGCGCCACTCGAGCCACACGCCCCCGTCGATCGGGCGGACGCGAAGATCGGCGACGTTCGCCGGGGCGACGCGAACGGCCGGTGGCGGCGAGGCAGGCGGCTGGGGCTGACCCGGCACCGGCGGTCGAAAGTCGATCGTCGCACTCGCGGCTCCGACGTTCCCGGCGGCGTCGACGGCCGTGAACGTGACGACGGAGGGGCCGAGCGGGAAGATCGGCGGCGCATTCGACTCGAACCGGACCACGCCGACGAGATCCGATGCGGACGCGTCCGCGAGAAACGCCGCGACCCGCGGGTCCGCCGGAGACAGCGGCGTGTCGGTGACGACGACGACGTCACGCGCCGGAGTGACGACCGGCGGCGTCGTGTCCCGAACGACGACCTGGAACGACGCCGTCGCCGATGCGCCCTCGCCGTCGACGGCCGTGCACCCGACCGTCGTCGTCCCGAGCGGGAAGTGCGAGCCCGAGGTGTGCGAGCACGTCGGCACGAGCGGCCCATCCTGTGCGTCGCTCGCCGACGGCTCCGGAATGAAGTTGACGAGCGCGCCGGTCGCGTCGAATGCCTCCACGATCTGCGGCCCGGGGACGGTGATCGTCGGCGCGGCGTTCGTGACCGTCACCGAGAAGGATCCCGCAGACCCGTTCCCGCGGCTGTCGGTCGCGGAGCAGTTGACGGCGGTGGCGCCCATCGGGAAGGTCGAGCCGGACGCGGGCGCACACGACACGCCAACGCCTCCGTCGACGAGGTCGTTCGCCGAGGCGCTGTAGGAGACGGCCGCTCCGGCGGCGCTCGTCGCCTCCGCCACGATCGAAGCGGGAAGCGACAGCGCGGGCCCGGTGGTGTCCTGGACGGTGACGGTGAAGGTTGCGGTGCCGGAGTTGCCCGCCGTGTCGGTTGCCGTGCACGTGACCGTGGTCGGTCCGATGGGGTACGCCGTCGGCAGGCAGGGAGCGGACAGCGAGCCGTCCACGTCGTCGACCGCCGTTCCGGCGAACGCCTGCGTTGCACCGGCCGACGACGTGGCTTCGAGCGTTGCGTCGACCGGAGGCGTCACAACCGGCGGCGTCGTGTCGGGCACCTCTACGCGGATGATCGCCGGCGCAGAGCCGTCGATCTGGTCATCGGCGTCGAAGGGCGTGGCGGTGACGGGATAGTCGCCGGCGGGTGTGCCGCCCGCGACGGTGAACGTCACGCTCTGCCACGAGTCGCAGCTCGTGAAGGTCAGCGTCGCGTCGGACGCGCTGATCGGTCCCGAGGGGGCGATCAACACGATCGTCGGCGCGCCGTTCGCGGGGGCACACCCGTCGCTGCCCGTCTTGTGGATCCTCCACGCGATCGACACGCTGCTGCCCGGTGCCGCCGTGACGACCCCGGACGAATCGACGAGGTTGTTCTGAATGTTGTCCGCAGAGGCAATTGCCGACATGCTCAACGCGATCAGGGCGGCAGCCGCCACAAGAAGCCGGCGGCGACCACGCATCGTTCGTCTCACGAAGTGACCACCACGACGAAGTAGCCGACGGCTGCTGCAACGACCATATTCGTCCCGACCAGCGCGAACTGGCCGCGCCGATCGTTGAGACGCGGCGCAACCGCTGCGAGCGGCGCAAAGTACGCGATGAGCAGGAGCGCGCCGGCCAAGCCGAGCCAGATTGCGGCGACCAGGGCGGTCGCGCTGACGCCGCCGCCGCCGTCCTCACCGGCGGCCGCGAGGACCAACGGCGTTTCGTCGAAGCGGACAATTGACGAGTCGCGAATCGGAAGGTGGCGGATTGTCTCCGCCGGCTTCGGAACCGCCGGCTTCGCGGGGGCTTTCGGCTCTGCGGGCACGCGTGCCGAAGGGACGGATCGAGTCTGAGGCGCGGGGGAGTCGACCTCGGGGGCGACGTAACGAGGAGTCGTCGCAGGCCTGGCTGCGGGCTTCTTCGGCGCCGGTCGCGCGGGCTTTGGCGCCGGCGCCGGTGCCGGATCGGGATCGGGAAGCGTCGGAGTCGCCGGCTCGGGTGCGGGCTCCTCCGCGGCCGCCGGCGAGGCTAGGGCGACGAACAGCGCCGCCACGAGCACAGGACAACGCAGCCCTTTCGAGGCCCTGGATGCTCGGCGACGGCAGGTCGCCGGCCGCGATGATTCTGACACCGGCGTCACGAGCCCCTCTTTTACCCCCTTGAAACCTAGGGGCCGAATGTAGCACTCCCGTGGCGCTCTTTACGCGGCGTTCCGGGAGCCTTCGAGATCGGACCGCGTCACCCCCCTCCTTCGCTCTGGAGTCTCAGCCGCTCGAGTTCAAAAACGGAGCGGGAGACTTACGTCCACGAGTATTCGATCGCGGGAGCCGATCGCGAGTGCGGCCCATGGTGGACGGCCTCGACGTTCGTGCCATCGGGGTCGAGCAGGTAGGCGCTGTAGTAGCCCGGATGGTAGGGGCGCTCGCCAGGCGCGCCGTTGTCCCGGCCTCCCGCAGCGAGCCCCGCTTCGTGGAACCGCCGGACCATTGCCTCGTCAGCGGCCTGAAACGCGATGTGCATCCCCATCGTCGGCGGGCCGTCGTCGCTGACGTACAACTCGTCAGCTGCGAACGATCCGTCGCCGCCGCGGACGGGGATGCCGAGGACATCCAGGATGGCGGTGTAGAAGCGCCGGCTCGCGACGAGGTCGCCGACTCGCAGGTGAACGTGATCGAGGAGCCGCCCGCCGTAGGAGTCCGCCACGGCGCGTAGCCTAGTGCTCTGTCTCCTGCCGCACCGCCGACACCGGGAAGTCCCAGGCGACGCACGAGTACACGGGTTCGGCCTTGCTGAGCGGGGGGGAGGGATTTGAACCCTCGATCCGCCAAACGACGGATAACGTTTTCGAGACCGCTTGGAAGGTACTGATTTGCAGGTCTTCCGCTCGTGCGCCAGTTCGTGCGCCAGTCAGCAGCCGGCGGGGCACGGTGCTCTCCGGCCCGGCTGCAGAGGCGCTGACGCTCGTTTCCTCGCTCCGTACTCTTATCGCGCGCGTCCCCAGTCGGGCGCCACGGAGTAACTTGGCTCGCTGACGCAGCGTAGACCGATCGTATCGGCCCGCATGACGAGCTCGCCCGAAAACCGGGAGAAGGTGATCCACCTGCCGTTGGGGGAAAAACGAGCCCCGAGAAGATGACCTACGGAGCTGGGTAACCCGCCCCTCAGCGTGAACTGTTGTATTCGAGCTTCCTCACCGAGTTCGGCCCAACGCGATTACCGTGAAAGCCCGAGCGCCTTTCGCCACCCGGCTGGTGCTCCCGGTCGCGGCCGCCGAGCTGCTTCTCCAGGTCGTGTTCGCCAACGGCTACGGGTACCACCGGGACGAGCTCTACTTCCGCGCCGCCGCGCGACATCCCGCATTCGGCTACGACGACCAGCCACCTCTGACCCCGCTGCTGGGGTGGGTCAGCGAGACGATCTTCGGCGAGTCGCCGCGAGGACTGCGCGTCGTCTCGGCGGTGGCTGTGGGGCTTGTGGTCGTGCTCGTGGCGCTGCTCGCGCGGGAGCTCGGCGCGGGCGCGCAGGGTCAGCTCATCGCCGCCGCGTGCACGGCGGTATCCGGATTCGTGCTCGTCGTCGGCCACTTGCTGAGCACAACAACCTTCGATCTCCTCGCATGGACGGCGACCGTTCTCGTCGTTGCGCGGATCCTCGCCGGCGGCGACGAGCGTCTCTGGCTCGCCGTCGGCGTCGTTATGGGTGTGGCGTTGCAGAACAAGCAGCTGCCGTTGCTGCTCGTGCTCGCCCTCGTCCTCGGGCTCGCGCTCGACCGTCGCTTGCTGGCAGTGCTGCGGTCGCCGTGGCTGTGGGTTGGTGCGGCGCTGGCCGCGGCGATCTGGCTTCCGAACCTCCTCTGGCAGGCGACGAACGGCTGGCCGCAGCTCGAGCTTGCCGCCGACGTCCGCGCGGATGAGGCCGGAGAGAGCCGCGCCACGCTCCTTCCGCTTCAGCTCCTCCTCATCGGGCCGCCGCTGGTGCCGGTGCTCGCGGCGGGACTGTGGGGGCTGCTCCGCGACCCGGCGCTTCGGCCGTGGCGTGCGCTCGGACTCGCGTACCCGAGCCTGCTTGTCGTCCTCCTCGTGCTCGGCGGGAAACCGTACTACGCGGCCCCGCTGCTTCTCTGCCTGCTCGCTCCAGGAGCCCTGGTCGCCGAGCGCTGGCTTCACTCGACGGCGCGGCGCATTCTGCTCGGAACGGCGATCGTGCTCACCGCAGCCCTGGCGGTTCCGCTCGCGCTACCGGTCGTTCCGGCGAGCAACTTGCACGCGACGCCGATCGCCGATGTCAACGAGGACGCGATCGAGACGGTCGGCTGGCCGGAGCTCGTTCGCTCGGTGGCACGCGTCTACAAGGGACTCCCCACCTCGCAGAGGGCGGGCGCCGTCCTCTTCACCGGGAACTACGGCGAAGCGGGAGCGATCGACCGCTTCGGCCCCGCGCTCGGGCTCCCGCGTGCCTTCTCGGGGCACAACGCCTACGCGAGGTTCGGCATCCCTCCGGGCTCGGCGGGCCCAGTGATCGTCCTCGGCTACAACGATCCCCGGGCCGCGTTCGCGGATTGCCGGCTCGCGGCGACCATCGACAACGGCGTCGAGCTCGACAACGAGGAACAGGGTGGCTCGGTCTTCGTCTGCCAACGTCCCCGACGGCCATGGCGCCGGACGTGGCCAGCGCTCAGCCATCTCGACGCCTAGTTCAAGCCACCCGTGCTTCGCTCGGCGCAGCGGCCGACCGTACCGGTCCGATGCTCACGATCGCGCAACTGAACGGGCACGCGCGGGGCGACGGAGCTCGGCGGGAACGTTTCGCGGGTTCTCTTCCCGCCGCGGGATAGAGAGTCCCATGCCCGTTGTCGAAGCAGACAACCGTGGGCCAGTTGTGAGCTACTGACGCCGTAAACAACTGGACGCCTGAAGATGTCCGTGGACCTCCCTGGATTTGGCGCTGCGGTTCGAAGACCGCGAGTCGCCGAACGAACCAGAGCGGCTCCCTTTCCAGGAAGCCGCTCAAGCGGAGGGGGAGGGATTTGAACCCTCGATCCGCCAAACGACGGATAACGGTTTTCGAGACCGCCGCATTCGACCGCTCTGCCACCCCTCCGAGCGCGCACAGCGTAGCCATGGATGACGACTAGTTCGCGGCGGAGGCGTGGCTTTGCCGCGCCGTTAGCTCGGGCCGCCGGGCCGCCGCTGCGGAGAAGGAGGGGCTCGTGGGGGAACCACGGGTTCCCCCACGTTCAACGGAGAGGGCGGGATTTGAACCCGCGACGCACCTTGCAGCACGTACGCGATTTCCAGTCGCGCTCCTTAGACCACTCGGACACCTCTCCGAGCGAGGGGAGGGTAGCCGCTAGCGCGTCGAGACCACGAACGCTTCGTGGCCTCCAGCGGGCTCTTCCTCCTCGACGGCGAAGAGTTCGACGGCGAGCAGCATGCAGACGAAGAGCACCGCTGTCACGGCGAGGAAGAGGTTCCGACGCTTTCCCGGGAAGTTCGGGTCGCGCCGCGGGAGAACGAGCGACGAGACGAGCGCGAAGACGATGAAGATCAGGGCCATCCCGCCCAGCAGGAGCTTGTTCTGAGTCGAGACCGCCGCGAGCACGGGCGGAGACTACTACTCGCGTGCAGGCGTCGGGCGAGGCCGTTCGAGCAGGCGGTCTTCCTCGCGGCGGCGGAGCGAGCGCCGGACGAGGAGGAGCAGCGCGACGATCACCGCCAGCGGCGCAAGCACGATCAGCAGGAAGAGCCCGGCCGCCGCCGCCACCGAGAGCACGTCGAGCGCAGCCCCGATCGCGCCGTCGACGCGACTGTCGTCGGCGGCGGCCGCCGCGCGCTTCGTCTCGAGCGTGAGCGAGAACTCCGAGAGGGCGACCTCGTTGGCGATCCCGGTGCGCTGCCGGGTCTGCTGGTTCAGCTGCCCCTGAAGGCGCTGCCTGCGCAGCTCGAGCCGCAGCCGGTCGACCTCCGTGAGATCACCCTGCGCCAGCGCCGCGCGAACCTCGGCGAGCTGGATCCGCAGCGTGTCGATCCGCTTCGCGAGCCGATCGAGATCGGCCTGGCGGTCCTGCACCGTGACCTGCTGGCCGGTGATCGTGCCGAGCTCGGAGAACTGCGCGATCGCGTCCTGGACGCGGCGCTGTGGAATCCGCAGCACGAGATCAGCCCGCCCGGTGCTTCCCTGCGTCGCGACGTTCGACGAGACGACGAACCCACCGAGCGAGCGCGTCGTGCGGATCGCCTCCGCGCTCGCATCTGAGAGGCTGCGGTTGTCGCGCACGGCGAGCTCGAGCGAGACGTCCCACTCCTGCGCGCGAGCCGTATCGGAGAGCGTCGGTGCAAGCGCCGCGCCGGGCGCCGGCGTAGGCGACGTCGAGAACTCGAGCGAGCTGCGTGCGTCCTCCGAGACGGTCGGCTCCAACGCCTTTGAGCTTCGCGCTGACAAGCTCGCATCGTCGTCTCCGGAGCCGCCCCGGCTTAGAAACGCTGCCCCGGCGAACGCCAGCGCGAGCGGCACGACCACGAGCACCGGCCGCCAGCCGAGCGAGCCCCGCCGCTCGGGCTCGCGGAGCGTGCGCACGCGCTCACGCACCTCTCGTGGCGCCCTTGGTGCGCTGGTGCGCAACTCTCGGATCATGCCTTCGAGGTGAGCGTCGCGCTCGGTCTCCGGCGGCATACCGCGAAGGAGCCCTTCGATCCGTTCCACGTCGGGCGCGTCAGGCGAGCGCATCCGCGGCCATCCTTTCTTCGAGCTTGGTCAGGGCACGCGCAAGCCGCATCGAGCACGCGGTGCGCGAGACGCCGAGCACGCGCGCGGCGGACTCGGCGTCGAAGTCGAGGACGATCCGGAGCGCGAGCACCTCGCGCTCCGCGGCGGTCAGCTCCGCCACGGCGGCCTCGAGCTCGGGAGAGAGCCCGGCGAAATGCAGTTCGTCGGCCTCCGGCTGCTCGAGCGCGAAGCGCTCCTCGCGTCGCCGGCGGCGGGCGTCGGCGCGGAAGTGGTCGAGCGCGGTCGTTCGCGCGATGCTGCAGAGCCAGGTGATCGGAGCGGCCCGGCGAGGGTCATAGCGTCGCCAGTGCTTCAACGCCTTCTCGAACGTGGCGCCCGTCAGGTCGTCGGCGAGGCTGGGGTTGGCGGTAAGCATGAGCAGGTAGCGATAGACCTCGTCCAGGCAGTCCTCGGCGACGGCTGAGAACGTCGGCCGGTTCACATCGCTTCTACGCCGCGGGCGTCCCATCACGTCACACGGAAGCGGTCGATCGCCTCTCCCGCAAGGTCCAGCACCTCGACGTCGACGCTGTCCGGATCGGCCGAGAGGTGGAGGAAGCCGTGCCCGACCCGCGCCGCGAGCCTCGGCGGGTAACCGCGAGGGCACGCGCGCAGCTTGTAGAGGCCGGCGCCGCCGCCACCGTGGACGACGTAGGTGACGCCGCGCCTCGCAAACCGCTGGTAGTTGTGGTCGTGTCCACTCAGGACTAGCCGAACGCCGTAGAGCTCGAAGAGCGGGACCCAGGCCCGCCGCACGGCCGCACTCCCAAGATGGCCCCCACAGGTGTACGGCGGGTGATGCAGGACGACGATTCGCCGAAACCCCGACCGCTGCGCGAGCGTGCGCTTCAGCCACCGGGTCTGCGTCGTCGTGATCGCGTTCGAGTCGAGCACGATCAGCTCCACGTCGTCGACGCGCCGCACGTAGTACGGACCTGGCATGCCGAGAAGGCCGAACTCATAACGCCCGCGTTCGACCTGGACGTCGTGATTCCCGAGCGTTCCAGCGACGCCGATCCCCGCGGCGCTCAGCCACCCGAAGCTGGACGTCCAGTTCGCGCGGAACGAGCGACCACGCGTGTAGTCGTTGTCGCCGAGCGTCACCAGCACATCCGCGGACGTGCGCGACTCGTAGTCGCGCACGGCTGTGCCCACCGCTCGCTGGCGCGCGCCACCGACGCCGAAGTCGCCGATCGCGAAGATGCCTGTCGCCCCCCGCGCGGAAGGGACGATGAGCAGTGCGACGGCGATGCAGATGCGGAGCACGACTATGGTTCGCGAATCATGGCGACGGAAGAGCTTCTCCAGGGCTATGCGCGGTTGGCGGTCGAGATCGGCGTGAACCTTCAGCCGGGTCAGGACCTCCAGATCAACTGCAACCCCGAGCACCTCGAGCTCGCGCGGGCGGCCGCCGACGCGGCGTACCGGATCGGGGCGCGTTGGGTCGACGTCAACGTCACGGATCCTCACGTCCGCCGCTCTCAGATCGAGCTCGGGCCCGAGGAG
Organism: uncultured Actinomycetes bacterium; assembly: GCA_963788055.1. Lineage (GTDB taxonomy): Bacteria > Actinomycetota > Thermoleophilia > Gaiellales > Gaiellaceae > JACCTU01. The sequence goes on along the minus strand of CAWBFA010000003.1, from coordinate 253,798 downwards.
GAGCTGGAGTGGACCCCTCCGTGGCTGCTCGCGCGCCTCGAGGACGCTGCGGAGCGGCAGGGAGCGGTTCTCCTTCTCGTCGGAGACGCCGAGCCCGACCTCTTGTCCGACCTCGACCAGCGGCGCGTCGCCAGGGCTCGCATGAAGGCGCTCCGGACGCGCCAGCTCGAGCTCGTCGCATCCGGGAAGCTCTCCTGGGCGATCGTCGGCAGCCCGAACCCGGGCTGGGCCGAAGCCGTGCTCGGCGAGCCCGACGTCGACAGGCTCTGGAAGGCCGTCGGCGCGACCGTGCGGCTCGACGAGGCCGACCCTGTCGCCGCGTGGCGCGCGCACATCGAGACGCTCAAGACGCGCGCCGCGTCGCTGAACGAGCGCGGCTTCGACGCGGTCCGGTTCAACGGGCCCGGGACCGACCTCAGCGTCGGGTTGACCCCACGGTCTCGCTGGCTCGCAGCCGAGACGCGCACGGCGTGGGGCCAGACGCACGTCCCGAACATGCCGACCGAGGAGGTGTTCACCACGCCCGATCGGCGCCGCACCGAAGGCACCGTGCGCTCGACGATGCCGCTCGTCCTCCAGGGGACGATCGTGCGCGACCTCGAGCTGCGCTTCGCGACCGGCGAGATCGTCGACGTGAAGGCGTCGAGCGGTGAAGAGGTCGTGCGCAAGCAGATCGAGACCGACGAGGGGTCGAGACGCCTCGGCGAGGTCGCGCTCGTCGACGGCGACTCCCGCGTCGGGCGGACCGGGCTCACGTTCCTGAACACGCTGTTCGACGAGAACGCGACGTCCCACATCGCTTTCGGTCAAGCACTCACAGAAGCCGTGGAAGGCGGCTCGACCATGACGGCGGAGGAGATGGCCGAGGCGGGCGTGAACGACTCCACCGTCCACGTCGACTTCATGATCGGCGGCGCCGGAGTCGACGTCGACGGGCTCGACGCGGACGGCAGCGCCACCCCGATCATCCGGGAGAACGCCTGGGCCCTGAGGGTCGACGCCGACTAGCTCTATGGGGATCGCCCACTGGGACGACGTCGAGCGCTACCGCCGCGCTAAGGGCGAGATGGACGCCACCTGGCAGAGGCTCGGAAAGGCCGCCGGGACGAAGGACGTCGGCGTCAACCGGGTGCGCGTCGCGCCCGGCAAGCTCCCGACCCCGCCCCATTCGCACGGCGTCTCCGAGGAGGTGTTCTTTGTGCTCGGGGGCTCCGGTCTCGCGTGGCAGGACGGCCAGGTGCACGAGGTGCGCCTCGGAGACTGCGTCATCCACCGCGCGAACGAGTTCGCGCACACGTTCGTGGCCGGCCCGGACGGGCTCGAATACCTCGTCTACGGCACGAGGCACCCGACCGACTTCGGCTGGCTGCCGCGGTCGGGCGCCGTCCGGCTGGGGTGGCCGTGGGTCGAGGGGCGCATCGACGACCCCTGGGATCGCGAAGCCGAGGCGCCGCCGCTCGCGTACGACGAGCCGGCCGAGCGGCCACCGAACATTCTCAACATCGACGAGGTCGAGTTCGAACACTGGGGGCAGGCGACGACGGCACCGCTCGCAACGCAGGAGCGCTCCGACCAGGCCGGCTTCCACTGGGAGCGGCTCGATCCCGGCGCGCGGGGCTCAGTGCCCCATTGCCACTCCGAGGAAGAGGAGGTCTTCGTCATCCTCGAAGGCGAAGGGACGCTTCACCTCTGGCCCTCACCGGTCGCAGAAGCGCGCGGCGTGACGAAGGAGGAGATCCCGATTCGCGCGGGCCACGTGATCGCACGACCGCCCGGGACGCGTGTCAGCCACTGGTTCCGCGCCGGTTCGAGCAGCCTGACGATGCTCATCTACGGCACGCGACGGCCGAACGACATGGCCTGGTACCCCCGCTCGAACAAGATCTTCTGGCGCGGGCTCGGCGTGATCGGGCGCATCGAGTCGCTCGAGTACGACGACGGCGAGCCCGACGACTAGATCGTCAAGCCTCTAGCTGGACGACTGCCGCGGCGCGCGCCGCAGGCTCCGGCACGGCGGCGGCGTCCGACTCCCACGCGAGCACCTTCACGCCTTCCCACCAGTGTGGGTACCCATTGTCCTTGCCGGGGATCCAGACGAGCAAGCGCGCCTTCGGCTGCTGCTCCAGATAGTCGCGCGTCGCGCGCTCGACCTGCTCCCAGTCCGTGTCGTCCACGATCAGGAGCGCGCGGTCGGCGAGCCACGGCTCGATCATCCGCAGCCCGTCGAGCTGTTTCTCATAGGTGTGCCCGTTGTCGTAGTAGTAGACGCCGACGCTCTTGCCCGCGAGCGCGCCGGACGGGACGACTTGGAAGGCGTCGCCCTCGACGATCGTCGGCAGCTCGAGCCCGAAGTGCTTGACGTTCTCCTCCAGCTCCGCCCGCGAGGCACCGCTCATCGAGAAGTTGTCGATCGCGATGAAGTCGGCATCGTCGTTGCCGACCATCGCGGCGATCAGGCTCGTGCCGTGGTAGCTCCCGAGCTCGACATAGCTCTCCCCCGGCTCGAGCATGCTCGCGGCGAGGTTGAGCAGCGCAAGGTTGTTCTCGCACGCGAGCCCCGGCACCTCGTCGAGGATGCGAGTGAAGCGGCGGCCGTTCGGATTGGGCGAGATCGGGAACTCGTCGAAGAGCGCGTGGAGCGCGGGCTCGAACCGGTCTGGGTCCAAAAACTACTCCTGGGTCGCGGCGCGGAGGACGGCGCGGATGCTGATGATCCCGATCGCACGCTCGCCGTCGACGATCGGGAGGTGGCGAAAACCGTTGTCGAGCATGATCTTCGCCGCCTCGTCCGCGGTGTCGTCGGGGCGGGCGGTGATCGGGTCGGGTGTCATCCACGCGCGGACGCGCTCTTCGGAGGAATGAGTCCTAGCCGCGACCGAGCGCATCACGTCGCGGTCGGTGAGGATCCCGATCAGCCGGCCGAAATCGGACACGGCTGCCGCCCCGCGGCCCGCGTCCACCATCTTCTGGGCGGCCTCCCCGATGGTGTCCTCGGGGGCCACGGTGACGAAGGTGTCGTGCATCAGCTCGCCGAGCGTGCTCATCGGGCGAGAATAACCCTAGGAGCCGCGCGGGGTGTAGCAGGAAAACGACCGGCGACCGAGTAGTGGCAGGACCCGTGCGCCGTTTCGCTATCCCAGTCGCGGTCGTAGCGCTGGCCGTAGCCGCCCCGACGGGCGCCTCGGCGATGGCGCCCTACGAGGTCGCCGGCCTCCAGGTCGCGCTCTACCGCTACGGCCACTACAAGGGCCCCATCGACGGCATCGCGGGGCCGATGACGAAGAACGCCGTCCGCGCATTCCAGCAGGAGCGGGGGCTCGCGGCCGACGGGAAGGCGGGCAAGCAGACGCGGGTCGCGCTCGGGCGGTACGGCCGGCCGCTCTTCGGCGTGCGCACGCTCAAGCGGGGCAAGGTCGGCTTCGACGTCTCCGTGCTGCAGTACCTGCTCGCGAAGAACGGACTCCCACCGAGCCGGCTGAACAGCAACTTCGGCCCCGCGACCGAGGACCTCGTGCGCAGGTTCCAGCGCAAGGCGGGCCTGCCCGTCGACGGCATCGTCGGCAAGGCGACGCGCAAGGCGCTCATTGCGGGCAAGGCTGCGAAGAAGACGAAGGCAAAGACAAAAGCAAAGACGAAGGCGACAGCATCGACACGCCACGTCGTGCGGCCGGGCGAGACGCTGACGGCGATCGCCGAGCGCAACGGAACGACCGTGCGCGCGCTTGCCAGCCGCAACAAGCTCGATCCGACGAGCGTGCTCCTGATCGGGACGAAGCTCGTCGTTCCGAAAGGTCAGACGGTGGCACAGAGAACGACGGTCGCCGCCTCGATCGACCGCTGGGCCGTCCACTACGGCGTGAGCGCGAAGCTCGCGCGCGCCCTCGCGTGGCAGGAATCGGGCTTCCAGCCGGATGTGCGCTCGTCGGTCGGAGCCGTCGGCGTGATGCAGGTGATTCCCGAGACGCGCGACTTCGTCGAGCTCTTCGTGATCGGCCTTCGCATCGAGCGCACGACGGACGGCAACATCCGCGTCGGCGTCGCCTACCTCGACCACCTGCTCAAGCAGTTCAACGGCGATGTGCGCCTCGCCCTCGGCGCGTACTACCAAGGCCCGGGGGCAGTCCGAAAGCACGGTCTCTATCCGGAGACCCAGCGCTTCGTTGCGAACGTCCTGGCCCTCCGCGGCCGCGTCTGACCGAGGAAACCCTCGCCCTCGGTGACGGTGACTCCGCGACAACCGGCCACGTCCTGCTCGCCCACAGGCGCTATGCCGTTCGTTAGCGCGCTGGTCCGCGCTCCAGGCACGTACCAGCGGAGTCGTCGTATTGGTCGAGGGACAGGACGCTCGCCCACGCGACGGCGGGTAACTGACGAATCGGTAGCCGTTCGTCGTGACCGATGAATTGCCCGGCCGACGACGGTCCTACGCAGTGTCAACCCCGACTCAGGAGGAGTGCCATGAGCATCCGCGTCAGCAAGCTCGCCAACGTCATCGTCCCGGTCGCCGACCAGGATCGCGCGCTCCAGTTCTACACCGAGACGCTGGGCCTCGAGAAGCGCGCCGACGTGCCGTTCGGCGACGGCAACCGCTGGATCGAGGTCGCGCCGGCCGGCGCCGACACGCCGATCGCGATCTGCCCTCCCGGTCCGGACGTAACCGCGGGCGGCAAGGACACTGGCATCTCGCTTCAGACCGACGACATCGACGGCTACCACGCGCAGCTGAAGAACCGCGGCGTGGAGGTCGACTCCGAGGTCAGCCGCTTCGGTGACGCCGTCCCGCCGCTGTTCTGGTTCCGCGACCCGGAGGGCAACAAGCTGATGGTCGCCGAGGTTCGGTGATCCAGTCCGCCGACACGATGCGGCTCGCGTTGGGCGACGTACTCGTGAGCGAGTGAGCCGGATGAGATCCTGCTTGCCTGGCAATTGCTCCTCGAATTTCAGGCGTGATCAACGGGAAGGAGCACAGAGATGCGCAAAGTCATTGTGAACGAGTTCATGAGCCTCGATGGAGTCGTGCAGGCGCCGGGCGGAGCCGACGAGGACCCGAGTGGCGGCTTCGAGCACGGAGGCTGGCACCTCGGCTACTTCGACGACCTCTCACAGAAGTGGGTGCTCGAGAGCATCGTCGAGGCGGGCGACTTCCTGCTCGGGCGCCGCACGTGGGAGATCTTCGCCGCGTATTGGCCGAACGCGCCCGAGGAGGAGCAGGTAATCGCTGAGCCTCTGAACACGAAGCTGAAGTACGTGGCGTCGACGACGCTCAGTGATCCGCTCGAGTGGCAGAACTCGACAGTGCTCCAAGGCGACGTCGCCGATGCCGTAGCAGCGCTGAAGCAACAGGATGGCGCCGACGTGCACGTGATCGGCAGCGCCGAGCTGGTGCGGAGCCTGATCGAGAACGACCTCGTCGACGAGCTGCGGCTGATGATCGACCCCGTCGTGCTGGGCGGCGGCAAGGGCATCTTCCGCGACGATGGTGCACGCAGACCGTTGCGACTTGTTCGCAGCGAGGTGACGACCACGGGTGCGATCCTCGCAACCTACGCTCCGACCACCTGAACACGGTTGCACACCGAACCGCCGCTGCCTCCCAGACACCGGCGAGAATAGTCGCGTCTGGACGACGCAAAGTGTCCTGTCGGTCACCCTTCCGGCACCCGCCTCGATCGGCCTGATCGTCGGTGGTGCGGTCCTGCGAGGATCAGTAGCATCGTGCCGTGCGCGAGTTGCGTCCTGGACTCTGGCACTGGGAGGCACCGCACCCGCAGTGGCGGTCGACCGAGCCGTGGAGCGAGAACGTGTCCTCCTACGCGATCGACGACGGGGAACGGCTGCTGCTCTTCGATCCGCTGGCCGTGCCGAGCGAGCTCGAGGACCTCGCGGCCGAGCGCGAGACGGCGATCGTGCTGACTGCGCCGTGGCACGAACGCGACGCGGAGAGCCTGGTCGAACGGCTCGGCATGCCGGTCTACACCCCGCTGCCCGACAGCGCGCAGTTCCTCATGGACACGTACGGCCTCACCGCCGAGCAGGCCGGGGACGGCAGCCCTGACGTCGTCTGGCTGCTCCGCGAGCGGAAGGGCGAGGCACGCCCGTACTCGGCCGGCGACCGGCTGCCGTTCGGTGCCGACGTGTTCGCCGGGCACAAGGCGAACGACACGGTGCTCTGGGTCGAGAGCCGGCGTGCGGTGATCTCCGGAGACACGCTCGTCGACTTCGGCCGAGGCCTCGAGATCAACGAGCGGTGGCTCCGCCCCGGCGTGACGCGCGAGGAGATCGCCGAGGGGCTGCGCTCGCTACTCGTACTGCCGGTCGAGCACGTGCTTGCGACGCACGGCGGGCCGACCGACCGGGCCGCCCTCGAGCACGCATTGGCCACCTCCTAATCGCTCAAGGGACATTCCGCACGCTCGCCCACCCCAAGGCGCTTCTGCTCGACCGGAGGATCGGCACGCCGATGAATACAGCGTCGGCCCGCGGTCCCAGTCGTAGCGTCGCGGTGTGAGCGACCGTAGGGCGGTGATCAGGCGCTGCGACGTCATCGGCAACGGGTAAAGGAGAAGAGACCATGGCCAGCTTGATCTACTCGACGATCGCTTCGCTCGACGGCTACATCGCGGACGAGGAGGGCAAATTCGACTGGGCCAAGCCCGACGAGGAGGTCCACACGTTCATCAACGACCTCGAGCGGCCGGTCGGCACGCATCTGCTCGGACGCCGGATGTACGAGGTGTTGGCGTATTGGGACGACCCGCCGGCCCTCGACGAGCAGCCGTCTTTCGTGCAGGAGTTCGCGGAGATCTGGCAAGCCGCGGACAAAATCGTCTACTCCAGGACTCTCGAGGCCGCCCGGACTGCCCAGACACGGATCGAGCGCGACTTCGACCCCGAGGCCATCCGGCAGCTGAAAGCGAAGTCAGATCGCGATGTCAGCGTCGGCGGGCCCGATCTCGCCGCCCAGGCGATCAGGGCCGGGTTGGTCGACGGCTACCAGATGTTCGTCGTGCCGGTGATCGTGGGCGCGGGAAAGCAGTCCCTGCCGCGCGATCGCCGCATCGAGCTCGAACTGCTGGACGAACGCCGGTTCCGCAATGGCACCGTGTTTCTTCACTACCGCACTCGGACGTGATGACCTCTCACGACGGCGAGTAAGAGCGACGCGAGGGGCTTCCGGCTCGCGCCTAGACTGCAGGCTTCCGGCCGAACACGAAGTAGAGGATCGTCCCGAGGATGGGAACGATGATCACGATCAGAAGCCAGGCCCCGAGTTGCCCGCGCGAGAGCGAGGCGCGCCGCCGAACCATGTCGACGATCGCGACGATCCAGGCGATGGTCGCGACGACCCCGAGGAGCCAGAGCCAGTCCACCGTTCAACCCTACGGCCTTGGCGACGGAGCCGTCGGTTGCACCCACAGCATCAGCTCGGGATCCTCAGCGGTCTAGAGGCTCGCTCCGGCCAAGGTCGGACGGAAGTGGGTTTCCGGTCCAGGCCGGGCACAGGTCCGGGGAGAAGGCCGGATCCCCCACCCTCGCACGTCACGAGCGCGGCTTCATAATCCGTGCCGGTGACAAGGGGACGGGCGAAACGATGAAGCCACACGTCAGCGCCATCACGCTCGGCGTCAAAGACGTAAACCGGGCGAAGGAGTTCTACAACGACGGACTCGGCTGGCCGATCCAGCAAGAGGTCGACGACTGGGTCTGCTTCATTCTCGGCGACGGCTCATCCGCGCTAACGCTCTACCCGTGGGTGGAGCTTGCGGATGACGCTGGCGTAGCAGCCGATGGCAGCGGCTTTCGCGGTGTCACTCTCGCCTACAACGTTCGCTCCGAAGATCGTGTTGTTGCGGTGCTGGCCGAGGCCGAGCGCGCAGGCGGCGCGATCATCCAGCCAGCACGTCGAACCGAGTGGGGCGGATACAGCGGCTACTTCGCCGACCTCGACGGTCATCTCTGGGAGGTAGCGACCGGCTCCACGCAACTGCCGTTCTCCGAGTAGCCGTAGTGCGCTTGGAGGCTAGGCCGGCGAACGGCCCCTGCGGCCCGGCAACCGCAGGCGGCGCCGCCGCCCACCGTCGCCGATCACCGAGACGACGGTCTGCGCGAGGTGCGGGCAGCCGGTCGAGGGAAACGCGTCCCGCCGGTGCCGGTGGAGAAGAAGGAACAGGTCCCCGGGCGGCGCGTCCCGGTAGAGGCGGCCGAGGTTCAGGCGGTCGATCGCGGCGAGCGTCGGCGTGTAGATCGCGTCGTACCAGTCCGCCGCGATCTTCGCGTTCTCGAGCACGCGTTCGCGTCCTCGCATCATGTGGTAGCCGTGCACCTGGACGTTCTCGAGCAGCTCGAGGTAGTGCGCGGGCCGGCTGACCGAGACGCGCACGCCGGGCCGCCCCTCGGCTAGCCCGCTGTCCTCGAGGAAGATCCGCTCGAGCTCCCGCAGGACGACCTCGAGCATGTCCGCCCCGGCCGGCAGAGGGACGCGCGCGATGAGCTCGGTGACGTCGGCGTCGATCATCTCTGCGCCTCGTCGCCGCGCGAGGGCGGCGCGGTGATGACCGTCGATCACGAAGTACGCCTCACCGAGCTTGACCGTGACGATCGGCGGGAAGGCGCTGTCGGCGAACGCGGCCGCGAGCGAGCGCAGTCGGTCGCGGCTGAAATCGTGAAGCGGGCGGAAGTCGCGGGTGAACGAGCTGGCACGGCTATCTGTGCCGACGAGCGCGTCGAGCGGAATCTCACGGACCCCCACGTACCGGCGCCCGAACGGCTTCAGTCGCCGCTCGACCTCGTCGAGCTCGAGCAGGCGGTCGCGGGGGCGGGCCCTCAGTCCCTTCATCTCGAGGTCAAAGCGTACAACGCGCGTGCGTGTCAGGACGTCACTCGCCTTCCCCGCCCGACATCACGCCGTACTCGTCGAGCCGTGGCTTTCCGCTCGCTTTCCAAGCAACCGAAAACCGCCCTGGCGCGCCGCGCGGTGCTCGGCGGCTGCACTCGACGCAGACGAGTTCGGGCGGATTCGGGAACGCACGTCGGGTCGCGCCGTCTCGGCCTCCACTCGCCGCTCATCGCGTCAGAGGATCGCGCGCGGTCCCCAGTGAAGCCGGCGGTGCTGGTCGTTGGGATTCGGAACGCGAGCGAACCAACTCACACAGCCCTTCTCGTCGTAATGACGGAGGGTTAGTCTCGGCGGCAAGGTCCCCGCGTGCGTCTGTTCGGGATAACCCCTTATGGGCAGGCGTGCGTGGGGAGCCTCGACTTAGAGAGGGTTGAGCCTTGACTGAGGCGCTGACGTGTAGCCGCTGCGGGCGCACCCAACCGGCGGGCCGATTCCGAGGCCGGCTGAAGCTCCGCTTTGAAGGGCGGGAGCTTCTCTGCCGGGCCTGCGAGGCTGCGTGTGGCGAGAGAAGGCCTGAGCCGGTGCCGTGCCGCCAGTCCTACCCCGGGCCTCGAGCGGAGCACTGACCCCTTCGAAAGCCAAAGCCGCCGCGTTCAACCCCTCACCCCTATTCGAGGAGTAGCGGCCTGGGGGCCAGTGTTCGGGAATGTCGCCCGGCGCCGCGGGTAGGCGCTCAGCATACGACCTGTCCCGGCGGTACAAGCGTCTTGTCGTAGCCGGGCGTCCCGAATCGTCCGAGCGGCCAGTAGGTGAGAAAGACGCGGCCGAAGATTGCGTCGCGTGGTACCGGCCCGAAGTCGCGGCTGTCCTGCGACTCGCTGCGGTTGTCGCCGAGGACGAAGTACTGCTTCGCTCCGAGACGGGTCGAGGGGAACGGGGCGGTCGCGATGTCGTCGGCCTTCGTTCCGTTGACGAAGACGCGTTCGCCGCGACCGACCACTGTATCGCCGGGGACGCCGATCACACGCTTGGTGAGGTTGAGGTCGCGTGCGTCTGGGTCGGGTGTGATCGGGCTGCCGATCTGACCTCGTGCGTGGATGACCGCGAGTTCGCCCCGGTGCGGGTCGCGAAAGTGGTAAGTGAAACCCTCGGAGAGGGTGCGTGCGTTACATGCCGGGATCGTTGGGGCATTGCTCGCACCCTTGCCACCCACGGTCGACACGACCAGGCCCGTCGACTGAAGCACAACGGCAACAACAACAAGCGCGACAACGGTCGCGAACGGTACCCAGACCACCTTCCCGCGAGGGCGCCATCTGGCCATTCGCCTGGATCATCTGCCTTCACTCCCCGTGCCGTCTACGTCGCCCGAACTCGCAGCCTCCGGCTCCGTCGTGACCGTCGAGACGAGCGTGCTGTCACTCGACTGCGCCGGCCCGGTGTGGTCTGAACGGCGGCACCTTGGCCGCTAATCCGCTCTCCCCCAAGAGTGGCGCTTCCCGGCGCGGAAGCGCAGGCGGGTCAGCCGCGAAACCCGCATTCTTCCATTGCTGTACTTGCCGTAGATGTCGCCAGATGATGTGCCCGTGTGGTCTCGGTGTGGTCTCGAGACCGTCACCAGCGTCGACAACGGCAGTCGGCGCGCGGGCGCGCTTCGGCTGCGTCACAGGACGTCTGCGCGTCGCGAGTGTTACGGTCGAACGCGGAGAGGAGGTACCTCAATCTATCGCCGGCGAATTCGGATTGGAGCATTGGTCGCGAGGTGACTGACCCAGTCACGCCTGAACAATCCGGCCCGGAGCGCGATGCAGCTGAGACTAGCCGCGAGTTCTACGATGCGTTTCTGCAGTCGCGCATGCTCGATTATCGGGTCGGTAATAACCCGAGAATTCGAAAAGCCGGACAACGCGTCCTTCAGTACGTAGATCCCGATAGCCATGTCCTTGAACTCGGCTGCGGGATCGGCATTGTGACCGAGCGAGTCGCAAAACAAGCGAAACGCGGGCATGTGCTTGCTTGCGACCTCAGTGAGCGCAACATCTGGTACGCGCAGCAGACCATCAGTCAGTCGAACGTCGAATTCCTCGTCTGTGACGTGCTGACGGAGTTTGCAACCATCCGCTCTCAAATCGTGAAGCCGGTTGACGTGGTGGTGCTGGTCGATGTGATCGAGCATCTGCCAGCGAGTTCCCACGGTGAGCTCTTTCAGCACCTTCGGTCCGTGGCGGCACCGAATGCCGTAGTCGTGCTCACGTATCCGAGTCCGTTCTACCAGCGCTTTCTCCGGCAGAAGCGACCTGCTGAACTCCAGCCGATTGACGAGGTTATCGAGCCGGCTGTGCTTGTTGCCCACGCGGAAGCCGCTGGCTTCTTCCTGTGTCACTACTCGCTTGAGAATGTCTGGCTAACGCGACAGTACGTCCATTGTGTGTTTGGACGTGACCTCGATTGCGAGGAAATAGAGGAACCGCGGCCTCTTCGCATCGCGAAGCGCGTTTCCGCCTCCATCGACCGAACACGGCACCCGTTTCGGCGCCGCAAGTACGTCGACGCGGTTTTTGGACGCAGGCCGGAAGAACCGCCGCCGGAGTCTTCAGAGGAGACTCGCGATGAGAGCCCGGGCAAGAGGAGAGGGTGTTAGTCGGAGGAGGTGGGGACTACGAGAACGCTGATCGCAACCATCGCGGCCACGCTGGCGCTTGCTGGCGCGGCGCAGGCGGAGATGCCGTACAACAACGGGTCCCCTGAGCTGACGGGCCGCGCGGCCGTGGGTTGGGGCGTCGTCGGGCACAACGGCTCATGGTTGTACGGTGATGGTTCCGCTTGTGGCGCGGCATGTGCGTACGCGTTCGCCTGGGAGCGGTGCCACTTCGACGTCTGTTCACCAATCGCGGGGGCGATCGGGCGGGTTTACAAGGTGCGCTCAGTTGACGTGGGTAGCCGACTGCGGGCGATCGTGACCGCGACGAAGTACGACTGCAACGCACACGGCGTCGACTGCCGCTGGGTGACACGAACTGCAGCATCGCCGCAGACGGAAGTCGTTCCGAAGCCGAAAGTCAAAACAAAGCCGATGCCGAAGAAACGGCCCCGCGGGTAGTACGCAGTCTTTTCCCGCCGGTCGTGCGCCCCGTGAACGCCCAGGACGTGCCGTCGGTGGTCGGTTCGTTGCCGCGGACAACGAACATGTCGCCGACGTGCAGACCGGGCGAGTCGCTCGTGATCGTGCAGACCAGTTGGCCGCGGGCGTTCCGCTCGAGGCGCGAACTCACCCCGCAGTCGCTAAGAACGTGATGGCGCGCGCCTGTAAGGCCGCCGCGATCGTTCACCGCCACCCCCACGATTTGCGACACCGCTACGCGAGCGTGCAGATCGGCCGGGGTGTTCCGGTGACACTGGTGGCGGCGCAGCTCGGCCACACGCGCAAGTCGCTCCCGCTCGACACGTATTCACACGTTCTGACCGCCGCGATTGACGATCCGACCGCCATCAAAGTAACCGACGGCACCGTCGAAGTCGTCTCCGAGGGGCACTGGAAGCTGTTTGACCCCAGCCCGGAAGCAAGCGGATCGGGCCCATGAGACAACGCGCGGCTCGCCTGCGCGAGTGTGCGGGAATGTCCCTTGAGCTTCTAGCGCCGGGCCAGTGGGCCAGTGCCGCGCTTATGACCGGATCGCCGGGTGTCCAGTCTAGGTTTGCGTAGGGAAGGGGCCTCTAGGCAGGACATCCGGAGCGATCCGAATCAGACGCTTGCCGAGATTCTCGCCGCGGTACAGCCCTGCGATCGAACCCGGTGCCTGCTCGATTCCGTCGAGGATGTCCTCTCGATAGCGGATCTGTCCGTTGCGCACCCAGCTCTCGAGTTCCCGCAGTGCCTCGGGACTGCGCTGAACATGGTCAAAGATAAGAAAACCCTGCATTCGCGCGCGTTTGACGAGAAGATGACGCTCGACCCGTGGTCCCTGGGGTGGCGGATCCCAGCTCTCGATGGACGCCGTGCCGCAGATGACCACCCGTGCTCCGACCTTGAGACGCCGCATGACGGAATCGCTGATAGGGCCGGCCGTGTTGTCGAAGTAGACATCGACGCCCTCAGGGCAGGCAGCATCGAGTGCTGACTCAAAATCGTCAGCCCTGTAATCGACGGCGGAGTCGTAGCGGAACTCCTCGCGACAGACACGCACCTTGTCAGGCCCGCCAGCAATGCCGACGGTACGACACCCCTTGATCTTGGCGATTTGACCGACGCATGACCCGACCGCTCCAGCTGCCGTGGACACGACCGCGGTCTCGCCCGCCTTGGGCTGGCCAATCTCCAGGAGGGCGAAATAGGCTGTCAGACCATTGAGGCCGAGGACGCCAAGCGATGTCGAGATGGGCAAGCCTGAGCCGCCGACCTCGCGCTCGATCGCCTCGGCGTCCACCACAGCGTAGTCCTGCCAGCCGAACATGCCAGTCACGTACTCGCCCGGGTGGAAATCAGAACTTCGCGACTCCTCGACGCGCCCGACGGCTAGCGAGCGCATGACCGCTCCAAGCGCTACAGGCTCGGAATAGTTGGCGACCGCGCTGACCCAACCGCGCATCGCGGGATCCACCGACAGGTAGATACTGCGCACCAGAACCTGACCATTCGACGGGTCCGGCACGGGCGCCTCGACGATCTCGAAGTGCTCCGCCTGGGGAATGCCAGACGGCCTGGACTTCAGTCTGACCTGCCGGTTCACTCGTTGATGCATAGCTAGTACCCCCGGTCCACTCTAGTCCTCGCCTCTTGCCGCGCCATAACGGCGACCCCATAAGAAGGCGCGATACGCTGCGCTTGCCTCGGGCGACGGCTCGCCTCGAAGTGCGTTGCTCGTGTGGTCTCGGTGTGGTCTTGACGCTGCATGCAGCGTTGGCAACGTAGTCGGACGCGCGAACTCGACTGCTACCGCAGCGGGGGGCGGGTGTTTCTCGGGGCGCAAACCCGCAGCCCGCACATCAATTTTCAGGATTCGGAGCGACAAGTTGGTGCGGATCTGAAATCGGAAGGGTGCTGGCACTACCGGGCGCCGTGCGCACCGCAGCTATCCCGGATGACGAGCTCGACGTCGAGAACAACCCGCCGTTGGCGCGGCCTACGGCCGCTCATGAGCCCGTTGAGCGTGCGCATCGCGCGCATCCCGATCTCCCGCGAGGGCACGGCGACCATCGTGAGAGCTGGCTCGACAAGCATTGACACCGGCGAGTCGGTGTAGCCAACGAGAGCGATCTCTCCCGGGACCTCGACGCCCCGCGAGCGCGCCTCTTGCAGTGCGCCGAGAGCGAGCACCTCGTCGATAGCGAAGACAGCAGTGGGGGGTTCTGAAAGCGCAAGCAGCTGCGCAAGCCCGAGCTGACCCGCATCCAGCGTGAACTCGTCCACTTCCGAGACGAGCTCTGGAGAAAGGTCGCCGCCGTGTTCTTCGAGTGCTTCGACGTATCCCATGTGGACCTCGCGCACGTTCGGCCAGGATCGTGGCGGGGTCACGATCCCGATCCTCGTGTGCCGATGCTCGCAGAGGTGACGCGTCGCGAGGTATCCCGCTCGTCGGCCGTCGAAGAGGAGGACATGACCCGTTCGATGCGGCTGATCGACGTACACGATCGGCGGCGAGGGCATCGCGGCGGCTTCGGGACCCTTACCGTCGTCGATGTCGCCTATGGAGACCGCGGCGATGCCCGCGACGCCTCGGGCGACGAGACGCCGGATCATGGCCTCCGCCACAGTCGGCGAGTCTTGCGCGTCAGCGATGAGGACGAGCGTTCCGTCTTCCGCGGCGACGTCCTCGATGCCCCGAAGCAGCGGCAGGTAGAAGGGGTGCAGCCCCCCGATGATGACGCCGACGGTGTTGATCCCGAGCGGACGCGCGCCTGGCGCCGGAGCCGGAGGGTCATTGGACAGCACGACCGTCCCTACGCCGTGTCGAGTCTGCACGAGACGGTCGGCCTCGAGCCTGGAGTACGCCGCACGCACCGTGGTCACGTTGACGCCGAGCTGACGGGCAAGCGCGCGGACCGATGGCAGGCGCTCGCCGGGAGAGAGCTCCCCGTCGGCGATGAGGAAAGCGACTCGGGCCCGAATCTGCGCCGCGATTCCTACGCCGGACCCGGAATCGAGCCGGAACCTTGACAGGTCGAAGGTCACGCCGTTAGTGTATCGGTGAACTAGGACAGTGCCACATTGCTACTCGGGATCTAGAGAGCATGAGGCGGTCGAGACCGAAGGGAGACCCGATGAACCTCCTCCGTACCATCTTCCTCGTTGCTGCCGTGGCCGTGGCGGTCGCCGTCACGCCGGTCGCGCTGGCAGTCAATCCGACCGCGGCCGAGCTGAAGGCGCTCGAGATTCGCGGCCAGGCACTCAATCAGGCGTGTCTCGACCCGACGCATTCCCGCGACGCATTCCGAGAGCTGTGCACCTACGCGGGCGCGCCGAATCAGCCTACTCGGGCCGAAGTCCCGAGTTCGAGCGGGTTCGATTGGGGCGACTTCGGCATCGGCGCCGGGGCGATGCTCGGCCTGGCTCTGCTCTTCGGTGGCATCGCTGCAGCCGTGCACTACGGCCGCAGGAGCAGCGCGCGGCCGCGGACGGTCTCGTAGCTCCACCTCGGCGAGCTACGTGTCGTGGAGCTGGCCGAGATGCTCGGCGTGACCCGGTTTTCGATCTACCGGTATTAGATGAGACCTCGGCGGCAACTCGTCGCTAACAAGAACCGGTGAAAGCCCAGCCGCGCCCGACGAGCAGGCGCCAACCAAACGTGACGGGGGTGGTCATGACCCAAACCAACCCCGCTCCTGACCCCGCAAACCCCCCGCGAGAAAAACTGGAGGCCCGACTCAGTCCGCCGGCCTCTCCCCATCAGAGCGGTGCCGAATACGGGCCTCCATTACAAGGATCCGGCTCGGCGACCAAACCTGCGCCCCCCGTTGTGCGGGTTTGGTCAAGCCTGAGAGGTTACGGGTCGGGCGGGGAGAGGCCAAAGGCAACGCCGTCGTGGTGCCGACGCGCCGGCGCGCTGCCATCGCGTGGCGCCGCGAGCACGAGCTGGCCGCTGGCGCCGCTACCCCGTTCGAGTGGTCGGCGGTGATGGACGGGGAGACGGTGACGGTCGGTATCGCCCCCCACGACTTCCGCCGCACCGCCGCCACAATGCTCCGTGACGCGGGGTTCACGAAGGAGCAGGCGGCGACCCGGCTCGGTCACGCCGACGATGGGCAGCTACTCGACCGCGTGTACGACCGAGGCGACCGGGTGCAACGTGGGCGGCGTGCGCTCGACGAGTTCGAGGGTGTGCGTGAGGCGCTCGCTCCGGCTGGCGCGAGGCGCAGGCGGCGCGCTAGAGAACACGCCGGACCCACGCCCCGCCCCCGCCGGAGCAGGCACCTGCGAGCGGTCGGCTAGGGCTCCGACGCGGCGATGTTGCACCGGCGTTGCACCAGCCTCCCCCTCTCAGACGCGAAACCCTTGTACTAGCAGGGGCTTCGCCGATGGGCGCACCTGGGATCGAACCAGGCCGACCACTACACGACTAGGGCCAACGGGCGGCCACTATTCCCGCGATTTGCAGGGGGAGGTTGGGTCACAGGCCGAGGGTCAGGACCAACCAGAAACGACCGGTTCCAACCCTGCACTTGGACAGCCGTTGGACGATGATCGACCGCGATTAGCCGACGACCCGCGTAGCAAGCGCGGGCCGTCGATCACAACTCCGACTCCGCCTGATGTGGCAGGCGATGAGCCGTCCGGCTGACCGTACCGCGTCGGCAGGGGCCGGCGCGAGCGTGCTTCGTCTTGCGGGTCAGGGCGCCCACGTGTGGCACCGGTGCAAGTGCGGACGGGCGATACCCCTGGACGTCAAGCGCTGCAGCGCACGAACCTGCCCGGAGTTCGCGCCGACCTGGGCGCGGGACACGAGGCGCCGGCTCTTGGAAAACCTGCGTCCACTCAAGCTCACCGTGATGTTCTCCGTCACCGCGCCCGGGAGGGACGTCTACCCGTTCGATCCGACCTACTGCAGACACGGCGCAACCGTGAACTGCTCAGGAACGATTGGCTGTCGAGTGAATCCAACGGTGGCGCGGCTGTTCAACGAGGACGCTGGCCCAAACTGGAGCAAACTGCACCGCGCCGCGAGCAAGCGGGCAAAGGATCGGACGGCGATCAAGGGTCGACTGAGAGCGCGAGTCTGGGAGAAGCAGAAACGCGGGCTCGCTCACATGCATGGCGTTCTCTCGGTCGGAGATCCAGCGGAGCTTGTGTGGGCGAAGGCGTACGTTGAAGCGCTAACCGAGCTCGCACCGAGGTACGGGTTCGGGTTCGTGGATGGTTGGCAGAGGATCAGCCGCAAGTTCTGGCCCGGCGGCCAGGCTGGCGCGTACCTCTCCGGCTACTTCGTCGGTGGGGCCGGCCACAAGGCTCCGATCACGGAGAACGTCCTCGCCGGCGATCTCCCGCGCTTAGTCGTCTACATCGACCGGGAGCTCACCCTGCGGACTGGCTGCACGATGCGGAACCTGCGGAACGCGCGGCGTGTCTGGGCGTGGCTCGGTGGGCTCATCGCGGATCCGGGTCTTGACCCCTGGGACGAGCTCGTGGCGGTCTGTCTGCTCGATCGGAAGCCGCCCCCTGCGCGGGGCCCCTGAGCGGCGCGGCGGCGGCGTCCGGCGGCAGCCGGTCGACGGCGCGCCGGGCGGTCGTCATGGCTCTGCATCGCCCAGTTAATGAGGCTGCGGCGCTTGGTGGCTTGCTCCCGCGGATGTCCGACACGCTTCGCCCCCTGCTGTTCGTCAAGCCGGACGAGCCGCTGTTCATATTTCAAGATCCCGAAATGGCCCGGCGAGGCATTGAGTGGCAAGACCTTGAATACGGGAGCTATCCGGGTTTCGACACGGACGGTCGCCCATTTGAGCTTGAGGCGGTGACGGAAGACCGGAAGTTTCTTCGCTTCCTGGCCTACCGGCGCGGCGAGGTGGTCCTTACGAGTGTCGGGTGGCAGCGCACGACCCGGCGTGCGCTCACGAGCACGTTCGCAGACCTCGAGCGCGCGTTCTCGACCGGCGCACCGTCGCGCTAGCCGGGTCGGTCCGCGACAGAGGCGGGCACGGTGGCCCGCCTCCATCGCGGTCGCCCGTGGGCCTCAGTTCGCGGGCGGGAGCAGCACCTTGTTGATCACGTGGATCGTTCCGTTGCTCGCGCCGATGTCGGTCTTGACGACCTTCGTCGACGTGTTGAGAAAGACGGAGCCGCCGCGCACGCGGATCCCGATCGCCGGGCCGGCGAGCGTCCTCGCCGAGCGGAGCTTCACGACCTGGCCGGCCGTGACGTTGCCCTTGACGACGTGGTAGAGCAGGACGCGCCGGAGCGCCATCCGGTCGTTGGCGAGCTTCCGAAGCGTCGCCTTGGGGACCTTCTTGAACGCGGCGTCGGTCGGAGCGAAGACCGTCAGCGGTCCCGGTCCGGAGAGAGCACCGACGAGACCCGCCTGCCTCGCGAGCGAGAGCAGCGTCGTGAACTGTCCGGCCGCCGCGGCGGTCTGGACGATGTTCTGCTGTGCGACCGGCGCAGCCGTCGCGCGGGGAGAGTTGCCGAGGGTCGCGGCGATGAGCGCGACGACCATGACGATTCCCGCGAGAGCGAGTGAGACCGGCTTCGTGGGGCGAGCGATGGTGTTGGACACGATGTCTCCTTCCTGGGACGGGTGGGTGGACTAGGCGGTCGAGACCTGCGGGTCGCTGCTCCAGCGGCGGCGGATCGCGTGCTGCTGGATGACCTGGTAGACGGCGGACGCGCCGACGAGCCCGTAGACGACGCGGCTTGCGGCGTTCGTCTCACCGAACTCGAGTCCGACGAGCGCGGCGACAAGATCGAACTCGGCGATGGCGACGAGTCCCCAGTTGATCCCGCCGACGGCCACGAGGACGGCGGCGAGGATGTCGAGCTTCTTCATCGTTCACTCCTTGTCGAGGTTTTGTCGAGACTGACGCCGAGGAGAGTAGCCATAGGTCGCAGGTCTGTCAAGTGTTTGTCGAGATTCTGTGTAAACTGCGGGCATGACGGAATCGGCCGACCTGCGGATCGGGGCCCTGAGCCGTCGGGTCGGTGTCTCCCCGGAGTTGCTTCGCGCGTGGGAGCACCGCTACGGGCTGCTTCGACCCGTCCGCTCGGCCGGGGGCTTTCGTCTCTACTCCGCCGCCGACGAGGAGCGCGTGCACGCCATGCGCCGTCACCTGGACGCAGGCGTGTCGGCGGCCCAGGCTGCTCGTCTGGCGCTCGCGGAGCCGCCTCGGGACGCCGCCGACGAAGCCTCGGCCGGTCTGATGCGGCTGTCCACGGAACTTCGGGCCGCGCTCGATCGGCTCGACGATTCGGGTGCGCATGCCATCCTCGATCGCCTGCTCGCCGCGTTCACGCTCCGAACCGTGCTGCGCGACGTGGTCCTGCCCTATCTCCGTGATCTGGGGGCGCGCTGGCAGCGGGGCGAGGCGACCGTGGCGCAGGAGCATTTCGCCAGCAACGTCCTGCGCGGACGGCTGCTCGGCCTCGCCCGGGGCTGGGGCCAAGGCAGTGGCCCGAGGGCCGTCCTCGCCTGTGCTCCGGGCGAGTTGCACGACCTCCCGCTGATCGTCTTCGGACTCGTCTTGGCGGAGCGCGGCTGGCAGATCACGTACCTCGGCGCGGACACCCCGATCCCGACGATCGAGGAGGCGCTTGCCGACGTCGACCCGCGCCTCGTCGTCGTCGCGGCGATGACCGCGCAGCGTCTTCGCGCCGCGCAGCCCGAGTTGACCAAGCTGGCACGAAGCGTCCCCGTCGCGCTCGCGGGCGGCGGCGCGAGCGCCGCCCTCGCCGGCGCAACAGGTGCGTCTCTTCTCGAGGGAGATCCGGTGACGGCGGCGGAGCGCGTCGCCGACGAGCGTCGATGAGCTCTCGCGTCCACCGGAGCTCGTGGAGCTCGACCCAGACCCGTTTGCCGTCAGGCGCGTTCGAGTCCGTTCAGCGCATCGTGTTTCCGGCGGCCGTCGTCGAGCGGTCCGCCGCCGGCGCGAGCCGGCTCGGCGAGCTGTACTGGCGCGAGGTCGAGCGCTCGACGTTCGGCGTCGTCCGCGTCCGCTCCGGCGCCCGCGACTTGCAGGTCAAGCTCTACGGGATCGGCCCTGCGCTCCTCCGTTTCGGGCAGCCCGAGCTCGCGGTGACTTCGAGCACCGTGAGCTGTCGCTATCCGATCCTCGGGGGCCTGCTCGCCGCGCTCGCCGGCCGGTTCGATCTCGTTCACCCAGGCGGGGTCGGAGCCGGCGCGAGGTCAGCTCCGCGATCGACGGCTTCTTTCCTCGCCTCGCCGTGCGCCGCCCGCGGCGGCTGTGGAACGGGTTGCTCTACCCGCACGTGCAGGCGCGGCTTCACGTTGCGCTCGGTCGCCGCTACTTCGCACGACTCTGGCTCGAGGCCGGGCGATGAAGATCGCAGTGCTCGGTGCCACGGGCACCGTCGGCCGGGCGCTCGTGCCGCTGCTCGAGCAGGAGCACGAAGTCGTGGCCGTCTCACGCAGCCCGCCGCAGGCGACCGGCAGGGTCCGGTGGGCGGCCGCCGACGCGACGGACGGAGAGGCGGTGCGAAGAGTGTTCGCCGACGTCGACCTCGCCTACCACCTCGTCCACTCGCTGGGAAGCCGCGACTTCGAGGAGCGTGACCGGCGCGCGGCCGAGACGGTGGCGCGGGAGGCCGAGCGCGCAGGGCTGAGCCAGATCGTGTACCTGGGTGGTCTGGGCGACGACTCGCCCGACCTCTCACCCCATCTTCGCAGCAGGGCCGAGACGGCGAACGTGCTCGGCTCGGGCTCGGTGCCCGTGACGACGCTACGCGCCGCGATGGTGATCGGGAACGGGAGCGCGGCGTTCGAGACGATCGTGGCGCTCGTCGATCGCTTGCCGATGATGATCAGCCCGCGCTGGGTCTCGACGCCGACCCAGCCGATCGCGCTTGACGACATCGCCGCGTATCTGGCCGCGGCCGCCGGCCGCGAGGACATGCTCGGCAGGTCCTTCGACGCCGGCGGGCCCGACGTGATGACGTACCGCGAGATGATCGAGCGCATCGCCTCGATCCGCGCCAAGCGCCCGCTGATCGTCGAGGTGCCCGTCCTGACGCCGCGGCTCTCGTCCTACTGGCTGCACCTGGTCACGCCCGTAAACGCGAGCGTCGCGCGACCCCTGATCGAAGGTCTCCGAAATGCAACGGTGGCGCGCGACGAGCGTCTGCGCGAGCTCGTTCCGCTCGCGCTCACGTCGTTCGACACCGCGGCGCGGGCGGCGATGTCGGACGAGGGCTGAGCTAGATCGCGCGCGTCTTGTAGAGCCGCGCGAGCTCGGGCGCGAGGAATCGAATCTGACGAGCTCCGCGAACTCCTCATCGACGCCTCGGAGAGCCGTACTTGCGTCCCGGTCCGAACTTGAGCGGCTATCGCTCCCCGAACCTCAGGCTGAAGCAATCACGTATTTCGGATCCGGCTGGGCCGTCTGACTTGATCACGTAGACCACGCGGGTAACGGAGTCGCGTCATTCCCCTAGCTGCGGCCCAAGGTTTCTACGCGTCCGCACCCAAGTCCGCCACATGGGCCGCAACCGCTTCATCGCCGAAGAGAGCTCGGGCGATCGCGCCAAACGCCAAATCTAGGTGTTCTCGCGAGATCGGGCTGCTCTCCGGGTCACCGACGCCACTATCGCGGAACCACGACGCCAACTCCCGCTCCCGCCAAAACTCGCTTGTCTTGCTACGCAGGAGGTCAATGATGCTGTGGCCGTCGACGATCATCCCGAACAGCTCCTCGACATCCTCGATGTCAAGCAGTGTCAACGGCTGAACCTTCGCCTGCGCGAGTGATTCGACGACCGCGCCTCGGACGTGCGCCCAGAGCGTAGGCGTCTGGAAGAGCCCCTCGCTGCTAACCACGATGGGCCAGATTCGTTCGATCGCCTCAATGTCGACGTCCGGGAGGACGGCAACGCCAGTTCGTAGGTCGCGGATCGCGCCGCCGAGTTGCTCGACCTTTTCGATGACGACCTTCTGGATGTCCGTTCGAACGGAGTCGGGATCAGCGTCGACGATGCTCTTCTCAGTAAGCCGGCTTGACGTCACCTCGATCAAGACGAGGTCGGGCGTTAGATCAATCGCGACGTCGGGTGTCCGGCGTTCCCCCTCGTTTGTCTCGTAGGTGTGGTCCCGATGGACCGATCCCGGCAGCCAAAGCGTGTCGTGTGGCTCGTGCGGCGGGTACGCCCTTTTCGACCACTTCGGCGGCATATGTCTCAACGACCGCGCCATTGAACCGAGTGAAGCGCTTTCTCGTCTTGCTGCCCTTGCCCCGCGCGATGTCGAAGAGCCGGTAGTAGGCGCCGGTGGCGCCAATCCATGCCTCGAGCGCGCGCGGGGCGAGGGGCATGACCCTGCCGTCCGGCTGACGGAGCGCCGGTCGCTGCAGAAATGGGGCTGATCTCAAACGCCGCGCGACGGGCGTCCGACTGCGTCTTTTCAAAGCGTTCAACAAACCATTCGCGCGTCGCCGACAACGCGTCTAGGCCTGCCCGAGCTTTGTCCGCCAGAAGCGTCGTCGCGAAGTAGGTCTCGTCGACAAGCACGAGTGGCTCGCGTTCGTCAAGCATCTTGCTACCTGCGTGCAGGGCGAAACCGAGCGCTTGTAGCTCGACAATCGATAGCCCGAGTTCCTCGTCGAGCCACTCGTCAACTGGGCAGTAGTCCGGGTGACTCCGTAGCGCTTCACTAGTTGCGATCTGCGCGTAGAGCCGTACAGCACGGCCGAGCTCGTTTCGGAGCGCGCCCCGCCCGACGAAGCCGCCGTGACCGACGAACAGCCGCATCCATCGCTCGTCCTCGACGCGCGCAGGCTGCTCTTCATCGATTCCTGTGCCCGCTCCGAGTATCGACCCAGGGACGGCAAAGAGCGCCGCAAAGAGAGCCATGTACTCCTCTTGGGACTGGTCTTCGTCGACGACACCGTCGCGCGCGTACAGCAGGACAAGTCTCTGGAGGGCGAAGAGCTGCTGCTCGGAGAACAAGACGCGCTGTTTCTCCTGCCGCAACCACGGCTCAGCGCGCTTGGCGAACTCGCTGCCCCCGAACCACTGATTGAGAATGGCGATCTGACCCGCCTGGTCGAGTTGCACATTCCAAAGGTCGCGCTGGAACCTCGTCAGAAATCGCATGGAGGGCCAGAACTGGACGGCTCGCGCTATCGCGACGACGTCATCCGGCGGCATCGGCTCGAACCCGAGCTCCTGCTCGGTGGCGTATGCGAACACCTGGTCGTAAAACGATGGGCCCCGGCCGGCTATCAGCAGCTGCGGTCGGGGCTCAAGCTCGGGCGGGACACGGACATCGCCGAAAACCGGCGCGAACGACGTCGGGACGTATAGGCCCGACTTCTCCTTGAACGTGAGAGGCAGGATGATCTCGGGGCGCTCGGGGTCCATGCCGGGAGATTTTGGCCGTTGACAGCGAGACGTCTTCCTGACATACTCCGTCAGGTGACCAAGATCGTCAGGAAGCAAAACCCCCGGCGTGACTCCCTCCTTGCCCACTGCATCGCTCGCGCGGTGATCGCAGAGCAGGGCGGAATCGACAAGGCGGTCTCGACCTATGGGCCCAAAGCGGAGCGTCTGTCGAAGTGGTCCGCGATGCGGGCGGCCGTGAAGATGACCCCGAAGGCATCTAGGGTCGCCGGCTTCATCGTTCAATGGGCCATTGGCATGCGGTCGGAAGGGCTCGATGCGTTCTCGATCACCGAGTACCAGCGCTACTGGTCAGAGAACGAACGGCAGGCTTACCGGCTACAGAAGGAGTTTCGCGAGCTCTGGCCGGAGTACGAGACGCCGAACGAGCTCGCTTCGCAGATCGCTAAGCATCTGGACCTAAAGACGAATGCGCTCGATGCCATGTCGCTGCCGACCAAGCTGATGGTGACGGTGTGACTGGCCGAGGCATTGAGCGTCACTACACGACGGGCGAGCTCGCAAGACTGCTGGCCGTGCATCAGGAAACCGTGCGTCGCGAGGCTCAGCGAGGGCGCCTCCGTTCCGTCCGTGTTGGCAGCGAGCGCCGTTACCCCGAGAGCGCGGTGCGTGAGTACCTGGACCGGCATAGGGAGGCGTCGTGAGCATCAGACGGCGTGGCAAGCAGGCCTACCAGGTTCGTGTTGCGCCGTTCCCAGCGAGGACGGTTCAGACCAGGGAGGCGGCAGAGCGTCTTGAACTCGATCTGAAGCTTCGGCGCTCGCTGGGGGAACTTCACGAGGAAGCGCCCACCACGCTCGGGGATGAGCTCGATGCATTCCTCGCGCGGCTTCGTGTGTCGACGCGGCGAAGCCCCCGAACTATCGAGTTTTACGAGCGTCCCGCGAAGGTTTGGGCAGCCGTTCCGAACGAAGCCCGTCTCGGGACTTCGCCGACGCTCGGTAGAGGACTTCATCACAACGCGCGCGCAAAAGCACCCGCGTTCTGCGAAGAATGAGCTTGAGGTTCCTGAAACGTGTGCTTGTCGACGCGAAGTCGCGTGGTCAGCGGGTCGATCCTGCCGTACTTGAGATTCCGGCGATCCAGCACCAGGCGCGCCGAGGTCGCGCCCTGACGATCCGTGAGCTCTATGAGCTCGCGTCGTGGTTCCCGGAGCACGTTTCGCGCTTGGTGCTAGTTGCCGGCCAGGTTGGAGCTCGTCAGAACTTCTGGTTCAACCTGACGGAGGACCTGCTCGACCTGCGGGCGGGAATCTTGACGGTGCCGGCAGAGCTCGCGAAGAATCGAAAGGCACAGCGTGTCTATTTGACAGAGATCGAGGCGCAGCTTCTACGAGAGCAGTTGCTCGTTCGCGCGCCGTGTACGCCGCTGGTGTTCCCGACGATCGACCGGCAAACAGTGGACGCGGGGCGGCTTCCGCGAGCGCGTTTGGGTGCCGGCGGTCACCGCGGCGGCGATGGACGATCCGAAGTTCGCAGCGTTCACGTTTCATCTGCTACGCCACACCGCTGGTTCGCTCATGGCGTCGTTCGGGATGGACGCTGCGACAGCGGCAGAGAGGCTCGGACACAGCGACGGGGGTGCGCTGTTCCTGCGTCGCTACCGACACCTGTATGAGGGCGAGAAACGCGCACAGGCGGCACGGCTCGGAGCCCAGGTGCGGGCGGCGTTGGACGAGGAGTGGACAGACGGCGACGGTGAAGGCCCTGATGGGCTCAACGACGCCGATTCTCAGAGTGGGCGCACCTGGGATCGAACCAGGGACCTCCCGCGTGTGAAGCGGGCGCTCTCCCGCTGAGCTATGCGCCCGGGAGAGCGAACATTCTAGCCTCGTCGCCGCTGCCGGCTGTGCCGGCCGGAACACCGCGGCTGAGGGTCAACGACCGATGAAAGTTGAGCGCGTAGCGCGACTTTCAGCGGCTCAGGAGTCCGCGAGCCGTCTCGTGGGCGGCCCGGTCGCGGGTCTCCCAGACCTGCGCGACGAGTGCTCCCATCACGTCGCGGATGCCGACGATCCCGAGCACGTTGCCGTCCTCGACCACGGGGACGTGGCGGATCTTCTTCTCGCGCATCAGCCTCGCCGCGTCGATGACCTCGACGTCGGGGGTCAGTGTCACCACCCGCGTCGTCATCACGTCGCGCATCTTCAGCTCGCCGAACTGCGAGCCTGCGCCGGCGAGACGCAGGACGTCGCGCTCGGTGAAGATTCCGACCAGCTTGTTGCCCTCGCAGACCGCGACGGCGCCCACGTTCTCCTCGTTCATCCGCGCGATCGCGAGCTGGACGGTCTCGTCAGGCCGGACGGTCACCACCCTCACCGTCATGGCGTCGGCGATCCCCACGCCCCTATCGTGTCAAACCGCACGCGCCAAGGGAAGCTACGATTCCCCTGCCGGGAGACTGGTTGGCTCCGAACCGCGTCAGGTCCGGAAGGGAGCAGCGCTAAGGATCTCCAGCCAGGTCTCCCGGTTTGAGCGCAGGGGAACCCATGGTTCCCCCACGAGGCCCCTCTTCTTGCTCTCGTCGGCCGCCTCGCCCCTCGCTCCGGCGGGAGTGAATCCCGCCTCCGCCGCGACCTCGCACGAACCCTAGAATCGACGACAGCCTTGGCTGCCCTCTATCGCAAATATCGCCCGCAGGACTTCGAAGAGGTTGTCGGCCAGGAGCCGATCGTCCGCACGCTGAAGAACGCGATCGCGGCCGACCAGGTGCGGCAGGCCTACCTGTTCGCCGGGCCGCGGGGCACCGGTAAAACCTCGATGGCCCGGATCCTCGCCAAGGCGCTGAACTGCGCCCAGGGGCCGACTCCCACCCCCGACAACACCTGCCACGCCTGCATTTCGATCACGAACGGCAACTCGCTCGACGTCGTCGAGATGGACGCCGCCTCGCAACGGGGGATCGACGACATCCGCGAGATCCGAGACCGAGTCGTGCTGCAGCCGGTCGAGGGGCGGTACAAGGTCTACATCCTCGACGAGGCGCATCAGCTCACGGATGCCGCCTGGAATGCGCTCCTGAAGCTGATCGAGGAGCCCCCGCCCCACCTCGTCTTCGTCTTCTGCACCACCGATCTTTCGAAGGTCTTGCCGACCGTCCGGTCGCGCTGCCAGACCTTCGTCTTCTCGCGACCGAGGCTTCCCGACCTCGTGCGCAAGCTCCGCCGGATCGCTGACGCGGAGAAGATCGACGTGCCCGACCAGGCGCTCGCGCTGATCGGACGCTCGGCCAGGGGCGCGTACCGAGACGCCGAGTCGACGCTCGATCAGCTCTCCGCAGCGACCGAGGGAACGATCACGGTGCAGTCGGTGCTGCAGCTGCTCGGCGCGATCGAGGAGGAGGCGCTGTTCCGGCTGCTCGACCTCGTCGTCGACCGCGACACGGCCGGCGCGCTCACGTTCATCGAAGAGCTCTCGGAGCAGGGACAGGACCTCGGCCGCCTCGTCACCGACCTGCTCGAGCACCTGCGCCACCTCTTGCTGGTTCAGCACATGGGCGAGGTGCCCGACTCGCTGCCCGTGACAGAAGAAACTCGCGACCGGCTGCGCGAGCAGGCGAACCAACTCGGCGAGGCGCCGGTGCTCCGGCTGATCGACCTCCTGCACGTCGCCGTCGAGGACATGCGCCAGGGGGGCGATCCGCGCTTGCCGCTCGAGCTCGCGCTCGTCAAGGTGACGCGGCCGGGGTCGGACCTGTCCCGCGAGTCCGTGGCGTACCGGCTCGAGCAGCTCGAGCAAGCGGCGAAGCCGCCTGTCCGCGCCAGCGGACCAGTGGAGGGGGTCCGGGGGAACCGGGAGGTTCCCCCGGAGGCCACGCCGCCCACGCCGCCGTCGCTCGAGCTCGAGTCGCTCCAGGAGGCGTGGCAGCGCACGATCCTCCCCGCCGTCGAGGAGCGGTCGATCCCGACGGCGTCGGTGTTGCGCGAGGCGCGGCTGGCCGGGCTCGCCGACGACCGGCTGACGCTCGAGTTTCCGTCGAGCGCCGACTTCCACCGCAAGCTCGCCGAGGACCCGAAGAATGCGACGCTGCTCCAGGACGCGCTCTACGAAGTGACGGGCCGCAAGCTCGCCGTCGCGTTCCAGCTCGGCGAGCACACACGCGAGGAGACGGCCGAGGAGCCGCTCGGCGAGGACGAAATCCTGGAGCTCGTGAAAGAGACCTTCGACGCACGAGAGCTGAAAGAGGGGGAAACCGACTGATGGGCATGGACATGAACAAGCTGCTCGGCCAGATGCAGCAGATGCAGGAGCAGATGGCGAAGGCGCAGGAGGAGCTCGCGGGCGAGACCGTCGAGGCAACTGCAGGCGGCGGGATGGTCACGGTCAAGGCGACCGGAGCCCTCGAGATCACCGAGATCACGATCGACCCGAAAGCGATCGACCCAGAAGACCCGGAGCTCCTGGCCGACATGATCCAGGCGGCCGCGAACGAGGCGATCCGCTCGGCCCAGGCCCTGGCGGAGCAGCGGCTCGGCGGGCTGGCGGGCGGGGCGCTCGGCGGGCTCGGCCTCGGCCTGTAGTCCGAAGGAGACAGGCAAAATGGCCGCGTGCTCTCCGCCGCGGTCGAGAACCTCGTCGCGCAGCTGACGCGGCTGCCCGGCGTCGGCTCGCGCACGGCCCACCGCTTCGCCTTCCATCTCCTTCGCGTCCCGAAGGAAGAGGCGCTCGCGCTCGCGGCCGCGATCCAGGACGTCAAGGAGCGGGTTCGCTTCTGCAACGAGTGCGGCAACCTGACCGAGGAGGAGGTCTGCGCGATCTGCCTCGACGCGCGGCGCGACCAGTCGGTGATCTGCGTCGTCGAACATCCTGTCGACCTGATCTCACTCGAGCGCACGCACGAGTACCGCGGGCTGTACCACGTCCTCGGCGGCTCGCTCTCGCCGATCGACGGCGTCGAGCCGGAGCACCTACGGATCGACGAGCTGCTGCGCCGCGTCGAGCAGAACGGCGTCATCGAGGTCGTGCTCGCGACGAACCCGAACATGACGGGCGAGGCGACCGCGTCGTTCCTCGCCGATCGCCTGCGCGGACGCGTGCGCGTCACTCGGCTCGCCAGCGGGCTGCCGGTCGGCGGCGACCTCGAGTACGCGGACGAGGTGACGCTCGGGCGCGCCCTGTCGGGCCGCCGCGAGATGTGACGTAGCCTTCGACCGTGACGACGACCGACTACGAGGCCGTCCCGAAGCTCCAGCGGGCCGAGCTCCACGGCGGCACCGTCGTGATGAAGTTCGGCGGAACCTCGGTCTCGGACCCGGAGATGATCAAAGAGGTCGCGCGGCGACTCGTCGGCGCGCGCGAGGCCGGCTACCGCGTCGTCGGCGTGCTCTCAGCGATGGGCCATACGACCGACGAGCTGCTCGACCTCGCAGCGCAAGTGAGCGCACACCCGCATCCGCGGGAGCTCGACATGTTGATCTCGGTCGGCGAGCGGATCTCGAACTCGCTCTGCGCCATGGCCATCCACGACCTCGGCCACGAGGCGATCTCGCTCACCGGCTCGCAGGCGGGCATCGTGACCGACACGACGCACGGCAAGGCGAAGATCGTCGACGTTCGTGCTCACCGGATCCACGAGGCACTCGACCAGGACCAGATCGTGCTCGTCGCCGGCTTCCAAGGAGTCTCGACCGATCAGGACGTGACGACGCTCGGGCGCGGCGGCTCCGACACGACAGCAGTTGCACTCGCCGCGGCGCTCGGCGCGGAGCACTGCGAGATCAACACGGACGTGCTGGGCGTCTTCACCGCGGACCCCCGACTCGTCCCGAACGCGCGCAAGCTCGAGGCCGTCTCGTTCGAGGAGATGCTCGAGATGGCTGCCTCCGGGGCGGCGGTGATGGCCACCCGCTCGATCGAGGTCGCGCGCAGTCACAATGTGCGGCTCCACGTTCGCTCGACATTCGGCGGAGACGCCGGCACGTGGATCCGTGAGGAGGACGAGACGTTGCTCGAGAAAGCGCTCATCTCAGCCGTCGTGCACCAGCGCCAGGAGACCGTCTACAGGGTCTCGGGGACGACGCCTGCCAGGCTCTTCGCGGAGCTCGCCCTGGCGAACGTGAACGTGGACACGATCGTCCAGACCAGCGAGGAGATCGTGTTCTCCGCGCCTGTCGAGGACCGCCGCGACGCGGAGCGGACGCTCGCCGGGCTCGGCGTCGAATGGAGCGCGCGCGACGACCTCGGGAAGGTGAGCCTCGTCGGGGCGGGAATGAAGAGCCACCCCGGCGTCGCGGCCAAAACCTTCGCGACGCTCGAGGCCGCGGGAATCGAGGCGCCCATCGTGAGCACGTCGCCGATCAAGATCGCCTGCCACGTCGCGAGCAGCGACGTCGACCGCGCCGTGCAGGTCCTGCACGAGGCGTTCGAGCTTGCTTAGGCGGCTCGACCGGCCACGTGCGCCGGCCTCCGCCGGCTGCAAAGACTTCGCCAGACCGCGTCCTCAGTCGCCCACGTACCACTTCGGGTACGCGGGCTCCCTGCGTCCTTGCCTGGCTCGCTTTTCGCGCGGCGGAGGCTCGGCGACGTGACCGGCCGAACCGCCCGCATCGGCGTCGTCGGCGCGACGGGCGCGGTCGGCCGTGTCGCCATCCCGCTGCTGCGCGAGCGCGGGCACGAGAACGTGCGCCTGTTCGCGTCAGCGCGTTCGGCCGGCACGGAGATCGACGGCACGCTCGTCGAGGAGGCCACGCCGGAGGCACTGCGCGCGGGCGACCTCGGTCTCGTCTTCTTCTCGGTCGGCACCGCCGCCTCGCGCGAGCTCGTCCCGCACGCCGTCGCGGGCGGCGCGGTCGTCGTCGACAAGTCGTCCGCCTACCGGCTGCAGGACGGCGTACCACTCGTCGTACCCGAGGTGAACGGCGATCGCGCGCTCGAGCACGAAGGGATCGTCGCCAACCCCAACTGCTGCGCGATCCCGCTCACGTGCGTGCTGAAACCGCTGCACGACGCTGCCGGCCTCGAACGCGTGCGCGTCGCCACGTATCAGTCGGTCTCCGGAGCCGGCGCGTCGGCGATGCAACGACTGGCCGACGAGCCGCAAGAAGCGCACGACCTCCGCATGGACTGGGACTACGACGGCGAGGAGTTCGACGAGGAGTCGAAGCTCCGCGACGAGACGCGGAAGATCCTCGGGCTCCCCGACCTGCCGATCAGCGCGACCTGCGTGCGCGTCCCCGTGATGATCGGCCACGCCGAGGCCGTGTGGATCGAGACGACCGAACCGCTGTCGGCGGACCAGGGCCGATCGCTGCTCGAAACCGCCCCCGGGGTGCGGCTCGAGGAGTTCCCCTCGCCTGCACGGGCGACCGGCATCGACGAAGTGCTCGTCGGGCGGATCCGTCCCGACCGCTCGGCTCAGTCCGGACTCTCACTGTTCCTTGCCTGCGACAACCTGCGCAAGGGTGCCGCGCTGAACGCGATCCAGATCGCCGAGCTCCTGCTCACGCGCAAGCCGCTCGCGGTCTGAGGACGAGCAGGATGAGGCCCCGGCCGCTGCGGCTAACCGGGGCCTCAGGTCCCGAGCTTTGAGGCCCGGGCGTGGGGACGGAGCACGGAAATGAGGGCACATGCCCGTGCGCCGCAGTGGCTTCGTACTCGAGTCGAGCCGCCAACCTCAGGATCCTCTGCTGCGAGTGCCGGCGCAACGGCCGAAGGGACTAGCGGGTGTTGAGTCTTCTCAACTCTGCAAGAGCTCGACCGCAGCGCGCCGGTCCGGGACTCGGAGCTTGCGAAGGATCGCCGCGATGTGCGTGCGAACGGTGACAGGCGCCACGAACAGCCTCTCGGCCATCTCCGCGGTCGTCAGCCCGTCGCGCATCATCACCAGCACCTCTCGCTCGCGATCCGTGAGGTCGACCGGCTTCCGGCCGGGAAGGGGAACCCGTCGCCGGCGGCGGCGCTGTCGAAACTCGGAGACGACCTTCGTCACCAGATGAGGTGGAAGAGCGGCTTCGCCCCTCAGCACCGCCCGGAGGTCGTTCGGCAAGCGAAGTGGGCTCGTGTCCTTGAGCAAGTAGCCGATCGCACCCGCCTCGAGCGCATCGAAGAGGTCCTCATCCTCCTGCGAGACGGTGAGCATCACGACGGCCGCGTCCGGGACGCGTCTGCCGATCTCGTCGGCCGCCGCAATCCCGTTTCCCGGCATGTGGATGTCGAGCAGGCAGATGCTGGGCCGAAGGCGCACGGCGGCTTCGACGGCGGAAGCGGCGTCGCCGACCTCCGCGCACACCGAGAACCCGCCGTTCTCGAGTGCCAGCCGAACGCCCGCCCGCGTGGGTGGGTGATCGTCCGCGACGAGGACGATCTCGCGCGCTTCAGCGTCGGTCATACGACTGCCGCCTGCGGAAGCACGACCTCGACCGCCGTGCCGTCCGCCGGTGCCGACGTCACACGCAGCTCGCCGCCGAGAGCGTGCGCCCGCTCGCTCATGCTCACGAGGCCGAAGCCGTTGCCGTTGGGCGCGACCGGCTCGAACCCGAGGCCGTCGTCCGCAATTCGGAGCGTGAGCCCGTTCCCGTTCGTCAGCGCCACCGTCACCATCCCGGCCTTTCCGTGCCGCGCCGCGTTCGTCACCGCTTCGCGCACGATCCGTACAAGCTGCTCCCGCGTCGACGCCGAGACGTGAACCGCGGCATCGAGGTCGAGCGTGAGCCGTGTCCCGACGCGGTTCGCCACTTCGTACGCCGCCTGCGCGAGTGCAAGGTCGAGGGGCTCGTCCGACGACTGCGTCAGCGCTGCGATCGCCCGCCGCGACTCGTCCAGCGCCCGCTCGGCGGCGGCGGCGAGCATCGCCACCTTCACGCGCGACTTGGGTTGGAACTGGAGCGCCTCCGCCGCGCTTGCGATGAAGCTCAGCTCCTGCGCAAGGCCGTCGTGGAGATCGCGTGCGATCCGCCGACGCTCCTCGACAACCGCGAGCTGGCGCGCATGCGCTTGATAACGCCAGATCTCTCTGGCCACACCCGCGACGAGCAGGAGGTAGAACCACAGCCGGAAGACGTCGCCGGTGTAGAACCAGCTCGAGTAGAGCGACGGGAACAGGAAGTACTGGATGTTCGCGAACACAGCGAGCACACACGCCGGCGCGATCCAGCGGCTCAGCTCGTCTCGGCCGGGCTTCCGGAGAAATCCCGCGGCGGCTGCGGCGAAGAGCAGGGCGCCCAGCAGCTGGATTCCGTGGACGAGCGGGTGGCCGACGAACTGCGCCGACGACGACGACTCCGGCGCAAGCTCCGGGTCGAGAGCGATCGGGAGGAGTTCGCCGCTGAACGCGAGCAGCAGCCACAGCACGACCAGCACATTCGCGGCTGCCAAGAACGCGACCCGATGCACGTTCGGGCTTCGCAGCTTCAGCGGCGGCGCCCAGGCCGCGGCGACGAGCACGAACGTCGCCACCAGGCGTCCCACGGCGCCCATCCACGTCGAGGCGGTCCCGAGCTCCTGGTCCAGAGCGGCCGGCAGCGCACCGAGGAGCAGGTTGACCCCGCCCATCATCGCGAGGCCGCAGCCGAGGAGAAGCGCGTCGAGTTCGCGGCTGTGCCGGAACTGGCCCAGCACGAGGTAGGCGGCGAGCAGCGAGATCGACGCAGCCGCCGTCTCGAAGGCGACGTGCAGCGACGGGCTCTCGTAGGCGAGGCGGAGCGGGAAGACGAGCACGAACAGGGTCGCCGCCGCGCCGAAGAGCGTCGCGCGCAGGGTCCAGCGCCAGGCAGGCATCGCCACCTGAGGGTTCTACCGCCCGCGCGGCGTGCGGTCCACCGCCGAAGGTCCAGACCCGCTCGCGCCGAACGGCTAGCTCAAAACGTGGGGGAACCCGTGGTTCCCCCACGAGCCCCTCCTTCTTCGCAGCTGACCCTTTCTTCGCGGTTCGCCTCCCGGCGGGCACAGCCCGCCTCCGGCGGCAACTCGCGCCTCATGCCCCTTGTTGTTAAGGCCTTCTAGGAGCCGGGACCGGCTCTGGGAAGAACGCCTCCTTGACGACGCGCAGCACCCTCGCGCGCGACCCTTCGGCGACCGGCTGCAGGCCGCCGAGCTCGAGCCGCGCGAGCTCGACCCGGCCGACCGCCCGGACGGTCACGAAGCCGAAGTCGGACAGGAAGTCGCGCGGGAAGATCGTCTTGTGCACCTGGAAGCGCTCGTATGCGCTCTCCCCTTCCGGGTAACGGAACGCGAATGCCTCGAGCGCGCGCGCTCCCTTGTCGCGCGCGTCGCCGATCGCGGCGAGGAAGAGCGACTGCATCACCCACGGGCTCGACGACTCGACGAGATACGCGCACGTCACGAGCACTGCGTCCTCCGAGGCGGGTCCCGCAGGGAGCTCCGCGGCGCGCGGGAAGAGCTCGGCCGGTCCGTACTGCATCGACCCGAGCGTGCGGCCGTGTTCGTCGCGATAGACGGTGCCCCACGCGCCCCAGTCGTCCTCGATCCGGTCCATCCAGCGCTCCTTGTTCGCTGTGCGTCCGCCACGGGACTGCCACCAGACGCAGGTGTGGCACACGGTCGGAGCAGTCTGCAAAGTCGCACGCGTCAGCCCGTCGAGATGCGCCGTCACTCCGCAACCTCGTCGACGACGATGTCGACGCGTGTCGCGTCGACGTCCGCCATCCGCTTCAGGTACTCGCGCACGCGCTGCTGGACGTCCCGCCCGACCTGCGGGATCGAGGCTCCCCATTCGACCGCGAGTCGCAGCTCGACCGTGACGCGCCCTTCGTCTTCGTCGAGCTTCACGCCGCGGCGGTACGGCAGCGCGCGCTCGACGAGTCCGCGCACGCCGTCGACCGCGAGCGCCGCGTCAGCGGCGTAGCGGCTGAGCACCTCCGCCGAAATCGACGCGTGACCCTCCATGCGACCTAGAGCAGAATCGCAGTTGCGAGCCCGAGGGCGGCGGAGAACAACGCGGCGAACGCGTAGAACAGCGCGCCCCGTAAGCGCCCGGTCGCGAGCGCGTACCGAACCGAAAGGCCCACGACCGCCGTCTCGGCTGCGGCGGCTTCGACTCGCTCGCGTGCCACCGACCCGGCTTCGGCCAGCCTCGGTCCCGCGGCCTCGACTCCTCTGCGGGCAGCCAGCCCGGCGCCCTCGAGATGAGGCAGCGCTGCTTCGACCCCGCGGCGTGCCGCCAAACCGGCGCTCTCGAGACGAGGCCGCGCCGCCTCGACCCCCCGGCGCGCCGCCAACCCCGCGTCGACGAATCGGTGCCGCGCCACGGCAACCGAGCTCGCGCCGCCGTCCAACGTGTCCGGAACGGTGCGCGGAGCGTGAAGTCGAGGCGCCAGGACGCGATCGCTCGTGATCGTCGTGCGAACGAACATGGCGACGCCGAGCGCGATGAGCCCGAGGACGAGCACGAGCCCTGCGCCGACGAACGCCACGACCACGGAGCTCCGGCTCTCGTCGGCTTGCGAAGCGAGGGTTCGCGTCTCCGAAACCGGCGCTGCGTTGGTCGAGTCGGTCGTCGCCCAGGGTGACCCCGGATGCAGGCGTGACCACTCTTTGTAGCTCCGTCCTCGCTCCGCAAGCCACCGGGCGAACTCGCTCTGGTCGGCGAAGGCGCGTCCACCCCACACGAGCCCGGTCGCTGGCGCCTGAGACGTCGAGGGGTCGTCCGGAACGACGTGCGAAAGCGCCGTCACGATGACGAACGCCAGAACCGCCGGGCCGATCAGGACCCCCGCCAATCTCATTTCAAACAGTGTTCCACAGTGACGGGATCCGCAGGGATGCCCCGTTCCTATGTCTAGCTGGGCCCCCTGCGGAGGACGAGTTCCGTTGCCTCTGGACGCGCGAAAAAGCGGAACGGCACGAACGTCGTCCCGAGCCCCGGCGACACGTGCAGCACCGACCCCTCACGGCGGTAGAGGCCCTTCGTATAGCGCCAGTCGAAGTGCGCCAGGCGGACCTTCCCTCTCCCGTACGGGATCGCGATCTGGCCGTCGTGCAGGTGGCCGGCGAGCACGAGCTGGTACACGCCCGGCCGAACCCGATCGAAGACGTTCGGGTAGTGGCACAGCAGGATGCGGAGGTCCGCGGACGGGTCGGCACGGCCTTCCGGGTCCGCCCGTCGGGCGCGATAGGAGGGTGGGTCGATCCCGACGAGCTGCACGCGCCGGCCTCGAAGCGCGAGCTCGACCGAATCGTCACGGAGCAGGTGAGCCGGCGAGAGGTCGTCGAGCCGGCTCGGGGCGGCGAGCGGATCACGCGCGTCGCCGAAGTCGTGATTGCCGAGCACGGCGTACGTCCGTGGCCCAAGCCGCTTCGCGAGCTCGCGCAGCTTCGGCTCGCCGCGGGGGTGCGTGAGGAGATCGCCCGTCACGAGCACGAGGTCGGGCCGGCGCTCGTCCACCCACGCAACCGCACGCTCGACCGCGCGGGCACCGCCGGACGGAACGCCGAGATGGAAGTCGGAGAGGTGCGCGAGGCGCAGCCCGTCGAGCTCCGGAGGCAGCCCGTCGACGACCACCTCGACCGTCCGGAGCCGCACCCATCCGGCCTCGAACCAGCCCCAGCCGAGCAGAGCCGCCACCGCGGCGCCCAAGCCGCCGGCGATGCGCGCGAGCACCACGAGACCTTAGAGATGGCTCGGGCCCGGCCGAAGCCGGGCCCGAAACCGCCCCTCCGACCAGCTAGATGCCGAAGCGAGGCGAGACTTGCGCAGTTCTCAGACTTCGAGCTTTTCGAGCACCGGCTTCATCGAGACGACGTGCCGTCGGAACTTCAACTCGGAGTCCTCGAGGCCGGCGGCGACACCGATCAGCTGCGCAAGGTGGAAGATCGGCATCGGCTGCAGCGGGTCGAGGCCGTCCTTCTGGCGCTGTGCGTTCAGTTTCGACTGCCACGCGTCGAGTGACAGATGACAGAGCGGACACGGCGTCACGATCGCGTCGGCGCCGCCCTCGATCGCCTGCTCGATCGGCTGGATCAGCTCGCCGAGAGCGGTGTCCTCGCGCGCCTGGATGATCGGGAAGCCGCAGCACTTGACCTTCGCCGGGTAATCGACGACCTCGCCGCCGCACGCCTCGATGATCCGCTCGAGCGACCACGGCTTGTCCGGGTCCTCGAAGCCGAGCAGCTTCGACGGCCGCAGGATCTGGCAGCCGTAGAACGGCGCGATCTTGATTCCCTTCAGCCCCTTGTGCGCGGAGGCCTTCAAGAGCTCGAAGCCCTCGCCGTCCGCAACGAGCCAGAGGAAGTGCTTCACCTCGACGGCGCCGCTGTACGGCGGCACGCCGACAGCCGCGAGGTTGGTGTTGACACGCTCGCGCAGGGCATCGTCGCCCTTGAGCATGAAGTCGGCCTGCCGCAGGTTCAGCGTGCAGACGTTGCAGATCGTCATCAGCGTGTCGGAGCCCGTCGCTTCTGCGTACGCGAGGATGCGCGCGTTCAAGTGGAGGTAGTAGTCAGGCTCCGCCTCGTGGATGTCGCCCGCACCGCAGCACGTCACCGACTCGAGGTCGATCAGCTCGAGCCCGACCTTCGGCGCGAGCGCCTGCGTCGAGGTGTCGAGCTCCTTCGCCGAGAGCGACGCCAAACAGCCCTTGTAGTAGGCGACCTGCTTCACGATTTTGCCTCCCCGCCGTCGGACGGCGGCACCTCTTCTTCCTCGCGCAGGTGGTGGTCGAGCTTCGCGAGCGAGTGCTCACCCTGGACGATTCCCTCGTAGCCGAGGCGGCCCTGCTCGTGCACGAGCTTGTGCAGGCCGCGCGCCTCGTCGACGTTCTCGGCGACATGCGGCGGGAAAGGCAGCGGCACCTTTCCCTTCGTGGCGAGGCCCATCGCGAACTTCATCTGCGAGATCGCAGAGATGACGCCCTGCGTCTTGGGCACGAGCTCGGTCTCGCGGAGCCACCCGGTCGTCTCCGTCGACTTGATGAACCACTTCGCGTGCTTCGCGCCCATGTCGCGGTCGACCCCCTCCTTGACCGCCTCAGCGCCGAGCTTCGCGATCGCGTCGCGCGGGTCGACGCCCTTCGGGCAGCGCTCGTTGCAGAAATAGCACCGCGTGCACTCCCAGATGCCGTGCTCGCTCGAGTAGTCCTCGAGCCGCTCGACGGTCGCCCCGTCGCGCGCGTCGCCGACGAAGCGCATGCCCTTGGCGAGCGCCTGCGGGCCGAGGAACTCGGGGGACGACTCCATCGCGTTGCACTCCGAGACGCAGGCGCCGCAGTTGATGCAGAGCGCCTCCTTGTGGATCACGTTCATGCGCTCCTGCGAGACGCGGTACTCCTTGCCCTCGGGCGGCTCTTCGTAGCCGGGCTGGAGCCACGGCTTCATCGACTTGAACTTCTGCCAGAACGGCTCCATGTCGACGACGAGGTCCTTGACGATCGGCAGGTTCCCCATCGCGGAGATCACCGGCACGTGGCCGGCCTGCACGATGTCGTACATCCGCGTCTTGCACGCGAGCACCGCGGCGCCGTCCATGCGCATCCCGCAGGAGCCGCAGATCATCATCCGGCAGCTCTTGCGATACGCGAGCGAGCCGTCCTGCTGGTCCTTGATCATGTCGAGGACGTCGAGCAGCGTGACCCACTCGGGCGCCTCGATCTCGTACTCCTTGAGCGCGCGCTCTCCCGTCTGGGAGTCGAAGCGCCAGATCTTGATCTTGACCTGCATCGTCTTCTCGCGAGGCTGGGTCGCCGCTTCCACTAGTAG
This sequence comes from uncultured Actinomycetes bacterium, assembly GCA_963788055.1. GTDB lineage: Bacteria > Actinomycetota > Thermoleophilia > Gaiellales > Gaiellaceae > JACCTU01. The sequence goes on along the minus strand of CAWBFA010000003.1, from coordinate 215,766 downwards.
GTCCTTTCCTGGGGCTGCCATTTCGTCATCGTCACCGGCTTCCACTCGAGCTGCGGCCCGTCGCGCCACGTGACGAGCGTGTGCTTGAGGAAGTTCTCGTCGTCTCGGTCCGGGTAGTCGTGGGGACGCGCGTGCGCGCCGCGACTCTCCTTGCGGGCGAGCCCGCAGACGACCATGCACTGCGCGAGCTCGAGGAGGAAACCGAGCTCGAGCGCCTGCGTCAGGTCGCTGTTGAACAGCGTCCCCTTGTCCTCGACGACGACGCTGCGGTAGCGCTCGCGGAGGGCTTCGACGATCTCACCCTGGCGCTGCATCTGGTCCTCGCGGCGGAACACGCCGAAGTTCTCGTGCATCGTTCGCGCGAGCTCGTCGCGGATCTTCCACGGCCGCTCGCCCGCGGTCCGCCCCAGCAGCGTGCGCAGCTCGCGATCTGCGTCGCTCACGATTCCGTCCGGCACCGTGACCGTCGTGTTCGAGAGCGCCCACTCGGCCGCGTGCCGCCCGGAGCGCTTGCCGTACGTGATCGTCTCCATCAGCGCGTTGCCGCCCAGGCGGTTCGCGCCGTGCACCGAGACGCACGCCGCTTCGCCCGCGGAGTACAGGCCCTCGAGCGAGGTCTTCCCCCAGACGTCGGTGTCGACGCCGCCCATGTGGTAGTGAGCGCCGGGACGAACCGGGATCGGCTCGTAGATCGGGTCGACGCCGGCGAAGGTCTGCGCGAGCTCGCGCGTGCCGTGCAGCCGCTCGATGATCTTCTCTGCTCCGAGGTGGCGTAGGTCGAGCAGGACGTTGCCGTCGATGCCGCGACCCTCGTCGATCTCGGTCTGCTCGGCGCGGGAGATGACGTCGCGCGACGCGAGCTCCATCGCGTTCGGCGCATAGCGGCTCAGGAAGCGCTCGCCCTCCGCGTTCAGCAGGTACGCGCCCTCGCCTCGGGAGCCCTCGGTGATCAGCACGCCCGTCGGCGCAAGCGTCGTCGGGTGGAACTGCATCATCTCCATGTCCTTGAGCGGGACGCCGACCCTGAGCGCCAGCGCCATGCCGTCGCCGGTGCATGCGTAGGCGTTCGTCGTGCCGGTGTAGAGCCGGCCCGCACCGCCCGTCGCGAGGATCACCGTCTTCGCGCCGATCACCTTCAGCCCGCCGTTCAGCAGGTCCCAGCAGATGACGCCCTGACAGCGACCATCGTCGACGACGAGCTTCCAGGCGAAGTACTCCTCGTAGGTGAGGATGTCGCGCTTGACCACCTGCTCGTAGAGCACCTGGATGAGCACGTGGCCGGTGATGTCGGCTGCGTAGGCCGTGCGGGGGGCGCCCGCCGCCCCGAATGGGCGCTGCGCGATGCGGCCGTCCTCGGTTCGGGAGAAGACGGCTCCCCAGTGCTCGAGCTGGTAGACGTCGTCCGGCGCCTCGTTGCAGAGGATCTCGATGGCGTCCTGGTCGCCGAGGTAGTCCGAGCCCTTGACGGTGTCGTAGGCGTGCTGCTCGGGGTCGTCGTCGGAGGCATTCCCGAGCGCCGCGTTGATCCCACCCTCCGCCGCGCCGGAGTGGCTCCGCGTCGGGTGGATCTTGGAGATCATCGCCACGTCGGCACCGACTTCGAATGCCTCGATGGCCGCGCGCATGCCCGCGCAGCCGGCACCGACGACGAGCACGTCGTGCTGGGCGTCCACCGGCTCGGACGCTATCGAAAGGCGGAAGTACTGCGCTTCGTGACAGACGCGGCTTGGAGGTCGGGGTCGCCGCCCCCCAAGCGGCGACCCCTACGTGTATCCCTCACCCCCAGCGCGTGAAGATCGACCAGTTGTCGGTGAAGGCCGCTCCCTCCAACCGGCCGTCACACCAGTCGAGCTCGAGCTCCGTCTCGGTCCGCCGGCATGCGCCGACGGCTGAAGCTCCGCGCTCGCGATACCCGTACTCGATCGCCCTAGCCAGACGGGCGGAGACCGCGTCGAGATCGGCGACGAAGTTGCGCACGGCGATCGGATCACACGTGTCCGTGTCGGCGGAGATCCGGTTGCACGGCTGCCAAGAGAAGCCGATCCGCCCAGCCGGCGAGCGGTGCGGGTGCGACCCCGCGTAGTGCCGGATCATGTGCACCTGCTCGGAGACGAAGTGCTGCATGGTCGTCGCGTCGACCATCGTGTTCCCGTGGCCGGTGCGGAAGAGGAACTGTTCGCCACCGCGCGCTCGGTAACCGGCGTTCGCAAAGGGCAGGTACGCACGCTCGAAGAGCTCACGTGCTGCGACGACCTCGGTCGGTGCATCGCGAACCAGCTCGAGCAAGTGGAACGTGTACTCCTCCAGAGAACGTCGCCGCTCCCCGCGCGACGAGCCGGGAGTTCCCCAGTTGCGGACGTCGGGATACGTCTCGACACCGAGCCAACGCACCGCCGGAGACAGTCCCGCCCAGAACGTGTCGTCCGCCAGCCACGCCTCGGCTTCCGACTTGTACTGCCGGACGACGTCGGAGGGCATGTTCTGGTGACGGTGATGAATCCCGATCTCGACCACGCCCGGGAGCGGATCCATCCCGATCGCGCCGTAGTAGAGCCCCTGCGAGAGCTCGACCATCGCCGCGCGTGGGAACGCGGGCCACGTGTGGTCGGCGGAGCCGGCCCGCGAGGTGCGTCCCGCATCGTCGAGCGGTCGAGCTCGTTGAGGAGCCAGGTCTCGTCGGCGCCGCTGTACCCGGCGTCGGCCATCGCCCGTCGAAACTCGACGCCGGCCGTGAACCACGTTCGATCGTCGTTCGGGTCCGCGAGCACCCAGTTGGCCCAACCGGTGACCTCCCCGACCGTGAACTCCGCCACCGGGTGCACCCCGAGCGCGCGGATCACGTCGTCCTGCAGGACCCGGAGTCCCTTCTTGTTCGCGGCGAGTGGCGGGATCGAGATCCAGTACTCGCCGCACGGCGCCCGGTCGGCTGCGATCGCCTTGCCGAGCCGCTCCCAGTCGGTCCCCGTCCAGAACACCGCTTCGACGTCGGTCTGGCAGGCCGTGGGAGTCGAACCGTTGGCAGAGCCATTTGCTGCCGCTGTCGCCGTCAGGAACAACGACAGAACGATCATGGCTACGAGCTTCATCCCCTCACTCCTTCCCTACGGCTGGCGTACTCGGACTTGGAACCGCTGCGGGCCGCCAGCACGTCCCACGCGGATGCGAACACTTCGTTGGCCGCAGATCCGGTAACGGAGCGTGCGCACACCGGAGCCGGACCAGAGACCGCGTGCGACGACCGTCCCGCGTGAGTCGAGCAGCTCGAGCGTGTGGCCCGCGCCGAGCGGCATGCGGAGGGTCAGCTCCAGGTCACCGTCGAGCCCCGTCTGGAGCGAGTGCGTCCACGTGCGAATCCCAGCGCGAAATCGACCGGCGACGAGTCGCGGCGGCGACTGCGCCCACGGCCGCAGCACGTCTTCCTCGACAGCTGTGAGCTCACGTTCGCCGGGCGAGAAGCTGGCGTCGGCGAGCGACCACGAGAAGGTGGGAGCTCCACCGTGGACCTCGTTCAGGACCCGATATGCCTCCGCGAACGCCTCACCCGGGTTCTGGGTGTAGTAGAGGCCTTCGTCGCCGGGAAAGGCCGTCTGGCCGGCCACCCGAGTACACACATCGGCTGCGCTCGCCCAGCGCTTCGTCCCCCAGTCGATCGCGGCCCAGGGCGGGTTCTGCCGGTTTGCCGCGACGTGGTGTCCGTACTCGTGGCGCATGACTTCCTCCGCGGGTACGCCGTCGACCGGGTCGGCGGTCGAGACAAGCGTGTTCGCGCCGTAGCAGCCGAGCGCGCGGGCATCGCAGAACTCCTGCACCTCCGGTAGCGGCGCGACGTACGCTCGCACGAGCGCGAGCTCGGAGCCGTGAACCAGGGACGAGAGGAAGCTCGCCCAACGGAGTCCGATCGCGTCGGGGTTCGCGTACGTCGTCGAGACGAAGACGGTCACCCGCTCGCCCGTCTGCGTCGCGTAGACACCGCCGGCCCAGTCGGCGCGCCGAACCGAACGTGCCCCCGGAGCGTCGAGCGTCGAGTGCGCAGGGAGCTGGAACAGCCGACCGGCTGCTCCAGCCTCCCCTGCGCGTACCGGCGCGGCTGCGGCAACGACCAGCAGTACGGCAGCCGCGAGAAGTCGAACCCGGTGCATCCGTGGCCTCCCTACCGAACCTTGTAGGCGAGCTGCACGGTCTTCGAGGCTCCCTGGTACGACGCCGTCAGCACGACCGAGAGCCGCTTCGCCTTCGCCGTCTTCGGGATCGCGAAGCTGCACCCGCCCGCACCCGTTCCCCGGAGCGCCTTCGCACCGAGCTTGGCCGAGCACTGGTACGACTCCGGCTTCGGAGAGACCGTGAGCATGCGCCGGCGGGCGGCAGGAGCAGCGTCGTCGGCTCGACGACGAACTTCCGCCCCGCCCGCGGCCCGGACGCCGGCGATGTCTTCACTCCGACCTCTCGGATGTCAGGTCCGCCCGCGGCGAGGGTGTAGTTGAAGGTGCCGTCGTCGGGAGCGTCGTCCAGCTGCCCCGACGCCATCTCGCCCTTCACCGTCCTGATCCAGAAGTTGAACGACTCGGTCGAGCCGAGCTCGCTCCGGTTCACGGAGAACATCTCGGCGGTCGCGTTCGTCATCACCCGAACCGTCGAGTAGGGCGTGTCCCAGTCCCAGTTCGATCCCGTCCAACGGCCGAAGCCGTAGCCCTCTGCATCCACGTCGAAGACGAAGTCCGCCCCCAGCGTCCCGGGCGCCCCCGACGCCTGGTTCAGGTCCGTGTCGAGGAGGAGCAGGACGGCGCCGCCCTGATCCTCGGGATGGCTCGCTGTGCTGATCGTGAACAGGATCTGTCCGTTGGCGTCGCTCGCGACGGAGACACCGGTCACGTCCGCCGAGCCCTTTCCGTCGCCGGAGGGGTCGCTGTAGCGGCCGACGGCGCCCGCGGTTCCCGCTCCGGTCAGAGCGATCGCAGAGACGGCTGCCAGGAGCACGCCCGATCCTGCTCGCCGTCTGGACAGCTTGTCGGTGGGCCGCGTCGGCCGCCTGACCGGGCCGGGCCTTTCCTTTCGGATGCGTAGATTTGTGAAGCGCTGCATCTGAACCTCCCTTGTGGATGCGTCCAGCGTGTTGGAGGCCACTCACACAGCGCTCTCGCGCGGGCCAAACGCCCCCTTTTCCTGGCAAGAGCGCGGTGTTACAACCCCGGAGGGGACATGCGCTTCAGGCTGCTCGGGCCGCTCGAGATCGACGACGTCGCCGACGAGGCGCTGCTTCGGCGCGCGAAGCCGCGCGCCCTCCTCGCGATGCTGCTCCTGAGCGCAAACCGGCCCGTCGGCACGGACCGCCTCGTGGCCGGACTCTGGGGAGAGGAGAGCCTCCGACCGCCTTGGGAGCGCTCCAGAACTACGTCTCGCAGCTGCGCAAGGCGCTCAGCCGGGAGGTCGTGGTCACGAAGGCGCCCGGGTACATGGCGGTCGTCGGCCCCGACGAGATCGACGTGGAGCGGTTCGAGCGTCTCGTCGCCGAGGCCGCGGATTCCGACATGTCCGACCGGGCCGAAGGACTGCGCGAGGCGCTCTCGCTCTGGCGCGGCCCACCCCTCGCCGACCTCGCCGACGAGCCGTTCGCCGCCGCGGAGATCAGACGCCTCGACGAGCTGCGCCTCGCCGCGCTCGAGGATCGGATCGCGTCCGACCTCGAGCTCGGACGCCACGGCGAGCTGATCGCCGAGCTCGAGACGCTCGTGCACGAGCATCCGCTGCGCGAGCGCGTCCGAGCGCTGCTGATGCTGGCGCTCTACCGGGGCGGCCGTCAAGCCGAGGCGCTTACTGCGTACCGGGACGCACGCAAGCTCTTCGCCGAGGAGCTCGGACTCGAGCTCGGCGACGAGCTCCAACGCCTCGAGCGCGCGATCCTTCAGCACGATCCGGAGCTCGCTCCCCGCGTGTCGCCCACTCGCACCGCGGAAGTGCTCCCCATGCGGTCCGGGCGCCGAACCGTCACGGTCCTCTTCGCAGACGTCAGCGGCTCGACGGCGCTCGGCGAAAGCCTGGACCCCGAGACAGTTCGCGACCTGATGTCGACGTTCTTCGAGGAGATGCGCGGAACGATCATGAGGCACGGTGGAACGGTCGAGAAGTTCGCCGGTGACGAGGTGATGGCGGTGTTCGGCGCACCGGTGGCGCACGAGGACGACGCGCTCCGGGCGGTTCGCGCAGCCGACGAGATGCTGAGGGCTGTGCAGGCGCTCGACGAGGCGCTCGAGCGTGAGCGCGGCGTTCGCTTCCGACTGCGGATCGGGATCAACACGGGTGAAGCCGTTTCGGGCGAGGCTGCCGCAGGCGGCACGTTCGTGACGGGGTCGGCGGTGAACATGGGTAAGCGGCTGAACGAGCTCGCCGAACCGGGAAACGCTGTGCTCGGGGAGGCAACGTTGCGGCTCGTGCGGGACGCGGTCGACGTCGAGCCGCTCGGTTCGGTCGTCCTCCGCGGCAAGGTGGAGCCGCTCGAGGCGTTCCGCCTCGTTGGCGTACGTGCTGATGCGCCCGGCATCGCCCGTGCGTTCGACTCGCCGTTCGTCGGCCGGCGCAACGAGGTCGATGCGCTCCGCGTTGCGCTCGACGTCGCGCAGACCGAACGCCGCTGCCGGCTCGTCGCGCTCGTCGGGAACGCGGGGATCGGCAAGACGCGGATCGCGCGCGAGTTCGTCGAGTCGCTCGAGGACGCGCGCGTGCTCGTCGGCCGCTGCGTCCCGTACGGCGACGGCGCGACGTACCTCCCGCTCGTCGACGCCCTGCGCGACGTGCTGCCGGAGCTCGAGGAAGTCCTCGACGAAGACGTCCTGGGTCGGATCTCCGCGCTCGTCGGCGGGAGCGAGACGCCGGCGACCGCGGGCGACACCGCCTGGGCCGTCCGACGCGCGTTCGAGACCCTCGCACGGGAACGCCAGCTCGTGCTCGTCTTCGACGACGTCCACTGGGCCGAGCCGACGTTCCTCGACCTCGTCGAGTACCTCGGTGCGTGGACTGACGACGCACCGATCCTGCTGCTCGCGGTCGCGCGGCCCGATCTACTCGAGGAGCGGCCGACCTGGGCCGACCCGGCGACCGGCGTGGCGACGTTGAGGCTCGGCCCTCTCGACGGCGCCGACACGCGCACGCTCGTTGCGAACCTCGCGGGCGACTCCGTCGACGAGGCCCAGCGGGACCGCGTCGCCGAGCTCGCCGAGGGCTACCCGCTCTTCGCAGAGCAGCTGGTCGCGTGGATCGAAGAGGCGGACGAGGGAGACCGCCTCGCGGCCGTTCCGGCCACGATCGAAGCGCTGCTCGCGAGCCGACTTGACCGCCTCGACCCCGACGAGCGGGCCGTGCTCGAGCGGGCCGCCGTCGTCGGGCGCGAGTTCTGGCGGGGTGCGGTTGGAGCGCTCTCGCCGCAGGGCGAGCTCGCGGCGGTCAGCCGCCACCTGATGTCGCTCGTGCGCAAGGGGCTCGTCCGGCAGGCACCGTCCGAGCTTCCCCGTGAAGACGCGCTGCGCTTTCACCACGTCCTGATTCGCGACGTGGCGTACGCCGGCATCCCGAAGTCGGTGCGCGCCGACCTCCACGAACGAGCTGCCGATTGCTGGAACAGCGAGCGGGCGAGCCCGACGAAGTCGTCGGCTACCACCTCGAGCAGGCGCACCGTTACCGCACCGAGCTCGGCCCGGGACCGGGCCGTGCGCCGACTCGGCGCGGAAGCCGGAGAACGGCTCGGACGCGCGGGCGTGCGCGCGCTCGCACGCGGGGACGCCCCGGCATCCGTGAACCTCCTGGCTCGAGCGAGCTCCCTCCTGCCGACAGGCGATCCGCTGCGGCTCGAGTCACTTTGTGAGTTGGGGCTTGCGCGGCGGACCGGCGGGGAGCTCGTTCGTGCCGAACACATCCTCGTCGAAGCCGTCGACGAAGCAGTCGCGGCCCGCGACCGGCGCCTCGAGTTGCGCGCAAGGCTCGAACTCGCTGCTACGCGCATCCACTCGAATCCCGAGGGAGCTGCTGCCGAGCTGCTGGAGATTGCTCAGAGCGCGACTCCTGTCTTCGAGGCACTCGGTGACGACCGCTCGCTCGGGCGTGCATGGTTCCTGACGGCGTTCGTCCGCGGGGGATTCCATCTTCAGAACCGCGAGATGGAGGACTCGGCCGAACGAGCACTCGTCCACTACCGCCGCGCAGACTGGCCGACGACTACATGTGTGCAGTCGGTCGCGACGGCGCTCTTTTACGGTCCACGACCAGTCGTCGACGGCATCAAGCGCTGCACCGAGCTGCTCGCGCACGACGTCACAGACCGAGCAGGTGAAGCGTATGTGCGCGTCTGGCGGGCGGCCCTCGGCGCTCTCGCCGGGAAGTTCGACGAAGCGCGGAAAGCAGTCTTGGAAACGACGCGTGTCCTCGAAGAGCTCGGACAGCCGGTCTCTGCGGCGAACACGTGCGGATCGATCGCGGCGCTCACCGAGATGTTGGCCGGAGATCTCGACGCCGCCGAGAACGTCTTGCGCGCGACGTGCGAGGTATTCGAGAGTCGCCGAGAGTGGTCGCACCTCGCGACGACCGCTGCGGAACTGGCGGACGCACTCTACGCGCAGGAGCGCTTCGACGAGGCCGACGAGTGGACTCGGACCGCGGAACGACATGCGGCTTCCGATGATCTCGGCGCGCAGTTCACATGGAGGTCGGTCCGTGCGAAAGTCGTCGCACATGGGGGCTTCATTGATGAGGCGAATCAACTCGCGCAACAAGCGACGGAGCTCGTCGATCGCACCGACGCGCTGAATCAGCGGGCGAACGTGCGGCTCGATCGTTGCCGAGTGCTCTTGCTCGCTGGTCGCCCGGACGAGGCCGCTACCGTTGCTGCAGAAGCAGCACAGCTCTACGAATGGAAGGGAAACGTCGTCTCTGCCTACCGGGCCTCGGCCATTGCTCGAGCGGCCAGTGCCGGTGTGACCGCCGCCGAAACGTGATTCGGACGCGTCGGCGGCGATCTGTCCTTCAAGCGGCTACCCGCCGCACCAGTTGCCCTGACATGCAGCCGCTGTGGTCGGCCCGATGGCCGCCAACAGCCCAATCAGAAAGTGAGCGCGATCATCAGTCGCAAGCGCATCCGGACCCTCCTTTCGTCCACACGATCCTCCACCGTGACATCCAAGAGTCAACGGTCCGGATGAAGCGCAGCAGCACGGAAGGCCCGATTGCTCAGGGCACTTCCGTGAACTCGCTCGACTGCCTGACTACCCGCCGCAGGAGTTGCCCTGGCATGCACCCGCACCTCGTCCGAGCCGGCGACCGAGTAGACCGGGCCAGCTGCCGTCAGCAGCACGACCGAGACGAGTGCGACCAGAGTCTTCCGGAGCTGCAGTGCGTTCTGTGCCTTGGTGTTCATTGCGTCACCTCCCTTCCGAGCACCACGCTCGGCTGGGGCGGCAACGGCTTCCTCATGGGCCGCCAACGAGCGACTCACGAGGTCCGGCTTCGCTCGACAGGGCAGCTCCGGCTAGCCCGGACGAGGCCGCGATAAGATCCCGGCGTTCCGGCTAGCGAGCGAAGGAGTGAACGCGTGGCGAAGATGGCGTTCCGGCTGCCTCGGGCGGCCTCGGTGATCGAGAACCCGAGCCCTGCGGAGGCGAAGGAACTGGCGGCGCGAATGCCGAACGCGCGCCCCACTCGCTACGGCAACCTGAACATCTCGACCGAGGTCGTCTCGCGATCGAAGCGCGCGACGTTCCTCGTCACCGACGAGCCCGACGGCCAGAACCAGTCGATGACCCGCGAGGAGGGCCTCAAGTGGGCCGAGCTCCAGGACGACTACATCGCGGGTCAGGAGATGGTCGTGATCGACGGCTACATCGGGAACGACCCCGACTTCCGCACGCCGACGCGTCTGTACATCGAGTCGGCGAACGCGAACATCGCCGCGATGCAGCAGCAGCTGTACTTCGAGCTCGATCCGGCCGACGACTTCGAGCCCGAGCTGACCGTGATCTACACGCCGAACCTGAAGGCCGAGGGGTTCGCCGACGACCGGCTGATCGCGGTCGACCTCGAGCAGGGAGTCACGCGCGTCTTCAACTCCGATTACTTCGGCGAGTCGAAGAAGGGCGGGCTCCGGATGTGGAACAAGCTCGTCTACGACCGCGGCGGGCTGCCGCTGCACGCGGGCTGCAAGATCATCCCCACCGACCAAGGTGAGCGCGTCGGCCTGATCGTCGGCCTCTCGGGCACGGGGAAGACGACCACGACCTTCACGCGCCAGAACGGCTCGGTCCCCGTGCAGGACGACTTCGTCGCGTGGATGCCGAACGGCCAGGTCTACGTGACCGAGAACGGGTGCTTCGCGAAGACGTTCGGGCTGAACCCCGACGACGAGCCGACGATCTACGGCGCGGTCACGCAGCCCGAGTCGTATCTCGAGAACGTCTCACAGCACGGCGACGAGGTCGACTTCTACGACACGTCGTACACGCAGAACGGCCGCGCAACGTTCCCGTTCGGCGTGATCGAGGCAGGCGCCGACCGCGAGATCGCGGACGCGCACTTCCTGCTCATCCTCAACCGCAACGAGAACATCATCCCAGCAGTCGCGAAGCTCGAAGGACCGAAGGCGGCGGCCTTCTTCATGCTCGGCGAGACGCAGGGCACGAGCGCCGGTGGAGCCGACGAGGCAGGCAAGTTCCTACGCGTGCCGGGAACGAACCCGTTCTTCCCGATGCCGCACGACCTGCAGGGCAACCGCTTCCTCGAACTGCTCGACGAGCACCCGCTCGAGGTGTACCTGATGAACACCGGTCGCGTCGGCGGCCCCGAGAGCGACGAGCGCTCGAAGAAGGTCAAGATCAAGCACTCGTCGGCGATCGTGAAAGGCATCGCTGAGGGCACGATCGAGTGGGAAGAGGATCCCGACTTCCACTACCTCGTCGCGAGCGCGGTGCCCGGGATCGACGCGGAGGACATCGGCGTGCTGCAGCCGAGCCGCCTGTACGAGGCGGCGGGCCGCTCGGAGGACTATCGCGCACTCGCCGAGCGCTTCAAGAGCGAGCGGGCGGAGTTCCTGCGGACGTTCCCCTCGCTCTCCGACGAGATCGTCGCGGCAGTCCGGTAGCAATCCGACCCGCGGCCGGGGCAGTATCCCCGGTGTGCGGTACGTGCTCGTACCGATTGCGCTGCTCGCTCTGGCCGGATGCGGCGGGAATGACGAAGGCTCAGGCGGCGGGACGACGACGACCGAGAGCGCCGGGCGGATGGTCGACGTCTCTCTCGTCGACTTCGCGATCAAGCCGGCGACGGTACGTCTCGACGCGCCCGGGACCTTCACGTTCGAGGTGTCGAACGACGGCCAAACGGAGCACGCGCTCGAGATCGAGGGCAACGGCATCGAGGAGGAAACGGACACGCTCGGGTCGGGCGAATCGGGCGCGGTCACCGTCGAGCTTGCGGCCGGAGAGTACGAGATCTACTGCCCGATCGACGGCCATCGCGCGATGGGCATGGAAGGCACGCTCGTCGTCTCCGGCGGCTAGACATGAGAAGCGTGGAGCCGGCCGCGACGCGACCGGCTCCCTCGACACGCGTTCCTAGTAGTTGGTGAAGAGCAGGTGGTTGTTCGCTGTGCTCGACGACGTGACGACGCCCTTCGTCGTATTCGCGTAGAGCGCGTCGCGGACGGTGCCTGCCGACGCTCCGGGGTTCGACTGCAGGTACAGCGCGGCGACACCGGCGGTGTGCGGCGTTGCCATCGACGTGCCGCTGATCGTGTTCGTGGCCGTGTTGCTCGTGGACCACGAAGACAGGATCGAGACGCCGGGAGCGAACCAGTCGACGCAGTTCCCGTAGTTCGACCAGGTGGCCTTGCGGTCGGTGCTGTCCGTCGCGCCGATGGTCATCGCGGCAGCCACGCGCGCGGGCGAGAACCTGCACGCGTCCTGCTGGCGCCCGCCGTTGTTGCCGTTCCCCGCCGCGACCGCGGTCGCGACGCCGTCGGCGATCATGTTGCTCACGGCCGCGTCGACCGAGCTGCTGGCGCCACCGCCGAGGCTCATGTTCGCGACGGCCGGTTGACCCGCCGCATGGTTGCCGGTCACCCAGTCGATCCCGGCGATCACCTGCGACCAGGACCCGCTGCCGCCGCAATCCAGCACGCGGACGGCCACCAGCGTGACGCCCTTCGCGACGCCGTAGGTCGAGCCGCCGACCGTGCCTGCCACGTGCGTGCCGTGTCCGTGGCAGTCGCTCGCGCTACCACCGCTCGTGACCGCGTCGATGCCCGTGATCGCACGACCGCCGAAGTCGGTGTGCGTCAGCCGAATGCCCGTGTCGATGATGTACGCCTTCACGCCGGCGCCTGTGTTGGAGTAGGTGTAAGTCCCGCTCAACGGACGGGCACGCTGATCGATCCGGTCGAGACCCCAGGGCGGGTTCGTCTGGGTCGCGTCGGCGGTTGCCACGCCGTCCGCTTCGACCCAAGCGACCTGCGGCGACCGCGCGATGCCCTCGACCGCCCCGGCCGGGAGGAGCGCGGCGTAGCCATTCAGCGCATGGGTGTAGACGTGCGAGATTTCCGCCCCGAACCTGCGGGCGTGCTGTGCTGCGACATCGGATGAGTTTGCGTCCGCGTCGAGCACGACGATGTACGCGGCGCGCGGGTCCTGCTCGACCCGACCGGCCGCGGGGGCGGCGAGCAGCAGCGCCCCGACGAAGACGGCGAGAGCCGTCGCGCGTGTCTTCAAGATCGTTCCTTTCGTTGGGAGACCCGGTCGAGTCCGCACCGTCCTCTTGTCAAACGGACCCGACTGGCGCGGGAGGTTACTCCACTTCCCGGCCGGTGACAAGGAATCCGCGCGCTTAGACCTGCCAGATGCCGTCACGGAGAATCAGTACGCGCGAACCGTCGCGCGTGATCCCCGTGACCGCTACCTCGTCGCTGCCGATCATGAAGTCGAGGTGCAGCTCGGAGCGATTGATCTTGTCGATGTCCTCGGCGCCGACGAGTGACTCGTACGCGCCGCCGAGCGCGAGGTGGCTCGCCGCGTTCTCGTCGAGCAGCGTGTTGTAGAAGACGGTCCCGAGCGGGCCGATTCGGCCTTCGCGGTCGACGAGGGCGACCTCGCCGAGGCGCCGCGCTCCGTCGTCGATCGACGTGCGCCCGCGGAACGCCTCGCCACCCACCTCGGCGTCGAGCTCGACTGCGTAGCCGCCCTCGAAGCGGACGCGGATCCCGTCGATCAGCGTGCCGTCGCTCAACACGAGCGGTCGCGTCGAGCGGACGACCCCGTCAGCTCGCTGCGGGTCGGGCGTCGCGGTGAGCTCCTCCGACGGGAGATTCGGGACGAAGTCGACGCCGTCGACCGTCGTCTCGTTCGCGTTCCGCCACCTCGACGTCGGCAGCAGGCCGACGGTGAGGTCGGTTCCCGGACCCTCGAAGTGCACGGCGTCGAGCCCGAGCTCCATCAGGCGGCTCCCCACGTCGCCCGTCTGCCCGAAGCGCTCGCGCCAGGCCGCGACCGGGTCGTCCGTGTCGAGCCGGCAGACGTGCGCGATCTGCTCCCAGAGCCGTTCCAGCGGATCGTCGGCGTCGGGGTACACCTGGCGCGCCCAGCCCTCGACCGGGCCGGGGATCACGAGCCAGGTCGAGGCGTTCCGGTTGATCACCTCGAAGTTCTCCTTGACGCGCGGGAGCATGTCGCGCCCGACCCGCGCGGCGTCGAGGTCGGCGAGAAGCCCAGGCGTGGTCGGTCCCGCGATCGAGATCAGCGACCCGCGCAACTCGCCGACGCCGAGCGCGCGCTGCCCGTACCACGGCGGTACGTAGTCGAGCGTGTCTTCTGCGGCGTGCTCGATCCGCGCACGCTTGACGTGCGGGTCGAAGTACCAGACGTCGACGAACCGCGCGCCGCGCCGGTACGCGTGCGAGGCGACCGCACGCGCCAGCTCGTGCTGGCCGTGCTCGGCGTTGACGTTGACGACCTGCCCCGGCTGGATGTTCGCGCCGTATTCCACGGCCAGCCTGGCAAGACGGTCTCGGAGCTCGTTCCTGGCCTCCACGGGGAGGCGATCCTAGCGTGGCGCCGAATCACCAGGCGTGGAAGGAGCCATCGAGCGCTTCCTGGCTTCGCCGTCCCTGTCCGAGGGCACACGCCGCTCGTACCGATTCGACCTGGAGCCGTTCGCGGCGTGGCTCGGCAAACGCGGCACCGCGCTCGAGGACGTCGACGCGCGCGCGCTCGCCGACTACGCGGCGGAGCTCGGACGCGATCGGCGCAAGCTCGCCCCGGCGACGATCTCGCGCAAGCTCGCCGCGATCCGCTCGTTCCTCCGCCACTCGCTCGGCCCGTCCCGCGTGCCCGAGGGCACGTTCGCGCCGCGGCGCGCGCGGCGACTTCCGACCACGACGGCAACGAAGGAGATCGAAGCGCTGCTCGACGCAGTCGCGGGGGACGGCCCGCTCGCGCTCCGCAACCGCGCGCTGCTCGAGCTCGTCTACTCGGCCGGCCTGCGCTCGCGGGAAGCGGTGCTTCTCGACATCGCCGACGTCGACTTCGAGCAGGAGCTCGTGCGCGTGCACGGCAAAGGCGACAAGGAGCGCGTCGTGCCGCTCGGCGAGGAAGCCGCCTACTGGGTCTCCCGGTACATCCGCGACGCGCGTCCCGAGCTCGTGCGCGGAGCCGAGGCCGCGCTCTTCCTGTCCACACGCGGGAATCGGCTCGACACGAGCACGCTCCGCCGGATCTGCCCGAACCCGCACAAGCTCCGCCACGCGTTCGCGACGCACCTGCTCGAGGGCGGCGCCGATCTCCGCACGATCCAGGAGCTGCTCGGGCACTCGTCGCTCTCGACCACGCAGGTCTACAGCCATGTCGACGGAAAACGTCTCCGACGTGTCTACGACAAAGCCCACCCCCGATCCTGAGCTCGACGGCTTCCTCGCCGTGCTCGCGGCGCAACGCGCGCCGCGGACGGTGGACGCGTACCGGCGCGACCTCGAGCACTTCGCGCGGTTCCTCGGCGCGGCACCTTCGCGGGCAACGACGGAGGAGCTCGAGCGCTACCTCGCGCAGCAGCGCGCGGACGGCCTGTCGGGCTCGACGATCGCGCGCCGCGTCTCCGCGTTGCGAGGTCTCTACCGGCACCTGATGCTGCTCGGTGCCCGCGACGACAACCCGGCGGCCGAGCTCTCACCGCCGCGACGGATTCGCAGGCTCCCGCGCACGCTCTCTCCCTCCGAAGCCGAGCGCTTGATCGACGCAGCGAACGGAACGACGCCGCGTTCCCTCCGCGACTCGGCGATCGTCGAGCTCCTCTACGGCGCGGGCCTTCGGGTCGGCGAGCTCGTCTCGCTCGAGCGCGGGAGCGTCGACCTCGACGGGCGGCTCGTCCGCGCGCTCGGGAAGGGCTCGAAGGAGCGGATCGTGCCGATCGGGCGGCGCGCAGCCGAGTCGCTTCGCCGCTACCTCTCCCGTGGCCGCCCTTACCTCGAGCGGCGCCAGCGTCCCGAGCTGTTCCTGAACGCGAAGGGCGGGCCGCTCACACGCTCAGGCGTCTTTCTGATTCTCCGCAAGCTCGCGGAACGTGCCGGCCTCGAGCCGGAGCGGGTTCACCCGCACCTCCTAAGGCACTCATTTGCCACCCACCTGCTCGAGGGCGGAGCCGACCTGCGCAGCGTCCAGGAGATGCTCGGTCACGCCGACCTCGCGACGACCGAGCTCTACACGCACGTATCCGATTCGCGCCGCCGGGAGCTGTACTTCCAGGCGCATCCGCATGCGCGGAGGCGTTTGGGAGCGCAACGAACGGTAAGAAGACGCGAAGCGGAGTGAACGGAATGACCCCTCAGCTCGTCGCACTGCTCGCCTCGACGGGAGTAGGCGTGTGGATGGCGGTCGCCGGCGTGCAGAAGAGCGCACTCGAGTGGAGGCGCCGGAAGCGCACCTGCCCCTCCTGCGGACGCGACATCACCGGCCGCACCTGTGGCCACCATCGGTAGAGAGATCTAGCTCTTCGCCGCGCCGGACTTCTTGCGCAGGAACTCCGCGACCTTGCGCGCGATGTCGCGCAGCTCGCGGTCCTGCTCGTCGTCCTCGGCCAGCCCTTTGAGCAAGCGGATCGTGTCGGGCTGGGGCGACGCGTTCTTCAGGCAGACGATCGCGAGTCGCCGGACGGCCTGGTTCGTGTCGCTGTCGGCCAGCGAGTGCAGCTTCGGGCGCACCTGGTTGACGACGCCGGGATGGTCGCGCGAAAGCGACTCGAGCGCGACGAGCGCCGAACCGCGGCAGGCGGGGCTGTCGTCCTCGAGCCCGCGCCGCAGCAGCTCGATCTTCTGGCGGAACCGGAACTGCGCGATCGCGCGGTAGGCCTGCGCGCGAACGCGAAAATCAGGGTTTCGCGCCGCCATCTCGAGCTCGTCGTCCCACTCGAGGCGCAGTGTGGCGAGAGCCTTCTCGTCGCCCGCCTCGGCCAGTCCTTCCGCCTTCGCCGCCGCCTCTGCGAGCGTCAAGCCGGGTCGAGCGAGCGGGGTTCCGGGCCGATGTAGCGCGCCGACGGACGGAAGAGGCGCCCCGTCCTCTTCTGCTCGAGGATGTGCGCGGACCACCCTGCCACGCGCGAGCAGGCGAACATCGCCGGAGCGAGCGGCGGAGGAATCTCCGCGACGTCCAGCACGACCGCCGAGTAGTACTCGACGTTCGTCGCGAGCACGCGCTCCGGGTGGCGCTCCTGCAGGATCTTCAGCGCCACCTCCTCGAGCCGTTCGGCGACGTCGACCTGCGGCGCGTCGAGCTCCTTCGCCGTTCGCTTCAGCAATCGCGAGCGCGGGTCCTCGGCGCGGTAGATTCGATGGCCGAAGCCCATGATGCGCTTGCCGCTCTCGAGCGCCTCCTTCACCCAGCGCTCCGGGTCGTCCATCGCCGCGACTTCCTCGAGCATCGGCTTGACGTAGGCGGGCGCGCCGCCGTGCAACGGGCCGGAGAGCGCGCCGACGGCGGACGACAGCGACGCCCCCGCGTCGGCGCCGGTCGAGGCGACGATCCGCGCCGTGAACGTCGACGCGTTCAGGCCGTGCTCGGCCGTGCAGATCCAGTACGTGTCGATCGCCTTGACGTGGCGCGGGTCCGCCTCGCCGCGCCAGCGGAGCAGGAACTTCTCGGCGGCGGTCTTCCCGCGCGCGACGACGTCGTCCGGGGCGGGCGCGCGACCGTCCGCGACGGCGGCGGAGCGCGCAACGATCTCCATCATCTGCGCGGAGAGCCGCGCGAGGTCCTCTCGCGCCTGCTCGTCCGAGATCTCGTTGAGCTTCCCGAGCTTCCACTGCGCGGCGAGCCGCGCGGTCTCGGCCTGGAGATCGGCGGGCGCGTTCCCGGAGAGCGCCGCGGGCTCGTACGGCTCCGGGTCGGGCATCTTCGAGCTCAGGTCGTTGTCGACGAGCAGGCCCCAGACGTTCTCGTACGGGTAGTGCCCGACGAGCTCTTCGATGTCGACGCCGCGGTACCGAAGCTGGCCGCCTTCCCGGTCCGGCTCCGCGATCTCCGTCTCGACGGCGACGACGCCTTCGAGCCCCGGCCGGAAGTCGGTGGTGGCGCTCATCGGCGCGGACTGTATCGATACAGTCCGGCCCCGGTATGCCCCACCGCGTCACGCTCATCCCGGGGGACGGCATCGGTCCAGAGCTGACCGAAGCGACCCGTCGGGTGCTCGAGGCGACCGGAGTCGAGTTCGACTGGGACGTGCGTCCGGCCGGTGCGGCGGCGATGGAAGCGCACGGCGGCAACCCGCTCCCCGACGCGACGCTCGAATCGATCCGCGCGAACGGCGTGGCGCTCAAGGGACCGATCACGACGCCCGTCGGAGGGGGCTTCCGCTCGGTCAACGTCGGTCTGCGCAAGGCGCTCGACATGTACGCGCAGGTGCGCCCGTGCAAGACGTATCCCGGGGTGCGCTCGCGCTTCGACGACGTCGATCTCGTGATCATCCGAGAGAACACCGAGGACCTCTATGCCGGGATCGAGTACGAGCAGGGGACGCCCGACGCCGAGGAGCTGATCGCGTGGATCGAGGCCAAGGGCGGCACGCTCCGCTGGCGCGACGCCGGCATCTCGGTCAAGCCGATCTCCGTCACCGGCACGCGGCGCATCTTCGAGTTCGCGTTCGACCACGCGCGCAAGATGGGCCGACGCAAGGTGACGGCCGTGCACAAGGCGAACATCATGAAGTTCACCGACGGGCTCTGGCTGCAAGTCGCGCGCGAGGTCGCCGAGGAGCACTCCGACGTCGAGTTCGACGACCGCATCGTGGACAACATGTGCATGCAGCTCGTCCAGCGGCCGGAGGAGTACGACATGCTCGTGCTCCCGAATCTCTACGGCGACGTGCTCTCCGACCTCTGCGCCGGGATGATCGGCGGGCTCGGGATGGCGCCGGGGGCGAACTTCGGCGACGGCGCGGCCGTGTTCGAGCCGACGCACGGCTCCGCGCCGAAGTACGCCGGCCAGAACAAGACGAACCCGATGGCGCAGCTCCTCTCGGGGATGCTCATGCTGCGCCACCTCGGCGAGGACGCCGCGGCCGACAACCTCGAGTCCGCGATCGCGGAGGTGATCCGCGAAGGCAAGAACGTGACCTACGACATGAAGCCGAGCCGCGACGATCCGACCGCCGTAGGGACGAGCGAGGTCGCGGACGCGATCATCGAGAAGCTGGGAGTTCGAGTTTGAGACAGAAGGTGACGGTCGTCGGGGCCGGGAACGTTGGTGCCACGTGCGCGCAGGTGCTCGCCCAACACGACTATGCGGACCTCGTCCTCGTCGACATCAAGGAGAACCTGCCGCAGGGCAAGGCTCTGGACATCGACCAGATGGGCGCGGTTCTCGGCTTCGAGCCGAACGTCGTCGGCTCGAACGGCTACGAGGAGAGCGCGGGCTCGTCCGTCGTGGTGATCACCGCGGGACTGCCGCGCTCACCCGGGATGACGCGCGACGATCTCGTGACGACCAACGAGAAGATCGTCAAGTCGGTGACCGAGCAGGTGGTCGCCGCTTCGCCAGACGCGATCCTGGTCGTCGTCTCGAACCCGCTCGACGCGATGTGCCATGTGGCGAAGAACGTTTCGAAGTGGCCGAAGGAGCGCGTGTTCGGCATGGCGGGCATCCTCGACACCGCCCGCTTCTCGACGTTCATCGCGTGGGAGACCGGCGCGTCGGTCAAGGACGTCACCGCGATGGTGCTCGGCGGCCACGGCGACCAGATGGTTCCCGTCGTCAGCGCGACGACCGTCGGCGGCGTCCCGCTCACGAAGCTTGCGCCGAGGGACAAGATCGACGCGATGGTCGAGCGCACGCGCAAGGGAGGCGGCGAGATCGTCAACCTGCTCGGGACCTCGGCCTGGTACGCACCGGGCGCCGCGGCTGCGCAGATGGTCGACGCGATCTGCCTCGACGAGAAGCGCGTGCTGCCCTGCACCGCCTATCTCGAGGGCGAGTACGGGATCGACGGCCTCTATATGGGCGTGCCGGTGAAGCTCGGTGCGGCCGGGATCGAGCAGATCGTCGAGCTCGACCTGACCGACGAAGAGCGCGGCTGGCTCGACGAATCGACGGCCGCCGTACGCGACGTCGTCGGCGTTCTGACCACCTGATGGACTTCGGCCTTCGAGGCCGCACCGCGATCGTCTCCGGTGCATCGGAAGGCATCGGCCTCGGCGTTGCCGAAGCGCTCACAGGAGAAGGGGCGAACGTCGCGATGTTCGCGCGGCGCCGCGAGCCCCTCGAGCGAGAGGCCGACCGGCTCGGAGCGCTCGCCGTCCGCGGAGACGTCACGAACCCGGCCGACCTGCAGCGGCTCGTAGAGAAGACCGTCGAGGCGTTCGGAGGGATCGATGTGCTCGTGACCAACTCGGGCGGGCCGCCGCGCACGAGAGGCGTCGACCTGACCGACGAGCTCGTCGAAGAGGCCGTCGAGCTGCTGCTTCTGTCGGTGATCAGGTTGACGCGGCTCTGTCTCCCCTACCTCGGCAAGAGCGACAACGGCCGAATCGTGAACATCGCGTCGAGCACGGTGAAGGAGCCGGTCGACAACCTCGCACTCTCGAACGTCGTGCGCCCGGGTGTAATCGGCTGGGCGAAGACGCTCTCCCGAGAGCTCGGCCCGCAGGGAATCACTGTGAACTCGATCGCTCCCGGGCGGATCGACACCGCGAGGATCCGAGAGGTCTACCCCGACGGCCCGACGGCCAAGGATCTCGAGACGATTCCGGTCGGTCGCCTCGGCTCGCCGCGCGAGGTCGGAGACGTCGTCTGTTTCCTTGCGTCCGCGCGCGCCTCGTACGTGACCGGCACCGTCGTTGCCGTCGACGGAGGATTGACGCGAAGCCTCCTCTAGCGAAGGCTTAAGGCTTCCCGGCTAGGATCGACCTGGTGCTGCGGCTGTTTTCGCCGGTCCGGCTCTTCGTCGCCGGGCTCTTGGTCGCGGCAGTCGCGGTCGCCCTCTGGCTGCTCCCGACCGAGAGCTACATCTTTCTCCCGAACCGTGCGCACCCGGTCGCGCCGCTCGTCCAGGTGAAGGGCGGCAAGGATCCGAAGGACGGGGGCATCTACTTCGTGGACGTGCTCGTCCGCAAGGCAACGCTCATCGAGCGGCTGTTCCCGGGACTCCGCGAGGGTGCGACCGTCGTTCCTGCCGAGCAGGTACGCCCGCCGGGCGTGAGTGAGGGCCAGCGGCGCCGTGAGGAGCTGCAGGAGATGCAGATGTCGCAGCGTGTCGCTGCGGCGGTGGCGCTGCGCCAGCTCGGCTACAAGGTCGTCGCCAAGCCGATCGGCGCCAGGATCGAATTCGTCAATCCCGACGCGCCGGCCAGCGGCAAGCTCATCCCGGGCGACGTGATCACGAGCGCGGGCGGCAAGCGGATCACGGGGCCGGCTGGTCTTCGTGCTGCGATCCGCGAGTCCGGGGCCGGCCGTGAGCTGCTGCTTGTCGTGAAGCGCTCCGGCAAGCGGGTCGAGATACGCGTACGGCCGGTGCGCGGGCCCCAGGGGACGCCGATGATCGGCGTCATCGTCTCGGAGGCGGCCGAAATCAAGCTGCCGTTCCCCGTGAAGATCGACACGCAAGGCGTCGGGGGACCGTCCGCAGGGCTCGCCTTCGCCCTCGACTTGCTCGAGGAGCTGGGTCGCGACGTCGACCACGGGAACCGCGTAGCGGTGACCGGGGCGCTCGAGCTCGACGGGACCGTCGGCGAGATCGGAGGGGTCAAACAGAAGACGATCGGCGTCGAGCGCGCCGGGATCAAGGTCTTCCTCGTCCCAGCTGGGGAAAACGCGGCCGAGGCGCGGCGCTACGCCGATGGGATTCGGATTGTACCTGTGACCAGTTTTCAACAGGCGTTGCGGAAGCTGGCAACTTTGCCGCCCGCGGAGCAAGATTGAGCAGATTTCTCTATGTTGGAATGCCTCGCAAAGTGCGAAGGTTTTGTCCGCTCGGGGGTTGCGCGAGGGGACAGGGGCCGTAGACTCGGCGCCTGTTCCACCGCCATTTTTTGGCGAGCAAAGGGAGAGATGAGCAAAAGCAGCAAACCAACGTGCGATGATTGCTACTTCCGTCGGGCCGGCCTCTGTGCCCTCGCCGGCGACACCATCTGCCCCACCTTCCGAGCGGCCCAGCGTGGCTCGCTCGTACCACCCCGGCAGCCCGCGCTCGTTCCCCGCACCGTGAGCACGAGGCCCGCGGCGGCCTACGTCGGCGCCGCCTAGACCCTCGCCACGGCGGGGACGAGCGCAGCGAGGCGCGCCACCCCTTCCGTGATCTCCGCCGGCGAGACGAAGCTGAACGCCAGCCGGGCCGAACGGTCCCCACCTTCCCCTGGCGGGAAGAAGTCCGTCCCCTTGATGAAGGTGACGCCCGCCTGCTCGGCGCGGCCGAGCAGCTCGGCGGTGTCTACGCCGAGGTCGAGCCACAGGAAGTAGCCGCCGTCGGGCCTGCTCCAGGTCGCGCGGCCGCCGAGCTCCGACTCCAGGGCGGCGAGCATCGCGTCGCGGCGCTCGCGGAGCAGGCCGCGGACGCGCTCGAGATTCGGCTCGAAAGCTCCGCGCCTCAGAAACTCGTAGACGGTCGCCTCGGAGAGCAGGACCGGCGTGATGTAGGTCGAGACCGCGAGCGCCTCGAGCTCCCCGGCGAGCTCCTGGGGCAGCACGAAGTAGCCGACGCGAACGCCTGGCGCGATCGTCTTCGAGAACGACGAGCTGTAGATCACGCGCTCCCCGCCCGCGAGCTCGAACAGGCTCGGCGGTGCCTCGCCTTCGAAGCGGACGAGACCGTACGGGTCGTCCTCGTAGACGAGCAGGTCGTGCTCGGCGACGAGCTGGGCGACCCGCCTGCGGCGCTCCGTCGTGAGCGTCCGCCCGCTCGGGTTCTGGAAGGTCGGGATCGTGTAGAGCAGCGCCGGGCCGCGCGTGAGCTCGTCGGCGAGCGCGTCGACGTCGAGGCCGTCCTCATCCTGCGGGATCGCGACCACGTCCGCGCCGAGGTCGCGCAGGATCTTCAGCGGCCGGTCGTACGTCGGCGCCTCGACCAGGAAGCGGCGCTCTGGGCCGAAGCGGTTCGCGAGGAAGACGAATCCCTGGAGAGAGCCGTTCGTGACGAGCACCCGCGACGGATCGACGCCGTGCCGCTCGCCAAGCCAGGCGCGAAGGGGCGGGTAGCCGCCGCCCGGCCCGTATGAGAGCACCGTCCGCCCGTCGCGCTCGATCGCGGCGCGCGCGCAGTCGGCGAGCTCGTCGACCGGGAGGCACTCCGGTGCCGGAATGCCGCGTGCGAAGCTGATCGTCTCCACGTTTCGAGTGTAGAGATGGCCGCGGCCGATCAGGTGCGAGCGATGCGTCGCGCGCCGACGAGTCTTCCGCCGTAGCCCGAACGACCTAGGCTGACGACCTCGACCAGGCGGCCGGAGTTCGGCGCATGCACCATGCGTCCGCGCCCGAGGTAGATGCCGACGTGCCCGAGCCCGGAGAAGAAGAGCAAGTCGCCGCGCTTCAGACTCGAGCGCGCCACACGCTGACCACGCTCGTAGAGCGCGTACGAGCTGTGCGGTAGCTCGATGCCGAGCCGTCCGTAGGCCCAGTAGACGAGCCCGGAGCAATCGAAGCCGGCCGCGGGCGAGCTGCCTCCCCATCGATACGGCACGCCGACCGCCTCGAGGGCGACCGCCGCCGCGCGCGCGCCCAGGGTGGGCTTCGCCTTCCGAACGCCCTGATGCGGATCGTGCCGCGCCGGTCCGACCGCGATGGAGGCCGGCGCTGCGATTGCGCAGACGGTCGCAGCAAGAGCGACCGCCGGCAGGAGTCTGCGGAGGTGACTGGGCATAACGAGGAGAGGAACGACGGGCCGCTGACAACGGAGATGCGCGGCCCTGGGCTGTTCGTAAGCTCCTGACCCTAGTCGAAGAGCGGGCGCTGTCTACCCCCTGGTGGTCGCCGGGAGCCGGAAAACGAGGCCCTGAAAGGGCTCCGGCCGACGCGAGCGATTGACTATCGGGCATGAGGCGAGCCGCTCTCGTCGCCGCCTTCTGCCTTGCCGTGGCCGCGGCAGGCTGCGGCGGCGACGACGCAAGCGCGGAGGCGTGGGCGGACGACTTCTGCACGGCCGTCGACGATTGGCGGGAACGGGTTCAGGATGCAGCCGGGCAGCTCGCGGAGCCGAAGACGCTTTCCGAGGAGCAACTCGACGACGCGATCCGGCAGGCGGTTGCCGCCTCAGACGACTTCCTCGCCGATCTCGGCGAGCTCGGCCCTCCGGAGGTCGCGTCGCGGGACGAGATCGAGCAGGAGCTCGACCACCTGGAGAGCGTCCTCCGCGAGCGGGCGACCAACGCCCGCGCGGGAATCGACCAGCCTGCGGGCACTCTCAGCGAGGCGCTCGCCCGGCTCGCGGCTCTGACGCGCGAGCTCGCCGCCGCTGCTGCGTCGATCGAGGAAACGGTCGCGAAGCTCCGGCAGCTCGACCCCGCGGGTGAGCTGCGGCAGGCTCTCACCTCAAGCGAGAGCTGCGCGAGCCTGCACGGCTAGAGGCTTGATGTGAAAATCGCCGCGGCAGCTGTCGCGGATCCGCGTGAGCGGATTCGCGACTTGCGCCTCTCCCAGCTACTAGGCGCGAGCGCCGACGGCGTCCGCGACGAGCTGCGCGACCTCGGTCGGCGTCGTTCCGACCCGAACGCCGCACGCCTCGAGCGCTTCCTTCTTCGCCTGCGCAGTGCCGGAAGAACCGGAGATGATCGCCCCCGCGTGGCCCATGGTCTTACCGGGCGGGGCGGTGAAGCCCGCGATGTAGGCGAGCACGGGCTTCGTCATCCGGTCGCGGATGAACTCCGCCGCCTTCTCCTCCTCGTTACCGCCGATCTCGCCGACCATCGCGACCAACTCGGTCTGCGGGTCGGCCTCGAACTTCTCGAGGATGTCGATGAACGACGAGCCCGGCACCGGGTCGCCGCCGATCCCGACGATCGACGAGTTGCCGAGGCCGAGCTGGGTCAGCTCGTAGCCGATCTGGTACGTGAGCGTGCCGGAGCGCGAGACGAGCCCGATCGCGCCCTCCGCGAAGACCTCCGCCGGGATGATCCCGACGTTGGCCTTGCCGGGCGAGAGGACGCCGGGGCAGTTCGGCCCGATCAGCGTGATCCCCTTCGGACGCACGTACGTGTACACGCGGAGCATCTCGTGCGCAGGGATATGCTCGGTGATCACGATCACGGTGCCGATCCCGGAGTCCACTGCCTCGTAGACCGCGTCGGCCGCAAAGCGCGCGGGCACGAAGATCAGCGACGTGTTCGCTCCGACGTGCTCGACCGCTTGCGCGACCGTGTCGTAGACCGGAATGCCCTCGACGTCCTGGCCGCCCTTTCCGGGGGTGACGCCGGCGACGACGTTGGTGCCGTAGTTGCGGTTGCGGAGGCCGTGGAAGCGTCCCTCGCTCCCGGTCAGGCCCTGCACGACGAGCCGCGTGTCCTGGTCGACGACGATCGCCACTACTTCTTCCTGCCTTTGAGCACCAGGGAGCGGAACATCACGCGGCCCTCTGCGATGCGGTCGGCGAGCAGGTCGCGCGCGCGCGCAGCGTCGGCCCCGGGAGTCTCGACCCGCGCCAGCCATGCCTCGACGTCGAGCCAGCGCTCGAACGTCTCGGTCTCTTCGACCTCGAGACCCGTCTCGTCGAAGAACGTCCGCCATTCCTGCTCCGAGTAGCAGCGGACGTGGGTTGGGTCGTGGAGCCGTTCCGCCTCCTCGAACGCCTCGCTCGTGAACAGGTTGTCCTCGACCACGACGCGGTCTCGAGACACGCGCGCCATCTCGCTCATCGCCGCGCGCACATCGTCGAAGTGGTGCGGCGCGATCCGACAGGCGACGACGTCGAAGCTCCCGTCCGCGAACGGGATCTCCTCGGCGCGCGCGACTACGGTCGGCCGCATCCCGGGCGCAGGGTCGAGCGACACGACGTCGCAGCCGGCCTCCCGCAACCGGCGCGCGACATGCCCACCTCCCGTCGCGACGTCGAGAGCCTGCACGCCCACGCCCGGCTCGCACCACTCGACCAACAGGTCGAGATCGGGCCCCTCGCGATGAACTGCGCTCTCGCGAAACGCCTCCGCACGCTCGGACCAGACGTCGGTCACGCCGCCAGCTCCACGGCTCGCCTCGCCGCGTCGAGCATCGTCGGCTCCACGTGGAGGTTCGGCGGCGACGCCTCGTCGAGGATCGCCCGTCCTTCCTCCGCGTTCGTCCCGTCGAGGCGGACGACGATCGGGTGCTCGATTCTCATCCTGTCGAGTGCGGCGAGGATCCCGCGCGCGACCTCGTCGCCGCGCGTGATCCCTCCGAAGACGTTGAAGAGGATCGACTTGACCTGCGGGTCCGCGGTGATCACCTCGAGCGCGTCGACCACGCCCTCCGCGTCGCCGCCTCCTCCGAGGTCGCAGAAGTTCGCCGGCCTGCCGCCTGCGAGCGCGATCACGTCGAGCGTCGACATCACGAGGCCCGCGCCGTTGCCGAGGATCCCGACCTCTCCGTCGAGCTTCACGTACGTGACGCCCTTCTCGCGCGCGGCGCGCTCCTCGGGCGGCACGGCGTCGAGGTCGCGCATCTCGGCGATGTCGGGATGCCGGAAGAGCGCCGCGTCGTCGACCGTGAACTTCGAGTCGAGCGCCTTGACCTCGCCGTCGGGCGTGACGATCAGCGGGTTGATCTCCGTGAGCATCGCGTCGGTCGCGACGAACGCCTCGTAGAGCTTCCCGACGATCGAGAGGATCTGCTTCTGCTCGTTCGGGTCCTCGACGCCGGCGCCGTAGACGAGCCGCCGACGCCTGCCACGGCTGGAAGCCCTCGAAGGGGTCGACGTGAAGGCGGACGAGCTTCTCCGGCGTGGACTCCGCGACCTCCTCGATGTCGATCCCGCCTTCAGTCGTGAACATGAAGAGCGGCTGCTTCGCCCCGCGGTCGAAGGTGAGCGAGAGGTAGTACTCCTTCGCGATGTCGGATGCGCGCTCGATCCAGAGCTTGCGCACGACGTGCCCGCGGATGTCGAGCCCCAGGATCTGCTCGGCCTTCGCGCGCGCGTCGTCGGGATCGTCCGCGAGCTTGATCCCGCCGGCCTTGCCGCGTCCGCCCGTCAGCACCTGCGCCTTGACGACAACCTGGCCGCCGAGCTCGGCGGCGGCCGCGCGGGCCTCGTCGGGCGTCGTCGCGAGCCGCCCCTCCGACACGGGGATCCCGAAGCGCTCGAAGAGCTCCTTGCCCTGGTACTCGTACAGGTCCACCGGCGGCGGACTCTAACGAGGCTCGACGAGCTCCCGGAGTGCCTCCAGCCGCCGGTCCCAGCGCGCGCCCCGAGCCATCATCCAAAGCGCCGCCGCTTCGAAGGGCTCGGGCGTGAGCCGGTAGCGGGATTCCCGCCCGTCTCGCGACGACTCGACGAGGCCGGCCTCGTCGAGAGCGGCGAGATGCTTTGCGACGCCCTGGCGCGAGATCGGGAGCTCCGCGGCGAGCTCGGTCTGCGTCAGCGGGCCGCGCTCGGCGAGCAGCGTCGCGATCTCGCGCCGACGGTTGTCGGCGAGGGCGGCGAAGACCGCCCCCGCCATCGCGTCGTCCGAGCGAGCCGTCAGGCCCGCGCCTTCGTGAGGTAGTCGCGCAGGTTGCCGAGCTCCTCGTCCCAGCCCTTCTCGTTCTCGAGCCGAGACTGCTCGGGCAGCGCCGCAAAGCCCGTCTCCACGAGCGTCAGCAGCGTTCCGCCCGACGTCTCCTCGAGGGTGAACTCGACGAGCGTCGTCGGGCCGCCCGTCTGCACCGCTCCCGGCTCCCAGCGGTACGAGAACCTCCTCGGCGGATCGACCTCCTCGACGACGAAGGGCACCTCGGTCTTGTCCCAAGAGAAGGCGCCCGTCGCGCCGGGGCGAAGCTCGAGCTCCGTGTCGGTGCCGAACCAGTTGCTGATCTGCTCCGGCTCGGTGATGGCGGCCCACACGTCGGCGCGCGGGACGTCGAGCATCATCGTGCGCTCGATCCGATCGTGTTCCATCGCTCCCTCCTTTGATGTGCAACCTTTTGGTTGCGCGTATCTTATGCAACTCGAAGGTTGCGTGTCAAGTGCGCCCCGGCTTGCTCAGGCACCTTGTAACCTCGCGTTGGCCGCCAATAACGAGGAGGTGTCATGGACGAGCGCACGACCACCCTCACCGACGACGAGATCCGGAGCGACCAGTACCGGAGCGAAGTCGCGGATGAAGAAGAACCCGACTCGGACGACAGCGACACGACCGACGCCGACACTGACGACACCGACGCAGACGCAGACGGCACGGACGCTTCGTAGCGCCCTCGCGCGTTGCGTCGAGCCCGTCGAGGAAGCGACCTTCCTCGACGAGCATTGGGAGCGCAGGCCGCTCGTCGTCGAGCGCGACGAGCCCGGGCGCTTCGACGACCTCCTGACGACGGAGGACGTCGAAGCGCTGCTCGAGTCCGGCGGCCTGCGCTCCCCCGCCTTCCGGCTCGTCCGCGCCGACGAGAAGCTGCGCGCGAGCGACTACCTCGTCGACGTGCCCTGGCGGCCCGTTCCGTTCAAGGGTGTGGCGGACGTCGCGCGCGTCGCAGAGGCCTTCGACGCGGGCGCGACGATCGTCGTGCAGGGGCTGCACCACTGGTGGCCCGCGCTCGCGACCTTCTGCCGGTCGCTGGAGTCGTCGCTCGGGCACCCGGCGCAGGCCAACGCGTACTACACGCCGCGCTCCGCGCAAGGCCTGCCGGTGCACCACGACACGCACGACGTCTTCTGCCTGCAGATCGCAGGCGAGAAGCGCTGGCTCGTGTACGAGCCGGTGTGGAAGCTGCCCCTGAAGCACCAGCGGTACGACGCGAAGCTCGGCGCTCCCGGAGAGCCCGTTCTCGACGTCACGCTCCAGCCCGGCGACACGCTCTACCTCCCGCGGGGCTGGCTGCACCAGGCGAAGACATCCGACGTCGACTCGCTGCACCTGACGATCGGCGCAAACGTCTACTCGTGGTTCGACGCGTTCAAAGCTGCACTGGACGAGTGCGCCGACGATCTCGACTTCCGCCGCTCACCCGACGGGTCGGCAGACGAGCTGCTCGCGCGGCTCGGTGAGCGGCTCGGCGAGGACGACGTCCGCCGGCGCATGCGCTCGAAGCTGGTGCGCAGCCGGCGGCCGATCCTCGACGGGCAGGTCGGGCACCTGCGTGCCCTTCGCGACCTCGACCCCGAGAGCGAATTCGAGCGGCGGCCGACCGTGCTCGCGGATCTCGTGGTGCGGGACGAACGCGCCGAGCTCTCGTTCGAGGGGCGCACGCTCGAGTTCCCTGCACACGTCGGAGACGTCCTGGAGTTCGTGCTCCACGCGGACGAGCCGTTCCGACCTTCAGACCTGCCGGGCAGCCTCGACGACGAGGGTCGTCTTGCGCTCGTCGCGCGCCTGGTGCGCGAGGGGCTGCTGGTCAGCCGCTGACGAGGTAGCGGCGCGGCCGGTGCAGCTCGCGCGCCGTGCACGTCAGGTAGTCCTTGGGGCCGAGCTCGAGCGACACCTCGCGCTCGTGCACACGCCCTTCGCGGTCGGCGAACGCGATCCGCGAGCCCTGCTCGGAGACGAGTCGCAGGTCGTCGAGGCGCAGGAGCCCGGTGCGCTCGCGGATGTCCCGCTCGGCCGCCTGTGCGGCGAACGAGTAGCACGACCGGCCGCGATAGTGCTCCAGCTCGATCCTGTCGTCGAGGTGCGCGTCGAGCACGCGGCCCGCGTCGTCACGCTCGACGCGTCCGTAGTACACGCCGCGCGAGAGGCAAAGCAGGTTGCCGGCGAAGCGGTCGCCGCCGATGTGGGTCGTCTGCCAGACGGCCTCCTCCTCGAGCTGCTCGGCAAGAGCGTCGAAGAGCGGACGGCCACGGCGCGCACAGCAGGGGTCGTGCTTGCCGTGCGTGCAGACAAGGAAGAGCGAGCGCTCGAGCGCCTCGCCCGCATTCACGAGGTCGAGGGTGCGGAGGTCCTCGTACGACGAGAACGACGTGCCCCGCAGGCTCTCCGCCCCTTCCTGCGACGTGGCCGCATACGCGCGGAGCTCCGCGCGCCCGCGCCGGTCCGGTCGACGCACGAAGAGGAGGCGCGAGTGCGGCCTCGCGCGGACCTGCTCGCGGAGGCTCTGCTTCACCTGGTCCGAGAGCCCCGAGGCGCGCAGCGCGTTCGGTCCCCAGAGCCCGCGGTACTCGACGAGGAGCCAGTGGTCGATCGTGCTCGCGGTCGCGCCGAGCGGCTCGCCGTGCTCGCTCGAGACGTCGCTGCAGAACGGACGGCGGCTACTCATGGGCGGCCAGCACGCAGATCACCTGGCCGTTTTGGACAGGCTGGCCTTCCGCGACCGAGAGCTCCGTCACGACACCCGCTCGGTGCGCGGCGATCTCGTTCTCCATCTTCATCGCCTCCACGATGCAGAGCACGGTGCCTGCGTCCACATGGTCGCCCTCGGCGACTGCCACCGACAGAACGGTTCCCTGCATCGGGCTGACAACCGCGCCCGACCCGCCGTGCCCGGTGGCGCCCGCGCGCTCCCGCCGGCTGCGCGCGAGAGCGAGCCAGGGCGGCTCGGACGCGAGCACGGTCACCTCGAAGCGGCGGCCGTCGACCTCGACGGGCGTGACGTGCTCGACCAGGCGCCCGGCACCGTCCGCAGACGTCCTGTGTTCGACGGTCAACTCTTCGGCCCGGCGCGCGAGCTGCTCGGACTCGACGACGCCGTGGCACGTCGCGCCCGCGACGAAGCAGGGGTGCTCGAGCAGCGCGCGATGGAACCCGAGCAGGGTCTGCACTCCGCCGATCTCGAACTCCTCGAGCGCCCTCAGCATCCTCCGACGCGCGTGGTCCCGGTCGACGTCGCGCACGACGAGCTTCGCGATCATCGGGTCGTAGAGCGGCGAGATCTCCGAGCCCTCGACAACACCTGAGTCCACGCGAACGCCCGGTCCCGACGGCTCGCGGTAGTGCGTGATCCTCCCCGGCGCCGGGAGGAAGCCTCTGGAGACGTCCTCCGCGTTGATCCGGCACTCGATCGCGTGCCCGCGCAGGACGACGTCCTCCTGCCGCACGGAGAGCGGCTCGCCCGCGGCGATCAGCACCTGCTCGCGCACGAGGTCGAGGCCGGTCACCTCCTCGGTCACCGTGTGCTCGACCTGGATTCGGGTGTTCATCTCCATGAAGTAGTAGGAACCGTCGGGCGCGAGCAGCCCTTCGATCGTCCCAGCCGATCGGTAGCCGGCGGCGCGCGCGGCGTCGACGGCGATCTTCCCGATCCTCTCGCGCAACTCCTCGTCCACGGCAGGGGACGGCGTCTCCTCGACGAGCTTCTGGTGGCGGCGCTGGATCGTGCAGTCGCGCTCGCCGAGGTGGATCACGTTCCCGTGGGCGTCGGCGAGGATCTGCACCTCGACGTGGCGGGGGTCCTCGAGGTAGCGCTCGACGTACACGGAGGCATCGGCGAAGTACGACCGGCCCTCGCGACTCGCGGACTCGAAGGCGCGCTCGGCCTCGTCGGCCGAACGAACGATCTTCATCCCCTTGCCACCCCCGCCCGCCGCGGCCTTGACGATCAGCGGGTAGCCGATCTCCTCGCCGAGGGCGACGATCTCCGCGGCCGAGGCGACCGCGTCCGTGGTGCCCGGGACGATTGGCACGCCGGCCTCCCGCATTCTGGTTCGAGCCGCGGTCTTGTGTCCCATCAGCTCGATCGCCTCGGGCGGCGGCCCGATCCAGACGAGGCCCGCCTGCTCGACCGCGCGGGCAAAGCCTGCGTTCTCGGCGAGGAAGCCGTAGCCCGGGTGAACCGCCTCGGCACCGCCGGTGCGGGCTGCGTCGAGCAGCTTCTCCACCGCGAGATAGCTCTCGGCGGCCGTCTCTCCCCCGAGTGCGATCGCCTGGTCGGCGACCCTGACGTGAAGCGCTCCGCGGTCTGCGTCCGAGTACACGGCCACCGACGAGAGCCCGAGCTCGCGCAGAGTCCGGAAGATCCGGATCGCGATCTCGCCGCGGTTTGCGACGAGGACGTTGGAGAAGCCCGCCACCTCGCGGCGTATTCTCCCCGTCGGATGAGCCTGCCCGATTACCTGACCGTCGGCCGGGCCCTCTCCGTCCCTTTCGTCGTCCTCCTGTTCGTGTGGAACTTCGACGACCACGCGCTCTGGGCGACCGCACTCTTCGTCGTCGCGATGGCGACCGACTGGTTCGACGGCCGGATCGCGCGCCGCCGGGGCCGAACCTCTCCGCTCGGGTCGCTGCTCGACCCGATCGCCGACAAGATCCTCGTCCTTGCGGTCCTGATCGTCCTGGTCGGCGAGGGGGTGTTCCCGGGCTGGATGGTCGCGGCGATCGTCGCGCGCGAGTTCCTCGTCTCGGGCCTGCGTCAGGCGGCAATCGAACGAGGAGTCGTGCTGGAGGCGCGCGACCTCGGCAAGTTGAAGACGTGGTCGCAGGCGATCGCCGCAGCGGTCGGCGGCCTCGCAGCGGCGGACGTCTGGAGCGACGACGCGGCCTGGTGGGCGCTCCTCGTCGCGCTCGTCCTGACGTGGGTCTCCGCGGTGGACTACGCGCGGGTCGCGCCGCGCCTCTTGCGCGGCCGAGCGGCTGCGTAGTCGAGCCCGGCCTTCCGCCAGCGGGAGCGGTAGGCGAACGGCCCAAGCGACGGGCTGCTACGTGCCTCGACGGCCTGCTGGATCGCCGCGCCGACGCCTGGATCGGGGGTTGGGCGAATCACGATCCGCATGGGTGGAGAGCCTAAAGCCATCCGCCGAGCGGCCCGATGGAAGACGGGATGAGCCGCCGCGTCCTCCTCATCGCGCTCCTCGTGCTGGTCCCGGCCGGGGTCGCCTCCGCCGCCAAGCCTGCCTCGTGGGCCGCGGCCGAGATCCGCACCCTCGGACAGGATCCAGCCGCCTTCCGCCCCGACGACACGGTCACGCGGGGAGAGCTCGCCGAGCTCGTCGCCCAGGCGACCGGCGCAGAAGCCGCGGCGGTCGCGAAGCCCGAGGTCCCGCTCACCATTCAGGACCTCGACGCGCGACTCGTCGCGGCGCTCGGCCTGACCCCCGAGGCGAAGGCGCTCGCCGCAGGTGCCAAGGCCGCGGGCCTGGCGCCGCCCACTCGCTTCGGCACCGAAGCCGTCGCCCGGCTGCTCGGCCTGCGCAAGAACCACGCTGCCAAGGACGACGCCCTCCTCGAGCGTCTCCCCGCCGAGCCTGCCTCCCGCGCCGAGGCCGCGTACTCGCTCGCGCAGATCGTCCGATTCCGCGGCTTCGAGGTCGAGCGCCTCCGCCTCGCCGCGGCCACCTTTCAGCTCCCTGTCCTGACGGATTGGCAGCGCCGGATCCTCACCACAGCCTTCAAGCTCGTCGGCTATCCCTATATCTGGGGCGGCACGAGCGACGTCCGCCAGGTCTACTCCGGAAAGACCGTCCCGGGGGGCTATGACTGCTCGGGGTTCGTCTGGCGGGTCTACAGGCTTCAGTCGTACCCGTCGTCCGGCGTACTCTCGGCGACCCTGAAGGGAAGAACGACCTACGCGATGAGCGGCGAGGTGCCGAAGGCGAAGCGGATCGCCGCAGCCGCCCTCCAGCCCGCGGACGTGATCTTCTTCGGGGCCAAAGGCCCACGCTCGAAGCCGGCAGAGGTCGACCACATGGGCGTCTATGTCGGGAACGGCTGGTTCGTCCACTCCTCGCGGTACGGAGTCGCCCTGGAGCTTCTCTCCGGCTGGTACCAGGAGCGCTTCGCCTGGGCACGCCGGCCGCTCGCCGAAGCGGGACTTGCGCCCTCGTAACCCAAAAGCGGTAAAGGCCCTGCTCCGGGCTA
Source organism: uncultured Actinomycetes bacterium (assembly GCA_963788055.1). GTDB lineage: Bacteria > Actinomycetota > Thermoleophilia > Gaiellales > Gaiellaceae > JACCTU01. The sequence goes on along the minus strand of CAWBFA010000003.1, from coordinate 182,393 downwards.
AATCACTCCTTCGGGTGATGGATGGGCCCTATGCCCGACGGGAGAATCCGCAGGTCTGCTCGTCACACCTGAGCCTGGGGAGGTTCCAAAAGTGTTTTCATGGAAGATTCGGTTTGTCGTGGCTGCGGCGGCTGCACTTTCGCTCGCCGGTGGCTACTTCGACTGGTTTCACAGCCTAGGCTGGTAGCGCAGTCCCTTGACGACGGCGCTGCCGCCTAGGCGACTTGCCGCGCTCGTCGCGCCGGTTTGCGTCACGGCGATCGGCGTCGTCGGCGTTGCTGCCTACTCGCTCGCGACCGGGCCGCTCGACGCTGCGCTCGTCGCGTCGCTGATCGGGTTCCTGGCCGCGATCATGCTGGCCGAGAGGTACCCCGTGCCGATCGAGGGCGTCGACGTCGGCGGCGTTTCGCTCTCCTTCGTCTTCGGGGTCGCGGCCGCCGTGCTGTTCGGCTGGGCTGCGGCGACGCTGATCGTCTTCGCGGCCACGCTGACGGTGCACACGCTCCAGCACCGTCCCCCACTCCGCGTCGCCTTCAACTCGGCGGTGTTCGCGCTGGCGACCGCAGCGGGCGGGATCGCTATCGCTCCGATCAACGGCGACCGGCTCGCCGCGGGCGTCGGTGCCGTCGCGCTCTGCGCATTCATCTACAACATCGTCAACACGGCCTTCATCAGCGGCGCCGTCTCGATCAGCGCCGGCAAGCCGTACCGGACGATCGTGAACGCGACGGTCAAGACGTCGATCGTCCCGTTCGCGCTGATGGCGTCGGCGTCGGTGATGCTGATCGTGCTGTGGCAGCGCTCGCCGTTCCTCTCGTTCGTGCTGATCGGCCCGCTGCTCGCGATCGCGCTCTACCAGCGCTCGACGTACCGCGCGCTCCGCGCGATGCGGCTCGCACTCACCGACCCCCTCACGAATCTCGGCAACCACCGGCATTTCCACGAGCGCCTGCAGCGGGAGCTCGCGCAGGCCGAGGAGAAGAGCCAGCCCCTCTCGCTCTGCCTGATCGACATCGACGACTTCAAGCGCATCAACGACCGCTTCGGGCATCCCGCAGGGGACGGCGTGCTCGGTCAGGTCGGCAAGCGCCTGCGGCAGGGCGGCGAGGCGTTCCGGCTCGGCGGCGACGAGTTCGCCGTGCTGATGCCGGGCCTGAAGGGGCAGCAGGCGTTCTCTGCCGCGAACTCGATCGTGGAGCGCGTCGCGTCGCTCGACCTCGAGCACATCGGAGCGATCACCGTCAGCGGCGGCCTCGCGACCTACCCCGTCCAGGGCGTCGGGCGCGACGAGCTGATCCGACTCGCCGACTCCGCGCTCTACTGGGCGAAGGAGCACGGCAAGAACCAGGTGCGGGCCTATCGCCCGGACGTCGTCGAGCTCGCGGAATTGCGGCGTCTCGCAGCCGGCCCCGACCGGGCGGCCCGCTACCGGGCTGCTGCCAGCTTGGCGAAAGCGGTCGACGTGCGCGACGTCTACACGGGCTCTCACTCGGAGCGCGTCGGCGAGCTCGCCGCGCGCATCGCGACACGCATGGGTGCAGACGTCGAGCTGATCGAGCTGATCCGGCTCGCCGGCTCGCTCCACGACCTCGGCAAGCTCGCGATCCCCGAGGAGATTCTCCGCAAGCCGGCACCGCTGACCGAGGCCGAGCGCCTCGTGCTCGAACGTCACCCGCAGATCGGCTTCCGGATGCTCGAGAGCCTCGGCGTCGACCCGGTCGCCGACTGGGTCCTCCACCATCACGAGCGTTGGGACGGCGACGGCTACCCCGACGGTCTGCCCGCGGAGCGGATCCCGCTCGGCGCGCGGATCATCTTCGTCGCAGACGCGTTCGACGCGATGACTTCCGACCGCGTGTACCGATCTCGGCTCTCGGCTCACGACGCGCTCGATGAGCTGCAACGCTGCTCCGGCTCGCAGTTCGACCCGGAGGTCGTCGCGGCTCTCGCCGACGAGCTCGGGCTGCTGCGGCCCGTTTCCGCGGTCGCGGTCTAGACGCGCGGACGGGCGGACTACTCGTCCGGGTGATCCCCCGGGCCCTCGCGCGCTGCAGAATCAGTGCGCACGTCGACGACGGGGGTAACAGGTGAACGTCCAACGCGACCGCGAGCACTCCTCGCTTCGACGCGCGCTGCCGTTGCTCGCGCCGGTCGCGCTGGCCGGCTCAGCCGCGACCGCCTTCTCGCTCGCCGTCCTCGTCGTGGACCCGCCGCCGGCTTCGACCTGGGCCGCACTTGCCGCGGTGTTCGCCGCTGGTGTGCTCGTCGAGGCGTCGCCGATTCGCCTCCGGGGTCTGCCGGCCGGCCGCGTGGCGCTCTCGGCCGTCTTCTTCATCGGCGCGGCGGTGATGTTCGGCGCCGCCGAGGCGACGATCGTCGCGCTGGCGGTCCGCGTCGCGGTGGACATCGCCCAGCGTCGTCCTCGGATTCGGCTGCTCTACAACGGGCCGGTGTACGCGCTCTCTGCAGGCGCGGCCGGCGGTGTCGCCGCGCAGCTCGAGGGAGACTCCGTCGCGCGCCTCGTCGCGTGCGTGGCCGCGGCGACCGCCGCGTACTACGCGGTGAACCTCCTGCTCGTCACGGCGGCGATCGCCCGCGTCGAGGAGCGGCCGTTCGCTCCGCTGATCGCCGCGACCGCCCGCGCGACGCTCTTCCCGTTCGCGATCATGGCCTCGGGTGCGCTGATGCTCGTCGTGCTCTGGGAGCGCTCGCCGCTCCTCGCACTCGCGCTCGTGGGCCCGCTCCTCGCGGTCGCCTTGTACGAGCGGTCGATGCAGGCCGCGCTCGTGGCGACCCAGCTCGCCCTGACCGACGGGCTCACGGGTCTGGGCAACCAGCGCCACTTCCACGAGCGGCTCCAGACCGAGCTCGACAATGCCGCGCGCGACGGCTCTCGCCTCGCGCTGTGCCTGCTGGACGTCGACGACCTCAAACACGTCAACGACACCCGCGGGCACGCAGTCGGCGACCAGCTGCTCGAGCGCGCCGCGTCGACGCTCCGGCACGGCGGCGAGGCGTTCCGCGTCGGCGGCGACGAGTTCGCGCTTCTGCTTCCCGGCAGCCGCGAGTCTGCTGCCTTCGCGACCGCGACCGCGATCCTCGAACGGGTCGCCGCGCTCGAGCCTGTCGAGGGCGAGCGGCTGCGGCTCTCCTGCGGGCTCGCCCTGTTCCCGGGTGTCGCGCGGCACGACCTCTACCGCGCGGCGGACGCGGCGCTCTACGCGTCGAAGCGGGAAGGGCAGTGCCGCGTGCACGTGCACCGGCCGGACGATCCTCGGCCGATCGGCGAGGCCGTAGCTTAGAGCGGAATGTTGCCGTGCTTGCGTTGCGGGCGCTCTTCGCGCTTCGTCAGCGCCGTCTCGAGCGCGTCGATCAGCACGGGCCGCGTTCGGCGTGGCTCGATCACATCGTCGACGTAGCCGCGCTCAGCGGCCGCGTACGGGTTCGCGAAGCGCTCTCTGTAGTCGGCGATCAGCTCTCGGCGGCGCGCGTCGGGGTCGGCCGCGTCGGCCAGCTCGCGGCGGAACACGATGTTGACCGCGCCCTCGGGACCCATGACGGCGACTTCGGCCGTTGGCCAGGCGAAGTTGAAGTCGGCGCGGATGTGCTTCGAGCTCATGACGTCGTAGGCGCCCCCGTACGCCTTGCGCGTGATCACGGCGAGCTTCGGGACGGTGGCCTCCGCGTAGGCGTAGAGCAGCTTGGCGCCGTGGCGGATGATGCCGCCCCACTCTTGCGCCGTCCCCGGCAGGAACCCCGGCACGTCGACGAAGGTCACCAGCGGGATGTTGAAGGCGTCGCAGCAGCGCACGAACCGAGCGGCCTTGACCGAGCTGTCGATGTCGAGCACGCCCGCGAGCGCACGGGGCTGGTTGCCGACGACCCCCACCGAGTGTCCTCCGAGGCGCGCGAAGCCGACGACGATGTTCTGCGCCCATCGCTCGTGCACCTCGAGAAACTCTCCGCCGTCGACGACGCGCGCGACCACGTGCTTGATGTCGTACGGATGGGCGGGGTCGTCAGGGACGATCGTGTCGAGCTCGGGGTCCTCGCGGTCGACGGGGTCGGACGGCTCCGTGTACGGCGGCGGGTCGAGGTTGTTCTGCGGAAGGAAGCTGAGGAGGTAGCGCGCGTCGTCGAGAGCGGACTCCTCGTCCGGCGAGCTGAAATGCGCGACGCCGGATCGGCTGGCGTGCGTCGCGGCACCGCCGAGCTCCTCGAAGCTGACCTCCTCGCCCGTCACCGTCTTCACCACGTCGGGGCCGGTGATGAACATGTACGACGTCCCCTCGACCATCAGCACGAAGTCGGTGATCGCGGGCGAGTAGACGGCGCCGCCGGCCGACGGGCCCATCACGAGGCTGATCTGCGGGATCACTCCCGAGCATTGGACGTTCCGCCAGAAGATCTCGGCGTAGCCGGCCAGGGAGACGACGCCCTCCTGGATCCGCGCGCCGCCCGAGTCGTTGATCCCGATCACGGGGCAGCCGAACTTCGCCGCGAGGTCCATCACCTTGCAGATCTTCTCCGCGAAGACTTCGGACAGGCTTCCACCGAAGACGGTGAAGTCCTGAGAGAAGACGAACACCTTGCGGCCGAAGATCGTCCCGTAGCCGGTGACGACCGCATCGCCGTAGGGCCGGCGCTCGAGCATCCCGAAGTTCGACTCGCGGTGGCGGACGTAGCGGTCGAGCTCGACGAAGGAGCCCGGGTCGAGGAGGCGGACGACGCGTTCCCGGGCGAGGAGCTTCCCGGCTGCGCGGTGTTTCTCGACCGAGCTTTCACTCCCTGCGTGCAGAGCCCGGTCCCGCAGCTCGCGCAGCTGCTCGAGCTTTCCCCGCGTCGAGTCGTTCGTCTGCGGCGGGCTCTCGTCCGTCGCGGCCATGGCGCGGAGCGTACTCCACGGCGTTCGCCGTCCCGAGCGGCCGCGTCTCGGGACCAGGTCCCAGGACGTGGCCCAGAAGGGCGGGAGAGGCAGGTCGAATGCGGGCGCCCGCGACCGTTGTGACCTGACCGTTCGCGATCCGTGACAGGTCGACGTCCATCCGAGCCGTGTCTTGGGACCAGGTCCCGAGACGCGGCCCGGACGGGCGTGTCGGCTAAGGCACTCGCCGCCGTTAGAGTCGCGCCGTGACGGTGCCGCCGCTCGATCGGTCCACGATCTGGCCGTACGAGGACGGCGAGCCCGGCGAGTATCACTACGCGCGCTACGGGAACCCGACGCAGTCCGCCGCCGAGCGGGCGCTCGGCGAGCTCGAAGGCGGCGACGCACTGCTCTTCGCGTCGGGGACGGGCGCGGCGACCGCGGTCGTGCTGGCGTTCCTCCGACCGGGCTCGACGATCGGGCTGGCGCAGGGCGGCTACTACGGAACGACCCTGCTCTTCCGCGAGCTCGAGACCTGGGGGCTGCGGTTCGTCGAGTTCGACCAGACCGGCCCGCCTCCTGACGGCGTCGATCTGATCTGGCTCGAGGCGCCTTCGAATCCCTTCCTGACGATGCCCGACTTCGAGGCCGCAGCGCGCCACCCGGCACGCGTGCTCGTCGACGCGACCGCCTCGACGCCCGTGTACCTCCGTGCGCTCGAGCGTGGCGCCGACTACGTCCTCCACTCTGCGACGAAGTTCCTGACCGGGCACCACGATGTCGTGCTCGGGGCGGTCGTCTGCCGGGACCCCAGCGATGCGCGCCGACTCCAGGACGCTCGGGGCCGCACTGGGATCATCGCCGCGCCCGACAACGCCTGGCTCCTCCACCGCGGCCTCGCGACCCTCGAGGTCCGGATGCGCCGGCACACCGAGAACGCAACCGCGATCGCCGAGCGCCTCAACGCCCACGACCGGGTCGAGCGCGTGCGCTACCCAGGCTTCGGCGGTCTGCTCTCCTTCGACGTCGCCGGCGGCGGTGACGCTGCCCGCAACGTCGAGTCCGGCACCCGCAAGATCACGAACGCAACGAGCCTCGGCGGCGCCCGCTCGACCATCGAGACCCGTCGCCGCTGGGAGGGCGAGCGCGTCCCGGACAACCTCGTCCGCCTGAGTGTCGGCCTCGAGCCCCTGGAGGAGCTCTGGGACGACCTGAATCGCGCGCTGAGCAGGTAGATTCGGCCCCTCGGGGTCGTCCATGCTCGTAGGACTCGTCCAAGCGACTTTGAATACAAGCGTCCCGTGGAGGGAATACGTTCAACGACCCCTCGACCCGCCCGCCAGGCGACCCCCCAGGCGCGCGGACCCGCATCCCTTCGCCCACTAGGAGGAACCGGCTTTGCCAGCAGCTGAGCGCAGACGACGTCGAGCGGCGCCGAGCGCCGCACCGAAGACCGGCGGACCGACGACGAACGGCACCGTCAAGACTCAGGAACTGGAAGCGCTGCTCAATGCGCTGAAAGCCGCCGGCGACGGCGAGCAGGGGATTCGGCTCTCGACGCGCAAGGCCGGGATCGTGGGCGAGCTCGGCCGAGCCTTCAACGAGCTGGCCGAAGCACGCGAGCGGACGACGAAGGAGCTCGTGCGGGTGAGCAACGTCGTCGGCCGCGACGGACGCCTGACGACGCGCGCGAAGGTGCAGGGCGTCTCGGGCTCCTGGGCGGAGAGCCTGGAGGCGCTCAACTCGCTGATCGACGATCTCTCACGGCCGACGCGCGAGGTGGGTCGCGTGCTCGACGCCGTGGCGGACGGCGACCTCTCCCAGAAGATGGTGCTCGAGATCGACGGCCAGCCGGTGAAGGGCGAGTTCGCCCGGATCGGCTCGACCGTGAACGCGATGGTCGACCAGCTGTCCGCGTTCGCCGCGGAGGTGACGCGCGTCGCGCGCGAGGTCGGCACCGAAGGGAAGCTCGGCGGGCAGGCGCGTGTGAAGGGCGTCTCGGGTGTCTGGAAGGACCTCACGGACTCCGTCAACCAGATGGCGTCGAACCTCACCTCGCAGGTGCGGAACATCGCCGACGTGACGACCGCGGTAGCGCAGGGCGACCTGAGCAAGAAGGTGACGGTCGACGTCAAGGGCGAGGTCGCTGAGCTGAAGGAGACCGTGAACACGATGGTCGACCAGCTCGCGACGTTCGCGGACGAGGTGACGCGTGTCGCCCGCGAGGTCGGCAACGAGGGCATCCTCGGCGGACAGGCGCAGGTTCGCGGCGTTTCGGGGGTCTGGCGCGACCTGACGGAGAACGTGAACACGCTCGCCGGCAACCTCACCTCGCAGGTGCGGAACATCGCGAACGTCACGACCGCCGTCGCGAACGGCGACCTCTCGCGCAAGATCACTGTCGACGTCAAGGGCGAGGTGCTCGAGCTCAAGGAGACCATCAACACGATGGTCGACCAGCTCCGCTCGTTCTCGTCCGAGGTCACGCGCGTGGCGCGCGAGGTCGGCACGCAGGGTCAGCTCGGCGGCCAGGCCTACGTCGAAGGCGTCTCGGGCGTCTGGAAGGACCTGACCGACAACGTGAACACGCTCGCGGGCAACCTCACCTCCCAGGTGCGGAACATCGCAGAGGTCACGACCGCGGTCGCGAACGGCGACCTCTCGCGCAAGATCACGGTCGAGGCCGCCGGTGAGGTCGCGGAGCTGAAGGAGACCGTCAACACGATGGTCGACCAGCTCTCGACGTTCGCCGACGAGGTCACCCGCGTGGCCCGCGAGGTCGGTACCGACGGCCGCCTCGGCGGCCAGGCCGAGGTCGAGGGCGTTTCGGGCGTCTGGCGCGCGCTGACCGAGAACGTGAACACGCTCGCCGGCAACCTCACGAGCCAGGTGCGGAACATCGCCGAGGTCACGACCGCGGTCGCGAAGGGCGACCTGACGAAGCAGATCACGGTCGAGGCCGCGGGCGAGGTCGCTGCGCTCAAGAACACGATCAACACCATGGTCGAGCAGCTCTCCGCGTTCGCCGACGAGGTGACCCGCGTCGCTCGCGAGGTCGGCACCGAGGGCCAGCTCGGCGGCCAGGCGCAAGTCGTGGGCGTCAGCGGGACGTGGCGCGGCCTGACCGAGAGCGTCAACTTCATGGCCTCGAACCTCACCGCACAGGTGCGAAACATCGCGGAGGTCACGACCGCGGTCGCGACCGGCGACCTCTCGAAGAAGGTGACCGTCGACGTCAAGGGCGAGGTGCTCGAGCTGAAGAACACCGTGAACACGATGGTCGGCCAGCTCTCGACGTTCGCCGACGAGGTCACGCGCGTGGCGCGCGAGGTCGGCACCGAAGGCCGCCTCGGGGGGCAGGCGCAGGTCAAGGACGTCAGCGGCGTCTGGCGCGACCTGACCGAGAACGTCAACACGCTCGCCGGCAACCTGACCGGCCAGGTGCGGAACATCGCCGAGGTCACGACCGCAGTCGCCAACGGCGACCTCTCGCGCAAGATCACGGTCGAGGCGGCCGGCGAAGTCGCAGAGCTGAAGAACACCGTCAACCGGATGGTCGACCAGCTCTCCGAGTTCGCCGACGAGGTCACACGCGTGGCGCGCGAGGTCGGCACCGAGGGCCAGCTCGGCGGCCAGGCAAAGGTCAAGGGCGTCTCGGGCGTCTGGAAGGACCTGACCGACAACGTGAACACCCTCGCCGGCAACCTCACCTCACAGGTGCGGAACATCGCCGAGGTCACGACCGCCGTCGCGACCGGCGACCTCTCGAAGCAGATCACCGTCGACGTGCGCGGCGAGGTGCTCGAGCTCAAGGAGACGATCAACACGATGGTCGACCAGCTGCGCTCGTTCGCAGCAGAGGTGACACGCGTCGCGCGCGAGGTCGGCACCGAAGGCCAGCTCGGCGGGCAGGCCGAGGTCGAAGGCGTGACGGGCGTCTGGCGCGACCTGACCGAGAACGTGAACTTCATGGCCGGCTCGCTGACGTCGCAGGTGCGGAACATCGCAGAGGTCACGACCGCCGTGGCCGAAGGCGACCTGAGTCGGAAGATCACCGTCGAGGTGCGCGGCGAGCTCCTGGAGCTCAAGGAGACCATCAACACGATGGTCGACCAGCTCTCGACGTTCGCAGCGGAGGTCACTCGCGTGGCCCGCGAGGTCGGCACCGAGGGCCAGCTCGGCGGCCAGGCCGAGGTCGAGGACGTCAGCGGCGTGTGGCGCGACCTGACCGAGAACGTCAACTTCATGGCCGGCTCGCTCACGACGCAGGTCCGCGCGATCGCGGACGTGTCGACCGCGGTGACCCAGGGCGACCTGACGCGGTCGATCGACGTCGAGGCGAAGGGCGAGGTCTCCGACCTCAAGGACAACGTCAACCAGATGATCGCCACGCTCCGCGACACGACGCAGCGGAACGCAGAGCAGGACTGGCTCAACTCGAACCTCGCCCGGTTCGGTGGAATGATGCAGGGCCAGCGCGACCTGAAGGCGGTCTCGCGGCTGATCATGAGCGAGCTCACGCCGCTCGTCTCCGCGCACCACGGCGCGTTCTTCGTCGCCGAGGGCGAGGGGGACGAGGCGAAGCTCCGGCTCGTCTCGAGCTACGGCTACAAGGAGCGCAAGAAGGTCTCGAGCAAGTTCAAGGTCGGAGAGGCGCTCGTCGGCCAGGCAGCCCTCGAGAAGCTGCCGATCCTGATCACCGACCCGCCCGACGACTACATCCGCATCGCGTCGGCGCTCGGCGAAGCGGTGCCGCGCAACATCATCGTGATGCCCGTCCTCTTCGAGGACGACGTGATGGCCGTGATCGAGCTCGCCACGTTCCACGCTTTCACGCCGGTGCAGCTGACGTTCATGGAGCAACTCGCCGAGACGATCGGCGTGGTCCTGAACACCATCCAGGCGAACATGCGGACCGAGGAGCTGCTCGACCAGTCGCAGTCGCTGGCGCAGGAGCTGCAGAGCCAGTCCGAGGAGCTGCAGACGCAGCAGGAGGAGCTCCAGCAGCGAAACGAGGAGCTCGAGGAGACCGCAGCGACGCTGCGCGCCTCCGAGGAGCTGCTCCAGCAGCAGCAGGAGGAGCTTCAGCAGACGAACGAGGAGCTCGAGGAGAAGGCGCGCCAGCTCGAGGAACAGAACGCGCGGATCGAGATCAAGAACCACGAGATCGAGCTCGCCCGCGCGGCGCTCGAGGAGAAGGCCGAGCAGCTCGCGCTCTCGTCGAAGTACAAGAGCGAGTTTCTCGCGAACATGTCGCACGAGCTGCGGACGCCGCTCAACTCGCTGCTGATCCTCGCGAAGCTGCTGGCGGACAACCCGGACGGCAACCTCAGCCAGAAGCAGATCGAGTTCTCGTCGACGATCCACGCTGCAGGTGCGGACCTGCTCGACCTGATCAACGACATCCTCGACCTCTCGAAGGTGGAGGCCGGGAAGATGGACCTCGCCGCGTCGGAGATCCCGCTCACCGAGCTTCGCGAGCGGATCGAGCGGGCGTTCCAGCCCGTCGCCGAGCAGAAGCGGATCGACTTCGAGGTCACGGTGAGCGGCGTCAACGTCCCACCGGCCGTCGTCACGGACCCGCAGCGGCTCGAGCAGATCCTCCGGAACCTGCTGTCGAACGCCTTCAAGTTCACGGACGAAGGAGGCGTCGCGCTCACGATCGAGGCGGGCCCGACCGGCGACCGCTACATGATCGAGCAGCTGAACCACGCCGAGCGCGTCGTCGCCTTCGTCGTCTCCGACACGGGGATCGGGATCCCGCACGACAAGCTGCGCCTGATCTTCGAGGCGTTCCAGCAGGCGGACGGAACGACGAGCCGCCGCTACGGCGGCACGGGGCTCGGCCTCTCGATCAGCCGCGAGATCGCTGTCCTGCTCGGCGGCGAGATCCGGGTCGAGTCGACGCCCGGAAAGGGCTCGTCCTTCACGCTGTACCTCCCGGCGACGTACGCGCCGCCGCGCGAGCGCCACCCGCTCCCCCGGCGCTGCCGACCGTGACGAACGGCGACCTGACCGCCGAGCCGGTCGAGGAGTTCGACAGCTCGCTGCTCCTGCCGAGCGAGGTCCCCGACGACCGCGAGCAGCTCGGTGACGGCGACCGGGTCGTCCTGGTCGTCGAGAACGACGCCGAGTTCGCGCGCACCGTGCAGGAGGTCGCTCGCGAGCGCGGGTTCAAGACGCTCGTCGCCCTCCGTGGCGACACCGGCCTCGCGCTCGCCCACGAGTACAAGCCGGACGCGATCGTGCTCGACCTGAAGCTGCCGGTGATCGACGGCGCGGCTCTGCTCGACCGACTGAAGCACCACCCGGCGACGCGGCACATTCCGGTGCACATCGTCTCCGGCGGCGACGGCCGCCAGCAGGCTCTGCGGGCCGGTGCCGTTGCGTTCCTCGAGAAGCCCGTCGCGCGCGAGGGGCTCGAGGACGCATTCGCCTCGATCGCAACGCTTCATCGACCGCGACGTACGCAACCTGCTCGTCGTCGAGGACGACGATGAGCAGCGCAAGGCGATCGTCGAGCTCGTCGGCGTCGGCGACGACGTGAACGTCTTCGCGGTCGGTTCGAGCGAAGAGGCGCTCGCCGCGCTCGAGACGACCCGCTTCGACTGCATGGTGCTCGACCTGAAGCTTCCCGGTAAAGGTGGCTTCTCGCTCCTGGAGCAGGTGAAGAAGAGCGACGCGCACCGCGCCATCCCCGTGATCGTCTACACGGGCAAAGACCTCACGCGCCAGGAGGAGACCCGCCTCCGCAAGTACGCGGAGACGATCATCGTCAAGGACGTCCGCTCACCCGAGCGGCTGCTCGACGAGACCGCGCTCTTCCTGCACCGCGTCGAGTCCCATCTGCCGCCGGAGCGCCGCCGCGTGCTCGAGCAGCTGCACAGCGCCGATGCGGTCTTCCAGGGCCGCAAGGTCCTGATCGTCGACGACGACGTGCGGAACGTCTTCGCGCTCGCGAGCGTGCTCGAGGGCTACGGGGTGGAGGTCGTCTACGGCGAGAACGGCCACGAGGGGCTCGCGAAGCTCGAGGAGCACCCGGACGTCGACCTCGTGCTGATGGACGTGATGATGCCGGAGCTCGACGGCTACGAGACCACGCGCGCCATGCGCGCCCAGGATCGGTTCAGGAAGCTGCCGATCATCGCGCTGACGGCCAAGGCGATGAAGGGCGACCGCGAGAAGTCGATCGAGGCGGGCGCGTCCGACTACATCACGAAGCCCGTCGACACGGACCAGCTCCTGTCCCTGATGCGGGTCTGGCTCTATCAGTAATGGTGCCTCGTCAGGCGGTGCCCAGACCGAGACGCGCGACGTCGAGGAGATCGAGGTCGCTCTCCTGCTGGAGGCGATCTTCCGCCGCTACGGCTTCGACTTCCGCGAGTATGCGCCTGCCTCGCTGAAACGGCGGCTCTGGCGCCGCGCCCACGCCGAGGGACTCGAGACGATCTCCGCGCTCCAGAGCAAGGTGCTCCACGACCCGGCGTGCATGGAGCAGCTGCTGCTCGACCTCTCCATCAGCGTGACGACGATGTTCCGCGACCCGTCGTTCTACACCGCGTTCCGCGAGAAAGTCGTCCCGTTGCTGAAGACCTATCCCTTCTCGCGCCTCTGGATCGCAGGGTGCGCGACCGGCGAAGAGGTGTACTCGCTCGCGATCGTGCTCGAAGAGGAAGGACTGCTCGAACGCTCCCGGCTCTACGCGACTGACATCAACGAGGCCGTGCTCGAGCGGGCGCGGCTCGGGGTCTTCCCGCTCGAGAAGATGCAGGAGTTCACGCAGAACTACCTGCTGGCCGGGGGTACGCGCGCGTTCTCCGAGTACTACCTCGCGAACTACGACGGTGCAGCCTTCGACAGGCGACTCGTCGAGAACGCGGTCTTCGCGCAGCACAACCTCGTTTCGGATCGAGGCTTCAACGAGTTCCACGCGATCGTCTGCCGCAACGTGATGATCTACTTCGACCGCTCCCTGCAGAGTCGTGTGTTCCAGCTCTTCCATGACAGCCTGATCCGCTTCGGCGTGCTCGCACTCGGCCACAGGGAGACGATCCGCTACTCGGGCTTCGAGGACCGATACCAGGAGCTCGACGGAGTCGAGAAGCTCTGGAAGAAGACCAGGTGAACTACGACCTGATTGTGATCGGCGCTTCCTGGGGAGGACTGCATGCTGTGGGGGAGATCCTGTCGGCACTTCCCGCCGAGACCGATGCGGCGGTGGTGATCGCGCAGCATCGCGCAAACGACACGGTCGACGGCGGGCTCGCCAGCCTCCTCGGCCACCGCGCGCAGCTGCCGGTCGACGATGCGTACGACAAGACGTCGATCGAGCCGGGCAAGGTCTACCTCGCCCCACCCGACTACCACCTCCTCGTCCAGCCGGGGTACTTCTCGCTCTCGACCGACGAGCGGGTCCACTACGCCCGCCCCTCGATCGACGTGCTCTTCGAGTCCGCCGCGGACGCTTACCGCGAGCGGGTGATCGGCGTCATCCTCACCGGCGCGAACAAGGACGGGGCGGCCGGGCTCGCGCGAATCAAGGGCGCAGGCGGGGTCGCGGTCGTCCAGGACCCGCGGAATGCGGAGCGTGGCGAGATGCCAGGCGCAGCGCTCGCCGCGACGGCGGCGGACGCAATCCTCCCGCTCGACCAGATCGGTCCCTTCCTCTACGGCCTCCTCTGCGAGCCGTCAGGCGAGCGGGTGCGCGCGTGAGCTCGGAACTGCCCGTCGACCTGCTGCTCGTCGACGACCGCGAGGAGAACCTCGTTGCGCTCCGAGCGATCCTGGAGCCGCTCGGCGAGAACCTCGTCAGCGTGCGGTCGGGAGAGGAGGCGCTCCGGGCGCTGCTTCACCAGGAGTTCGCCTGCATCCTGCTCGACGTCCAGATGCCCGGCCTCGACGGGTTCGAGACCGCCGAGCTGATCAAGCAGCGAGAGCGATCCGCGTCGATCCCGATCATCTTCCTGACCGCGATCTCGATGGAGGAGCAACACGTGTTCCGCGGCTACTCCACCGGTGCAGTCGACTACCTCTTCAAGCCGTTCAACCCCCAGGTGCTGCGCTCGAAGGTCGCGGTCTTCATCGACCTGCACCGCAAGACGGCGGAGTTGAAGCGCCAGGGCGAGCTGCTGCGCGAGCGCGAGGTCGCCGAAGAGCGGCGCGTCAGCGAGGAGCGGTACCGGCAGCTCGCGGACGCGATGCCTCAGATCGTCTGGGCCGCTGACCGGGAAGGCCGAGCGACCTACTACAACCGACGCTGGTACGAGTACACGGGCCAGACCGTCGAGCTGGCAGGCGAGGCCGGATGGACGCTCGCCGTCCATCCCGACGACCTGCCGGGCACGGTCGCGAAGCGCGCCGAGACCCTCGCGTCCGGTGAGGTCTTCGAGGTGGAGTACCGCTTCCGGGCCGCCGATGGGACGTACCGCTGGCACCTCGGTCGCGCGGTCCCGATGCGGGGAACGGACGGCGCGATCGACTTCTGGATCGGCACCGCGACGGACATCCACGACCACAAGCGGGCCCAGCAGGCGCAGCTGTTCCTCCTGGAGGCGGGCGAGCTGCTCGGAACGTCGCTCAACTACATCGACACGCTCGAGGCGGTCGCGCGCGCCGCCGTGCCGTCGGTCGCCGACTGGGCCTCGGTGCACATCGTCGAAGAAGGGCTGCTGCGCCAGGTCGCACTCGCCCACATGGACGCCCAGAAGATGGTCTTCGCCGAGGAGCTGCAGCAGCGCTACCCGCCGAACGAGCAGAGTGCCGCGGGCGAAGTGATCCGGACCGGGAAGTCGCAGCTCGTGGGCGAGCTCACGGACGAGATGCTCCGAACGGACGCAGTCGACGAGCTGCACTACGACCTGATCCGCGAGCTCGGCCTCGAGTCGTTCGTCTGCGTGCCGCTCGCCGTTCAGGACCGAGTGCTCGGCGCGATCACGCTCGCGACGGCCGAGTCGGGACGCCGCTACGACGAGACCGATCTCCTCTTCGCCGAGGAGCTCGGGCGGCGTGCTGCGACGGCGATCGAGAACGCGCGGCTCTACCAGCAGGCGGACGAGCGGGCGCAGGCCTCGCGCGTGCTCCAGTCGGTCGCGGACGGCGTGGTGCTCGTCGACCGCGAGGGGATCGTGCGGCTCTGGAACCCCGCGGCCGCCCGGATCACCGGCTTCGAGATCGAGGACGTGATCGGCCGTCCGATCGCCGAGGTCGTGCCCGGCTGGGAGCAGCTCACGCTCCGGATCCCGGTCACCGAGGATCCTGGCACCGGACGCGCGGAGACGACACCGGTCGAGCT
Source organism: uncultured Actinomycetes bacterium (assembly GCA_963788055.1). Taxonomy (GTDB): domain Bacteria; phylum Actinomycetota; class Thermoleophilia; order Gaiellales; family Gaiellaceae; genus JACCTU01. The sequence continues at coordinate 167,238 of CAWBFA010000003.1, read as the reverse complement.
CGGCGGGCGCGAGCTTTGGATCTCAGGCTCAGGCGTCGAGCTCGACGAGGGCGTCGTCTACGCCTTCCGCGACCTGACCGAGGAGCGTGCGCTCGAGCAGATGCGAAGCGACTTCGTCGCGACGGTCTCGCACGAGCTGCGTACGCCACTGGCGGCGATCTACGGCGCGGCGCTCACGATCCGCCGACCCGATCTCGAGCTCGACGACGAGCTCCACGACCACCTCCTGCAGGTGATCGCGCACGAGTCGGACCGGCTCGCCTCGATCGTCGAGGATCTCCTCCTCGCGAGCCACCTGGACTCGGGGAAGCTCCAGCTCGCGATGGCCGACTGCGACCCTGCCGACCTCGTGACCGGAGTCGTCCAGGCCGCGAAGATCCACGTGCCCGAGAACGTGCAGCTCGTCGTCGACCTCGAGCCGGCGCTTCCCCGCGTGCGCGCGGACGCGAGCCAGCTCCGGCAGGTGATCGGGAACCTCGTCGACAACGCGGTCAAGTACTCGCCCGACGGCGGCGAAGTGCGCGTGGCCGCGGCCGCGAACGGCGGGTCGGTGCGCTTCTCGGTGAGCGACACAGGGCTTGGGATCCCGCTGGGCGAGCAGCGCCGGATCTTCGAGAAGTTCTACCGCCTCGATCCGAACATGACGCGCGGGATCGGAGGAACCGGGCTCGGGCTCTACATCTCGAGCGAGCTCGTGCGGCGCTTCGACGGCCGGATCTGGGTGGACTCCCGGGAAGGAGAAGGCTCGACCTTCCACGTCGAGCTCCCGACGACTGCGCAGTCGAGGCGCAGGCGAGCCGCGGTCGCTTCCTAGACGAAGCCGGAGGCCGGACTCGAACCGGCGACCCAGCGCTTACAAAGCGCTTGCTCTACCAACTGAGCTACTCCGGCGCGCGGCTATCCTAGCTTCGGTTTCGGCGCACACGCGGAGCGTTTTCGTCGGCACTCCTACTGAAGCACTTGCCGGCCGCGCTGGTGCTGGAGCACCTTGCGCTTGACGCGCTGGAGCGCGTTGTCGATCGTCTTCGTGTCGCAGCCGAGCTCGACAGCCATGTCCTCATAAGAGCTGCCTTCGAGGTAGAGCCGGAGCGCCTCGGCCTCGAGGTGCGACAGGCCCGTGCCGAGCGAGAAGACGAGGCTCTGCAATTCCTCGCTCGAGATCACGACGATCGGCGGTTCGTCGACCGACGGTCCGGGCAGCGCGTCGCCCAGCGTGCAGTCGCTCTCCGAGTCCTGGCCGGCCGGGGTCTGGCTGAAGGAGACATAGCCGTTCAGCGGCGCGTGCTTGAAGCGGGTGGCGGTCTTGATCGCCGTGATGATCTGGCGCGTGACGCAGAGCTCGGCGAACGAGCGGAACGACGTCTCCTTGTCGGCCCGGAAGTCGCGCACGGCCTTGTACAGGCCGATCAGCCCTTCCTGGATCAGGTCCTCGGAATCCCCGCCGGCGAGGAAGTACGAGCTCGCCTTCAGGCGGACGAAGCCTGCGTAGCGTCGGATCAACGCGTCGAGCGCAGTCGAGTCGCCGTTCCGCGCGCGCATCACCAGCTGCAGATCTGCGAGTTCGCGCTGGGCCCGCGTGGGCGACTGGACGTGTTGGGCTGGGTGGGCTGCCATGGCGCGTCGGGTGAAGTCTCACCCTGAACTTGAGGTGGAAGATAGCAACGGCTGGTCCAAGTTACAAGAGCTTTGCACTGGACCTAACTTGATACGAACAGATGTTCGCTCGCTGCGAGAACCGGTCTTACTCGCCGCGGCGGAGGCGCTCGAGGGCTGCGCGCGTGCGCTCGTCCAGGCGGTCGCCGAGCCGGAGCGGACGCTCCTCGGAGTGGGAGGTCGCCTCCGCGTCGGCGAGGAAGCGCTGCGACGAGACGGTCCGCACCTCCTGGCCTGACACGCCTCTGATCACGCTGTCCGACGAGACGATGCAGACAGCCTCGGAGCCGCGATGCTCGGCGGCCAGGCGCTCGAGCAGGGTGTCCGCGTGCTCTGCGAAGCGGATCTCGAGCGGGCCGATCCGCTCGTCCGGCCCGCTCCCGTCGAAGACGAGGATCCCTCGCGCACCGCTCGCCCCCACGAAGCTCGCGAGCCGGTCGATCAACTCCTGAGGGTCCTTGAACGGCGCAGCGTGGAGCAGGTTCCAGCCGTCGAACAGGTAGAGGGTCGGATCAGGCACGCTGCCGCTTCGCCTCGTAGACGAGGACGCCGGCCGCGACGCTGACGTTCAGCGACTCGACCGTCCCGTCCAGGGGAATCGAGACGAGCTCGTCGCAGGTGCGCCTGACGAGTGGCCGGAGCCCTTTCCCCTCAGCTCCGAAGACGAGGGCGAGCCCGCCGGAGAGGTCGGCGTCCCACATCGAGCGCGGAGCATCACCGGCGGCGCCGACGACCCAGAGGTCGGCGCTCTTCACCTCGCCGAGGTAGCGCGCGAGATTCGTCACGACGGCGACCGGCAAGTGCTCGACGGCCCCGGCGGACGCGCGCGCGACGGCGGGTGTCACCCGTGCAGACCCGTGCGCCGGGACGACGACCCCGGTCGCACCCGCCGCTTCCGCCGTACGGATCACCGCGCCGAGGTTGTGGGGGTCCGACACCTGGTCGAGCGTGACGATCAACGGGCGCTCAACCGCAGCGAGCTCGTGCGCGTCGGCGTACTTGTACGGCTCGACCCAGGCGAGCACGCCCTGGTGGTCGCGCGTCTCGGCCGCCTCGGTCAGCTCGCGCTCCGGCTTCACGTGGACGCGCTTGCCGTTCTCGCGTAGCCAAGGCTCCGCCGACACCGCGCGCTCTGTCGCCCAGAGCTCGAGCACCCCGCGACGCCCGCGGAGCGCCTCGCGCACCGGGCGGCGGCCGTAGACCTGCTCGCGGGTCACGGTCTCGGGACGAGCTGGAACTCGCCGTCGGAGTCGCGGACGATCCAGCCGGCCTCTTCGATTCGCCCGCGCAGGTCGTCCGCGTCGTCGAAGCGCCGCTCAGCACGGGCTCTCGCCCGCTCGCGCGCGAGCTCGATCACCTCGAGCGGCGCCTCCGTCGGCTCCGCGAGCGACTCGAGCCCGAAGATCTCGAGCGCACGGCGCAGGAGCTCGTGGTCACGCCACTCGTGCATGACCGCGAGGGCCTCAGGCGTGTTGAAGTCCACGTCCAGCGCGGCGGCGAAGCGCTCCCAGGAACCTTCGGGCGCCGGCTCCGACGGAGAGCGGAAGACGTCGCGGAAGCGCTCAGCGCGTGCGGCCGCCGCCCCAAGCGTCTCATCGGTGAAGTCGAGGGGCTTGCGCCAGTGACCGGTCGCGTAAAAGAGGAGAAGAGTCTCCCTCCCCCACGTTGCGAGCGCGTTCTGGAGGGTGACGACGTTCCCGAGCGACTTGTGCATCTCCGCGTCGCCGAGCCGGAGCAGTCCGTTGTGCATCCAGATCTTGGCGAAGCGGTGGCCGAGCGCACGGGACTGCGCGAGCTCGTTCTCGTGGTGCGGAAAGACGAGGTCGAGCCCGCCGCCGTGCACCTCGAACTCCGTCCCGAAGTGCAGCTCGCTCATCGCCGAGCACTCGATGTGCCACCCGGGTCGGCCATGCCCCCAAGGGGAGTCCCACCAGGTGTCCTCGCCCGGCTTGTTCGCCTTCCAGAGCGCGAAGTCGCGCGGGTCCTCCTTGCGCGGGTTCGGCTCCTGCTCCTCGACCTTGTCCGGCCTCTGGCCCGAGAGCCGCCCGTACTCCGGGAAGCGCGAGACGCGGTAGTAGACGTCGCCGTCGACTTCGTACGCAAACCCGGCGGCGATCAGCTGCTCGATCATCGCGATCTGCTCCGGGACGGTCTCGGTCGCGCGCGGCTCGAAGTCGGGACGGCCGAGGCCGAGGCCGCCCGTGTCCTCGAGGTACCACTCAGTCGCATTGCGCGCGAGCTCGGCGCTCTTGCCCGGCGCGGCCTCGTAGATCTTGTCGTTGATGTCGGTGATGTTGATCGCGAGCCGCGCCTCGTAGCCGGTGCGTTGCAGCCAGCGGCGCAGCCACATCGCGAACACGAACGGCACCGCGTTGCCGACGTGGATGCGCTGGTAGACCGTCGGCCCGCACGAGTAGATGCGCACCGGGCCCGGGGGCTCGGGCAGCTCGGCCATCGCCCGCGTGAGCGTGTCAGAGAGCCGCATCGACCCTCCGAAGCTGCTCCTCCCGCGGCAGCGCGGCGAGCACCGCCCAGAGCTCGGGACCGCGCTCGCGCCCCGTCAGCACGAGCCGCAGCGTGCGCAGATCGCCTCCCACCGCCTTGAGCTCGCGGACGAGCTCCTTGGGCTCGAGGTCGACGAGCTCACGAAAGCGGAGCAGCGTCTCAGGCTGTGCCTTCACGGGCGGCGGCGTCTCCAAGATCGACCCAGCGTAGTCGCGCGCTTCGTTGAGGTCGCGGGCACCCCTGAGGGCCGGTGCGACCGACGCGGGAACCCCTACGCGCGCGCTCAGCTCCTCATCGGAGAGCGCTCCGATCGCCTCGATCGCGAGCCGCCGGATCCGCGGGAGGTCGTAGTGGACGTCGTGGGCGGGCAGGCCGAGCTCGTCGAGGTAGGCGCGCACGGCTTCTCCTGGGATCCCGGCGTCGCGCAGCGATCCGATGGTCGCGCCCTCGGCGCGCTTCGACAGCTTCTTGCCGTCCTCGCCGAGGATCAGCCCGTGGTGGACGTACTCGGGCGGTGTCGCCCCGAGCGCGTCGGCGAGCCGCCGGTGCAGCGCCTCGTTCGGGCGGTGGTCGTTCCCACGGATGACGTGCGTGATCCCGAAGTCGATGTCGTCGACGACGCTCGCCAGGTGGTAGGTCGGCCGCCCGTCCTCGCGCACCAGCGTGATCCCGTCGAAGCGGTCGCCGAGCTTCGCCGCGGCCTCGAGGTAGCGCTCGGTGCGCTCGCTCTGCCGCACCGGCCCTTCGTCCCACTCGACGCCGAGCCACTCGAGGTCGCGCAGGATCGCCTCCTCCCCGCCCGGCACGTTCCGGGCGGCATCGGTGTCGTCGATCCGCAGGAGCATCCACTCGCCGAGGCGTCGGTTGGCCACGGCGCTGAGCGCGTTCCCGACGTGGAGCGAGCCCGTCGGGCTCGGAGCGAAGCGAACCCGGCCCGCGGTCGTCACCGTTCGATGCTAACCGTAGAGTCCGGGCGTGGAGCAAGCGCTGCTCGCCTGGTTCGACGCCCACGGCGCCGACCTCCCGTGGCGTCGGACGCGCGATCCGTACGCGATCCTCGTCTCCGAGGTGATGCTGCAGCAGACGCAGGTGAGCCGCGTCGTGCCGCGCTACGAGGCGTGGCTCGAGCGCTGGCCAGACGTCGACGCTCTCGCCGCTGCCTCCCCCGCCGACGTGATTCGCGGGTGGCAAGGGCTCGGCTACAACCGCCGCGGTCTCAACCTGCACCGGGCCGCCCGGGCCGTCGCGGAGCACGGCTGGCCCGACGACCTCACCGAGCTGCCGGGAGTCGGGCCCTACACGGCCGCCGCGGTGGCCGCTTTCGCGTTCGGCGAGGTCGTGCTGCCACGCGACACGAACGTGCTCCGGATCGAGGAGCGAACGGCGCACCGCTTCGACCCTTCGTGCGGCCAGGCCCTCATGGACCTGGGCCGGACCGTCTGCCTCGCCCGCGTGCCACGCTGCGACCAATGCCCGCTGGCCGACCGCTGTCCATCGCGTGGCCGGCGCTACGAGCCGCTGCGCAAGCAGTCGCGCTTCGAGGGGTCGTTCCGCCAGCGTCGCGCGCGAACGCTGAGGCTGGTCGCAGAGGCTCCGCGTCGACTCTGGGAGTTGGACGGCGAGGCAGTGAGCGCGCTCGAGCGGGACGGCCTGGTCGCAACGTCAGCCGGAACCGTCCGGCTACCGGCGTAGCAGGGCGACCGCCTGCGCCGCGAGTCCCTCGCCGCGGCCGGTGAAGCCGAGCTTGTCGGTCGTCGTCGCACGAACAGCGACGCGAAGCTCGTCGACGCCGAGCGCTCCGGCGAGCCGCTTGCGCATCTCGGACCGATACGGCGCGAGGCGTGGCTCCTCGCCGATCAGCACGCAGTCGGCGTTCACGAGCTGCAACCCCAGCGACTGGACGCCTCCGTACGCCCGCGCGAGCAGGTCGATCGACGAGGCGCCCTCCCACCGAGGATCGCCCGACGGGAACATCGCCCCGATGTCGTCGAGCCCGGCGGCACCGAGGATCGCGTCGATCAGCGCGTGTGCGATCACGTCGCCGTCGGAATGCCCCGCGAGCCCCCGCGCCGACGGAATCTCGACACCTCCGAGCACGAGCCGCAGGCCGTCGACGAACGCATGCGCGTCGACGCCGATCCCGACCCGGTAGTCGTCGTTCACCCGAGCGGCTCCTGGCGCGACGAGCGCCCGTCGAACACCGTGACCGTGTCGAACCCGGCCGCGCGCGCATGGTCGACCGCCGCCTCGAAGCCGCGCCCGACGTTCTCGGCGAGGTGCGCGTCGGACGCGAGCGTGATTCGGCTCGCCCCGCGCAGCAACGCAACATCCGGGTACAGCTCGCCGACCGGTTTGTGCAGCCCTGAGGTCGAAACCTCGAGCGCGACCCCGTCGAGGACGTCGATCACCGGCTGCCAGTCCCACTCGACACGGATGCCGAAGATCTTGACGAGGTCCGGGTGCGCCAGCACGTCGAAGTGTCCACTCCGCGCCGCCGCCTCGAGCTCGCGCGCGTAGAGCGCCCAGACGCGCTCCGGCGGATGCTCCTCCCAGAGTCCGGGGCGTGAGTCGACGGCCAGTACGCCGATCCAGTGCACGGAGCCGAGCAGGTAGTCCCACGGATACGGGGCCAGGATCTCTGCGAGCTCGTCCGCGCGTTCAGGAACCCAGTCGACCTCGAGCGCGAGCTTGACCGGGAGCCCCCGGCGCTTGGCCTCGACGATCACGTCGCAGTACTCGTCGAGGTCGTACCGGCACCAGGCCTGCTGCTCGGGCACGTTCCAGATCGCCTCGGTCTGGCGGAAGTAGTAGACGTGCTCGCTGACCCCGATCTCGGCCAAGCCGCGCCCGGCGGCCTGCTCCGCGTAGCGCTCGACGGCCTCGACCGTGTGGTCGAGCTCCTCCGAGTCCACGCCGGAAACCCGCAGATGCGTGTGGTAGTCGACGAGCACTTTGGGCTAGAGCAGCCGCTCGACGAGCTCGAGGTCGGTCGGCTCGGTCACCTTGAGCAAGCGGTGATCGCCCTCGACGACCGCGACCCGCCCTCCGGCCGCCTCGACGAGCGACGAGCAGTCGGTCGCCCCGGCCACGCCGCCGCCGAGCGCCGTGCGCAGGGTGTCGGCGAGGAACGCCTGCGGCGTCTGCACCGCGACGAGATCTTCGCGGTCGACCGTCTCGACCACCTCGCCGCCCTTGACCCGCTTGATCGTGTCGGCGACGGGGAGCGCGGGAACGGCGCCCTGGAAGCCCTCCGCAAGCGGCTTCAGAACGCGCTCGACGATCTCGTCGTCGACGAGCGGCCGCGCCGCGTCGTGCACGACGATCACCGACGCGTCCTCGGAGACCTCGGCGACCGCCGCCTGCACCGACTCGGCCCGCGTCGCGCCCCCGGTGACGCAGGCGACGACCTTGCCGGCCCCGAGCTCCTCCGCGAGCAGGATCGCCGGCTCCTCCCAGCCCTCGGGCACTGCGACGACGATCGAGTCGATCCACTCGCAGGCCTCCAGCCGTTCGAGCGGCTCGGCGAGCAGCGGGCGGTCGCGCAGGTTCGCGAACGCCTTCGGCCGGTCCAGCCCGAGCCGCTCGCCGCTTCCAGCCGCGGCGAGAACGGCCCAGACGCTCATCAGGAACTAGCGCGCAGCTGCAGCAGTTTTTGTCCGAGTCGTGCGCTTCTTGCCGCCGTTGGCGCCGACGTTGGACAGGACGTCCTCGAGCCACTCGGCGGCCTCTTCGGCGTCCATGCCCTTCGCGTACATCAGCTCGGAGGCGAGGATCTTCTTCGCCTTCACGAACATCTGCTTCTCGCCGGTCGACAGACCCTTCTCATGATCCCGAAGCGAGAGGTTGCGAACGACCTCCGCCAGCTCCAGCACGTCGCCGGTCTTCATCTTGTCGCGGTTGTGCTTGAAGCGGCGGTTCCAGTTCTTCGGCATCTGCGTGCCGCCGCCCTTGAGCGCCTTCACGACGACCTCGACCATCTTCTCGTCGATCACAGGCCGAAGGCCCACGGCCTCGGCGTTCTCGGCGGGAACCTGGACCGTCATGTCGTTGTGGAGAATCCGGATCGTCAGGTAGTCGCGCTTCTGACCCAGCACCTCGCGCGATTCCTTCTTGACAACTGTTCCCGCCCCGTGGTGGGGGTAGACCACCTTCGCGCCGACCTTGAACAAGCCGAGTCCTCCCGTTCTGGAATGCCTCATCCGCCAAGAAGCCGGCGCATCGTGCTGCGCCGGCGACAGTTACAGAATCGTAGCATTTCCAGGGGTTTTCGGCAAAACCCCTGCTCTTTGCGAACTTCGACCTATAACTGAAGGTAGCGGTCGACCAGGTTGTGCTCCTGGAGGCGGCGGAGGCCCTCCCGGATGTCCCTGGCCCGAACGGCGCCCACCCCGTCCACCGATTCCAGGTCCCGCTGGGACGCCCGGACGATCGCCTCGAGGTTCGCCAGCTGCTCGACGACGTGTCGGATGACGCTGTCCGGCAGGCGGGGAATGTGGGAGAGCACGCGATACCCGCGGGGCTGGACCGAGTGGTCGAGAGGGTTCGTCGTCGCCGGGTAGCCCAGCACCGCCAGGAGCTCGAACTCGAGCAGGTCCTTGTAGGCCAGCTCGGTGAGCGCCTGGAGGCCCTCGCGCGTCGCGTCGACGCCGCCTTGCGCGTGGTAGTCGTAGACGACGGCAGCCTTCTCGCGCGGAACCTCGCCGACGAGCTCCTCGAGCTGCATGCGGATCATCCGCCCCTCGCTCCCGAGCTCCACGCAGGCGCGCTCGATCTCCTCCGCCATCCGCGTCGTGAGCTCGGCGCGCTGGAGGACGACGAGCACGTCGTCGAGCACGACGGCGTTCTGGAACTCGAGCGCCGTGAGGCGCGTCAGCACGTGGTCCAACCGCTGGCGGTACGTCTCGAGGGTTGCGAGCGCCTGGTTCGTCTTCGCGAGCACGTCGGCGACGACCTCGAGCTGGTAGCGGCGCTGGCCGAGGAACACCGTCACGGTCTCTCGCTGCTGCGAGATCGAGATCACGAGCGCGTCGGTCTGCTTGGCGACGCGCTCGGCCGTGCGGTGCCGGGTTCCCGTCTCCGACGAGGCGATCGTCGGGTCGGGCATCAACTGCACGTTCGCGTACGCCAACCTGCCGACGTCGGGGCTGACGATGACCGCTCCGTCCATCTTCGCGACTTCGTACAGCAGCTGCGGCCTGAAGGGCAGGTCGAGCTTCATCCCGCCCGAGTAGAGAAACGAGAGCTCCTCGGGATCGCCGATCACGATCAGTGCGCCCTCCTTCGAGCGGATGATGTCGTCGATCCCGGCGCGCAGCTCAGTGCCCGGCGCGACCTGCGCGATCGCGGCGAGGAGGATCGGATCCCGTCGCTGGTCGAGCTCGGCGCGCGTGCGGGGGACGCCGACTTCGGGCGCCCAGCCTGCTCGGTCAGTCGCCTTGTGATCTGCGCTCATCAAGCCCTGCTCTCGTCGCTTCCCGCAACGTCTCTACGGCGAGCAAGGCTAGCTTGCTCCGCCCGGGGGTGCCGCTCGGCACGAGGGCGGTCTTCAACCCGAGCTTGGCGCACTCCTCGAGGCGGCGCTCGGCCTGCGCGGCCGGCCGGAGCCGCCCGGTCAGCCCGATCTCGCCGAACGTGGCCAGTCCTTCATGCGCCGCGTGACCCTTCGCCGCGGACGCGATCGCGAGCGCGATCGGCAAGTCCGCACCCGGCTCGTCGACGCGAACGCCGCCTGCGACGTTCACGAACACGTCAGCCTGGCCGAGCGCGAGGCCGGTGTGGCGGGAGAGCACCGCGACGATCATCGCGAGCCGTTTCGGGTCGACGCCCGTGCCGACGCGGCGCGGCATCGCGAGGTCGGTCGGAGAGACGAGCGCCTGAACTTCGAGCAGGATCGGCCGGGTGCCCTCGAGGGCGCAGGCGACGGCGCTTCCCGGCTCGCCCGCGACGGTGCGCCCGAAGAGCTCGGACGGGTCGGGCACGCCGACGAGACCCGCGCCGGTCATCTCGAACACGCCGAGCTCGTTGGTCGAGCCGAACCGGTTCTTGGTCGCGCGCAGCACGCGGTGCGCGTGGTACCGGTCGCCCTCGAACTGGAGCACGCAGTCGACGAGATGCTCGAGCACGCGCGGGCCTGCGACGGCACCGTCCTTGGTCACATGGCCGACGAGGATCGTCGCGACGCCCGACTCCTTCGCGACTCGCAGCAGTCGAGAAGCCGCCTCGCGAACCTGTGCGACCGACCCGGGCGCGGACCCGAGCTCCGACGAGTAGAGCGTCTGCACGGAGTCGATCACGCAGACGTCGGGCCGCTCGCGCTCGAGCGTGGCGCACACCGTCTCGAGCTCCGTCTCGGCGAGGATCTCGACGCGCTCGGCGCCGCCGAGCCGCTGGGCGCGGAGCTTCACCTGCGCGGTCGACTCCTCGCCGGTCACGAGCAGCGCGCGCCGGTCGGCCGAGATCGCGCTCAGGGCGGAGAGCAGCAAGGTCGACTTGCCGACACCCGGCTCGCCGCCGACCAGGACGAGCGAGGCCGGGACCAGCCCGCCGCCGAGCACGCGGTCGAGCTCGGGCACGCCCGTGCTGATGCGCTCGGCCTCCTCGGCGTCGACGTCGACGAGGCGGAGAAGCGGCTTCGCGCGTGCGGCCGCGGCCCGAAGCTCCGGCGGCGCCTCCTCGACCAGGCTTCCGAACGTGCCGCAGCCCGGGCACTTGCCGAACCACCGTCCAGCCGAGTAGCCGCACTCCGAGCACGCGTAGACCGTCGCCGCCTTCGCCACTCGACCACCGTAACCGCCGAGGAGGACGGTGAACGTGTCAGCTCTGTGCCGGTTCGAGCACAGGCGTCCGACGGCTCACCGTCGCCACGACGAGACCGGCGAGAATGCACGCCGCACCCAGCAGCTGCGCGTGCGACGGCGACTCGTCGAGGAGGAGCGCAGCGAACACGACGGCGCAGAGCGGCTGGAAGGTCAGCATCACCGAGGTGAGCGCGGCGGGCAGGCGCGGCAGCGAGATCGTGATCAGGAGCCAGCCCAAGACCTGCGAGCTGAGCGCGAGCACGATCAGCCAGCCGGTTGCGCCCAGCGACGGCGTCAGGTCGAGGTCGCCGGCGACCGCGCCGTAGAGACCGCAGCCGATCGCCGAGGCGAGCGTGGCGTCGAAGAGCGGGCCGGCCGGCCTGCGCAGGTCACGGCCGCTCTCGCGCAGCGTGAGCAGGAACCCGGAGTACGCCACCCCGGTCAGGACGCCGAAGACCGCGCCGAGCGCCGGGTTCGCGCCGTACGCGCCTTCCTCGAGCACGCCGGAGATGAGGACGACGCCCACGCCGACGATCGGGATGGAGGCAAGCGCGGCGCGCGGCGGCCGCTCGCCGAGCACGACCCAGGCGAGGAGCGCCACGAGCACGACCTGCGTGTTCCCGAGCACCGTCGCGAGGCCTGCGCCGACCTGCTCGATCGCGTTGTGCCAGAGGATCAGGTCGGCGGCGAAGAAGACGCCTGCCGTCCACGCGATCATCCGGGCCTGCCGGGGGCGTGGGCCGAAGCGCCGGTCCTCCAGGTGCGCGATCAGCCAGAGCGGCGGCAGCGCCCAGACACAGCGAAAGAACGCGCCCGTCGTGGGCGAGACGTCGGCGTACCGATAGAGGATCGCCGAGAACGAGATGGCGAGCGCGCCCACGAGCACGAGCGGGACCGGTCGACGTCCGAGCGCGGTCGCGGGCATTCCGGGGTTCTACCGACAGGATTCCGATCGTCACCGCGCCGAGGGGATCTGAAAACGAAAAAGGCGGGCCGCCGCAGAGCCCGCCTTCCGCCTCGGAAAGGGCGCCCGCCGCATCGGCGCCCTGTCGTTTCGATCTAGAGGGAGTCTCCTCCAGTCGGCTCGCTTGATTCCTCCCCCTTTCGCTGATTCACCCGCGCGATTCACTTTTCCCCCAAGAGGGGTAGGCGCCGCGGCAGAACCTCGCGCAAAGTGAGCCTGCGAGAGTCGTGGGGGGCCGCAGCCCACTCTCTCGCGGCAGACGGCGGCTCGGGACTACCCGGGTCGCCGTCGACGTTTTCGGGCCGGTGAGGGCGCTCTAGTGCTCGGTGTGCTCGTCGGGCTCCGCGGCGGGAGCGTCGGGCGGCACCGTCACCGACTCGACCGTCATCGCGCCGGGGATGACCGTGATGTCGACTTCCTCGGTCTCCGGCTTGCGCGTGACGAGGATCGTCGAGCCCGGCTCGAGCTCGCGGCCGAGCACGAAGTCTGCGAGCGGATCCTCGATGTGGCGCTGGATCGCTCGCCGCAGCGGGCGGGCGCCCATCGCCGGGTCGAAGCCCTTGTCGACGAGCAGCTCCCTCGCTTCGTCGGTCAACTCGATCGTCACCTCGTGCGTCGCCATCTGCTCGCGGAGGCGGCGCAGCATCAGCTCGACGATCACCAGGATCTCGTCCTTCGTCAGCTTGTGGAAGACGATCACCTCGTCGATCCGGTTCAGGAGCTCCGGGCGGAAGACCTTCTTCAGCTCGCCCATGATCCGCGACTTCATCTCGTCGTAGGAGAGGCCGGACTCGTCGCCGACCGAGAAGCCGAGCGTCTGGTTCTTCGAGATCGTGGCCGCGCCGATGTTCGACGTCATGATCACGATCGTGTTGCGGAAGTCGACCTTGCGGCCCTGAGAGTCGGTCAGGTTCCCGTCCTCGAGGATCTGCAGGAGGATGTTGAAGACGTCGGGGTGCGCCTTCTCGATCTCGTCGAGGACGACCACCGAGTACGGCTTGCGGCGGACGGCCTCGGTGAGCTGGCCACCTTCGTCGTAGCCGATGTAGCCGGGCGGCGAGCCGACGAGCCGGGACACGGAGTGCTTCTCCATGTACTCCGACATGTCGAGCTTGATCATCGCGTCCTCGTCGCCGAACAGGAACTCGGCGAGGGTGCGTGCGAGCTCGGTCTTCCCGACGCCTGACGGCCCGAGGAAGATGAACGAGCCGGTCGGCCGCTTCGGGTCCTTGATCCCGGCGCGTGCACGCCGGATCGACTTGGAGACCGCGATGATCGCCTCCTCCTGGCCGATCAGCCGCTTGTGCAGCTCCTCCTCCATCCGCACGAGCCGCGCCGACTCCGCCTCGGTCAGCTTGAAGACGGGGATACCCGTCCACATCGAGACGATGTCCGCGATCTCTTCCTCGCCGATCTCGGGCTGCTCCTCGGCCTCGGCCGAGTTGCGCCACTGATCCTCGAGCTCGCGCTTCTTCTGCGTGAGCTTGCGCTCCTTGTCGCGGAGTGACGCGGCCTTCTCGAACTCCTGATTCTCGATCGAGTCTTCCTTGTCCTTGCGGACCTTCTCGATCTCCTCCTCGAGCTCGCGGTAGCGAGGCGGGGCGCTCATCGTCTTGATGCGCATGCGCGACGCGGCCTCGTCGATCAGGTCGATCGCCTTGTCGGGCAGGTGCCGGTCCTGGATGTAGCGGTCCGCGAGCACTGCGGCGGCTTCGAGGGCCGCGTCGGTGATCTTGACGCGGTGGTGTGCCTCGTAGCGGTCGCGCAGGCCGCGCAGGATCTGCACGGAGTCGTCGGTCGTCGGCTCGTCGACGCGGATCTGCTGGAAGCGGCGCTCGAGCGCGGCGTCGCGCTCCAGGTACTTGCGGTACTCGTCGAGCGTCGTGGCGCCGATCGTCTGCAGCTCGCCGCGGGCGAGCGCGGGCTTCAAGATCGACGCTGCGTCGATCGCGCCCTCCGCCGCGCCTGCGCCGACGAGGTTGTGCAGCTCGTCGATGAACAGAATGATGTCGCCGCGCTGGGTGATCTCCTTCATCACCTTCTTCAGGCGCTCCTCGAACTCGCCGCGGTACTTCGAACCGGCGACGAGCGCCGCGAGGTCGAGCGTGTAGATCTGCTTGCCCTTGAGCAGCTCCGGCACCTGGCCGCCCGAGATGCGCGCGGCGAGACCCTCGACGACGGCGGTCTTGCCGACGCCCGGCTCGCCGATCAAGCACGGGATTGTTCTTCGTGCGGCGCGAGAGGATCTGCATCACGCGCTCGATCTCGGTCTGCCGGCCGACGACCGGGTCGAGCTTGCCCTCGGCCGCGAGCTTCGTCAGGTTTCGGCCGAACTGGTCGAGCAGCTTCGAGCTCTTCGACTTCTCGCCGGGCGCGCCTCCCCCGCCCTGGCGCCGGCCGGGGCCTGAGAGCATCCGGATGATCTCGTTGCGGATCTTCTCGGCGTCGGCGTCGAAGTCGAGCAGGATCCGTGCGGCGACACCCTCGTTCTCCCGAACGAGGCCGAGCAGGATGTGCTCGGTGCCGATGTAGTTGTGGCCGAGCGAGAGCGCCTCGCGCAGCGCGAGCTCGAGCACCTTCTTCGCGCGCGGCGTGAACGGGATCTGCCCGGTCGTGACCTCGTCGCCCTGGCCGACGATCCGCGCCACCTGCGCGCGCACCTCCTCGACGGTGATGTCGAGCGACTCGAGCACCCGCGCGGCGAGACCTTCCTCCTCGCGGAGGAGCCCCAGCAGGATGTGCTCGGTCCCGATGTAGTTGTGCTTGAGCGCCCGCGCCTCGTCCTGAGCCAGGACGACGACCTGGCGGGCTCGCTCTGTGAAGCGCTCGAACAAGGTCCTCGGATGGTAGCGGAGGGTCCGGCGGCTGCCGAAGCGCCCACAGAGGGCGATCGAGGGCGCTTTTCGGTTTCTCGGAGCCGATTCGCGAGCATGAGACGCCGGACGGCGTCTGCGGCGACGGTTTCACCCTCTTTGAGGAACCTCTCCCCTCCGTTGCCGCAGCGCCGACTTCCGAGAGCCGCCGGTGAGCGGCTGAAGCGCCGAAACCGTCACTATCGCCTCGGTGAGCACGCTGAGTCCCTCGGAAGCGCCACTCGTCAGCGTCGTCATTGCTGCGTTCAACGCGGCACAGCACCTCGGCGAGGCAGTCGAGAGCGTTTTCGCCCAGACGTTCCGGGACTTTGAGCTCGTCGTCGTGGATGACGGGTCGACGGACGGCACCCCGGACGTTCTCGCTCGCTACCGCAGTGATCCCCGCCTAGTCGTGCTCAGCCACAGCACGAACAGCGGTGTGGCGGTCGCGCTGACGACCGGGTGCCGACATGCGCAGGGGAGGTACATCGCTCGCCTGGATGCTGACGACGTCGCACACCCGGACCGGCTTGCTCGCCAGGTGGCGTACCTGGAGGAACGCCGCGATGTCGCGCTCCTCGGATCCGCTGCGATCTTCACCGACGCTGGGGGTCGTGAGTTCGCGCGGTTCTCATATCCGGCAACGCACGAGGCGATCCGAGAACGGCTCGAGACCGGGTCCGCGTTCGTCCACTCGGCCGTGACGATGCGGCAGGACGCGTTCGAGAGCGTCGGAGGCTACCGATTGTCCGCAAGCGGCCAGGACTACGACTTGTGGCTACGGATGGTCGAGCGCTTCCCTGCCGCGAATCTCGCGGATTTCCTGGTGCGCTTCCGCGTGCACGATTCGCAGCTGACCGCGGGCCGGCTCCGCGAGCAGGCTCTCTGCAGCCTCGTGGCGAAAGCGGCGGCGCGGCGGCGCGCAGCGGGCGAGCCTGACCCCTTGACCGGCGTCGCCTTCGTCGACGACGTCGTCGCAGCGTCACTCGGCATCGACGGCGACATGGTGGATCGGGAGCACGTTCGGCGAAGCATTTGGTACGCGAAGCTGCTGGCCGCAGCCGGCTACTCGACCGAGGCGCGGGCGTTGCTCGAGCGCGCCCGCGAGATCGCCTCGGACCTCGGCGACCCGGAGCAGGCGGCCGTCAGGCGTGCGGCGAAGGAGCTCAGCCGAATGCCGCTCGACGCGCTCGGTTCCATGATCACGCGCGCGCTCCGCCGCTTCGATCGGTGAGAAGTTGCTGAAGAGTCTGCTCGACGGTTCGTGACGGCCACGGCGAAACGACGCTGCGCAGGACTTCCACGTCGGCGACGAGCTCGGCTCGGTCCTGCGCGCGCTGCCGACGCGGGTCTACCTCGACGGCGATTGCGTGTCCGAGGATCCCTTCGCACGTCGCGACGAGGTCCCTGACGGACGTACCGGTTCCCGAGCCGACGTTGACGACCGAGAGCCGTTCGTCGAGGGGCGTTTCCAGGAGCTGAGCCAGTGCATTCGCGACGTCGACGACGTCCGTGTAATCGCGGACTCGATCGAGGGCGCCGAGCCGCACCGGCGTCTCTCCACGGCGAAGCTGACGGACGAGCTCCGGAACGACGTGTGGATTCGTCTCACGCGACCCGATCACGTTGAAGAGGCGGGCGACGACGTGGCGGGTGCCCGTATCCGCTGCGAATCGGGCGACGGCGCGCTCCCCCTCGACCTTGGTGCGCCCGTACAGGTCCGAGGGGCCGACGGGGCACGACTCCGGAATCGGGCCGCGAAGGTCGGGATAGACGGCGCCGCTGGAGGCGAAGAGAACGAGCTCCGGAGGAGACACGGCGAGGGCCTCCAGCAGGTTCTGTGTGCCGTCCACGTTGACGCGCCGCGCGCGCTCCGGCGCTCCGTCGACCTCCGGGATGAAGTGAACGGCCGCCAGATGAACGACCGCCGTCGGGCGGAGATCGGTCACGACCGTTCGCAACGCTGCGGCGTCACCGACGTCGACGCGATGGAGCGCGAGACCCTGCGGAACCCAGGTGGGATCGCCCCGCGAGAGGTCGTCCAGCACGGCGACCTCTGCACGTGAGGCGACGAGCCGCTCGACGAGGTGGCTGCCGATGAACCCGGCACCGCCCGTGACAAGGATGCGCCTGCTCAGCGCCGCGCCTCGTCGTAGAGCGCCTCGAACCCACATGCCATGTATTCCGCTGTGAAACGGTGGGGGAGGAGCTCGCTCACGTCTGCGCCTCCCAGCGCGGTGTTGTCTGCGGAGACAATGGCGGCATCTCTCCTCCCTGCCTCAGCCCCGCGAACGCGCGCGGGCGTCTTGTTCGGCGGAGCTACGCGGAACGTATGTCCCGCCCGCGCCGACCCAGCCGTGGGCGGCCCTTCGGCGGAGCAAGCGTCGACTTGCGCCCGGCGCGGCGGCGGTCGCCAGCGCCTCCAAGCGTGCGCGCGGCGCGTATCCGCGCGTGCGCGCGAGCGCGAAGGCCCGGCGGCGCACCCCCGTATCGCCGGCGGCGACCCCGCGCCGAAAGTCGAGGAGGGCAAGCTCACGGCGATGCGCCGCGATCGCCTCCTCGAGGACCGGGCGCTCGCTCGCGCGGAGCGAGGCGTTGCTCTGGGCCTTCTCGAGCGTCGCGAGCTTTCCGAGCAGAAGCTCGCGGCGGCGCGCCGTCAGGCTCGTCTCCCGCAGACGGTAGAGCGCGAGCGGCTCGTCGACGCTGCCCGCACTGGCTCCCGCGAGGATCAAGCGAAGCCACATGTCCCAGTCGGTCGTCCACCGAATCGCCTCGTCGAAGCCACCGTGCTCGAGGAGGAGCGTGCGACGGACGGCCGCGTGACCGAAAATGAAGTTCCCCTGCAGGATCGCGCGCCGCTGGTCGGCCACCTCGAAGCGCCAGGTGTGGTCGTAGGCGTTACGTACGGCGCGGCCAGCCGCGACGAGGATCGCGTCGCTCGTCAGGATGTCGAGGTCGGGTCGCGTCTGCGCGAGCTCCCGTAACGCCTCGAGCCGGCCGGGAAAGTAGACGTCATCGGCGTCGAGGATGACGACGAAGTCGCCTCGCGCCGCGCGGGCGGCGACGTTCTTCGCCGACCCTTCGCCGCGGTTCTCCTGGCGGACGAGCACGATCTCGTCCAAGTACGGCTCGAGCGCGGCGTCGAGGTCGTCCGTCGAGCCGTCGTCGCAGAGGACCACCTCGAGCGGTGGCACTGTCTGCTGGCGGATGGAGTCGAGCGCATCGCCGATCGTGTCGGCGGCCTGGTACGCGGCGATGATCACCGAGAAGGTCGGTGCCGGCGCGGGCTCGATACCGGGTGCGGGGGGCGCAAGGAACCTCGGCTGGCCGCCTTCAGAACGCCGCGAGAGCGGAGCACGCGTGCGTCCTGACCTCATCCGTCCTCGGAGTCTAGCCGTGTGTGCGCTCGCTGCTCGACCGCAGCTGGCTGCGCTACGCTCGCGGACGTGCGAGGGGGCAGCGCGCCGTTCCGTCGTGTATGGAGCCTCGTCCGGCAGAACCGGGACCGGATAGGCGCGGGACGCTGGGTGCTCGCGAATCGGTACGTCGCCGCGAAGCTCCTCCCGCTCCAACAGGATAGAGCGTATGCGGTGCTCACCGACCCTTCGCCGGCGACGGTAGCCGCCGACGGCCGGCCGGCACCGCCGCGCCAGCTCTGGGAGCGTTGGAGCCTCACGCTCGACGAGTACGTCGCCGACGGACAGCGCGACGTGGACACGATGCTCGCGACCCTCCGAGAGGCGGGGGCTGACACGGACGAAATCACGCGAGTCCTCGACTTCGGCTGCGCCGAGGGGCGCATGCTCCGCTTCCTCGACGGCCCGCGCCGAGAGCTCTGGGGCGTCGACGTGAACGCTGAGCGGATCGCCTGGGCGCAACAGCACCTCGCCCCGCCTCTGCGGCTCGCGACGACGACGACCGCGCCGCACCTGCCGTTCGCAGACGCATCGTTCGATCTCGTGTACGCCGTCTCCGTGTTCACCCACATCAGCGAGCTTGCGGACGCGTGGTTCCTCGAGCTGCTGCGGGTCCTTCGTCCGGGCGGCCATGCGTACCTGACCATCCATGACGAGCGCACCGTGCAGGTGCTGCTCGAGCGCTCGCGGGCGAAGGGCATCCATCGCGAGATGGTCGCGCTGCTGGACCGATTCGAGGCCCAGACCGGCACTCTCGGGCGCGGCGACTGGACGTACTTCGCGATCAACGCCGACCCGGGCGCGCAGGTCTTCTACCGGAGCGAGGAGCTTCTACGCCGGTGGTCGCTGTTGACGGAGTTCCGGCTCGAGAAGCCCGAAGCATCGTCGTATCAGACGGCACTCGTCTTTCGGAAGGGCAGCCCAGGCCACGAGGCCTGAGCGGGTCGGCCCGGCGCCTCAGCTCCTGTCTCCGCAACCCTCCTACACGACCCGCTCCAGCCGCGACCGACCAAGACGCGCACGTCGCTCGAGCATCCGCGCTGCGGTTCGAGGCGCGAGCGCGGCGGCAAGCGCTGCGGAGCGTGTTCGCAGCCCGACGCCCGGGACGAGCGCCGCCCCGAGCGCACGACGGCGGGCATCGGCGGACCGCGCCCGCAGCGCGGCCTCGACCTCCGTGAGCGCGAGCGCCGCCCGCTGCCTGCGCGAGCGAGCGCGACAGGGCGTCGTGCTCGTCGACATCGAGCTTGTACGTGTCACGGACGCTCTGGAGGAAGCCAACCCGCTCGCGCAGCGCGGGGATCCGGTCGGCGGTCAAGCTTGCCGGATGGATGCGGTACCGGTACAGGGGCTCGTCGACGAGGCCCGCCGCCGCACCGCCGAACAGGAGGCGGAGGACGAGCTCCCAATCCTCCGCCGTCCGCATCGACTCGTCGTAGGCGCCGGCGGCAAGCATCGTCGACCGCCGGAAGGCGGGCGCGACGCAGAAGCAGCGCTCGATGATTGCGGCGCGCTGGTTCACGACCTCGAACGGGGTGTCCTCTCCGAACCGGCCGACGACGCGCCTCTCGACCTCGAGGAACGCGTCGGTACAAAGGATGTCGAGATCGGGCCTCGCCGCGGCGAGAGTCGCGAGCGCCTCGAGCCGTTCCGGCAGGTACGTGTCGTCGGCGTCGAGGACGGCGAGGAATTCCCCCGTCGCACGCTCGAGCGCAGCGTTCCGCGCCGGGGCCACGCCCGCGTGCGGTCTGCGGAGGTACACGATGCGATCGCGGTACGGCCCGATCGCAGAGGCGGTGTCGTCGGTCGAGCCGTCGTCGGCGACGATCACCTCGACCGGCGGCCGCGTCTGACGAAGCGCGGAATCGATCGCCTCTCCGACGGTCCCGGCAGCGTTGTAGGCCGCGATCACGACCGAGAACGTCGGGAGGTCGTCGGCCCCGCCGTCCGGAGGCCTCGGTGGTGCGCGGAAACTGCGGTCGGAGCTCATCGACACGCCGCAGGGTCGCGCTTCACTCGGATCATGCGACGACGAGGCGCGCGATGACTTCGGTTCCGGACATCCACGCCGTCGTCTCGGCGCGTCCCGCAAGCGCAGCGCTGACGTTCAGGTCGACTGCGTTGTTCCACAGGACGAGGTTGTCGCGGTCGACGTCGAAGTTCCACTGGTGAAGACCTCCGTAATGCGCGCTGTCGCCTTCGTTCTGCTTGTGCTCGAGAAGCACGAGCCCGCCCGTTCTGACGACGTCCACCATGTTCGAGATGATCCTGAACGGGTCGGCGCTGTGGTCGAGCGAGTTCGTCGCGCAGGCGATGTCGAATCTGCCAGGCCCGAAGTACTCCAGAAGCGCCTCGCCGGTGACTCGGATGGTGCGAATCGGCGGGTCGAGCCCTGCGTCGCGGAGCAGGCGGTCGTACTCGTCGGCCAGCGGGTCGACCGGAACGATCGTGAGCTTCTTGCCCGGGAAGCGAAAACCCAGTTTCGTGATCGGGCCCGCTCCGACGTCGAGGATCGAGATCTCCTCGGCCGGGATTCGATCGAGCTCGGCCCGAAGGAACGGATCGCGGATCTCCGTCTCGGGCACAAGCCGCAGCGCGCGATCGTCCGCCCACTCCTCGGTACCCGGTGCGCCGGCGAGCCACGCCGCCCAGAAGTCGATCTCACTGCTCCTGCGGGCCCGCCACACGGCTCGACGTCCGAGGCCGGAGTGCATCAGGGCGCGCCGGGCCATCGTCCGCCAGGCCGGAGGCTCTCGTCTCGGTGCCACGTCCAAACAGTAGGCGCGGTGCGCCGTGGCTGCTCGCTCGATCCAATTCGGACGGCGAGACTCAGCGACACAGCCGGTCACCCGAGCGATTGCCCGCGGATCGCCGGTCCCGCTCGGAACGTGCGGAGCGCGAGCTGGCACTCCCGTCGTGACCGAATGCGGATCGCCTTGCGCTCGACGAGGTCGACGAAGACCGTGTCGCCGTAGCGAGCGGGCGGCGCATCGTCGAGTTGGAGCGACGAGATCGCGTCCGGACCGCAAACGACGCCGCGACGGTAGACCGGAAACGCCTCGACCGCGGGGTCGTTCCACTCGAGCCGGAGCGCTCCGCTGAGGTCCCACGAATGCGCGAAGACCGGGACGCCCGGCGCGGCGTATGCCGGATATCCGAACGTGACGATGGTAGCGTCGCGTTCGTCGCCGCGTATACGTCGATCCGAGCCGCGCGAGGACGTCGCGCTGGAGCGCAGGCGCATCGTCGTAGCGCCGGATCTCGGCGCGAGTTCGCTGGATCCACGTCACGCCGAAGATCATCGCTGAAGCCAAGAGGATTGCTGCAACGCCGGCACGAGCGCGCGGCGCGAGCAGCAGTACGACGAGACCGACGGTGCTGTACGCCGCGACGACGAACCCGAAGGCGGCGAATATGTTGATGCGGTCGGCGACCCCCGGGTCAAGCGGAGACAGGGAGGTGCCGAGGAACACCAGGTGCGCGAGCGCAACCCCGGCGGCTCCGAGGCACCAGTATGCGAGCCATCGGCGGATCAAAGCCTCGTTGGCGGTTCGTGCCCGCAGGATCGCCGCCGCCACGACGGCCGCGCTCGCGACGAGCACCAGCACCTGTGCCAGGGTGGAGGCCGCACTGCGCGGGAGGAACGACGACGCGAAGATCGAGACGTCCTCGCGGACAAACCGAGGTACGTCCGTTATGCGGTCCGCCGGCGATCCCACGAAGCGCACGCGTGAGGTCGCCACGAACGAGGCTGCCAGCGGAACGACAACGAGCGCGGCGTCGCGGAACCACCGTGAACGCAGGCCGCGCCAGCTCGACCGCGAGCGGTAGAGGATGCCCGAACAGAGGATCGCTCCGGCCGCGACCTCGTACATGAGGATGCTGACCAGATACAGGACGCATGCGGCGAGGTCGTAAACGCGCCTCCTGCGACCGAGGGCGCTGAACGCACTGAGCCCTGCGGTCGTCCCTAGGAAGTACGCCACGAGCGCGATGTTGTTGATCGACACGGTCGACCACAGCCTGACCGTCCCGGACCACGGAAACAGAAGCGAGAGCGCCGAGAGCGCGGCCGCGTGCTGGAGGGCGACGCCGAGGGCTCGAAGGAAGACGAAGAAGGCAACGGACGCCGACACGGCGAGGACAATCGCGGCAGCCAGGTGCCAGCGTGGCTCGAGGCCGAAGAGCGCGTGAGGAAGCGGGGTCAGGAGCGCGTGCACCGGCCGCCCCGGAACGATGTCGCGCCAAACGTCGGTGGCCTGCGTGACGTACCCCCCGAACCGAAACGCCGCCGCGCGTGACCAGTCGTCCGAATAGAAGCCGCCGTGGGCGACGTGGGAGCCGTTGACCGCGAACCCGAGCGCGAGCAGACAAGCGGCGATTGCCGCGACCGAGGCGAGCGTCGCCGACCGCCGCTCCGTCACGATCCGCCACACGAGGTTCGCGCCGTGTCTCCGTCGCCACGCGGATAACGTCCCGAATGTGCGCACGCGCGCCGCTGCAGCGTCACGGTCGAACGACCCGCGTCGGTGGGAGAAACGCCTGGCACGGCTTCGGAGGCCGGCGTGGCTCGGCACGATCAGGCGGACGTCGCCGCTCAGCGACCACTGGGGACGCGAGCGGGGCACGCCCGTCGACCGCTACTACATCGAGCACTTCCTCGCAGGCGAACGGCATTCGATCCGGGGCCGCGTGCTCGAGGTGATGAACGCAGAGTACACCGGCCGCTTCGGCACCGGCGTCGACGCAAGCGACGTGCTCGACATCGACCCCGCGAACGAAGCGGCGACGATCGTGGCCGACTTGGCGGCGGCGGACGAGATCCCGAGCGAGACGTTCGATTGCTTCATCCTTACTCAGACGCTTCAGTACGTCTACGACGTTCGGGCAGCCGTGGAGCACGCGCACCGGATCCTGCGGCCGGGCGGCACGCTGCTGGCGACCGTGCCGGCCGTGAGCCGCGTCGCCCGGCAGCACCTCGACACCGAGTACTGGCGCTTCACGGCTCCCGCGTGCTCGCGTCTGTTCGGGGACGCGTTTCGCGGCGGCGGAGTCGACGTTCGCGCCCCCGGCAATGTCCTCACGGCGGTCGCTTTCCTGATGGGGATAGCGCACGAGGAGCTGAGCGCACGGGAGCTTGCGCTCAACGATCCGTTCTTCCCCGTCATCGTGACTGTCCGCGCGACGAAGGCACGTTGACCCAGGCGGTCGACCTGGCACATCAGCGGGCTTGCCACCGATTCCAGCCGGGCCCGAGCGCCGGGTCCGCGAGCCACGCCTCGGCGATGCCCTCGAACGTGTGGGGCGGTCGGCGCTGGCCCGGCGTCCACAGTGCAAGCTCGTCGTCCCGGACGGGACCCGAGAGCGAGTGGTGTAACCAGCACAGCGTCGCGATCGGCCCGACCGCCGCCTCGGGGACCGAGAACGCCGCGACCGCGTCGCGAAGCAACGAGAAGAGCAGCGGCGAAGACGGCGCCTCACCGCGGAACAGCCGCGCGACCGCCGCCGGTCGTCGTTCGGGCGCCGTCGTGCCGTCGACGAGCACGAGCGCGTCGGCGAGGAAGTAGAGGAGGTCCCAAAGCGGCAGGCCCGCCGGCGTCGCCGTCTCCCAGTCGACGACCGTGAAGCTCGAGCTCGAGACGACGACGTTCCACGACCCGAGGTCGTTGTGCTGAGCGACCGCGGGAAGCGCGACGTCGGGAACGATCGCGGCGTCGACACCGAACTGCGTCCACTGCGGCACGATCTCGCCCGCGAGGCGCTTGCGTTCTCGCGTCAACTCCTCCGGGCTCCGCCGGGTCGCGAAGCCGAACTCGGTGATCCAGCTCGCGACTTGCTCGACGAGCTCGGTCTTCGGCGCGCGTCTGCCGGGCTCGAGCAGGATCTCGCGCAGCCGACGCCCGACCGCCGCCGTCTCGAGCGAAACCTCGAGCCCCTCCACGGTCAGTCGCGCGAGCAGCCGCGGCGCGTGAGCTGCGACCGCGGCACCCGCGGAGGCTACGAGCTCGAGCCCACGCTGGTCGCGGTCGAACGGATCGACGAATCCCGGTACGCGGGCGAACTTGACGATCCAGCGGGGCTCCTCCGCCCGAGGCGGAAAGACGTGGAAGACGTTCCTGCTGAGCGCGTCGCCCTGTCCCAGCGTGAGCACCCAGCCTCCATCGGCGGCGACGCCGTGCTCGGCTGCGGCCGCGATCACGAGCGGCGGGCCCGGGTCGCGAACACCGACGGAGACGAGCGATCCCGGGAGTGCTGGGAGCCGCCCACGGCGCGCCAGCGCGGCCGCGGCCAGCATCCGCGCTCGCTTCCAGCGCCGGTCGATCAGGCTCCAGTTCTCGATCGCGTACGTCGTTGCCACCGGTTGATCGAGCGGGAGCACAAGGGCAGCCGTCTCGCGGGCCGGCCGTAGTAGGAGCCGCATCGGGTGATAACCCGCGCGGACCAGGGGGCGCGTGCCGCGCCCTTCCACGATCACCGCGGAGGCGCCGCTCGCCGCGGCTGCTTCCGCGAGCTCCGCCGGGGCGACCGCCAGGTCCGCCTCGACGCCGGCTCCGGCGTCGAGGACCTCGACGCCGACGCGGGCGAGCCCTGCTCGCCACGCGTCGAGGCGCCCGAAGACGGTGGCCGTCCGAACGGGCCGGGGAAGCACGAATCGCGGGTCGATCCGAAAGAGGCTCAGCGCAGCTCGTCGTAGAGGGCTTCGAATGCGGAGGTCATGTGCTCGGCGGTGAACCGCTCGAGGACGAGGGAACGCCCCTGTTCTCCGAGCCGTCGCCGGAGCGGCGCATCGCCAAGCAGCCGCCGGATCGCTGCGGCGAGCGCGGCGGGGTCGTCGGGCGCCACGAGCATGCCGGTCTCGCCGTCGAGCACGACGTCGGACACGTCGCCGACGTCCGCGGCGACGACTGCCGACCGGGCGAGGAGCGCCTCGAGCACGGCCAGGGGAAACCCTTCGAAGCGCGAGGGCATCGCGAACACATCGAACGAGCCGAGGTAACCGCGCGGGTCCTCGCTCCAGCCTGTCCAGATGACGCGATCGGAGACGCCCAGCGTCTGCGCGAGCGTCTCGAGCGCCGCGCGATCGCTCCCGTCGCCGACGAGCACGAGCATTGCGTTCTCGACGTCGCGCAGCGCGCGGAGCAGGGTGTCGAAGCCCTTTTGGTGTTCGAGCCGGCCGATCGCACCGATGACCGGGCCGGCGTGGAGACGAGGGAGGCGCGGTCCCTGTGGTTCGTCCGGCACGCCGTTGTGAATCGTCCGCACGCGGCCTTCCGCGAGGCCAACGAGCGCTTCGACGTCACGCGACGTCCGCTCGCCGACACCGACGTGCCGGTCGATCGCGCGCGCCGTCAACCGCTTCGCGCGACGCTGCCGCTCGCTGATCGGGGGCACGGCAAGCTGGTACACGGCCACGACGCGGGCTCGCCGCACGACCGCTGAGGCGGCCACGGCGTACTGGCACGACCAGGGGCTCGAGAGGTTCGCGTGCACGATGTCCGGCGAGATCTGGAGGAGCACCCTCACGTGCGCGGCGAGGCTCCGCACATCGTGGTCGCTGCGGGGGCGGGGAACGACGCGCGTCTTCGCGGTCGGCCGCGCCTTCGCGAGCCGCTCCACGATCGCCGGCGAGACGCCGAGCACCGTTACCTCGATGGACGAGTCGAGGCGCGCGAGCAGGTGCGACATGCACAGATCTGCGCCGCCGAGCGCGACGTTGTCTGTGTAGGCGACGAGACGCACTATGTCGCGTCGACCAGCTCGTCGTACAGCCGCTCGAAGTCCTCCACCCCACGGTCCCAGCCGAGATTCGTCTCCGCCCACGAGCGCGCCCTCTCGCCCAGCGCACGGCGTCGGTCGCGGTCGAGCAGAAGCCCGGCGATCGCGTCGACCAGCTCGTCGTCGTCCGCGGCCAGCAAGAACTTCTCGCCGGCGATCGCGTCGACACCCTCGGCAGCGCGCGGCGTCGCGACGAGCGCCTTGCCCAGGGCGAGTGCTTCGACGACCTTCATTCGCATGCTCCCACCGATGCGGATCGTGGCCACGACGACGGCGGCACGGTCGAGGTAGGGCGTCACGTCCGGGACCGAAGCGTGCACCGACACGGCGCCGCCGGCCAGCTCCCGGATCTCGGGTCCCGGCTCGTGGCCGACGATCTCCAGCCGCGCCTCCGGCACGCGCTCGAGGACGCGCGGGAAGATCGATTGAGCGAGCCACAGCGCACCGTCGATGTTCGGGTGATGCGCGAACCCGCCGACGAACAGGACCGTCGGCGGCCCGGAGCCCGCGGGGTCGAGCGGTCGGGAGGGCACGTCCACCGCGTACGCGATCTTGAGGATCGAGGCGCCACCCGCAGTCGGCTGCACCGCGGCCACGTCGCGCTCCGCGAAGACGACGATCGTGTCGAACCTCGGGCGCGTCGCCCGCTCGTAGCGCCTCCACGCCGCGACCTCGACGTGGCGCAGGAGGCGGCGAGGGCCCGCGGTCCTCGTCAGCAGCTCGTGCGCCCAGGCCGATCCGGGGTCGTACTCGACGAGAATCCGCGGCAGGTTCCGGCGCTCGGCGGCCCCGACGTACTGCGCCATCACCTGCAGGTGCATCTCGACGATCTCGGGACGCCACTCGCCGAGCAACCGCTCCAAGCGGGCCGAGTAATCGGCGCTGCGGCAGTCGGTCGCCCAGGGTGGCAGGCCCCGCAGCACACCGAGCGCCCACACGAGCCGGCGCGGCACGCGGCCGGCGACCACGTGCGCGACCTCCTCGACGTACTCGCAGCGATCCGCGATCGCGGGATCGACCGGATCGTCGCCGGCGCCGCGCAGGCACAACAACGCCATGTCGTGCCGTTCGGCGAGTCGGAGCAGGAGCTGCGCGGTCGCCTTGCCGCCGTGCCTCGCGTCGAGCCGAGGGGGAAACGGCGTGCAGACCAGCACGCGTCGCCGTGCGTTGTCCGCAGCGCGCTGCTCGAGCGGCCCCGTCGAGGACTCGCTCCTCACGTCGACGCGCCGTAGGCGGGAGCTCCGGACGATCCGACGGCCCACCCCCGGCGCTTGAGGTAGCGCAACATCCGCGTCTTCGTCGGCCCGAGCGTCAGATCGAGGTCGTGGTAGTCCGAGGCGAACTCGTATTCGGCACGCGAGCGGCGGAGCTGCCAACCCTTCACGTGGCCGGCGTAGTACGACAGCCACATGTCGTCGACGAACCAGTATCGCCGAGGGCACTCGAACAGCCGCGGCTCCGTGAAGATGCTCGCGTCGGCGACGAGGCCGCCGACGCCGACGTACTCCGCGGGCTCGAACGGCGTGTCGACGCGGTCGCGCTCGCCGTAAGTGCGAGCGCCGGGGCGATAGCGGAACGCCCACCATCCTGTGAGCGTCTTCGGAGCGAAGCTCGCGAGCTGCTCGGCGACCATCGAGGGGCCGAATTCGAGGTCGTCGTCGATGAACACCACCGCGTCGCGCACCTGCGCGAGCGAACGGGCGACGTAGAAGCGGGCGAAGCTCCCGATGTTCCGGCGGCAATGGACGACGTGCGCGGGAATCGGGCTCGCTGCGATCACGTCGTCGACGCGTTCCCGCTCGCGACGATTGTTGTTCCAGACGAAGAGGCTCGCGGGCACGTCCTGCTCGGCGAGCAGCTCGAGGGTGTGCGGGAGCCGCGAGACGCGATTCCAGGTGCACATGACGACGGGGACACGATGCTGCTCCGTCAATCGCCGGCCTCTCCTGCGTCGGCGCCCGCGTACGCGCTTTCGCCGTCCGGGTGACCCACCCTGGCGGCTCTTCGCCGGAGTCGCAGCCGCTCCCACGGCCAGGGAAGCAGCTCGCCGGTGAGGGTCTTCCACGCGAGCGCGGCGTATCCGTCCCAGTTCTTGACCTCGATCCGCCGCAGGCAGTACACGTCGGTGCCGGCGCCGTTCCGTCCAGGCTCGGTCGTGAACGCCGCCTCGTACCCGGCGGCCGCGACCGCCGAGACGACGCGTTCGTCGTGAAGGCCGTGCGGGTACGCGAACAGCGGCGAGACGTGCGAGAGCTGCACCTCGAGCTCGCGCAGCGAGCCCTCGAGCTGATCGCTGAGCGACGCCGCGTCGAGCGTCGTGAGCTGTGGGTGGTCGCGACAGTGGGACGCGACGACGCCGCCCGCCGCAGCGAAGCGCCTCAGCTCGTCCCAGTCCGCGATCCGATGACCGAACGACCACCACGGCGACCCGCCGACCACGGACGTGTTCACGAACACGTGCGGGCGAAGATGCGCGTGCCGACCGAGCGCGATGACGGCGTCGCGCACCGCATCGTCAGCGGCGAGTACGTACCGTCGCGGCGGAAGCGTCGCCGACGGCTCCGTATGAAAGGCGATCAACTCTTCGGGGGACAGCGGCCGAAAACGCAGCAGGCGCAGCAGGCGCAGCTGCGCGTCGAACCGGCGCTGCTCGAGATTGAGGTGCTCGTGCGCGGCGGGGACCGCATCGCCGATCCGGTGGTAATAGAAGACGAGGTACGAGCTCCGCGTGAAGCGGTGCCACTCTCTCTTCGTCGCCGCCGAGCCGGACGCCCGACCAGAACGCGGCGTCGCCTGCAAACCCGATCAGCCCCGCCGCGCCTCTGGCGCGGCGGCGCAAAAGGGACGCGGGCTGCGGCGTGTCGGAGGACGCGTTGCGCGCCAGTACGCGTGGAAGAACGCTCCCAGCTGCATTTCCGTCAGCAGCGACGGGTCGGCGCGCACCAGCTCGACCGACGAGCTCCCGCGGGCGTGGCACAGGCGGACGAACGTCGCCGTGTCGGGTAGGACCTCGGGCTCTCCCCACGACAGCTCCGCGCCTGCGCGTCGCAACAGGACCGCCAGCGCCTCGGGTTTGGCCGCGCCGTCAGGAAGGGCCTGGGCAGCGTCGGCGACGACGCCGTCCGGATCGGCGATGCGGACGACGAGACGTGGGAACGGTCCGATCAGCGGGCGCAGCTTCCCGTAGGGCGGGGCCGTTCCGTTCGAGCCATCGCGCGAGCGGCGTTCCCGGCGGCCCCGTCACCGAGTGGACGACGACCTGCGCCCGCTTCCCCGGCTCCGTCGGGGCTTGCGATCGAGAAGACAGGTCGGTGTTACGGTCCACCATCACCGCATTCTGCCCCGACCTGCCCGGAGACACCAGCCGCGCCTGCCGCTGCGTCCACGACCGCGATCCTGGGCACTGGAGGTACGGCAGATAGGCGACGAGGGGCCGACGCGAGCAGGAGCAAGCGGGGACGGTGTCTCCGTCGTCTTCGTCTCCTACAACTCGCGCTCCGACCTCGCGCGTTCCCTGCCGGCAGTCGTCGGGGGTGATCGGCAGGTCATCGTCGTCGACAACGCGTCGGTAGACGGAAGCACCGAATTCGTGCGCGAACGGTTTCCGACGGTGGAGGTCCTCGCGTTGCCGGAGAACGTCGGCTATGGAGCCGCCTGCAACGCCGGTGCCGAACGGGCGGCGGGGGAATTTGTGCTGCTGCTCAACCCGGACGCGTGGCCGACCGCGGGCGGGATCGAACGCCTCGCGGCGTGCGCTCATCGAGAGTCGAGGCTGGGAGCCGTCGGCCCCGCGCTGCACACGCCCGATGGCGAGCTCCACGAGTCGCTCGTCGGGTTTCCCACGCGATGGTGGCTCGGGCGGCCCGCAATCACGTCGCGAAGGGGTAGGAGGCCCCTGCGCCGCCTCGGTCGTCGCCAGCGACCGAGTGGCCGGCGCTTCCTTGTCGGGGCGGCGTTGCTCCTGCGAAGAGAGGCGTTCGACGACGTCGGCGGCTTCGACCCGCGCTTCTTCATGTACTTCGAGGAGGTGGATCTCTGCTGGCGGCTCCAGGAGGCGGGATGGCGGGTGGCGCTGTGTCCCGAGGCCGAGTTCGTGCACGTCGGCGGGACGTCGACGACCGCCAACTGGCCGGCGATGTACCGAGAGCAGCTGCGCGGGCACCTCCGCTTCCTCGCCAAGCACCACCGCGCGACGGACGCGGAATTCGCGAGGAAGCTCCTCGGGGTCGCGGTCGGCGTTCGCGCGCTGCTCGCGCGCGATGCCGACCGTGAGGCGTTCCGCGCGGCGGCTCGCTGGCTCGCTTCAGGGGACGCGGAGTCGCTGCTCGCGCGCTGATCTGCGCACCCTCGGACCTGGGTTCGAGGTCCGCCGAGTTGGGCCCTCGGCCGTCGGGTTCTACAGTTGGTCTGTTGCGCGGGTCGACTGCTGAGCCGGTTCACGAGGACGCGCAGCCGCAGCGTGGGACCGCTGTAGCTCGTTGACTGGTCCTGTCACTTTTCTTGCCGCGACCGCCTGCGTCGCGGCCGGCGCCGCGTTGGGCGTGTCGACCCTGCGGCTCCCGAGCCGCCTCGACCGTGCGATTGCTTGGGGCGTCGCGGCCGGCGCCATCGTCGTCTCCACCCTCCTGCTCGCGGGTGCGGTCTTCGATCGGCTGACGCCGTGGTTCGTTCTGACGCTGAGCGCCACCCAAGCAGCGACCTTCGCGCTCCTGTGGCTCGCGAGGGGCAATCGATTTTCGCTCCCCTCCGCGCCGCGTCTCGGGCCGCTCGTCGACGAGCTGGCGGCTGATCGGTGGCTGACCGTACTCGTCCTCCTGGCGGCCGGCCAGGTCGTGTGGCGTGTCGTCATCGCGTACCTGATGCCGCCCTACGCGCCGGACGCGCTCTGGTACCACCTGACGACGGTCGCGGGCTGGCTGCAGGAACGGCGTATCGGGCCCAGCCCGTTCACGATCTGGTCGACGGTCTACCCATTCAACGGCGAGTTGCTGTTCGCCTGGCCGGCCCTCCTGCTCCACAGTGACACGCTCGTCGATCTCGTGCAGCTGCCGTTCGCGGTGCTCGCCGCACTGGCGGTGGCGGGTATCGGTCGGACGGTCGGCCTTTCGCACCGCGGGGCCGCGGCCGCGGGGTGCCTGTTCTTCCTCGCGCCGGTCGTGCTCAGCCAGACCACCGCGAACTACAACGACGTCATCTTCATCAGCTTCTTCCTGAGCGGTTTCCACTTCGTCTTCCGCTTCCTCCACGGTCTGAGCACGGACGATCCGGGTTCGTCGTACGCGTACCTCCTGCTGGGCGGAGCCGCCGCCGGGCTCGCTCTCGGGACGAAGTGGCTAGGCATCGTCTACGTCGGCGTGCTCACGCTGTGGCTGGTAGGGCACCTGATCGTGGCACGGCTGGTTCGAGCAACGCCGGCCGCCTACGTCGCGGTCGCGCTGCTCGTGTTCGTCGCTCCACTACTTGCGCTCGGCGCTTACCACTACGTGACGACCTGGATCCGGTTCGGGGGCCCGCTGTATCCAGTCAGGGTGTCGGTTCTCGGCACAGAGTTGTTCGCCGGCCGTCCGCCCGAGTGCTTCCTGACACAGCCTCGGAGCGACGGCGCCTGGTGGCGCGAGGTCTGGGGGCAGTGGAACCGCGACTTCTTCTTCCTCGTGCACCCACGCTTCCACGCGTACTCGTACGACGATCGCACGAGTGGTCTCGGGCCGCTCTGGAGCTACCTCGGCATCCCGCTCGTGGCGGTGTTCGCGCTCCGGCTCTGGCGGAGGAACCGCTTCGTGTTGCTCAACCTGCTCGTCCCGATCGCGATCATGTTCGCCCTCCAGCCGTACCGCTGGTGGTCGCGTTTCACGATGATCGTCATCGCTCTCGGGGTGATCGCGATCGTCGCGATCGTCGAGGCGCTCCGGGGAAGACGAGCCGCTGCGCTGAAAGCGGCGGTGCTCGTCTGCGTCGCCCTCGGCGTCGCGTTCCCGATCCTCAAGATCGACGGCGAGTACTGGGCGCACGAAGTCCTCGCGACTGCGCGCGTCCCCGCGGACGAACGCACGGTCGGCCGGATCGCGCTGCCAGCGTACCGCTGGGTCGACCGCGCTCCGCGCGGCTCCCGAATCGGCGTCGACACGGCGGGCGTGTACTTCGGCGGCGCACCCTTCGTCTTCGCGTATCCCTTGTTCGGAAAGGAGTTCGAGCACCGCGTGTACCCCCTGCCCCAGACGAGTGAGGCCGTCTTTGCGCGCGCCGTCTCGAAGCGCCGGGTCTCGTTCGTCTTCGTCGGCCGGGGGAGGCCGATCGACCGTTGGATGGAGCGCGCGTACCATGCCGGCTGCGCGCGCCGCATCTACGACGGGCTTCTCTACTCGGGGAATCCGGTGCGCGCATACCGCGTCGTCGAGGGCTGCGACTGGCCCCGACTCGACCGCCCCCTCCGCAGCGGCGATCGCGGCCGGTCCGATCCGCGCACCCGCGGGATCGATAGCTTGTGCCTCACGGGTCGAGCCCGCACAATCTGAGCGGGGCCCTTCGGGACGCACGGATGCGGGAGAAAAGGAGCTTCGGGTGCGGGTAGTCGAGCCGGTGGCGGACACCGTGCGCGGCAGTGCAGCCGTCGCCGGCCAAGCGGCGTCGCGCCTGCAAGCGGCCGCCGACATGGGCTTCCTGAGCGCGGTGACGCTGGTGTCGCTTGCGTTCTACGTCGGGCGACTCGGCTTCTACTACGACGACTACTCGCTGTTGGGCCGGATGGACGCAGCGGAAGACCGGTCGCTCCTCGGCTACTACAACGCCGTGAAAGAGGGGTACGGCGAGCGCCCGGTTGCAGCGTTCGGCTTCGCGATGTTGTATCGCTTGTTCGGGCTCGACCCGCTCGGCTACCACCTCGCGAACGCGGCCATGCTCGTCGCGGTCGCCCTGATCCTGTACCTCGTGCTGCGCGAGCTCCGGCTCCCCCGGCTCGTGTCTGTCGCCGTGCCTCTCGTGTACGTGACGCTTCCGCACTACGCGACCGCGCGTTTCTGGGCGGAGCTGGTCAACGCGAACCTGAGCGTCGCCCTCTACCTCCTCAGCCTCTACGCCGGTTTGCGCGCCGTCCGTGCCTCGAAACACGCGCGCGCCGGGTGGCTGGCGCTCGTCACGCTTGCAATCGCAGCGACCATGTTCACCTACGAGCTCGTCGTTCCGCTGTTCCTCCTCAACGCCGTGCTCGTCTGGTGGACCGGCCGCCGGGCGGAGCAACGAAGTGCCTGGCTCGTGATCGCTGCGATCCTGGGGACGCTCGTCGTCGCCGGCGCAGTGAAAGCGGCCATCGTCGCGGAGGGCGGCCAGAACGGATATGAGATCGGGTTGGAAAGCGGCGTCCCGCACCAGCTGGCATATCTGGTCTCGGGAATGATCAAGCTCAACCTGGGCACGTATCTGTTGGCGCTGCCGTACGTGCTCTGGTGGATCGTCGAGAACCGGTTTTCGGCTCTCGACGCCGCAGTCGCCGCCGCGATCGGGCTCGCCGCGTTTCTCTACCTACGCCGCCTCGGCGACCGTGACCGAAGCGCGTTCGCGGCGACCGCCACGTGGCGCGCCCTGGTCGTGGTCGGCGTGATCACTGTCGTCCTCGGGTACGCGATCTTCGTCACGACGCAGACCATCCTCTTCCGGAGCGCCGGGATCGACAACCGCCTGAACGCCGGCGCCGCGCTCGGTGTCGCCGGAGTCCTCGTCGGCCTGATCGGGTTCGGCGCCGGACGTCTCGATGCGCGCCGGAGCGTCACAGCGTTCTCGGCGGCGATCGCGTGCAGCGTCGCGTGCGGCGTCTTGGTGATCAACTCCCTCGCGTCGTTCTGGACGAGCGCAGCGGAGAAGCAGCGCGCGATCCTGAGCAGCATCCGCGAAGACATCGGGCCGCTCCAGCCGTCGACGACGATCATTCTCGACGGTTCATGCCCGGAGATCGGCCCTGCCGTCGTCTTCGCGGGCGAATGGGATCTGATGGACGCGCTTCGACTCGCGCATCAGGATTGGTCTCTGACGGCGGATGTCGCCTCAGAGGGCATGCGCGCGAGTCGGGATGGTCTCACGATCGTGACGATCCCAGTGGACAGCCGTTTCGAGCGGACGTATCGGTACGGAAACGGCTTGATCGTCTACGACTACGCGACGCGCCGGGCGTACCGCCTGCCCGACCGGCGTGCCGCTGCCCGATACGTGACGCAGATGCGGCCCTCGTTCAGCTGCGCTCGGCAGCGAAGCTTCGCGTGGGGCTTCGATCCTTGGCGGCGGCTGTCGCTCCTCTGAGCATCATGGTTCAGCCGCCGTCGCCCGCCTCGAACGGCGGATCGCCATCCGGCCATGCGGGCTCGCGTCGTTCCGCAGCCCGCGCGTAGAACGGTGCACCCGCGCCTCGCCGCCAGCCGATCAACGCCAGGCTTCGTCTGAAGCTCGCCCACTCCGAGCGTAGACGCACTCCGAGCCGCTCTAGAAGCCGGCGTTCGCCGGTAGCGGGCGCGCGCGACGGACGTGGGTTCAGAGGTCCTCCGCGCGCCCGAACTCGGGAGGCTTGTAGTCGTCCGGGGGATCGAACCAGTGGTAGCGGCGGTTCATCGCTGCGGCGAAGGGGATGCGAAGGATCACCCGCTTCACGCGGTCCTTCCGCGTCTTCGTCCGCAAGAAGTCTTCGTGAAACGCGAGCTTTGCGGGTGAGGGCCGCGAATAGTACGGGCTGCCCGCATGCCAGACCTGGAGGTCTGTGAGGATCGCCGTCCGATAGCCCAGTTTGCGGACGTCGCGGACGTACGCGGTCGCCTCGTGCCAGAAGACGAGCTTCTTGTGCTGGCGGAATCCGCCGACGCGGTCGTAGACCTCGCGCGACGTGATGGCGACACCGCTCCCCGTCGGTCCCTCGAGTATGCGAAGCCCGTCGATGTCCTTCTGCACGAAGACGTTACGCTCGTTCTTGACGTACTCGAGGTAGCGATACGCCGAGTCGTTGGGATCTTCCTTCAGGTCCGCGACAAGGTAGCCGATGTTCGGGATCCTCTGGAACGCGTCGAGCAGCGTCTTGTCCCAGTTCTGCGGCGCTTCGATCACGTCGTCGTCGACCTCGACGATATACGGAGCCGACGTCAGCTCGACTCCGCGCGCGTAGGCGTTCGTCCCGATGTTCTCGTGGTGGTCGACGACCGTGATTCGCGGGTCGTCGAGCGTCGCGAGGTATTCCGCGCTCCCGTCGTCCGAGGCGTTGTTCCAGATCACAATCTCCTGCGTCATCGGCGATGCTCGCAACAAGACGTCATCGACACAGCGCTTCAGCAGGTGCAGACGATTGTGCGTGAGAACGACGACGGAGATCACGTGACGGTCACGCTCGCGTCGGCCCGGGCGGCTCTGCGCTCGCCCATCGTCCGAGGTCGGCAAACGATACGAGCTGGAGCTCGAGCCGCTCGATCGCGGCCCGAACGCGCGGGTCGCAGAGCGAGCGGACTTCCTCGGCCCGCTCGTGTCGGTACCACGCCTTCAGCCCGTCGGGGTAGCCCGGGTGGCAGCCGAGCTCGGTGATCCCTGCCGGAAGCCGCTCGAGCAATCGGATGAGCGCATCGGGCGTGATCGCGTCCGGTTCGGGCCGCCCTTCCGCCGTGTGCCCGTAGAAGTCGCCGCAGAACCGGATCCGCGGATCGACGTGGCGGAGCGCGACTCCGAGCTCGTCGGCAAGCTCGACGAAGACCGGCCGAAGCGGCGCGACCCGGTGCTGGTGGTGGTGCGAATCAAGATGCGTCGGGTGGCGCCCGACGAGGCGCCGGAAGCGATCGAGCTGCGCCGCGAGCTCGGCGGCAGCCCTTGCCGGCGAAGTCTGGCCACGCTGTGCGTTCTTCCTTCGCAGCCGCGAGAGACGCGACCGCTCGAGCTCGACGTGAAGCCCGACCGAAAGCTCCGTGCGTTCGCGAGCGTACGCTGCCGCGTCGGCCGCCGCATCGCGGTTCACCATCAGGCTCGCACTCGTCACGACCCCGCGCTCGTGCGCCTCGACGATCCCGCGGTTGACGCCGTGGCTGAGCCCGAAGTCGTCGGCGTTCACGATGAGCAATCTGCGCGAATCCATGTCTTCAAGTATCCCCGCGGCTCGCACGAGCGCGAAGCTTCACTCGTCGCACACCGACGCCAGCACCCTCTTGATGGCGTGGCTAGTGTAGTCCCGTGCTCACCGAGCAGGATCGCCGAAGGGCGCCGCTCGGCACCGGGCCGATGCGCCCGGCCCTCGAATGGGTTTCGCGCACCGCGGATCTCCTCTGGGCGCTGACCGAATCCGACCTTCGCTTCCGGTACGGCCGCGGCCCGTGGCGGTTCGTCCGGTGGCTGCTGGAACCCGTCGCGATCGTCGGCGTGTACCTCTTTCTGGTGACGTTTGTGCTCGACAAGCCCGGCCTCGCAGCGGGCCTTAGCCTCGCTTGCGCGGTCGTGCCGTTCCAGCTCGTGATGCTGACGATCGGGAACGCGATGACGACGCTCGACGCGCGCCGGCCGATTCTCCTCAACATGAGGCTCAATCGGATGCTCCTTCCCGTGTCCTCTTCACTGACGGAGGCCGCCGGGTTCGCTTCGAGCCTCTTCCTCGTCGTATTCATGATGGCCGCCTATCAAGTTGCGCCGACTTGGAGCATCCTCTGGTTCCCACTCGTCTTCGTCGTGAACGTCCTACTCGCGATCGCAGCGGCGTACGCGGCGACCCTGTTGGGCATCTGGCTGCGCGAGCTGCGGGCTTTCGTCCTGAGCTTCGTACGCATCCTCTTCTTCGTTGGGCCAGGGCTCGTGGCGCTCGACGAGACGGAGCGCGGGGTGCGGAACCTGCTGAAACTGAACCCGATGACCGGCCTGTTCGAGGCCTATAGAGACGTGTTCCTGTATGGGCAGAGACCGGCTGCGTGGGAGCTTGCGGCGCCGCTGGCCGCCGTCGTCCTGCTGCTTGCAGTGTTCGTGCCCCTCTACCGCGCTGAGCAGCGGCAGTTCGCGAAAGTCGTGTGATGATCACCGCGACCGCAGTCGGCGTTCAGTTCTTCTTCAACCGCCACTTGCGTGTCGTCACGCCCGGGGAAGCGCGGCTGCGCGGTCACGGCACGACCACGTGGGGGCTCCGCGACGTCACGTTTTCGATCGGCTCCGGCGAAGGGACTGCACTGATCGGTCCAAGTGGCTCGGGTAAGACGACGCTCCTGCGCGTGCTCGCCGGAGTGTACGAGCCCGATCACGGGCAGTTGGAGATCCGGGGGCGGGTCGCATCGCTTCTGTCCGTCGAAGCCGGCTTGCTGTCGCTCCTGACGGGCCGCGAGAACGCGCTGCTACTCGGGGTGATCGGCGGGCTGAGCCGTCGCACGATGGTCCGCGCCATCGAGAGTGTCAAGGATCGGAGTGCGCTCGGTGACGCGTTCGAGCGTCCTGTCCTGACGTACTCGCAAGGAATGAGGGCGCGCCTCGGACTCGCCGTCGCGGAAGAGCTCGAGCCGCAGGTCCTGCTCCTCGACGAGGTCCATGAGGCGCTCGACCACGAGTTCCGCGCGTTCCTTCAGGACTGGGCGCACAGGATGCTCGAGAGAGGCGGGATCGTGATCGCCGCAGGGCACGACCACCCGATGCTCTCCAGCCTCTGCACCAGAGCGATCTGGCTGGACGGCGGCTCAGTCTGCGAGGATGGCCCGTTCGACGTCGTCCAGCCGCGTTACCTGGCTGCTGTCGGCACGGGATCGCCGGGCGGCCGCTGACGCTTGCGAGGATGTAGGGCGCCTACCGGGCGCGTGCGCGTGCGGTTACGAAGCCGGCGGCGGTCGCGGCTTGGGCGATCGCGACCAGGAGACCGGTGCGTAAACCCCCGCGAGAACCCGTACGCGATCAACCGAAGGTAGAAAGCCGGCCGCTCGATGCCCCCATGAGAGCGACGGAACATGTACGCCCCCTTCCCGTACCTGAAATGCTGCCGCACGAACCTGCGGAGGTCGAGCGCTTGCTTGTGGACGACGAGCGCGCGCGGCTCGGTTGCGATCCGGTACCCCGCAGCCGCGACGCGAGCAGCCCAATCGCGGTCCTCGCCGGCGGCGCGTTCGTACGCCTCGTCGAACGGGATCGACCGAGCGACGTCGATCCGGCAGGCGAGGTTGTTCGAAGTCGCGAACGCGCCGCCCGTGGTCTTCGCGGTCTCGCCCAGGTAATCCACGATGGCGTGCCACGCGCTCGCGAACGAGTTATCCGGGCATCCGTTCTCCACGGTCCCGGCCACGACGTGGGCGCCGGAGCGGAGGCTCTCGACGAGGCAGCGAAACCCACTCCGGATCGGGCTCGCAGTCGTCGTCCGTGAAGCACACGAATGCACTGTCCGCGGCGGCCACTCCGGCGTTTCGCGCCGCTGCGGGGCCGCGATGTCCCGCCGTTCGAATGAACCGCCCTGCCGGCGCGACGCTTGCGGCGTCCGCGACGTCCCGCGCCGACACCGAGCCATCGTCGACGACGACGACCGCAACGCTTTCGAACGTCTGGCGATTGAGGGCTTCGAGGCACTTGCGAAGGAGCTCGGGCCGATCTCTTGTCGGCACGACGACCGTGACGCCGTCGGTGGTGGCCGCTTTCGCCGTCACCGTCTGAACGCCCCTTCCTCCGAGGGTACGGCATCGTCGCGGACGCGACCCAGCGATGGATGAGCATCGCTCAGGTTTTTCGCGTCAACTGCCGATATTGGATGCGTGATGACGTTCATTGTCATACTGCTGATCGCGCTCGTTGCGTCCGTTGCCTGCCTCGGATTCATGACCATTGCCGCAGTGCTCGTACCCTCGCCGCAGGTCATCCGCGACGATTCGCCCCCTCGGCTCTGACCTCACTTTCGACTGACGGGTGCGAGGGAGCGCAGGACTCCCGTTCTGCCCGCGTCTGGGACGAGTTCGTACCGCTCGAGCTCGGGATCTGCGATCTCGTACGCTCCGACCGATCCAGCGCGTCCGCGGCGATCACGGCGATCGACCGCACGATGCGCAGATGGCTTTGCTTTCGCACGTTTGCGCCCACCCTCGTTGCTCTCGTCCTCCTCGTCGGGTATTCCGAAGTGGCCACGGCAGCCCAGGGGGCCACACGCACGTCGCGAGGCGTGCTGTGGGGAGGCCGTCTATTCGCCGACGCCGACGAGCTGCGGGCATGGCTGGAGCAAAGGCACCGCTCATACGATGTGTGGGCGCTGCGCCACCCACGCGCGGCCCCTGAGCTCGACGCGCGCGCGCCGGAGGCTCCTTCGAGAGCGAAACAGTCGCATCCCACGATCGTGTGGGCGGGGCTGTCCGCGGCTGTGCTCCCTGCGCTCATCGCGCTGGTTCTGGCGGCCTGGCCGCCGACGTTGAGGCTTGCGCGGCGCCGGATCGAGCTGACCGCGTTCGCCGTAGGAGTCATCGCTGCGGCTGTGGCCGCCATGCTGCTTGCGGGCTGAGGCTGCGGACGCCCCGCGTCAAGGCATGCGACTCGAACGAGGCGGTGGGGTGAACCTGCCGGTGGCGTGAACGGGCCCGATACGATTTCTCCCGGCTTCGACCTCGACGGGATAGACGAACCAGTAGACCGCAGACGCGGTGTCGCCGACTGGGGCCAGCGCTCGGCTCCGGATCAGGAGACGCGGCTCCCGCGGCCAGTAGTCGCGAAGGCGCGTGCCATCGCGCCAGAGAATGACGTTGTAGTAGGTGGCGTTCGGAACCGGTTTCCACCGAAGCTCTACTCCTTCTGCGCGACTCGGCGGCTTTTTCGGCGTGTCAGAATGCGGCGTCGGCGTTGAGACAGTCGCAGCGGTAGCACTTCGCGTGGGCTCCGGATCCTCCATGCCGGATCGCGGCAACGACGACGCCGGCTCCGTTGCGACGTCCACGGGCGACGACGCATCGAAGTAGGGGCGGTCGTCCGACAGCGGAACCGCAGCCGTGGCAATCGTCACCAACGCGATCGCTGTGACACCGGCGACGGACGCAGCGGCAACGCGCAGCCGCGTCCGTCGCCGCGGATGCGCGTCGGACCGATCTTGACGACGAACAGGCGCGACCGGTTCCGTCGATTCACGCCGCGGTGCCTCGTAGCCGACGGCAAGCGGACGCACACGGCGGGCAAGCTCTGGATCGACGAGGACGAGCTCGGGGCTGATCGGTCCTAGCTCAGCACGTAGCTCGTTTGGGTCATTTCGTAGTTCATTTCGGCACTCCCAGCGCGATCTGGTACGGTCGCGCTCGCTGTAGGAGTTCGGGGTCACGAACAGAACTTACAGAAGCCGCGTGCGTTTCCTGCGCCCTCGGAGTAGCGTCAAACCCCCCATCGAGGGACGAGACAGGAGCAGGCGGTGCCGAAGCACCCTTCATGCCGCCACGTTTCATCCTGCCACTCATCGCTTCGCTAGTCTTGGTTCACGGCGCAACCGCCGCGGACAACGCGAAGCCGGCGCCCGGGCCGCAGTCGCCACCGACGATCGCAGGCACAGCGCAAGAGGGGTCGACTCTCACCGCGAGCGACGGGACATGGAGCGGCGCCGGGGCGCAGTTGCAGTTCACGTATCAGTGGCGACGTTGTGCGTCGGCAGCCAGCTGCACGAACATCGCAGGCGCAACGGCGAAGACCTACGTGCTCGCCACTTCCGACGTCACCTACCGGCTCGGTGTCGTGGTGACAGCAACCAACAAGTTCGGATCCGCTTCGAACACCTCCGCGCTCACGGCCGTCGTCGCGCCGCGACCCACCACCGCGCCCACGCCCCTGCCCCCGCCCCCGACCGGATCCGCACCGGCGAACACTTCCGCCCCATCGATCAGCGGCACCGCGGTCGTCGGCGCCGGGTTGACGGCATCATCGGGCGGCTGGAGCGGGACGACGCCTATGACGTACTCGTTCCAATGGCGGCGCTGCGACTCGACCGGCGCCATCTGCGCAGACGTCGCGGGCGCCACCAGCGCGACGTTCGCCCTGACGTCCGCGGACGCGGGCGCCACGCTCCGCGCGCGCGTGACGGGGACGAATGCCTACGGCACGTCGAGCGCGACGTCGGGGGCATCGGGTGTAGTGACGTCCACTACCACTGCGCCGCCACCCCCAGCCGGCACGGTGGGCTTCACGGGTGATTGGGAGACGGGGAACATCAGTCAGTGGACGTGGGGGGCGCAGTGCGCGAACTACGGGCGTGGCAAGCGGTCGCCGCATCGTCACGCGGCAACCTCTACGTGGTCAACAGCCCGGTCTCGCAAGGGCGTCTACGGCAGCCGCTTCGACCTGCCCCGCCTCGGCGACCGCACCGCCTGCGAGGTGCTGCGCAAGCGCACGCTTGAACCTCGGCGCCGACGAGTACTACGGCATGGACTTCCGCTTCCCCACGGGCTGGCAGGAGCCCAGCTCCTACACCTGGGGGATGGCGATCGCCCAGTTCAACTACCAGGGCATCTGGGGCGCCGCCGCTCGGGCTGTTCGCCCACGGCAACCACGTCAAGCTCGTCATGCAGAGCGGCTGGTGCCGCGACGTCTACTCGAGCAACCCCGGCTGCACGTACTCAGAGCGGGATCGGCGGCAACGTCCCGCATGACGTACGCGATCCCCGCCTCGAGCCGGTTCACCGCCGGCGTCTGGCACCAGCTCGTCGTCCACGTCCGCTGGACGAACACGAACAACGGGATCGTCGAGGTCTGGCACCGGCGCAGAGGCGAGACGCAGCTGGGTCAAGACCGTCAGCGCTGACCGGGCTACCCCACCGTCCAATGGACCGACACCTACTCAGCGACCGTCGAACACACAACGACCGACAAGATCGGCGCCTACCGCGGGCCCGCAAGCTTCGCCACCTCCATCTGGCACGACGCCTTCGTCATCGGCAACAGCTTCGACATCGTCGCATCACGGCTTCAATAAGCACAGCAACGACACCTCGGAACGTCTTGACCACCCGTCCGAGGCGGGTTTGCGTCTAGGCCGTGATCGCGACAAACTCCTGTTCACCGACGAACGCAGAATCGCGAAGCGCAGGATGTCGCGAAACTCGGCCGCTTCGATCCTGAACAAACGTCATTAGGGTTCACTCGATTCGGTACCGCGTTTAGGAGCGGCTGATGTAGCGCGGCCGCGTCCGGACCAGCGAGGCAGCAGCGCGGTGCCTGGCCCTCATGCAGGCGCAGCGAGCGTCACAGCCCGTCCGCGGTAGACGCGCACCCAATGCGGTAGGCCGCGACAACAGGCGCGCCGTGCGTCGAACAGCACGCGCTTCACGATGCCTTTGCGATCGCTTCGCCGCGCCGAACTTCATCCCCCGTTCGGGTGACAAGAGCGGAGCAAGCGGCGCCGAGGTAACACACGTGCCGCCGCGTTTCGTCCTATCGCTCTTAGCTGCGCTCGTCTTCGTGAGCGGCACGCAGGCAGCTGGCATGAGCAATCTCCAGTTCACGGGTGATTGGGAGACGGGGAACATCAGTCAGTGGACGTGGGGGGCGCAGTGTGCGAACTACGGCCTGGCAAGCGGTGGGGGCATCGCACGCGGCAACCTCTACGTGGTCAACAGCCCGGTCTCTCAAGGGGTCTACGGCAGCCGCTTCGACCTGCCCGCCTCAGGCGACCGCACCGCCTGCGAGGTGCTCCGCAAGCGCACCTTGAACCTCGGCGCCGACGAGTACTACGGCATGGACTTCCGGTTCCCCACGGGTTGGCAGGAGCCCAGCTCCACACACTGGGGGATGGCGATCGCCCAGCTCAACTACCAGGGGATCTGGGGGCCGCCGCTCGGGCTGTTCGCCCACAGCAACCACGTCAAGCTGATCATGCAGAGCGGCTGGTGCCGCGACGTCTACTCGAGCAACCCCGGCTGCACGTACTCGAGCGGGATCGGCGGCAACGTCCCGATCACGTACGCGATCCCCGCCTCGAGGTTCACGGCAGGGTCATGGCACCAGCTCATCCTGCACGTCCGCTGGTCGAACACCAGCACCGGAGTGCTCGAGGTCTGGCACCGGCTCAGAGGCCAGACCACCTGGGTCAAGACGGTCAGCCAGACCGGATACCCCACCGTCCAGTGGTCCGACACATACTCAGCGACCGTCGAACACACAACGACCGACAAGATCGGCGCCTACCGCGGCCCCGCAAGCTTCGCCACCTCCATCTGGCACGACGCCTTCGTCACCGGCAACAGCTTCGACATCGTCGCATCACACCTCGAGCGGAACGCGCCGACGGCTCCGGCGCCTGCTCCAGCCGAGAACCTGCCCCCGGCCTCGCCCGGGACCCTGGCCC
This sequence comes from uncultured Actinomycetes bacterium, assembly GCA_963788055.1. Classification (GTDB taxonomy): domain Bacteria; phylum Actinomycetota; class Thermoleophilia; order Gaiellales; family Gaiellaceae; genus JACCTU01. The sequence continues at coordinate 124,015 of CAWBFA010000003.1, read as the reverse complement.
CAAATCCTGCCCCCGCCCCCGCCCTGGCTCCGCCGCCGGCCTTGGCGCCGACACCCGCCTCGGACGCTCCGACGCCGCCGAGAACATCCGAACCGGCGGTAGCGAGAGTCGTCTTTCGGTTTCGAACCGGTTTCTCCGGTCGCGCGGTCAGCCTCCACCGGCAGTCGTCGTCGACGCTGCAGCGCAAAAGCGTCGTCATCATCTACCACCGCTCCCCCTCGGGTTGGCGCGTGTTTGCGGTCCAGCGTGTCAACGCAGACGGCTCGTTCCGGGTCGAAAAGCGTCCTTGGAGCCGTCGGCGAGCCCTAGTCTTTCGTGCGGTCATCGACACCAAAGGTGGTACGCGCGTCAGCTCCAGACTTCTTACGCTGCGCCGGTCAGGACGCGGCCGCTCGGCGTTCTCACAAGCGGGAGCCACGCGGCCGTGAACGACGCTCGGTTCTGACCCACGAACGATCCTATCGTTACGCATCCAGGGAAGACTCTGCGAAGCTGGGTGCGTGGTTTTTGGTCTTCTCCCCCGCGGCATCTGGCTCATCGCGCTCGCCGTAGCTGTTGCCCCTGACACAACTGCGGCTGCCTCACGCCCGTCCACCGGCGCCGGCGGGACGATCCAGTTCGCCGGCGACTGGGAAACCGGTGATGCGAGCCAGTGGACCTGGACACAGTGCTTTCCCATTCAGACGGCCCAAGACCGCGGGACGTTCCGCGTGGTCACCCAACCCGTCGGTCAGGGGAGGTTCGCCGCGCGGTTCGATCTGCCGGCAAGCGACCGCAACAACGCTTGTGAGGTGCTCCGGCAGCGCACCCTGGCAGTTGGGAGCGACGACTGGTACGGGCTGAAGTTCGGCTACCGAGACGGTGGCAGGAACCGAGCCCAACAGGATGGGGGCTCGCGATCGCACAGCTGAACTACCAGGGGATCTGGGGAGCCCCGGTGGGGCTGATAGCGACGGCCAAGACGGTCGAGCTCGTCCTCCAGTCCGGACTGTGTAACGACGTGTACTCACCGCGCCCGGGATGCGCGTTTTCGAGCGGAGCGGGCGGTAACGTCCGGAGGATGGTGGCGATCCGGCGGCCGGTGGCCCGCGCCCGTTGGCACCAGCTCGTCGTCCACGTGCGCTGGGCGTCCGACGCGGGCGGTCTGATCGAGGCATGGCACCGGCCACGCGGCCGCGCGAAATGGACTCGGACGGTCAGTAGAGGCGGGTTCCCGACGGTGCAGTGGTCTGCGCAACGGCCGCCCACCTATCAGGGCACCGTGGACAAGATCGGCGCATATCGCGGACCGGCGACGGTTCCCGCTGAGCGTCTGGCATGACGCGTTCGTCGTGGGTACCTCATTCGACGCCGTGGCGCCGCAGCTGCGCTGACCCGAGCCGGCAGCTAACTAGTCTTGCGTACCGCCATCGTCACGTCCGGGGCGAACACGCTCCCCGTCAACCTGGTCACGAACTTGAACACCACCCGCAGCACAGGCTTCACCCGCATCGGACGGCGAGCCACCGACTGCGCATACCAAACGTCGATCCGCTGTCCGCGAACCCCCACCGCGACGGCCGCAACAACCGCCCCCCGTCGAGCAGCCGAAACCTGCTCTCCGTGCCGCCCGAACCCCGCCCCGCAGCAACCCCTGCCACTCGGCGTCCCGTGGGATTTCCCCACTTCCCGAACCGGCGTGCGTACCTGACCGCCAACCAGTCGGGCAAGTCGTGCGGAACGGCGGCCCAAGGTCGTGTGATGCTCAACCGGGTACCACCTGTACGGGGTCTGGTTCACCGAAGTAGATTGCCGCCTGGCTCGAGGGCAGCCCACAGTTTCGGCAACAGCCGCTGCCGTTCGGCCGGGCTCGCGGATTGCTCAACACCGCGTTCAGCGTTATGAACGAGAAGCGACCCAGGTCGGCCCGGAAAGCCAGATCCGCGGCTTCCGCCTCGGACGCAACCGGACGCTTCCGAAGGTCAAGGTGCGCCGCTAACGCTTCGGCAGGGCGCGAGGAACTCGGGCATGAGGTCGAGCCCGACGATCTCCGTCTCCGGCAGCATCCTGGCCAGGTGAACGGTCGACGTGCCGCTGCCGCACGCCGAAGTCGAGCAGCCGCTTCCCCCGAAACTCTTCCTCGTCTACCGAACAGGAGGATCGCGTGCTCGAGCGCCCGCCGCAGCTCTCCGTTCTCTTCAAGCCGGCGGAGCGTGTCACGAAGCCCGGCCGGACCGTTTGCGCCTCGAGGTACCGCTCGATCAGCGCCGGGGCAGGTCATCTCCAAGATTGGTGTCCCGGATGTGCGGCGGCCGGGTCACGCATCTCGACGTGGACGTGATGGTGGCCGTTCGTGCCCGGATTGACCGTGATGGTGGCGTCCGGGTGCGGCAAGTCGCTCACGAGCTTGAGCGTGCTGGCAGCAACGCCACCACGAGCGCGCCAGCCAGCCGAGCATAGCCCCCATACGAACCCAGCTCTTCGTTTCAGCTACCCGATTGATGCGCTTCGTAGGATGGGAGTAGCCAGAGGAACAATGCGAGGATGATCCAGAACAGCAAGCTCATCATGTCAGCATCTCCTCCTTGGTCACCGGGGGTGACCGCTTCCTGCGGACTTCGGTGGGTCTTGCGCGGACGGCAGTCATGGCCTCGCTTCACCGTCAGCCCGGGCCTGCGGCCTCCAGGTCTTCGAACCGCCTCGGGGAGAGTTCCTGACGCGGTGAGCGCGGACTTCTCCGAGCGCCCAGGGCGCTCGCGTCCGCCAGCACTTCGTGTTCGTAACCCTGAGTATCGATCTTCAAGAACGCGCGATCGTTGGGCTGCAGTATCTCCTCGCGGAGGGAGTCGAGCGTCCGGACCGAGACCGTCGCGGTGGACGCGGTAGCTGCCGCTGGGGCAGCCTCGACGAGGCGAGCATCGGGCGAGAACAGGCTCCTGCTCCACGTATCTTCGGAGACGTTGAGCACCGCTCGTCCATCCTCGGATCCGAGTGCGACGTCGAAGCACTCCCAGCGATCGTCCGCGCCCGCGACGAGGAGGTCGAAGGCGGAGCGCAGCGGTTCGAAGAGACGATCGCCCTGTTATCCATCTCTCGCGGAGCCCACCGCCGAACTGACCCGCGTTTGCTCCTACGTCGAGTACCGCCGTCACCCGCGCGGAGTGGACAGTTCCCCAGCCGTCGAAGGTGCGCGAAGTTTGCCGGGCGTGTACTTGACGACGTCGTAGCCGAAGCGACGCAGGATGACTTCACAGATCGGCGAAACACGCTTCCATGGAATCCGCCCGTGGCTGCGTCAAGCCGAGGCCGGTTCAACGCGACATCGGCTCGGGTAGAGTGGCGGCCCGAGGCCGATCTGGAAGACGTGATCGACAGCGCAAAAAACCGCCGCGAGGCGTCCTGGAGGCCCGCGGCCGGCGATGTCGAGCGTTCCGTTCGTCGATCTCGCCAGGACGGACACACCGCTGAGGGAGCAGCTACTCGCCGCCGTCGCGGCGACGATCGAGTCGTGCGTCTACACGAACGGGCCGCAGGTGGCCGCGTTCGAGCACGAGTTCGCGGAATGGTGCGGGGTGGGGCACTGCGTCGGGCTCGCCAGCGGGCTCGATGCGCTCCGGCTCGGGCTGCTGGCCGCGGACGCCGGCCGGTGACGAGGTCATCGTCCCCGCACTCACCTTCATCGCCACGTTTGAGGCAGTGACGCAGGTCGGCGCGACACCAGTCGTGGTCGACGTGCAGGAGAGCGACTACAACATTGACCCCGGCGCCGTCGAGGCGGCGGTCACGAGCGCGACGCTCTGCCTCCTGCCCGTTCATCTCTACGGCCAGATGGCGGACATGAGAGCGCTGCGCGAGCTCGCCGAGCGCCGACGGCTGCTCATCCTCGAGGACGCCTGTCAGGCGCATGGTGCCGAGCGGGACGGGTCTGAGAGCGGGGTCAGCCGGGGAGATGGCGGCGTTCAGCTTCTATCCCTCGAAGAACCTCGGCGCCATGGGGGACGCGGGCGCGTTCGTCACGACGACGACGAGCTCGCGGAGCGGGTGCGGATGCTCCGCGAGCACGGCCAAGTCTCGCGTACCGCTCGCAGGTCCCGGGCTACACCGCCCGACTCGACACCGTTCAGGCGCTGGTGCTCCTCTGCAAGCTCCGGCACGTAGCCGGCTGGAACGCTCAACGCGCCCGCGCGGCTGACTTCTATTCGACGCAGCTCGCCGGAATCGGCGATCTGCAACTGCCGCCGGTTCCGAAGGGGAGCTAGCCCGTCTGGCACCTCTACGTGGCCCGCACGCAGGATCCTGTTCGACTCGGTGCGTACTTGCGCGAGCGTGGCATCGCGACCGGGAGGCACTACCCCGAGCCTCCGCACCTCTCGCCCGCATACGCCGCACCTCGGGTTTCGAGAGGAGCATTCCCCGTTGCCGAAGCCGTGGCGCGAGAGGGTCTCTCCCTCCCACTCTTCCCGGGCATTTCCGAGACGCAACTCGCCCGCGTTTGCGAGGCGATCAGGGCCTTCTTCGCGCATGGCTAGCGGGCCGGCGAACGACGCTCCACACCGACTGATCGTCGACGTCGCGTTCGGCGACAACGTCCAGGTTCACTCGTTCACGAATCTCTACGGCTGTCGGATCGGCGACAACACGCGCATCGGACCTTCGTCGAGATTCAGCGAGGAGCGGTGGTCGGCGCGAACTGCAAGATCCAGAGCCATTCTTTCGTCTGCGAGGGCGTCGAGCTCGGAGACGAGGTCTTCGTCGGGCACGGCGTGATGTTCATCAACGACAAATTTCCGCGCGCGACGAACGATGCGGGCGAACTTCAGACCGAAGCCGACTGGGACCTCGTGCGGACGGCCGTCGAGCGCGGCGCCTCGATCGGGTCGGGTGCCGTCCTCCTCGGTGGGGTACCGTCGGCGAACGCGCCCTGGTCGGCGCAGGGGCGGTCGTGACGCGGGACGTGCGGCCGGGCGAGACGGTGGTCGGGAACCCCGCTCGGGCGCTCACCGCACGTGTGTCGTCGGAGACCGAGGGGCAGTAGCGCCACTCGCTCCGCAAATTTCCGCCGATGCGGCGCGTGTCTCGCTCGAGAGAGTGCTACTGCCTCATGAAGCCCGACGTCGTGCAGCCGCTCAGAGACATCCGGTGACGGCAAGGCCGCTCATCCCGCTCGCCGGCGAGCGCTCGGCGCAGCACTCTCCATTGGCGCGGGATACGAGCCTCAGCCACCGGGCCGCCGGTTCAACCGCGATAGCGTCGAGGGGTACTACCTGGACTACAGCGCGAAGACTCGCGCCCGCGTCGATCCTGCGGGCCTCGTGCCCGCCGACCTCGCTCAGCTCGCGCTGGGATGGTGGGAGCGTCACCTGGCGGGCGAGCCGAAGGCTGACGTGCGTTCCTGGAAGTTTGCCGGCTTCTGAAGGCCAGGGCCAGCACACGGACAGCGGAATTGGTGGTCGTACGGCGTCGTCGTGCCGAAGTACGGCCTTCGGCCGCCTTGGTACTCGGCGATGGCTCAAGGTCAGATTGCGTCCGTCTTCACCCGAGCCTTCGTCCTCACCGGTCACAGCTCATGCCTCGTTGGCGAGCGGCGCGGCGCGAACGCTGCAGCCACCTTCGCCGTTGGTCTCGACCACCTCTGCCGGACCCGTTCTTGAGGAAGCCCCGAGCAGCCCGCCGAGCCACATCCTGAACGGCTGGATCTTCGCGCTGTGGGGGCTCAGGATCTGGCCGTGGGCTCGGCGGCGATCGCAGCCGCGGGGCTGTACCGGAGAGCCTGTGCGCCTTCGGGAGACGTTGCCACGATACGACGTCGGTTGGTGGAGCAGATATAGCCTTTTCCCCCACGCGTTCACCGACCTGGCCAAGCCGTTCTACCACCGGCTCCACGCCGACCAGCTGGAAGTCTTGGGGTCGAGCCGAAGACATCCCGGATTTCATCGACCGGGCGCAGTCGGCTGGAGAAGCTACGACTACCACGACACCGGGTCGGGGCTGTCGCCCGAGCTGGCTTCGCGACGGTCGACCATTGGCACCGACGCAATCGGTGAAGCGATCGGTACCATCAAGGCGACGTTCGCCGCATTCGTACGGTATTCAGGGGCGCCGACATCGCCGAAGCAACATCGCGCGGCGGGGAGTCGGGATCGTCGTCTACCACGACCATCGCCTGAACGTCTCGAGGCCCATCTCGAATACTCGTTCGTCGATACGAGCTATTCTCGCTCGAGAGCCTCGTCGAGGCGATCACGACCGGTAATTGGGGTGGGATCACGCGCCCGAGCATCGTGATTACCTTCGACGACGGTCACCGGGAAACATGGCGTTGATCCCAGTCTTCGATCGATCGGACCGACCCGGTCATCTACCTCGCCACGGGAAGCGTCGAGAGCGGGCGTTTGGTTCCTCGAGCCCGGGATCGACCGCGAGCAACTCAAGCTGCTCCCGACATCCGAACGACTCGCGCAAATCGAACAGCAGCGAACCCGACTGACGACAGAGCGTCAGGCGCTCACACCGGACGAAGTCCGGGAGTTGTCGGAATATGTCGAGTTCGGGTCGCACACCGTCACCCATCCGATCCTCCCGCTGTGCCTCGACGACGAAGCAGAAGCGGAGATACGAACCTCGCGCGACGACGTCGAAAACCTCACGGGACGACGGTGCCGTCCACTTCAGCTATCCAAACGGCGACTACAGCCCCCGCGACGTGCTCTTCGTCCGTCGGAGCGGGTACGTGTCAGGGCGCACGGCGGACATCGGCTGGAGCAGACGCACGACGGATCCCTACAGGCTGCCGATCATCTCGCTCGGCGACCACGCCTCCGTGAACATGCTCGCGGCCCATTTGGCAGGGCTCTGTTCCTCAAGCGCGCAGTGCGCCGTTCGAGACGCGCGATGAGACGGATTCACCCCGGACGCCACGGCTGAGAATCGCTGCGTAGCGCGCGGCACTCTGCGGCCACGCGTATTCGTCGTTGTACCGTCGAAGCGCGTTCTCGCTCGACGCCTCGCCCCGGCCGGATCGCGAGCGATCCCGACAATGGCATCTGCAAGCGCCTCTGCGTCTCCCGCTTTGAAGAACGTCACTTCATCGTGGGTGAAATGCGCACGCAAGGTCGGCAGGTCAGCGCACACTGCGGGGATCTCGAGTGCGACGTACTCGAGGAGCTTCGACGACAGCGCGAAACGGTTCAGGCGGATCGGCAGGTTGGGGACGACACCTACGGATGCGTGCGCGACGGAGGCAGAGCACTTCGCGATGGGGTAAGTACCTACCGCTGAACTCGACGACATCGTCGACTGCGAGTTCTGCCGCCAGACGGCGCGCGTGACCGAGTGCATCGCCGTCCCAAACACTTGGACCACGAGCTCGGGGAACGTGCCGACGGAACAAGTGCGGCCGCCTCGACGAGCAACTCGACGCCGTAGTGAGGCGTGATCGAGCCGTGGTAGACGACGCGGAAGCGGTCTTCGCGTCGCTCGGCGAGGTCGGCACGGCGATCTGGTTCGTCGAGCGAATTCATCACGACCTCGATCTTCTCCGCCGCGACGCCGCGAACGGTCAGCTCGCGCTTGTACGGGCTATGCACGGTCACAACGACGTCAGCCACAGCGCGCCGCCGCCCGCTCGATCGCGACCAGGCACGTTCGACCGCGCGGACGCTCGAACGCTCCGTCCGAAACCGCATCGCGGCGAACATGTCGGAGGCCAGATCGTGGACGTCGAAGATCACCTTTGCCCGCGGAGTTCGGCAGCAGCGGCCAGCATCAGGAAGTCCGGGGGTTGTGGACGTGGACGACGGAGTCTGTCGCCTTCGATCGAGTCGAAGACCTTTGTCGTCGCTCAGCAGCGTGAAAACGAGGTATTCGACCACCGATCGAAGTCAACGAGGTGGTACGGCGAGTGCTCGACCGGAAGGCGAAAGACAGAGGCGCCTTTCGAAACTCCCGACGGAGCGGCTGCCCCGCTCAGAGAGCGCTACGACGTCCACCTCATAGCCCAGACCGCGTGCGACACGAACCTCGCGCTCGACGCGCGGTGGGGGATACGGCCGTGCACGACCATGAGAAGCGCGGGCGTCCTCGCCGTCGAATCCGCCTTCTCAACGAGCGCTCACCTCCTCGTAGAGCGCGAGGAGTCGTCCGGCGATCGCTGGTCGCGCATAGGGGAGAATGCGTTCTCGGAGCTCATGGCGCGAGACGATCGGAGAGCGCCGCTACGATCGCGGCACCGAGCGCTGCGGGCGTTCGCTCCACCGTTGCGCACCCCTGCAGTCCTGCGATGACATCTGGCACGTCACCGACGGCAACCGAGACGACCGGGTGTCACCACCGCGAGCGATTCCTTCACGGCAACCGGCGCGCCTTCGGATCGGAAGTCACCACCGGTGACGTCCACGGCGTTCATCATCAGCGCGACCTGATCGCGTGTGAGGCCCTCGAGCGTCCGCTCCTGGAGCTCGGGCACGGCGATGCGGGCCTCGGCGAAGGCCGCACGGAAGAGATCGACCCTCTTCACGGGATTGTGGCGCGAGCCGGGCAGCAGGCGTATCGGCCGTCAACGCTCCAGCCCAGCCGGCGTCGCGCCTCCTCGCGCGGAACGGGCGCGAAAACCTCAGTGTCTACCCCGCATGGGATTACATGCGCGTTCGGAAGGCCGAGTCGCGCGCGCCCGTGAGGCGCAACGACCACCGGCGTCGACGCGCGCGCCACGAACCACGACACCCATCGCTGCCACCGTACGAATCCGAGATCGCTCCCGTGGAATGTCGTGACGACCGGAACGCGCCGCTGCACGATCGCAACCGCTCCGCTCAACCCGTAGTGTGCGTGGATCACTGCGTACTCGTGGACTCGGACCAGGCGACGCAGTTTCGCCATCGACCGAAAGTACTCCGACCGTCGCTCGCGGCCCGCGATCGTCAGCACATCGACACGCACCCCGCACTCCCGGAGGTCCTCGACCTGATCGCGCACGACTGCACCGAACGCCCGATGCTCGGGCGTGGGATACATGTTCGTGACGACGAGCACGTTCATCGACGGATCCGGCCGCCGCCGTCGCCCTCGAGCGCTCGGCACAGGTCGAGATACGAGGCCGCCGTGAGCGCGAGGTCGAACCGCCGCTCGACGTCCTCCCTGGCGTTCTTGCCGTGCCGCTCTCTCACGGCGATGCCGTCGCGATACGCCGCGACCGCACGTGCTAGGCCCCCCGGGTCGCCAGGCGCAACGATCGTGCCTGTCCGGCCCTCGCTGATGATCTCCGGGAGCGCCCCGTTCCGCGTCCCAACGACCGGCAGTGCACAGGCCATCGGCTCGACGGCGGCCAGGCAGAAGGACTCGACCTGTTCCCGAGAAGGCACGACCGCGAGGTCGCAGCCGTGCCAGAACGAAGCGACGTCGGCGACTCTGCCCACGAACTCGACCGAGTCGGCGACGCCGATAGCCTCTGCGATGCCGGCGAGCCGAGGTCGGTCGGGCCCTTCGCCGGCGATCCGCGCGATCACGGAGCCAGCCAGTTCCGGCCGGCCACACGCGCGGATGAGGTCGTCGACGCCTTTGCCCGGGACGAGCCTGGCCGTGCAACCGACGACGAACGTGTCACGCGTCTTTGCCTCGGACGGTCGAAACCTCGTCACGTCGACGCCGTTGTAGATCCGCACGAGCCGCCGTGCGTGCCGTCGAGCGCGCAGGTGCTCGAGCACGAAGTCCGATACTGCGACTTCGGCGTCGCACGCCCAGATCCCCGACGCGCGATCAGCCGCGCGGATCACCCGCTTGTGGAACGGAAGCTGTCGCCGCTGGAGAATCGCACCGTGCTCCACGGCGATGATCCGGCCGCCATAGCCGGCGGCGCGCAGCGCGCCCGCGAGATATCCCGACGACACGACGATCGCGAAGTCTCCTTGCGCGGCGACGGTGCGCGCGAGTGCCTTCGCGCGGAGGAGAACGTCGCGCCCGCGGCGCAGCCCGAGCGAGGCTACGGGAACGCATTCGGCTTCGAGTTGTGATCGGAGGGGATCAGGGTTCGCCACGAACGTCACCGCTGCTTCGGCGCCGGCATGGTGCAGAGCAAGAGCGAGTTCGGCGGTGAACGTCTCCGCTCCGCCGAGCCCGCCGTCCACGCGATCAGCGCGACGCGCGGCCGCCGGCTTCGTGTCATGAGGCTTGTCCTCAAAACCGCTGCGGACGAAAAGTCGACGATGAGAGCAAGCGGGCCCCCCTCGCGGTCTACTCGAGCGCAGCGCGCGCCTCTGCCCCGCGAGATCGAGGCGCGTACGAACACGATGCGGTAGCCAAGTCTTCAGCGCGGCGTAAACGTATCGGCTGTAGAAGGACGCGAAATACCGAGGAAGCAGACCGCGGGGGCAATGCCGGAGCGCGAACGGGATGGCTTCTCGGACATTGTAGTTGGACTTCAGGCTGACAAGGCCACTTACGAATCGTCGTGGCCCAATCCGGCCGTCGAAGCCGAGACCACCCTGGCTCCGGTCGTTGACGACGTAGCACGCGTACGTGACGACGCATCGGCGTCCGAGAAGGCGCGCCCGGAGCGTGAAATCGATGTCGCCGCGGTACTGCGGGAAGCGTCGTTCGTCGAAACCATCGAGCTCGACGAACAGGTCGGCCGAAAAAGCGAGCGCGCTGCCCGGAAGCCAGTCGCAATCGACCATGCGGTCGCTCTCCAAGTACGGTGATCCCACAGCTCGCAGCCGAATTCCGCCTCGTCGCCAGTCGAGCGCTCCGCCAGCATGCCGCAAGCGTCTGTGGCCATCATGCTCCTCGAGCACCACAGGGGAGACGCATCCGCCACTCTCGGCGACGAGCCTGAGGAGTGTGCCGAAACAGGCATCCGAGATTTCGTAGTTGTCGTTGTTGAAAAGGACGAGCGTGTGCGCGCCGTTGGCGATTGCGTGGCGGCAGCCGACATTCGCGGCACCGCTCCACCAGAGCGTGCCGGAGCCGGGTATGACCGTGACATCGGGAGCTTCCGCATGCAGGAGCCCACTCGTGCCGTCGCTCGAGCCGTCGTCCACGACGACGACGGCTACTCGACCGCCCGTGGCGTCTCGGATCGCCTGAAGCGCTCGCTTCGTGTGCGCCCAGCCGTTGTGGACCGGGATCACGATTGCGACCGGGGCTGCCGAGTCGACGATCATTCGTCTTCTTCACGCCCGACGAGCGCGAACCTCGCAGCCACGAACAGCGCGCCAATAGCCATCACGTGCTCTTCGCCGACGATGCCGGAGGCGCCGAACGAGTAGACGAGCAGCAGGACGAGGACTCCGCCCAAGGACAGGATGCAGCCAAGGACGGGCCGCCGGGGCGCGGGCGGAATCGAGTCAGGAGGCCCACGATCGCGAGCAACCCGGCAATGAGGCCGGCCAGCCGACATACACGAGCATCGTCGCGTAGCCGGAGTGGACGAGGTACGAAGGGTCGATGCCGCGCTGAAGTTGCTCGTCAGGCGACCGGAGACCAAGCCCGAGGACGTGGGCGCCCGCGGCGTCCCGACCTACCTCAAGCGCCTCGACGCGGTACTCGAGGTTCGACCTCGCCCGGCCGACTGCGCCGCGAACGGCCCGCGCGAACGCTCCGAAGACGACGGTTGCGAACCCGGGGTCGACCAGCGTGACGACCGCACCAACCGCGATCAAGACCGCCGCGAGCGCCACCACTGCCGAGCGGCGTGGCTCGACGACACGCGAGGCGCCTCGGAAGCGGCCGCTCAGCACGACGACGGCCGACGATTCCGGCAGCAAGGCCGAAGATCTCTGCTCGGATCAGCGTCAACAGCGTCGCCGCCACGCACGACGGCGCCTACGCGATCCATGTCAGCGCGCGGTTTCGCTCGTAGACGAGGCGACCGATCGCGAGCAGCGCGATCGCCGGGTAGACGATGAAAGCGCTCCAGAAGCCGAAATCACGTCGTACACGGCTCCGGAGCTCGCGACGACCTCGCCGAGCCGCCCAACCTGGTCCGGAGGCTCGAACGGGCGGCCGAGCGCCCGCATCATCGAGCATGTATCCGACGAGAGCCAACCCGACCACGCAGATGCCCCCGAAGAAGCGGTCGACGTCGAAGTCGCGCTCACGGAACGTCCGTGAGAAGCCGAAGTACAGTAGGGGCCAATAGATGGCCGCCATCCCAAGCCTCACGACGTTGTCGAGCGACGTTCCCGCGTTCGAGACCGCGCGCTGCCGCGAGAAGCATCATGACGATCCACGCGGCAGACGCCGCAGTCGTCAACCGGCTCAAGCGCTTCGCGGTCCTGACTCGGTCTCGCGGTAGGAGCCCGCGCAGCAAGACGATGCCGACGATCATGTCGCTGCCGTACGCCGCACCCGGACCGACCGACACCGCATACCCGGACGTCAGCTGGCGCGTCGCGAACGCGAGGAAACGAGACGACGAGAAACGTGTTGGCGTCAGCACCAGGCGCCTAGCACAATGATTGCGAGGACGAGCGGGGCGATAACAGCTCGAGTAGGAGATCGACTCCGGAGACATCAGGACATATGCCGCCCAAGCACGCCCCAACCGACGTTGCGGCCGCGAGCACGAACCAGCCGAGCGGCGCGAGCCGAGCGGTTGCAGATTACTCCGATGACCGCATTCAGAGAAGGAGGATAGCCGCGGGCTTCTCGGCCTCTCGACGCCGCCGACCGTCGCTCGACTGGCGTCTCAGCCGCTGCCCGACCGTCTGACTTCCTCTCGCCTTCGGCTCTCCGTCGTCGTCCCCGCGACGAACGAGCCGCCGACGCTGGGGTGTGCCTCGCCGCGCTCGCGGCGAGCGACGAGCCGCCGGACGAGCTCGTTGTCGTCGACGACTTGGCAGGAGCAAGCGCCGGTCGAGCGAGAAATGCCGGTGTCGCGCGCTCGGCGGGCGACATGTCGTCTTCGTCGATGCCGACGTCGCGTCCACCATGACGCGCTCGCGCGGATCCGGCACGTGCTCGAAGCGTCGCCCGGACCTCGCAGGCGTCTTCGGGTCGTACGACGACGCGCCCGCAGCGCCGGGGCTCGTCTCGCGGTTCCGCAACCTGCTCCACCACCATGTCCACCACGAGGGCGCGGGTCCGGCGCAGACGTTCTGGTCGGGGATCGGCGCGGTACGGCGCGCGGCGTTCGACGGTGTCGGCGGGTTCGATGAGAGCTTCGAGCGGCCGTCGATCGAAGATGTCGAGCTCGGGATGCGGCTCGCCCGGGCGGGGCACGAGCATCGCTGCTCGACCCCTCGATCCAGGGCACGCACCTGAAGCGGTGGACGCTCTTCGAGATGGTTCGGTCGGACTTCCGTGACCGAGGGGTTCCGTGGGTCGAGCTGCTCGTGCGTTCGCGATCGCTGCCGAGTACGCTCAACTTGGGTTGGCGGCACCGACTCAGCGCGCTCGTCTCGCTCACGGCCGCGTCCGCGACGCTGCTCCGCCGTCGCCGCCTCGCCCTCGCTTCGGCCTTGGCGCTCGTGTTGCTCAACTGGCGTTTCTATCGCCTGCTGCTTCGAGTCGGAGGCGCCAAACAGGCCGCGGCCGGAGTCCCACTGCACGTCCTTCACCACGTCACCGGCGTTGCATCGGTCCCGGCAGGGCTCATCAGGCACGTGCGGCGACGGCGCGGTATCAGTGAGAACAAAGACGTCGAACCGCGACTCGAGCGCCATAACCGCTGAGCGGACTGCCGGCTACACAGCGAGCGCGGCTCCACCCTCTTCTGCTGCGGACGGAGCAGGCTTGAGTTCAAGGAGGTCTTCGACGATCTGGCCCTCCTCGATGTATTCGGCCTCGACGTTGACGCTCCACACATCATAGTTAGCATCGTCGACGAGATTCAGGGTCGCAAGAATCGCAGTCCACATCGAGTGGTCCTGGTTGTTGTAGCGATGGAGACCGTTACGGCCAAACGTCTCCAAGTTTTCAAACTCGTCGAGGTACTCGCGAATGATCGCGACCGCCTCTTCGTAGTTCGCGTCGTACATCGGGTACGCCTTCGGAACTCGAACCTTCACGCCGTCGAACACCTTGCTCGGATCGATCAGGCCGATTCGTGCGAGCTCGCTCTTCGCGAACTCGACCGCCTGCTCGTCCCGCATCTGCCAGATGTCGTCTCCTTCGAAGCAGAAGTACTCCACTCCGAGGCACGTCGTCCCTGGTCTGACCATCGCGGCACTCCACGCTCCGTAGTTCTGCACCCGCCCCGCGCGCGTTTCGGGGTCGTGGACGTAGATCCAGTTGTCGGGGAACGGCTCCTCTTCGCTGGTGATGAGCGCGACGACGACGAGATCGCGGTACCGCAGTCGCTTTGCCGCCTCGACCACGTGCGCAGGAGCGGCCGGGTCGAGCATCGCGATCAGGTCACGAAGGGCGAGGCTCGTGAGGACACCATCGACGCGGTGCTCGTACTCGTCGCCGTTCCGCCGAGTCGTCACGCTCGTGACGCGGCCGTTCCCATGTCGGACAGACGTGCACCGCTGGTTCAGGTGAACCGGAATGCCACCGCGGTCGAGCTTTTCGGCCAGCCGCTCCCACATCTCGCCCGGGCCGAGCCGCGGATAGCGGAACTCCTCGATCAAGGTCGTTACGTGCTGGCGACGCATTCCCAGCATCGTTAGCACCGCCTGACCGAGCGAAAAGTTCTTGATCCTCTGCGCCGCCCATTGCGATCGGATCTCGGACCCCGGGATCCCCCACACCTTCTCCGTATACGAGCGGAAGAATGCGTCGTAGAGCCGACTGCCGAACCGCGTCGTCACCCACTCCTCGAACGTCTCTGCCGGCTTGCGGCGCCTTCGCACTTCCCGGAGATAGGAGAAGCCGCACAGCGCCGACTCCCAGATCCCGAGCCGAGCGAAGAGATCCTTCGCGCCAAGCGGGTAGGAGAAGAACTTCCCGTTGTAGAAGATGCGCGAGAGCCGCGGCCGAGTGAGGAAGTCGTCACCCATGATCGCCTCCCACAGGCGCTCGATGGGCTTCAGCTTGGTGAAGAAGCGGTGTCCGCCAAGGTCGAACCGATACCCGTTGAACTGAACGGTTTTCGCGATCCCTCCCACCACGCCGTCGGCCTCGAAGACCGCGCCCGGCTTACCACGCAGCGCGAGGACGTAGCCGGCGGTGAGACCTGCCGGGCCACCACCGAGGATGGCCGTGCCAATGGTCTGCTCGTTCGAGGGCGTCACCGCGCTCGGCTCGTCCTCCCCCGCGGCGACCTTGTGGAGCCGATGCGTCAGCTGTTCGGCGATGTCCGGGGGCTCCTTCGTTCCGTCCACCAGCACGGGTGCACCGTCCGCGGCGAGCGATCGATCCACGGCCTCGAGGGTCCGAACGACGTCGATGCCGACTTCTGGAGACGACGTCAGAGTGCGGCCTTCCTGGATCGCCGCGACGAAGTCCGCCAACTCCAGCGAGAGCGGCTCGGTCGGATCGATCGACGGCGACACGATGTCGCCCGTCCGGTAGCTGAGACGGTACTCGCCGAAGCTTTCAGGGTCGGGCAGGTTCGCTCCGGAGTCGAAGATCCGGACCGACTCGTTGCTCGTGTCGTCGTAGACGACCATCTTGTGCGAGCCGACGATGGTCGTCCGACGGAGCTTGCTCGGCGCGAGCCAGGACAGCTCGACGTTGGCGACCGTGCCCGAGGGGAACCGTAGGTTGATGAACGCGACATCGGGAACGCCCGGCAGGACGCAGTTGCGGCTGATGGCCGAGACATCGCTCGGGAGCTCGCCGAGCCAGTACCGAAGAATCGAGACGTCGTGCGGGCCGAGATCCCAGACCACGCTGACGTCGGATTGGTGCAGCCCGAGGTTCACCCGGCTGGTCGAGATGAAGTAGATCTCTCCGAGCTCGCCGGAGTCGATGATCTCCTTGATCTTCCGCACCGGCGGGCTGTAGAGGAAGGTGTGGCCTGGCATCAGCACCAGGCCGCTTGCATCCGCGAGCTTCGCGAGGGCGACAGCCTCCGTGGAGCTCGAGGCGAGCGGCTTCTCGACGAACACGTGCTTGCCCGCGGCGAGCGCCTCCCGCGCGAGGCGTGCGTGGGTGGAGATGGGAGTGGCGACGACGACCGCGTCGACGTCGCTACGTGCCAGGATCTCCTGGTAGTGCGCCGTCTTGCGCGCGCCGGGGTACCGCAGAGCGACGGCCTCGAGTGCGTCCGGGTTGCTGTCGCAAAGCGCGAGGGCCTTCACAGTGTCCATGTCGGCGAGATTCCGGACGAGGTTTGGGCCCCAGTAGCCGAGCCCTATCACGCCGATTCCGAGCCGAGCGTCCCGCCTCCCTCTGGCCATCACGCGGTCCCCCCACGCCTGAGGAGCACCAGCGGCGTCCGGAGAAGGATCCGCACGTCGAGACTGAGCGAAGCGCTTCGGGCATACGCTACGTCGAGATCGAGCGCCTCGCAAAATGTCGAGCGCGCACGCGCGGAGACCTGCCACAGACCGGTGACACCGGCCGGCACGAGGAACCGCTCGAAGTGCTGGGGCTCGAAGAGCTCGAGCTCGTACGGAATGCATGGGCGGGGCCCCACGAGCGACATGTCGCCGCGGAGGACGTTGATCAACTGGGGAAGCTCGTCGAGGCTCGTGCGCCGGAGGATCCGGCCGACGCGAGTCACGGAGTCGGCGCGCTCGAGCTTGTAGATCCGGTTCTCGCCGACCGGAGCCCGGGAATCCATGATCGTCCCGACGTACTCGCGGTGCGGCGCGTCATCGGTGTCCTCCCGCATCGTTCGGAACTTCAGAACGGTGAACTCGCGCATGTTCATCCCGAGTCGCGTCTGCCGGAAGAAGACCGGCCCGGACGAGTCGCGCCTGATCCAGAGCGCGGCGGCAGCGAACACCGGGGCGACCAGAACGAGCGCCGCCAACGCGGCCACGACGTCCAGGGTGCGCTTGAGCAAACGCGTCGACCGCGAGAGACGGGCCGGCGGCAGTGCGACGAGCGGCAGGCCCTCGACGGAGTGCATGTCCCCTGCGGGGCCGACTGCCTCGAACAAGCGCGGAACGACGTCGACTTGGACGTTGAGTTCGCGCAACTCGCCGATCACCCGGAGGAGCTCCTCATGTGAATCCCGCGCGAACGCGACCACGACACGGTCGACGTTCCGCTCCCGGACGAGCCTCGGAAGCTCGTCCAGCCCACCCAGCACGCTCGTGTCTGCGAGGTCGGCACGCTTCTCCTTCGGGTCCGAATCGACGAACCCGAGGAGCTCAACACCGTACTCGGGGTGCTGCCGCAGCTTCCGCCCGATGAGCTGCCCGACGTCTCCGGCCCCGACGACAACGACTCGCTGGATGTATCCGGGATGCCGGCGGGCGAGCGTTCGGGCGAGTCCGCGGGAACCTGCGATGAAGACGATCGCGAGCACCCAGAACATCGTCAGCTTCCGCTGATCCGGGTTGGTCAGGCCTGCGATCCAGGAGAATGCGAAGAACGACCAGACTCCGACGGTCACGAGATGGAAGACCGTCACCAACTCGTCAGCAGTCGAGTGATCGGTCCACCTCTCATCTTGGTCGTAAAGGCCGTAGAGCTTCGCGGCGACCACCCATATGGGGAGCGTCGCGATGAAGATCAGGAGTTCGAAGCGGAACGGGAAGTCGCCGGGCGCCCCGCCGCTCGCGTGGAAGAGAAGCGCAGTCCCGAAGAACGCTGCGAGGAGTCCGAGAACGTCTCCGGCAAGGAGGGCTCGCCGAACGACCCAGCCGCGACGGCGTACGATCGTCGGCCATGCGCCGCCGCGCACGAAACCAGACCCATGACGAGCCCTCGCAAGAAGAGACGTCCGGACGTTCGAATCCGTCGCCGTTCCCCCGGTCGGTTCAGCCGCACCCACAGTTTCCCTCTCCCCAGCTCACCACGGACCTCCGTCCGTGCCCGCAACTCACCTTCACCCAGTTATGAGGTTATAGGCGACAAGCCACCTGGCCGCAACAGCGGCTAAACCTTTGACCAGTACCCCGTCCGCGAGGGGAAAGCCCCCGCTCCGGCCTCAGCGTGTCGGCTCGGCGCGCGGCTCCGGGCTTGGGTCGTCTCCGTGACCCCCTTCGAGGTCGCCGCGCAGCCTCGCGAGTGCGCGATGGAGCGCGACTTCGACCGCGTTCGTCTGCATTTCCATGACCTCGGCGATCTGGCGTGCGGTCAGATCGGCGCCGTAGCGAAGCGCAATCAGCTCGCGATCTCGCTGGTCCAGGTTTGACACTGCCCTCGCGAGCAGGACTCGCTGCTCCGCCTCAGGCGCGAAGTCCTCCGTCACCTCCACGGCGTCGTCCCGCGGGCCGGGCGCCCTGGCAGCCCGTGCGTCATTGATGCACCGTCGGGCGATTCCGAGCAGCCAGGCGACCGGCTCGCCGCGTCGGCTGTCATACGTCGTCCTGTAGCGCACCGCTCGCTCGAACGTCGCGCTCGTCACGTCCTCGGCCTCCGGGCCATCGCCGATCCGATAGGCGACGTACGCGTAGACCCGCCTGATCAACGGAGCAGGGTCGCGAAGCGGGTCGCGGGTCACGGCGCGTCGCCATGCCGGAGGCGAAGCCGAAACTGCGCGATGTCGAGGCCGCTCGGGTTCAACCGCGTCGCGCGGCTGAGAGCTGAGTCGCGGGCCGAGCCGTTGGTGGTCCGGGCGATTCCGAGCCACCCACGCCAATCGCCAGGGTCCTTCACGGCTGCCCGCCGGAAGGCAGCGAGCGCGCCGCGGCGGTCACCTGCCGCGACGCGTGCTTCGGCGAGCCCGATCCACGCCCGAGCCGACCATGGGAACACCTCAGTGGCTTGACGGGCGTGGTTCAAGGCGCCGGTGACGTCTCCGTCCCGACGTGCGGCGTCGGCCTCGTTGAGCGCCGCCTCGCCGAGGAGCAAATAAGCGGCGGGGACCGCAAGAACGATGGCTGCCGCCGCGATCGCGGCCCGCTGCCGCCCCCCGACGAACGCCCCGGCCTCGCGCCCGGTGGCGACCACGATCGCTCCGGCGCAAAAGATCGCGACGGTCGTCACGGCTGGCATCTCCCAGTCCCAGTCGGCTGCGGCGTGAACGAGGTAGGCAAAGTACGCGGCAGCGGCGGCGGGCACCACTGCCGATCGGCGAGAACGCACCGCGGCGACGAGTGGCCACGAGAGCGTAAGCGCCAGCACACCCAATCCGACCCCTCCGAGTTCGGCGAGCGTCTCGACGTAGAGGCCGTGCGCATCGCGTACCTTCGGCGCTCCCGGCTCGCGGCGGGCGGCGTAATAACGTTCGTATGTCCCAGCGCCGCTGCCGATCCAGGGACTGTCGCGGTACTGACGCCAGGCGATCGACCACAGCTCGGCTCGCCCGTTGCCCGAGAGGTTCCGGAGGCGGTCGTTCAGGTCGACCGGTCGCGGCGGCGGCTCGTGGAACTCATCGTAGGCGCGGCGAACGATCGACTCTGGCCCTCCCGCCGCCGCGATTCCGGCGCCCGCGACAAGGATGCCGGCGGCCAGGACGGCTGCGCCAAAAGCCTTCACTGCAGTCGGCGGCACCCGTATCGCACCCTGCATGCGCGCGAGGAGGATTGCGAGGACGGCAGAAGCGGCCGAGGCGACCAGAACTGCCAAGGCGAGCCGCCGCCCTTGGCCGATCGCGTCCCCCAGCGCCGCGTTCCGATGCGTTAGTGCGTTCGATCCTGAAGCGATGAAGACGACGGCGACCGCCGGAATGAGAACCACCGACGACGCGGCGGTCACCCAGAGGCGTGCCGGCGACAAGGCGAGAAGTGCGCACAGCGCCGCGAAGAGGGCGATCCATCCGCCCCGGCCGAACGTGAAGTAGAGCGTCGGTAGCGTGATCACGAGCGTCGCGGCGGCCGCCGCGCGAGACGATGCGGCTCTCGAATCGGTGACGAAACCCAGCGCGAGCACGACGCCGACGACGGCGAGGAGACCGAGCGCATTCCAATAGCCGAGCGGCTCGGAGACACGGTAGATGGCGTACGGGTCGAAGACGCCGAATCGGTCAGGAAACAGCCTCGTCGCCAGGCTGTACGAGCAGACTGCGGTGATTCCGGCGAGAACACCGCCGAGGAACGGAACGTAGCTCGACCGACCGACGACGGTCACGAGGGCCAGCGCCGCAGAGACGTAGACGGCGACGCGACCCACCTCGGGTACGGAGGCCGTGAGGCTGGGCGACCATAGGGTCGAGGCGCCGATCCACGCTCCAACCGACACGAGTAAGGCAACGAAGCCAACCGACCAGGCGTTCAACCGCATGGACGATCGAGCGACCACTGAAACGGCGGCGACCCAAAGGAAGAGCAGCGTTGCCCAGCCCCACGCGGGCGGGAAGTACCCGCCTTGAAACGCGGCGAGCCCAGCCACGCCCACCGCTCCGAATGTCGGAGGAATCGTCGCGGCGAACCGGGCCACCCGAAGCTCCCGCTGCGTTCGTGCGGGCTCGGCGCCGACGAGGCGATCCGAGGCTGCGCGACCTACGGTGCCCTCGACCACTGTCCTGGCCTAGATCTGCCGCCGCGGTCCAGGCGGCTACCTTGCGGAGCTCGGGGAGCGCCGCTTTGAACGCGCCTTCTGGGCGCGTGCTTGACGGTAGCCGTAGCCGTATCCCGCGCCGTAGCTCGCGTCGTGACTACCGCCCGCGACGACGAACCCGAGGACACGAGCGGGTACGGCGGAAAGGCGCCGTGCGAGTTCTGTCAACGCCGAGCGATCGATCACATTCATACGCGCCACGATGAACAACGCGTCCACGTGCGCACTCAGCGTCGCCGCGTCTCCGACAGGGAGCAGCGGAGGAGCGTCGACGAGCACGAGATCTGCGCGATCCGACAGTTCAGCGAGGATCTTCGCGACGGCCTCGGTGGCCACGAACTCCCCGGGGTTAGGTGGCAGCTCTCCGCTCGGGAGCACCTGGAGGATGCCCGAGACGGCTGCGGCGCCGTTCCCGGACACGGCTGCCGCGCCGTTCCCGCTTTCGGTTTCGAGACGCTGCGGCGAAGTGAGCGCAATAGACACCAGGGCCTCGTCGAGCGAGGCGCGACCGCGAGCGACGGTCGTGACCCCGGGTACGTTGTCGACCGCGAAGAATCGACCGACGAACGGTCTCCGGAGGTCGAGGTCGACGAGAATCACGTTCCGCCCGGAGCGCGCGAACGCGACCGCGAGGTTCGCGATCGTCGTCGACTTCCCCTCGTTCTGGAGCGCGCTCGTCACCATGATGGAGCGGATGTCCTCGCCGGGCATCGAAAACTCCAGGCTCGTCCTCAGCATCCGAAAAGCCTCCGCGTCCATTCCGCTAGGTTCCTCGACCGTCGCGAGCCGCGTTCGCTTTCGGAGGTCGCGCGGAGGCGAGGGGAGTCTGCCCAGCAGCGGGATGCCGAGGCGGTCCTGGATCTCCTCGCTCGACCGAACGCGCTTGTCGAGGGCCTCCCACAGAAACGCCAGCACCAAGCCGAGCCCGCAGCCGAGAAGGACGCCGAGTAGCACGGCGCGGCGGGGCTGAGGCTGGATTTTCCCAGCGCCGGTGGCAAGCTGCGTGACCGTCGTGTTCGACGTTTGGAGCTCTTCCAGCGTCCTCAGTTCCTGCTCTTTCTGGACGAGGTTGGAGTACACGTCGGACGAGCGATCCACTCCGCCCGCCTCGAGCTGATCGATCCGGCCTCGAAGCTCGAGGCGCGCCCGACGGAACGTCTGCGTATCGAGGTCGGCGCGGTAGACGGTGTAGGCGCGAGCGTATGCGTTTGCGATTCTCATCGCGACGTCGCCCTCCCTGTCCGCGGCCGAGAACACGAGGAGGTCGGAGTCACCCTTTGGGAAAACGCTCGAGGCGCCGGCGATCTCGCCCGGCGACCGGGCATGCCCGATCGACGTCGCGACCTCCTCGAACAGCGCCGGTGAGCGCGCCAGGCCGGCCTGGGTCGACAACAGCCTGTTCGGATCCTGATACAGCAGAGGATCGGTGGTCCCGGTCAGCGTCGACGCAAGATTCTGGCGGCTAAGCAGAACCTCGGCCGCCGCGCTGTAGCGGGGCTCCTGGCTGCTCGACAGCAATCCGGCGGCGACGGGCACCACGATCAGGGCCTGCAGGATGATCCACTTGCGACGTCGTAGGACAGCGACGTAGTCGGCGAGGGTGGTCAGATGCGTGAACGGCTTCGTTTCCAAGATTGGCTGGCCCCAAGGTCGCACGGCGAGACGCGCGCCGGCGCCTACGTCCCGAGGGTACCACCGTTCTTAGGGTGCCCTCTATCACTCAGAAGAGGTAACTCGACCGAGATGCCTCCTTTACCGAGTCGAGGCCTGTAAGGATTTGGGTCATCCGCCCGGTACAGCTCTTAAAACCAGGCGTATAACGGGGAGTGTCGATGATGAAGTTCTGGACGTTCGGAGGACGAAGGCGGGAAATCGAGCGGCGGTTGCGTGCTGATGCGCCCGTTCCCGCCGATGAGCTCGTGGCACGGATCGCCGCTTCGCTCGAGCCCGGAGGGAGTCGGGCCGGACGTGTGTGGTCGCGTGTCGCGTTCGCAGGGGCCGTGACCACGTTCATGCTCGGGACCTTCGCATCCTTCGGCGGGCTCGGGTACGCCGCCGCAACGGCTGAGAGCGCCGGGAACACCGTGAAGCAGGTCGTCGCGCAGGCGCCGCTTGTGCGCGAGATCTCACCGGCGGCCGCGGAGTACGGCGAAGACGAGGTGAAGGAAGAGGCTGCACCTACGGACAACAACAACGTCGCCGGCGGCCAGCAGCTCGGCGAGGTCGCGGGGGAGGCAGGAACGCTGCCCTTTACCGGCATCTCACTGCTCCTGACCGTGTTGATCTCCGGCGCCTTGATGGCGAGCGGCTTCGCGCTTCGTCGCGCCGGGCAGCGCTCGACTCACCGCTAAGCAGAACCGAACCGTAAGGGGGAAGCAGGCACCGTGCCTGCTCCCCCTGCGGGCGCCGGGGCGAACCAGCGCCGTCGGCGAGAAGGCGGACGAACATGACCACGCTCCCGACCATGCCGCTCGCGGCGGGCGAGTTTTGCTGTCGCCAAAGCCCCGGCAGGGTCCCACGCTCGAAGCCACCCCGGTCGGAGGCACTATTGTCGCGCCGTGAGCTCGAATTCCGCGTTTCGAATTGCATTCGTTTGCACGGGCAACCGGTTCCGGAGCCCGCTCGCCACGGCGGTACTCCGGAAGGCGACGGAAGGACTGCCGGTCGAGGCTGAGTCGTTCGGAACCGTCGACGTCGGCCCGTTGGGCCCGTTGCCCGAGGCCGCGCGCACGGCGTCTCGGCTGGGACTCGACTTGTCCGGCCACCGTGCGCGCGGCCTACCGGCCGGAGCGGTCGAGCGTGCGGATCTCGTTGTCGGGTTTGAGCGGATGCACGTGGCCGCGGCGGTCATGAACGGCGGTGCAGCCCGTAATCGAACCTTCACGCTCCCCGAGCTCGTACACCTCCTGGAGCAGGTCTCGGTCGACGTCGAAGACGCCGTCGACCACGCACGGCGCGTCGTTGCGGCCGCGGCAGCGCAGCGGTCGGACGAGGCGTTCCTCGCCGAGCTTGCCGACCCGCTCGGGCGTTCGCGCCGCGCTCAACGCCAGATCGGTGACAACGTCGTCGAGCAGACGGAGCGACTGGCGGCGGCGTTGTTCGGTGGGTCTACGCCGCCGGCTTCTGGGCAAGCCTAAGTTCCCGCAGCCGTCGCTGTCCTCTCACCGGACGCCACGTAGCAGTCGCTGCACCGGGGAGGCGCATGATCATGGCGCGGTCCTTGCCTGAGATATCCAGTAACGAGCGCGAGCGCGGGTGCCGCTGCGACCGACAGCAACAGGATCCGAGCAGCTCGAGCAGCCCGGTGACTCAGCGGGCGGAGAAGCAAGCAGACGACGGTTTGCGCAGCCACCACGGGCGCAAGCCGCGCAAGAACCGCAGGCCACGGCGACGCGGAGAGCCCCAGCAGACGACGCTCGATGTAGAGCACCGCCAGGGGCACCGTGAGCACGGTCACACCAGGTACGCGACTGCGGCGCCGATCAGCCCGTAGGCGGAATCAGGATGAAGATCAGGACGACGTTGATCGCGGCCGTGAAAACGTTGAACAACGCCGAGAGTCTGCGGCCTGCCAAGTCCGAGCGTCAGGAAGTACGGCAGAGCGAACAGAGCCAGGAGGCAGTTCGTCAAAGTCAGCAGACGGAGCACCTCGAAGCTCGTCGCCGCAAACGACGCGTCGAGCCAGTGGAGCAGGATCTCGCGCGCAAGGACGAAGACCGGGACGGCGAATGTCACGAGGACGAGCACGAGAAGTCGGCTTGCGCGAATGTAGAACCGACGCAGCTCCTCCTTCTCGCCACGAACATGCAGGTCGGTGGACAACGGTATCGTGATCGTGGCGAGTCGCTGAACGCCTGCATACAGGTACGACGCGATGTTCGCCGGGACGACGTAGTAGGTGACGATCGCGGGGTTCGTCAGCGCTCCGAGAACGAACTTGTCCAGCTGGAGAAGAACAGTCCCGGCGAGGTTCAGAAACGAACGAGTACCCGCTGAACGACATCATCCTCTTCAAGAGCGTGCGGTCGTACGCCGGGCGCAGCCCGAGCTCGGGACCAGGCGCCTGTTGCGCTGGACGACGATCGCCAGTACCAACGCTTGTTGCAGCGCTACGACGATGATGAATCCCGTTAGTCCCCAGCCGAGGGACAGCACCACGACGGTCGCGATCGCGTATGCGGTCCCTCCAATCAAGTACGCGACCACTGCGACGTCGAAACGCTGCAGGGCCGCCGTGATCGCGAACACAGGACACTGAAGTGTCGAAAACAAGAACGACAGCCCGGCGACCGAAAAAACGAAAGAGGCGCTCGACTCGAGATCTGGCGACAGCGAGAAGATCCCGATGAAGTAGTGCCCAAAGACGGCTGCAATGACGGCTCCGACAACGCCAACGGTGAGATAGAAGATAAGCCCGACTCCGATCACGGACCGAGCCTCATCGAGATCAGACGCCGCGAAGCTCGCTGCAAGAAAACGCATGACGGTCCCGTCCATGCCGAGCCTGAGGAGAGCCAACGCGCTGACTAAGGCCAGGCAAGTGCGTAGACGCCGTACTGTTCTGCGCCGATGAAGTGAAGAATCACCGGAGTCAGGACGAGCGTGAGCAAAGCCTGATGAACGAACGCGGTTGCGTCCATGAGCGCGTTCGTCACCGGCGACCGGCGCTGATGCCTCAGAAACGGCTCGCCTGGCTCCGCAAGCTCAGAAGAGTTGCGCAAGGCGCGCCTTCACCCGAACCGCCTGGGCCTCCCAACTGAGGTTGTGCTTGTACTCCTCGAACGCTCCGACCGCCATCGCTTCGTACCCGTTGCGATCCTGCATGAGCCGCCAGACTTCGTCCGCGTACGCTTCGCCTGGAGCGGCCGGATCGCACAAGATCCCGGTGACCCCCGCTCGCACAGCAGACGGGATCCCGCCGACGTTCGATGCGATGGAGACGACGCCGTGTGCGGCAGCCTCGCAGAAGACGACGCCGAAGGCTTCCGCTGACGCAGGATGAATCAGGAAGTGGGAGTCCTGGTAGAGGCGGCGCATCAAGCCGCACCTGCGTCCGTCCGCTTGTCGACGTACCCATGGACCGCACCCAGGAGGGTAGGTCGTGCGCGCCGATCGGGAGCCGAGCCCACGACGTGGAGCTCGGTCGGCAGACCCCCTTCGTTCAGGATCCGCGCCGCCTCCACCGCTCGATCGCCGCCCTTCCGATACCAGTCGACCCCGACGAACAGGAGACGGCACCTCTCATCCGGACGGTGGCGCACCATCTCGCCACGACTTCCTCGCGGCCGTGGGTGATGGACATGTTCGCGCCGAACGGCAGCACCTCGACTCGCTGAGGATCGGCGCCGTGGTCCTCTACTGCGCTCGGGCGCCCCACTCCGAGGCATAGAACGCAAGGCTCACGCGTTCGAGAGCACGCGCCTCGAGATCCGACGCAGACCGAATAGAGCGTCGGCTGTATACCTGGAACTCAGGATATGTTCGAAGCATCGCGGCGAAAGGCGCGTCGGTCCAGATCACGATCGGAAGCGGGGTCTGGAGATACGCGATCGGGACCGTTCCTGGACTGAACACCAAGTCGCACATCCGCGGGTGAAGGGATTTCGCGACTTGCGAGGCATACCTGCGCGCAACGCGCAAATCCCGATCAAGTGCGTAGTGGCGACCATAGAGTCTCGCCTCCACCTGCCACACTCGCGCTAGTGGTAGCCGCCTGCGTTCGAGCGGGCCGATGCGCCGGACGCGAAGCCCGCCATTCCGAGGCAGCGAGCGATGTTGAATCCCAACCCTGACCACGAACGCTCGTCGGTTGAGTCGTAGATCGTGGGATACGCGACTCTCACGATCGACGTCCCTCATCGCTCATCCGAACCGTGCGCGCCGGAGAGAATGCCGGGTCGCGCATCGACGAGCAAGCGCAGCGTCGCACGATGATGCTCCCGGAACCGGGCGTCCCTGAACTTCAGCTTGAGCGCGGCCTTGAGGAGAAATACCCCGTAGCGACGTAGGCGGTACAGAGGCCGGGCGTAGTACTCGCGGTTGTCGAGGTACTGACGACCGAACTTCAGATGCATCGCGATCCATCCATAGTGTGATGTGCCAATTCTTGCGCCGAAGGGGTCATCGCCTCTTCGTGGAGCCTTGTGCGAGTGAGGATTTCGTGCACGAATCCCAGATCGGCGGTGCCGAGCAGATCGAAGCAGGCTTCGGTGTCGGCGTGGAAGTTGTCTTCGGAGTAGAACGAGGGCCGGAACCTGACGTCGGTCGCGCGGAGCAGCAACGATGACGGCGATCCGAAGACATAGCAGTGGCCCAGCAGCGTTGCGCGGCAGATCTGCGCTTCCGTCTACGACCTCCGATCGGATACGGCACCTCACGATGGCGGATCTCATCTCCCCACAGCGCATGCGAGGAGACGATGGCGACGGACGAGTGTCGCTCGGCTACTTCGACCATACGCTCGAGGCAATGTGGGAAAAGCGCGTCGTCCGCATGGACGACTTTGCAGTACTTCGCCGCTCTCGGAATCATCCGGAGCGCGCGATTCCAGTTCGCGATCATTGGGAGGAACTCGGAGTTCCGCTCGAGTCGTACGCGTTCGTCGCGTTGGCAGTAGGCGCGGACGATCTCTGACGTCCGGTCCGTGCTGCAGTTGTCTACGACGAGGTACTCCCAGTTGTCGTACGTCTGCGCGAGGACACTCTCTATGCACTCCGCGAGATACCGCTCACCGTTGTGGACTGGCGTCACGACCCAGACCAGAGGCCGCCCCCTCATCCCCTCTCCTTCCCGGGGGGCCTGATGCGGGGATTTGGAGAGCACGATGCGGCATTCGCTGCGCCAGCCGAGGATCCGGCTGTCTTCCAACCGAATCGAGACGCCGAACCCGCGCTCTTCTCGCCCACCGCCGTACCGCCGAGGGACGTATTGACGAGTCGCAATACCGTCGGGTATGGCTCGAGGTCGCTCCGATAGACGTACCTGTAGACCCACCGGTGGAACCGAGTACGGCGTGAGTTTGGTGACAATCCCCTTGAACGAGAGGACGTTCGGGAATCCCAGGATCATCGTCCCACCGGGCTTGAGAGCACGCCCAAGGTTCTCGAGAGCCAAGGAAGGGCGGCGCAGATGCTCCAGCACATCCCAGCAGACAACGACGTCGAACGCCTCGCTCGTAAGCGGATACGTTTCAACGCTTCCAACAATTCGATCGTGGAGTCGGGGATTTGCGGCCAGCGCTTCATCGTCGATGTC
The DNA here is from genome assembly GCA_963788055.1 of uncultured Actinomycetes bacterium. Lineage (GTDB taxonomy): Bacteria > Actinomycetota > Thermoleophilia > Gaiellales > Gaiellaceae > JACCTU01. The sequence goes on along the minus strand of CAWBFA010000003.1, from coordinate 96,286 downwards.
GAGGCCGGTGACATGTGCGCCCTCGAGCGACAGCGGCCGAGGCCGGCGCCCCCGAACGCGAGATCGAGCGTTCGTGCCGCACCCGGCGTCGAGAACTCGCAACTGGTCGTTCAGCCACCCCCCCGGTCGACGCGTCCCTCGAGAAGGAGCGCAGGAGGGCGAGATGCTCGTCCGCGACGATCTGCAGGTCGAAGACCCGAACGCGCTGCCGGTTGCGTCCCATTCGCTCCCTCAACTCGGCGTCGCGAAGGAGCGTGAGCATGGCCGCGGCAAGTCCGGCTGGGTCACGCGGCTCAACGAAAAGCGCATGCTCACCCGAGACGAGGTGGTCCGCCGCGCCACGAATCCGGGTCTCACCACGGGGAGCCCCGCATCCATCGCCTCTGCGAGCACCGTCGGAAACCCTTCCTTCCAATAGCTCGGGAATACGAAGAACGTCGCACGCTCGTACTCGGTCGCGACATCTGGAGGCGACAGATAGCCCCTGATGGTGACTGAGTCTTGAAGTCCGAGCCGCGCGACGCGCTCGCCGAGCCGTCGTTCCTCCACGCCGCCTCCGATAACGACGGCTCGGCAGGCACCTCGGCGACCACTCGCGCGAACGCGTCCACGAGGTCGAATATCCCCTTTGCCTCAACAAGGCGTCCGACGAAGAGCGCACGCGGCCTCTCCGACCCCGGCGTGGTGACTGCTCCTCCCAGACGGCGCGCGCGCCTGGCATAGGGGTTCTTGACCACGAAGGCGGGCACTCGCGAATCGAACGCCTGCCACTGACGCTGCTCTTCTGTGGAGAGCACCGGCCAGGCGTCGACGGAGCCGGTGAGCAGTCTCGTCGCGAGCTTCAAGGGTCGGTTCCGGGCAAAGGCGAGCGTCCGCGGGTCGCTGCCATGGAGCTGGAGCACGACGCGGGAGCAGTGACCTTTCAGCGCCTGGACCACGATCCTGTCCCGAACAACGGTTCGCCAGTCGTGCGCCGTGTGGACGAGTCCGATGTCGATTGGCGGCGTTCCAGCTCACGCCGGATCGAAACGACATCGCGAGCACGCTCGCGCACCTTCGTGAGAACGACTCTCGTCCTGGCGGGACCCCATTCGAGGATCTCGACGGTGCAGCCGCGCTACCGGAGGCGGCCACGGGTCCGAGATCAGCGTCGGGACGGGCCCGCGAATGCCTTCGTGCGGAGTGAGCATGAGGATCCGCATCGATCAAGAGCCGGGGGGCGACGCGACCATCGGAGCCCTACGTAATGACGATGGGATCGGCCTCGCGGTCCGAGCCCTGCCATCGGTTCGGAACGATGAACTGCTCGTACCAGAACACAACGTGAGCAGGCTAAAGAGGATCCGCTTGTGATCGTGACGGCCTTCCTCATGTTCCCGAAGCATGCGCGCCACAACTTCTGGTTGGAAGAACGATCGGCACGCCGACCCCTCGGCGAGCAACCTCTCCTTCACCACGCCATTGACTTCGCGGCGCAACCAGCCGTCGACCGGAGTAGAGAAGCCGATCTTCTTGCGCCGCAGGATCTCATCGGGAAGCCACTTCGCGACCGCCCGCTTCAGGATGTGCTTCTGGTTCCGGCCCGAAATCTTCATCGATCCCGGAATCTTTCCGCGTCTCCATCGCTCGACATCGAGAAATGGAACCCGCGCCTCGAGCGAGACGGCCATCGAGAGCTTGTCGGCGAGGAGAAGGAGGTCGTCGGCGAGCGAGAAGCGGGCGTCGACGTACATCATCTTCCCGACGGGGTCGAGCTTCGCGGCGTCGGCGTGCCAAAGTGACACGGCGTGCTTGATCGCACCGTAGCCGCCCTGCCGCCGCGGACGATTCATGCTAAGCTCCTCGTCGAGAACCGTGTAGACCTTGACAAGCCGCTCGATCTCGTCACTGATCGAGACCGATCGTACCACCCGTTTGAGCCGCTCGTTGCGTGGAAGCGCCTCGACGAGCGACGGAAGCAGGCGCACACCCAGACTTGACGGAAGGCGGCGGTACGCCCAGCCGTAGCGCTCGGCCAGATGCCGTGGGTACCCCCCAAACGGCTCGTCGGCTCCCTGGCCGGTGAGGACGACCTTCACGTGCTCCGCGCGAGCCACATACGCGGAGGAACGCAAACGACGCAGTGGTTGCAATGGGCTCTTCGAGGTGCCAGACGGACTGCGGTAAGACGTCCGTGAACTCGTCGCTCGAGATGACGACCTCGTGGTGCGAGGCGCCGAGCCAGTTCGCGGTCCCCCGAGCGGGCTGAAACTCGTTCTCCCGGAAGCCTCCCGCGAAACCGACAGTGAAGCTCTCGATCGGCCGGCCGGAGAGCCGGCTCATTATTGTGGCGACCACCGCCGAGTCAGTGCCCCCGCTGAGCATCACGTCCTCCGGAACGTCGGCCACCATCTGCCGCTCGACCGCGCGCTCGATCGCGTCCTGAAGCCGCTCGACCAGCACGTCCTCGGTCTCCTCAAAGGGCACCGGTTCGGATCGGTGGAAACGTTCGACGCGCGCACCATGATGATCGCAGACGACTAGATGACCCGGCTCAAGCCGGTTCACCCCGGCGAAGCCGTCCGAGATGACGGAACGAACGTCAAGCTGACAAACGCGGAGAGCGCGGTCATGTTGACGGCGCGATCGATGCGAGGGTGACAGAGAAGAGCACGGATCTCCGACCCGAAGACGAGGGTCGACCCGTCGTCCCAGTAGTAGAGGGGCTTGATCCCGAATGGTCCCGCACGAGCACGAGCTTCTCTGCGTTCGAATCCCAGATCGCGATCCGACATCCCGTTGAGGCGCCTGAACGCCTCGTGCCCCCACTGCTCGTAGGCGTGGACGATCACCTCGGTGTCCGACCTTGTTCGAAACGTGTCCCGTGTGATTCAGCTCGCGCCGAAGCTCGCGAAAGTTGTAGATCTCGCCGTTCGAGATCACATAGACCGACTCGTCCTCGTTCGCGATCGGCTCAGGCCTCCGCGAGGTCGATGATGCTGAGCCTGCGCATCCCGAGGCCGACATGACGGTCGACGTGGAACCCATCGTCGTCGGGCCCGCGATGGAGCAACGAGGCAGTCATTCGCCGAACGACGCCCATCTGTGCCGGAGTGCGGTCGCGGTAGTTGCCGATCCGCAACGCCGCGCATCGGTCAGCCTCGATCCCGCTCAGCTGGACGAGCGCGTGGAAGACCTGCGACTGACCCCAGCGGTGGTAAGGGACAGTGTTCCTTCCGACCACGTGCTTCCGAGTGACGAAGTGACCGTCCGGAAGCATCCAACCGTCCTGCAAGCCTGTCACGAGCGCGTTCAGGATCCGACGCGACCTCCGGTCGATGCCGAGCAGGAGCCGGGAGAGGTTGATGCCTTCGGCGTAGTCGTAAAGATCGCGCTTGTGGAACGAGACGCGCGGGCGTACGGCGAACGGGATCGGCTGAAGACCTTCGTCCAGCAGGTCCGACGGTAGAAGGCGAAGCCGCGACATACTGCTGCGACCGCGTCAGGACAACCCTTGATCCGCCACACCTTGACCAGGTTCTTGAGCACGAGACAGGTATGGAAGTTGTCTACGAAGTCCTCGCTGGCATCGGCGTACGACCACGATCCGTCTGGCCGCTGCGAGTCGAGCACGAAGGCGACGTTGCGTTCGGCCTCGCCGCTCCACCCGTCGCGCTCGAACCGGCGGCCGGCAGAGGCGAGGAGGTATGCGCGGTAGGCGCTCGCGTTGACGACTCTTGTGCGGTCGAACGGCGAATAGGCCGCGGCCGCAGCTCGACCCTCCAGCTCCGTCACGGGGATTTCGCGGTGCGCGAACCGCGCGATCGACTCCATCGTGTCGAGGTAACGAAGGGCTCCTGTGGCCTCGTAACCCGCCTCGAACGCCTCGTATGCGTACGGGACGACGGTGATCAGCGGCGTGCCGGCGGCGATCCTCCCAGACCGCGACTCCCAGTCGAACGAAGCCCCCAACAGAACTCCTCGAATTCCGTGGAACGGCTGCGACTCAGTTCCGCGAGGAAGCACTCGCCGCGCTCGACTGCCCCCCGAGATCCCAATACGTTAGCCATTGCGAAAAATGCGAGCGCGTAGTGGGCATCGGACATGGGGAATCTCCGCGGCGTGCTCACAAGTCTTCTGGACGATGGGGCGAAGGTGTCAAGCACTACGAACGGCAAGACCGCGAGCGAACCGAAAAAGCGGTGGTGGTAGTAGAGGCGCTTGGCCCTCCCTCCGAGCGCCGTCGCCCAGAAGTCGTACGGATCGTACGAGTGGTCGCCGAAGGCGTCGAGCCAGGCATTGAAGCCCGACACGATGGGCGCCGCGTCCATGTCGAGTCTCCGTTCGATCGTAGGTCGGGCCCCCGCGCCGCCTCACGGATGCAGGCGCTTGTGATTCCCCTCTCACTCTTCGCACCCTAGCGAAGCCCCCGCGCGCGTCCAGCCCGGGGGTTCGGGTGACGTCATGAGAGCGCCGGTCAGCAGTGTCGCGCCCCGAACCACGCGTCGGCGGGAGCGCAGGCCCTCAGGTCAAGCGGTTTCGCGCGGCACTTGCAGCGCCGTGCGCCGTTCGCACGGACGCCTTCAACGGCGTTCGGACGTGTCGTGGAAGCCTATAGAACGACCGTATAGCCACACGCGGGCTCGACCGGCGGTTATCGCGACGCGACGAGACGCGCCCGCTGCACGTCCGGGCCGGAGCCAGGCAGGCACGGTTCCCGGATCAATCCGGAGAGGTACGTCATCGGCAAACAACACACGCGGAAGAAGGCGGACATACGCGTTGCCGGCGAGGATCTTCCACCCGTCGGCCATCCATGGTTTGGGCGACAGCGCATGGTGGAGCAACAACGTCGGTACGCCGCGACGCACGACGTGGAGGGAGCATGGGTCGATGATCCGTGCGTCCCGATCCAAGTGAAGGTGGCCCTCTTCGTCGATTCCTCGTATCGCGAGTGCCTCTGGCGGCACCTCGCTCATGACGAGCGCGTTCATCGCGTCCTGATCGGTGTGATGGAATGGGTTCGAGCGGTCGGCGGTGACTTGGTCGGTAGGAATCGATTGACACACCTCCTGCCAGCGATCCAGGAACCCGCCCCAGCGGTCCGTCGAGATTGCAAAGAATCCAGCGTTGCAGTACGGGAGCCTGCGGAGCGGCGCCCTCAGCTCGAACAACGTCTCCCATTCGGGGAACCAGCGATCCTGATCAGGGTCAGGGACGAGGCAGATCGCGCCGGCCGCAGCACGCTCCAGGAGCGGTGTGAGCGCCCTTGTCATCATGATGTCCGCGTCGATCCAGACCGCGACGTCGGTTCTGCGAATCCGATGCACAAGCGGCTTGACGAAGTACGGGAGGCGCGGCGTCTCGGGCAGCTGGATGACGTCGGCGAACTCCTCGAGCTGTGACACCTGCGTTGAGGTGAAGCCGAGGTCGATGACGACGAGCCGGTGGGTGTTCCGCGTCAGCGCGAGTGAGTTCAGAAGGGCCACTACTCCGACGAAATACCCCGAGTCGCCGGCCGTGAAATACGTCGCTTCCATGCCTTGCGCGAATGCTAGCTCGGAGCCGCCCGAGCACGGATATTGCTCGATAGGCTTGCGGAACAACACGGCAACCGAGCGCACGTACGGTCGGTCTACTGCAGCGAGGGGAGCCACGGCGTCCTCGAACCGAGTAGCTCGCGTGAATTCTCGTGTATCGAGTCACGCCGTCACGGCGGGCTCGGCGTCGAACCTTCCTGATGCTCTTTCAAAGCAAGCCACGACCGCCGCGTCGGGCAGGTACCCTCCCCCCGACATGGAGCGCTCGCTGGGCGAACGAGACGAAGCCGAGCGGACTGAGGCGACGCGCTCAAAGGACCCTCGAGACCTCTATTTCGATCTTCTGACGAAGGCACTGACGGCCGCGCTGCACGAGCGCGTTCTCTACCCCGTCGATCCAGCTCGTGGGACTCGGGGAAGGCGGGTCTTCGAGCCGATTCGCCGAATCCTCGCTTCGCGAGAATTACGTTCTCGCGCGCTCGATGTCGATCGGACCCGAGACCTTCGCGACCAGCCCGCCATGGCCGGTCGTCCCCGTCGCCGACACCATGCTCGGGCCGCCGGGGCTGCAGAACATCAGGGAATGCGTCGAGGACATCCTCGCACAGGACGTGCCCGGCGACTTGATCGAAGCGGGCGTCTGGCGCGGCGGTGCAACTGTCTTCATGCGGGCGGTGCTCGAGGCGTACGGCGATCACAGTCGCACGGTGTGGGTGGCGGATTCGTTCCGCGGTCTGCCGACCCCTGAGGAAAGTGGATACGCGGCAGACGTCGGTGACGAGGGATGGGCGGAGCGGAACTGGTTCGACGTCTCGCTGAATACGGTCAGGCGGACATTCGACCGGTACGGGCTGCTCGACGACCGTGTTCAGTTCCTGGTCGGATGGTTCGCGGACACGTTGCCGGCCGCTCCGATCGACCAACTGTCACTCATCCGCCTCGACGCTGACATGTATGGCTCCACGATGGACGCGCTGACAGCTCTTTACCCGAAGCTTTCCAAAGGTGGATACGTCATCGTCGACGACTACGGATGGATTTCGAATGCGCGAGCCGCAGTCGACGACTTTCGGCGCGACCACGGAATCACCGACGAGCTGATCTGGGTCGACAGTGCGGTCGTCTACTGGCGGCGGAGTGAGTGACCGAGGCAGTCGGAGAGGCTGCGAAAAGCACAGCACAGGAGTCGCGGCTTAACGTCCTGCTCGCGTCCGTGATCGGCTCGTTCCGGACGATTGAGGTCGTGGCGCGATGAGCTTCGAGCACTCGTCGCGGATGAGCTGACGGTCGTCGTCCGCGGGCCTGTCACGTCCGGAGGAGCGGGAGCACGTGACCGATAGCACCGCGAAGCTCGTGCAGCAACTGGCGGATCTGCCCGACGCCGATCGATACATCCCACGCGCCCTTCCATGGGTTCACGAGGCGGGGAACCCGTACTTCGACTGGTTCTTCGGCGGCGGCGCAGCCGCCCGTTCGGTGCTCGACGCGTGGATGCGACGTCCGTCGTCCGAGGTCGCCGTGCGCCGGATCGCGGTCCTGATGAGCGGCGCCCAGACGGCAGGCGGCTTCCTGGCTCTTTCAGGCGAAGAGCTTGCGCGGTGCCGCAGAGCGGACATCGTTGCCACGCTGAAGGAGCAAATCCCGGGGCTGCGAGACCGCCTTGCCGCTGCTCGAGGCTTGTTCCCGCCCGTCGAGCCGAACGAGTTCTATCTCAGCAAGATTGGCGTCGCTGTCGAGTTTCGCTCGACCGGCCTAGGCCGCAAGCTCATCGACGAATATCTGGACTCCGGCAGAACCGCAGGGTTTCGAGCGCTTCCGACTCGATGTCAGCGCGGACAACGGTCGCGCTGTCGACCTCTACCGGCAAGCCGGCTTTCGGGTCGATGCACGAAAACGTCGCGCCGGAATGACCTATCTCGCCATGACTCTCGAGCTGACAGTTTCCGAGCACGCGTGGCAGCGGCCTCCGTTAACGCTCACGCTCGGATCGGAGGCGCTCGAGTGGCTCGTGGTCACCTGGAAGCGGATCGCTCATGTTCCGCTCGACGTAGCGGCAGAACGGGCCGACGACGAGGATCTCCTCGGGGTCGTAGTCCTCCCAGTCGCCTTCGATCCCGTACTGATCGCCGACGGCGGCCATCAGCTCGAGCACGTCGAGCGAGTCGAGGATCCCGTCGCCGAGAAGGTCCGTGTCGTCACGGACGTCGGAGGCGTCCAGCCCGGCGGCGTGCGAGCCGGCCGCGAACCTGCTCGAGGATGTATGCACGAATCTCCGCGATCGCGTCGGTCACGACGACTCCAGGAACGTTCGGAGGGCGTTCCGGTCGACCTTTCCGTTCGGGTTCAATGGCAACTCGGGTAGCGCGTACACGTTGCGCGGGACCATGTAGTCCGGTAGACGCGACGCGACCGCTGCACGCGCGGCGGCAACGTCCGCCGTTCGTCGGCAGCGACGAACGCAACGACGCCGCCGGCACCGCCCTCCGTCAGCGGCCAGCCGAGTGCGACGACGGCGTCGACTCCAAGCGCCTCCCGCAGCGCCGCCTCGACCTCGCCGAGCTCGACGCGATGGCCGTGGACCTGGATCTGGTTGTCGAGTCGGCCCAGATAGTGGAGATCGCCGGTCTCGAGCACGCACAACACGGTCGCCGGTGCGGTAGTGGATCTCGTTCCGACCCGGCGGCACGACGAACGCGGCCGCGGTGCGAGACGGATCGTCCAGGTAGCCGAGCGTGATCTGAGGGCCGCGCACGAGCAACTCGCCTTGTTCCTCGACGCCCACCTCGTCGAGTTCTTCGTCGACGACGAGGCCTCATTCCCGGCGTCGGTCGACCGATCGGCACGATGCCGAGACGCGACCGACCCTCGAGCGCTCACCGTCCCAGCGGTAGACAGTGCACGCTATCGTCGCCTCGGTCGGACCGTAGAGGTTCTCGACGATCGAGTTCGGAGCTGCGGCCGCCCACGCCTCCGCGATCTCCACGGGCAGCGCCTCGCCGCAGAAGAGGCTCCAGCGAAGTGACGGATACCGTCCGGGCGTCAGCATCCCGAAGCGGCGGAGGAACACCGCAACCGACGGGACCGAGAACCACACTGTGAGCTCGTGATCGCGGATGAACCCGCCGGGCTTGAGGAGCGTCTTGTCGGTCAGGCAATGGACGCTCGCTCCCCGCTCCCACGCGACGAACATGTCGAAGACGGAGAGGTCGAACGTCAAGTCGAACGTTTGGGAGCAGCGGTCGTGCTCGTCGATCTCGTATCGCTCTGCCATTCCACGGATCAACGGCGTGACGTTACGGTGCGCGACCAGAACGCCCTTCGGCACGCCGGTGCTTCCTGAGGTGAACAGCAGATAGGCGACGTCGTCTTTCGCAGGATCCTCCAGCTCGCGACGGTCGTCGGTGCCGCCGACGAGGCTCCTTCGACCAACGACGCGATGTCGTGGGAGGCGAGCCGCCAGCGTCCGAGATGTCGTCGAGATCGGGTGCCACGATCAGCACGCTTTCACGTATGCCGGCCACTACTTCCTCAAGCTGAGAAGCACGATTCGGCATCGACGACGATCGCCCGGCACCCCGCCCGCTCGAGCATCACACGAGTTCGGCCGGCTGGAAACGTTCGATTCAGCGGAACGTAAGCGTGCCCACGCAGCAAGGCGGCGAGGACACCGGCGTACGCCGTGACAGATCGGTGCGCGAAGACGGCCGTACGGCGCGGCGTTTCGCCGGCCGTCTCTTCCCGCAGCAACGACGCGATCCGGACGGCCCGGCGGCGGAGCTCTGCGTACGTGATCGACTCCGAGCCGACGACGACGGCTGGTCGGTCGGGATTCGCCTCCGCCGAGCGCACGAATCCGGCAGCAAGATGCATGGACGCCATTCGGATCGAGGTTAGCGAGGTCGGCGCTACGAGCCGGCGTCGCCGGCCGGGCGCTGCATCCGGCGCGCGGGCGCAGCGAACGCGGTGGCGCCCGGAGGCACGTCGCTGAGGACGACGGCGTTCGGTCCGATCCGGGCGCCGTCTCCGATCGTCACGCCTCCGATCACAACTGCCCCGGCGCCGACCTCGACGTCGCGACCGAGGCGTGGCGACCCCTTGTCGCCCCAATCTGCGATTCCGATGGTGACGTTCTGGCGGATCACGCAGCCGTCGCCGATCACCGCTTCTGATCCGATGACGACTCCGCTGTGGTGGGCGATCTTGATGCGGCGGCCGAGGCGCGTCGTGTCGAAGAGGCAGATCCCGTAGACGTTCCGGAGCACCGCGCTCAGCAGCCTGTAGACGAACGAGACGATCTTGCGCGGTACACCCGGAGGAAGCCCGAGGCGCCATGCGCCAAGACGCTGGACGAGCAGGACCTGCAGGCCCGCGTTCAGATGCCGGTCATGTGTCTGCCAATCCTCGCGCATGAGCGCGAGGAGCCCACGGACTGATAGGCCCGCAGAGGCACCGCCCGGCTGCACGTGCCCGGACGCGGGCGCGCCAGTCGGGCGCGGAACGCCAGAGGTACTCATGTCGGCCGCAGAGTACCGGCGAGGTTCGTGCAGCCACTTCGGCTGCCTGGAGGACGTGGAGATCGCGGTCGGCACCGCGCGATTCGAGTGCGGACTCACCGGCTGAGGTCATACAAGTACGCAGTGCCGCCCCGTCCCACGTAGGCGTCGAGGCGCCGGCCGAGCCGTTCGAGTCGCCGCGGCAGGGCGCGTTCTCGATACTCTCGTTCGTCACCTTCGACACGCTGGGCACCTTCGACACGCGCAACGAGGACCCAGACGCGCGGGCGCCCCCGAACGCGGTCGAGGTCGTCCAGAAGCTCATCGACGCGCGAATCGTCGCGACCGCGGACGAGCGCCGCCGTGCGCGATTCGAACACCGCGTAGTTTTCGGCGACGTCGCCATCGAGTCGAAGCACGGCGGTCGGCAAGCTGCCGCCGTGAGGTGCGTCGGCCTCGAAGCATCCACATGAGACGTAGTAGAGGTAAACGGCTTGGTCGCCCCAGTTGAGGTAGAGAATGTCGCCGCGCTCCCAGTGGTCGCGGACGTACGAGAGTGCGGGCTTCAGCTCTTCCCGTACGGGTCGGTCGACAAAGCGCTCGGCGGCCCTCGCCACGGGCAGCGCGACGACCAGCAGCGTGGCTGCCGCGAAGACGATCGGCCGATGAGGACGTGCGAAGAGCGACGCGATCGCGAGCACCCCCTCACCGAGTAAGAGCGCAGCGATCGGAACGAGGAACAGTGTTGTACGCTCGTAAAGGGGGTACAGCTCGAGCGCCGAGACTGTGAGCATGATGGCGACGGGTGCTCCCAGGAGCCCTGCCGCCACGGCGTCGCGCCGCAGCAACGACAAGAAGCCAACGATCGCAAGACCGCCGGCGAGCTTGGCCAGCAGCGTGAGCGGCCCTGCACCCGGAAAGCCCAGCGCGACCGCGACGCTTCCCCCGAACGTCACGACCCAGCTCGGGTCTGAGATGCTGTCCGCTTGACCGACGAACACGTCGGATGCACCTGCCTGTGCGGCCCGCAGCTCGTCGTAATCGGGAGACGTGAGGACGACGATCAGGCACGCGAGCGCCCATGTCGCGACGACCGGCACGACACGAACGAGTCGCTCACGCCGACGAGCAAGGACGGCTGTCGCGACGATCACGAAACCACACCCGGCTTGCGACGAACAGCGCACTGTGCGACAGCCAGATGAGCGGCGTCGCCGCGAGTGCAAGCAGGAGGGCACGGCGATCCACGAGACCCGCCCGCGCGAGCGGAGCGGCCACAGCGAGCAGACAGACCGCGGCGAACACGTCGACCGAGTACTGCTTGGCTTCGGCCGCGTAGTAGACGAGCCCGTCCGCGACGACGAACAGAGTCAGCGCGACGGGCACGGCGTTGGCGGCGACCGTGCGTCGGGCGAGCGGAACGAACACGAAGAGCGCGAGGACGCCGAAGACGAGCGGCAGGAATCGCAGGGCGAGCTCCGAGTACCCGACGAGCTCCCCGATCGCCTTCTCCCCGAGCAGGAAGCCTCCAGGCGCCCCTTGGTAAAACGCTAACGGCCCGAGGAGCTCGCGCGGCGTCTTCTCGATCAGCTCCAGAGCCAGCAGGCTCTCGTCGAGCCAGAGAGAGCGCGCCGCGAGGTACTCACGGAGCCGTAGAGCGACGCCGAGCGCCAGCAGCAACGCGAGCCAGATCGGCCATCGTCCAAAGATCAGCCGGCGGCGAGCCGCCTCGCGGACATTGGAGGTCACCCCTAGCCCGAAGACGTGCCGTCGCGCGGCCGCCGACAGTCAGGCTTCCGGGCGAAGCGGAGGTCGCCCGCTGACTGTCCACGGGGGCTCGGTGGACGTAAGAATGGGTCGAGAAGGGCATGGAGCTGATCGAGAAATCTGCCGCGAAAACCGCGGACGTGTCTCCCGCGTGACGATGCGGATCGTGGGCGTCGCGCCCGCTGCCGGACACGCTGTCCGTCTGGGCGCAATCGGTCAGTCGAAGGAGATGCTCGAGATCGGGGGTCGACCCGTCTGGGAGTATCTCCTGGAGCGGATGCTGTCTGCCGGCGCAGACGAGGTTCGCGTCGTCGCGCGGCCCGAGAAGACCGATCTCGTCGCAGCGGCGGAAGCAAGAGGTGCACGCGTCGTCCTCGCGCGACCGCCCACGGTCGCTCGATCCATCGCGGCCGGACTCGCGGGGCTGGCGGCGGACGACGTCGCATTGGTCGGCTTCCCCGACACGATCTGGAGTCCTCACGACGGGTTCACCAGGCTGGTGGCGATCCTCGCTCGCGATCCGCTGGATGTGGCGCTCGGCCTGTTCAGGACACCGGAACTGAGCCGGTCGGATGTCGTCCTCTGCGATGGCGACGGCTTCGTACGGTCGGTCGCGATCAAGCCGGACGTTCCTCCGGCCGAGCTCATCTGGGGATGCGCAGCCGTTCGCGTTCGAGCACTCTCGGGACTTGCGGAAGTGCGGGAGCCGGGCGAGTTGTTCGATCGGCTCGCGCGGTCCGGGAAGGTGCGAGGACTCGAACTCTCCGACGACTGGATCGACATCGGAACTCGCGCCGCACTTCGAGCCGCACGCGGGAGCAGACAGGTGGAAGAGCGCAAACCACGATGACGACGTCGGACGTGGGCTGCACGGTGACACTCGCCCAGCCTAGCCCGGTGCGTCCTGGGGGTACAGTTCGCCGGCCAATGAGCGGTTCAGCGACATGAAAGTCTTGGTAACGGGCCACCACGGTTACATCGGCTCGGTCACGGTGCCGGTGCTCGCCGCTGCCGGCCACGGCGTTGTCGGCGTGGACACGAGGTTTTACGACGGTTGTGACCTTTACCCTGCGGAACCGCCTTCCGAGGAGCTTCGCGGGGACGTCCGAGACTTGCGAGCCGACGACCTGCGCGGATTCGACGCCGTCGTGCACCTCGCCGCGCTCTCGAACGACCCTCTCGGGGACTTCGACCCGGCGCTGACATCAGTCATCAACCACGAGGCCACCGTCGCCCTCGCGCGCGCGGCTCGGGAAGCCGGCGTCGCTCGGTTCGTCTTTGCGTCCTCGTGCAGCATGTACGGCGCCCAGGCCGGGGATGGCGCGGTCGACGAGCAGGGAGCGCTCCAGCCACTCACCGCGTACGCACAGTCGAAGGTCGCTGCGGAACATGAACTCCAGGAGCTCGCGGGCGACTCGTTCTCACCGATCCTGATGCGCAACGCGACCGCGTACGGTGCCTCACCGCGGCTCCGTCTCGACATCGTGCTCAACAACCTCGTGGGTTGGGCGCTCACGACGGGCAAGGTCAAGATCCTGAGCGACGGGACGCCGTGGAGGCCGATCGTCCACGTCGAGGACATCGGGCGGGCGACGGCCGCCCTGCTCGCGGCTCCGCGGGAGCTCGTGCACAACGCGCCGTTCAACATCGGGGGCGAGAGCGAGAACTACCAGGTGCGGGACCTCGCCGAGATCGTCGCCCAGACGACGGGATGCGAGGTGGAGTACGCCGGCAGTGGCGATCCGGATCCGCGCAGCTACAAAGTTGATTTCAGGAAGTTCGCGGAGACTATTCCGGACTTCACGTTCAAGTGGAACGCTCGGCGTGGCGCCGAGGAACTCCTCGACGCCTATCGGGCCGCCGGACTCTCGCTCGACGACTTCAATGGCGACCGCTTCGTGCGGCTGCGGCGCCTCCGCGCGCTCCTCGACTCCGGCGCCCTCGACGAACGCCTGCGCTGGCAGCCTCAGGTGGTGGGCGTGTGATCTTCACGGAGACCGTCGTCGCCGGCGCATTCGTGATCGATCTGGAGCCGCGCGGGGACGAGCGCGGCTTCTTCGCGCGCACGTTCTGCCGCGCCGAGTTCGAGGAGCACGGGCTGAACCCGCATGTCGAGCAGTGCAACGTCTCGCTCAGCGCGGAAGCCGGGACCCTGCGCGGGATGCACTTCCAGCTGCCCCCGCACGAAGAGGCGAAGCTCGTGCGCTGCACCCGCGGGGCGCTCTACGACGTCGCTCTCGATCTCCGGCCCGAATCGCCGTCGTACCTTCGCTGGGTCGGCGTCGAGCTGACCGCGGACAACCGCCGGATGCTCTACGTGCCCGAAGGCTGCGCGCACGGGTTCCAGACCCTCGTCCCCAAGACGGAGGCCTTCTACCAGGTGAGCGCCGCGTACGCGCCCGACGCGGAGCGCGGGGTGCGCTGGGACGACGAGGCGTTCGCCATCGAGTGGCCGAACGTCGAGAAGCGGGTGATCTCGGACAAGGACCGCATTTGGCCCGACTACGACGGCGCGCGGATCGGAGTCCCGACGTGATCATCGTCGACCGCGCTCTCGAGCAACGCGCGGCCGAAGGGCGGCCGATCCGCGTCGCGATGGTGGGCGCCGGCTTCATGGCACGGGGGATCGCGCTTCAGCTGGTCACGGCCGCCACCGGCATCGAGCTCGTCGCGATCGCGAACCGCCACCCCGAACGGGCGCGGGAGGGGTGGGAGCTCGCAGGAGTTCAGGACGCGCGGTACGCCGAATCGGACGTGGAGCTGCGGCGCGCCGTCGACGCGGGTACGCCGGCCTTCACGGACGACGCACTCGCCCTGTGTGCGCTGGACGGCATCGACGCGATCGTCGAGGTAACGGGCGCCGTCGAATTCGGCGCTCGCGTCGCCCTCGCAGCGATCAGCCACGGCAAGCACCTGATCACGATGAACGCCGAGCTCGACGGCACGGTCGGCGCGATGCTCGACCTGCGCGCTCAGCAGGCAGGCGTCGTGTACACGCTCTCCGACGGCGACCAGCCCGGTGTGACGATGAACCTCTACCGCTTCGTGGCAGGCATCGGCGTCCGGCCGGTGCTCTGCGGGAACATCAAGGGCCTCCACGACCCGTATCGAAACCCGACGACGCAGGAAGCGTTTGCGCGACGTTGGGGACAGAACCCGCAGATGGTCACATCGTTCGCCGACGGGTCGAAGATCTCGTTCGAGCAGGCCGTCGTCGCGAATGCGACCGGGATGGGCGTCGCCAGGCGCGGCATGCTCGGCCCGACGTTCGAGGCGGGCACCCCGATCGAGGAGGCCGCCCAGTCGTTCGGCTCCGAGGAGCTGCTCGATGGCAGCGGCATCGTGGACTACGTCGTCGGCGCAGCCCCGTCGCCCGGCGTCTTCGTCCTCGGCGCGCACGACCACCCGGTGCAGAAGCACTACCTCGAGCTGTACAAGCTCGGAAGCGGCCCGCTCTATTGCTTCTACACCCCGTACCACCTCTGCCACTTCGAGGTCCCGAACACGATCGGGCGCGCCGTGCTCTTCGCAGACGCCGCGCTCTCGACGAAGCAGGCACCCACGGTCGAGGTGGTGGCGGCCGCGAAGGTCGCCCTTCATGCGGGTGACGTTCTCGATGGACCCGGCGGCTACCTCACGTATGGGCTGTGCGAGAACGCCGCCGCGGCGGCTCACGAGCGCTTGCTGCCGATGGGGCTCGCCGAAGGATGCGTCCTGCGACACGACGTCGCGAAAGACGACATCCTGACCCGGGACGACGTTCAGCCGCCCGATGGGCGCCTCGCGGATGAGCTACGTGCCGAGCAGGACGCGCAGTTCGCGGTCGCGACCGCAGGCGCGTAGCACCAGCGCTACCAGACCTTCCAGGGCGCGCCGCTCTTCCACTGCTCTTCGAGCACCATCTTGTCGCGGAGGCTATCCATGTTCTGCCAGTAGCCCGCGTGCCGGTACACGGCGAGTTGGCGGTCCCCTGCCAACCGCTCGAGCGGCTCGCGCTCCCAGATCGTGGTGTCGTCGTCGATGTAGTCGAACACCCTGGGCTCGAGGACGAAGAACCCACCGTTCACCCACCCACCGTCCCCGGACGGCTTCTCGCGGAACGCCTCGACCAGCTGCTCCCCTTCGTGCAGCCCGAGCGCTCCGAAACGTCCCGGCGGCTGAACCGCCGTCAGTGTCGCCGCCGCACCGACGCTGCGGTGGAACTCGACGAGCGCGCCGATGTCGACGTCCGCCACCGCGTCGCCGTACGTCATGCAGAAGGTCTCGGGCAGGTGATCGCGCAGCCGCAGGAGCCGGCCACCGGTCATCGTGTCGTCGCCGGTGTCGACGATCGTCACCCGCCACGGCTCCGCTCCGGCGGCGAGCGTCTCGAGCGTGTTCGTCCCGAGATCGATGCGGATGTCAGCACGGTGGAGGTAGTAGTTCGCGAAGTACTCCTTGATCACGTAGCTCTTGTAGCCGGCCGCGATTACAAAGTCTTCGATTTCGAAGGCGCCGTAGATGTTCATCAGGTGCCAGAGCATCGGCATCCCGCCGATCTCGACCATCGGCTTCGGGCGAACCGCCGTCTCCTCGCTCAGGCGCGTGCCGAAGCCCCCCGCGAGGATGACTGCTTTCACTGGGCGCGCGAGCGGCTGGAGCTCAGGAGTCGCCGAGGATCTGGAAGTTGCCCTTCGTCACGAGGATGTTCGGCAACGCTTCGGGCAACGTCAGGGACGCCGAGAAGAAGAGTGACGCCCCGCACTCCTCCGGACCACCGCCGAGCGCCGCGAGGTTCGTGACGAAGAGACCGATCCAGGATCCGGGCCCTGAACCGCTCTCGTCGACGACGAGGCTGAAGTGCGGGAACGTGGAACCGCCGGAGACGATCGGCGTGTCGAGCGTGCCGCTGACGATCGCCCTTCCGGGAAACAGCAACCCGATGCACGAGACGGAGCCATCGAGGTCCCCCCAGAAGGAGCCTGCGCACGCTAATCGATCCGTTGGCAGGCCAGACGCGGATCCCCGTGCCCGTCGCAGGGCCGGTGGCGCGCGCGTGCACG
The DNA here is from genome assembly GCA_963788055.1 of uncultured Actinomycetes bacterium. Taxonomy (GTDB): domain Bacteria; phylum Actinomycetota; class Thermoleophilia; order Gaiellales; family Gaiellaceae; genus JACCTU01. The sequence continues at coordinate 79,465 of CAWBFA010000003.1, read as the reverse complement.
ACGACGTGACCCGAAGTCGCCGACGAGCCGGCGCCCGTGACCATCAGCGGCGGATCGGCACCCGCCGGCGACGCGACGACGAGAGTGCTTGCGACCGCGAGGGTCGTAAAGAAGAACCGCTTCATGATCCGCCTCTCCACAGGAACTGGAGTGTCCGAGCTTCGCGGGGTGAAGTCAAGCTCAACTTTCGGCCAGTCTTCCGGGCCGAACCGTCGCATGCATCCGCTAGGCTCCGCGCGATGCCGGACGCCCGGACCGCGCTCATCACCGGCGGTGCCGGATTCATCGGCTCACACCTGACGGAGCTGCTCCTCGCCGACGGATGGGAGGTCTACGCGCTCGACGACCTTTCGACCGGCTCGCAGCGAAACGTCGCGCATCTGCCGCGACCGGCGCGGCTACCACCTCGTCGTCGACTCGGTCCTCAACCAGGCCGTCGTCAGCGAGCTCGTTCACCGTTGCGACGTCGTCTTCCACCTCGCCGCGGCGGTGGGCGTGCGGCTGATCGTCGAGCAGCCGGTTCACACGCTCGTGACGAACATCCAGGGAACGGAGACGGTGCTCGAGTACTGCAACCGCTTCGGCCGGCGCGTGCTCGTCGCGTCGACGTCGGAGGTCTACGGTGACCACCGCGAGGAGAAGCCGCTCGAGGAGAACGCTCGCCGCGTGTACGGGCCGACGACGGAGAAGCGCTGGCTCTACGCCGACTCGAAGGCGATCGACGAGTTCCTCGCGCTCGCGTACCACCTCGAGCGCGGGCTCGACTGCGTGATCGTGCGGCTGTTCAACACCGTCGGCCCGCGCCAGAGCGGCCAGTACGGGATGGTCATCCCGCGCTTCGTGCAGAGCGCGCTCGCCGGCGCGGCGCTGGAGATCCACGGCGACGGGACGCAGACCCGCTCGTTCTGCCACGTCGAGGACACGGCCCGCGCGCTGAAGGACCTGATGGACGACCGCTCGATCAACGGAGAGATCTTCAACGTCGGGTCGACCGACCGGATCACGATCCTCGAGCTCGCGGAGCGGATCAAGCAGCTGACCGGGTCGGACTCCGAGAACGTCTTCGTGCCCTACGACCAGGTCTACGGCCAGGGGATCGAAGACACGCTCCACCGCGAGCCTGCGATCGACAAGATCGGCGCCGCGATCGGCTGGGCGCCGACGCGGAGCCTCGAGGACATCCTGCAGGACGTGATCGAGCATGCGCGGCGGGCGCCGGTGCTGCCCGACCGAGCCCGAGCCCGTCACGGCTCCCTAGCGCAGCCGTCGCAGCAGCGGGGACGTCCTGAACCGGAAGCCGGCCGTCGTGTCGTGCCGATACACCGCGAGCCTCGGGAACGCGAAGCGGTCGCTGCGTCCCCGGCCCGGATCCACCGCGAACGCCGCGTCGTAGCCGGCGCGGCGCGCCGCGCTCCGCACCCGGTCGTCCTCCTCGCCGTACGGGTACGCGAGGTGTCGGCACGGCGTGCCGAGCTCGTCCTCGACCTCGCTCTTCGACGCCTGCAGCTCACGATCTAGCTCGGCGTCGGAGAGCCGTGGCAGGTGCGGATGCGACACGGTGTGCGAGCCGATCTCGACGCCGCTTTCGACGCGGTGGCCCGGAGCGCCTCCCAGTCCATCGTCGCGAACGCGGCAGGGTCGGCGGCTGCGTCCTCACGGAGCTCCGGCACGTCGAACGGGCGGCCGTCTCGCGCGTAGCCCGTGCACGCGAAGATGGTGGCCGGAACGCCGAGCTCGGCCAGGAGCGGCAAAGTGTCGGCGACGCTCCGGTAGGCGTCGTCGAACGTCACGTGCAGCAGGCGGCCGCGCTGTTGGACGGCGTCGGCTGCAGTGACGGCCCGATAGCCGCGGCGAAGCAACGACCTGAGCTGCGACTCGAACTGCTCGCGCCGGACGGCGAGCCGCTGCGGCTCTCCTTCGACGACGGCGTGGTAACAGAGGACGAGCGGCGTCAAACGAGGAGCTCGTGGAACGTCTCGTCGACGAGCGCGTCGAACGACGGCGGCAGTACGCCTTCCAACGAGGCGTGCTCGCGCAGGAAGAAGAGGTACGCCTGCCACTCCTCGACGCGATCGGGGAACTCTGACCCGCGCTCGGCCACGAGCCGCTCGAGCGTGGCGAGGTTCCAGGCTCCCGCCGGACCGAGCAGCTCCGCCGGGCCGGCGAGCTCCGGCTCGGGCTCCGGCTCTGGCTCCGGCTCGGGCACGGCGGCCTGGGCCGCCGCGACGCGCTCCAGCTCGCGCTCACGCGCGGCGAGCTCGCCGGCCTGACGAGCGAGCGCTCGCTCGCGCTCCGTGACCGTTCGCACGCGTTCGCCGAGCGCCGTGCCGCGCTTCGCGAGCGACTCCTGCGCGGTCGTCGACGGTGCGCGCGCGCTCACCCAGCGCAGCCTCTCCTTTCGCGAGCGCGCGCTCGCGCTTCGTGACGGCTCGCACGCGTTCGGCGAGCACGGTCTCGCGCTGCGCGAGCGGGTCGTCCGCCGGAGGTACCGCCCGCCCCCGGCCTGCAAGGGCCATGAGCGCCGCGACTGCCAGGCCGAGGACGAGCGAGCCGAGCAGCGCCACCCCGAGAACCGGCACAGGCCGCGGGAAGACGACGCGATCGCGCGCGACGGCGTTCCCCGCGACGCGAACCGTCGGGTCGCGTTCGCCGAGAAAGGCTCTGAGCGCGGTCAGCCGCGCGACGAGCGCGGAGGCGGGCGGCACTTCACGGTCCGACGCCGGGACGTTTCGAAGCTCCTCGCGCAACTGGGCGATCGCGCGGTTCAGCTCTCCCTGGAACGCTCCGGAGCGTTCGGAGACGAACTCGTCGGCGACGGCGTTCGCGATCTGTGCGGCTCGTTCGGGGTCGTCGGCCTCGGCGCGCACGGTGACGACGTTCGACTCGTCGTCCGCGCGCACCGTGACGGCGTCGAGCACGTCCTCGCGTTCGAGCCGCAGCTGCACGGCGGCCGGGTCGACGACGGACGGCCGTTCGACGAGGTCGGCGACCGTCTCGGCGGCACTGCCTCCGCCCGAGACGCGCGGGAGCGCGAAGCCCTCGAACGTCGCATCGCCTGCCGGGCGAGGGACGACGAGCAGCTTCGCCTCCGCCGCGTAGCGATCCTCCGCGAGCACGAGATAGGCGATGCCGGCGGCAAGGCCGAGCAGGACGACGGCGACGATCGGCTTCCAGTGGGAGAGAACGCTCATCTGCTCATGGACTCTTCCAGCCGCGGCGCGCCCGTCCTGCGGGCAGTATTCCGCACGTGGCCGACAAGCCTGGACGCGTCGTGGTGACGGGAGGCGCGGGCTTCATCGGCTCGCACGTGGCCGACGCGTTCCTCGCAAGCGGTGGAGAGGTCCTCGTGATCGACGATCTCTCGACGGGTCTGGCTGAGAACGTCCCGCGCCGCCGCGCGGCTCGAGCGTGTGAACATCGTCGACGAGCGGCAACTCGGTGACGCGCTCGCCAAGTTCGACCCCGACGTCGTCTGCCACCTCGCGGCGCAGGCGAGCGTCACCCTCTCCGTCGAGCGCCCTGAGCACGACCTGGACGTCAACGTGCGAGGGACGCTGAACGTGTGCGAGGCGGCGCGCGCCGCGGGCGCATGCGTGATCTTCGCGTCGACCGGCGGTGCCCTCTACGGCAACGATGCACCGCTGCCCACGCCGGAGTCCTTTCCTCCGGCGCCGCTCGCGCCCTACGGTGCGTCGAAGCTCGGAGGTGAGGCGTACGTCGCGACGTGGGGACGCCTGCACGGACTCCCGAACGTCGTGCTGCGCCTCGGAAACGTGTACGGGCCGCGCCAGCAGCCACACGGCGAAGCGGGCGTCGTCGCGATCTTCTCCAACCGCCTCGCTCGCGGCGAACCGGTCGTCGTGTACGGGTTCGGCAAGCCGACGCGTGACTACGTGCACGTCGCGGATGTCGCGCGTGCATTCGTCACCGCGGCCGCGGCCGGACGTCCGGGAACGTTCAACGTCGGCTCCGGGCGAGAGACGAGCGTGCTCGAGCTGCTCGAGCTCTTGCAGCGCGAGGCCGGCACCGAGGTCGAGCCCGACCTGCAGCCCCTTCGGCCCGGCGAGCTCGAGCGAAGCGCCCTCGACCCCGCGGCGATCGAGCGCGAGCTCGGCTGGCGCGCCGAGGTCCCCGTCGAGCAGGGCGTTCCCGAGACCTTCCGCACGTTCGTGCGTTCCTAGGAGGGTTTGGCGAAACAGGCGCTGTGCCGCCGGGGCCCGTTCCGCCAAACCCTCCTAGCGCTCCCGCAGCGCCGGGAACAGGATCACGTCGCGGATCGTGTCGCGCCCCGCGAGCACCATGGTCAACCGGTCGATGCCGAGCCCGAGACCGCCGGTAGGCGGCATGCCGAAGGAGAGCGCCTCGACGTAGTCCTCGTCGCCGAGCTCGGTCTCCCCCGCGCCGGCCGCCCGCTCCGAGGCCTGCATGGCGAACCGCTGTGCCTGCTCGTCCGGGTCGTTCAGCTCGCTGAAGGCGTTGCCGAGCTCCATCCCGCCGACGAAGTACTCGAACCGCTCGACGATCGTGGGGTCGTCGTCCGTGGCGCGCGCGAACGGCGAGAGCTCGATCGGGTAGTCGTGGAGGATCGTCGGCTCGATGAGTCCAGGCTCGACGAAGCGCTCGAGCGCGTGGTCGACGAGCTGCGCCCACGTCTTGTCGTGCTTCGTGTCGACGTCGCGGTCCGCCAGCCGCTTGCGAAGCTCGTCGGCGTCCCGCGTCCACAGCCCGTGCTCCTCGAGCGCATCGACGAGCGTCAGCCTCCGCCAGCTCGCGAAGTCGACCTCGTGCCCGCGAAACGTCGCCTTTGTCGTGCCGCTCACCTCCTGCGCGACCGTCGCGACGAGCTCCTCCATCCGGGCCATCGTGTCGCGGTAGTCGGCGTACGCCTCGTACCACTCGAGCATCGTGAACTCGGGCTGGTGCTTGTACGACGTGCCCTCGTTGCGAAAGTCCTTGCCGATCTCGTAGACCTTCTCGAGCCCCCCGACGATCAGCCGCTTGAGGTAGAGCTCGGTGGCGATGCGGAGGTAGTAGTCGGCGTCGAGGGCGTTGTAGTGCGTGACGAACGGCTCGGCGAACGCACCGCCGTAGCGCGGCTGCAGGATCGGCGTCTCGACCTCGACGAACCCTCGCTCGTCCAGGTAGCGGCGGATCGCGGTGACCACGCGCGAGCGCAGGAGCGCGTCGTCGCGGGCCTCGTCGTTCACCAGCAGGTCGAGGTAGCGCTGCCGGTAGCGGGTCTCGACGTCCTGCAGCCCGTGGAACGTGTCGGGCAGCGGCTTGCGGTTCTTCGCGAGCAGCTCGAGCGTCTCGACCGCGAGCGAGGGCTCGCCGCGCTTCGTCCGCGCGGGGATGCCCGAGACCCCGATCACGTCGCCGAGATCGAGATCGAGCGGCCCGGTCTTCTCCTCGCGAACGAGCAGCTGGATCCTCCCGGACCGGTCGACGAGGTCGAGGAAGACGAGCTTGCCCATGTCGCGCCGCGCCATCACACGCCCGGCGAGCCGCCGCTCGTGCCCGCGCTCGTCCCCAGGCTCGAGCTGCTCAGCCTCGGCACGAACGCTCGCAATCTCAACCCGGTCAGGGAAGCGCTTGGGAAGCGACATCGGCGTCGAGTCTAAGCCCGCCGCGAGGGCGGGCTTTGCCCGTCCTCGCTCGAGCGCTATTCGGATGAGAGCCGCCGCGGAAGTTGAGGCGCTGAAAGCGCCGACTTATGCGGCTCGAATTTCCATGATCTTGAACTTGAGCGACCCGCGAGGGGTTGCGACCTCGACCGTCTCGCCCTTCTTCTTGCCGATGATCGCCTTTCCGACCGGCGACTCGTTGGAGAGCTTGTTCTCGGCCGGGTTCGCCTCGGCCGAGCCGACGATGTGGTACTCGAGCGTCTTCCTCGCTTCCACGTCGCGGAGCTTGACGTGCGAGCCGAGGGAGACGACGTCCTTCGAGATCTCCCTCTTCTCGATCACCCGCGCGGAGAGGAGCCGCTCCTCGAGCTGGGCGATCCGGTGCTCGAGCATCGCCTGCTCGTTCTTGGCGTCGTCGTACTCCGCGTTCTCGGCGATGTCGCCGAATTCGCGGGCGATTCGGATGCGATCGGCCACCTCGCGGCGCTTGTCGCCGCGGAGATAGTCGATCTCTTGTTTCAGCTTCTCGTAACCCTCTTTGGTGAGGACGACTTCCTTCAAGGCTTGCCCCCGTCTAAAGACACAAAAGCGCGGCGCCCCAGCGCCGCGGCGAATCGAGAAGTGTAGCCTCGTCGGCAGAGGCTCGTCAACACCGGGAGGCGCTACGATTTCCCGCTCTATGCAGGCAGAACGAGAGCCGTCGCAGGTAGATCTCCACCAGTCCTGGCGGATCCGCGACGTCGAGATTCCGACGCGGCTCGTCCTCGCGCCGATGGCCGGCGTGAGCGTCCAGGCCTTCAGACGCCAAGGCCGCCGCTACGGGGCCGGCCTCGTGTGCTCCGAGATGGTCAGCTGTGCCGGTCTCCACCACGGGAACGAGCGAACGCTCGGCTACCTCAGGATCGCCGGCGACGAGCATCCCCTCGCCGTGCAGATCTTCGGGTCGGAGCCGGCCGTGATGGCCGAAGCTGCGCGCATGGTGGCGGACGCGGGCGCGGACATCGTCGACATCAACTTCGGCTGCCCCGTCCGTAAGGTGACGAAGACCGGCGCGGGCGCGACGCTGCTCGACGACCCGAACCGGGCCTGCGAGATCGTGGCCGCGGTCGCGTCCGCGGTCGACCTGCCGGTCAGCGTGAAGATGCGCCGCGGCCTCGAGGACGGCTCCAGGGTCTGTCTCGACGTCGGACCGCGGCTCGTCGAAGCCGGCGCAGCGTCGCTGACCTTGCACCCGCGCTCTGCGAAGCAGATGTACACGGGCGCGGCAGATCACGCCCTCACCGGCGAGCTCGTGGAGCGCGTCGACGTCCCGGTGATCGCCTCGGGCGACGTCACCTCACGCGCGCGGGCGCAGGCCGTCCTCGCGACGACAGGCGCCGCGGCCGTGATGATCGGACGCGCTGCGCAGGGCAACCCCTGGGTGCTGCGCGAGATCCTCGAGGAAGACGCCGGTGAGCCGAGCCGCGAGGAGGTCGTCGCCGAGCTCGTCCTGTTCATGCGCGAGACCGTCCGCGAGCTCGGCGAACGGAAGGCGCAAGGCTTCCTGAAGAAGTTCTACGGCTGGTACCTCGGGCGAGGCCGCTTCCCGCGCGCGTTCAAGGCCGAGCTGACGCAGCTCTCCGACCTGGTGGAGGTCGAGCGCAGGCTCTTCGCCGCCGCGCCGGGAGCACGATTCGTGCTCGCCCGGCTCGAGGAGGAGCAGCCGACCGCGGCCGAGATCACCCTCGACCTCCCGATCTCCGTCTACGGGGGCGGTTAGCGGCTCGCAAACACCGGGAACGCTCAGACCAACCGCAAAGGGGGGTTATGAGCGTGTACGGGAACCGGACCGAAACGCTGGACGCGACGCCCGGCGAGGCGGCAGAACATGAGGCGCTGGAAGCGGAGGCGATCGAGCGGCGCGAGGCTGCACCTCCCCCGCACCCGATCGCCGCCGCCCGCGATCGATTCGGCGGGATCGACCTGCCGGCGAGCCTCGTCGGGATGCTGACCGCGATCGCGACGCTGATCCTGCTCGGCGGGATCGTCGGCGCAGCGATCGGCGCGATCGGCTACCAGACCGGCCTGAGCGGCTCCAACGTCGAGGACATCTCGCTCGAGAGCCTGATCGGCGGGCTCGTCGTCCTCGCGATCGCGTACCTCATCGGCGGTTGGACGGCCGGCCGCATCGCCCGGTACGACGGCGCGCGCAACGGCCTGATGACCGCGGTGTGGACGATCGTGCTCGCAGGAGCGCTGTCCGCCCTCGCGGCGTGGTTCGGGAACGAGTACGACGTGTTCGCGAACGTCCAGCTGCCGCAGTGGTTCGACCGCGACGCGCTGACGACGTCCGCGCTCGTCTCGGGCCTCGCCGCGGTCGCGACGATGCTCGTCGCGGGGCTGATCGGCGGGTTGTGGGGCACGCACTACCACCGGCTCGCGGATCAGACGCTGCTCGACGCCCAGGAGCTCCACGAGGTCGAGGTCTGACGTGATGGAGGAGCGGCGCTCCGCGCCTCCTCGCTGGCTGCGAAGTCGCGGATCCGCTCGCGCGGATCCGCGACGCGCGAAGACCCCTAAAGGCGGCCGCTTCGCGGCCGCTGTCGCAGCGATTTCACGCCTCTAGCTGGCTGGCAAGTCGCGGATCCGCTCGCGCGGATCCGCGACACGCGAAGACCCCTAAAGGCGGCCGCTTCGCGGCCGCTGTCGCAGCGATTTCACATCAAGCCTTTAGCCGGTGTTCCGCGCGTAGACGAGCCGCAGGCCCTCGAGCGTGAGGAACGGGTCGACCTTCGCGAGCGTGCGCGAGTGCGGCGCAACGAGCTCGGCGAGCCCACCGGTGGCGATCGCCTGCGCGTCGACGCCGAGCTCTCCGCGGATGCGCGTCACGAGCTCGTCGACCTGCCCGGCGAAGCCGTAGACGAGGCCGGACTGCAGGGCGGTCTGCGTCGTCTTGCCGATCACGGAGGGCGGCGCGGTGAAGTCGACGCGGAAGAGCCGGGCAGCTCGGGAGAAGAGCGCGTCCATCGAGATCTCGATCCCCGGTGCGAGAACGCCGCCGACGTACTCGCCCTCGGGCGAGACGACGTCGAAGTTGGTCGACGTCCCGAAGTCGACGACGATGCACGGCGGGCCGTAGCGCTCCTTGGCCGCGACGGCGTTCGCGATCCGGTCGGGCCCGACCTCGCGCGGGTCGTCGTAGCGGATCGCGATCCCGGTGCTGACGCCGGGGCCCATGACGAGCACCGGCACACCCGCCCGGCCGGCGAACTCCTCGTACTCACGAACGAGCGCCGGCACCGTCGAGGAGAGGCAGACGCCGTCGACCCCGTCGAGATCGAGCAGCCCGTTGATCAGGACGTAGAGCTCGTCGGCCGTACGGCGCCGCTCGGTCGCGACCCGGTAGTGCTCGGCCAGCCGATCGCCGTCGAACACGCCGTAGATCGTCTGCGTGTTTCCGGCGTCGACGGCGAGCAGCATCGTCAGAAGCGTATTCGCCGCGCTGGCGGGCTTTGCCCGCTAGCGCTCAGCGCCGTCGTCGGAGACACGAAGTTTGATCCGACGAAGAGTCCGTCAGGACTCTGAGTCGTCAGAGGAGAGCGCTTCGCGCATCCGCTCGGCGAGCGCGTCCGCGGAGAGCGCGGGATCGTCCTCGCCGTGGAGCTCCTCGACCGCGACGTCGCCGGAGGTGTAGACCTCGGCGCGCGGGATCATCCGCGTCGGTCGGTTCTTGTCCCAGACCCAGACGTCCTCCATCTTCAGGTGGAAGAACGGGTAGTTGCCCTGCGGCACGTACTGCAGGTCGAGCCGGTTGCAGAGGTACGTCGCGTCCTGGGTCAGCACGCAGTACTTGAAGAGGCCGAAGACGGCGGAGTACTCCTTCTTCAGGAGAAGCTCGGCCTCGGCCTCGAACTCGTCGAGGTCGTCGAGGTGTGACATACGCTCAGTCTAGTTTCCTCAGCAAGGTCTCCAGCGGCCCGTGTCCAGGGACGACGAGCCCTGGGTCGAGCTCGGCCAGCGGCTCGAGGGCGAACGCCCGTTCGTGGAGCCGCGGATGCGGGATGGTGAGGCCGGGCTCGTCGACCGACTCCTCGCCGTAGAGCAGCAGGTCGAGGTCGATCGTCCTCGGCCCGAAGCGCGGGCCGTCGCGGGTCCGTCCGAGCGACCGCTCGACGGCGAGGAGGGCATCGAGCAGCTCGCGCGGCCCGAGCGTCGTGTCGACCGCAACGGCCCCGTTCAGGAACCGCGGCTGGTCGAGATAGCCGACCGGGTCGGTCTCGCGCAAGCTCGAGACCGCGGCCACCCGGACTCCCTCGGTCGCCTCGAGCGCCGCGACCGCAGCCCGGAGCGTGCCCTCACGGTCCCCGAGGTTCGCGCCGAGGCCGAGGTACGCGCGCGCCATCATGCGAAATTAACGTCCCGAGGCTACTCTCCGGCACTTGGCTCGCGCCGCCGCCGCCGTCAGCCTGCTCGCACTCGTCCTTGCGCCCTCCGCGTTCGCGTCTCGAGCAGCGTCGCCCCCGCCTGCGACGCCGGGCCTGCTCACGATCGGCGCGTACGAGCGAACGCTCGTCCAGCTCGAGCGCGGCTCACTCGCTGCTGAGGGCGGCACGCTCCTCTCCGGGCCGCAGCGGATCTGGGTGCTCCCGACTCGCGCAGCACAGCGCGTTCTGCCCGGACTGCTCGCACGCGGCCTCGTTCGGACCGTAGAGCCGGATCAGCCGATCGAGGTTCTTCGGGCGAGCGCCGAGCCGCTCGTCGGTCTCGAGTACTGGCGTGCGCTCGTCGGCGCGGACGCCGCCACGCCGCCCGGGCCGGGCAAGCCGGTCACCGTGATCGACACGGGGCTCGACCTGACCCACGAGGAGTTCGCAGGACGACCGAACACCATCGCGCTCGGCGCGCAGAACCTGGACGACTCGGAGGAGGACCTCCACGGGACCGCGGTCTCGTCAGTGGTGGCCGCGCCGGAGAACGGGCTCGGCGTGGTCGGCGTCTACCCGCAGGCGGTGCTCCGCTCCGTCGACGTCGGCGACCTGACGGTCGGCAGCGTGATCGCCGCGCTCAACCGCGCGATGCGCGCGGGGCCCAGTGTGATCAACATGAGCTTCGGCGTCCCGTTCACGCGCCTGCTCCAGGACACGCTGCTGACGGCGTTCCGCGAGGGCTCGATTCTCGTCGCGTCCTCAGGGAACGAGCGCCAGGAAGGGACACCTCCCGCTGCTCCCGGCATCCTGAGCCACGTGCTGACGGTCGCCGCAACCGATCAGCTGAACCAGACGGCCGAATTCTCGACGGCCTCGCTCGGGGTCGACCTCGCGGCGCCCGGCGTCGACATCCCCGCCGCGGTCCCGCGCATCTTTAACCCGAGCGGCTACGAGCTGCTCACCGGGACGAGCTTCTCGGCGCCGATCGTCACGGGCGCGACCGCATGGGTCTGGACGGCACGGCCAACGCTGGACCGGACGCAGGTCTTCGACCTGATGCGAGGGACGGCGACCGACGTCGCCGAGGAAGGCTTCGACCGCGACACGGGCTTCGGCGTGCTGAACATCCCGAGTGCGCTTACGTCGCCGGCTCCGCTCAAGGATCCGCAGGAGCCGAACGACGACATCCGTCAGGTGCGGGCGAACGGTCTCTTCCGGGCGGCAGCCGCACCGATCACCGCCCCGAACCGGGCGCGGTCGACGTTCCGCGCGCGGGTCGACATCACCGAAGACCCGGACGACGTCTACCGCGTGTTCGTACCGGCAGGGCAGGTCCTGCGAGTGACGGCGACGCCCGACACCGATGTCGACCTCGACGTCTGGAAGCAGACCGCCACCTCCGTGTTCCTTCGCGGCTCCGCCCGCACGCGAAACCTGCTCGCGACGAGCGGCAAGGACGGGACGGCGGTCGAGCGTCTCTCGGTGCGCAACGGGACGAAGAAGGGCTTCTACGCGTACCTCGACGTCTTTCTGCCGAACAACGGCCCGGCCGACGCCGAATACGCGCTCACTGCCTCGACCGCTCGACGGTAGCCGCGCTGTAGTCGACCGGCGGCTCGAGCTCGACGTCGGGCTTGCGCACCCGCACGCGCACGCGCTCGACCGGAAACCGGGAGAGCAGCTCGTCCGCCACGCCCGCCGCGAGCGCCTCGAGCAGGTGGTATGCCCGCCGATCGGAGACCTCGCGCACGGCCACAGCGACCTCGCGGTAGTCGATCGCGTCCTCGAGGCGGTCGGAGAGCGCCGCGTCGGGCACGGCGAGCCAGACGTCGAAGAGGAAGCGCTGCCCTCGCCCTCGCTCGCGCTCCTCCGGGAGGGCGCCGTGGAAGCCGCGGACCTCGAGCCCTCGCAGCTCGAGCTCGATCATGCGACGACCGCGCGGGCCACGGCGAGCGCCTCGACGTGCTCGCGCACGTCGTGCACGCGAAGGAGCGTCGCACCGCGCTCGTACGCTGTCACCGCTGCGGCGATGCTCGCCGAGAGCGGCCCGGTCGTGGCCTCGGGGTCGCCCAGTACCCGACCCAGCGACCGCTTGCGCGAGAACCCGAGCACGACCGGCCTCCCGAGCGACACGATCACGTCGAGCCGCCGCAGCAGCTCGAAGTTGTGCTCGGTCGTCTTGCCGAAGCCGATCCCAGGGTCGACGCAGATGCGGTCTTCCCGCACGCCTTCGGAGACGGCGAAGGCGATGCGCTGCTCCAGGAACGACGCGACCTCGGACGCGACGTCGTCGTAGCGGGGGTCGGCCTGCATCGTCCGAGGTTCCCCCTGCATGTGCATCAGGCAGAGATAAGCGTCCGACTCGGCGACGACTGAGCCGAGCGAGGGGTCGCCGCGAAGCGCCGTGACGTCGTTCACGAGCTCCGCGCCGAGCTCGAGCGCACGGCGCGCGACCCCGGCCTTCGCCGTGTCGATCGAGACCGGGATCTCGCCCGCGACTGCCTCGAGCACGGGCAACACGCGGCGCAGCTCTTCGTCGACCCCGACCCCCTCTGAGCCCGGCCGAGTCGACTCGCCGCCGACGTCGACGATCGCCGCGCCGTCCTGCGCCATGCGCCGCGCGGTCGCGATCGCGTCTTCCGGGCGGAGATGCACGCCGCCGTCCGAGAACGAGTCGGGCGTGACGTTGACGACGCCCATGACGGACGGCCGCGGGAACCGCTCTTCGATCGGTAACCGACTCGACACGTTCGTGCAGAGTCTGCCCGGTGGAGGATCAAGAGGCCGAGCGACGGCGTGACGCCTGGCGGTACCTCTGGCGCCTGATCGTCCGCGAGCGCCGAGGCGTGCTGGGGGCAGTGGCCGGCGGGCTCGTGTGGCAGGGGGCGGCGGTCACGACACCGCTCGTGGTCGAGCGGGCGATCGACCGTGGGATCGTCCCCGAGAACCGCCAGGCGCTGCTTCTCTGGTGCGGCGTGCTCGTGCTGCTCGGCGTGATCGAGGCAGGCGCCGGAGGGGTGCGGCACTTCTATGCGATTCGGAACCGGGCTCACGCCGACGCAGCGGTGCGCGACGCCCTCTTCACCCGCGCGCTCGAGCTCGACGCGCGGTTCCACGACCGCGTCGGCGCGGGCGAGCTGATGAGCCGCGCCTCGAACGACGCCGAGCTGATTGCGCGGCTGCTCGACGCGGCCGGCCACACCGTCGGCTACGTGCTCACGGTCGTCGCGGTCTCGGTCATCTTGCTCACGATCGACCTGCCGCTCGCGCTGATCGTGCTGCTGCCGCTGCCGTTCGTCTCGATCGGCTTCTGGCGCTACTCGTCTCGCTACGGGGGTACGACGCGGCGGCTGCAGGAGGAGCTCGGTCACACGACCGCGCTCGCAGAGGAGACGATCGCCGGGATCCGCGTCGCGAAGGGGCTCGGCGCAGGAGACGCGCTCAACGCGCGGTTCCGCGTCGCGAGCGACCGCGTCGTCGACCGCGCACTCGATGTCGCGCGCGTGGACGCGGTCTTCCTGCCCGCTCTCGAGGCGCTACCGCTGCTCGGGATCCTGGCGACCCTCTGGTTCGGAGCCAACAGCGTGATCGACGGTGAGCTCACCCTCGGCCAGCTCGCCGCCTTCAACCTCTACCTCGCGATCCTCGTCTGGCCGTTGCGCACGCTCGGACAGCGGGTGCAGACGGTGCAGCAGGCCGTCGCCGCCGCCGTGCGAATCACTGAGGTGCTCGGGTCGGAGTCGGCGGTCGTCGAGGCCGCGAGCCCGAAACGGCTCGCGCAGCGAGGTGCCGCGGACGTCGCCTTCGAGGATGTCGTCTTCGGCTACGAACGAGGGCGGCCGATCCTCGACGGTTTCTCGCTGGAGATCCCGGCCGGGACCGCCGTCGCGCTCGTCGGCGGAACGGGCTCCGGCAAGACCACGGCGGCCGCGTTGCTCTCCCGCTTCTACGACCCGCAGTTCGGCCGCGTCCTCGTCGGCGGGGTCGACGTCCGGGAGCTGCGGGTGGACGACCTGCGCCACACCGTGGGGATCGTGTTCGAGGACACCTTCCTCTTTTCCGACACGGTGGCCGCGAACATCGCGTTCGCACGGCCCGACGCGTCCCGAGAGGAGATCGAGGCCGCCGCGCGCCTGGGCGGCGCGCACGAGTTCGTGGAGGCACTCCCGCTCGGCTACGACACGGTGCTGGGCGAGCGAGGGTTCTCGCTCTCGGGCGGCCAGCGTCAGCGAATCGCGATTGCGCGCGCGATCGTCGCCGACCCCGCCGTGCTGATCCTCGACGACGCGACCTCGGCGGTCGACGCGACCAAGGAGCACGAGATTCGCGCCGCGCTCTCGACCGTGATGGAAGGGCGAACAACGCTCGTGATCGCCCACCGAGCCGCGACGATCGCGCTCGCGGACCGTGTCGTCGTGCTCGAGGCGGGCCGCGTCGTCGAGGAAGGCAGGCACGCCGAGCTGCTCCGCCGCTCCACCCGCTACCGGACGCTGCTCGCGATCGAGGCCGCATGAAGCTGCCGGTGCTCTCGCGCTCGTGGTCGTTCATGCGCCCGTACCGCAGGCTGATTCTGCTCGCCGCCCTCGGGATCGTCGGCTCGACGCTGATCACCGTTGCGGGACCCGCGCTCCTCAAGTACACGATCGACGAAGGGATCCTCGGCGACGACGAGGGCGCGATCCGGCGTGCCGCTCTCGCGTACCTCGGTCTCGTGCTGGCGCGTCCGCTGTTCGAGCGACTGGTCGTCGTCTGCTCCGCGCGGGCCGGCGAGCGCTTCCTCGGCCGCCTGCGGGTCGCGGCCTACGAGCACCTGCAGCGGCTCTCGATGCCCTTCTTCGAGAGCGAACGCGCCGGCGTGCTCGTCGCGCGACTGACGTCGGACGTCCAGACGCTGACCACCTTCACCCGGCACGTGCTGATCGAGGTCGTCGGCAGCGTCCTGCTCCTGGTGGTCACGGGGATCGCGATCGTCCTGCTCTCACCAGTGCTCGCCGCGGTCGTGCTCGTCTCGTTCCCGCTGCTGGTCGTGTCCGCGTTCTCGTACCATCGACGCTCGCACCCGTCCTACCTCTCGCTCCGCGAGCGCGTCGCCGACACGATGACGTCCCTCCAGGAGGGGCTGACGGGCGTTCGCGTCGTCAAGGCGTACGGGCGCGAGCAGGCGCAGTTCGATCGCTACCGCGGCCGCTCGCGCGCGCAGGTTCGCGCCTGGCGGCGGATCTCGCTCGTCAACATCTCGTTCTTCTCGGTGATCTCGTTCGCGCAGGCGCTCTCCACCGCGGCGGTCGTGCTCGTCGGCGGCTGGCTCTACTGGCGCGGCGACACGACGATCGGGACCGTGGTCGCGGTCTCGCTCTATCTCTTCTCGCTCTTCGACCCGATCGGCCGGCTCGGGGACTGGCTGTCGCAGTTCCAGTCCGGGCGCGCCGCCCTGACGAAGCTCGTCGCGCTGCTCGAGACGCCCGTGACGGTGCTCGGCGGGCATCAGGAGCTCCCCGACAGCGGCGCGTTGCGGGCCGAGCGCCTGACGTTCGGCTACGGCGACGAGCCCGTGCTGCACGACGTGTCGCTGACCGTTCGCCAGGGCGAGCAGCTCGCGCTCGTCGGGCCGACCGGCGCGGGGAAGTCGACGCTCGCGAAGCTGCTCACGCGCCAGTACGACCCGAGCGAGGGCGTCGTGCGCCTCGGCGGCATCGACCTGCGCGATGCGACCCTCGACTCGCTTCGGCGCCGGATCGTCTTCCTGCCGCAGGAGGGACACCTGTTCTCCGGCACGCTCGCTGACAACGTCCGGCTCGCGCTGCCGGGCGCAAGCGACGAGCAGGTTGCCGATGCGCTGCGCCGGATCGGCGCCCTCACGCGCTTCGAGGCGCTCCCGAACGGGCTTCAGACCGACGTGCGCACACGCGGGGTCCGGCTCTCGTCCGGCGAGCGGCAGCTCGTGGGCCTCGCCCGGGTGGCGCTCGCAGACCCGACGGTGATCGTCCTCGACGAGGCGACGTCGTCGCTCGACCCTGCGACCGAAGCGCTGGTCGAGCGCGCTCTCAGCGCCGTCTCCGAGGGCCGCACCGTGATCACGATCGCGCACAGGCTCTCCACGGCGCAGCGCGCCGACCGTGTCGCCGTGATCGAGGGCGGCCGCCTGGTGGAACTCGCAACGCACGACGAGCTCGTCGCCCAAGGGGAGCGCTATGCAGCCCTCTGGGCGAGCTGGGAATCCGGTACTCGCGCTGCCTGACAAGGAGTGAGCGACACGCTGGGTTCCCCCGTGCTCAAAGAAACGGCCCGCCGTCCCCCGGGCGGGCCGTTTCTCCTCGGAGACCTCCCCGTGGTCTTACGAGTGCGCCATCCTCTGGCGGTCGCGAACCATCGCGAGCGCGATCGCCGCCGCAGTCGCGAGGATCAGGCCGAGCCCGAACCCGAGCGCGAGGTCGCGGCTGTCGAGGCTGGAGCCGGCCGAGACCGAGACGACGTCGGCGTTCTTCGTCTGCGGCTGGAAGCCGTCAGGCTTGTCACGGATGACGAGCTGCTCGGTGCCCCGCAGCTGCGGCTGGTAGCCGTCAGGGTTGGAGACGCCCTGGACCAGCGGCACGTATGCCCGAGCCAGGTTCGTCGGCGTGACGCCGCCGCCGACCGCCTCGGTCTCGAGAACCTTGCCCCAGCTGAGGTACGAGATCTCAGCCTGCGCCTTCGGCACGTAAGCCCGAGCGAGGTTCGTCGGGGTGACGCCGCCCTGGGTGATCCCGGAGCCGACGTAGCCCTCAGGGAGCCCGTTCATGAACACGGGGCCGCCGTCGCGTGCGCTCTGGAACGGCAGCGTGTTCTCGGCCGTCGCGCCCCAGCTGAGGTACGAGATCTCGGCCTGCTGTGCCGCCGGCAGCTCGGCGGTCCCACCGTACTGCTGCGCGACGCTCGTGATCGGTGCGAACGTCGGGGTCACTGTGCTGCCCCCGTCGTGAACCATGGCCGACGCGGGGCCGGCGACGACCGCAGAAGTCGCCAGGGAGAGCGCCAGTGCCTTCACTTTCAGATGATTTCTCCGAGTCCAACGCATTGCTCTTCCTCCTCCTGCTTCGTTCATGTCTTGCGGAATGAGAGGAGGATCCGCCCCGCCGCTAAATCGGCGCTGGCTTCGGACCTAAACGAGCGCTAAAACTGAACGGTGGAGTACGCCCTCCTCGGGCCACTCGAGGTGCGGATCGACGGACGGACGATCGTCGTCGGCCGCGGCAAGCAGCGCGCCCTGCTCGCCGTCCTCGCGCTGAACGCCGGACGGGTCGTCTCCACCGACCGTCTGATCGACGAGCTCTGGGGCGAAGACCCGCCCGCGACCGCCACGACCGCGCTCCAGGTCTACGTCTCACGCCTGCGGAAGCTGCTCGGCGAAGGGGTGATCCAGACCCGGGACCCGGGCTACCTCGTGGAGGGCGACGTCGACGTGCGCCAGTTCGACCGCCTCGTCTCGGAGGCGCGGCGGAGCGAGCCCGAGGACGCAGCCGTCCTGCTGAGCGAGGCGCTGTCGCTCTGGCGTGGTGCGGCCCTCTGCGATTGCGGGCTCCCGCTCGAGGCTGCGAGGCTCGAGGAGGAGCGCGTGGCGGCGACCGAGGAGCGGATCGAGGCCGACCTGACGAGCGGCCGTTCGTCGGAGATGATCGGGGAACTCGAGTCGCTCGTCGCGGAACACCCTCTGCGCGAGGCCTTCCGCGCGCAGCTGATGCTCGCGCTCTACCGCGCGGGCCGCCAGGCCGAGGCGCTCGACGCGTACCGGGCCGCGCGAACTACGCTCCACGACGAGCTCGGGATCGAACCGAGCCCGCGGCTCCAGCAGCTGGAGCAGGCGATCCTGCGACAGGACGACTCGCTGGCGGCCGTCTCCGAGCGGACCCTCACCGCGACCGCGCTCTTCCTCGACCTCGGGATCCAGGGCGAGGTGGAGGCTGTCGCCGGCCGCGCGCTCGCTCTCGCGACCGAGGAGCTGGGCGAAACGGCCGAGCACGTCGAGCGCGGGCTCGCGGACGCCCTGCTCGCCGTCTATACGAGCGCCGACGACGCGATCGCGGCCGCCGTGCGGGCCCGCGACAGGCTCACGAGCGAGCTCGGAGATTCGGTGCGTCCCCGGGCAGGGCTCGCAACCGCCGACGTGACGTTGGGCGACAGAGTCGAAGGCGCCGCCCCGGTTCTCGCTGCTCGTCGAGTCCGCACCGCGAAGCCGGGCGAGGTCGTCGCAGGCGAGCGAACCGCTGCGTCAGCGCGGGCGCACGCGTTCCGGCAACGAGGCGACTCCTACGTGCTGACGTCGTAACGTCGAGCGTTAGGGCTTGTAGGGAACCACGGGTTCCCCGCGCTACGACGGTTCTGGTTCCGCCGGGGGCTGCATCGTGGCCCCCGGGAGCGGGAACGGCCGCGGCTTCGGCTGGCGGCGGGGCTCCTCGGCGGGCTTCGCGTCGGGCTCGGGCACCGGCTTCTCGTCCTCGAAGACGTCCTCTTCGGGGTCGCCGGCGAGCAGGCGGAGGAACTGGTCCTTGTCGATCGTCTCGCGCTCGATCAGGATGTTCGAGATCCGGTGGAGCTCCTCCATGTGCTCCCGGAGCACCTTGTGGGCCATGTCGTGACCCTCCTCGATGATCCGGCGGATCTCGTCGTCGATCTCTCGGGCGACCTCTTCGGAGTAGTCGGGCTCCGCGGACATCTCGCGGCCGAGGAACGGGAGATCGTGGTTGCGGCCGAGCACGCGCGGACCGAGCTTCTCGCTCATCCCGAAGCGCATCACCATCTGCTTCGCCGTCGACGTGACCTTCTCGAGGTCGTTCGCCGCACCGGTGGTCACCTCGTTGAAGACGATCTCCTCCGCGGCGCGACCCCCGAGCGTCATCGCGAGGTTGCCCATCAGCGACTTCTTCGTCGTCAGGTAGCGGTCCTCGCGCGGGAGCGAGATCGTGTACCCGAGCGCCTGGCCGCGGCCGATGATCGAGATCTTGTGGACGTCGGTGTCCTGGTCGAGATAGTGGCCGACGATCGCGTGGCCGAGCTCGTGGTAAGCGGTGATGCGGCGTTCCTCCTCTGAGAAGAGTCGCGTCTTCTTCTCCGGGCCGGCGATCACACGCATCACGCCTTCCTCGAGCTCCTCCTGCTCGATCATCTTCTTGCCGCGCCGCGCCGCGAGCAGCGCGGCCTCGTTGATCAGGTTCGCGAGGTCGGCGCCCGTGAAGCCGGGTGTCCCGGCAGCGAGCGTCTCGAGGTCGATCGACGGCTCGAGCGGCTTGCCCTTCGAATGCACTTCGAGGATCTTCTTGCGCCCGCTGCGGTCGGGGCGGTCGACGACGATCTGCCGGTCGAAGCGTCCTGGGCGCAGCAGCGCCGGGTCGAGAATGTCGGGGCGGTTCGTCGCCGCGATCAGGATGATGTTGTCCTTCAGCTCGAACCCGTCCATCTCGACGAGGAGCTGGTTCAGCGTCTGCTCGCGCTCGTCGTGGCCGCCGCCGAGGCCGGCGCCGCGATGGCGGCCGACCGCGTCGATCTCGTCCATGAAGACGATGCACGGCGACGCCTGCTTCGCCTGCTCGAACAGGTCGCGCACACGCGAGGCGCCGACGCCGACGAACATCTCGACGAAGTCGGAGCCCGAGATCGAGAAGAACGGCACGCCCGCCTCGCCCGCGACCGCGCGCGCGAGCAGCGTCTTGCCGGTGCCAGGCGGCCCGTAGAGCAGCACTCCCTTGGGGATGCGCGCTCCGAGGGCCTGGAACTTCTTCGGGTTCTCGAGGAACTCCTTGATCTCATGTAGCTCCTCGACCGCCTCGTCCGCGCCTGCGACGTCCTTGAAGCCGATCTTCGGCGAGTCGGGCGTCATCCGCTTCGCACGCGACTTCCCGAACGACATCACCTTCGAGCCGCCGCCCTGCACCTGGTTCATCAGGAAGATCCAGAAGCCGAACAGGAGCACGAACGGGAGGAGGGTCGAGAGCAGGACCCAGATCGCGGAGGAGCCCGTGCCTTTCGAGTCGTAGGCGACGTGCTGCTCCGCCAGGAGCTGCTCGAAGGCCTCCTGCGACTGGTCGGTCGGGTAGTTGACGTTCGCCGTCGTGTCGTCCCGGTACTTGACGGTGATCCCGTGCTTCTTCGGGTCGAAGACGACGCTCTCGATCTGCGACGGGTTCGACTCGACCTGGTCTCGGACCGTCGAGTAGGTCACGTCGCGCTCCTTCCCGTTGTCCCCGCGGAGCGTCTCGCTCGCCAGCCAGGCGAGCGCCACGATTACGAGGAGGGGGAAAAAGGCGCTGCGAAAGAAGCGGTTCACGCTCGTTGAGGGTAGCAGCCCACTTCCGGGCTACCCTGGCCCATTCAGGGGAGGTTTTCCGGGTTCGGGATGAGCGCCTCGTCGAGAACGCCCACGTACGGGAGATTTCTGTACTTCTCATCGAAATCCAATCCGTAGCCCACGACGAATCGGTTCGGGATCTCGAAGCCGACGTAGCGGACCGGAACGTCGATCTCGCGGCGCTCCGGCTTCGTCAGAAGCGCGCAGATCTCGAGCGAGGTGGGCTCACGGGACTCCAGGTTGCGCATCAGGTAGGAGAGCGTTAGACCCGAGTCGATGATGTCCTCCACGACGAGGACGTCCCGGCCCTCGATGTTCATGTCGAGGTCCTTGAGGATCCGGACGACGCCCGACGATTCCGTCGCACCGGCGTAGCTCGAGATCGCCATGAAGTCGATCTCACAGGGGACGCTCAGGTGGCGCATCAGGTCGCTCATGAAGAAGACCGCGCCCTTGAGGACCCCGACGAGCAGCAGGTCGTGCCCGGAGTAGTCGCTGGAGATCTCCTCGCCGAGCTCGGCGATCCGCCGCTTCAGCGTCTGCTCGTCGATCAGCGTCTCGCTGATCGCGCGCTCGAGCTCAGCCTGCGACACGCTCCGCCTTCACGCCCGGCGCGTCGACGATCCCCGGCACGGCGACGACCTCGTCCCCTCGCACCACGAGCGGCCAGGCCTCGCGCTGCGAACGTGGGATCTTGGCGTCGACGAACACGTCTTGGATCTTCCTCCCTCGGCCCGCGAGCCGGTCGCCCGGGCGCCAGCCTCGTACCTTAAGCCCTTTCTCCTCGGCGCTGATCCGCCAGGCTCCCCAGGCGACTTCCCGGTCGAGCGCGGTCGGCGAGCGCTCGAGCCAGACCGAGTCGTATTCACGGACGGCGCTCACGCCGCCGCCGAGGTCGAGCCGGCGCGTGACGCCGGTGCCCGCGAGGAGGTCGCGGAGCGCGTCGTCCTCGTCGAGGAGCGACAGGAGGTTCGCGTCTGCCGCCGGGTGCAGCTCTCGAAGGAGCGGCAGGATCCGCTCGCGGATCAGGCCGCGCTTCGTCTCGGCGTTCGAGCTGTCGGTGCGGAACGGGAGGCCGACCCATTCGCAGTAGGCCGCGGTCTCCTCGCGCGTGAGCGTGAGCAGCGGGCGGACGACGCCGTCGGCGCGCTTCGCCTCGATCCCCGACGCGGCGCCGCGGGAAACGAGCCGGTAGAGGACGGTCTCGACTAGGTCCGAGGCGGTGTGCCCGGTCGCACGCAGGCGGTCGGTCGCGAAGGAGTAACGGATCTCGCGAAGCTCCTCCTCGGTCGTTCCGCCACGGCCGTCGACGACCTCGGCGCCGAGGACCTCGCGGCAGAACCGCGCGTCCTCATCGGACTCCGCTCCTCGCAGGCCGTGGTCGACGTGGAGAGCTGAGACCCGGTAGCCGAGCGCGCCGAGGACGTGCCACAGGCAGGTCGAGTCGGCCCCGCCAGAGACGAGCGCTGTGACCTCGCCTCCCTCCGGCAAGAGCTGTTTCGCCTTGATCTGGGCCTCCACTCGGGCCGCGACGTCCATCTGCCAAGGGTACGGCTAGCCGTATGGCGGCGGGAACCGCCCCGTGACACCATTTCGGCATGCCCAGAGTCCTGATCGTCGACGACCATGCCACCTTCCGCGCCACCGCGCGGCAGGTCCTCGAAGCGGAGGGCTACGAGGTGGTCGGCGAGGCCGAGGACGGCGCCTCCGCCCTCGAGGCCTTCGCGCGGCTCCGCCCGGACGTCGTCCTGCTCGACATCCAACTGCCCGACACGGACGGCTTCGAGATCTCCAGGAAGCTCTGCGGCAACGGAGCGAGCCCCAAGATCGTCCTGACCTCGAGTCGCGACGCCTCCGAGTTCGGCGACCTCGTCCGCAGTTGTGGCTCCCGCGGCTTCATCCCGAAGGCCGAGCTTTCCGGGGGGAGACTGGCAGAGCTCCTGGAGTGAAGACACGCTCCATCCTGGGGATCTGGACGCTCGCGCTCGCCTGCGCGGCCGGCGCGATCCTCATCGTCGCGACGAGCGATCACACCGACGACAAGCTCGCGGTGCTGCTGCTGGCCGTGCCGATCGAGCTGGCCTTCGTCGCGAGCGGTCTCGTGGCGCGCGCGCAGCGGCCGCACAACCGGACGGGCCTCCTGCTGATCTTCGTGGGCTTCAGCTGGTTCCTCGGCGCGCTCAGCGCGGCCGACAACGAGTACCTCTTCACCGCGGGCCTCGTGCTGGGGACGTTCTTCGCCGCACTCCTCGTCCACCTCCTGCTCGCCTTTCCGACCGGCGAGCTCGCGACCCGGACCGACCGCTGGATCGCGATCGCGTTCTATGCCGTCGCCACCGTTCTGCCGGCGCTCGCGTTCGTCTTCGACGAGGGCGACCTGGCGGTCTGCGACGGTCCCTGCCCGGACAACGTGCTTGCGGTTTCCCCGCACCAGACACTCGCCACGGGAATCGCGATCGCCTACGCGGTCAGCTCCGTCGTGCTGGCGCTCCTCGTGCTCGTCCAACTCGTACGCCGCTGGCGGGGCGCATCCCCGGCGCTCCGGCGAGCGCTGGCTCCGGTCTTCGTCACCGCCGCGCTCCTGATCGGGATCGTGTTCGTGCAGACTATCGTCGAGATTTTTTCGCACCGGGGAGCAAGGATCGTCAACTGGGCCGTCCTCGCAGCGCTTCTCCTCGTCCCGCTCTCGTTCCTCTACGGACTGCTGCGCTCGCGCTTCGGCGCAACGACGCGCAGGCTCGTCGCCGAGCTGTCGGAGAAGCGCACGCCCGAGGAGGTCCAGGACGTGCTTCGCCGCGCGCTCCGCGACCCGACCCTCGAGCTCGGCTATCGCTCGACCACCGCGCCCGGGTATGTCGACGTCTCCGGTCAGCCGCTCGAGCTCCCGCCGACGGACGCCGACCGCTCGGTCACCAGCGTCGGCGAGGAGCTCGTCGTGCACGACGCGTCGTTGCAGGACCAGCCGGAGTTCGAGGAGGTGCTCGACGCCGCGCGGATCGCGCTCGAGCGCGGGCTGTCGCTCCGCTCGCTCGCGGCCAGCGAGCGCCGAGCTGGGGCGCTGCTCGAAGCGATCCCGGACAGCATGTACCGGGTCGCCGCGGACGGAACGTTCCTCGAGTTCCGGTTGAGCGAGACAGCCCGCCTCCCGATCGAATCCGACGAACTGCTGGGCAAGAACGTCCGCGAC
Organism: uncultured Actinomycetes bacterium; assembly: GCA_963788055.1. Lineage (GTDB taxonomy): Bacteria > Actinomycetota > Thermoleophilia > Gaiellales > Gaiellaceae > JACCTU01. The sequence continues at coordinate 55,930 of CAWBFA010000003.1, read as the reverse complement.
GTTCTGTCGCCCGAGGCAGCCGACGCGGTGTTCGGCGCGATGGCGAGAGCGCTGGAGAACAACAGCGTCGAGGTCGTGAACTACACGTTGGAGTACGACGACGAGCCGCTGCGTTACCTCGAAGCGCGGATCGTCCGCAGCGGTGAGAGTGAGTCGGTCGCGATCGTCCGCGACATCACCGCTCGAAAGCTCCAGGAGCAGGCCCTGAACGCGTTCGCGGAAGGAAACGCGGCACTCAGCCGCGTGGCGGTCGCCGTCGCGAAAGCCGACCGTCCGGAGGCGGTCTTCGACGTCGTGACCGAGGAGGTCGCGCGGCTGCTCGGCGCCGACGCCGCGAACCTCGTCCGCTTCAACCAGCTCGACGAGGACGAAGGGGTGATCGTCGGGAAATGGAGCGAGCCCGGAGTGCCGATCGCGGAGTCGGGCACGGTGGTCAAGCTCGAAGGCGGCCCGCTCGACCGCGTCCGCCGTACTGGGCTTCCCACGACGGGGCACGTGGACGACCCAGACATCTCGCCCCGTCTCGCTACGCGACTGCGCGAGCTCGGAGTCATCTCGCTCGCAGCCGCACCGATCACGGTGTCTGGCTCGCTCTGGGGCGCCGTCGTCGTCTCTGTCACGGGTGAGAAGACGTTCGCGGAGGAGGACGAGGAGCAGATCGGGGAGTTTGCGAACCTCGTCGCCGTCGCACTCGCAAACGCAGAGGCACGCGAGCAGCTCGCCGCACTCGCCGAAGGGCGAGCGGCGCTCAGCCGCGTGGCGGTCGCAGTGGCGACGGCGACGCAACCCGAGTCCGTCTTCCACGTCGTGACCGAGGAGGTCGGGCGCCTGTTCGGTGCGGACGCTGCCACCCTCTTCCGCTTCGACAAGCTGAACGAGGACGAGTGCGTCGTCGTGGGCAGGTGGAGCGACGAACGCTCCGACGTCTCGCCGGTGGGAACGCGGTTCGAGCTGCGCGGCGGACCGGTCTCGCGGGTCCGCCAAACGGGCCGGCCGGCGAGAGGCCGCATCGACGACCCAGAGAACTCGCAACCCGAGCTTGTCGCGTTGCTCAGCGACCTGGGCATCAGATCGCTCGTCGCGGCCCCGATCGAGGTTTCCGGCGAGCTCTGGGGCGGGGTCGTGGTCTCCCTCACCGGCGACGAGGAGTTCCCCGAGGACGCGGAGGAGCGGCTCGTGCAGTTCGGCAAGCTCGTCGCGGTCGCGCTCGCGAACGCGCAGGCGCGCGAGGACCTCGCTGCGCTCGCCGACGAGCAAGCCGCGCTCAGCCGAGTCGCGGTCGACGTCGCCACGGAGGAGCGTCCTGAGCGGCTCTTCGACACCGTCTCCGAGGAGGTCGGACGCCTGTTCGGCGCGCGTTCCGCGGCGACGGTCCGCTACATCGACGGGGAGAACGCGACCGTGATCGTCGGAGGCTGGGACGCCGACGGACGCTTCGACCGCAAGGGTGTGCGGGTCCCGTTCCAGGGCGGCGCGATCGCGCGCGTCTACGACAGCGGTCGCCCGGAGCGGATCGACATCGAGAACATGCCCGAAGCGGTGCAGGCGCACATGACCGAGGAGGGCGTCTCCTCCGGGGTCGCCGCGCCGATTGTCGTCTCGGGACGCCTCTGGGGCGCGACGTCGATCTCCATCGGCCCGCCCGACCGGTTCCCCTCTGACGCCGAGCAGCGGCTCGGGAAGTTCACGAGGCTCGTCGCCGTTGCGCTCGCGAACGCGGAGGCGCGCGAGCAGCTGACCGCTTCGCGCTCCCGCATCGTCCAGGCGGGCGACGCGGAGCGCCGACGCCTCGAGCGCAACCTCCACGACGGCGCGCAGCAGCGGCTCGTCGCGCTCGCGCTCGGGCTTCGACTCGCGCAGGCGAAGCTGCCCAACGACCCCGGCGGTGCGCACGAGCTCCTGGACCGCGCGAGCGAGGAGCTCGCCCTCGGGCTGGAGGAGCTCCGGGAGCTCGCCCGCGGGATCCACCCCGCGATCCTCACCGACCGCGGGCTGGCCCCCGCCCTCGAGGCGCTCGCGGTGCGCGCCACGGTGCCGGTCGTGGTGAACGGCCTACCGACGGAGCGGTTGCCGGAGCCGATCGAGGCTGCCGCGTTCTACGTCGTCGCAGAGTCGCTGACCAACGTCGCGAAATACGCCTCGGCACAGAGCGCGCGCGTGGATCTCGCGCGCGACGACGGCCTGCTCGTCGTCGAGGTCTCCGACGACGGAGTCGGCGGAGCGGACTCTGCGAAGGGCTCCGGGCTCCGAGGGTTGAGCGATCGCGTCGAAGCGCTGGGCGGGAGGCTGCGGGTGTCGAGCGAGTCCGGCACCGGGACGACCGTCCGGGCCGAACTGCCCCTCCTCTAGGAAGGCAGGAGCTCGGGCGCGACCGTCCCCTCAGCCAGCCCCCGCATCAGCACGTACGGCTGCAGGAGGGGGTTGACGAAGCGGTAGCGAGGGTTTGCAACGCCCCGCCGCTGGAGCACGTTGCCGTGCTCACTCGCGGCCAGCGAGTCGAGGTACGCCGCGGGATCGACGTCCGCCTCGGGCAGGTGGACGTCGGAGGCGCCGAAGAAGCCGTACTCGTCCGACGGCGCGAGGGCGCACGCGAGGACGACCGTCGGGAAGAGCGCGTCGCCGTTCTCCTCCGTCGCGCGGCGGTAGCTCTCGCGGACGGTCTGCTGGGTCTTCTCGATCGCCTCCGCGACGGCGTCGTTCACGTCGCGCAGGCGAACGCTGATGCGGAGATCCTCGAGCGCGTTTCGCGCGGAGAGCTGCCCGAGCAGGTGAGCGTAGTGTGGAAGTCCCTGCCCCAGCCGAGCGATCGTGTCGAGGGCGTCCCGTGCGATCGTCAGCCGCGCACCCTCTACCCCGCGCACGACGATCTCCGCGAGCTCGGCGTGGGACATCCGGGGCATGTGGATTTGCACGAGCGCGCGCTCGATCGAGAGGTGGTCGGCGATCAGCTGCTCAACGTCGTCCGCGACCCCGACGAGGACGACAGTCGCATCGGGCAGCTCGTCGGACAGCGTCTTGATCGTGTCTGCGAAGAGCAGACGATCGGCGTCCGACGAGAGCCGGTCGAACTCGTCGATGAAGACGGCGACCCGGCGCCCGGCTGCCAGCGATTGCAGCCCGCGCCTCACGTCGTGCGGCGTCGCGTCCTCGGCCAACAGCGCCGACGCGCTCACGCTCACGTCCCGCGCCGGTGCGGCGAAGCCGACCCCCGGACGCGTGACCGTGAAATGGAGCTCCCCGAGTGCCTTTCGCCACACGCTCTCGAAGTCGTCGCTCCGGTCGCACGTCGTCCTGGCCGTCACGACCCCGGCCGCCGAGAGCAGCTCGGAAGCCACGCTGACGAGCGAGGTCTTGCCGACCCCGCGCTCTCCGTAGACGACTGCGTGCTGGCCCGGTTGCTCTGCGACCGCGAACAGGTCGCCCAGCTGCTGCGTTCTGCCCGAGAACAGGCTTTGCCGATCGATCGGTGCGGCCGGCCGGAACGCCTCCGCGAGCGCTCGGAGTCGCTCGACCTGCTCCGGCTCGCCGCGCTTCAGCTTCCCGCTCATCTCGTCTTCGATCGTACGCCCGGACCTGTCGCAGGACAAACCGTCCTAGACTCGACAGGGTGGACTTGCCCCGCGGAGTCGTCACCTTCCTGATCACGGACATCGAGGCCTCCACCGCGCTCGCGCGGCAGCTCGGAGACGCCTTCCCGGGTGTCCTCGAGGACCACCGCACGCTGATCCGCTCAGCGGTCGAGGAGGCCGGCGGGCACGTCGTGGACTGCCGCGCGGACGAGCTGTTCGCCGCGTTCGAGCGGACTGTGGACGCCGTCGCCGCCGCGGTCGCGGCGCAGCGGGCGCTGACCGCACACCAGTGGCCGAGCGGCGCCAAGCCGCGCGTTCGGATGGGGATCCATGCGGGCGAGGCCGAGCTCGACGGCGGCGCCTACGTCGGGATCGAGGTCCACCGTGCCGCCCGCGTCTCGGCGGCCGCGGCGGGCGGGCAGATCATCCTCTCGACGAACGCACGGGCGCGCGTCGAGGAGAGCGGCGTGCAGTTCGCGGACCTCGGCGACCACCGCCTTCCTGGGTTCGGCGAGCGCGAGCGGATGTTCCAGGTGCTCCATGACGAGCTGACCGCGGAGCTGCTCCCCCCGGCGATCGACTCCGAGAGAGGCCCGAAGCTGCGCGTCGTGCTCGCCGACGACTCCGTCCTCCTACGCGAGGGGATCGCGAAGCTCCTGGAGGAGTCCGGCTTCGAAGTCGCGGGCCAGTCGAGCACCGCCGACGACCTCCTGCTCAAGGTGCGGAGCTACAAGCCCGACGTCGCGATCGTCGACATCCGCATGCCCCCGACGCACACCGACGAAGGCTTGCGCGCCGCGAAGGAGATCCGCGAGCGCCACCCGGACGTCGGGCGTCCTCGTGCTCTCCTCCTACGTGGAGGCCGGCTACGCGCTCGAGCTGCTCCAGGGGAGCGCGGAGGGCGTCGGGTACCTGCTCAAGGACCGAGTCGCGGACGTCGCCGAGTTCGCCGACGCCGTCCGCCGGGTCGCCGAGGGCGGCTCGGCGCTCGACCCGACCGTCGTCTCGCGGCTGGTCGGGCGCCGCCGCGGCGAGGACCCGCTCGACGCGCTCACGCCGAGGGAGCGGGAGGTGCTCGAGCTGATGGCCGAGGGCCGCTCGAACCAGGCGATCGCCGAGAAGCTCGTGGTCACCGCGCGTGCCGTCGAGAAGCACGTGACGAGCATCTTCACGAAGCTCGGCCTGCCCGCGAGCGCGGAGGACCACCGCCGCGTGCTCGCGGTGATCACCTTCCTGAACGCCTGATCAGTAGATAGAGGCGCAAGTCGCGGATCCGCTCACGCGGATCCGCGACCGCTTGGCACCTAAAGGCGGCCGCTTCGCGGCCGCTGCCGCAGCGACTTTCCATCAAGCCTCAAGTACGGCTGGCCGCACCCCCAGACGCGGGAGCGCCCCACTTCCAAACGAGCCCGTCTGCGCGAGGCTCGATCCATGAGTCGCCCTCGCGTCCGCTGCCTCGCCTCCCGCCGCCGTCCCGGCCTCGCCGAGCTCGGGATCGTGCTCGTGCTCTACGCGGCCTACGAGCTGCTCAGGGGGCTCGGCGACTCGAGCGTCCACGTCGCGCGCGGCCACGCGTCCGACATCGTCGCGCTCGAGCGCGCCCTCAACGTCTTCTTCGAGCAGGCCGTCCAGGACTGGGCAGCCGACCATCCCGACGCTGCCCGGGTTGCTGGGCGCCGCCTACGTCACGATGCACCTCGGCGCGACGACCGTTGCGCTCGTCTGGCTCTACCGGAGCCATCCCGCGCGCTTCCCGCTCGTCCGGAACACGCTGGTCGTCGCGACGGCGATCTCGCTCGTCGGGTACGTCCTCTACCCCGCCGCCCCGCCGCGCCTCTCGGGTCACGGGTTCGTCGACACGGTCTCGTCGCACACGCACGTGAACCTCAGCTCGGACCTGCTCGGGAGCCTCTACAACCCGTTCGCGGCCGTGCCGAGCATGCATTTCGGCTACTCGCTGATCGTGGGCGCCGTCCTCGTCGCCTACGCACGGCGCCCCGCAGTCCGCGTCGCCGGCGCGCTCTACCCGCCTTTCATGCTCTTCGACATCGTCGCGACGGGAAACCACTTCCTGTTCGACGCCGCGATGGGCGGCCTCGTCGTCTTCGCCGCCTGGGTCGTCGCCCGCGCGCTCGTCCCCTCCCCGCGGGTGCGGGTAGCCGCACCGCGAGACGCCAGGCAGCGCGATGTCGCTCGCGTCTCCGTTCGAGCAGCCTGAGCTCTACCTACCAACACCACCGTAAAGGAGTCACACTGTCACCCCTGAAGCGCTCAAACACCATCGCCGCCCGCATGGGCCGCTGGAGCGCGAACCACTGGAAGACCGCGGTCTTCGGCTGGCTCGCCTTCGTCATCGCGGCCTTCTTCATCGGCAACGCGGTCGGAACCAAGTACCTCGAGACGAGCGACACCAACGTCGGCGAGGCACGGCAGGCCGACAAGATCGTCCAGGCCGGCTTCCCCGAGACGGACGACGAGATGGGCGAGATCGTGCTCATCCAGTCGAAAACCCTGGACGCGAAGGATCCGGCCTTCCGGGCCGTGATCCGGGACGTCACCACGACCCTCGACGGCTTCCCGAAGGTCACGAAGCTGGACTCGCCGCTCGAGGACGGTCACACCGACCTCGTCTCGAAGGACGGCCGCTCCGTGATGGTCACCTTCAGTCCGAAGGGCGATTACGAAGAGGCCCTGACGTACATCGCGACGATTGAGTCCGCCGTGGACAAGGTCGAGAAGCGGCATCCCGGCTTCTCGGTCGACGAGCTCGGCAGCGTCACCACCGAGCGCGACGTCAACGCGGCGTTCAACAGCATGCTCGCCAAGGCCGGGATGATCGCGATCCCACTGACGCTCGTGATCCTGCTGCTCGTGTTCGGATCGCTCGTCGCCGCTTTCATTCCCCTTCTGCTGGCGATCACGGCCGTTTTTGCCACGACAGCACTGATCGCGCTTCCCAGCCAGTTCATCCCGGTGGACGAGTCGATCGCCGAGGTCATCCTGCTCATCGGCTTGGCGGTCGGAATCGACTACTCGCTCTTCTACCTCCGGCGCGAGCGCGAAGAGCGTGCGGCCGGGCGGAGCGAGGGTTCTGCGCTCGAAGCCGCCGCGGCCACGTCCGGCCGTGCGGTCCTGATCTCCGGCGTGACCGTCTTGATCGCGATGGGCGGCATGTTCTTCTCCGGCGACAAGACGTTCATGTCCTTCTCGATCGGAACGATGATGGTCGTCGCGGTCGCGATGATCGGCTCGCTCACCGTGCTGCCCGCGCTGCTCTCCAAGCTCGGTGACCGTGTCGAGAAGGGTCGGGTCCCGTTCGTGCACCGGCTCCGCCGCAAGGACGGCGACTCCAGGGTCTGGGGAGCGATCCTCGACCGCGTCCTGCGTCGGCCCGTCGTCTCGATCGTGGCGGCCACGGCGATCCTCTTCGCCCTGGCGGCCCCTGCCTTGACGCTCAACACGGCCACGACCAGCATCGACGACATCTCGATCGCCGAGATCGAGCCGGTCAAGAAGCTCGAGGCCGCCTTCCCCGGTGGCAACGAGCCCGCGAAGGTCGCGATCCAGGCCAACGACGTCACCTCCGAGCCGGTCCGGCGGGCAGTCGCCGACCTGGAGCGGAGGGCGCTCGCCAGCGGCCAGATGAGCAACCCGATCGAGGTCGAGGTGAGCCGTGACAAGACGGTCGCCGTGGTCGACATCCCGCTCGCCGGCAACGGCACGGACGACGTCTCGCTGGCCGCCCTGTCGACCTTGCGGGACGAGCTCGTCCCACAGACGGTCGGAAGCGTCGACGGCGTCGAGTACGCGGTCGGCGGCATGACCGCGGCGGACAAGGACTGGAGCGCGGGCATGAAGCGCTCCGTGCCGATCGTGTTCGGCTTCGTCCTGCTCTTCGCGTTCCTCCTGATGCTGATCTCGTTCCGCTCGATCGTGGTCGCGCTGAAGGCGATCGTGCTCAACCTGCTCTCGGTGGCAGCCGCGTACGGTCTCCTCGTCGCGGTCTTCCAGTGGGGCTGGGGCGAGAGCCTGCTCGGCTTCGAGTCGAACGGCGGACTCACCCCGTGGCTGCCGATGTTCCTGTTCGTGATCCTGTTCGGGCTCTCGATGGACTACCACGTGTTCATCATCAGCCGCATCCGCGAGGCCTATGACCGCGGCCTCTCGAACGAGCAGGCAGTCACGCACGGGATCAAGACGACCGCCGGTGTGGTCACCAGCGCCGCCATCGTGATGGTCGGCACCTTCTCGGTGTTCGCGCTGCTGCCGCTCATCGACATGAAGGAGATGGGTCTCGGCCTCGCGGCCGCAGTGCTCATCGACGCCACGATCGTCCGCGCGGTGCTGCTGCCCGCGACGATGAAGCTCCTCGGCGAGCGCAACTGGTACTTGCCGAAGTGGCTCGAGTGGCTGCCGAAGCTGGAGCACTCAGAGAGGGCCCCCGAGGCCCGTCCCGCTCCCGCCGCGGCGTAGAGCTCGACAACGAAAGCGCCGCCCTCGCCCAGCGGGGGCGGCGCTCTTTCTTTGCGAGACATGGAAGCGCTACGGCCGCGGCCGCGAAGCGGCCGCCTTTAGGTGCCAAGCGGTCGCGGATCCGCGCAAGCGGATTCGCGACTTGCGCCTCTCCGACGACTAGAGGAGCGACGACACGTCGCAGCCGCGGCGCCGGAGCTCCGGCTCCGCGTCCACGAGCACGTCGTGCGCGAAGTTCGCCAGACCGTAGGCCCGATACATGTGCGGTGCGGCGTCCTTCTGCTTCGACTTCGCCAGCATCGCGCGCCCGTACTCCGTCAGCATCCCGGCCATCAGCGTCTTCGTCTTGCGGAGCGCGGGGTCGCTCGGGTTCAGCGTCTGGACCCGTGTGGTCGCCCGCCGCGCCTCCGCGATCACCTCGGCCTCGGTGGCCTCGCCGCGGCGGTAGTCGTCGCCCCAGACCCCGAGCGCGGTCATGCTCAGCTCGGTCCTCGCGATGAACTGCTTGTCCGTCGCCGAGCAGGTGTGCGCCACCGTCGCGCCGCGCCCGTGCCCCCCGCCCGTGAGGAGCACCACCGCAGCGAATGACGCAAGCCCTGCCGCAATCAGGCCAGTACGCACCGCGTGGTCATCTTCGGGAGGATCAGGCGGTCCGTCGATACCTCGATCGGGTAGGAGGGTTTGGCGGAACGGGCCTCGTCGCCGGGGTGCGGTGGGTGGTGCGAGGCAAGGACGCAGGGAGCGCCAGTATCGGTGGATACGGGCGCGACTGAGGACGCCGCATCGCGCCGCCCTGCGCAGCCCGGCGGCACAGCGCCTGTTTCGCCAAACCCTCCTACTACTTCCTCCAAATCGGGTCGCGAACCCAGAGCTCCAGGCGCTCGACGGCGTGCTCGAGGTCCGTGCGGCTCAGCCGATACGGAGTCGCGTAGTCGACGCTCTCGACCACCGGCCGCGGCTCCGTCCCCTCGATCGCGAGCAGGACGTAGCGAATCGGGAGACCGTGCGCCACGACGAGCACGGTCTCCTCGGGCCGCTCCAGGATCCGCCGGAAGCCGCGCGCGAAGCGCTCCGCGACGCCCGCGCGGCTCTCCCCGCCTGCGGGGATCTCGACGGGCGAGCGGTCCCGCGCCCAGGCTCGGTACGTCTCGAGCAGGCCTCCCTCGAACTCGCCGACGTGGATGTCGTTCAGCTCTGGCACGACCAGGCGGGGGATGTCCCGGCCCGCGAGCGCGATGTCGGCGGTCTGCCTGGTGCGCTCGAACTCCGTGACGACGCACAGCCCGATCGCCGTCCCGCGAAGCGCCTCGCCGAGCATTCGGGACTGCTCGACCCCCTCGTCGGTGAGCGGTCCGGCGAGGCCCGGATCGCCGTTCATCACGGCTCGAGCCGAGAACTCGCTCTCCCCGTGCCGCGCCAGGATCGCGGTCTTCACGTGGGACGCGCCTCGAGCCAACCGCGGTCGCGGTCGACCCAGCCGGTGAAGGACAGGCCCGCTCGGTGGAGAGCAGCCGTCAGGCCGCCCTCGTCGAGGAGCTCGGCCTCGAAGCTCTGACGCCACGTCTCGCCGTCGACGCCGTACTCCATGGTCGCCCGAACCCGGTCGCCTGTTCGCTCCACGTCGACGAGGCGGATCGCGACATCTCCGAGCCGTCTCTCCGCGCCCGCGGTCCACTCGAGCCCCGGCGGATACGCCTCGATCAGCACGACGCCGTCGTGTGCCACATGCCTCGCGCACGTTTCGAGGACGGGCGCCCGCGCGAGGTCGTTGACGAAGTGGCTGCCGAGCAACACGCAATCGAAACGACGGTCGAGTCGCAGCGACTCGATCTTCGCGCAGACGGTCTCGGCAGCACGCACGTGCGCGAGCATCTCAACCGAGTCGTCGACCGCAGTGACCCGGTAACCGCGCGCAGCGAGCTCGTTCGTGACGCGGCCCGCGCCGCTCCCGAGCTCGAGGATGCTCGCGCCCGGCGCGACGACCGAGGCGACGAGATCCGCCTCGCCGGTCTCCGGGAGCCGGCGGTAGACCTCGACGGGGCTCCCGTCCTCGGTGACGTCCGTCACAGGATCACGCTGCGGTAGTCGAGCGCGTGACGCATCCCGATCTTGCGGTAGAGCGCGATCGCCGGAGCATTCTCGGGGCGCACGAACAGGCACACCGACGACGTTCGGTCGAGCAGCAGCCGGCAGAGGTCTCGCATCGCCCGCTTCGCGTACCCCTTGCGTCGCGCCTCGGGGTCGACCCAGACCTGCTGGAGCTGGACTGCGGCCGGGGTCCACGCGGAAGCCTCGGCCTTGAACAGAATCACACCGCCTTCGAGCCAGACCCAGGACCGGCCGTCCTCGATCTGTGCGCGGGTCCGCCAGCGGAACCCGTCCGGGTCGCGCGCGAGCGGGTTCACGCCGAGCTCCTCCTCGTGCGCCAGGGCGCAGGCCGGCAGGAGCCGGTCGAGGTCGTCCGACGTCGCTGCGCGCAGACCGGTCTCTCCCGGCTCCGGAGCTTCCTCGAGCGAGAAGACGGGTTGCCCGGGCCGGTCCTCACGTGGGTCGCCGAAACGCTCACGCGCGGCAGCCCACAGCTCGCCGACCGCGCGCTCCGCTCCGATGATCATCCGCGCACGCGAGCGCTCGACGCGTCGGGCGAACCGGTCGCACCCCTCGCCTGCGGGCACGACGTTTGCGCCGAGGTGGCAGAGCGCGGCGAGCCCGTCGTCGCCGTGCACCGCCACGAATCGACCCAACCCGCGCCGCGCGACGTCCTCGAGGAAGACGCGCTCGATCGGCTCGCGTCCGCAGAAGGCGAGGATCTCCTCGAGCCTCGGTTCGAAGAGCTGGCTCATCGACAAGACGATAGGTTCTCGCCCGATGCCGATCCACGTCCGCGCCGAGCCAGGCGACTACGCGGAGGCCTGCCTCCTCCCGGGAGACCCGCTCCGAGCCAAGTACATCGCGGAGACCTACCTCGACAACCCGGTGCTCCGCAACGAGGAGCGGGCGATGTACGGCTACACCGGCGAGTTCGAAGGCAGGCCGGTCTCGGTCCAGGCGACGGGCATGGGCTGCCCGTCGGCGGCGATCGTCGTCGAGGAGCTCGTCCAGCTCGGCGTCAAGCGCCTACTGCGCGTCGGCACCTGCGGCGGCCTGCAGCCCGACATGAAGCTCGGCGACCTGATCGTCGCGGTGTCTGCGGTCCCGGCGGACCAGACGGCGGTCCACCTCGTCAACGAGCCGCACGTTCCGACCGCCGACTGGGGGCTCGTGCACGGCGCCGTCCACTCCGCGAAGGAGATGGGCCTGGCGCTGCGGGTCGGCCCGATCGTCTCGAGCGACCTCTTCTACAACCCCGACGGCGAGCAGTACGAGCGCTGGTCGGAGCGCGGCGTGCTCGCGGTCGAGATGGAGGCCGCTGTGCTGTTCACCCTCGGCGCGCTCCGAAAGGTGCAGGCGGGCTGCCTGCTCACGGTGAGCGACATCGTCGTCGCGGGTGAGTTCGTGCGCATCACGGACGAGGAGATGCGGAACGCGGTCGACCAGATGACGCAGCTCGCTCTGCGAACTGCGACCGGCCATCACTAAGACCACCTTCCTCGTCAACCCCGCGTCGGCGAACGGCTCGACGGGCAAGCGCTGGCCCGAGCTCGCGCACGTCGCCGCGGGTCAAGGGCTCGTCGGCGACGCGCTCCTCTCGGACCGGCCGGGCCACTTGACGGAGCTGGCGAGGCAGGCCGTGGACGACGGCGCCGAGCTGCTCGTCGTCGTCGGCGGCGACGGCGCGTTCCACGAGGTCGTGAACGGCATCGTGGGCCGCGAGGTCGAGGTCGGGCTGATGATGCGCGGGACGGGGATGGACTTCCCGCGCACCTACGGCATCCCGACGAAACCGGAGGAGGCCGCGCGCGTCGCGGCGAACGGTGTCGTGCGCGAGGTCGACGTGGGCAAGGCGACGTTCCGCTCGTGGGCCGGTGCCGAGGCGACGGAGTACTTCGCGAACATCGGGAGCGCCGGCATGAGCGCGGCGGTCGCGCGACGTGCGAACGCGAAGTCCAAGGCGATGGGCGGCAAAGCGAGCTTCTTCGTCGCGCTCGTCGAGGTCTTCTTCGGCTGGCGCAACGTCGAGATGCACGTGCGCGTCGACGACGAGGAGCGCCGCGGCACCTTCAACAACGCCGTCGTGGCGAACGGGCAGTACCACGGCGGCGGCATGTGGCTTGCGCCCGAGGCGCAGCCGGACGACGGGCTCTTCGACGTGCTCGTGTTCGGCGACCTGACGAAGGTGGACTTCGTGCGCAACGTCGGGAAGCTCTACAAGGGCACGCACCTGTCGCACCCGAAGATCGAGCAGCTGCGAGGAGCGCGTGTCGAGATCGACGCCGCCGAGCCGCTCCCGGTCGAGCTCGACGGTGAACAGCCCGGGACGACGCCCGCGCGCTTCGAGATCGTGCGGCGCGCGCTGCGCGTGCGCGTCCCGGGCTAAGCGCGGCCCGGCGGCACAGCGCCCGTTTCGCCAAGCCCTCCTACTGCGGCTTATCGGTGCTCGAGGTCTTTCGCGCTGACGACGTCTTGCGGGCGGACGACGTCTTCCTCGACCCGACGGAGCCGGAAGACTTCGAGAGGCGCTCGACTTTGCGCTCGAGCTCCTCGACCCGCTTCTCGAGCGCCTCCATCCCTCGCACCCTGCTCGCGAGCGCGTCGACCTGATCCTTCAGGTTCGTGACGGCGCCGGTGACACGGTCGACGCCCGGAGAGGACGCGAGCCGGCTCAGCGCCTCCTCCCCCGCATCCGCCAGTCTCGCCAGCACATCCTTCTGTTTGCGTTTCGCCATCGAGGCTCCTTTGCGTTGGGTTTCGCTCCCGTACCCTGTCACACGTGCGCTTACGCACTCTGATCGCGGCCTGCCTCGCCGCGGGACTGGGCGCACTTGCGGCCGGTGCAGCACCGCCTCCGGCCACGACGCTGGGCGGTGTAATCGTCGACCGGAACGGCGACGGGCGGCTCGACCCCATCGCGGGCGAGCAGCGGCTCGTGCGCACCGAGCTCGGTACGGCGCAGGCGGGCAGGGAGTCCCGTCGTCGCCTGCTCGTCTCGTTTGTCCAGCTGACCGACTTCCAGCTCGTCGACGAGGAGTCACCTGCCCGCGTCGAGCTCGTCGATCGCTACGGCGGCTCGCTCGATGCGGCCTTCCGGCCGCAGGAGGGACTGCTGCCGTTCGTGGTGGAGGAGTCGGCGCAGCAGGTGCGGCGACTGCGGAGCCAGGTCGACGGCAGCCGGCCCACGCTCTCGATCGCGACCGGCGACAACGTCGACAACACGCAGCTGAACGAGACACGGTGGTACATCGACATCCTCGACGGCGGAGTCGTTGTCAACCCGAACTCCGGCAACAGCACCGGCCCCTGCAGGGTGCCCGCCCGAGGCCGCCTGTACGAAGGCGTTCAGGGCGACGGCGTCTACTACGACCCCGACAGGAGCAGCCGAGGCACCGACGGCCCCGGCTACGCGCCGACGGCGGCCGCGAACCGGCGCTCGATTGGACGCTCGAACGTCGTGCGCGACTACCCCGGGTTGCTCGAGCTGATGAACCGGCCCTTCCGAGCGACCGGGCTCGGGATGCCGTGGTACTCGGTCTTCGGCAACCACGACGGGCTCGTTCAGGGCAACGTCCCGAACAACGAGCTGTTCGCGCGCGCCGCTGTCGGCTGCGTGAAGCCGACGAAGCTCTCCGCCCGCGGCCTCGCGGAGATCCGCGGCCTTGTCGCCGGCGGATTGACGCTCGAGGAGCGTTCGCGGCTCGTCCAGATCCTCTCCCGCGACCTCGTCGAGGTCGTCTTCGGGCCGCAGATCACCCGTGGGCGGTGGAAGTCCGTGCGGCTCGACGTACGGCGCAAGCTGCTTTCGCGACCGGAGTACCTGCAAGAGCACTTCCAAACCCGCGGGGTGCCGGCAGGTCACGGCTACGGCGCCGCGGACGCGCCGCGCGGAATCGGGTACTACGCACTCTCGCCGAAGCCGGGAGTCCGGTTCGTCGTCCTCGACACCGTCGCGGACAGCGGCGACCAGGGGAACGTCGACCGGACGCAGTTCCTGTGGCTCGACGCAGAGCTGACTGCGGCGGAAGCCCGGCGCGAGGTGATCGTCGCGTTCGCACATCACCCGATCGCGAGCATGACCAACGCCGCTCAAGACGTGCACCTCGGCAGCGGCTCGTGCACCGGGACGCCGGAACCGGTCGAATGCGTGTTCCTCCGGCACCCCGGCGTCGTCGCTTTCGTGGCCGGCCATCAGCATCGCAACCGGATCGCGGCGCATGCTCGCGCGGGAGGCGGCGGGTTCTGGGAGATCGTCACCGCCTCGCACGCGGATTGGCCACAGCAGTCGCGCCTGCTCGACCTGGCCGACAACGCCGACGGCACGCTCTCGATCATCGGGACGATCGTCGACCAGGGCGCGCCGGCTCGGCCGGGACCGCGGCCGGCTCGACGCGGCACGCGGCTGAGTGCGCGCGAGGTCGAATGGCTCGCGTCGGTCGCGCGCGAGCTCTCCTACAACGACCCGCAAGCGGAGAACGGGCGTAACGGGCTCGCCGACCGGCGCGGCACCCGCGCCGACCGGAACGTCGAGCTGCTGATCCCCAACCCTTACTGAGCACCTTCCACGACGAGGCGCTGAGCCGCCGGGCCGCCCAGCGCGGCCCGGCAACGAGGACTTGCCGCGGAAGGCGCTCACTCCTGAATCACGACGGGCGTGCCCGAGAGGGTCGCTCCGAAAATCCTCTTGATGACGTCGTTGTGGACGCGCACGCACCCGTTCGAGACCGCCTGGCCGATCAGATCGGGCCGATTCGTCCCGTGGATCGCGATCGGGCCGCCCTGGGTCCAGCCCGTCAGCACCTCCGAGTAGGCGGCGATCCCGACGGCCGAGGGGCCGAACGGGCCGGTGGGGTCGCCCGAGTGCAGACGCTGGTCGACGTAGAACGTCCCGGTCGGCGTCGGCGTCGAGCTCGACCCCACCGCCGCAGGAGTGGAGAGCACGCGCCGGCCCGACCGGAAGAGCGTCACGCGGCGCTCGGAGAGGTCGACGAGGATCCGAGTACGTACCGCGCCGACCGTGACATCGGCGGCGCGCACCCACGCGAGCCGCCGGTTCGGCCGCCGCGGAAGGCGGACGCGGTACCAGCTCGGCTCGCAGCTCTCCTCGACCCGCCTGGCGACGACACCGAAGACCGTCGGCACGCCGTTCGCGTTGAGCTTCCCGAAGCGCTCTCCGGAACGTCCACCCGGGCGGTAGTAGACGCGGAGGTCGCGCCTCGCGGCAGCGCCGTACGCCAAGGCGTCCGACCCCACGCGCTCGACGACCGGAGCGCAGCCGGTCGTCGTCGGTTCGACCGTCGTCGTCACCGTCGTCGTGACCGTCGGCGGGGCGGTCGGCGCGCCCTCGTCGTTGCCGCCGCCGCAGCCGGCGAGCACAACTGTAAGCAGTGCGTAAGAAACCGTCCTCAGCAGCCGACCAGTAACCCTTTTGTGCGTCGTAGTCATCCGAGAATCGTCATATCTTCTAGTGGAGATGAGCGTGCACCAGTCCCGGACAAAGCCGCACAGGCACACAAGCGTCACTCTCCACGCGATCCGACAGCGTAACGGCGTCCCGTACGAGATCGAGCGGAAGATCTGCTCGGCCTGCAACCGCGTGCTCGACGAGAAGCCGCTCCGCCGCGCGCTCGCCTAGACGCGGCGGCGGAAGAGAGGAAGCCCGCCGCGGCGCCCTGGTGGCCTGCGCGAAGATGTGTGGCGTGCCGTACGCCTCCACGACCGAGATTCGAGCCCGCTTCGCCGAGACCGACGCACAGGGGATCGTCCACAACAGCGTCTACCTCGTCTGGTTCGAGCTCGCCCGAGTCGAGTACCTCGAGCGCTTCACCGGCGGCTACCCCACGCTCCGGGACCGGGGCGTCGAGGCGTTCGTGACCGAGTCGCACGTGCACTACCGCGAGCCGGCGCGCTTCGACGACCGGCTGGTCGTCAGGACGAGCTGCAGAGACGTCCGCGGCGCGCGCTTCCGGTTCGTCTACGAGGTCGATCGCGACGGGACGAGGATCGCCGACGGCGAGACGGCGCACGCGTGCGTCGATGCCGACACGTTCCGCCCGACACGCGTACCGTCGTGGCTCGTCGAGGCGATCGCGAAGGCCGAGGCTACGGCCTAGGCGGCGGGTTCGCCGGCGGCGGCGCCGGTGACGTCGTGGTGGGTGTCGTCGTTGTCGGGGTCGACGTCGTGGGCGGGTTGGGCTTCTCCTTCTTCTTCGTGCCGACGCGGATGACCCGTTTCTCGCCGCGATAGTTGGTCCGCCACGTCTCGTCGTAGAGGACGCTGCCGTCGCGGTTGTAGACCGTGCGGGTGACCGTGACGGACTGCGGCGACGAGCCGAGCTCCTCGACGACCTCGGTGCCGACCGTGAGCTTCGGGTCCTTGATGCGCTTCACGGGGGGGTTCCCGGTCACCACGAGCGGACCCGGCTCACTCACGACCCGGCGTCCGGTCGGTGGGCCCGCGAGCGTGACGGTGATCCCGTCACCACCCGACGCTCCGAGCACGACCATCCACTTGCCTGTGTCGTTGCGGAACTTGAGGTCGAGGTCGGGGTAGTTGACCGTCGCGTCGCGGCCGAGCTGGTAGCGGCTGATGTACAGCGAGTGCGGGTTCCGCTCGAGCACCTTCACGCCCGCTTCCCACGCCGCGTTGAAGACGGTCGTCGCGACCTGCGAGACCCCGCCGCCGACATCCTCCTCGTACTCGTCGCCGATGATCACCGGCGCCGTGCGGAAGCCGCGCTCGAGCGTGCGGGGGCCGACGGCTTCGTTCAGCGAGAAGGTCCCGCCGGGCGGGACGAGCGTCTCGTCGAGAAGCTGCACGGCGCGCTGCAGGTTCTGGATCCGGTCGGCGGTGCCGGAGTAAAAGGTCGAGTACGACGAGAGGACGCTCGTGATCCCGAGAGAACGCGCGCGCTCGGTCGTGAGCTCCGGCGAGTGCTTCGCGATCATGACGTCGCCGATGCGCCTCGCGGGCGGCGCGAGCGCCGCTGCCAGGATCTCGCGGCTCGTCGCGGCGACGTCGAGCTTGACCCCGTCGGCATGCGGGACGATCGAAATGCCACCGTCGCCTGTGACCTCGAAGCGCGCGTCGGTCGGCGGCCGGCCGACCCGGGCACCGAAACGGTCGAACCAGTCCTCGGCGCGGGGCCCGCCGATTGCGAGCTTGCGCGAGCCGTCGTGCGGCAGCGCGAGCAGCTCGGCGATCCGGGGCTGCCGAAGGCGCCACCAGGTCTTTCCGAGCTCGAGCCGGATCGGCGCTGAGAGCGCCCGCCGGGTCTGCGCGAGCACGGGACGGAGGTCGGCGGCTGTGACGGTGATCCGTTCGATCTCGACCGGAAGCGGCGTCTCCGCGCGGGAGAGCGAGGCCAGCGCGCCGACCATCGTCGCGGCCGTTCGCTCGGGGTCCAGCTTGCGGCCGGCCTGACCCTCGACGAGCACGGGCTTCAGACCGTTGAGCACGATCGCCGCCTCGCGGCTCGGCTGGTCGAGCTCGTCCGCGATCTGCACGAGCTGATACTCGAGCGCGGGCTCGTAGACCTGAGCCGGTGGAGCGATATCGGCGCCGAAGACCCGGACCCGGACACGCTGGAACCCGCGCAGCGGCCCCAGGCCCTCCCCCTGCCGCCGGGCCGAGTCGACCGCGGCCGCCCAGTCGGCCTGGACGCCGAGCCGGTACGGAGTGATCTGCCAGCGCTTCGAGCCGCTGAAGAAGGTCACGGGGACGTTCTGGAGCGCGTTCGCGCGCCGCTCGAGGAGCTTCTCCGCAGCCGCCGGGGTCATCCCTCCGACGCTGACGCCCGCGATCGTGACACCGGCCGGGATCCTCGACGGCGAGCCTGCGAAGATCGCGCCGAAGAGCGCCGCCAGCGCGAGCGCGACGGCGACCGCCGCCGCAAGGCCCTGCAGGAGCAGCCGCGAACGCGCGCGTCGTCTACGCGCTTTGAGCACGCCGTTCTGCGCCCGGACCGCCAAGGGAGCAAGAGTAGCGAGACCCCGAAGGGGCTCTTAGAACGCGAACAGCTCGATTCCGCCGCTCACGTTGAGCCCGACCCCTGTGATGTAGGCGGCGAGGTCGGAGCAGAGGAAAGCGATCGCGTTCGCCACGTCCTGGGGGTCTCCAGGGCGCTTGAAGACCGTCCTGTTCGCGATTCGCTCGTTCATCTCTGCGTTCGCGAAATGGAACGCCTCCGTGCCGATGATCCCTGCGACGATCGCGTTGCAGGTGATCCCGTGGCGCCCGCCTTCCATTGCGAGCGTCTTGGTCAGGCCGAGCAGCCCAGCCTTGGTCGCCGAGTAGCTCGCCTGGCCGAATCCTCCGAGCGTGCCGGCAACGGAAGCCATGTTCACGATCCGCCCCCAGCGGCGCTCCTTCATGTGCGGCCACGCGGCCTGCGAGCAGTTGAAGGCGCCCGTCAGGTTCACCCTGAGGTCTCGCTCCCACAGCTCCGGCGACTGGTTCTGGAACTGCGCCGCGTGGTCGAGCGTGCCCGCGTTGTTGACGAGGATGTCGACCGAACCGAACTCGTCGACGATCCGGGCGACCGTCGCGTCCACCTGCTCCCGGTCGGTCACGTCGCACCTGATCGCTGCCGCCCGGCGGCCGAGCTCCTGGATCTCGCGCGCGGTCGCCTCGGTGTAGACGATCCCCTGCGCCTTGGCGAACTGCGCGAGCGACCCCCACTCCGCGACGTCCGAGTCGTCGGACTCGACCTGGATATCGGCGATCACGACGTCCGCGCCCGCGCGCGCCAACGTCAGCGCGTCGGCGCGGCCGAGCCCGCGCGAGCCGCCCGTGACGAGGGCGACCCGCCCGGACAGGTCGATCTCAATCACGCGGCAAAAAGATCTCTTTGGCGATCACGAGCCGCTGGATCTGCGAGGTGCCCTCGTAGATCTGGAACAGCTTCGCGTCGCGCATCAGCTTCTCGACCGGATACTCCTTGATGTAGCCGTAGCCGCCGAAGACCTGGACGGCGTCCGTCGTCACCTTCATCACCGTGTCGGCCGCGAACAGCTTCGCGAACGACGACTGGAGCGTCGCACGCTGCCCCATGTCGTGCAACCACGCGGACTGCCAGACGAGCAGGCGCGCCGCCTCGATCTGCGTGGCCATGTCGGCGATCATGAAGTTGACGCCCTGGTGCATCGCGATCGGCACGTCGAAGGTGACGCGCTGCTTCGCGTACTCGACCGCGTGCTCGTAGGCGGCCTGCGCCACGCCCACAGCGCCGGCCGCGGTGCCGGGTCGCGTGAAGTCGAGAGTGCGCATCGCGATCTTGAAGCCCTCGCCCTCGGCGCCGAGCAGGTTGGCGGCCGGGATGACGACATCGGTGAGCGCGAACGCGGAGGTGTCGGTCGAGCGCTGGCCCATCTTGTCGAGGTGCTTCTCGATCGTCACGCCCGGCGTGTCCATCGGCACGATGAACGCGGAGATGCCCTTGTGGCCCTTCGACGGGTCGGTCTTCGCGAACACGACCGTCCACGACGCGTAGCCCGCGTTCGTGATGAACGTCTTCGAGCCGTTCAGGACGTACTCGTCGCCGCGGCGGACCGCGGTCGTCTTCATGCGCGCGACGTCCGAGCCGGCGTCGGGCTCGCTCAGCCCGAACGAGCAGAGGATCGGCTCCTCGAGGAGCGGCGGCAGCCACTGCGCCTGCTGCTCCTCCGAGCCCGCGAGCAGGACTGGGCCGGCCCCGAGGCCGTTGGCGCCGATCGCGGTGCCGATGCCGGAGCAGCCCCAGTTGAGCTCCTCGCCGACGAGCATCCCGTCGAAGGCCGAGAGCCCGAGCCCGCCGAGCTCCTCCGAGACGTGGAGGTTCATCAGGCCGACGTCGTGCGCCTTCGCGATCACGTCCTCCGGGTGGGTCGAGTGCTCGTCGTACTCGGCCGCCTTCGGCCGGATCTCGTTGGCCGCGAACTCCCGCGCGAGCTCGCGAAGGGCCTTCTGCTCGTCCGTCAGGGCGAAGGAAACCCCCGTCCCGACGCCCGCATCGATCGTCGCCATGCTGCTCCGTCCCGTTCGATTGACTAGTCAGTCAATCGTAGTGCATGCTGTGGAGGTGGACAACGAGCGGGACGTCGCCGTCGTCCTGTCGGGCGGCGCGATCAACGGGGTCTTGATGGAGGCGGGCTTCCTGAAGCGCCTGGCCGAGAGCGAGCTCTGGCCTCGCGTGGGCTGGATCTTCGGGACGTCGGCCGGCGCGCTCGCCGGCGTGATGGCGGCGCTCGACCGCTTCGACGAGCTCGAGGAGTTCCTCGTCGGCCTGCGGCCCGACGAGGTGTTCCGCCCGAACAAGCTCTGGCAGCTGCCGCTGATCGGACTGCACGAGTACACCCTCCCCGCGACGATCGACCGCAAGGTCGGGGACCTCGTCGCGCTCTCGGAGGAGCTCTCGCACGCGGACAAGGAGCTCGTGGTCTTCGCCTCCGACGTGACGCAGACCGAGCGGGCCGCGGAGAACGACTTCGAGCTCGCGTACTCCTCGCGCGAGACGCCGCCCGAGGTGATGGCGCAGGCGATCCTCGCCTCCGCGGCGATCTCGACGCTCGTGCTGCCGCTGCGGGTCGGCGATCGGATCGCGACCGACGGCGCCTGGACGCGCAACTTCCCGCTCGGGCACGCCTACGCGCGACCCGAGGTGAGCATGATCGTGGCCTTCCGCTACCTCCCCGAGTACCCGCGCTTCGACGTGCGCGCGCTCACCACGCTCAAGCGACGCCTGCGTCCGTTCCGGCGAGTCCCGCCGGTGCGCGCGCTCATCGCCGAGCTCGAGGAGGCGGAGTCGCGCGACCGCCGCGGCGAACCCGCGCACTACATCGACATGATCACGCGCCTGATGCGCTTGTCGGTCCTGCGCGGCACGACGCTCGAGGAGCGCCAAGCCGACGCGACCGACCAGTCCATCCACGAGCACGAGCGGCTCGTGCGCGAGCTTCCGCAGCTCGTCCGTGACCACGGAGCGTCAGAAGAGCTGGCCCAGGCAGTCGAGCAGCGCGTGCTCGCCACGGAGTTTCCGTTCCAGCGCGAGCGTGCCCTTCCGCGGATCATGGTGCGAGCGGGAGCGGAAGGCGTTGCGCTCGAGTCCCGCATCCGCCGCGGGGCGGAGTGGACGGAGACCGCGAAGCAGGCCCTGATCCAGCGAGGCTACGAGCTCACGGACGCCGAGCTCGCGGCAGCCGGGATCGGAAGCGCAGCACCCGCTCGACGCTAGCGTCGAGCTTGCCTTCCCGAGCGAGCGGCACCAGGGCCGCGATCGCGCGCCGTGCGTGCCGGCTGCTCGTGAAGAGCAGCAGGTCGGCCCCGGCCAGCATCGCCTGCCTGGCCCAGCGCTCGACCGGGGCCGACTTGACGATCGACAGGGAGTCGGTGATCGCGACGCCGTCGAAGCCGAGTGCGCGAAGTCGCCGGTACGTGTCCGGTGAGATCGACGCACGATAGGGCGCGCCATCGTAGAACGCGTTGCTCGTCATCACGCACGGCGCGCCCGCCCGGATCGCGGCGCGGAAGGCGGCGATCTCGCCCGCGCGGATCGAGCCGTCGACGTGTGGTCGCTCGTCGGTCGAGGTCGCCGCCGAGCCGAGACCGGGAAAGTGCTTCGCGCAGGCGGCGACGCCCGCCGCGGCGAGACCGCGCGCGAACGAGACGGCGAGCTCCGGCCGCCGGAAGTGGCGCGAGCCGAGCGGTCCGTCGGCGAGGTCGACGACCGGCGCGAGGTCGACGTGTACTCCCCGCGCCGTCACCGCCCGCCCCGCGGCGCGACCGGCTGCGAACGCTGCGGCGGGCGTCCGGTGGGCCGAGGCAGGCGAGCTCGGCGGATCGGACGTGAATGCGCGGACGTCGCCCCCTTCCTGATCGACGTAGACGAGCGCACCCTTCGGCCGCCGCAGTCCCTTGCTCCACCCCTGCACGAGCACTCCGCCGACGCCCGGCGGCGCCGGTAGCCCGGACACGACGACGAACGCAGCCTGCTGCTGCGGCGTCATCGACGCGGCCGCGAGCATCGAGGCCGCGGTGAGGGCCAGCGACACGGGGCAGGAGCCTAGCCTTGTCGGGAGCCTGCCGGTGCGTTTGGATTACCCGGTGTCGGTCGCGGCGCCCGCACCTCCCATCGAGCGGCGCTCCCGCCGCTGGCTCGCGGCGCCGATTGTGGTGTTTGCCCTGTTCGCGCTGAGCGCCGGGATCCTCGCGAGGGAGATCGGAGGACCGCGCGGCTCGTACTTCGACCTCGTCTTCAGCGACACGATCCACATGAAGGTCTGGCTCGCGAGCGCAGCGCTCGCATGCGGAGTGCTCCAGCTCTTCACGGCGGCGTGGATCTTCCGCAAGCTCCCGTGGCCCAAGCCGGCCTGGGTCAACCCGCTGCACAGATGGACGGGGCGGCTCGTGTTCGTTCTGGTGCTGCCGGTCGCGTACCACTGCATCTTCCAACTCGGCTTCCAGACCGGAACGACGCGCTCGCACGCGCACTCGCTCGCCGGCAGTGCGTTCTTCGGCGCCTACGCGGCCAAGGTGACGATCGTCAGGCTCAAGCGCTTTCCGGTTCCGGTGCTGCCGATTGCGGGTGGCTTCCTCTTCACCGTGCTGCTCGTCGTGTGGTGGACGAGCTCGCTCTGGTTCCTGCGCACGATCGACACCGGCTTCTAACTAGGCTTCCGGGGTGGACTTCGCCCTCACCGACGAGCAGCGGCTGATCCAGGACACCGTCAGGGCGTTCGTCGACGAGCGCGTCCTCCCCGTCGCCGTCCAGAACGACATCGACCACAAGCTCGACCTCGAGCTGATCGAGGGGATGGCAGAGCTCGGGCTGCTCGGGATCGTGATCCCGGAGGAGTACGGCGGCGCGGGGCTCGACTTCGTCGCCGAGGCGCTCTCCTGCGAGGAGATCGAGCGCGGCGAGGCGGCGTTCCGGACGCTGATCTCCGTCCACGTCGGCCTGAACTCGCTCTCGCTCCTGCGCTACGGGACCGAGGAGCAGAAGCAGCGCTGGCTGACGCCGCAGGCGAAGGGCGAGAAGCTCGCGTGCTTCGGGTTGACCGAGCCCGAGGCCGGCTCCGATGTCGCCGCGATGCGCACGACCGCGCGCCGCGAGGGCGACGTCTACGTGCTGAACGGCCAGAAGAACTGGATCTCGTACGCGACGGTCGCCGACCACGCCCTCGTCTTCGCGAAGACCGACCCGGGTTCGAAGCACAAGGGCATCTCCGCGTTCGTGCTCGAGAAGGGGATGAAGGGCTTCACGTCGCGTGAGACCGAGCACAAGCTCGGCATCTGGGCCGGATCGACCGGCGAGCTCTTCTTCGAGAACGTCGAGGTGCCCGCAGAGAACCTGATCGGCGAGGAGGGCCAGGGCTTCGAGATCGCGATGTACTCGCTCGACCAGGGCCGCTTCACCGTGGCCGCGGGGGCGTGCGGCGTGATCCGTGCCTGTCTCGAGCGCTCGGTCGAGTACGCGCGTGAGCGGCAGACGTTCGGCCAGCCGATCGGCAGGTACCAGTTCGTGCAGGACCTGATCGCGCAGATGGTGCTCGACTACGAGACGTCGAAGCTGCTCGTGATGCAGGCGGCGTGGCTGAAGAACGAGGGCGTTCGGAACACGCGCGAGACGTCGCTCGCGAAGTGGCACGCGACGGAGTCCGCGTTCAAGGCGGCGCACAACGCGATCCAGGTGCACGGCTCGTACGGCTACAGCGCCGAGTACGGGATCGAGCGCTACTTCCGGAACGCGCGCGCGCCGATCATCTACGAGGGCACGACGCAGATCCACAAGCTGATGCAGGCCGAGCACGCGCTCGGCTACCGGCAGCTGAACGGCCGCGACGGCGCGATCTCGCCCCTGGCGGCCTGGGGGCCCGCACTCCTCGCGCGCGAGCCGGGCCCGCCGGTCGCCGCGGGCTAGCCGCCCGCACACTTGCACTTTCCGCGCAAAAGGCGGAAACTCGCACCATGCCGGTGATGGGAATGATGACGCTGGGGCTCGAGCCAGGCGGCCACGGAACGCAGTCCGGCTCGTCCGGGTCGTTCTCGGTCGGCGACGACCACGTCTCGATGGTCGTGACCAACGGCCACAGCCCCGACGTCGTGCTCGACTTCGGCGTGCCGGGCGACGGCGGTTTCCTCGTTCCCGCCGGGACGTCCATCTACCTCCCGTTCGCGGCGGACTTCAGCTGGGAAGTTGCAGAAGAGGGCGAGGCGAAGGTCAGCGCGATGTGGTTCAAGTTCACGCGAAACGGCGATCTGAAGCGGAAGCTCGGCCTCTAGGCCGTCATCAAGAACGCCCGCGCCGCCGCGGTCACCTCCGCCGCTGCGCCCACCGCAGTGAAGAAGGCAAGCGGCTTGTCGACCTCTCCGGCCGCCACTCGCGCGTACGCCTCGTCGGGAAGGCTGCCGATCGACGAGTACACGCCCGCCGCCTCGGCCGGGCGACCCGTCAGGTGAAGCTCGGCCGCATCGATCCATCTCGTTCGTGTGCGGATCCGCTTGATTGCCTCGAGCAGCTCGTCGACGCGCCCGACTCGAGCCCCGATCCGAGCCAACCTGGGCCACGCGATTCCGGTGTTCAGAAGCTCCTCGCCCGTGAGCGCGGCCAGGAGCTCGTCGACCAGCTCCACCGCGTGCGACTCATCGCCGCTCCGGAGGAACGCCTCGGCTGAGAACGCCAACGAGGGATAGAGGACTTGCGCGTCTTTCGCAGCGTGCCCCTGCTCGAGCGCCCACCGCGCGTCCGCGACCGCTCCCTCGAGGTCGCCGCGAGCAAGCTTGATCTGCCCGCGGGCAATCGCGCAGAACCCGTCGAGGTAGTGCGGCTCGTCGCCCTCGTCGAGGCATGCGTCGACGATTCGCACCGCCTCGTCCCAGCGGCCGGTGAGGTAGCACTCGACCGCGAGCTCGCGCTCGAGCCATAGGAGCCCGCGGGTCAACCCGTAGCGACGCGCCCCTTCGCGGGCCTCGGCCTGGAGCTCGAAGCCGGTGGCGAGCTCTCCAAGACCGATCCGCAGCGCCGCGGTGTTCACGAGCGCGCGCATCACTTCTTCGGGTGCGTTCGCCGATTTCGCAACCTCGACCGCGCGCGAGAGATCTTCGATCCCGGCGAGCTCGCCGACAGCCGCCCGCGACGTGCCGATGTACGTGAGACAGACGGCGGCGAGGTCCCCTGCGCCGATCGCCTCGCTCATCGCGAGCGCGGCGCGTGCAACCGGAAGCGCCTCGTGCGGCCGATCCGCAACGGCGTAGAAGCGCGCCGCGCTGGTCAGCACCTCGGCTTTTGAGCGCCCGGCCTCGAGACCCTCCGCAAGCTCCAGGGCGCGCTGAACGCGCACGAACGCCTCGTCTCCGCTGCCCGCATACCACGCGAGCCACACCAGCATCGTTTGCACCTCCGCGGCGCGGCCACGGTCATCTAGCTCGATCAGCAGGTCTCGAGCGGCTGAGAGCTCGTCCTCGCCGCGCGCTTCCGCGTAGTACAGCGCGCGCCCATAGGCAAGCATCAACTCCACGTCCGGCTCGCCGGCAAGGCTGAGGGCACGCTCGAAGTGACGCGCAGCGGTCGCGTACGCATTCAAGTTCAGTGCGCGCTGACCCGCGCGCCCCAAGGCCGACCGCGCACGTGCGACGTCGTCCGGCGACGGTTCCTTTGTCTCGAGTGCCATCACCCAGTGGTGCGCGATCAGCTCTGCGTGGTCGTCAGGGCGCCCGAGAGAGTCGACCCACGACGCCGCTAGCCGGTGCTTCTCCGCGCGGCGAGCGCGAGGCATCTGGGCGTACGCAACGTCGCGGACGAGCGCGTGAGGGAACGCGAACTGCTGCTCGCCTGCCACCGTCGACGATCCCCGTCGCCGCATGAACTCGCGGCTCGCGAGCGCCCGCAGCGCAACATCGACTTCCCCGACGTCGCGGCCGGAGATCGAGGCGACTGCGCCGGGCCAGAAATAGCGGCCGACGACCGCGGCGTCCTGCACCAGCTCCTTGTCGTCAGGCGCGAGCGCATCGAGCCGCGCGGCGATGATTCCTTGCACGGACTCCGGCACGGGAAGGTCCGAGCTCTTGAGCTGCCAACCTCCATCGGTGCGGTAGAGGTCGCCTCGGTCGACGAGCATGCGCACGAACTCTTCTGCGTAGAGCGGGTTGCCCTCCGCCCGCGCGAGGAGCGTTGCCTGGAGCTCTGCGGGGACGAGCTTCTGCTGGAGCAGGAAGGACACGAGACGTGCCGTGTCGTCGTCGCTGAGCGGGGCGAGTGCGACGGTCGCCGCGTTGCTTCGCGCTCCCCAGCCCGGCCGCCGTTCGCGCACTTCGGGCCGCGCGGTGCAGAGCAGGAGCAGCGCCGACCCGGTCGCCCAGTCTGCGAGGTGGTCGATGAAGTCGAGCAGGCCGTCGTCGGCCCAGTGCAAGTCCTCGAAGACGAGCACGAGCGGCCCCCACACGCCGAGGAGCTCGAAAAACCGCCGCCAGGCGGAGAACGCCTCTTCGCGCCGCTCGATCTGCGGGATGTCCTCACTGCCGAGCGCGAGCAGTGGGCGCAGGTGCGCCTCGATCCACTCTGCCTCCCGCGGGTCGGCGGCGAGGTCGCGCACCGCTCGGGCCAACTTCCCCTCCGCCGTCGGCGCATCGTCGGTCTCGAGCACGGCGGCCTGTGCCTTGACCATCTCCCCGAGGGCCCAGAACGTGACCCCGTCGCCGTAGGGAAGACAGCGGCCGCGTCGCCACGTCACGAGGCCGGGCTCGTCGGTGAGCGCGCGCTGGAGCTCCCAGACCAGGCGGCTCTTGCCGATCCCCGGCACGCCGACAAGCGTGACGAGCTGAACCGTTCGGTCGCGCTTCGCGCGGGCCAGCGTGTCGAGGATCAGCGAGAGCTCCTCCTTGCGGCCGACGAGCGGCGCGAGCGGTGGGCCCTCGTACGTGGGTCGCAGCTCCGCCGTCACGCGCTGTGCTTCGTACACCGCGACGGGGTCTGCCTTGCCCCTCGCGTGCAGGAGGCGGCGCTCACCGTATTCGACCGCTCCCCGCGTCGCACGGTACGTCGACTCCCCGACGACCACCGTGTCGGTTTCCGCGGCCTCCTCGATCCGGAAGGTCGTCGTCACCACGTCGCCTGTCGCGATCCCCTCGCCGGCTCCGGAGGCCGCTCCGAGCTGGACCACGGCCTCGCCGGTGTTCACGCCCACACGGACCCCTCGCAGGGAATCGCGGATGGCGAGAGCTGCACGCACGGCGCGCTCGGGGTCGTCTTCGTGCGAGACCGGCGCTCCGAAGACAGCCATGACCGCGTCGCCGACGAACTTCTCGAACGTACCTCCGTGGCGCTCGAGCTCCGTGCGCATCAGCTGGAGCTGTGGCTCGACCGCCGCCCGGACATCTTCCGGGTCTCGGCCGTCGCCGAGACCGGTCGAGTCGACCAAGTCGGCGAAGAGCACCGTCACGACCTTGCGCTCCTCGCCGCGGCGACCGCCGACCTCCGTCCCGCACGTCGGGCAGAAGCGGGCGCCTTCGGGCAGCTCGGAGCCGCAGTGGGGGCACGCGGCCATCCTGCGAGGATAGGACGACGCGCCTCGCGCGCCTAGGGCGTCTCGCCCTCCCAGTAGTCAACAGCGTCGCCGCGACGGAAGAGACCCGAGTAGCCGTCGGCGAGCCAGACGCCGAGCTTGTCGCTGTCCGGGTAGACCGCCACCGAGGGGAACGGCCCCTTCGTCGAGAGGATCAGCACTCGGATCGGCTCGTCGGTCCGATTGAGCACCTGATGCGCTCCGTCGGGGCCTTCCGGGAACGCGACCGCGTCGCCCGGCCGCAGCTCACGCTCGCCGTCGGGCGCGCGAAGCGTCGGGGTGCCGGCGACGACGATCAGCCACTCCTCGGCGCCGTATTCGTAGTGGTAGGGAAACGACTTCTCGCCGGGCTCCAGCTCGTAGAGGGTCGCGCCGATCTCCTTGCCGCCGATCGCCGCGCCGACGGTCGCCGCGGTCCACGAGAAACCCTGCCGGTCGCGCCGCTTGTCGAGCTCCCCGTCGAAGAGGTTGAAGACCTTCAAACGAACGCGAGCCCTTTCGGATCGCTGGGCGGAGCGAGCGGGCTGGCGGGCGCGTCGTCCGGCAGCTGCGGCGCGTTGTAGAGGCTCGGCGCCACGTCGTTCGCGGAGTCCGCGTAGTACACGCTCGCGATCGCCTGGATGTGCGAGCGTCCGACGCCGAGCTCGAACTGACCGCCGCCGTACAGGGTGATGCCGTGCTCCTCCGCGTAGGCGATCGTGTCGAGCAGCCGGCGCACGCTGCCGAAGCGCGAGGGTTTGATGTTCAGCCAGCGCGGCTCGACCTCGAGCGCCTGCACGTCCTCGACCGAGTGGATCGGCGCGTCGAAGCTCAGGCGATCGGCCGCAGGTTCGAGGATCGGCCGCGTCTCGTCCGTGAACGCGGCGTCCTCGATCACGGCGTCGGGGAAGCCCTCGACGACGTCGCGGTAGAGCCGCGGGTCCGCCGGCTGGTCGACGACAGTGCCTCGGTAGTAGCCCTTGAGGTCGGTGACGCGGATCCGGCCCGTCGCGGCAAGCTCGTCGATCAGCGCGCGCGACCACTCGCTGGTCGGGTCGACCTTGAACTCGAGCGTCGGCTGCACGGCGAGGAAGCGCCCGATGTCCTCGCGCGTCGAGACCACGAAGCGAACGGCCCGGTACTCGCGGCCCACCGTTCCACCGAGCGACGTGCCCTGTTGGCGCAGCGCGAGGTCGAGCGCGGCGCTCTCGAACGCCCAGCGGCGGTAACCAGCCAGGTCGAGCGAGTCGAGTCGCTGAGAGAAGTCGTCGAACGTCCACCTGCCGGAGAGGTCGGGCGGTGAGAACCCGTCGTGGTGGGATCCCTCGTAGGTGACGTCCTCGCCCTCACCGACCGCTCCGCCGCCCGAGAGCCGCACCGTCGTCGTCACGCGCTTGAAATCGCTCCTGACCTCGAGCTCGTTTCGCTCCAGGTCGACGGACTCGACGAGGAGCTCGAGACCGGCGACTCGCTCGTAGTCGCTCATCGTCGTGTTCTACATTGCCGGTCGTGCTCGCCGCCGTCCTCTCGGTCGTGCTCGCCCTGCCGCAGGCCGGGGTCTTCGTGCCGGGAAGAAGCCTGGGCGGCGTGAGACTGGGGGCGACGGAAGCACAGGTCCGCTCGGCGTGGGGCCCGCACGTCGGCGTCTGCCGCGGCTGCCGACACCGGACGCTCTACTTCACCTACGGCAAGTTCGACCAGATCGGGACGGGAGCGGAGTTCGAGCGAGGTCGTGCCGTCGCGCTCTACACGCTGTGGCTGCCGACCGGATGGCGGACCGACCGGGGCGTCCGGCTGGGCGACACGCAGCTGACCGTCAACGGCGTCTACGGGACGCTGCCGCGCTTCGAGTGTGGTCACTACTCCGTTCTCGTGCAGCGGCGCGGCAAGGTCGTGAGCGCGTTCTACTTCAAAGACGATCTGCTCTGGGCCTTCGCCCTGCAGCGCTCGTCAGAGCCCGCCTGCCGCTAGCCCGCCGGAGAGGATCTCGACGACGGTCAGCTCGGCGCGCGCGACGTCCTCGTCGGTGTCCGGCAGCAGCTCCAGGACCCAGCCGGTGAGGATCTCCTCGATCGCGCCGTAGAAGACGACGCTCGCGAGGCGTGCGTCGAGCTCGGGCCGTAGGTCGCCCGCCTCCTGTCCGCGCCGGACGATCCGCTCGATCGCAGCGAACGCGTCGCCCACGTCGCCCACCCGGCGGTCGAGCTCGGAGCTCCGCGTGACGCCACGGACGAGCACCCGCACGAGGTCGGGATCGCGCCGCCAGGAGCGGAGCAGGATCGCCGCGACCTGGCGCAGCTGTTCGCGGGCTGGTTCGCCGGATTCCTCGACGTCGCGCACGGCGGCGAGCAGGTCGACCCAGGTCTCCCGGAAAATCGTCTCGAGCACTTCTTCCTTCGAGCTGAAGTAGTGGTAGAGCAGACCGTGCGCGACGCCCGCTTCCTCCGCGATGTCGCCGACGCGAGCAGCGTGAAAGCCGCGCCGGGCGAAAACCCGAACCGCTGCTTGGAGCAGCAGGCGACGCTTGTCCATCGTGATCGAGGTCTCGGCCAAAGCGGGCGGACCGTAGTGTAGGTTCGCGCGCAGTGCAACCGCTCGCGGGGCTCCTCGTCGTCGACCTGACGCGGCAGCTGCCCGGCCCGTTTGCCGGTCGTGAGCTGCTCCGCCTCGGCGCCCGCGTCATCCGACTCGAGTCGCCCGAGGGCGATCCGCTGCGCGCGATCGCGCCGCAGTGGGACGCCGCGCTCAACGCCGGCAAGGAGTCGGTCGTCTGCGACCTCAAGGCAGAGCCTGAGTTCGGACGCGCGCTCTGCGCCCGCGCCGACGTCGTGGTCGAGGGGTTCAGGCCCGGCGTCGCCGCACGGCTCGGCGTTGGCCCGGACGACGTGCCCGAGCGCGTCGTCTATTGCTCGGTGACCGGCTTCGGCGTCGACGGGCGGCACGCGCTTCGCGCCGGCCACGATCTGAACTACCTCGGGTGGGCGGGCGCGCTCGCGGACACTGCGCCGGCCCTGCCTCCGGTACAAGCCGCCGACCTCGGCGCGGGAGCACTCGCGGCGGTGGCCGAGATCCTCGCCGCGCTGCTCGAGCGCGAGCGCACGGGACGCGGCGCGCGGCTCGTCGTCTCGATGACTCACGGCTCGCACCGCTTCGTGTCTCATCGCCTGGCCGGCGACCCGAGGCCTCAGCTGCTCACCGGCGGGCTCGCGTGCTACCGGATCTACGCGACCGCGGACGGGCGGTGGCTGACCGTCGCCGCGCTCGAGGCGCCGTTCTTCGAGCGGCTCTGTGAGCTGCTCGGGCGACCCGAGCTCACGCCGCTGCAGCTCGCCGACGACCAGCAGGCACTTGCCGAGGAGCTCGCCGCCGTCTTCGTGACGCGGCCGCTCGCCGAGTGGCTCCAGCTCTTCGACGCCGAGGACGTCGCGGTCGGCCCAGTCGCGACGCTCGCCGAGGCAGCCGACGATCTGGGCACCGAGGCGCTGCAGCAGTCCGCCCCCCGCCTCGGCCAACATACGGCGCAGTGGCGCACCGAGCTCGGTTTCTGATCGCCGCCCTGCTGGCGCTAGCAGGGGCGATCGGCATCGTCGCGGCCGCGACGACCGCAGCGGGGCCCGGCCCGACGCGCGCCGAGTTGCTCGTCGTCCGCGACGACGGCGTCTGGCGGATCCGGGTCGAGTCCGGGAGGGCGCGACGAGTGCAGGGAACCCGCGGTGCGGTGGCGGCCGCCTGGACGCCGGGCGGCCGCGAGCTCGTCTTCGAGCGCGACGGTTTCCTCTTCGCGATCAACGCCGACGGCACGGGTGTCCGAACGCTGCTGAAGGGAGCCGACCCTGCGTGGTCGCCCGACGGCCGATGGCTCGCTTTCGAGCGAGACGGCCGGATCGTGGCCGCCCGGCGGAACGGCAGCGCTGCCCACGCGATCACCTCCGGGCCGGCCGACGCACGCCCGGCGTGGGCGCCGGACGGCCGCCGGCTTGCCTTCGTGCGCGACGGGATGGTCTCCGTCGTCTCGTCGTCCGGGGGCCCCGTCTCCGCCCTGCTCGCAGGAGCCGACCCTGACTGGTCACCGGACGGACGGAGGATCGCCTTTGCCGACGCAGCCGGAGTAGCGACGGCGGCCGCCGACGGCACCGACGTTCGCATCGTCTCGCTCGAGGCCGGCGCTGCCTCACCGACCTTCTCTCCCGACATGTCGGAGATTTTAGTTATCCAAAGTGGCAACATTGTCGCATACGCGTCCAACGGGGCGTCGCGCGCGCTCGGCGCAGGCACGCGGGTCGACCTGCGGCGCGTTCCCGTCCGCGCCGAGCTGCTTCCCGACCTCGACCAGCGCGCGCCCCGACAGGTCGCAGTCGCGAGCATCGGAGGCCGGTACAAGCTCGGCTTCGAATCGGCCGTCGATAACGTCGGGCGTGGCCCGGTCTGGATCCGCGCAACGCGAGCGGGGCGAACGATGACTGCGCGCCAGCTCGTCCGCGTCGCAGCGGGCGGGCTCGAGTCGCACCTCGATGCCGGCGTGCTCCGCTACACGTGGTCGTCGACGCACACGCACTGGCACCTGATCCATTTCGAGCGCTACGAGCTCCGCCGCGCGCGCGACTTCGCGCTGGTCGGGCGGGACCGCAAGAGCGGCTTCTGCCTCGCCGACCATTACGGCATCGCCAGGCGAGCTCGGCCCGCGAGGCCGTTCTTCCTCGGCAACTGCGCGCAGGGTGCACCGGGCGCACGAGCCGTCGAGCAGGGCTCGTCCGTCGGCTACACCGATCGCTACCCGCCCCACTTCCACGGCCAGAACGTCGACCTAAGCGGGATCCCCGCGGGCGTCTACGTGCTGGTGCATCGCGCGAACCCGGACCGCTGGCTGCGCGAGCGCCGCTACGACAACAACGCAGCGTCGGTCCGCCTCAGGCTGACGCGTTCCGGCAGGGTCCCGAGCGTGCGCGTGCTCAGGTTGTGCGAAGGCTCCGAGCGCTGCTGAGCGCCTAGGCGGGCGTAGGGCCGAGCCCGAGCGCGGCGGGCAGCTCGCGCAGGTCGGTCAGCCGAGACTCTGCGTCCGGGAACCGGCCCTCCCGATCGAGCAGGAATGCGCGGATCCCGAGCGCGCGTGCGCCGTCGACGTCGTCTGCGGGCGTGTCGCCGACCATCGCCGCGTCGGAGGCCGAGACGCCGAGCCGCTCGAGCACGGCAAGGAAGATCGACTCGTGCGGCTTCACCTTGCCGTGCGTACGCGATGAAAGCGCGACATCGACGTCGAGCGCGTGGTGCGCGACGAACGCGTCGAGGTCGCGGGCGGTGTTCGAGATCAGCCCGAGTTTCAGCCCGCGAGAACGCAGCAACTCGAGCGTCGGAAGCACGTCGTCGTAGAGGTCGAAGTTGTCCGCGTGCTCCCACGCGCGCGTCATCTCGACGGCGCACTCGTATGCGCGCTCCGAGTCTCCACCCATGCCGCGGATGATCCGCTCCGTGAAGAGCACCCACACCTCTTCGTCGTGCTCGAGCTCGGGATGGAGCTCGAGCGTCTCGAAGGCCGAGAGGCGCGCCTCGTCGTAGCGCGTCGGGTCGAGCTCGAGCCCGTAGCGCGCACCGAGTCGGCTGTAACCCTCGGGCCCGAGGTCGGGGCCGGGCTTCGCGAGCGTGAAGTCGACGTCGAAGAGCACGGCCGCGAGCGACACGGCGCGAGGATAGCCTTGCCCCGTGCGGTCGCCCGAGCAGATCCTGCGCGACGCCCGGACGATCGCGCTCGTCGGCGCCTCGCCCAGCCCCGCCCGACCGAGCCACGGCGTCATGCGCTACCTCATGGAGCAGGGCTACCGGGTGATCCCGGTCCGCCCGCATGTCACCGAGGTGCTCGGCGTCCCGTGCGTCGCCTCGCTGGCGGAGATCGACGAACCGATCGACCTCGTCGACGTCTTCAGGAAGGAGCAGGCCGCGCCGGGTCATGCCCGGGAGGCGGTCGAGGCCGGTGCGAAGGCCTTCTGGCTTCAGCTCGACCTGCGCTCGCCCGAGGCCCGCGCGATCTGCGAGGAGGCCGGTCTCGACTACGTCGAGGACGAGTGCACCGCGATCGTCCACCGCCGAATCTAAAGGCGAGAGCAGCTACCCTTTGCCGCTGTTCCGGGGTGTGGCGCAGCCTGGTAGCGCGCTCCGTTCGGGTCGGAGAGGTCCCGAGTTCAAATCTCGGCACCCCGATGGGAAGGGCCGCCGCGCGCGGCCCTTCTGCTCCCTCTCGTCAGTCGGTCGGGCCCTGCACGCAGGCGAACGGAGGCTAACGCGTAGTCAGGAAGCTCTCGATCGCGTCGAGGCAGGCGGCGGGGCGCTCGACGATGAGGAGATGCCCGCAGTCCGCGATCGTGTGGAGCGGGGCGCGCAGGCGACGCGCATAGTCGAACGCGTCGGCGAGCGGCAGCTGGTTGTCGTTCGCGCCCCAGAGCAGGAGCGCCCGGCACTGCACGAGGTGGAGGTCGCCGCGTGGATCGTCGCCGACGAGCGCTCGGAACGCGCTGTGCGTGTCCGAGTGCAGGTTGACATCGACGAGGAGCGCCTCGACTGCATCGTCGGAAAGCGCGGCGGGATCGGCGACGAACCAGTGCCCGAAGACGAGCCGCTTCAGCCCCGCGCTCCGGGCGACCGCTCGCCAGTGCGGCGAGACCTTTCGGCCGGGCTGAACCCAGGCGACGAGCGCGAGGATCCGCTCCGCCCAGCGCGTGCTGGACGTGATCCCCGCCGCCGCGGCGAGCACGAGGCTCCGCACGAGCTCGGGACGGCGGACGGCGAGGCGAATCCCGACGAGGCCCCCGAGCGAGTGGCCGACGACGTCCGCAGGCGCGAGACCCTCCTCCTCGAGCAGCTTCGCGACCCGGTCGGCGTACGGCCCGAGGCCCGGCGCCGCAGGGAGGGCGGACGAGCGCCCGTGGCCGGGCAGGTCGACGACGACCACGCGGCGGGTTCGGGCGAGCTCCGGGGCGACGAACGCCCAGTTCGAGCGGGAGCCGCCCAGGCCGTGGAGGAGCACCAGAGGCGGGCCATCGGGCGGGCCTCCCACGAGGGCCTGGAGCCGCGTCCCCCGGAACTCAGAGGCCCGCTCCTCAAACCCATCGAATCTCTTGGCAACCGTCATGGAGGCCGTCTATCCTTGAGCCAATGAGCAGTTCACGGAAAGCAGGCTCGCGCTAAATGCCTGCCCCGTCCGAGAGGAGCTTCTAGCCCCCGTCCGCGCGCGTGCGCGAGGCGGGGTTTTTTGTACTCGGAACCACCGGCGAAAGGAGCGGAATGGCAAATCACCTCACTCCCGAGGAGCTGTCGAAGGAACTCGGGATCGACCGTCAGGAGGTGATCCGCGTCTGCTTGCAGGAGGGCGTGCCGATCTACCAGGGAAAGATCGACAAGACGCTCTTCCAGGCACAGCTGCAAGCGCTGGGGGCGCTCCCCCAAAGACACTAGTTCAGCTACGCGCTCTTTCTGGCGGCGGTCTTCGCCTTCGGGCGGGCCGCCGTCTTCTTCTTCGCGGGCGCCTTGCGCGCAGAGGTCTTCTTCGAGGCGTCGGCGACGCTCTTTCGCAGCGCCTCGAGCAGGTCGACGACGGGCGCGTCTTCGGCCACCGGCTCGGGCCGCGCGATCTCCTCGCCGGCGAGCTTCGCCTCGAGCATCGCGCGCAGATCGCGCCGGTACTCGCTCTGGAGCGTCTCGGGGTCGAAGTCGCTCTCGAGGCTCTCGATCACCTGTCGCGCGAGGTCGAGCTCGGCGTCCTTGACCTTGGTGTCCTCGACCGCCTCCTCGATCTCGGCCTGCGAGCGCACATCCTCGGCGACGAAGAGGGTCTCGAGCACGAGCGCCTCGCCGCGCGCGCGGATCAGCGAGAAGTGCTCCTGCCCGCGCAGGATGAAGCGGCCGAGCGCCGCCATCTGCGTCTCCTTCATCGCCTCGAGCAGCAGCACGTACGGCCGCCGCTGTGCGGGGTTGCTCCCAGGCGCGAGGAAGTAGGTGCGGTCGAAGTAGATGGGGTCTACCGATCCGAGCGGGACGAAGCGGTTGATCTCGATCGAGCGCGAGTCGTCGCTCTGCTCGATCGCCTCGAGATCGGCGTCCTCGACGACGACGAACTCGCCCTTCGCGACCTCCCAGCCGCGGACGATCTCGTCAGGCCCTACCTCGCGGTCGTGAGTCGGGCACCACCGCTTCTGCTTGATCGGCGTCCGGCACTCGCGGTGGAGCTGACGGAAGCTGACGTCGCTCTGACGGGCCGCCGGTTTCGTGGCCAGGGCCAATCCGACCGGGATGCTGACCAGTCCGAAGGAGATTGATCCGTTCCAGATCGTGCGCATAAGGGGCCGCTCCAAAAGTCTAGTCGGGGACCGGGGAAGTTCGGCTCTTCGTCGGGGTTTCCTCCATCTACAGTTAGGCCGCATGGCCACACAGGTCGCCCCCGAAAGGCTGCCCGAGGCGGAGGGAGCCCGCCCCGGCACGATCCCGCGGCTCTGGCAGGACGCAGTCGGGGCGAAGCGGACCCGGCCGGCGTACCTCGTGGAGCGCGGCGGGGCCTGGGATCCGGTCTCCTGGGCCGAGGCGGCGACGACCGTCGAGGAGCTCTCGAACGGCCTTCTCGCGCTGGGCGTCCGCAAGGGAGACGCCTTCGGGATCCTCGGCCAGACGAGTCTCGAGTGGGCGCTCTTCGACTTCGCGCTTGCCCACGTCGGCGCGGTCGGGGCGGCGATCTACGCGAACAGCGCCGCCAAAGACTGCGAGTACATCCTCGACCACTCGGAGGCGGTCGGGGTCCTCCTGGAGGACGCTGAGCAGCTCGCGAAGCTCGACGACTACCCCGCCCGGAACCCGAGGCTCGAGCACGTGCTGACGTTCGCCGATCTCGACGACTTGCGCGCGCGCGGCCGGGACTACGCGCTTGCACATCCGGGGGAGCTCGAGTGCGTGGTCGCAGACGTGAGCCCCGACGACGTCTTCACCTACATCTACACGTCGGGCACGACCGGCCCGCCGAAGGCTTGCATGATCCTCCACCGCAACTACTACGCGATGGCCGCCGTCGTGGACGAGATCGAGGACTTCACCATGGCCGACGACACGATGCTCCTGTACCTGCCGCTCGCGCACAACTTCGGGCGGCTGATGCACCTCCAGGGTCCCTACGTGGGCTTCACCCTGGCCTTCCTCGACGATCCCCTCCGCGCCGGCGACGCGCTGAAGGACGTCCGGCCGACGTTGTTCCCGAGCGTTCCCCGCGTCTTCGAGAAGGTGCACACGGCGGTCCTCACGAAGTTCGACGAGGAGACGGGCGCGAAGCGGAGGATCATCGATTGGGCGCTCGGCGTCGGTCGGAAGGCTTCGGAGCGTCGCGCGGCCGGGAAGCCGCTCGGGCCGGTGCTCGCTGCGCAGCACCGCCTCGCCGACAGGCTCGTCTACTCGAAGGTCAAGGCGCAGCTCGGCGGGAGGTTCCGGATCGGGATCTCCGGCGGCGCGCCTCTGTCGAAGGAGATCGCCGAGTTTTTCCATTCGCTGGACGTGCTGATCCTCGAGGGCTACGGGTTGACCGAGTGCACAACCGCGGCGACCGTCAACCGCCCCTCGAAGTTCCGCTTCGGCACGGTGGGGCCGGCTCTGCCCGGGACGAAGCTCCGGATCGCCGACGACGGCGAGGTGCTGATCTCCTCTCCGACGGTCTTCGCCGGCTACTACAAGGAGGAGGAGGCGACCCGCGAGGTGCTCGGGCCGGACGGCTGGCTCCGCTCGGGTGACATCGGCCACCTCGACGAGGACGGCTTCCTCACGATCACCGACCGCAAGAAGGACATCATCGTCACGGCGAGCGGCAAGAACGTTCCGCCGCAGAACCTCGAGAACGAGCTGAAGACGTCGAAGTTCGTCTCGCAGGCGCTCGTCGTCGGGGACAAGCGGCCCTACTGCATCGCGCTGATCACGCTCGACGAGCCCGAGCTCGTCAAGTGGGCGCAGGCGCATGCGCTGCAGGGTGAGCTGTCGCTCGCCGCGCTATCCAAGGATGCGAACGTTCGCGAGCTCGTCGAGGGGATCGTCGAGCGGGTGAACGCCGACCACTCGCGCTACGAGCAGGTCAAGAAGTTCACGATTCTTCCGCGCGACTTCACGATGGCCGACGACGAGCTCACGCCGACGCTCAAGCTCAAGCGGCGAATCTGCGAGGAGCACTTCGCGGACGAGGTCGCCGCGCTGTACGCAGGCTGATGCACGCGCAGGGCGCCGGCGCGTCCCTGAACCGGCTCGCCT
Source organism: uncultured Actinomycetes bacterium (assembly GCA_963788055.1). Classification (GTDB taxonomy): domain Bacteria; phylum Actinomycetota; class Thermoleophilia; order Gaiellales; family Gaiellaceae; genus JACCTU01. Next base: position 18,023 of record CAWBFA010000003.1, on the reverse strand, counting down.
TCAGCGCGACGTGGCACTGCCTTACCGGTTGCGCAGTGGGCGAAGTCCTCGGCGTCGCGATCGGGACCGCGCTCGGATGGAGAAACCTCCCGACGATCGTGCTCGCCATCGTCCTCGCGTTCTTCTTCGGCTACTCGTTCACCGCCGTGCCACTTCTGCGCTCGGGCCTCGCCCTCGGCGCGGCAGCGGGAATCGCCCTGGCGGCGGACACCCTCTCCATCGCCGTGATGGAGATCGTCGACAACGCCGTGATCCTGCTCGTCCCCGGCGCGATGGAGGCCGGGCTCACCGAAGCGCTCTTCTGGGGCAGCCTCGCGCTCGGGCTGGTGATCGCGTTCGTCGCGGCGTATCCGGTCAACCGCTGGCTGATCGCGCGCGGCCGCGGCCACGCAGTCGTCCACACGATGCACGCCCACCACTAGTTTGTCCCGCAGCTTCGGTTCCGCTCACGCGGAACCGAACCGCGAAGACCCCTAAAGGCGGCCGCTTTCGCGGCCGCGCTCGCAGCGTCTCTCGACCCGCTAGAGCCGCCGACCTCCCATGAAGGTCGACGAGTACCAGCCGGACATGCTCGAGATCTTCACGACGTCGCCGGTGTGCGGCGAATGGATGAAGTTCCCGCCGCCGATGTAGATGCCGACGTGCCCGAGGCCGTTGAAGAAGACGAGGTCGCCCGCCTCGAGCTGGTCGCGTGAGACCGGCGTGCCCATCCCCCACTGAGAGCCCGTGTAGTGGGGGAGCGAGACGCCGATCTGCGCGAAGACGTACATCGTGAAGCCGGAGCAGTCGAACCCTCCGGGGGAGGCGCCGCCCCAGCGGTAGGGCGTGCCGAGGTAGCGCATCGCGATCCCGACGACGCCGCCGTAGCGTGAGGGCGGCGCGACGATCGCGCCATCTGGTGTGACGCCCACCGCGCCGAGACCGGACGAGGAGTTGTCGAAGGTCTGGCCGCGAAGGCTCGCCGCAACAGCGAGCGAGCGCCTTCGCTCCGCCGCCTGGATGCGGCGGATCTCCCCGCGGATCCCGGCGAGCATCGACTGGCGCTGCGCGAGCTGGCGCTCGATCGAGGCCTTCTGCGACGCCTTTGTCTCGACGATCTCGGCCTGGGCGGCGCGCGCCTTCTTGAGCTGGACGCGCTCGCGCTTCACCTGCGCGCGGTAGCGGATCACCTGGCCGAGCGTGGCCGCGTCCTGGTCAGAGACGCGATTTGCGGTCTCGATCCGGTCGAGGAGCTCGTTGAGGCTGGAGGCCCCGAGCAGCACTGCGACGGTCGAGTGCTCCTCGCCCGAGGTGTAGAGCGAGACGACGCGCTCAGCGAGGCGCGTCTCGGCGCTCCCGAGGTTCTCCTTCGCGAGACCCAGGTGCCGCCGGTTGCGGACGAGGTCGCTCTGGATCCGGTCGAGCTTCACATTGGCGAGGTTGTACGCCTCGATCGCGTGGCTCAACTGGGAGTCGATCTGTTGGACTTGCTCGAGCACGCTCTGTGCGCGCGCCTGCTGCTGGTCGAGCTGTGACGGCTCCGCAGTCGCTCCGCCGGCCGTCACGAGCGTCGCGACGAGTCCGAGCACGAACGCTGGGAGGACTCGGCGGGGTAGTCGAATAGTCTCCAGCTCCTCGAAGTGCGCGACCCTCGGGGCGGGGCCGTCACAAGGGGCGGAGGCTACCAACCCCTGCGGACGCCTGCAACCGCGTGCCAAGGCCGAAAAGTCCTGCGTGCGACCAAATCACTGGTGTTACAAGCGCGGGCCGTCTGGTACGGTCCCGCCTCGTGCGCGGGTGCTCGAGCATGCTCGCAGCGCGCCGACTCGCTGTTCTGCTGGGTTTGACGGCGATCCTGGCGCTCCCATCAGCGGGGGGCGCAGCCGCGCCGACGGGCGGGGAGGCAGCGCAGCGGCAGCGGGACACCTCCCTCGCGGCGAAGGAGCGGGCGGCCATGCAGCAGCTGTACTCCCTCGAGGCCCAGCTCGCCGTGGCCCAGTCCCGCCTGGCCTCGCTGACGGCCGAGCGCGAGGCCGCGGAGACCCGCCTCACGCGACTCCGGATCGAGCTCGACGTCGCCTGGCAGTCCGTCTACATCGCGGAGGAGCGCCTCGGGGCGCGGATCCGTCAGCTCTACCAGCAGGGAGCGCTCGACCCGGTGGCGATCCTGCTCGGCGCCGAGTCGCTCGACGAGGCGATCGGCGGGCTCGACGGCCTTCGCAGCTTCGCCTCGGGCGATCAGGACATCTTGCGCAAGGTCCGTCAGGCGCGAGCGGACCTGAGCAGCGCCAAGCGGCGCGTCGCGGCCAGAGCCGCCGCGCTGCGGCGCGCCGAAGCCGCAGCGGAGCGGACCGCCGACTCGCTTGCCGCCGCGCGTTCCGATCGAAGGGCGTACCTCGCGGCGTTGCCCCGGGAGCGCGGCTTCACCGCAAGGCGGGTCGCGCGCGTCCGCAGCACGGTCCGAATCGCCGTCGAGCACACGGAGGCGCTCGAGGCGTGGCAGCCGTCGGCAACGCCGGTGCCCGAGTACGCGGGCCTCGAGCAGACGATGACGGTCTCCTCGACCGGGTACGCGCTCCGCGGACCGACCGCGAGCGGTCTTCCTACGGGTTGGGGCATCGTGGCCGTCGATCCCTCAGTGATCCCGCTCGGAACCCGGATCACGATCCCCGGGTACGGCGAAGGAGTGGCCGCCGACACCGGCGGCTCGGTGCACGGGGCGATGATCGACCTCTGGTTCCCGACCGCCGCGCTGGCGCTGGCGTGGGGCCGCAGGACGGTCACGATCACGCTTCACGGCGGCTGAGCCCAGCCTGGTTACACTTCCGCGCAACACGACCCGGGGGGACAACACGCAACAGTTGGGCACCACCGAACCTCGGCACGATGCGCTTCGGGTCCTGATCGTGGACGACCACGATCTGTTCCGCACCGGCCTGCGCAACCTGCTCGAGGAGCAGGGCATCGACGTGGTCGGGGAGGCGGGGGCAGGGAACGACGCGATCCGTTCGGTGCGCGAGCTCGCTCCCGACGTCGTCGTCATGGACCTGAACATGCCCGGAATGTCAGGCGTCGAGGCGACGCGGCAGATCACCGGCATCGCCCCCCTGACCCGTGTGCTCGTGCTCACGATCTCCGACCAGGACAGCGACGTCCTCGACGCGATCCTCGCGGGGGCGTGCGGCTACCTGCTGAAAGACTCGTCGATCCAGGAGCTGATGGCCGGCATCCGCGCCGCGTCGATCGGCGAGTCGCTCATCTCGCCGAGCATCGCGGCAAAGGTGCTCCAGCGCGTGCGCGCGACGAGCAGCGTCTCCGAGATCGCCGAGACGATCCGCGCAGAGCTCTCCGACCGCGAGATCGAGGTGCTGAAGCTGATCGCGAACGGCAAGGACAACGCGATGATCGCGGCCGAGCTCCACATCAGCCCGAAGACGGTCAAGAACCACATCTCGAACATCCTGATGAAACTGCAGATCGACAACCGCATCCAGGCTGCGGTCTACGCAGTGAAGTCCGGGATCGTCTAATAGCTTGAAGAGGCGCAAGCCGCGAATCCGCTAGCGCGGATCCGCGACCGCTTTGCACCTAAAGGCGGCCGCTCCGCGGCCGCGGCGGCAGCTACTCCCTCTACGTTGGAGAGCTACGCGGCTGCCCGGGCGGCGTCCGCGCGGTCACGCAGCGACTCGAGCATCGCGCGCAGGCGAATCAGGTCGGCATCCGTGCCGCTCAGCTGTCGGGCGAGCCCGACGATCTCCTCGGCCCCGATGAGCTCGCGCTCCGCGTCCCCGCCGAGCTCGGCCGCCATCGTGGAGATGCGGCGCTCGATGCGCCAGCGCTCTGCCTCGAGCGCGAGAGCCGCGGCGTACCCGGACGTCAACGTATCCTCGATTTCGTCGAGCCCGCGTGCCGAGGTGTCCTCGAGCAGGGACTCGATCTCAGCGAAGATGGGATTCAGGTCCGTCATGGGAAGACCGGGAGGGTCGACAACGATTATGAATTCCGGCCTGGCGAGGGGCATGGGCCGGGCGGCCCATCTTGGGCTCCGGGCAGGCCCACTCCTGTGTGCGGTAATCGCCCTCGCGGCGGCACTCGTCCTCCCAGGGCCGGCTCAAGCCGCCCCCCCGCTCGGGGAACGCCTCGCGAAGGCCCTGGCGGTGCCGCACGTTCGGAGCGATCAGACGGGCGCCGTCGCAATCGACCTCCGCACCGGCCGGAAGGTCTTCGCGCTGAACGAGCAGCGGGGCTTCTTGCCCGCCTCGACCGAGAAGCTCGCCCTCGCCTACGCGGCGCTGCACGAGCTCGGCTCCGACTTCAGGATCGAGACGGACGTGCTCGGCGACGGCGCGCTCGAAGGCACGACGTGGCGCGGTGAGCTCGTGCTGAAGGGGTTCGGGGACCCCACGCTCTCCCACGCAGACCTGCGGACACTTGCCCGCGGCGTTCGGGCTTTCGGGATCCGGCGCGTGACCGGAGGCATCGTCGGCGACGAGTCGTACTTCGACTCGCGCCGCGTCGTGTCGGGCTGGAAGCCCTCCTACCTGATCGAGGAGTCGCCTCCACTCTCGGCGCTGATCGTCGACCGGGGCGTCTACGGAAGCGGGATCGCGCGTAATCCCGCCCTCGTCGCGGCGCAGCTCTTCCGGATCGAGCTGCGCGCTGCGGGGGTCGCGGTCGGCGCCGGCGCGCGTGTCGGCACGACGCCCGCAGCCGACTTCCCGCTGGCGTTCGTGCACTCGGCGTCGCTCGGCGAGATCGTGCGATACATGGGCCTCGAAAGCGACAACTTCACCGCGGAGATGCTCCTCAAGCAGCTGGGCGCGCAGGAGGGCGGGCTGGGCACGAGCGCGCGCGGCGCCGCTGCGGTGACCGCGGTCCTGCGCGTGCTCGGCGTCCCGCTCGGCGGCGTGCGCCTCGTCGACGGCTCCGGGCTCTCGCTCCTCAACCGGCTCACGGCGACATCGCTCGTCGCGCTCCTGCAGATCGCGTGGACCGACCTGGCGGCGCGGACCGCGTTCGTGCGCGTGCTGCCGGTGGCCGGGATCAGCGGGACGCTGAAACGCCGGCTCGCTCCCGTTCGCGGGCGCGTTCAGGCGAAGACCGGCACGACGAACACCGCGTCGACGCTCGCCGGCTATGTGACCGGGCGCTACGCGTTCGCGATCCTGCACAACGGGCGGCCCGTGTCAACGAGCTGGGCGCGGCTCGCGCAGGACCGGTTCGTGCTCGTCCTAGCTGCGCCCTGAGGTCGAGCCCGGCTGAGCGCTCGCGGCACAGCGGCTCAGTCGGGCTCGGCGTCCAAGAGTTTGACCAGCGCCGGTTCGTCGAGGAGCGGCACGCCCTCCCGCTGCGCCTTCGTCAGCTTCGAGTTGCCGGGCTCCTCGCCGAGCACGAGCGCAGTCGTCTTCTTCGAGACGGAGTTCGTCACCTTCGCGCCGAGCGCCTCGAGCGCGGCCGCCGCCTGTTCGCGCGAGAACGCCTCGAGCGTGCCGGTGATGACGTACGTCTGGCCGGTGAGCGGCCCCTCCTTCGGCTTGTCCTCCTCGCCGATCTGAAAGCGCAGGCCGAGGTCTCTTAGCTCCGCGACGAGCGCGCGGTTCTGCTCGTCCGCGAACCACTCTGCGATCGATTCCGCACGGTCCGGGCCGATCCCGTCGACTTCGGTGACGTCCTCCTGGGTCGCGTCCAGGAGCCGGTCGACGTTCTCGAAGTGGCGCGCGAGGTTCTGGGCAGTCACCCAGCCGACGTCCGGGATGTTGAGCCCGAACAACACACGGTTGAACGGGATCGCCTTCGAGGCCTGGATCGACTCGATCGCATTCGTCGCCGAGATCTCGCCGTATCCGTCGAGCTCCGTCAGCTGCTCCTTGGTCAGCCGGTAGAGCTCGGGCAGCGAGCGCACGAGCCCGAGCTCCCAGAGCCTGCGCACCGACTGCTCGCCGACCCCCTCGATGTCCGCCGCCGCCTGCACCCAGTTGATCAGCGACTCGAGCCCGCGCGACGGGCACGCGCGGTTCGGACAGCGGTGCATCGCCTCGCCCTCGGGCTTGACGATCTCTGCGCCGCAGAGCGGGCAGTTCTTCGGCATCCGAAAGGGCTTCGTGCCCTTCTTGTGCGGCAGCATCGGCCCGACGACCTGCGGGATCACGTCGCCGGCGCGCTGGACGATCACCTCGTCGCCCTCGCGGATGTCCTTGCGGTTGATGTCCTCCTCGTTGTGCAGCGTCGCGCGCGAGATGGTGACGCCGCCGACCTCGACCGGTTCGAGGATCCCCCACGGGTTCAGCGCGCCCGTGCGCCCGACGCGGATCGCGATCTTGTGGAGGGTCGTCGTCGCCGTCATCGGCGCCCACTTGAAAGCGCGCGCCCAACGGGGCCGTTCGTGCAGCGCGCCGAGCCGTTCCTGCTGCGCGAACGAGTCGACCTTGATCACGAGCCCGTCGATCTCGTAGTCGAGCTCCACGCGGCGCCGCTCCCACTCGGCGATCGCGCTCTCCACCGACTCGATCGACTCATGGCGCTCCGCGAGGGGGTTCGTGCGAAAGCCCCGCTCGCGCAGCCACTGGAGCGCGTCCCAGTGGCCCTCGGTTGGGAGCTCGCCTCGGTGGCCGAGGCCGTGGACCCAGATGTTCAGCGGCCGCTCGGCGGTGATCTGCGAGTTCTTCTGCCGGAGCGAGCCGGCGGCGGCGTTGCGCGGGTTCGGCGTCGTCTTCTTGCCCTCGGCCGCGAGCCGCTCGTTCAACTCGACGAAGCCCGACAACGGCATGTACACCTCGCCGCGCACCTCGAGCAGCGGCAGCAGCTTCTCGCCCTGTGGGAGCTGCATGCGGGTCGAGATCGCCTTGATCGTCTTCAGGTTCGTCGTCACGTCCTCGCCGCGGCGGCCATCTCCCCGCGTCGCGCCCCGCACGAGCTTCCCGTCCTCGTAGATCAGGTTGATCGAGAGGCCGTCGATCTTCGGCTCGGTCACGTACACGACGGCGTCGGTACCGAGCCGCTTCGTCACGTCCTGGTGCCACTTCTCGAGCCCTTCGTCGGTCGTCACCTTCTCGAGCGAGCCCATCGGCGATGGGTGGTCGACCTTCTCGAACTTGTCCGAGGGTGGTGCGCCAACGCGCTGCGTCGGCGAGTCGGGCGTTACGAGCTCCGGGCTCTTCCGCTCGAGCTCGAGCAGCTCGTCGAAGAGCTTGTCGAACTTCGCGTCCGAGATCTCGGGATCGTCGAGGACGTGGTAGCGGTAGAGGTGAAAGTCGACGAGGTCGCGCAGCTCGGCCGCCCTCTTCGCGTCGTTAGAGCGCGCCAAGCAACTCCTCCACGTTCTCGACGATCGCGTCCGGAGCCTCGCGCTCCAGGCGCTCGCGCGAGTGGATGCGCCCCCACGTGACGGCGATGGAGCCTATCGCCCCTGCCTTCGCCGCCTGGATGTCGAAGGGCGAGTCGCCGACGTAGACCGCGTTCGCGGGATCCTCGCCGAGCTGCTCGAGCGCGAACAGCAGCGGCTCCGGGTTCGGCTTGTGGCGCTCGGTGTCCTCTGCGACGACTGTGACCGCGAAGAAGCGCTCCAGCTCCGGAAGCACCTCGAAGGCCAGGGTGAGCGACGCGCGCCGCTTGGCCGTGACGACTGCGAGGCGCCTGCCTTCGGAGCGCAGCGTCTCGAGCGCCTCGAGCATGCCCGCGCAGGGCTCCAACCCGTCGTGGAGCTCGGCGTTGTGGGCGCTGTAGACCGCGATCAGCTCCTCGGCCCGCCCGGGATCGAGCGCCTCCATCTGCTCCCGGAGGCCGGGTCCGCCGACTGCCGCGAGGAGCTCGTGGTCGGGGATCTCGCGGCGCAGCACCGTGCTCGTGGCGTGCCGGAACGAGGCCAGGATAATGGCGCCCGAGTCCACGAGCGTGCCGTCTAGATCGAACAAAACGGTGCGGGGACGCACGTACCCGATCGTATCCGCGGGCCCGAGTCGGCAGAATGCGGGCCGTGCGCTGCTCCGTGTTCCTCTGCCTTCTCGTGCTCGCCGCCGGCTGCGGGGGTGGCAGCCAGGCGAACGGGCCGACGACCGACACGACGCCGGACGTGCAGACGGTGACGCAGCCTGAGGACACCGCCAGGCCCGGCGAGGAGCCGAGCGGTAAGCCAACGTTCACCGTCACGCTGGCCGGTGAGAACACGACGCCCTCCGCCGGGCGCCCGTGGCGCTACACCGTTCGCGCGAAAGCGAAGCCGGGTGGAACCGCGGAAGGGACCACGGCGAAGATGCGTGTCTGGGTCGACGGTGAACTCGTCGACACGCTCGGGTTCTTCTCGTTCGAAGGGGAGCTCGTGAAGACGCACGTCTGGCCCAGGTCGCTGCGCGGAGAGTCGGTGGAGCTCCAGGCCGAGGTCGAGGGCGACGGCGGGACGCAGCGCGTCGTCCTCCCGCTCACCGTCTCCTAGGAGGGCTTGGCGGAACGGGCCTCGTCGTCGGGGTGCGCTGGGTGGTGCGAGGCAAGGACGCAGGGAGCGTTCGTATCCAGTGATACGGGCGCGACTGAGGACGCCGCATCGCACCGCCCAGCGCGGCCCGGCGGCACAGCGCCTGTTTCGCCAAGCCCTCCTAGTACTCGACCCGCTCGAGGTACAGCCCCCAGGGCGGCGCGGTCCTTCCCGAGTCGGCGCGCACACCTCCGTCGAGCAGCGCCGCGAGCTCCTCTGGCGACTGTTCGACCATCGTCCCGACGAGGGTCCGCACCATGTGACGCAGGAAGCTGTCCGCGGTGATCTCGAGCTCGAGCGCGTCACCGTGGCGGTGCCACACCGCCGACCGCACCGTCCGGACGAACACGCGATGCTGCGTCTCCGTCGGCGTGAATGCGCGGAAGTCGTGCTCGCCGACCACGAGGTGCGCGGCGTCGGCGAGCCGTTCCTCGTCGAAAGGCTGCGGAAGCCACCAGCTTCGGCCGAGCTCGAACGGAGACGGCGTGCGGCGCCGCCAGATCCGGTAGCGATAGCTGCGCGAGCGGGCGCCGCGGCGAGCGTGGAAGTCGGGTGCGGCCGGTTCGGCCGCGACGACCGCGACATCGTCGGGAAGCTCGGCGTTGAGCGCTCCCGCTGCGCGCTCGGGCGGCGCCCCCGCGTCGACGTCGACCGACAGCACCTGCCCGCGCGCATGGACGCCGGTATCCGTTCGGCCGGCGACGGCGAGCTCCGACCACCCGGGGAACACCTTGCCGAGCGCCTCGCGCAGCTCGCCCTCGATCGTTCGGAGACCCGGCTGCGCCGCCCAGCCGTAGAAGCCGATCCCGTCGTACTCGAGCGTGAGCTTCAGCCGCACGGGCGCATTGTGGACACGTCCGGCGCCGTCGCGACACTCAACGCGTGCAGTCGGCCTGGGAGAAGGCGAAGCCGATCTACGTCGCGCTGCTGCTCGCGATCCTCACGTGGATCGCGCTGCAGGCGCTCGGCAGGCTGACCCACGTCCTGCTCATCCTCTTCGTTTCGATCCTCTTCGCCGCCGCGCTGACCGGCCCGGTGCGGCTCCTCGAGCGCTGGCGGGTGCCGCGTGCGATCTCGGTGATCCTCATCTACGTCGTCTCGCTCGCGCTCGTCGTCGGTCTGCTCTGGTTCGTCACGCCGCCGCTCTTCGATCAGATGGCCAACCTCGGCGACCGGGCGCCCGAGTACGCGGAGCGCTACGACCGGCTGAAAGAGGCGTACGAGGAGATCCGCTCGAACTACGCCAGCCTCCCGCCCTTCGACGTCCAGGTGGAGCGGCTCGGGAACGCGATCCTCGAGCGTGCCGGCGACCTCGCGCTCGACCTGCCCAGCGCGCTCTTCGGACTCTTCCTGGACGCGCTGAGCGTCTTCGTGATCTCGTTGCTGCTCGTGACGAACCGGGAGCGGATCCTCGCCTTCACGCTGACGCTCGTTCATCCCGACGACCGGAAGTTCGTCGGTGGCCTGCTCGAGCAGATGTGGACGCGGGTCGGCGCGTACCTTCGCGCAAAGCTGATCGTGATGGCGATCGTGGGGGCGCTGACGTACGTCGTCCTGCTGCTGATCGGCGTCCCGTTCGCGCTCGTGCTCGCGATCATCGTGGCGCTCGGCGAAGTGATCCCGCGGGCGGGCCCGTGGCTCGCCCGCATCCCGCTGCTCGGCATCGCAGCGCTCGAAGGGCTGGCCACGTTCGGGCTCGTGTTCGCCGCGTCGGTCGTGATCGAGAACGCGAAGGGCTACTTCATTTCACCGTACGTCGAGGGCGACCAGCTCGACATCCACCCGCTCCTGGTCTTCGTGTCGGTGCTGGTCGGCGCGACGCTCGGCGGCTTCGCGGGAGCCTTCGTCGCAGTCCCGCTCGCCGCGATCGTCGACCTCTTCGTCCGCGAAGTCGTCGTTCCGTGGCGGAAGCGAGAGATCACGGAGTCGGCTTAGGAGGTTAAGAGGGCTCGACGATGAGAGTCAGATCGTCGCGACCGGCGACCCGCACTTCCGTTCCGATGTTTGCTCCCGAGGCGCAGCGTGCCGCCCAGATCTCGCCGCCGACCCGCACTTGCCCGAGCGGCCGGCACGCGGTGATCACCACTCCGGGACGACCGATCAGCGTTTCCGCGCCGACCTGAACGTGGCGCCGCTTGCTGTACCAGAACCAGAAGAAGATCTCCCCGACTTCGAGGATGAGCGCACCGACGACGACGAGCACGCCCCACGGCTCGTCGAGGACGAAGAAGGCGAGCAGGAGCGCGACGACGAGCGCCACGTGCTAGTGGTCACCGCCTGCCCAGCGCGTGCCCAATGGCCGCGCAGGGTGGTCGCTCGCAAGGACGCAGGGAGCGTTCGTACGTGGAACGTACGGGCGCGACTGAGGACGCGGCGAGCGGCCGCCCTGCGCGCCCCAGTGGGTGCGCGCTGGGCAGGCGGGGGCCACTTCGTCCCTTACTCGGCGGCGGCTGCGGCAGGCGTGCGGGAGCCGGCGACGGGTGCAACCGACGCCTCCGGCACGAAGTCCACGAGCTCGAGGTAGACCATCTGCGCGGCGTCCCCCGCCCGCGGGCCGAGCTTCACGATTCGCGAATAGCCTCCGGGCCGGTCGGCGAACCGCGGGCCGACGTCGGCGAACAGCTTGTGCACGACGTCCTGCGAGCGCAGGAAGGACAGCGCCTGGCGGCGGGCGTGGAGATCGCCGCGCCGCCCCAGCGTGATCATCTGCTCGGCGATCGGCTTGACCGCCTTCGCCTTGGCCTCGGTCGTCTTGATCCGACCGTGCTCGATCAGCGCACCGGCGAGGTTCGAGTAGAGCGCGCGACGCTGTGACGCGTCGCGGCCGAGCTTCTTGCCGGCGCGCTGATGGCGCATTGTGCTGCTACTCCTCGCCCCGCAGGTTGAGACCGTGGGTCGCGAGCGTCTCCTTGACCTCTTCGATCGACTTCCGACCGAAGTTCGGAATGGCAGCGAGCTCGCCTTCCGACTTCGAGACGAGATCGCCGATCGTCTCGATCCCGACGCGCTTGAGGCAGTTGTACGAGCGCACACCGAGCTCGAGCTCCTCGATCGGGAAGTTCTCCATCCCGTGCGCGAGCGACGGCTCCGCACCGGCACCCTCGGCGACCGCAGCCTCCCCGAAGCCCTCGATCTTCTCGAGGTCGGTGAAGATCGCGAGCTGCCGGATCAGGATCTCGGCGGCCTCCGCGATTGCGTCCTTCGGGTTGACCGATCCGTCGGTCGTCACATCGAGGCGGAGCTTGTCGTAGTCCGTCCGCTGCCCGACGCGGGCGGCCTCGACGTCGTACGAGACGCGGCGCACCGGGGAGAAGATCGAGTCGATCGGGATGACGCCGATCGTGTGCTCCGGGCCCCGGTTGTTCTCCGAGGGCACGTAGCCGCGGCCGCGGCCGATCGTCAGCGTGATGTCGAGGCGGCCCCGGTCGGCGAGGTTCGCGATCTCGAGGTCCGGGTTCAAGATCTCGAGCTCGGCGGGCGCCTCGAGGTCGCTCGCCTTGACGACGCCCGGCCCCTTCTTCGAGAGACGGACCTCGATCTCGGGCGAGTCGCCGTGGAGGATCGCGACGAGGTTCTTGAGGTTGAGGATGATGTCGGTGACGTCCTCCCGGATGCCCGGGAGCGTCGAGAACTCGTGCTGCACCCCCTCGAGCTTCACCGAGGTGACCGCGGCGCCCTCGAGCGACGAGAGCAGGACGCGGCGCAGCGAGTTGCCGAACGTGTAGCCGAAGCCGCGGTCGAGCGGCTCGATCTCGAAGACGCCACGGTTCTCGTTGATCTCCTCGTGGACGATCTTCGGAATCTGGAATTCCATCAAGCTGGAGCGGACTGCCAAAGCGTTTTCCTTCCTTCGTGACTACTTGGAGTAGAGCTCGACGATGAGCTGTTCCTGAACCGGGGTGTCGATCTCGGTTCGCTCCGGAGCGCGGAGCACCTTGCCGGTCAGGTTGTCGTGGTCTGCCTGGAGCCATGGCGCGACGGACGCGGTCAGGTCGGTCGCGTCGCGGATCACCTGCTCCGCGGAGCTGCCGGGGCGCGTCGAGATGATCTGGTCGGCACGCACCTGGAAGCTCGGGATGTTCACCCGGCGGCCGTTCACCTGGAAGTGGCCGTGGCGCACCAGCTGGCGAGCCTGCGAGCGCGACGCTGCGAAGCCGAGCCGGTAGATGACGTTGTCGAGGCGCAGCTCGAGCATGCGGAGGAGCACCTCGCCGGTGATTCCCTGCTGCTTGGACGCCTTCTCGTAGTAGTTGCGGAACTGCTTCTCGAGCAGGCCGTAGTAGCGGCGCGCCTTCTGCTTCTCGCGCAGCTGCAGCAGATACTCGCTCTGCTTGATGCGGCCGCGGCCGTGCTCGCCCGGCGGATACGAGCGGCGCTCGATCGCGCACTTCTCGGTCAGGCAGCGCTCGCCCTTGAGGAAGAGCTTCATGCCTTCGCGGCGGCAGATGCGGCACTTCGGTCCGAGGTCCCGCGCCATTAGACGCGCCGCCGCTTCTTTTGGCGCACGCCGTTGTGCGCCTGCGGCGTGACATCCTTGACGCCGAGGATCTCGAGACCCGCAGCCTGGAGCGAGCGGATCGCCGTCTCCCGCCCGGAGCCCGGGACCCTTGACGAAGACCTCGACCTTCTGGAGGCCGTGCTCCATGCCCTTCCGCGCGCAGTTGTCGGCGGTGACCTGGGCTGCGAACGGCGTCGACTTGCGAGAGCCCTTGAAGCCCGCCGAGCCGGCGGACTCCCACGCGATCACGTTTCCGTCCTTGTCGGTCAGCGCGACGATCGTGTTGTTGAACGACGTCTTGATGTGCGCCTGGCCGATCGCGATGTTCTTCTTGACGCGGCGACGCCCGCGACCGCGGGCCGCTGTCTTGCGAGGAGGCGCCACGCTACTTCGCCTTCTTGCCGCGTCCGACGGTCTTCTTGGCGCCCTTACGAGTCCGCGCGTTCGTCTTCGTGCGCTGCCCGTTCACCGGCAGGCCGCGGCGGTGGCGGATCCCGCGGTAGGCGCCGATCTCGCCGAGGCGCTTCACCGATTGCTGCCGGTCACGACGCAGGTCGCCCTCGACGGTGACCTTCTCGTCGATGTAGTTCCGGAGCTTCGTGACCTCGTCGTCCGTGAGGTCCCGGATCTTGGTGTCCTGCGAGATGCCGAGATCGCGGGCGATCTTCTGCGCCGTGGTGCGGCCGATGCCGAAGATGTACGTGAGGCCGACCTCGAGGCGCTTCTGGTTCGGGAGATTGACCCCCGCGATTCGCGCCACGGCTTAGCCCTGCCTCTGCTTGTGGCGCGGGTTCGTACAGATGACCATGGTGCGACCGTGCCGCTTGATCACGCGGCAGCGCTCACACATGGCTTTGACTGAAGGACGGACTTTCATCGGTGTCTGTAGGTGATGCGGCCTCGGGTCAGGTCGTACGGGCTGAGCTCGACCTTCACCTTGTCGCCGGGGAGGATCCGGATGTAGTGCTTCCGCATCTTCCCGCTGATCTTGGCCAGAACGTCGTGCCCGGACTCGAGTTGCACCCGAAACATCGTGCTCGGGAGCGCCTCGACGACCTCGCCCTCAGCCTCGATCTTCTCTTCCTTCTCCGGCATTTCCTCTCACGAACCGGGCCCACTCGAGCCCGGAAAAGAACACGAAAAGATGGCCTTTCGGCCGACGACTACTGTAGCAAAGCGGCTCCGGCCGGCGTCAGGATCCGAGGCCCCGCCTCGGTGATCGCCACGGTGTGCTCGAAATGGGCCGAAAGTGACCCGTCTGCGGTGTAGACCGACCACTGGTCGTCGTCGAGGACGATGTCCACGCCGCCGGCGGTGATCATCGGCTCGATCGCCAGGGTCATGCCCGGGGAGAGCCGCGCACCCCGGCCCGGCGTCCCGTAGTTCGGGATCTGGGGATCCTCGTGGTAGGACCGGCCGACCCCGTGGCCGACGAGGGCCCGGACGACCGCGAATCCGCCTTCCTCGACCACACGCTGAATCGCGGCGGAGACGTCGCCGATCCGGTTGTCGACCTGAGCCTGCTCGATCCCTGCCGCGAGCGCGGCCTGTGCGACCTCGAGCAGCCGCTCAGCCTCGGCTGAGACCTCCCCGACGGCGAACGTGTACGCAGTGTCGGCGACGTAGCCGTCGAGCGTGACGCCGACGTCGATCGTGAGCAGGTCGCCGTCCTGGACCCGGTAGTCGCCCGGGATGCCGTGCACGATCATGTCGTTCGCCGAGATGCAGATCGCCTTCGGGAAGCCGCGGTAGCCCTTCGACGTCGGGATCCCGCCCTGCGAGCGGATGAACTCTTCGGCGATGCGGTCGAGCTCGTCCGTCGTGACGCCCGGCTCGATCTGGCGCCCGACGTGCGCGATCGTGTCGGCCGCGACTCGGCCCGCGGCGGCGATCAGCTCGATCTCGCGCTCGGACTTGCGGACGATCACTGTCGGTGGCCGTCCTTCGTCCGAATCGTGCTCTCTGCCCGCGAAACGCCGCGCTCGCAAGGACGCAGGGAGCGTTCGTAGCCGGAGGCTACGGGCGCGACCGAGGACGCGGCGAGCGCGCGCGTTGCAGCGCCGCAGAGAGTGCGAGTCGGGCGGAGGGCGGTCACTGTCTTACCGCCACTTGTTCGAGCGCCTCCTGGATCTGCCTGAACACCTCTTCAACGGTACCTGTCCCAGGAATTCCGACCAGGCTCCCGCGCGTCCGGTAGTGCTCAACGATCGGCTCGGTCTCGCGGTGGTACGTCGCGATCCGGTTGTCGATCGCGGTCGGCGTGTCGTCGGCGCGGCCCTCCTCGGCCGCGCGCTTCGCGATCCGCTCGCGCGCGACGTCGTCGGGTACCTGCAGCTCGAACACGACGTCGAGCGGGCGGTTGATCTCGGCGAGCATGTCGTCGAGCGCCTCGGCCTGTGGCATCGTGCGGGGGAAACCGTCGAGCACGAAGCCGTCGGAGTCGGCAAGCCACTCGCGGATCAGGTGGATCATCGTCGCGTCAGGAACGAGGTCGCCGCGCGCGAGGATGCCCTTGACCTCTTCGCCGAGCGGGGTTCCATCTTCGATTGCCTTGCGCAGGATGTCGCCGGTCGCGACGTGGGGGCTGTCGTACTCGGCCGCGATCCGCTTCGCCTGAGTCCCCTTGCCCGACCCCTGGATTCCCAGGAGCAGAACGTTCGGCGGCACTACCGGAGGAAGCCCTCGTAGGAGCGCATCATCATCTGCGACTCCATCTGCCGCATCGTGTCGAGTGCAACACCGACGGCGATCAGCACCGAGGTACCGCCGAGCGCTCCGGCCGTGGCCTGAGAGAAGCCGCCGTAGACGATGAAGAGGGACGGGAGCGTCGCGATGACGGCGAGGTAGAGCGCTCCGGGCAGAGTGAGACGGGTCAGCACGCGGTCGAGGTACTGGGCAGTCGGCGGCCCGGGACGGATGCCCGGGATGTATCCGCCGTGCTTGCGCAGGTTGTCGGCCTGATCGACCGGGTTGAACTGAACCGCGGTGTAGAAGTAGGTGAAGATCACGATCAGGAAAGCCTGCATGAGCAGGTACGGCAGGTTGTTCGGCGTGAAGTACGAGTTGACGAACCCCTGCGTCTGCGGGAAGAACGACCCGATCGTCGGCGGGAAGGCCATGATCGCCGCCGCGAAGATCACGGGGATCACTCCCGCCATGTTCACGCGCAGCGGCATGTAGGTCGACCCACCGGTCGTCATGCGGCGGCCAACCATGCGCTTCGCGTATTGGATCGGGATGCGCCGCTGGCCCTCCTGGACGAAGACGACCGCGACGATTACCCCCAGGGCGATCAGCGGGAACATGATCTTCTCGACCGGGCCGCCGTTGATCCACGCGTTGATGCCCGTCGGGAGCGCGGTCAGGATCGACGCGAAGATCAGGAGCGAGATGCCGTTGCCGATGCCGCGTTTCGTGATCTGCTCGCCGAACCACATCAGCAGCGTCGCCCCCGCGGTGAGCGTGAGCACGATCAAGATCACGCGCGCGGTCGACGCCTCGAGGGCGCCCTGCCGCTTGAACAGGTACGTGTAGCCGATCGCCTGCATCCCGGCCAGCGCCACGGTGAGATAGCGGGTGTACTGGTTGATCTTGGCGTACCCGGACTCGCCTTCCTTCTGCAGCTGCTCGAGCCGCGGGATCACCACCGTCAGCAACTGCAGGATGATCGACGCCGTGATGTACGGCATGATCCCGAGGGCGAAGACGCTGAACCGCGACAGCGCGCCTCCCGAGAAGAGCGAGAGCAGCCCCAGGATCGTCCCGCTGCCGCCGCCCTGGTCGAAGTAGTTCGTGATCTGGTCGGAGCTGACCCCTGGGGCTGGGAGCCACGAGCCGAAGCGGTAGAGAGCGAGGATGCCGGCGGTGAAGAGCAGCCGGTGCCGCAGCTCGGGGACGCGCCAGGCGTTCGTTAGCCAGGAAAACACTTACGTGTTTTCTTGGTCGGAACCTTCAGCGGCCTCCTCGGGCGCCTCCGGCTCGATTACGACTTCGCCCGCTGCGCGCTTCTTGGCGGCGATCTTGCGGCGCTTGCGCGAACGCGTCGGCACCGGTTCCTCGCGGAGCGAGACGATTGTTCCCCCGGCCGCCTCGATCTTCTCGCGCGCGGTCGCGGAGAAGCGGTGGGCGGTCACCGTCAGCTTCTTCGAGAGGTCGCCGTGACCGAGGATCTTGACGTCGGTGCGGAGGTTGCGGATCAAGCCGAGCTCCTTCAGCGCCTCCGGCGTGACGTCCGCACCCGCGTCGAAGCGCGTCTCGAGGTCGCGCACGTTGACGCCCTGCGAGAACGTGCGGAACGGGCCGACCGGCATCGCGTCCTTCGAGGTCGAGCCGCGCTGCTTCGGCAGCCGCATGTACATCGGCATCTGGCCGCCCTCGAAGCCGGCGCGCATCTTGTGCGAGCCCGCGCGCGACTTCTGGCCCTTCAGCCCGCGGCCGGAGTAGCGCCCCTTGCCCGAGCCGAGCCCGCGTCCGACGCGCTTGCGGTCCTGCCGCGGCTGCGCCGGCGAGAGGTTGCTGAGTGAGAGCCTGCGATCCGCCAAGACCCTAGACCTCCTCCACCCGAACGAGGTGGCGGACCTTCCTGAGCATACCGGCGAGCACCGGGCTCTCCGCCTTCTCGACCGAGCTCCCGATCTTCCCGAGGCCGAGCGCCCGCAGCGTGCCGCGGTGGCGCTGGCTCTGGCCGATCTGGCTGCGCGTCTGCGTGATCTTCAATGCTCACGGTTGAAAGTCCTCCGCGACCTTCAACCGTCGGCGCAACTTCTGCCACAGCCCTAGCTTCCTCAACGTCCGGCTCGGGCTGTTTGTACGGGAGGACTTCTGCGATCGTCTTGCCACGCGCCCGCGCGACGTCTTCCGGACGCCGCAGCGACTTGAGCGCGTTAACCGTCGCCTTCGCCATGTTGATCGGGTTCGTCGTGCCGAGGCTCTTCGCGAGGATGTCACGGATCCCGGCGAGCTCCAACACCGCGCGGACGCCGCCGCCGGCGATGACGCCGGTGCCCTCGCTCGCGGGGCGAAGCATCACGCGCGCGGCGTCGAACTTGCCGATCACACCGTGCGTGATCGTCGTGCCGT
>CAWBFA010000002.1:0-914536 GCA_963788055.1 uncultured Actinomycetes bacterium | reverse complement strand
CAGCGCTGGCCCGACGACGTTCGCGTTTTGCCGCTATACGGGCACTGGCTCAACAAACTGCACGAACCAGCCGCCAACGTTCTCAGGCCGTCTTTAGGCGTCAAGAATGGGCGGTCCTCGAAGAGGAAAGGGTGGGGGGTAGGTTTCTCGCCTCTGGACGTCGGTGCATGAGGTGCACGTCGGCTCGCACTGGCAAATGTATGCCATTGGATTGTCGTCCGGACCACCTTTGACCGGCCTGCACGTTCGTCCCTCGACGGAGGGGCAAACCGGGACGCCGAGGAAGCCATTGCCATGCGGGAGAGATTGGATCAGCGGCCTCCCGCTCTGTCGCGGAAACTCATCGATTTTGCCTGACGGCGGCGGTACGTGCCGTTGGGGGTCGCCAAGACGACGATCGATCGCCGCATCCTTTGCTCTTGCGGGGCGCTTCGCGAGGCCGCGCTGAGATAGCGTTTCGCTCGATGGCCGACCGAGTCGATGTTCCAACCCAGGAGCGAGGGGTCGAGACAAAAGGGGGGCGGCAGTCACCACCGTTCCGGGCAGACCATGTCGGGAGCTTGCTGCGCCCGCAGCGCCTTCTCGCCGCCAGGTCCGATCACGAGGCGAGTCGAATCGACGCTGCGGAGCTTCGATCGATAGAGGACGACGCGATCCGCGAGATCGTGGCGAAGCAGGAAGAGATCGGGCTCCAATCCGCGACCGACGGTGAGTTCCGCCGAGCGTCATGGCACATGGACTTCATCTACCAGCTCGACGGGATCACGAAGGAAGCTGGCCACATCGCCATCAAGTTCCACAACGAGGACGGTGACATCGAGTTCACGCCTGCGGCGCTGCACGTCGACGGAAGGCTCGGTCTTTCAAAGACGATCTTCGGCGACGACTTCAGCTTTCTGCAAGAAACGGTCACGCGGAACGTCCCGAAGTTGACGATCCCGTCGCCGAGCATGGTCCACTACCGAGGCGGCAAGGCCGCGATCGACCCCGAGGTGTATCCGGACATCGACGACTTCTGGGGCGACCTCACCAGCGCTTACGCGGAGCAGGTCCGCAGGGTGAGCGAGCTTGGCTGCACGTATCTGCAGGTGGACGACACCAGCCTCGCCTACATGAACGACCCTCACCAGCGCGACTACATCGCGTCGATCGGCGGCGATCCCGAGCGCCAGCACGTCGAGTACATCCGCCACATCAACGAGTCGCTCGCCGAGAGGCCGGACGGCATGTCCGTCACGACGCACATGTGCCGCGGGAACTTTGGTCCTCCTGGGCGGCGGAAGGCAGCTACGACTTCGTCGCGGAAGCGCTCCTGAACGAGCTCGACGTGGACGGGTTCTTCATGGAGTGGGACGACGAGCGCTCTGGCGGGTTCGAGCCGCTGAGGTTCTTGCCGAAGGGTGACAAGCAGGTGGTGCTCGGGCTCGTGACGACGAAGCGCGGAGAGCTCGAGTCGAAGGACGAGCTGAAGCGCCGCATCGAGCAGGCGGCGAAGTTCGCGCCGATCGAGCAGCTCTGCCTTTCCCCGCAATGCGGGTTCTCGTCCACTGTCGAGGGCAACGCGCTGACCGAGGAGGAGCAGTGGGCGAAGCTCCGGTTGATCGTCGAGGTCGCCGAGGAAGTCTGGACCTGACGCAGACCGTTCGCGACGCGACGTTCGACGTCTTTCGCCGACGCGGGTTGACAACGCTGTTCGCGAATCCGGGCTCGACGGAGGTGCCGTTCCTCGTGGGCCTGCCGGACGATCTGCGCTTCGTCCTCGCGCTGCACGAGGGCTCCGTCGTCGGGCTTGCGACGGGCTGGGCGATCGCCCGCGGGGCTCCGGCGCTTGCGCTCCTGCACACGACTGCTGGGCTGGGGAACGCAGTCGGGGCCCTCGCGACGGCCCGCGTAAACCGCGCCCCGATCGTGACGATCGTTGGGCAGCAGGATCGCCGCCATCTCGTCTTCGAGCCGTTCCTTGCCGGCCGGCTCTCAGGTCTCGCCGGCGAGTATCCCGTCTGGGTCGACCAGCCGGTTCGTGCGCAGGACGTGCCTGGTGCGATCGACAGGGCCTGGCACGAAGCGTCGACGCACCACGGGCCCGCGGTCGTGATCGTCCACATGGACGACTGGGCGGCGCCGGCCGACGAGGAGCGGGAGGACGCAGCTCCGCTTCGCCTGGTGCGCGCGCGTGCGGCGGATGCGGCTGTCGTGAGCGACCTCGCCTCATTCATGGCGGAGGCCGCTGCTCCAGCGCTCGTTGTCGGTGCGGGTGCTGACGACCCCGACACCTGGGCCGCGTTGGTCGAGCTGGCCGAGCGTTTGGTCGCGGCCGTCTACCAAGAATCGTTCGGCGCGCGATCAGGTTTCCCGCAAGATCATCGGCTATTCGCGGGCTACCTTCCGGCCGATCGACCGAGGCTCCGGGAAAAGCTCGCGCCGTACGACGCGATTCTCGTCGTCGGTGCGCCTGTCTTTCGGCAGTCCCCCTACGCGCCCGGTAGATTCACGAGCCCCGACCAGCGAATCGCGCTGGTGAGCGAAGATCCGGACGAGATCCATCGCGCTCCTGTCGAGCTCGCCGTGCTCGCGCCGCCTGCGGACACCTGCCGCCGCCTCGCGGGCGAGCTGCCGCAACGCGATGCTCCGGCACCTGCCCGGTTCGTCTCGCCACCGGCGCCGGAGCCTCCCGCTGCGGGTGAGCAGTTAACCGCGTCGCACGTGCTCGCTGCGCTCGCTGCGCGAATCCCACGAGAGGCGATCGTCGTCGAGGAAGCGCCGGTCGACCGGCCGGAGCTGCACGACCGTCTGCTCGCACGCGAGCCGCTCGGCTTCGTCAGCGCGGCGATGGGCGGGCTCGGGTTCGCGCTCGCAGGTGCGACGGGAGTGCGGATGGCGCAGCCCGAGAGGCCAGTCGTGGCAGTGGTCGGGGATGGCTCGTCGATCTACGGGATCCAAGCGCTCTGGAGCGCGGCCTACTACCAAGTCGGCGTGCTCTTCGTGATTCTGTCGAACGGTGGTTACGCGATCATGGACCGCCTTGCCGAGCGCCACGGTGTCGACAGTCCATGGCCGTCCTTTGACTTGGACGTCGCCGCACTCGCTCGCGCATTCGGCTGCGAAGCCCATCGGCTTTCCACCCACGACGAGCTGATCGGAACACTCGACGAGGTCATTCCGACGCTTGCTGCACGCCAAGCGCCGCTTCTTCTCGACGTCGTGATCGCCCCGACGCAGACGTTCGAGCCGTAGGGGGCAGCCCGTTTCGGGCTGCCCCCAGAGTGTGCGTTTAGCGGACCCTGAACGTCCGCTTGAGCGTCGGCCGTCCTGCGGAGCTGAAGGTGTACGTGCCCCGTTTTAGCGTGACCGTCCACGTGGCGCGGCCGACACCGCGGACACCTGTCGTCCTGTTCACGCCGGGTCCGGCGAGTTTGAAGTTGCGGGTCTTCGACGTGTCGTTGACGACGAACGTGTAACGGCCGGGTGTCAGCGTCTTCACGCTGACGCCGTCCAGCCGCAGCGCGATGAACCGGTTACCGACAGTCGCCTGCAGGTTCTTGCCACCGGTGATCGTGCTCGGAACCATCGCGGTCAGATTGGGGAGGGTGGTGATGACGCCGTACTGCCTCGTGTAGCCCGCGAGCTGGGACAGCTTGTTGCGATCGACGAGGGGGCTCCAGATCGGGAGCCGGACGTTCCGCGAGGCCGCCGGCAGCAGCGCGCGGATCTCGTTGGGATTCGCCTGCGCGTAGCTCAGCGAGCGGTTGATCGCACGCCTGAACTTCGCCGCGAGCGCAGCGTTGGTGCGCACCCAGTCGTTCAGCGCGCCGTATCCGCCGATCGGCCAGAACCTGCCGAGCACCGGTCCCGGCGCCAGCACTGTGCGCCCCCCGTCGCTGAGGATCTGCGACAAGAACGGCTCCGGCGTCCACACGGCGTCGACCTGCCCGTTGTTGAGCGCCGAGCGCATCTGCGGGAACGGCAGCGCGAGCAGACGCACCGAGTCCGGATTCACTCCTCGCTTGCGGAGCGCGGCCTTGATCATCACCTCGCCGACGCCCTTCAGCGCGTTCACCGCGACCGTCTTCCCGGCAAGGTCAGAGGGAGTGCGGATCGAGCTGTTCCCGCGAACGAGGACGTTCTGCCAGTTGTCGGCGGCCGACGTCCCCTCGACCTCGCTTGCCGCAACCGCCGTGAACGGGATCCCCTGGGTGCGCGCGATCATCATCGGAACCCAGCCGAGATACCCGATGTCGCCGTTCTTATTGGCCAACGCGAGCACGACATCGTTTCCGCTCTGAAGGGTGCGCTTGGTGATCTCGATGCCCTCAGCTGCGAAGAAGCCCTTCTGGATCCCGAGGTCCATCGGGAGCGCGTTCGCGATCGGCAACGTCACGACGGTGACCGTCACCATCGCGCGGTCGGACTTCTTCGGCGCGCTTGCCGCTGCGCCGCTGAAGACCGCGGTGCAGAGCAGTGCCCCGACGAGCGCGGTGGCGAGCAGACGTGCTCGCCGTGCTCCGCTCCAGTGTGTGACTCGTGTCACTTCACCTCTCCTCTCGTCGAACTGCGTTGGCATCACGCGGGCACCAGCGTCTCCGGAGCCTCTGGCTCCGGAGACGACTCCTGCTCGCGCTTGATCAGTCGGTAGACGTGCCCGCGCAGATGCGCGAACTCCGCCAGTTCCTTCGTCGCGATCTGGTCGCGCGGTTTTGGGAGCTGCACGTTGACGATCTCCTTCACTGTCGTCGGCGAATGGGTCAGGACGATGACGCGATCGCCGAGGTACACGGACTCGTCGATGTCGTGGGTCACGAAGAGAATCGTGATCCCGTACTGCTCGCGGACGCGCAGGGTCAGGTCCTCGAGGTCGCCGCGCGTCTGCGCGTCCACCGAGGCGAAAGGCTCGTCCATCAGCAGGATCGTCGGTTGGTACGCAAGTGCCCGCGCGATCGCAACGCGCTGCTGCATGCCGCCCGAGAGCTGCCAGGGGTAGTGGTCGATGAACGTGGTCAGGCCTACAGCGTCGAGTGATTCCTCGACCAGCCGCTTCCGCTCGGCGCGGGTGAGCTTCTTGTGCCGCAGTGGCAGGAGGACGTTGTTCCGAACAGATGCCCACGGCATGAGCGACCGCCCGTACTCCTGGAACACGAGCGCCAAGTCCGCCGGTGGCCCGGTCACCCGCCGACCGCGGAGCAGGACCTCGCCGCGCGTCGGCTGCATCAAGCCGGCCGCGCACTTCAAGAGGGTTGTCTTCCCACAACCGGACGGTCCAACGACGCACGCGAACTCACCGTCCTCCACGACCAGCGAGACATCGCCGATCGCCTGCGTCGCCTTCTCTCCGACTCCGTAGGTCTTGCTCAGGCCTTTGATCTCGAGCATCCGCAGGTCGCTCCTCGGGGTCAGCCGGACGTCGCCGCGCGCCAGCCCCGGTGCCAGGCGAGGACGCGACGCTCGGCGAGGAGGAAGACGAGGTTGAGGAGGTAGCCCAGGAGGCCGATCAGCAGGATCGCCGCCCACATCGGCCCGAACTCGAACGTGTTCTTCGAGATCAGCAGGACGTAGCCGACCCCGTTTGTGCTCGAGAAGTATTCGGCGAGCACCATGACGATCACGGCGAGCGACAGGCTGTTCCGCATGCCGGCGGTGATCTGGGGGAGGGCGGCCGGAACCACGATGCGCCGAACCCGCTCGAACCCCCGCATCCCGTACGAGCGCGCGGTGTCGATCAGCGTGGGATCGATTCCGCGAACGCCGTCGATCGTGTTCAACAGGATCGGGAAGAGGCAGAAGAACGCGATGAACGAGACCTTCTGCACGTCACCGATCGAGTGGAGCAGCAGCACGGAGATCGGCAGGAGGGCTGGTGGAGGCAGGTTCCGCCAGTACTCGATGTGGGGCATCGCCCACAGCCGACCCCAGCGCGAGAGGCCGAGCGGGATCCCGAGCGCAACGCCCGCGACGGCGGCGATCCCGAACCCGAGCGCCACCCGCTCCAGGCTGGGCACCACGTGCTGGCCGAACTCGGAGAACAGCCAGAGCTCGCGGAACTCGACGAGGATCGTCGACAGCTTCGGGAAGTACTGCGAGTCCGCGTGCGCGGTCCAGAGCTGCCACCCGGCGAGCAACGCGACGGGAACGGCGATCTCGGCGGCAACCGCGAGCGCAGAATACGTGCGGCGACTCACGTCGTTCCCCTTCGCTGCGACGGATGCCAGCGGAGAGCGCGCCGCTCGAACGCGTTCATCGCGAGATGGATCGCCACGCCGAGAACACCGGTCGCGAGCGCGTACGCGTACAGCTCTTCCGTAAGCCCGTACGACGACGCGTAGTTGATCTCCTGCCCGAGTCCCGGCACGCCCATGAACAGCTCGGCGGTAAAGGCCAGGATCAGCGAGACCTGTGAGGAGATTCGCAGACCGGTGAAGATGTATGGGATCGAGCTCGGAAGCTTGATCCGCCACAGGCGCGACAGCCGGCCCACGCCGAACGAGCGGCCGGTGTCGAGAGCAAGCGGGTCGACGTCGCGAACACCGTAGATCGTCTGGATCAGGAGCGGCCAGAAGGCGCCGAACGCGGCCAGGAAGACCTCGCTCTTCAAGGTTGTGCCGAGCGTGAGGAAGAGCACCGGGATCAGGGCGGCGGACGGGATGGGGCGCAGGAACTCGACCGGCACGCGGAAGGCACGGTTCGCGAAGTCGCTCGAGCCGAGGAAGATCCCCAGCGGCACCGCGAGGGCCGTCGCCACCACGAGGCCGAGGGCCCAGCCGCGCATCGTGCGCAGGACCGCGATCCAGAAGTCACCTGTCTGTACGAGCGACCAGAGCTTCTCGACCGTCGTGCTCATTGCAGGGAGATCCTGCTCGGAGATCAGACCGGCCTTCGAGACGACCTCCCAGACGACGAGTGCGGCGGCGATCGAGAGTGCAAAGACGAGGCCTTCGGCCAGCGTGTCGAGCCGAAGTCGTGTGCGCGCCCGCCGCGCGTCGGCGGTTGCCGTGATCGACGTCATGCCGCCGTCTCGTCTCGGTAGCCCGCACGAGCCGAGACCTCTGCGGCGGTGCGCACCAACGCGGGCCCGAGGCGAGCGGTGAGGTCTTCCATCGACATCATCGTTCGGTGCACAGCGAGATTGATCGCCGCCTCCACGTTGCCCGAGCGCGTGCGCACCGGCACCGCGATCGACCGAAGCCCATACGCGAGCTCCTCGTTGTTGACGGCGAGGCCGGCGGAACGGACGCGATCGAGCTCCGCGACCAGCGCCTTGCGTTCGGTCACGGTGTTGGGGCCGCGGCTGACGAGGTCGAGCTGCTTCACCGTCGCAGCTCGATCATCCGCAGAGAGGTACGCGAGGAGGACCTTGCCCATCGACGTGCAGTAGGCGGGGAGCCGGGAGCCGACGTGGAGGCTGAGGTCGATCTCGCTCTGGCCGGCGCGCGAGCTCCGTACGCGCTCGACGTAGACGATCTCCGTCCCGTCGAGGATCGCCATGTTGACCGTGTGGCCGGTCTCGTCGCTCAGGTGCTGGAGGTGGGGGCGCGCGAGCTCTGGCAGCTCCATCGAGTTGATCGCCGAGAAGCCCAGGTCGAGGACGCGGGGGCCGAGGCGGTACTTCCGCGTGACGCGATCCTGCTGCAGATAGCCGAGGGCCGTCAACGTGCCGACGTAGCGGTGGGCCGTGCTTCGGTTCAGTGACAGCGCGCGCGCGAGCTCGCTGATCCCGAGCAACGGTCGTCCAGGCTGGAAGGTCGACAGGATCGCGAGACCGCGCTCGAGAGACTGCGAGTAGCTGATCGGCCGCACGCTCAAGTTCCGGCTATTGAAACACTGTCTTGACATCCTGACAAGCAGGTCATACGGTCGCCCCGGGCGTCCACCCGCCTGTGCTTCGCATGGGCTGAGTCAAGGAGGGGAGCATGGCCACGCAAACCATCGAGACGAGCCCGAGGTTGTTCATCGGCGGCGACTGGGTCGACGCCGAAGGCGGGAGCACCTTCGAAGACAAGGATCCGTTCACCGGCGAGACGGTGGCGAACGTCCCTGCGTCAGGGCGAGAGGACGCACGGCGCGCGATCGAGGCGGCCGCGGAGGCGTTCGCCGCGTGGTCGCAGACCGCGCCTGAAGCGCGGCAAATGGTCTTCCTCAGGGCTGCGGAGATCCTCGAGACGCGGCGCGACGAGATCGTGGGGCTGCTCGCACGCGAGACGGGCTCGACGTTCGGTTTCGCGATGTTCCAGCATCACTTCGTCGCAGGCTTGCTGCGTCAGGCGGCCGCGCTCCCCTACGCGCCGATGGGCCAGGTGATCCCGTCCGACACGCCGGGCCGTATGGCGATGGGGATCCGGCAGCCGGTCGGCGTCGTCGGCGCGATCGCGCCGTGGAACGCGGCGCTCATCCTGTCGGCGCGTTCGATGGCCGCGCCGCTCGCGCTCGGCAACACTGTCGTGTTGAAGCCGTCCGAGTGGTCGCCGATCGTCGGCGGGCTGCTCTGGGGCGAGATCTTCACCGAGGCCGGCCTTCCGGCGGGCGCGCTGAACGTCGTCACGCATGCTCCTGGCGAGGCGGAGCCGATCGGCGACGAGCTCGTCGAACATCCGGCTGTGCGCCGGATCAACTTCACCGGCTCGACGGAGACGGGACGGCGGTTGGCCGAGGCGGCGGGGCGTCAGCTCAAGCGCGTCGTGCTCGAGCTCGGCGGGATGAATCCGCTGATCGTGCTGGGTGATGCCGACGTCGAGTACGCGGTCAACGCGTCGGCGTTCGGCTCGTACCTCCACCAGGGGCAGATCTGTATGTCGGTGCGGCGGATCATCGTGGAGCGCTCGATCGCCGACCAGTTCTCACAGAAGCTCGCCGAGAAGACAAGCGGGCTCAAGGCGGGTGACCCGAAGGAGCCGGACACGATCATCGGGCCGCTCATCAACGAGCAGGCGCTTGAGACGGTGCGCTCGCGCGTCGACGACGCCGTCTCGAAGGGGGCCAGGGTGCTGGCCGGCGGTGAGGCCGACGGACCGATCTACCGGGCGACGCTGCTTGCGGACGTGCCGGACGACGCGGAGTTCGCGAGCCGCGAGACTTTCGGTCCGGTTGCGTCGATCGAGGTCGTCGACAGCCCGGAAGAGGCGGTTGCACGCGCCAACGCAACGAGCTACGGGCTCAGCGCGGGGATCATCACGAGCGACACCGACCGAGGGTTCGCGCTTGCGCAGCAGCTCGAGAGCGGGATCGTCCACGTCAACGACCAGTCGGTCGGCGACGAGCCCCAGATGCCGTTCGGCGGCGTCAAGGACAGCGGCTACGGGCGCTTCGGCGGTCACGCGGTTTTGGACGAGTTCACCGAGCTGCGCTGGATCACGATCCAGAGCGGAAGCCACCCGTACCCGTTCTAGAGGCAAAGGCACAGCGAAATGGCCGAGATCGTCCCGCTCGCAGAAGCCGTGCGCGAGCTCGTGCGCGACGGAGACGTCGTTGCGCTCGAGGGGTTCACGCATCTGATTCCGTATGCAGCGGGCCACGAGGTGATTCGGCAGCGTCGCCGTGAGCTGACGCTCGTGCGCATGACGCCTGACCTGATCTACGACCAGCTGATCGGAATGGAGTGCGCCAGGAAGATCGTCTTCTCGTGGGGTGGCAATCCAGGAGTCGGCTCGCTGCACCGACTCCGGGACGCCGTCGAGCACTCGTGGCCGACCAGCCTGGAGGTCGAGGAGCATTCCCACGCGGGTATGGCTGCGGCGTACGCCGCGGGTGCGGCCGATCTTCCGTTCGGGATCCTGAAGGGTTACGCGGGAACCGATCTCGCCGAGCGAACCCGTGTCGCCCGAGTCGAGTGCCCGTTCGGCGGCGGGGACGTCGCCGCCGTTCCCGCGCTTCGCCCCGACATCGGCGTCGTGCATGCGCAGCAGGCCGATGAGCTCGGGAACGTGCAGCTTTGGGGGATCACGGGCGTCCAGAAGGAGGCAGTGCTCGCCTCGCGCCGGTCGATCGTGACCGTCGAGGAGATCGTTCCGGAGCTCGTCCAGCGGCCGGGAGGTGTGATCATCCCGTCGTGGGCGATCACCGTCGTCGCGTCAGCTCCGCACGGCGCTCACCCCTCGTACGCGCACGGATACTACGACCGAGACAACGCCTTCTACGTCGCTTGGGACGAGATCAGCCGTGATCGCGATCGGTTCCGCTCGTGGATGCGGCGGCACGTTCTCGAGACGTCGGACGGCGCGTGACGACGGTCGCCTCGGGCACCTACACGTCGGACGAGATGATGGCGGTCGCTGCTGCGCGCCATCTCGACGACGGGGCCGTCTGCTTCGTGGGGATCGGCCTGCCGAGCCGTGCCGCGAACCTCGCGCGAGCGACGCACGCGCCCGGCTGCGTGCTCGTCTACGAAAGCGGGACCATCGGTGCTCGTCCGCAGCACCTGCCGCTCTCGATCGGCGACGGGGAGCTCGCCGACACCGCGCTTGCGGTCGTGTCTGTGCCTGAAATCTTCACCTATTGGCTTCAGGGCGGCCGTATCGACGTCGGTTTTCTCGGCGCGGCGCAGATCGACCGTTTCGGCGACCTCAACAGCACCGTGATCGGTCCTTACGACGAGCCGAAGGTGCGACTGCCCGGAGCAGGCGGCGCACCAGAAATCGCCTTGCACTGCCGCGAGACGTTCGTGATGCTGCGCCAGTCGCCCCGCACCTTCGTGGCGGAGCTCGACTTCTGCACCACGGTCGGAAGCGGCGTCACGCGCGTCGTGACGGACCTTGGCGTTCTCGTTCCCAACGGGCCTACCGGCGAGCTGACGTTGACGGAGCTTCATCCAGGCGTCACCGTCGACGACGCCGTCGAGGCGACCGGCTGGGAGCTGCGCGTCGCCGATGTCGTCGCCACTTGCGAGGCGCCGACCGCCGACGAGTTGGAGGCGCTGCGCGCACTCCGACCCGTGGGCGAGGAAGACGCCACATGAGTCGAGCGAGCATCCAGCCGTTCGAGCGGGCCGAGGACGGCGGGGACGAGACACAACCGCCGTACCTGTATCCCGACTACCGGTCGACAGAGAGCCGCGCGCCGAAGCGGCCGCTCGTGATCTTGCCGCACACGCTCTCCGAGCTCACGGGCCCCGCCTTCGGCGACGAAGCGGTCGGTGAGCTCGACAGCGATCTGACGAAGCAACACCCCGGCGAGCCGCTCGGTGAACGGATCATCGTCACGGGACGCGTGCTCGACCGCGACGGCCGTCCCGTGCGCTCCACGCTCGTCGAGGTGTGGCAGGCCAACGCTGCCGGCCGCTACCACCACGACATCGATCGGCACCCGGCACCGCTCGACCCGAATTTCTCCGGTGCCGGCCGCTGCCTGACCAACGACGAGGGTCGCTATCGGTTCGTCACCGTCAAGCCTGGCGCGTACCCGTGGAGGAACCAGCCGAACGCGTGGCGTCCCGCACACATTCATTTCTCCATCTTCGGTCGTGCGTTCACGAATCGACTCGTGACACAGATGTACTTCCCGGGCGATCCGCTGTTCGCGTACGACCCGATCTATCAGTCGATTCGCGACGATCAGGCGCGCTCGCGACTCGTGTGTCGGTTCAACCCAGAGGCGACCGAGCCCGAGTGGGCGCTCGCGTACGACTTCGACATCGTCCTCGGCGGGCCGGCGGGCACGGCGACGGAAGATTGATGCCCGCGCTCACTCCCTCACAGACGGTCGGTCCGTACTTCGCGCTCGGCCTTTGCACTCGACCGGTAGCTGATGTCGTTCCGCCCGACTCGGAGCACGCCGTGCGACTCGGTGGGCGCGTCGTCGACGGAGAAGGCAATCCCATGCCCGACGCGGTCGTCGAGCTCTGGCAGGCGGACGAGGAAGGCAACTACCGAGGCGATTTCGGCTGGGCGCGCTGCGGAACCGATGAGACCGGTTCCTACGAGTTCACGATCCTCAAGCCTGGCCGTGTCCGCGGGCCCAACGGTGAGCTGCAGGCACCTCATCTGACGCTCCTGGTGTTCGCACGGGGCCTCCTGAAGCCTGTATTGACCCGTGTGTACTTCCCCGACGAAGAGCGGGCAAATGAGGAAGACGATGTCCTCGCGGGTCTCGAGGACGAAAGGGAACGCAGTTCGCTCGTCGCCTGCGGTTCCGGGGCGGGCCTGAGGTTCGACGTCTACCTCCAGGGCGACGACCAAACCGTGTTCTTCACGGTCTGAGATGTTCGACGAGCTGTTCGTGCCCACTGAATTTCGCGAAGCGACGTCTGACGTGGCGTGGCTCCAGGCGCTGCTGGATGCGGAAGCCGCACTTGCTGCGGCCGCCGCGCGCGCCGGGCTGATCCCGGCCGCCGCCGCCGAAGCCATCGCGGCCGCGTGCCGCGCGGAAGCATTCGACCCGGCGGCGATCGGCGAGGCCGGCCGAGCTGCCGGCAACCCGGTCGAACCCCTCGTCCGCGCGCTCGAGGAAGCGGTCGGGGAAAGGGCGGCCGGGTACGTTCACTGGGGTGCGACGAGCCAGGACATCCTGGACACCGGCGCGATGCTCGTCGCTCGCGTGGTGCTCGACCTCCTGCTCGCGCTGATCGACGTCGCTGCGAGCCGTTGCGCCGAGCTGGCGTCCGAACACCGTGCGACCCCGATGGTCGGGCGGACATTGCTCCAGCACGCCGTTCCGACCACGTTCGGCGCCAAGGCGGCGGGCTGGCTCGTCGCGCTCGTGGAGGTGCGAGCCGCGCTTGCCCATATGCGGGACGAGCGGCTTGCCGTGCAGCTGGGCGGCGCGGCCGGAACGCTCGCAGCGTTCGGGGATCGAGGCGAGGAGGTCCTGCGTCGCTATGCCGACTCGCTCGGGCTGGCCGAACCCCCCGTCCCTTGGCACACCGATCGCACGCGTGTCGGTGAGCTGGCGGCGGCGCTCGCCCTGGCAGCCGGCGTCGTCGAGAAGGTGGCGCGCGACGTGATCCTGTTGGCGCAGACGGAGGTCGGCGAGGTCACGGAGGGATCGGCGGGCGGGTCTTCGACGATGCCCCATAAGCAGAACCCGGTGGGATCGACGCTCGCAATCGCGTGCGCACGTCAGGTGATCGGCGCGACGGTGGTGCTGCTCGGCGCGATGCCTCAAGAGCACGAACGCGCCGCCGGAGCTTGGCATGCCGAGTGGTCGGCGTCGAAAAACGCGCTTGCGTTTGCCGGAGGCGCCGTCTCGGCTCTCTCGGACGTCCTGACGGGGCTGCGTGTGGATACCGAACGCATGCGCGCGAACCTCGCGCTTCTGGGCGACGCAGTGATGGCCGAGCGATTGTCGTTGGCGCTTTCCGATCGGCTCGGCCGACGCGACGCGCACGACCTCGTCAGCCGCGCGAACAGCAGTAGCGCGAACCTCCGCGACGCGGTTCTTGCCGACGAGCGCAACGAGCTCACGGCGGCCGAGCTCGACGAGCTGCTCGATCCAACCAGATACCTGGGGTCGGCCGACCGCTTCGTCGACCGCGCGCTCTCCCTCTACGCCGAGACCTCGCCATGATCGTCCACCATCGACTCGACGGGCCCCCGGACGCGCCGGTGCTCGTGCTTTCGCACGCGCTCGGCACCTCGCTCGAGCTGTGGGATGCGAACCTGCCGTACTGGAATCCTCGGTTCAGGGTCCTTCGCTACGACGTGCGCGGACACGGCCGTTCACCGATCCCCGACTCGGGTACCGCCCTGGACGATCTGGGTCGAGACGTGCTCGAGCTGCTCGACCGCCTCGAGCTGGACAAGGTCTCCTTCTGCGGCATCTCGCTGGGCGGCGCGACAGGCCTCTGGCTCGCGGCCAACGCGCCGGACCGCGTCGAGCGGCTCGTCGTCGCGTGCAGCTCGGCAACTTTCGGCGGGTCCGACCAGTGGCTCGAACGAGCAGCCACCGTGCGTGCGCAGGGCACCGCCTCGATCGCGGACGCGGTCGTGGGGCGGTGGTTCACTCCTGCGTTTGCCGCCGCGAAGCCCGGCATCGTCCGGGCGTACAGGGAGATGTTGGTGCGGACGCCGGCCGAGGGCTATGCGGCTTCCTGCGAGGCGGTAGCAGCGTGGGACTTTCGCGACGAGCTCGGGACTGTTGCCGTCGAAACGCTCGTGGTCGCCGGCGCCGACGACACTGCGACGCCGGTCGACCATTCAAAGGAGATTGCGGGTGGCGTCGGGTCGAGTCGCATCGAAGTGCTCGAGCATGCGGCGCACCTTGCAAACGCCGAGCGGCCAGAGGCGTTCGGTGAGCTCGTGGCCAGCTACGTCGGTGAGACACAGGAGGTCACATGACGAGTCCGTACGACGAAGGAATGCGCGTGCGCCGGGAGGTCCTCGGGGACGAGCACGTCGACCGCGCGCTCGCCCGGACGATCCCTGACACAAAGGACTTCCAGGATCTGATCACTCGCTACGCGTGGGGCGAGATCTGGGCGCGCCCCGGCCTCGACCGGCGCACGCGGAGCTACATAACGATCACCGCTCTGGTCGCGCTCAACCGGGAACCCGAGCTCGCGATGCACATCAGAGCGGCGCTGCGAAACGAACTGCCGCGAGAGGAGCTCAAGGAAGTGCTGCTCCAGAGCGCGATCTATTGCGGCGTGCCTGCTGCGAACGCTGCCTTCGGCGTGTTCCAGGAGGTGCTCGCCGAACTCGACGACGAAGACGAGACGTGAGGCGCCCCGTCGTGCTCTCCGCGGTGCGCACGCCTGTCGGGCGCTACGGCGGCGCGCTCGCGGAGGTGCGCCCCGACGATCTCGCAGCGATCGCGATCCGGGCGGCGGTCGACCGCTCCGGCGTTCCGAGCTCGGAGATCGAGGATGTCTGGTTCGGGTGCGCGAACCAGGCCGGCGAGGACAACCGCAACGTCGCGCGCATGGCGGCGCTGCTCGCAGGCCTGCCGGAGGACGTTGCGGGCGTGACCGTCAACCGATTGTGTGCGTCCGGTCTGGCCGCGGTCGTCGGTGCCTGCCACGCAGTGCTCGCAGGCGACGGAGACCTTTTCGTCGCCGGCGGAGTGGAGTCGATGAGCCGTTCGCCGTGGGCCATGGCGAAGCCCGACAAGGCCTTCCCACGTGGCGACCAGAAGGTCTACGACACGACGCTCGGGTGGCGCTTTCCAAACCCGCGCCTCGAGGGGATGTTCCCGCTCGAGGCGATGGGGGAGACGGGCGAGAACGTCGCCGAACGTTGGGCTGTCTCGCGGGAGGACCAGGACGCGTTCGCACTGGAATCGCAGCGGCGATGGGCGGCCGCCGACGCGGCCGGCCGGTTCGCGGACGAGCTCGTTCCCGTTGAGGGCGTCGACCGCGACGAACACCCGCGCCCGGACACGTCGATGGAGAAGCTCGCGACGTTGAAGCCTGTCTTTCGCAAGAACGGCACGGTGACCGCGGGAAACTCGGCAGGCCTCAACGACGGAGCCGCCGCATTGGTCATAGCGAGCGAGGAGCGTGCTCAGCAGCTCGGTCTCGCGCCGCTCGGCGCCTTCGCCGGGAGCGCCGTCACCGGCGTCGACCCGAGAGTGATGGGGATCGGGCCGATTCCTGCGGTACGCAAGCTCGCCTCGCGTCGGTCGTTCGATCTCGAACAGCTGGATCTCGTCGAGCTGAACGAGGCCTTTGCATCGCAGAGCCTTGTCGTGATGCGTGAGCTCGGCCTCGACCGCGAGAAGATGAACGTGAACGGCGGAGCGATCGCGCTCGGCCACCCGCTCGGGATGAGCGGCGCCAGGCTCGTCGTCACCTTGCTGCACGAGCTGCGCCGGCGCGGTGGAGGCTACGGGCTCGCGACTCTCTGCGTCGGCGTCGGGCAAGGTCAGGCAGCACTCTTCGAGTCGACCGCTGCCGCGTGACCGACGAGCGTACGCAGGTGGGGATCGTGGGCGGGGGGCCGGCCGGGCTCGTGCTCGCGCACCTGCTGCACCTCGAGGGCATTTCCTCGGTCGTGCTCGAGGCACGGAGCCGCGATTACGTGGAGAGCCGGGTCCGCGCGGGTGTACTGGAGCAGGGAACCGTCGACCTGCTCGTCGAGACCGGAGTCGGCGAGCGGCTGCAGAAGCAGGGTCTCGTCCACGAGGGTGTCGAGTTGCAGTTCGCCGGCCGGCGTCACCGCATTCACTTCACCGCCCTCACCGGTGGCCGCAGCATCACGGTGTATGGGCAACAGGAAGTCGTGAAGGACCTCATTGCGACGCGAATCAACACCGGTCAGCCGCTCCTCTTCGAGGCCGAGGCCGTTGCGGTCGACGAGATCACGTCCGAGCGGCCAGTCGTCCGCTACCGGCACGGCGGAACCGAACAACGGCTGCGCTGCGACTTCGTCGCAGGTTGCGACGGCTTCCACGGGATCTCCCGCGACGCGATCCCCTCGGGCGTCCTCACGGAGTACAACCGCGAGTATCCGTTCGGTTGGCTCGGCATCCTGGCCGCCGCACCCCCTTCGAACGAGGAACTCATCTACGCCTACCACGAGCGCGGCTTCGCGCTGCACAGCATGCGCTCGCCTGAGCTGACCCGCCTCTATCTCCAGTGCCGGCCCGACGAGGACCCCGCCGATTGGCCCGACGAACGGATCTGGGACGAGCTCGAGGCACGGCTCGCGCTAGAAGGCTGGACACTCAACAGGGGAGAGATCGTCGAAAAGGGGGTCACCGGCATGCGCAGCTTCGTGCTCGAGCCGATGCAGCACGGACGCCTGTACTTGGCCGGCGACGCCGCGCACATCGTCCCCCCGACGGGGGCAAAGGGTCTCAACCTCGCGGTGGCCGACGTCAGGGTGCTGGCGGCGGCGATCGCCGCCTGGTTTCGCGGCGAGGGCACATCCGCACTCGAGCGCTACTCTGAGCTTGCGCTGCGACGCGTCTGGCGTGCCGAACACTTCTCCTCGTGGATGACGTCGATGCTGCACCGGCTCGAGAACAGCGACCCGTTCGACGTCAAGCTTCAGCTCGCGCAACTCGAGTACGTCTGCTCGTCGCATGCCGCAGCGACATCGTTGGCGGAGAACTACGTCGGCCTCGACCTGCCGGCGGCCGCGGGGTAGGCGTGCGTCGCTCAGCGGTCGTGCCCGCCCTGGCTGCCGGGATCGTCCTCGCAGGGCTGAACCTCCGAATCGCCGTGGCGAGCGTGCCGCCTGTGCTCGACGAGCTCCAGCGCGACCTCGCGATTTCACCTGCCGCGGCCGGCTTGCTCACGAGCATCCCCGTGCTGTGCTTCGGCCTATTCGCACCTGCTGTGCCGGGCTTGACGCGGCGATACGGGGCCGAGCGCGTCCTCCTCGCCGCGTTCATCCCGATCATCGCGGGAACGCTGTTGCGCGGCGTGCCTTTGGCGATCGTGCTGTTCGCTGCGACCGCGGCCGCCGGCGCCGGCATCGCCGTCGCCAACGTCCTCGTCCCGGCGGTTGTCAAGGCGCGATTCGTTGCGAGCACAGGGTCCATCATGGGCTTGTACGTGGGATCGCTCGGTGTGGGCGCAGCCGCTGCAGCCGGACTGACGAGCCCAATGGCCGCGGCGTTCGGCGACCGCTGGAACGTCGCTCTCGCGTTTTGGGCGCTGCCTGCGTTGCTGGCGGCGGTCGTCGTCGGAGTCGCGGTTCGACGCGCCGGAGAAGCGACGGGCGCCGCGGGAGTCGGGAATGCCCGCGCCCTCCTTCGCGACGGACTCGCCTGGCAGGTGACGCTCTTCATGGGCCTCCAGTCGCTGATCTTCTATGCGGGGCTCGCGTGGCTGCCGTCATTGTTGCGCGACAGCGGCTATGCCGCCGGAGAAGCAGGCGCTGCGCTGTCGCTGTATGTACTGCTCGGGATCCCGGCGTCGCTCGTTGTCCCGAGCATCGCGGTCCGCCTCCGCGGCCAGCGCGCGCTTGCCGCGCTCACCGCTCTGATCGAGGTCGTAGCACTCGCGGGGCTGTTGTGGGCGCCTGACCGGACGGCGCTCGTTTGGGTCGCACTCTTAGGAATCGGACAGGGCGCGGCGTTCTCTCTGGCCTTGACCTTGATCGTCCTGCGGTCACCGAGCGCGGCACGAGCAGCCGAGCTGTCGGCGATGGCTCAGACGATCGGCTACTCGCTCGCCGCGCTCGGGCCTGTCGGCCTAGGCGTCATCCACGACGCCGCCGGGGGGTGGGAGATCCCACTCGGAGTCCTGCTCGTTTGTGCGGTGAGCCTCGTTGCAGCGGGGATAGCGGCCGGCCGAAGTGCAACCGTCGCATCGAGCTGACCCGGCCCTCGAGGTCGGGGTCTACCGTCTGTGCTACCGAACTGAGCGAATCTCGAGTGATGTGACAGCATCGGACGTGGCTCAACCACGCCGACCTCGCACCACGTGATGTTGTTCAGCCGATATCGCACCCAGGAGGTCGCCGGTTCGAGCCCGGCTAGCTCCATAGACGAAACCCTGCTTCGGCGGGGGTTTGCCGTTCCAGCCCTCGCAATCCCAAGGCTAGTCGATCAACCGTCGTGCTACCAATCTTTGGCGGCGCTGTGAGCGGAACGCCTTCACGACCACCAGCTCGACAAGCTGGGGATCATTGGTTCGAGCCCAGTACCGCCCACCTCGCAGAAGCCCCGCTAGTCGGGTTTTTCTGTTTAGGTCTTGCTCCTCTTTAGGTGGGCGGGGCCTCGAAGAGGAAAAGGGGGTGGGGGTGGGTTTTTCGCCTCTGCACGTCGGTGCGTGAAGTCTTCAGGCCGAGTTGATCGGGCACGCTCGGAGAGGAACAGGATGGTGGTTCCGCCAGCGCTATTGCGTGTTCGGACCGCACGCTTCTCGGCGGCGTCAGTGACACCTCTCGGCTCGGCAGGCCGGCTCCCTGTCGCCCGCGTGCTAAAGGATCCGGCCGGCCGTGTCGAAATGAATGAGCACGTAATCGAGGAGGTGCGGCGTGGACAGGCATGGCCATCCGGCGAGGTAGATGGAAGGTCTGCGGACACAGCATTGCGAGATGCGGGGCGAGCGGCGCGGCCGTCGTTGATGAGCGTGCTCGTCGAGGCGGGCGTGGCCTCTGAGCAGGATGTCCAGCTTGCGCTCGTCGAGGGGGCCGGATCGGGCCAGAGGTTGGGCGAGGTGCTCGTTCGCCGCGGCGTTGTCACGGAGGAGCATCTGGGTCGGCTGCTTGCGCAGCAGTGGAGCCTGCCGTTCTTCACCGATGACGACCTGGGTGCGGCTCGTCCGCTGACGACGATCCTCGGCCGACGACGCAGGGAGTCTCAAGGTTTGCCCGATCACGCTGGCGGACGGGAGACCCGTTGTTGCGATGGTGGAGCCGACTGAGGAACGCATTGCCGCGGCTGCTGCGCTCATCGATGGCGAGAGCGCTGCCCTGGTCGCGCGAGCGACATTGGATCGCTTGCTCTCCGAGCTGGAGCTGGTCGAGAACTCGTCCTTCGAACGGCCCGAGGAGGCGTCGTGGGAGTCGGTCGCAGACGAGGAGGACGTGACCGACACCCTACTGGCCGACGTGGAGTCGGTAGCAGGACGGCTGAGCGGTTTGCGCGAACGTATCGAGCAGCTGACGGAGAGCGAACGAACGAGCGCGGCATCGATCCGGCAGTACGAGCTCCAGGTTCAGACGTTGACGGAGGCCTGCGCCGCGGAATCGGCCACGATCGAGCGGCTCGAGCGGGAGTTGGCAGAGCAGCGTCAGCTCATCTCGAACGTTCACGTCCAGTTGGCTGCCGTCGTTGATCTGCTCGCGCGGGACTGAGGACGGAGTAGAGGGTTGAGGGCTGTCCGCTTCGTACTGCTTTTCTGCGCGCTCGGGATGTCGGCGCCGGCCGCCTTCCTTGTCGAGCCGCCGCTGAATCTCGTCTTGGCCGGTGGGGCGCTCACGCTTTCGGTGTTCGTGCTCGCCGTTGAACGACGGGACTCCGCGTCGCAGCCGGGGAGCGAACCTCGTCGCAGGCGCATGCGCCGCTCCGCCGAAGTTGAGCACCGACTCCTCGAAGCGCTCGAGATGATCCAGCGGCAGTCACGCAGCATTGCCGAGATGTCGGATCTGCAGCGGAGAACGGACGAAGTCTTCCAACACCGTCTGGCGGAGATCGACGCCCGGCTCGCCGCGATCGAGGCCGATCGGATCCACGAGCTAACACGTCGCCGCCGCCGGAGTGAACAGTCCGAACGATTCCGAACGGCGAACCAACAACTTGAGCGTGAAACGCACGAGCTCGAGCAGGTGCTCACGCCGAGAGAGCCCATGTAACCCGCTTCTTGCCCTGGAGCTTTCACGCAGCGGCGCGAGTGCCCCAGCGATTGTCGGTCAATGTCATGAGCGCCCGCAGCCTGAGCGGAATCAGTAGCGCGGTGTGGATGAACCCGTAGAGCACGAAGAGAAAGAACGATGCACTGCGCGTTCGATAGACGGCATAGCCACAGCGCACGATCCCCATCGCAGCGATAAGTAGCGCGTGCTTCCCGAGACGCTGCGGGTCAGTGAGCAGCGCGAAGCCGAGAGACGACGCGAGCGCAAGCACAAGCAGCAGAGGCAGCACCGTCTGAACAGCAACGTCGAAGCACATGAAGACCGAGCGCCGAGCGAGGAAGGGCAGCGTCCAGAGCAGCTCGCGGTAGAAGCTCTTGTTCCAACGGAGCTGCTGCTTCAGGTACCCGCGGAGAGTTTCCGGCGCGTTCGTGATTGCCTTCGCGCGCGGGGCAAAGAGCGTGTCCTTGCCGGCGGCCAGCACGAGGTTCGTCAGGTGCCGGTCGTCTCCGTATGTGCAGGCGACTCCGCGGAAAGTCTGGCGGACGTAGTCATCCCAGACGACGCCAAGAACGGATCGGCGGTACGCAGCAAGAGGCCCCGAACAGCACAGGACCGTTCTGAACCCAACTCTGCGCAGCGCGCTCCTGATTGAACGCGATCCAGTAGCGCATGCCGATCAGGCGGGTCAGGAGATTGGTCCTCGAGTTCGTCACACCGACGTCGCCGGTAACGGCTCCCACTCGCAGATCGCGAAACGGTTGCACGATTTCTCGTACACCGTCAGGGGCTACGATGGTGTCGGAGTCGATCGTCACGACGATCTGGCCAGTCGAAGCCTTGACGGCCTGATCTTGCGCGTGTCGCTTGCCCCGGTTGCTCTTTGGCAGGAGAACCGTCCAGCCGGGCAGCGCTCCATACGCGCCGTAGATCGGCATCAGGTCGGTGCGATTCGAGGAGCAGTCGTCGACGGCGAACACCTTGATTTCCCCCTGATAATCTTGTGCCACGAGTGAGTCGAAGCAGGCCCGAAGATCGGGAGCCGACTCGTTATATGCCGCTACGACAATGTCCACTGTCGGCCACGACGTTGCCGTTGTGTTCCTCGTGCACACCGATTCCCGATGGAGTCGATGGGCGAAGAACGTTTGGGCCGTGAAATGCGTCACCACGATCACGGTGTAATAGGCGAACGTCACGGCGAAAACGTGGTGGAGGAGCTCGACCGCCAGCGTGCTCATCTGCGATTTCCTTCCGCGATTTTTGCCCCGACGATGCTTGACGCGAGCCATTCCAGACCACGTGCGAGACCAGGATTCGGCTCCGCATCCCACGCGTGAAGGTTGAGCACGGCAAGAAGTTTTCGCGTCAGAGAGGTCGATTGAACGGGTCGCGATCCTCCAGTTCGAGCAAGCGTGCGGGCGAGTAGAACCATCCGCTCGTGGCGCACGCGGCCC
Organism: uncultured Actinomycetes bacterium; assembly: GCA_963788055.1. GTDB lineage: Bacteria > Actinomycetota > Thermoleophilia > Gaiellales > Gaiellaceae > JACCTU01. The sequence continues at coordinate 892,917 of CAWBFA010000002.1, read as the reverse complement.
CGATGCAGCACCGGCGACTGCCACGCCAGCGCGTGCCAGACACCTCGCTTCGTGCGGTACACGAAGAGCTGGGCGATGACGCCGCTGCCGAGGGCGACTCGTCTCGCCGTATCAACACGGTAGCCATGGAAGTCGTAGCACCGGGCAAGCGCGTGAGCGTTCAGCGCGCCGAGATCCGTGCTCACCACCGAGTCGACCCAGACCGTGAACGGGCGAGCCCGTCCTGCGGACTTGGTGGGACGTAAGCGATAACGCACCCAAGACGAGTCGCGACCGTAATATTGCTGTCCCCAGGTGATCCGGTCGGTCTGGAGGATTCTCCACCGACTGCCAATGTCCGGGTGCTCGATGAACGAGCGGACAGCGGGTCGTCCGGTCGCTTCGAAGCCGGTCGCGGAACTCGCGAGCTGGCCGTTCGCGAGCGCCAGTACAACCGTTCCCGCGACCAGCAGCGCAAGTCGCGGCATGAACCGCGCGGGGGTCGCCTGCTCTTCAGGAGGCGAAGACCCTGCAAGTGGACTGTCGACGACATCGGCCTGGTCGGGACCGAACGGTCGTCGGTTCAGTCCGAACAGCGGCAGCAACAGCAGCAGCAACAGGAAACCGACGTTCAGGACCAGGATCCCGGCCACTGGGTGCAGTAGCTCGAAAGCCGCACGTTCGCCGTAACGGCGGGCTACCACGAGCACCACGATGATTCGCAGGACGTTCAGCGTCAACACGAGAACGGCGCCGGCGAGAAGCCACGCCAACCGTAGACCGAGGCGACCGCGGACGAGCCAAAGCGCAGCCACGCCAACGACGAGAAAGCCAATCAGGCTATTGACGCCTGAACAGGCGCTGGCGACGCTGACGACCGTCTGGGCTCCGTCGTGAACGATCAGGTAGCGCGATTGGTCGGAACCGGGTACGGGCGTAGCGATTCCGATCGTGTCCGAGATCGTCGCGACCGCGATCGTCGTCGCTCTCGGTGAAGACGCCGAGCAGGTGTTCGAGCACGGCGAGATACGGGAGCGGCCAGGCCAGGAGTAGGTAGACGAGCGGGAACGCGAGCGGCACCAGCGCACGCAACCCGAACAGCAGGACGATCGTGGCTGAAGCGAACAGCGGCAGGGTCAGCAGATCAAGACGCATCGCCCAGAAGTACTTCGACCAAATGACCGGTCCGACCGCCACAACGACAAGTGGGACCAGGAAGAAGACCGCGGCGACAAGCAGGTCGAACCGGCTGAGGCCGAACGAAGCAACGTGTCGATAACGAAGGCAAGCACCCACCAAGAGAACTGCAGCCAGTGGCGGAACGAGGATCAGGTGGGCGAGCGGGGTGTCGTGGCGCCAGTCGCTCGCGAGAACGGACAGCGAGAAGTGGTAGCCCGACCCTACCGCCGCGATGGCAGCGCCGACGCGAACAATGGTCGGGACGCGCGCCGGAAGGCCTGCTACTGCCACCTCACGCCGCAGCGGCCTTGCGCCGCAACAGGAACAGAGAGGTCGTACCAATCAGGCTCAACGACAGCAGGATCGTGAGCGGGGCCTCGGGTACTTCCTTCCCAGGGGCGCACGCGGCTGCCGGCAGAACGGTTGACGCAAAGCGGTAGCGGGGTGGCGTGCGCCTCTCAACGACGACGACACGGTAGGCAACGGCGTCCATCGCGGAGACATCGAAGTTGAACCGGTACGTTCGCGTCCCAGGCGCGCTCGTGAAGGTCCGCGTCCGATTCGTCTTGGCGAAAGGCCCCCGGGGCCTTCGCCTCTGGAGGAGCTGGACCCTCAAGCGTGCGCGGGTCGGCGTCCGTACAGCGACGCGCGTGGAGACGACGTCTCCAGCGCAGCTCGGAGTGATCGCGATGTGCGGCGTCGCGCCCACGGCTCCCGGAGCTGCGAGCACCGTTTCGGTTCCCACAAGCAGTCCAAGAGTTGCAACAAGTGCGAGACCGAGTCGGTGTGAGGCAAGCATGGCGTCTCCCGTTCGACTGTTGGATTGCGCCGCAGGGAGCCGCAGCCTTCGCGGACAAGACGAAGCCGATGCGCAACGCTGGTCCGCTCGTGCGCTCACAGCTATCGGCAGCCTCGTGTGCTGAATCGAGCGAGATTCACTCTCTTGAGGTACGCCGCTGTTCGAGCGACTCGTCGGGAGCCGGTCTGGGTCGAGCCGGCTGCGCTCAACCGACGGCGGTGGCTTTGGTCTGGCCGCGGCGATGCCGAGGCTGGCGGAGGCGGTCGCACATCGGCAACTTGCTTGAGGAAGGGAGTGTGTCGCTCGACGGCACGGCCTGTGGCCGCGGGCAAGCGCGCCCCGGAACTACCGTCGGTGCTACCGAACTGAGCGAATCTCGCATCAGTTGAGAGCAGTGAGCGTGGCTCAACCACGACGAATGTGCTCCACGCAACGCCGCTTGGTCGATATCGCACCCAGGAGGTCGCCGGTTCGAGCCCGGCTAGCTCCATAGACGAAACCCCTGGTTAGCCGCAGACCGACCTCACGCCTCGGGGCGGCGAAAGTGCACAGATTTCCCGGTGCGGAAGCACGCCCACATGGACCCCGACCCTAGACCGGCACCCAGCATCGTCGCATCATTGGCCGGTGGCCGAGCTTCCGAGCGGTACCGTCACCTTCCTCTTCACCGATATCGAAGGCTCGACGCGGCTGCTGCAGCAGCTCGGCGAGGAGTACGCAGGCGTCCTCACGAAACATCGCGAGCTCGTACGGCCGATCTTCGCGCAGCATGGCGGGTATGAGGTCGATACGCAGGGCGACGCATTCTTCGTCGCCTTCGCGCGGGCGCGCGACGCGGTTGCCGCGGCCGCGGAGGTGCAGCGTGCTATCGGCGAAGAAGACGTCCGCGTGCGGATCGGCATTCACTCAGCAGAGGCCGTCTCGACGGAGGGGGGCTACGTCGGGGTGGGCGTTCACCGCGCCGCGCGGGTGTGTGCCGCCGCTCACGGCGGCCAGGTCGTGCTCTCGCAGACGACGCGCGAGCTGCTGCACGAGACGCCGCTCGAGAAGGTCGAGCTGCGCGATCTGGGCGAGCACCGCCTGAAGGATCTCGCAAAGGCGCAGCGGCTGTACCAGCTCGTCGTCCCAGGCCTCGACTCCGAGTTCCCGCCGCTGCGCAGCCTCGAGAACCGGCCAACGAACCTCCCGCTCCAGCCCACGCCGCTCGTCGGCCGCGAACGCGAGATCGCGGCCGTAACTGAACTCCTCAGGCAAGCGGAGATCCGGCTCGTGACGCTCACGGGAACCGGCGGCACCGGCAAGACGCGGCTCGCCGCGCGGGCCGCAGCCGACCTGCTCGACGACTTCGCGGACGGGGTCTTCTTCGTCGGCCTCGCAGCGCTCGCCGATCCCGATCTCGTCTTGCCGACGATCGCGCAAACGCTCGGCGTCCGCGAAAGCAGCGCGCTCTCACTTCCCGGTGCGCTGCGTGACTACGTCAGAGAGCGAGAGCTCCTGCTCGTGCTCGACAACTTCGAGCACCTCCTCGACGGTGCGCCCGCAGTCGGCGAGCTCGTCGCGAACGCCGGACGCCTGAAAGTGCTGGCGACGAGCCGCGGCGCACTCCACCTTGCCGCCGAGCGCGTCTACCCCGTGCCGCCGCTCGAGACGCCCGACGAGCACGTTGACGTCGAACGTCTGCTTCGGGTCGACTCGGTCGCCCTCTTCGTCTCACGCGCGCGCGCGTCCGCCCAGAGTTCAGGCTGACCCATGGGAACGCACGAGCTGTCGTAGGAATCTGCAGGATGCTCGACGGGCTTCCGCTCGCGCTCGAGCTCGCGGCCGCCCGCGTGGCGGTTCTTCCCCCCGCCGCGTTGCTGGAGCGGCTCGACAACCGTTTCAAGGTGCTCACCGGCGGCCCACGCGACGCGCCTGCGCGCCATCAGGCTCTGCGGACCGCAATCGACTGGAGCTACGACCTCCTCGAACCTAATGAGCGGGCGCTGTTCGCGCGGCTTTCGGTCTTTGCCGGCAGCTGCACGCTCGAGGCGGCGGAGCACATCCTCGGAGGGAACGCCGTCGAAGGGCTCGCCTCGTTGATCGACAAGAGCCTCGTCCGACTCGAAGGCACCGACGAGACACCGCGGTTCAGGATGCTGAGGACGATCCGCGAGTACGCGCTCGAGCGCCTGCGCACGGCCGACAACGAGCAACTCGTCCGCGACCGCCATCTGGAGCACTACCTCCGGCTCGCCGAGCAGGCATACGGGGAGCGGTACTCGACGGGCTGGCGCGAAACGATCGCCGAGCTGGCTCCGGAGCTCGACGACCTGCGCGCCGCCGTCGACTGGGCGGCGGAAGGCGACGCGGAGCGCGAACTCGAGCTCGTGGGAGCCCTCGCTTGGTTCTGGATCAACCAGACGACGGTCGCCGAGGCCGAGGAGCGGCTGACGGCGGCGCTCGGCCGTACAGGCACTCCGACCGCGGCGCGCGCACGGGCGCTGCTCTTCGCCGGGCAGGCCGCCCGCGCACGGGGGAAGGGCGAGCAAGCGGTGCCGCTCTTCGAGGAGGCGCTCGCTGCCTGGCGGGAGCTGGGCGACTCCGAGAACATGTCGAACGCGCTCGACGGCCTCGGTGGCGCCCACGTCCAGAGCGGCCACGACGATCTCGCCCAACGGTACTTTGAGGAGAGCCTCGATTTGCGGCAGAAGCTCGGCCACCCCGAGCTTGTGACACGCTCGCTCGTGACTATTTGCCAGCTGATCATCAGCCGCGGCGATGTCGATCAGGCCGACCCGATCGCCCAGGACATCTATCGGCGCGCTGCGGACGCCTCAGATTGGGCGGGCGAACTGGCCGCGCTCGCCCTGCTCGCCAGCTGCGCGCTCATCCGCGACGACTATGCGAGCGCGGAGCGGCGCTTTGCGCGTGCCGCGAAGTTCGCCTGGGAGCACGGCGACCGAAGGGAATGCGCGACCCAGATGCAAGGTATTGCCGTCGCCGTCTCCGGCCGCGGCGACTACGAGCGCGCCCTCCGGATCTTTGGCGCGACGCTGGCCGAACGGGAGCGGCGTGGCCTCGAGTGGGGCGTCCCCTCCTGGGCGCAGCTTCTGGACGAGCACCTCGGCCGCGCACGCGCCGCCTTGGGGTCGGAGGCGGCGGCGGCCGCCGAGGCGGAGGGGCGCACCCTTCCCTTCGAGCGCGCGGTCGAGGAGGCCGTCCGTGTCTGGTCCGTCGCCGAGACGACGTAGCGGCGCGGCGGGGTACGGACGCCACCGTAACGCCAGAGCTTGCTCCTAGGCGCCGAACGCTAGCGCTCGGCCCTGCGAGCCTTCAACACGGACGGCCAAGTGAAACGTGGGGGAGAGGAATCACTGGGGGCGAGACGGTCGCAGCCGCGCGCTCAGTCTGGCGGAACCTATCTGCACCCGCCGAATCTCTAATCGTCTTCGGCTGCGAGCGCATCCTTCGTCCCTGGCGGCGTAGTGATGAATTAGCGCCACGCGAGAGCGAGCGGTGGTTCCGACGCGGTTGGCGATCTACCGCCCGTGCTACCGAACTGAGCGAATCTCGAGTGATGTGACAGCATCGGACGTGGCTCAACCACGCCGACCTCGCACCACGTGATGTTGTTCAGCCGATATCGCACCCAGGAGGTCGCCGGTTCGAGCCCGGCTACCTCCACCTCAGAACCCGCTGGTAACGACAGGTTTTCTCTTCCAGCGATCCGCGTACCCCGCCGCTTATCCACGGTCCTCTACCACTCGACTACTAGGAAGCCGTCTGATCCGGGTCGCTCCCTGGGCGGATCTGGAAGAGGGGACTCCGCTGTTAGATCCAGCCGCGAAGTTTGGCCACCCCGGCGGTGACGGCGGCGATTGCCAGGATTACGGCGAGCACAACGTAGAAGAGCCAGGTCGCTTCGAAGAAGTCGAGCTTAAAGTTCATCCCCATCACGCCGGCGATCACCGCACCCGGCAGCAGGATGACGGAGGTGAGCGTCAGGACTTTCATGATGTCGTTTGTGCGATGACCTGTTCTGGCGATCAGGACGTCGAACGAGCCAACCGTGCTTTCGCGCGCGTCGCGCGCTTCTTGCACGGTGGCCTCGAAGCGTCTCAGAAGAGACTGAAAACGCTCGCCGGACGCGTCGTTGCCGAGCGCCTCCAGTTCGGGATGAGTGAGCGCGGTCAGCGCGGAGCGGTGTGCGGAGAGCGCCCGCCGAAGGACACCGACCTCACGCCGTATCTCCACGAGTTGCTCGATGTCCCGCTCTGCACCCTTACCTCGCATCGCTTGGACATCGAATTCCTCGAGCCGCTCCTCCAGCCGCTCAAACGCCCCCGTGTAGGCGTTAAGTACCCATTCCAGCAAGGTGGCCAGAAAAGCAGGACCGTCAAGCACGCCGGTGTCACCTGAACCCGCGACTCGATCCGTGAACTCCTCTAGAACGGGGATCGGGCGATCATGCGCGGTGATCACCCAGTTCTTCCCCACAACGCACTCGAGCGCGATCAGGTCTTCGTCCTCGTCGTCTTCCTCTTCACTGGGCGAGAAGGTCGTCACATGGATGTAGCGGCCGTAGTCAGCAAACCTCGCTCGCCCCGAGGATGACGCCAACCGCTCACGCGTCGCATCGTCGAGCTCAAACGCCTGAGCGACTGTTGCTGCACTCTCATCGTCGCTTCGGTCGATGTCGACCCAGAGAAGCTTCGCGCCGTTCAACCGCTCCGGCCGGTCAGGCAGATCATCAAGACGCTCGACTTGCGCGCGATCGAACAGAATCGCTTCCACATGGTTCTTCTGCCGCATGCGGCGCGATGTACCCAAGCCGCCTGCAAACCATGCAGTTGTTGCGGAACGCGATCGTTTCCTCGCGGGGAGTTAGCGGGGTGTCCGCGCCTTCCCCGGCGGCCGGTCGCAGCTGAACCGCGAAACCGAAACCTGGGGTCGCACGTTGTAGCGATGGTTCAGGAGGCGCGACGCGTCTCAATGGATGTGGCTAAACAAGGGAGAAACGCTTTGGGAATCATCGCTTTCATCATTCTAGGCCTGCTCGCCGGCGCGATTGCGAAGGCGTTGTTGCCCGGTGACGATCCGGGTGGGTTCATCGTCACCGCGGTCATCGGCGTGGTTGGAGCACTCGTCGGCGGGTTCCTCGCCGGCGTCTTGTTCGGGGCTGACCCCATGGACGAGTTCTTCGACATCTCGAGCTGGCTCACCGCGATCATCGGGTCGATCGTTCTGCTGCTTATCTACCGGATGGTCGTCGGCAGGCGCGGGGTCGCCCGATCGGGCATCTGACGAAGGCTGACTGAACGCGAGGGGAGCGACGCGCTCCCCTCGCGATGCTTCCGCTCTACGCAACTGGAAAGGGGTACCGCCTTGGTGCTCAGACTTCGAACCATCATCCTCATGTGGCTTGCCAGGCGCGCATGGAAGCTCGTGAGCTCCCAGTACCGTCAGCGCAAGGCGCGTCGGCCACGCACGGCCTAACACCACCTCAGGGTCGTGGATCGGCGCCACCGCCTAACCGCGAAGTCGAGTCGAGAAGAGGTTGGTTCGCCGGCAACCAGCCGCGAACGCCGAATGTTCGATCTACCGTCGGTGCTACCGAACTGAGAAAATCTCAGCTGACTCGAACGCAAGTTGCGTCGCTCCACAGAACCGAATCTGCCTCACTTGACCAAGTACAGACGGGCGCGCATTACCTCGCAGAAAATGGCCGAGCCCGTAACTCATCCTCGCCCGGCGTCGTTATTAGGCGAAGACCCAGGAAGGCAGGCGGGCTGATAGGGGGTCACCCGTCTGTCTTCCTTGCGGTTCCTCGGAGTGCGGCCGAACTTCCCCTTCGCGCTCCGGGGAGCCGTCCATGTCGTCTGATTGCACTGATCGACCTGCGGAGTGTCGAGCCCGCACGAGGGAACCAGTCCTCCGCGATCCACACCAGCTCGGCAAGTGCGCCGATGATCGGTCGCACGCGGCGGGCTAGCGAACGGCCAAAGGCGCTAACTGCCGTCGTCGGCGAACGTCCCTAGCACATGTGAGAGGGCGACGGTTTGCTGCCGCCGCATGTGCGGTCGCCGCCGTGCTCGTCGCCGATGTGGCCGGCGAGACGCATGCAGCGTCGACTGCCGCGGAGCCGGGCGAGTGCGCCCCGCCAGCGCTCGGATTCGGGGCGGGAGAGGGCCGGAACGATCCGGCGCTGCCGCCGACGGTCGGCGACCTGCGGGTCGGGATGCTCTTCGTCGACTTCTCCGACGCGCCCGGTGCCGTCGCCCCGCAGGCGATCCATAACGCGTACGTCCCACACGTCATCGAGTGGTACCGGAAGGTGTCGTACGGGGGCCTGCGTATCTCCGTCGAGCCTGTGCTCCGCTGGCTCCGCCTGCCGAGAACCCTTGCCGAGTACCGACAGACGGGGTTCGACGGTGCGATCGAGGCAGCGGTGCAGACGGTTGACGCGGAGCTCGACTTCGGCCGGTTCCAAGCGCTCCTCGTGATCACGCCGGGAGAGGTCGGTCCGCTCGCGTCGACGATCGTCAACCACGACCCATTGCGTGCCGACGGTGCAGCGATTACATCGTGGGTCTGGCTCTCCGCGCGGACGCTCGACGTCGAGCGGGCGAACGTCCTCGTTCACGAGACGGGCCACGTGCTGGGCCTCCCGGACGTGTACGCCCAGAACGCGGTCAGCCACCACCGCTGGGACGTGATGACTGCCTCTGGCGCCGGAGGGATGTTCGCCTGGCATCGGTGGAAGCTCGGTTGGCTGGACGAAAGCCAGATCGTCTGCTTGACACGTGGGGCCGCGACGGTGACGCTCACGCCCGTCGAGCAGGCGGGCGGAACGAAGGCAGTCGTCTTCCGTGCGCGGAATGCGGCCGTCGTCGTGGAGGTTCGTCAACGGCTCAACGAGGACGCCGCGATTTGCCGGACCGGCGTCCTCCTCTATCGCGTCGACTTCCTGAAAGGCTCGCCGGGGCGCCCCGGGGGGCAGGTCGTCCCGATCCGGATCCGCTCCGCGCAACCCGACCGGGGTCGAAATCTGACGCACTGTGGCCCTCAATGGCGGGCGCCCTTCAGTCTGCGACGCGGGGAGCCGTCGCGCGTGACCGCCTTCGGCCTCCGGCTTCGGCTGCTGCGCGCCCTACTCGGCGGCTCGTACCGCGTTCAGGTCAAGGTCGGGTCGTAGCGTGCGCCTCTACTGAGCAGCGTCACCGTCCAGTGGGCGGTTAGCGACCGTCTTTCGTCAGTGGCATACCACGCCAACGGTACTGATCACGGCAACGATCGACGCCACCGCGATGTCCCTATGATCGCCGAGGCGATGCAGGTCGACGTCAACGGGGCTCGACTGTGGTTCGACGTGGACGGGCCGGCGCTCGTCCCTGCCGGGAGCGAGATGCGGCAGCGGCCGACGGTGGTGCTCGTCCACGGCGGCCCGGGCAGTTACGACCACTCGTACTTCAAGCCGGACTTCGCCCGGCTGACGGAGCATGCGCAGGTCGTCTACCTCGATCTGAGCGGGCACGGGCGGTCGACCTGGGGCGACGCAGCTACGTGGACCGTCGAAGCATGCGCGGACGACATCCGTGCCTTCTGTGACGCGCTCGGGATCGCGAGGCCGATCGTCTTCGGGCATTCGATGGGTGGCCCGATCGTTCTGCTCTACGGCGCGCGCCACCCGGGACATGCGGCCGGGCTCGTCGTCCAATCGGGGTTCGCGCGCTTCGACGTACCGCGGCTGGTCGAGGGGTTCCGCGCTGCCGCGGGCGACGAGGTCGCGGAGCTCGCGGGGCGCAGCTTCCGCGGCGAGAGCGTGTCGGACGAGGAGTGGGCTCGCGTCTATGCTGCGTTCGGGCTGCGCGTCCCGGATGAAGAGCAACGGGCTCGCACGCCGAGGAACGTCGAGCTCAATGCGCACGGCATGGAGCTCATGCGCCGACTCGACATCATGGATGGGCTCAGCCTTGTCGAGTCCCCGACGCTCGTCTCGGTCGGCCGGCTCGACCCCGTCACACCGGTCGCGGCCGCCGAAGAGGTCGTCCGGCGCGCTGCCCGAGGGCGTCGCGCAGCTCGAGGTCGTCGAGGGAGCAGGCCACTTCACGTGGCTCGACGCTCCGGACCGGTTCTGGCCCTTGATCATCGAGTTCATCGACACCGCGTCGAAGTCGGGCGCGCTGGCGCCATCGCGCTGACTGAGCAGGAACTGGCCGATCTCCTGCGCGAGCACGCGCTTGCCCATCGCGTACCCGGTGCGGCCGTCGGCGTCCTGCGCGACGGCGTCGAGACGTTCGCGTCGTATGGCATCGCGAACACGAGAACGGGCGCCGCGGTGACTGCGCAGAGCCGTTTCGGTGTCGGCTCGCTGACGAAGCCGATGGTCGCGACGGTCGTTGCGCGACTCGCGGAGGACGGCCGGCTGTCGCTGGACGATCCGGTTGCGGCGTACGTTCCGGAGCTCCGCGGTGCAGCCTGGGCCGAACGCGCCAGTGTGCGTGACCTCCTCGCAAGTCGTTCCGGGCTTCCCCTTCGCGCGGCGCTCGAGTTCGACGTCGCGGCTCAGGAGGACGAGGACGACGACGTGCTCTCGAGGTTCGCGGCGAGCGTCGCGGCGGAAGCGCCGACGACCGGTTTCTGGTCGTACACGAACGCCGGCTGGTGCGTGGTCGGGCGCGCGATCGAGACGGTGACAGGACGCCCCTGGGCGGAGGCGATGCGCTGCAGTCTGTTCGAACTGCACGAGACGACCTTCGCAACCGAGCAGGACGCGAACGCTCGCGTCTCCGGCCATCAGGTGACGTCGGATGGCCCGGTTCCGGTCGAACGGTGGGCGCCCCGGGCGCTCGGCCCGGCCGGCGCGACCGCGTCGTCGACGGTCCGTGACATGTTGCGCTTCGCAGCGCTCCATCTCGACGATCCCGCACTTGCCATCCTGCGTCGGCCGCAGCCGGCGCCCCGGATTCACGGCTGGCTCGACGGCTGGTGTCTCGGCTGGGGGTGGTTCGACTGGGAGGGCGGTCGCGTGTGGGGGTGGGACAGCGTCCTCAGCGGCGAGCGGGCGGTTCTCCGACTCGTGCCGGAACGCCGCGCCGCAATCGTGTTGATGGCGAACGGCGACACCGGCCGCGCGTTGTACCGCTCGCTCTTTCCAGAGCTGACGCACTCCGTGTTCGGGATCGCCGTGCCGCCGCTGCGCCTGGAGGCAGGGCCTGATGCAGCCGACGATCTCTCGCGGTTCGCCGGCGTCTACGCGTGGCCCGATCGACGCGTTGACGTTGCGGCGTCCCACACCGGTCTGCGCATCAAGAGCGCGCAGGGCGAAACCCAGGCGCTTCCGCTCGACGAGCGGACCTTCCTCGTCGACGCAACGGATCCCGACAACCCGGCGGTCACCTTTGACGCGTTCGACGAAGCAGGGCGGCCGCAGGTCCTCTACGTCATGCTCTGGGGACTTCCGCGTCTCGACGGGTGATCGAGCGCCGGGCAGAGAGCGCCTCGCACGATCGGGGCTCCTGCAGCCGTCGTTTGAAGAGTCTCTTGGCGACGAATTCCACTTGCCTTGGCGCGGACAACTCTTCTGCTTCAGACAGGCTGCAGCGAGACGCAGCCGTCTGCCTGGTGAACTTCGTCCGGTCCCGCCGTGGGCTTCCGCGACTCCGGTACGACGCGCGTCTTGAGGAGTCCTCTCGCGCGAAAGGGTTGCTCATCGTCCGCTGCGGAGAGTACTCGCACACGCCGTGCGGCCGTCCATCTGACGAAGTAGCGAAGCAGGCTGGATAAGGAGACGGTATGGGCGAGACTCGGCTCTGGCGGGCACCGCGTGGGGCGTCGAGCGAACGCCGACGAAACCCCACAACGACGCTTGTCGCGTCTGCGGCGACTAGCTCGAGCGCGTCGTCGCAAAGGGTTGCGACTTTGTAACAAGTCATACTAAAATCGCCCGCCAGGAGGGTCGTCTACCAGTGCGGCCGGAGAGGAGCGCGGAATGAGCGCAGCAACGCCGGCGGGCGTCGACATCGACGGCTTCGTCCGTGCAGCGATCGAACGGTCCGGACTGCAGGTGCACCAAAGCGCCGAGCGGGCGCTCGTCGACACCGGCCGAAAGGGAGAGGACGAGCTTGTCCGCGAGCTCCGCTCGGGCGTGAACGAGGAGCAGGTGATCAGCGCCCTGGTCGAACTGCTACAGGTCGCTCAGCAGGTCGCTGGCGAAGAAGGCCACCAGCAGATCACCGACGAGACGATGGTCGAGGCGATGAAGCGGCACTGCCCGATCAAGCCCTGGTGCTGATCTCCGTGGCAACCGACCCGATGGCGAACAAAAAGGAGGCGCTGAACAGCTTCGTCGATCTCTGCAAGCAGCAGATCACGCTCGCCTCGGCGATCATCGCGTTCACCGCCACCTTCATCAAAGACGTGACCAAGAGCACCGGCTCGGACGCGCCCGACCTGATCCTCTTCATCGGCTGGGGATCGCTCTTCGTCAGCATCCTTTCCGGCCTCCTGTTCCACGGGCGGAGCGTCCGCATGTGGTCGGACTCGGACTTCGACGTGGACGACAACCTGCTCAGCCGACTCGGCCAGGTGCAGCAAGTGACGTTCGTGCTCGGGATCGCGCTGATCCTGATCTTCGTCGGGATCGAGCTGTGAAGCTCGCTGCTGGCAAGGTTGCCACCAGGGGATGGCGCACCACTCAGGGGCGTGGGGTTGCTATGCAGGTGCAAGTCGGCGGGTCGCTGCGGCTTCGGGTCGGCCTTCGCCGCCGGCGGCTCCTTCATCCGGTCTGACGTGGAACGCAGGCGGGTCGAGTCTGGGTCACGCCTAGCGCCGCCACTGTGGCCAGGCACTCGCATCGGCCAACACCCGTGTCGCGGCCAAGTTCACTTCAATCGGTCGGTAGCTTCGGAAGGCAGTCGACAAGCGTATTGGCGTGGTCGAAGACGACCTTTCGCTCGGACGGCGCAGCAATTCGGGACTGCACTTCGCGCAGGAGCCGCACGGCGAGCGTTCCTGCTCTGTCGCCAGGATGGGGGCGGGTGAGACCGGAGCGGAGATCCGCGCGGGCCGCCGGCGAGAGCTCCCAGCCCAGAGGAGCGATCAGGCCGGGGTGGAGAGTTGGCGAGATGGTCACGGTGCAGAGCCTGGGCAGGATTCGGTAAGCAGCGGCTCGCGCATACGTCTCGATTGCCCTGCGACTGCCGAATCCTGTCTCCAATGGAATGGTGGACTCCGACGCGCTGCCTCCGAATGGGACCGAAGCGCTCAAGGAAGCCTGGTAATGGTTGTCCAGCTCGACGATCATTGGTGCAATCTCGCGGCGCCCGCCGGCGCGCGCTTTCGTGTTGTACTCGACGACCAGGCTCCGCAGAGTTGGCCACACCGCGACTATGGTGAACAGCCCGCTGTTATCGGCGTAGCCGCCATCGACATACCGCCCCTCGCAGCGTGTTCCCTTGGCCGCGCACCCCGCGCCTTCGTCTCTCGAACGCAGCTCGCCGCCATATCCGCACCGGTCCCCAATGTGTCCTGAGGGAGTCACATACGGGAATCGCGCCGCGAGCAGCGCCGCCGTCGAGAGACGGATGTCGTTTGTCTCGCAGAGGGCATCTCGGATCTCGACGGTGCCGGCCAGCGGCAGCCTGTCCTTACCTCGTTCTGGGTCGTCGGAATCCGCTTGTGGCCAGGAGCCGAGATCTGCGGGGCTGACGACAGCTCGAGCCTCCCCTCCGGTGAGCGTCGCGTTCATAGCGACGAGTGGCAAGAGGCGCGCGTTCTCTCTGACGTCAGCTTCTTCGGAAAAGCGAAGATCGTAAGAGCGCCGGAGCAGCGCGGCGGTTGACGGCAGCTCCCACTCTTCGTCGAAGGTCTGTTCGAGCACGGCGGCTCGGTTCTGGCGCAGGCATGCGGCGAAAACCTTCCAACCGCACGGGGCGCCCGGATCAGGATGAATGCCGAGCAAGCGGTTGGGGAGGTCGTGGAAGAGGGCCCAGCCAATTGCTGGTCCTGCGAAGTCGTTGTCGAGGCGTGTGTCGATCCAGTCGCTGCTTGCTCCGAGTTGACCGTTGTGAAGAAGCTGCCGCGCGTAGGCGTACAGGCCAACTGCGCCGCCGGACACGCCACTGGCGATGAAGATGCGCTTCGCCGCCGCCCTCTGCTCTTCGGCATCCCTTCGTCGCGAGCTACACGCCATTGACCGTGCGGCCGATCGAACTGCGTCGCTCTCATCTACGAGTGTGGCAGGGTCGACTTCCTCGGCAGAGACACCGACGATGCAGTCGAGAGCGGCGGCGGTCCAATAAGCGGCACGGATCCCGCCGCCGTGTGCAGCAATCAGCATCAGCGGGACTGGCCCCTCGGCGGCAGGCCGCTCGAGGTCTTCCTGCGCCAAGAGCCATTGATCGAACGCACGCTCGAGTGGCGGCGTCGTCCCTTCGGTACTCATCACTGCAACAGGTGCTCGCTCGACAAGACGAACATCGTGCAGACTTTTGGGCCCGAAGTGTGTCTGCATTACGCCGACGCCGATCCACCAGATCAGCGCCAGTGTGAGCACAGGAAGCTGCGAGAGCCCAAACCACCAGAGGAGTCTGGGCGGACGTCGGCGCAACGTCATACGCACAGCGAGGTGCAGGAAACAGAGCGCGAATGCAAGTGCGAGCAGGACGAGTGTGAAGACGCCGAGCAGCCGTCCCGAATCGAGGGGATCAGAGTTGATCCCGACCAGCGCGGCGGTGCCCCCACCGACAGCAATCGGAAACGAAAACGCTCGCCACTGCTCCGTTGCTTCAGCCGGCGGCCGATGAAAGAGCAGCGCCGCGTAGACGGCGAACACTACGAGCCAAAACAGACCGAACAATGCCGCAAGCCAGGTCTCGCCGACGAGCAGGAGCCCAAGTGATGCAGAACAGATTACGGCGATTGCGGCGAAGAAACCAGAACGCGGTACCTCCTTCATCGTTCGAACCGGTTGCAGTCTCGTTAGCAGCACGGCGAGCAGACCAAGCGCGATGGCCGGAACTGCACTCATCATCGTGTTCTCGTTCACCCCGCCCGAGAGGGCCGCTTCGACTGTCGCAGTCACCGACGTCGCGCCGAGCGCAAGAAGCGGCATCATCGCCAGCCACTCGGGCACGTTCTGCTCGGCCACGCCTGACGCAACCAGAGGCACGTCCTTTCCGCTCAGGACCGGCCTGTCGAGCAACGCGACAACTAAGAGCACTACACCCGCCAGGAAGATGCCCGGCCCAAACGGAAGCACCTTCCAGAGCAGGGCGCCGCAGACGATCGGCACGAGGCTTATACGCAGAAGACGGTTGAAGTCTTGTTCCTCCATGGAGGCAGTCACCTGTGTCAGACGAATGCCACTTTCGTAGACAACAAGCGAGAGCAACAGAGCGGCCGAGAGACCGAGCGTCAGACGCGCCGCACCGAGGCTCGACCACCCCGCGCCCTCCGCGTCGAACACCAACGGACTCCAACTGCGCATGCTGTCGATCGCCTGACCACTTGTATCTCCGACGAATGCGAGCGCAGCCGTAAGCGCTAGCACGACCACGACGTTCATCCGCTGCCGTTGGAACACCCTCCGGAACACCCCGGTGAGACCACCGTCGCCGCCATAAACGAGATTGCCGGTTGCGAGCGCGAGCGACCCCACGGTCGCAAGCGCCAGTAGATCGAGCGCAACGACCGCCGACAGGCTTCCCTTTCCGACGCCCTCCGCCGCACCGGCCCGTGCAACGGCGGCACCAGCCGCAAGAACCACGGCCACAGTCGCAGCGATCAACGACGTCATGCCGAGAACACCATCGAAGAAGGTGCCGAACACACGCCGGCGCCACAGAAGCGCCGCTCCAACCAACAGACCGACCGAGACCAGGCCAACGCCCGCATGAGCGACAACCCAGAACTGGGTCGGCAACCGCAACCCATCCCCGTCCGCGACCCACTCCAGCTCGTACGCCGTCCCGACAGCCCGGTCCAGCCGCCAGGCGAAGGTCAGACCAAGCGCCGCGCACACAATCATGGCCTTCGTTACCAACCGCGATCCGAGGGCGCCGGCCAGCATTCGAGCGTCAGTCCGCGAGTTCCACTGCCTGCGCGACGAGCGGCACAACAGGCACAAGATTCGCGACGGTCAAGCGTCGCCGGAGGCGACGGTTCAAGGGCCAGGTCGGCATGGCCTCGATCTCCTCGTACTCGGCGATCAGCTGCTCGAGTCGTGCGCGAACCGCGTTCCTACGGTCGGTCGGAAGATCGCCCTTCAACGTCTCGCGCGCGCGCTCGATTTCCGTGACGAGCTCGCGATCAGCGAACGAGCGACGCTCGCTTCTCCCTTTCATGAGGCCGTGGACAGCCCAGAGCGATCCACGAAGGCGGCGAGCTCTAACACGATTGATCAGTTCTTTTGGTGCCGCAGCCTTCGCGATCATGCATAGGCATACCCCAGGGCGGTGATGTCTCGCGTGTCGACCTCGGTCTCAGACCATGGGTCCATCGTCGCCGCGGCGCCGGTCAATGGCGGATTTTGACCGGGGTTCGCCGCTTGCCATTCGGCCCAGATGCGATCGATCTCTGCGTGGTGCATCCAGAAAACCGGGTCGGCCGGCGCAGTCGGGATGCTTCCCATGGAGCCGTCGACCCAGACATGGCCCGAGTTGTGCACCCCCTCGAGCGCCGGCGCGAACGAGTTGAAGGTGCCGTTGGCCATCGCAGCCGCCACCGCCGAAGCGTTCGGCAGCGTCGCGAACACGCCGACGTTTCGGGTCACGGTGTGAGGTCCGCTGATCAGCGTGACGGTCGGTGTGAAACCGAGGAGCCATGACGGAAAGGCCTGTTCCTCGCTCGACTTCCAGTACGGGATGCACACGGTCGGGTCGACGTTCATGAGCAGCTCTTCCATCCGCAGCAGGTAGATCCGGTGCCACGGCACGAAGCGCGGGTTCCCGTGCATCTGATGGATCGAGTTCGAATGGATGTCCACGAGCGGGCCGAGTGCGTTCACTGCGTTGATCTGCGAGAACGCGTTGAGGAAGCGATTCTGCTCGTCCACGGTCAGCATGCGGTGGTCCTTGCGGATGCAGAGCTCCTCATCGCCGTCATCGCCGTCGCACGTTTTCGGCGGCTTGTAGTCCTCCTTGCGCGGCCTGAAGCACGTGTGCTCGAATGGGTGCGGCACGTAGCGGGGCGGCTGCTTCGACGCGTAGCTCCCGTAGATGCGCGGATCGGGATAGCGGGGGTTGTCCGGCGGCTCGTCCTCGTGCTCGAGCGGATGGTCGTAGTCCGGCTCGAAGTAGGGCGGAGTGTGCGGCCGGTGCCCGTGCTGGTCCTCCTTCCGTGGGCCGTCGTGGGGTCTCCCTCCGTGTTCCGACATGAGACACCTCCATGGGTGGACGATTCGATCGGGACATCAGCGATCAGCGCCGACCTCCCGCGGCGACCGGAGAGGACGGCGCTCTCCGGCTCTGCTCAGACCCGCCGACGAGCGGTTGGCGTGGGACGACCGCGACGTCGCACCCGCTCGCCGTATGAGCGAGAAGACGTGATCCTTCAAGGCGCGCCGAACGCTCGGCGCGAGGACGTTCCGCGGGAAGCTCACCTCGAACCACGCGTCGATCTCCGTCGCGTTGCGCAGGCGAGTGACCGTCCGCTCGAAGCGCAGCCGTCCGCTCTCCACCGCCTCCGCCAAGTCGGCAAGCCACGGGGAGGCGAGGGCGGAACGAAGACGACCGCCTGCACATCGCCGCCGACCTTCTCGAGCTCGGCCTCGCGCCCCGTCACAACCACCGTTGCCTCCGCGTCGTCGAGCTGCGCCCGAGGCGCAGGCGCCGGAAGCCGATACTGCAACCGGGTCACAAGTGCCGTCCTGTCGTCAAGCGGCCGGAGGGACCGGTTCGCGTGTCATGACTCGTCCACCCCTGTCAGACGCGCCGCAGGAGGCAAGTGTTCTACAGCCGTTCGCGGATGTCAACGATCCGGGACAGCCGCGACCCGGCGGCAGCTTGCCGGCAGCAGCGAACTCGCCCTTCCGGAGGTCGGCCCTTGACGGATCGAGGCGCGCATGGCATGGTCGTCACGAGGCTGGCTACTCCGTTGTGTGGCCGGCGCGAAACTGCGGCATCCGTCAGCGAGAGAGTTGAAGTGGATGCGTCAGGGATAGCGAGCAGCGCCGCAGGCGGCGGTCGCGTTCATCGGGGCCGGATCGAAGAGGAGATCCGGTGAAGGAGTTCCTTCCGTTCGCGCTCGGGACAGCAGCGGGATACGTGTTGTCGTTCGTCGACCGGCAACGGCTGAGGGCTCTTGCCACTGTCGTCGTCGCGCTCGTTGGAGGAGCCTGTGCGAGCGCGATCAACGGTGAGCTCGGAGGTTCGCTGTGGCCGCTCTTCGTCTCCGTCGACGCACTCCTCGTCTACCTCGGTGTGGCGACAAGCGTCGCGATCCGTGCCTCAGGCGTTCACCAGGGCGTGGCGTCCTTCGTGCGGAGAGGCTCGGGGCGATGACGGCGAAGTCCCTGAACGCTCGACGGAGTGGACTCGATGGCGGCGCGTGAACTCGACAGCCTCGTGCGCTCGCCGTTCATCTTCTCTGGAACCGTGCAGCGCACAGCCGCCGCGACAGTTCCGTCGGTGCCGGTCGACGACGCCACGGCGGTCGTCCGCGTCGAGCGCGTTTTCAGAGCGCCGGAGCTCGTCGGCGACCAGACGGGCCGCAGGATCACGATCCAGCTCCGGAAGCCGGACGTCAAGCGCGGCTCACGCGCCATCTTCTTCGCGACCGGCTGGCTCTACGGCGAGAGCATCGCGGTACTGGAGGTGGGTAGGGCCTCGGAGGACGACATGGACAAGCTCGCGGGGCAGCTCGAGAACGCCGAAGCTCGTGCCCACGAGAGCGAGCTGCTCGAGCGGATCGCCGCCGCGAGCCTCGTGGTGGTCGGGAAGGTCGCCCGGATCGCACCGCCCCGAAAGCCCGAGCGATTCGGTGAGAGCGAGCACGAGCCCCGCTGGTTCGTCGCGGAGATCGAGGTCGAGTCGGTAGAGAAGGGCCGGCACTCGGCCAACGAGCCTGTTCTGCTTGCGTTCCCGACGAGCGACGACATCCAGTGGTACTGGCGGCCGAAGCCCCAGCCGGCGCAGGACGGAGTCTGGATCCTGCACAGGGAGCAGTTCCCGGGGCTCCCGCCGGGGACGTTTACGGCGCTCGATCCCCGCGACTTCCAGCGGCGCGACCAGCTAGAGCACGTGCGCAGTCTCGTCACACGCGCCCGATAGGAGGTCACCGTGCCGACGTCCGTCGTCAACATGATCCCGAACGGCCTGAGCGGTGAGTCGAATCAGGACAGCGAGCCGATGGTGGCCGTGAATCTCGCAAGTCCCCAGCAGATCGCCGGCTCCGCGTTCACCCCCGACCCAGCGAACGGTCCGAACGCGCCGATCTACGTCTCGACCGACGGCGGTAACACCTGGGTCCTGAACACGATCGTGCCGAGCAACCCCGCGACCGGCGACATCTGCATGCGCTTCGGGACGCAAGGCAACCGGCTTTACATCGGGATTCTCCAGCAACCGTTCGGCCTCCGGATGAACATCCTCCGGACGAACAACTTCACGGCCGCAGCGGCGGCAACGCTACTGGTCGACCGCGGCCCCGGACCCGAACGTCGACCAGCCGTTCGTGCAGGCCGCGACCGTGATGGCGCGGCGGCGGCATCGGGACCGACCGCGTGTACGTCGGGAACAACGACTTCGCAACTGCGCCCAACACCGCGACCGTCGACGTTTCGCTGAACGGCGGCGCAGCAACCCTCCGCCTCCTGCGAACTTCATCGCCCGGCGGCTCGACACGCGCGCCACGACCGTCAACCAGGACTCCCCGCACATCCGCCCTGCCGTCCATCTCGACGGGACCGTGTACGCGATCTACGCCGCGCGCACCGCGGTCAGCGGCACCATCCGGACGTGCAACATCGTCGTCGTCCGCGACGACGCCTGGGCGGCCGGCGCGACGCAGTTCAACGACCTGCTCGACTCGGGCGACGGCCAGCGGGGTCAGATCGTCGTCAGCGGTGTCAACGTCGTCTGGAACACCGGGGCCGCGTTCGGCCAGGAGCGCCTCGGTGGCAACGTCGCCATCGCGGTTGACCCGCGCAACAGCGACAACGTGTACTCCGCCTGGGCCGACAACGCCGGCGCTCTGAGCACGCTGCACGTCCGGCGGTCGCAGAACCGCGGCCAGCCTGGTCGGGCGCTGACCTGAGAGTCATCACGGGCGCGATCAACCCGGCGCTCGCGATCAACAGCCGCGGCCGGGTCTGCTTCATGTACCAGCAGCTCGACGGGACGGCGCCGAACCAGCGCTGGCAGACCCACATCGAGCTGACGGATAACGACTGGTCGACGGTGAACAATCGGATTCTCTCGAACACGCCGGCGAACGCGCCGGCGCGAGTGTTCGGCCCGTACCTCGGCGACTACATCGGCCTGATGGCAGTCGGAAGGACTTCTACGGGGTCTTCTGCGCGAACAACACGCCGAACGCTGCGAACTTCCCCCAGGGTGTCATTTCCAGCGCAACGTGAACATGGCGACGCAGACACTCCTCGCGAACGACGGCGTCACCGCCGTGCCGGTGTCGATCGACCCGTTCTTCGTCAAGGTGACGACTCTCGCGCCGGACGCGGACTTCTATGTTCGCGACTGGACCGACAGCCCCACGAGCGGCGACAACGGCGCTCGAGCCGTCGACGCATCCGGTCTTTTACCGGACGAGCGACGTCTGGAACCGCAGGAAGAAGAACGATCCCGGCGGGTTCAACGCAAACGACCAGCCGATCAACGAGTACCCGAAGATGGGTCCCGGTCAGTCGGGCCGCAACTTCGGGTTCGTCCGGATCCGAAGGAACGCGGGTGGCAGCGCCGCGACGGTCAACGCGCACTTCCTCGTCTCGCCCTTCGGCACCGGCAGCGTGTACCAGAACGCCGGAACCGACCCCGACCTCGCGGTGGCGTTCGGTGCCGGCGACCTCGTCAAGACGCCCACGCCGGGTTACGAGTGGCACCTCGGGCCGACGATGACCGACCACATCTGCTTCGCGGTCGAGATCACCGCGCCCGGAGATCCAATCGTGTCCCCGAGCCTTCTCGGTCACGCCCCGGGCTGGCCGTCGACGGACCTGATGGTGCTGAACGACAACAACAAGGCGCAGCGGAACATGTACCCACCTCCGTCGAGTGGATCCGGCTCGGAGTCGTCCTTTGCACTCATCCGCAACGCCGCGATGTTCACGCGCGACCTCGTCCTGCAATACCACGTCGACCCCGCCGTCCTCAAGCGGCTGGGGCGGATCGGGATCGGGGTTGTCGGCGAGCGCGGAGTCAAGCGCACGCAGGAGGGGCGCCTGGTCCTCGCCGAGATGGCCCCCGGCGAGCGGAGGTGGGTCGCGGTCACGACCGAAGCGCGCACCGGTGACGGTCGGACGCCGTTGCCGATCGACTTCTCCGAGCTCGTGGGAACCGCCGCCGTCAACGGCTTCGCGATCGCACCCGTTCCCTCGCGACCTGCCGCCGCGATCCGGTGGAACATGGAGCTGCACATGTTCCGCTTTGGGCGGCTCGCCGAAGCCTTCGACGACTCGGAAGCGAAACGACAGAGTGCGGGCGCCCGCAGCCTCGTCAACCGCGCCTCGGTCGCACCGGCCGCGTATCTCCGCTTCCTTCGCGAGCATCAAGACGGCATCCGCGTCTGCATCGACAGCCTCGTCTTGCGGGCCGGGAAGGATCCTTTCGCGCTGCGCGCGGCGGTCAGGCATCTGGGCGGCGCCGTCACCGCGAGATCGTCCGAAAAGGCCCTGCCCACGCACGCAACGCTGCTGAACGCGCTGGACGCGTTCCAGACGATGGTCCAGCTCGAGGAGGGCGACCCCGCGTCCGTGCTGCACAACGTCGAGTGGCAGCGGGACCTCTACACGCGCGTTGGTCGGCTCGAGAAGCTGCCGGGCGCGGCGACGATCGTCAAGGCGTCCGACGACTTCGCTCGCGGGTACGGCGGTCGGAAGTTCGGCTGGGAGCGGTTCCCCCGCCATGTCAGGCGCGTGCTCCCAGCCCTCCGAGAGACGGCCGAGGCACTTCCGAGGCTTCGCTTGCAGGCCGAGCTCGAGACACTCGAGAGGAGTCTCGGCTCGGTCGCCGCGGCGCAACGCGCCCACCGCGAGTTTCTGCTCTCGCTTGCGGCCGGGCTCGAATAGCGCGTCACGGGCCGGCAGACCGTCGCCACGTCATCCCCGATCCACTCCCAGAGGGATGTCGCGCCGCCGAGCTGGGCGTTCGCGACGGATGGGATCTGGCTGCGCGCGCGAGCCCGCTAGATGCGGGCAGCTGTGCGTTCGAGCACGAGTGCGGGGATCAGCTCGTTTCGTCGTCAGCGAGTGCCACGAGCGCGATCGCCGGCGACCCGCGAGCGACCGATCTACCGTCCGTGCTACCGAACTGAGCAGATCTCAGCCGCCCCAAGCGCAGCTGGCGTGGCTGAACAGAAACGAATTTGCCTTATGTGACCTAGTTCGGTCGATATCGCACCCAGGAGGTCGCCGGTTCGAGCCCGGCCAGCTCCATTCAGAGCCCTGCTACGGCGGGGGATCCGGCGCCGATGAGTGCGGTGGCTTCACCCGACCTACCGTCCCGCGAGCTCGAAGCCGAGGCGTCGGGAGGCCTCGTCACACGAGGGACTCGAGCGCCGTCCGCGTTCGCTCAATCAAGCGTTCCAGATCCGTGAGGAGTTCACGGTCGACCTGGTTTTCGTGACTCCGGAACGTCACCAATGCTGTCTCGCACGTCGCAAGGAGGATCGTGAGCATGCTTCGCTGCGGGAACTCGGTGCTGATTCCGGTTTCCTCGCCGTGCCGGGGTCATTCGAAACTTGGAGCCGGTGGCGTTTGAAGCTAGGGTGGCGGCGTGGACGAGCGAGAGAGGCGGATGGCGCAAAACGAGGCGCTCTTCCGCGAGGTCAACGAACGGATCAAGGAGGCGGCCGACAGGCTCGGGAGCGACAGCGCGTTCGAGTACTTCTGCGAGTGCGCGAACGCGGACTGCACGTTCCAGGTCACGCTGACAGCCGCGCAGTATGAGGACGTAAGAACAGATCCGACGCAGTTTGCTGTCTTGCCGGTCCACTTCACGCCAGAAGTCGAGACGGTAGTCAGCGAGAACGACGGCTACTGGGTTGTGAAAAAGACGGGCGATGCGGGCGAATACGTCGAAGAGCTCGACCCTCGTTCGCGTTAGACGAGAAACCGGGACACGCTAACGAGCTGGGCCCGCACGTGCGGCCCGCCGGGGACCGTGCCGGCGTCGCGAAGGAGGTTGATGGTACACGCCAATAAGAAAGACCAGTCTTGTCATTGATACGCTCGGCGGATGACCGAAACGCTCTCGAACGAGGCACCACGAGTCTCCAAGGCGCGCCAGCGAATTCTTGACAACGCGTACGAGCTGTTCTCACGCCGAGGCATCCGTGCCGTCGGAGTCGAGGAGGTGATCGCGCGCGCCGCAGTTGCCAAGGCCACGCTCTATCGACACTTCCCTTCCAAAGACGATCTTGTGCTCGCGTTCCTTGAGCAGCGTGAGCAGCTCTGGACGCGGCAATTTGTTGAAGCCGGGGCGAGGGAGCGCGGGACCACCCCCGAGGAGCGTCTACTCGCGATCTTCGACGTCTTCCACGACTGGTTCCAGCGAGACGACTACGAGGGCTGCTCATTCGTCAACGTGCTGCTCGAGACCGCCGACCGCGATCACCCCTTCGGCGTAGCCAGCGCCAAGCACCTCGAGAACATCCGAACGATCGTGCGCACTCTGGCCGTAGAGGCCGGACTCCGCGACCCGGAAGCATTCGCCCTCTCCTGGCACATTCTGATGAAGGGAGCGATCGTCCAGGCTGCCGAAGGCGACCGTGAAGCGGCGCACCGAGCCAAGGCGATCGCACAACTCCTTCTCGAACACCACCGCTAACCCGGCCGCCTGCCCGGCCGCACGTGGATGGTCAGCGTGGGCGGCTCGCCTAGGGGCGCTTCCGGCCGTCGACTGGCGGTCCGGTCGCTGGGCCTTCGGAGGCTTGAGAACACTCGATGTTTAGCCTTCTGGGAAACGGACAGAACGGTCTTACTACGGGCGAAGTTTGAGCAGAGCTTTCGGGTTCTGCCTGATTGAGCACCGCCGGCGAGAGGATGGGGTCTGAGTCCTCCGCTCCACGATCAACAGGGAGGAAGCAACATGGCAACTGTAGAAACTGCTGAGCGGCGCGCGAGCACGGCGCCCAGGGTGACGGGTCGAACGTCCGACGAGACGAAGCTCTCGCTCAAGACCACCGAGTTCTGGGCGATGACCGGCCTGATCGCGGCGATTCTGATTGCTTCGGCCGTCTCCGACTCGCTCGGTGACGTTCGCGCGTGGACGTTGGTCGCTGCAGTCGGGATCGGTTACATGATCAGCCGGGGGCTGGCCAAGTCGGGCACCAAGCACGTGGGCAGCGAAGACCGACTCAATCGCAACAACCGCTAGGCAACCCACATTCTCGGGCGTGTGCCGGGGTAAACGCCCCGGCACACGCCTTTGGTCACGCAAATTTTGAGGAGGATCCATGCCGAAGATCGAAGACTCGATTGACGTTCGGTACCGGTACAGCAGGCCTACAACCAGTGGACCCAGTTCGAGGAGTTCCCGAAATTCATGGAAGGGATCCAGTCAGTCCAGCAACTCGACGACACGCACGTCCAGTGGGTGGCTGAGGTCCGCGGCGAGAGCCGTCAGTGGACGACGGAGATCACAGAGCAGCAGCCGGACGAGCGGATTGCCTGGAAGGCGATCGAGGGCGAGGTCAAGAACGACGGCATCGTCACGTTCGAGCAGGTCGGCGATGGTCTGACGCGCGTCAACGTCCAGATGGACGTCGAGAGCGATTCGCCGGTGGAGAATGTCGCAAGCGATCTCCTCGGCGTCGTCAAGGATCAGGTTCGTGGGGATCTCGAGCGGTTCAAGCAGCTGATCGAGAACCGTGAAGAGGAAACAGGCGCCTGGCGCGGCGAGGTACGGGACAGCGAGACCAAGTAGCCGGGAGTAGTCGGAATGTTCCTTGCCATCGCTGTGACTGCGACCAAGTCGTCTCTGTAGGCGGAGCGTGTGGGGGCCCCGCTGTGCCGGCGCCCCCCACACTCTCTTTGCTTGTGTGTGCTTGATGTCGCGACTGCCTGCGCTAAGCGCAGAGGTAGCTGTGATCGGTCAAAACGCTCACGAGGCTGGAGCCGCTTGCACAGTGCGACGACTACTTCAGCGCTGCGCTCACCTTCTCGATCGTCTCGCTCTCGGCGGTCTCGCCGCCGCCGGCGGCCTGGGCAACCGACCGTGTCACGTCGACCACGAACTGTCGGTACGAGTCCAGCTCGTCGGGAGCCTTCGACGCGAGCGTCGTCTTAGCGTTCTGCAACGCCTCCAGCGTTTCTCGTTCCACCTTGTCGGGTGAAGTTGTGACGCCGAATCCCGTCCCACGCGTATCGGCGAGTTCGCGGATGAACTCGCTTGAGTTGCTCTGCTTTGCCTGTGCGATGTGCTTACCGAGCACACCCGCCTCCTTGAATGTGTCGAAGAAGCTGCGGTCGCTCAGCGAGACGAGCAGACCCGCCCCCGTCACACCCTTCTGCATTGACTCCCACTCCTGCTCCGTGAAGTCGGACTTCTTGGCCATGATCCCCCTTGGTTGAAGACAGCGTCGTCAAGGTTCCCAAACCGGGACGCTTGAACCCTTCGTCTCCTCCGCGGCAGCATGACCGACTCTCGAGCGGCTACAAGGGCTCTTCGAGTCGGCGCTCAGAACAGCCCGATCGAGACGTTTTCGAGAATCGTCAAGACAACGGACAGAGCGAGCGAGACGAGCAGGCAGCTGGGAGCGCAGCCATAGGCGCGGACCGTCTCTGGACGGGATCCGAGCTCTCGATCTACCGTCGGTGCGGTGCTACCGAACTGAGCGCAACTCATGTCACTTCAGAGCATCCGAGGTGTTCGTCGGCTCGCGGGACCCGAGTCCAGCGACTTTCTCCACTTCGGGCACGAATTCGATTCATGTAATGGGGACTCATCGGGGACACTCGGGACTCGTAGAGTTCGCCCACATGTCGACAGACCCGTCGATCAGGACACCCGACGAGCGCCTGCGTGTCTTCGTGAGCTCGACGTTGGTGGAGTTGGCGAGCGAGCGGGCCACCGTCCGGGAAGCGATCGAGCGACTCCGACTGACCCCGGTGCTGTTCGAGCTGGGCGCTCGCCCGCACCCACCGCAGGACGTCTACCAGGCCTACCTCGAGAGGAGCGACGTCTTCGTCGGCATCTACGCCGAGCGCTACGGCTGGATCGGCCCGGGCATGGAGATCTCGGGCCTCGAGGACGAGTACCTGCGCTCGGCGGGAAAGCCCCGGCTCCTCTACGTGAAAGCGACCGCGTCGGCCCGGGAACCCCGCCTGGCGTCCTTCATCGAGGGTCTGAAGATGGACGCGGCTGTCTCGTTCAAGACCTTCCGTGACCACGAAGAGCTACGCGACCTCGTCGAGAACGACCTCGCGCTCCTGCTCACGGAGCGCTTCGTCTCGCCGGCGAGTGGAACGGCGAGGAAGGCTCGTCGGGCCTCCCTGCCGTCGGCGGTCGATGCGTTCGTCGGCCGAGCGCCCGAGGTCGCGGCACTGTCGGAGTTGCTCGCGGGCGCAGCCCGTCTCGTCACCGTCACGGGACCGGGAGGCGTCGGAAAGACCCGGCTGGCGATCGAGGCAGCGCAGCGATCGCTCGCGTTGTTCCCGGACGGCGCCTATTTCGTTGGCCTGAGCCCGGTACCCGAAGCAGAGCTCGTTCCGTCGGCGATCCTCACCACTCTCGAACTGCCCACCGCCCCCACGAGCGCGGTGACCGACGCGCTGATCGATCACCTGCGAGAGGGTGAGTTGCTGCTCCTCCTCGACAACTTCGAGCACGTCCTCGATGCCGCACCCGAGATCGGGAATTTGCTCGCCGCCTGCGCAAACCTCCGACTGCTCGTGACGAGCCGAAGCGCCCTCAGATTGAGGGGCGAGCGGGAGTTTGCCGTTGCGCCGCTGCCGATTCCGGAGGCCACCCTCTTGTTCGCCGAACGGGCGAGCGCGGTCACGTCCGAATTCGAGCTCACGGACAGAAATGCCGAGTCGGTCGGCGAGATCTGCCGCCACCTCGACGGCCTGCCGCTCGCGATCGAGCTCGCCGCTGCGCGCGTGCGAACGCTGCCGGCCGAGTCGATGCTCCCGCACCTCGAGCGCAGGCTGGAATTCCTGACCGGCGGCGGGCGCGACTACCCGGAACGACAGCGGACGTTGCAGTCGACAATCGACTGGAGCTTCGACCTCCTCGACCCCGCGGAGCAGGAGCTGCTCGCGCGCGCAAGCGTCTTTCGCGGTGGCTGGGATCTGGCCGCCGCCTCCGCCGTCTGCGGTGAGACCGTCGACGTCCTCGGCCGCTTGGAGTCGTTGCTCGAGAAGAGCTTGGTCAGGCGGCAGGTCGTCGGCGTCGAGCCGCGCTTCACGATGCTCGAGACGATCCGGGAGTACGCCGCCGACCGGCTCGAGGAACGCGGCCCAGACGACAGCCGCAGCCGCCATGCACGTTTCTATCTCGACCTCGCGCTGACGGCCGGCACGAGCTTGCGCGGCGGCGCACAGAGGGCTTGGCTCGACCGGCTGGAGCTCGAGCAGGGCAACGTGCGCGAGGCGCTCGGGTGGTCTCTCGCGCACGGAGCATCGGGTCGCGTGGCCAGCGCCGGCTGGGCGCTGATGCCGTTCTGGTGGCTGCGCGGCCTCTTCGACGAGGGCACGCACTGGATGAACGAGGCACTCCAAAGCAACGGCCTAACCGACGCGGGACGCGCGGAGGCCCTGCTGGCCAGGGGTTTCATCGCGTTCTGGCGAGCGGACTACCGCACAGCGGTGCCTGCGCTGGAGGAAGCGCGCGAGATCTTTACGTCGGTCGGCGACACGCACCGCGCCGCGATGGCGCTTCTGCCACTGGCCGCGGCACGCGCGGCAGCCGGCGATCACTCGGCGATCGCGGAGCTCGAGGAATCCCGTGCGGTGCTGGCGGAGATCGGCGACGAGTGGGAATTGATGTTCGCCCTGAACGCGCTCTGCTGGGCACTCAACATGCTGCAGGTCGACGCGCCGCTCGAGCTCTTCGAGGAGGCCCGTGAACGAGCAAACGCTGTCGGAACGACGGCCGAGCTGGCGACGGCGATCGGGAATCTCAGCTGGAGGCTGAGGCTGCGGGGCGAAACGGCCGAGGCCAAGGTGCTGCTTGTAGAGGTCCTGGCCATCGCCCGAGCGCTCAAGTCGCCCACGGGCGTCGCGCTCTACGTCGACATGGTTGCCGGGCTCGCTGCGGACGAAGCGGATCATTCGACGTCCGTGCGGCTCTTCTCCGCCTCGGCGTCGATCAGAGCGGCAGTGGGCGTCGACGTCCCGCTACCCGTTGTGGGAATGCGCGAGCGCGGACTGACCGGCGCCCGAGCGGCACTCGGCGACGATGCAGTCGAGACAGCGATCACCGCCGGCTCTTCTCTGGAGACGTATGAGGCGGCGGACGAAGCGATCGCATGGCTGGCTCCGCGTGGCTAGGTCTGCGACCAAATGACGACGCCAGGCTGGGCGAGTCGGCGCTTACCCGGCTTCGCCGGCCGCCATGCGCCTCGTCCCAGATCGCCGCGCGAAAGGCGCTGTTCGACCCGGCGACGGCCGGCTGTTGCTCGAGCTCACGGAGTAAGACTGAGAAGCTGCGCCGACGCTGGTCGAACAAGCGGCTCGAGCTGGGTCGCCGGTGGCTCGAAGAGCGCCCGCCGGAGTTCGCCTTGCTTCGCGGCGAGCCGTCTACCATCGGTGTGGCAGTCACCTGCGGGCCTGCGACGCTACTGGGACAAACGCTCGACGAACGGAGCGGACGCATGACGAGCACCGATATTGGACGCGAGACGCTCCGGGATGCGCTGGTTGAGCGCCTCTTCGGGGCCGCGCTGGGCGCCTTCGACCTGTTCGGCGTCTACGTCGGCCGGAAGCTCGACTTCTACCGCGCGCTCGCCGACGACGGCCCGCTGCGGCCGCGCGAGTTAGCGGCCGTGACGGGTACGAACGAACGGTACGTCCGGGAGTGGCTCGAGCAGCAGGCGGTGACCGGGATCCTCGAGGTCGAGGACGCAACCGCAGCGGCCGGCACCCGTCGGTACAGGCTTCCGGAAGGCCACGACGAGGCCCTGCTCGACGCGGACAGCCTCTCGTTCATTGCGCCTGTCGCACCGGCCGTGATCGGATCCCTCGGCCAGGCGCGTGCGGTGGTCGAGGCCTTCAGGACGGGCCGAGGCGTGGGCTGGGAGGACTACGGGGAGGACGCTCGGCAGGCTCAGGCGGACTCGAATCGGCCGCAGTTCCTGAACCGCCTCGGCAGCGAGTGGATCCCGGCGATGCCGGACGTCGACGCTCGACTGCTGGCCGACCCGCCGGCCCGCGTCGCGGACGTCGCCTGCGGCGGCGGCTGGTCGTCGATCGCGATCGCGCGCGCGTACCCGAACGTCCGCGTGGACGGGCTCGATCTGGACGAGGCCTCGATCGAGCTAGCCCGAGCCAATGCAGACGAGGCGGGCCTCTGGGACCGCGTCCATTTCCAGCTGCGCGACGCCGCCGACCCCGAACTCGCCGGCCGCTACGACCTCGTGACGGTCTTCGAGGCCATTCACGACATGTCCCAGCCGGTCGAAGCGCTGCGCGCGATGCGAGGGCTCGCCGCCGGCACGGGGGCCGTGCTCGTAGTCGACGAGCGGGTCGCCGACTCCTTCACCGCCCCGGGGGACGACGTCGAGCGGTACATGTATGGCTGGAGCATCCTCTGCTGCCTGCCGACGGGCATGGCGTCGCAGCCCTCCGCCGCGACCGGGACCGTCATGCGGGCCGAGACGCTCGCGCGCTATGCGTCCGAGGCCGGGTTCTCGCGAGTTGAGGTGCTTCCGGTCGAGCACGACTTCTTCCGGCTGTACCGCTTGCACGCGTGACGCGCCGCACGCCGTTCGCTCACCGATCTACCGTCCGTGCTACCGAACTGAGCGAATCTCGCGTCATGCTTGGCGCACCCAACGTGGCGCAACGCGGCCGCACATGCCTCACGTGACGTTGATGGGCGGAAATCGCACGCAGGAGGTCGCCGGTTCGAGCCCGGCTAGCTCCACCTCAAAGAAGACCCGCTGCATGGGCATTCTCGTTGTTTCGGCCCACAGTTCGACCTCACGGCTCAAGGACGAGCGGGACGAGGTCCCTGGAGGGAGGGAAGCCCTCGCGAGTCACTCTCGGCTCGTAGACCTCAAGCTGTCCGACCTGGTGCGCGGCGATCGAGTACTCGACAGTGAACTCGAACAGGCCCGACTCGTAACTTCCACCCTGCGTCACCCCGCTTGCGAGCACCCTGCCGTCCTTTCCCCGAATACGCCAGTTGACGCTCGCCTCGAACGTGCTCGAACAGCCCGATGCCCGGAAGCCGCTTGAGACCCGTTCCCCGCTCCCTGGGGCTCGAACGAAGATGAACCCGGCGCGCGTGAGAGCGCCGTCTGGGTTCCCGCAAACGTCGTCTTCGCGATTGCCAACCTCACAAGCCGTCAGGAGCGCGGCCGTGGAGATGGCCGCGGCCGAGATCGACGCGAAGCTCCTCACGCGGCGTCTCCCGGTTCCAACGTGGCTTCGGTGTCAAATTGGTCTTTCGAGCGGGTAGCGACCCACCACCGGTTTTCGTAGGGGTCGTAGAAACCTCCGACCCGATCGCCCCACGGTTGCTCCGAAGGCTCGATGATCGGCTTCGCCCCAGCAGCGAGCGCCCTCTCAAAGACGACGTCGACATCGTCGACGTACGCGAACTGCACGCACGGGCGAGCTGGATACTCAGGGGTCGCCTCACTCAGCATGACGACCGAGTCGCCGATCCGCACATCAGCGTGGCCAATGGTGCGGTCCTGCCGGATCTCGCGCCGCGCCCTTCCTCGACACCACTAAAAGCCACGCCCAGGAACTTGATCAAGCCTTCGACACCCTCGACAACGATGTAGGGATTGACGCTGTGATAGCCGTCGGGGTGTTGGGCGCCAGCTGTCACGTCACAGATGCATTTGGTTAAGCGGCATCGTCGACCCTAAGACAATCCGATGGCTGCACGCCAGCCGTCCGCTGCCGGCGTTGACGACATCAACGCCACACTCAACGACTCGGCACGCCTCGTCTTTCTGAGTGACTCGACGTGTAGTTCGATCGGCCCGACTTCTGCCGGCCGAAGGAAGTGGCACGCAAGACTTGCCGGCCGTGGGAACGACGCCGCCGCTGCGGCGGCGCGAAGCGCGAGGGCAGCGACGTATCCACCCTGTGGCCCCCAGATCTCCCAACCGTCGCAAGCGTGGCCTGGTAGGCGACCGTCCCGACCAGTGACAGCAGTGTCATCGCCTAGATCAGCCACGCGACAAAGCTAACAGCGCATCTCTTAGGGAAGAACGGCGGGCGAGGAACATCACCTCGCAATAATCAGGAGGTGGAAGAGCGGCGCACGAGCCCTGTCGAGCTCTTGTGGGACCTCGTGTTCGTGTTCGCCCTGACTCAGGTCACGACGCTGCTCTCGCACGACTTGTCGTGGCCCGGCTTCGGCAGAGGGATGCTTGTGTTGGCCCTCGTGTGGTGGGCGTGGTCGGCGTTTGTGTGGGCGGCGAACGCCGAGCAGGAGCAATCGCGCGTGCTGCGCCTTGTCCTGCTGCTGGGGATGGTGTTGATCTTCATCGCCGGCCTCTCGCTGCCTCAAGCGTTCGGCGATCGGGCCACGCTGTTCGCCTGCACGTACGCCGGCGTCCGCTTGCTCCACCTGGCCTTGTACGCCCACGCTTCGAGGCGCGGCCGCGCCTCGTGGTCGGCGATCGCCGGGTTCGGCGCGACCGTTATGGTCGGCATGGCCTTGCTCGTTGTCGGCTCGTTCCTCGACGAGACGGCCCGTGTGGTGCTCTGGTCGCTGGCGGTGGCGATCGACTACGCCGGGCCCGCCTGGCTCACTCGCGAGCGCCTCCGCGGCCTGCAGCGGGTGGCAGTTGCTCACTTCGCCGAGCGTTACAGCCTGTTCGTGATCATCTGCCTGGGCGAGTCGATCGTCGCGATCGGCCTGAGCGCGAACGAGCGGCCAATGAATGCGGACTTGATCGCCGCCGTCGTTCTGGGCCTACTCGCGACTATCGGGCTGTGGTGGACGTACTTCGACCGCTTTGCGAGCACGGCGGAGGCACGGCTTCGCGATCACGACGACCCCGTGCTTGCGGCCGCCGACGGCTACAGCTACCTCCATCTCGTGATCGTCGCCGGGATCATCCTCTTCGCGGTAGGGATGAAGGCGAGCATCCATGAGCTCCGCGAGGCGCTCTCCGACGCCGCGCGCCTCGCGCTCTGCGGCGGACTCGCGATCTACCTACTCGGCACCGCCGCCTTCCAGCTGCGGATGGCCGGCCCGGTGAGTTACACGAAGCTCGCGGGCGCCGCCGGGCTGCTCGCGGTGTTCGCCCTTGGTGACGAGCTTTCCGCGTTGTGGGTCACTGGCCTGGCCACGCTCGTCCTCGCGGCGCTGTGCTCGATCGAGACGGTCCGAGCCGGAGTAGCTCGCTAGCTAACTAAGACCCGCAGGAAATGGGTGTTCGGAGCGGGGGCCCGCGGTTTAGCGCTTGCGATCCGCCTCGCGTTCGAATGTCTCTTCGAACGCGGCGTAACCGGTCGGGCGAACGAGCGCGAGCCGGACACGAGCGGGAGTGGACCGCCACGTGAGCTCTCCGGACCACGTGCTCCCCGGCGCGAGCAATGGGAGCGCGAGGGTGCCCTCCTCCTTTTCGGTGGCCCAGTGCAGCGTGTAACCGCGAAGCGTGTAGCCGGGCAAGTCTGCGCGCGTTCTGAGCGCGACGCGGGCGCCTCCGGGCACGAACGAGAAAGAGGAGAGATCCGCGGGCGCGTACTCTGCCCGGATACGGTTCCAGGAGCCCCGCCGGCGCCGGTCTGCGTCAACCACGCCCATGATGAAGTTCGTGCGCGTGCGGTAGTCCTGATACGTCCAGAAGATCGCGCCGACGACGAACGGGCGTTGGCGGAACACGTTCATCTGCTCCGCGATCAGCGCGCGGCGCTCTGCATCCGCCTCGTCGGAGCCGGGTAGCACCGAGTCGGCAACGACGTAGTACGAGGCCGGATTGAGCGTCGACGTCGGCTGGCCGACAAGCTCTTGCCAGCGCGGCTCGAACCCGAATTCGGACACGATCACAGGTTTCGCCGGAAACGCTTCGTGCACTCGATCGAGGGCGGCGCCGAGCCCGTGTTTCGGACCCGCCCAGGTGCCGAAGTACTGGTTCATCATCACGAAGTCCGCGAAGCGCGTCGCATCCGTCGCCGGCGAGCCGTTGAGTCGGTTCGAGGCGAATCCGACCGGCCGTGTGGGGTCGAGCGCCTTCACCGCCGCGATCGCCTTCCGCACGAAGTCGTAGCCCTCCGGAGTGTCCGACTCGATCTCGTTTGCGACGCTCCAGGCGATGACGGACGGATGGTTGAGTTCGCTCGCGACCATCTCGCGCAGCTGTGCTCGCTGGAGCGCCTGAAGACGCGGATCTCCGAGTTGGTCGGCGAGCAGTTGCCACGCCGGGACCTCGGGGATCAGCAGGATCCCGTGGCGGTCCGCGTAGTCGAGCACGGCTTCGGATTGCGGGTAGTGCACCGGGCGCGTGAGAACCTGGTTCAGGCGCTTCAGGTCGTCGTAGTCATCGGCGACCACTTCCGGGAGTTCGGCGAGCCCGTTGGCGGGAGAGTCCGAGTGCCGTGTCAACCCGACGAGGCGGACCGGCTCGCCGTTCAGCAAGAGGCGAGCGTCGCGCAGCTCGACAGAGCGCACGCCGAAGGTCGTCGTCAGACGGTCGAAGATGCGGCCGCGCGCGTCCGTCAGGGAGGCGGTCAGGCTGTAGAGCTCGGGATGGTCGAAGTGCCAGAGCCTCGGCGCCTCAAGCCTCAGCCGAACTCGGAAGCTGCGGCTCTCGCCTCCCTCGACGACGATCGGCGTCGCGGCGGTGACGCCTTCGACCGTGGTGGTGGCGACTCCCTCGAAACGTCGGCCCGTGGCATTGCGGATCCGGAAGAACGTCTCGACAGCGGCGTTCGCCGCCCGGTCCTCGCCTGAGAGTTCGGGGGTGGCCACGATGCGTACATGCGCCACGTAGACCCGGCTCGTCAGCCGCACCGCCACATCCCGGACGATCCCCCCGTAGTTCCACCAGTCGAACGACCAGTTCGGCGTCAGCTGCGCCGGGATTCGATTACGGGCGCGCCGGTTGTCGACACGTACAAGCACGACGTTGGGCCCGCCGAGCCGCGCAACCCTCGTGACCTCGAGCTCGAAGGGCGTGTAGCCGCCCTCGTGACGGCCGACGGCGACGCCGTTCACCCAAACCCGGGCCTCGTAGAAGACCGCGTCGAAATGCAGCGCCACCCGCGCGCCCGGCACGCGCGGGAGGTCGAAGGCGCGCCGGTACCACGCGACCCCCTCGTAGTCGCGGTTCTCGGGCATCACGTTCCACGTGTGCGGAACCTCGACGCGCGCCCAGTCGCGCCGGCCGTCGAGACGGAAGCTCCAGGGACCGTTCAGTGAGAGCGACGTCCGCTCAACGTCTTTCGGAGCCGCCGACGGCGCCGAGGCGCCCGCTAGGAAGAGGAGGAAGGCGGCGAGGATGGCGCGCACCTACCGCTCCACGGCGGCGCCTGCCAGCGGGACGGCGAGGCCGTCCGCGCCTCGCTCGGACGTCCGCGCGGCGAAGCCCGATCGCTCCAGGAGCTCGAGACCGAGACGGGCACGCCGCACGCGTTCGCGGCTAAGCGCGACGGTGACCCCGTCGAGATGCGTGCCGGAGGGGTACACGTCCGGCGCGTTTCGCAGACCGAACTTCAGATAGATGGGCGAGGCCACGCGGATCAGCTCCGGGATCTCGTGGAATCGCACGAATCCGCCGAGACTGTCCGGCGACTCGACGTAGACGTCGAGCGGGACGTCCACCGCCGCCCGGATCGCCGCGATCTGTGCGAGCAAGAGGTCCGTCGGCAGGTTGATCGTGCTCGCGCCGAGCTGTTCCACGACACGCGCGGTCGCAGCGTTCGCGACAGGCAGCATCACGGACACCTTTGCCTGCATGTCGCGTGGTAGCTCGCCTGCCTCACGCATCGGCGAGAACACAGAGAGAACGCCGAGATCGGCGATCAGCACGCTGCGGAAGCCATGCGCGGCTGCGCGGCGGACGTCGTCGAGAACCTGCACGACCTGCTCTTGTCCGCGGGCCGCAGGGGCGAGCACGGCGCCGGCCGGCGAGCGCGCCATCGCCGAGACGTCCCAGCCCGCGTTCGGCCGTGCGAAGAGACTGACCTCGACGCGCGCCGCTGCGGCCAGCGCCGCCATCGCGTCGAGCTCGGCATCGCTCAGCATGAAGACGCCGCTGCCCTGCGAGACGCGGTGGATGGTGACGTCCAGCGCGTTCGCCTCTTGGAGCACCGCCTCGAGGCAGCGCGGCCCCTCCGTGCTCGGGATCTCGACACGGTACTGGGCTCCGTCGGGAAAGCGCTTCTCCGAGGTGGGCAGGGACGTGAGGTCCCCGGGCGGCAGTCCGATCGAGCTGAGGAAGTCGCGGGTCACGCGGGATCCATGTAGACGGTCTTCCACTCCGTGAAGAAGTCGCGCGCGACCTTGCCCTGCTCGCGCGAGCCGCTCGAGCTCTCCTTCATGCCGCCGAAGGGCACATGGAACTCCAGGCCGGCCGTTTCCTGATTGACCTTGACGACACCTGCGCGGATCTCCCTCGTGAACCGAAGCGCGGTCCCGAGGTCGCGCGTGAAGAGCGCGGCCGTCAGTCCGAATGGCGTGTCGTTCGCAAGCGCGAGGGCATCCCCGTACCCGTCCGCGGGCAAGAACGCCGCGACCGGGCCGAAGATCTCCTCGCGTACGACCGCGCTGTCGGCGCTCAGCCCGGACAACACGGTCGGCTCGACGAAGTAGCCCTCGCCGAGTCCGTCTGCGCGCCCGCCGCCCGCGTGCACGGTTGCGCGCTCCTCCCGTGCGCGGCCGAGGTAGCCGAGCACGGTGTCGAGCTGCGCGTCCGAGACGAGCGGGCCCACCTTCGTCTCCTCGTCGAGCGGATCGCCGACCTTCCAGGATCGCGCGAGCTCCGCGACGCGGGCGGCTAGCTCGTCGTGCACGGAGCGATCGACGATCACGCGGCTCGTCGCCGTGCACTTCTGCCCGGCCGAGAGAAAGGCTCCGCGCGCGACCTGCTCCGCGGCCTGTTCGAGGTCGGCATCGGCGAGCACGATCGCGGGGTTCTTGCCGCCGAGCTCGAGCTGCACCTTCTTGCCCTGACGGATCGCCTCGAGCTGCACGTCGCGGCCAACCTGGTTCGAGCCGGTGAACGTGACCGCGGAGACGTCGGGATGGGTGACCAACGCTGGGCCAACCACTGAGCCGCGGCCGAGCACGAGGTTGAGCACACCCGCCGGCAGGCCGGCCTCTACGATCGCGTCGAAGAGGTGGAGCGAAGTCAGCGGCACGAGCTCTGCGGGCTTCCACACGACGGTGTTGCCGAACGCGAGTGCCGGAGCGATCTTCCACGCGGGAATCGCGAGCGGGAAGTTCCACGGCGTGAGCACGACCACGACGCCGACCGGCTCGCGACGGCTGTACAGAAGGGTGGCTGCGCTTGCGCTGGGGTAGACGTCTCCGTCCGGCTCGAACGTCTGGCCGGCGTAGTAGCGCAAGATCGCGGCGGCCCGGCGCGTCTCGCCGACGGCTTCGGCCAGCGTCTTGCCCTCCTCACGGGCGAGGTCGCGGCCGATTTCGGCCGCGTCGCGCTCCAGTCTGTCGCCGGCGCGCCGCAGCACGTCGCCGCGGTCCGCCGGGGAAGCCGAGCGCCAAGCGCCGAAGGCTGCGCGTGCAGCCGCCGCCGCGGAGGCGGCGATCGGCGCGTCCGCGAGCAGTGTCTCGGCCAGCACGTCGGACGGTCGCGCCGGATTGACGTCACGCGCGCGCTCCGGCCCGGCCTGGGGCTCCCCGTCGACGACCGAGGCAAGCTCCCTCACGGCGCGCCCCGCGAGTAGAGGAACGGCCGAGCGCGCGAGGGAACGAGCACGGCGACGTCGAGCCGATCATGTAACACGACGCCGAGCAGCGCGACCGGGTCACCCAGGTTCGCCTCGAACATGTCGAAGTGGATCGGGATGACAACGTCTGCGCCCGCAGCCTCTGCAACGTACGCGGCCTCACGGGGGTCCATGTTCCCAACGATTCCCTGCGCCTCTCGCTCGGCGTCGCGGCCGTTGATCGGTAGGAGCGCGACGTCGATCGCGAGCTCACGCAGCTGCTCCTCGAGGCCGTCGAAGGGAATCGTGTCGCCCGCGTGGTAAACGCGAACGCCTCCGAGATCGATGACATAGCCGAGATAGCGGAAGAGTCCGTCCGAGAGCTCGCGACCGAACGTGTAGGCGTCGCCGGGCTCGACCCCATGGCAGGCCGGGACCGGATGGATAGCGAGCCCCTCGAGCTCGATCGAGCGCCCGGGTTGCGCGCCGACCACCCGGCTCGGGTCGATCCCGAGCGCGACGACCGTGTCGACCATCGGTTCCGGCACCACGATGACGGCGTCGAACGAGGCCTCGGCGAGCTCGGGCAGCGCTTCGGCGTCGAAGTGGTCCAGGTGCTCGTGCGTACAGAGGATGGCGCCGAGCCCGCCCACCTCGCGCGGCTCGAACGGCGGCGGAACGAGGCGGTCCGGATGCGGGCTGAGAAACGGGTCGACGAGAACGTTCGCCCGCGCGCCTCGAAGCGCGACCATCGCCTGGCCGAGCCACCAGATGCCTACCTCGCCGGTGCGCGGGGTGAGCTTCCGGCCCGTCCGGATCATCCCGACACTCCGTCCGGTACGAACTGCACCTTCAGCGCACCAGCCGCGGGGTCGCGCAGCAGCGCGAACGCTTCGTCGTGGCGCTCCAGCGGGAGCCTGTGCGTTACGAGCGGGCCGGGATCGAGCTGCCCCTGCGCGAAGAGGTCGACGACCCAGCGCCACGCCGCCCGGGACGCGCCAAAGATCCCCTGCACGCGCAAGTTGCCGAGCGAGATCAGATCGGCGGTCAGCGCCGGCTCTTCGACGCCCGAGATCCCTTCCAGGATGACCGTCCCACCGCGCCGCGCGAGCCGCAGCGCAAGCTGCGCGCCTTCGGGTCTGTTCGCGGCCTCGAACACGAAATCGAACTGTCCCGCCGGCAGCGCGGCGGCGACGTCGATGGTTTCGTCGGCTCCGAGTCTGCGACCGAGCTCGAGACGCGCGGGTCGCGTACCGACGAGCGTCAGACGCCCGGGGGAGACGAGACGCAGGAGCGTGATCGCGAGCAGACCGAGCGTGCCCGAGCCGACGACCGCGACGGAGAGGCCCGGTCGGAGGTCGGCCTCGAGCAGCCCGCCTGCGACGCATGCCGCCGGCTCCAGCAACGCAGCGGCCTCGAGATCCGCGCCGTCGGGCAGGACGTGGACGAGCGACCCGGGAACGCTCACGAACTCGGCACAGGCGCCGGGATGCGTGAATCCCGTCTCTGCGTACTCCGCCTCGCAGAGGTTCGTCCGCCCTTCGCGGCAGCGCGCGCACTCGCCGCAGGCACGCAACCCCTCCGCGACGACCGGCGCGCCCAGGTCGATCCCGGTAACGCCCGCACCGAGCGCCTCCACCGTTCCCGCCCACTCGTGCCCGGGGATGATCGGGTAGCGGACGTACGGCGCGGGCCGCCGCCCGTCGAGGATCTCAACGTCGGACCCGCAGATGCCGGTCGCCGCGACGCGCACGAGCACGTCGCCTGTGCCGGCTTCCGGTCGCGCGACGTCCGCGACCGACGCTTGCCGCGGACGCTCGATCACCAGCGCCTTCACCGCGCGAGCTCCGCCTGGCGGTACTGCCAATCCTCGCGGAAGAGGTCGAAATGGATCTCGCGCTGAGGGTGCTCGCGGACGACGTCCTCGTTCAGGACGACGCCGAGGCCCGGGCCCGACGGCAGGGCGAAGTGCCCATCGACGACCTCCGGGTTGCCGGGGGCGGCCGCCTTTACGTACGCCTCCGTGAAGTCGTTGAAGTGCTCGAGGACCTTGAAGTTCGGGATCGCCGCGCCGAGGTGGAGCGACGCAGCGGTCGAGACCGGGCCGCCGACGTTGTGCGGTGCGACGAGGACGTAGTACGCCTCCGCCCAGGCCGCGAGTTTTCGCGTCTCCGAGATCCCTCCGCACATCGTCGGATCGGGTTGGACGACGTCCGCAGCCTGCAGCTCGAGCAGCTCTCGGAACTCGTGCCTCAGGTGAATGCGCTCTCCAGTCGCGATCGGGAGCCGGACCTGCTCGGCCACTTTCTTGAGCGCACGCAGGTTCTCCGGCGGAACCGGCTCCTCGATCCACGCAGGCTCGTACGGAGTGAGCGCCTGCGCGACCCGCACCGCAGTCGAGGGCGTGAACCGGCCATGCATCTCGATGAAGAGGTCCGCGTCCTGGCCGATCGCGTCACGAACTGCCTCGACCAGAGAGACAGAGGCGATCAACTCCGCGCGTGAGAGCTCGTACGAGCCGGCGCCGAACGGGTCCAGCTTGAGGCCCAGGTAGCCCTTCTCGACGACGCGCTGCGCGGCTTCGTGGAACTCCTCCGGGCGTTCGCTCGACGGTGTACCAGCCGTTCGCGTATGCCTTGATCCTGCCGCGGACCGGTCCGCCGAGCAGCCGATACACCGGTTGGTCGAGCGCCTTGCCGATGATGTCCCAGCACGCGATCTCCACCGCGGCGATACCCGACATCTCGATCTGCCCAGGGCGCCCATAGTCCCCGTGCCACATGCGCTGCACGAGCGTCTCGATTGCGAACGGATCGGCACCCACGACATGGTTCGTCGCGGCCTCCGCGAGGTAGCCGAGGAGCGCCTCCGTGTTGTTGATCATCCGCACCTCGCCGACGCCGTCGATCCCCTCGTCGGTCGACACGACGACGAACGTCAGATTCCGCCAGGCGGTACCGAGGACGAGGGGACGAACCCCCGTGATCTTCACGCGCGAACCAGCTCGGGCGCGAGCACCGCGAGGTCATGTCCGTCGACCGTGATCGTCGTCTCGACTTGATCTCCCGACAGGAGTTCACGGCGGGTACCGTCGACCGGGATCGTCCGCGCATGCGGAGTGTGGTTGAAGAGGAAGAGAAGCTCGCCGCCTTCATTCGCGCAGCGCACGGCCTCAACGCCGGACGGCAGCTCGATCGGCGTGAGACCGCTTCGGGTGCAGAGGTCCGCGTGGAGGTTCGTGAGGGTCGCCTCGTCGGCGCACCCCGCGATGTAGGTCGTTCCCGCACGGTTCGTGATCGCGGGCATTCCCGTGAACGGGCCGTCCACGAACCGTGCGATGACCTCCGCATCGAACACGTCGAGCTCCTCGATCCAGCCGTGGAACACTCCACCTGCACGCGCCCCGTCGGCTGGGCCGACTCGTGCCTCGACGCCGTCGTCGAGGCACGCGTAATCGGTGACACGAACGCCGGCGACCTCGTCGAGCCAGGCCGGCAGCGGTCGCTCCGGCACCGCTCCGAAGCGGTCGCGCACTGCGGTACGGGGAGCGAGCACCAGCCGCCCTCCCGCTGCGACGAACGCCTTCAGCCGCTCGACGATCGACTCGTCCACGACACGTAGGTTGGGTGCTACGACGATCCGGTAGCGCGAGAGGTCGGCGCTTGGAGAGATCACGTCGACGTCCACTCCGAGCCGCTTCAGGACTCCATAGTGCGTGTGCACGGAATCCTCGTAGTCGAGGGAACCGTGGGTCGGCTGGACCTGCGCCGCGAACCGCGAGTCGTAGTCGTGCACAACAGCGACCTCCGCCGCCGGCTCCAGGCCGAAGAGCGTCTCCGCGAGCGGCTCGAGCTCGCGCGACAGGTCGGCGATCTGTGTGTAGCGCGATCGCGTTGCGCCGTCCGCGTCGACGATCCCGTGCCAATGCTGTTCCGTCCCGAAGCGCGCCGTCCGCCAGCGGAAGAACACGACGGCCTGCGCTCCGTGCGCGATCGCCTGAAAGACCCAGAGACGCAGCTGCCCGCGCGCCGGTGTCAGCAAGTGCTCCCAGCCGAGCGGCCCGACCTGCTGCTCCATCACCCAGACCCCGCGGTCCTTCAAGCCACGCATCGCGTCGGCGCTCAACGCAGGCGTCGTCCACCGCTGCTTCGGGTCGAGGATCGGATAGTTGTCCCACGAGACCACATCGAGGTCGCGAGCGAGCTCGTGGTAGTCCAGCTCGGGGAAGCCGAAGCCCATCAGGTTCGTCGTGACGAACTCCCGGGGCTCGCAGCGAGACCGGAGAATGCGCGTCTGCAGCGCCTGGTATCCGACGTAGCTGTCAGACATGAAGCGCCGGTAGTCGAGCGCGAGCCCTGGGTTCGGCGAGCGTGGCGGCAGGTCGGGGAGGGGAATCTGGGCCCAGCCGTCGTAGGTCTGGCTCCAGAACGCGGTGCCCCAGGCGCGGTTCAGCGCATCGAGCGATCCGTACCGCTCGCGCAGCCAGCTTCGGAAGGCGTCGGCACACGTGGCGCAGAAGCAGTGCCCCCCGAGCTCGTTGTCGACCTGCCAGCCGAGGACGCGCGGGTCGCGGCCGAAACGCTCCGCGAGCGCGGTGACGATCGCTTCGGTCGCTGCGCGGAACGCCGGCTGGTTGGGGCAGTAGTGGCGCCGGTGGCCGAAGCGGACTTGTCCATCGGCGCGCATCGGAAGAATCTCCGGGTGCTCCTCGACGAGCCATGCCGGCGGCGCCGCAGTCGGCGTGCCGAGGACGACCTCGAGGCCTCGCTCCGCGAGGATCCCGACTGCCTCGTCGAGCCAATCGAAGTCGAACGCGCCGCGACGCGGTTCGAGCCGCGCCCAGGCGAACTCGCCCAGGCGCGCAATCGAGAGGCCGGCGTCGGCCATCAACGAGGCGTCGAGCTCCCAGCGCTCCCGCGGCCACTGCTCCGGGTAGTACGCGACACCGAGCCGGACGCGGCTCACTCTTTCACCGCGCCGCTGATGATTCCGGCGAAGAGCCGGCGTTGCAGGACGAGGAAGACAACGAGCAGCGGGAGCACGCTGAGCACGGAGCCCGCCATCAAGAGGTCGAACGCGGTCCGACCGGGAGGTCCCTCGAGCGAGTTGAGCATCACCGGGATCGTCTGCATGTCGTCCGAGCGAAGAACGGCAAGCGGCCAGAGGAAGTCGTTCCAGCTCGCCATGAAGAAGATGATCCCGAGACTTGCGAGGCCCGGGACGCTGATCGGTACGACGACCTTCCAGAAGATCTTGAACTCGGACGCGCCGTCGACGCGCGCGGCGTCGAGAAGGTCGTCGGGGATCGACATCATGTACTGCCGCATGAAGAAGATGCCGAACGCGTTCGCCGCTCCGGGCACGATCAGCGGCCAGAACGTGTCGATCCAGTGGAAGGTGTTCCGCATCATGATGAAGAGCGGGACGATCACGACGGCGAACGGAATCGCGAGCGTCGCGAGCACGAAGACGAACAGCGTGCGCCGTCCGGGAAAGTCGAACTTTGCGAACGCGTAGCCGCCGAGCGCGCAGAAGAACACCGCGAGCGTCGTGGCCGCGCTCGCGACGAAGAAGCTGTTTCCGATCTTGCGGAGTGCGCCGAAGTCCTCGAACAGCGTCCTGTAGTTCTCGAGCGTCCAGTCTTGCGGCAGGAACGTGTCGCCGGCGAAGATCTCCTCGAACGGCTTCAGCGACGAGCTGAGCATCCAGATGAACGGGAAGACCATGAAGATCGACGTCACGGCCAGGAGTGCGTAGGCGAGGAGCTTGGGTACGAAGCGTCCCGATCCGACGGCCATCAGAGACCCCTCGTCGGCGCACGCTTCGCGGCGGCTCACGAGCAAGAATTGGACGATCGTGACAACGACGATGATCGCGAAGTACGCGTAGCTCATCGCCGCTGCGTATCCGTATTGCAGGAACTCAAAGGTCGCGTTGAAGATGTCCATCACCGGTGTCTGCGTTGCCCGCACAGGCCCGCCGCGTGTCAACACCCAAGGCTCGGCGAACATCGAGAACGTGCCGATGATCGAGAGGGTCACCGCGAAGACGATCTGCGGGCGGAGCAGCGGAAGCGTGATCCTGCGGAAGACCTGAACGGCATTCGCGCCGTCGACGCGCGCGGCGTCGGTCACGTCCTGCGGGATCGTCTGCAATCCCGCGAGCATGATCAGCATGTTGTAGCCGAGCCAGGCCCAGATCATCAGCAGGCCGAGGGTCACCCTGGCCCACCACGGGCTGTCAAGCCAGGCAACGGCAGGAGCGCCGACGACGCCGAGCGCGTCGTTCGCGAATCCGCTGTCGGTGTCGAAGATGAGTCGGAACGTGTAGCCGGCTGCGACCATGGACGTGATGTGCGGCAGGAAGATGAGTGAGCGCCAGAGTCCCTGAAGACGGAGGTAGCCGGCGTTCAGAACGACCGCGAGCACGACCGCGAGGAACGTCATCAGCGGGACGTAGATGAAGAAGATGATCGCCGAGTTCTTCATCGAGCCCCAGAAGAGCTCATCGCTGCGCAGGAAGCGATAGTTGTCGGCGCCCACGTAGAGCTTGGGGCCTAATCCCGACCAATCGTGGAAGCTCAGAAAGAGCGAGAAGAAGATCGGGTAGACCAGGAAGAGGCCGAAGAGGACGAAGAAGGGCGAGATGAAGATGTAGGGCCAGGCGTAGCGACGTCCTCGGGCCGCCCAACGCAGGCGGCTCGCGTCGCGACCAGTAACCGCCTGTCTCGTCTGGGTCGTCGTCGTCATTCGCGTCACCACCCCTCGGGCGCGCGGGAACTGGGCGAGTATCCCGCGCGCCCGAGCGGACGTCAGCGTCTAGGGACGGCGCGTCCTCTGCCGGATGGCGCGTGCGGCGTTCGAGAGCGCCTGCTTTGCGGTCTGCTGACCGAGGGCGTACTTCTGGATCTCCGTCTGCATCAGCGAGTTCATCTGCTGGTAGTCGGAGCTGTAGACGCCGGCCTTGGGGATCTTCTTCGCGATGTCGACGAACAGCTGGCGGACCTTCTGGCCGCCGAAGTACGGATCGCCCTCCTTGAACATGGGCATCCGATAGGCCGACTGCAGCCCGGGGAAGAGGTCGGTCTTTGCGTAGATCTGCACCTGGGTGTCTGCCCGTCCGAGGTGGTACCGGATGTAGTTCCAGGCCGCCGTTTTGTTCCCGCTCTGGTTGAAGATCGCGAGCTGTGAGCCGCCGTCGTTCGCGGCACGCGAGCCGCCGGGCGTCCACGCCGGCAGCCGGAAGACGCCCCACTTCCCGTTCGCCTTCGGAGCGATGAAGCTCTTGAAGAAGGTCCCCATCCAGACCGCCTCGGGAATGGTCGCGACGTCGCCGTCCTCGAACGACTTGTACCAGGGGTCGGTCCACCACTCCTGGTTCAGGGAGAGGCCGTTCTTCCAGAACTTGCCCATGTACTCGAGCGTGCGTCGGATTCGCGCGTCCTTGTCGAGCATGACCGCGCCTCTGGCGTTGACGTAACCAAGCCCCTGCTGCCAGAGCAGAATCTCGAACAGGCGCCCGTCGTTGCGCGCCGTCGGCTGGGGCCACATCGGGACGCCCGTTGTCCGTTTGATCTTCAGGGCGGCCTGGTAGTACCGCGTCCAGGTGGTGATCGTGTTCGGATTCACCCCCGCACGCTGGAACACATCGCGCCGGTAGAACACCGCGACCGGACCGCTGTCC
The DNA here is from genome assembly GCA_963788055.1 of uncultured Actinomycetes bacterium. Lineage (GTDB taxonomy): Bacteria > Actinomycetota > Thermoleophilia > Gaiellales > Gaiellaceae > JACCTU01. The sequence goes on along the minus strand of CAWBFA010000002.1, from coordinate 848,104 downwards.
CAGGGCATCGCGTAGATCCGCCCGTTGCGCGTGGCCTCCTTCCACCGATGCGCCGTGATCAGCTTGCGATACGGCTTGACTCGGCTCGTGACGTCGGCGAGCGCTCCGAGCTTGACGAGCTGCGCGAGATGCGAGTCCTCGACGAGCGAGATGTCCGGCGCTCCTGATCCCGCCGAGATCGCGAGCTGAATCTGCCGGTACGTCTCGGCCGGTGCCCGGACGACGTACTTGACGTCGACGTCCGGGTATTGCGTCTTGAATCCTTCATCGACGAGCTTGAGCCCGTCGATCGCGACCCCCCAGCCCCAGATCGTCAGGGTGGTGGCCTTCGTCGAGTTCGGCCCGGTGGCCGTCCGCATCGCGGCGCTCCCGCTCACGCCAACGGTCAGAAGCGTCAGCGCGGCGGCCAGGCCGACCACGAGCAGGCGTCGTGTGGTGCGGTCCTTCGGCATCGATCCTCCTCGCCGTCGAATGTGACCGGTAACACTAGGCCGATCGCACTTGCTTTGTCAAGGTTTGAGCAGCCATCATGTGACCGATCACTATGAAACGGCCCACGATCCGCGACGTCGCCGCCCGAGCGGGCGTCTCACACCAGACCGTCTCCCGGGTTCTGAACGACCACGAGAACGTGATCCAGCCGACGCGCGACCGCGTCCTCGCTGCGATCCGTGAGCTCGCCTACGTTCCGAATCCGAGTGCCCGCAGCCTCTCGTCGAACCGCCTGCACACGCTCGGGGTCGTGACGACCGACATCTCCGACTACTTCTTCAGCCAGGCGATCGCCGGGGCCGAGGCGGAAGCACGCCGCCGTGACCTCTTCCTGATCATCGGGAGCCTCGACGAGGAGGCTCAGGGCGACGAACGCGCCTACCTTCGGTTGATGCTCGAGCGTCGCGTCGAGGGTCTCATCGTTGCGGGACCGACGCATCTCGAGAGCGACTGGCTCCTGCCTCCGCTGGCGCACCGGTTGCCGATCGTCGCGATCACGTCCGAGCTTGCTCTGCCCGAGGTGAGCATCGTCGACGTTGACAACCAACGCGGAGGGCGTGATGCGACGCTCCATCTCGTCGAGCACGGACACCGGGCGGTGGCGACGATCACGGGACCGTTGGAGTGGCGGTCGGCGCGCGAACGGCTCGACGGATACCGCGAGGCGCTCCGCACCCGAGGACTCGAGCAGGACACGATGCTCGTCGAGAGCTGCCCCGACTGGCGCTTGGAGAGTGGGCGCGAGGCGGCGCGACGCCTGCTCCAGGCTGGGCGGCCGTTTACCGCGCTCTTCGCCCAGAGCGACCTCTTCGCGCTCGGCGCGATCAACGAGATCCGCTCGTGCGGCCTCAAGGTTCCCGACGACGTGTCGGTCGTCGGTTACGACGACATTGCGGTCGCCCGGTACCTCGACCCACCGCTGACGACGATGAGCCAGCCGATGCGTGACGTGGGCGCGCTCGCGGTGCGCCTTGTCGTCGAACTCGGCGCGGACGGGGCAATGCGCGAAGAGCAGAGCAGGCACTTGCTCCGCGCGCCGCTCGTTCCGCGAGGGACGGTGACTGCGCCACCACAAGAGCGGTGATCAACGCCTGACGCCGGGCCCTAAAAACGCGCGCTGGGCCGCTCCTGCGGCGAGCAGCATCCGACCCACGCGATCCAGACTTCATCTCGCGGCGCCGTTGACGCTTCCGTAACGTTTGAGTGACACCCGGGGTCGCAGACTGGCTGGAGGGGCATCCAACAGGGAGGGGATCCATGAGTGCTGTTGAGACGCGACCGCCCGATCCGGCGATTCGTGTTCCCGAGCTTCGCTCGGGCGTGAAGTTGATCGGCCTTCAAAGGGACGAGTTCCTGTTCCGCGACTCGACCGTCGTCGTGCAGACGCCGGCGGCGATGGACGCCGAGGCTGCGCAGCAGTCGATCGGCGTGGAGCGGGCCGACAATGTCGTCAAGGTCGAGAGGGGCGCAAGCGCGCGACGTGGTCGCCGCCCGACGACCTGCCTGCCGGGCCGCACGTGTTGCAGATCGGGCCGCTGCTATCGAGCTCAACGGCGAGCTTGCACCCGAGATGGCGATTACGTTCCAACTCGTCGACTCTGCCGCGCGTGTGCCAACGGATGTTGCGATCGAGAGCATGGCCCGCCTCAGGCTGACCGCCAATGGCCCAGAGCGCCTGCCGCTCTTTGAGACCGTGCGCGGCAAGTACATCGAGGTGATGAAAGGAGTCAATCGGCGCACGCGGGCTCCAGTCGCTCTGGCGTTCGACGAAACCGGGAAGCGAGTCGACGAGACGCGGCTCCTGAAGCAGCTCGAGAAGAAGCGCGCCGCCAAGCTCGGGAAGCTGCACGAGGGTTTGCAGCAGCGGTTGCGGACCGCCCGGCCGGAAGAGAGGCTCTCCGTCGCCGTCTGGGCGAACGGCGTCGACGAGATCGATCCGAACGAGAAGCGCGGGCTAGAGCGTGTGTCCGAGGAGCCGCGCATGCCACGCGCAGCTGCCCAGCGCAGCGAGACCGTCGTCCGTCTCGCGCGCGCCGTGGGCGAGATCGCCGACGAACTCGGCGCGGTGGAGATCCGGTTCGACGAGGCCGCTCCCGTCGTCTTCGCGCGCATGCACAAGCGTTCGATCCAGCAGCTCGCAAAACGCAAGGAAGTCGCCGGGATCTTCCTGTACGACCCGGAGGGAATCGACGACCTCAAGGACTCGATCGCGATCGCGAACTCGGACGACGTCCACACCGCCGGACCTAAGGGAGCCGGCGTGAAGGTCGCGGTCTGGGAGGACGGGCCGACAAGCACTACCAACCTCGTGATCGAGGCACGTTACGACTCGACCCCGTCGACCTCGGACCACTCGGAGAACGTGCACGCGATCATCAAGAACAAGGAGTCGAACAAGCCCCACGGACACGCTCCCGAGTGCAAGCTGCACTCCGCGAACTCGAAGGACCTCGCCGCCTTGAGCTGGGCGGTGAAGGACCGCGGGTGCACGGTGATCAACCAGAGTTTCCATCGGTCGTCCGAGCCCGGGTCAGACAGTCTCTCCTTCGACGACATCTACAAGGACTGGCTGATCCTCAACTGGCCGTACCCAACGATCTGCCAGGCAGGCGGCAACTACTGGAACGGCGACCCGGACGGCATCAGCCCGCCCAGCGACGAGTTCGTCAACCACAAGGGCTTCAACAGCATCGCGGTCGCCAACCACGACGACTCGGCCTCGGCGATGTCGTCGAGCTCCGTCTTCCGCAATCCGGCCTCGAGCCATGGTGACCGGGAACTGCCGGAAGTCGCGGCGAACGGGACGTCCGTCACTGCCGACGGAATCACGATGACCGGCACCAGCCAGGCGTCGCCCGCAGCCGTCGGCATCGCGGCGCTCCTGCAGAGCACCTCGGCGACGCTCAAGGCGTGGCCCGAGGGTTGCCGGGCGATCCTCTTCGCCGGCGCTATCGAAGAACGTTGTCGGCGAGACCTGGTGGCAGGACGTGGTCGACGACGACGACGCATCGGACGGGAGCGGCGCGGTGAATGCGTTCGAGAGCTATCGGATCGCTCAGAGCCGTCGCTCGCGCAACGCGTCTCCAACTCGGCGCGGCTGGGACGTCGGCACGCTGGACTCGAGCGACTTCGACTCGAAGGGTTGTCGAAGTTTGCGTACCGGATCCAGGTCCCGCGCTTCTGGTTCGGCCCCAGGCACGTCAAGGTCGCGCTGGCGTGGGACAGCAAGGTGTCGACGATCTCGTTCCTCGGAATCACGATCCCGATCAGCTCGCAGCTGAAGCTCGACCTCGATCTGAAGATCTTCGACAAGAACGGCACACAGGTCGGCTACAGCGGCTCGTGGGACAACAGCTACGAGGTCGCCGAGTTCGACGCGATCCCGGGCGAGACGTACGAGATCCGGATCCGACGTGGTCCGGAACCGACTGGACCTGGTACGGCCTCGCCTGGACGGTGACGGGCAGCCTCCTCGACCTCGGGACCCCGTCGCTGCCGGCGAGACGCGACTTGCGCGGCTGGCCGACGAGCTGCCGCACCTCGCGGAGGGCGAATGAGCGCCATAAGCCCCTCTGACGAGCATCTCCATTCGCCCGGAGGGCTCGATCCCCAGCTCGTCGGTGGCGAGCCGCCGGTAGTACGCGTAGTGGCGTAGCGCTTCCGACGCGATTGCCCTCCGCGAGGTGCACACCGATCACCGCTCGGTGCGCACTCTCGCGGAGGGGCTCGTTGCGCACCGCCGCAAGGCCCACCTCGATCGCCTCCGCGAACCGACCCTCAGTGCTGAGCCGTCGCACAGAGCACTCTCCAGCGCGTGCGCTCGGGCTGCCGGAACCGCTCGCGCTCGAGCACGACCCAGCCGTCGTACCAGTTCTCGCGGATCAGCTCGGCCGAAGCGAAGCGTCTGCCACGTCCGCCGCTCGATCGGCCTCGCAGAGTCCGGACCGTGCAGCCCAGGATACGCCTCGCGGACATCGACGGCGACCCTCTTCGCAAGCTGCAGCTGATGGTTCTCTCCTCGACGAGCTCGCAGCCGAGCGGCGGATTCGCCAGAGCGCCGAGCGGAGGCTCCCCGACGCGTGGGCCTCGCTCGAGTTGAGCCAGAGCGCGCCGGCGACTAGCCGCGGTGCAGCGGGCGATCTTCGATCGCGAGGTACGCCAGGAGCCTCTGGGCGGGCGCGGCAGCGCCACGGCGCGTCCCAACCAGCTGAACTCGAACGCGTCGAGCAGCGTCAGCGTCCCTCGGCAAGCGGAGGGCGCTCTCGCCGCAGCAACGAAGGGGAACCTCGGCCATGCGCCCCGTGCTTTCGTTGCCGTCCGAGGCCCGAGAATAGGCAGGCCCGTCGACGTAGTCAAGCAACAGGTGATCGACTCGCACGCAGTGCTGTGCGCTTGGTAGCCCCGCTCGCGGCTACCCCCACGCCGTACCGAGGAGAGTGGCTCACGAACTCCGCGAGATGCGTGATACTGGGGAAACCTCTCGTCATCGCAAGAGCCAGTTCATGTAGAGCGCGAAGACCTCGAGAACGCGCATCTCGCCGACCTTTACTCGCTCTGGGTGACGCCACACATCCGATCGACTCTCGACCGCGCGGCGAGCAACATCCCTCCCCACACCTACCATCTCCGTTCACATTCACGATCGCAACACGAGCTAGGCGTTCCGGCGGCGGCGAGTTTACGCTGTGTCGACGGCTAGAAGTGCTACGCCGCTCGTCGCGGCAACAGCCCAAGCGCTCAGCCGCTAGGCGCGCGAGCCCCAAAGGCCTACGCTTCGAGACGTGGACGGAGCGCGCGCCGGGATCAATTGGAAAACCAGGACAGCCGCGACACTTCTCATCGGGCTTGTCACAGCCGGCGGTGCGTCCGCGCGGACCGACGACAGAGTTCTTCGCGACCACGCCCGCGTCTCTCCAGCCGCAACGAAACCTCGGCCAGCGACCGCCCGTCAGGCAATTGCTCTCGTCCGTTCGCATCCCGACACCAGCCGCGAAGCGTTGCGCTTCACGCGCGAGATTCGCTGGGCGGCCGAGTGGCGACGCGACCGATGGTGGGTGATCGGGCTATTCGAGTCGTCGTGGGGAGTCCCTTTCGTGGTCGACGCAACGATCTGGAAGGACAACGTCTATACATTCATCAACTACGGGATGCGCCCGAGTCGCGCCTGGGTACGGGCCAAAGCGAAGCGCTGGATGCTGCGAACGCTTTACACGCGACTAACGCCCACCACAGCAATTGAAATCGTCAGAGCGAGTGACCCCTACGACGAAGTGGCTCGTGTTCGTCTGAGCGAGTTCACGTTTCTCGACGCTGTCGCGAGACTCGCGATAGACAACTCCGCTACACAGGCATGGTATTTCGCCTTCTATGCGCAGCGTTCAGACGGTACGCGCGAAGTTCTCGCGGTCGCCGACGCAGACGCGAGGCCCGCCCGCGAAGGCGAATACTTTGGAAGCGAGTATGGGTTCGGGGCGAATGCGAGCCTGTACGAAGGGGTGCCATTGAACCTCGTGGACTGGGTGCGGGCCGTTGCGAGAGCGCGCGGTTGGCAGCCGTCTAACTTGCCCTAGATCGGCTGCCGCAGACCGCGACCCCTCTTCGCGCGACGACGCGATCGCCGTTTCCTGCGCGTCGCCAAGCTCGGCCGCCCAGCTCATGCCGTGAGCATGGCGTCCACAGTGCCCGCATTGCGACGCTGCCTGACGATCGCGGCCATATCGATCCCGTCGACGAAGTCGTGGCAAGCCTCTCCCACTGATCGCCGCGTTCGTCTCGCAGTCCTCACTGGGGTGAGCCGAGGCGGGCGAGCCCTTCCTCGACTTGGCCCGGGCAGGAATAGCAGTCGGCTTCCTGGGCCACGATCTCGCGCGGGCGCTCGGCGCGCCGCTGGTGGACGAGCGCCTCCTCGTCGGCGCAAGGATCCAGATCGATCTCGGGCATCAGCGTCGGTTCCATCGTTCGTCCCTCCCGGCAAAGCGGATGTCTGCGCGGAACGATGGCGACCGCGAAGGACAGCGTCATCGCGGCCAGTCCCAATTCCGCCGCACCGCTACCCGCAGACCGGAGATTCCTGCTGGCCGCAATGCGGAAGAGCCTCGCCGCTTGCCATGCTGCAACCAGTGGGCTTGGGCTGTCTGATTGCGCCGTCGCCTCCGCCGTCGCCGTCGCCGTGACGCGGCTGTTCGTGCTCGCGCGGCACGGCGAGTCCACGCTGAACGTCGACGGCATCGTGAACGGAGATCCGAGTCGCGAGGTGCATCTGACCCAAAAGGGTCGGGACGAAGCGCTGTTGCTCGGGCACCAGCTGCGTAACGTGAGCCTTGACCTCTGCTTGGTCACGCGCTTCGGCCGTACGCGTGAGACGGCCGGGCTCGCGCTCGCCGCGCGCAGCGTGCGGATCGACGTCGAGCCTCTCTTCGACGACGTCGACATCGGCGATCTCGAAGGCAGCTCCCTCGAGGAGTACCGCACGTGGAAGCGAGAGCACACGCGGGCCGATCCGTTCCCGAACGGCGAGAGCCTCGACGCGGCGGCCGTGCGCTACTCCCGTGCCTTCCGGTCGCTGCTCGACCGCGTCGAACCGACGATCCTCGTCGTCGCGCACGAGATCCCGGTCCGCTATGCGCTCAACGCGGCGGAGGGATCGCCGGACCTCGATTCGCCGCACCGGAAGATCGCAAACGCGACTCCGTACCTGTTCGACGAGCGCCGGCTGGCCGAAGCGGCCGCGCAGCTCGCTACCGCCGGTCGAGGAACGTGATCACCGCGAGCACGCGACGGTGGTCGTCGTCCAGGTCCTGGACCACCGGTTCCGGCTAACAGGAAGGCCGAAATGCCAGCCGACCAGTGGCCAGGTTGGCTGCTGGCGGTGACGACGCGCGCGCCGCCCGTGGCGATCCTTTGCTCGTGCAATCGGCCCCTGCTTCGACTCCCGGCTCGCTCAGGTCTGCGTCATGAGCATGACGTCTGAGCCCGCCGTCGTCATCCGAGGCCTGCACAAGGCGTACGGGAAGGTCGAGGCCGTCGCCGGAATCGATCTGACGATCGCGCACGGAGAAGTGTTCGCACTGCTCGGCCCGAACGGCGCCGGCAAGACGACGACCGTCGAGATCCTCGAGGGCTACCGCCGTCGAAGCGGCGGAGACGTCAGAGTGCTCGGCGTCGATCCCGAGACCGGCGGCCGCGAGTTGCGTGAGCGCATCGGGATCGTGACGCAGGAGAGCGGCATCGGCCTCGAGCTCACGGTGCGAGAGACGCTCGAGCTCTACAGCGCTGCATACCCGGCGCCGCTGCCCGGTCGACGACGTCGCCGAGCTCGTCGGCCTCGAGGAGAGCCGCGACGCCCTCGTGCGGACGCTGTCCGGCGGCCAACGCCGCCGACTCGACCTCGCGCTCGCCGTCGCAGGCGACCCCGAGTTGCTCTTCCTCGACGAGCCGACGACCGGCTTCGACCCCTCGGCGCGACGACGCTCGTGGGAGCTCGTCGAGAACCTGCGCTCGCTCGGCAAGACGATCCTGCTGACGACCCACTACATGGACGAGGCCCAGAACCTCGCCGACCGCGTAGCGGTCATCGCCGCGCGGCCGCATCGTCGCCGAGGGCGCCCCCGCGATGCTTGCGGGTCGCGCGAACGGCGACAGCGCTCGTCCGCTTCCGGCTCCCGGAAGGGGTCGGCACGGACGCAGCTCCCGCTGCCCGGCGGCGTCGACGCTCGAGATCGACGACCGGCTCGTCAGCTTCCACACCGAGTTTCCGACTCGCGCACCTCACGCCGCTCCTCGGCTGGGCGAGCGCGCGCGGCGAGGAGCTCGAGGCGCTGACCGTCACCCGTCCCGTCGCTCGAGGACGTCTACCTCGAGCTCACCGATGGGGAGCAAATCGTGATACCGCCGCTCCGATCTTGTCGCTCGACTGGCTCTGGTTCAAGGGGCGACTTCGGCTCATGACGCGCACGCCGCGAGCGACGTTCTTCACCTTCATCTTCCCGCTCATCCTGCTCGTCCTGCTCGATTCCCTCGGAAGCGGAGCGGTCACCGTTCCCGGCGGCGAGGTCGCCTACGCGCAGTACATCACCCCGGCGATCGCCATCTTCGCGCTGACGGCGGCGACCTACTACCTTCGTCATCTTCGGAGTCGCAACCGCCCGCGAGCAAGGGACCTTCAAGCGCGTGCGCGGGACGCCGCTCGCCGATGGCGGTGTTCCTCGGCTCCTGGATCGCGTCCACCGTGCGTCGCTGCGCGTCGCCGTCGGTCACGGCGATGTTCATCGTGGCCGTTCCCGCCTTCGGCGTCGATATCCGCGCCGAGCTCCTGCCCTGCGGCGTTCGTCACGCTCGTGCTCGGCGCCGCTGTGCCTTCACCGCGCTCGGCTTCGCAGTCGGCTCCTTCATCCGCCGAACCGAGACGGCGCCGATCATCGCGAACCTGACGCTCTTCCCGCTCCTCTTCATCTCCGGTGTCTTCTACTCCGTCGAGGAGGCAGCCCCACTGGCTCCAGCGCGATCGCCGACGTGTTCCCGCTCAGCCACCTCGTCCAAGCGTTCACGACCTGCTTCAGCCCCTACACGACCGGGAGCGGCTTCTCCGGAAACGATCTCTTCGTGCTCGCTCGTCTGGGGGGCCGCCGGCGCCGTCGTCGCCGTCCGGCGCTTCGCACGCGAGGCCACGGACGAGGATGGACGCGTCGCCGGCCCTCGGCTCTGGCGACGGACGGTGCAGCACTCTGCGCCGTGACGTGCCCTGTCGTGTCGTGATCCTGTTCTTAGGATGGGCAGGTGGCTGTTCGTGAAGTGCGCGCATCGGGATTGGACTCGCTGGCTCTCGCGACGAGGCTCTTGCGCCGTGCGCGTCTGGCGGATGCGGAAACAGGACTTTGGGAGGCCGCTGATCTGCACTGGTGGTGGCGCACGCCTCGGCGGTCGGGCACCGTCGATCAAGTGTTTTGGATCGATGACGCCGGGCCTATCGCCGTGACCTCGACCTGCAGGTCGTACAAGCGGGTGAGATCCACGAGTTCGGCTTGACGATATCGTTGGCGGTACGACCACGACGACAAGGGATGGCGGCGATGACGCGCTGCTCCACGAGCGGGTCGCGCGCAGCCTTGTCTCTTGTGACACCGACGATCCCTCGCTCACTGAGCACAACCCTCACGAGGCGATCGAAGTCGCGGCGTAGCCAGCGACGTCTTCACTTGTATCAGGGGTTGCAACTGCCATAACCTGAACCCTCGTCCGACTCGATTGACCTATGCGGCGGGTCGAGGAGGAGCCGTCATGGCTCAGCGCCGCCGCCAGGCCGGGGTTTGCGATCGTCATCCGCGTCGGCTTGCGCGGAAGCGGCGAGCTCATCGAGCTCCGTGCGCTGCGCTCGGTGCTGCGAGAGCTCCGCCGCCGACCTGCGCTGCACCAATCGTCGAACGTATCTCCGGATGAAAGGAAGAGAGCATGGCCGAGCCCCACGATCTTGTCCCCGTCGGCCCCGAAGAACTCACGAGCATTCCCGGCTTCGCCACCGTCAGGAGACACTCGGCGAAGTTCCCGAAGCGAGCTACAACCCCGGCGCAGCTACGAGCTCGCCAACGGCGCTTCCTCACGTCGGTCGCGCCGCCACGGTCAGACAGCCACGGCCGAAGCGGGTCCCCGCGACTCGGCTCACGGCCGCCCAGCTCAACAAGCTCCGCGCGGTGCACCAGAGCAATGCAGCGACGGCCGAGATGGTCGCGCAGAAGCTCGAGCCGGACCAGACGCTCGGAATCGTCTACTCGGCGATGGCCACCCTCGAGTACACGAAGCTGCAGGCAGAGCGACGCGCACGGCTGAGGCGGGGTCAGAACCGTGACGCCGTCGACGCGCAGTGGCAAAAGGTGGTGGAGGGCGCGCAGAAAGCCTTCGCCGCCGCCGGCTTGAAGGGCTTGACCGAGACGGGCCTCGATCGGATGGCGAAGGAGTTGACGCGGAGCCGCGCGAACTTCAACGCCGTCGTCGACATCGCCAACTCGGCGACCGACACGGTGGCCTCAGGCGGGCCAAGGCTCGGCTACGGCAACTACGTCACGATCGCCGAGACTCTCGCGACCTCTTCGAGCCTGTGGTGACGCCCACCCCGCCCGACCTCTGCGATCGACCGGTCGAGGGCAAGTACACGAAACACATCAGTGCGTCGTTCTCGCTGTCGGTGAGGATCACCTACTGGTGCCCAACCTGGACCAACCCCTTCCGTACGTGTACGAAGACGGTCACGCTCGCCGGCGTCACGTTCAGTGCGGGGCTGGAGATCGGGTACCGGATCACGTGCTGTGGCGCGTACGCCTGGGGTGCCGCGTACGCACAGGTCTGCGCCACGATCGTGGGTCTGACCGTCTGCGCCTCGTGCAGCGCGAAGGTCGTCGGGGTCGCAGGCGTCGGCAAGTCCGGGTCGGGATCCTCGTGCTCGTACGGGCTCGGGGTCACGGCCGAACTCAAGTGCACGGTCGGCGGCGTGACCGTCTTCCACGCCTACCTTCCGTACGGTTGGACGGTCACCGGACCGTGTCCGCCGGCTTCGCTCCCGTGCTGACCTGAAACGTGTTCAAACAGCAGCCGATCGAGCCGCTTCTCTTCGTGCTCAGCGCGCTCGCCGTCTGGCGGGTGACGGCGCTGCTCGCGTACGAGAGCGGTCCCTTCCGCATCGTCGACCGCCTGAGGAGGCGCCTGGTCGCGCTTCGCCTACAGCGGCTCGTCGGCTGCTTCCACTGTCTCGCGGTCTGGGTCGCCGCCGGGGTCGTGCTCGTCGTGTACGACCTCACCTGGTGGTCGCTGCTGCTCTGGCCTGCGGTGGCAGGAGCCGTGTCGATCGTCGAGCGCTGGCTCGGAGGGACGATGTCGGACGGAGGGATGGACAATGACGTTTGACGGTTGCTGCGGCCAGCCGAGAGCCGCACGGCAGCGGCGGCGCGATCCGGCTGAGCGGTTGCCTCCCAACCCGACCCCGAAGCGTGGATACCGATGATCTTTCTGGGGTCGGGGCGGCGCGACGTCCGTGCGCACGCGTCGGGCCTGACGTACGTGGTCGCGGGCCATCGGCGGCACTTTCGAGCCGATCCCGACGACGTCGACGACCTCCTCCGTGACCGGGACTTCATCCTCCGACCGTGAGCTAGGTGAGGCGCATCACGAGGTAGACGAGAAGGACGACGAGACCGACGAGGGCCGCGACCGCCCACCCGCCGGAGACGACACAGCCGAGGCAACCGACGCGGGGCCGCGACTCGCGGATCTCACCGAGGGTTTGGTTCAGGTCGCACCAGGATCCGGGTCGACGTCGAAGGGCGAGTTGTCGTTGCTCGATGACATGGAATGCTTTCGGTGCGATTGCCTCCACATGACAACGTACGGCAGTCGTGGGGAACGTACGGCAGTCGTGGGGGCCAGCAGGAAGGTCGGAACTCCGGTTCGTTTGGGTCGGAGATGGTCGCTGGCGGTGCAGACGCAAACCGCCTGGCTTCACCATGGCAGGTTCCGCCCAGGACGAAAGGAATGACATGACTCACACCAGGTTCGCCACCTTCTCGGCGAGCGTCGCAGCGTACTGCTCGCCGTACTGCTGGTCGCCGGAGCGGAGCTTGAGCGCGCGCCGGCGCTCCGACGACGAAAGACGACGCCGCCACGCTCAGCGTCGCGACGAAGACCTCGGAATATTCTCATCAACTCGCAGAGCCACACGCTCTATCTCTTCCAGAACACTCGGGACGACGAGCACATGCACCGCGCTGCGCGAGCAACTGACCGCCGCTTCCAAACGCACGCCACCGTCGCAGCGAGCAACGCCTCTATCGTCAACCACCGCACGCTCAACGAAAGCCGCAATCACCTACAACGCACCCGCTCTACCTCTTCGTGAACACCAGAAGGTCAGCGAACAAAGCGACAGCCTGAACGCGTTCAGCGCAGCTGACGCCATCTCTCCTTCGGAACGAGTCACAGCCCACCGTTGAACCCGTAGCAGCTACTAGACTCGTCCGTTACAGCAGCAGCTCAACAACTACCAGCGTCCCTTCGCCTGATCGCTGCTGACGACGAGCGTCCCGCCCAGGTCTCGACACGATCACGGAGACCGGTACAGGCCGGACCCTGCAGGATCGGCGCCGCCGAGCCGTCATCGCGATCGAGGTCGAGGAGCTGTCTCGTGCTCGACCCGCACTTTCAGCACCGAAGCGTGCGCGTGCTTGGTCGCGTTCGCGAGCGACTCCGCGACGACGTAGTACGCCGCCACCTCGATCGGCGCCGGAAACCGCGTCTCCGGTCGAACCTCGAGCTCGACGGGAATCGGGGAGCGGCGGGCGAGCGTCCGCAGAGCCGGCCGAGCCCCCCTCGGAAAGGATGCCGGTGAATCCCGCGCGAGATCTCGCGCAGGTCGTCGATCACACCGCCCAGCTCCTTTGCGGCACTGCCGATCTCCTCGCGAAGCTCCGCGGACTCCGGAGGCAGCGTGGTGCGCTACGCGCAGCTCAAGACCGAGCGAGATGAGTCGCTGCTGCGTGCCGTCGTGGAGATCGCGCTCGATGCGTCGGCGCGTCTCGTCTGCGGCCGCGACGATCCGCGCGCGAGCAGCCGAGCTCCGCGCGGCTCTCCGCGTTCGCGATCGCGGTGGCCACGAGCTCCGTGAACTCGGCGATTCTGCGACTCCGTGTCCGCTGAGAACGGCGCTCGCGCCTTCGACGAGGCGGCGATCACGCCCCAGAGGCGTCTCGCGACAACGATCGGACAGCCGACCGACGAGCTGATGCCCAGCTCACGAGCCTCCTCCGCGATTGGTCCGAACGGCGTCCGCGAAGCTGTCCATGCGCACCGGACCGCGCCGTCTCCTGCACCAGCGCAGCGACGCTCAATCCCTCGAGAACGAAGCGCGTGCCGACCGCCAGCTGATCGTCGTCGCTGCTCCAAGCGGCTACCCCGGTGACCGTACCATCCATCTCGTAGCGCTCCATGCGCGCGAGATCGGCACCGGAGAGCAAGCCGACCTCGCGCGTGACGGCTCTCGAACAGCTCAGACGGCGAGACCGCTCTGCGCAACCAGCGTCGCGACTCGGCTCAGCGCCGACTGCTCCTCAAGAGCGCGGCGCAGATCGTCTTCCGCTCGCCTCGAGGAGCTCCCCATCGCGTTGAAGGGCGCTCGAGCGCGCCGATCTCAGCTACACCCGTCTCAGGCAGCGCGCACTGAGGTCGCCACCCGCCAGTCGTCTGGCCATCGCAGCTGCTCGGCGGATCGGGCTCGACGATCACTCGCGTCATGTACGCCGGCAAAGAGCAGCACGATGGAGGATCGAGCCGGCAATGCCCAACAGCCCGGCGGCGACCGCACGTCGAGCCGTTCACGTCGTCCTCGCTTTCGCGCTCCGCGAGCAGGTGCGCTCACTGTCGCCTTGAGGCCTCGAACGCGTGCACGAAGGCGTCGATGCGCCGCTTCCCCTCCTCGGTCACCGCGACGCTGCGCGCGGCGGTGTCGCCTCGTCGCACGTCATCCACGAGCGGCGTCGCGTAGTCGCGTATGTACGACGCTGATGCCCTGCACGATCGTCCGCACCGCGGCCCAGCTGCTCGGCGGTCATCGCTGACACGCGCTCCAGCATCATGCTGTCGTAGGAAAAGCCGCACGCGCCTCGTTCCACGGTGCGAGGAAACTCTCCTCGCCCGTGATCACGTATCCGCGCACGCTCGTCTCGAGATCGATGACGAGCATCTCGAGCTCATCCGCGGCTACGAGCTCCTCCCGAGCGTCGCGCGTCAACTCGTCGAGTCGCGCAGGTCGTCGATCGCCAGCAGCAGGAACCCGAACGCCGTGCCGATGACGATCGCGAGCAGGCCACCGGCCAGAGCCATCCGGAGAGTCAGCCCCGTCTCATCAAGAATTCGAGGCTAACGGATGCTAACCCTCTGTCGGTAGCAGCGCGTCCACTGCCTCTGCGGAGAGCTGCGACTTCGGGACGAACCCGACGGCCGCGCTGGCCGCGATCAGGTCGGCGAAGTCGTCCTCGGCGCGGGTCGAGATCAGCACGACGCGCGAGCGTAGGCGTGGGAAGCGCTCGACGAGCTGCCGGGTGGCTCGAAGCCGCTCTCCTCCCCGAGGCTGATGTCGACGAGCACGACGTCGGGAAGCACAGCTTCCGTCTGCCGCAGGGCGTCGGAAGTCGTCGTCGCCTTACCGACGACCTCGATCCCGTCGCGGCTCAGGCTCGAGCAAGCAGCCTCGAGAACGCTCGTTGTCGTCCACGATCAGGTAGCGGAGAGACACCCAAAAGCATGGCAGGGGAACCGCTCCGACCGCATTGCAGCTAGCCCTAATCACGAATGGCACACAAACAGGGGGCGAAGATGGCGGTCTGCCTCGAAGACAGGGAGCGGCCTGGCGCCGATCCTTCACGCAGACAAGCGATCCGGTGAAGGAGCGAGCGATGCAGGATTTGACCCAAATCGAGCAGGACGGCCGCGGGGAACGGCAGCTCGTCCACGAATGGCAAGCCGATCAGCTGCGGCAGCTCGGCCTGACGTGGCCGCTCGCGTTCACGTTCGCGCCGCTCGTCGACTGGCACGACGTCGCCGGGCTCGTCGAGCGCGGATGCCCGCCGCTGCTTGCGGTCGAGATCGTCCGGTAGACGCTTTCACGCTACCGGCGTCGAGAAACGTGATCACGGCGAGCACGCGGCGCTGATCGTCCTCCGTCGCCGGCAAACGCAGCTTCGTGAGGATGCTGTGCACGTGCTTCTCGACCGTCCCCTCGGTGATCCAGAGCTGATGGCGATGCCGGCGTTCGAGCGGCCCTCGGCCATGAGCGAGAGCACCTCGCGCTCGCGCGGCGAGAGGACGTCGAGCGGGTCTTCGACGCGGCGCGCGGCGACGAGCTCCTGACGAGCGCGGGATCGACCACCGATCCTCCTCTGACGATCCGTTCGACGTCTCGATGAATTCGTCCATGTCCGTCACGCGACTCTTCAGCAGATAGCCGCTGCGCTCGCCGCTCGCGAGCAGGTCCGTCGCCTGCTCGACCTCGACGTGCGCGGAGAGAACGAGGATCGCGATGTCCGGCAGCTCCTCACGGATCATGCGCGCGGCGTCGAGACCTTCGGTCGTGTGGTGGGGGCATCCGGATGTCGACGATCGCGAGGTCGGGTCGGTGCTCGCGAACGAGCGCGATCAGCTCGGAGGCGTCGCTGCACTGGCCCACCACCTCGAAGCCGGAACGCTCGAGCAAGCCGGCCAGACCCTCGCGCAGAAGGACGTCGTCCTCGGCCAGCACCACTCGCGTACGCGCTCGCCGTCACACCGACGATTATGGAGCACCGTCGGGCGTCCCGGATAGCAGGTAATCGAGATTCGGGGCGGTTGGGGGCGCGATTGGACGCTTGCCGTGAGGACACGCGCGCGCCGCGCCGCAATGGTTGCTGCGCACAGTCAGAACCTCGAAACGGACCAGGAGGTCTTGGAATGAGGCAGCAGGCCATCCGCTCGATCTTCACTCTCGCCGCCGTCGCAATCGCAGGACTCGCGCTCGTGCAGACGGCCTCGACGCGTGCTCAGCGCAACACGACCGCGTCCGCGACCACGATCCAGGTCTCGGGTGGCGAATTCTTCTTCAAGCTGTCGAAGAAGTCGATCACGAAGCCCGGCACCGTCACGTTCACCTTCAAGAACGCTGGCCATGTCCAGCACGACTTCAAGATCAACGGCAAGCGAACACCGCTCATCCGACCGGGCAAGACCGCGCGGCTCGTCGTCACGTTCAAGAGGAAGGGCACGTTCCCGTACCTCTGCACCGTGCCGGGACATGCCGCCGCCGGCATGAAGGGCACGTTCACTGTCCGCTGATCGATCGCACCCGATCCGAAAGGAGAGTCACGATGAATGAACCTGAGCTCCTCTACACCGCCGAGGCTACCGTGACCGCGGGTCGCGAAGGTCATGGCCGAACAGCGACGGCCCGCTGGAGGTCCACTTCTACGTGCCGAGCGAGCTGCGCGGCCCTCGCGCGCCCTGAGACCAACCCCTAGCAGCTCTTCGCCACCTGCTATGCCGCCTGCTTCCAGTCCTCGCTGCTGCGATTCGCCTGCGCGCGCAACCTCTACCTGAGCTGCACGCGGATCACTGCCCGTGTCCGCATCTGGCCGCTGAAGAGCGGGGGCCTGTGTCTCGTTGCCGCGCTCTACCTCTACGCTCCTCATATCTACTGCGCCGAGGCTTTCTAACTGATGCGCCTTGCACATGAGACCTGCCCGTACTCGCGGGCCACTCGCTGCAACATCGAGGTCACGCTCACCGTCTGCGCACGGCCCTCGAGCGCCTAGCGGCCTGAGCCGACTCAGGACCAGGAGTGCGCGCGGGCGGTCGCGAACGCCCGCGACTCCTCCAGCGCTCTGCTCGCCTCGAGTAGCGCTCGACGTTCGTCTGCTTCGGATCGTCCGAGAGGGCGACCACGGCGTCCACGAACCGCCTGAACGCTTTTCGCTTCTGCTGTTGCAGGATCGGCTGACGAGCGAAGTCTTCGTGTCGATCGTCTTGCACGCGGACAACGATCGCGTCCAGCGCCTCGCATGTCTTCACGGCCAGCGCCCAATCCGCTACCCGTCAGCAGGAATCTCAGGACTACCGCCAGCAACGGGCACGACGGCCGCTGGCGTCGATGCCCAGTACGGGTTGCGCCGCAACGCTGTTCTCTTCACGCAACGACGCATGCGAAAGGAGAGGTTCGTTCGATGAAACGTCTCGCAACACTGCAGTCAAGGCTCTGCTCGTCGCCACTGTCCTCGTCCTCGCCGCAGGCTGCGGCGGTGCCGGCAACGACGCAGGTGTTGCTCCGGCGTTCTCCTCGAGCGAGCTCGCGGCTCAACCGACGACGAACTGGATCACGAACGGCGGCTCGATCTCGAACCAGCGCTACTCGCCGCTCACTCAGATCAATACGGGAACGTCGCGCAGCTCAAAGGCCTCTGGCACGTCCATCTGCGCTCGGCATCGCGGGTAAGTACTCCGGCGAAGCTCAGCCGATCGTCTACAAGAACGTCATCTACGTCTCACCGGCGCCGACGACGTGTTCGCGATCGACGCCCACACCGGCGCCACGAAATGGTCGTACCGCGCGCATCTGATCAGAAGATCAACACGATTTGCTGCGGTTGGACAAATCGCGGCGTCGCGCTCGGTGACGGGCACGTCTACCTCGGCCAGCTCCACGGCAAGCTCGTCGCCCTCGACCAGAAGACGGTCAAGGTCGCGTGGACGACGCAACTCGCTCGCTTGCAGGAGGGCTTCACGATCACGAACGCGCCGCTCTACTACAACGGACGCTCTACTCGGCACTCTCAGGCGGCGAGTTCGGGATCCGCGGTCGCCTCACGGCGTTCGACGCCAAGACGGGCAAAGAGGACTGGCGCTTCTACACGATTCCCGGCCCCGGCTAGGTCGGCCACGACACCTGGCCGTCGACCAGCGACTCCTGGAAGCACGGCGGTGCACCGGTCTGGCAGACCCCCTCCGTCGACCCGAAGCTCGGGCTGCTCTATTTCTCCACCGGCAACGCGGCGCCTCATTTCAACGGCGCAGCGCGCCCCGGCGACAACCTCTTCACCTCGTCGATCCTTGCGATCGACGCGACGACGGGCACGTACCGCTGGCACTTCCAGCAGTCCACCACGACATCTGGGACTACGACGCCACCAGCCCGGTCGTCCTCTTCACTGTCTCGGTCGGCGGTCACCAGCGCCATGCAATCGCCCAGGCCAGCAAGACCGGTTTCGTCTACATCCTCGACCGCGCGACCGGCAAGCCCCTGATCGGGATCGACGAGCGTCCGGTGCCTCAGCACCTTCCATGAAGACCTCTCGACGCAGCCCTATCCCCGCGGTGACGCCTTCGTCGCGCAGTCAGTTCAGCCCGGCGCCTTCCGCACCTTCGCAAAAACGCTGCCCAAGGGAACCCGACTCACGAACGAAGGCCGCATCTTCACCCCGTTCACTCCCGGCGGCTCCTCCGTCTCGACGCCCAGCTCGCTCGGAGGCACCAACTGGTTTCCGATGAGCTCTTCAACCCGAGATCGGCTACCTCTACGTGTGCGCGCTGCAGCAGGCGCAGCTCTTCTCCGGCGGTAAGACTGCCGTCTACAAGACCGGCAAGACCTTCTTCGGCAGCGCTATCGCGCCGCAGGCGACGCCCTACGGCACCTTCACCGCGATCGACGCGTCGACCAACCGGATCGCCTGGCAGAAGCACTTCACCGACTCGTGCTACAGCGGGTCCACCACCACCGCCGGCAATCTCGTCTTCGTCGGCCGCAACGACGGGCACCTGCAGGCCTACAACGCCACGAACGGCAACCTCCTTTGGAGCTTCCAGCTCGGTGCCGGCGAACAACACCGCGAGCGTCTTCTCGCTCGACGGCAAGCAGGTCGTCGCCTTCTACGCCGCCGGCAGCGCACTCGCCGGCAGCCCGCACGGCGACGACCTCTGGCTGCTCGGGCTCCACGGCAAGCTCGGCCCTGCCAAGCTCGGGCTCGTCCACCGGCGCCAGTCAGCATGCCGGCGAACAGAAATCGCCGCGGACCAAAGCCCCTGCAACACGTCGACGGTGAACGTGGCATACCGAGTTCAGTTCACGTTCTCCACGCAGACCGTGAGCATGGGCACAGTCACGTTCAAGGTGAAGAACACGGCGGCATCCCCCACAATCTGAGCATCAACGGAAAGCAGACCCCCAACGTCACGCCCGGCGACACGGCGACGCTGAAGGTCACTTTCACGAAGCCCGGCAAGTACCCGTACCTCTGCACGATTCCCGGCCACGCCGAGGCCGGGATGAAGGGTGTGCTGACGGTCAAGTGAACTTGTGGCGATGATGGTGACGACGAGCGCGGCACAGGAGACGGGCCGCGCTCGTCGTGGCAGGCCGACTCTGCCTGCGCAACTTCCTGCCAGCACCTACCTCGATTTCCCGTCTCTGGGGGCGATGAATGGTCGCTGGCCGTGAAGACGCGGGGCCGCCGAGGCGAGATGCTCACCGGGCTCAACGTCAATCGGCTAGAAAGGACTTGCAATGGACGCGGATGCTGTCCAGCTCCTCAGCTTTCGCCGCACGCCGCGGCAGACGGACTCACGAACCGAGTTGACCGCCTGCTCGATCTGCCTGCGCGTGCTCCGCGGTTCGGAGTGGGTCGAGGCGGAGCTCGTCATCAGGGACACGCTCTCCTACGAGCTCGAGGCTCCACCGCGACTGCGCCCCGGAGTCTGCGACTTCTGCGCCGAATCGATCTCCAACCGAAGGGCGAGGGTGAGCGAGCCCTTCGCCGCATGAGCGGTCTGCGACCACGTTGACGACGCCGCGCGAGGATCTGCAGAAGAACGCAAGCGCGCCGCCGCCAACTCCGGGCGGACCCCCGCAGACGCCTTCGCGGCTCTCCCGGTTTCTTCCGGGCCCCGGCTGGATCCTCGTCTTCCTCGCGCTGCTCGTCTTCAACTTCTATCTCGGGTCGCGGGCGACCCAGCCGGCGTCCCGCGTCCGCGTTCCCTACAGCCCGTTCTTCTTGGAGCAGGTGCGAGCGAGCCACGTCAAGGAGATCACGTCGAAAGGGACAGCGATCCAGGGCACGTTCACCCAGGCGCTGCCGTACGCGGGGTCGAAGCCGACCACGCGCTTCCAGACGGAGATTCCCGCGTTTGCCGACGAGGTTGCCCTGTCGCGCCTGCTCCAGCAGAAAGGCGTGGTCGTGAACGCCCAACCGCTGGACACCGGGTTGCCGTGGTGGCAGAGCCTCCTGCTCGGTTTCGGTCCCACGATCCTCTTCCTCCTCCTGTTGTTCTGGCTCTTCCGGCGCGCCGGAAACGTGCAGAACATCCTCGGATCGTTCGGCCGCTCTCGCGCACGCCGGTACCAACCCACCGGCGACCCCGTCACGTTCGCGGACGTCGCGGGCATCGACGAGGTGAAGGCGGAGCTGACAGAGGTCGTCGACTTCCTGCGCAAGCCGGAGAAGTATCGGAAGCTCGGAGGTCGGATCCCGCACGGCGTGCTGCTCTCCGGGGCGCCGGGCACCGGGAAGACGCTGCTCGCACGGGCGGTTGCGGGAGAGGCGAATGTTCCGTTCTTCTCGCTGGCCGCTTCCGAGTTCGTCGAGGCGATCGTCGGCGTCGGTGCTTCGCGCGTGCGCGACCTGTTCGCGCAGGCAAAGGCGGCCGCGCCGGCGATCGTGTTCATCGACGAGCTCGACGCGATCGGCCGGTCACGCACGTCGGGCGTAGCCGGCTTCAGCGGCGGGAACGACGAACGGGAGCAGACGCTGAACCAGATCCTGACCGAGATGGACGGCTTCGACACGTCGAGCAGCGTGATCGTCATCGGCGCGACCAATCGGCCCGACGTTCTCGATGCGGCGCTCCTACGACCCGGCCGTTTCGACCGGAGGGTCGCGGTGCAGGCGCCCGACCGCGCCGGGCGCGAGGCCATCCTCAGGGTGCACACGCGTGGAATCCCGCTCGCGCCCGCCGTCGACCTCGGCAGGATCGCGGCGACGACGCCCGGCATGGTCGGGGCGGATCTCGCGAATCTCGCCAACGAGGCTGCGCTGCTGGCGGCACGACGGAGTCACGAGTTCGTCGACGAGTCCGACTTCAGCGACTCGCTCGAGCGGATCGTGCTCGGCGCCGAACGCCGGGTGATGATGAACGCCGAAGACCGGCGGCGCACCGCCTACCACGAGGGCGGCCACGCGATCGTCGGCATGCTCACCGAAGGCGCCGATCCGGTGCGCAAGGTCTCGATCATCCCGCGCGGGATGGCGCTCGGCGTCACGTTCGCGGCGCCGGAGAGCGACCGCTTCAACTACCTCGAGCACGAGGTCCGCGCGAGGATCAGCGTCGCACTCGCCGGCCGTGCCGCGGAGGAAGTCGTGTTCGGCGAGACGAGCACCGGAGCGGAGTCGGACATCCAGCAGCTCACGGAGATTGCACGCCGGATGGTCGGCCGCTGGGGTATGAGCCCGGCGACCGGCCCGCTCGAGGTGATCCCGCGCGACGGCGCCGGCCCGTTCGTGTCCGGCGCCGCAGAGGTCTCGCCGGCCACGCAGCGACTCGTCGACCAGGAGGTGCGGCGCATCGTCGACGTCGCGCACCAGGAAGTGGTCACGTTGCTGCGGCAGAACCGCGCCAAGCTCGATTCGCTCGCAGCCGCGTTGCTCGAGCACGAGACTCTCGACGAGGAAGATGCGTACGCAGCCGCCGGGGTCCAGCACGTCACGACGGCGGGCGACGGCTCAGGCGCGATGGCAGCTCGAGACCGGGGACGGGACTAGGAGGGCTTGGCGAAACGGGCGCGAGCCGCCGGGCCGCGCTGGGCGGCGCGATGCGGCGTCCTCAGTCGCGCCCGTATCCACTGGATACGAACGCTCCCTGCGTCCTTGCCTCGCACCACCCAGCGCACCCCGGCAACGAGGCCCGTTCCACCAAGCCCACCTTGGGCAGACTCGATCAGCCGCGGTCGCGGGCCCGTTCGAGGCCGTCCAGGATCAGATCGAGCCCCAGCTCGAACCCGCCCTCGTCACCGTCGTGCGGCTCCAGGTGCTGCATGACGTGCTCGACGAAGTCGGGATACTCGTCTGCCGGGAGTTGCTGGAGGAAGCTCGCGGCCAGTCCGGCGAGCTCTTCCCCCTTGTACGGGAAGTTCAGCTGCTGAAGCGTGAACCCCTGGACGTAGCTCTCCAGGATGTGGAACGCGTGATAGATCAGATCCTTCGAGAAGCCGGCTTCCCGAAGCGTTCTGAGAATCCAGTCGGCGTAGCGCAACCGCGCAGGGCCGCCGCTCTGACGGACCATCCAGAGGCTGGTGGCCCAGCGGTGGCGCAGGAAGACGTCGCGGGCCGAGATCGCGCTCCGACGTATTGCGATCTTCCAGTCCGCTTCGTCGGAAGGGAGATCGATCTCGCCCGCGACGACGTCGCTGATGCCGGCGAGGATCTCGTCCTTGTTGGCGACGTGGTTGTACAGCGACATCGCCTCGACCCCGAGCTCCTTGGCGAGCCTGCGCATGCTGAGCGCCTCGATCCCGCCCGCATCGGCAAGGACGATCGCGGCGTGCAGCACGCGCTCCTTGGTCAAGGGGGTACGGGGCGCAGCGCCCGAGTCGGTTTGCCTGGCCATGGAGGAAGTTCAGTCCGAGCACTTGACAGACTGACGCCGTAAGCGTAGCGTACAGCGTATGCTTACGGCGTATGTAAGGCGCAGCGAGAGGGCACGATGAAAGCGATCGTCGCCGAACGGTACGGCCCGCCCGAAGTCGCCGAGCTGCGCGAGGTCGACAAGCCGGTCCCAGGGGACGACCAGGTGCTGATCCGCGTGCACGCGTCCTCCGTCAATCCGGCCGACTGGTACCGCGTGGCGGGGCCGTGGTTCGTTCGCCCGTCGAGCGGGCTGCGCAAGCCCAAGCTCACTGCAGTTGGAACCGACCTGGCGGGGCGGGTCGAAGTCGTCGGCAGAGACGTCACGCAGTTTCAACCGGGCGACGAGGTGTTCGGCACGACGGTCGGCGCGTGGGCCGAGTACGCGACGGCCCGCGAAGTGCGGCTCGTCCCGAAGCCGGCGAACGTTTCGTTCGATGAAGCTGCGGCCGTCCCCATTGCCGCGGTCACCGCCCTGCAGGCGCTGCGCGACCACGGGCGGGTCCAGCCGGGGCAGAAGGTTCTGATCAACGGCGCGGCCGGAGGTGTCGGCACCTTCGCCGTTCAGCTCGCAAAGTCGTTCGGTGCGGACGTGACCGCCGTGACCAGCACGGGGAACGTGGAGCTGGTCCGCTCGCTCGGGGCGGACCGCGTCGTCGACTACGCGCAGGAGAACTTCACGCAGCGCGGCGAGCGTCACGACCTGATGCTCGACATCGCCGGGACACGCTCGTTCTCTGAGTTCAGACGCGTGCTGACACCCGAGGCGATCGCCGTGGTCGTCGGAGCGCCGATGTCGAACCGAGGGCTCGGACCGCTTTCGCACATTGTCAAGACGCGCTTGGGCTCGCTCGGCCGGAGCCAAACGGTGACCTTCTTCGTCGCGAAGATCACGAAAGAGGACCTCGGGTTCATGGGAGAGCGTCTCGCGGCGGGAGACGTGAAATCCGTCGTCGACCGACGCTACGAGCTGGGTGATGTCCCCGAGGCTCTTCGGTACCTGGGAACGAGACACGCCCGGGCAAAAGTCGTCATCACCGTATGAGTGACGCCCCCAGCTCGAGGACGATCGGAACAATGAGGTCGACGTCCTCCTCCCGCGTACGCCAGTTGACGATCGCCGGGCGAAACGCCGCTTTCCCGCCGTAGACCGTGGTCCCGAAATACACGCGGCCGTCGTCGAGGACGGCCTGCCCGAGCCGACGGTTCAGCTCGTCGAGCTCCTCTTCGGCGACACCGGCGGGGCGGTAGCGGAAGCAGACGACGTTCAACGGCGCCTCGGCCAGACGCTCCAGTTCGGGTTCCGCGTCCACCTGCTCGGCCAGTCGCCGAGCGAGCTGAAGGTGTCGCTCGACCATCGCCCGGTAGCCACTGCGGCCGTAGGCGCGGAGCGTCGCCCAGACCGGAAGGGCCCGCGCTCGCCGCGACATCTGGGGCCCGAGATTGCTGAAGACCGGGCGGTCCGACTCCTCCTGGCCGAGATAGGCGGCCGAGGCCGCGAAGGCGCCGCGGTGAAGCTCGGCGTCGTGGACGAAGGCCGCAGCGCAGTCGTACGGCACGTTCAGCCACTTGTGTCCGTCGACGCGACGGAGTGGGCGCGCTCGATCCCCGAGACGAGGTCCCGCGTCGACGGAGAAACCGCAGCGAAGAGGCCGAATGCACCGTCGACGTGCAGCCAGGCGCCGTGTTCCTGGGCCAGGTCTGCCATGACTCCGATCGGGTCGAACCCGCCGGCGTTCACCTCGCCGGCAGTGCCG
Source organism: uncultured Actinomycetes bacterium (assembly GCA_963788055.1). Lineage (GTDB taxonomy): Bacteria > Actinomycetota > Thermoleophilia > Gaiellales > Gaiellaceae > JACCTU01. The sequence continues at coordinate 823,683 of CAWBFA010000002.1, read as the reverse complement.
ATCAGAACCGCCGGGGAACCTCCGAGTTCGACCAGCGCACCTTCCAGCGCTTCCGGGTCCAGCGTCCCGGCTGCATCCGCGGCGAAGGTGCGAACGTGCTGTCGGCCGAGCCCCAGCATCGCGAGCGCCTTGATCGCGCTGACGTGGACGTGACCGCTCGCCAGCACCGGCATCGGCGGCAGCCCCGAGAGGCCCTGTTCTTCGACATCGATGCCGTGCTGCAACCCCCACCAGCGGCGTGCGGCCGCCAAGCCGGTGAAGTTGGCCATGGTTGCTCCGGTCGTGAGCACCCCGCTCCACGCGGCGGGGAGCCCGAAGAGCTCTTTCAGCCAGTCGAGTGAGATCTGCTCGAGTTGCATCGCGAACGGTGAGCTGGTCCAGTTGAACGCGATCTGGTCGAGTGCGCTCGTCAGCCAGTCCGCCGCGAGTGCGGCCGGTGTTCCGCCTCCCATGACGAAGTGGAAGAAACGAGGGCCTGCCGACCGTGTCGCACCCGCGTCGGCTGCATCGATCAGCACCCGAAGCGCCGCCAGAGAGCCCGCTCCCTCATCCGGCAGCGCACCGGCAATTCCATCGGCAACTCCCGGCGGCCGCACGCGAGCCGCGTCGACGTTTGCGAGATAGCTCGCCGACTCTTCGGCGACCAGCCGTAGACAACTCTCCAGCGCGTCGCGATCGAGGATCGGGTCGCTCACGGCGGCCATCGTACGCGGAGATTCGCGATTCTAGGGCCGCGCCTCTCGCACCCTGGTGCGGTCCTCGCGGTAGTGGACGACGTCGTAGGCGACGAGCGCCCAGGAGAGGCCCGCCACCAGCGCGAGTGCCGTCAGCGCCGGTAGCTCCAGAGCCGCCGGGCACGAGCGCGAGCATGCCGATGCCCGTGACCAGCCTGCCAGGGCCGATCCAACCGGGCCTCTCCGTCGTCGTGCGGCGGACGGAGTGGACGACGCGAACGCGAAGGGCGACGTGCGTCAGGTAGTAGAGCGAGAGCCCGCCGCAGAGCGCGAGCGCAGGGACGGTCGCCAACGGGTCGCCGACCTGCTCGATCGTCTTCTTCAGGCCGAGTGCGAACAGGACGATGCCCGCGATCATCGGCAGGTGGAGGTAGCTGTAGTAGTCGCGCGCGAGCGCGCCTGCGCGCCGCGCCGGTCACCTTCGACAGCTGCTGCTGAACGTCCGACGGCGTAGACGTCGAAGTACGCCCACCAGAGCGCGGCGATGACGGCGATGCCGAGAACGGCGGCGGCGACGATGCCGGGCGTGAGCGAGACGCCTGCGGCGCCGATGCCGATCGCGACGATCGACTCGCCGAGGGCGATGATCACGATGAGGCCGTGGCGCTCGGCGAAGTGCGCCGGCGAGACGCGCAAGCCGCTGCCCGCGGCCGATCAGGCCGCCCAGGTAGTCGACAGCGAGGGCGACCACCCAGAGCGCGGCCTGCGCGCGCCCGTCGAAGAACCCGGCGACGACGATGATCGCGGGTGCCAGCGTGGCCATCGGCAAAATGCGCAGCACGACCCGCAAGACGTCGGGGTCGCGCTTGCCGGCGATCGCAAAGAGCAGCAGCTGGAGCAGACGCACGATCAGATACGCGACCCCGAACAGGACGGCGTTTGCGTCGAAGGCTTCCGGGACGGCGAGCGCGACGACGAGCATCGCAGCCATCGCCGCGAACATGCCCGCGCGCACAGGCCCCTCCTCGGGCTCGAGCGTGTTCGTCAGCCAGGCATAGCCGGTCCACGCCCACCAGAGCGCCGCGAGGACGAGCAGCCCGCGGCCGATCCCGTGCCACGTCGGGTCGTCCGACATGAGCAGCGTGACCTGCGTGATCGCGTAGACGAAGACGAGATCGAAGAAGAGCTCGAGCGGGGTGACCCGCTGCTCACGCTGGGGCATCGGTGGAGGCTACGGAACGTGGCGCAGGCCGGGGCCTACGAGAACTTGTCGACCGCTTCGATCGCCAACCGTCCATCGCCTCTCCTTCCCTAGCGTGATCGCCGGCGCGTGACGGCCTAAGCTGCGCAGATGACCGGCGTCGTCGCCGACGACCCAGAGCTCGCTCGGAAGCTCGCGGACCTCCGAGAGCAGCAGCGCGCGATCAGCGGCGTCCTTCACGCCGTCGCTCGCTCCGCCGGTCTCCAACCGGTTCTCGACGAGGTGGTCGAAGCGTGCCGGCGGCTCTGCAACGCGGACCACGGTGCGCTCTGGCTGCTCGAGGACGGGCTCCTGCACTCTGCCGCGCACCACGGCGATGTCGGAGGCGCCGAGTACGACAGACAGCATCCGCACGCACTCGACCGAACGACCGCGGCCGGACGTACGGCCGTCCTTCGCAGGCCGGTTCACATCCCCGACATCCTGGCCGACCCGGAGTACGCGTATCCCGGGCCGCGGTCTTACCGGGCGATGCTCGGGGTGCCGATCATCGTGGACGACGATCTGATTGGCGTCGTCGTCGTCGTGCGCCGTGAGGCACAGCCGTTCACTGACGACCACATCGCCCTCGTCCAGACCTTCGCGGACCAGGCCGCGATCGCGCTCACGAACGCGCGTCTGATCGACGCGGTTGAGCGGCAACGCGCGGAGCTCTCTCGATTCCTTTCTCCGCAGGTGGCTGCACTCATCTCCAGCAAGGATGGCGAACAGCTCCTCGCCGGGCACCGCGCGTACATCTCGTGCCTGTTCTGCGACCTGCGCGGCTTCACCGCATTCGCCGAGACGGCTGCGCCCGAGGAGCTGCTCAATGTGCTGCGCGAGTACCACGGCGCGCTCGGCAAGCTGATCCCGGCCTACGACGGAACACTCGAGCACTTCGCAGGCGACGGGCTGATGGTGTTCTTCAACGACCCCCTCGTGGTCGAGAGCCACGAGCTCAAAGCAGTCGGGCTCGCGCTCGCGGCCCAAGAGCGGTTTGCCCGGATGGCAGACGTGTGGCGGAAGCGCGGAACAGAGCTGGGGCTCGGAATCGGAATCGAGGCCGGCTATGCGACACTGGGCCGAATCGGATTCGAAGGCCGTTACGACTACGGTGCCCTCGGACCAGTCACGAACCTCGCCTCACGGCTCAGCACCCATGCGACTGCAGGGCAGATCCTCGTCGGCCAACGCGTTTTCTCCGCCGTGGAGGAGGCCGTCGAAACGGTTCCCGTCGGCAGAATCGACCTCAAAGGGTTCGGCCGACCCGTAGCCGCACACGAAGTCCGTGGGCTGCGCTAGGTAGGTGTGGCGACAACGGCGAAGGGGGCGCCGTCGCGCCCCCTTCGCCGCAATTCCGTCAGGCGGGAGTGACCGCTGCGCTGCCGGCGCGTTGCGAAGCCGGCTGCGGTGATCAACAGGCCCAGGCCGGCGAGCCCGCCGGCGATCGCCGCGGTGGTATCGACCGGGGGCATGTCGATCGAGATGCCGCCGTCGTCGCTGATCGATGCCGTCGGAGCCGGAGCGATGCCCCGCGCCGCCAGCGTCGCTTCGTCGTGGGTTGCCGCGATGGTCGGCTCGATCCCGCGTGCCGCGAGGGTCGCTCGTCGTGGGTTGCCGCGATGGTCGGCTCGATCCCGCGTGCCGCCAGGGTTGCCTCGTCGTGGGTTGCCGCGATGGTCGGCTCGATCCCGCGTGCCGCGAGGGTCGCTTCGTCGTGGGTTGCCGCGACGGTCGGCTCGATCCCGCGTGCCGCCAGGGTCGCCTCGTCGTGGGTTGCCGCGACGGTCGGCTCGATCCCGCGTGCCGCCAGGGTTGCCTCGTCGTGGGTTGCCGCGACGGTCGGCTCGATCCCGCGCGCCGCCAGGGTTGCCTCGTCGTGGGTTGCCGCGACGGTCGGCTCGATCCCGCGTGCCGCGAGGGTCGCTTCGTCGTGGGTTGCCGCGACGGTCGGCTCGATCCCGCGTGCCGCCAGGGTCGCCTCGTCGTGCGTGCTCACGACGACCGACTCGATCCCGCGTGCGGTCAGACCCGCCTCGTCGTGGACGGCGACGTACGACGGCGTGATCCCGCCTGTGGTCGGACCCGCCTCGTTGTGCATGGCCGCGGCACTCGACGCTCCGCCGGCCGCGGCCGCAGCCGCGATCGTCAGGACGAGTGCTTTGTCGCGGAAGCCGTGCATCTCGATCTCGGGCTCGTCGAGAGCCTGCTCGAGCTCGTCGCGCTTGAACGCGAGTGTGACGGTTGGGCCCGGTGTCGACGCCAGTAGCCGCTCGAGCTCGTCGCGGCTCCAGGTCACGGCGACGTCTGCTTTGTCGTCGCTCCCGGGCCGTGCGACCTCGAGGAACAGCTCCGCAGGCTCCTCCGATGTCAGCGCCGCCGCGAACTCCTCACGGGGGATCGTCGCTGTGACGCCGTCGGAGAGGTCACGGATGTCGACGAGCGAAGCCTGCCTGCTCGTCATCTCCATGCGGACTCCTTTCGTGCGTGCGCCCGGTTGGGCACCACGCTGTCAAGACGGGCGGCAGGCCTTTCTTCTTCCCGCCGCCACGAAGATTGTCGCACCGAATATCGACGGTTACAACGGCGTCAGGGCTCCTCGCGGCGGCGCGACAGCGCGAGCTCGGCGAGCTCGTACTTGCTGATCCGCTCGGACTCGAGCACGACGACGCGGCACGGAGTCACCGCCCGCAGGGTCGCCGTGCGCGGACCCCCTCGATGGCCGCACGCTCGCCGAGGATCGCGCCCGGCCCGACCTCCGCCACCGTTTCCCCGTCGACCTCGACGTCGAGGACGCCGTCGAGCAGCACGAAGAGGTCGTCCCCCTCCGTTCCCTGCTCGACGAGTGTGTCTCCGACTCCGAGGCGGCGCCTCGGCAGCTTGTCGCCGAGCTTCATCACGGATTCCGCGAGGGCGCGCTCGAGCTCGGTCTCGACCGCCGTGACGAACGCAGGCGTGTCCTCGCCTCCCCACGGCGTGTTCTCTCCGTACGACTCGCGGTACCACTTCTCGAAATCGATCGTTCCCGACTTCTCGACGAGCTGCCCCTCGTGGTCGTAGACCCAGTGGCGGGGGAACGGGCTCGCGCCGACGAGCGATCCCTTCGACCGGCCGTCCGCATACAGGATCAGCTGGAGCGTCGTCCATGCCGAGGCGGAGGAGAGCTGGAAGTACGGCTTCCCGCGCACGCGCCTGGGAGCCGGCAAACCCATCCGTCCGCCCGCGGTCTGGACGAACCGGACCCAGCCGTCGCCGACCTCGGGCTCCGGCTGGATGAGCGGGAACGCCACGGCAGGGAAGGCGAGCCGCCCCGGGCCGAGTCGTATCCGGGTGACGCCGATCAGCCCGCGGCCCTCGTGCCCGTGGCCGACGATCCGGCCGCCTTTCACCTCGATCCAAGCGCGGAGCTCGTTCGCCTCGCGAAACGCGTCCGCGTCGCGGAGCTTGTCGAGGTTGCCGAGGGTGTCCGGCGGCGGCTCATCGTAGTGCGCGATGCCGAGCTCGAACGGCAGCTTCGGCATGCCGTCGATCGCCTCCGACGGAATCCAGGTCACGGATGTCACCGCCGACTCGATCCGCATGTGTTCCTCCTTAGCTCTCGGAGTCTCCGAGCCTATAACGGCGGCGTCGGAATGCCTACCCTGCTAGAGGTCGGCGTACGGCTGACGCTCATGTACCTGAAGGGTCGTTACGACGAGGTCGGGGCCACGCCCTCTGCGCCGCCGGTCGTGTCGCCGGCGGTGTAGGCGTGCGCACCGGCTCCGGCGAGCTTGCCGCCTTCGACGATCAGGTACTCCTCCCGAATCGGCCGGCCGTCGAACCAGCACTCCAGGATCTCCCGGACGCCCGCGGCGTAACGCGTCTGCGCGGAGAGGCTCGTTCCCGACACGTGCGGCGTCATGCCGTTGTGCGGCATCGTCCGCCAGGGGTGATCCCTCGGCGCGGGCTGTGGGAACCATACGTCGCCCGCATAGCCGGCGAGCCGGCCGCTCTCGCAGGCCTGAGCAACCGCATCGCGGTCGCAGATCTTGCCGCGTGCCGTGTTGACGAGGTACGCGCCCCGCTTCATCCGGTCGATCAGATCGGCGTCGAAGAGCCCCTGGGTCTCCGCGTGCAGGGCGCATTGATCGTGACGACGTCGCACACGGGAACGAGCGATTCGACGTCGGGGTGGAACGTGACGCCGAGCTCCTGCTCGACTTCGGCCGGCAGCCGGTGGCGGTCGGTGTAGTGAAGACCGACGCGAACGGCTTCAACCGGCGTAGGACCGCGGAGCCGATGCGACCTGCGCCGACGGTGCCGACCTGCATCCCTTCGAGGTCGTACGAGCGCGAGACGCAGTCCGCGATGTTCCAGCCTCCGTCGGTCGCCCAACGGTGACCGGGAAGGTAGTCCCGGACGAGCGCGAGGATGAGCATGACCACGTGCTCGGCGACGCTGATGCTGTTGCAGTAGGAGACCTCCGCGACCGTGATCCCATGGTCGATCGCCGCTTCGAGATCCACGTGGTCCGAGCCGATCCCGGCCGTGATCGCGAGCTTCAGGTTCGGCGCGTTCGCGATTCGGTCTGCGGTCAGGTACGCGGGCCAGAACGGCTGGGAGATCACGATCTCGGCCTCGGGCAGCTTCTGCGCGAAGACCGAGTCGGGGCCATCTTTGTCGGACGTCACGACGAACGTGTGGCCGCGTTCGTCGAGGAAGCTCCGCAGGCCGAGCTCTCCCGAGACGCTGCCGAGCAGCTCCCCCGGAGTGAAGTCGACGCGTTCAGGAGTCGGCGTGCTCGTGCCGTCGGGGTAGCGCTCGATCGCCGGGATCCCAGCTCGCGAATAGGCGGGCGGATAGCCGTCAACCGGGTCGTCGTAGAGCACGCAGAGAACGCTCGCCATCGCCGTGTGTCGAGCGTACTCGGCGGGGACGCGCGACGCATCCTCGAACGGTCTACTTCGTCAGCAGAGCCGCCGCCACCACGGCCGCCGCGGCAGGAGCCCGTCGATCAGGACCTCGAGGCTCTCGCCGGTCGCGGTATCGAGGAATGCGCTTTCGTAGACCTCTCCAAGCCGCTCGTGCACGGTCGCGGCGTGCTGTCCGCGTATCCTGCCTCGATCAGGGCTGCGGCGCCGCGGGAAGTAGGGCTGTCGCTGGCCGCGAGCTTCTTCAGCGATGTACACATGCGCCCATTGTTCTCGCTCCACCGCATGAGTAGCGTTCAAGGTCTGGAGACCGGCGGCTCGTACCGACTGCGCCAGCACTTCCGCGACGTGGATGCTCAGCTGGCACGGCTCGAGGCGCAGGCTGCGAATCTCTGGCCGAAGGAAGCGGCGGTGCTTCGTCGCCAGGGATTGCCGCGCGATGCGCACGTTCTGGAGGTCGGCTGCGGTCCGGGGTTCGTGACGGAGCGTTTGCTCGACCTGCTGCCCGATGGTTCCGTGACTGCGATCGACAACGATCCCGAGATGGTCGCGCTCGCACGCAGACGTCTCGGCGAGCTCGAAAACGTGGAGATTCTCGAGGCTTCGGTCGAGGCTTCGGGATTCTCTTCCGCGACGTTCGATGCAGCGACTGCTCGACTCGTCTTTCAGCATCTCCCGGATCCTCGGCCGGCGCTGATCGAGCTCCGTCGGGTGCTTCGACCGGGGACCCGCCTGTTCATCACCGACATCGACGACGGTTGGGAGCTGCTGCTCGAGCCCGAGCCGCCGCATCTGGACACGCTGACAACTGCATTCGAGCGGCTCCGGAGCGAACGCGGAGGTAACACGCGGATCGGCCGTCGACTCCCTCGGCTGCTTGCAGATGCCGGGTTCACCGACCTGATGCTCGAGGCCGTCGCGATCCATACGGTGATCGACGGCGGCGACAGCGTGACCGAAACGATCGGCGGGATGGCGATGGTCGAGCAGCTAGTCGACGCGGGCCTGATCAGCGCCGACGTCTTCGAGGATGTCCGCGCCTGGGCCGAACGGTTCGAGCGCGGCGAGCTCGTGGTTGACGGGCTCCTCGGCTCGCTTCTCGTCTCCGGCGCGGCGTAGCGGCGACCGCACTGCCAAGCGGCGCTCGGTCGCCGCTCAAGGCACCGGTCGCCAGGCCGGGCGCGGGTACTGTCCGACGACTACACCGATTGCTTCGGGCGTCAGTCGGATGAGCTCGGTGCCGTCCGCGTTCATGACGAAGGTGCCCCGCGGAAGAGCGGAGCGCCACCGCAGAAGCTTCACCTCCGTGCCGCCGATCGCGATCTTCTTGCCGTCGGGCGACCAGGAAGGCGTTCCGCGGACGCCGATCGCGTTGCACGTGAACGGGAAGGTGGCGTGACGTCCCGTCCGGCCGGACTGATCAGCTTGATCCCACAGCCGACGCGAACGGCGATCGGCGAGCCGAGGGGTGACCACGCCGGAGCTATGGCGTGCTCCTCGAGCAGGCGTTTGTCCGACCCGTCCGGGCGGATGACGTAGACGGATCCGCGCACCGAAGACCATCCGACCCATCGCCCGGTCTGGTAGGCGATCCAGTTGCCGTCGGGTGACCACGACGGCGACCAATCGCGCCCTTCGGTGCCGGTGTGGAGAATTCTTCGCGCGCTGCCGTCGGCGCTGATGATCGAGACGACGCCATGCGACACGTACGCGAGCCGCCTGCCGTCGGGGGACCAATCGAGGTCGAACCAGTCGACCTCCCTTTGCGTCAGCGAGGACCTACGCACGTGGCGGTCGACGCCTGTCTCCATGTCGATCACGTGGATCCCGTTGTACGGGTTCGCGCGGCCGAACGACGTTACCGACAGCGCAAGGCGTCGCCCTTCAGGCGACCAGTCGATGCTCTCGACTTCGCCGCACCAGTTCACTCGGTTCGGACAACGGACGAGCACCTGCAGCCGGCCATCGGGCCCGATCGCCGAAAGCCCGTACCAGCCCGGCAGGCCCTCTTGCTTCGCGTTCGCCTCAACCGCCATGATGGTGAGCGCACCGTTCCTGAGCGTCGTTGGAACTTGGAGCGAATCGATTGGTGGCGGCGTGTCGGCGAGCGGTGTGCTCTCGACATGGCCGCGGGTCAAGCCGGCATACGCGGCACCGCCAGCGAGTGCGGCGAGCAGGGCAACCGCGCCGTACCAGCGTCTTCGCCGTCGCGTCCGACGCCTCGCCTCCTCGATCAGCGCTTCGAGCTGCTCGATCTCGTCGAGCTCGGGAGACAGCGACTGTGGAGCGGTGGCCGTCATCGCAAGAAGCTAGTATGGTTAGCACCATGCTCTTCGTCAAGGTCGACCGCGGCGAGCCCGTGGATCTCTACGAGCAGGTCGCGGCGGAGATTCGACGCGCGATCGCCGACGGCGAGGCGAAGCCCGGCGAGCGGCTGCCGCCTGCGAAGGACCTCGCGGCCGTGCTCGGCGTCAACACGAACACGGTCCTGCGCGCGCTTCGGAAGCTCCGCGACGAGGAACTGCTCGAGTTCCGGCGCGGGCGGGGCATCACCGTCGCCGGGAGCCCGCAGCGCGGTGAGATCGTCGCTCAGGCGAGAGAGCTCGTACGCGTCGCACGGCGGCAGGGATATCGCGTCGACGAGCTCGTCCGAATCATCGAAGCCGTCGCCTGATCGCGCTCAGTCGGCGGCGAGCGTTGCTCGGCGGCTCCTCGCGTGCGCCGCGCGTGCGGGCGACCGGCTCCGGACGACGTACTCGGCTCGGCCGGGTCGATCGACGACGACGTGAACGACGGGGAGCCCGAAACGGAGCCGTGCACGCGCGACGACGTTCCGAGCGAGCCAGTTCGAGCGCGGCTCGGGGTGCGTGGCGATGATCAGCTCGTCCGCGTGGAAGACGTGAAGCGCGTCGCCGATCGCGATCAGGGGGTCCGCATCGCCGACGATCCCGTTCGCGTCGATTCCTGCCCTGCCGAGCCGCTCCACGCAGCCGACCAGGCGGTCCTCCGCGAGCTCGTGTGCGCGGTCGTCGTCGGAGGTCCAGTGTCGGATGCGGCTGTTCAGCGCCGGGGCGACGACCAACACGCGTGCCTCGTCGGCCGCGTCGACGGTCGATTGGACGGCGCGCTCGAGCACGTCGCTCTCGGCCGTCTCGTTCGCGACGATCAGGATCTGGCGCAGCCGGACGTCCGGCTCCTCGACGGCGGCCGTGCTCTCGGTGAACGTGTGCATCTCTCGCTCCTTGGTCGTGGGGTGTGCACCAAGGAGACCGCAGGACGCTGCGAACGGCCTGTGAGTGAGATGGGGGGTACCTCAGACCGGAGGAGGCCCGGACGTGAGCCTCAGCTCAGTTCTCGACTTCGTCCTCGGCTTGCTCGGCGAGCTCGACGATGTCGCCTTCCTTGAAGAGGATCGTGCGCAGCGCGACGCGCCATTTCTCCTTGCGACGGGCCAGGAACTCGAGGTCCATCGAGAAGTGGAGGAACTCCTCGCGTTGCGCGTGCTCCATGATTCTGCGGGCTTCGTCGTTCGACTCGATCGACATGCGCTGCTCGTACCAACCGATCGCCTCAGCCTCTTCCTGGAGCGAGGCGATCACGCGGGCAAACGTGCGGATGTCGTCGCTGAGCTCAGCGGGCGGCTCGTGATACTGATCCGTCGGCACCGCGGAACCATTACAGAATCTTCAGGCCGCCGAGATCGACGCACACCACGTCGCGGACCGTGACGAAGACCATCAGCAGGCCTCGGCACGTTCGGCAGCGGACGACCACGCCGGGGCCGCCGAGATAGACCTCGCACTCCGCGACCACGGCCTCGCTGCTGCAATGGCCGCACACGCCCGTCGCGTCGGTCATCTCACGAGCGAAGACCTCGTGCAGCAGGCCGCCGATTGCGTTCCCGTCGAGTGCTTCCATCATCGACCTCCCGTCGCTCCGAACCGCTCGGTCTTGACCCGCTTGCGGCGGGTAGCCGAGCGCGACCAACCCCTCGGCGACCGCCTCCACGAAGCTCGTGGGCCCGCACACGTACGTGAGCGCACCCTGCTCGGCCGGCCACGCGACCTCGCGCAGAGCTCGACGTCCACCCGGCGCGCGTATCCGCTCCAATTCGGAGGCTGCTCGCGGGTCAGCGTGAAGACCACGTCGATGCTGTCCGCGAGCTGCTCGAGCTCCGTGCGGTAGATCACGTCGTCCAGCGAACGGGACGAGTAGAGCAACCGCGCGGGGGTCGTGCTCGCGCTTCTGTTCCGGTGCCGCAACATCGAGCGGAACGGCACGACGCCCGAGCCGCCGGCGACGAGCAGCAGCGGGCTGCCGTCCTCCGATCCCCACACGAAGTAGCCGCCGATCGGGCCGCGGATCTCGAAGCGGTCGCCCGACCGGACCTCTTCGGTCAGATACGGCGAGACCTCGCCGTCGACGAGGCGCTCGACCGTGATCGCGAGCGGCTCACCTGGTGCCGACGCGATCGAGTACGAGCGTGCGGCCTGGTAGCCGTCCTCGGCGGTCAGCCGGACGTCGAGGTGCTGTCCCGCGCGGTGTCCGGGCCAGTCGTCGACGGCGAGCTGGCAGCGTCCGCACGCGCGGCGTCTCCTCCGCGATCGCCGTGACGGTCGCGGGCTGCCAGCTCAGTCGCCCGCGTAGCGCTGCTCCCGCCAAGGATCCCCGTACATGTGGTAGCCGTACGTCTCCCAGAAGCCGGGCTCGTCCTCGTCGAGCAGCTTCAGGCCGCGAACCCACTTCGCGCTCTTCCAGAAATAGAGATGCGGGACGAGCAGCCGCGCAGGTCCGCCGTGCTCCGGGTCGAGTGGCTCGCCGTCGAACTCGAATGCGACCCAGGCCTTGCCGCCTGTGACGTCCTCCAACGGGAGGTTTGTCGTGTAGCCGCCGTCGCAGAAGGCGAGCACGTAGGCCGCGTCGTGCTCCACCTGCTCCAGCAGCGTGTCCACGGAGACGCCCCGCCAGATCGTGTCGAGCTTCGACCAGCGCGTGACGCAGTGGATGTCGGCGGTGACGGTCTCCGTCGGCAGCTCGTTGAACTCCTTCCAGGTCCAGCTCTTCCCCTCGGCGCCGTCGAACAGGATCGAAAACGTCCACATGTCCAGCGACGTATGCGGCGTCGGCCCGGCCGACAACACCGGGAAGTCGTCGGTCGTGTACTGACCGGGTGGAATCCGCCCGGCGTCCGCATCGGCCCTCCGCCGGCCGCGAAACCCGCGGGACACGAAGCTCATCGGCTGAAGTCTAGGAGGTCGGGTCAGGTTCTGTCTGGAAGCCGATCCTGCGATGGCTTCCGTCGCAGAACGGCTTGTTCTCGGATCCCCCGCAGCGGCAGAGTGCGACCCGCGTGTCCTCACGGACGACTCGACCGTCCGGATCGACGATCCGCACGTGGCCGCGGACGAACAGTGGACCGTTCGGTCGCGGTTCGACGGTCGCCGGCTCGTCGGAACGCTCCTGCGGCCCGCCGTCGAGCCGTCGGAAGTGCAGCGCGCCTGTTGGGCACGTGAGGACGGCCTCGGCGACGCGCTCTGGGCTTGCCGCCCCGACAGCCACCCACGGTCTCGCGTCAGGGTCGAAGACCTCCGGCAATCCGCGCACACAGTTGCGGATGTGGATGCAGAGCTTCGGCTCCCAGTGCACCTCGATTGCCTCGTTCGCGTAGACGCGCCGAGGGCCGCGCTCCTGCTCGGGCGAGGGCTCGCTCACTGTTCCTCGCGCGACCTGACGAGGCTCTCGTATTCCGGGTGAAGCCGGATATACGCGGCGACGAAGGGGCACATGGGAACGATCTGAAGCTCCCGCGCCCGGATGTCGTCCAGCGCGCCCGCAACGAGCCGCTCGCCGAACCCGTGTCCTTCGAACGCCGGTGCGATCTCGGTGTGGATCAACGTCACGACGTCGTCCCTGGTTCGGTACCTGAGGTCGCCGACGAGCTCCCCGTCGAGGACCAGCTCGTAGCGGTGAGTGGCGCTGTTGTCTCGAACCATCGCGGCCAACGCGCTCATCTCATGACCCTAGCGAGGCGCCCGCAGGCTACGACGACCGCCGCATACTCAGTCGATTCCTCGAGCATCCAACGCCGGCTGAGCGCGCCGCGCGCGGGAAATCGGCCCGCGCGGAGCACCGCGCTCCGTGCCCGCCGAGTGGGAGCCCGCCTCGGATCGGCCGGATCCGGTCGCGCTGCTCGAGAGCAATCCCGCACGCGCACTCCCGATCTGGTGCCGATCCGCTACGGGCGAATGCTTCTGTCGCCGCTCGCGTTCTTTCGTGGGGCGGCGTACGTCATGGCCTCGGATCTCGCGCACGCTCGACGGACGGGGCTGCACGTGCAGCTCTCCGGCGACGCCCACCTCTCCAACTTCGGCGTGTTCGCCGCGCCGTACCGGCGGCTGGTCTTCAGTCTCAACGACTTCGACGAGACGTTGCCCGACCGTTCGAGTGGGACGTCAAACGACTCGTGGCGAGCTTCGCCGTTGCGGGACGAGAACGCGGCTTCAGTCAGAAACGACGGCGGGCGGTCAATCTCGCGGCAGCACGGTCGTACCGTGAGGCGATGAGTGACTTCGCGCGCAGGCGGACGCTCGACGTCTGGTACCCGCGGTTGGAGGTCGACGAGATGGTGAGGCGGTGGGGGAGAGAGGTGCGTGCGAAGCGTCTCAGGCAGATCGAGCGCAGTGTCGCCAAACGTCGCGCCAAGGACAACCTGCGCGCGTTTGCCGAGTTACCGAGATCGTGACGGAGAGCGGCGAATCGTCAGTGATCCCCCGCTGATCGTGCCGATCGAAGAGCTGTCTCGCCGACGAGCATGGCGGCTGGCCGAGGCCGTACGGCAGGTCTTCATGTCATACCGGCGCACGCTCATGATCGACCGGCGTCGCTTGCTTGAGCGGTTCCGCTACGAGCACGTTGCACGGAAGGTCGTCGGCATCGGCAGCGTCGGCGCGCAGACGTGGATCCTCTTGTTGTTGGCCGCGATGACGACGATCCGCTTTTTCTCCAGCTCAAGGAGCGCAACCGTCGGTGCTCGAGCCGTTCCTCGGAAGGAGCGGGTTCAAGAACCACGGTCGGCGCGTCGTCGAGGGCCAACGGTTACGCAGGCTGCGCGCGACGTGTTGCTCGCTGGCACACGCCGACGACGTCGACGTGAGGTTCCAGCGCGATTACTACGTCCTCAGCTGTGGGACGGGAAGGCGACCGCGAGCATCGACGCCATGACCCGAGACGATGGCGGTGTACGCCGAGATCTGCGGCTGACACTCGCGCACGCGCACGCGCGCTCCGGAGATCCCGTCGCACTCGCGAGCTACCTGGGCAGCAGCGAGAAGTTCGACTCTGCGCTGGCGTCGTTCGCCGAGAGTACGCGACCAGAACGAGCGCGACTACGCGGCGCTCGAAGCCGCAGCAGCGGCGGGTCGATCACGGCCGAATCGCGGCTTTCTCTCGGTCAGCCGGGTCGGGGCGCCGTCGAGCTGCGCACGACCAGCTTTGTCGCGAGCTCGACGCGCATCGCCTCGATCGGCTGATGTTCGAGCAGGCGGGTGAGGAGGCTGACCGCCATGCGGCCCATTTCCGCCAGCGGTTGACGTACCGTCGTCAGCGCCGGCGTGACGATCTCCGCCTTCTCCACGTCGTCGAAGCCGACGATCGAGAGCTCGTCCGGCAGGCGTAGACCTCGCTCCTCCGCGGCTCGCATCGCACCGACGGCCATCTCGTCGTTGAAGGCGAAGATCGCGGTCGGCGGCTCCGCAAGGTCGAGCAGCTCGGCCGCTGCCGCATAACCGCTCTCGTTCGTGAAGTTGCCTTTGGCGAGCAGATCCGGGTCGGTGAGCACGCCTGCGCCCGCGAGCGCAGTCTGGTAGCCGTCGAGCCGGTGTACGCTCGCGACCCAGCCGTGCGGTCCCGTGATCGCTCCGATGCGGCGGTGTCCTAGCGAGAGGAGGTGCTCGGTCGCAGCTTTCGCACCGGCCCAGTGGGCGGCCGAGACGACCGGTGTGCCCTCGTCGACCGGATGTCGTGGATCGAGCACGACGAATGGATACCCTTTGCGCTCGAGCGCCCTCAACGCGTTGTTCGACTCCTTCGTCAGCAGCAGCAGCGCGCCGTCGGTCGTCCCTTGAAGCAGCTGCTCCAGCAAGGTGACCTCGCGGTCGCGCTCGTGCATCGTCGGGCAGAGCACCGTCCGCATGTCGTGCTCGTAGAGCGCCTCCGAGGCGCCCCAGAGAATGCGGCTGAAGTACTCGACGTGGACCATCGGCAGCGTGACGCCGATCAGCCCGGTACGCCCTCCGGAGAGCGCGCGGGCGTTGCGATTCATGGTGAACCCCTGCTCGCGGGCGACCCGGAGCACGGCCTCGCGTGTCACCGGCGAGACGTCGGGCCGGTCGTTCAGCACGCGCGAAACGGTCGCGATCGAGACGCCGGCGGCCCCGGCGATGTCGCGGATCGTCGCACGCTGCGCGCCCTGGCGCTCCGGCGGCCCGTTGCCGCCCCTGCCGTCGCTGGACTCCTGGAAACGGTTACGCACAAATGGAGCATACTCATCGGGGGGGCGTGAGGTCAACCGCGGATTTTGGCTTCAGGAGCTTGACTTTCAAAAGACGGCAGGTGTAACGTTACCGGGAAAGTTTCAGAGCGCCCCTCGTGAACTCTCCGCTCGCACGTTCGCGACCGCGGAAGAAAGGAATGGGAAATGCTCCGTCCAGCACGCTTTGGAGCGCCGGCATTGGCGGGCATCGTCGGTGCCGCCGCGCTGGTGGGCATCGTCGCCGGGCCTTCGGCCGCACGGACAGACGGTGTCGCCACGCCGTCCGCGAGTGCGCATCGCTGCCTCGTCGCAACGGGTTCCGGCGATCCGACCTTCGTTCGCAACTTCAACCCCTATGTGCAGGGGCTCCCGTCTTCGAGCTTCGTTCGCGGCGGCATGTACGAGCCGCTCGTGATCACGACGCCCGCAGGCGGTGGCCGTGAGTACAAGTGGCTTGCGCAGAACTACGAGTGGAGCAAGGACGCAAAGACGATCACCCTGAGCATCCGGAGGAACGTCCGCTGGTCGGACGGCAAGCCGCTGACCGCCGCAGACGTCGTCTACAGCCTGACCGCCGGCAAGCAGAACCCGACGATGGACATCCTCGGCATGTTCCGCGCGGGCTCGAACGTCGCCTCCGTGCGCCAGAAAGGAAGCCACGGCGTCGTGATCAGGCTCAAGAGCAAGGACTCGCAGTTCGTCTCGGTGAACCTGAACGGCGTCTTCGTGGTCCCGAAGCACGTGTTCTCGAAGGTCGCCGACATCGACAAGTTCACGAACTCGAACCCGGTCGGCTCAGGCCCGTACGTCCGCGTGTCTCGGTTCAACGCGCAGGACTACGTCCTCGAGCGCAACCCTCGCTACTGGCAGCGTGGCAAGCCGAAGCTCAAATGCGTCGAGTACATCCAAGCGACGTCGAACGACGCCGCATTGCTGCAGATCGTCAGCGGCAAGGCCGACTGGACGCACAACTTCGTCCCGAACGTCGAGAAGGCGTACATCGCGAAGAGCCCGCTCTACTACCACGCGTTCTACGACGTCACGGCGTACCCGATCTCGGTGATGTTCGACACCGGGAAGTACCCGTACAGCCTCATCCCGTTCCGCAAGGCAATCAGCATGGCAATCGACCGCAACAAGGTCTCGAAGCTCGGCGAGTACGGCTACGCGCCGCCCACCGACGCGATCGGCCTCTCGCAGCTGTTCCCGAAGTGGGTGACCGACGCGAAGGTCAAGGCCGACGCGAAGAAGCTGGCGAAGTACAGCCCCACTGCTGCGAAGCAGATGCTGACGTCGAACGGGTTCCGCTACGACGGCGACAGGCTGATGGACCCGCGAGGCAACCGCGTCAGCTTCACGATCCACGTGATCTCGGGCTGGTCGGACTGGGTCGCCTCGCTCCAGATCATCACGAAGAACCTCCAGGACATCGGCATCGACGCGCGCGTCAAGCTCGAGCCGGGCTGGGGTGAATGGTTCCCGAACGCGACGAGCACGAAGTTCGTGACCCTCATGTGGCAGACCGCCGCGACGGGCTCGCCGTTCGGCTTCTTCTTCAACAACATGCACAGGAACACGTACCTCCCGTCGGGCGAGGACGCCGTCAACACGGGCAACTTCGCGCACTTCCAGGACACGAAGGCGACCAGCCTGCTCGATCAATGGAAGTCGACGCTCGCGGTGACCAGCCAGCGGAAGATCGCGGTGCAGCTGCAGAAGCTCTGGCTCCAGAAGCTGCCGGTCATCCCGATCTTCATCGGACCGCAGTGGTCGACCTACAGCACGAAGTACTTCCACTGCTTCCCGACGCCCACCAACCACTATGTGCGGCCGATCTACAACACGTACCCGGAGAATGCCGTGCTGCTGACGACGATCTGCCCCGGCGGCAAGGCGATGAGGACCCGGATCCGGTGAACCCGGCGGTCGGCGGGCGCCCTGGCCCCCGGGGCGTCCGCCGGTCGATACTCCGGTAGACGCGTGCGATTCATCCTTCGTCGACTCGGGTTCTACGCGGTCGCCCTCTGGGGCGCGGTGACGCTGAACTACCTCCTGCCGCGAATGGTCCCCGGCGAGCCGATCGACGGCCTCCTCGCACGGCTCTCGCCGGCCCAGCTCGCGGCCAACCCGAACGCGGTCGAGAACCTGCGAAACGCCCTCGGGTTCCAGAAGGAACCGTTGCTCCAGGGGTACTTCACGTACCTGGGGCAGCTCGTGCACGGCGACTTCGGCATCTCGACCTCGAACTTCCCCGCTCCGGTGACGGAGGTGATCGGCCGCACGCTCCCGTACTCGATCTTTCTCGTCGGCGTCTCGTTCGCCTTCGCGTTCGTGATCGGCACGTTGCTCGGGATGGTTGCCGCGTGGCGTCGCGGCGGGGTCGTCGACAGCGTCTTCACGCCGCTGCTGATCGCGCTCGGCGCGTTTCCTGCGTTCTTCACCTCGCTCGTCGCCGTGTACTTCCTGGGGCTGAAGTGGGGCTGGTTCCCGATCCAGCACGCCTACGACACGAACATCGAGCCGGGGTTCAGCGTTGACTTTCTCCAGAGCGTCGTGCGCCACGCGCAGCTCCCGATGCTGGTCATCCTGTGCGTCTTCACCGGCGGGTGGCTGCTCAGCATGCGGAACGTGATGATCGGCACCGTCGAGGAGGACTACGTCGCGATGGCCCACGCGAAGGGCCTCCGAGACAGCCGCGTCATGACGATGTACGCGGGGCGCAACGCGATCCTGCCGCCGCTGACCGGTTTCGCCGCCCAGTTCGGCGCCGCGGTCGGCGGCCTCATCTTCATCGAGTACGTTTTCAGCTACCCGGGCGTCGGGCTGACGCTTCAGCAAGCCGCACTCGGCTCCGACTATCCGCTCGCACAGGCGCTGCTGCTCGTCTTCGCCGTCTGCGTCCTCGTCGCCAACCTGATCATGGACCTCGTCTACGTCCTTCTCGACCCGCGCGTGCGCGCGAACTGACCGTGGTCGTCGACCCGGTCGCGATGCCTCTCCCCGGCGTGCCGAGCCGGCGGCTCCGCTCGCCGGAGTGGGCGCGGCTCCTGCTGACGAACCCGAAGTCCTGCTTCGGGATCGTCGTCTTCGCCGGCATGGTCCTCGCCGCTCTACTCGCGCCCGTGCTCGCGCAGTACCCGCCGGACGAGATCGTCGCGCTGCCGGGCCAGTCGCCGAACAGCGAGTTCTGGTTCGGCACGACCGACCAGGGCTACGACGTCTTCGCCCAGGTGGTGTGGGGCGCCAGGACGTCGCTCGCGGTCGGCGCGGCGGCGGCGCTGATCTCGACCGTGATCGCCGCGACGCTGGGCATGTTCGCCGCGTACTCGGGCGGTTGGATCGACGACTCGATCAACCTCGTCACGAACATCTTCCTCATCATCCCGGTGCTGCCGCTACTGCTTGTCGTCTACTCACTCGTGCCGACGCGGGGGCCGGTGGTCATGGTGCTGATCCTCGGCCTGACGACGTGGGCCGTCGAGGCTCGCATTCTCCGAAGCCAGGCGCTGACGCTCAGGAACCGCGACTTCATCCAGGCGGCCAAGGTCAGCGGCGAGAGAAGCTGGCGAATCGTCTTCGGCGAGATCATGCCGAACATGGTCAGCCGGATCGCCGCCGGCTTCCTGCTCGTCTTCTATCTCTCCATCATCTTCGCCGCCGGGCTCGAGTTCCTCGGGTTCGGCGACGTCAACAAGATCACCTGGGGAACGACGCTCTACTGGGCGCAGAACAACTCGAGCGTCCTCCAGGGCAACTGGTGGCACTTTGTCTTCCCGGGAGTCGCGCTGGCACTCTCGGTCGCGGCACTCGTGTTCATCAACTTCGGCGTCGACGAGCTCGCGAACCCGCGTTTGCGCCGGCGGAAAGCGGCCCGGTGACCGGCCTCGTGCACGACGTAGCGCTCTCGGCCGTGCCCGAAGTCGAGAAGGAGACGCTGCTGGAGCTCGACGACCTCGTCGTCGACTACCTGGAGCCCGACGGCGCACTCCGCGCGGTCGATCACGTCAACCTGACGATTCGAGCAGGCGAGATCGTCGGCCTCGCCGGCGAGTCGGGCTGCGGCAAGACCACGGCGGCGAACGCGATCCTGCAGATCCTGCGTTCGCCTGCCGAGGTGACCGGCGGGCAGATCCGGTTCCGCGGCGTCGATCTCGGAGGGCTGAGCACGAGGCAGCTCCGTGGCTACCGCTGGCGGAACGTCTCGATGGTGTTCCAGAGCGCGATGAGCGCCCTCAATCCGGTCATGCGCATCGGCGACCAGTTCGTGGACATGATGCAGGCGCACGAGCGCGTGAACCGGCGTGACGCTCTCCGGCGCGCCGGCGACCTCCTCGCGCTCGTCGGGATCGACCGCGACCGGGTGCGCGCATATCCCGCACGAGCTCTCCGGCGGCATGCGCCAGCGCGTGATCATCGCGATGGCGCTCGCGCTCGAGCCGGAGCTCGTGATCATGGACGAGCCGACCACGGCGCTCGACGTCGTCGTCCAGCGCGAGATCCTGCAGGAGGTCCAGCAGCTGCAGCGCGAGCTCGGGTTCGCGGTGCTGTTCATCACGCACGACCTGTCGCTGCTGCTCGAGTTCGCGGACCGGGTCGCAATCATGTACGCGGGCGAGATCGTCGAGCTGGCCGAGTCCCCGGAGCTCTTCGCCAACCCGCTGCACCCCTATTCGGTCGGGCTTCGCAGCTCGTTCCCGCCGCTCAGCGGGCCGATCGTGCGGCTGGCCGGCATCCCCGGCACCCCGCCCGATCTCGCCGACCCGCCGACGCGGGTGCCGCTTCCATCCCCGGTGCCCACACTGCCGGCCCGAGGACGCCGCGCTCTACGCGAGGCAGACGGTGGAGCGACCCGTGCTCAAGCCGGTTGCGCCCGGCCACGAGGTCGCCTGTCATCTCGTCGAGGAGTCGCGGTCGTGACCACCGAGCTCGTGGTCCAGGGACTGACGAAGGACTTCAAGAAGCTGCGCGCCGTCGACGACGTGAGCTTCACGCTCCGAACGGGCACGATCACGGCGCTCGTCGGCGAGAGTGGCAGCGGCAAGAGCACCGTAGCGCGCATCCTCGCGCGGCTGCACGACGCGACCTCAGGCTCGGTCTTCTACGGGGGGAAGGACGTGCTGGATCGCTGCGACGTCCAGCTCTACCGCTCGCGCGTGCAGATGATCTTCCAGGACCCGTTCGACTCGCTGAACCCGGTGAGGACGATCAAGCATCACCTCGAGCGGCCGGTGCGGATTCACAGCGTCGTTCCGAGGAGCAAGGTGACTCCTCGGGTGCACGAGCTGCTGCGCACCGTGGGTCTCAGTCCGCCGGAGAAGTACGCGGCGAAGTACCCGCACGAGCTCTCGGGGGGCCAGCGTCAGCGCGTCGCAATCGCGCGCGCGCTCGCCGTCAACCCAGAAGTGATCCTCGCCGACGAGCCGATCTCGATGCTCGACGTCTCGATCCGCATCGGGATCCTCAACCTGATGATGCAACTGAAGCACGAGTTCGGGATCGCGTTCCTCTACATCACGCACGACATCGCGAGCGCGCGCTACGTCGCCGACGAGGTGCTCGTGATGTACGCCGGCCAGATCGTCGAGCAGGGCCCGACCGACTCCGTGCTCCTCGAGCCGCTTCACCCGTACACACGGCTCCTGCTCTCGGCGGTGCCGCATCCCGAGACTGCGCTCCGGCAGCAGCGGCTGCCTGCCCGCGCAGGCCGCGACGTCGGCGAGCTCGGCGCGGGAACGGCGCTCGTCGAAGAACGACCCAACCACTTCGTGAGGAGGCATGCAGCATGACCGACAAGACCGCGTTTCCCGCCGACTTCGTCTGGGGCGCCGCGACGGCGGCGTACCAGATCGAAGGCGCCGCCCACGAGGACGGGCGCGGCGAAAGCATCTGGGACCGGTTCTGCGCGACGCCCGGGAAGGTGCGCAACGGCGAGACCGGCGCGGTCGCCTGCGACTTCTACCACCGGTTTCCCGACGACATCCGGCTGATGCACCAGCTCGGGCTCGACGTGTTCCGCCTGTCGATCGCCTGGCCGCGCATCTTCCCGGAGGGGCGAGGCCGCGTGAACCAGAGCGGACTCGACTTCTACGACCGGCTGATCGACGAGCTGCTGGCGCAGGACGTGCAGCCGTTCCCGACCCTCTACCACTGGGACTTGCCGCAGACGCTGGAGGACGAAGGCGGCTGGGCGGCGCGCTCGACCGCCGAAGCCTTCGTCGAGTACGCCGAGGTCGTTGCAGAGCGTCTCGGCGACCGGGTCTCGCACTGGATCACGCACAACGAGCCCTGGGTCGCCGCGTGGCTCGGCTACGGATCCGGTGAGCACGCGCCCGGGCGTGCGAGCACGGACGACGCGCTCGCCGCAGCCCATCATCTCCTCCTCTCGCACGGCTGGGCGGCGGAGGCAATTCGGCGGGTCGCTCCCGACTCGAGGGTCGGCATCACACTTGTCCTCAACCCCGCGTACCCCGCGAGCGAGAACGAAGCCGACCGTCTTGCCGCGCAGAACGCCGACGGGTTCTTCAACCGCTGGTTCCTCGATCCCGTGTTCCGCGGGAGCTATCCGGCCGACATGCTGGAGTACTTCGCACCGTCGGCGCCGCCGGTCGAGAACGGTGATCTCGAGGCGATCGCCGCGCCGCTCGACTTCCTCGGCGTCAACTACTACTCGCGACAGGTGCTGCGCGCGAACCCCGAGGGCGGGCGCCCGCTCGCCGTGCGCGATCCGGACGCGTCGTACACCGCGATGGACTGGGAGATCTACCCGAACGGTCTGTACGACCTGCTCGTGCGCGTGCGCGACGACTATGACCCGCCCCCGATCTACATCACGGAGAACGGCGCCGCGTTCGGCGATCACCCGACGCACGACGGCGAGGTGAACGACCCCGAGCGACAGGCGTACATCGAGGCGCACGTCGCCGCGATCGGCAAAGCGATCGAGGCAGGTGTCCCGATGGCCGGCTACTTCGTGTGGTCGCTGCTCGACAACTTCGAGTGGGCACACGGGTACTCGAAGCGCTTCGGGATCGTCTACGTCGACTACCCGACGCTCGAGCGCGTGCCGAAGTCGAGCTACCGCTGGTATCGCGACTTCATCGCGAACCAGCGAAACGGGCAGCACGCCGTGCGATCGGGCTGAGCTCGAGCGTCGAGAACGCGCGACCACTCCTGCTCGGCTCAGCCGGGCTTGACGGTCGCGCGTCCTCTGCGTAGCGTCGCGGGAATGCCCGGTGAGGCCGGCGGCCCCGTGAGCCACATCAGCCAGGCCTATCCCGACAGGGTCGAAGTGCGTGGGCGCGACCTCTGCGGCGACCTGATGGGCCGGCTGAGCTTCACCGAGTACTTCCATCTGCTGCTCACCGGGCGCGAGCCCAGCGACGATCAGCGCTTCTTCCTCGACCTGCTGCTCGTCGCGATCGCCGAGCACGGGATGATGCCCAGCAACGTGGCGGCGCGCATGACGCTCGCCGCCGACCCGGGATCGCTGCAGGGCGCGGTCGCTGCGGGGATCCTCGGCGCGGGGCCGGTCGTGCTCGGCACGTCCGAAGCCTGCGGGCGGCTGCTCGAGGACATGCAGAGAGAGGTTGCGTCCGGGGGCACGCCGACAGCGGTTGCCGGAGACGTCGCGCGCGCGATCCAGGCCTCCGGCGACAAGGTGCCGGGGTTCGGGCATCCGGTCCATCGGCCGCTCGACCCTCGCGCGGAACGGATTCTCGAGCTCGCGGATGCGCGCGGGGTCAGCGGACCGCACGTGCTCCTCGCGCGTGCTCTCCGCGACGCCGTGGCCGAGGCCTGGGGCAAGCCGCTCACGATGAACGTCGCCATGCCGATCGCGGCGGTGATGCTCGACCTCGGCTATTCGCCGGACGACGCGAAGGCCGTTCCGATTCTCGCGCGCACTGCCGGCCTGCTCGCGCATCTGGCCGAGGAGCGCGAGCAGCCGCTCGGCTTCCTGCTGGCCGCGAAGGCGGAGGAGGCGGTCGAGTACGAGCCCGATGCTCGCGCCTGAGGTCGAGAGCCTTCCGTGGGCGGAGCAGCTCGCCGTCGACGACGCGAGCTATCGCACGCAGCTCGCCTACCTCTTCGATCGCTCGACCTTCTATCGCGAGAAGCTGGCAGAAGCGGGCTTCGCCTCCCCCGAGGCGACGGGCGGGCTTGCGGACATCGCGCAGCTGCCTCTCACCGACAAGCGAGAGCTCAGGGCGACGTGCACGCCCGAGAGCCCGATCGGCGCGCATCTCTGCGCGGCGCCGTCCGAGATCGTCCGGATCTACTCGACGAGCGGCACGACGGGAGCGCCCAGCTACGTCCCGCTGACGGCCGCCGATCTCGACAACTGGGTCACGGCCTCCGCACGCAGCTACGCAGCGTCCGGTGTCGCCTCCGGCCAGCGCATCGTCTCCACGTACAACGCCGGGCCGTTCGTCGCCGGTGCAGCCCTCGCGGCGTTCGAGCGCATCGGCCTTTCTCACATCCCGGTCGGAACCGGGAACACCGAGCGCTTGATGCTCGCGGTCGAGCTCCTCAGGCCCGACGCCGTCGTGCTCACGCCGTCCTACGCCGCATATCTGGTCGAGTGGGCGGCCGAGCGGGACGTCGATCTCCGTGGGTCGAGCGTCGAGCGCGTGCTCGTGGCGGGTGAGCCCGGCGGAGGCGAGCCGGCCTTCCGTGCGAACCTCGAGGAAGGTTGGGGCGCGAAGGTCACCGAGGCGATGGGTATCGGGGACATCGGCGTCTCGCTCTGGGGTGAGTGCGAGCAGCAGGACGGAATGCACCTGGGCGCGCGCGGCTTCGTTCACGCCGAGTTGATCGAGCCCGAAACGGGCGTTGCCGTCGAGTTGGATGACGGCGCCACCGGCGAGCTCGTGTTGACGCATCTCCAGCACCGCGCAGCGCCGCTGCTTCGGTTCCGCACGCGCGATCACGTCGAGGTCCGGACGAGCCTGTGTGCCTGTGGCCGCACGAGCCCTCGAGTGCGGTGCATCGGACGAACGGACGACATGCTCATCGTCCGCGGGGTCAACGTCTTCCCCTCGGCGATCCGCGAAGTCGTGAGTGCGTTCGCTCCCGAGGTCAGCGGTCACATCGTCGTCAAGCCGCTGTCGCCGGGCGTGAAGCAGCGGCCGCCGCTTCCGGTGAGTGTCGAGCTCGCGCAGGGCGCAACGGGCGATCCCGCGCTCGCCGAGGCGATTCGTCACAGGGTGCGCGACGCGCTCGTCGTCCAGACGCGCGTGGAGCTCGTTCCGTGGGGGAGCCTGCGGCGGAGCGAGTACAAGTCGAAGCTCGTCGAGCACTCGTGACCGGCGTTCTGCTCACGTCGGTCGTGGGGAGCTATCCCCAGCCTCACTGGCTGATCGACCGCGACCGGCTCGGCGAGCGGCTACCGCCGCGGGTGCGAGCGCGCGAGCTCTGGCGGATACCGGAGCCGTTCCTCGAGGAGGCCCAGGACGACGCGACTCGGCTCGCCGTCCGGGACATGGAGCGGGCGGGCGTCGACGTGATCACAGACGGAGAGATGCGCCGAGAGAGCTACTCCAACCGGTTCGCGACGGCGCTCGAAGGAGTCGACCTGGACGAGCCGGGCGTCGCGCTCGACCGCACCGGTCACGAGAATCCCGTCCCGAGGGTCGTCGGTCCCATCAGCCGCACGCGGCCGGTCGAGGTCCGTGACGTCGAGTTTCTCCGCTCGATCACGGATCGCCGGATCAAGATCACCGTTCCCGGGCCGTTCACGATGACGCAGCAGGCCCAGAACGACTACTACCCGGACGAGCGGAGCCTCGCGCTCGCGTACGCCGACGCCGTCAACGAGGAGCTGCGGGACCTCAAGGCAGCCGGAGCCGACGTCGTCCAGATCGACGAGCCGTACCTCCAGGCGCGTCCCGAGCCGGCGCGGGAGTATGCCGTCGAAGCGATCAACCGTGCGCTCGACGGCATCGCAGGCGACACGGTCCTTCACACCTGCTTCGGCTACGCGCACATCGTTCACGACCGACCCGCCGGCTACCCGTTCCTCCGTGAGCTCGCCGACTGCCTCGCGACTCACCTCTCGCTCGAGGCGGCGCAGCCGAACCTCGACCCGGAGGTGCTGCGCGACATCCCCGACAAGACGATCGTCCTGGGAGTCCTCGACCTCGGCTCGGGCGCGGTCGAGACACCGCAGATCGTCGCAGATCGGGTCCGCAAGGCCCTCACGGTGGTGGGACCCGAGCGGCTCGTCCTCGCGCCGGACTGCGGGATGAAGTACCTCGCACGCGAGACCGCGCTCGGCAAGCTCGAAGCGATGGTTGCCGGCGTGCGCGCCGTCCGAGCAGAGCTACAGGTCGGGCAATAGCCCGAGCCATCTGACCGGTCTCGGGCGGGATCGCGCTTGATGCGATCGAGATGTGGCTCGAAGCGGGAGCGCTCGCCGTGACGATCGGCAGCGCGATCAGGACCGCGGCGACAGTCGGTGCGGCGGAAGTTGAGCGCCGCTGCCGGGCGCTCCTGCGTTAGCGTGCGTCGGATGAACGCCGCGCTTGACGTGTACGCCCACATGGACGAGGAGGAGCTCCCGGCATGGAGTCTCCCCGCCGCCGCCGTCGACGGCATTCGGCTGGATCTCGGCTGGCCCGCGGAGGTCACCCGGGAGTGGGCGTTCGGCGGCGCGACGGGCGCCGGCGTTCGCGTCTGCATCCTCGACAGCGGCATCGAGGCCGGTCATCCACTGGTCGGCCCGGTCCAGGCGGCCTACGCGGTCTCGGTGGACGACGCGGGCGACCCCGTCGTCACCGAGGACGATTCGGGCGATCGATGCGGTCATGGGACCGCCTGTGCGGGCATCGTCCGGGGCCTCGCTCCCGACTGCGAGCTCATCTCCGTCCGTGTTCTCGGTGAGGGGTACAAGGGCAGCGGCAGGGTGCTGCTCGCGGGTCTGCGCTGGGCAATCGAACAGGGCTTCGAGGTCGTGAACATGAGCCTCTCGACGACGAAGCGCGACTTTGCAGCCCTGCTGCACGAGCTCGCGGACAGCGCGTACTTCCGCCGCACCGTTCTCGTCGCCTCGGCTCACAACATGCCGGTCGAGAGCTACCCGTGGCGCTTCTCGTCGGTGATCTCGGTCGGGAGCCACGAGGAGTCTGACCCGTTCGCCTACTACTACAACCCGGAGCCGCCGGTCGAGTTCTTCGCACGAGGTCTCGAGGTGGACGTCGCCTGGCTCGAGGGAGCGACGCTCCGGTGCACCGGCAATAGCTTCGCGACGCCGCACGTCTCCGGACTCTGCGCGCTGATCCTTTCGAAGCATCCGCAGCTGCCCCCCTTCCAACTGAAGAGCGTGCTCGCCCTCACGTCCATGAACGTCGGGCCGATGCCTTGAGCGACGATCGTTTCCAGGCCGCGGTCGCGGCAGGCGTGCTCGCAGACGACGAGCTGCACCGATCCCTGCTGACGTCGATCGTCGAGACGGCGCGGGCGATCTTCGCCGCGAAGGCATCGTCGATCTTCCTCCTCGACGAGGAAGCGGAGGAGTTGGTCTTCGAAGCGGTGGCGGGCGAGGGTTCCGACGACCTCGTCGGCAGGAGGTTTCCCGCAGACACCGGCATCGCGGGCTGGGTGCTCGCGACTCGGCAGCCGCTCGTGCTCGAGGACCTCGAGGGAGATCCGCGCTTCGGCCGTGAGGCTGCCGAATCCACGGGCTACGTCCCCAAAGGGATGATGGCCGTCCCGTTGCTTCACGAGGACACCGCCCTCGGAGTGCTTTCGGTGCTCGACCGCCCGAAGGACACGCGGTTCACGCTCGCCGAGATGGACCTCCTCGGCCGCTTCGCGAATCAGGCCGCGGTCGGGCTCGACCTCCTCCTGCGCGCCCGCCGCGCGCGAGCAGCACTCGAGGGCGCAGACGAGGAGCTGCAGCGGCTCGCGCAGCTCGGCCGCAACTTGGATGCGCTGCCGCCCGAGCGCAGGGCTTCGGCGCTGCGGTTGCTCGCGGCTCTGGAGGAAATCATCCGCCGCTGAACAGCAAGCGGCCGGGGCAGGGCCCCGGCCGCAACCGCCAAGTCCTGGTCGCTACTTCGCGCTGATGCGGCGGTGAAGCTCGACGTCGTCGTCGCTCTCGCCCTCGGCCGTCGGCTCGTCGCTCGCCATTGGGCTGCGCTTCTTGTGCAGCTCGACGTCGTCGTCGCTCTCGCCCTCGGCCGTC
The DNA here is from genome assembly GCA_963788055.1 of uncultured Actinomycetes bacterium. Taxonomy (GTDB): domain Bacteria; phylum Actinomycetota; class Thermoleophilia; order Gaiellales; family Gaiellaceae; genus JACCTU01. The sequence continues at coordinate 796,148 of CAWBFA010000002.1, read as the reverse complement.
GGCTCGTCGCTCGCCATTGGGCTGCGCTTCTTGTGCAGCTCGACGTCTTCGGAATCGCCTTCGGTCGGCTCGTCGGACGCCACGCCTGGCCGGCGCTTGTGCGCCTCGACCTCGTCCTTCGGATCCGTTCTCGTCTCGTCCTGCTCCGACACCGGTGCTCCTTCCGTTGGAATCCGACTTCTCGCAACTCAAGACGGTGGTTAGACGCGCTTTCTTCCCCCCGAATTTCTTCCAGATCGCCGGTCTGATTGCAATGCTCACCCCGTGCGGGCCTCCTTGACCGCTTTCCGCCGGGTTTTCACGAACCGCGACCTCCGCCGGCTGCAGCTCGCGTGGGCGGGGTCGAACATCGGGGCGTGGGCCTACACGGTCGCGATCGCGGTCTATGCCTTCGAGCAGGACGGCGCGTATGCCGTCGGTCTGATCGGCCTCGCCCGCTGGATCAGCGCCGGCGTGGCCTCACCCTTCACGGGCGCGCTGGGCGACCGTTTTCCTCGCGTGCGGGTGATGGTCACGGCGGACCTCCTCCGTGCGGCGCTCCTCGCCTCGATGGCGGTGATCGTGGCCTCGGACGGACCGCCGTTGGCTGTCTACGTGATCTCGATCGTCGGGACGGTGATCGGCACCGCTTTTCGCCCCGCCCAGGCGGCGCTCGTGCCGGGGCTCGCGAAGACGCCGGAGGAGCTCACGGCGGCGAACGTGGCGGCGAGCACCATCGAGAGCGTCGGGATCTTCGTCGGGCCGGCTGTGGGCGGCGTGCTCGTTGCCACCAGCGGCGTCGAAGCAACCTTCGTCGCTTCGGCGGGGTTCCTTCTCTGGTCGGCCGCGCTCATCGCGCGGGTCGACGAGCCCACACGGCTGCGCGAGGTCGAAGCAGACGAAGGCGAGGAGCGCTCCGGCGGCTTCCTTCGTGAGACCACGGAGGGATTTCGCGCGATCGTCGCCGATCGGAGGCTCACGGTGCTGACGGGTCTGTTCGCGGCGCAGACGTTCGTCGACGGCGCGCTCGGCGTGCTCGTCGTCGTGCTCGCGCTCGAGACGCTCGACCTCGGCGCGTCAGGCGTGGGTTATCTCAACTCCGTGCTCGGCGTGGGCGGGATCATTGGCGGGATCGCGGCCGCGGCGCTCGTCGCTCGAGCCCGGCTCGGAACGGACTTCGGCGTCGGGATCGTCCTCTGGGGCGTACCGATCGTCCTGATCGGAATCTGGCCCGAGCCGCTCGTCGCGATCGTCGCCCTCGCGGTCGTCGGAGTCGGCAACACGATCGTCGACGTCTCGGGCGACACCCTTCTGCAGCGTGCGGTCCCCGACGAGGTCCTCGCACGCGCGTTCGCCGCGATGGAGAGCGTGATCCTCGTCGCAGTTGCCCTGGGATCGGTCGCCGCCCCGGTTCTCATAGACCTCGCGGGCGACCGTGGGGCGCTGGTTGTGGTCGGCGCAGTGCTGCCGGTGCTCGCGGTCTTCTCGTGGGGATCGCTCTCGAGGATGGATCGGGCCGAGCCCGTGCCCGAGCTCGAGCTGCTGCAGTCGCTGCCCCTCTTCGCACCGCTGCCGCCGCCGACGCTCGAATACCTCGCCGGGCGGCTCGTCCGCCGTCGTGTGCCGGCTGGGGAGACGATCGTGACGCGCGGCGAGCGCGGCGACCGTTTCTTCGTCATCGCCGAGGGAACCGTCGAGGTCGCCTCGGAGGAGGGCGGGGGTCGCCGGCTCGGCGCGGGCGAGTTCTTCGGCGAGATCGCGTTGCTGCGCGACGTCCCGCGGACCGCAACCGTCGTCGCGACGACCGACGTCGAGCTGCTCGAGCTGCCCGGCGACGAGTTCGTCGCGGCGGTGACCGGAAATGCGGAAGCGCTCCGTGCCGCCGACGCCGTCGTCGGCGCCCGGCTCGGCGTGTATCACGGCATGCTGCCGGCCTAGCGCAAGGAGGCGAGTACGGCCTCCGTTCTAGCGCCAGTCGGGGGCGTGGTCGCCCTCGTGGCGCGTGAGCCGGACCGTGCGGCGCGACGTGACCTCCGTGACATGGATCCCGAAGTTGCGCTCCGTGTTGCCGACCCACGCGACCCGCTTCCCGTCCGGCGTCCAGGAGAGCGCGAGGTCGTGCGGTTGCGTGACGATGCGGCGAAGTTTCCGGCCGTCGGCGCGCATCACGTAGATCGCCTCGGTTGTCGCGAACGCGATTCGTGTTCCGTCCGGCGACCACCGCGGGTTGTACGCGTCCTCGTACAGTGTCGACGTGAGGTTCCATCGCTCTCGTGCCGCGGCGTCGGTGAGCCACACGTCGAACCCGAACTCGATCGTCGCGGAGAACGCGATCACCTTGCCGCTGGGAGACCACTCGGCCGAAGACGTCTCCTCCAGCACCCGCTCGTCGTCCACGTAGATCGAGCCGATTCCGTCCCTGACGCTGCGGTACGCGAGGCGTCCGTCGGGAAGCCACGTCGGCTCTTCGTCGGGGCCGGCAGAGCTCGTCACGCGAACGACGTCGCTCCCGTCGGGGCGCATGGTGTAGACGTCGAGCTCCGAGGCGCCCGGGTTCACCACGAAGGCGATCCGCCTCAGGTCCGGCGACCACACCGGGCTGCTCTCGTGCTGCTCCGTGCGGGTGACGCGCCGGAGACGACCCGCGTGAAGGACGTAGATGTCCGCGGTGCGCCCGATCCGGCGCTGGAGTAGGAGGCCGCCGCCGACGGAGGGGGTGATCGCGCGCGCGGGCCTGGCCGCTGCGACCACCGCGGCGGGGGGAGGGTCGGCGCGGGGGTGCCACCTGTCGCACCCGTTCGAGAAGGCCGCGAACTCCTCGGTGGTGGCGATGCAGAAGCGCTCGTCGCGAAGGGCGAGCTCGACCTGCCAGTGCTTGCAGCCCTGACACCACCACTGCACGCGGCCGTCGATGGGCTCCGCCCTGACGAGCGCGATCTTCCCGCCGGGGTACCCGTGATGATCGAGGAACCCTTCGACCCTCGCCACGGCCTTGGCAACGGCTTCCTCTCGGGTGAGCCCGGCGTGCTCCTTACCGGGGGTCGTCGCGTCGTCGACGAAGCGCCAGAACCGGAGCGTGCCCATCTGCGAGACGAGAAACAGGATCACCGCAAGGGGCAACACGACCCTGAGCGGGATTCCGGTCATGTTCCACATGCCAGCCTTATCGGACTCCCGGCCTCGCTCCGTGAGCGGCCCGCCCGATGAGCACGCATAGGATCAGGCCGTGCCAGGAGCCGAGGTCTCGCCGACGACAGGGCCCTCGCCGGCGGCGGCATACGCGACCTGCCGGCGGATGCTGCGTCGCCACGACCCGACCTATCACCTTGCGGTGTCCAGACTTCCGAGAGAACGCCGCTCCGCCGTTCATGCGCTGTACGGGTTCGTGCGCGGCGCCGACGAGATCGTCGACGGTGCCCGTCCGGACCTTCGACCGAACGAACGCCGGGCGGCCCTCGACGAGTGGGAGCGGGAGCTCGACCGCGGACTGAAGACGGGGAGATCGAGCCACCCGGTGATCGCGGCGCTCGTCCACGCAACGGCCGAGTACGAGCTTCCCGTCGCAGAGCTCCGGCCCTACATGGCGTCGATGCGGATGGACTGCGGGCGGCTCAGAATCCAGACGCGCGAGGAGCTCGAGCGCTACATGGACGGCAGCGGCGCGTCCGTCGGCCGGATCATGGCCGTCATCCTCGGAGCACCGGGGGAGAGCGAGCGTTTAGGGCGCCTCGGCGTCGCGTTCCAGCTGACGAACTTCCTGCGCGACATGCGCGAGGACTACTTGCTCGATCGGATCTACCTGCCGGCCGACGAGCGCGAGCGGCACGGCGTCGGCGAGAACGACCTGGCGGCCGCGACCGCCACCCACAGCCTCAGGGAACTCGTGGCGTCCGAGGTCCGGCTCGCCCGCGCGCTCTTCGCCGAGACGACTCCTGCGCTCGTCACCGCGATCCCGTCGGCGAGGCGCGGGATCGGGCTCGCGCGCGCGGTCTACACCGCCGTCCTCGATCGCATCGAGCGGAACGGCTACGACGTGCTCGGCCGCGCCAGCCGACCGCGGCTGACCGACCTCGCACGGGTTGCGGTGCGCTCGCGGTGAGCCGGCGACCCGTTCAGCCGTTTGCCGACGAGCGGGCCGACGTCGTCGTCTGCGGCGCGAGCTTTGCCGGACTGACCGTCGCGCGTGAGCTCGCCGGGACACACGCCGACGTGCTGGTCCTCGATCGCGACGAGATCGGCGCGCACCCGACCTCCGCCTGTGCCGCGCCGATGCCTTGGCTCGAGGCTCTGGGCCTCGAGAGCGCGGTGAGGCAGGAGATTCCGTTCATGCGCTTCACGACTCCCCACGACTCCGTTCGCGTCCGCCTGCCCTGGAGCTGGGGCGCGTTCGATTACTCGGAGCTGTGCCGGCTGCTGTGGAGCCAGTCAGGCGCACGCTTCGAGCGTGCGCTCGTGAAGGGGCGGGTCGAGGGCGGGATACGCACCGACCGCGGCATCGTCCAAGCGCCGCTGGTCGTCGACGCCCTCGGCTGGCGCCGAGTGCTCGGGTCGCAGCCGTGGACGGGGACGGGAGGTCCGCTCACGCGGGGGCTCGAGGTGCACCCGAACGGCAGCGGCGACGCGCTCGACGTCGTGATCGATCGCTCCCTCGTCCGGCGGGGCTACAGCTGGTTTGTCCCGGCGGGAGACGAGGTGCGCGTCGGCGCCGGCTCGTACGATCCTCGCGTCGCCGTGAAGCAACCGACGGAGGAGGTCGCCCGGCGTTTCGGCGTGCCACCGGTCCGTCACCAGGGAAACCTCATCCCGCACCGGCTCCGGCCGGCTGCGGAGAACGGCTGCTTCTTCGTCGGAGACTCCGCAGGCCACTGCTTCGCGCTCTCGGCCGAGGGCATCCGCGGCGCGTTCTACTTCGGCATCGCCTGCGGCCGCGAGCTGCGCCGCGTGCTCGACCACGAAGCGACCGTGGACGAGGCGCTCGCCGCCTACGGTGCCTTCAGCGCGAGGCATCGAACCGGGTTCCGGGCCACCTACGTGCTCCAGCGCCTGATTCCCGAGCTGCCGCCGCGCGTGCTCACGGTGCTGCTCAAGGCGCTCAGCCGGCCCCGGCTCGTCGACTCGATCTTCAACCGGTACCTCGGGCTCCTGCCGCTGACGCTTGCGGCTGACCCCATGCCGGACTCAGGCGGCCACAGCCGGCTCGCGCTCGGCTAGGGGGGTTTGACGAAACAGCCGCTGTGCCCCGGGCTGCGCTGGGCAGCGCGATGCGGCGTCCTCAGTCGCGCCCGTATCCACTGGATACGAACGCTCCTGCGTCCTTGCCTCGCACCACCCAGCGCACCCGCGACGAGGCCCGTTCGCCAAACCCTCCTAGCTCCGTTGGAGCTCATCGCACGAGTCGGCGTCGTCGAACGCGTCTCTGAGCTCGTCGCCAGCGTCGAGCTCCTCGAGTTGGTCGAACGTGGAGGAGACCTGATCGGCCATCGTGGTGAGCGTGCCGCTGATGGCCGAGATCGCGGCGAGCGTTCCGGCCGAGCTGTCGACGGCGCTCGAGATCTCGTCCGCGCTCGTCTCGACCTGGTCGGCGAGCGAGTCGAGCGAGCTCTTCGCCTGCTGTCCCGAGTCGGTATCGGGCGCGCCGAGACCCTTGATGTCGTCGGCGAACGTCTTCGTCGCCTGCGTCGCGTCGTCCGCGGCGCTCTGGAGCCCCTCCTTCGTCGGGTTGTCCTGGATCGAGCTCGCCGCGGACTGAATCGACGCCGTCCAGGTGGTGATCGCCGTGCAGACGCCGTTGGCCCAGTCGGTCGTCGCGGAGCTCTCGTCGTCGCCGCCACAGCCTGCGGCGAGCAGCGCGAGAGCGGCAGCAAAGGACGCGAGGACCGTTCGCCGGAGCACGTCGCCATCGTGCGACCGGGCGGGGTGACGGCACATCGTCCAGACGAGGTGAACTGAGAGAATCGCGCGGTGTCGAAGCACGAACCGAGCGCCGTGAGCCGCCTCTTGCTCGGGTCGAGTCGCTCGATCGCGGGCACGGTCTACGGGACGATCGTGGCGATGTCGGTGATCGCGGCGGGCGCGGGGGCCGCCGACGCCGGGCGGCTGGCGGGGTTCGTCGGCTCGTCGGCGATCGTCTTCTGGCTCGCGCACGTCTACGCCCATGGCCTCGAAGAGAGCATCGACACCGGCCGCCGGCTCGATTGGACCGAGCTGCGTCGACTCGCACGTCGCGAGGCGGCGATCCCCCTGGCTGCACTCGCGCCGACGGTCGCGCTGACGCTCGGCGCTCTCGGGACTCTGCGCGAGTCGAGGGCCGTCTGGCTCGCGCTCGGGCTGGGAGTCGCGACGCTCGGCGTGCAGGGCCTGCGCTACGCCAGGGTCGAGGCGTTGAGCGGGTCGCGGACCGACCGTCGTGGTCGCGCTCAACCTCCTGCTGGGGAGCGCGATCGTTGCGCTGAAGGCCGCGCTGTCGCACTAGCGGCACGTCGGGTTCACCCGATTCGGGCGATGTTCCGGCGCCGACGGCTCCGTTTCAATCGGCGCTGTCTCGGCGCAACGTGCGCGCGAGCAGCGACATGGCCTTCACGCGACGTCATCGGACGCACGCGACCCCGCCGGAGCAGCCGACCGACGACGGGCTCGGCGGCATCAGCGAGGGCGAGCTCTCGCGGATGTTCGAGGCGCCGACGTGGCTGCGCGACCTTGGGCTGCTCTCGTGGTTCCTCGTCGGCCTGGGGGCGGTGCTTGCCGGCGCGATCCTGCTGCTCGGAGAGATCTCCACGATCGTCTCGCCCGTCGTGGCCGGAACGATCATCGCCGCAGTGGCCAGCCCGCTCGTGGCCGCGATGCAGCGCCGCCGCATTCCGCGTGCCGCAGGCTCGGCGCTGGTGCTCTTGCTGCTGCTCGCGCTCGCCGTCGTGGTGGCGCTGCTCGTCTTCGGCGGCATCGTCGAGAACTCGGCGGAGATCCGCGCGGCGGCGTCTCAGGCGCTGGACAAGATCCAGGGCTGGGCGAACGACGCCGGCGCGAACGGAACGTCGGGCGCGAGCCAGGACGTGGCAAAGGCTGTGCCCGATATCGGCACGACGCTGCTGCAAGGCGTGGCCGGCGGGATCGAGGGCCTGACCTCGCTGGCGTTCTTCCTCTCGTTCACGCTCTTCTCGACGTTCTTCCTGCTCAAGGACGGGCAGGCGATCCGCAGATTCGTCGACCGCCACCTCGGCGTCCCCGTTCCCGTCGCGACCACCGTCACGGGCGACGTCCTGAACTCGCTCCGAAGGTACTTCCTCGGAGTGACGATCGTGGCGGTGTTCAACGGGGTCGTCGTCGGGGTCGCAGCGCTCATTCTGGGCGTTCCGCTCGCGGGAACGATCGCCGTGGTCACGTTCGTGACGGCGTACGTCCCGTTCATCGGCGCGGTCGTCTCGGGGGCGTTCGCGGTCGTGATCGCGCTGGCGACCGAGGGAACGACGACGGCGGTGATCATGCTCGTCGTCGTCCTGCTGGCGAACGGCCTGCTCCAGAACATCCTCCAGCCGGTCGCGTTCGGCGCAACGTTGGGGCTGAACCCATTGGTCGTTCTGATCGTGACGATCGGCGCAGGCTCCCTCTTCGGGATGGTGGGCCTCGTGCTCGGCGCCCCGCTGACCTCCGCCGCCGTCCACATCGCCCGGGATCTCGAGCTGATCCGGCGTCCGGAGCGCGCGCCTCCTGAAGAACCGGTGCCGGAGGCAGCACCCGTGCCCGGCAGCGGCTGAGTCGGGCGAGTCGCCCGAACCGGGTGATTCGTTCCTAGGGAACCTTGCGGAGTCCGACACGGCCTCAGTACCCTAGGTTTGGTCATCGGGTAGGGGCCTAAAGGGAGGCGGATTGAACCGAGGTTGCCGCCGCGACGATCTCGCAGCGGTTCGATAAGCACGGCGCACCTCTGAGACGCCGCCGCGCGTCGACTGCGCCGCGGCGCGTTGTGAAGGGCCCGCCCGCGGGTTTCGAGCTCTGCCCTTCGAAGCTCGCCGTTCCACCTGTGCGTCGGGAGGCGCTCCGGCGTAGCGCGCTCGTCAGCCGTCTGCGCGGAAGTCGCCAGGCACGGTTCGTCAGCATCGTCGCGCCGGCCGGCTACGGGAAGACGACGCTGATCGCCCAGTGGGCGGCAAAGGACCGTCGGCCGTTCGCCTGGGTGTCGCTCGACGGCTCGGACAACGACCCCGTCGTCCTCCTGAGCTACGTCGCCTCCGCCCTGAACGAGGTCGAGCCGATCCAAGAGAGTGTCTTCCGTGGAGTTGCGGCGGGGAGCGACTCCCTCTGGTCGACGGGCGTCCCGCGTCTCGGCTCGGCGCTTGCCTCCGTCGCCAAGCCGATCGTGCTGGTGCTGGACGACCTCCACGAGCTGAACGACTCACGTTCGCTGGATGCGGTCGGCGCGCTTGCCCTGCACATCCCACACGGCTCGCTGCTGGTTCTCGCGGGTAGGGAGGAGGCGAGGCTGCCGTTGGCCCGGTTCCGCGCCAACGGCGAGCTGGTCGAAGTCGGCCCGAGCGAGCTCGCACTCAGCGACTCCGAGGCCTTCGCCCTCCTGACCGCCGCAGGCGCGCACGTCTCGGACGAGGACGCGCACCAGCTGAACGCGCGCGCCGAAGGCTGGCCTGCAGGCCTCTACCTGGCGGCACTCTCGCTCCAAGCAACGCCCGAGCACGCGACGGTGGCCGACTTCGCCGGCGACGACCGGTTCGTTGCGGAATACCTCCGGTCCGAGCAGCTGTCGCAGCTCAGCTCGCACGACGTTGAGTTCCTGATGCGGACGTCCGTGCTCGACCGAATGACGGCGCCGCTCTGCGACGCCGTGCTCGATCGCGCCGATTCGGCCCAGACGCTCGAGGCCCTCGCGCACGCGAACTTCTTCGTCGTCCCGCTCGACCACCACGGCGAGTGGTACCGCTACCACCATCTCTTTCGCGACATGCTCCAGGCGGAGCTCGCCGGCCGAGAGCCGGAGCAGGTTGCGGACCTGAACCGCCGCGCATCGGTCTGGTGCGTCGACAACAGGATGATCGACTGGGCGATCGGTCACGCGTTTGCCGCCGGCGACCTTGACGCAACAGCGGCACTCGTGGCCGCCAACGCGTTTCCCTTCTACCGAACCGGCCGAGCGGCGACCGTCGAGAAGTGGCTCGCCGCCTTCGACGAGCCTCAGCTGCTCGACCGCTATCCGGCGGTCGCCGTGTTCGGGGCCTGGCTCCATGCCCTCAGCGGGCGTCCTGACGACGCGGAGCGGTGGGCGATGGCGGTCGAGAACTCGACCTACGACGGCCCGATGCCGGACGGGAGTGTCTCGCTTCGTCCGTGGGCGGCGATTGTCCGGGCGTTGCTGTGCCGGCACGGCGTCGTCGAGATGGAGGCCGACGCCGAGCTTGCGATCTCCGAGCTGAGCCCGCAGAGCCCGTGGCTGCCGGCCGCCATGCTGCTTCGCGCGATCGCGAAGCTCCTGGCGGGCCGGACCGAGGAGGCCAACTCGCTGCTCGTCGAGGCGGGAGAAGCCGCCGCCGTGAAGGGCGCGATCTACGCCGGCGTTGTCGCCTACTCCGAACGAGCGCTGCTGGCGCTCGCGCGTGGCGACCTCGAAGCGGCGGAGGGGGAGCTCGACCGCGCGCGGAAGTTCGTGGAAGACGAGACACCGGGCGACTACACCGTCACCGCGATCCTCTTTGCCGCGAGCGCACGGGTCGCGCTCGCGCGCGGTCAAGGAGCGAAGGCCCGCCGCGAGCTGATCGCTGCGCAGCGCCTTCGGCCGAGGATTACGCCGGGCCTCTCGTGGTTCGCCGCGCAGACCCTGCTCGAGCTCGCACGCGCACATCTCGAGCTCTCCGACGGCCACGGCGCGCGCACGCTGTCGCTCGAGGTCGACGACGTCCTGCATGCGCGGCCCGATCTCGGGCTGCTCGCCGGTCGAGCGGTGGAGCTCAGGGAGGAGCTGGCCTCGTTCTCCGGGACCGGATCCGGCTGGGCGTCCACGCTCACCAACGCGGAGCTCCGGCTGCTGCCTCTGCTCACGACTCACCTCTCCTTTCGGGAGATCGCAGAGCGGCTCTTCGTCTCGCGGAACACCGTCAAGACGCAGGCGATCTCGGTCTATCGCAAGCTCGACGCGACGAGCCGCAGCGAGGCGATCGCGCGGGCGATCGAGCTCGGGCTCGTCGACGAGGCGGTCGCGTCACGCCCGGTGGATTTCACCCGACCGGGATGATGTGTCGCGGCGCGGTCCGCCGTCCAATGGAGCAAAGCGTTCGAGATGGAGGATTACAAGCTCACCCTGCGCAGGCTCGCCCTGCGCGACGACGCCTACATCGGCGCGTTGTTGTCGGCGGAGCGTGCGAGCCCGGTTCTCTCAGGGCTCGATCCACGCGCGCACGCACTCGCCCGCATCGCGTGCCTGATCGCAATCGACGCGGCGCCGCCGTCGTACATGAGCGCGGCGGCCGCCGGCCTCGACGCGGGCCTGACCGAAGACGAGATCGTAGGCACGTTGATCGCGGTGCTGCCGATCGTCGGGGTCGCGCGCGTCGTTTCGGCCGCGCCGAACCTCGCGCTCGCGCTCGGCTACGACGTCGCAGAAGCGTTCGAGGCGATCTACTAGGCGAACTTCCTTTCATCCTCTGAAGTGATCACGAAGGCCGAATCGCTCTGGTCGCTCATTGGATCGCCGGTTGCGCGGCTTGGGTCCTCGGTTACGCGCCGAGCTTCTTCACGCCCTCAGGTTGGTGCTCCAGTACCGCCGGCAGACCACGAAGGCGGTGAAGCGCTTCCCCGAGAATTCGCTCCGCCTCCTCCGATTTCAGGTACGAGCGGACCGGCACGCTCGATTTGAAGAACGCAGGTCGGTGAGCCGACGCAGATGAGGTCGTATTCGCCCTAGGTCCGGGACCGGGCTCGCGCGGGTTTTCCCTTTCCGTTCGTCTGGTCACCGAGCTGCCGGCGTGAGCTCCCCCCAGGATCTGATCTCGCCCGCGCGCGAACGCGTCGACATGGCCCCAGCGTCCGGGGATCTCAAGCAGCGCGAGCAGCCCGATCCCCGCCGGAAGCGCCGGGTCGACGACGAGGCGGTCGCCGATCGGTTCGAGCCCGAGCATCGTCCGCAGCAGCAGCAGCGGCGTCCCGGTCGACCAGGCCTGCGGGCTGCACGCCGTCGGGTACTGCACCGGGTACTTGGTCTGCGCCCGCTCGTAGCCGCCGAACGCCTCCGGAAGGCGGCCCTTGAAGGCACTCGGCCGCGTCGAGGATGCCCGCCGCGATCTCGCGCTGCCTCGTCCTTGAAGCCGTAGTTCCGGAGGCCCCAGGCGATGAACGAGTTGTCGAACGGCCAGACGGTTCCGACGTGGTAGCCGATCGGGTTGTAGCGCCCTTCGCCCTGCGCGAGCGTCCTCACGCCCCAGCCGGAGAAGAGCCTCGGCCCCATCAGGTTCGCCGCGACCGACTTCGCCTTCGACTTCTCGACGATGCCGCTCCAGAGGAGATGGCCGTTGTTCGAGGCGAGCGAGTCGACCTGGTTGCCGTCGGGGTCGAGCGCGAGCGCGAAGTAGCCGCCGTCGTCGACCCAGTAGTCGCGGTTGAACCGCCGCTTGAGGTCGGCCGCCTCCTTCTCGAGCCGGTCGGCGAGCTCCTTGTCCTTCCAGACGAGGCGGGCGAGGCGCGCACCGCGCACCTTCGCGTCGTACGCGTAGCCCTGCAGCTCGGCGGTCGCCCGCGGGAAGCCCGGCAGCCTGCCGTCGCGGTAGGAGATCGAGTCCCACGAGTCCTTCCAGCACTGGTTCTCGAGGCCCGTCTCCTCGTTCCGCCGCTTGTAGGAGACGTAGCCGTTGCCCATCAGGTCGGCGTACTCGTCGATCCAGTTCAGCGCCGCGCGGGCCTCGCGCTCGAGGTCGCGCACGAGCTTGCGGTCGCCGGTCCACCGCTCGTACTCGTCGAGCAGCACGACGTAGAGCGGCGTCGCGTCGGCGCAGCCGTAGTACGGCGAGTGCGGGCGCTCCTCGAACGCTGTCATCTCGCCGTATCGCATCTCGTGGAGGATCCGGTCCGGGATCCTCGTCGCGGAAGTCGTCGACGCTGCACGCCCTGCCAGTCGCCGAGCGCGAGCAGCGTCGTCGCGGCGAGCTCGGGCGTGAACGGGAGCGCCTGAAGGCTCGTGAAGATGCTGTCGCGGCCGAACATCGTCATGAACCACGGCAGACCGGCCGCGGGGAGGCTTCGGCCGCCCGCGACCGGCGGCGAGAACCGGAGTGCGGCGAGGTCGATGAGGCTGCGTCGGTACGTCGACTTCAGCGGGTCCCAGTCGCACTCGAGCCTCGGCGCATCGTCGAGCCAGCGCTCGAGGCTGCGTTCCATGTTCGGTCGCGCTCGTCCATCTCGCGCGTACTTCGGCTGGACGTAGTTCCCGCCCGCGCCGACGGCGGTGACGACGTCGAGGTCGGTCGACCACGAGCCCTGCGGCTCGACGCGCACCTTGAACGTCAGCCCTTGCTTGTCGAGCTTCGCGCGGGCCGACGCAGAGATCTCGGTCGAGCGCGTGAAGGTGTCGCGCTCGTACGCCGAGGACGAGACGGGCCTTCTCGATCGTCGTCGAGTACTTGCCCTTCTTCTTCAGCGCGTCCTTGACCTCGAACAGGTCCGCGAAGTCGCAGCCGGCCTCGACGCGCACGGTCAGATTCGACCGGCTTCTCGTCGTGGTTGAGAATCGTCAGCTCCTCGTGGAACCCGTCGCCGACGGCGCGCGTTCGGATCACCGAGAGCTTCGCGTCCACGTAGACGGTTCCGGTCCCGGGAACGAGGAAGAAGCGCGACTGGAAGTACTGGAGGTCGTCGACCGAGAGCGGGTTCAGCCGCTCGCCGTCCACCGTGAGGATCCACTTCGAGAGGAAGCGGGTGTCGAACGAGAAGAGCCCGGTCGGATCGGTGAGCGACGCCTCGATGTCTCCGCGTGCGTCGCTGACGACGAACGTGTTGCCGTCGAGGATCTGGACGAGGTCTTCGCTCATGACTTCTCCTCTCGGAAGATCCGCTGGAAGATCACCATCAGCTCGGTGTCGCCCTCGAGGCCGACAGTCCCGCGGAGCATCGCCGTGAACGGGTTCGCCTTCCCGGCGACGATCTTTTCGAACGTGGCGCGGTCGGTCCGGACGACGCAGTCCGCGGCCTCGTTCGCGCGGGAGACGGCGACGTCGCCCTTCTTGATCGCGACGCGCCAGCGCGTCGGTCTTGCCGTTGTCCTTCAGGTCGAAGCGCAGCGTTCCGGTCACCTTCTCGAGCAGGGGCTCGTGCTCGCGCTCGGCGAGCTGTTCGAAGAATTCCGCGGTCGTCGTCGGCCATCGCCGTCCTCCCTCCGGGTGCTCGCGTGCGATTCCACCTCACGGAACTGCTCGGGCGGCATCGTGCGGAAGGGATGAAAGGGCCGCGTTCATCCGATTATGGGGGATGTTCGCCGGCCCGGGCGACGCCTACCGTTGATCCGTCTGGCCCTCGAAGGGAGGCTTGAGATGGCAACGATGACGCGCACGGCGCCGACCGAGGCGTCGACGTGGGCTCGTGGAGTCGCCGACGTCCTCGTGATCTTCGGCATCACCGGCGATCTGGCGAAGGTGATGACCTTCCGATCGCTCTACCGGCTCGAGGCCGCGGGCTGCTCGATTGCCCGATCGTCGGCGTGGCCGTCGACGACTGGACGCGTCGACCAGCTGCGCGACCGCGCCCGAGACGTCGATCGAGACCGCGGGCGAGCAGATCGACCCGGAGGTGTTCGAGCGCCTCGCTGCGTCGCCTGTCCTATGTCCAGGGCGACTTCGGCGACGACTCGACCTACGAGCGCGTCGGCGCAGCGATCAAGGGCGCGCGGACGCCGGTCTTCTACCTCGAGATCCCGCCGTTCCTCTTCGGACGGGTGGTCAAGGGGCTCTCGGAGGCCGGACTGACGGACGACGGGGCGGATCATCGTCGAGAAACCGTTCGGGCACGACGGCGAATCGGCCGGGGAGCTCGCGGACGAGCTCCACCAGTACGTCAGACGAGTGGCAGATCTATCGGATCGACCACTTCCTCGGGAAGATGGGTCTCGAGGAGGCCCTCTACATCCGGTTCGCGAACACGATGCTCGAGCCCGTCTGGAACCGGAATTACGTCGAGTGCGTCGAGATCACGATGGCAGAGGACTTCGGGGTCGAAGACCGCGGCCACTTCTACGACCCGGTCGGTGCGCTTCGCGACGTCGTCGTCAACCACCTCCTTCAGGTTGTCGCCGCCGTGGCGATGGAGCCGCCGTCCGGAGGCGATCCCGACACGCTGAAGGACGCCCAGCTGGCTGTCTTCCGTGCGATCCAAGACGGCGACCCGAAGCACTACGTGCGGGGACAGTACGACGGCTACCGCGACATCGACGGTGTCGCGAAGGACTCGACGACCGAGACGTACGCCGCTCTGCGGCTCGACATCGACAACTGGCGCTGGTCAGGCGTGCCGTTCTACATCCGCACCGGCAAGCGCCTGCCGATCACGCAGACCGAGGCGCGGCTCGTCTTCAAGCAGCCGCCGCGGATCGCCTTCGGCCCGAAGGCGCAGCGCAGCCCCGAGCCGAACCAGCTCGTGATCAAGCTCGACCCGTCGACCGGCGTCCGGCTGATCGCAACGCGCGACGCGCCGACGCCATGGGGCCTGATCGGGTCGAGTTCGACGTCGACTTCGCCGAGCAGGGCGGCGAGGGCGCGACCCCGTACGAGGTGCTCCTTCAAGCAGGGCTCGTCGGCAACAGCGTGCGCTTCACCCGCCAGGACGGCGTCGAGGAGCAGTGGAGGATCATCCAGCCGCTGCTCGACTCGCCGCCGCCGGTCCAGCCGTACGTCCCGGGCTCGTGGGGGCCTGAGGCCGCGGACAAGCTCGTCGCCGGCCACGGCAAGTGGCGCGGCCCGTGGATCGTGGCATGACGACAGTCGAGTCGAAGTCCGCCGATCAGCCGCAGAGCGCGGCCGCCCCGTCGCCGTTCACGCCGATCGCCGACTACGCCTTCCTGTCGAACTGCCACACGGGCGCGCTCGTCGCGCCCGACGGAGCGATCGACTGGCTCTGCATCCCGAGCTTCGACTCGCCGAGTGTCTTCGGCAGCCTGCTCGACCGTGAGGCGGGCTTCTTCCGGTTCGGGCCGTTCGGGATCAGCCATCCGACCGCACGGGTCTACGAGCCCGGCACGAACGTGCTCAGGACGACCTGGAAGACGCCGACAGGCTGGGTCGTCGTCAAGGACGCGCTGACGATGGGCCCGTGGATCACGAGGACGGGATCACGCCGCACACCCGTCCGCCGGCCGACGACGACGCCGACCACATGCTCGTGCGAACCGTCGAGTGCATCGAGGGTCGCGTGGAGGTCGAGCTCGTCGCAGAGCCCGTGTTCGACTACGGACGCACGGCGGCGACGTGGACGCTGGTCGGCAGCGACCGTCACGCGGCGGACGCGAACGGCGCCGGCGCAGACCATGCGCCTCCGCTCCGACCTCGCACTGGGAATCGAGGACGACCGCGTGCGGGCGCGGCACGTGCTGGAAGCGGGCGACCGGGCGTACTGCGCCCTGTCGTGGGCGGAAGAGCTCGTGACGCCGCAAGACGCCGACGAAGCCGAAGCGCGAATCGCCGCCACGGTGCGCTTCTGGCGGAGCTGGCTCGGCCGCGCTCGCATCCCCGACCATCGCTTTCGCGATCCGCTTCAGCGCTCTGCGCTCGCGATCAAGGGGCTGACCTACATGCCGACCGGAGCCACGGTTGCCGCGCTGACGACGTCGCTCCCCGAGACCCCGGGCGGCGAGCGCAACTGGGACTACCGCTACACGTGGATGCGGGACACGACGTTCACCCTGCAGGCGCTCCACTACCTGCTCCTCGACTGGGAGGCCGACGAGTTCATGCAGTTCGTCGGCGACCTCGCGCCGAACGAGGACGGAGCGCTGCAGATCATGTACGGGATCGACGGCCGCCGCGACTTGACGGAGACGACGCGAGACGATCTCACCGGCTATGCGGGCGCGAAGCCGGTCCGCATCGGCAACGGTGCGTTCGACCAGCGCCAGAACGACGTCTTCGGGGCCGTGCTCGACTCGATTCTGCTCCACACGACGAAGAGCGGGCGGCTGCCGAGGCGGCTCTGGCCGATCGTCCGCGCCCAGGCGGAGTGCGCGACCCGCGTCTGGCAAACACCAGACCAGGGGATCTGGGAGGCGCGGGGAGAGCCGAAGCACTACGTCTCGTCGAAGCTCATGTGCTGGGTAGCCCTCGACCGTGCCGCGAAGCTGGCAGAGATCCGCGGCGACCCCGAGCTGCAGGCGGAGTGGCGGGAGACCGCCGAGGCGATCCACTCGGACGTCCTCGCGCACGGGGTCGACGGTCGCGGCGTGCTGCGTCAGCACTACGAGGGAGATGCCCTGGACGCCTCGACGTTGCTCGCCGCCATCTTCGGGTTCCTTCCCGGCGACGACGAGCGCATGCACGCGACCGTGCTGACGATCGCCGACGAGCTGACGGAGGGCGGCTTCGTCCTCCGCTACAGAACCGGCGAGACCGATGACGGCCTGTCGGGCAAGGAAGGCACGTTCCTCATCTGTTCCTACTGGCTCGTGTCCGCGTTCGCGATCGTCGGCGAGATCCAGCGCGCACGCGACCTGATGGAGCGGCTGCTGCGGATCGCCTCTCCGCTCGGGCTCTACGCCGAGGAGTTCGATGCGGACACCGGGCGGCACCTCGGCAACTTCCCGCAGGCGTTCTCACACCTCGCGCTGATCGAGGCGGCAGCGCGGATCATCGTGGCCGAGAGGCTGAAGGAGATCTCGATGAACTCGTACGACGTCGTCATCATCGGAACGGGGGCGGGTGGAGGCACGCTCGCACGACATCTCGCACCTTCGGGCAAGCGCATCCTCCTGCTCGAGCGCGGGGACTGGCTTCCGCGCGAGCTGCAGAACTGGCTCACGCGGGATGTGTTCGTCGAAAACCGCTACGTCTCGCCCGACACGTGGTACGACGGCAAAGGGAAGCCGTTCCAGCCGCAGGTGCACTACTTCGTCGGAGGAGCGACGAAGCTCTACGGCGCAGCTCTCTATCGGCTCCGCGAGGAGGACTTCGGCGAGCTGCAGCACCACGACGGGGTCTCGCCCGCGTGGCCGATCTCGTACGACGAGCTCGAGCCGTACTACACCGTGGCCGAGCAGCTGTACCAGGTGCACGGCGCGCGGGGGAGGATCCGACCGAGCCGAGGGCGAGCGCGCCGTACCCATACCCGGCCGTCTCGCACGAGCCGCGAATCCAGCAGCTCTCGGACGACCTCGCGGCGGCAGGCTACCAGCCGTTCCACGCGCCCTGCGGGATCATGCTGGACGAGCAGGACACGCCGAACAGCACGTGCATCCGCTGCGCGGAGTGCGACGGCTACCCGTGCCTTGTCCACGCGAAGTCCGACGCGGAGATGCACGGCGTGCGCCCGGCGCTCGAGCACGAAAACGTCACGCTCGTCACCGGCGCGGAGGTCGTCCTGCTCCGGACGAACCCGGCGGGCACCGAGGTGACCGAGGTCGTGATTGAGCACGACGGCGGTGAAGAGACCGTGTCCGCGGACGTCGTCGTCGTCTCGTGCGGCGCCGCGAACTCGGCGAAGCTCCTCCTCCGCTCGGCGACCGACAAGCACCCGAACGGGCTCGCGAACGGCTCCGACCAGCTCGGCCGGAACTACATGTTCCACGCGAGCCAGGCGGTGCTCGCGCTCTCGCGCGAGGAGAACCAGACGCGCTACCAGAAGACGCTCGGCCTCAACGACTTCTATCTCGGCAGCGACGACTTCGACTTTCCGCTCGGGAGCATCCAGATGATCGGCAAGTCGCAAGCGCAGATGTTCCGCGGGGAGAAGCCGGGGGAGACAAAGCTCGCGCCCGAGTGGACGCTCGACCGGGTCGCCCGCCACGCGATCGACTTCTGGCTCTCGACCGAGGACCTGCCGATGCCCGACAACCGCGTCTCGGTCGACCGCGACGGCAACGTCACGCTCGCGTACACGCCGAACAACGAGGAGCCGAAGAAGCGGCTCTACGAGAAGCTCAAGTCGATGCTCGGCCCGCTGGACCTGAACGCGAACCACCTCATCCATCGGTTCGCGTACATGAAGAACGACATTCCGGTGGCCGGCTGCGCTCACCAGGCCGGGACGTGCAGGTTCGGCGACGACCCGGCGACGTCGGTGCTGAACCGGGACTGCCGGACGCACGAGGTCGACAACCTCTACGTCGTCGACACGAGCTTCTTCCCGAGCATCGGCGCGGTCAACCCGGCGCTGACCGCGATGGCGAACGCCCTCCGCGTCGGCGACCACGTGCTGGAGCGGCTCGGAGCGGAGAAGGCAGTCGCGGCATCGGCTCAAGGAGCAAACGTGGCATGAGCGCGGGCGCCGCGGCGGGGACGCCACGGGGCGAAGGACAGATGGCAAGCAGGGCCGAGACGACTGCCGTCTACGGGGCAGGTCTCGTGCAAGGCATCGTGCTGGTCACCTTTCCGGCCGCGAGCACGGTCTTCACCGATCCCTCGGAGTACGACCTGTCGAGCACGCAGTACGCGGGCCTGTTCCTCCCGCAAGTAGTCACCGCGATCGCCGCCTCGCTGCTCGGTGCCGGCCTCGGCGGCCGCTTCGGGACGAAGCGTGTCTACCTCGCCGGGCTTGCGGCCGGCCTGCTCTCGATGGCCCTGCTCATCGCCAGCCAGTTCTTCACGGCCGACCAAGGGGTCGCCTACGGGCTCCTGCTTCTGGCCACCGCGTTCCTGGGAGTCGGCTTCGGCCTCACCGTGCCCGCCCTGAACATGCTTGCGGCCGCGTTCCACCCCACCGGAGTCAACCGCGCGATCCTGGTCCTCAACGCCTTGCTGGGACTCGGCACCGTCCTGGCGCCGGTGTTCGTCGCCATCTTCGTCGGCCTCGGCTTCTGGTGGGGGCTGCCGGTGACGTCGGCGGCCATGCTGCTCGCGCTGCTCGTCGTGAGCCTGCGCCTACCGCTGCGAGTCTCAGACGCGCCCCCGCAGCGCAGGGCCGGCCAGGGTGCCGCTTCCGGGGCGGTACTGGGTCTACGCAGGGTTTGCGGTCCTCTACGGCGTCTGCGAGACCCTCAACGGCAACTGGGCGCAGCTCGACCTGACGAGCGAGCTCGGCGCCTCGACGACGCTCGCCGCCCTCGCTCTCACGTCGTTCTGGGCCATGGTGACGCTGGGACGGGTGCTCTTCGCTGCCATCCAGCGTTGGCTACCGGCGCGCGTGACGTACCACTTCCTCCCGTTCCTGCTCGCGGGCGCGTTCGTGATCATCGCCCTGCTCCCTGAGGACGAACCTTCTCTCGGCGTGCTCGCGTTCGGCCTTGCCGGGCTGGGGTGCTCGGCACTTCTGCCGCTCACGCTCAGCCTCGGCCAGGAGGAACTCGCCTCCGTCTCGGCCGCGGTCGCGGGAGGCGTGATCGCCTTCTACCAGCTCGGCTTCGGACTCGCGGCCTTCGGCGTCGGCCCGCTTCTGGACAGCGGCGTCGAGCTGCCCACCATCTACGCGTTCGGGGCGGGCATAGCCGCAGCGATGGGGGCGTGGTCGTTCGTCGTCGCCCGTCGGCGGCCCGAGCCCGGCTTCCCTCCACCCGGTGCCGGAAGAGGATCGCGAGCGTCGATGATCGCTCCGTCGGGCGAGCAGGTCGAGCTCAGGCTGGGAGACCAGCGCGCGGTCGTCGTCGAGGTCGGCGGCGGGCTTCGCGAGTACGAGCGCGGCGGACGCGCGCTGCTCGACGGGTACGCCCTGACGAGATGTGCAGATCCGGCCGGGGGCAGGTGCTGATCCCGTGGCCGAACCGCCTGCAGGACGGCAGCTACGAGTTCGAAGGCAGGCGCCACCAGCTCGCGCTCACCGAGCCCGAGAACGGGAACGCGATCCATGGCCTCGTGCGCTGGGCTGCGTGGCGCGTCGGCGAGCAGGAGCCGCACCGAGTCGTGATGGAGCACGTGCTCCACACGCAGCCGGGCTACCCGTTCTCGCTCGAAGTGAGCGTCGAGTACGTGCTCTCGGCCGAAGGGCTCGCGGTGCGGACGACGGCGACGAACGTCGGCGCCTCGGCGTGTCCCGTACGGAAGCGGCGCGCATCCCTACCTGACGCTCGGAACTCCAGTCGTCGATCCGGTGCTGCTGCGCGTGCCGGCGCGGACGGTGCTGCACGCCGACGAGCGCGGGATCCCCACCGGGGTGGCACCGGTCGACGGAACGGAGCTCGACTTCCGCCGCGCGAAGCCGATCGGCGCGACGAAGATCGACAACGCGTTCACCGATCTCGAGCGCGGCGACGACGGGCTTGCCCGCGTGGAGCTCCTCCATCCCGAGCGGGCGCTCGGGGCTCACCGTCTGGGTCGACGAGACGTACCCCTACCTCATGCTCTTCACGGGTGACCCGCTGCCCGACGTCAACCGCCGCAGCCTTGCGGTCGAGCCGATGACCTGCCCGCCGAACGCCTTCCGAAGCGGCGAGCGCGTGATCAGGTTGGAGCCCGGCAGCTCCGTTACGAGCGCCTGGGGCATCTCGTCGGCGCCGATCATCCCCTCGGGGTGATGCCCCCGAACCGCGTGATGCATACGTTGATGTTCGCGTTGCGATGAGCAAGAACGGGACCACCGAGGTCGTCATCGTCGGCGGAGGCTTCGCGGGAGTCGCCTGCGCGAAGCGGCTTGCCGGCGGGCCTGACGTCCACGTCACGCTGCTCGACAGGAACAGCTACCACCAGTTCCAGCCCCTTCTCTACCAGGTGGCGACCGCCGAACTCACGCCGCGAGACATCGCGTTCGAGCTCGACGACATCTTTGCCGAGAACGACAGCGTCGACGTGCGCAAGGCCGAGGCGGTGTCGGTCGACGCGAAGTCGCGCACGGTGACGCTCGACGACGGCGACGAGCTCGCGGGTGACGTGGTCGTGCTCGCGGCCGGGTCTCAGCCGAACTTCTTCCACACACCAGGGGCGGACGAGTTCTCGTTCCCGCTCTACTCGCTCGACGACGCGGAGCGGCTGCGCTCACGAGTCCTGCAGCTGTTCCGCGACGCGAGCGCAAACCGCGATCTCGTCGACGAAGGCGCGCTGAACTTCGTGGTGATCGGCGGCGGGGCAACAGGCGTCGAGTCCGCAGGCGCGCTTGCGGAGCTCGCCCACGACGTCATGCCGCACATGTACGACAACCTCGCCGTCGGCGGCGCGCGGGTCGTCCTCGTCGACCTCGGTCATGCCGTGCTCGCGCCGTTCTCCGAGGACGCGCACGCCTATGCGGCGAAGCAGCTTCAGCGGCGCGGTGTCGAGCTGAGGCTGGGTATCTCGGCGAAGGAGATCGCGGCGGACCACGTCAAGTTGAGCGACGGGACGACGATCAAGACCCACCTCACGGTCTGGGGCGGGGGGCTGATGGCCGCTCCGGTCGGCGGCCGGCTCGGGCTGACCCAGGGGCGCGGAGGACGAATCGACGTGCAGCCTGATCTGACCGTCGAGGGATTCCCCGGCGTCTACGCGCTCGGCGACTTCGCGAACATTCCTACGGGCGACGAGCAGGGGCTCCCTCAGCTCGGCAGCGTTGCGCAGCAGTCGGGCGATTGGGCGGCGCGGAACATCCTGGCCGACATGGCTGGGAAGGGCCGTCAGTCCTTCCACTACCACGACAAGGGGATCATGGCGATGATCGGCCGCAAGGCCGCCGTCGCCGAGGTCGGCGAGCACCGCCACGAACTGCATGGCAGGCTCGCGTTCGCCGCGTGGCTCGGTGTGCACGCGCAGCTCCTCGCGAACGCGGGAGCCGAGCTGAACGCGTTCCTCGCCTGGGCCGACGACTTCTACTTGCGGCCGCACCATCGATCGGCAGCGCTCCTCGACCCTGCCACGATCGACACCCCTCGCATCGAGTGGAAGAGCGAGGCACGCGAGCAAATCCGCGTCTGAGGCGGCGTGAGCGCGCTCGCGATCACGTCTGTCGATCTCGCCCGCATCCAGTTCGCGACGACCTCGCTCTACCACTTCCTCTTCGTTCCGCTGACGCTCGGGCTCGCACCGCTCGTCGCGGTCATGCAGACGCTCTGGCACCGCAGCGGCGACGAGGCGTGGCTGAAGCTGACCCGGTTCTTCGGGACGCTGCTGCTGATCAACTTCGCGATCGGCGTCGCGACGGGTCTCGTGCAGGAGTTCCAGTTCGGGATGAACTGGTCGGTCTACTCGAAGTACGTCGGAGACGTCTTCGGCGCGCCACTCGCGATCGAAGGGCTCGCCGCGTTCTTCCTCGAGGCGACCTTCCTGGGTCTCTGGATCTTCGGCTGGAACCGGCTCCCGCCGCGCGTGCATCTCGCGACGATCTGGATCGTGGCGCTCGGGACGTGGCTCTCGGCCTACTTCATCCTCGTCGCGAACTCGTGGATGCAGCACCCGGTCGCGTACGAGGTCTCCGACGGCAAGGCGCAGCTGACGGGCGTGTGGTCGCTGCTGACGAGCAAGTTCGCGCTCTGGGCGTTCGGCCACACGATGCTGGTCGGGCTGACGACAGCCTCGATGCTCGTCTTCGGCATCGCCTGCTGGCACATCGCGCGCGGCCGCGACACCGCGCTGTTCCTGCGGGCGGCGAAGCTCGCGCTGATCGTCGCTGGTCCCGGTGTCGGCGTTCAACCTCTGGTTCGGCAGCAACTTCGGCATCGTCACGACGCAGCTGCAGCCGATGAAGATCGCGGCGAGCGAAGCGCTCTGGGACACCGAGCAGCCCGCGTCCTTCTCGCTGTTCCAGATCGGCGGATTCACGACGAGCGACCAGACGCCGTCGTTCTCGATCGAGGTGCCGCGCCTGCTCTCGTTCCTCGCGACCGGCTCGTTCAAGGGCAAGGTCGAGGGGATGAACGAGCTCCAGAAGCAGGAGGCTGCGCAGTACGGGCGCGGGAACTACATCCCGCACGTCCGAACGACCTACTGGGGCATGCGGATCATGGCGTACCTGGGCACGCTCGTCTTCGCGGTCGCGGCGCTCGGCGCGCTCCTGTACTGGCGGCGGCCGGCTCCAGCGGACGCGGTGGTTCCTGTGGACCGCGGTGGTGACGATCGCCTTCCCGTTCCTCGCCGCGCTCGCCGGCTGGGTGCTGACCGAGGTCGGCCGGCAGCCGTGGATCGTGCAGGGGCTGCTCCGGACCTCGGACGCCGCGTCGCCGAACGTCAGCACGGCGATGCTCGGCGTCAGTCTCGGAGTCTTCGCGTGCCTCTACGGCGCGCTCGCCGTCGCCGACTTCGTGCTGATGCGACGCTATGCGAGCCCGTCGATGGAGCTCGGGGCGCCTCAGCAGGAGCTGCCTGCTCCGGCGGTGACGTACTGATGACGCTCGAGATCTTCTGGTTCTGCCTGATCGCGGTGCTCTGGGGCGGCTACTTCGTGCTCGAGGGGTTCGACTTCGGCGTCGGCATCCTGCTTCCGTTCCTGCCGCGGAACGCGAAGGAGCGGGAAGCCATGCTCGAGACGATCGGGCCGTTCTGGGACGGGAACGAGGTCTGGCTCGTCGTCGCGGCCGCCGCAACGTTCGCGGCGTTTCCGGCGTGGTACGCGACGATGTTCTCCGGCTTCTACATCGCCCTGCTGCTCGTGCTCGTCCTCCTGATCGTCCGGGTGGTCTCGTTCGAGTGGCGGACGAAGAGCGAGAGCGCGCGCTGGCGCGGGATCTGGCTCACCGCGAACGTCGTCGGCAGCATCGGGGTGCCGTTCGTGTGGGCCGTCGCGTTGGCGAACCTCGTGCACGGGGTGCCGCTGAGCTCGAGCGGCGACTACGCAGGCGACTTCTGGGATCTCTTCAGCGCGTATACCGTCTTCGCAGGGATCGCGACCGTGCTCCTCTTCGCGCTCCACGGCGCGACGTTCCTGACGCTCCGGACGGGCGGCGGCCTTCAGGAGCGTGCCGCTGCGACGGCGCGCCGGTTGGCGCTGCCGGTCGGGGTCGTCGTCGCGGCGCTGCTGGCGTGGACAGTCGTGGTCGCGGTCGACCGCAACGACAAGGACGTCTTCCCGCCCGTCGTCCCAGCTGCGCTCGGGATCCTGGCGATCGTCGTCGCTGCGCTGCTCGTCATTCGAAGGAGAAGCGGCTGGGCGTTCGCGATGTCTGCACTCGCGACGCTGCTCGTCGTGGCGACGATCTTCACCGGTCTGTACCCCCGAGTCCTCGTTTCTTCGCCCGACTTCGGGAACAGCCTCACGATCGCGAGCGCAGCGTCGTCGCACTACGCGCTCGGTGTGATGACGGTCGTCGCGCTCATCCTCGCGCCGATCGTTCTGCTCTACCAGGGGTGGACGTACTACGTCCTCCGCGCGTCGCATCGGCGGCGAGGAACTGACCGGCCCCGTCGACCTGGTCGCGCGCAAGACCGGCGCCTAGGGACCGCCGTGCCGCTGCTCGACCCGCGCCTGGTCCGCCGAGCGCGCGCGGTGCGCCTGATGCTCGCTGCGGACGCGGTGCTCGGCGTCGCCGCGGCGCTGCTCGTGCTTACGCAGGCGGTGCTCCTCGCGCGGGTCGCGGCACGTGCGTTCGACGGTGCCTCGCTCGACGAGGTCGGCGTACCGCTCGCCCTGTTCTGCGTCGCGGCGGTCGGTCGGGCCGCAGCGGCGTGGGGGTTCGAGGTCGTCGGCAGGCGTGCCGCGACCGACGTGCTCGCAGCTCTCCGGCTCGACGTCGTCGAGCGGCGGCTCCGCGGAGCGCGTGACGCATCGGCGAGCGCCGACGTCGCGACGCTCGCCGTGACCGGCGTCGACGCGCTGGAGGCGACGTTCGCGCGGTACCTGCCACAGGTCGTGCTCGCGGTCGTCGTCCCGTTCGCGGTGCTCGTGCTCGTCGCCGCCGTCGACCCGCTCTCGGCCGGGATCATGCTGTTGACGCTCCCGCTCGTGCCCGTCTTCATGTGGCTGATCGGTCGCTACACGGAGCGGCGCGCGCGGGAGCGGTGGGCGGCGTTGTCGCAGCTCGCGACGCATTTCCTCGACGTGGTACGGGGACTCCCGACGCTTCGTGCCTTCAACCGCGGGCAGGCGCAGACTGCGCGGATCGCCGAGGTGACGGACCGCTACCGCCGGGCGACGATGGGAACGCTGCGAGTCGCGTTTCTGTCGGGCGCGGTGCTCGAGCTCGCCGCGACGCTCGGGATCGCGCTGATCGCCGTGACGGTCGGCGTGCGGCTCGCTGCCGGTGCGGTCGGCTTCGAGGCGGCGCTCATGGTGCTCGTGCTCGCTCCCGAGCTGTACCTGCCGCTGCGGAACCTCGCGTCGCAGTACCACGCGAGCGCGGACGGCCGCGCCGTCGCGCAGCGGCTGCTCGACGACGTCGACGCTCCGGTCGCCGAAGGAGCCGGACCGACCGAATCGCCGAGCCCTCGCGCCGTCACGGTCGCGCTCGACGGAGTCTCGTTTTCGTATCCGGACCGCGGGGGGCCGGTACTCGACGGGGTCGATCTGGAGCTCCGCCCGTGCGAGACCGTTGCGCTCGTCGGCCCGAGCGGGGCCGGGAAGAGCACCGTTGCGTCGCTGCTGCTCGGCCTCGCGGAGCCCCACAGCGGTGTGGTGCGAGTCGGGGCGGTCGACCTCCGGTCGTGCGAGCTCGCCGGGTGGCGGGCGCGGCTGGCCTGGGTTCCGCAGCGTCCGACCCTCTTTCGCGGCACCGTCGCCGACAACATCCGGCTCGGCGCTCCCGCGGCCGACGCGGGCCGGGTGCGCGCAGCGGCCGGGCTCGTCGGCGCGGACGACTTCATCCTCTCGCTGCGGGACGGCTACGACACCGTCGTCGGCGACGGTGGGCGCCCGCTGTCTGCCGGCCAGCTGCAACGCCTCGCGCTCGCCCGTGCGTTCCTGCGCAACGCCGAGCTGATGATCCTCGACGAGCCGACCGCGAATCTCGATCCGTCGAGCGTCGAGGTCGTGCTGACGGCACTCGAGACGCTCCGAGGCTCGTGCACGATCCTCGTGATCGCGCACGAGCCCTACGTCGCCGCTTCGGCTGACCGGGTCGTGCGGCTCGAAGCGGGGCGGATCGTCGAACGGACGCTGGAGCCGGCGTGGTGAGGCGGCTCGTCGCGCTCTTCGGCGTCCCCGCCGGGCGAGTCGTGTTCGGCATCCTGCTCGGCGTCTGCGCGGTGGGGTTCGGCGTCGCGCTGCTCGCGAGTGCGGGCTACCTGATCTCGCGCGCGGCGGAGCACCCGCCGATCCTCGCCCTCACGGTTGCGATCGTCGCGGTGCGCTTCTTCGGGCTCGCGAAGCCGCTCGCGCGCTACGCCGAGCGGCTGGTCTCACACGACAACGCGCTGCGAGGGCTCGGCCGCATCCGTGCGCGCTTCTACGAGCGGATCGAGCCCCTCGCGCCGGCCCAACTCGACGGGTACCGCCGCGGCGACCTGCTGACGAGGATGGTCGCCGACGTGGACGCGCTCCAGGGGCTCTACGCGCGGGCGCTCGGGCCGCCGCTCGTCGCTCTCGTGGTCGGCGTCGGCTGCGTCGCCGTCACAGCGGCGTTCTCGCCGGCGGCGGCCGCCGTGCTCGCGCTCGGGCTCGTCGTGGGCGGCGCCGTCGTGCCGGCCGTGTCCGCTGGGGCGGCGCGCGCCGCCGCGCGGCGCCAGGCTCGGGCGCGCTCCGAGCTGACCGCCGAGCTGGTCGAGGTGCTTCGGGGCGCGCCCGAGCTCGTCGTCAACGGGCGAGGGGAGGAGGTGCGGGCTCGCGTCGAGGGGCACAACCGAGAGCTCGCGATCCTCGGCCGGCGCGACGCCTTCGTCACCGGCCTCGGCGAGGCGCTGACGATCGTCGTCGCCGGGCTGACCGTTGCCGGCGTGCTGGCCGCGGCCGTCGCCGCTCACGACGGCGGCGGGCTCGACCGCGTGCTGATCGCGACGCTCGCGCTGCTCGCGCTCGTCGTCGTTCGACGCGGTCGCGCCGTTACCGGGCGCAGCGCGCGAGCTCACGGCAATTCGCGCGTCAGGTCGCCGCGTGCTGGAGCTGTTCGATCGTGAGCCCGACGTGCGAGATCCGGCGGAAGCGATGCCGCCTCCGCCTGCACACGCACCCGTCGCGCTCGAGGGCGTCACCGCGCGGTACGCGGGGAACGAGCAGCCGGCGCTCCGGCGACTCGACCTGCGCCTGGAGCCGGGTTCCCACGTCGCGCTGCTCGGGCCGACGGGGTCGGGCAAGACGACGATCACGCGCCTCCTGCTTCGCTTCCTCGACCCGGAAGAAGGCCGCGTCACGATCGCGGGGCACGATCTGCGCGAGTACCGCCAGGAGGACGTGCGGCGCGTGTTCGCCCTCGCCGGTCAGGACGCGCACGTGTTCCACGCCACGATTCGCGCGAACGTCGCGCTCGCCCGGCCGGAGGCGACGGACGGGGAGCTGTGGGACGTGCTCTACCGCGTGCGCCTCGGGGACTGGGCCGCGACGCTGCCCAAGGGGCTCGACACCCTGGTCGGCGAGGACGGGACGGAGCTCTCGGGCGGTCAGCGCCAGCGGCTGACGCTGGCCCGGGCGCTGCTGGCCGACGCACCGGTGCTGATCCTCGACGAGCCGACGGCGCACGTCGATCCCGAGACCGCCGAGGAGCTCGTTCGCGACATCTTCGCGGCCGCGGGGCGCCGAACCGTGCTGCTGATCACGCACCGCCCGGAAGGTCTGGAGCTGGCGGACCGGGTTCTGGAGCTCGGCGCGGCGTAGCCGGCTCCGGCGGCTGCGCCGCGGCGTCCTCGGCCTGATAACCCTCCAGCAGCGCACGCTCCTCGTCCCGCCTCGGGAAGAGGAAGAAGACGAGCCCTGCGCCGATCAGGATCGCGACGATTCCCGCCGTGTACGCCCACTGATCGCCGTTGAGGAAGGACTCCTTCGCGGCCGCGGTGATCTGCGACGCGTACTGCGGGTACTGCTCCGCGACGCCTTCGGCGCCGGCGAACGACTTCTGGAGCTGCGCCTGCACGTCGTCGGTGATCTTGTCCTGGTTCGGCGATCGCCGCGATCGCCGTCGCGATCGCGGCCGCGTACCCCGCCGTCAGGAGCGCTCCGAGGATCGACTGCATGATCGCGCCGCCGAGGTCGCGCTGGAGGTCCGCGGTGCCCGATGCCATCCCGGCGCGCCGCACCGGCACCGAGCTCGTGAGCGAGCGCGACGCGGGCGTGCCCGCGAAGCCGACGCCGATGCCCACGAACGCGTATCCGAGCCCCACCTTCCAGTACGGAGATGTCCTCCTTCCAGAGCAGCAGCATCGTGAGGAACCCGAGCAGGCAGAAGACGTAGCCGACGAGCAGCGTGAACCGGGCGCCGTGCGACTCGACGAGCCCCGCGGAGCGAGGCGCGACCAGCACCATGCACACCGCCGCCGGGATGATCGCCAGCCCGGCGTCGAGCGACGAGTAGCCGAGCACGTTCTGGAGGAACTGCTGGCCGATGAACATCGCAGCCATGAGCGACCCGAAGACGATGATCCCGGCGCAGGCGGCGACCCAGAAGATCCGGCGGCTTGCGATCTCAGGTCGAAGAGGGGGTTCTGCGCGCGGCGCTGGCGGATGACGAAGGCGAGCGCCGCCGCGAGCGCGACCGCCGCGAGCCCGAGCGCGAGCGCCCCTTTGTTCGGAACGGGCGCGAAGTTGATCGCGAGCACGAGCGTGCCCACGAGCACGACGGAGAGCACGCCGCCGAGGTTGTCGACGGTCTCGGTCGTCTCGTTGACGTGGCTCGGCACGAACGCGAGCGCCAGCACGAGCGCGACCGCCGCGAGCGGCAAGGTGATCAGGAACACCGAGCCCCACCAGAAGTGCTCCAGGAGCAGGCCCGAGAGCAGCGGCCCGAGCGCCGAGATCGCGCCCCCGAGCGCGGACCACAGCGCGATCGACTTGGTTCGTGCCGGGCCCGACCAGAGCGCGGTGATCAGCGCGAGCGTCGTCGGGAACGCCATGCCCGCCGAGACGCCGCCCAGGATCCGCGCGAGGATGAGCACGCCCTCGGACGGGGCGTACGCGGCCAGGAGGCAGGCCGGGATCGAGAGCGCGACGCCGAGGACGAGCATCAACTTCCGGCCGTAGCGGTCGCCGACCGCGCCGAGGTAGAGCACCGACGCCGCGAGCCCGAGCGAGTAGCCGACGGCGATCAGGTTCAGCGAGGTCTGCGACGCGTCGAAGGCCTTGCCGATGTCCGGCAGCGCGACGTTCGCGACCGCGAGGTTCAGGTTCGCGACGGCGGCCCCGAGGATCAGCGTGATCAGGACCAGGCGTGCGCGCTCGGGCGCAGCGGGGGATCCCCTGTTCACGCGGCCCTCTCCAGAGGCGTCGGCGCTTCCTACGTCGACGAGGTCGACGAAGGTGAAGCTCCCCCAGAAGTCGAACCCGCCCCAGTTGACCGAGTTGGCGAGCACGCTCCTGGGGGACGCGCTCCTGCTAGACCTGTGCCTCGGCCGCCCCGACTCCCACGGCCATCAGGTCGGTCGCGTGGATCCACTCGTCGACGAGCGGGATGCCGTTCGCGCGGACGATCGCGTCGCGGAGCGGGATCGCCCAGCGGTGCTCGATCAGCGCGACGCCGGCGGCGGTGCCGTTCGGGATCGCGTCGGCGGCGTACCAGACCTGGTCGTCGTCGAAGACCTGGCCGTCGGCCATCGCCTCGGCCCCCGCCATCGCGCCCGCTTCCGCGCCTTCCTCGCCCGCGTAGCCGAGCCCGATCAGGGCTCCTGCGACCGCGCCGAACTCGAGCGCAGCATCTTCGTCGAGATCGCTCGTGTGCAGCGTCTCGATGTTCCCCTCGTCGTCCTTCTTCACGACGACGAGGTCGATGAGCCGGATGATGTCCGCGTCCTTCAGTCGCGTCAGCTCCTCCAGGATCTCTCCTCTGAAATCGGGGTCCTCGAAACCCACGATCAACATCTGCACCGGGCCAATCGCCATCGGGTCAACTCCTTCGTTTCGGGATCACATGCCCTGCAGGATCTTTTGCTTCTGCACCTCGAACTCGGCGTCGGTGAGGATCCCCTGCGTGTGCAGCTCTGCGAGCTGCTTCAGCTTGTCCAGCGCCTCGGCAGACATGCCGCCGGCTGCCGGTGCGGGGGGCGGGGGCGCGTACTGCTGGTCCTGTTGTGCCTGTTCTGCGCCCTGCTCCGCGCCGCGCTTGGCGGCGTGGTGCGCTACGCCGCCGACCATCGCGGCGGCCATGAGTGGGCGTCTGCGCCTCAGTGGCATTGCAATTGCTCCTTTCCGGCACGGGGCCGGTCGGTTGCTAGCCGATCAATCAAACCGCGCGGAGTAGGGTCGTTCATCACCCGGATCGTGTGAACCGCGGCCCGGCCCCGAATCACTCTGATCGGGTGATGGCCGTGGTCGCACGGATTTGGAGGATGGATGACGGCCACCTGCGCTCATGACTGAAGCTGCCTCCACGCCTGTAGCCGTGCCGCCGAAGTCGTCGGCCGTGCTGCCCTTCCACGACCGCTCGCGCAAGCGGCGGCTGGTCAAGGTCGTCTCCTGGCTCCTCGGGGTCGCGCTCGCCCTGATCGTCCTCAACCTGCTCGGGGTCGACGTCCGCGGCTGGCTCTCGGAGCTCTGGGACCAGATCCGCGCTATCCCTGCCGGCTACATCGTCGCCGCGCTGGTCTTCCAGAGCGGGCAGACGTTGTTGGCCGGGCTTTCGTACTACGGGATCCTTCGAGCTGCCTACCCGGGCCAGGTCGAGTTCTGGCCGATCGTGACCGCCTACGCGGTGGGCGTGGCGATGAACAACTTCTTGCCCGCGAACATCGGCACCTTCGTGACGCTGATGATGTTCGTCGCCATCATTCCGGCGGCGACGTTCGCAGGGTCGATCGCCGCCTACCTGGTGCAGAAGATCTTCTTCACGGTCGCGGGAACGTTCGTCTACCTCTACCTCTTCCTGTCGGTGCCGGGCTCGTTCGACGAGAACCTCGGGAACCTCTCCGACCACCCGGGCGCTTCGATCGTGATCGCCGCAGGCGCCGTCCTGCTGATCGTGATCCTCGGTCGGATCTTCTGGCGACAGGTGAAGAAGCTCTGGCTGAAGGCGAAGCAGGGCGGCGTGATCCTCTCCCGACCGAAGGAGTACCTGACGCGCGCGTTTCTCCCGTCGTTTCTGTCCTGGCTCTGCAAGCTCGCCGTGATCGGGATCTTCCTGGCAGCCTTCGCGATCCCGGTCACGTTCGAGTCGGTCATGTGGGTGACGGGCTCAGGCTCGCTCGCCAACGTCGTGTCCGTTACGCCCGGTGCAGTCGGCATCACGCAGGCGACGAACGCTCTCGCCCTCGACACCTGCTGCAACGTCCCTGGGGATACCGCGGTCGCGTACTCCACCGCGCAGCAGCTGGTCACGACCGCGTGGAACGTCCTCTTTGCGGTCGTGCTCGTCGTCTTCGTCTTCGGCTGGTCGGGCGGCAAGTTGCTCGTCGGCGAGTCCTACACCGACGCGAAGGCGAAGGTCGCCGAGCAGAAGGAGCAGCGCGCAGAGAAGAAGGCGGCGAAGAAGGCCGAGCGCGCGTGAGCGAGTACGGCGAGTCCGTCCGCTGGCAGCCCGAGCGACCCCGCTTCCGTCCGCTCAGACTGCTGATCTCGTGGGCGCTCACCGCTGTCTCGCTGTGGGCCGCCGCGCTGATCCTGCCCGGGGTGACCGTCGTCGAGCACGGAGGCGCCTTCGCAATGGCGGCGGTCGTCGCGATCATCAACGCAGTCATTCCGCCGCTCCTCGCCGCGCTGCGGCTGCCGTTCATGCTCGCGCTCGGTTTCATCCTCGTGCTGATCGCGAACGCGATCGCGCTCAGGATCGGCAGCGACATCCTCGACTCGTTCCAGGTCGACAACTTCGGCTGGGCGCTGCTCGCCGCGCTCGTCGTCGCAGCGGTCAGCGTCGTCCTCGAGGTGATCTTCTCCACGAACGACGACGACACGTACACGCTCCGCGTCGTCCAGCGGATCGCGAAGCGCCAGGGCGGAGCGACGCGAACCGACGTGCCGGGGATCGTCTTCCTGGAGATCGACGGACTCGCGCTGCCGGTGCTGCGGCGGGCCATGCGCGACGGCAGCGCGCCGCACATGGCGAAATGGCTTGCTGAGGGCTCGCACAGGCTGATGGAGTGGGAGCCCGATCTCTCCTCGCAGACGGGTGCGAGCCAGGCGGGGATCCTGCTCGGGTCGAACCACGACATCCCGGCGTTCCGCTGGGTCGAGAAGGAGACGGGAACGGTCAGGGCGTGCTCCGCGCCGGCGGATTGCGCGCTGATCGAGAAGGAGCGCGCGACCGGGATCGGGCTGCTCGTCGACGGCGGCACGAGCCGCGGCAACCTGCTCTCCGGCGAGGCGGAGGACGTGATCCTGACCGTCAGCCGCATCGACGAGGAGAAGCGGGCCAACCCCGGCTACCGCGCGTTCTTCGCGAACGGGTTCAACGTCACGCGCTCGCTCGTCCTCTTCTTCTGGGAGCTCGTGCTCGAGTGGACCGCTGCGCTGCGCGCGGCACGCCGCGACGTACGTCCGCGCGGCCACCGCAGCGGCGCCTACCCGTTCATGCGTGCCGCGATGTGCGTGATCGTCCGTGACCTGATCGTGTACGGCGTGCTGACCGATCTGATGCGCGGCCGCCCGGCGATCTACGCGACCTTCTCCAGCTACGACGAGGTGGCGCACCACAGCGGCCTCGAGCGGGCGGACACGCTCGAGGCGCTGCGCAAGCTCGACGAGCAGTTTGCGCGGATCGACCGTGCGCGCCGCTACGCGCCGAGGCCGTACGAGATCGTGGTGCTCTCCGACCACGGCCAGACGCAGGGCGCCACGTTCAAGCAGCGAAACGGCTACGGGCTCGACGAGCTCGTCGAGCGCACGGTGGAGGCCGCCGACGTCGCGGGGATCGGCGGCGGCGACGAGCAGAACGCGATGGTCGGCAACGCCATCGGCGAGGCCACCGGCACGACGAAGTCAGAGAAGCGCTCGAAGAAGGACGTCTCGGACCGCCAGGTGGTCGTGATGGGCTCGGGCAACCTCGGGCTCGTCTACCTGATGGAGGAGAAGCGGCGGCTCACGCTCGAGGAGATGAAAGACCGGCACCCGCGGCTGATCCCGGCGCTTTGCGCGCACCCGCACGTCGGCTGGATTCTCGCGCGATCCTCCGAGCATGGGGCGGTCGTACTCGGCGCAGACGGCGTCAACTATCTCGAGCAGGGCCGCGTCGAGGGGGAGGACCCGCTTGCGTCCTTCTCCCCGAACGCGCCGCAGCATCTCCTGCGCACCGACGGCTTTCCGCACGTCGCCGACTTGATGATCGGCAGCTTCTACGACGCCGACCTCGACGAGGGGTGCGCGTTCGAGGAGCTGATCTCGTTTCACGGGGGCATCGGCGGCACGCAGACGCGCCCGTTCATTCTGGCGCCGGTCGAGCTGCCGGCGCCGGAGGAACCCGTCGTCGGCGCCGCCAAGGTCCACGAATTGCTCTCCGCGTGGCGGCGGCTGCTTCAGGGCGGCGCCGAGCCACAACCGGCGCGCGACGCCGAGCCACTGGTCTCCACGCGCCAACCGGCGTAGGCGTTCATGAACGTCGTCTGGGGGGCCTTGCTGATCGCCGTGGCCGTCGCCGTCTCCGTGACGGCGATGCTCTTCGTGCGGCGGCGGGCTCCCGACGGCAGCTACTTCAACGACGGCGATCGTGCGGCGGGCGTCTTCGGCGTGCTCGCGACCGGGCTGGCGGTGATGCTCGGCTTCGTCGTCGTGCTCGCGTTCCAGAGCTACGACCAGTCGCGGTCCGGGGCCGAGACCGAGGCGCGGGTCGTGACCCAGCTGTTCGAGACGGCGAACCTCCTTCCCCCTGCCACCGCCCGGCGACTTGGGGGCGAGGTCATCTGCTACGGCAGGTCCGTGATCTACGGCGAGTGGCCCCGGATGGCCGCCGGGACGGAGGCCGGTGGGGTCAACCCTTGGGGGGCGCGGATGTTCCTCACCGTGCGGAGCGCGAATCCGACGACGCCCGTCGAACAGGCCGCCTTCTCAAAGTGGCTCGACCAGACCTCCGAGCGCCAGGACGCGCGCCAGGATCGGATCCACGGCGCTGAGGGCGTGATCCCGAGCCATCTCTGGATCGTGCTGATCTTCACAGCCGTCGTGATCTTCGGCTTCATGTTCTTCTTCGCGGACAGCGGAGAGCCCAAGCTCGTGCAGGCGACGCTGATCGGGACCGTCGTCGCGGTGATCGTCGCGACGATGCTGGTCATCCGCTTTCTCGACGGCCCCTTTCAGCCGGGCGTCGGCGCTCTGCAGCCCGTTGCGATGGAGCGTGCGCTGACGATCCTCGACGAGGAACGCCGCGTCGTCGGCGCCACCGGTCCGGTCCCGTGCTCCGAGACCGGCACGCCGGTGACGCGGTGAGTTGACGGCTAGCTCGCGAGCGCCTTGGCTTTGATCGCGTCGTACTCCGCCTGCGTGATCGCCCCGCTGTCGAGCAGCTTCTTCGCCTTGTCGATCTCGGCGGCCGGGCCCGACCCGGCGGCCGACTGGACGTAGCTGTCGAACTGCTGCTGGGCCGCCTGCGCTCGCTCCATGTCGCGCTGCGCCATCTCGTCGCTGTTCACGATCAGGTACACGAACACGCCCAGGAAGGGCACGAAGAGCAGAAAGATCAGCCAGAGCGCCTTCTGGAACCCGCTGGCGTCGCGCCGACGGAAGAGGTCGCCGATGATCTTGAACAGGAGGAAGAACCAGGCCACCCACAAGAAGAACACGAGCATCGTCCAAATGACGTCGAGCAACGGATAACTGTCGGCGAGCATGGTTCGGTGCCTCCTGGAGGTCGGATTGGACGGGAGCGTCTCGCACTCCGGTCCTGCGGGTCATCACTCGGAACGGGTGATTCGCGGTGTTCACCCCTCCCGGGTGACGGCCCGCCACCCTTGGCCGCGGAACCATCCAGGCGATGGACGGCAAGCCGAGCTACGGATGGTCGCTGCTGGCGACCACTCACGGGCGCGGCCGTGGCCGCGGTCGTGATGGTGGTCCCGTCGTGGCTCTGGGCGAACTACGTCGTCGACGAGAGGTTCAGCGCGATCGTCGGGCGGAGCGAAGACCTCTCGACGGAAGACCGCGCGCTCCTCTACGGCGGGAACCTGCTGTTCGTCTTCGCGGGGCTCCTGGTCTGGTCGTGGACGACGCGGAGCATCTACCGCGCCTTTGCGGGAGCGGAGCTCAACTTCTGGGACGTGTTCTTCGCGATCGCCGCCACGGGCATCCTCGCCGCGATCATCGGCTTCTTCTTCCCGTTCCTGGGCCTCGTGATCGCCGTGTTCCTGACGCCGGCGGCGGTCACCTCGTGGCGCGGCCGCGATGGCGCCGGGGGTGGGCGGTGAGTGGCGCCCTGGATCAGCCGTTGACCGCGATCAGGCCCTACTGAGCGGCGCGGACGGGTTCACCCGCGATGGGTGACGATCGTTCACCTTCGCCGGGGCGACGCTCTCTGAAGGGTTCGAGAGCCGGGAGTCTGCCACGGCACGGTATGAGATCCACATCAAGGGACGCGTCGGACAGGAGCTCGCCGAGGTCTTCGAGGGATTGATCGCCGAGGTTCAGCCGGTCGAGACGGTCCTGCACGGCGAGCTCGTCGACCAGGCGGCGCTCCACGGGGTCATCGACCGCGTGCAGGCCCTCGGGCTGGAGCTGATCGAGGTGCGTCGCCTGCCCGAGAACGACGTCGTCGAGTCGCGCCAGGCCTCCTAGCGATCGCCTCGGGCCTCGAGCTCCGCGATGCGGCGCTCGAGACCTGCGACGTCGCTCGACGTACGAGCTCGAACGCGCGACGAGCGTCGAAGCGATCGTGCCGGTGATCAACGAGAGGAACGCGAAGCCGGTCAGCATCAGGATGCCGGCGACGAACCGACCCCACGGCTCCACCGGCGTCACGTCGCCGTACCCGACGGTCGTGACCGTCTGCGCCGCGAACCAGACCGCCCTGCCGTACGTCGGATACTCCTTGGAGTCGACGAGCCGCATCACGCCCGCGAAAGCGAACACGATCAGGAACATGGTGAAGACGAGCGGCGGGAGGACGCGCCCGGTCGTGAAGCCGCGCGCGAAGCGCCGCATCAGAAATCCCTCGAACCGCGCCTCGCTCACTCCGCGAATGCCTCTCCCGGGTTCAACACGCGAATCTCGACGTCAGGGGCCTTCTTTCGCGCGGCCTCGACGAACTCCTCGACCGGACGGCGCAGGAAATCGGCTCGCGCGCTGCGGTGGAGAGGCACGAAGGTCCCCCAGTGGATCGGGATCGCGCGCCGTGGTCTCGAGCAGGCTCAGCGCCTCCGCGGCGCGCAGCGGATTGAGATGGCCGGCGCCGAGGGTGGCACCCCAGCCCCACACGGGCATCGAGTGCAAGGTCGAGGTCCGGGACGAGCCCTGACATGCCGGGAAAGAGATCCGTGTCCCCGGCGAAGAACACTCGGCGGCTGCCGGTGAGCGCATAGCCGAGCGCGGCGGCCCCCCGCACGAACGGCCCGCGACCGCCGTGGTGGTCCGCATACGTCGCGCGGACGGTCACGTCGCCGACCGGCAGCTCGTCGCCCTCGAGCAACTCGACGACGTGCTCGAAGCCTCGGCGCCGAAGCGTCCGCCCGACGCCCTTCGGCGCGGCGATCGTCGTCGAACGCCCGAGCCGCTCGAGCGACGGGAGGTCGAGGTGGTCGTAGTGCGCGTGCGAGATCAGGACCGCGTCGAGGCGCCCGAGGTCGGTGGAGATCGGCGGCGCGGTTCGTCGCAGATGCGCGACCCGCCGCCGCAGCACCGGATCGGTCAGCAGCCGGACGCCGTCGAGCTCGACGAGCACGGTCGCATGGCCGACGTACTCGACACGCACCCGTCAGCGACCGCGGGCCCGAGCCAACCGGGCCCTGGTGTGCGCGCCGAGCTCGACGGACGCTGCGTCGGGATGCTCGCGCGCGACCTGGCGGCGCAGCACCTCGACGCCCACGACGAGCACGGCCGCAGCCGCGATCATCAAGGGCGCGCGAGTCGTCTGGACGGTCGGCGACCACAGAAGCAAGAGGAGGAACAGCGTCGCCGCGAACCCGTAGGCGATCTCCCAGCGCGCGATGTACGGCGCGAGCTCGGTCCGGGTCGCGGTCGCGATGCGCCCTTCGCCCGCCAGCCAGGCGGAGAAGAGCACGATCGCGCCGAGGCCGACGAGCGTCCAGCCGCCGTCGGAGAGCTGCCGGGTCAGGATCGCCCATGCGTTCTCTGCCGCGGGCCGCACGGACTCGGTCGGCACGAGCGCGTCGACGACATAGCCGCCGGCGAGGCGCCGAACAACGAGCACGAGCAGCCCGGCGAGGATCGACGTGAACGCGATCGAGCGCATGATCGCGCGCCGCCTTCCCCGCGCGAGCGCGAGGGCGGCGGCCCAGAGAAGGATCGGCAGCACCCAGAGCCAGGAGCCGAGCACCTTCAGCAGCTGCGTCACGTCCTGCGCGGTCTCGAGCTGGTTCGCGTCGATCACCTTGATCCGGCCGGCGTCGTTCGGCAGCTGCTGCGCGAGGCGGCCGACGATCGCGAGGCGGTCGCCGAGCTGGATGATCAGCGGGCGCAGGTCGAGGAAGACGGCGCCTTCCTCGGTGCTGACACCCTGCACGTCGTCCTCGAGCACGTTGAGCAGCTGCTGGTGCGAGAACGCGATCGTGTTGACCCAGAGCTCCTGTGCGCGTGGCCGCTCGAGCAATTGCTGAGCGGCGCGGTCCGCGAGCTCCCTGATCGCTCCGGACAGCGGTCCGGCGAGCCCTTTCTGATCCTCGGGCAACTGCTCCTCGAGCGCAGCCGACACGTCGACGTTCGCGTAGAGCCCGTCCACCAGCGAGGCCGCGATCTGGTCGCGAACCTGCTCGTCTTCG
Organism: uncultured Actinomycetes bacterium; assembly: GCA_963788055.1. Classification (GTDB taxonomy): domain Bacteria; phylum Actinomycetota; class Thermoleophilia; order Gaiellales; family Gaiellaceae; genus JACCTU01. Next base: position 758,235 of record CAWBFA010000002.1, on the reverse strand, counting down.
ATCAGCAGACCGGCGGTCTCGCGAACCGTCGGCGTGTCGAGCGCCTGGAACCGGACGTAGCCGGCGAGCAGGCTCAAGACGACGAGCAGCCCGCCCAAGATGACCAGCACACGCGCAGCCAGAAGCCTGCGCCGCGAGACCGGTTCGCTCCGCACCGTCGCCACCCAACGAGGTTCGTGCGGGCTCGGGTGACGCGCCTTCACCCGGCCTGGGTGATGACCGCCGGGCTCGGAACATCGACAACCGATGTTCGAATGCCGGTGAATGCATGGTGAACAGGGCTTTACCTGGGCGCGCCCCTCACGGATACGCCTTGACCGAACCACAACGGATCGGAGTGCGACAGATGACTGTCGCCCAGCCCCCGCGACGTGGCGATGCGGCCCGCCCCAGAGCGCTGAAGTCGATCCTGGCGCCCAAGCTGACGCCGCCGAAGCTCCCGAAGGGATACATCCCGCGCGCCGCGGCTGGAGCAGCTGCTTACGACCGCTGTCGAGCGCCCGGTCACGCTCGTCTCGGCGCACGCCGGCACCGGGAAGTCGGTGCTCCTCGCGTCCTGGGCGCCGAACGCGGGACGACGTCGCGTGGCTGACCCTCGACCGCGACGACAACTGGAGCCCGCAGTTCTGGGGCGGGGTCGAGCTCGCGCTCGAGCGGATCGGCGCGCTCCGGAGCGGGTCGAAGGCCGATCATCCGCTCGTCCGGCTGACCGAGCGGCTCGACGGGAGGACCGAGCCGGTCGTCCTCGTGCTCGACGGACGTCCACGAGCTGGAGAGCCCGATCGTGCTTCGAGAGCTCGAGGCGCTGCTCGCGAATCCACCCCGACCGCTCCACCTCGTCGTGTCGACGCGTGCCGACCCGCACCTAGGGCTGCATCGACAGCGGCTGAACGGCGACCTGGCGGAGATTCGGGCCGCCGACCTCGCGTTCACCCTCGAGGAGTGCGGCGAGCTGCTCGCGGCGCTGGATCTCACGCCCGAGCAGATCGAACAGCTCCACTCGCGAACCGAGGGCTGGGCGGCCGGCCTCCGCCTCGCCGCGCTCTCGCTCGAGCGACGAGGTCGACCCCGGCCCGTTCATCGAGCACTTCGCCGGCGACGAGCGGGCCGTCTCGGACTATCTCCTGCGGGAGATCCTCGAGCGTCAGACGGACCGCCGCCGTGAGTTCCTGCTACGCACCTGCATCGCGGAGTCGTTGACCGACGACCTGGCGCAGCTACTCTCGGGCCATCCAGGGGCAGGCCGGATCCTCGCGGAGCTCGAGTCGGAGAACTTCCTCGTCTCGAGCTGCGAGGAGCGCGGAGGCGTCTACCGCTACCACGCGCTCCTGCGTGACTTCCTCCGGGCCGAGGTCGGCCGGGTGCGCCAGGCCGAGCTGGCCACACTGCACAAGCGCTGCGCCCGCTGGCACTGGTCGCACGACGAGCCGCTGACGGCGTTTGCCCATGCGCTCGAGGGACGTGACTGGGAGCTCGCGGACGAGCTGACGACAGAGGCTTGGCACCTCGTCGTCTTCGGTGGACGCCGACCGCATGCGCGCGTCGCTGCTCGGCGGTTCCCGAAGACGGCGCTCGCAGGCGCACGCCGGGCTCGCGATCCGGGTCGGCGCCGCGCGGCATCCAGAACGGCGACCGACCGGAGGCGGAGCGGCTGTTCGCGCTCGCGAAGTCGAAGCTCGACGCGCTACCGGACGAGCGGCGCCAACCGCTCGACGCGCTCTGCATCACGTTCGACATGACGCGGTCGCGTCTCGACGGCGACTTCGAGCGCGTGCGCGAGCGTGCGAACGAGCTGCTGGCGGCTCCCGCCGGCGGACGCTTCGCGGTCGCCGAGCGGACGCGCGCTCAGCGGGCGCTCGCTCTCAGCAACCTCGGCAGCGCCGCGGTCGCACTCGGTGAGCACGCCGACGCCGAGCTGTACCTCCAGGAAGGCGCTCGGCCTCGCCGCCGAGGCCTCGCTCGATCGGACCGTCCTCCACTGCCTGAGCCAGCTCGCGCTGCTCGAGTGCGCGCGCGGCCGCCTGCGCCGGGCCGCCGAGATCGCCGGCGAGGCAATCGAGTTCGCGGACCGCCGCGGCTGGCTCGACGCGATGCATGGACATCGGCGCGCACCTGGCCCTCGGGTGGTCGTCCTACCAGTGGGACGACCTCGCCTCCGCGATCGCGTTACCTCGAACGAGCGGACAGCGTTGCACGCGCCTGGGGAGATCGCCCCGGCAAGGTCGGAGCCGCGGTGTTGCAGGCGCTCGTGCTCGCCGCCGAGAGCCCGGAAGGGGCCGGCAAGGGGCTGCGCCTGCTGCGAGCCGTACGCTCGGAGCTCCGCGGCTGGACGCCGCCGTCGTACCTGACGGCGTGGCTCGCGACGGCGGAGTCGCGCCTGCTGGCAGCGAGGGGCGACTTCGACGAAGCACTCGGATTCCCTCAACGGCAGCGCAGAGGACGGACTGGTGCGCGCACGACTGCTGCTTGCCCAGGGTGCGCCGGCCGAGGCGCTGCTCGAGCTCGAGGCGAACGCCGAGCTCGCTCGCCGCCGACGGCGTTCCGGTCCAGGTCGAGGCACGACGTGCTCGAGGCGGTCGCACGGCACGGGCTCCACGAACTCGTCGGGGCAGACGTCGAGTTCAGGACCGCGCTCAGCCTCGCCGCACCGAACAGCTACCGCCGCGCGTTCGTCGACGGAGGACCGCCCGTGCGCACGATGCTCGTCGAGCAGATCCGCCACGGCACCGATCAGCGCTCGTTCGTCGCCGAGCTGATCGCGGCGCTCGAACGGCGCGCCGGAAGCGTCGACATCACGAAGCCGCAGCTGCTCGAGCCGCTCAGCGGACGCGAGCGGGCGGTCCTGCGCTACCTGCCGACGCTGATGTCGAACGCCGAGATCGCGTCCGAGCTCTTCCTCTCGGTCAACACGGTCAAGACGCACCTGAAGAGCATCTACCGCAAGCTCGGGACCGACACGCCGTCGCGATGCCGTCGAGCGGGCGCGCCGGCTGGAGCTGCTCTGAGCCTCGCACCGGTCGACGGCACCGGGGACGGTCGGCCGCGTCCGCACCACGTCGCGCTCGGGCTGGTCGTCGCCGTTGGGCGCGTCGGCGAATCGGTCTTCAAAATCGCCCTGCGTCCGGCAACTCCGGTTGTGCGGATCGGCGAGCGGCGGCTCGCGGCGCTCGGGCAGCGAGCATCGGAACGTGGACGCCGGACGGCAGAGGCGGCCGCGATCCAGGTCCTCGGCTCGCCCGAGGCGGCGCGGGTCGTCGACGAGGCGCTCGCAAGCCCTCTCCCGGAGGAGATCGCTCATTCGCTCCAGGAGCAAGGCGTCGTCGACAGGGTCGTCGACGGTGCGGGCGCCGAGCGGCTCGTCCGGCAGCTCCTCGAGAGCCCCACCTTCGAGCGCATCCTCGTCGAGACGCTGGAGGGGGATCGCGCGCGGGAGCTCGGCGAGCGAATCGTCGAGAGCCCCGCCGGTCAGCAGGCGATCGAGCAGGCCGCGTCGAGTCCTGCGGTCCGCGCCGCGCTGACGCAGCAGACGAGGACGTTCGCCGACGAGGTCGTCGACCGCCTACGCGCGCGCGCCTATGCGGTCGACGAGGCGGCCGGGCGTAGCGAGACATCGCCCGCCTACGGGGGGATCGCCTCCCGGGCTGTCGCGTTCGCGATCGATCTCGCGGCGGCGTTCCTGCTCGCCCTCGTCGGCTGGGCGGGGCTCGCGCTCGTGGCGGCACTCGTCGGCGAGATTCGGCCGACGTGGCTCGTCGGCCTGCTCGTCGGGAGCGCGTGGGTGATCGTGGTCGGTCTTTACCTGATCCTGTTCTGGCACCTGACGGGGCAGACGCCGGGCATGCGGACGATGCGGCTGCGGGTCGAAGGACCGCGGGGAGAGCCGCCCGGGTTGGGCAGGTCGGCCGTGCGGTTCGTCGGGCTCCTGCTCGCGATCGTCCCGTTCTTTGCCGGCCTGCTGCCGGTGCTGTTCGATTCGCGACGTCGCGCGTTGCAGGACTACATCGCAGGAACGGTCGTCGTCCGCGGGTGAGAGAGGCGATCGGTCAGGTGCTTCCGCTCGCCGTCGGCGTGGCGTTGAGCCCGATCCCGATCGTCGCGGTCGTGCTGATGCTGGTGACGCCGAAGGCTCGAGCAAACGGGCCAGCGTTCGTCGTGGGCTGGTTGGTGGGGCTCGCAATCGTCGGCGTGATCGTGCTTGCGGTCGCAGGCCCGTCGGACGCGAGCGAAGACGGCCAGCCCGCCACGTGGGTGAGCGTGCTCCAGCTCGTGCTCGGCGCGCTGCTTCTGCTGGTCGCGATGCGCCAGTGGCGAGGACGTCCGGAAAGCGGCGAGGAGGCGGCCATGCCAAAGTGGATGGGCGCGATCGACGGCTTCACCGCGGTCAAGTCGCTCGGAGTCGGCGCGTTGCTCTCGGGCCTCAACCCGAAGAACCTGCTTCTGGCCGCCGCCGCGGGAGCGGCGATCGCAGAGACGGGAATCTCGGGCGGCGAGCAGGCCGCCGTGTACGCGATCTTCGTGGTGATCGCGACCATGGGGGTCGCCGCGCCCGTCGTGATCTACTTTGCTCTCGGCGACCGCTCCGCCGAGCCGCTCGGGCGGCTGAAGGACTGGATGTCACAGAACAACGCGACGATCATGGCCGTCCTCTGCCTGATCATCGGAGCGAAGCTGATCGGTGATGGGATCGCCGGTCTCTGAGGCCGCCGCCCCCGCGGAGGGCATGGCGTGGATCCCCGCCGGCACCTTCCTCATGGGCTCGGAGGACTTCTATCCGGAGGAGCGGCCAGTGCACCGCGTCAGCGTCGACGCCTTCTGGATGGACGAGCACCCGGTCACCGCGGCGCAGTTTCGCCGCTTCGTCCGCGAGACGGGGTACACGACGGTCGCCGAGCGGCCGCTCGAACCAGCGGACTACCCCGACGCCGACCCCGACCTGCTCGTCCCCGGGTCGCTCGTCTTTCGCAAGACGCGCGGCCCGGTGAGCCTGGACGACGTCCGCAACTGGTGGGAATACGTTCCAGGCGCATCCTGGAAACGACCGTCCGGGCCCGGAAGCACGATCAACGGACGCGACCGGCACCCCGTCGTGCAGGTTGCCTACGAGGACGCCGAGGCGTTTGCGTCGTGGGCGAACAAGGAGCTGCCGTCGGAAGCAGAGTGGGAATACGCGGCGCGCGGGGGCCTCGACGGGGCGCGCTTCGCCTGGGGCGACGACGAGCTGGTCGAGAGCCGGCGGATGGCGAACACGTGGCAGGGCGAGTTTCCCTGGCGCAACTCGAAGGACGACGGCTTCGAGGGCACGTCGCCGGTGGGAAGCTTCGCGCCGAACGGGTACGGGCTCTTCGACACGTGCGGGAACGTGTGGGAGTGGACGAGTGACTTCTTCACCATGCGTCACGCCGATGAGGTCGAGAAGCCGTGCTGCGTTCCTCGTAATCCTCGCGTCACCGCTCCCGAGGCGCTCGAGCGGTTCCCTCGCCGGGTGATCAAGGGGGGCTCGCACCTCTGCGCGCCGAGCTACTGCCTGCGCTACCGGCCCGCAGCGCGGCAGGGCGAGACAGTCGACACGTCGACCGGTCACCTCGGGTTCCGCTGCCTCGTCCGCGCCTGAGTTTTACGCCGCTCAGGCAGGAAAACGGGCTGGTGGCGCGGTATCTCGAACCGACGATGTCCGGCTACACCCCGGCCCTCTCCGTAAGCGAGCGCGCAGGGCTCGTCCGCATCGAGCTCGGCGGGCTCGCGCACGGCGACGGCACATCACTCCAGGAGGCCGCGGACGACCTCGTCCGCCGTGTGCTCGCGATGGCGCTCGCCTTCAGGTCGACCGGCTGGCGCGTGTCGAGCGAGGTCCGCCCGGACCCGGACGCGATGAACTTCCTGTACGAGCTCGGTGAGTTCGCCGCGGCCGGAGGCGACGTTCGCGTACGGCTGTTCGGCTGACTACTGGCGCGCCATCGCGGCGCGCAGTCGCTCCTCCGGCGTGATCAGGTGGTCGGCGTCGGCGGCGTCGTCGCCGAGGTCGATCTCCACCCACTCGATGCGTCCCGTGAAGACGCTGTCCTTCGGTCCGTAGTCGTCGCTGACCGGCGTGGCGGTATCGCCGCCGACGTCCGTCGTCTCGTCGGCCGAGAAGAGCATGGGCACCGTCGCTTCCACCCGCCCCTCGCCGACCTTCTTGCCGTCGACGAACAGTGCGACCGTCCCGCCCTTGCCGAGGCCACCGCCGTCATAGGTGAACTCCATTCGCACCTGATGCTCCCCGGGGGGACGACCTCGTCACCGTAGACCTTGAACTGCTGAAGGCCGAAGAGGTTGTAGCAGTAAGCCGGTCGACCGTCCTTCAGGTAGAGGCTGAAGCCGCCGAACGCGCCGCCCTGCGAAACGATCACGCCGTTCGCGCCGTCCGCGGGCACTTCGATTGCGGCCGTGAGGGCGTGCGACTTGTTCTTGGTCACGACGATCGAGTTTTCCGAGAGCCGCCCCATCCCGCCGAAGAGCAGCTGTCGCGTGCCGCGGATCAGCTGCGGGCGGCCGGCGAGGTCAGCGTTGAAGCGCTCGGCTCGTCGGTCGTCGAGCGGAAGGACGTTGTACTTCCCGGCCTCGATCAGGAAGAGCCTCTGCAGCTCCTCGAGCTTCTCCGGTTGTTCCTTCGCGAGGTCGCGCGACTGCGTCCAGTCGTCCGGGCCGTAGAGCTCCCAGACGTCGTTCGCGAGGGGCGGTGTCTCGGCCAAGACCCACGGCGTGCTGTGGCGCGTGACCGCGGTCCATCCCTTGTGGTAGATGCCGCGGTTGCAGAACATCTCGAAGTACTGAGTCTCGTGCTCTTCCGGCGCGGAGGCGTCGTCGAAGGTGGGAGCCATCGAGACACCGTGCAGCGGCATCTGCTGGATGCCATGGACGAACGTCGGCCGGGGCACCCCGGCCACCTCGAGGACGGTCGCCGCCACATCGATCACGTGGTGGAACTGCGAACGGACCTCGCCTGTCGACTTGATGCCGTTCGGCCAATGGACGACCGTGCCGTTCCGCGTGCCGCCCCAGTGCGATGCGACCTGCTTCGTCCACTGATACGGCGTGTCCATTGCGTGCGCCCAGCCGACGGCGTAGTGGTTGTAGGCCTTCGGCGTGCCGAAGTCGTCGATGTGCGCGGTCATGAACTCTGTGGTCTCGACCCCGACGGCGCCGTTCAGGACGACGAGCTCGTTGAAGCAGCCGTTCGGCGTCCCTTCCGCGGAGGCGCCGTTGTCGCCGATCATCACGTAGACGAGCGTGTCGTCGAGGATCTCGAGGTCGGCGAGTGACTCGATGAGCCGACCGACGTGGTGGTCGGTGTGCTCCAGGAAGCCGGCGTAGACCTCCATCTGTCGCGCGAGCACCGGCTTCATCTCGTCCGGCGAGTCGTCCCAGGCCGGGATCTCTTCCGGACGCTCGGTGAGCTCGGCGTCCTTGGGGATCACGCCGAGCTTCTTCTGCCGCTCGAACGTCTCCTCGCGCAACTTGTCCCAGCCCTGGTCGAACTTGCCCTTGTACTTCGCCGACCACTCGGCGGGAACGTGGTGCGGCGCATGCGTGGCGCCGGGTGCGTAGTAGACAAAGAACGGCTTGTCGGGCATCAGCGCCTTCTGCTGCTGGATCCAGCCGATCGCCTTGTCCGTCATGTCCTCGGTGAAGTGGTAGCCCTCCTCGGGCGTTCGGTCCGGCTCGATCGGGACGGTGTTCTCGTAAATCGCGGGGGCGTACTGGTTCGTCTCGCCGCCGATGAAGCCGTAGAAGTGCTCGAAGCCGCCACCGCCGCTCGGCCAGCTGTCGAATGGCCCCAGCGGGCTCGTCTCCCAAACGGGCACCTCGTGGCACTTGCCGAACTGCGCCGTCGAGTAGCCGTTCAGCTTCAGCGTCTCGGCGAGCGGAGCGGCAGCTTTGGGGCGGATCGAGTTGTAGCCCGGCGCGGACGTCGCGATCTCGGTGATGCCGCCCATCCCGACCGCGTGGTGGTTCCGCCCGGTGAGGAGCGCCTGCCGCGTCGGCGAGCAGAGTGCCGTCGTGTGGAAACGGTTGTACTTCAGCCCGTCCTTCGCTAGACGCTCGAACGTGGGAGTGCTGATCGGGCCGCCGAACGCGCTCGAGCACCCGAACCCGGCGTCGTCGATCAAGACGATCAGGACGTTCGGCGCGCCTTCGGGCGGACGGAGCGGCGTGATCGGCGGGAACGAGGTGTCGGGATCCTTCGCGTCGTACGTCGTGACCCCGACGTGCTGAGGGTCGGGGATCGGCAGGACCTCACGGCCCAGGTTCGCGTCACTCATTTGAAGCCTCCGTGGTCTCGGCAAGAGCGCCGAGACAACATTGCTGCAACGGGGCTGGCGAAATCACCACCCAGATGGGGTGACGACGCGCTCGGTGGTTGCGTGGTTACTTCGGTCTGGTGCCTGTCCAGGAGCTCGTGCGCACCGCGCTGCGCGGCTATACGACTCACAGCCTGTCGCAGCAGGCGGCCGCGATCTCATTCCGCGTCCTGTTCTCGCTCGTTCCGCTCGTCGCGCTCGTCGTGTCCGTGGTCCATGTCTTCATGCCGGCCGAGGTCGCGGACCGGCTCGTCGAGTGGCTGGTCGACGATCTGGTCGGGTCGCCCGGTCTCGAGGAGAGCGTCCAGCGCGCAGTCGTCGGGGGACGGGCCACCGCGTCGGTCGCAGGTCTCATCGCCGTCGTCGGGCTGATCTGGGCGGCGAGCTCGATGATGTCGTCGATCCGCCGCGCGTTCGAGGCCATCTGGGAGAGCGCTCCTCGCCGCTCGTTCGTTCGCGGCAAGCTTGTCGACCTTGCGCTGGTCCTCGGGACCGGCGTCTTCGCGGTCGCCGCCTTCGGTCTCGGGATCGCGGCCGAGGCGGTTGCACAGCTCGGCGGGAGCCTCGGCGATGCGCTCGGGCTCACCGGTCGCGGCGACGTCCTGGGTGAGGTGATGGGCCTTGCCACGGCACTCGTGGTCACCTTCGTGAGCCTGGCCGCGCTCTACCGCGTCGTTCCGCCGGTTCGTCCATCATGGCGCGCGGTCGTCCCCGGAGCCCTTGCCGGGACGATTGGTTTCGAGCTCGCCACTATGGCGTACGGGTGGTACCTCGCGCGCTTCGGCGACCTGAGCGTCGTCTACGGCTCGTTCGGCGCGCTGCTCGGCTTTCTCCTCGTGGTCTACGCAGGTGTGATCGCGATGCTCGTCGGTGCGGAGCTCGTTGCTGCGCGCGCACGCTGAGCGCCGGGGCCGTCAGTTCACGACGGGCTCGACGACGAGCGCGAGACCGTCGCGGCCGACCACGGTGACGACGTCGCCCACGTCCGCGCCCGAGACGCAGCGCGCCTCCCATCGCTCTCCGCCGATCGCGACTTGCCCCTTCGGTCTGCAGCGGACGACGACGGTCGCCTGCTTTCCGATCATCGTCTCGGCGCCGACCTGCACGCGGTGACCGCGCACGCGTCGCCAGAAGAAGCCGACCTCGGCGACGAAGATCAGCGAGCACGCGAGGAACGAGAGCCAACCCCACGGCGAGGGCAGCAGCAACACGAGCAGGATGCCCAGCAGGAAGAACACGGGTCACGGTCCACCGCGCCGGGGTGACGGAGCTTCACCCGGGCGGGGTGACGGCGGCGCGTCGCGGTCGCCAGGTCGCGCCGAGCAGCAGGCCGAGGACGAGCGTCGGCACGATCGTCAGGAACCGGTAGAGAAGCACCGCGGCGACCACCGCCGCGTCGTCTCCGCCGAAGCCGACGAGGATTCCGGTCAGGCCGACCTCGACGATCCCGATTCCGCCCGGCGTCAACGGCAGCGAACCCAACAGACGCATCAGCGACCAGGCGGCGAACGCCTCGATCAGGCTCACCTCCCCGCCGGTCACGCCGAGCGTCCGCAGGCAGACGAGCAGCACTGCGAACACGGACAGCTGCCCGGCGAGCGTCGCGATCGTGAGCACGTGCCAGCGTCGGCTCAGCAGCGCCGCGGTTCGCCGGCGGAAGATCACGATCGTCTCGGCGTCCCAGCGGACCTCACGCCGGCGTGCCGCGCGGACCAGCCACCGCGCGGCCCGCCAGGCCCACGACCCGACCCGCCTCGCGATGCGGTCGCTCGCGAGCGCGCAGACGAACGCCACGACTGCGAGCGCGAACCCTGCGAGACCGATCAGCCCGACGGTTTTCAGCAACGGGTTCTGCTCGCCCGTCAATGTGAGGAGGCCGAGCGCGAACGCGGGAAACCCGAGGAGGGCGAGTTGGTTCCAGATCCCAGTCAGCGCGGCCGCGAGGGCGACTGCGGACGTGCGGTAGCCCCACTTTCGCAGCAGCACCAGCGACGCCGCGATGCCGACCGCGGCGCCTCCCGGCGCGACGTACGTCGAGGCGGTCGACGCCTGAGTCGAGACGAAGGCACGCCAGAAGCCCAGGCCGGGAAGCGCCGCCATCCACGGCGGGGCGAACGTGGCGAGGTTCACGGCGGTGACGGCAAGGATGAGGAGCAAGGAACGAGCGTCGAGCGACTTGACCTCCTGCCAGACCTCGCCGTAGTCGGCAAGTCGCGGCAGCACGAACGCGAACGCGACGAGCACGACGGCGAGGCCGGCGGCGCGCTGGAGGGCACGGCGGGAGGCGATTCGGCGAAGCCGCTGCACGCGTGCAGCATGAACGTCGCGGCGGAGGCGGCGTTCACCCCGCCTGGGTGAAAGCGCTTGCCGGGGTCGATCCGCGCATGTGCGTGCGCAGATCGACCGTATCGGCAAGTTCGAGCGGCTGGCGCGTTAGATGCCTACCGCCCGCGCCTCCCCGCGATTCCAGATGGCGAGCGCATAGATGATCGCGACGTCGAGCGCGATGATCACGATCGCCCAGACCGGGTAGTACGGGATGAAGAAGAAGTTCGCGATCGCGCTGAGCATCGCGAGCAGCATCCCGACGCCGCGAGCCCAGGTGGCGCCGCTGAAGATGCCCCAGCCTGCGAAGCCGAGCACGACGCCGAGGAGCAGGTGCACCCAGCCCCAGGCGGTCGCGTCGAGGTCGAAGACGTAGTTCTGCGTCACGACGAGGAACTTGTCGTCGAGGATCGCAGCGAGCCCGGCGATCGACTGGAACACGCCCGCGACCAGCATGATCGAGCCGGCGAAGACGATCATCCCGGTGGCCCAGCCGCTGACCGTGCGGCCCCTCGGGTAGTCGGTGGTGGTCATTCGGGTCCTCCCTTTCGCGTCAACTGAGAGCAAGCCGATCTTCGCTGTCCACGGCGCCCGACTTCATCACCCTAGGCAGGTGATGCGAGTGGGATACCGGGCGTGTTTTCGCCAACCACCGGCCGGGAAGTTCGTCCTACGTCCTGTGGGGGGTCAGGTGAAACGGCTGAGCTGGGTCGCGCTGGTCGCGCTGCTCGGCGTCGCTCTCGTCTCGGGACTCGGTCGAGCCGCCGACGCGCCGAGCACTGCGCGGCCGCTCCGCGTCCTCTTCATCGGGAACAGCCAGACGTCGACCAACGACCTGCCCGCGTTCGTCGCGGCGATCGCCAGAGCATCGAAGCAGGCGAAGATCGAGTACCGCACCATCGCCCCGAGCGCCATGACTCTCGAGGGCAACTGGAACATGGGAAGCGCACGCCGGTCGCTGCTCGGAGGACATTGGGACGCCGTCGTGCTGCAGCAGGGGCCGTCCGTGCTCCCCGAGAGCCGGGCGAAGCTCTGCCTCTACGCAAAGGCCTTCTCGGACGAGGCGCGCGAGTGGGGTGCCCGTCCGTATCTGCTGATGGTGTGGCCGCGGCGCGGGTTGGGGCTGCCGGAGGTGGTCGACTCGTACGCGTCGGCTGCCGCGGGAGCCGAAGCCGGACTGCTTCCGGGCGGCGCGGCGTGGGGGGAGGCGCTGCGGCGGGCGCCGGACCTTCCGCTCTACAGATGGGACGGCATCCATCCGGCACGGGTCGGGACGTACCTCGCGGCGCTCGTGGTCTACGCAGGACTCCGCGGGATCGCGCCCGTCGCACCGAACTCCATCGTCGTCTCGGAAAACCCGTTCTGGATCCCTCGTGAGACCGCGCGCCTCTTGCGCGAGTCCGCGAAAGAGGCGTTGGCCGCGCGATACTCGGCCCCCGCCTGCTCCGAGCTGTAGGTCAGACTCATCGGTCGCCGCCGCTACGCTCGGAGCGTGTCGAATCCCGAACGTCAGGACAGAAGCGCCTCGCGCCTGAGAGAGGCGATCGAGATCCTCGAGTCGGTCGTTCGAGACCGCGGTCTCCTCGGGGAGCTGTCGCTTGACGAACGCCACCGGCTCCTGACCGCGGCCGGTGACGTCTTCAACCCGGACGTGGTGCAACGGCGTCGGTGGGGCAAAGCGCTCCGACGGCGGGAAAAGGCGGCGAAGCAGCGGCACGACGAGAGCATGCTCGCCGACACGGGCATCCGCGTGCTGCGCGAGAAGCCGGTGTTCACGACGCCGAACGTGTTCGCACCCGACGACTTCGAGCAGCGCGAGGTGGAGGACGCAGAGTTTCGCGAGGTGATCGACCTGCAGCACTGCTACGTGTGCAAGGAGCGCTACGTCGAGGTCCATCCGTTCTACGACCAGCTCTGTCTCTCGTGCGGCGACTTCAACCAGCGCAAGCGGACCGAGACTGCCGACCTCAGCGGCCGCGTCGCGCTCCTCACCGGAGGGCGCGTGAAGATCGGGTACCAGGCCGGGATCAAGCTGCTGCGCGCCGGTGCCGCGCTGATCGTGACCACCAGGTTTCCGCGTGACGCCGCGACCCGGTACGCGCAGGAGCCGGACTTCGACGAGTGGGGCGATCGGCTCGAGATCTTCGGCCTCGACCTGCGGCACACGCCGAGCGTCGAGGAGTTCTGCCGTCACCTGACCGCGACGCGCGACCGGCTCGATTTCGTCGTGAACAACGCGTGTCAGACGGTGCGCCGGCCGCCCGACTTCTACCGGCACATGCTGGAACTCGAGCAGGCCTCGACCGACACGATGCCCGCGCACGTGCGGCGCCTCCTCGGTGAGTTCGAGGGGCTGCGTCGCTCCGACATGCTGCCGTCGGGCGCCCGGCCGGAGCCGATGGTCGGCGTCACACGCTCGGCCGAGCTAACGCAGGTACCGCTGCTCCCCGACGACCTCGTCGGCCAGGGCGACCTCTTCCCGGAAGGGCGCCTTGACCAGGACCTGCAGCAGGTCGATCTCCGCGAGCGGAACTCCTGGAGGCTACTCCTCTCCGAGGTCTCGACGATCGAGCTCCTCGAGACCCAGCTCGTGAACGCCGTTGCGCCGTTCGTCCTGAACGCGCGCCTCAAGCCCATGATGCTGCGCACGCCCGAGCGCGACAAGCACGTCGTCAACGTGTCGGCGGTCGAAGGCCAGTTCTACCGCCGTTTCAAGACGACGCGCCACCCGCACACGAACATGGCGAAAGCCTCGCTGAACATGATGACGCGCACCTCCGCCGCGGACTACCACGCCGACGGGATCTACATGAACAGCGTCGACACCGGCTGGGTCAGCGACGAGGACCCTGTGCACCTGTCGGTGCAGAAGACGGCGGAGCACGGTTTTCGGCCGCCGCTCGACATCGTCGACGGGGCCGCCCGCGTCGTCGACCCGATCATCGACGGCTTCAACACGGGTGAGCACGTGTGGGGACAGTTCTTGAAGGACTACCGGCCGACCGATTGGTAGGCGGGCTAGCCCGCGAGGGCGTCGGTCTTCGCGGCCATGATGAAGTCGTTGCGGTGGAGGCCCTTGATCTTGTGCGTCCACCAGCTCACCGTCGTCCGGCCCCACTCGGTGAGCAGCGCCGGGTGATGTCCCTCTGCTTCGGCGAGCGCCCCGACCGTCCGCGTGAAGTCCAGGGCCTGCGCGAAGTCGTCGAACCGGAAGACGCGTCGCAGGCGCTTGATCCCGTCGAGCTCGACGAGCTCCCAGTCGGGGATCTGGGGGAGAAGCTCGGCGATCTCTGCGTCGGAGACCGTCGGTGCGTCCCTGCGGCACGCGACGCAACTCTCCGCGGTCAGTCCGTCGCTCATGCGCTTAGGGTAGACGCGCCGGCTAGCGACAAGGCAGCGTTCGGCTCGCCGGAGGCTTCTTGCCGGCGAGCGAGCGGATCTTCGCGGCCTCGGCCTGCACGCGGCCCGGGCTGATGTAGCGGAAGCACAAGTTGACGGTCATCCCGCCAACTTCCTCATGAGGACGGGCGCCGGGGTTGTGGGGATGGTCGTCGTCGAAGCTGATGCGGTGCGACGCCCTGAACGGCTTCGTGCCGAGGAAGGCGGCCGCCGAGGGCGCAGCGATCAGCACGGAGGCCGCCCCGCCTGGACTCAAGCCGTCGAGGTCGTTCGACGCGATCCCGTGCCCTGTACGGTCGCATCCCTTGTCGGCGGCCGCCGCGGCACTGCGGGCCGCGCGGCCGGCCTGGACCAGGAGCCGCGTCGTGTCGCCTACGGCGGAACGCACGAGCTGGCGCGACTCCGTTCTGTACGTCTTCGTCGACTGGCTCTTGTTGCACTTGGCGATGTACTTGTACGTCTGATCCGGCAGGACCTCGCCGATCTCGTTCTTCACGAGCGCCTTCCCGAACGCGACGCCCGGTCCACCGTTCGCCCGGCGCAGCGCACCGTCGGCCGAGAGGGTGAGCAGCTCGACGTCTCGGTAGGTGACGAGCGCCTCCTGGTGCCCGACCATGCCGCCGACCCGGGTGCTGTTGAAGATCGTGTCGAGCTCGGCCTGCACGAGGACGTCCACGCGGAAGCAGCACCGGGCGGCCACAGGACCCGCGTCGGCGGCGAACGTGTCGCCCGCGAGTGCGAGCACACCGGCGAACGTCGCCAGGACAACTCGTGCGGGGAGGCCGATGTGCACGCTAGGTGAGGCGCCTGGTGCGGGTCGCCTTGCGCAGCATCGCCCGCCACGCGCCGTCCGGGCGCAGGGTCGCCGCGCCGAAGGAGCTCGCGCGCGTGGGTGTTGCAGGCGCGTCGCGGTAGCGCCTCCGTGCCGACGCGAGGATCCGCTCGGCGCTCAGCGGCATGTTCTGACTGACCCACATCAGGACCAGCTGAGGCGCCGGGATGCGACGCTCGCGGATCTTGGCGCCGAGGAGCGAATAGACCTGGCCCGCTCCGGGGGTCCCGAGCACGCTTGCGAGCGCGTCGTCGACTGCGTGTGCAAGCTTCTCGGTGTCGGGGCCGAGGGTGACATGCGTGTGGAGCCTGCAGACGTCGGCGAGCGTCTCGATCTGCGACGCGCGGTCGAAGACATCGACGCGATAGCCGCAGAGGAGCGTGAAGTCGCGAGTGCGCGCTAGGCGGTTCCAGAGCTCTTCGAGCTCGACCGCAGCTTTGCGCTCGCCACGCTCGCAGAGAACGTTGACCATTTCCCCGAATGCGCGAACGCGGCGACCGGGGAAGCGCAGGGCAAGCTCGTCGAGGATGCTGCCGATGACCCGCTCGAACGCGAATGCAGACGGATGAACCCCGTCCATGATCCGCCCGAGTGTCAACTCTGCGTCTGCCACGACGAGCAGCCCGAGCTCCTCGACCTGACGCTCGTTCCAGCCGCAAGCGGCGAGTCGCGCGGACACGAGCCGGGCGTGCTCGACCGTTGCGACCAGCGCGGCAGGCTCGCCCACGTCGAAGCCCGCTGCGACATACGCAGCGACGGAATCGGCGAGGTCGCCGGACTCGAGATAGGTCTGCGCGGCGTGCGCGTGCGGGGACTCGGCCCAGGTGAGGCTCACCGCGGCAGTGTAGAGGCCTTTCGGCCGACCGGAGTCGGCCGCGTGCGCTAAAAGCTCAGTCGTGACGACGCTGTTCGAGCGGCTCGATGAGCTCTACGCGCTCGGCGGAGGCCGCGGCGCGAACCGGCCGGCTGGGAGCGTCGCCGAGGACGAGGCGTGCGCGCTCGCGGCACGGTGGATGGAGGAGGCCGGGCTGATCGTGACGCGAGACCTGTTCGGGAACGTGATCGGCCGGCTGCGCGGATCGCAGCGCGAGCTGCGGGAGGTGTGGGCGGGCTCCCACCTCGACAGCGTCCCGAACGGAGGCAAGTACGACGGTGCGCTCGGCGTCGTCGCGGCGATCCAGGCCGTTGCCGACGTCGGGGCGAGCGCTCGCACGCTCGGCGTCGTCGCGTTTCGAGACGAGGAGCGCGGCTGCTACGGAAGCCTTGCGCTGGTGGAGTCGGGACCGCTGCCCGGCCGCTACGTCGAGTTGCACGTCGAGCAAGGGCCCGTCCTCGAGCGCGCAGGTACCGCGCTCGGCGTCGTGACCGGCATCGTCGGCTCGACGCGGCGCGACGTCGTCTTCGAGGGCAGGGCCGGGCACGCCGGGACGTCGCCGATGGATGCGCGCTACGACGCGCTCGTGACGGCTTCGGAGTACGTGCTCCGCGTGCGCGACGCGGCGAGGGCGATCGAGGGCGCCGTCGCGACGGTCGGCGCGCTCGACGTCGAGCCGGGCGCCGTGAACGTGATCCCGGGGCGCGTCCGGTTGACGGTCGACGCACGTGCGCCCGATGAGGAACGACTCGCGCGTCTGCTGGATGCCCTCGACCTCGACCCAGGCGTCGGCCTGGCACCTGTCCAGCTCGATTCGTCGATCAGGTCGGTGCTGCGCGAGGAGGTCGAGCGGGTCTCGCCGCCCGTGGTCGAGCTCCCCTCTGGCGCGGGACACGACGCGGGCGTGCTCGCCGCCGCAGGCGTCGAGACGGGGATGTTGTTCGTCCGGAGCCTGAACGGTGGAGTGAGTCACTCGCCTGACGAGCTGTCGAGCGAGGAGGACATCGCGAAGGCCGTCGAGGTGCTGACGGCGACTCTGCGCCGTCTCGCAGCCAGCTAACGGCTCGAGTGAAACGCTGCGAGAGCGGCCGCGAACCGGCCGCCTTTAGGGGTCTTTCGCGCGTCGTGGATCCGCGCGAGCGGATTCGCGACTTACGCAGCCAACTAGCTCTCGTCGAACGCGATGTCCTGCGCGCCTTCCCAGAGGACGCGCTTGCCGAGCTCGCGCAGGCGCTCGCCGCCCTCGACGATCGTGGCGAAGTGGTTGCCGGCGAGCGGGCCGGCCTTGCTGCCGAAGGCCGCGTGGCCGTACGGGAAGAGCAGCTCGGTTTCGCTGACGCCGCCCGGGTAGAACAGCAGCTCGCCGGGCGACGGGTAGCGCGTCGCGTTCTCGGGCCCGAGCCCGACGTCGAGGTCGCCCCACGGGATCCACGCCGCCTCACCGCTCCAGCGCGCATGGATGATCCGCGTACGCAGCGGGAGCATGGCGCGGAACGCGGCGACGGTCGCCGGCGCGTCCTTCTCCTCGAAGCGCGCGACGAACCGGAAGTCTCCGACCGCGATCTCGATCACGGCGCGACCTTAGCGCCCTGCCGAATCCAGCGGCCGAGGAGCTCGCGCTCCGCGTCGGTCATCCCCGTCGCATTGCCGAGCGGCATCGCACGCGTGCGCACGGCCTGCTCCTCGATTGCAGCGGCACGCGCACTGATCTGCTCCGGCGTGTCGAGCGCGATCCCGGCAGGCGGCGACGAGAAGGATGGGTCGGTCGGCGTCAGCGAGTGACAGACCGCGCAGCGCTGATCGACGATCGCGGCGACCTGCGCGAACGGCACGGGCGCAGCGCCCGCGGGCTCCGCGTCCTCCGGCCGGATGGCGATCGCGATCGCGAGCACCGCGAGCGCCGCGCTCACCGGGATCGCCCAGATCGTGCGGCCGCCGTGGCGGAGGTTGAAGAAGAGCCGGATCCACGCCCCGACCAGCATCAGCGCGACGAGGACGAGCCACCCGCGGTCCCGCGCAAACGCGAACGGAAAGTGCGGGCCGAGCATC
Organism: uncultured Actinomycetes bacterium; assembly: GCA_963788055.1. Lineage (GTDB taxonomy): Bacteria > Actinomycetota > Thermoleophilia > Gaiellales > Gaiellaceae > JACCTU01. The sequence goes on along the minus strand of CAWBFA010000002.1, from coordinate 740,414 downwards.
GCCAGCACGACGGGCAGCGTCAGGTAGTTGTTGTGCACCGAGCGCTGCTTGCCCTTGATGCCGTGGACCGGGTCCGGCTCGCGTCCGGCGCGCTTCGCGTGGACGAGCTCCCAGTGGCCCGGGATGATCACGAAGAGGACGTTGCCGACCATCATCGTCCCGAGCATCGCGCCGACCTGGATCGGCATGGCGCGCGGGCTGAAGAGCTCGCTCACCGTGTACGCGGACGCCGCGACGAACGCGACGAGGGCGGCGGCGAGCAACAGCTCGTGCTTCCCGAGCAGACGGCAGAGCCCGTCGTAGACGACCCACGCCAGCGCGAGCAGCGCGATGCTGATCGCAATCGCGGTCCCGGTGGCGAGGTCTCGCACCGCCGGGTCGACGAGGTAGCTGTCCGCGTCGAGGTAGTAGAGGACGACGAGCAGCGCGAAGCCGCTGAGCCACGTCGTGTACGCCTCCCACTTGTACCAGTGCAACGGCTCGGGGATCGTCTCCGGCGCGACGCGGAATTTGTGGATGCGGTAGAAGCCCCCGCCGTGGATCTCCCACGACTCGCCGCCGACGCCCTCGTTGCGGTCGCGCGGCCCGCGGGGCGGGAGCAGGTGGCTGTCGAGCGCGACGAAGTAGAACGACGTCCCGATCCAGACGATCGCGGCGACCACATGGAGCCAGCGGATCAGCAGATCGAGCCAGTCGACGAGGTACGCGTCGACGAAGATCACGGATGCTCCCAGCGATCGCGAGCGATCGCGACGAGCTCGCGCACGGCGGTCTCGAGCTCCTCCTCCCGGTTGTGCTCGAGCCGCGCGCGCAGCACGTCGGCGATCTCGCTCTTCGGGCGTCGGTTCACGAATACGACGAACCGGAACCCGAACTTCTCCTCGTAGACCTGGTTCAGGTACGCGAGCTCGGCGTCGACTGCGATGTCATCGCTGGGGCCCTGCTCCCGCGCCGAGCGCTCGGACAGGTTCTTCGCGCCGATCTGCGGGTGTGCCTCGAGCGCCTCGACGAGCTCGTCCTCCGGCACCTCACCCACCAGGTCTCGCGCGGTGTCGAGCGGGTCGGGGAGCTCGGCGAGCCGTTCGACGAAGCGCGAGCGGCCCTCGAACAGCTCGGCCAGCTCGTCGGCGCTCAGCTGCCGCGGTAGCTCGCGCACGCGTAGGACGAGACGAGGAGCGGGACGTGTGTGTGCCCGTCGCCGAGCTCCACCTCGAGCTCGATGCGCCGGAAGAACGGCGACGGAGGATGGAAGACGAGTCGGTAGACGCCCGTATCCAGTCCGGGGGCGAGGTCGGCGATTCGGCCGTCGGCGTCGGTCGCCCCGTCGGCGATCTGCTCTTCGCCGCGGTAGAGCTCGACGCGAACACCCTCCGCGGGACGGCCGCGCTCGGTGTCGAGGACGTGGGTAGAGAGGCTCATGCCGCGAATCTTGTCGCTTCGCGGCGATGCTCGCGCGCGATCTCGTCCTCGTCGGCTCTGATGAGGTGGCCGTCGCGCACGACGTCCTCGCCGCCGACGACCAGGCGGTCGACTCGGTGCGGTGCCGAGAGGACGAGCCCCGCGACGAGATCCTCCGCCCCGGCGAGCTCGAGCCCGTCGACGCGCCAGACCGCGAAGTCGGCGCACTTGCCGGGCTCCAGCGAGCCGATGTCGTCTCGCCCGAGCACGGCCGCACCGCCGCGGGCGCCGAGCGCGAGGGCATCGCGGACGGTCATCGCGCCCGGTCCGCCGCGTCCTCGCGCGACGAGAAGGGCCTGCTTGACCTCGAAGAAGAGGTCGCTCCGTTCGTTCGAGGCGGAGCCGTCGACGCCCAGCCCGACGCGCACGTCCGCCTCGAGGAGCTCTCGCACCGGCGCCACTCCCGCGCCGAGGCGCAGGTTCGACGTCGGGCAGTGCGCGACGCCGGTGCCCGTCTCGCCGAAGCGCCGTATCTCGTTCTCGCGAAGGTGCACGCAGTGCGCGCACCAGACGTCGCCGGCGAGCCACCCGAGCCGCTCGAGGTACTCGACCGGGGTGCAGCCGTAGAGCTCCCGGCAGTAGGCGTCCTCCTCGACCGTCTCCGCGAGGTGCGTGTGCAGCGGCAGTCCGAGCCGGCGCGCGAGCGCGGCGGACTCCTCCATCAACCTCCCGGTGACCGAAAACGGTGAGCAGGGTGCGACCGCGAGCTGCACGAACGCTCCGGGGCCCGCCTCGTGGAGCTCGCCCGCGAGTCGCTCGGTGTCGGCGAGCACCGCGTCGAGGTCCTCGACGAGCTCGTCGGGCGGAAGGCCTCCGTCGGACTCCCCGAGGTCCATCGAGCCCCGCGAGGCGACGATCCGGACGCCCAGCTCGCGCGCCGCCTGCACCTCGGCCTCCACGAGCCCGGTCCGGCCGCGCGGGAAGACGTAGTGGTGGTCGAAGACGGTCGTGCAGCCGGAGAGCGCGAGCTCCGCCAGCCCGGTGCGCGCGGCCGCGTACTCCGCCTCCGCGTCGACCCGCGCCCAGACGGGGTAGAGCTCGCGGAGCCAGGTGAAGAGGTCGGCCTGTTGCGCCCGCGCGCGCGTGAGCGTCTGGTACAGGTGGTGGTGCGTGTTCACGAGCCCGGGCGTGACGACCTTGCCTCCGAGGTCGACGCGCTCGCCGCTCTCGGGCTCCGGGCCGCCGCCGACGTCGCGCACGAAGCCGTCCTCGACGAGCAGCCAACCTCCGGCGTGCTCGCTGCGAGCGTCGTCGAGCGTCACGACGTGCGCGTTGGCGTAGAGCGTGCTCACACCTCGAGCGGCACGAGCTCGAACGCGTCGACGTCGACGAGGCCGTGGTCGGTGATCTTCAGACTGGGAATCACCGAGAGCGCGAGGAAGGCGAGCGACTGGAACGGCGAAGGCAGCGTGCAGCCGAGACCGCGCGCTGCCTCCACGCACGCGCGGCTCGCCGCGACGACCTCGTCGAGCGGCCGGTCGGAGAGCAGGCCGGCGACCGGAAGCGGCAGCTCCGCGCGCACCTCGCCTCCCGAGACGACCACGATTCCGCCTCCGAGCTCCACGAGCCGCTCGACCGCACGCTGCAGGTCGTCGTCGTTCATCCCGACGGCCACGATGTTGTGCGCGTCGTGCGCGATCGTCGAGGCGAGCGCACCGTCTCGCAGCCCGAACCCGCGCACGAGGCCGAGGCCGATCCGCCCCGTGCCGAGGTGACGCTCCACGACCGCGACCTTCGCGAGGTCGCGCCCGGCATCCGCGACGACATGCCCGTCGCGCATGGTCGGCTCCTCGACGAGCGCAGCCGTGACGATCTGGTCGGGCACAACGCCGATCACGCGCACGGAGCCGCCGGAGGAGCGCAGCCCGAAGTCGTTCGTCGACGTCGGTGCTGCCCGCACCGTGTGCTTGACCCACTCCGGCACGGCCGGGCTCGCGATCTCGCCGACAGGCAGGCCGCGCTTCAGCACGAGCTCCGGCTCGAAGCGCTCGAGGTCCGGCAGCACGAGCAGGTCGGCCTGGTATCCCGGGGCGACTGCGCCGAGCTGCGCGAGACCGTGCCATGTCGCGCCGTTGTGCGATGCCATCACGAGCGCGTCCTCCGGCGCGATCCCCTGGGCGACGCTCGCGCGAACCATCGAGTTCACGTGACCCTCGTCGACGATGTGCTCCGGCTCGCGGTCGTCGGTGCAGAAGGCGATCCGCGCAGGCCCGAACTCTCGGACGACGGGGAGGAGCGCCTCCAGGTTGCGCGCCGCCGACGCCTCGCGGATGAGCAGCCACATCCCCGCGCGCAGACGCTGGCGCCCTTCCTCCGCCGAGTACGCCTCGTGGTCGGAACGGATCCCCGCCGCGGCGTAGGCGTTCAGCTGCTTGCCGAGGACACCTGGCGCGTGGCCGTCGACGTGCGACGCGCCGTCGAGCCGCAGCTTCGCGAGCTCGCCTTCGTCGCCGGCGATCACGCCGGGGAAGTTCATCATCTCCGCGAGCCCGATCACGCGCCGCCGCCGGAGGAGGCCCTCGAGGTCGCCGGGCGTGAGCTCCCTGCGCGGCGACTCGAAGTGGGACGCCGGCACACAGGACGAAGCCATGACGAAGACGTCGAGCGGCACGTCGTCGCACGCGTCGAGCAACCAGTGCACACCGTCGGTGCCGAGGACGTTCGCGATCTCGTGCGGATCGGCGACGACCGCGGTCGTCCCGAGGGGGAGCACGAGCCTTGCGAACTCGTCGACGAGCAGCTTCGAGGACTCGAGGTGCATGTGCGCGTCGACGAACCCGGGCACGACCCAACGGCCCGACGCGTCGAGCATCTTCCGCCCCTCGTAGTCGCCGAGTCCTGCGACAAACCCTTCGGCGATCGCGACATCGGTCTCGAGCCACTCGCGCGTGAAGACCGAGAGCACGCGTCCGCCGCGGACGACGAGGTCGGCCTGCTCGTCGCCGCGGGCAACGGCGAGTCGGCGCGCGAGGTCGGCCATCGCTCCCTAACGTACTACCCTAGGCGCCGTGGACGTCCTGAGTCCGCGATCGCTGGAGGAGGCGCTGCGGCTGAAAGCGGAGCGCCGCGACGCCGTCCCCATCGCCGGCGGGACCGACGTCATGGTCGCCGTGAACTTCGACCGGCTGCGGCCGAGCGCGCTCCTGAACCTGAACGAGGTGCCCGAGCTGCGCGGCTGGTCGCAGGAGAACGGAACGGTGCGGCTCGGCGCGGGGCTCACCTACGCCGAGGCGATGGAGGAGCCGCTCGCAGGGCTGGTGCCCGCTCTCGCGGAGGCCTCGCGCACGGTGGGGTCGCCGCAGATCCGAAACCGCGGCACGATCGGCGGGAACCTCGGCACCGCCTCGCCCGCCGGCGACGCGCTGCCGCCGTTGCTCGTCGCCGGGGGCAAGTCGAGCTCGCGAGCTTGCGGGGCGTACGCGTCGTCGCTCTGCCGGACTTTCTCGTCGGCCCCAAGCAGAACGTCCTCGCAGAGGACGAGCTCGTCGTCGGCGTTCGCGTCGAGACAGGGGGCGGGCAGACGTTCATGAAGGTCGGCCCGCGGAACGCGATGGTGATCGCGGTCGTGTCGCTGGCCGTGCGGGTCGACGGCGAGCTGCGTGCGGCGTTCGGCTCCGCGGGTCCCGTCCCGACGCTCGTCCGCGCACCGCTCGACGATGCCGGCTCGTTCCCCGACGTCGTCGCGGACGCAGCCAGTCCGATCGACGACGTGCGGGGGACCGCCACGTACCGGCGCCACGCGCTCCGCGTCCTCACGAAGCGTGCACTCGAACGAGTTCTCGCGTGAAGATCGAGCTCACCGTCAACGGCGAGCACCAGGAAGCCGACGTCTGGGCGGGCGAGAGCCTCCTCTTCGCGCTGCGCGAGCGTCTCGGCCTTCCGGGCTCCAAGAACGCCTGCGAGCAAGGCGAGTGCGGCTCGTGCTCGGTGCTCCTCGACGGCACGCTCGTCTGCGCATGCCTCGTGCTCGCTGCACAGGCGGAGGGCCACGAGGTGGTCACCGTCGAGGGGCTGGCCGAGAACGGCGAGCTGCACCGCGTGCAGGAGGCGTTCGTGGAGGCGGGCGCCGTGCAGTGCGGCTTCTGCACGCCCGGCCTCGTCGTCGCCACGGCCGACCTGCTCGCGCACAACCCGCGGCCGAGCGACGACGAGATCCGCGAGGCGCTCTCGGGCAACCTCTGCCGCTGCACGGGCTACTCGAAGATCTTCGACGCGGTGCGACTGGCGGCGGAGTGAGCAGGACGTCAAGAGCACCTTTCACGATGAAGCCCTGTGTCGCCGGGCCGCGCTGGACGGCGCGATGCGGCGTCCTCAGTCGCGCCCGTATCACTGCGGATACGAGCACTCCCTGCGTCCTTGCCTCGCACCACCCATCGCACCCCGGCAACGAGGAATCATCATGAAAGGCACTCTGCCCTTGGGTCGCGTCGGCGAGAGCGTCAAGCGCGTCGACGGGATCCCGAAGACGACCGGCGAGTTCGCGTACTCGAGCGACCTCGTCGCGGCCGGGATGCTCTGGGGCCACACGCTGCGCAGCCCGCATGCGCACGCGCGCATCCTCGAGATCGACCTCGGCGAGGCGCTGACGTCACCCGGCGTTCATGCCGTGCTCACGCACGAGGACGTCCCGGGGCAGAAGCGCTACGGCCTCGAGTTTCCCGACCAGCCGGTGCTCGCCTTCGAGAAGGTGCGCTACTTCGGCGAGCCCGTCGCGCTCGTCGCCGCGGAGCATCCCGAGCAGGCGCGCAGGGCGGCAGAGCGCATCCGCGTCGTGTACGAGTCGCTCGAGCCGGTCGTCGATCCCGAGCTCGCGATGGAGCAAGAGCCGATCCACGACCAACGCTGGACGCACGGTCACGGCTACCTCGACGACCCTCGCCCGAACGTCGTCCGCCATCTCGTGATCCGCCACGGCGACCCGGAGACGCGCGGCGACGTGTCGGTCTCCGGCGTCTACGAGCTCGGGATCCAGGATCAGGCGTTCCTCGGGCCGGAGTCCGGGCTCGCGATGCCCGACGGGGAGGGCGGCGTCGACATCTACGTCGCGACGCAGTGGCTCCACGTCGACCGCGACCAGATCGCGCCGTGCCTCGGCCTCGAGCCGGAACGCGTGCGGATCCACCTGGCCGGCGTCGGCGGAGCGTTCGGCGGGCGCGAGGACCTGTCGATGCAGATCCACAGCGCCATGCTCGCTCTGCACACGAGTCGTCCCGTCAAGATGGTGTACAACCGCGAGGAGTCGTTCGTCGGCCACGTGCACCGCCACCCGGCGAAGATCTGGGCCGAGCACCGGGCGGACCGCGACGGGAAGCTCGTCTGCGTACGCATGCGGATCCTGCTCGACGGCGGCGCGTACGCATCCTCTTCGACCGCGGTGACCTCGAACGCGGCGGCGTTCGCGTGCGGCCCGTACGCGGTCGCGAACGCGCTGCTCGAGTCGACGTGCGTCTACTCGAACAACCCGCCCTGCGGCGCGATGCGCGGTTTCGGCGCCGTGCAGACGTGCTTCGCCGCCGAGGCGCAGATGGACAAGCTCGGGGATGCGCTCGGGCTCGGCCCGGTCGAGCTTCGGCTGCGCAATGCGCTCGCACCCGGCGACGAGCTTCCGACGGGCCAGCGGCTCGAAGGCTCGCTGCCGGTCGCGGAGGTGATCCGCCGCGCCGCGGAGCTGCCGATCCCCGACCCGGAGCCGCTTCCGAGGGACGCGATCGCGCTGCCCGGAGGCGCAGGCAACACGACGCGGGGCGAGGGAGTGCGCCGCGGCGTCGGCTTCGCGGTCGGCTTCAAGAACATCTGCTACTCGGAAGGCTTCGACGACTACTGCGCGGCGCGCGTGCAGCTGCGCGCGGACGGCAGCGCGGAGGTGCACTGCGCGGCCGCCGAGGTCGGGCAAGGCGTCTCGAACGTGATCGTGCAGGTTGCGCGGACCGAGCTCGGAACCGAGGACGTCGTGCTCGCGCCCCACACGACTGCGACCGTCGACTCTTCCGGCTCGACGTCCGCGTCGCGCATGACGTGGATGGCCGCCGGTGCGGTGCAGCTCGCCTGCCGCGCCGCGCTCGAGGAACGCGAGCGAACCGGGGGAGAGGTCGACGTCGAGCGGATCTACCGCCACCCACGTACGAGCCCGCTCGACCCCGAGACGGGACGCACGACCGGCGAGCGCTCACACGTCGCGTTCGCGTGCGCGGCGATGCGGGTCGTCGCGGAGGTCGACGTCGAGCTCGGCATCACGCGCGTCGTCTGGATCGGCACCGCGCAGGACGTCGGCGCCGCGATCAACCCGGTCGCGGTCGAGGGCCAGATCGAGGGCGGCACGGCTCAGGGTCTGGGGCTTGCGCTGATGGAGGAGATCCAGACCCGCGGGGGCCTGATCACGAACGCGAGCTTCACGGACTACTTGATCCCGACGACGCTCGACATGCCACAGGTCGACTCGGTGCTCGTCGAGGTGCCCGAGCCGACCGCGCCGTACGGCGTCAAGGGCGTCGGCGAGCCGCCGACGGTCGTCTCCACGGCCGCGATCGTCGCGGCGCTTCGCGACGCGACCGGCCGCGAGCTCACGCGCGTACCCGTTCGGCCCGACGACGTCGTCGGGCTCTAAGAACCCCTTTCACAATGGGGCGCTGTGCCGTCGGGCCGCGCTGGGCGGCGCGATGCCGCGTCCTCAGTCGCCCCCGTATCTGCCCGATACGAGGGCTCCCTGCGTCCTTGCCTCGCACCACCCAGCGCACCCCGACGACGAGGCACCATTATGAAAGGGGTTCTAGCGATGTTCGACCACGTCACGATTCGCGTCTCCGACCGAGCGGCGTCCGTCTCGTTCTACGACACGGTTCTGCGCACGCTCGGGATCGTGCAGACCGGCGCCGACGACCAGTACACGGAGTGGGACGACTTCTCGGTCGCAGTGGCCGCCTCCGCTGAGCACGCGACGAGCGGGCTGCATGTTGCCTTCGCGGCGCCCGCCCGCGAGCACGTGGACGAGTTCTGGCGCGTCGGCACCGAGGTCGGCTACCGGGAGGACGGCGCCCCGGGTTGGCGCCCGCAGTACCGCGAGGACTACTACGGCTCGTTCCTGCTCGACCCGGACGGCAACAGCGTCGAGGCCGTGCGCCACGGCGCGACGCGGGGCGGGGGAATCGACCACCTCTGGATCCGAGTCTCAGACGTCTCCGCTGCGAGACGCTTCTACGAGGTCGTGGCGCCGTTCGCGGGCCTCCGGCTCAAGGACGACACGACCGACCGCGTGAGGTTCGTCGGCGCGAGCGGCTCGTTCTCGCTCGTCGCGGGCACGGCGACACGGACGTTTCACATGGCGTTCCCTGCGGACGACAACGCGATCGTCGATGCATTCCACCGCGCGGCGACCGCCGCGGGGTACCGGGACAACGGCGCTCCCGGCGAGCGCACCGTCTATCACGAGGGCTACTACGCAGCGTTCGTGCTCGACCCCGACGGACACAACATCGAGGTCGTCAGCCACAACCGCTAGCTAGCTGCGCAAGTCGCGAATCCGCTCCCGCGGATCCGAGACGCGCGAAGATCCCTAAAGGCGGCCGCTTCGCGGCCGCCTTGTCGCAGCGACTTCACACCAACCTCTAGCCGACCCGGTCGCCTCTCCGGACGTCCGCGCTCGTCGGCGCGTGCGCCACTCCGTCGCGGATCACGATCGTGTTGCGGAAGAGGATCGGGAAGGTCTCGAGGTCGTCGTCTGCGATCCCGAACGTGGGCTTGTTCTGCACCTGGATGTGCACGTGCGGTTCGTCCGAGTCTCCGGAGTCGCCGACGAGCGCGATGTCCTGGCCCGACACGACGCGGTCGCCCACGCGCACGCGGACGCTCCCGCGCTTCAGGTGCGCGTAGAGCACGTACCGGCCGCCGCCGATGTCGATCACGACGACGTTGCCCTCGGGATGGTCGAGGTCGTGGTCCCCGGCCGGCCCGTCCGGGCGCGAGTCGACGACCGTGGTGACCCGCCCGTCGCCCGGCGCGAGGATCCGCTCTCCGTAGGCGTAGTAGTTGAAGAGCAGATCGGCGCCGCCCAGATGTGTTTGCCCGTCGATCACCTGCAGCAGGTCGACCGCGTTCCGCTGCACGCGGAGCGGGTAGTCCTCGTTGACGAGCGAGCTGCGGCCGCCCGACGTGACGAACCACACGCCCTCGAGGGGCAGGTCGATCGTCACGGCGTTCTCCGGTCCGCGCTCGATCCGCACGAGTTGGACGACGAGGAACAGCGAGCCGAGCGCGACGAGCAGGTTCGCCGCGACCGAGATCCTCCTCCGAGGGGCGAGCGCGAGGAGGGCGATCGCGACGAGCCCGACCCAGAACGCGAGCACGATCGTCCGACGCGTGTCCGGCGCGATCAGCTCGTAGAGGGCGAAGGTTCCGGGAAGGCTCGCCGCACCGAGGAGGACGACGAAGAGCCACACGTTCGCGGCCTGAGCGGCGTAGGAAGCGCGCCGGACGAGCCCGAGCTCGAGCCCGCCTCTGCGTGCCTGACGAACGAGCTGGACGGCGAGCACCAACGGCAGCACGACCGCGAGCGCGACCATCGCGAGGAAGAGATCGCCGGCGTGGTACGACGCGACGAACGCGAGCAGGACGGTGACCGTGAGCACGAGCTCGCGCTTGCCGAGTCGGGCGGGTCGCGCGCCAGTTTCGGTCTCCACGGCGAGTGCGAGCCCGAGCACGACCGCGGCGAGCACACCGGCGAGCAGGAGGGCGATCTCCAGGTCGACCGTCCCCAGCAACAGCCCGGGTCCGGCCGAGAGAGGGACGAAAACGGCGAGCGCGGCGACGCCCAGGGCGACGTTTCGCCTCGAGATCACAACGGCGCGGTTCGGCGCGCTCTCGTCCGCCTCGAGCGTCGGCAGCACGAGCAGACCCAGCACGAGCACCGCGAGGAACGACGGCAGGCCGAGCAGCCCGAACACGCCGAGCAGCAGCCAGCCGAGCGCGAGCGCGCCGAAGAGGACGCGGCCCCGGGTCGACTCAGTCGAGCCGGAGCGCACCGAGCTCGAGCAGCTCGCGGCAGAGGTCGAGCACGTCGCGCCGGAACTCCCTCAGCTCGTCGTCGTCGAGCTCGTGCAGGTCGCCGACCTCCTCGACGGCGTCCTCGAGGGACGTCTCCCCGTCGAGCAGGCCGAGCACCTCGAGCGCGTCCGGCGTGGTCTCGACGGCCGAGTTTGTGCCGGTCGCGAGTGCGGCGATCGCGTCCACGGGGACGGGAGCCTCGGGCGTGGGCAGGAGCTCGTGCTCGAGCCGGAGCGGCATCGCCACCGAGAGCATCGACTCGAGCAGGTCGTTTCGCCCGAGCTCCTCGAGCCGCGCGCGCGACTCGAACGCATGGACGATCTGCTCGCTCGCGTCCTCGACGTCGTCCTCCTCGATCGAGTCGACCCGGCTGGTCGGCGTGCCGCCGGCGCGCCGCTTGAGGATGACCGTACCGTCGCTGACCCAGCGCACTCCGAGCTTTTCGAGGTAGCGCGTCCACTCGTCGAGCGCTGCCTGGAAGGCGGCAGGGTCGCCCGAGAGGTGCGAGTTCCACGCGGCGGCGTGCCCCAGTGGGTCGGACTCCTCTGCGACGAGGATCCAGCTGTCGCAGCCGGTCCGCTCGGTCCAGGTGAGCACGCGCTCGTCGGGCTCGTCCTCGTCCTCCGCCACCCAGCTGACGTTCATCGTGGCGAAGCCTCCCTCGGCGAGGTGCGCCGCGGCCTCGGCGACGATCCGCTCGGAGACTTCGTCCGCAGTACCGCCGGCGTCGCGGTACACCCACCGCCGCTCGGGCGACACCACGTACGGCGCGTTGCAGGTGATCAGGTCGAAGGTCTCGCCGACGACGGGCTCGAAGAGGCTGCCGATCCGGGTCTCGATGTTCGTCAGCCCGTTGAGCGCGGCGTTCAGCCGTGTGAACTCGAGCGCGCGCGGGTTCACGTCGGTCGCGATCACGCTCTGCGCGTAGGGCGCCGCGCGAAGCGCGTGGATGCCGCTGCCGGTGCCGACGTCGAGGGCGCGCTCCACGCGCGTGCGCGGTGTCAGCGAGTCGAGCAGCCGCGCCGTCGGTGTGTATGCGGCGACGTAATCGGGCGGATCGTCGACGTCGCGCGAGAAGCCGTCCGCGGCGACGTACAGCTCGTCGACCGGCAGAATCCTGGAGCGGGGTACGACCTCGTCCCCGACGTTCGCGAGCCCCGCGTCCTCCAGCGAGTCCACGGCGTCGCGGCCGAGCGCTTCGACCGCATCCTCGGCCGGAACAGGGAGCAGGAGGAAGAACGCCCGCACGACGGTTGCGAGCTTCGTGTTCGGGAGCATCCGTTCGTTGACCGGCACGTCCTCCGCGCCGCCCGAGTACGCGTCGTCGCCGAGCAGGTCGACGACGCCGTCCTCGGAGTAGCCGACGCTTCGCAGCGCGTCGCCGACGGTCCCCGCCGCGCGCGCAACCGTGTCCGTGTCGATTGCCATCGCCGCGAGATCATGCCGATTCGGCCGGAGCGGTCGCGGCGTGCGTCGTCAGATGTCGAGCTCGGCCTTGCGCACCCGTTCGAAGCCGGCCGCCCCCAGCGCCTCGCTGTCGACGAGCCTGCACATCCAGCCGTGTCCCTTGTTCGGGTCGGACTCGTCGTCCGCGCTGCCGAACGACGCGAGGATGCGCCCGTCGCGGAAGCTCCACTCCTCGATCTCGTCGTTGTCTCCCTCGACGTCCGCGCGGAAGGCCTCCAGGTCTGAGCGCAGGCGCTCCTTGATCGTGCTCAGCCACGTGTCGGGCGGGTCGTGCTCGGTGTCGACCCCGCAGTGCTCGATCAGATCGTCCTCGACTTCCTCGAGGATGAGTGCGTCGATGAACCGGGCCGCTGCCTCCCAGTCCGGCTCCTCGCCCGGCTCGAGCGCGACGAGCTCGGCCGAGAGGCCCTCGTCCATCGCTCGCGCGAGCGTCGCCTGGGCACCCTCCGGGAGCTCGTCGTCGCTCCGCGCGGCGAGCGTGTGCTCGAGCTCGTGGTCGGGGAGGGCAGCGTCCACCTCTTCGAAGTCGCGCTCGGCGACGAGATCGAGGTACGCCTCGCCGCGCTCGTCGAAGGCCAGCTCTTCGCCGACGACCTCCCAGGCGACCGGGCTCCCGTCCGGCTCGGTCGCAAAGGCGTGCCCGAACCGCGGAGAGCCCGATCGGAAGCGTCGGAACGCCCCGACGTCTTCGCGTCCGTCGGGATAGCGAAGCCGCAGCCGGTAACGCGCGGCTCTCGCGTACGCGCGTACGCCCTCGATGCGCTCGACGAGCCAGAAGCCTCCCTCGAGCCGGACGACGCCGCCCGGCTCGAGGGCCTCCCCGGTCGCGTACCTGTGGACGTGCTCTTTCCCGGAGCGGTGCACCACAGCGACCTCGTAATGGAAGTCGCCGTGCGCCGTGTCCGCGGGGTCCGAGTTCATCAGTGCATCCGTGGCAGGACGAGCTCGAACAGCTCGTCCTCGACGGGGACGAAGCCCGCCCGCAGGTAGAAGCTCCGCGCTGGGGCGTTGTCGCGCTCCACGACGATCTGCAACGCACGCGTGCGCTCCGAGATCGCAAAGCCCTCAGCGTGCTCGAGCAGTCGGTGCCCGACCCCTCGCCGCTCGTGCCCCGGCGCGACGAGCACCTGCTCGATCACGTACGCCGCGTCGCCCTCGGGCCGAAGCGCGAGATACCCCGCCGGCTGCGCACGCTCGTGCGCGACGAAGACGACGTCGCTCAGCAGCGCGTCGAGCACACGGCCGTCGTTCCAGCGCGGCTCGTCCGAGAAGACCGACTTCGCGAGGCCGAAGAGCTCGTGCAACTCGGCCTCCGAGGGCCGGGCGATGTCGATCTCCCGGTGCACGCGCGGCTCAGGCAGAGGTCACCTCGATGCGCGCGACGTCTCCGACCTCGATCGAGAGGTCGTGCAGGCCGATCACGGCGTACTGGCCGCGATCGACGTGCCCCGGTGAGACCACGAGCGTCGTGCCCAGCCGCTCTTCGCTCACGCCGTCGCCGGCGACGATCGCGAGGCGCGGCCGGTACGTGTTGATCAGCTCTGCGACTGCCTCGCTCCCCGGGGAACGCGAGCCCTTGTGCGCGGGCGGGGTCGTGAAGAGCAGCACGAGCGGGTGTTCCTTGAACTCCGAGATCTCGCGCAGCCGGTACTCGGCTTCCCGTCCGGAGTAGCGGAGCGCGTCGCCGGCCGGAGGATCGTCCGCGCCGTCGACGATCTCGCCGCCCATGCCCGCGTACAGGACGTGCCCCGGCCCGTCGACGACGCGGCCGTGGACACCGTGAAGCTGTGGGAAGGCGATCTCGAGGCCGGACGTGTCGTGGAGGTAGTGACGGAGCGTGGTGTCAGTCGCTCCCGGGACCCAGTACGTCGGGCGCTCGGCTCGGCCGAGCGTGCGAAGGACGGCACGGTAGACCTCAGGCGTGCTCTGGGGTCCGCCGAGGTCCCCGACGACGGCGATCGCTACGACGTCGTCGGTGAGGTCCCCGAGCGCTTGCGCCAGCGGCTCGGCCGCGCCGTTGATCCCGCCGAGTGCGAGCAGCTTGTGGTTTCGGGCCATTCTGGTCCCTCCTCGAGGAAGCGTTGGGTTCAGTCTCGGTCCTGCCCGCCATCGCGACTATGCCGCCGCGCTGCTTCCCACGCGGGCACGCGTCCGTGCCTCGGTCACTTCGTTCCCATGCGCCTCGCCCCATTCGGCGAGAGCGATCAGCGGCTCCGTCACCGACCAGCCGAGCGTCGTGAGCGAATATTCGACCCGGACGGGGACCTCGGCGAAGATCTCGCGGTGGACGAGGCCGTCCCGCTCGAGCACGCGGAGCGAGTCCGTCATGACCTTCTTCGAGACGCCCGGCAGGCATGCGAGGAGTCGACTGTGGCGGTGGATCCCACGCGCCATGTGGAAGAGAAGGTGAATCTTCCACTTGCCCTGGAGCACCTCGAGTGACTGGTCGACGCGTTCGATCAGCTCGAGATCGGCGCCGTCAGGGCGAGGAAGGAGAGAGATCCTCGTCGGGGCAACGGACACGGTTGCACCTCATTTCTTTCCTCTGGGGAGCGGACTAGGGAGCGTGCCTTAAAAGCCGTCGGTTTGCATCGCTGGTAACCCCCATTCGTCGTGGGACTGGATCTGCGGCTGACCAAGGAGTCGGCAACCTCGCGGAGGTTTGGCCCGCTTGCCGCCTTGCTGCGAGCTGCGTGTGCGCCACTGAGGTCGAGCTTCGGACGTTCTCGCGGACGTGACACCCGACCGTGCGCGCCGCCTGATGAAGAGCTGTCGGTTCCCTCCCTCGTTCGTCGCACGGTCGGCACCAAGCCGCGCGGGCTGCCTCCCGCCGGGGTTGGGGGGTCAGGCCAGGGTGCTGCTTGGCGACGAGCCGACGTGGGCGACAGTTCGGCGACACCGGCGCAGGAGAACGACCACGTCGAGGGGCCCCTGGCCACCGTTCGGTAACCCCCGAAACGGGATAGGAAGGAAGCCGAAGCCACCCAGCAAGAGGAGGCGCAAATGGCAGTCCAGCATCGGTGCGGGCGTCACGGACGCCCGGCCGTCGCGTCCCGGGTTCGGCTCCTGCCGGACGGGACGCAGGAAACGGAGTATCTCTGTGAGATCGACCTCGCCGAGGAGCGGCTGTCGAGCGGGTTCGGCGGGGGTCGCAGCCTCTTCGACGACTTTTTCTCCGACTTCTTCGACCGTTCGGGCGGAGGGACCGCCGGGGGCGGCGGGGTCGCCGCTCCGCCGCGCGACCGCCAGGTCGAGCGGGTCGACGTAACCCAGTTCTTCAGCGACGCGACGCGGGAGTTGCTGCAGCGCGCCGCGCACACCGCGCTCGACTGGGGCAGCCTCGACCTCGACACCGACCACCTGCTCCACGCTGCGCTGCAGGACGAGGTCGTACGTCACGTGCTCGGGCAGATCGACGCCGACCCGGATGCGATCGCAGCACAGGTCGAGGAGGAGGCGGACCGCGCCGAGCGCACCGACGTCGCGCCGTCGCTCTCACCGGACGCGAAGGCCGCCTTGCTCGCCGCCTACGAGGAGTCCCGCGAGCTCGGGGCGTCCTACGTCGGGCCTGAGCACGTGCTCCTCGCGCTCGCCCGCGACACGGAGTCGTACGCAGGCGAGCTGCTCGAGCGCTTCGGGGTCACGCACACGAAGCTCCGCGGCGCCGTGATCCGCGGCGTCGAGTCGGGCGGCGGCACGCGCGAGACGACGAAGACGCCGAAGCTCGACGAGTACGGCCGCGACCTGACGCAGGAGGCGCGGGAGGGCAAGCTCGACCCGGTGATCGGCCGCGCAGACGAGATCGAGCAGACGGTCGAGATCCTCTCCCGCCGCACGAAGAACAACCCCGCGTTGCTCGGCGAGCCGGGTGTCGGCAAGACCGCGATCGTGGAGGGAATCGCCCAGCGCATAGTGAACGACGAGGTTCCGGAGACGCTCGCCGACAGACGTGTGATCGCGCTCGACCTCGCCGGGATGATTGCGGGGACGAAGTACCGCGGTGAGTTCGAGGAGCGGCTGAAGAGCGTGATCGACGAGATCCAGGGCGCGTCCGACGACCTGATCCTCTTCATCGACGAGCTGCACACGGTCGTCGGAGCGGGTGCGGCGGAAGGCGCGATGGACGCGTCGAACATGCTGAAGCCCGCGCTCGCGCGCGGCGACCTGCACGTGATCGGTGCGACGACGCTCGACGAGTACCGGAAGAACGTCGAGAAGGACCCGGCGCTCGAGCGGCGCTTCCAACCGGTGCTCGTGCGGGAGCCCACGGTCGATGAGACGATCGAGATCCTCAACGGCCTGCGCGACCGCTACGAGGCGTTCCACCGGGTCCGGATCACGGAAGAGGCGATCGTCGCCGCGGCCGAGCTGTCGGACCGCTACATCCGCGACCGCTTCCTCCCGGACAAGGCGATCGACCTGATCGACCAGGCGAGCGCGCGGGTGCGGCTGCGGACGAAATCGAAGGACAACGAGACGAAGTCGCTGGAGGACGACCTGCGCCGGCTCGCGCGCGAGCGTGACCAGGCCACCTCGGCGGAGGACTACGACCGCGCGCGCGACGTGAAGGAGCAGATCGACTCGCGGCATGGCGAGCTCGAGGACCGCAAGAAGGGGCGGCAGCGCCCGTCCGAGGTGACCGCGGAGGATATTGCCGAGGTCGTCTCGCGTGCGACCGGGATCCCGGTCTCGCAGCTGACGAGCGAGGAGCGCGAGCGTTTGCTCCGCCTCGAGCACCAGCTGCACGAGCGGATCGTCGGCCAGGACGAGGCGGTGGAGGCGGTCGCTGAGGCGGTGCGGCGCTCACGCGCGGGGCTCGGCGATCCGAACCGCCCGGTCGGGAGCTTCCTGTTCCTCGGGCCGACCGGCGTCGGCAAGACGGAGCTCGCCCGCGCGCTCGCCGAGATCCTCTTCGGGAGCGACGACCTGATGGTCCGGTTCGACATGAGCGAGTTCCAGGAGCGGCACACGGTCTCGCGGCTCGTGGGCGCCCCGCCGGGCTACGTCGGCTACGACGAGGCAGGCCAGCTCACGGAGCAGGTGCGCAGGCGTCCGTACTCGGTGCTCCTGTTCGACGAGATCGAGAAGGCGCACCCGGACATCTTCAACATCCTGCTCCAGATCATGGACGACGGACGCCTGACCGACGCGCAGGGCCGGACCGTCGACTTCAAGCACACCGTCGTGATCATGACGTCGAACATCGGCGCCGACCGCATCCAGGAGCAGGCGAGGACCGGCGAGTCGTTCGACCGGTTGAAGGAAGACCTGATGCAGATCCTGCGTGGCAGCTTCAGGCCGGAGTTCATCAACCGGATCGACGAGATCATCGTCTTCCACGCGCTGTCAGAGGAGCAGCTGCTCGACATCACGCGGCTGCTGCTCGACCGGCTCGTGCGGCGGCTGCATGCGCAGCGGATCGACGTCGAGTTCACCGACGAGGCCGTTCGCTTCCTCGCACAGGAGGGGTACGACCCGGAATACGGTGCGCGACCGCTCCGGAGGACGATCACCCGTCTCGTGGAGAACGAGCTCTCGCGGCTCGTCCTCGGCGGAGGCGTCGAGCCCGGAGACCGCGTCAAGGTGGAGGTGGAGGACGGCAACCTGCGCTTCGACGTCGAGAAGGGCGCCTTCGAGCAGACGAGCAAGGACCGCGAGGGCGTCGGCGCGGGAGTGAGCGAGTAAGTGACGCGAGAGCCCGGCCGGGGGGCGGGCCGGGCTCTCGCGCCTGTCGCCGGCTAGCGGCCGGACTCGACGCTGACGACCTCGAACTGCTCGTTCACGTAGACCGTGACCCGGCTGCCGTCGGCGTTCGTCATGTGCGCCTCGTACGCGGCGTGACCGTCGGCGTCGGTCTCGACGCGTTCGATCGTGCCGCCGTCGACCCTTGCGAGCGCCGCCGCGCGGACTTTGCTGGCGGTGTCCCCGGTCAGCAGGTCCTCGTCGGCCCGCTGTCCGTGCTGGCGCTGCGGCTGGGCGTCGTCCGCCTGCGTGGTCGCCGCGTCCGTGCTCGCGGCGTTGTCGTTCGAGGCGGCCCCCGCGATCGCGGAGCCTCCGAGTGCGAGGGCCGCCAGCGACGTGAGGACCAGCGCGGTGTTCTTCACCTTGTCCGTCATGACCATCCTTTCGTCGTTGGGGTGTTGCCGGACGCTTCGAGGAGACCACTCCGTGATCAGGACGGCCTGTGGAGCGTCTACGAACTCCCTGTGCGCTCTCACAGACGATTCACAAGAACCGCTGCCACGATGTGGCGCATGAACACCACGAACGACAGGCAGCGGATCCTCGTCGTCGACGACGAGCCGTCGATCGTCGACGCGGTCGCGACGGCCCTGCGCTACGAGGGGTTCGACGTCGAGGAGGCGTACACCGGCCGGCAGGCGATCGACGCCGTGACGCGCGAGGAACCGGATCTGATCGTGCTCGACTGGATGCTCCCGGACATCGAGGGGATCGAGGTCGGGCGCCGGCTCAGGGCGCGCGGCTTCAAGAGCGCCGTCCTGTTCCTGACCGCGAAGGACGCGACCGAGAACAAGGTGGAGGCGCTGCGCGCAGGCGGCGACGACTACGTGACGAAGCCCTTCAGCCTCGCGGAGATCGTCGCCCGGACGCAGGCGATCCTCCGGCGCACGGTCGGGGCGCTCCCCGGCGACGTCCTGCGCTTCGACGACGTCGTGCTCGACGAGGCGCGGCACGAGGTGCACCGCGGCGGCAGGCCCATCGAGCTGACCGCGACCGAGTTCAGCCTGCTTCGCTACTTCATGCTCAACCCGCGCCGCGTGCTCTCGAAGTCGCAGATCCTTCAGAACGTCTGGCGCTACGACTTCGGTGGAAACTCCAACGTGGTCGAGACGTACGTCAGCTACCTGCGCAAGAAGCTCGACGCCCACGGCACGCCGCTGATCAAGACCGTGCGGCAGGCGGGCTACATGCTCGAGTCCGGCAAGCGCTGATGCTCGACCGGCTGTCGCTCCGCGCACGGCTGGTGCTCGGCGTGATCGTGCTGAGTGCGATCGGGCTCGCGGTCGCGAACGTCGCGACCTATGCGTCGCTCCGTTCGTTCCTGATCGACCGAACCGATGCGTCGCTCGAGCAGTCCCACGGCGGGATCGAGCACGAGCTCCAGCGCTCGGGCTGCAACGCCGAGGACGGGCGACCGCCTCCCGGCGTCGACCCTGGCGACTTCGTCCAAGTGCGGACGGCCGAGGGCGCCGTGGTCTGCAGTTGGCAGCTGACGCCGCTCGGCGAGGCTGCGCCGTCGCCGCCCGCGTTGCCCGAGACCGTTGAGCCTTCCGGCACCGGCCCCGACGAGGCGTCCTACTTCACGGTGCCCGCGCGCGACGGTGACGGGCGCTATCGCGTGCGCGCGTCGATCGAGCCACACACAGGCGCGACGCTGATCACGGCGACCCCGCTCACCGACGTCGACGCGACGCTTCGCCGACTGCTCGCGATCATGCTGCTCGTCACGGCCGCCGTCCTCGCCGCGCTTGCCGTGCTCGGGCTCTGGGTCGTCAGGATCGGGCTGCGGCCCCTCGACGAGATCGGGAGAACTGCCGCGGCGATCGCGGACGGCGACCTCACGCGCCGCGTCGAGCGCGCCGAGTCGCGTACCGAGGTCGGCCGGCTCGGCCTTGCGCTGAACGCGATGCTTGCGCAGATCGAGTCGTTGTTCGACGCGCAGGCCGCATCCGAGCGTCGTCTCCGGCGGTTCGTCGCCGACGCGTCGCACGAGCTGCGGACGCCGCTCGCAGCGGTGCGCGCGTACGCGGAGCTGTTCGGACGCGGCGCCGACCGCCGACCCGACGACCTCGAGCGTGCGATGACGGGGATCAGCCGCGAGTCAGAGCGGATGACCCTGCTCGTCGAGGATCTGCTGCTGCTCGCGCGACTCGACGAGGGAAGGCCGCTCGAGCGCGCGCCGGTCGAGCTCGACGAAGTCGTCGCGGAAGCCGTTGACTCCGCGGTGGCCGTGGATCCGGACCGGCCGGTCGACCTCGAGGCGGAGCCCGTCGTCGTGCTCGGTGACCGCGAGCGGCTTCGGCAGGTGCTCGACAACCTGCTGAGCAACGTCCGCGCCCACACGCCGGCCGGATCGCCGGTCCGCGTCCGCGTTGGCTCCGAGAACGGCCTCGCGGTCATCGAGGTCTCGGACACCGGCCCCGGGATGACGAGCGACGAGGCGGCGCGCGTCTTCGAGCGCTTCTACCGCTCGGACACGTCGCGCTCGCGCGCGACGGGCGGCGTCGGTCTCGGCCTGTCGATCGTCGCAGCGGTGACCGAGGCGCACGGCGGGTCCGTCAGCGCGCACTCGACGCCG
This sequence comes from uncultured Actinomycetes bacterium, assembly GCA_963788055.1. GTDB lineage: Bacteria > Actinomycetota > Thermoleophilia > Gaiellales > Gaiellaceae > JACCTU01. The sequence goes on along the minus strand of CAWBFA010000002.1, from coordinate 720,133 downwards.
GGCGACGGCGCGACGTTCCGCATCACGTTCCCACGAGACGGAGGTACATCCGATGACTGAGCACGAGCTGACCCGACGGCGCCTCCTCGCCCTTGGGCTCGCACTCCCGCCCCTTGCGGCACTTGCTGGGAGCGACCTGTTCGCCGGGGAGCTGCTCGCAGCGACCCCCGAGATCGCCGACGACGACGACCCGACGCCTGCGCAGACCGAAGGCCCGTACTTCACGCCGAACTCGCCGCTTCGGCGCTCGATCCTTCCCGCAGGGGCCGCCGGAACGCGGTTGACGCTGACGGGCCGCGTGCTCACGACCGCCGGCCGGCCGGTCGCCCGCGCCCTCGTCGATTTCTGGCAGGCGGACGCGAAGGGTGCATACGACAACAGCGGCTACCGCTTCCGCGGCCACCAGTTCACGGACGCGAACGGTCGCTACGCGCTGACGACGGTCGTCCCGGGCCTCTACCCGGGCCGCACGAAGCACATCCACGTCAAGGTGCAGCCGCGGGGTGGGTCGATCCTGACCACGCAGCTGTACTTCCCGGGCGTGGCGCGGAACCGCTCAGACTCGATCTTCCTGTCGGCGCTGCTCGTGCGGAACTGGCGCAAGGTGGGGAGCCGGCGCGCCGCCCGGTTCGACTTCGTGCTCGGTTGAGTTCATGAACTCGTAAGACCGTCGAAGGAGATGCGCAAGGTCGGGCTGCGAACCTCGTGACGTTCGTCTTCGACCCGACGAAGGAGGAAAACACGTGAAGATCAAGATCCTTCTGCTCTGCGTGCTCGTCGCGCTTGGCGCGGCAACAACGGCGTTCGCGAACGGCTCCGGGGGCGTCACAGGTCCTGCGTTCTACTTCGACGGCGACCTCTATCGCACTGTCAACACGCCGACCGACCTGACCGGGACGGGCGCCCCTGAGCACAGCTTCGACACGATCTACGCGCTCGTAGGGCAGCTGAACGTCGCCACCGTTGCCCCCGGCTCCAAGGGTTACAACGGCGGCCGCTGGATGGTCCACGCGATCGCCTACAACACGAGCTGGGCGGCGACCGTCGCCGCGCACGACGCGAACGGGAGCGGCGACCTCGACAGCGCCGCCGAAGTGCGTGCCGCGTTGGCCGATCCGGGCGCCGGAGGCGCAGTCGACACCGGAGTGGTCAAGAGCTTCGTCTGCCCGGTGATCAAGCTCTGACCCCGGCGTGGAGCGCGCCGCGATTTCAGCGAACCGTAAGGTCGCGGCGCCCTCCGTGCTCCACAATGAGGTCGTGACGACCGTCCTTGTCGTCGACGACGAGCCGATCGTGCGCGAAGTCGTTGTGCGTTATCTGCGCAGCGAGGGATACCGGACGATCGAGGCCGCCGACGGCGACGTCGCCTGCGAGCTCGTCGAGCGGGAGCGGCCGGACCTCGTCGTGCTCGACCTGATGTTGCCCGGCACCGACGGCCTGGCCGTCTGTCGCTGGATTCGAGCCCGCTTCGAGCTGCCGGTGATCATGCTGACGGCGCGCGTCGAGGAGGCCGATCGGATCGTCGGGCTCGAGCTCGGTGCAGACGACTACGTGACGAAACCCTTTTCGCCGCGTGAGCTCGCTGCGCGCGTTAAGACCGTCCTGCGACGCTCACGTTCCCCGGAGGTCGTCGACGCAAGGCTCGCGTTCGGCGACCTGGAGATCGACGGGTCCGCGCGTGAGGTACGCAAGGCCGGCGCGCTGCTCAAGCTGACAGCGAAGGAGTTCGACCTTCTCTGGTTCATGGCGAGCAACCCTCGGCACGTGTTCTCCCGCGATCAGCTGATGGACCGGGTCTGGGGCTACGAGGCCGCATTCGACACCGGCACGGTGACGGTTCACGTACGGCGAGTGCGCGAGAAGATCGAGCGCGACCCCGCGAGACCCGAGCATCTCGAGACGGTGTGGGGCGTGGGGTACAGGTTCGTCCCGTGATCGAGCTCGCCGTCGTCGTCGCGCTTGCGACGCTCGCCGTCGGGACGGCGTTGGTGTTCGCGCTCCGCCTGCTTCCCACGGTTCGACTCCAGCTCGCCGGTCTTGCGCTGCTCGGTGTGACGCTTCCCTTGGCATCGGTCCTGCTGTCGGGGCTGGTCATGTTCCACATGGGTGACGACGTGAAGATCCTGGCGGTGACCGCGGCAGCCGCGTCGGTCGCACTCGGTGCCGCGTTCCTGCTCGCGCGTTCGATTGCCGACCGCGTCGCGAGCCTCGGCGACGCGGCCACCGACATCGCCGCCGGTGATCTCGGCGCTCGGGCGACCGAGGGTGGACCGCGCGAGCTCGCCGACCTCGCGCGAGCGTTCAACGCCATGGCGGGGGACCTCGGTCGTCTGTTCGACGCGCGCCGCGAGCTCGTCGCGTGGGCGAGTCACGACCTCCGCACGCCGATCGCAGCACTTCAGGCGATGATCGAGGCGATCGAGGACGGGCTCGTCGAGCCCGAGGAGTATCTGCCGGTGATTCATCACCAGGTGCGTACGCTGTCGGCGCGTGTCGACGATCTGTTCGAGCTTGCGCGGATCGACGCAGGGGCACTGACGCTCGAGTTGCGCGATGTCGAGGTGGCGAACGTGGTCGAGGGCTGCGTGCGCAGCCTCGAGGCGGAGGCTGCCTCGCGCGGCGTTCGGCTCGAGACCCACGCCGAGCGGCACGCGAGGGCTCGTTGCGAGCCCGACAAGGTCGAGCGCGTACTGCTCAACCTGATCACCAACGCGCTCCAGCACACGCCGACCGACGGGTCGGTCGCGGTCCTCGTCGAGTCGCACGAGGGAGAGATCCAGCTCACGGTCGCGGACACCGGTGTCGGGCTCGATGCAGGCGCCGAGCACCGGATGTTCGAGCGGTTCTGGCGCGGCGACCAGGCCCGAGCGGCAGACGGTGCGGGCCTCGGGCTCGCGATCTCCCGCGGGCTCGTCGAAGCGCAGGGCGGCCGGATCTGGGCCGAGCACCGGCGGGACGGCGGAGCGCTCGTCTCGTTCACGCTCCCCGCCGCCTGAGACGCCCTCCCTAGACTGCCCCTCGGTGGGCGTTCGGACTCGGACGGCTCTCGTCGCGGCTGGACTGTCGCTTCTCGTTCCCGGCGCAGGCCAGCTCTACCTCGGCGAGCGTAGGCGTGCGGCGATCCTGCTCGCGACGTGGGCGGCGCTCGTGCTCTCTGCGCTCGCATTTGCCGCCTCAGGACGCCTTCCGGAGCTCGGTCGCACGCTGCTCGCGGTCTTGCTGCTGGTGAACGCGGCCGTGCTCGCGTTACGCCTGTTCGCGATCGTCGACGCCGGGCGCGGCGCGCTCGCGTCCCGGCTCGCGGCGTCCGCGCTCGCGGCAATCGTAGTCGCCGCCGGTCTGCCGCACGTCGCCGCCGCCTACGTCGCCGTGCGCGGCTACGGCGTGCTCGAGTCCGTCTTCGCCGACGAGGAGCCGACCGACGTGCTTGGTGACAGCAGCCTCTTCCTCGCATTCCCCCCGCAGGGACGCCCGCCGCTCGACCTCGACCCGCCGTCCCTCAGGGCGCGACGCTCCACGGCGGGCGCCGCACCGGCCCGGTTCCGCGGAACGGCGAAGCCGCTCGCGGACTCGGCGAAGATCCTCGCCGACGAGGAGGCGGCGCTCGAGCATCCATGGGTGACGATCCTCCTGCTCGGCAGCGACGAGGGGCCGCGCCAGGCGGGCGACCGCACGGACACGATGATCGTCGCGGCGCTCCAGCGGAAGACGAGCCGAGCGGTCCTGTTCGGCGTGCCGCGCAACCTCGTCGGCGTGGACGGCTTCGGTGAGCCATTGAACGCGCTCTATCAGCGCCGAGGCGCAACCGGGCTGAAACACGCGATCTCGCGCCTGCTCGGCCTTCGCGTCGACTACCACGCGATGGTCAACCTGAACGGATTCGTGCAGATGGTCGACGCGCTCGGCGGCGTGCGGATCACGGTGAAGGAGCGCATCGTCGACGAGGTGACGCGGCCGGCGTGGGGGGAGACGAAGCCGAAGATCGACGTGTACCCGGGCCGCACGTATCTCTTTACCGGGAGGACAGCGCTTGCGTACGTGCGCTCCCGCAAGGCGTCGAGCGACTACCGGCGGATGGCCCGCCAGCGGTGCTTCGTCAGCGCGCTCGCGAGCCAGCTCGACGTCCGTACGGTCCTGCGGCACTTCAGCTCGATCGCCGACGCCGTCGAGTCCAGCGTCCGCACGGACGTCCCGCTGAACCGCGCGCCCGACCTGATGCGCCTCGCAGCCGGCGTCGACCAGAAGCAGACGTTGACCGAGACGTTCGGCCCGCCGTACTTCGCAGGCCGGCGCTGGGACCGGTACCCCTACCCGAACGTCAAGAAGATCCAGGCCGCCGTTCGCGACGCGATCCTGCATCCCGAGCTCGCGCGTGCACGCCGCGGCATCGCGTCGACGAGCCAGTCGTGCTGAGACTCACGTCTCGCGCCTTTCACTGGCGACCGGGTGCGGCCCGCCCGCTGCATCGACGTCAGCGGTTCGCGTGATCGGCTGTCGTCCGGCTCCGGATCGGCCGGTCGCCAACCGGCTCGTAACCTTCGAAGCCGGACTGGCCCTCGCCGCGCGTCAGCCTTGGCAGCTGGCGCTGGAATTGATGCGCCCGCTCCGCGGACAAGACCGCCTCGATCGTGCACAAATTCCCCCGCAGCGACGGCGTCTCGACGGTGGCACCGAGCCGTCCCAGTGCGGGCATGACCGCTCCGATCGTGTCCGTCGGGATCTCGAGGCTGGCTCGGACGATTGGCTCGCAGACGACCGTCCCCGCCAGTTCGAGTGCACGCATGACGACGATCGGCGTGAGCTTTCGGAAGTCGGCGGCCGTGCTCAGCGGTCCCCGTCTTGATGGAGGGCCGTCAGGAACGCTGTAGGTGCACCTGGTCATCGTCACGGTGCAGTCTGTGACCTGCCAGCCGGAGAGGCCCTCCTGCAGCGTCTGGCGGACGTACCGGCCCATGTGTTCCGTGAAGCTCTCGGCCGTCTTGTAGAGGTACAGCGGGAGTGTGCGAGGGTCGACCTGCAGTCGGAAATCGATCCCCGCGCCGTTGGATGTGGGGTCGATGCGCAGCCCGACCGTGGCGAGAAACGGATTCGAGTCAGCGTGGAGGATCTCGACGGCCTCGCCGGTGCCGATCGGTCGTTCGATGTAGATCGGCGTCGTTTCGCTGAATGTGACTTCGAGGCCGAATTCGTTTGCCAGCGTTGCCTGGATGACCTCTTTTTGGACCTCGCCGTAGAGAGCGAGACGTAACGTGACTCGCGAGCGCGACGCGAAGTCGGCTTTGTCGTCGGGGATCTTCGGAACGAACCTCCATCGTCGGCGGCGGAAACTGGCGCGCTCTGTTGGTTCCAGTCTCCCCGATCCTGTCGCCGATCTGGATCTCGTCGAGACCCCAGAGTTTTGCCACGGCGCCTGCGGAGACTGACGGACGCTGCATGGCAGATCCGCGCTCGAAGACCGCGATCGCGGTCACCTTGTCCTCACCAGCGGGACCGAACTGCAGCCGGTCGCGCGTTCGGATCGTCCCCGAGAACATTCGGACGTACGCGATCTTCTCGCCGCTCCCGCGGCGTTCGATCTTGAAGACGGTCCCGGATACCGGTCCGTCCGGATCGCCCTCGGATACCGGCAGCAGCTCGGCGATGCTCGCCATCAACGGCGCCACGCCCGCACCGGTGATCGCGGATCCAAAGAAGACAGGGTGGACGAGCGCCCGCTGTGTCTGAGCCACGAGTTCCTCGCGAAGTCGGGGATACGGGACACCCGATTCGTCTTCCACGTAGGCCGCCATGATCGTGTCATCCCGCTCGGCCAGCGTCTCGGACAGCCGGGCCCGGAACTCGGCATCGTCCCCATCAGGGAGCGTGAAGTACGCGGCGCGTGTGCCGAGTTCGCGAGGAGTTCCCATCTGGACACCTGCCGGCGTCAGGCGCTCCGAGATGTCCCGCACGACACGCTCATCGCTGGCTCCGGGACGGTCGATCTTGTTGACGAACATCAGTGTCGGAATGCGCAGACGCTGCAACGCGCGCATCAGGATGCGGGTCTGCGGCTGGACGCCCTCTACAGCAGAGATCACCAGTACCGCGCCATCCAGCACGCTCAGAACCCGTTCCACCTCAGCGATGAAGTCTGGATGGCCCGGTGTGTCGATCAGGTTGACGTGGACGTCCTCGAGAGCGAACGACGCGACGGCGGACTTGATCGTGATGCCGCGCTGCCGCTCAAGCTCCATCGAGTCCGTCTGGGTGGTGCCGGCATCGACGCTTCCGGCCTCGTCGATTACACCCGCCGTAAACAGCAGCCGTTCGGTGAGAGTTGTCTTACCGGCGTCTACATGCGCCAAGATTCCAAGATTCAGCTCTTTCTGCGACACGCGTCATACCCTCCGAGTAGGTCACAAAGGCCTTGTCGATGGACATGAACGCGTGGCGCATCGCAGCTCCTTGGTCGGTCGGCGCTGGACTAACCGTTGTCAATCATAATGCCGTTTCGGCTCAAAAGACGAGGTAGACGGCCTCGCCGACCATCGCCGGCTTCTCTTGACCCTTGACCTCGATCTGGACGGCGACGTTGTAGAGGACGCCGTCGCCGCGCGGCTGGCTCGAGACGAGCTTGGCGCGCAGGCGCACGTCGGAGCCCGACGGGACGGGTGACGTGAAGCGGACCTTCTCCGTCCCGTAGTTGATCCCCATTCGCGCGTCGCTGATGTTCAGTACCTGCGAGAGAAGGAATGGCAGCAGCGACAGTTGCAGGTAGCCGTGCGCGACGGTCGTGCCGAACGGGCCCTGCTTCGCCATCTCCGGGTCGACGTGGATCCACTGGTGGTCATGCGTCGCCTCGGCGAACTGCTCGATCTGCGGCTGCTCGATGGTCGTCCAGTCGCTCGTGCCGAGGTCGAGCTCCTCGGCTGTGGCGAGCTCTTCGAGGGTGAGGGTCGTCGTCATGCTCCAACTTTCTCATGCAGGCGCGCGCGGAGCACCTTGCGGTCGACCTTGCCGACCGGCGTGAGCGGGAGGGCGGGCACCACGTACACCTCGCGCGGGTACTTGTAGCCGCCGATCCTCGTGCGCGCCCACGTGACGAGCTCGGCCGGGTCGAGCTCTTCGCGCAGCGCGACGAACGCCACGACCTCCTCCCCGACCTTCGGGTCCGAGCGGCCGACCACCGCTGCGCCCTCGACCGCGGAGTGCTCCAGGAGCGCCTCCTCGACGTCGCGCGGGAAGACGTTGAAGCCGCTGCGGATGATCAGGTCCTTCTTGCGGTCGACGACGTACAGGAAGCCGTCCTCGTCGACGCGGCCGAGGTCGCCGGTGTGCATCCAGCCGCCGCGCATCGTCTCTTCCGTCTGCTCGGGAGCGCGCCAGTAGCCGCGCATCACGAGCGCGGAGCGGCAGCAGATCTCGCCGACCTCGCCGGTCTGGACCTCGACGTCCGCGTCGTCGAGGATCCGCACCTCCATCCCGGGAACCGGCTGCCCGACCGAGCCGGCTCTCCCGTGCCCGGGGCGCGTCGTCGAGACGAGCGCGGACGTCTCCGTCAGCCCGTAGCCCTCGCGGACCTCCGCGCCGGGCAGTCGGCGCGAGAGCTCCGTCACGACCTCCGGAGCGAGCGGCGCTGCGCCCGAGGCGATGTAGCGCAGCTCCGACAGGTCGTAGTCCTCCAGAGACTGCGCGAGCAGCAGGTGCAGCATCGACGGCACGACGGCGACGATCTGGCTGCGGTGCTCCTGCGCCAGCTCGAGCCAGCTTTCGGGTTGGAACCAGCGCATCAGGACGTGACGGCTCGGCTCGGTCGCGTGCAGGCCGACGCAGGTCACGAGCAGCCCGAATGCGTGCGACAGGGGAAGAGAAGTGAGGCTCCGGACGATTCCCGGTACGTGGCCGGTGTCCTCCGCGACCTTGCCGCAGAGCCAGAGGTTCTCGTGCGAGAGCATCACGCCCTTCGCGCGGCCGGTCGTGCCGCCGGTGTACATCAGCGCCGCGAGGTCGTCATCCGCTCGTTCCACGATCGGCGACTCGCCGCCCGACTCGAGCTCGTCGAACTCCTCGGTCGAGATCACGCGCGCCTCGGGCGCCGCCTCACGGGCGGTGTCCGCGAACTCGGGCGTCGCGATCACGACTCGGGCCTCCGAGTCGTCGACGATGTTGCGGAGCTCGGGCGGCGGCAGCAGGAAGATCGCGGGCGTGACGACTGCGCCCGCACGCCAGAGCGCGTTGTAGGCAATCCCGACCTCGGGGCAGTTCGCCATCAAGACGACGACGCGGTCACCCGGCTCGACGCCTACGTCGCGAAGGCCACGCGCGAGTCGTCTCGCCCGCTCGTGCAGGCGGGCCGACGTGTGCCACTCGCCCTCGAAGAAGAGCGACTCGTGGTCGCCGTGGCGCTCGAGCGTCTGCTCGGCGAGGCGAGCGAGATTGTGTACAGAACCCGTCCCGGGACGAGCCGCTGTGCCGCCGGGACGCGCTGGGCGGCGCGATGCCGCGTCCTCAGTCGCGCCCGTATCACTGCGGATACGGCCGCTCCCTGCGTCCTTGCCTCGCACTCGCCCACCGCGCCCCGGCGACGAGGGATCGTCCCGGGACGGGTTCTCAGCCAACGCGCATCGAGCGGCCGCCGGCCTTGCCCATCTGCTCGGCCATCGTCTCGGGCGACGCGCCGTCGGGGAAGCGCTCGAGCAGTTGCGCGAGGAAGTCGTCCGCGTCCCAGCCGTTCTCGGAGGCGAAGAGCTCACCTGGCTCCCACGGCCTGAGCATGTTGATTGAGCCGCCCCAGACGAAGAAGCACTGCCCCGTGATCGACTGTGCTTCGTCGGCGGCGAGCGCGACCACGAGGGGCGCCATGTTCGCCGGGTCGAGCGGGTCGAAGCCCTCCTCGGGCTTCGCCAGCTCGCCGAAGGTCACCTCGGTCATGCGCGTCCGCGCGTTCGGCGCGATGCAGTTGACCGTGACGCCGTAGTTCCCGAGCTCCTGCGCGGCGATGATCGTGAACGCCGCGATGCCCGCCTTCGCCGCACCGTAGTTCACCTGGCCGACGTTGCCAAAGACGCCCGAGGGGCTGGACGTGTTGATCACGCGGCCGCGGACCTCCTCACCCTCCTTCGAGCGGGCGCGCCAGTACGAGGCTGCGTGGCGCGTCGGCGCGAAGTGGCCCTTGAGATGGACGGCGATCACCGCGTCCCACTCCTCCTCGGTCATGTTCACGAGCATGCGGTCGCGGAGGATGCCTGCGTTGTTGACGAGCACGTCGAGCCGCCCGTAGCGCTCGAGCGCGCGGTTGACCATGTGCTCGGCCGCGTCGAAGTTGGAGACGTCGTCGTAGCTTGCGACCGCCTCGCCGCCCGCAGCGACGACCTCGTTGACGACGCTCTGGGCAGGGGTCGCGTCCTGGCCCTGGCCGTCGAGCGAGCCGCCGAGGTCGTTGACGACGACCTTCGCGCCCGCACGCGCGAGGGCGAGCGCGTGCTCGCGGCCGATCCCGCGCCCGGCGCCGGTGACGATCGCGACTTTGCCCTCAAGCGACGGCACGGCGCCAGTCTAAGCTCGCGGCGTGGACAAGGGAATTGTGGTCGAGGAGCTCGGAGGCCTGGAGCTCGTCGAGATCGAGGTCGAGGATCCGCAGGACCACGAAGTGCTCGTTCGCGTCGAGGCGACCGGCGTCTGCCACAGCGACCTGCACGTGCTCGAGACCGGGTTCTCACACCCGCCGCCTATCCTGCTCGGGCACGAAGGGGCGGGGGTCGTGGAGGCGGTCGGGCCGGGCGTCGGGACCGTCGGCGTGGGCGACAGAGTGGTCGTGGGGTGGCGCGCACCGTGCGGCGACTGCCGTTGGTGTATGCGGGGCGACGCGCGCCGCTGTCGAACACCCGCGTCGGCGGGGCCGCGTGTCCGGCTCAGAGACGGCCGCGCGCTGACGCGCACGCTCGGCGCGGGGACGTTCGCGACGCGAACGGTCGTGCACGAGCGCGCCGCCGTCCGCATCGAGGGGATTCCGCTTGTGCAGGCCTGCCTGATCGGCTGTGCGGTCGCAACCGGCGTCGGCTCCGTGCTCGAGACCGCGAAGGTCTGGCCGGGCGCGCGCGTCGGGGTGATCGGTTGCGGCGCGGTCGGGCTCTCGGTGATCCAGGGCGCGCGCATCGCCGGCGCGTCGGAGGTGCACGCGCTCGACCTCGACGAGCGCAAGCTCGACGCTGCGAAGCGGTTCGGCGCCACGCACATCGGCGAGTCGTCGCGGCTCGACTTCGTGTTCGACGTCGTCGGCCGGCCCGAGACCGTCGAGCAGGGTCTCGCGATGCTCGGGCACGCGGGAACGCTCGTCTACATCGGTCTCCCGCAACCCGGCGCGCGCGTCGACTTCCCGCTGCAGCAAGCGTTCGACCGCCGAGTCCGCTTCCTCGTCTCGCACGGCGGCGACCACGTGCCGCGCCTCGACTTTCCGGCGCTCGCCGCACACGCCCGCGAGGGTCGGCTCGACCTGGCCGCGATGGTGACGAAGACGATCGGGCTCGACGAGGTCGGGCAGGCGTTCGACGACATGCGGTCGGGCGACGTGATCCGGTCGGTGATCCTGCTGTGAAGATCCCGCCGCCGGTTGCCGAGTTGCTCGGGATCGATTTTGTGAGCGGGGGCGACGGGCTGTGCACGATGAAGCTCCAGGCGGAGGAACGCCATTCGAACCCGATGGGCACCATCCACGGAGGGATCCTCTGCGACCTCGCCGACGCCGCGATGGGGATGGCGTTCTTCAGCACGCTCGAGCCGGGCGAGTCGTTCACGACGCTCGAGCTGAAGGTCAACTTCCTGCGCCCGTTCTGGACGGGGACGCTCCTCGCCAACGGGAAGGTCGTCCACCGGGGCAGGACGGTCGGGATGACCGAGTGCGACGTCGTGGACGACCAGGGCCGCCTGATCGCGCGGGCGAGCAGCACATGCCTTGCCCTCCGCGGCGAAGCGGCCGAAGGGCGATGATCCCCGGATGATCGACCCTCGGCTCGGCGCTGACCTGAAGGAGCGGTTGCGCGACGTGCTCGAGCGTCGTCCGGTCACCGAGGCCGAGCTGCGGAAGGTGCTGGACGAGGGGCGCGTCTGCGCGCTGCTCGTGCAAGGCCGGCTGGAGCGGGGCGAGCAGCGGCTCGCCGAGCTGGTCGCCGACCCGGAGTCCCCGCTCGCAGAGCTGGCCTCTGCCTTGCGAACGGTCAGCGACCTGCGGCCGCGGCTCTTGGAGCTCGAGTCGATGCTGGCCGAGCTGCGGGAGCGGGCGCCGGAGTTCCGGCGTTCGTGGCTTACCGGTAGACCCGCGCGTTGACGAGTGGTTCAATAGCCCCATCGACCTCCGCGACACCCCTGACGAAGCCGCCTTCCGCGCCGGTGTCCGCGCCTGGCTCGAGGCGAACCTGCCCGCGGGCGAGCCGCGCGAGTGGTCGCGGAAGATCTTCGACGCCGGTTACGCCGGGCTGACCTGGCCCGAGGAGTACGGCGGGAGAGGCGCGCCGTACAGCCATCAGGCGATCGTGCTCGAGGAGTTCGCGCGGGCCGAGGCGCCGTCGCACATGGGCGTGATCGGCCTCGGCATGGCCGGGCCGACGATCATGTTCCACGGTACGGAGGACCAGAAGCAGCGCTATCTGTCGAAAATCTTGTCGGCCGAGGAGATCTGGTGTCAGGGGTTCTCCGAGCCGGGTGCCGGCTCCGATCTTTCCGCGGTGCGCACGCGGATCGACGACCACGGCGACCATTTCGTCCTGAACGGCCAGAAGGTCTGGTCATCCTTCGCGCACATCGCCGACCACTGCATCCTCATCGGGCGGAGCGATCCCGACTCGGAGCGCCACGCGGGCCTCACGTACGTGATCGTCGATATGAAGGCGCCGGGCGTCGAGGTGCGGCCCCTGAACAGATCACAGGCGAGGCGGAGTTCAACGAGATCTTCTTCACCGACGCGAAGGTGCCGAAGGAGAACCTGCTCGGCGAGATCGGCGGCGGTTGGCAAGTCGCGATGACGACGCTTCTGCACGAGCGCGGCACGCTCGGCTTCGCGCTCAGCGGCATCCTCGAGGCGCAGGTGCAGAAGGTCGTCGCGCTGGCGAAGCAGCACAACGGCCACGACGCGATCGTTCGCGACCGGCTCGCGCACGAGTGGATCGTCCAGCAGGCCCTCAAGTTCACGAACTACCGTGCGCTGACCGCGCTGATGAAGACCGGGATGCCGGGGCCCGAGGGCTCGGCCGTCAAGCTCGCGTGGTCGGAGGCGAACCAAAGGCTGACGAATGCTCGCGATGGAGATCCTCGAAGGCGAGGACGACGGCTACTGGCGCCATCAGCAGCTGCGCTCGCGCGGCAACACGATCGAGGCCGGGACGAGCGAGATCCTCCGCAACATCGTCGCCGAGCGTGTGCTCGGCCTTCCGAGGAGCCGCTAGTGCAGTTCGCCTTCACGGACGAGCAGGAGCTGCTCCGCCGCGAGGCGCGCGAGGCGCTCGGCAACGGCGGCTGGTCGCGCGACGAGATCGCTGGCGCGGAGCTGTCGTTCCTCGACCGAGCCGTGCTCTACGAGGAGGGTGGCCGCGCGAACGTCGGGGAGTCGCTCTTCGACGATTCGCGCCCCGAGGACGAGCGGCTCGCGACGCTCGCGCTCGAGGCCGTCGGCATCGCGGCGAAGGCGCTCGAGCTCGGCGTCGAGTACGCCTCGACGCGCGAGCAGTTCGGCCGCAAGATCGGCGTCTACCAGGCGGTCTCGCACCCGCTCGTCGACACCTACGTCGAGACGGAGCTCTCGCGCTCGCTCGCGTACTGGGCGGCTTGGTGCGTGTCGGAGGGCGACGAGCAAGCGCCGGTCGCCGTCGCGGCCGCGAAGGCGTACGCGAGCGACGCGGCGGTTGCGGCGTGCGAGCGCTCGATCCAGGTGCACGGCGGGATCGGCTTCACCTGGGAGCACGTGCTCCACACCTATTACAAGCGCGCGCTCGCGATCCAGGCGTACGGCGGCTACCCGCGTGCACAGCGTGCCAAGGTCGCTGCGTATCTACTCGACTGACGAGGAGGTCGTGATGAAGGGCCAGATGATGGACTTCCAGCTGACGCTCCCGCCGCTCCTGCGGCGCGCCGAGACGTACTTCGGCGACAAGGAGATCGTCACACGGCTTCCCGACAAGAGCTTCCACCGCTACACGTACCGCGACATGGCACAGCGCGCGAAGCAGCTCGCGGTCGCGCTCGACAAGCTCGGCCTGCAAAAGGGCGATCGAGTCGCGACGCTGTGCTGGAACCACTACCAGCACATGGAGGCCTACTTCGGCATCCCGTGTGGGGGGTTCGTCCTGCACACGCTGAACCTGCGGCTGCACCACGACGACATCGGCTACATCGCGAAGCACGGCGGCGACAAGGCTGTAATCGTCGACAAGAGCCTGCTGCCGCTGCTCGAGGCGTTCAAGGGGAGCACCGACATCGAGCACGTAATCGTCGTCGACGACTCGTACGAGGAGCTGCTCGCGACCGCCGACGCGGACGAGTGGAGCGATCCGGAGCTCGATGAGAACGACGCGGCGGCGATGTGCTACACGAGCGGGACGACTGGGCGGCCGAAGGGCGTCGTCTACTCACACCGATCGACGATCCTGCACGCGCTCGGCGTCGCCTCCCTCTCGCCGCTCGGGCTGCGGGTTTCGGAGGAAGACGCGCTGCTTCCGGTCGTGCCGATGTTCCACGCGAACGCGTGGGGTTACCCGTACCTCGCCGCGATGGTCGGCTCGAAGCTCGTCTTCCCTGGGCCGTACCTCGACCCGGAGAGCCTCCTCGACGACTTCGTCCAGGAGCAGGTGACGTGGACTGCGGGCGTGCCGACGATCTGGCTCGGGATGCTCCAGATGCTCGACGCGAACGCCGACAAGTGGGATCTCTCGAAGATGAAGGGCATGCTCGTCGGCGGTTCCGCGGTGCCGCGATCGATGATCGCGGGCTACAAGGAGCGCCACGGGCTGAGCGTCGTGCAGGGGTGGGGGATGACGGAGACCTCGCCGGTGGCGTCGGTCACCGACTTCACGGGCGATCTCCGTGGCGCCGACCAGGACACGAAGTTCGACTATGTCGCGATGGCCGGAATGCCGCTGCCGCTCGTCGAGCTGCGGGTGATGGCCGAGGGCAGCGAGGTTCCGTGGGACGGCGAGTCGATGGGCGAGCTCGAGGTGCGCGGCCCCTGGGTTGCGTCTGCGTACTACGACGACGACGAGCTGAAGGACCGGTGGACGAGCGACGGCTGGTTCAGGACCGGCGACATCGTCGCGATGCATCCGCGCGGGTTCATCCAGATCAAGGACCGCTCGAAGGACGTGATCAAGTCCGGCGGAGAGTGGATCTCGTCCGTGGAGCTCGAGAACAAGATCATGGGACACCCCGCCGTCGCCGAGGCTGCGGTGATCGCGATGCCGCACGAGAAGTGGGCCGAGCGGCCGCTCGCGGTCGTCGTCCTCAAGGAGGGCCAGCAGGCGACGGAGGAGCAGCTGCGCGAGCACCTCTCCGGGCAGTGCGCGAAGTGGTGGGTCCCCGACCGGTTCGAGTTCGTCGAGGAGATCCCGAAGACCGCCGTCGGGAAGTTCAAGAAGACCGCGCTGCGGGACATGTTCGCGGACGCGACCGCGGAAGCACCCGCGGAAGCCGAAGCGCCAGTCGCGACGAGTTGAGAGCGGTACTCCTCCGGGAGACGGGCGGCCCCGAGCGGCTCGAGCTCGCGGAGGTCGACGAGCCGGTGCCCGGCGACGGGCAGGTGCTCGTGCGCGTGCGGGCGGCCGGGATCAACTTCTTGGACGTGCTCGTCCGGCAGGGCCGCTACCCGCAGATGCCGGAGCTTCCGACGGTGCTCGGGTCGGAGGTCGCCGGCGAGGTCGACGGGCGTCGCGTGATGGCGCTGCCGCGTGCGGCCGGGGGCGGCTACGCAGAGGCGGTCGTCGTCGACGAGTCGCTGCTGGTGCCGCTGCCGGACGGCGCGTCCTTCGAGGAGGGTGCGTCGTTTCTGCTGACGTTCCTGACCGCGTGGATCCCGTTGACTCGGCAGGTCCGGGTCGTCGACGGGGCGACGGTCCTGGTGCACGCGGGCGCCGGGGGCGTGGGGTCGGCGGCGATCCAGGTCGCGAAGCACCTGGGGGCGCGCGTCGTCGCGACCGCCTCGTCGGAGGAGAAGCGGGCGCTCTGTGTCGAGCTGGGCGCCGAGGAGGCGATCCCATACGAGGGGTTCGAGGAGCACGTCAAGGCTGACGTCGTGCTCGACCCGGTCGGCGGCGAGGTGTTCACGCGCTCGCTTGCCACGCTGAATCCTCTGGGTGCGCTCGTCGCGCTCGGCTTTGCGGGTGGCTGGTGGGAGCCGCTCGACCCCGCGCCGCTAGTCGGGCGCAACGTCGGCATCATCGGCTTCTATCTCGGACGCCTCATGCGATTCCGCCCGGACGTGGTTGCGGACGCGATCGCGGAGGTCGTGGCACTCTGGGAGTCCGGCGCGGTGAAGCCGCTTGTCGGCGGGACGTACTCCTTGGACGACGTCGCGGACGCGCACAGGCTCGTCGAGGAACGTCGCAGCGTGGGCAAGGTTGTCCTCGTTCCGTAGTGCGCTCGTCACGGGTGGGCGCTCTGGGATCGGCGCCGCGATCGTCTCCGCGCTCGAGCGCGACGGGGTCTTCGTGCGCTCGCTCGACATCGCCGACGGCTTCGACGTCGCCGACCCGCAGGCGTGGGAGGCGATCGACCGCGTCGACCTTGCCTGCCTGAACGCCGGCGTCGCCACGGGCGAGCGGCTGGTGGGGCGTGTCAGCGACGAGCAGTACCGGCGGATCGTAGGCGTGAACGTCGACGGAGTCGTCTTCGGCGTGCGACGGCTCGCGCAGGTGATGCACGAAGGCTCGATCGTCGTCACCGCGTCACTCGCCGGCCTGACGACGATGGAGAACGACCCGCTCTACGCACTGACGAAGCACGCGCTCGTCGGGTTTGTCCGGTCGGTCGCCCCGCAGCTCGCCGAGCGGGGGATCCGGCTGAACATGGTCAACCCCGGGATCGTGGACACGCCGCTGCTCGGCGACGAGGGGCGCGAGGCGCTGCTCGGCGCGGGCTTCCCGCTCCTGCAGCCCGAGGACGTCGCGGCGGCAGTGCTGCTCGCGGCGCAGGACGACGAGGTCGGGCAGGCGTGGGTCGTGCAACCCGGCCGCGAGCCGCTGAAGTTCCGGTTCCCAGGCGTGCCCGGGCCGCGCGTCGAGGGAGCCGAGGGGATGGTGCCGCGGCTGTGAGCGACGTCGAGCCCGACGAGCGCCGCCCGTGGGAGGACGTGCCGGACGACGTCCCGCACGTCTGGCGCACGCTCGGCTACAGCCGCCCGGTGGCAGAGCCGGGGCGGGTCGTCGTCGAGTGGGACGCCTCGCCCGACTACGCCTTCCCGGCGGACTCGGGACACATCGTCCACGGCGGTCTCGTCGCGACGATCCTCGACACTGCGATGGGCGGCGCCTGCTGGACGCTCCTGGAGGACGGCGAGACGTTCCTGACCGCCGACCTGCACACGGAGTTCCACCGAGCGACGAGACCGGGCCTGTTGCGGGCGGACGGCCGGGTGGTCCATCGCACGCGCCGAGTGATGTTCTGCGCCGCCGAGCTCTACGACACCGAGGGCACGCACCTCGCGAGCGCCCGCTGCACGCAGGTCCTCCGCACGGCCCGCTGAGACCTGTCGGGGCCAGGCACCGTTGAGGAACTGTGTCGGCTACGAGCGCTCGGCGACCTTGACGAGCGCCTTGCCGCGGTTCTCGCCGCGGAGCATGCCGAGGAACGCTCGCGGTGCGTTCTCGAGGCCGTCCGTGACGTCCTCCCGCCAGTGCAGCTTGCCCTCGGCGAGCCAGCGCCCGAGCCGGCGCGCCGCCTCGTCGAAGCGGTGGGCGTAGTCGCTGACGAGGAAGCCCTGCATCCTGGCGCGGAAGACGATCAGCAGCCCGGGGTGGAAGCTCGGCTCGGGGCGCACCGCGTTGTACTGCGAGACCTGCCCGCAGATCGCGATCCGCGCGCCGACGTTCAGCCGCCCATGGACGGCGGCGGAGATCTCGCCGCCGACGTTGTCGAAGTAGACGTCGACACCGTTCGGGCACGCCTCCTTCAGTGAGCCGCGCACGTCCGCGTTCTTGTAGTCGATCGCGACGTCGTAGCCGTAGAGCTCGCAGTCGGTGGCCTTATCGGGCCCGCCGGCGATCCCGACGGTGCGGCAGCCCGACAATTTCGCGATCTGACCGACGATCTGCCCGACGGCCCCCGCCGCGCCCGACACGACCACCGTGTCGCCGGCCTTCGGTTCGCAGACGTCGAGCAGGCCGAAATACGCCGTGAACCCCGTCGCGCCGATCACGTGCAGCGCGAGCGTCGGCGGGTCGAGCTCGCGCGGCACCTTGCGCAGCGAGCCCGCGCGCGCGACCGCGTACTCCTGCCAGCCGAGCTGGCCCACCACGAGGTCACCCGCCTCGAAGCGAGGGTCGTTGCTCTCGACGACCTCACCGACCGCCTGCGCGGTCATCACCTCGCCGACCTCCACGGGCTTCGCGTACGAGCGCGCCTCGCTCATGCGGCCGCGCTGGTACGGGTCGACCGACGTCCAGAGGACGCGGACGAGCACCTCGCCCGACCCAGGCTCGGGCGCGGGTTGCTCGACGAGCTCGAAGTTCGATTCGTCCGGGAACCCCGTCGGCCTTGAGGCGAGCGTGACGACGCGGTTCACTCGAACCGCCACACGCCTCCGCTCTCGAACTCTTTGAGGATCCGGCGCGAGACGACCATGCGGTGGACCTCGTCCGGCCCGTCGTAGATCCGCGCGGCGCGTGCGTTCGCGTACATCTCGGCGAGCGGCGTCTCGTCCGTGAGCCCGCGCGCGCCGTGCACCTGGATCGCGCGGTCGATCACGTCGTGCAACACCTGCGCGGCGAAGAACTTGATCACGGACACCTCGACCCGCGCCTCGTCGCCCTCGTCGATCTTGCGGGCGGCGTCGAGCGTCATCAACCGGCAGGCGTGGATGCCCGCAGCGGAGTCGGCGATCCAGTTCTGGATCGTCTGCTTGTCGGCGAGGCGTGACCCGAACGCCTCACGCTCGAGCGCGTACGTGCACATGAGCTCGAACGCGCGCTGCATCTGGCCGAGCCAGCGCATCACGTGGTGGATGCGCCCAGGCCCGAGCCGCTTCTGGGCGATCCGGAACCCGTCGCCCGGCTCGCCCAGGACGTTCTCGGCGGGAACGCGAACGCCGCGGTACCAGACCTCGCAGTGCGTGGACCAGCCGCGTGCCCGCGTGGCCGAGCACGGGAATCGGCCGCACCACCTCGACCCCGGGCGTGTCGGCTGGGACGACGATCTGCGAGGCGCGCGCGTGTCCCGGAGCGTCAGGGTCGGTGACCGCCATCACGATCCCGAACGCCGCGCCGTCGGCCCCCGACGAGAACCACTTGTGCCCGTCGATCACCCACTCGTCGCCGTCGCGCACCGCGCGTGTGCGGAGGGTGGTGGGATCAGACCCGGAAACCTCGGGCTCGGTCATCGAGAAGAACGAGCGGATCTCACCCGCGACGAGTGGGAAGAGCCAGCGCTCCTTCTGCTCCGGCGTGCCGAACATGTGCAGGATCTCGGCGTTCCCCGCGTCGGGTGCCTGGCAGCCGAAGACGAGCTGTGCATACGTCGAGCGACCGATCTCCTCGTTCAGATGGGCGTACGCCAGGAAGCCCTTGCCGGTCCCACCGGCCTCCGGCGGCACGTGCGGCGCCCAGAGGCCAGCGTCCTTCGCCTTCGCCTGGAGCGAGCGGATCAGCTCCTGGTCGTCGGTGGAGAGGCCGCGCTCGTTCGGGTACACGTGCTCCTCCATGAACGCGCGGTACCGGGCGCGGAGGCCGACGAGCTCGTCGGTCGGAGCGCAAAGTCGGCGATCGCCACGCGGTTAGCATCGCAGGTCATGCGCCTCGGCTTCTACATGGGGTATGCGCAACCGGGGACGAACCCGCTCGAGCTCGTCGAGCTGGCCCAGGAGGCGGAGCGGCTGGGCTACGACTCCGCGTGGGCGGCGGAGGCGTGGGGCACCGACGCGGTCAGCGTGCTCAGCTGGATCGCGGCGACCACGACGACGCTGAAGATCGGCTCGGCGATCCTCCAGATCCCCGGCCGCACCCCGGCGAACGCGGCGATGACAGCGGCAACGCTCGACCTGCTCTCGGGCGGGCGCTTCCTGCTCGGGCTCGGCACGTCGGGGCCGCAGGTCGTCGAGGGCTGGCACGGCGAGCCGTGGGGCAAGCCGCTGACGAAGACGCGCGAGTACGTCGAGATCGTGCGCACGGTGCTGCGTCGCGACCTGCTCGAGCACCACGGCGAGCACTACGACATCCCGTACTCCGGGCCGGGGGCGACGGGGCTCGGCAAGCCGCTGAAGCTGATGGCGCGCCCGCTTCGCTCCGAGATCCCGATCTACCTCGCGTCGATGGGGCCGAAGTCGGTCGAGCTCGCGTTCGAGATCGCGGACGGCTGGATTCCGCTCTTCTTCCAGCCCGAGCGCGCACGCGAGATCTTCCCGATGGGCGGCGCGCGTGACGGCTTCGACATCGCGCCGAGCGTCCCCGCCGTCCTGCTCGACGACGTGCAGACGGCGCGCGACGCGCTCAAGGGCTACTACGCGCTCTACATCGGCGGCATGGGTGCGCGCGGCAAGAACTTCTACAACGAGCTCTTCGCGCGCTACGGCTACGAGGACGAGGCGCGCACGATCCAGGACCTCTACCTCGACGGGAAGCAGCGCGAGGCGATCGCCGCCGTGCCGGACGAGTTCGTCGACGCCGTCGCGCTCGTCGGGCCGAAGGAGCGCTTCGCCGAGCGGCTGGACGCGTTCCGCGAGGCCGGCGCGACGACGCTGCTCGTCTCGACGCGCGATCCCGCCGCGCTTCGCGCCGTTGCAGAACTGACCCAGTGAGAGCTGCCCTCGAGGCAAAGTTGGGCCCGATCGCTTCGGCCCGACTGCTCGCGGGCGGTGCGTCGAAAGAGGCCTGGGCGGTCGACCTCGCCGACGGGACGGAGCTGCTGGTGCGCCGCGCGAGCGTCGGCGTGATCCACCGCGACACGCTGACGCTCGAGCAGGAGTTTCAGGTGCTCGAGGCGGCGGTGGCCGCGGGCGTCGCCGCACCGCGCCCCGTTCAGTACCTCGGCGACGTCGACGGCCACGAGGCCTTCGCGATGGAGCGCGTGCGCGGCGAGACGATCGGCAGGCGCATCGTCCGCGATCCGCCCGCCGCGCTCCCCGCACAGCTCGCGGAGCAGCTCGCGCGCATCCACTCGATCGAGCCGCTCGACTTCCTGCCCCGCGGCAGCGCGATCGCGCGTTTCTACGACGAGCTCGACACGGTCGAAGAGCCGCATCCCGCGATCGAGTACGGGCTCGCGTGGGTGCGCGAGCGGCTCGCGCCTCCCGACGTCCCGACGTTCTGCCACGGCGACTTCCGGGTCGGTAACCTCGCCGTCGACGCGGACGGCCTCGTCTCCGTGCTCGACTGGGAGTTCGCGCACGTCGGCGACCCGGTCGGCGACGTCGCGTGGCCGATCGTTCGCGCATGGCGCTTCGGCGCCGACGAGCGCCGGCTCGGCGGCGTGGGGGAGGTCGAGCCGTACCTCGAGCGCTACAACGAGCTGACCGGGCGCGAGATCACGCTCGAAGAGCTCGATGTGTGGGAGGTCTTCGGCAACGTCAAGTGGGCGATCGGCTGCCTGACGCAGTGCCGTCGCCACCTCAACGGGCAGGACCGGAGCGTGGAGTACGCGGTACTCGGGCGGATGGCCGCAGAGATGGAGTACGAGCTCCTCGACCTGATCGAGCATGCCTGATCGTCCCGACGCGGCCGAGCTGATCGAGGCGGTCTTCGAGTTCCTCGCGGGCGAGGTGCTGCCGACGGCAGACGACCAGCGCCTGAGGTTCCGCACCCTCGTCGCGATGAACGCGCTCGGGATCGCGCGGCGCGAGCTCGAGAGCGGGGTCGAGCCGGAGAACTCTGAACGCCTCGCGGACCTGGCTGCACGGATCAGGGCCGGGGAGTCCGCCGACCTCTCCGAGCTGAAGGAGCACGTCGCCGCCAAGCTCCGGATATCGAATCCCGCCTACCTCGAGAAGTACGAGTGAGGCGTCGCGTCTACCTGATGCGCCACGGTGCGGTCTCGTACTTCGACCGAGGTCGACCAGTCCGACCCGAGGACGTCCCGCTCACCGTCGACGGGCGCGACCAGGCGTATGCGGCCGCGTCGATGCTCCGCGGGATCGACTTCGACCGCGTGATCACGAGCGGCCTGCCACGGACGGATGAGACGGCGAGCATCGTCGCGCCCGACCTCGAGCCCGAGACCTGGCCCGAGCTACGCGAGCTCGAGACCGGGCGCCTCGACGACATTCCGGAGGACGAGCTCGAGCGCGCCTTCACCCACGCTTTTCGCGACGTCATTCCCGAGGATGCCCGCTTCCTCGCCGGCGAGACGATCGGCTCGCTCTTCGATCGCGTCCTGCCGGCGATCGACCGCCTGCTCGCCGCGGACGACTGGGACATCGTGCTCGCGGTGCTCCACGGCGGCGTGAACCGCGCGATCCTCTCCCGCGCGCTGACCGGCGGACGCACCTTCCTCGGCAACCTCGAGCAGTCGCCCGCCTGCGTCAACATCCTGGACGTCGGCGACGACTGGATCGTGCGCGCGGTCAACGTGACGCCGTACGATCTGGCACACCTGGGCGGCAGGTCCACGACGATGGAGGAGCTATGGCAGCAGTTCCGGAGCACGTAGAGCGCGACGACGTCCTCGAGCTGATGCGGCGCGAGGTCTCGCCCGAGGAACACGAGGAGATCCGCGAGCTGTGGAAGAAGCACTCGAAGGCGGAGGACGACCGGGACCTTGCCGGCCTGATCTCCACGCTCACCCCGGACTGCGTGTACGAGGTGCGCCCGGACGGCGCACGCTGGGAGGGCCACGACGGAGCGACGCGCTTCTACATGGAGCTGCTCGGCGCGTTCCCCGACATCCACTTCGACCTGACCGACATCGTGATCGGCCCGCAGGGCGTCTGCGAATGGGCGCGCGTGAGCGGCACGCACGAGAACAAGTGGCTCGACTACGAGCCGACCGGCCAGTTCCTGACGTGGAACGTCGTGATCCTCTTCCCGTGGGACCGCGAGCAGCGGTTGTTCAGGGGCGAGAAGGTGTACTCGGACGCGCAGATGCTCCTGCTTCCACGCGGCTGAGGAAGCGCGAGACGAGGCCCGCGAGCTCGTCCGGGATCTCGAGCGGCAGGTTGTGCCCGCGGCCGGCGAGCTCCTCGTACTCGACGTCGGGCAGGCGCGCCGCGAGCATCCGCCCGTTGTCGACGGGAACGATCAGGTCCTCGTCGCCGTGGAGGACCAGAGCGGGGACGGACACCCGCTCGGCTTCGCAGCCTTCCCGATAGAACGCGTAGCACGCCTCGGCGTGGGCCAGGATCGTCTCGTAGGACGTCGGCTGCGCGACGCGACTCGCGACGATCTCCTCGAACCGCTCCGGGTTCGCGTCCGTCCAGCCGGGCGCGAACGTGAACGGGATCGTGCGGCGGGCGAACTCCTCCGGCGGGCTCCCGAACGCCTCGTCGAACGCACGCGCCACGTGGAACGGTCGCGGCACCCGCCCCGGCCCGCCCCCGCCGGTGCCGACGAGCACGAGCGAGCGCACGAGCGTGGGCTGCGCGAGCGCGAGGGTCAGCGCGACGTACCCGCCCATCGACAGCCCGACGACGTGCGCCGGTGTCTCGAGCATCGCCGCCGCGTCCGCGGCCATCTCGTGCACGGTCCCGCGCGCGGGCTCGTCGCCGAGCGTGCCCGTGCCGCGCGCCTCGAAGAGCACGACCTGTCGCTCGCTCTCGAGCACCGCCGCCACGTCCCGCCAGACCCAGGCACCCTGCCCGAGCCCGGCGATCAGCAGAACGGGTTCGCTCAGAGGCGCTCGACGATCATCGCCATGCCCTGACCGCCGCCGACGCACATCGTCTCGAGGCCGATCGTCTGGTCCCGCGTCTCGAGGTCGTTCAGGAGCGTGCACATGATCCGCGCGCCCGTCATGCCGTACGGATGGCCGAGGGCGATCGCGCCCCCGTGCGGGTTCAGCGTCTCGCCGAACGGATCGACGCCGAGCTCGCGGCAGACGGGGATCACCTGCGCCGCGAAGGCCTCGTTCAGCTCCATCACGTCGATGTCGTCGATCGTCATCCCGGCGCGCTCCAGCACGTTGCGCACCGCGCCGATCGGGCCGACTCCCATGATCTCGGGCTCGACGCCGGAGACCGCCGACGCGACGATCCGCGCGCGGGGCGTCAACCCGAGCTCGCGCGCACGCGTGTCGCTCATCACGACGACTGCGGCGGCCCCGTCGTTCAGCGGGCATGCGTTCCCCGCCGTCACCTTTCCGCCCGGCTTGAAGGCGGGTTCGAGCGACGCGAGCTTCTCGAGGGTCGAGTCCGCGCCGCGGGCCGTCGTCCTTCGCGACGCCGTCCCACGGCGTCAGCTCGCGCTCGAAGAACCCGGACGCCTGAGCGGCGACCGCGCGCTCCTGCGAGCGCTGCGCGTAGCGGTCCATCTCCTCGCGCGAGACGTCCCACTGCTCCGCGACGTTCTCCGCGGTCAGGCCCATCGGGATGTAGACGTTCGCGATCGGCGCGTCGTCCCCGAACAGCTTCGGGTGGACCTCTTCCGCGTCCTTCGGGTAGCCGTTGACCTGCGTGATCGACTCCACGCCGCCTGCGACGAAGGCGTCGCCCTCGCCGGCGCGGATCGCATGGAACGCCATCCGGATCGTCTGGAGCGACGAGGCGCAGAAGCGGTTGACAGTCGTGCCGGGAACCGACGCGGGGAGTCCGGCGAGCAGCGCCGCGCGGCGCGC
Source organism: uncultured Actinomycetes bacterium (assembly GCA_963788055.1). Lineage (GTDB taxonomy): Bacteria > Actinomycetota > Thermoleophilia > Gaiellales > Gaiellaceae > JACCTU01. The sequence goes on along the minus strand of CAWBFA010000002.1, from coordinate 696,205 downwards.
GAGGTTCATGCCCTGACGGTCCTGCGGGAACCCGCAGCCGATCATCACGTCGACGATCTCCTCCCGTGGGAGGGCTGGGACCTGCTTCAGCGCCGCGTCGATCGCGAACGCGGCGAGGTCGTCGGGGCGGGCGTCGACGAGCGACCCCTTGCGCGCGCGGCCGATGGGCGTGCGCGTCGCGGAAACGATGACTGCGTCAGGCAAAGGCGGATCTCTCCTGTCAATGCTCGGCCGATGATCAGCTTCTGCACCTGGCTGGTGCCCTCGTACAGGGTAGTGACGCGGGCGTCCCTGAGGTACTTGCCGACCGGGTACTCGTCGACGTAGCCGTAGCCGCCGTGCACCTGGACGGCGGCGTTCGCGGCCCGCACGGAGACCTCGCTCGCGTAGTACTTCGCGACCGACGACTCGAGCGTGTGGCGGTCACCGGCGTCGGCGAGCGAGGCCGCGCGCCAGGTGAGGAGGCGAGCCGCCTCCGCCTCGACCCCGATGTCCGCGATCAGCTCCTGCACCAGCTGGAAGCGCGCGATCGGCTGCCCGAACTGCGTGCGCTCCTTCGCGTAGGCGACGGACGCGTCGAGACACCCCCGCGCGATCCCGACGCAGCCTGCCGCGAGCGAGATCCGGCCGTTGTCGAGCGCCGACATCGCCACCTTGAAGCCGTCACCCTCCGCGCCCAGGCGCGCGGAGTCCGGCACGCGCACGCGCTCGAGGAAGAGCTCGCCCGTGTCCTGCGCGCGCAGTCCGAGCTTGCCCTTGATCGGCCGGGCCTCGAAGCCGTCGGAGTCGGTCGGCACGAGGAAGCAGGTGATCCCGCGCGCGCCCTCGCCGCCGGTGCGGGCGAAGACGAGCGCGACCTTCGCCCAGGTGCCGAGCGTGATGAAGATCTTCGAGCCGCTGATCAGCCAGTCGCCGCCGTCGCGCACCGCGCGCGTCGCCAGCGAGGCGGGGTCGGATCCCGAGCCGGGTTCGGTCAGCGCGTAGCACCCGAGCGCCTCGCCGGATCCGAGCTTCGGGATCCACTCCTCGCGCTGCTCGTCCGTGCCCCACTGCTTGATCGTCTTCCCGACGAGCCCGACGGTGACTGACACGATCCCGCGAACCGACGAGTCGGCGACGCCGAGCTCCTCCATCACGAGGCAGTACGAGAGTGTGTCGAGCTCCCAGCCTGCGAGGAAGCCGACCTCGGCGAGCTTCCCGACGAGCTCGGGGTCGAGCTCCTCCTCGCGGTCCCAGTCGCGCGCGTGCGGTGTGACCTCACGGTCGCAGAACGCGCGTGCCGTCTCGCGGACGAGCTCCTGCTCCGGGGTGAGCGTGAAGTCCATGGAAGAACGGGGGCCGGCCTGCGCCGGCCCCCGTGTTGTTCTGTCTAGCGGCCCTTGATCAGGGCGCCGAACTCCGACCAGGTGCCGTTGTTGTAACGGATGAGCTTCATCTGCGAGATCGGGAAACGATCCTGCGGGCCGGTCTTCACCGTGATGCCCTTGAGCAGGAAGGGGTTCACCCAATTCATCTTCGCCGTCGCAGCCATCAGCGACGCCCGCGTCGGGTTCTTGCCCGCCAGGTAGAGCAGGCGGATGACGTCGGACGCCTTCGCGACACCGTAGTAGTGGAACGTGTTGTTCGCATCGGCGCCGCCGCCGAAGCGGCCCATGATGCTGCGGTAGCGCTTCACCGCGGCGTCGTTCCTGTACGTCGGGTTCGTCGGGTTCTTCGTGTACGACGAGCTGACCGAGCCGTTCACGAAGTCGGCGCCCGGCGCTCCGCGCCGCAGCCTGCATCACCGAGTCCGTGTTCGACACGGAGTTGATCACGATCTGGTTCGGCTTCCAGGCAAGCGCCTTCGCCGTCGCGATTGCGCGCACCGTGGGAGTCGGGGTCGTGAGCAGCACCCACGTGTCGGCGGCGGATGCCTTCTGCCGCGCGATCTGTGACGCGTAGCTCGTGTCGGTGATCTCGTAGCCGAGCTCCGAGACGATGAGCGTCCGCTTCGCCGCAAGGCCGATCTTCAGGCCCTTGAGGTAGTCCTTCCCGTAGTCGTCGTTCTGGAAGAACACGGCGATCTTCGCGTTCGGGGCGTTGCGGGCGATCCAGCGCCCGTACGCGATCCCTTCGGCGATGTAGTCCGGCTGCCAGCCGCTCGTCCACGGGTACTGCTTGTACTGGAGGCCCCAGTAGCTCGCTCCCGTCGAGACGAGGATCTGCGGGATCTTCCGCTGGTTCAGGAGCGGGCGGATCGGGATGTTCGGCTCGGTCCCGAGCGTGCCGACGATCGCGAACACCTTGTCCTGCAGGATCAGCTGGTTCGTCAGCTGCACCGTGTTCGCCGGGTTGTACCCGTCGTCGTAGTACTTCCAGACGATCTTCCGGCCGTAGACGCCGAGCTTGCCGTCGGCGCCCTTTCGCTGGTTCGCCCACTTGAAGTAGGCGTCCATCCCCTTCGGGATCGGCGCGTAGAGCGACGCCGGCCCCGTCAGGGGGAAGGTGCCGCCGATGGTGATCGTGGTCTTGGTGATGCCTGGTACCGCAGCCGCCGACTCCGACGCACGTGTGGCGCCGAGAGCGGACTGAAGGCTGATCGCGGCGACGAGGCCGAGCGTCGCCAGAAGGAACAGCGCTTTTTTCATGTCTCCTCTCTCCTTGCCGGCACGGCCGGCATCGGGCTGGGCTCATTCTCGCGGTTTGCGAGGGCCGATGTGAAGGGCTGGGTCACCCGCCTGAGCAGGCCGGCCACGCCTCCGGGCATCAGAACCATGATCAGGATCAAGATCACCCCGAAGACCACGGTCGGCGACTGCTTGGACGAGCTCGACCGGGAGGAACGGCGGGTCCTGGGCGTAGATCGGGAGGAACTCCAGGAGCAGCGCTCCGAAGATGACTCCGGAGAGCGAGCCGAGCCCGCCAACGACGACGCTCGCCAGGAGCAGGATCGAGAGGCTGAGGGGGAAGGTGTCCGGGTTCACGTACGAGACCTCGATCGCGAGCAGCGCCCCCGCCACGCCGGCGTAGAACGACGAGACGCCGAACGCCATCGTTTTATACGTCGCGGGGCTCACGCCGGATGCCGTCGCGGCGATCTCGCCGTCCCGGATCGCGCGCCACGCCCTGCCGGTCCGCCCTCGGACGAGCAGCCAGGCCAGGAGGAACAAGATCCCGGCCGTGACCCAGGCCTCGTAGTAGAGCCAGTGGCGCACCGCGATGTCCCAGCCGAACGGTGTCGTCGGCAGGTTGAGCACGAGCCCGCCTCCGCCGCCCGTCAGGTCCTCGAGCCGGTGCCACTTTGCGAGCTGCGGCAGTGAGACGGCGACCGCGAACGTCGCGAGCGCCAGCGACACGCCGGCGAGCCGGAGCGCCGGCAGCCCGAACAGGATGCCCACGATCCCGGTGATGAGACCCGCGATCGGGATCGTGAAGATCGGGCGCATCCCGTCCCCGATCGGCAGCCAGTCCGGCGGCTCGAAGAGCAGCGCCTCGAGCCCCGGCCTGCCGAGCGTCACCACGGCCCCGACGTACGCGCCGATCATCATGAACGCGCCGTGCCCGAGCGAGATCTGTCCGTTGTACCCCGTCAGGATGTTCAGCCCGAGCAGCGCGATGAAGTAGATCGCGACGAACGTGAACTGCGAGAGGCGGAACTCGCCCATGAACCGCGGCAGGACGACGATCACGAGCGCAGCCGCAGCGAAGACCGCGACCTTGAGGATCGGGAGCAGGTACCGGTTCACACGCGCCTCACGGCGAGGTGACCGAACAGTCCCTGCGGCCGGATGATCAGGACGATCAGCAGGATCGCGAGCGCCGTGGGCAGGCGCAGCTCCGCGGGGACGACGTAGGCGCCGAGGACGTTCACGATCACACCGAGGAGCAGCCCACCGACGACCGCGCCGATCGGGCTGTCGATGCCACCGAGCACCGCGGCCGCGAAGGCGTAGATGAGGATGATCAGCATCATGCTGGGGTCGAGGAACACCGTCGGGGCGGCCATCATCCCGGCGACGGCGCCGAGCACGGCCGCGAGACCCCAGCCGATCGCGAGCATCCAGCCCACGCGCACCCCGAGCAGTCGGCTCGCGCCCGGGTTGACCGCGGAGGCGCGCATCGCCAGCCCGATCGTCGTGAAGCGGAAGAACGTCCAGAGCACGAGCACGGTGAGGAGGCAGACCCCGAGCGTGCCGAGGTCCTGCACCGACATCGTCACCCCGCCCAGATCGAACGTCCGGTTCGGGAACGGGCTGTCGAACGACTTGGTCTCGCCTCCCCAGATCCAGCCGACGAGCCCGTTGATCGCGATCAGGAGCCCGATCGTCACGATCACGATCACGATCTCCGGCCGGTGCTCGACGGGGCGGATCGCGACGCGCTCGACGGCGACCCCGCCGAGGAACGCGAACGCAAGCGTGAGCGCGAACGCCGGCCAGTACGAGAAGCCGTTGTTCATCAGCGACCACGCCACGTACGTCGTGAAGGTCGCCATCTCGCCCTGCGAGAAGTTGACGACGTCCGTCGCGCGGTAGATCAGCACGAGCGCGAGCGCGAGGCTCGCGTAGATCGCCCCCGACGCGAGCCCGGAAACGACCTGTTGGAGGAACTCAGCCACGGTGACTAGCCACTAGTAGCCCAGGTACGACCTTCGGACGCCCTCATGTCGCCGCAGCTCGTCGCTCGTGCCCGAGACCGCGACCTTGCCGACCTCGAGCACGTAGGCGCGCGCGGAGGCGTCGAGCGCGATGTTCGCGTTCTGCTCCACGACGAGCACGCTGAGCCCTTCCTCGGCGTTCAGGTGCTTGACGATCCCGAAGAGCTCCCGGACGACCGTCGGCGCGAGGCCGAGCGAAGGCTCGTCGAGCATCAACAGCCGTGGTCGCGAGACGAGCGCTCGCGCGAGCGAGAGCATTTGCTGCTCGCCGCCGCTCAGCGTTCCCGCCTGCTGGTTCTTGCGTGCCTCGAGCCACGGGAAGTAGCCGAGCACGCGCGGCGCCTCCTGCTTGAACGTCTTGCGCTCGCCGCGGACGTACGCGCCCATCCGCAGGTTGTCCCAGACGGTGAGCTCTCCGAAGAGCCCGCGACCTTCCGGCACGTGCGCGACGCCGAGGCGCGCGACCGACTCCGGTGCTGACCGGGCGATCGACCTGCCGTCGAAGGCGACGTCCCCGGTCTTGCGCACGGCCCCGGAGATCGCGCGCAGCGTGGTCGTCTTCCCGGCGCCGTTTGCCCCCAGGATCGACACGACCTCGCCCTCGTCGACGGTGAGCGAGACCCCGTGCAGCGCGCGGATCGCGCCGTAGCGCGCCTCGACGTCCCGGAGCTCAAGCAGCGGCATCGTCCGCCCCCAGATACGCCTCGACCACAGCGGGGTTCGCCCGTACCTCGGCGGGGGGCCCCTCGGCGATCTTCTGTCCGAAGTTGAGGACGTGGACGCGGTCGGAGATCGACATGACGAGGTTCACGTGGTGCTCGACGAGCAGGATCGTCAGGTCGTAGTCCGACTTGACCCGGCGGATCAGCGACCCGAGCTCCTCGACCTCCTCGTGGTTCAGGCCTCCCGCCGGCTCGTCGAGGAGCAGGAGCCGCGGGCGTGACACGAGCGCGCGGGCGAGCTCGACCCGCTTCAGGGTGCCGAACGGAAGCCCGGAGGCCGGCCTGGGAGCGAGCGCAGCCAGTCCGAGGTACGAGAGCACCTCGTCGGCGTCGCGACGCGCGGCCCGCTCCGAGAAGACCCGCCTTTGCGAGTGTGTCCCGACGAGCACGTTCTCGAGGACGGTCATCAGCGGAAAGAGCACGACGTTCTGGAACGTCCGCGCGACGCCGAGCCCGACGACCTTGTGCGGTCGCGTGTGCAGGAGGTCCTTGCCGTCGAAGACGACGCGGCCGGAGTCCGGCCTGTAGAGCCGGGTGATCACGTTGAAGGCGGTCGTCTTGCCTGCGCCGTTCGGCCCGATCAGCCCGGCGATCTGACCAGGGTCGACGGCGAGCGAGACGTCGTCGAGGGCCACGAGGCCGCCGAAGGTCCGGGTGACGTGCTCGACGGAGAGAAGGGGCGCCACGCGGAGGCACGATCCTAAGCCGGAACCCCTTCGGCGCACAATCACGTCCGTCACCAGAGCCGCCGGCGTCCCAGGCTCGGGGCGCCGGCGGTCGTCATGCCGCGGAGAATGTGCTCAGCGAGGCACACCTCGGGAATGAGCATCGCCTCTTTCCTTTCATCGGGGCGCTCGCCGACCAGGCGTTCGAGAAGCGCGGGGATTCAGCAGCTTTAGGCGGGAGCGGAGCCGCAGCGCTCCAGAAGCGCCTGCCAGTCGGTCTCGACCTGCTGCTGGATCCGCTCGACCACGTCGCGGTTCTCCGGTCGAAGCAGGTGCGCAAAGCGCTGCTGGAGGGAGAGCCATTGCTCGACGGGAACGACCTTTTCCGGGCGGTACGTCAACCGGTAGTCGCCGTCCACGACCTCGTACAGAGGCCAGAAGAGGCAATCGACCGCGGCGTCCATCACCTGTGCGAACTGCCGCGGCTCGTGACCCCAACCGAGCGGACAGTCGGTGAGCACGTTCAGGAACGCCGGTCCGTCGGCAGCGGCCGCGCGTTCGACCTTGACGCTCAGGTCGTGCCAGTGAGTCGCTGCAGCCTGAGCGGCGTAGGGCACGTGGTGGGCAACGGCGATCGCCGTCATGTCCTTCCGCTGCTGTGCCTTGCCGAAGCTGTCGAGGCCCGCAGGCGTCGTCGTCGTGTTCGCTCCGAACGGCGTCGCGCCCGAACGCTGGATGCCCGTGTTCATGTACCCCTCGTTGTCGTAGCAGACGAACAGGAACCGATGGCCGCGCTCGAGTGCTCCAGAGAGCGCCTGCAGTCCGATGTCATAGGTGCCTCCGTCGCCTGCGAAGACGACGATCGCGACGTCCTCGTCTTCGGGCAGCGCATGCCGGCGCCGGAGAGCGCGCTGTGCCGCCTCGACGCCGCCGGCGACCGCGGCCGCGTTCTCGAACGCGACGTGCAGCCAAGGAACGTTCCACGCAGTGGTCGGGTACCGCGTCGTGGCGACCTCCAGGCATCCGGTCGCGTTCACGACGACCGTGGGCGACGTGATCGTGCTGAGCACCGTCCGGACGACCATCGGGATCCCGCAGCCCTGACACAACGAGTGCCCGCCGCGCAACGGCTGCACGCCGTCTTGGTTGCGAACGAGGGTCTTCAGACGGGACACGGGTCACCTCGTAGGCCGGCGTACGCGTTCGAGGGACCGGTGACGATGGCGCGGATGTCCGCGGGATGGAGGTCACGGCCGCCGAGGCCGTAGACCGCACCGGTCAGGTCGACGCCGCTGCCGTACAGGGCGGCGGCGAGCTCCGCGTGGAGGGCAGGCGTGCCGCCCGGCGAGTCGGAGCGGTCGAGAACCGTGACGGAGTCCACGTCGGCCAGGGCGGATGCGACCGCCGAGCTCGGGAAGGGCCGGAACGAGACGAGCTTGAGCAGCCCGACCGGCATGCCCGCTGAGCGCAACTCGTCGATCACGTCCTTGATCGTGCCCGCGGTCGAGCCGAGCGCGACGAGCGCTCGCGAAGCACCCTCGAGCCGATACTCCTCGAGGCCCGAGTACAGGCGGCCCGTGAGCAGCGCGAACTCGACGGCCGCTTCGGCGAAGGCGTGCGAAGCAGCTTGCAGCGCGGCGGCCTGCTGACGGCGCAGCTCGTAGTAGTAGTCCGGCATCGCAAAAGGCCCTTGCGTCGTCGGCTCGCGAACGTCGAGCACGGAGTGGGGGATGCGGTACTCGCCGACGAACGTCCTGACGGTGTCGTCCGGGAGGAGCTCCACCGGCTCTGCCGAGTGCGTGATCGTGAAGCCGTCCTGGCAGACGAGGACGGGCAGCAGCACGTCGGGGTGCTCTGCGATCCGCGGCGCCAGCACCGTCAGGTCGTAAGCGTCCTGGGCGTTCTCGGCAAACAGCTGCACGACGCCGGAATCCCGGACCAGCATCGAGTCCGAGTGGTCGCAGTGGATGTTGATCGGCCCGGAGAGCGCGCGGTTGCCGACTGCCATCACGATCGGTGCGCGCATCGAAGCAGCGATGTAGACGATCTCGGCCATCAATGCGAGCCCCTGCGACGACGTCGCCGTCATCGTCCGGGCGCCCGAGAGAGCGGCGCCGATCGCCGCACTCATCGCAGAGTGCTCGGACTCGACGTTCACGACCTCCGTGTGTGCCTGCCCATTCGCGACGAACTTCGCGAACGTCTGGATGATCGGTGTCTGCGGCGTGATCGGATAGACCGGTACAACGTCCGGATCGATCTGACGCATCGCGTGCGCAACCGCCTCGCCGCCGGTCAGGAGCTCGCGCGTCACGGGGTGTCCTCTGCGACCATCACGATCGCACCGCTTGGACAGACCTCCGCGCAGATCTCGCAGCCTTTGCAGAAGTCGAGGTCGAAGCCGGTGAACGTCGTCCCTTCGAGCGTGACGGCCGAGTCGGGGCAGTAGAGCCAACAGAGCAGGCAGTTCGACGCACTGCGTGACGTCGACGCTGGGCTTGAGACCCGTGCGCCAGCTCCCGGTATGCGGCTGTGCCGCCTCGCCCGGCGTGACGACCCCGGCTCCAGGCAGCTGCTCCCAGCGCGTCAGCTCGCCCATGCGTATCCCTCCGCGACGGCGTCCCGCACGGCTTCGGCCGAGACCTTCTTGCCGAGCGTCGCGACAGCCGCATCCTGGAGCTCCGCGAGCGACGGCTCGCCGAGCGCGGCGGCGACGGCGCCGAGCATGACGACGTTGACGAAGCTCGAACCTCGGGCCGCGGCGAGTCGCGTCGCCGGGACGCAGCGAACCGCAAGCCCGGCGAGCTCTTCCGGCACTTCCTCGGCATTGACCAGCACGAGTCCGTCCGGGGAGAGGCCTTCGCCGACGGCGGCCTCGTGAACGAGCGAGGGCTCGAGCACGACGACCACATCGGGGTCGGTCACGGTGTCGTGGCGGCGGATCGGACTGCTCGACACGCGCGTGAACGCGCGCAAGGGCGCGCCTCGCCGCTCGGGCCCGTACTCCGGAAACGACTGCGCGCTCTTGCCGCTGTGGAGCAGAGCGAGCGCGAGCACCTGGGACGCCGTCTTCGCTCCTTGCCCGGCGCGGGCGTGCCAGCGGATCGCGGTCAGCTCGCTCATCGCAGCCACTCGTCGATCGCCTTCGCAGCGCGCTTCGCCTCGGCAACGGCCTCGACGACGCTTGCACCGCCGTTGACGGCGTCTCCCCCGGCGAAGAACTTCGCGTCGGCCGTGCGGCCCGTCGTCGCGTCGACGGTCGCGATCCACTCGGTGAACTCGGACCGCGCCCTCTGGCCGATCGCCTTGACGGCCGTGTGCGCCGCGAGTGCGAACTCGCTGTCGGGAAGCGGCTGTGGACGGCGCCGCCCGCTCGCATCGGGCTCGCCCAGGCTCATCAGCTGGCACACGACGCTCTCAAGTCGTCCAGCCCCCTCGAACCGCACAGGGGAAGCGAGCCACTGGAAGTGCACACCTTCTTCCTCGGCTTCGTCGATCTCGTACGGGTAGGCGGGGATCTCGGCTCGCGTACGCCGGTAGACGACCGTAACGTGGTCGGCGCCGAGCCGCACCGACTCGCGCGCGACGTCGATCGCGGTGTTGCCGCCGCCGATCACGACGACACGCCGGCCGACGCGCGGGGCCTGTCCCGTCTTGACGGCCTCGATGAACGTCAGTGACTCCCAGACGCCGGGCAGCTCGTCTCCGGGATAGCGCACGTCGGCGTCGTCGCCCATGCCCACGCCGAGGAAGACGGCGTCGACGTCCTGAGCGATCGTGCGCAGGGCCTCCGGGCCGTCGATTCTCGTCGCGAGCCTGAACTCGACACCGAGCGCCCGCAGCGCACGCGCCTCCGCGGGGAGGGGATGACGCTGCTGACGGTAGGGCGCGATCGCGTAGCGAACGAGCCCTCCGACTTCCTCGCGCTCGTCGTAGACCGTGACGGCGTATCCGCGCGCGGCCAGTTCGCCGGCGCACGCGAGCCCCGCAGGCCCGGCGCCGATCACGGCGACGCGGCGGCCGTTCGGCTGCTGACGTTCCCGAAGCGCCTGATGATGCTCCAGCGCCCAGTCGGTCGCGAAGCGTTGCAGGGCACCGATGGCGATTGGGCGCCGACCCTCGTGGTTCAGCACGCAGGCTCCCTCGCAGAGGATCTCGACGGGACAGACCCGCGCGCACGTGCCGCCGAGAAGGTTCTCGTCGAAGATGGTCGCCGCGGCCCCGGCCGGGTCGCCGACCGCGATCCCAGCGATGAAGCCGGGCACGTCGACCTCGGCCGGGCACGCCAGGGTGCAAGGGGCGGCAGCGTATGCCCCACCGCACTCCAGACACCGGTCGGCCTCCAGGATCCCCTCCTCGGCGCTCAGCGGGGGGCGGAGTTCCAGGAAGAGCGGATCGGCGAGGTCGCCCATCGACCCAGTGTCGCGCCGTTCGTCGGCGGGGCCATCCGAGGCCTTGCTGAGCCAAAGCGCGGTATTCCCGCAAGCCGATCAGCGGCTCCGCTGATGGCCTGCGCCCGGCTCACGACTACCGTCGTAGACGTGGAGCTCTCTTCGCTCTGGATGCCTGTCGCCGCTGTCTGTTTCGCAGCCTGGCTGATGATCCAATCGGGTCTGCAGAAGCGGCGCCTCGAGTGGCGTCTTCCGCCGAAGCGCTGTCTCTCGTGCCGGCACCTCGAACGTGACTGCCGCTGCCGTGCCCACTGACGCGCCGCGGGTGCTCGTCGCGTACGCGTCGAAGCACGGTTCCACGAGGGAAGTCGCCGAGATGATCGCGACGACGATGCGCTCGCTCGGGCTCGACGTGGACGTGCGTGCTGCCGAAGAGGTCGAAGACGTCGACCCGTACGACACCGTTGTGTTGGGCACTGCGATCTACATGGGGCGCTTGCATGACCAGGCCCGGAACCTCCTCGGGGCGCACCGCGACGAGCTCGTCGGCCGCAGGCTGGCAGTCTTCGCCCTCGGACCGCGGACACTCGCCGACGACGATGTGGAGTCCACTCGTGCCCAGCTCGAGAAGGGCCTCGCGAGGGCCTCGGTGGAAGCGGATCTGACGGCGATCTTCGGCGGTGTCGTCGACCCGACCAAGCTTCGGTTTCCGTTCAACCGGATGGATGCGTCCGATGCCCGCGACTGGGGTGAAATCCAGGCCTGGGCAGGTGAGGTCGGCGCGCGCGTCAGGGGGCACGAATGGGTCTGACGGCGACCGCAAGTTGGATTCCGGGGACGCTTCGACAGGACGTGCTCGTCGACGGGCGTCACCACCTGACCACCGACGAGCCGATCCGGGTCGGCGGTGAGGGTAGCGCCCCGGCGCCCCACGAGCTGTTCCCCGCGGCGCTCGCTGCGTGCGCCTCGACGACCCTCGTCAAGTACGCGCAGACCAAGGGTTGGGACCTCGGCGACGTAACGGTCGCTGTTGACTACGACCATCGTTCGACGCCGAGGAGATTCGAGCTCGACATCGAGCTAACCGGTCCGGTCACGGACGAGCGGCTCGAGCGGCTGAGGAAAGTCGTTGTGGCGTGTCCGGTGAGGCGTGCGGTCGAGACCGGGTTCGAGTTCTCGGAGCACTTCAGGCTGACCGGCGGCGTCGCGAGCGCTGCGCAGTAGTCAGCGCGCGGATCGCCTCGCTCGAAGGCCACGATCGCGAGTGCGACCGCGGCGAGCACGACCATCACCAGTTCCTGCTCCAACGTTGGAATCCTTCGACCCCTCAGAGCGGAAGCGGAATGCGGAGCTGGCGGCTGGCATGCCTGCGCCGCCGGTCGCTGATCGGCCCGAGGACGATCGCCTCGTCGACGGGGTCGAGCGCCTCGACGGCGGCCACGGGCACCCGCACGGAGTGCGTGAACTCACTCCCAAACCTGAGGACGAGCGCCTCGGCATCCCCCTGCGGCGTGAGGTCGACGGCGTCGACGAATCCGATCTCGCCGTCCTCTGTCGTCACGCGGAATCCGTCGCAATGGCGTAGCCAGTAGTCAGTGCTCCAACAGATGTCGAACGAGACGGTCACTCGACTGTCCTCCTCTCGCGTTCGTCGTGGCGGGGATCAGCATGAGCGGCTGCCGGCCGCGCTCGAGCACGGCACGCACGATCGCAGCGCGCCCGGGGGCAAGGAGCTGGTTCCAGCCGAGCGCGATCAGGTCGACGCCGCTCTCCTCCGCGACCCGAACGACCGTCTCGGCAGGCTCGCCGATGCGAAGCGCAAGGCTGACCGACCGCAGCCCCACCGGGCAGTAGCGAGCCAGGAACTCGTTCGCCCAGACTTCGGTCTCGTGCTGCGGCTGGTCGGTGAACTCCGGAAGCGACTCCTCGTCGAAGACGTGCAGGACGATCACGTCGACCGCGGCGCTCTGTGCGACCTCGAGCACAGACGCCGGGGCCAGCGACGTCCTGCGACTGCCCTCGAGCGGAAGCAACACACGGCGGATGCGCTCGAGCGGTGCCGCGCGCGGCGGGATGAGCACGATCGGCTTCTCGACGCCGCCGACCACCGCGAGTGCCGTCGAGCCGAGCGGCTTGTCAGCGGCGTGCTCCTCGCGAGTGCCGAGCACGAGGGCTGCGACGTCGTGCTCCCTGCCCATGGCGATGAGCGACTCGACGACGCCCCCGTCCACGATCTCCAGCGGGACCCTGGCCCTGCGCGCGTGCCCGGCGGCGATCTCGCACCCATCGGACCGGACGTGGACAGCTTCGAGCATCGCGTCGAAGAGCTGCGCGACGGCTGCTGCGCTTGCGAGCACTGCGCCGGCGCTGGGCGTGTCGTCCATCGCGGCGACGACTCTGGTCATAGCTTCCTCACCTTCCATTGCGTCTCATCGCGGGTCCAGACCGTTCGGGTGCCGTAGGCGGGTGCCGAGCCGCCGACGCTTGTGGGTAGTTCGTGATCCGACTCGATGGTCACCCGCTCACGCTCGAGCCGAACGCGCACGAGACAGCCGCGGAAGCGCAACCGAAGCGCCAGAGCGTCCCAGGCACCAGGGAGCTGCGGGTCGATCCCGAGGACCGACCCCTGGGGTCGCAGACCGGCGAAGCCGTATGCCAGCGCCTGCCAGAGCCCGCCCATGGTCGCCAGGTGCACGCCTCCGGCGGTCGTTCCCGTCAGGTCGGCGCGGTCGATGTTCGCTGCGAGGCGGAAGGGTTCCAGCGCCTGATCCGGCCGCCCGGCTCGGGCGAGCAGCGCGGCGTGGATCGCGGGGGAGAGGGAGCTGCCGTGTGAGCAGCGCGGCTCGTAGAAGTCGAGGTTGGAGACGAGCGAATGCGGCTCGACCTCGTCCGGCACCAGGTGATGGAGCATGAGCACGTCCGGCTGCTTCAACACCTGTGCCCCGGCGACGCGCTCCGCGCCGAGCAGGAGGTCCGCGGCGATCGGGCGACGAGGTGCGACGTCGGCGATGACCAGGTGCTCGAGCTCGTGGAAGCCGGCGAACTGCTCGTAGAGGCCGGTATGGCAGTCCCACCCGTCGACGAGCGCGTCGGCGGCGCGGCGCCAGGCAGCACGCTCGTGCGGGTCGAGGTGCGCGAGCTCCGCAGCTCGCCGCAGGTTCCAGCGGGCCATGACGTTCGTGAATGCGTTGTCGTCTACCGGCTCGTGGTACTCGTCGGGCCCGATCACGCCGTAGACGTGACCTCGACCGTCCGCGTCGAAGCGGATGCGTGAAGCCCAGTAGCGAGCCGTCTCCACGAGGAGGTCCCGCCCGGCCTCTTCGAGGAACGAATCGTCGCCGCTCCAGTCCGCGTAGCAGCACGCGGCCCACGCGACGTCGGCGACGATGTGCTCCTCGAGCTCGCCGGTCCGGATCGCGACGAGGCGGCCGGTCTGGTCTCGCGCGTATCGAGGCGTGACGTCGTAGCCGTGCCGCGCGGACTCCCAGGCGAAACGAACGCCGTCGCGGCCGAGTCGGCGCGCGTTTGCGCGCGAGTCGTCGAGTCGCCGGATTCGATACTCGAGCATCGCGCGGGCGGCGGGCGGATGGGTCGCGGCGAGGAACGGGAGGACGAAGACGTCGCTATCCCAGAAGACGTGTCCGCGATATGCGGGCCCACTCAAACCGCGGGCGCCCACCGCGGCTTCGCCCGAGTCGGCGACCGAAGACATGAGGTGGAAGAGCGCGAGTCGCACGGCGAGTTGCAGCTCCGGATCGGACTCGATGACGACGTCGGCAGCCTCCCACCGCGACGCCCATGCGGCGCGGTGCTCGGAGAGCAGGCCCTCGTAGCCCTTGGCCTCGAGCTCGCGGACTGCACGGAGCGCCGACGACTCGTCGGGTCGTCGGAGCGGATCGACGTGATACGCCGCGAGCCGCTCGAGCCGGCCTGGCGTGTGGCGCCGCTCGTGCGCCGCGGCGGCGACCACGCCCCCACCCTCGGCCGTGACGTCCCGGATCCACAGCCGGCCCGGCTCGGCGCCCAGCTCGAGGCCGCCTGGGGCGGCCGGCGTGAGCGTCGATCCCGGCGGGAGCAGCGGCAGCGCCCCTTCGGCGCGCAGCGCGACCGATCCGGGGCGCGCGAGAGACGAGAAGCGCATCGACCGGAGCGAGCCCAGCCCAGTGCGCACCTCCTCCTCGAGTAGGCCGCTCCGCAGGTCGAGCCGGCGCATCCTGCCGTCCACGGCGACGTCGGGCGGCCGGATCCTGTGCCAGACCGGACAGGGAAGAAGCGTCGTCTCGGGGCCGTCGCCGTCGTAGAGGCCGGCGGCGAACACCGTGTCGTCGCTGGTGCCGATCCGGCCGTCGGCAATCGTGAACAGCGAGTCGTGGACGCGCTCGAGCAGCGGGTCGTCCTCCTCGACCTCGAGCGTCCAGAGCGGGTCGCCGTCGAGCTTCGGCGCCTCGCCGAGGAGTCTGCGCTCGAGCTGGTCGCCGAGCACTGCGGCGAACGCCTCCGGACCGCCGCCGAGGAGGATCACGCCCTCGGGAACGCCGGTCGGCTCTGCGCCGACCGAGACGACGGTCGCACGGTCTCCTTCGGGCACGAGCAGGAACGAGTCACTGCCCGTCAGGCCGCCGAGGGGCCCGAACTCGTCGCCGGCGACGAGGACGGCGCCGGGGCTCGATCCCGCGGCGGCAGAGCTCGTCGAAGAGCCAATGCGCCGAGTCCGCCTTGTCGGTCAGGCCGATCTCGATGTGCTTGGCGTCGCTCGTGACTCGAGGGTCGAGCAGACCTGCGTCGTACGCTGCCCCTCGCGCGAGCTCGACCGCCTCGTCGAGCCCGCGGAGGCCGGCGGCGTCGAGACGGGACTCGACGGCGTCCAGCAGCTCGGCGATGCGGGCCTTCGGCGGATCCGCCCACTGCGGCTCGGGGATCAGGTCGATCTTCCGGCGGTTCAGTCGTTGCGAGACGATCTCGGCGCGGAGCCCTCGCTCGGCGAGCCGCTCGACGGTGTTCTCGGCGGCAGCGTCGAGCGCGTCGTCCTCGGCCGGCGTCGCGTCGCGGCGGGCCACCAGCCGCAACCCGTCCTTCTCGGCGACGAACACCTCGGAGCCGCGATTCATGCACAGGAAGAGGCGGCCGGGTCCCTGTGGGCGTGCGCCCAGCTGGTCGTCGACGTTGTGGACATGCGTCCCCGTGACGACGGCGAGGTCCATGCCCTGCGCGGTGAGCGCCTCGACGAGTTCGCGGAGCCCCGTCGCATCCGCTTGCCGGTCGGGAACGGCGGTTCCGTCCCAGTCGAAGACGACGGCCTCGAAACGGCGGTCGAGCGCCGCAGGCAGGGTGTGCCCGGGCGCTCGACCGGTCTCGACGACGGCAGTCACTCGTACCTCAGCGCCTCCGCCGGGTAGATGCGCGATGCACGTACGGCCGGCGCCAGCGTCGTCGCCAGCGCGACGAGGTAGACGACCGTGAACACGATCGCGAGGTTCACCCAGGGCACGTGGAGGGTCACCATCTCGTACGAGGGCTGACTCGCGACGTCCGCGATCACCGAGTGGCTGACGATCAGGCCGAACAGCGTTCCGACGAAGATCGCGGTCAGCGCGATGAACGACGCCTCGATCAGGAAGCTGAGCTGGATCATCCGGCGCCGGAACCCGATCGCGCGGAGGATCCCGATCTGCTGTCGCCGTTCGACGACCGCGCGGGCGCTGATCACGCCGAGAGCGGCGACGCCGACGACGAGGCCTAGGCCCATGAAGCCCTGGATCAGGCGGTTGAACGTCCAGCTCGCGGCGACGGCATCCTCGAGCAGCTCGTCGAGGGCGTCGGCCTCGACACCGTTCGCGAGGAACGCCGACTCGAGCTTCCTCGCCTCGGCGCGCGCGTCGACGCCCGGAGCGAGGTCGAAGTAGAAGACCGTCGGCCTGACGCGGTCGCCGAAGGCGGTGCGGAGCGTCGCCTGCGAGGTGGTGATCCCGGCCATCGCGAGCGGTGCCTGATCGGAGAGCACGCCGATCACCTTGAGCTTCACCGTGGCGCCGGTCTGCGGGTCGCGCACCAGAATCGGAACCGGATCGAAGACGACGTCTTCGAGGTAGAAGCCCTTGAGCTGGAAGTCGGGGGGTACTTGACCCGCCCCCCAGTTGTCCCGGCGAGGGGCGACGAACCCGTCGACGATCGCGAGCCCGGGATCGGTCGCCAGCGCCCGCCAGGGATCCGGGTAGCCGCGTGCGTGACCGGCCAGGAGGTAGGTGGTGTGTCGCGCGAATGCCGCGTCCACGCCTCGAACCGGATAGTTCTCGAACGAGGAGGCATACGCGCCGGTTTGACGTGCCTGCACCGGCAGGTACGACTGGGCGGAGACGACCCGGTAGTCCGAAGCTCGGAGCCCCGGCGCATTCGCGATCGTCCGTGCCGGGTCGTCGATCGGGCTGATCGCCGCGGAGCTGGCCCGGACGTCGAAGCCCCCGCCGAACATCTCCTCGTTGTCGAACGCGCGCACGAACGAGCCCGAGATCGTCCCACCCACGACGAGCGTGAAGACGACCAGCATGAACATCGCCAGCGTGATGCCGGTCCGGAAGCGATTTCGCAGCGGGTAGGCGATCGACAGACGGATGATCGGCGTCAGCGCGCGGATCCGACCCACGGTTGCCGTGACGACGCCGAGGAGGACATCCGCGTTGTAGACGATCGTCCACGATGCTCCGAGAACGATGAGGATTCCGGCGACGATGAAGACCGAGAAGTTCTGGCTCAGCTCGGTCCCGGCGAGCGCGTCGAGCCACGCGCTGGGGAGCAGGCAGAGCGCGACGATCGTGAGCCCTGCGCCGGTGTACGCGATTCTCTTCGGTACGCCGACGGCCTGCACGACCGGCACGAGGCCGATCACGAACATCGAGATGCCGAGGATGAACGCGACGGCCTGCGCGGTGTTCACGCCCTGGAGAGTGAGCAGCGCGCCGAGCGCCATCGCGACGAGCCCGCCGATCCAGCGCCGCTTCCGCCGCTTGTGGGCGGGCGGCTCGGGCAGGTTGCGGATCGCGGTGACGATGTTCAGCCGGCTGACCCGCCAGGCCGAGACGACGACGACGACGAAGGTGAGCAGCACGCCGACCGTGTAGGCGACGACGACGCTCTGCGACTGGACGTCGTGCTCGATCGTGATCCCCTCGCTGCCGAGCGCGCTGCTGAGGACGAACACCATGCCGAACGCGACCGCGACGCCGATTGCCGCCCCGACGGCCGCGGCGATCAGGTCGTACGCGAGGCCCTCGTAGACGTACATCTGGATCAGGTGGCCGCGGCGCGTGCCGATCGCACGGGCGATGCCCAATTCCCCTCGGCGCTCCGCCGCGAGCATCACGAAGATCAGGAAGATCAGCAGGAACCCGGCGAAGATCGAGAAGCTGCCGAACGTCGTGAAGAGCGACATGAACGCGTTGCCCTCCTGGTCGGCTGCCTCGAGGGCGTCCCGCTTCACGGGGTCGATCTGGAGCCCGAGCCGCTTCAGCGTCGGCTGGAGCATCCTCGAGATCTCGTCTGTGTAGCGGACGCCGCCCGTCGGGTCGCCGACGTTCGAGATCAGCACGTGCTTCACCTCGCGGGGTGGCCGAGCAGCCGCTGGGCGGCAGGGAGGCCGACGAGCAGCGCGGCGCCGTCGGTGCCGGTTCCGTCGAACTTGACGATTGCGCGAACGCGTGCGACCAGTGTGCGGCTGCCCGCGAGCACGCGGATCGTGTGGCCGGTCTCTGCTGCAGGTCGTCGGCAGCGTCGGCGTTGAGGTAGATCTCGCCCGGACGGAGATCGTCGAGCGAGACCAACGAGCCCGCGGTCCGTGCGGATCTCGCCGAACGCGGCGAGGTTCGGCCCGGTGCTTGCGAAGAGCGTCACGCGCGGCTCGTTCTGGCGTGCCGTCAAGTTCTGCGTGGCGACGGACTCCACGATCGCCGGTGCCACGCCGTCGAAGTGGGAGGAGCGCAGAAGCTCGTGCGTGATCAGAGGGACGACGTCCTCGCTGAAGTACTCGACGCTCGTCGCCTCACCGAGAGGAACGTCGGTGCTCACGTCCGCGCGCTTCACGGACACGATCTCGTCGGTCGAGCCGAGCGACTCGATCGCCGAGATCCGGATCGTGTGGCTCATCGTGTCGCCGGACGCGAGCGCGGCCGCGATGATCGTCGTGCCGAGCATCAGCCCGGTCACGATCAGTGCCGTGCGTCCACGCCGCCGCCTGACGTTGCGCACGCCGAGCTTGAAGAAGACGCGGTTGCGGAGCGCGAACGCGGCGACCACGCTCGTCACGAGCGCGAGTGTGATCGCAAGGACCGCTGCGAGCGGTCCGATCGGGATGCCGAACAGACTCTGCATCGCCAGCCTCCTCTACGCGAGCACGGGCACGGCGGGCAGCCGTTCCGGCATGTCGGTCAGGGCCTGGTGCGAGACGATCTCTCCGTCGACCATTCGCACCAGCCGGTCGGCGTCTCGCCGACGGTCGGGTCGTGCGTGACGATCACGAAGGACAGTCCGTGTTCGAGTTCAGTCGACGCATCAGCTCGACTGATCTCCGAGGCGTTCTCGCTGTCGAGGTCGCCCGTCGGCTCGTCCGCCCAGACGATCGCCGGGTCGTTGACGAGCGCGCGCGCGATCGTCACGCGCTGCCGCTCACCGCCGGAGAGCTCGTCCGGCACATGCTCGGCGCGACCGGCGATCCCGACCAGGTCGAGTGCGGCCAGCGCCTTCCGGCGCGCCTCCTTCGCGTGGACACGTGCGACGAGCAGCGGCAGCTCGACGTTCTCGACCGCGCTCAGCACGGGCATCAGGTTGTAGAACTGGAAGACGAAGCCCATCCGGCGCGCGCGGTAGTCCGTGCGCTGGCGGTCGGACATCTTCGAGAGCGCGACGCCCTCGATCAGGATCTCCCCGTCGTCGACGGCGTCGAGCCCGGAGAGGCAGTTGAGCAGCGTCGTCTTGCCGCAGCCGCTCGGTCCCATGACCGAGACCATCTCGCCGCGGCGGATCGTCAGGTCGACGCTCTTCAGCGCGTTGACCTGCACCTTGCCGGTGTCGTAGGTCTTCGAGACGTCGCGCGCCTCGATGATCGGACCGTTCGGCGTCGCTTCCCCGGAGTCGTTCTTCGCGAGCATGTCGCGCCTCCTCTCGATCGGTCCTTGCGATCCTCGCCCCGGGCGCCGTAACGGACATCAGGGCGTTCTCGGCGGAGGGATCAGCGGATCCGCTGATCTCGCGGCGCTGCGGGTCGGCGATCCTTCGGAGGTAGCGACGGAAGAGGAGGCCGCCATGAGCGGAGCTCAGACCGAGACGAAGCGCTCCCTCGAAGAGCTGCTCGACCTCACGGGCAAGACCGCCATCGTGACGGGCGGCGCGATGGGGATCGGACTGGCGATCGCCACGAGGCTGCACGAGGCGGGGGCGAACGTGGTCGTTGCAGACCGGCAGACCCGGTCCACGCGGTGGAGGCCGCCGAGGCCTTCGAGGAACGGCGGGAGGGCTCCGCCCTCGCGTATTCGATCGACATCGCCGACGGGCCGAGCGTGCAGCGGCTCGTGGACAAGACGGTGGAGCACTTCGAGAAGCTCGACGTGCTCGTGAACAACGCGGGAATCTTCCCGTTCGTCCCGCTCGCGCAAATCAGCGAGGACGACTTCATGCGCGTGATCGACGTCAACCTCCGAAGCGTCTTCCTCTGCACGAAGTTCGCCGCAGCGCAGATGATCGCCCAAGGGGCCGGCGGTAAGATCGTCAACGTCACCTCGATCGACGCGATCCATCCGTCGATGATCGGCCTCGCGCACTACGACGCGTCGAAGCACGGCGTCTGGGGGCTTCACGAAGAACGTCGCGCTCGAGCTCGCGCCACACGGGATCTCCGTCAACGCGATCGCGCCGGGCGGCGTCCTCACGCCGGGGGTCAAGGCTGCCCAGGGCGACGCGGTCGACGTCGAGGCGATGGCGCGGGCCGTGCCGATGGGCCGCTTCGCGGATCCCGACGAGATCGGTCGAGTCGCGCTCTTCCTCGCCTCCGAGCTCTCGAGCTACATGACGGGATCGCACGTGGTCGTCGACGGAGGAATGCTCCTGACCTGATCGACCGCGGTGGGGGGACCCGTGACGCGCCCCCACCGCCAGTCAGGGCGCCGTCACCGCGACGGGTGGCACCTCGACGTGCGACCAGCGATCGTCGAGCCGGGCGGGCTACGAGGTGCGGGAACGCGAACGGCTCGAGCACCTCGCCGACGGCCGGCGGGCCACGCTGCGCGCGGATGATCATGATCGGGTCGTCCCTGCCGACGTAGCGGCCGGCGATGAGGCCTCGAGCGCGACGATCAGGTCGAGGCCGACCGTGACGAGTACGGTTGTCGCGATGGTTCGAGCACTCGGGTCGAGCACGTCCAGCGCGAACAGGTAGCTCGTCCTCTCTCGCCCCCCGCGCACGAAGAGATCGCTCAGCGTCTCGGTGGCGGTCGTTGGGGCGTGTGCGTGAGCCGGATGAGCTCTCGATCGACGTCGACCGAACCGATCTCGGGCGCCGACACGAGCAGACGCCGTGCGCCCGCGACGACGATCGCACGGACCTCGCCGAGCTCGTCGGCGTGGACCTCTTCCACGTAGCCGACGGGACCGCGGGGCCCCGCCACCCGGTAGCCCTCACAGTGCCGGAGGCCGTCGTCCTCCGTCCAGCTCGAATGCCCCCGAGAGGGCGTCGTACGAAGCGTTGTCGCCATCGTTCCTCCTTCTCGCCGCGAGTGTCGCTCGCGTGGAGGGCAGCGGGCATCGGAGAACAAGCGGAGCGCCGCTGCGTGATTTCACCGATTCGCCGGCAGCCGGATGTGCTGTGCGAGCTCCCACGCCGAGCCTCCGCAGATGGGACAGCGTTCGGACGCGATGCTCGCCACGGCTCCGTGGCCACAGTGCGAACAGACGAACTCACGCCGGACGAGCTCGCGGCGCTCCGGCGGACGAAGAAGCTGGGGCGGCGTCGCGTCCCTCACCACGAGTGCTCCTTCTCTCCTCCTGGCTACGGATCGGCTTCGAGTCTCCTGCGCGATCCGGCGGCCCTTCAACGGGGCTTTTCACGGATTGCACGTGGTGGTAGTCACTACCGATAGCCGATCGGCGCAGACGCCGATGCCGGCCCCGACGATGTGGTCGAAGCTGGGTGCAGAAGTGTCCGAGGGGAGGCCGCAGATCAACATCGGCGAGATCAAGTACCCGCTGGTCGTGACGGACGACGGCGACCTGGCCGCTGCGCGCGCGTCGATTCGCTCGGACCAGGAGCTCGAGCGCGAGATCCGTGAGGACGTGGTCGGCGGGGCGTTCCTCTGGTGCTGGCCCGGTTACGTGAAGGTCGACGTGCTCGGCGGGGAAGTCACGCTCTCCGGCGAGGTCGAGTCCGAGGACGTGGTCGCGCTGCTGGTGTCCGGCGCCGAGCGTGTCCTCGGTGTGCGGTCGGTCCAGAACGAGTTGAAAACCGGCTCGCGCGCCGGACAGGCACGCTAGCGACGCGCACAGCGGCGTCGGCCGCGTGGGGCGCGGCGTCAGGCCGCCGCGAGCGCGCGGGACTCAACAGGATCCCGCGAGCGTCGCCTGAGCCTTCCGCGGAAGCCACACGGGGAAAGGTCGAAGCCTCGCTCAGACGACTCCCCGAGTCTGCACCGCAAGCGGGTCGTAAACCTGCGGGCTGTCCGCATGCCTGTCAGCGGATCACCCGATGCTCCGATCCGCACGGACCGTGATGCTCAACTGCCGGCCGCAATCCGTGCGGTCGAGTCGCTTCGAAAGGAGATGCCATGGCAACTCTCGAGCGAGCGGCGCTCTACACCGCCCCCGGGCAGCTGGATAGCCCGGTGGAGCTGAAGCCCCGCTACGAGAACTTCATCGGCGGTTTCTGGGTCGCGCCGATCGGCGGCAACTACGCGGAGAACCTGAGCCCCGTAACGGGCCGGCCGTTCACCGAGGTGCCGCTTTCGACACCGGAGGACATCGAGCTCGCACTCGATGCCGCCCACGCAGCAAAGGAGGCGTGGGGAGAGACGTCGACGACCGAGCGGTCACGCGTGCTCAACCGGATCGCCGACGTGATGGAGGAGAACCTCGAAATGCTCGCCGTCGCCGAGAGCTGGGAGAACGGAAAGCCCGTCCGCGAGACGCTCGCGGCGGACATCCCGCTCGCGGTCGACCACTTCCGGTACTTCGCCTCGGTCATCCGGGCCGAGGAGGGCGTGATCTCAGAGGTCGACAAGAGCACGGTCGCGTACCACTTCCGTGAGCCGCTCGGCGTCGTCGGTCAGATCATCCCGTTCAACTTCCCGCTGCTGATGGCGGCGTGGAAGCTCGCACCGGCGCTCGCGGCCGGGAACTGCATCGTCCTCAAGCCGGCCAGCCCGACCCCGTGGTCGATCCTCAAGTTCGCCGAGTTGATCGAGGAGATCGTCCCGCCGGGCGTGATCAACGTCGTCAACGGGCCGGGTGCCGAGATCGGCAAGGCGCTCGCAACGAACAAACGGATCGCGAAGATCGCGTTCACCGGCGAGACCGTGACCGGACGGCTGATCATGCAGTACGCCGCGCAGAACATCATCCCGTCGACGACGGAGCTCGGCGGCAAGTCGCCGAACATCTTCTTCGCCGACGTGATGGCCGAGGACGACGACTTCCTCGACAAGGCGGTCGAAGGGCTCGTGCTCTACGCCTTCAACAAGGGCGAGGTCTGCACGTGTCCGTCGCGGGCGTTGATCGAGGAGTCGATCTTCGAGCCGTTCATGGAGCGATGCCTCGCACGCATCGCCGCGATCAAGCAGGGCAACCCGCTCGATCCGGAGACGCAGATCGGTGCGCAGGTCTCCGCGGCGCAGCTCGAGAAGATCGAGAGCTACGTGAAGATCGGCCTCGAAGAGGGCGCCGAGCTGCTGATCGGCGGCAAGCGGAACGTCCTCGAGGGCGAGTTGGACGGCGGCTACTACTTCGAGCCGACCGTGTTCAAGGGCCACAACAAGATGAGGATCTTCCAGGAGGAGATCTTCGGCCCCGTGCTCGCGGTGACGACGTTCAGAACGAGCAGGAGGCGCTCGAGATCGCAAACGACACGATGTACGGCCTCGGCGCCGGCGTCTGGACGCGCGACACGAGCAAGGCGTTCCGCATGGGCCGTGGGATCAAGGCGGGCCGTGTCTGGACGAACTGCTACCACCTCTATCCCGCGCACGCGGCCTTCGGCGGCTACAAGGTCTCGGGCGTCGGACGAGAGAACCACAAGATGATGCTCGACCACTACACGCAGACGAAGTGCCTGCTCGTCAGCTATGACCCGAAGCCGCTCGGGTTCTTCTAGGAGGCACGGAACAATGGCCGACCAGGTCGTCGCCACCGACGCCGCGCTCGCGGCGATCGGGCGCCTCAGGGCCAAGCACGGCAAGCTGATCCTGTTCCAGTCGGGGGGCTGCTGCGACGGCAGCTCCCCGCTCTGCCTCGTCGACGGAGAGCTCGAGCTGGGGCCCAACGACCTTTGGCTCGGCGAGGTCGGCGGCGCGGCGTTCTACATCGACACCGAGCAGTTCGAGCGCTGGAACCGGCCGCGTTTCCTCCTCGACGTCTCGCCCGGCGCTTCGGAGGGTTCTCGCTCGAGGGGCTCGAGGGTTTGCACTTCGTCGTCCGCTCGACGGTCTGCGAGCCTCGCTGACCGTGCGCGCTGGTCGTGCCGGCGCCCGAGTCGGCGCTGGCAGAGCGGCAGCGAGGCCCGAGCTCGCTCCCGGGCAGCTGCGGCTCCACGTGCAACGCGTACACGGCGTCTGCCGGACCGACCTGCACGTGCGCGACGGCGAGCTCCCTAACCCGAAGCTCTCGCTCGTCCTCGGGCACGAGATCGTCGGCTCAGTCGTCGAAGGTGGCTAGCGGTTCGGCACCGGTAGGCCGGTCGGCGTGCCGTAGCTATCCGCTCCGTCGTCGGAAGGGGGCACCGCTCGCGCGGCGCCCCCTTGGTGCGTTACGCATGCGTCGGCGGGACGAGGCCGTGTGCGCCTCGCTCTGGGAGCTGCGCGACCAGCTCGACGGCGTACGCCGCCGCCGTGAGCATGGCGAGCGCGAGTCCGAGCCATGCGGCCCAGAGCGTCGTATCGACCACGACGACCGTGCCCGCGACGCTCACGTTTGCCTCGCCCGTGAAGACGGCCAGTGCGGTGGCGATCACAAGCGCCAGCGGCAGCACGCCGGCGGTGAAAACGTAGCTCGCCGTTGGCTGTCCCCGGCGGACCTCGCCGAACATCAGCACGAGCAGCAGCACCGCGAAGACGCCGGCGGCGAAGCCCCAGCCGTTCCAGCCGATCGTCGTCTCCTCGATGTGGACGGCCCCGGCCACCTCGACGGAGACGCGCTGCCAGTCGAGGAGCAAAGTGCCGAGGAAGGCGAGCAGCGCCAGCACCTTCACGGGCACCGTCACGCGTCCGACCTTCTCGAGCCGATCTTCTGTTGTCATCTCAGGTCACCTCCATCTCTGGTCAGGCTGGTGCCAGCACGGTCGACCGGACGAGCCCGATCATCGGCTCGAGCACGTCTTCCAGGGTCGGGTGACCGATCTCCTGGAGCTCGTACGTCGCGTGCCGGATCGGGTGATCCGCCCGAACGAGCCGCGCGAGGTCGATCGGCGTTCCCGTGACGACGACGTCGCACGGCGTCGCGTTGATCGTCTCCTCGAGCTCGTGGAGCTGCTCGTCGCTGTAGCCCATCGCGGGCAGGACGCTCCCGATGTGCGGGAACTCCCTGTAAAGCTCCGCGATGGAGCCGACGGCGTACGCTCGCGGATCGACGATCACCGAAGCGCCGCCCTCGAGGGCTGCGACCTTGCCGGCCCCGAACTCCATCTCACCGTGCGTGATCGTCGGGCCGTCCTCGACGATGAGGACACGCTTCCCGTACAGCGGCGAGCCGTGTCCGAGCGTCACGGGTGACGCTGCGGTGACGAGCCGAGCGTCCGGGTTGACGAGCCGCACCGCGTCGATCACGCTGTCCACCTGCTCCGGCGTGGCCGAGTCCACCTTGTTGACGACGACGACGTCGGCCAGGCGAAGGTTCGTCTCGCCGGGGTGGTAGCGGAGCTCATGCCCCGGCCGGAGTGGGTCGACCACGACGACGAAGAGGTCCGGGCGGAAGAAGGGGAAGTCGTTGTTGCCGCCGTCCCAGACGATGACGTCGGCCTCCTCCTCGGCGCTGCCGAGGATCTCGCGATAGTCGACGCCGGCGTAGACGATCATCCCGCGCTCGAAGGGCGTTCGTACTCCTCGCGCTCCTCGATCGTCGGTGGGTCGGTCCAGGTCCTCATGGTGGCGAATCGCTGGACGCCCATGCCGGAGGTCGCCGTACGGCATCGGGTGGCGGATGAGCGCGACCTTGAACCCCGCCTGGAGCACACTGCCCGACGGCGGCTGGTCTGGCTCTTGCCCGCGCCCGTCCGAACCGCGCCGACGGCGACGACCGGCTTGCTCTGAGCATCGTCGCCTTGGGGCCCAGCAGCGTGAAGTCGGCGCCGGCGGCGAGGGCCGGGAGGCCTTGTGCATCACGTGCTCGTGGGAGAGGTCGCTGTAGGCGAAGACGACCTCATCGACCTCGCGCGATCGACGGCGACGGCAGCTCCGCCTCGGGAAGGATCGGGATGCCTTTTGGGTAGAGCGGGCCGGCGAGCGACGCGCGGGTAGCGCCGGTCGTCGATCCCGGGAATCTGGGCCGCGGTGAACGCGACCACTTCGTCCGGGTTGTCCCGGAAGACACGTTGAAGTCGTGGAAGTCCCGCCCGCCCGCGCCCATGATGATGACCTTGCGCATTGCCACTCCTCTCACTTGATCCCTGCCGGGAGCTGACAGATACGGTCGGGCTCCCGCTCGATATGGTCGAAGACGTCCGGGGTCGGCAACTCGTGCTGCGGTGCGCGCCTGGCGCGCCGTTCATCCACAGCGCCGTCGTCATTCGACGCTTGGGCTTGCGGCGTGCGGGGCCATTGCCGGTCGGTGTTGGCGTGGCTGTTGGCGTGGCTGCCGACAATTGCGCTTCCTCCTTCGATCAGCAGCCGGTCACGTCTGCGTGGAATTCGGGGATGTGGTACTCCGCCGGCTTCTCCAGTGGCAGGCGTACCTCAAGCTCGATCACGAGTTCGGCGTCCTCGTCGCGCACGTCGTTGCATGCGACCTGGACGTCTCCGACCGTCGGAGACAGGGCGTGCACGAGCTGCGCGAATGCCTCGAGGTCGGCCGGTGCGGCCCGCCGGCGATCAATCGTTTCGAGCGTCGCTGTCATGGCTCTCCTTTCGTCTGCAGGAAGCGTCATGCCGGCGACCGTCACTTGGCATCGGCGGAACTGCCGAAGAATCGTCCGTGGAACTGCCGAGCAGGCCCGGAAGGAACGCCTCGGACGTGATCGCGAGACCTCCGACGGCAAGAGCGGCGCCTGCCAGGGCGGTCGCGAGGATCGAGGCGTCGGCGCCGCCAGGGCGAAGAACTCCGCGCGACCAGGACCAGAGCACGAGCGCATAGCAGGCGGCGAGCGCCGACGCAGAGCCCGCCGGGGCTCGCCGATGACCCCAGGCCTCGAGCACGACGATAGGTAGAGGCCGACCGCGATCAGCACGGTGGTCGCCACGGTCCGCGCCTCGACCAGCGGCAGGTCGAGGACGTCAGGCGAAGAGGTAGCTCGAGACGCACGCCGAGGCCGGCGCGTGCCGCGGGCACGGAGAACGAGCCACCTCGCGGAGGAACCGTCGGCCCGGAACTGCCCCGAGCTGGGCGCCAGCGCAAGGAAGAAGGCGGGGATCGCCGATCGTGAGCGCCGCGGCGAGCGTGAGATGCCGCGGCAGCAGCGGGTACGCCGTCGCCGTCAG
This sequence comes from uncultured Actinomycetes bacterium, assembly GCA_963788055.1. Lineage (GTDB taxonomy): Bacteria > Actinomycetota > Thermoleophilia > Gaiellales > Gaiellaceae > JACCTU01. Next base: position 668,917 of record CAWBFA010000002.1, on the reverse strand, counting down.
GCCGATCGAGAGGATCAGGAAGGAAGCGAACGCCGACTTCGTCACGAACAGCTTCGGGACCCGCTGGAGGTTGCGCAGGATCTGCCGGCCTTCCCGCACCATCGCCGGCACGGCCGCGAATTCGCCCCGGACGAGCACGAGGTCGGCGACGCTCTTGGCCATCTGCGTGCCCGTCGCCCTGGGCGATCGCGAGCCGGGCCGCCTTCAGCGCCGGCACGTCGTTGACCCCGTCGCCGACCATCGCCACGTAGTGGCCCCCGGCGCGGAGCGCCTCGACGACCCGCCGCTTGCCCTCGGGGAAATGCGCCCGATCACAGTCGCCGCTCAGGAGCGCCGGCGAGCTCGGCGGTCCTCCGGCAGCTCTCGCCGTCGACCGGCTCGCCCCGCCGGGATGCCGACGTCGCGCGCGATCGCGGCGACGGTTTCCGGCCGGTCGCCGGAGAGCATCTTCAGCTCGACGCCCTGGCGGCGGAAGTACTCGACCGTCGCGCGCGCCTCGGGACGGAGCCGCTCGGCGATGACGGACGAGCCCGAGCGGCGCGACGCCGGGGGTGCGCGCTCGAGCGCGATCACGCCGAGTGCGACGGGATGGTCCCGAAGGCGACGACGCGCCGCCCGTCTCCGGCCTCGCGTCGGCCCGCTCGCGCGAGCGTCGCCGAGCTCGAAGAGCTCGGGCGCGCCGAGCGACGAGTCCGAGTCCCGCTCGCCGCGCACCGCGCCGAATCGCCGCCGCGACGAGAACGGCACGAGCGCGCTCGGCCCTCCGGGCCGCGCCGGGAAGCCGTTCCGCGATGGCCTCGAGTCGGTTTCGTCTGCGGACCGCCGCGCACGCGGCGACGCGGGTCGGAGCTCGTCCTCGGTCGACGCCCGGGCCGGAACGAGCTCGAGACGCGCAGGCTCGCGTCCGTCAGCGTTCCCGTCTTGTCGAGGCAGACGAGGTCGACCGACGCGAGCGACTCCATGGCGTTCAGCTGCTGCACGAGCGCGCCCGCGCCGCGCCATCCGCAGTGCGGCGACGGCGTAGGTCAGGCTCGCGAGCAGGATCAGCCCTTCGGGCACGAGCCTGACGACGGCCGCGACGGTCGTCGGCACGGCCTCGTCGAGCGGCGTCCGCCGTTCCCAGAGCGCGGCGCCCAGCAGGACGCCGAGCGGCACCATTACCGCGACGAGCGTCAGGAGCAGCCGGTTGAGCGCGCGCTCGAGCGGCGAGCGCGGATGGCGGAACGCGCGCGCCTCGCCGGCGATGCGCTCGCGCATAGCTCTCGTGCCCGACCGCCGTGACCCGTATTTGCCCGCGCCCTCGACGGCGAACGAGCCCGAGCGCACCTCTTCGCCCGCCGCGGGCACCGGCTCGGACTCGCCGGTGAGGATCGACTCGTCGAGCGTCAGACGCCTCGGCCGCACTCGAGCCTGCCGTCGGCGACGACCTGATCCCCCGGCTGGAGCCGCACGAGGTCGCCGCCACCACCTCGTCGACGGCACCTTCCGCGCGCGTCCGTCACGCACGACGGTCGCGGTCGGCGCGACGAGCGCCGCGAGGCGGTCGAGCGCGCGCTTGGCGCGCACCTCCTGCGTGATCCCGATCGCCGAGTTCGAGACCAGCACGCCCAGGAAGAGCGCGTCCCGCCAGTCGCCGAACACCAGCGTCGCAACGCCGGCGACGGCAGGATCAGGTTGAAGACCGTGAAGACGTTGGCGCGGACGATGCTCGCGTACGAGCGGCTCGTCGTCTGGCGTACGGCTACCGTCGCGAGTCGGCGCGCGGCCTCCTCCTCGGTGAGACCGCGCGCCGGCTGTTCGGTCACGTCCTGACCGGGACCGCAGCGGGCTCGTTCACGACAAGAACCGGTCGATCCGCGTGGTGAGAAACACGCGCTTCGAGACGCTGCCGAGAATCACCGAGGCAACGGCCCCGAGGCCGCGCGACCCGATCACGATCAGGTCCACGTCGCGCGAGCGGGCGAGCTCGAGGATCCGCTCAGCCGGGTCTCCCTCGAGCAGGTCGTAGTCCGCGTGGATGCCGCGCGACTCCGCCTCGGCGACCGCTTCCTTCAACGCCGGTCGGAGTCGTTCGAGTTCTTTCGACAGAGACTGCTGCCAGTACGGGTCTCCGAACACCGGACGGGGCGGCTGTCGGATGAGCAACGAACAGGACGTCCGCACCCCTCTCCTGCGCGAAATCGAGCCCTTCGTCGACCGCTGCCCGCGCGCCTGCCGAGCCGTGGGTCGCGACAATGAGGATGGTCTTCATGATCGTTCCTCCGCTTCGGTTTCGGCCGAGCATCGCCTCAGGACACGTTCACGGCATCCGCGGTGTGCCGGATCGATGGTGCGGGGAATCCGTCAGACTCGGTGGCCGGCTCCGTGAGCTCTCCGAGGCTGCCGGGTCGGTCGAGGCTCGTGATCACGATCCGTTCGTCCCCCGCGACGTCGAGGACGATGCCCCGGCTCCCGTTCGTCCGGCTCACGCCTATCACCCTCGATGTCGTCGTAGCCGATCGTCCGCAGCTCCTCGCTGCCGTCGGCGTCGCGGCCCTCGAGCCAGAGAGCCTGCGTTTGAAGCCGTGCATGCCCGACGAACCGGGTGTCGCCGCCGCTCCAGGCCACTGCATAGATGTCGGAACGCATCTCGCGCATGGTGGAGCCGGGCCGCCCGACTGCCATCGGGATCGAGCCGCACGTCGAGTGCGGAAAACCCGTACGCGGGCGCCGAGTTAGTGGTTTTCCGCGCCGTCGGTCAGCGCTCACTCCGATGCCACGGCGAGCAGAGCGGCCCCCGAATCGTCGAGACACGAGCAGAGGAGGCTGACAATGACGACTTCGACCGCAAACCCGCTCGCGGACGTCTCCGTGGCGGCGGCGATGCACCCAGGCGTGTTGACGTGCCCACCGGAGACACCGCTCCGGGACGTAGCCCGAATGCTCGCGCAATACAACGTCCACAGCGTGTTGAGTGCATCCTCGGAGGACGAGTACGAGGAAGGGTTGCACGTGCTCCGCGTGGTCTCCGACCTCGATCTCGTCAGCGCGGCCGTGGCGGGCGACCTCGACGAGCGAACGGCCGGTGGCTCGGCTGCCGAGCCCGTCGTCGAAGTCTCAGGCCGCGACACTCTTCAGTCAGCCGCGCAGCTCATGAAGGAGCACGGGACGAGCCACCTGGTCGTCGTCGAGCCTGACACGATGCGCCCGGTCGGCGTGCTCTCCACCCTCGACCTCGCCGCCGCTCTCGCGGGGCTCGACGTCGGGTCCGGCCCACCGCGGCTCACCCGACGCTGACCGGCTCCGCAGCGTTCGGCCGCGCGGCGCCGGCGCACGTCGGTCGCATGGACAGCCTCGTCCGCGCCTTCGAGTCGCTGCTCGACGAGCTCCCTGCGGTGTCATGGCTGCCGCTTGCCCTCGCACTCGTCCTGCACCTCGGGCGCACGGGTTCCGGGTCGAGGGCGTGGCGGAACGTCCTGGCCGCCGCGTATCCGGACGAGGACGTCCGCTGGGTGCCCGTCTTCGCGGCGTACGCCGCTGGAGTCGGGGCGAACACCCTGGTCCCCGCGCGGGGCGGAGATGTTCTCAGGCTGTACCTCGCGCGCCGGGCCATCCCGGCCTCGACGTATCCGACCCTCGTTGCCTCGCTCAGCGTCGAGACGGTCTTCGACTCGCTCATGGGTTCCCTCCTGCTCGCGTGGGCAGTCGCGATCGGTGCGCTCCCCGGGGTCGACGCGCTCTCCCGGCTGCCCTCGATCGACTGGCTGTGGGTCTTCCACAAGCCCATGGTCGGCGTCGTGCTCGCCGGCACTGCGCTCGCGGTCGGGTTCGTGCTCGGCATCTGGGCGGGACGAGCCGGTCGCTCGCTCTGGGCGAGGCTGGCGCAGGGAGTCGCGATCCTTCGAACTCCACGCGACTACGTGCGCCGGCGTCGTGCTCTGGCAGGCGGTCGACTGGACGCTTCGCCTCGCCACAGTGGGCCTGTTCCTCGCGGCTTTCGGACTTCCCGTCTGTCACGGCTGAGAACGTCGGGCTCGTCCAGGTCTCGCAGAGTCTCTCGACGCTCCTGCCGCTCGCGCCGGCGGGGATCGGCACCGAGCAGGGGCTCCTCGTCTACGTGCTCCAGGGTGAGGGAAGCACCGGAGCGATCCTGAGCTTCAGTGTCGGCATGCGCATGGCCGTCGCCGCGGTCAACGTCGCCGTTGCTGCCGCCGTGCTATTGGTCGTGCTGCGCACGGTGCGCTGGCAGCGTGTGCTCGCGAACGCACCGAACGACCCTTCGGCGGAGCCCTGGTACGTTCGGCCCGCCGCGGTCGCGCGCGACCGCCCGCGCGGAACGCACTGCCGCCGCCGGCCTGAATGTCCTGAACATCAGCATCAGCGCGGTGAGCCCGACGAGCGTGTTCACGAGTGCGACGCCCGCCTGCATGCCGATGGAGAACGAGACCGCCTGGCTCAGCGAGACGGTACTGTGGAGCGCGTACGCGACGAGCACCTGCTGTGCCCCGCCCCCGCCCGGTACGGGGACGGCGGTCGAGATTCCTCCCGCGACGAGCACGAGCACGGCGGACGTCGGCGTCGGCGGATCCCGAACGCGGCGAGCACGAGCATCACCACACCGATCCGGCACGCCCACGCCCCGAGCTGGACCAGCGCAACGCCCCGGAGGTAGCGACCCGGGGTGCGGACGACTGCGACGCCTGTCCAGGCCCGCGCCAGGAGTTGGCGGGCGCGGGTCGAGCGTCGCGCGGCGAGGGTGACGGCGAGCGCGACGAGGGCTCCGGCGCCGCCGGTAGGACGGGCCCGGCACCCGGCCCCGGAATGCCGGGCGCGGCCCGCCGGCCAACAGTGCGGCGACGAGCCCGCCTCCGACGAGCGCGTCGAAGACGAGCACGACCGAGAGCGCTGCGGCGAGCGTCGGCACCGTGGAGCCGGCGACCGCGTCCGCACGAGCAGCACCTTCGCGAGCTCGCCCGCGCGGCCCGGGGTGAACGTGTTGAGCGCGACGCCGGCGACGTACGAGCCGGCGACCGACAAGTACGACACCCGCCGCCCCGGATAGGCGGCGGCAAGGACGTTTCGCCAGGCGAAGCCGCGCAGCGCAAGGTTCGACACCTGGAGAACGAGCGCCCCGAGAAGGAACCTACCGTCGAGGGACTCGAACTGACCGGCGAGCGTCGCGGCGTGATCGAGAAACGCGGCGATCACGCCCGCGCACCTTCCGCGAGCAGCAGGTTCGGCGCATCGCTGATCAGCCCGTCCACGCCGAGGGCGGCGAGGGCGGCGGCGTCCTCGACCCGGTTCACCGGCCACGTGAAGATCACCTCGGTCAGTCCGCGCAGCTGCTGGACGACGCCCTCGTCGAGCAGGCGCGCGTGGATCGACACGCCGTGCGCGGCTGTGCCGCGGCGCAACAGCCGTCGGAGCTGGCGGGTGTTTCCGACGGACTCGAAGCGGCGAACCGGCGGCTCCCGGAACGGCTCGAGCTGGCTCGCCGCGCGCGCGCAGACGATGAACCGCCGGCGCGGGAGATGGGGCGCGATCGCTTCGGCGACCAGGCGACCGAGACGGTGTTGCTGCCCTTGAGGTCGAGCACCAGTTCGGTTTGCGGTGCGGTCGCGCGGAGGAGCTCCTCGAGCGCGAGGCGCGGCGACCAGGGCGCCGCCACCCGCCAGCGTACCAGAACAGCGGCAACGGGCCGAGCGCTTCGGTGCCGAACCTCGACCCGGCCGCGGAACAGGCGGAGGTCAGCTTCGACGCACGGGACGCCGAGGTGCTCCGCGTCGCGCAGCGCGTCGAGCCGGTTGCCGAAGCGATGGGCGATCACGAAGGGGCGGAGGGTGGGGGTGCCCGTTGTCTTTCGCAAGTCCGGCCACGATAGCGGCGGGGTGGAGGGGGGGGGAGGTGCGACGCTTCGCCGCCGTCGCAGGGACCATCAGCCCGATCAGGACGACCGCGATCCCGGCCCCGACGTCCACGACAAAGTGGTTCGCCGTCGCGACGACCGCGAACGCCATCGCGAGCGGCCCTGCGACCGCGAGGAACCGTAAGACGCGCGACCTCGTCGCAGTCAACACGACGACCCCGAGGAGCACATTCCAGCCCACATGGAGGCTGGGGAACGCTGCGTACTGATTCGTCAGCCCGGGCGGCTGGAGGGCCGGTACGAGCTCGACTGGCTCGTGACCGTGTCCACGAGCCCGAGCTCGAACAGCCGGGGCGGCGCCACCGGTAGGAGCGCGAAGAACAGGAACCCGATCGCGCCCGACACGAAAAACGCGTTCCGGAGCACGTAGTACCGCTCGCGGCGCCACAGGAACAGCGCGAGCGCTGTGGGGAGGATGACGGGCCAGTGGCCCCAGATGTAGACCCAGTTCGTGAAGTTCACGAGCATGTCGCTGTCGATCACCGCGGCCTGGAGTCCGCGCTCCCAGTCGAGGTGAGCCCAGTGCTCGAACCGCAAGATCCGTTCAGCGTTCGAGAACGCGACGCCCGCGTTCCCCGCCGTGAGGTTTCGGACGCCGAAGTAGAGCAGCATCGCTACGGCGATCAGTGACATCTCGTGCACGAGCAGTCCTTCGGGAGATCGGTTCCATAACATATTTCCCGAGTCACCTTCCCCCCCCCCCCCCCCCCCCCCCCCCCCCCCCCCCCCCCCCCCAAAAAAAAAAAAAAAAAAAAAAAAAAAAAAGATCTAGCGCCGGCGGCGTGGCTTGCGCGCAACACCCGACCGCTCCGCTGCCGCGGCGACCGCGGCGGCGACCGACGGTGCGACCTCTCGGTCGAACACGCTCGGCACGATGTAGTCGACGTGCGAGGTGGTCGGCTGGGATCACCTCCGCGATCGCCGTCGCGGCGGCAAGCTTCATCGCCTCCGTGATCTCGGAGGCGCGAGCGTCGAGCGCGCCGCGGAAGATCCCGGGGAAGGAGAGGACGTTGTTGATCTGGTTCGGGTAGTCGGAGCGACCAGTCGCGATGACGCGCCGACTCGTCGTCGCCGGCGCGACCTCGGGGGTCGGGTTCGGCATCGCGAAGACGATGGCATCGTCGGCCATCGTGCGACGCTTCGGGCGTGACGGCGCCGGGCCCGACACCCCGATGTAGACGTCGGCGCCCCGAGCACTCGTCGGCGGTGCCGCGCCGGCCGCGCGGTTCGTCGAGCAGAGCGTAGGACGCCTTGATCGCGCTGAGCCCGGCGCGCCCGGTATAGACCGTTCCCGCGCGGTCGCACCGACGATGTCGTCGACTCCAGCCGACCGCAGCATGCGCGTGATCGCCATGCCCGCCGCTCCGACGCCAGTCACCACGACCTTGACATCCGCGGCTCCTTCCCGACGACCCGCGCGCGTTCAGCAGCGCCGCGAGCACGACCACGGCCGTGCCGTGCTGGTCGTCGTGGAAGACGGGGATGTCCAGCTCGCGCCGCAGTCGGTCCTCGATCTCGAAGCAGTGTGGCGCCGAAATGTCCTCGAGGTTGATCCCACCGAAGCCGGGTGCGATCGCCTTGACGATCGAGACGATCTCGTCGGGGTACTTGGTCGCGAGGCAGATCGGCCAGGCGTCGACTCCGCCGAACTCCTTGAAGAGGAGGGCCTTGCCCTCCATCACCGGCATCGCGGCCTCCGGGCCGATGTCCCCGAGCCCGAGCACCGCGGTGCCGTCGCTGACGACCGCGACCGTGTTCTGCTTGATCGTCAGCGTCCAGGCCTTCGACGGTCGTCGGCGATCGCCTGCGAGACGCGTGCGACGCCGGGCGTGTACGCCATCGAGAGGTCGTCGCGCGTCTTCAGGGGCTCTTGGCGTCATCTCGATCTTGCCGCCGAGGTGGATCAGGAACGTCCGGTCGGAAACGCTGAGCACGCGGACTCCGTCGGCGCTGCGGACGGCATCGACGATGTGCTCCGCGTGCGAGCGTCGCCGGCGAGGATCGTGACGTCGCGGACCTTCGTGTCGCCTTCGACGCGGACGAGGTCGATCGCACCGAGCAGCCCGCCTGCGTCGGCGATCGCACGAGCGAGCCCGGCGAACGCTCCCGGGTGGTTCTCGAGCCGGACTCGCACAGTCGTGCTGAACGAGAGCGGACGGGTGGATCGCCGCCGATGCATCGGCGCGGTCAGTGCTGAGGCTGATGGTGGTCACTACAGACGTACACCACGATCGTCCAGAACACAGCTGTCATCACATACCTCCTGACGTTCTGCTCAGCGTGACGCGGCGGCGGCGCGCAAACATCCGCGCGCCGCCGGATCTCTCGTCCGTAGTTCGCCAGGCCGCCTACGCGACGGCGGCGGCCAGCTCTTCCTTCGCCTTCAGCGGCGCCTTCTCGCCCTCGAGCACGACCTTGAGCGCGTTCGTCTCGGCAGCTGCGCCGAAGACGTCGTACGCCTCCATGGCCTCGCTCAACTTGAACCGGTGCGTCGTGAACGGCGTTCCGTCGAGCCGGCCCTCCGCGATCAGCTTCAGCAGGGTCGGCGTCGAGAACGTGTCGACGAGCCCCGTCGTCATCGTGATGTCGCGGATCCAGAGCTTCTCCAGGTGCAGGGTCGCCGGATGGCCGTGGACGCCGACGTTCGCGACGGTGCCCCCTGGGCGGACGAGCTCCGTGCAGAGCTCGAACGTCTGCGGCACGCCGACCGCCTCGATCGCCACGTCGGCTCCGAGGCCTTCCGTCAGCTCCATGATGCGAGCGACTGCGTCCTCATTGCCGTTGTTGATCGTCAGGTCGGCTCCGAAGCTCTTCGCCAGCTCGAGCCTCTTGTCCGCCAGGTCGATCACGACGATCGTCGCCGGCGTGAACAGCTTCGCCGTGAGCACGGCGGCCAGGCCGATCGGGCCTGCGCCGACGATCGCGACGACGTCGCCCGGCTTCACGCGGCCGTTCAGGATCCCGACCTCGAAGGACGTCGGGAGGATGTCGGCGAGGAACAACACCTGCTCGTCGGTCAGGAACTCGGGCACCTTGTACGCCGACGTGTCGACGAACGGGATGCGGGCGTACTCCGCCTGCACGCCGTCGATCAGGTGGCCGAGGATCCAGCCGCCGCCGCCCGTGCAGAGGCCGTAGTGCGCCTCCTTGCAGAAGCGGCACCGGCCGCAGGCGGTGATGCAGGAGAGGAGCACGCGGTCACCGGGCACGAAGCTCGTGACGGCGCTGCCCACCTCCTCGATCGTCCCGACGGCCTCGTGTCCCAGGATCGTGCCCGGCGTCACCTCGGGAACGTCGCCCTTGAGGATGTGCAGATCGGTCCCGCAGATCGTCGCGGTGTCGATGCGAACGATCGCGTCGGTCGGGACCTCGAGCGTTGGATCGGGCACGGACTCCCAGGCCCGCTTGCCCGGACCGTTATATACGAGCGCTTCCATTAGCGCCTCCTTTTGCAGGGAGTCTCGGCCGGCCGTATCAGGCGGGCATCGGAGCCGGCGCGGAACAGTTGTGCGGCTTTCTACGAGACGGGTCGGGTCTCGCCTGCGCGAAGATGCGCACTATGGCCATGGTGACGGCACAGCCCCTCGACGTCATCCTTCGAGACGGGAGGACCCTGCGCCTGCGCTCGCCCGGCCCCGACGATGCGGACGCGCTGCTCGCGTTCTTTATCGGCCTCTCGCAGGAGAGTCTCTACCGACGGTTCCACGGCTTTCCGGAGATCGGCCCACGACTGGTCGAGCCCCTGGTGACTGCCGACGCACACGAAGCGGGCGCGCTGGTCGGTTGCGTCGACGACCGGATCGTGGCCGTCGCGAACTTCGCGCGGCTTCGCGACCCGAAGGCCGCGGAGGTCGCATTTGCCGTGGCCGACGACTACCAGCGCCGAGGGATCGGCACGCGGCTGCTCGAGCAGCTCGCGGCTCGCGCGGGCGAGCTCGGCGTCGAGCACTTCGTCGCTGAGGTACTTCCGGACAATCGGCAAATGCTTGGCGTCTTCGAGGCCGTCGGTTTCGCAGTCACTCGAGACGTCGCCGGGGGAGAGGTCGAGCTGACTTTCCCGATCGCGCCCACCCAGCGCTACCTCGAGAGCGTCGAGAGCCGCGATCACGAAGCTGTGGTCGCGTCGCTCCGCCCGTTTTTCGAGCCCTCGTCGGTCGCCGTCGTCGGCGCGTCGCCGCGACGCGGCTCGATCGGCGGCGAGCTCTTTCGGAACGTCCTCGCCGCCGACTTCACGGGCGCGGCGTATCCGGTCAACCGCCAAGGCGAGTCCGTCGCCGGGGTGCGGGGCTACAAGGCGGTTGCAGAGATCCCGGATCCGGTCGAACTGGCCGTGATCTGCGTCCCCGGCGAGCGCGTGCTGGGTGCGGCCGAAGACGCGCTCGCGAACGGCGTTCGCGCGCTCTGCGTCATCTCCGCGGGGTTCGCAGAGGTCGGATCGGAAGGCGCCGATCGCCAAGACCGGCTGCTCGCGCTCGTGCGCGCCCACGGCGCGCGGATGATCGGCCCGAACTGCCTCGGGATCGCGTCTGCCGAGAAACGCCTGAACGCGACGTTCGCGGGCAAGGCACCGCGCTGGGGCTCGATCGGCTTCTCCTCGCAGAGCGGTGCGCTCGGTCTCGCGCTCATCGAGGCGGCAGACGCGCGCGGGATCGGACTCTCGGCGTTCGTCTCGATCGGGAACAAGGCGGACGTCTCGTCGAACGACCTGCTCGAGCGCTTCGAGGACGACGAGAGCACGAACCTGATCGCGCTCTACCTCGAGTCGTTCGGCAACCCCCGGAAGTTCGCGCGCATCGCGCGACGGGTCTCGCGCACGAAGCCGATCCTCGCGCTCAAGAGCGGCCGCACCTCCGCCGGCGCGAAGGCGGCAGGCTCCCACACCGCCGCGCTCACGAGCTCGGACGCGGCAGTCGAAGCGCTCTTCCACCAGGCCGGGGTGATCCGAGCAGAGACCCTCGAGGAGCTCGTGGACGCGTCGGTGTTGCTGTCGAAGCAGTCCCTGCCGCGCGGCCGCCGCGTCGCCGTGCTGACGAACGCAGGAGGGCTCGGGATCCTCGCCGCCGACGCCTGCGAGGCAGCCGGGCTCGAGCTGCCGACGTTGGCCGACGAGAGCGTGGCGCGGCTCTCCGAGCTCCTGCCCGTCGAGGCGAGCGTGGCGAACCCCGTCGACATGCTCGGTTCTGCGACGGCTTCGACGTACGAGGCCGTGCTGCCGGTCCTGCTGGACGATCGCGGCGTCGACGCGGTGCTCGTGCTCTTCGTGCCTCCGGTCACCGCGACCGCCGACCAGGTCGCGCTCGCCGTGGCCCAGGCCGCTGCGGGCGCCGAGAAGCCGATCGTCGCCGCGGTGATGGACGCCCGTGGAATCCCACCGGCCCTCCTCGAAGCCGGCGTCGCCTCGTACGGATACCCCGAATCCGCCGCGCGCGCACTCGGCAGGGCGGCTGCGCGCGCGGAGTGGCTGCGCCGCCCGGCCGGCAGCATCCCGGCGCTGGAAGTCATCGACCGCGACGGAGCGCGTCGGATCGTCTCTTCCGCGCTCGAGCGCTCTCCCGACCTCTGGCTGGATCCCGACGACTCCCGCGCACTGCTCGAGGCCTATGGAATCCCTGTCGTCGAACAGCGCGTGGCGCGCACTCCCGACGAGGCCGCCCACTTCGCGACAGAGCTCGGCTTCCCCGTCGTCGTGAAGACCGCGCTCGCCGGAGCGCACAAGACGGAGAGCGGCGGCGTCGTGCTCGACCTCCAGACCGAGGACGACGTGCGCGAGGCGGCCGCACGGATCGGAGGCCCGGTGCTCGTTCAACCGATGCGGAGCGGAAGCGCCGAGCTGCTGGCGGGGCTCGTCCAGGACGAGTTGTTCGGCCCGCTGATCGCGTTAGGGCCGGGCGGTGTGCTGGCCGAGCTGATCGGCGACGCCGGCGTGCGGATCGCGCCGCTCACAGACGTCGACGCGCAAGAGCTCGTGCTCGAAGGGAAGACCGGCGCGCTCGTGCGCGGCTACCGGGGAAAGCCTGCCGCCGACGCCGATGCCGTCGTCGACGTCCTCCACCGGCTCTCCGCGCTCGGTGAGGACCTGCCGGAGGTCGCCGAGCTCGACCTCAACCCGTTGATCGTCGGGCCAGAGGGCTGCGTCGCCGTCGACGCGCGTATGCGTGTCAAGCTGACCGCGGTACGGCCGCCGACGAAGACCTGGTAGTGCGCACTCGCCGCTTGTCCGACGTCCTCGGGACGACGGTGATCGGCCCAGGAGGCGAGCGGGTCGGAAAGGTTGCCGACCTCGCGGCGTCACTCGCCGACGCGCACCCCCTCGTCACGCATCTCGCCGTTCGTGGCCGTTGGTATCCCTGGAGTGCCGTCCAGGCGTTCGACTCGGAGGTCCGGCTGCGCGACACGACGTCCGCCGAGCCGCCGCGCGGCCTTCTGCTCGGGCGACACGTGCTCGACTCGCAGGTCGTCGATCTCGACGGCAAGCGTCTACGACGCGTCGGGACGTCGAGCTCGTCGAGGACGCCGGCGAGCTCCGGCTGGTCGCGGTCGACGTCGGAACGGGCGCGCTCGCTCGGCGGTTTGGTCTTCACGCGCTTGCGCGCCGTCTGGCTAGCCGCCAGGTCGACTGGCAGCGGCTGCACGTCGTCGCTCGTCCGGCCCACGCGCTTCAACTCGCCGCCCCGGCGGCGGCGGTTCACCGGCTCGACGAGGACGAGCTCGCGACCCTCGTCGAGCAGCTGCCTCCCGCACACGGCGAGGAGGTCATTGCCAAGGTTCGACGGCCTGTGCACGTGCGCCGGCGCCGCCGGCGCCGGTTCCCGTTCCGGCTGATCAGGCGGCATGCTGCGCCGTAGCGGGTTGGTCGCACTGGCCGCGGTCGCCGGCCCCGGCCTGCTCGCCGGTCTCTCCGACGACGACCCGGCCGGGATCACGACCTATTCGATTCTCGGCGCGGACTACGGCTACCAGCTGCTCTGGGTGCTGGCGCTTTCGACGGCTGCGCTCATCCTCTTCCACGAGCTCGGCGCGCGGATGGGCGTCGTCACGGGCGAGGGCCTCTCAGGTCTGATCCGGTACCGGTACGGAATCCGCATCGGTTTCGCGGCGCTCCTTGCCCTCCTGATCGCGAACATCGGAACGGCGGCTGCGGCGTTTGCCGGCATTGCGGCCGCGCTCGAGCTCGCCGACGTCCCGCGCTGGCTCTCGGCTCCGACCGCTGCGGTCGCCATCGCGGTGCTCGTCCTGCGCGGGACGTTCAAGCGGATCGAGCACGTGCTCATCGCTGCCTGCTCGGTGTTCGTGGCGTACGTCTTCGCCGCCGTGCTCGCTCACCCGGATTGGGGCGACGCGGCACGTGGCCTCGTCGTGCCGACGCTCCCCGCGACGAACGAGGCCCTGCTGGCGGCAACCGCCGTCGTCGGGACGACGCTCGCACCGTGGGGCCTCGCGTTCATCCAGTCGTACGCCGTCGACAAGCGGCTCCATCCGCGCGATCTCGGCTACGAGCGCGTCGACGTCGTCGTCGGCGCGCTGTTGACCGGGATCATCGGGTTCTTCGTCGTCGTCGCCTGCGCTGCGACTCTGCACGTCCAGGGACGCTCGATCGAGGATGCGGCCGACGCGGCCGTCGCGCTCGAGCCGGTCGCCGGCCGCTTCGCCTCGGTGCTCTTCGCGGCCGGGCTGCTCGGCGCAGGTCTGATCGCAGCGGCGATCCTGCCGCTCTCGACGGGATACTCGGTGAGCGAGCTGGTCGGGTCCGAGGCTGCGCTCGACGACTCGTTCCGCGACGCGCCGCTCTTCTACATGACCTACTTCGTCGTCATCGCCGCGGCCGTCGGGCTTGGTCGTGGCGCCTGGCGTGCCATTCGTGCAGGTGCTCTACCTGACCCAGGCGCTCAACGCCATCCTGCTCGTACCGTTGCTCGTGCTCGTGCTGGGTCTCGCTCGCGACCGCGAGCTGATGCGAGCGCATGCGCTCGGGCGCGTCGGCACCGTGGTGACCGCCGCAACGATCGTGCTCATCGGCGTCTGCGTCGCGGCTCTTGGCGTCTTCTCGGCACTCGGTTGACTGGAGCTAACGTGAGTTCTGGGTCTGAGCTCCGCGAGCACGGCGCGCATCCAGAGCACTGGCCAGAGGCTCGCGTCGCTCACAAGAACCGTCGCTCGCGAGGGAGCGTGCGCGTCACGACTGTGCGGTGCTCGGGCCACGGGCCTGCGCCGCACTCCGAAGGTCATCGCCGCACCGACGAGGAAAAGCAGCATTCCTCCGCCCAGGAGAGCTGGCCCGAGCCAGTCGAGAAGTCCTAGCTCTGCTCCCGCTCGACGCGCACGTCGACGCCCTTCGAGCCGTCGACGTTCATAGCGACCACGGTCCAGCTGCCGGTTTTCGCTCTCCACGTGATCCTTTGGTCGCCTCGGCCCGATGCTGACTCCACCCAGAACGATTGGTCCGCGGGTAGCGTCGGTACCGTCCGCCCGGCCCGATGGATGTAAGTCGGTTGAAACGGATCCTCGTCGAGCCCGGAAACCCGATCGAGCTCCACATCTGCGAGGTAGCGCTCGACATCCGAGGTCGAGCCGATACCAAGGAACACTCCGACATCTCGGTCAGCGCTCTCCACCTGAAGCCGGACTCTGCCGAAGAAGTCTTCGTCGCTGACCCACTTCCGGTAGTTCCCGAAGCGAACTTCGAACGGATCCGACGTCAACGCGAAAGAGCTCGTTAGAAACTGGCCGGTCGACGTGTTGAGTAGCCGGCGTCGTCACGCTTCGTCTCGTCGATCCAGATCATTCCAGCGCCACCGACGAGCATCGTCGCACCCATCAACACCGCCAGCCCACCGAACAGGAGTAGAAGGACTCGCTCCGCCGCAGCGCCGCGCGTGGGCGCGAGATCGGACCGAGGCATGCTTTCAGCGAGCATTGGCTAGCGCCGCTTGCCGAGATCCGGAGCATGCTGGCGGCTCAGGTCGAGCGCAACGACCAGCAGCAGCGTCCCGGCCCACCAGTTCACAGGTCGACCAACAGTGGCTCGTGGTCGCCAATCGTCGTTTGCGACGAGCCAGACGATGAACCAGAGAAGCGTCAAGGTTCCTCCTCGGATCGCTCTTGCACGATCAGGTTCGGACGCCCAGGCACGCCCGCATCCGTACGTGCCCGCATGCGGGATCCGCGTCGCCGCCGATTCGCGAACGCAGCGCGCCGTGCGCAGCCTCCGGCCGATGCACGTGCGGACGATGTCTTCGAGCGTGTTCTCTGCGGGGTCGACGACTCCGACGCGGGGGCCGAAGCTGCCTGGGTCGCCGCGCGCGTGGTCGGCCCGGAGGGTTCGCTCGTCCTTGCGACCGTTCACGACCCGTCCCTCGCAGTCCATGCCGGATGGATGGCGACGCGCGTCGCCGAACAGCTCGCAGAAGCGGCCAGACGGGCGAGCGAGCGCGGGCGCGCCGAGGCGGGCTCGCTGCATCGACTCGAGACGCGGCTGATCGAAGGACCTCCACTCGACGTGCTGCGGCGTGAGATCGAACGCGCGCGGCCGACCCTCGCCGTCGTCGGAACGCACGATCACAGTCGCGCAGTCGGCATCGCGCTCGGCTCCGTTGCCACGCACCTGGTGCACGAGGCGCCCTGCTCCGTTCTGGTTGCGCGACCGCCGCGCGATCGGCAGACGTGGCCGGAGACGATCGTCGTCGGGGTCGACGGCTCGCCGAGCTCCGAAGCCGCCTTCGAGCAAGCGACCGGGCTTGCGGCGCGCCTCGGTGCGACGTTGCGCCCAGTTGCTGCGACGAAGGAGCCGCTCGTCGACCTCGAGGCGGCGCACGAGCTCGCGCCGGGGCTCGAGACGATCGACGAGACCGCAGTGCATGCACTGCACGTGCTTTCGGAAGAGGCCGACTTGCTCGTCGTCGGCAGCCGCGGGCTGCGGGGGATTCGTGCGCTCGGGAGCGTCAGCGAGCGGATCGCCCACGAGGCGTGCTGCTCCGTCCTGGTCGTCCGAGAGCCCGTTGAGTAGCGTCCCGGCCATGACGGTCGGCGCGCAACTCGACGCGGAGGAGCTCGGGCTCCTCGATGCCTATTGGCGCGCTGCCAATTACGTCTCCGTCGGGCAGATCTACCTACTCGATAACGCGCTGCTACGCGATCCGCTCAGGCTCGAGCACGTCAAGCCGCGGCTTCTGGGCCACTGGGGGACGACGCCCGGGCTGAACTTTCTCTACGCGCACCTGAACCGTGCGGTCAATGCTCACGATCTGAATGCGATCTTCGTGACGGGCCCGGGCCACGGCGGGCCGGCGCTCGTGGCCAACGCGTACCTCGAGGGCACGTACTCCGAGGTGTATCCGCACGTCGGCCGCGACGAGGAAGGCCTGCGGAAGCTCTTTCGCCAGTTCTCGTTCCCGGGCGGCATCCCGAGCCACGTTGCGCCCGAGACGCCGGGCTCGATCCACGAGGGCGGCGAGCTCGGCTACGCGCTCGTGCACGCCTACGGCGCCGCGTTCGACAACCCCGACCTGCTCGTCTTCTGTGTCGTCGGCGACGGCGAAGCGGAGACCGGCCCGCTCGCCGCCAGCTGGCACTCGAACAAGTTCGTGAACCCGCAGCGCGACGGCGTCGTCCTGCCGATCCTTCACCTCAACGGCTACAAGATCGCGAACCCGACCGTGCTCGCGCGCATTCCGGAGGACGAGCTGCGTGAGCTGCTCCACGGCTACGGGCACGAGCCGTATTTCGTCGACGGCGACGAGCCCGAGGAGGCGCATCGCAGGATGGCGGCGACCCTCGACACCGTGCTCGCCGAGATCCGTGCCATCCGCGAGCGGGGAGGCGTCCAGCGGCCGCGCTGGCCGATGATCGTCCTCCGCACGCCGAAGGGCTGGACGGGACCGGGTGAGGGCACCCCTCGATCGCACCAAGTTCCGCTCGCCCACGACCAGCTGCCCGAGCTCGAGACCTGGCTTCGCAGCTACCGCCCGGAGGAGCTCTTCGACGAGCACGGCGCGCTCGTGCCGGAGCTCTCCGCGCTCGCGCCGGAAGGCGAGCGGCGAATGAGCGCCAACCCGCACGCGAACGGCGGTCTGCTTCTCCGCGACCTCGACCTGCCGGACTTCCGCGACTACGCCGTCGACGTGCCGGAGCCCGCGCGGACGTCGAGCGAGGCGACGCGCGTCCTCGGCGAGTTTCTGCGCGACGTCGTGCGTCGGAACCCCGAGACGTTCAGGGTCTTCGGCCCCGACGAGACGGCCTCGAACAGGTTGAGCGCCGTATTCGAGGCGACCGACCGCGCGTGGATGGCTGAGGTCGAGCCGGCCGACGACCACCTCGCGCCCGACGGTCGCGTGATGGAAGTGCTGAGCGAGCACCTCTGCCAGGGCTGGCTGGAGGGCTACCTCCTGAGCGGAAGGCACGGCCTCTTCAACTGCTACGAGGCGTTCATTCACATCGTCGACTCGATGTTCAACCAGCACGCGAAGTGGCTCAAGGTGACGCGCGACATTCCCTGGCGGCGACCGATCGCGTCACTCAACTACTTGCTCACCTCGCACGTGTGGCGGCAGGACCACAACGGCTTCTCGCACCAGGATCCGGGCTTCATCGACCACGTCGTGAACAAGAAAGCGGAGATCATCCGCGTCTACCTGCCGCCGGACGCGAACTGCCTCCTCTCTGTCGCCGACCACTGTCTGCGCTCGCGTGACTACGTGAACGTGATCGTCGCAGGCAAGCAACCGGCGCTCGACTACCTGACGATGGACGAGGCGATCGTCCACTGCACCCGTGGGATCGGGATCTGGGACTGGGCGAGCAACGACGAAGGAAGCGACCCGGACGTGGTGCTCGCCTGCGCGGGTGAGGTGCCGACGCTCGAGACGCTCGCCGCGGCGGCGCTGCTCCGCGAGCACGTTGCCGACCTGAAGATGCGGGTCGTGAACGTCGTCGACCTGATGCGCCTACAGCCTGAGAGCGAGCATCCGCACGGCATGTCCGACGCCGAGTTCAACGCGCTCTTCACGACGAGCCGGCCCGTGGTCTTCGCCTACCACGGCTACCCGTGGCTGATCCACCGTCTCACCTACCGCCGCACGAACCACTCGAACCTCCATGTGCGCGGCTACAAGGAAGAGGGGACGACGACGACGCCGTTCGACATGGTGATGCTGAACGACATGGATCGCTTCCATCTCGTGATCGACGTGATCGACCGCGTGGCCGGTCTCGGAACGCGTGCGGCACACCTGCGGCAGCACATGGTCGAGGAGCGGCTCCGTCATCGCGCGTACACCCGCGAAGTCGGCGAAGACATGCCGGACGTCCGCGAGTGGTCTTGGCCGCACTGACGTGCGCGTGCTCGCAGTCAACGCGGGCTCGACCAGCCTGAAACGCCACCTCGTCGACGGGGAAGAAGCGTTCGTCGTCGATGGGTGGGTCGACGCCGACGCCGTCGGCCACCGCGTCGTCCACGGCGGTGAGCGGTTCCGTGCACCGGTCGAGATCGACGACGAGGTCGAGTCCGCTATCGGGGAGCTGGCGTCGATCGCACCGCTGCACAACACGCCCGCGCTCAGCGCGATCCGCGAGGCGCGGCGTGCGCTCGAGGCCATTCCGCACGTCGCGGTCTTCGACACGGCGTTCCACGCGACGATGCCCGACCGAGCGTCGACGTACGCGGTTCCCGCGCAGTGGCGCGAGTGGGGCATCCGCCGCTACGGATTCCACGGCCTCTCGGTCGAGTGGGTGAGCGGGGCAGGTGCCCGGTCTCGCGGCTCGTCGTCTGCCACCTCGGCGGCGGCTGCTCGGTCACGGCGGTGCTCGACGGACGCTCGGTCGACACGTCGATGGGGTTCACGCCCGCTCGAGGGCGTCCCGATGGCCACTCGCTCGGGGAGCGTCGACCCGGGCGCGCTCCTCTACGTCCTGCGCGAGCGCGGCGTCTCACCCGACGAGCTCGACCACGCGCTCGAGCACGAGTCGGGCCTGCTCGGCCTCGGCGGCTCGAGCGACCCCCGCGAGCTCACGGGCACACCGGCGCTCGAGCTTTACACGTACCGCATCGCGACGACCGTCGGCGCGATGGCGGTGGCGCTCGGAGGGCTCGACGCGCTCGCGTTCACCGGGGGCGTTGGTGAGGGGTCGTCAGACGTTCGCACGCAGGTCCTCGAGCGATTGAGCTTCCTGGGCGCGTTCGACGTGGTCGTCGTGCCGGCGCGGGAGGAGCTCGTGATCGCGCGCGAGGTTCGTCGAGTGCTGGGCGGCTAGAAGCCCAGACCGACGTGGCGCCGCGACTCCCGCTCGGCAATCCGCCGGGCGAGGTCGCGCATGCCGACGACTCCGACCGGCCGTTCGTTCACGACGACTGGAAGGTGGTGGAACCCGTGGACGTTCATCAGTCGGAGCGCCGCCTCGAGCGACGCGTCGAGCTGGGCGGCGACCGGCTCGGCAGTCATCCATTCGCGTGCGCGCGCTTCACTCGAGTGGACGCGTCCGGCGAATGCACGCACGAGATCCCGTGAGGTCAGGATGCCGATGAGTCGACCGCCTTCCGTGACGAGGGCTGAGCCGGCGTCTCGCGCCTGGAGGCGCTCGGCTATCTCGCCGAGCGTGTCCTCCGGCTCGACGGTCAGGAACTCGGTCGTCATCACGTCGTCGACCGTCAGCGCGTCCTCGTCCGGCGCCTCCTCCATCTCGAGATGCTGCGTGGCCCGCGCGAGCTCGGCCTCGCCGAGCTCCACGTCCACCGCGACGACAGCGTCCGACGAAGGAGGCGGTTCGACGTGCTCCGTCCCGGTGAGCTGGGCGAGCAATGGAGCCAGTCGACGGCCGACGAGCTTCGTCGGCGGCCACCAGAGCGGCTCAGTCGCGGCCACTCCGTGCCCACCGGCGGCGACGTCGCGTCGAAGAAACTGTGGTGCGTCACCAGTGAGGAGCAGGCCGCGGAGGATGGGCCTGAACGGCTCGGGCTTGATCCGGGCGCCGGCCTCCGCGGCGATCGACTCCGCCGCGGCATCCGCCTGCTGCGTTGCGATACCTCCCTGCTTGACGGGGAAGCTCGTGATGTCGCCGGCCGCGTACAGGCCTTCCATCCCGTCGACCCTGCCACTGGCGTCGGTCACGACGAACCCATCGCGCGTCTGAGGCACCCCGTCGATCCAGGGCCCGCGGAGCGCCGGCAACGCGACGACGGCGTCCGCCTCGATCGTCCCGTGCGGGAGCAGATGCAGCTCGGCTCCATCGAACTCGGTCGCCGAGTAGCCGGTCCGGAGTGCGACGTGGCGCTCGCCGAGCAGGGCGCGAATCGCTTCGGTCGCGACGCCGCCGAACAACAGGAGCGGCTCGTCCTCGGGCGTGACGAGCACGATGCGAACTCTGTCCAGTCCGCGCTTCCGCGCGTGTGCGGCGAACATCAAGGCGAGCTCGTACGCGGGCAGCGTCCAGGCCGCGCCGCGCGGCACCGTGACGGCGACATGCGTCACCTCGCCTGCTTCGACGCGCTCAAGCAGCGCGCCCACGCGCTCGACGTCTGCGGGCCCGCGGAAGGTGAGCGCGCCGTGAACCGCAACCTTCGGCGTGGTACCGCACGCGAGCAGCAGCGTGTCGTACTCGAGCACGTGCCCTTCCCGAGTGAATGCGAGGCGCTCCGGCGACTCGACCGCGATGACCGCATCGAGCGTGAAGGCCGCGCCTGCGCGGGCGGCCAGGTCGGAGAGCTCGAATGATGCGACCTCCCCGAGGCCGAACGGCTCGGCGACGGAGAGTGGCCGGTACCGAAACCTCGGCTCGGGCGCGACCAGGCGGACGTCCACGAGCTCGGCCGCGAGCTCCTGCAGTGTGAGGGCCGCCTCGAGCGCGGCGACGCCGCCTCCCGCGACCACGATCCGCTTGCGCTCCGTCATCGGTATCAACGATGCGTCTGGAGCGCACGCCGGACATCCGGGCGGGTGCGGTCCGCGCGGTGTGGGCAACTACTGATCCGGCGCCGCGTCCTCCTCGAGCAGGCCGTGGGCGAGGGCATAGCGAACGAGCTCGGCTCGCGTTCCGAGTCGAAGCTTCTGCATGATGTGCGCCCGGTGCGACTCGGCTGTGCGCACCGAGATGTAGAGCAGCTTCGCGATCTCCTGGTTCGTGTGGCCGAGCGCGAGCAGTCGCAGCACCTCTCGCTCACGTTCGGAGAGTGGGTCGGAAGCCTCCTCGTCTCGCTGCCGCGCCTCCGACTCCAGAAGCCGCGCGCCGAGGGCCGGGTGAAGGTACTGCTGACCGCCCGCGACCTGACGCACCGCCTCCACGACCTCGGTGTCCGCGGCCTCCTTGAGCACGTAGCCGCTTGCGCCCTGCGCGAAGGCCTCCCGGACGTAGCGGGGGTCGTCCTGCATCGAGAGGACGAGCACCTTCGCGTCGGGCGCCTCGTGCAGGACGAGCGGCGTGCCTTCGATCCCGCTCGCGCCCGGCATGACGACGTCCATCACGATCACGTGGGGCTTCTGGGCGCGCACTTCGAAGACGGCGTCCCGCACATTGCTGGCTTCCCCGACGACCTCGATGTCCGACCCCGCTTCCAGCACACGGCGCAGACCGGATCGCACAACAGCATGGTCGTCAACGAGGACAACGCGGATCGGCATCAGGGCAACGGCACCTCGGCAACGACCGACGTGCCGCCGCTCGACGACGACTCGACAGCAAGCCGGCCGTCGATCAGCTCGATCCGCTCGCGCATGCCGATCAAGCCGAGTCCCCCGTCGCGCGTCTCGTCCACGTCGAATCCCTGTCCGTCGTCCTCGATCACGGCTGCGACGCTATCCGGTTTGCGCCTCAGGAGCACACTCACTCGTGAGGCCCGTGAGTGCTTGATCACGTTCGTCAGCGCCTCCTGGACGATCCGGTAGAGCGCCGTCTCGACCGCAGGCGCAAGCCGGGTGTCGCCCAGCATCGCCTCGAAATCCACCGGGATCGCGGTCTGCTCGCTGAACGTCGCCGTCAACCGCTCGAGCGCAGGAACGAGCCCGAAGTCGTCGAGCGCCTTCGGTCGGAGTTCGACGGCCAGGCGCCGGACGTCGTGCAGCGTGTCGACGATCTGCTCTCGTAGCCGATCCGTCGCTTCCTGCGTCTCGTCGGGCGTCTTCGCCTCCTCGATCGCGCGCAGCGCCAGGAGCATGGACGTCAACGACTGTCCCGTCTCGTCGTGCAGCTCGCGGGCGAGGCGCTTGCGCTCGAGCTCCTGCGCGTCGACGACACGCGCAAGCGCATCCCGCGCGACTCGCGTGGAAAGGTCGGCTGCCATGGCGGCCCGTTCCGCGAACGTCTCGGCGAGGCGCAGGTCCTGGTCGGTGAATCGCGGGTCCGGACCTTCCCTATCGTGCGCCATTACGATCCCGATCGGCTGGCCCCGCACGATGAGCGGCACGAAGAGGCCCGTCCTCGCGCCGAGCCGTCGGGTGAACTCCTGGTCGACCTCGGGGTCGTCGATCAGCGAGTCGACTCGCTCGCTGCGCCGTCGCTCGAGGACTCGCACGCTCTTCGCACTGCTGGGCAGCTCGGTTCCGACGAACGACTCGGCCGTCTCTCCCGACGCCGCTTGGATCAAGAGTCGTCCGGATGAGGGCAACGCGATGAAGACCGCGCGGGCGCCGATGAGCTCGCGGACCTTGTCCGTCACGAGCTGAAGGACTCGCGGCAGCTCGATCTCACCGGAGAGTGCATTCCCGACCTCGATCAACGACTCGAGCTGCCGGGACCAGCGCGTCGCCGACTCGTACAGGCGCGCGTTCTCGATCGCCACCGCCGCCTGCGAGGCGAGCAGTCCGATCAAGTCCTCGTCCTCCTGCGTGAACTCGCCCTCCCGCTTCTCGGTCAAATAGAGGTTCCCGTAGGCGACGTTGCGGAGCAGGATCGGTACGCCGAGGAACGTCGTCATCGGCGGGTGATTCGCGGGAAAGCCGCTGGAGTCGGGATGCTCGCCGAGGCGGGCGAGTCGGAGCGGCTTCGCGTCGCGGATGAGCGTGCCGAGGATTCCCCGGCCGCGCGGGAGCTCGCCGATCGCACGCTGCGTCTCCTCGTCGAGGCCCGTGATGAGGAAACGCTCGAGGCCGGTGCCCGACGGATCGATCACCCCGAGCGCCGCGTACCGGGCGTCGGTGAGCTCCGCTGCGGCCTCGACGATGTGCTGCAGCACGGCGTCCAGGGAGAGCTCGGAGCTGAGGGCGATTCCCGCCTCGACGAGCGCCTTGAACCGCGACTCCACGACCATAACGCTACTTCGTCGAAGAACGACGAAGGGCGGCCGGAGCCGCCCTTCGTTCGCGAGCGGAGTCGCCGCTCAGCCGATGGCCGCAGCCGTGTGCTGCGGCGCAACCCGAGGCTCCTTCGCCTCAGACTTGCGGAGCGCGCCGCCGATCGCGAGCACCAGGAACCCGATGCCCGTCAGCAGGAGCGCAACTCCGACGACGATCCCGAACAGCGAGAGCTGCTCGGCCATGAACGACATGTTGAGCGCAGTGGTGAGAGCGGTCTCGGTCACCCACATGTTCCGGAGTCCGTTCTCGACAGGCCGGCCGGTCTTCGGATCCTTTGCGGCCAGTGCCTCGTCGCTCGTGTCCTCGCCGGTCGGCGTGAGGAAGCGGCCCATCTCGGCATACCGCTTGCCTTCCGTCGACTCGAGGGTGTGGAACTCCATCACCTTGGCGAACTCCCGCGCCCGCGCGCCGGTGTTGATCTCGGTGCCGGGCTGAAGCTTGCCGTTGGTGATCTCCGCGGCGTCGTCCGTCGCGGTGATCTTCTGTGCTGCGAGCGAGTCACGGACCTCGTTGCGGCCGTTCACGCCCATCGTGATCGCGACGATGCCGAAGACGATCAGCACGGCACCTGCGATCCATCCACCGTATTCAAAGAACTTGCGGGTCATGGCGACTCCTTTTCTCGCGATTCCCTGCACTGACAGGGCTCAGTGTCGGCGCCGAGCGGCCTGACGCCATCGGCAGGGGGCCGCACAGTCGCTGCGGGATTTCCGCAACATCGGGCGCGCCCGAGCCGGCGCCGACACCGGCCACGTGTGAACCCGAAGCCGGTCTCGTGGAACTCCCCGATGCCGGCCACGCGCGAGCGCGCAAATCTCGGGGCATGGACGTTCACGTCGACCCCATCCAGAAGGAGCGACTGTCATGAACGCAACCATCCAAGAGAAGGAGCTCGCGGCGCAGAAGGTGTTCAGCCGGGTGTTGGTCGGCATCGACGGCTCGGAGGAGAGCCGCGAGGCCGCGCGCCAAGCGGCGACGGTGACCGACGGTGAGCTCACCCTGCTCTCCGTCTACGACATCGCTTCGGCGCTCATCGGCGGTACAGGCTTCGGCGTCCCGGTCTATTACGACGAAGACGTTCAGCGTACGTTCGCCGAGGATGCCCTTCGACATGCGCTGGACGACGTCGAGGCGGCTACCCCCACCGGGAAGATCGCCAAAGGAGTCGTCTGGAACGCGCTGATCGACGAGGCCGAGCGCCACGAAAACACGCTGATCGCGGTTGGCTCTCACGGTCGCGGGCGCATGGCCGGCATCGTCATGGGGTCGGTTGCCACCGAGGTGATCCACAAGGCCCCTTGCTCGGTGCTCGTAGCGCGCAAGCGCAGCGACGCGTTTCCGCACAAGATCGTCGTTGGCATCGACGGCTCACCGCAGTCGTTGGCCGCCTACGCCGTGGCGAAGGATCTCGCAGAGCGGTTCGAGACGGACCTGGTCCCGGTCCGGGCCCACGGCGGCAAGCAGTTCGACCAGTTCGTCGGCCACTTCCGCGAGGAACTGCCCGACGAGCCCGTCACTGCGCTGATCGCAGCGTCGGCGGACGCCGATCTGCTCGTCGTCGGCAGCCGCGGCCTGCACGGGGTCAAAGCGCTGGGGTCTGTGTCCGAGCGAGTCGCGCACCAGGCGCGGTGCTCCGTACTGATCGTCCGCGAGCCGAGCTCCCCGGGGAGATCGGAGCTAGACACGTGACCACGGCGACAGCACGAGCAGTGCGGCCGAGAACGACGCGGTCGGACGGGAACCCCGGCGGCCGGCGCACCGACCAGTTCGTCGATCTCTACTGGCTTCCGCTGGGCGCGGGCGGCCGCTCGGTTCGATTCAACGGGAAGGTGTTCGAGAGCATTCAGGCGGCGCGAGGCCGCCGTCCAAGGCGTGCCCTCTACCACGCTGCGCTCGAGGTGCGAAGTCGCGACGGGCGGTTCGTCATCGAGATGACACCGATCCCCAAGGAGATCGGGACAGATCGCGGGGTGGTCACGGAGGGACCCGTTGGGAGCCGGTCTCTTCGCCGCTTCAGGCTCTTTCGGTACGAGCTGCGTCGCTGGAGAGACGGTGTCATTCCAGATGTCGACGAGGCGGTTTCGAGTCCCGCGCGGCTGACCGACGATGACTCCGCGGTCAGTCGACTACTCGCGCTGGTTCCGTCCGTGCCGACCCTCGTCTGGGGTCGAGACGAACTTCGCGCGGGAGAGATGTGGACGTCGAACTCAATCGTCTCTTGGCTGATCACACGCAGTGGCCTCGATGTTGAATCCGTTCAACTCCCTCGCCGTGGTCGCGCACCCGGCTGGGACGCCGGCGTCGCCGTCGCGCGGCGCGAGCAGGGGGTGCAGGTCGATCGTGCTCTTGCCGCTGTTCGCGCCTGTGCGTCTCGCGCTGTCGCCTCTCCCGCGATCCGGGCGACCGATCAAGCGTGCGTCACGCATCGCGACGCGCGGAGCGTGCACCGAAACAAGCGAAGGAGGCAGCAATGACCGTGAAGTCACTCAAAGGCGCATCAACGATCGCGATGCTGGGCGCAGCGCTGGCCTTCGTCATCGTGCTCTTCCTCGACTGGCACCGCACGAGCGTCGACGTGGCCGGCGTGGCGCGCGTTCGCGTTGAAACCATTGGTTTGAGTGGGTGGGGTTGGCTTGCTGGTGCGGCGGCGTTTGCGCTCATCGTCGTAAACCTGAATCACCTGCGGGTGAGGAAGGAGATCGATCCGATTCTCGGGATCGCAGACCTGCTGCTCGCCGTGCCGCTGGTGTGCGCGACCGTCGCTGCGGTCTTCTCCGGGAACCCCGAGGTGCAGGCCGGACCGGTCGGCATCGAGGCAGGCACGACACTGTGGCCCGCCTGGGTCGCGCTCGCTCTGAGCTATGCAACCGCAATCGCGGCGGGGCTCGTCGCACTGCCGGAGGCATGGCAGCCCGGACAACGGCCCACGGAGAGCCTCGCTCGGGGCGCGTGAGCTCGAGACCTTGAGCGGACGTCTGCGGGGTTTCCGCAGTCGGGCTGCGGCTTCCGGCGGATTCGGCCTGTTGCCGCTCGCCTGACGATGAAGGCACGTAATCGAGAAGGAGTCGCAGACATGGCAATCAAGGGAATGCTCGCGCTCGTCCTCGTCGCCGTGTTCGCGGCGATCGGGGCCGTTGTCTTCTCGCTGGATTCGATGGCCGCGTCGCGGGACAACAACGAGAAGCCGACCGAAGCTGCACCAGCGGCGGCCCACGATCACAACGTCGCCCTGCCGCTCGCCAGCTTCGCCGGGACCGTGCCCGCAAACGCGGACGAGCTCGCGAAGGCACACGAGGCGTCCGACGCGACTCTGCCGCCGCTTCAGTCCGGCGACCTCGTGCGGGTCCACATGACGCTGAAGGACATGGCCGTCCAGATCGCGCCCGGAGTCACGTACAACACGTGGGCCTTCGACGGCCACGGCGCTCCCGGTCCGGTCGTGCACGTTCGGGAGGGCCAGACCGTCGAGATGACCCTGACGAACGGCGGCGCGATCCCGCACTCGATCGACTTCCACGCTGCGCGCATCGCGCCGAACGTCGCCTTCAAGGACGTCGACCCGGGCGAGTCGTTCACGTTCCGCTTCAAGGCGAACGACCCGGGCGTGTTCATGTACCACTGCGGCACGAAGCCTGTCCTCGCGCACATCGCGAACGGCATGTACGGCGCGATCGTCGTCAGTCCCGCGAAGGCGCTGCCGAAGGCCGACCGCGAGTACGTGCTGGTTGCGAGCGAGTGGTATCTGAACGGCTCCGGCATCGAGGAGCCCGCGAGCCTGGACATGGCGAAGGCGCGGGCGACGGCGCCCGACTGGACGACGTTCAACGGCTACGCGAACCAGTACGTCACCCATCCGCTGACCGCCGACCCGGGCGAAACCGTGCGCTTCTGGGTCGTCGCCGCAGGCCCGACGCTCGACACGAACTTCCACGTGGTCGGGACGATCTTCGACCGCGCCTGGGTGAACGGCGACATGACGCAGTTCCAGCGCGGCGTTCAGACCGTTGCCGTACCTGCAGGCGGCGGCGCGGTCTTCGACGTGAAGATCGACGAGCCGGGGCTGTATCCCTTCGTCAGCCACGCGTTCGCGCACGTGGACCTCGGCCAGGTCGGCCTGCTCAAGGTCGGCAACCCGCCCGGGACGATGAGCCACTGACGACGCGGGAGGTTACGCGTGGAGCTCGGCGAGGCGGTCCGCCTCGTCCTCGAGCTCACCTCGGACACCGCGCGGAAGCCGCGCGAACGGCTCGATCTCGACTCGCCCGTTCTCGTAACGCCAGGTGCCCGCGACCTGGCCGTCCACGAGGAAAGTCGGGAACGAGTGCGGCGCCTTCGTGTGGAAGATGCGCCCTCGGTAGCGCTCCGGGAGGATGAGGGTGCGGCGCGCGTGGACGAGCAGCGTTGCGTCCCAGGTGGGCAGGAACCGCACCGGCGCAGGCGTCTCGGGGTGGGGGAGCGGTGCGCGCGGCACGTCCAGGAGCTCCGTCCCGGCCTCGTCTCGGAAGCGTCGGAGCCGCATTCGCTCGAGCACCGGCGCCAGCCGCTTCGGCGGGATCTTCGACCAGTTCGAGATGTCCTTCGCGGGCGCCGGGCCGAAGGCTTCGAAGTAGCGGCGCGCCAGGTGCTCGATGCCCTCCTCCTCGGTGGCCTCGAGCGGGCCGACCCACTCTGACGCCAGGCCGTACGTGTGCGCGCCGCGTTGCTTCCACGTGCCGCAGGGAGGCACGCGGACGAGGTCGACCCAGTGCCCCACACCACTGATCGTGCCGCGGGCGAAGTCGTCGAGCTCCTTCCGCGAGATCGTTCGGCCCCGCATGTGCCGGGTGAGCTTCTGCGCTGCGGCAGCCACTTCCCGTTCGTGGTCGCGCTTGTCGACGCGCAGGCGCCACTCCTGGCCAGAGCGCCGGATCCCCGCGGCGAAGAGCGGATAGTCGCGCCGCGAGACGAGGTGGATCGTCTCGCGCATGAGCGTCCCCTGGATCACGCTGCGCCGCTCGAGCGCACGGGTCAAGTCGTCGCGCTCGAACCCTTCGATCGACGACCAGAGCCGGATGTATCCATTCGGGGCGTACTGGTTCTGGATCCCGCCGATTCGCTCGAGCACGCGCGGGATCGGCCGCCGCACCCGCTCGAGGAGCAGCTGCCGCGCGAGCAGCGCCCGATTCAGCTCTCGCGCCCTCAGGACCCGCTCGGCCACCGCGGCGACCGTACCGGACCACATTTTTCACCACGCTGGTATTGACCACTTGTCGGTCGGCGCTGTACGATGCCAAACACCATGCAGCAGCGCTCGGAGAGGCACTGACCACTTGGCGGTTCGGGTGACCAAGCAGACCGAAACGCGCGACAAGGTGCTCGAGCTGATCGAGAACATGTCGATTGGGGAATCGATCCCCTCGGAGCGCCGGCTGACCGTCGACTTCGGCGTCTCACGCCTGACCGTGCGGGCCGCCCTCGACGAGCTCGTCCGCGAGGGCTACCTGGTGCGCAGGCGCGGCAGCGGCACCTTCGTCAGCGAGCCGAAGATCGCCCAGGAGCTGACGATGACCTCGTTCACCGAGGACATGCGCCGGCGCGGCATGCGGCCGACGAGCCGTACGATCGAGCTCAAGACCGTCCCTGCGGGAGCGAGGCTCGGGCGGTTCCTGAAGGTATCGCCCTCCGAGCCGACGATGGTCGCCAGGCGGCTTCGCCTCGCCGACGGCGAGACGATGGCGATCGAGATGCTGCACGTGCCGAGCGCGCTCGTGCCGGGGCTGACCGCGAAGGATCTCGAGACGCAGTCGTTCTACGAGCTGCTGTCGGAGCGCTACGGGATCACGATCGCCGGCGGCGTGCAACAGATCGAGCCGACGGTGACGAACGAGGAGGAGTCGGAGGCGCTGGGCGTGCCGCTGCACTCGCCGGCCTTTCTCTTCGAGCGGACGAGCCGCTCCGCCGACGGGAAGACGGTCGAGTTCGTGCGTTCGATCTACCGCGGCGATCGCTACGTGCTCGTCAGCGAGCTGACGCCGCAGACGCCGCGCACGGGCGTTCCGGTGCTGACGGTGCGCGATGACGGCCGCGGCCGCTAGCGGCCAAACCGGCAGCGCGTACTTCGGCGTGCGCATCCCGCGTCACGTCGAGCGCGACCTCGACGATCTCGTGCGCCGCGGGTTCACCGGCGTGTTGCACACGTACTCCGAGAACGACCTCGCGTACTACCGGGACACGATGAAGCGCATCGTCGACGCATCGCACGCGCGAGGGCTCGAGGTGCAGATGAACCCCTGGGGCCTCGGGCGGACGTTCGGCGGCGAGGCGGAGAGCCGGTTCGTGACGATGAACCCGGATGCGTGCCAGGTGCTCGACGACGGCCGCCGCGTCGCCGCAGCCTGTCTCAACCATCCGGCCTACCGCTCGTTCTGCGCCGAATGGGCCGACGCAGCGCTCGAAGCCGGAGCCGACCTCGTCTTCTGGGACGAGCCGCACTGGGTCGTCCCCGACCACGTCGGCATCGACGACCCCAGACGCTGGAGCTGCACGTGCGATGTGTGCCGAGAGCGGTTCGGCCGCGACTTTCCTGCGCAGCTCGACGACGAGGTGCTCGCCTTTCGCGAGGCGTCGCTCGTCGACTTTCTCGGCGAGCTCACAGAGCACGTTCGCTCGCGCGGCGGACGCAACACGATCTGCCTGCTTCCCGCGGTCGAGGGCGCGCACGGCGTGCGCGACTGGGACGCGGTCGCCTCGCTCCCCGGCGTCGACGTCTTCGCGACGGATCCGTACTGGAAGAGCTTCGACGAGGAGGCCGGCCCCTTCGTGCAGCGGTTCGCAGGCCTGCTGGTCGAGACGGCGAATCGCCACGGTGTCGCCTCGGAGCTCTGGGTCCCTGCATTCCGCCTCACAGCCGCCGACCTCCCCGACCTCGAAGGCGCGGTCGGCGCTGCCCGCGCGGCGGGCGTCGACCGCGTGTGGGTCTGGGGCTACGAGGCCTGCGCGCACATGAGCCATCTCGCGACGCCGGACTCGCTCGAGGTCTGGGAGCGCGTCTGCGAG
Organism: uncultured Actinomycetes bacterium; assembly: GCA_963788055.1. Classification (GTDB taxonomy): domain Bacteria; phylum Actinomycetota; class Thermoleophilia; order Gaiellales; family Gaiellaceae; genus JACCTU01. The sequence continues at coordinate 638,701 of CAWBFA010000002.1, read as the reverse complement.
CTGCTTGCCGAGCCTGCGGCGCGGATCACCGAGAGCGCTCGCACCGACCATGCCGACCTCGACCTGCGCTCGTCCGCGGAGCTCGTGGCGCTGATGAATGCGCAGGACGCCACCGTTCCTTGGGCGGTTGCAGCCGCGGGCGACGACGTCGCTGCGGCGGTCGACGACATCGTCGAGCGGCTGCAGCGCGGAGGGCGCCTCGTCTACGTGGGTGCAGGGACGTCCGGCCGGCTCGCCGCGGTCGACGCCGCCGAGTGCGAGTCCGACCTTCTCGATGCCTGCCGACCGAGTCGTCGCCCTCGTCGCCGGAGGGAGCGCGGCCGCCTCGGCGCCCGAGCAGGAAGCCGCCGAGGACGACGGCGACGCCGGTGCGCGCGAGCTCGAGCGGCTCGCACCCGGTCCGAACGACGTCGTCGTCGGGATCAGCGCGAGCGGACGAACGCCGTACGTGCTCGGAGCGCTTCGGGCTGCAGGCGCTGCGGGTGCTCACACGGTCGCGCTCGTCTGCGCGCCCGGGTCGGAGCTCGCGGCGCTCGCCGACCGAGCGATCGAGGTCGTCGTCGGGCCGGAGCTCGTCGCGGGGTCGACGCGCCTGAAGGCCGGGACCGCGCAGAAGCTCGTTCTGAACACGCTCTCGACGGTCTCGATGATCCGGCTGGGCAAGACGTACGGCAACCTGATGGTCGATGTCGCGGCGACGAACGAGAAGCTCCGCGAGCGGGTTCGCTCGATTGTCCGCGTCGCAACCGGAGTGGAGGCGACGCGCGCCGACCAGGCTCTCGAGGCTGCCGGCGGCAGCGCCAAGGTCGCGATCGTCTCGCTCCTCGCCGGCGTCGATGCGGCAGCCGCGCGTGAGCGTCTTGCGTCGTCCGACGACAACGTGCGCGCGGCGCTGCAGTGAGACTGGGCGTCGAAGCCGCGCTCGTCGACGGGAAGCTCGTCCCCGGCGACGTCGAGGTGCGCGAAGGTCGCATCGCGCGCTTCGGCATCCGCCGCGGCAACGGGCGCACCGGGATCGCGGCGCCGGGCTTCGTCGATCTCCAGGTGAACGGCTTCGGCGGCGTCGACTTCGCTTCGGCGGACGCAGCAGGGTACGAGCGGGCCGGAGAAGCGCTGCTCGAGACCGGCGTCACCGCCTATCTCCCGACGCTGATCACGGCGCCCGAGCACGTGCTCGCCGCAGCGCTCCACGAGGTCCCGCGCGAGCTGCGTGGCCCACGGATCCTCGGCGTGCACGTCGAGGGCCCGTTCCTCGCCGCGGCGCGAATGGGCACCCACCTTCTCGAGGGCCGGCTCGACCCCGATCCCGACGTGCTCGAGCGCCTGCTGGACGCTGGACCGGTTCGGCTCGTGACGCTCGCGCCGGAGCTGCCGGGCGCGCTCGAGCTGATCGACCTGCTCCTCGCCCGCGGCGTCGCCGTCTCGTGCGGCCACACCGACGCCACCGCCGAAGAGGCGGAGGCCGCGTTCGACCGTGGCGCGCTCGCCGTCACCCACCTGTTCAACGCCATGCGGCCGTTCCGGCACCGCGACCCCGGCATCGCCGGCGCAGCGCTCGTGCGCGACGACGTTGTCGTGCAGCTGATCCTTGACGGACACCACGTCGCGGACGAGACCGCACTGCTCGTCTGGCGCGCGGCCGCAGGCCGGCTTGCGCTCGTGACCGATGCGATGGCCGGCGCGGGGCAGGGCGACGGGCACTACCGCCTCGGCGACGTCGAGGTGGAGGTCCGCGGGGGCAGTGCGCGAAGCTCGGACGATGTTCTCGCCGGCAGCGTGCTGACGATGCTGCAGGCCGTCCGCAACCTGCACGACCTCGGCGTGCCCCTCGCCGACGCGCTGTCGGCGGCGACCGAGGTCCCCGCGCGCGTCGTCGGCGAGCTCGAGGTGGGGCGGATCGCAAGGGGCGTGCGCGCCGACGTCGTCGTGCTCGACGACAACCTCGAGGTCGAGCGCGTGCTCGTCGGGGGCGAGGCGCTTGTCGCTGCCTGAGCCCGTCCGGCGTGGAGCCCCCTGGGGCAGCGCTCCTCGACGAGATCCGCGAGCAGCCCGCGGCTCTTCGTCGCCTGCTCGCGCACGAGACCGAGTTCGCGGACGTCGCGGCCGAGGCAAGGCGCACGAACCGGACGCTCGTTCGGCTGGTCGCACACGGATCCTCCGACAATGCCGCGTCGTACGGCGTCTACGCGTTTGGGCTGCTGCCGGGCTGGACCGCGCTGCGCGACTCGATCTCTCTGACCGTGTACTCGGACGCGAAGCTCGATCACACCGGCTCGTGCGTGCTCGCCCTGTCGCAGTCGGGGCGGACGCCGGACGTCGTCGAGTACGTCTCGCGCGCACGCGCGCAGGGCGCGTTCACGGTTGCGGTCACGAACGACCCCGACTCTGCGCTCGGCCTCGCCGCCGAGGCGGTGCTGCCGCTCGCGGCCGGGCCGGAGCGGTCGATCGCCGCGACGAAGACGTACCTGAACACGGTCGCCGCGCTTGCGCTCCTCGCTGCCCACGCCGCGGGGCGCGGAAAGGAGTTCGCCGACGGCGTTGCCCGCGTGGCCGACCTGATCGACGAGTCGCTCCCTGCGCTGGAGCCCGCGGTGGCGGAGCTCGCCGTCTCGTTCGCCTTCGTCGGGCGGATGTTCGTGATCGGGCGCGGGACGGAGCTCGCCACCGCGCGGGAGATCGCGCTCAAGCTGCTCGAGACCTGCCGCATCGCGGCGGAGCCGATGACCGCAACGGCGTTCGCCCACGGGCCGGTCGCCGCGCTCGACGCGCTCTTCCCGGTCTGGGCGATCGCCTCGAGGGACGAGAACCTCCAGGCGGTGCGAGAGGCGGTCGCGCGCGCCCGCGCCGCCGGGGCGGGCGTGGTCGCGAGTGGGGCCGCCGCCGCCGAGCTCGACGCCTCGTTTCGGCTCCCGACGCCCGAGCCGCCGCTGTCACTCCTCTCACCGCTGCTCTCGGTGCTCCCCGGCCAGCTCTTCGCTCGCGCGCTCGCGCTGGCGAAGGGCTACGACCCGGACCACCCGCAGGGGCTCGAGAAGGTCACGCTCGCCCGTTGAGCGGGCTGGTCAGTACCATTCTGGGTCAAAGCCGAGAGTGTTTTGCCTGCTGCGAAGCGGAAATAGCAAAAGTGGTCTTGACAGGGATGGGGCGACCGTGCGATGCTGCCGCCGTGGCCCATTGGTACGAACCACTCGGCGAGCGGCCCGGCCACCATCCGCTCGCCGACATCGCGGGAGGACGAGAATGAACCTTCGCTACGTCGTCGCCGCGGCTCTCGCGATTGCAGTTGCCGCCGGGGCGCCGACGGCAGGCGCGAGAACCGACGGCGCAAAGGCAACAACGCTCACGGTCTGGCTGATGACCGACGCGCAGGGGCCTGACTGGGCCGCCGTGGTCAGCGCTGCGAACCGCTCGTTCGAGAGCTCGCACGCCGACGTCAACGTCAAGGTCGAGATCCAGACCTGGGGCGAGCACCTGACGAAGCTCGACGCAGCCCTCGCGGGCGGTCGCGCTCCCGACGTGGTCGAGCTCGGGAACACGGAGACGACCAAGTACATGGCCGCCGGTGCGCTCGCCAACCTGACGGCGAGCAAGGCGCGCTTCCCCAACAACAAGACGTGGCTCAACGCCCTGAAGGGGTCGTGCACGTATCAGAGCAGGCTCTACTGCGTGCCTTACTACGCCGGTGCGCGCGCCGTCATCTACCGGAAGGACCACTACGGCGCCGTGGGCATGCGGAAGGCGCCCGCGTCGCTCGACGCGTTCATCGCCGCCGGCAAGAAGGTCATGGCCAAGCACAAGAGCGATCGGAACTACTCCGCCCTCTACTTCCCGGGCAAGTACTGGTACGCCGGGATGTCGTTCGTCTATGACTACGGCGGAGCGATCGCGCGCTTCAAGAACGGCAAATGGGTCGGAACCCTCAACTCTCCCCAGGCACTGGCCGGGCTGACGAAGCTCAAGTCCACGGTGCTCGCGCTCTCGCGGGCGAACCGCTCGGGCACCGAGGCCGAGCAGTGGACCGTGTTCTCTCAGGGCCACGTCGGCGCGGACATCGCGAACGGCTGGGAGTGGGGCCTGATCTCAGACCCGAAGATCGGCGATCCTGCCCTGGCTCCGGTGCTCGGCGCGTTCCCGATGCCGAGCCACAACAAGGGCAAGTTCATGCCGACGTTCCTCGGCGGCTCGGATCTCGCGATCCCGGCGTCGAGTGGCAACCGTGCGCTGGCGATCGACTGGATTCGCGCTTACACGGCGACCAACTCGATGCGTCAGCTGACGAGCTCAGCGGGCGTGATCCCCAACACGACCTCGCTCGTCAACATCAACGCCAGCAAGCCGACCCTCGCTCCCTTCGCCCGCGCGGCGACGTCGAGCTGGTTCGTGCCCACGGCCCCGAACTGGGTGAACGTGGAGAACGCCCAGACTCTGCAGAACATGCTCGCGGAGATCTTCACCGGACGCCGGACGGTCAGAGCGGCGGCCACGCGCGCGAGCGCGCAGATCACCCAGATCCTGAACGCACGGTGACGCGACACCCGGGGAGCGGCGGGCAATGAGCGCCGCTCCCCGGGCCGCGGCCCCGGCCGCCGAGATCGGGACTCCTACCTCCTCTCGGCGGCCGAGCCGCACCTTCGGCGAGGCCATCCGGGCGCTGGCGCCTCCGTACCTCCTGCTCCTCCCGACGATGGTCGTGCTCGTCGGAGTGCTCGCGTGGCCGCTCTGGTGGCTCGGGCGCATCTCCTTCGAGCACTACGGGCTCGAGGAGCTGATCGCGCACCGCGGCACGTGGACGGGGCTCGACAACTACCGGCACATCCTCGGCGACGGTGAGTTCTGGCGCATCGTCGTGCGGACGGTCGTCTTCACCGCCGTGAACGTCGGGCTGACGATGCTGTTCGCGACGCTGATCGCCCTGCTGCTCGCGCGCATGGGCAAGTACATGCGCTCGGCGCTGCTCGTCGGGCTCGTCTGGGTCTGGGCGACGCCGGTCGTCGTGGCGATCTCGGTCTGGCAGTGGATGGTCGACTTCGAGTTCGGCGTCCTCAACTGGACGCTGACGAAGCTCCACATCGTCGACCTCATTCACTACAACTGGTTCGACAACCCCTGGACCGGCTTCGCGGTGATCACTGCCTGCGTCGTGTGGGGCGCGATCCCGTTCGCGGCGATCACGATCTACGCGGGGCTCTCACAGGTGCCGCAGGAGCTCGTCGAGGCCGCCGAGGTCGACGGGGCTCGGGCCTGGGACGTCTTCCGACGAGTGACCTTCCCGCTCGTGAAGCCGATCTTCATCATCGTCGCGAGCCTGTCGATCATCTGGGACTTCCAGGTCTTCAACCAGGTCTGGATCATGCTGCAGGCGCGACCGAGCCCCGACTATTACCTGCTCGGCGTGTACTCGTTCGTCGAGTCGTTCCGTCTCAGCCAGTACGGGCTCGGTGCCGCGATCGCGGTCGTGATGGTGCTGCTGATGCTCGGCGTCAGCTTCGTCTACGTGCGGCAGATGATCCGCATCTCGGAGATCGATTGAGCGCCGTCGCCGCACGCGTGCGCACGTCCTTCGACGTGCGCAACCGCCGGAACCGCCAGCGGCTGATCGCGAACGCGATCGGGCTGGTCGTGCTCGTCGTGATGATCTTCCCGGTCTACTGGATGGCGGCGACCGCGTTCAAGCCCGGCCGCGACGTCCTGCGCTTCGACCCGAAGTGGATCCCGTCCCCGTGGACGCTCGACAACTTCGATGACGCGATCCACCGTCCGTACTTCTGGGACAACGTCAAGAACAGCGTGATCATCGTGACCGTCGTCGTCGTGCTCTCGCTCGTGATCGGCTTCCTCGCCGCGCTCGCGATCGCACGGTTCCACTTCTACGGCCGCAAGGCGTTCATCGCTCTGATCATCGGCGTGCAGATGATCCCCGCGACCGCGCTGATCATCCCGCTCTACGTGCTGCTCGCGCGCGTCGACCAGGTCGATCGGTTGAGCGGCGTGATCGTGACGTACCTGACCTTCGTCCTGCCCTTCACGATCTGGACGCTCCGTGGCTTCGTGATGGGGATCCCGCGCGAGCTCGAGGAGGCGGCGATGGTGGATGGCTGCACGCGCTTCGGGGCGTTCGTGCGCATCCTGCTGCCGCTGATCGCGCCCGGCCTCGTCGCGACGTCGGTCTTCGCGTTTGTGCAGGCCTGGAACGAGTTCATCTTCGCGTACGTCCTGCTTAGCAGCCAGGAGAACCAGACGCTGACGGTGTGGCTCGCGTCGTTCACGACCTCGCGCGGGACGGCGTGGGGGCCGTTGATGGCAGCGGCGACGCTCACGTCGCTGCCGATCGTGATCTTCTTCGCGCTCGTGCAGCGGCGCGTCGCGTTCGGCCTGACGGCCGGCGCGGTTCGCGGCTAGGAACGCCGCTGACGGTCAGCGCCCGGCTGTTCGACGCCTTCAGCTCCGATGAGTCGCTGAACAGCGCCCGGATCGTGTAGCGGCCCTTCGGCACGATCCAGATCACCCGTCCCGACGCGTCCGTCCACTGGAAGGTGACGTGCCGCCACCGTCCCTGGATCCGCTGCTCGAGCCGGATGATGCGTCGGTCGAGCTTCAAATCCGGCGCGTTGGTCGAGAGCATCCCGATCACGAGCGAGTAGCGCTTGCCACGCTGCTTGAACTTGAACGGCATCAGGGTCAGCGAGGTCTTCGCCTGCCCGAGGGTGACGAGCGCCGGTGCGGAGCGCGCGATCACGGCTCCCGCTGCGTCGAGCGACTCGACCACGAACGCGTACGTGTGGCCCTTGGCCTGCTGGATCGTCTGCGAGGTCTCGGTCGTGCTCGGGATGAGCACGTTGTCCTCGCCTTTCGGCCCGAGGGTGAGGACGCGGTACGCGTGCTCCTTGCGCGTCGAGCCGCGCCAGCTGAGACGGGCGGCGTCCCCGAACTTGACCGCCCGGAGAGAGACCGCGGGCGTCACGCGCGCCACCTCGACCGCCGCGGCGACGTCGATCACGCCGAAGCCCAGCTCGGGGTTCCACTGGCCTTTGCCCGACGCGGTCTGCTTGAGGATGTCCGCGACCTGACGGGAGCTGAGCGACGGGTTGACGCCCCAGACGAGCGCCGCGGCGCCGGCGACCTGGGGTGCTGAGAACGACGTGCCGCTGCTGTAGCCGTAGAGCCCCTTCGTCGAACCGGGAAGCGTCACGCGCGGCCACTCCTTGGGCGACGAGTCCTTCGAGAGCGCTCCGAAGACGTCCTCGCCCGGAGCGGCCAGCGAGATGTACGAGCCGTGGTTGGAGAAGGACGCGCGCGCCCCTGTGATCGTCGAGGCGCCGACCGAGAGTCCGTAGCCGCCCACGCCGTTCGAGCCGACGGGCTGCAGGTGCGCGGCGGGGTACTCGACCGGGTTTCCGCGGAGCGCCTCGTTGCCGGCTGCGGCGACGACGAGCACGTCCCTCGTGAGGGCGTACTCGAGCGCCCGCACCTCTGCGCGCGACGACCTCGTCCCACCGAGGCTGAGGTTGACGACCTTCGCGCCGTTGTCGACCGCGTAGGCGATCGCGGCCGCGAGCTCGAAGTCGGTGAACATCCCCTCCGAGCTCGCCTTGATCGTGATCAGCCCCGCCTGGCCTGCGATCCCGGCGATCCCCTCGCCGTTCGACGACGAGCCTGCCGCGAGCGAGGCGACGAAGGTGCCGTGCCCGACGGGGTCGCTGACGTCGCGCGAGTTGTCGATCGCGTTGTAGGTGACCGGGTGCTTCGACTCGATGTCGGGCGCGCTCAGGTCGGCGCCCGAGTCGACGATGCCGATGCGGACCGAGAAGGCGGTGCGGGCGTAGCGCTCGGGGACGCGGTCGGCGCCGGTGAGCGCGTACTGCCACTGGTAGGAGCCGCCGGGAACCGCGGCCGGCGCGAGACCAGGCTCGACGAGCGCGCGCCGCGGGACCGGCGCCTGCACGAAGTCGATGCCGTGTGCGCCCGCGACGTCGGATGCGAACGACGCGGCGTCGCCGGAGGGTCGCACCGCGACCGTGCGGAGCGACGGCACACGCGAGACGACCTGGGCGCCACGACCACGCAACGCAGTCTCGAGCGCCTGCTCGCTCGCGTAGCCGATCAGCACCGTGTGCGACGGCCACTTCCCCGGACGGAACTCGTCGCGGTGGGCGGACGCGGTCGTCGCGAGGACGAGCGCGGAGATCGAAAGGACGACAAGCGCCGAGCTTCGGCGGGATCTCTTGGCGATGGCGGTGACCACGAACGAGCTCCTCGGATTTGGCGGATTCGAAGGCGGGGCGCGACGCCGTTGCCTGCAGTCCATGCTTCGCTCCGCCGGCGCTCCTGCTGTACCCCCGTTCGGGGGATCAGCGGATCGCGCCGTCGCCGCTAGGACGCCGGAACGGCGGGCACGTCGCTGCGCCTGAGGATCAGGAGCGTGACGGCGAGTCCGACGATCGCGAACGTGCTGCCCACCCAGAAGGCCCAGTTGAAGCCGCCGGTGAGCGCTGCGGCGCGAGCGGAGCCTTCCGCGAGCAGGGTCTTCGTGTGGGTGTTCGCGATCGTCGCCGCAATCGCGACGCCGAGTGCCCCGCCGATTTGCTGCGACGTGTTGAGGAGTCCGGACGCGACGCCGGCCACGCGCTCCTGGAGGTTCGCGAGTGCGGCGAGCGAGACCGGGATGAAGACAAACGCGAGTCCGAAGCCGCTCGCCACGAAGGGCACGAACAGGTTGCGCCAGAACGTGCCGTCGGGCGGAAGCTGCGTGTACCAGAGATACGCGAAGGCTGTCAGGGCGAGGCCGGTCGCCATCACGGGCTTCACGCCCACCCGGGTGATCAGCGCCTGCGCGACGCCGGCCGCGGGGATCGTCGTGCCCGCGGTCGCGAGAAACGCGACACCCGCCTGGATCGGCGAATAGCCGAGCACCTGCTGCATGTAGAGGCTGAGCAGGAAGAAGCCGCCGAAGATCGCGCCGCCGATGCAGAAGCCGACGAGGTTGGCCACAGCGACGGCCCGGACCCGGAACAGCTCGAGCGGCACGAGCGGCGAGTCGCTGCGGGCTTCCGTGACGAAGAAGGCCGCGATGAGCACGACGGCGAGGACCGTCAGTCCAATCGTCTGGAGCGAGACCCAGCCGGCCTCGGGTGCGCGCGACATCGCGTAGACGAACGAGACGAGCCCGCCCGTCGCGAGCAGCGCGGCCAAGGGGTCCGTGTGCGGATCGACGTCCTCGGCGCGCCCCTCGGAGACGAGCCGAGAGGTGAGCGCGATGATCGCGATCCCGACGGGCACGTTGACGAAGAAGATCCACTGCCAGCCGAAGTACTCGGTCAGCACTCCGCCGAGCAGCACGCCGACCGCCGCGCCGCTACCTGCGACGGCGCCCCAGATGCCGAACGCCCTGTTCCGTTCAGCGCCGCCGTGCCGGAAGGCGGCGTTGATGATCGACAAGGTCGCCGGCGAGACGATCGCACCGCCGAGCCCCTGCAGCGCCCGGAACGCGATCAGCCATGCGCCGCCCTGCGCGAAGCCGCACATGAGCGAGCCGAACGTGAACAGGGCCATCCCGGCGATGAAGACGCGCCGCCGGCCGAGCACGTCCGCGGCGCGCCCCCCGAGGAGCAGGAACCCGCCGAAGGCGAGCGAGTACGCGGTGATGATCCACTGCAGCGTCGACGGCGAGAGCTTGAGATCGCTCGCGATGGAGGGGAGCGCGACGTTGACGATCGAGACGTCGAGCACGACCATGAAGAAGGCGACGCAGACGAGCGCGAGTGCCCGCCAGCGACGAGGATCCGGGACCAGCGCCGCTTCCATCGCGCGGAGGCTATCCATCGGGCTCGAGGCCGTCGCCGCTCTTGACTGCGGCTCCCCGACCTGTCATAAAGCGAGACCTGAATCGGGTCTCAGTTTCCGAAGGGAGTCACATGCATCGGAGAGTCTGGGCGGCGTTCCTCGTCGTCCTCTTGCTCTCGCTCGCGGCCGTTGCAGGCACCGCGGGCGCGGGCACACGGAGCACAGAGGGCACACAGGCCGCTGCGCCGGTCAAGATCGGGATCGTCTACTCGCGCACGGGCCTGCTCTCTGCATACGGCGCGCAGTTCCGCCAGGGGCTGACGTTTGGTCTGGAGTACGTCACCAAGGGGACGAACAAGATCAACGGCCGTCCTGTGCAGATTCGGTACGTCGACGACGCGGGCGACCCCGCGAAGGCCGTCGCCGCCGCGCGCGATCTGATCGGCCAGGGGTACAAGATCATCGGCGGCTCGACGTCGTCGGGCGTCGCGGTGCAGGTTGCGCCCCTCGCCGCACAGAACAAGGTGCTGTTCATCAGCGGACCCGCCGCGACGGACGCGGTCACCGGCCTCAACCGGTACACGTTCCGCGCGGGCCGGCAGAGCACGCAGGACGTGCTTGCGGCGAAGGGCATCCTCGGCAGCGGCGTCGGCCGCCGCGTCGTCGTCTTCGCACAGGACAGCGTGTTCGGCCAGGGCAACGTCGCGGCCGTCCGCGCGATCCTCGGCGGGGCGGGGCACAACGTCTCCTCGATCCTCGTACCGCTATCGGCGAACGACTTCACGCCGTTCGCACAGCGCGCGACGCAGGCCAACCCCGACCTGCTCTTCGTCGCCTGGGCCGGCACGACCGCGACCGCGATGTGGCGTGCGCTCGAGCAGCAGGGCACGATCAGGGGCACGACGGTCGCCACGGGGCTCCCCGAGCGCGCCACATGGGGAACCTTCGTCGCCGGGCTGAACTACCTCTCGCACTACGTCGCGGAGGCGCCGAAGAACAAGGTCAACAACTGGCTCGTGGCGAAGATGAAGCGGCGGAACCAGATACCGGACATCTTCACGCCGGACGGGTTCGTGACCGCGCAGATGATCGCGCGGGCCGTCACACGGGGCGGTGACGACGTCGAGCGCATGATCAGCGCGCTCGAGGGCTGGCAGTTCGCCGCGCCGAAGGGGGCGCAGCGGATCCGGCAGTCCGACCATGCCATGCTGCAGCCCATGTTCCAGGTGCGGACGCGTCAGGTGAGCGGCAAGTGGCGCGCCGTGCCGGTGAAGACGTTCGCGGCCGGAAACACCGCGCCGGCGGCCAAGCAGTTCCCGTAGGTCGTTGGCGGACTCCCCGATCCTGAGGACTCGAGACCTCGGGCTCGACATCGGCGGCGCAACCATCGTCGCCGGTGTCGGGCTCGAGGTGCCTTCCGGTGAGTTCCTCGGGATCATCGGGCCGAACGGGGCCGGCAAGACGACGCTCTTCAACCTGCTCTCGGGGCTGATGCGGCCGACCTCGGGGCGGATCGAGCTCGCCGGCCGGGACGTGACAGACGAGCCCGTGCACAGGCGCACGCAGGCGGGACTCGGGCGGACCTTCCAGATCTCCAGCGTCTTCCCGCTGCTGTCCGTGCTCGAGAACGTCAGGCTCGCGGTGGAGGCGAGCCGCGGCGGCGCGCTGCGGATCTGGCGCCGCGCCTCGTCGCTCGCGCGAGGCCATCGAGCGCGCGCAGCTGGGCGCTCGGGCGCGTCGGGCTCGGCGATCGGGAGGCGGTCGCCGCGGGCTCGCTCCCGCACGGCGACAAGCGCAAGCTCGAGCTCGCGATGCTGCTCGCGGCCGACAAGGACGTGATCCTGCTCGACGAGCCGATGGCCGGCGTCAGCGCGGGCGACGTTCCCGGGCTCGTCGACGTGATCCGCTCCGTGCACAAGGAAGAGGGCAAGACGGTGCTGATGGTCGAGCACCACATCGGCGTCGTCACCGGCCTCGCCGACCGCATCGCCGTCATGCACCACGGCGCACTGCTCGCGATCGACACGCCGCAGCGCGTGATGGAGAACGCGCAGGTGCAGGAGGCGTACCTCGGAGAGCCGCTATGAGCGCGGTCGCCGCAGAGCGTGCGACCGTGCTCCTGCTCGACGACGTCCACTGCTACCTGGGCGAGTCGCACGTTCTGCAAGGAGTCTCGTTCGAGGTCGCGGAAGGCACCGTCACGGCGCTGCTCGGCCGCAACGGCGTCGGCAAGACCACGACGCTCCGCGGGATCATGGGCCTCGTCCCGCGTCGCGGGAAGATCGAGCTCGACGGCGAGGACATCCGGAAGCTTCCGACGCACTCGGTCGTGCGGCACGGTGTCGGCTACGTGCCGGAGGACCGCGACGTCTTCGCCGGGTTGAGCGTCGAGGAGAACCTTCGCCTCGCCGAGCGCGACGACGAGCCGCGCTACGACCTCGTCTACGACCTCTTTCCCGAGCTGCGCGAGCGCGGACGCCAGCGCGCCGGAACGCTCTCGGGCGGGCAGCAGCAGATGCTCGCGATCGCCCGCGCGCTGCTGAACGACAACCGTTTGCTCCTGATCGACGAGCCGACGAAGGGGCTCGCGCCGTTCCTCGTCACGCAGGTCGCCGACGTGCTCGAGCGCGCGAGCGAGTTCGCGACGATTCTGCTCGTCGAGCAGAACCTCGGCGTGGTGCGGCGGATCGCACGCGATGCGGTCGTCCTCGACCAGGGACGCGTCGTCCATCGCGGCGACGCGCGGGCGCTGCTCGCCGACCCGGCGCTGGTGCGCCGCTTCCTCGGGGTCGCCGGATGAGCACCTTCGTCCTGCTCACGATCACCGGACTCGGGCTCGGCGCGATGTACTTCCTGATCGCGTCAGGGCTGTCGCTCATCTACGGGCTGATGGGCGTGCTGAACTTCGCGCACGGCGCGTTCCTCTCCGTCGGCGCGTATGCGGCGTGGTGGCTCTCCGACCGACTGGCGGGGACGATCGAATCGGTGCTGCCGCGCTTCCTGCTCGCGAGCCTGTTCGGGCTGGTCGTCGGTGGCGTGCTCGCGGTGTTCGTCGAGCTCGTGCTGATCCGGCCGCTCTACCTGCGCCACATCGAGCAGGTGCTCGTGACCGTCGGCCTGTCACTTGCGCTGGTCGCGCTGCTGCAGGGGATCTGGGGCCCGACTGAGCGGATCTTCGAGGTGCCGGGCTGGCTCTACGAGACGACCTCGGTGCTCGGCGCCGAGGTGCCGAACGACCGCTTCGTCGAGATCGGCGTCGCGGTCGCCGTGCTGATCGGCTTGCTCGCGTTCCTTCGCTACACGCGCTACGGCCTGATCATCCGCGCGGGCGTCGAGAACCGCGCGATGGTGACCGCCCTGGGGATCGACGTGCGCAAGGCGTTCACGCTCGTCTTCGCGCTCGGCGGAGTCGCGGCTGCGCTCGCCGGGGTCCTGTCCGGCGTGTACTTCGGCGCGATCGACCCGGAGCGAGGGACGTCACTGCTGATCTTCGCGTTCATCGTCGTCGTGATCGGCGGCCTCGGCTCGATCGCGGGGTCCGCGGTCGCAGCCGTCATCGTCGGGCTGACACAGCAGTACGCGAACTACTACGCGTCCTCCGGAGTCGGCGACCTCGCGGTGATCATGCTGCTCGCGCTGACGCTGCTCGTTCGCCCGAGCGGGCTGGCAGGCAAATGGCAGCTGGCGCATTGAGACGCGCGGCCGGCGTCGTCTTCACGCTCGCGGCGCTCGCGTTCCTCGCCGCGGTGCCGACGCTTTCGTGGGACACGCACGGCGTATTCTCCTCGCCGCTCGACAGTCCGGGCACGCTCACGCTGCTCGGGCTCTGCCTGATCTTCGGGGGCGTCGCGATGAGCTACGACCTGCTCTTCGGACACACGGGGCTGCTCTCGTTCGGGCACGCGCTTTACTTCGCCGCCGGCGTGTACGTGATGGCGATCGCGCTCGAGCGTTGGGAGCTTTGGCAGGCGATCCTCGCGACGATCGCCGTCGGGATCGTGCTGCCGATCGTCGTCGGCTCCGTCAGCCTGCGAGTGGGCGGAATCGCCTTCGCGATGGTCACGCTGGCGTTCGCGCAGGCGGGCACGGTGCTCGTTCAGAAGAACCCGAACAACCTGACCGGCGGCGAAGAGGGGCTGCCGCTCGCCTACGAGAAGCTGCCGTCCGCGCTCGTCGGCGTCGTGAACACGAAGCATCTCTACTGGCTCGCGCTCGCGTACCTCGTGTTCGTCGTACTCGTCGTGCGGTGGTCGCTCGCGTCGTCGCCGGGCCACGTCTGGCGCGCGATCCGCGAGAACGAGCAGCGCGTCGAGGTGATCGGGCTGCGTCCGTTCGCGTTCAAGCTGCTCTCGTTCGCGATCGCGTCCTTCCTCGCGACGCTCGGCGGGATCGTTTACCTCCTGCTGCTGGGGACCGGCGCGTCGCCGCAGGTCGTTTCCGCCTCGTTCACGCTCTCGCTGCTCGTGATGGTCGTGATCGGCGGAACGGGGACGCTCTGGGGTCCGATCCTCGGCGCGTTCCTCTACACCTTCCTTGACCAGCGCCTGCCCGCGTTCGTCGACCACCAGCGGATCCAGGATCTGCCTTCCGTGCTGCGCGTTCCCCTCTCCGAGCCGCTCTTCGTCCTCGGCGTGCTCTTCATCCTGATCGTCTTCTTTCTGCCCGGCGGCCTCGCCGGCCTCGGCGGACGAGGGCGCCGACAGGGGCTGCGCCTGCTCGAGCAGCGTGTCGGGCGCGAGGCGGAGGCCGGAGCGTGAGCGCGTTCGCGCACAACGGAGGAGTGCGCCTCGCCTACGAGTCGCGCGGCGAAGGTCCGGCTCTGCTGCTCATGCAGGGCATCGGCTATGCACGCTGGAGCTGGGACCCGGTCGTCCCGGCGCTCGCCGAGCGGTTCCGGGTCCTCAGCTACGACAACCGCGGGATCGGCGAGAGCGACGTGCCGCCGCCTCCGTACACGGCGCGCCAGTTGGCTGAGGACGCAGTGACGGTGCTCGACGCAGCGGGGACCGACCGCGCGCACGTCGTCGGTGCGAGCCTCGGCGGGATGGCCGCCCAGGAGCTCGCCGCAGGCTTCCCCGAGCGCGTCGACCGGCTCGTGCTCGCGTGCACGACGCCCGGCGGCGCAGGAGCAGTGCCGATGCCCGGGCAGACCGTCGCGCTGATGCAGGAGGCGGCGACGCTCGCGCCCGAGGTCGCGCTGCGGCGGTTCGTCGAGAACGCGCTCGCCCCGGACGCCGACCGATCGCTGGTCGAGGAGCTCTACCAACGGCGGCTCGCCAACCCGCCCGACCCGGTCGGTTGGCAGGGTCAGGCCGCCGCGGGCGCGACGTTCGACGGCGGCGGGCTCGAGATCTCTGCGCCGACGCTGGTCCTGCACGGCGCCGAGGACGCCGTCGTCGACCCTGGCAACGCGGCGCTGCTCGCCGAGCGGATCCCAGGCGCGCGCGTCGAACTCTTCTCCGGGTGCGGACACCTCTTCTTCTGGGAGCAGCCGGAGCGTTTCGCCGGCACCGTCGCGGAGTTCCTGGCGTGAGCGGGAGGCTGACGCTCGGACGCTGGCTCGCCGATCGCGCGCGGACGACCCCGGATCGCGTGGGGATCGACTACCGCGACCGCGAGGTCACCTACCGCGAGCTGGACGACGCGGCGAACCGGCTCGCCTCGTCGTTCGCCGAGCGCGGACTGCGCCGCGGCGACCGCGTCGCGACGCTGACCGGCAATACGCCCGAGCACGTCGCGGTCTTCTTCGCGTGCGCGCGGCTCGGGCTGATCCTCGCTCCGCTCAGCTGGCGCCTGACCGGGCCCGAGCTTGCGTATCAGCTCGGCGACTCGGAGCCGGCGGTGTTCCTCGTCGAGCCGGAGTACTCGGAGCTCGCAGAGGCGACGGGGGAGAAGTTCGAGCCGCTCGTCATCCGCGGCGGCGACGGCGCGCCGCGAGATGTCGCCGCCGACGACGACGCGCTCCTGCTCGTCTACACGTCCGGCACGACCGGCAAGCCGAAGGGCGCGCTCCTCACGCACGCGAACTGCTTCTGGACGAACGTCGGCTTCGACGTCGCGACCGGGATCTCGGGCGACGACGTCGTCCTGCAGGTGCTACCGCAGTTCCACTGCGGCGGCTGGAACGTCCAGGCGCTGCTCTCGTGGTGGAAGGGGGCGCGCGTCGTGCTGGAGCGTGCGTTCGACGCCGACAGGTGCCTCGAGCTGATCGAGCGCAAGCGCGTGACGACGACGATGGGCGTTCCCGCGAACTACCTCTTCATGTCGCAGTCGCCGCGCTTCGCGGACGCCGACCTGTCGTCGCTGCGCCGCGCGGTCGTCGGCGGCGCGCCGATGCCGCTCGCGCTGCTCGAGACGTGGCGAGAGCGGGGAGTCGAGATCGTGCAGGGCTACGGCTTGACCGAGGCCGCCCCGAACGTGCTCTGCCTGCCGGCCGAGGACGCCGTGCGCAAGGCGGGCTTCGCGGGCAAGCCGTATCCGCAGGTCGAGGTCGGGCTCTCCGACGAGAGCGAGCTCCTCGTGCGCGGCCCGAACGTCTTCGCCGGCTACTGGCGGAACCCCGAGGCGACGGCGGAGACCGTCGTCGACGGCTGGCTGCGCACGGGAGACCTCGCCGAGCGTGACGCCGAGGGCTACTACCGGATCAGCGGGCGCCTGAAGGACATGTACATCTCCGGCGGCGAGAACGTCTACCCCGCCGAGATCGAAGACGTGCTGCTCTCCCTCGACGGCGTCGGCGACGCGGCGGTGCTCGGCGTGCCCGACGAGCGTTGGGGCGAGATCGGCGTCGCGTTCGTCGTGCTGGAGCCCGGGGTGTCGCTGTCCGCCGAAGACGTTCTCGAGTGGTGCCGTGGGCGGCTCGCGCGCTTCAAGGTGCCCGGGTCGGTGCACTTTCTCGACGAGCTCCCGCGCTCCGGGATGAACAAGGTGCTGAAGGACGAGCTGCGCGCGGAGGTCCCGGCGTGACGGAGACCGCGCTCCCGCTCGGCGCCGACGGCCGCACGCTCTCCGGCCGGGGGATGCGCACCCGCGGTCGCCTGCTCGAGGCCGCGGAGCAGATCTTCGCCGACGTCGGCTTCCACGAAGCCTCGATCGTGAAGATCACGGAGGCCGCAGGCGTGGCCCAGGGCACCTTCTATCTCTACTTCGAGGGCAAGAAGCAGATCTTCGACGAGCTCGTCCGCGACCTGAACCGACGGGTGCGGCACGCGATGAAAGAGGCGTCGTCGGAGGGGAGCACCCGCGTCGAGGCCGAGGTGCTCGGCTTCGCCGCGTACTTCCGCTTCACGACCGAGCATAAGGCGCTCTACCGGATTATCCGCCAGGCCGAGTTCGTCTCCCCGGAGATGCTCCGCTACCACTACGACCGGCTCTCGGAGGGTTATGTGGAGGCGCTACAGGAGGCCGTCGAGTCGGGCGAGATCGGCGACATCGACCCGAAGGTCACCGCGTGGGCATTGATGGGGATGGGCGAGCTGATCGGCCTGCGCTGGATCCTGATGGAGAACCGCGACCGGATGCCGAAGGCGGTTCTCGACGAGTCGAGCGCATCATCGGCTGCGTGCTCGAGGCTCGCTCGTGACGGTCGGGATCGCGGCGAGCGCTGCCTACCTGCCCGAGCGCTGGATGACCGCGGCCGAGATCTCGGACGCGAGCGGGATCCCGGAGCAGGTGATCGTCGAGAAGTTCGGAGTTCGCGGCAAGCACGTCGCAGCCGAGGACGAGCACGTCAGCGATCTGAGCGTCAAAGCCGCGGACGCTCTGCTCCGTGAGAGCAGCACCGACCCCACGGAGGTCGACGCCGTCGTCTACTTCGGCTCGATGTGGCGCGAGTACGCCGTCTGGCAGGCAGCCCCGTGGATCGCGCACCGGCTCGGCTGTGTCAACGCGCTGGCGATCGAGTACGCAAACGTCTCGTGCGGCGGCCCGATGGCGCTTCGGCTCGCGCGCAACTACCTCCTTGCAGACGACGGCCTGCGCAACGTGCTGCTCGTGGGCGCATCTCGCGAGTCGTACCTGCTCGACTACGAGAACGAGCGCTCGCGGTTCATGTTCAACTTCGGAGACGGTGCTGTCGCGATGCTCCTGCAGCGCGACGCGCCTGCGAACGAGCTGCTCGCCTCGCACGCGATCACCGACGGCTCGCTCTCGCTCCAGGTGAAGGTGCCCTCGGGCGGGAGCGTCGACATGAACGGCGGCTACCGGTTCCTCGACGTCGCCGACCCGTCCGCGATGAAGGAGCGGCTCGACGAGGTCAGCCTGCCGAACTTCGTCCGTGCAGCCGAAGGCGCGCTCGAGCGCTCGGGGGCCTCCCTCGCCGACGTCTCGTTCCTCTGCGGGCTGCACACGAAGCGCTCGATGCACGACGAGCTCGTCCAAACGCTCGGCGTCGACCCGTCGAGGACCGTGTACCTGGACGACACTGGTCACATGAGCGGCGTCGACCCGCTGCTCGCGCTCGACCGCGCCGCTCGCGCCGGCGAGCTGGCCGACGGCGATCTCATACTGCTCCTGGCGGCCGGAACGGGCTACACCTGGGCGGCGTCCGTCGTGCGCTGGGGCCCGCGCTAGCCCGGATCCAGGATCGGGCGCTCGAGGTCGGTTTGACGCCGTCCGATGGGCCATCTAGGATCCGAGACACTCGTCTTTGGACCCGAAAGGAGCCAGATCGTGGCAACCACCCCGTCGAACCCGGAAGCTCGGATCCAGGAAGAAGCCGAGCGGCTCGCGGCGGCCTGGGAGGCCGACGAGCGCTGGCAGGGAATTCGCCGCCCGTACTCCCCCGAGCAGGTCGTGCGTCTGCGCGGCTCGCTTCCCGTCGAGCACACGCTCGCGCGGATCGGGGCCGAGCGGCTCTGGCGGCTGCTGACGACGGAGGACTACGTCGCCGCGCTCGGCGCGCTCTCGGGCGGGCAGGCCGTCCAGATGGTCAAGGCGGGCCTGCGCGCGATCTACCTCTCGGGGTGGCAGGTGGCTGCGGACGCGAACCTCAGCGGCCAGACGTATCCCGACCAGAGCCTCTACCCGTCGAACAGCGCGCCGGCGCTCGTCCGCCGCCTGAACAACGCGCTGCTGCGCGCCGACCAGATCGCGTGGTCGGAGGGCGACGGCAGCGTCGACTGGCTCGCGCCGATCGTCGCCGACGCCGAGGCAGGGTTCGGCGGGCCGCTTCACGCGTTCGAGCTGATGAAGTCGATGATCGAGGCCGGAGCCGCCGGTGTGCACTTCGAGGACCAGCTCGCATCCGAGAAGAAGTGCGGCCACCTCGGAGGCAAGGTGCTCGTGCCGACGTCCCAGTTCGTGCGCACGCTCGTCGGCGCGCGGCTCGCGTCCGACGTGCTCGGCGTGCCGACCGTCCTCGTCTCGCGGACCGACGCGCTCAGCGCGACGCTGCTCACCAGCGACGCCGACCCGGGCGACGCCGAGTTCCTGACCGGCGAGCGCACCCCGGAGGGCTTCTACCGCGTCACCGACGGACTCGAGCCCGCGATCGCACGCTCGCTCGCGTACGCCCCGTACGCCGACGTGATCTGGTTCGAGACGTCGACGCCCGACATGGAGGAGGCGCGCCGCTTCGCCGACGCGATCCACGAGCGTCACCCGCGCAAGCTGCTCGCGTACAACTGCTCGCCGTCCTTCAACTGGCGCAAGCACCTCTCCGATGCGCAGATCGCGACGTTCCAGCAGGAGCTCGGCTCGATGGGCTACCGGTTCCAGTTCGTCACGCTGGCCGGCTTTCACGCCCTCAACGAGTCGATGTTCCAGCTCGCCCGCGGTTACGCTGCCGGTGGCATGTCGGCGTACGTCGAGCTGCAGGAGCGGGAGTTCGCGCTCGAGGAGCACGGCTACACGGCCACGCGGCACCAGCGCGAGGTCGGCGCCGGGTACTTCGACGGCGTGCTCGACGCGGTCACCGGCGGCGAGAGCTCGACGCTCGCGCTGAAGGGATCGACCGAAGAGGCGCAGTTCGCCCCGGCGGTGTGAGCGGGCTGCTCGAGACGACGGACGTCCTGACGGAGGAGGCGCTCGGGTTCGTCGAGCGCCTCCACCGGGAGCTCCGGGGGGAGCGGCTCGAGCTGCTCGCTGCGCGCGTCGAACGGCAGGCGCGCCTCGACGCAGGCGAGCGGCCCGACTTCCTCGCCGAGACGCGAGAGGTCCGCGAGGCGGACTGGCGCGTGCCCCCTGCCCCGGCTGATCTGCGAGACCGTCGGGTCGAGATCACCGGTCCCGTCGACCGCAAGATGATGATCAACGCGCTCAACTCGGGCGCGAAGGTCTTCATGGCCGACTTCGAGGACGCGTGCTCGCCGAGCTGGGCGAACATCGTCGACGGCCAGCGGAACGTGCGCGACGCGGTGCGGAGGACGATCGCGCTCGAGTCGGGCGAGAAGAGCTACCGGCTGAACGACGAGATCGCGACGCTCGTCGTCCGCCCGCGCGGCTGGCACCTGCCCGAGCGGCACTTCGAGGTGGACGGTGACCCGGTCTCCGCGAGCCTGTTCGACTTCGGCCTCTGCGTCTTCCACAACGCGCGCGAGCAGCTCGAACGCGGGACCGGCCCGTACTTCTACCTCCCGAAGCTCGAGGGCCACCGCGAAGCGAGGCTCTGGCGCAGGGCGTTCGAGCAGGCCGAGGACGAGCTCGGCCTCGACCGCGGCTCGATCCGCGCGACCGTCCTGATCGAGACGGTGCTCGCGGCCTTCGAGATGGACGAGATCCTCTACGAGCTCCGCGACCACATCACCGCACTGAACGCCGGCCGCTGGGACTACATCTTCAGCCTGATCAAGAAGCTCCACAGTCACGGCGAGGTGTTGCCGGACCGACCGCAGATCTCGATGACGGTGCCGTTCATGCGCGCGTACACCGAGCTACTCGTGCGCACGTGCCACCGGCGCGGCGCGCACGCGATCGGCGGCATGGCGGCGTTCATCCCGTCGCGCCGCGACCCCGAAGTGAACGAGGTCGCGCTCGCGAAGGTGAAGGAAGACAAGGTTCGAGAGGCGTCGGACGGCTTCGACGGCACGTGGGTCGCCCATCCCGACCTCGTTCCGGTCGCGCTCGAGCAGTTCGAGCGGCCGAACCAGCTCGACCGCCTGCGCGAGGACGTCGAGACGACCGCCGAAGAGCTCCTCGACCTGCGCGTCCCGGACGGCGCGGTCACGGGCGAGGGGCTTCGCCTGAACGTCCGCGTCGGCGTCCGCTACCTCGACGCCTGGCTGAACGGCACCGGCGCGGCGGCGATCGAGAACCTGATGGAGGACGTCGCGACGGCAGAGATCTCGCGCTCGCAGGTCTGGCAGTGGGTGCAGGCCGGCAACTTCTCGGCTGACGACGTGCGCACGGTGATGGCGGAGGAGATCGGCGACGACGCCCGCGAGGCGCAGGAGGTGTTCGAGCAGGTCGCCCTCTCCGACGAGTTTGTCGAGTTCCTGACCCTCGCGGCCTACGAGGGACTCCCATGACGACGCTCAGCACCAAGGCCGACGACATCTCCCTCGTGATCGAGGAGGCGATCGTCTCCGGAGAGCTCGCGCCCGGCACGGTGCTGCGGCAGGAGCAGCTCTCCGAGCAGTTCGAGGTCAGCCGCACGCCCATCCGCGAAGCCCTTCGCAAGCTCGCCGCGCTCGGGCTCGTGTCGTTCGAGCCGAACCGCGGCGTTCGAGTGCGAACGATCACACGGGAAGAGCTGCGCGAGGCGTTCCTCGTGCGCGCGGAGCTCGAGAGCCTCGCCACGGAGGCGGCCGCCGCGCGCATGAACGACGAGGCGCTCGACGAGCTCGACGCCGCGCAGAAGCGCTTCCACCGCCTGACGGAGGAGATGCGTGCGCGCGAGCCCGGACGCGATCGCCGCAGCCTCACGGCCGAGTGGGTCCGAGCGAACCACGCGTTCCACGACGTGATCTATGCGGCCGCGGACCTCCCGCTCGTCGAGCAGCTCGCGAAGGGCGCGCGCCGCACCTTCTCCGGCCCGGCGGTGTGGGCTCCCGGCGACGCACGCATCGACGAGCTCTACGCGAAGAACGACCAGCAGCACCGCGCGATCCGGCAGGCGCTCGCCGCGGGGAGCGCGGAGGGCGCGCGTGCGCTGGCGCGCGAGCACGTCCTCTCCTCCTTCCACATGCTCGAGGAGATCCTGGAGCAGGTCGGCGCGAAGCCCTGGCGGTCGCGTGGCTGAACCGCTGCGAGTCGCGCTCGTCACGGGCGCGGCGAGCGGCATCGGCAAGGCGGTCGCCGAACGGCTCGTTGGCGAATGGGACGTCCACGCGGTCGACGTCGTGGACGGCGACCTGACGACCCGCGGGGGCAACCGCGCCGTCGTCGACGCGGCGCTCGAGCGGTTCGGCCGTCTCGACGCCGTCGTGGCGAACGCGGGCTTCCAGCACGTCGCACCTGTCGAGGAGTTCCCGGAGGAGACGTGGGACGCGCTGCTCGCCGTGCTGCTGACGAGCCCGTTCCTGCTCGCGAAGTACGCATGGCCGGCGCTGCGCGAGAGCGGGGAGGGGCGGTTCGTCGCGATCGCCTCCGTCCACTCGCTGACCGCGTCGCCGTTCAAGGCCGGCTACGTCTCGGCGAAGCACGGCGTGCTCGGCCTCGTCAAGACACTCGCACTCGAAGGTGCGCAGCACGGGATCACCGCGTCGGCCGTTTGTCCCGCGTACGTGCGCACGCCGCTCGTCGAGCAGCAGATCGCCGACCAGGCACGCGCGCACGGCGTCCCGGAGGACAGCGTGCTCGAAGAGGTGATCCTCGAACGTCAGGCGATCAAGCGGCTGATCGAGCCGGAGGAGGTCGCCGACGTCGTCGCGTTCCTGCTCGGCCCGGGCGGGCGCTCCTTCACCGGAGCGCCCGTCGTCATGGACCTCGGCTGGACCGCCGCCTAGGCAGCGCTCCTTGAGCTTGCCGTGGCGTCGCTGGTACCGCGTCTCGCGCGCACGGTCGCGCCAGCGTCGTTTCATTTCCGCTTGCTCGCGATGGCTCCGCCGTCCCCGCAGCCGCGCCATCTCGCGCTCGAGTCGCTGATAGCTGTCCCAGCGCGCAGCGTCGAGCGAGCCGTCCGCGAGGGCCGCGTTGATCGCGCATCCCGGCTCCGTGCGATGTGCGCAGTCGTTGAACCGACATCGCTGCGTCAGCTCGGCGACGTCGGCGAACGCGCGGTCGAGATCGCCTTCCCAAAGCTGCAGCTCGCGGAGACCCGGCGTGTCGATCAGGAGCGCGCCGTTCCTCAGCGCATGGAGCTGGCGGTGGCGCGTCGTGTGCCGGCCCCGACCGTCGTTTCGAAGGTCCCCGATCGGCATCAGCTCGCGCCCGGCGAGCGTGTTCACGAGCGTCGACTTGCCGACGCCCGACGAGCCGATCAGGACGATCGTGCGTCCCTCGCCCAGGTACCCGTCGAGTGCCTCGAGCCCTTCGCCCGTGACGTTGCTCACCGCGTGCACCGGGACGCCGATCGCGATCGACTCCGCCTCGAGCACCATCGCGGGGTCGTCGTTCACGTCGAGCTTCGTCAGCACGACGACGGGGTCAGCGCCGCTGTCCCAGGCAGTTGCGAGATAACGCTCCAGCCGGCGCACGTTGAAGTCGCCGTCGAGCCCCGCGACGATGAACACCGTGTCGACGTTCGCGACGAGCACGTGCTCGTCCGACTTGAGCCAGGGAGTCTTCCGCGACACCTTCGTCCGCCGCGGGAGCACGGCCTCGATCGCGTAGCGCTCGCCAGCGTCGACGACGACGACCCAGTCGCCGACCGTCGGCATGCCGCCGAACAGCTCCTCCTCCCGCAGCTTTCCGCGTACGTGCGCGAGCCGGTCGTCCCGCTCGGTGCGCACGGCGAAGCCGCCGCGGTGCTCCGCGACGACTCGGGCGGGCTCGAACCCGTCCTCTGCATAGGTTGTGAACGCCGCCTCCAGCTCGTCGGTCCAGCCGAGCGCGGCCAAGCTCCTACCGTTCAAAGCGTTCTCCTTCGACGTCGAGATGGACGCCGCGGACGCTCGAGCGCGATGCTACGCGTCGAGCCCCGCGGCCACGCGGGGGGAGGTGATGCAGCTGCGCACGTTGGGCATTGCAAGCCTCCTTCGCTCGACGATGAGCATTCAGCGTACGTGCGGCCCAGGACGGCGTCAACGTTTGCGGACGATTCGTTGCGGCGATTCCTTCCGCGTGAACACGCCGCCGCGCGAGCCGGGCCCTGACGACGAGACCCTGATCATCGACGAGGGCGGCCGCGCCGAGGTCGTGGAAGAGGAGGTCGTTCCCCCGAGACGGCCGCCGCGCATCTGGCCCTGGCTGCTGGCACTTCTGCTGCTCGTGCTCGGCGGCTTGGCCGCGTACCTGTTGCTGTTGCGCGACGACGAGAAGGCGGTCGTGCCGAACGTCGTCGGCCTGACCGAGTCGCAGGCGCGCGCACGTCTCGCGGAGGCTGACTTGAAGGACGACGTCGACCGCCGCCCGAGCAACCGGGAGCCGGGAATCGTCTTCGCGCAGTCGCCGGGCGCGGGCGTGCAGCTGAACGAGGGGCAGACCGTCGAGCTCCTCGTCTCGAGCGCACTTGCACGCGTGACCGTGCCGAACGTGATCGGGCTGACGGAAGCCGAGGCGAAGCAGCGGCTCGAGGCGGCAAAGTTCGAGGTGAAGATCGAGCGCGTCTTCGCGAGTGCTCCGAAAGAGACCGTTGTCGAGCAACAGCCGCCGAGCGGCGAGCAGGCCGCGTCGGGCTCGCTCGTGACGCTGAAGGTCTCGAAGGGTCGGAACGTGAAGCCGGTGCCCGACGTGATCGGCCTTCAGGAAGCAGAGGCGGTCTCGAAGCTTCGCTCGAGCGGTTTCGAGCCGAGCATCTTCGACGTCCCCGCGGCGGATCCAGCCGGAACCGTGGTCGCGCAGGAGCCGCCCCCCGGCGAGTCCGCACCGCCCGACTCGCGTGTGCGGATCAACGTCTCCACGGGCCAGGAGACGGGCGAGACGACGGAGCGCCCCGGCACCACGGCGCCGGCCGCCCAAGTGGCCGTCCCGACCGTCGTGGGGCTCCCGCAGACGTCGGCGCTTCGGCGCCTCCGAACCGCTGGGCTCAAAGGGGTCGTCGCCTACCGCACGTCGGCCCAGCCGCGCGGCCGCGTGATCCAGCAACGTCCGGCCGCCGGCGCGCGTGCGAGCCGCAACGCAGAGGTGCAGATCGTCGTGTCGCTCGGCCAGACTGCCGTCGACGAGGTAGAGGTTCCTGACGTCCGCGACCAGGACGAGGACTCGGCGCGGCAGACGCTCGACGACCTGGGCTTCAGGATCGAGATCATCCGCACCGGCGACGGCGACACCGTCGAGGACCAGCAGCCCGCACCGGGCGTGACCTCGGCGAGCGGCATGGTCGTCACGCTCTTCGTCGGGTAGCGGCCTGATGTGTTCGCTGCGGCAGCGGCCGCGAAGCGGCCGCCTTTAGGTGCCAAGCGGTCGTGAGTCCGCGTGAGCGGATTCACGACTTGCGCCTCTACAGCTAACAGCGCTCAGCGCGGCGGCCTCAGCACGGCGAACGGGTCGGTGACGTCGAGCTCGCGGACTCCGAAGCGAAAGAGCTCGGGCGGCCGGCCTCCGCTCGGGCCCGACTCACGCCGTTCACCCGTCGGCTCGAGCACGCCTCTGCGCAGGAGCACGCGCTGGAGGTTGGTCGCGGAGACGTCGTGGCCGAGTGCCGCGGCATAGACGTCGCGGAGCTCGGCGATCGTGAACTGGTCGGGTGCGAGCGCGAAGCCGACGTTCGTGTACGAGAGCTTTGCGCGAAGTCGTTCCCGCCCGGCGAGCGTGATCTCCCCGTGGTCGAACGCCATCCGGGGCAGCTCGTCGACGCCGTGCCAGCTGGTGTCGGACGGGACGGCCGGGTCGACGGGGCTCGGTACGAGCCCGAGGTACGCGGTCGCGAGCTGACGCTCCCGTGGGTGGCGCTTCGGGTCGCTGCGCGTCTCGAGCTGCTCGAGATGCGCGAGCTCCCGCACGTCGACCTTGGCGGCGAGATGACGCCGCATCGACTCTTCGAGCGTCTCGGTCGCTTCGAGGTAGCCGCCGGGGAGCGCCCATGCGTCCTTGTCAGGGACCTTCGCACGGCGCCAGAGCAAGACCTGCAGCCTCGCGTCGCGCACACGCAGCACCACTCCCAGCGCGACGTGCGTGGTAGACTCCGGCACCAGTTTTAGACTACCAGTCGAAAACCTCGATGACCCGCGCCCTCACAGCTCTTCTCGCCTCGCTCGTGCTCGCTCTCGCGGCGTGCGGCGGCGACGACGACAACGCGGCGGGCACGACGACGACCGGAGGCGAGGAAGCGCTCAAGGTCGCTCTGATCACCGACGCGGGCCAGCTCAACGACCGCGGCTTCAACCAGCTCGCGTACGAAGGGCTGAAGCGGGCGGAGAAGGAGCTTGGAATCGAGGGGCGCGTCGTCGAGTCTCGAACCGCCTCCGACTACGTCCCGAACATGACGACGCTCGCCCGCCAGGGCTACGAGATGATCATCGGCGTCGGGTTCGCGCAAGGCGACGCGATCGCGACCGCCGCCAAGGCGTTCCCCGACAAGAAGTTCGTGATCATCGACGTCGACCAGTCGGGCCTGAAGGGCAAGCCCGCGAACGTCGACGGGATGCTCTTCCGCGAGGAGGAGGTCGGCTACCTCGCCGGGTACCTCGCGGCGCTCGAGGCGAAGCGCATGCCCGGCCCGCAGGTGATCGGCTCGGTCGGCGGGTACAAGGAGCCGCCGGTCGATCGCTTCATCGCGGGCTACCAGGCGGGTGCCAGGGCGGCGGCCCCTGGCATCAAGACGCTCAACGGCTACTCGTCCGACTGGGACGACCAGGCGAAGTGCAAGGAGCTCGCGCTCAACCAGATCCAGGCCGGCGCCAAGGTCGTCTTTCAGGTCGCCGGCGGCTGCGGGCTCGGCGCCCTCGACGCTGCGCGCGAGCGCGGCGTGTGGGGGATCGGTGTCGACGCCGACCAGTCGTTCCTCGGCCCGTTCATCCTGACGAGCGCGCTGAAGAAGGTCGACGAGGGTGTCTTCCGCACGATCGCGAGCGTCCAGGACGGGACGTGGCAGGGCGGGCGAAACCTCGTCTTCGGGCTCGCGCAGGACGGTGTCGGTCTCGGCACGATCTCGAAGCGCGTCCCGCAGGAGGACCTCGACGACCTCGACGTCGTCCGCGAGAAGATCGCGGACGGCGAGATCGACGTGCCGAAGAGCCTTTAGTTCGTAGCTCAGTCGCGAATCCGCTTGCGCGGATCCGCGACTCGCCAAGACCCCTAAAGTGCGGCCGCTTTCGCGGCCGCAGGCGTAGCGATCTCCTCGAACGCTGTCTAGCCGCCGGCGATCGCGGTGACGACGAGCACCTGAGACTCGGCGTGTAGCGGCGTCTCCAGGCCCGCGCCGCCGCGCACGTCATCGCCGTCGACGAAGACGTTGACCAGCCGGCGCAGCTCGCCGTGCTCGTCGAGGCAGAGGTCGTGCACCGGGAGTGCGCGCAGCGCGTCGCCGAGCGTCGCTGCGTCGCTCTCGAACTCGCGCTGCCCACCCGCCTCGCGCGCGAGCAGCGCCGGGAGCTTGACTACGGCCACTCCGCGGTCTCGACCGACAGGATCGGCGGCAGCCAGCGCGCGGCCTCGTGCCACGACTCACCGCCATCGGGGGAGGCCAGCACCGAACCGGTCTGCGTGCCGAAGTAGAGGCCGTTCGGCTCCTGGCCATCCCAGGCCGACGCCTCGCGGAGCACGCCGACCCACGCCTGCTGCGGCAGCCCCTTCGTGAGCAGCTCCCACGAGGCGCCTCCGTCGCGCGTGCGGTAGACGCCGAGCCTGTTGTTCGGCGCGACGCGGTTCATCGCGCTCTCCTCGGGGATGGTGAAGGCGGCGTCGGGGTCGCGTGGGTCGAGCATCAGCGCGAAGCCGAAGTCGCTCGGCAAGCCGTTTCCGTCGAGCCGCTCCCACGACGTGCCGCGGTCGTCGGAGCGATAGACGCCGCAGTGGTTCTGCTGCCAGAGCCGGTCGGGCTTCGCCGGATGGATGAGCACCTTGTGGACGCACTGGCCGACCTCCGGCTGCGCGTCGGGCAGGAAGTCGGCCGACGTTCCCTTGTTCGCCGGCTCCCAGGTCTCGCCGCCGTCGTCGGTCCGGAAGACCCCCGCGGCCGAGATCCCGATCACCATCCGGCTCGGGTCGTCCGGGTCGACGTTGATCGAGTGCAGGCACATGCCGCCGGCGCCGGGGTTCCACTGCTCGCGGGTCTCGTGGTGCAGGATCCCCTCGTTCGCCTGCCAGGTCACGCCCTTGTCGTTCGAGCGGAAGAGCACGCCCGGGTCGCCGCCGAGCCAGAGCTCGCCGTTCCCGCCGGGCTCCACGTGCCACGTCGCGTTCAGCGTGAGCTCGCCGTCCTCGGGCAGCCCGAGCTCCTCGGCGCGCTCCCAGGTCTCGCCGTTGTCGGTCGAGCGGTGCACCGACCCGCCGCCGAAGAAGTTCGTCGCGGCGTAGAGCGAGCCGTCCCTTGGATCGCGGATCGCGTGGTAGACCGAGAAGCCGGTCAGGTGCGGCCCGTTCAGCGTCCAGTTGCGGCGCTCCGCGTCTCCCTCGAGCAGGAAGAGCCCCTTCTTGGTGCCGACGAGGACGTTCAGACCCACGGCCAGACCTTATCGAGGCGGGTACCGTCAGGCGCAAGTGGCACACCTCACAGACGAGCAAGCCGCGCTCTTCCTCACGGACAACTACGCCGTCGTCGCGACGCTGCGCGCGGACGGCTCGCCGCACCAGACCGTCGTCTGGATCGACTGGGACGGCCAGCACGTGCTCTTCAACATCACCGTCACCCGCAAGAAGTACGTCGAGCTGCAGCGTGACCCGCGCGCTTCGGTCTTCGTGTTCGACGGCGACGACCGGTACCGGTGGGTCTCGGTCAGCGGAACGACCGAGCTGACGCTCGAGGGCGCGGAGGAGCACATCCGCAAGCTCTCCCGCAAGTACCGCGGCCGGGACTACGTCCTGGGGCCCGGCGAGCAACGGGTGATCGTGCGGATGACGCCCGAGCGCTTCACCGCGTACGGTTTCGATTCGTGATCGTCTGCGACGTCGGCCCGCGCGACGGGTTGCAGAACGAGCCCGACGTGCTCGCGCCGTCGGTCCGCGCCGAGCTCGTCAATCGGCTGGCTGCCGCGGGTATTCGGCGCATCGAAGCCGCGAGCTTCGTCCGCGAAGACCGCGTGCCGCAGATGGCGGGTGCCCAGGAAGTCGTCGCTGCGATCGACCGACGTGACGGCGTCGAGTACTCCGGGCTCGTGTTGAACGAGCAGGGCTACGACCGTCTGAAGGCCACTGGGCTCGACCGTGTGAACGTCACGATCGCCGCCACGGAGTCGTTCTCGCAGCGGAACGCCAACGCATCGGTCGCACGAGGCTGCCGTCGGCGTCGAGGCGATCATGGCCGTCGCCGACCGTCCGGTGACGGTGACGATCAGCGTCGCGTTCGGGTGTCCGTTCGAGGGGCCTGTCGACCCCGCTGCCGTGCTCGCGCTCGCGGAACGTTTCCGCGGCGCGGACGAGATCGTCCTGGCGGACACGATCGGCGTCGCGACGCCGCGGCACGTTCGCGGGCTGACCGAGCGCGTAGCAGCGCTCGGCGGCACGGTCGGCGGACACTTCCACAACACGCGGAACACCGGCTACGCCAACGCGGTCGCGGCGCTCGAAGCAGGTGCGACCGTACTCGACGCGTCGGTCGGCGGTCTCGGCGGTTGCCCGTTCGCGCCACGGGCGACCGGGAACATTGCGACGGAGGACCTCGTCTACCTCCTCGAGGGCGACGGCGTCGAAACCGGAGCCGACCTCGACGAGCTCGCGCGCGTGTCCCAGTGGCTCGAGCAGCTACTCGGGCGCGAGCTCCCGGGCCTCCTCTACCGCGCTGGCTGAGAAAGCTCAGGCGGCGGCGTCTCCACCCGGACGCGCTCGCCGTCGATCCGCAGCGGTTCGGCGAGGCGTCTCCTGCCGTCCAGCGTCTGCACGATTCCCAGCGCATCGGTGTGCGGGTGCTCCGCCGCCTCGCGGATCGTCTGCACCGGCGCGATCGGGATTCCCCGGAGTCGCTCGAGCCAGACGGCGGTCGGCTCGCGCTCGAGCCGCTCCTGCACCACCGCGGCGAGCTCGTCGCGATGCGCGACGCGCGACGCGTTCGTCTCGAAGCGCTCGTCCGCCGGAAGCTCGAGTCGCTCCGCGAGCTCGGCGAACAGGCGGTCGTTCGCGGCGGCGAGCATCACCTCCCCGTCCTGAGTCGCGAACACCTGGTACGGGGCGATGTGCGGAAACGCGGAGCCCTGCTTGCCCGGCTCGTCGCCGGCGAGCGCGTCCGCGACGTGGTACCCCGCGAGCGCCAGCGCGGTCTCGAAGAGCGAGACCTCGACCACATGCCGCCCGCCCGACTGTAACGCGGCCAGGATCCCGATCGACGCCCACCACGCGGTCGCGTAGTCGACGAGCGACACGCCGATGCGCACGGTCGCGCCGCCGGGCTCGCCCGTCACCGAGAGGAGACCGGCGAACGCCTGCATCAGCGGGTCGTAGCCGGGCTCCTCGCCGAGCGGCCCAGGCCCGTAGGCGTCGATCCGGCAGTAGATGCGTGCAGGCACCTCGTCAGGCCCGAGCCCGAGCCGCTCGGCGGCCCCGGGGCGGAGGCTCGTGACGAACACCTCCGCGTCCTCGGTCAGGCGCAGGAGCTCGGCGCGACCCGCTGGGTCCTTCAGGTCGAGCACGACCGACCGCTTGCCGGCGTTCACGGCGAAGAACATGGAGGGGCCCCACGCGCGCGCCTCGTCGCCGTCCGGCCGCTCGACCTTCGTCACCTCCGCGCCGAGCGCGGCCAGGAGCTGCGTGCAGGCGGGGCCCGCGAGCGACGAGGTCAGGTCGACGACGCGGATCGCCGCGAGGGGGTGAAACGCCATCCGTCTCCCGCGCGGCTAGACGGGAGGCGGCGGCCCGGGAGCCGGCGTGGCAGACGACCGCAATCCGAGCAGCCGCACGTCGCGCTTCGCGATGTACGCCGCGTAGACCAGCACGAAGAGCGCAAACAGGCCGTGCAGCGCGTGGAGCCAAGGGCTCCCGGGGTCGTCGTCGGGGGGAAGCAGGAAGATCTGAATCGTCCCGAAGACGAAGAGGCCGAAGTTGACGGCGATCCAGCCCCACAGCCGCCAGAACGCGACGATCGCCGTGAGGAAGACGAGCAGCTCGGAGCCGTGGATCACAAGGCCCCCGACGATGCCATGTGCGTCGAGCGCCGACTCGCCTGCGCCCATCGCATACGCGGCGATGAGGTATGCCTGAACGAAGACGCCGATGACGATGATCGACGCGAACACGAGGTTGAGCCAGGTGGCTACGCGGTTTCTCATGCGCCGACCATAAACGAGGGGCGGGACGTACGGTGTCTGTATGAACCGGCTCGCCTCGGCGACCAGCCCCTATCTCCTCCAGCATGCGGACAACCCCGTTGACTGGTACCCGTGGGGCGAGGAGGCGCGTGCCCGCGCGCGAGAGCAGGACAAGCCCATCCTGCTCTCGGTCGGCTACTCGGCGTGCCACTGGTGCCACGTGATGGCGCATGAGTCGTTCGAGCACGCGGAGACCGCACGGCTGATGAACGAGCGCTTCGTGAACGTCAAGGTCGACCGCGAGGAGCGCCCCGACGTCGACGCGGTCTACATGGACGCGGTCGTCGCCCTGAGCGGCCACGGTGGCTGGCCGATGACGGTGTTCCTCACGCCCGCCGGCGAGCCCTTCTTCGGCGGGACGTACTACCCGCCTGAGCCGCGACACGGCCTCCCGAGCTTCCGGCAGCTGCTCGTTGCGGTTTCCGATGCGTACCGGGAGCGCCGCGACGACGTGACGCGCCAGGCGCAGGCGCTGGTCGAGGCTGTGCGGGAGCAGAACGATCGGCAGCCGTCCTCCGAGCCGCTGACCGCCGCCGTCCTCGAGGAAGCAGTCCGCGGCCTGCGCTCGCAGTTCGACCCGGAGTGGGGAGGCTTCGGTCGCGCCCCGAAGTTCCCGCCTGCGTCGGCGCTCGAGTTCCTGCTCCGGCGCGGAGAGCTCGAGCTCGCGACGAAGACGCTCGACGGGATGGCGCTCGGGGGCATGTACGACGTCGTCGGCGGCGGCTTCCACCGCTACTCCGTCGACGAGCGGTGGCTCGTCCCACACTTCGAGAAGATGCTCTACGACAACGCGCTGCTCGTCCCCGCCTACCTGCACGGCTGGGCGCGCACGGGAAACGAGCGGTACCGGGCCGTCGCCGAACAGACGGTCGACTACATGGTGCGGGAGCTCTGGATCGACGGCGAGGGGTTTGCGTCCTCGCAGGACGCCGACACTGAGGGCGTCGAGGGTTCGACGTACACGTGGGCGCCGGGCGAGGAGGTGCCCGACGAGCTGCTCGTGCCCTTCGAGCATGGACGGTCGATCCTCCGCGGCGACCTCGACGAAGCGTCGCGCGCGCGCCTGCTCGCGATTCGCGAGCAACGCCCGCAGCCGGGACGAGACGACAAGGTGGTCACGTCGTGGAACGGCCTCGCGCTCGCCGCGCTCGCTGAGGCCGGCCGGATGCTCGAACGTGCCGACCTCTCACGGCTCGCGACGAGGCTCGCCGAGCTCCTGACCGACGGCGAGCTCGTGCGCTCGCGCCGCGCGGGGCGAGCTTCCGTTCCGGGGTTCCTCGACGACTACGCGAACGTCGCGCACGGCCTCTACGAGCTCCACCTCACGACCGGCGAGCTCCGCTGGCTGCACGAGTCCCGGCGCATCGCCCTGCTCGCGGTCGCGCGGTTCGCCGACGACGAGCGCGGAGGCTTCTACATGTCGGCCGGGGACGTCGAGACGCTCGTCACGCGGCGGAAAGACCTCGACGACCATCCCACGCCGTCGGGCAACTCGATGCTGGCGTTCGTGCTGCTGCGGCTGGCGCGGATCTGGGGCGACGATGAGCTCGAGCGCGCTGCCGTGGGTGTCGTCCGGCTCCTGCTGCCGATGCTCGCGCGCGCGCCCTCGGCGTTCGGCTGGACGCTCGTGGCGCTCGACCTCCACCTCTCGCCGCCCCGCGAGCTCGCGCTCCTCGCCGAGCCGGGCGACGATGTCGCCCGCGCTGCGCTCGGCGGCTGGGATCCGCACACAGTCGTCGCGTTCGGGCCCGACGACGACGTGCCGCTGCTCGCAGGCAAGACCCGGGTTGACGGGAGACCGACGCTCTACGAGTGCGAGCGGTTCACCTGTCGTATGCCTGTCACGGATGCTGACGCGATCCTTACGTCCCGTTCACCGACGCCGAGCGCCCAAGGGGTATAGAGGTCGGCGATGAAGCGCGTTCTCTCGTTCGGGGCGATCATCGGCGCTGCGCTCGTCGCCGGCCTGACACCCGCTCCTCGCAGCACGGCCGCCGAAGCTCCTCAGGCACGGCCGAACATCGTCGTCGTCATGTCCGACGACCAGGCGGTGGAGTCGATGCGCGTGATGGCGAACACGAACGCCCTGCTCGGCGAACAAGGCACGACGTTCACCGAGAACTACGTCTCGTTCCCGCTCTGCTGCCCTTCGCGCGCGACCCTCCTGACGGGGCAGTACGGCCACAACCACACGGTGATGGGCAATGCACCGCCGCAGGGCGGCTACGAGAAGCTCGCGCCCACTCACGCGAACACGCTGCCCGCGTGGCTGAAGCTCGCCGGCTACCACACGATCCACATCGGCAAGTACCTCAACGGGTACGGCCGTCAGCGCCCGACCGAGGTTCCGGCCGGATGGGACGAGTGGTACGGCTCCGTCGACCCGAGCACGTACCGCTTCTACGACTACACGCTGAACGAGAACGGCAAGCTCGTCAGATACGGGTCGACCGCGGGCGACTACCAGGCCGACGTCTACACGGCGAAGGCCGTCGATGCGGTCAAGCGGCTCGCCGCTCGCACGGAGCCGTTCTTCCTCTCGGTCGCGTACCTCGCGCCGCACTCCGGTATGCCGCGCGAGTCGGACGACCCGTCGAACCTCGCGACGCCCGTCCCGGCGCCTCGGCACCGGAACCGCTTCGCGACGGAGCCGATGCCGACGACTCCGGCGTTCAACGAAGCGGATGTCTCCGACAAGCCGCTCGCGATCCGGCGGAGGCCGCTCTTCGGCGCGCCGCGGACCGCGGGCATCACGGAGATGTACCGGCAGCGGCTCGAGTCGCTGCTCGCCGTCGACGAGGGTGTCGCCGCGATCGTGCGAGCGCTGCAGGACAGCGGCGAGCTCGGCCGCACGCTCATCGTCTACACCGCGGACAACGGCTTCTTCCACGGCGAGCACCGCATCCCGAGCGGGAAGGTGCAGCACTACGAGCCGTCTGCGCGCGTTCCGCTGGTCCTGCGCGGCCCGGGCGTCCCGCGCGGTGCGCGGGTCACGCAGCCGACCGTCAACGTCGACCTCGCGCCGACGCTCGTCGACGCGGCGAACGCGAAGGCGGGGCGGGCGACCGACGGCGTGTCGCTGCTCGCGCTGCTCGCCGACCGCACGCGGTTCGTCGGACGAGACGTGCTGCTCGAGACGCCGACGTACGCGGCGATTCACACTCCGCGCTACGTCTACGTCGAGCACAACACGGGCGAGCGGGAGCTCTACGACCTCGCAAGCGACCCGAACGAGCTCGTGAGTCAGCACGAGAACCCCGCCTTCGCGCAGATCCGGAGCGACCTCGCGCGCAGGCTGCTGACGCTGCGGGCCTGCAAGGCGGCAGGCTGCCGGCGAGGGCCGGCGCTCTCGGTGACGACCCGCTGCGCCGGCGGCAGGCACCGCGTGGTGCTCGCCGGCGGTAACGCCGGCGTCGTTACACGCGTGGACTGGATCTACCGCGGACGAGCGTCCGGGTCGGACCGCAAGCGGCCGTTCCAGGCCGCGCTGCGAGGAGTTGCGGGCGTCGTGCGCGCGAACGCGACGCTCGCCGACGGTCGCCGTGCATCGGTCGACCGCCGGCTCGCCGCCTGCGGATAGAGGCCCTCTCCGCGGGTTACGATCCCGGCCCGTTGGCGGCGCTCCTCTCGGTCGAGAACGTCACGCGCCGTTTCGGCGGCGTCGTCGCCCTCGACGATGTCTCGTTCGACGTGCCCGAAGGCGAGATCGTCGGGCTGATCGGCCCGAACGGCGCGGGGAAGACCACCGCGTTCAACGTGATCACCCGTCTCTACACGCCCGATTCGGGCCGGGTCGTGTTCGACGGTCGCGACCTCCTCCGTACGCCGGTCCACCGCGTCGTCAAGCGCGGCATCGCGCGCACCTTCCAGAACGTGGCGTTGTGGCCGACGCTCTCGGTGCTCGACAACGTCAAGGTCGGCGCGCGGGCACGCCGCGGCGAGCGGAGCGCCAAGGAAGTCCTCGAGTACGTCGGCCTGTCCGGCGTCGCGTACCGGCCGGTCGCCGGCCTCCCGTTCGGGACGTTGAAGCGGGTCGAGATCGCGCGCGCACTCGCGTCGGGCCCGCGGCTGTTGCTGCTCGACGAGCCCGCGGGCGGGCTGAACCACGAGGAGGTCGGCCAGCTCGGGCGCTTCATCAGGTGGCTCCGTGAGGACTTCGAGCTGACCGTGCTGCTCGTCGAGCACCACATGAACCTCGTGATGGGAATCTCCAACCGCGTCTACGTCCTCAACTTCGGCCGGGTGATCGCCGGCGGCACGCCGCAGGAGGTCCAGCGCGACGCGGCCGTGATCGAGGCTTACCTGGGAGACGCGGGTGCCGCTGCTTGAGCTCGAGGACGTCGAGGCGCACTACGGCGGGGTGCGCGCGCTGAACGGGGTCACGCTCGACGTCGGCGAGCGACAGGTCGTGTCGATTCTCGGCGCCAACGGCGCCGGGAAGACGACGACGCTGCGCGCGATCTCCGGCACCGTGCGCCGCACCGGCGGGCTCCGGTTCGACGGCAAGCCGCTGCCGCGCTCGCCCGAGGACGTCGCGCGGCTCGGCATCGCGCACGTCCCGGAGGGCCGCGGGACGTTCGCCGAGCTGAGCGTCGAGGAGAACCTCAAGCTCGGCGCGTACGCGCGGCGTGACCGAGGTGGGTACGCGCGCGACCACGAGGAGCTGCTCGGGCACTTCCCCTGGCTTGGGGAGCGCCGCGACCAGCAGGCGGGAACGCTCTCGGGTGGCGAGCAGCAGATGCTCGCACTCGCACGGGCGTTCATGGCGCGCCCGAGGCTGATCCTCGTCGACGAGCCGTCGCTCGGACTCGCGCCGCTGATCGTGAAGCAGCTCTTCGACGTGCTGCGCGGGTGGATCGACGAGCACGGGATGTCTGCGCTCGTCGTCGAGCAGAACGCCAACGTCGCGCTCGAGCACTCGGAGCGCGGCTACGTGCTCGAGGTCGGCCGCGTCGCGGTCGAGGGGACCGCAGACGAGCTCCGCGGCAACGAGTCCGTGCGCAAGAGCTACCTCGGTTACTAGCCACATGGCCGACTTCCTCCAGCAGGTCGTCTCGGGGATCGCGTCTGGCGGGGTCTTCGCGCTGCTCGCCCTCGCGCTCGTGCTCATCTACCGCTCGACCGGCGTCCTCAACTTCGCGCAGGGCGAGATGGCGATGTTCTCGACGTTCATCTGCTGGGAGCTGCTCGACCGCGGCCTGCCGTACTGGGGCGCGTTCTTCCTCACGCTCGCGATCTCGTTCGCCGGGGGTGTCCTGATCGAGCGGCTCGTGATCCAGACGGTCTCGCGCTCGCAGGCGGTCACCGTGGTGACGGTGACGATCGGGCTGCTGATCCTGCTGAACGGGGCGGCCGCGTGGATCTGGAAGGGCGAGCAGCGGACGCTCGAGAGTCCCTTCCCGAGCGACACGTTCGACGTGGGCGGGGTCGTGATCGCCGCGCAGGACCTCGGGATGATCGGCGTCTCGCTCGCGATCGTGCTGGTGCTCTGGGCGTTCTTCCAGCGGACGCGGGTCGGCCTCGCGCTTCGCGCCGCGGCGCTCAACCCCGAGTCGAGCCGCCTGCACGGCGTGCGAGTCGCGAGGATGCTCGCGCTCGGTTGGGGGCTCGCCGCGGCGCTGGGAGCGGTCGCCGGGATCCTCGTCGCGCCCACGCAAGGGAGCTTCGACCAGAACCTGATGCTCCCGGTGTTGATCTTCGCCTTTGCCGCCGCGGTGCTCGGCGGGCTCGACAGCCCGATCGGCGCGGTCGTCGGCGGCGTCGTGCTCGGCGTCGTGTTGAACCTCGTCGGTGCGTACATCGACTTCTTCGCCGACCTGCGGCTTCCCGCGGCGCTGCTGCTCATCCTCGGCATCCTGCTGCTGCGGCCGAACGGCCTGTTCGGGCGGACGATCGCGAGGCGCGTGTGATCGCGCTTCGCGTGCTGCTTCGCCTGATCGGCTTCGCGCTCGCGGTCGGGATCGTCGCCTACGTCCCGTTTCGGATCTCCGACTTCCGCGCGTCCGAGTTCGCCTTGATCGGGATCTACTTCATCGCGATCCTCGGCCTGAACGTGCTCACCGGCTACACGGGCGTGATCTCCCTCGGCCACGGCGCGTTCATGGCGCTCGGCGCGTACACGACAGCGATTCTCGTCGCCGACCACGGCATGCGGGACGTCTGGACGATCCCGCTCGCGGGGTTGCTCGCCGCCGCCGCGGGCGCGGCGTTCGGCCTGCCCGCGCTGCGTCTCTCGGGTCCGTACCTCGCGCTCGCGACGTTCGGCGTCGCCGTCGCGACCCCGATCGTGATCAAGAAGTTCGACGGGCTGACCGGCGGCAGCGGCGGAATCAACCTCTTCGAGGCGGAGGGGATCACCGGGCTGCCGGAGTTCTTCGTCACGCTCCCCGGCGGCAGGGTCCTCTCCTTCAACGACTGGCTCTACTACCTCACATGGACGATCGCACTCGTGCTGTTCGCGATCGCGTGGATGATCCACCACAGCCGCTTCGGACGCTCGCTGCGCGCGATCCGCGACAACGAGATCGCAGCCGCTGCCTCGGGCGTCTGGCTCGCGTCGCACAAGACGCTCGCGTTCGCGATCTCGGCGTTCTACGCCGGCGTGGCCGGCTCGCTGCTCGCGATCTCGGCGTTCTCGGTCCAGCCCGGCGCGTTTCCCGTCGAGCGGTCGATCGCGCTGCTCGTCGGCCTGGCCGTCGGCGGGCTCGGCTCGCTTGCCCCGCTTGCCGCGGGCGCGACATTTCTCGTCTTCCTGCCGCAGTGGGCCCAGGACATCTCGAAGGCGCCGGGCGTCCCGGCCGTGATCTACGGAGCGGTGCTGATCGCGCTGATGATGGTGCTCCCGATGGGTGTCGGCGGTCTGCTGCGCCGGATCACGGGACCCCTAACTTCCCGGCTCTATCCTCGGTCTTAGCTTTCCGATGCGCGTCCTCGGGGTCCTCGCACTCGCGCTCGCCGTCTCGACGGGCGCGGCCTCGGCTCGGCCTTCCGCCGATCCTGGCCTCAGCGCGAACGAGATCGTGATCGGCGGCACGGTCCCGCTTTCCGGGATCGCCGCGTCCTATGCGTCCGTCGGCCGCGGCGCCGAGGCGTACTTCAAGTACGTGAACGCGCGCGGCGGCGTGAACGGTCGCAAGATCACCTACAAGTACGTCGACGACCAGTACAACCCCGCGCAGACCGTGCAGGCGGTCCGCCAGCTCGTGCAGCAGGAGCACGTCTTCGCGATCTTCAACTCGCTCGGGACGGAGCACAACCTTTCGGTCCGCTCGTTCCTGAACGCGACGAAGGTGCCACAGCTCTTCGTCGGCTCCGGCGCGACGACCTTCGGCCGCGACTACAAGCGCTACCCGTACACGATCGGCTTCCTGCCGAGCTACGTCGGCGAGGGCAAGGTCTACGCGCGGCACATCCTGAAGACGAAGCCGAACGCGAAGATCGCCGTGCTCGTCCAGAACGACGACTACGGCAAGGACCTGCTCGCAGGCTTCAAGTCGGCTCTCGGCGCGAAGCGAAAGAACCTCGTCGCGGAGCAGAGCTACGACGCGCTCTCGACCGACGTCTCCTCACAGATCGCGCGGCTGCGCAGCTCCAAGGCGACCGTGCTGGTGCTGATCACGACGCCGCCGTTCGCGATCCGCGGCCTCGTCGCGGCGAACCGGCTCGGCTGGCGGCCGCAGGTCTACGTCAACCAGGTCGGCAGCGCGACGAACATCATGCGGATCATCTCTGCGACGGCGAACCCGCGGATCATCGAGGGCGCGATCACGCTCATCTCGGTCAAGGACCCGCTGATGCCGCGCTTCAAGAACGACAAGGGGATGAACCTCTACCGCACGATCATGCGTCAGCAGCTTCCGCGGGGCGACGCGAACGACGGCTTCCACGTGTACTCGATGGCGGTCGCCTACACGTTCGTCGAAGCGCTCAAGAAGGCGGGTAAGAACCCGACGCGCGCCTCGATCTTGCGGGCGGTCGCGAACCTCAACCTCCGGAGCAATCCGTTCCTCCTGCCGGGGGTCGTCGTGAAGACGAGCCCCACCGACCACTTCCCGCTCGACCAGGGCCAGCTCCAGCGATGGTCGAAGAACCAGTGGAACGCGCTCGGCAAAGTGATCTCCGCGAAGTAGCGGTGCGTCAGTTCGTCGCCGGCATGAGCTTCTCGCCGCGCACCCGGACGACGCGCAGTCCCCTGATCGGCAAGAGCGCGACCACGGTCGTGGTCAGCGCCAGCCCGAGCCACTGCGATCCGTCGAGCGTCGCGCCGAACGCGAAGTAGCCGACGGCGGCGGCCGTGACCGGAAAGGTGAGCTCCGCGAGCGTGGCGATCACGGCGGGCGTCCGCCGCAGGCCGTAGTAGTAGAGCGAGAGCGCGATGAGGCCGGTCACGACGGCGAGCACCGCGATCCACGCGAAGTCGGCCGCAGACGTCGTGAACGGCGCCCCGACCACGAGCACCGCGAGCGCGCTCGCAGGCAGCCCGAACGCGAAGCGCAGCGCCGTGACGTGCTCGAACCACAGCCGCGTCGCCAGGAGGCGGCCGAGGACCGTCCCCAGCGCCCAGAGGACCGCAGCGCCGAGCGCGTACATCGCCGGGACCGCGGCGTCGATGTGGATCTCGAACGGGGACGGGAACGCGATCAGCCAGATGCCGGCGAGGCCGCCGACGAGAAACCAGGCGAAACCTCTGCGCGGCCGCTCGCCGAGGATGAACCAGGCGCCGACGACCGCAACGAGCGGCTGGACCTTCTGCAGGACGACGGGCGTCACCGGGTCGCCTTGGACGAACGCCTGCGTGAACAGGATCGTCGCGATCGCAGAGGCGCCGACGCCGATCACGACGGCAGCGGCGACGTAGCGACGGCCCGCGCGGCGGACGGCCACGAGAGCGCCGGGGATCAGCGGGAGCATCAGGAGGACGAGGATCAGGTGCTCGCCGAACACGATCGTCGCAGCCTGCGTCGACTGCGCAAGCGGCCGCCGGAGGAGGGCGTCGGTTCCCCAGAGCGCCGCCGCGATCGCGATGAAGATCGCGCCCGGGAGCGCGACGAACCGTCCTCTCACGGGCGCGAGCGTAGCGCGCGCACTGGCTCCCAGCGCCGGACTGGGGCCGATAGCTGACCTCTCAACTAAAGGCGGTCGGCTGCGAGTCGAACCCGAGCAGCTCGTCCACGCTCTCGCGCCGGCGAACGACGCGTGCCGAACCGTCGTCGACGAGCACGGCCGCAGGTCGGGGCACGCCGTTGTAGTTCGAGGCCATCGCCAAGGTGTACGCACCGGTCGCCGGGACGGCGAGGAGGTCGCCGCGGCGGGGCTCGGGGAGCTCGACGCGGTCGATCAGCACGTCGCCCGACTCGCAGTGCTTCCCGGCGATCCGGTAGGTCCCGGCCGTCGGCTCGTCGGCGCGGTTCGCGAGCAGCGCCGTGTAGCGCGCGCCGTAGAGCTGCGGTCGCGGGTTGTCCGACATCCCGCCGTCGACCGCGACCCAAGCGACCGAGTCGCTCACGCGCTTGACGACGCCGACGCGATACAGCGTCACACCGGCCGGGCCGACGACTGACCGCCCGGGCTCGAGGATCATGCGAGCGCGCGGGAGGTCGTGTCGAGCCCACGCGCGACGCAAGTGCTCGAGCAGCTCGTGGACGAAGTCGGCGATCGAAGGGGGCGCGGGCTCGTCGGGCGCGGTGCGAACGCCCAACCCGCCGCCGAGGTCGACGATCTCCGGTGTCCAACCGAGCCGGTCGCGGCACTGCGCGGCGAACTCCGCCAGCCGGTCGACCGTGAGGCGTGCGGCGCCTCCGTCGAGGAGCTGCGAGCCGATGTGCACGTGGAGCCCGAGCGGCCGCGCGCGCTCGATCACCTCGAGCGCCTGCTCGGGCGGAAGCCCGAACTTCGAGCCGTGCTGCCCGGTGCGGATCGCCTCGTGCGTCTCCGCCTCGACGCCAAGGGTCAGGCGGACGAGCGTCCGACCGACGCCGGCGGCCGACGCACGTTCGACTTCCTCGAGCGCATCGAGCACGACGAGCGCACCCTCCGCGCCTGCCTCGATGAGCTCGGCGTCGTCCTTGTTGTTCCCGTGCACGACGAGCGCGTCGCCTCCGATCCCGGCCCGTTGCGCGAACCGGAGCTCCCCGAGCGTCGAGACGTCCGCTCCGAGCCCTTCCTCGGCGAGCAGGCGCATCACCGAGACGTTCGGGAACGCCTTCGTTCCGTAGACGACGAGTGCTTCGGGGGCGGCTTCGCGGTACGCGCGCGCACGCGCCCGGATCGTCTCCTCGCAGAGCACGAGCAACGGCGTCCCGTGCTCCTCCGCGAGCGCCGAAGCCGGAACGCCGCCGACCGCGAGCTCGCCTTCCTCGATGGCGCCGGTGTCCGGAAAGAGGTCCACGGGCAAGATTGTTCCCACATGCGCCGCTTCCTCGTCTCACTGCCGGAACGGATCCTTCGGTCGCTCGTCGCCCTGGTGGGCGGCGCCGTGCACGAGACGGCGCAGCTGGTCTTGCCGAGGCTGGTCCGGCGCTCACGCCTCTACGAGGCAACCGCGAAGAACCTGCTGCGGGTCGCGATCGAGCTCGTCGGCCGGGTCGAGGACCCCTCGACCGTCGGCGAGACGCCCCCGAAAGAGCTCGCCGTGCGCAAGAGCGCGGGCAACGTCGTCGAGCTCGGCTCGATCGCGGCGTTCGGCTTCTCGCCGCTCTGGCTCCTCGCTGCGGCGAGCGACGTCGCGCGCGGCTCGCGGGTCTACCTCGGCGCCCTGGTCGGCGAGCTCAAGGCGGCGGAAGTCCTCGGCGACCAGGTGGAGGTCTCGTCGGTCGACGAGTTGCTCGGGGTGCTCGAGCGGGGCACCGGGCGGACGGCGCGTCTCATCGACATTCCGCCGCTCGAGCTGCAGGAGCTCCGCAACTCCCTGAGCGAGCTGCGGGCCGAGGCCGACTCGCTGCCGACGCCGCAGGAGCTCGGCGCTCTCTTCCGCGCGCTCCAGGTGGAGGCGCGGCGCGAGGGCCGCTCGCTGCTCGAGGTCTCCTCAGGCGTGGGGCTCGCCTTTCTGACCTCGGCCCGGAACGTCGGGCGGGTGCACCTCGTCGTCCCGTACGTCGAGGACTGGGAGCCCCTCCGCCGCGAAGGGTTCGCCGACTACTCGCGCCGGATCTCGACCCCGTACCGCAGGGCGGTCACGGAGCACTTCGACCCGGCGCGCGAGACGCACACCGAACGCGCGCTCGACCAGCTACGACGTTAGCTCGCTGCCCAGTCGCGAATCCGCTCGCGCGGATCCGCGTGGCAACAGCCTCTCTGACCGCTAGTCCCCCCACCAGCCCTGCTCCATCTCGGCGTCGCCTGGGCCGGTGTTCGGTGCGCCGATCGCGATCAGCTCGACGCCGTCCGGCCCTGCCTCGAACCCGCGCATCGTGTCCTTGTGCACGCGGACGGCGTCCCACTGCTTGAGGTCGCGGACGTCGTCACCGAGCTTGATGCGGCCGCCGCCGGAGACGACGAGGTAGACCTCCTCCTGATTCTTGTGGGTGTGCCCGAACGGGATGCGGAAGTTCGGCCCGACGCGGAGGTAGCTGACGCCGGCGTTCTCCATCTCGAGAGGGACCCGCGCCATGCGGAACTCCATGTCGGGGGAGAGGCCGAACTTCGGCGCCTGGTCCTCCACGTCCTTCAGGTTGAGATGCGTGTATTCGCTCATGGCGCCGATTGTCGCCCCCTGCTACATTCAGCGCAAATGCGGAAGGAGCTCCTTCTCTAGCGCAGGAAGCCAACGCGGGCGAGCCCGCGACCGCTTCCGACGGCCTCGACAGAGGCCGTTTTCGTCTCCGGACATGGACCGATACGACCCACACGCGATCGAGCCGAAGTGGCAGCAGGTCTGGGAGGCCGAGAAGGCCTTCGAGGCGTCGAACGAGCCGATTCAGCCGAAGTCGTACGTGCTCGAGCAGCTTCCCTACCCGTCGGGATCGCTGCACATGGGGCACATGCTCGTCTACACGATCGGGGACGTACAGACGCACTTCCGCCGCCGCAGCGGGGCGCACGTGCTGCACCCGATGGGCTTCGACTCGTTCGGGCTGCCTGCGGAGAACGCTGCGATCCGGGAGGGCGGGCATCCGCGCGAGATCACGGAGCGCAACATCGCGAACATCCGTCGCTCGATGCACCGCATCGGCTGGGCGATCGACTGGTCGCGCGAGCTGTCGACGCACGACCCCGCGTACTACCGCTGGCAGCAGTGGCTGTTCCTGAAGTTCCTCGAGCGCGGGATGGCCTACCGGAAAGCGGCGCCGGTCAAGTGGTGCCCGAACGACCAGACGGTGGTCGCGAACGAGCAGGTGACTGCCGGACGGCCGCTGCGAGCGCTGCGGCGCGCTCGTCGAGTCGCGGTTGATGGAGCAATGGTTCTTCCGGATCACCGACTACGCGCAGGCGCTCATCGACGACCTCGAGACGCTCGATTGGCCGGAGTCGATCAAGGCCCGCCAGCGCAACTGGATCGGCCGCTCGGATGGGGCGGAGATCGCCTTCAGGCTCGAAGAGCTCGACGTCGACGTGCCGGTGTTCACGACGCGCGCCGACACCCTGTTCGGCGCGACGTTCTTCGTGCTCGCGCCCGAGCACGAGCTCGTCGAGCGAGCTCGCGGCGCGCGCAGAGAACGGAGTCGAGATCCGCGAGTACGTGCAGCGCGCCGCGGTCAAGAAGACCCATGAGCGCGCTGCCGCCGAGGAGAAGACCGGGGTCTTCACCGGCTTCCACGTCGTGAACCCCGTGAACGGCGAGCGGCTGCCCGTCTACGTCGCCGACTACGTGCTGACCGACTACGGCACAGGCGCGATCATGGCGGTCCCGGCGCACGACGAGCGCGACTTCGCGTTCGCGGAGGCGTTCGGGCTCCCCGTGCGCCAGGTCGTGCGTCCCGCGGAGGGCGACGTGGGCGAGCTGCCTTACGCATCGAAGTCCGAGACGGACGTGCTCGTGAACTCGGACGGCTTCGACGGGCTTCCGGTGCCCGAGGGCGGTCGTCGAATCGTCGAGCAGCTCGAGTCCGAAGGGCGGGGTCGCTTCGCGATCAACTATCGCCTGCGCGACTGGGGCTTCTCGCGGCAGCGCTACTGGGGCTGCCCGATCCCCATCGTCTACTGCGAGACCGACGGGATCGTGCCGGTCCCCGAGAGCGAGCTGCCCGTCGTGCTGCCGGACGTCGAGGACTTCAAGCCGAAGGGCAAGCCACCGCTCGCGCAGGCGGAGGACTGGGTGAACGTGACGTGCCCGAAGTGCGGCCGGCCCGGCGAAGCGCGAGACCGAGACGATGGACACGTTCGTCGACTCGGCCTGGTACTTCCTGCGCTACTGCGACCCGCACAACGACCGCGCGCCGTGGGACCGCGAGACCGTCGACTACTGGAACCCCGTCGACCTCTACATCGGCGGTGTCGACCACGCGACGATGCACATGATCTACGCGCGCTACTTCGTCAAGGTTCTCAACGACATGGGCATGCTCGGCTTCCGCG
The DNA here is from genome assembly GCA_963788055.1 of uncultured Actinomycetes bacterium. GTDB lineage: Bacteria > Actinomycetota > Thermoleophilia > Gaiellales > Gaiellaceae > JACCTU01. The sequence continues at coordinate 593,975 of CAWBFA010000002.1, read as the reverse complement.
AGCCGTTCGCGAGCTTCTACTCGAACGGCTGGGTCACGGTCGGCAACAAGAAGATCTCGAAGCGGGCCGGCAACGCCGTCGGCCCCGACGACTACGTCGAGCAGTACGGCGCCGATCCCGTTCGGCTCTACATCCTCTTCATCGGCCCCGCGGACGAGGACATGGAGTGGACCGAGGAGGGCGTCGAGGGGATGGCGCGCTTCGTTCGGCGGCTGTGGCGGATCGTCAACGACGTCGCGCGAGAAGCGCCGCCGCAGGGCGACGGGGAGGTCGGAGCGCTGACGCGCAAGGCGCACGCGACGATCGCGAAGGTCACCGACGACATCGGGCGGCGCTACGCGTTCAACACCGCGATCTCGGCGGTGATGGAGCTCGTGAACGAGCTGTCCCGCGACCCCCACGGACCGGAGGCTCGCTTTGCGGCGGAGACGGCGGTGACGCTGCTCCAGCCCTACGCGCCGCACGTCACCGAAGAGCTGTGGCAGCGCCTGGGCCGCGAGCGGCTGTGGGAGGAGCCGTGGCCCGTCGCCGACACGTCGTTGCTGGAGCTGGCGACGTTCGAGCTCGTGGTGCAGGTCAACGGCAAGGTGCGCGACCGGGTCGAGGTGCCTGCCGACGCCTCGGAGGAGGAGCTCGTCGCGGCGGCGCGGGAGTCAGAGCGAGTGCGGAGCTTCATCGACGGGGCCGAGGTGCGGCAGACGATCGTCGTGCCCCGGAAGCTCGTCAACCTCGTGATCGGGTCCTCCGGGACGAACTGACACACAGCCGGCACGAAGCCGTCACACACATGTGACGGTCTTGTCGCCACGCTTGGCGACATGCCGGAGCTCTCGGTCTCGCGAACGCACGCGCTCGGCGGAGCAGCGGTGCTCCTCGTCGTCCTCGTGCTCGCGGGACGGTTCCTGCTCGGCGCAGGGGCGGCGACGTCCTCGGAGGCAGAGGTGGCCCTGGGCGCGGAGGCGATCCGTGCGGCGCCCGCGCCTCCGGTCGTCGTGCACGTCGTGGGCGCCGTGCAGCAGCCGGGGCTGTACCGCCTCGCGCGGGGAACGCGCGTCGCCGACGCGGTCGCGAGGGCCGGAGGCGCGACCGCGAAGGCCGAGCTCGCGCTGATCAACCTCGCTGCGCTCGTGTCCGACGGTCAGCAGATCGTGGTTCCCGCCCGCGCTCCTCCGGGGTCGGCCCCTGCCGCCGGCGACGCGGCAGGCGGGCCCGTCCATCTGAACAGCGCGACCATCGAGCAGCTCGACGCCCTCCCCGGCGTCGGTCCGGTCACGGCGCAGAAGATCGTGGATTACCGCGAGAAGCACGGTGCGTTCGGTTCGGTGCGCGAGCTCGACGCGATCCCGGGCATCGGGCCCGCGCGGCTCGAGCAGCTGACGGAGCTCGTCGCGCCGTGACGCACGCCGTCCTGCGCTGGCTGCCGCACCTCCTCGCGGGCTCGCTCGTCGGTGGCCTTGCGTTCGCCGACGCGGTCCGCGGATCGAGCGTGCTCGTTGCGGCGCTCGCCGTCATCGGTGTGGCTGCGGCTGCGACGGTGTCCGGGGTGCACGCTCGGCTTGCAGTCCTCGCCGTCGCGATTGCGCTTGGCGGATGGTGGTGGGGGAGCGGGAGGCTCGACGCGCTCGACCGGAGCGTCCTCCTGCGCGAGGTCGGCGCGGGTGGGGAGGCGCTGGTCGTCGTGACCGGACCCGCGCGACGCACGGAATATGAGGTGCGGGTCGCAGCGCGGGTGCTGCGCTTCCGCGGGCGGGTCGTCTCGGAAACGGTGCAGCTCGAGCTGCCGCCCGGCCGGGCGCCGCCGCAGGGCGCCGAGCTCGCGCTCTTCGGTCAGATCGCGGAGCCCGAGCGCGGCGACGACTTCGACGAGCGCACGTTCCTGCGTCGACGCGGCGTGCACGTACTGCTGCGCGGCCACGACTGGCGCGTCGTCGGCGCACGCGGTGGAGTGGGCAGCCTGGCCGATCGGCCTGCGACGCGCGCTCGTTCGAGGCTTGGACGGCATCGAGGGTGAGCGCCGGGCCGTGCTCGCAGGAGTCGTGCTCGGCGAGGACGAGGGGCTGACCGACGAGCTCCGCGAGGCGTTCCGCGCATCCGGCCTCTACCACCTGTTGGCCGTCTCCGGCCAGAACGTCGCGCTGCTCGCAGGCGGCGTGGCGTTGCTCGGGTGGCTGCTCCGCCTGTCGCGGCGTGCCACGGAGGCGCTGATCCTGCTCGCGATCGGGGCCTACGTGCTCGCGGTCGGCTGGCAGCCGTCGGTCGTCCGGGCGGGGGTCGCCGGCGCCCTAGCGTCGGTCGCCTGGCTCGCGGCGCGCGACCGCGACCGCTGGTGGCTGTTCCTGGTGGGCGCCGCGGTCCTGCTCGCCTGGAACCCGTACACGCTGTTCGAGCCGGGCTTCCAGCTCTCGTTCGGCGCGGTTGCGGCGATCTTTCTGGCGGTGCCCCCGCTCCTGCGGGTGCTCGAGGGCTACCCGGTCCCGCGCTGGCTCGCGATCGTCGTCTCGGTTTCCACGGCGTGCGGCCTTGCGACCGCACCGATCCTCTGGCTGCACTTCGACTCGATCCCGCTCTACTCGGTGCTCGCGAACGCGCTCGCTGCGCCTGTCGTCGGCGGATTGCTCGGGCTCGCGCTCGCTGCGGGGCTGCTCGCTCCGGTCGCCCCGTCAGCCGCGTACGCGCTCGCGTGGATCGACGGGTGGCTCGCCGCATACCTGATCGCGTGTGCGAAGGCCGTCGCGCGGCTTCCGTTCGCGCAGCCGTCTGCCAGGGCGCTGCTCGTGATCGTCGTCGCGGCGCTCTCCATCTTCGTCTTCGCGCGCCTTCGCGCGCCTCGCCCGCTGCGCGCGCTCGTCCTCCTGGCGACGTGCTCCCTCGCGCTCGTCGCCTGGGCGGCGAGCACGGGACCTCAGCCGCGCCCGCCTCCCACAGGGCTTCGCGTCACGTTCCTTGATGTCGGGCAGGGAGACGGCTGTCTGGTCGAGGCACCCGGCGTACGGCTCCTCGTCGATCAAGGCCCACCCGATGCGCGGGTCGCAGACCAGCTACGCCGACTAGGCGTGAGCCGGCTGACCGCGCTGGTCCTCACACACCCGCAGCGCGACCACGTCGGCGGGGCCGCAGAGGTACTGCGCAAGCTGCGCGTCGGGTTCGTCCTCGACCCGCGGCTCGCCACGACGGGCGCCGAGGAGCGGGAAGCGATGGACGAGGTTCGCCGGCGCGGTGTGCGGGTCGTCGTCGCGCGGGCGGGGCGCGGCTTCCGCATCGGACGGCTCCGCATCGCGGTGCTCTGGCCCGACGGGCCAGGCGTTCCCGGCGAGGATCCGAACCTCCGGGCGACGATCATGCTCATCTCGTACGGCGAGGTCGATCTGCTGCTCACGGCAGACGCGGAGTCGCCGGTCACGCTGCCGCTCGACCCCCCGCCGGTGGAGATCCTCAAGGTCGCGCATCACGGTTCGTCGGACTCGGGTCTGCCCGAGCTCCTCGAACGCCTGCGTCCGAGGATCGCCGTGATCTCGGTCGGGCTCGGCAACGACTACGGCCATCCGACGCCGTCGACGCTCTCCGCGCTCGAGCAGGCGCCGGGCCTGCGGCTCTACCGAACCGACCTCGACGGCCGGGTCGTCGTCGAGTCGGACGGCGCTCGGGTCTGGGCCAGCTCAGAGCGCTGAGCAGCGTTCGCTCAGAAGCACGATGATGGTGTTGCCCTGCGCGCTCTGCCCGCCGCCCCAGGCGCCCGTGGCCGGCGTGACGGAGTACTTCCAGCTGCCGAGCGGCACTCGGTTTCGACGCAGCTCGTCGCCGAGACGAGGCCCGAGCACGCGGCCCCGACCGTCTTCTCGGCTCCCGAGATCGCGTTGAACCTTCGTATGACGTAGCGCGGCACCTTTCGGGGGGAACGCGCTGCGTGTCCGGTCGGAGCGCTCAGTAGGCTTGCGTCATGGCCGACGAGCTCAAGCCGCTCTACCTCCTGACCGGCTCCGACCGGCCGAAGATCGAGCGCGCCGTGCGCCGGCTCCGCGACCGCTTCGACGCCGACGGGGTCGAGCTGCTCACCGCACACGACACATCCGGAGCAGATGCCGTCGCCGCTTCGAACTCGCTCGGACTCTTCGGCGCCGAGCGCCTCGTCGTGGTCGAGGGCGTGGAACGGTGGAAGGCCGAGGACACCAAGGCGCTCTCGGCCTACGCCGTGGATCCGACTCCCGGAGTTGTGCTCGCGCTCGTGGCGGCAGAGCTCCGCAAGGACTCGGCGCTTCTCAAGGCGGTCGCCAAGCACGGCGAGGTGCTCGTCTACGACGTCGACCGCAAGAAGATCGTCGAGTGGGTCGTGCAGCAGTTCGCCGCGAACGGTCAGCGGGCCGACCGTGAGCTCGCGCGCTCGCTGGTCGACGCCGTCGTCCCCGAAGGACTCGAGCCCGACCTGCATCACCTCGCAAACGAGGTCGCGAAGCTCGCGACGTGGGCGGGCGGCGATCCCGTCGAATGGGAGTCGGTGCGCGAGCTCGTCGTCCCGTTCGGGGAGATGCCGTCGTTCACCCTCACCGACGCGATCGGCAGGCGCGACGTCGCCGCAGTGCTCGCGGCGACCGAGGCCTCGTTCGAGCGCGAGTCGTCACCCCGGCGCGACGTTGCGCCGCGGCTCGTCGGTGCCGTCGCGCGCCATCTCGCCCGCCTGCAGGAGTGCAAGCGTCTCCTCGCGGAGGGCTGCTCCAGTCAGGAGATCGCGTCCCGCCTGAAGCGGCACCCCTACTACGTGCAGAAGCTCGTGCGGCAGGCGGAAGGCTTCACAGAAGACGAGCTGGACGACGCGGCGGTGCGCCTCGCCGAGCTCGACCACGCGCTCAAGGGCGGGTCGCGCCTCTCGGGCGATCTCGAGCTGGAGCGGGCGCTCGTCGACGTGACGCGCGGCCGCCAGGCGGCCTAGAAGGCTACGAGCCTGAGCCGGAGACCATGCGCGCCGCCTGCGCCTTCTTGCGCGCGGCCGTGTTGCGGTGGAGCGCTCCGCGGGCCGCGGCGCGGTCGATCCAGCGAACGAGCTCACGGTGCTCGTCGGCCGCGCCCTTGCCACCCTCCTGCGACGCGCGCTCGAGCCGCTTCGTCAGCGTCTTGATCGTCGAGCGATAGCGCAGGTTCTCGAGCCGCTGGCGGGCGGCGATCCGGACGCGCTTCTTCTGCTGCTTGATGTTCGCCATACGTTAAAAGGTGCCCCAGTGGGCGCGGCGATCGTAGCAGGCATGCAACGCGTGTCGCCGCGAAGGCGGGCTTTGCCCGGCCTCGGCCGGTGACCTCGTCGGAGGAGGAGGGTCGGACGGAGTCGAGGATCCGGGCCGGCTCCGGACGGAAACGCAGACTCGCCTGGTCCGCGGCGATCTTCTCCGTCGCCACGGGGATCTCGCGCGTCCTCGGGCTGATCCGCGAGATCGTCGCGGGCTATTACTTCGGCTCGCGGGGGCCCGTCAACGCGTTCACGGTCGCGTTCCAGATCCCGAACCTGATCCGCGTCCTTGTCGCGGACGCCGCTCTCTCGGGTGCGTTCGTCCCCGTGTTCAGCGAGCTGCTCGAGAAGGGCGAGCGAGCTCGGGCGTGGCGTGTCGCCTCGACGCTGCTCTGGCTCCTGCTGCTCGGCCTGAGCGCGGTCACGGCGGTCTTCATCCTCCTGGCGCCGCTGATCGTCCCGTCGCTCACCAGCGGCTACGACGACCTCACGATCACGCTCTCGCAAATCCTCTTCCCGATCGTCGTCCTGCTCGGCGTCTCGGGAGTCATCGTCGGCATCCTGAACGCGTACGACGAGTTCGCGATCCCCGCGTTGACGCCCGTCGCGTGGAACCTCGTGATCATCGCCGGGCTCGTGATCGGCGTCCCGCAGGCGCAGTCCACCGACGCCGAGCTCTACATCTATGCAGTGTCGATCGTGATCGGCACGGTGGTGCAGGTGCTGCTGCCGGTTCCCTGGTTGCGGGGGCTCGACGGCCAGTTACGCCTCGCGCTCGACTGGCGAGACCCCGCAGTCTGGCGCGTCTTCAAGCTGATGATTCCGGTGACGGTCAGCCTCGGGCTGATCAACCTGAACGCGGTGATCGGGACGTTCGTCGCCGCGACGTATATCGACTACACGATCGCCCCGAACGCGATCGACAAGGCGTTTCGCATCTACATGCTTCCGCAGGGGATGTTCTCGGTCGCGGTTGCGACCGTCCTCTTCCCGGCGCTGTCGCGGCTCGCCTCTCGGGCAGACGTCGACGGCTTTCGCGCGACCGTCGCGACGGGCATGCGCCAGATCGCCTTCCTGCTCGTGCCGGCCAGCGTCGTCTGCGCCGTGCTCGCCGAGCCGATTGTCCGTCTCGTCTATCAGCGCGGCGAGTTCGAGCCCGACCAGACGCCGATCGTCGCGAGCGCGCTCGCAGCGTTCTCGCTCGGGCTCATGTTCAACGGGATGATGCTGCTCCTGAACCGCGCCTTCTTCAGCCTTCAGGCGCCACGCATCCCGACGCTCGTTGCGGCCGGAAACCTGATCTTCAACGGCGTGCTCTACGTCGGGCTCTACCGCGTCGGGGTCTGGGGCGTTCCGCTCGCGATCTCGATCGCGAACATCGCCGGGGCGCTCGCGCTCGTGCTCCTGCTCCGCCGGCGGGTCGGGGAGCTCGAGCTCGAGCGCACCGGCGGCGCGCTGCTCAGGATCACCGCCGCGTCCGCGGTGCTCGGCGCGGTCGCCTACGCGGTGTGGTGGGCGCTCGACGACGCGCTCGGCCGAGGCTTCGTCGGACAGGTCGTCTCGGTCGGAGGCGGCGTCACCGCGGGGGTCGCCGTCTACCTCCTCGTCTGCCGCCTGCTCGGGGTGCGCGAGATCGAGACGCTACTCTCGTTGCGGGCGCGGTTCCGGCGCCCTTGACGCCATGGACCAATCACGCATCCGCAACTTCTCGATCATCGCGCACATCGACCACGGGAAGTCAACGCTCGCCGACCGCATCCTCGAGCTGACGAACGCCGTCTCGAAGCGTGACATGCGCGAGCAGGTGCTCGACTCCATGGACCTCGAGCGCGAGCGGGGGATCACGATCAAGGCCCAGGCGGTGCGCGTCACCTGGAACGGCCACGAGCTGAACCTGATCGACACGCCGGGGCACGTCGACTTCACGTACGAGGTCTCGCGGTCGCTGCAGGCGTGCGAAGGCGCAGTCCTGGTGGTCGACGCCGCGCAGGGCACCGAGGCTCAGACCCTCGCGAACGCGTACCTCGCGATCGAGAACAACCTCGAGATCGTCCCGGTCGTGAACAAGATCGACCTTCCGCAGGCCGACCCGGACGGAGCCGCGCGCGAGGTCGCGGAGCTGATCGGCGACACGCCTGAGCGCGTACTGCGCATCTCGGCCAAGACGGGCGAAGGAGTCGAGGACCTGCTCGACGCGATCATCGAGCGGATCCCGCCGCCGACGGGCGATCCCGACTCGCCCGCACGCGCGCTCATCTTCGACTCGTCGTACGACCAGTACCGCGGCGTCGTCGCGTTCGTCCGCGTGATCGACGGCGTCTTCCGGCCGCGTGAGCGCCTGCGCGCGATGGCGATGGGCACGCGCTTCGAGGCGCAGGAAATCGGCTTCATGGCTCCGGCAATGAGCCCGGTCGACTCGCTGACCGCGGGCGAGGTCGGCTACGTCATCACCGGCCTGAAAGACGTCTCCGAGCTCCGAGTCGGCGACACGCTCACCGCCGAGACGGGCGGGGCATCGCAGCCCCTGCCCGGCTACAAGGACGTCAAGCCGATGGTGTTCGCCGGGCTGTTCCCGACGGACTCCGACCAGTACCCGGAGCTGCGCGACGCGCTCGAGCGGTTGAAGCTGAACGACGCGGCTCTCTTCTACGAGCCGGAGACATCGCAGGCCCTGGGCTTCGGGTTTCGCAGCGGCTTCCTCGGGCTGCTGCACATGGAGATCGTGCGCGAGCGACTCGAGCGCGAGTTCGACCTCGACTTGCTCGTCACGGCGCCGAACGTCGCGTACCGCGTGCTCGAACGGAACGGCGAATGGCGCGAGGTGCACAGCCCCGCGGACATGCCGGAAGAGTTCGACGAGGTCGAGGAGCCCTACGTCAAGGCCTCGATCATCGTTCCCAAGGAATACGTCGGCCAGGTGATGGAGCTGAACAACGACCGACGAGGCAAGTTCGACCACATGGAGTACCTCTCGCCGGACCGAGTGCACCTGACGTACGAGCTGCCGCTCGGAGAGATCGTGCTCGACTACTACGACCAGCTGAAGTCGCGCACGCGCGGCTACGCGAGCTTCGACTACGACTACATCGGTTTCCGTCCGGGGACACTCGTCCGCGTCGACGTGCTCGTTGCGGGCGAGCCGGTCGACGCGCTGTCGCTCATCATCCATCGCGAGTTCGCCTACGACCGCGGCCGCGCGCTCGTGGAGCAGTTGAGGAAGGAGATCCCGCGCCAGATGTTCGACGTCGCGATCCAGGCGGCGATCGGCGCACGCGTGATCGCGCGCGAGACGGTCAAGGCGCGACGCAAGGACGTGCTCGCGAAGTGCTATGGCGGCGACATCACGCGCAAGCGCAAGCTGCTCGAGAAGCAGAAGAAGGGGAAGAAGCGGATGAAGCAGGTCGGCGCCGTTGAGGTCCCGCAGGAGGCGTTCCTCGCCGTGCTCAACATCGGGGAGGGCAAGAAGTGAGCGGCGTTCGCCACTTGTACGTTCATCTGCCGTTCTGCGCGCACCGCTGCGGCTACTGCGACTTCGTCACTGTCGTCGGGCGGCATGGCGAGCACGAGGCGTACGTCGATGCGCTGTTGCGGGAACTCGAGCTCGAGGGCGCGTTGCTCGACGGCAAGCTCGACACGATCTTCCTCGGCGGCGGCACGCCGACGTTCACCGAGCCAGCTGCGCTCGAGCGGTTGCTCGCGGCGCTTCCGCCGGCGCGTGAGGTCACAGTCGAGGCCAACCCTGAGACCGTGACGTCGGAATTGGCCTCGCTCCTGTCCCGAAACCGTGTCAATCGTGTGTCCCTCGGCGCACAAAGCTTCAACACCGCGCTTCTGGACGTGCTCGAACGCCGCGCGAACGGTGACGACGTCAGGCGGGCGGTCTACGTTCTTCGCGATGCCGGTTTCGACAACATCAACCTCGATCTCGTCTACGGGATACCGGGGCAGGGCACCCCCGATCTCGAGTGCGACCTCGCCCAAGCTCTGACGCTCGAGCCGGAGCACCTGTCCTGCTACGAGCTGGAGGCGAAGCCGGGAACGCGCTTCACGCACGCGCACGGGGCGGAGCTCGAACGCCAGGCCGAGGCGATGGAGGACTACTTCGAGCGAGTCGTCGAGCAGCTGACTGCCGCGGGCTACCGCTGGTACGAAACGGCGAACTTCTGCCGGGTCCCGGATGAGGCGGGCGGCCGTGACCTGCGTGCGCAACACAACCTCGCCTACTGGGCGGGTCGGGAGTATCTCGGCCTGGGGATCGGCGCCGTTTCGACGGTCGGCGGAAGGCGGTGGCGCAACACACCGCGCCTGCAGGCGTACGTCGCGGCGCTTCGGGACGGCCTCACGCCGACGCGTGAGCTCGAGACGATCGACGAGGGTACGCGCGTACGCGAGCAGGTCATGCTCGGGCTCCGCCTGGACGAGCCGCTGCCGCTCGCAGGTCTCGAGGACGCACTCGACGGCGCTGCGCTTCGCCGTTTGGCAAGCCTTGGCCTCGTCCGGCACGACGAGCGCACGATCGCGCTGACCCGCCGTGGGCGCTTCCTCGGCGGAGGGGTGACCGCGGACCTCCTCGCGTAAAATTCCCGCATGACCGTGCCGGCACGAGAGCTGAGCCGCCGTCAGCGCGAGATCTTGCGCGGCGTCGTCGAGGAGTACGTCGCGACGGGCGAGCCCGTCGGCTCGAAGACGCTCGTCGAACGAAGCGGGCTGCACGTATCGCCGTCGACCGTGCGGTCCGAGCTGGCCGATCTGGAGGCACACGGCCTGTTGACGCACCCGCACACGTCGGCGGGGCGGATTCCAACCGAGGAGGGGTACCGCTACTACGCAAGCGAGCTGCTCACCGAACCGGAGCCGCGCCCCGCCGGTCTCGGGATCGGGCTCGTCGCGTCGAGAGAGATCGACTCCGCGCTTCAGCAGACCACCGAGCTGCTCTCGGGCATGACGCGATTGCTCGCGCTCGTGTCCGCGCCGCCGCTCGAGGCCGCGACCGTGCGGCACGTCGAGGTCCTGTTGCTGCAGCCGACCGTCGCGATGGTCGTCGTGATCACCTCGACCGGCGGCGTCTCGAAACGAATCTTCACGACGACCGAACCGCTCGACGCCGGGCTCGTGAGCTGGGCCGCGGAGTACCTGAACGAGAGCGTTGCTGGGTTGCAGCTCGGAACGCGGGTGCTGCGCGCGCGCTTCGACGATGCGGGGCTGTCCCAGCACGAGCGCAGATTTCTCGCGCTCGTGCGGCCGGCTTTCGTCGAGCTCGAGCAGGAAGAGCAGCAGCTGTTTGTGGGAGGCGCGGCAGGGCTGCTCGGTGAGCTGCGGGAGGACGAGCTCGAGGCGTGTCGTCGTGCGTTGCAGCTGCTCGAGCGACGCGCTGCGGCACTCGAGATGATCGGACGCTCCCTGCATTCACCCCGTACCGTCGTCCGCGTCGGCGGCGAGCTGGCCGACCCGGCGCTCCGAGACGTCGCGCTCGTCGGGGCGGGGTACGGCCTCCGCACCCGCACGCTGGGGTCGGTCTCGCTCCTCGGGCCCGTCCGGATGGATTACGAGAAGGCGATCCGCTCGGTCCGCTCCGCGGCCTTCGAGCTGTCGCGGTTCGTCGAAGGGGTCTTCGAGGACAACTGACGGCGGAGCTACGCTGAGCCCGCACATGTCGACGACGAAGCGCGACTACTACGAGCTGCTGGGCGTCGCGCGCGGCGCCGACGACGCCGAGATCAAGCGTGCGTTCCGGAGGAAGGCGCGGGAACTCCATCCCGACGTGTCCGACGCCCCGGACGCCGAAGTCCGCTTCCGCGAGGTCGTCGAAGCCTACGAGGTGCTCTCGAAGTCCGAGACCCGTGAGCTCTACGACCGGTTCGGCCACGCGGGGCTCCGCGGTGGGACCTTCGACGCGTCGCAGTTTGACTTCGGCAGCCTGACCGACCTCTTCTCTGCGTTCTTCGGAGACGACCTCTTCGGCGGGGGCGGCCGGACGCGGCGCGCCCGCGGCCAGGACGTTGCGGCTGAGGTCGAGATCGAGCTCGTCGAGGCCGCGACGGGCGTGACCCGAGAGGTCCCGTACGAGGTCGTCGTCACGTGTGAGCGCTGCAGCGGCGAAGGCGCCGAGCCCGGAACCGGCACGAGCGAGTGCGAGACCTGCAGCGGAACCGGACGGTTGCAGCAGGTCGGGCGGAGCGTGTTCGGCGAGTTCGTGCGCAGCCAGACGTGCCCCCGCTGTGGCGGCGACGGGCGGCTGGTCGAGCATCCCTGCCTGGACTGTGGCGGATCAGGACGTGCGGTCGAAGAGAAGACTCTTCCGGTCGAGATCCCGCCCGGGATCCACGACGGCCAGCGAATCCGGGTCTCGGGAGCCGGCCACGCGGGCAGCCAGGGCGGGCCGGCCGGCGACGTCTACGTTCGCGTGCGGGTCAAGCGCGATGCGAGGTTCGTGCGCGAGGGCGACGACATCTACTCTACGATCGACCTCACGATCGTCGAGGCGGCGCTCGGCGCGACGCGGACGATCGAGACGATCGACGGCGAGCTCGACCTCGGCTTCGATGCGGGCACGCAGGCAGGCGAGGTCCGCGTACTGTCGCGACGCGGGATGCCGGTGCTGCAGGGGTTCGGAAGAGGCGACCACCGGGTCCTCGTGAACGTCGTCGTGCCTCGACGTCTCAGCGACGAGCAGCGTGTGGCGCTGGAGGAGTTCGCCCGGCTCACGGACGAGGAGAACTACCGCCCCGACGAGGGGTTCTTTGACAAGCTGAAGAGCGCGTTCCGCTGAGCGGCCTCCGGCGCGTCGCCGTCCGCGTCCCGTGCGAGCGCGCGGAGGAGGCTCGTGCGCTGATGCTCGAGCTCGCGCCGGAAGGGTTCGAGGAGCGAGACCGCGGCACCGAGGTGGAGCTCGCCGCGTACACGGATGCTCACGGGGGGTCGCGCATCGCACGCGCCTTCGGTGCGGCACGGGAGGACGACGTCCCGACGGACTGGGCGGAGCGCTGGCGCACTTTCCATCGACCGGCCCTCGCCGGTCCTTTCTGGGTCGGGCCGTCGTGGGAGGGCGCACCCGACAACGCGATCGCAATCGTCATCGACCCCGGCCTCGCGTTCGGGACGGGAGCGCATGCGACGACGCGACTTTGCCTCGAGCTCCTCGCCAAGGTTCCTCCCGGGTCGCTACTGGATGCGGGCTGCGGGTCCGGGGTGCTCTCGGTCGCTGCAGCAAAGCTCGGGTTCTCACCGGTGCACGCGTTCGACGACGATCCGTTCGCCGTCGCGACGACGAGTGCGAACGCGACCGCGAACGGTGTGACCGTGGTGGCCGCGGCGGGCGACGTGACACGGGACACGATGCCGATGGTCGACGTCGTGGTCGCGAACATCGCGCTCGACGCGGTCGAGCTGCTCGCGACGAGGCTCGACGCCGGCGAGCTCATCGCCTCCGGCTATCTCGAGCGCGACAGCCCGAAGACGCCCGGCTGGACGCACGTCGAGCGGCGAACGCTCGACGGCTGGGCCGCCGACCGCTTTCGCCGAGCGTCCTAGCCGGTCGCGTACGATCCCGGCCGTGGCGACGTTCAGCGTCCGCTTCCTCGGGTGCAAGGTCTCACACACCGACTCGCAGGAGATCCGCGAGCGCCTGCTCGCCGACGGGCACGTCGAGCAGCAAAACGGCGACGTCGCGGTCGTCAACGGCTGCTGCGTCACGAACGAGGCGGTGGCGAAGTCGCGGAAGGAAGCCTCGCGGGCGGCCCGCACGCACCGTCGCGTCTACATCACCGGTTGCGCCGCGAACCTCGCAGGCACCGCGTTTGCGGAACTTCCCACGAACGTCGTCGTCGTCCCGCACCGAAGCGAGGAGACGCCGGCATTCGTAGCGGGCGACGTCGGGGCCCTGGGCTGCGTCCGGGCCGACACCCGGCTCGACCGAGTGCGCGCCTTCGTGAAGATCCAGGACGGCTGCAGCTTCTCGTGCAACTTCTGCGTCGTCCCGCTCGTTCGTGGGGCGAGTCGCAGCAGGCAGGCCGGAGCCGTGCTGTCCGAGATCCGACGCCGCGTGACGCAGGGTCACCGCGAGGTCGTGCTCACCGGCATCAACCTCGGGTGCTACCGCGACCGTCAGACGGGCTACGACCTTGCTCGTCTCGTCCGCGAGGCCGGCGCGATCCCTGGGCTTGCGCGGCTTCGCCTTTCCTCGATCGAGGTCAACCACGTGGACGAGCGGCTGGAGCGTGCGTTGCGCGAGACCCCGACGGTAACGCGCCACCTGCACGTTCCCCTTCAGTCCGGCGACGACCACGTGTTGCGCGCGATGGCGCGCAGATACACGGTCTCGACCTATCTCCGCCGGCTCCAGCGCTTCGCGGACTTCAACGTGACGACGGACGTGATCGTCGGCTTTCCCGGTGAGGACGAGCGCGCGTTCGCAAATACGCTGCGCGTCGTGCGCGATGCCGGAATCACCAAGGTGCACGTTTTTCCCTACTCGCCGCGCCCTGGAACGGCGACGGCCGCGACCGATGATGTCCCCCCGGCGGTGAAGAAAGAGCGAGGCGCTCGGCTTCGCGAGGCGTCGCGGGCGGCGATGCTGGCGCGGTGGCGTGCGAAGGTCGGTTCGGAGGACGACGTGCTCGTCGACCGGCCGGGCCGAGGCTACGGAGACGACTACTCGCCGTGGCTCGTCGACGCGCCGGTTGGTTCGTTTCTCCGCGTCCGCGCCGCGGCGGCGACGGAGGAGGGGATACTCGCTGCCTGAGGACTGCCTCTTCTGCCGGCTCTACCGCGAGGGGGACCACGTGCGGCGGGAGGACGGCTTCGTTGCGATCCGCGACATTTCGCCCAAGGCGCCGACCCACCTGCTCGTGATCCCAGAGCGGCACGTCGAGACGTTCAGGGACATCGGCGATCTCGACGCAGACGAGGCCAAGCGCCTGCTCGAGTTCGTCGCGGACACGGCTCGCGAGTCAGGGCTGGAGGACTATCGCGTCGTGATCAACGTCGGCCCCGGAGGAGGGCAGACGGTCTTCCATCTGCATGTTCACGTCCTTGGTGGGAGCGAGATGGGAGAAGATCTTTGACCTTGATCGCGGAGATCGAAGACGAGCTCAGGCAGGCGACGCTCGCGCGCGAGGCCGAGCGGCGCGACACGCTGCGCCTGATCCTCACCGCACTGCGGGGCGCCGAAAAGGAGCTGCAACGTCCGCTGACCGGGGACGAGGAGCTGCAGGTGCTCCAGCGCGAGCGGAAGCGCCGGACGGAGGCGGCCGAGGCGTTCCGCACGGGCGGGCGTGAGGAGCAGGCCGCGTCCGAGGAGCGCGAGCTCGCGATCCTCGAGGAGTTCATGCCGGAGCCGCTGAGCGAGGAAGAGATCGAGGAGATCGTCGACAACGTCATCGCGGAGGTCGGCGCGACGAGCATGCGCGAGCTCGGGCGCGTGATGGCGGACGTGATGCCGCAGATCGCGGGCCGCGCCGACGGCTCGACCGTCAGCCAGCTCGTCCGCGAGAAGCTGGCCTAGCGAAGGCATTCCCCTCCCATCGGGGTGGGGCCGTTGGGCCACCCGCCTCCCTGGCTTCGAGGCTACCCACGACTCTGTCGCATGTCAGTGACGGCTCTGCGCCGGGACTGGGACGATTCGTCCCGCCTACACTTCCGGCGTGAAGCAGCAGACGCTTTCCGTCTCGAACGACGTCGCCGCCGAGCTCGCGGGGATCGGCGACGGCGTGCTCGACTCGCTCCGCGATCGGCTTCACTGCACGATTCGCCTGCGCGGCAACCAGCTGACGCTCGAGGGGGACGACCGCGGGGTCGCAGAGGCGCGCGCGGTGGTCGACGAGCTCGTCGAGTTGGTCGAGGGCGGCCACGACATCGGGCCTTCGACGGTCGACGCCGTGCTCGGCGCGCTCGACCAGGCCGCCGACATCCGGGACGTCTTCGACGACGTGGTCTGGCGCCACCGGGGCAAGAAGATCGCCCCGAAGACGGTCACCCAGAAGCAGTACGTGGACGCGATCCGCAACTGCACCGTCTCCTTCGGAATCGGGCCCGCGGGCACCGGCAAGACCTACCTCGCGATCGCGCTCGCCGTGGCGGCGCTGTCCGAGCGCCAGGTCGGCCGCATCATCCTCACCCGTCCCGCCGTCGAGGCAGGCGAGCGGCTCGGGTTCCTCCCCGGCGACATGCTCGCGAAGGTCGACCCGTATATGCGGCCGCTCTTCGACGCGCTCTACGACACGATGGACCCGGAGAAGCTGAACGCCTACATGGAGCGCGGGACGATCGAGGTCGCACCGCTCGCGTTCATGCGGGGGCGCACGCTGAACGATTCCTTCGTGATCCTCGACGAAGCGCAGAACACGAGCCCCGAACAGATGCAGATGTTCCTCACCCGACTGGGCTTCGGCTCGAAGATGGTCGTCACCGGCGACGTGACGCAGGTCGACCTCCCCCGTGAGCAGGCATCGGGCCTGATCCACGTGCAGCGAATCCTCGAGGGCGTCGATGACGTGGGTTTCGTCCAGTTCACGCACAAAGACGTCGTTCGCCACAAGCTTGTGCAGCGGATTGTCGAGGCCTACAAGCGCCACGCAGAGGAGACGGGCACGCAGCGCAGCCGCTGATGGTCGCGGTCGAGATCGAAAATCGAAGCGGGCAAGAGGTCGACGAGCGCGGGGCGATCTCGCTCGCACGAAGCGTGCTCGCCGCCGAAGGCGTCGACGAGGGAGAGCTCGGCATTCACTTCGTCGAGCCCGACGAGATCCGGCGTCTGAAGCGCGAGCACCTCGGGATCGACGAGACGACCGACGTGCTCGCGTTCCCCATCGACGAGCGCGATCGCCTGCCGGACGGACCTCCGCGGCAACTCGGCGACGCGATCGTCTGTCCGCAGGTCGTGGGAGAGCAGTGGCGGGGACCGCTCGTCCATGCGCTCCTGCACCTGCTGGGTCACGATCACGGGCCGGAGATGGAGGAGCGAGAGCGAATGCATCGGCAGTGAGCGCGCCACGCCCTCGTCCACCGTCCCTTCTCGAGAGCTTCAACTACGCCTTCGAGGGGATCATCCACGTCCTCAGGACGCAGCGGAACATGCGGATTCACTTCCTGCTCGCGGTCGTCGTGCTGATCGGGGCGCTTGTGACCGGCGTGAACAAGTTCGAGCTGATCGCGCTCCTGATCGTGATCGCGTTCGTTCTGATCGCGGAGATGGTGAACTCGGCGATCGAAGGCGCGATCGACGTCGCAACGACCTCGTTCGACCCGATGGCCAAGCTGGCGAAGGACATCGCGGCAGGTGCGGTTCTGATCGCGACCGTCGTCGCGGTCGCGGTCGGCTATCTCGTGTTCGCCGACCGGCTTCGCGACCCGAGCCTGCGGATCCTCGACGATCTGCGCGACGCGCCGTTCGAGGTGACGTTGATCGCGCTCGTCCTCACCGTGATGTTGGTGATCGCAGCCAAGGCGTACACCGGGCGAGGTACGCCACTGCGAGGTGGGCTCCCGTCGGGCCATGCGGCCGTCGCGTTCGGCGGCTGGATGGCCGTCACGACGCTTGTCGGCAACGAGCGGTACTGGTTCCTCGTCTCGACCGTGACGTTCATCATGGCCTTGCTGGTGGCGCAGACACGCATCGAGGCAGGCGTGCATTCCGTGTTCGAGGTCTTCCTCGGCGGGCTGCTCGGGGCGCTCGTGACGCTCGTGATCTTCCAGGTGTTCGGGACGTGACTGACGACGAGCTCCTCGCGCGCGCGGACGCAGTCGCCGAGCGCGCATACGCGCCGTACTCGAAGTTCCACGTGGGCGCTGCGGTGCTGACGCGAGACGGACGGGTGATCGAGGGTGTGAACGTCGAGAACGCCTCCTACCCGCTCGGCATCTGCGCGGAGCGGACGGCGCTGTCCCGTGCGGTGACCGAAGGCCTCAACCCTGGTGAGCTCGAGGCGATCGCGATCACGGCGTCGCCCTGCGGGGGCTGCCGCCAGTGGCTGCACGAGTTCGGGCTCGACCGCGTGATCTTCCGCCGCGCGAACGGCGAAGTCGTGACCCGCACGACCGCGGAGCTGCTTCCCGAGTCGTTCGACCTGTGAAAAGCGGCTTCGTCGCGGTCGCCGGTCGGCCGAACGTCGGCAAGTCGACGCTCGTCAACGCGCTCAGCGGCGGCAAGGTCGCGATCGTCTCCGACAAGCCGCAGACGACGCGTCATCGGATCTTCGGGATCGCCAACGCCGAGGACTCGCAACTCGTCCTGGTCGACCTGCCGGGGTTCCAGCGGCCGCTCGACGAGATGACCGAGCGGATGCAGCGCACGGTCGATCACGCGTTCGATGACGTCGAGGCCGTCCTGTTCGTGCTCTCCGCCCGTGAGCGCATCGGCGCCGGCGACCGCTTCATCGCGAAGCGCGTCTTCGGGCTCGGGGTCTCGGTCGTGATTGCGCTGAACAAGGTCGATCGTCTCAAACCCGGTCACATCGCGACGCAGATGGCGACCGCCTCGCAACTCGGCCCGTTCCACGCGCTGCACCCGGTGAGCGCGAAGACAGGCGATGGAATCGCGGAGCTGCGGGAAGAGCTCATCGGCTTGCTCCCTGAGGGACCTGCGTACTTTCCGCTCGACCAGCGGACCAACCTTCCGCTCGAGCTTCAGCTCGCCGAGCTGGTCCGCGAAAAGGCGCTTCAGCTCACCAAGGAGGAGGTGCCTCACGCGATCACGGTCGAGATCGAGGAGCTGGGGGAGAAGGTTGTTCGCGCGAACCTGCTCGTCGAGACGGAGTCCCAGAAGCACATCCTCGTCGGCAAGGGTGGCTCGATGGTCAGGGAGATCGGCACTCGAGCGCGCCCGGAATTCGAGGCGATCCTCGGCCGGCCCGTCTTTCTCGACTTGCAGGTGAAAGTGCGTCCGCGCTGGCGCCGCGACGCCGCGCTGCTCGACCGGCTCGGCCTCTGAGCACCGTCGCGTGTGCAGCAATCGTCACGCCCCCGCGGCAACCCAGCACAGACACGTCACACGTTCAGCGGTAGCCTCGACGTTGGGTGCGGGGTGGCCCAAACCCCACCCAAGGGTGGGGGTGCGCTTCGAACCTCAGCCGTCGCGCGGAAGGTAGTACCGCCGCAGCCACGAGCTCAGGCCGTCCAGGCCTGGGAACAGCACGCGCTCCGTGATGTTCGCCTGGTCGAGCTTGTCGCGCACCTCCCATTTCAGCTCGGCGGGGACGACGAGCTTGCGAACGAGGTCGTGCTGCTCGCTCCACTCGTCGAGGGACGCAGCGGGTGACGACATCAGCGAGAAGAGGGCGTACTGGTTCACGATCCGGTCGTCGAGCGACGGCGGCTCGAGGAAGAGAACGAAGTCGTCGTCATCGGCGAGGTGGTCCAGCTCACCGCGGCCTCGCGCGACGCGGTCGAGCATTTCCGCTGTGAAGACGTTGGCGCCCTCGTCGCCGAGCACCTCGCGCAGCGAGTCGGGCAGCAGCTCGTGCGCGCGGACATAGTCGATCGTCCACACGACACCGTCCTCGTCGTACCGCAGCAGTTGCGTCGTCGCAAAGTGGAGCGCGACGTAGGGCGAGAACGTCCAGTCGAGCAGGCGCGTCGGCAGACCGTGGTGCTGCGCGAGCGCGAGCCAGTTCCAGGCCGAGTCGTACGGAACGTCGCTCCGCCTGGCGTACTTGCGGAAGCTGCGGATCAGCGGCGCCTCGAGCGACCCCGGTTCGCCGCCGAGCCGTTGGAGGCTCGTCTCGAGACCTTCGCTCGCGAGCGCGCGCCCTCGGTATGCGAAGTTCGAGCGGTGTCGCCCGAGGCGCTCCTGCCAGGAGTCCTCGAACAGCCGCTCGTGGAGCTCCGGCCAGCTCTCGACGCGGATCTCCTGCACGGACGTGCCCTTCCCGTCTGCTCGATTGCTAGACGCGGCGGCGGCGCGGTGCGCACGGCCGGCGACGCTTCGCACAGGGATGACACGCGGGACGGACGGCGCGAGGCCTGATCACACGGCGGTTTGGTCGCATTGCGCGGCAACGATGACGGTCGGCCCGGACGGCGGAGCTACACTCGACGCATGGCCCAGGCGCCTGCCCTGCCGCGCGGTTTCGAGCTTCCGCTCGAGCCTCGGCTGCCGCGCATCGGCTCGATCGACCAGGTCGCAGTCGAAGAGCGCGCCGCGTCGCTCGCGAAGCGCTCGATCAAGCGCGAGTCGAAGCTCTTCGCTCTCGATCTCGCGATCCGGATGATGGACCTGACGACGCTCGAGGGCGCCGACACGCCGGGCAAGGTCGCCGCGCTCTGCTCGAAGGCGATGCGTCCTGATCCAGTCGACCCCACGGTCCCCCCGGTTGCGGCGGTTTGCGTGTACCCGAACCTCGTCCCGGTCGCCAAGGAGAAACTCGGCGACAGCGGCGTCAAGGTCGCGTCGGTCGCGACGGGGTTTCCATCGGGCCAGTACCCGCTCGAGGTCAAACTCGCCGACGTTCGCTCCGCGATCGAGCTCGGGGCCGACGAGATCGACATGGTGATCGACCGCGGCGCCTTCCTCTCGGGCCGTTACGCGAAGGTCTACGACGAGATCGTCCGGGTCAAGGAAGCGGCCGCCGACCTACACCTCAAGGTGATCCTGGAGACCGGGGAGCTCGGTACCTACGACAACGTCCGCCGGGCGTCACTCCTCGCGATGGCGGCGGGCGCCGACTTCATCAAGACCTCGACAGGCAAGATCTCGCCTGCCGCGACCCTGCCGGTCGCGCTTGTGATGCTCGAGGCGATCCGCGACGTCCACGACGAGACGGGGCGGGTCGTCGGGTTCAAGCCGGCCGGCGGCGTGCGAAACGCGAAGCAGGCCGTGCAGCACCTCGTGTTGGTGCACGAGACTCTTGGCCCCGACTGGATGACGCCTGACCTCCACCGCTTCGGAGCCTCGTCGCTCCTAAACGACGTGCTGATGCAGATCCGCAAGGAAAAGACGGGCCACTACCAGGGCCCCGACTACTTCACCATTGACTGACCTCGAGCGAAAGCAGGACCGCGCCCCGGTCCCCTCCGAGTGGTCGTACGCGCCGGCGCCCGAGTCGCGCGACGTCGTCCAGCTCCGGGAGCGCTATGGCCACTTCATCGGCGGCGAGTGGCTCGAGCCGAAGAAGGCGTACGCGACGATCAGCCCCGCCACAGAGGAGGTCCTCGCCGAAGTCGGCGAGGCGACGCCCGAAGAGGTCGACCTCGCGGTCAAGGCCGCACGTGCAGCGTACGAGGACGGATGGTCGAGCCTTCCGGGCTCCGAGCGGGCCAAGTACCTCTTCCGCATCGCGCGCATCCTGCAGGAGCGCTCGCGCGAGTTCGCGGTGCTCGAGTCGCTGAACGGCGGCAAGCCGATCAAGGAATCGCGCGACGTCGACCTCCCGCTCGCAGCTGCACACTTCTTCTACTACGCCGGCTGGGCCGACAAGCTCGAGTACGCGTTCCCGAACCGAAGTCCGAAGCCGGTCGGCGTCGCGGGGCAGATCATCCCGTGGAACTTCCCGCTGCTCATGCTGTCGTGGAAGATCGCACCGGCGCTCGCGTGCGGGAACACCGTCGTGCTCAAGCCCGCGGAGACGACACCGCTGACCGCGCTCCTCTTCTGCGACGTGCTGCGCCAGGCGGAGCTGCCGCCCGGTGTCGTCAACATCGTCACCGGCGACGGCAGCACCGGCGCGGCGCTCGTCAAGCACGAGGGCGTCGACAAGATCGCGTTCACCGGCTCGACGGAGGTCGGAAAGGCGATCCAGCGGGAGCTCGCGGGCACGGGCAAGAAGCTCACACTCGAGCTCGGCGGGAAGGCGGCGAACGTGATCTTCGACGACGCCGCGCTCGACCAGGCCGTCGAGGGGATCGTGAACGGGATCTACTTCAACCAGGGCCACGTGTGCTGTGCGGGCTCGCGGCTGCTCGTGCAGGAGTCGATCTCCGAGGCCGTGATCGAGAAGCTCAAGCGGCGGCTGACCACGCTCCGCGTCGGCGACCCGCTCGACAAGAACACCGACGTCGGCGCGATCAACTCGAAGATGCAGCTCGACAAGATCACCGAGCTCGTCGAGACGGGCAAGGAGGAAGGCGCAGAGATCTACCAGCCGCCGTGCCGCCTGCCGGAGAAGGGCTACTGGTTCGTTCCGACCGTCTTCACGAACGTCGCGCAGAGCTACCGGATCGCGCAGGAGGAGATCTTCGGGCCGGTCCTGTCGGTGCTCACCTTCCGCACGCCCGAGGAGGCGGTCGAGAAGGCGAACAACACGCCGTACGGCCTCAGCGCGGGCGTCTGGACGGAGAAGGGCTCGCGCATCCTCTGGATGGCGGAGCAGTTGCGTGCCGGCGTCGTCTGGGCGAACACCTACAACCGCTTCGACCCGACGTCGCCGTTCGGCGGCTACAAGGAGTCCGGCTACGGCCGAGAGGGCGGGAAGCACGGCCTCGAGCCGTACCTCAAGTTCGACTCGGAGGCGTTCGGTGGCTGACCGCCTGCCCGTCAAGAAGACGTACAAGCTCTACATCGGCGGCGCGTTCCCGCGCTCCGAGTCCGGGCGCACGTTCGAGGCCGAAGGGCAGAACGTCGCGCGCGCCTCGCGCAAGGACGTGCGCGACGCGGTCCGCGCCGCGCGCGACGGTTACGCGAAGTGGTCGTCGATGACCGCCTACAACCGCGGACAGGTGCTCTACCGGGTCGCGGAGATGATGGAGGCGCGCCGCGACGAGTTCGCGGCGATCAGCTCGGGGAAGAAGGAGGTCGACCGCGCGATCGACCGCGTCGTCTGGTACGCGGGGTGGGCGGACAAGCTCCCGCAGGTGCTCGGCGGCTCCAACCCCGTTGCAGGCCCGTACTTCAACTTCACGGTCCCCGAGCCCACCGGCGTCGTTGGCGTGCTCGCGCCGGACGAGCCGCGCGCTCGCGGGGCTGATCTCCCGGATCGCTCCCGTGCTCGTCGGAGGCAACGCGGTCGTCGCGGTCGCCTCGGAGACACACCCGCTCGCGGCGATCGAGCTTGCGGAGGTGCTCGCGACCTCTGACGTGCCTGGAGGCGCGGTCAACATCCTCACCGGCTACCGCGAAGAGCTTGCGCCGTGGCTCGCGGGGCACATGGACGTCAACGCGATCGACGTGACGGGCGCGGACGGGCTCTCCGCCGATGTCGAGCGGCTCGCAGCCGACAACGTGAAGCGCGTCGTGCGTGGCCAGGCCGACGGCCAGAGCGCCTGGCAGATCGCGGACTTCCTCGAGCTGAAGACGGTCTGGCACCCGATCGGGCGATAATCCGCTAGAGCTGCGGCGGCGGAGGAAGCGCCCGCTTGCGGTCGCTGCGCCGCGAGCCGCTCCTGACGTCGATCCCGCCCATCAACGACCACGCCTTGATCCGGATCAGTGGCCCCGAGCTCGCCGAGGCCGTGGGAACACGGTTGCTGTTGCCGCCCATCAGGGCAAAGCCGGAGAGCTGGACCCGCGCACCTTCGGGCACCCAGATCGTCGAGCCCCCCATGACCGCGATCGCAGTCACGGTCGTCTCGCCGGCCGGGAAGCTCGCACCGCGGAGATCGAGGTCGCTGCCTCCCATCAGGTCGACGATCACGGTCTCCTCGGGCGCGACGTCCTCTGCGCGCTCGTTGCCGCCCATGACAGAGACGAGCCAGCGGCGATTCTGCGGTCGTGACTGCGCGGCGGGCCCCACGGGCAGGTCGGCGGTCAGCACGTCGAGCTGCTCGTGCGTGCGCGCCTCATACGCGAGGTCCATGCGCTCGACGAACTCCTCGTAGGTTAGGCGACCGACCGCGTGGTGCTCCCCGAGCGTCCGGACGGCCCGCTCACGCTCCGCGTCTGAGATGCGGAGCGCCGGACGCTGTTCCCCCGCCATGCAGGGAGTCTGCCGTCGCCGAAGGCGTCACGCAATCACGCAGTTAGCATCCCCCGGCATGAACGAGCGAGGTACCCGCAGGCTCAGCCTGGCGATCTCCGAGGGCGACGGCATCTCCGTGCTCGTCGAGGTCGCCACCCCCGAGGCTGCCGGCGCCGCCGAGGTACAGGGCGCGGACGGCGTCGTCGTCGGGAAACTGGGCGCGTTTCGCGAAGCGACCGAGCTCCCGATTCTCTGGCCGGGCAGCCCCGATTCAGCGGATGCCGCCGGAGCAGACGCCTGCCTGCTCGTCGCGCACAGCTACGGAGAGGACTGGCAGCGTCTCGCCGACGACCTCGCACGCGGCCTCGAGCTGGGCCTCGACAGCGTCGTCGAGGTGCACGACGAGGAGGAGCTGCAGGCGACGCTCGAGCACGTCGACCCCGAGATCTTCATGCTCGCTGGAGAGCCGCACGACCCGGACGCGGCCGGGATCGACCACGTGCTCGAGTTGCTCCCGGACGTGCCGGCCGGAAAGCTCGCAGTCGCCAACCTTCCGGACGCGACGCACGACGAGGTCGAGGCGCTCGAGCGCGCCGGGGTGGACGCGGTCGTCGTGAACGCGAGCGACGTACGCGAGCTCGTCGGTGCCGAGCCTCCCCAAGTTTGAGCGGCCGAACCGGCCACCGTCGCGCGCTGGGGCCCCACGAGCTGACTGCGCTCGGCCGCGTCCTCTGTCGCGGTCAGGCTGATGAGCCTTACCGCTCCCTGCGTTCTTGCCGAGCTTGCATCTCGCGGCCCCCAGCATCACGACAGTGACCGGCTCGACCGCTGAACCCGAGTCCCGCTGGGGCGGCCCGGCGACGATCCTCGCGCTCATCCTCGTCGGCGCGGCCGCGCTCCGCCTCGTCGGCGTGCGCTACGGCCTGCCCAACGTGGCGCTCCTGAATCCTGACGAACAGCTCGTCGTTCCACGCGCGTGGGCGATGACGCACGGGGCCGGCCCCGACCCGAACCCGTTCTTCGACTGGCCCAGCCTGTTCTTCTACGTTCAGATGCCGTTCCAGGCGTGGCACGACGCGCCCTCTTACCTCACAGCACGCGCAGTGGGCGTCGTGATCGGGCTCGCGGGCGTGGCGTCGGCGTGGTGGCTCGGGGAGCGCTCGTACGGCGTCCTCGCGGGAGGTGTCGGCGCCGTCGCGACCGCGGTCGCAGGCGTGCACGTCGCGTACTCCCGGATGGCGGTGACCGATGTGCTGCTCACGACGCTCGTCACAGTTGCTCTTGGACTCTTGGTCACACGCCGGTTCGAGTTGGCGGGGCTGGCGATCGGCGCTGCAACCGCTGCGAAGTGGCCGGGGGCACTCCTCCTCGTCCCGCTCGCGGTCGCGGCGTGGGGTCAGTGGCGGCGGGTTGCGTACGCCGGGGGGCTCGCGCTTGCCGGCTTCGTCGTCGCGAGCCCGTTCGCCATCGTCCACCTGGGGACGGCCGCTTCGGACCTGTGGCGCAGCCTGTCTCGCGCCAGGACGGGTTCGCTCGGCGCCGACGACGGCTCGTTCTCGGCCGTCGCGTTCTCGGCCGACCTCTGGGACGCGCTCGGCCCGGCGCTCGTCGTCGCGCTGATCGGCCTCGCCGTGGCGGTCGCCCGCCGCGACCGCGCGGATCGCGTCCTCGCGTCGTTCGTCGCCGTCTACTTCCTTGCGCTTCTCCCACTCGATTCGCATTTCGACCGCTACGTGCTGCCGCTCGTCCCGGTCCTCGGCGTGCTCGCAGGCCGGTTCCGGTCGTTCGCGCCCGTGACGCTGCTCCTCCTCGTCGTGCCCTTCGCCTGGACGGTGCGCGACACGCGGGAACTGACCGAGACCGACACGGGGGCGGCAGTCGTCCCGCTCGTCGAGCGGGAGGTCAGGGGTGCGGCACCAGGGCCGTGGGTTTCCTTGCACCGGCTACCGTCCAGACGGTGAGAGCCTTGGTCGAGCGCGCGTCGCTGCACTTCGCGGTCTTCGTCTCGGGCGCGGTGCTGCTCGGCGTGGAGATCGCCTCGAGCCGCGTGCTCGCACCGTTCTTCGGCAACTCTCTCTACGTCTGGGGCGCGCTGATCGGCGTCGTGCTCACGGGTCTCGCGATCGGGTACTGGCTCGGCGGCGCGCTCGCCGACCGGCTGCCGTCGACCGGACTTCTGCTCGCGGTGATGGCGCTCGGAGCGGTGCTCGTGCTCGCGATCCCCTACGAGGACGACCGCGTCCTCCGCTTCGTCGTCGATTGGGACCCCGGCGCGCGCCTGAACCCGCTCGTCGCCGCGACGATCCTCTTCGGGCCGGTGAGTG
Source organism: uncultured Actinomycetes bacterium (assembly GCA_963788055.1). GTDB lineage: Bacteria > Actinomycetota > Thermoleophilia > Gaiellales > Gaiellaceae > JACCTU01. The sequence goes on along the minus strand of CAWBFA010000002.1, from coordinate 568,611 downwards.
TCGTGCTCGCCGCCGTGACGCCGATCGCCGTCCGCATCGCGGCGCTCGACGTCGCGACGCTCGGCCGCACGGCCGGGCGGCTCTTCGCCGTCTCGACCGTCGGGAGCATCGTCGGCACGTTCGCGACCGCGTTCGTGCTGATCCCCGAGCTCGGCACGAACGAGCTGCTCGCCCTCGGCGCCGCGGTGCTCTTCGCGGGCACGGCGCTGGTGGCTGCCGCGCGGGCTCTGCCGATCGTGGGCGTCGCGGCGCTCGCCGCAGCCGCCGCTGCGGCCGCCCTCTCGTCGTCGCTCGCGCCGGAACAGGGCGGCACCCTCACCGCAGCGGCTGCCCAGAACTTCTCGCCGGTCTACCGCCTCCGCGAGGAAGGCGTCGCCGGAAGCACGGACTACGCGACCGAGGGCTTCCGGGTGCGCTACCGCAAGGACAGCGCATACCACTCGATCGCCGTCGTCGAGGACGATAGCGACCGCTACCTCCGCTTCGACAGCTCGTTCCAGAGCGCCATGCAGCTCGACAACCCCTTCGTGACGCCGTTCGACTACGTCGACTATCTGTCCCTAGCCTTCGCGTACCACCCGGAGGCCGCGAACGTGCTCTACGTCGGCCTCGGCGGGGGGTCGGCGCCGAAGCGGGCGTGGCGGGACTTCCCCGACCTGCAGGTGCAGGCCGTCGAGCTGGACCCTGAGGTCGTCGACGTTGCTCGCCGCTGGTTTGCGCTCCCGCAGGACCCGAGGCTCGCCGTCGAGGTCGAGGACGGCCGCCGGTACCTCCAGCGCAACGAGCGACGGTGGGACGTGATCGTGCTCGACGCGTACTACTCGGACGCGCTGCCGTTCCACCTGACGACGCAGGAGTTCCTAGAGCTCGTGCGCGACCGACTCGCACCGGGCGGCGTAGTGGTCGCGAACGTGATCGGCGCCATCGAGGGGCAGAACTCGAAGCTCTTCCGCGCGTTCTACCGCACGTACCGCTCGGTCTTCCCGAGCGTGGCCGTGCACCCGGTCGCGCTCCAGGGCGACGCGGCCGCGATCAGGAACATCATCGTCGTCGCAGGGACGTCGGCCCTGCCGAACCGCGACTTCCTAACGGAGCGCTGGGCCGAGGTGAAGGAGGAGCACCCGCAAGCCCCTGACCTGACCGAGGCGATTGGCGGCCGCTACGAGAAGCTCGTCCCGACGCGCGACGTCCCGGTCCTGACGGACGACTACGCGCCGACCGACGCGCTCATCATCGTCGATTGAGGCGACGTGAAATTCGCTGCGGCAGCGGCCGCGAAGCGGCAGCCCTTTAGGCGCCAAGCGGTCGCGGATCCGCGTGAGCGGATTCATGACTTGCGCCTCACCAACTATTAGCCGAAGAACGCTTTCGCGACGTCGTACCACTCAGACGGAACCGTCTTCTGCTCGGCCGTCGCCTCGTCGAGCGAGACGTCGACGATGTCGTCGCCGTGCAGCGCAGCCATCCGCCCGAACCTCCCCTGGTCGACGAGGTCGGCGGCCTTCAACCCGTAGCGGGTCGCCAGCACCCGGTCGCGCGGCGTGGGGGAGCCGCCGCGCTGCACGTGGCCGAGCACGGTGACGCGCGTCTCGTAGCCGGTGCGCTCCTCGATCTCGCGGGCTAGCTCCCCGCCGACGCCGCCGAGCTTCACGTGGCCGAACTGGTCGGTCTCGCGCGCCTCCTCGCCGACGAGGCGCCGCTCGCCCGAGTCGTAGGTCAGCTCGTAGCCCTCGCTGACCACGACGATCGAGAAGTCGAGCCCGCGCTCGTGCCGCCGGCGGATCTCCGCGCAAGCCTGCTCGACGGTAATCGGCTGCTCGGGGATCAGGATCACGTCGGCGCCGCCCGCAATCCCGCTCATCACCGCGATCCAGCCGGTGTGGCGGCCCATCACCTCGACCACCATCACGCGGTTGTGCGACTCGGCCGTGGTGTGCAGCCGGTCGATCGCCTCGGTCGCGATCGTCACGGCGGTGTCGAAGCCGAAGGTGTAGTCGGTGGCGGAAAGGTCGTTGTCGATCGTCTTCGGCACGCCGACGACCGGGAAGCCCTGCTCGCGGTGGAGCCGGGCAGCGACGCCGAGCGTGTCCTCTCCCCCGATCGCGACGAGGGCGTCGAGCGAGGCCTCCCGGAAGTTCGCGAGCACACGGTCGACCGAGTCCGTCCTGAACGGGTTCGTCCGCGAGGTGCCAAGGATCGTCCCGCCACGGGGGAGGATCCCGGAGATCTCACGCGGGCCGAGCGGCTGGATCAGCCCGTCGACGAGCCCCTTCCACCCGGCTCGGATCCCGAGCACCTCGTGCCCGTGGGAGAACGACCTGCGGCCGACCGCCCGGATGACCGCGTTCAGACCCGGGCAGTCCCCTCCGCCGGTGAGCAGGCCGATTCGCACGACACCAGCCTACGAACTCCCGAGGAATGCCGAAGGTGGGAATCGAACCCACACTCCCCGAAGGGAACCGGATTTTGAGTCCGGCGCGTCTACCAATTCCGCCACTTCGGCTCCACGGCCATGGTACGCGGCGTTTCGCTGCGGGAGCCGGGCTGTGCCCCGCGGAAGCTCCCCCGTGTTAACTCCGTGTTGAGCGGGTCGGGTCCGACTTGATCCCACCAGGCGGGCCACGGATACTTCCCCCCGCTGTACGCGCGTACATCCGATCTGCAGACGGAGGAGGAGCATTGAGAAAGCGCAGTTTGCTGGCGCTCTTCGGGTTGATCGTGGCGTCCCTCGCCCTCATGGCGGCGGGCTGCGGCGGCGACGACGAGAGCAGCGGCGGTGGGGGCAGCATCACGGCGCTGCCTTCCTCATCCTGCACAGGCATCGAGTACAAGGGCGAAGGCGATCCGGACTACCTGTTGGTCTCGGACTTTCCGCTTCAGGGCTCGAGCCGCACGCAGACGATCCAGATCGTCGGCGCCATCCGGTTCCTGCTCGACAAGCAGGACTGGAAGGCCGGCGACCACAAGATCGCCTACCAGTCGTGCGACGACGCTACGGCCCAGGCCGCGAAGTGGGATTCGGGCAAGTGCTCGCAGAACGCGAACGCCTACGCCGGGAACGACAAGGTGATCGGCGTGATCGGCACGTTCAACTCGGGCTGCGCCGCGATCGAGATCCCGGTGCTCAACCAGGCGGCGAACGGCGGCATCGCGATGATCTCGCCCGCGAACACGTTCGTCTGCCTGACCGAGGGCGGCCCGGGCTGCGAGGACACCGAGCCGGACAAGTACTACCCGACCGGGAACCGCAACTACGCCCGGGTCGTCCCGAATGACGCGTACCAGGGCGCTGCCATGGCCGAGTTCATGCAGGCGCAGGGCATCAAGAACGTCTACGTCCTCAACGACAAGGAGGCCTACGGCCTCGGCGTCGCGACGAACCTCCGGAACGCCGCCGAGCACCTCGGCATCAAGATCGCCGGGTTCGAGGCGTGGGATCCGAAGGCCTCGTCGTACGAGGGCCTGTTCCGCAAGATCGGCGGAACGGGCGCGGATGCCGTGTTCCTGGGTGGGCTGATCGACGAGAACGGCGCAAAGGTGATCAAGGACAAGGTCGCCGTGCTCGGGCCGAACGACGGCAAGGTCAAGCTGTTCGCACCGGACGGCTTCACGACGCAGCAGACGATCGACGAGGCCGGCACCGCTGCGGCCGGGATGTACATGTCGGTCGCCGGCGTGCCGATCGACGAGTTCAAGGGCGCGGGCGCCGAGTTCGCGACGGAGTTCAAGCCGACTCTCGGAGGCAAGCCGATCGACCCGTACGCGATCTACGGCGCGCAGGCCGCTCAGGTCATGCTCGACGCGATCGCGGCGTCGGACGGCTCGAGGGCCAGCGTGATCGAGCAGATGTTCAACACCGATGTGAAGGACGGCTTCCTCGGCTCGTTCAACATCAACGAGAACGGCGACCCCGCAGGCGCGGAGGGTGCGGTCGTCGGCTTCACCATCTACGTGGCGACCACCAAGCTGGAGACCGAAACCACGATCTCTCCGAAGCCGGAGGACGTGGAAGCGGCCAGGGGAACCTGATCCGCGACTAAGACGTCGAAAAGGGGGAGGGCTTCCACCCTCCCCCTTTTCGGTTTAGGTTCTCCCAGACGTGGCAGACGAGGCGCGTACCGAGGGCGGTTCCTTCCGGTCGGCGATCTGGGCGCACCTGCCCCACACCCTCGTCGGCTGGCTCGGGCTCGGCTTCATCGGCGTGATCGTCTTCTGGCTCGGGGCGAACCTCGTCAACGACCCGAGCGAGTTCTTCAACATCGCGTTCATCGGCCTGACGAACGGCGCGGTCTACGCGCTCGTCGCGCTCGGCTACACGCTCGTCTACGGGATCCTGCAGCTGATCAACTTCGCGCACGGCGACGTGTTCGCGCTGAGCGGCCTGGTCGCGAGCAGCGTGATCATCGGCCGGCTCGGGCTCGGGGCCGACTCGAGCACGGGGCAGGTCGTGCTCGGCATCGGCCTCGCCCTGCTCGTCTCGGTCGTGTTCGCGGCCACGCTGAACACCGGCATCGAGTTCGTCGCCTACCGGCGGCTGCGGAACGCGCCCCGCCTGGCGCCGCTGATCACCGCCGTCGGGATCTCGTTCATCCTCCAGGACGTGGGCCTCGTCGGGTGGGGAGTCGAGTTCCGGACGACCGAGAAGCTGATCCCCGGCCGGGACGCCTTCACGATCGGCGGCGTCCACTTCCCGTGGGACAAGCTGGGCGTCCTCTGGCTCACCGTCCCGGTGCTGCTCGCCCTGACCTGGCTCGTGCGCTCGACCAAGCAGGGCAAAGCGATGCGCGCAACGTCGCAGGACATGGACGCGGCGGCGATGATGGGGATCAACGTGAACCGCACGATCTCGTTCACGTTCGCGCTGGCGGGCGGGCTGGCCGGAGCCGGAGGCCTGCTCTACTTCCTGCACTTCACGTCGATGCGCTACGACACCGGCTTCCAGCTCGGGCTGATCGCGTTCACCGCGGCCGTGCTCGGCGGCATCGGGAACCTCGCCGGCGCCGTGCTCGGCGCGCTGATGATCGGCCTGATCGAGCAGTTCAACGAGGGGCTCGAGCTGTACTCGCCGGGCAGCGACTGGACCCGCTCGCTCGTCTTCGGGATCCTGATCGCGACGCTCGTCTTCCGGCCCGAGGGCCTGCTCGGAGAGAGGACGCCCGAAGGTGCCTGAGCTGCCCGACCGCGTGCGCAAGCGGCTGCTCCCCGCGGCCGTGATCGCGTTCGGCCTGCTCTACCCGACCCTGCTGCCGTACCTCGACGACCTTCCCTTGATCGGGACGCTCCTCCCGGCCGTCGGGACGGTCGTGATCATGATCGTGTTCACGATGATGGCGGTCGGCCTGAACGTGGTCGTCGGCTACGCAGGCCTGCTCGACCTCGGATACGTCGCGTTCTACGCGGCAGGCGCGTACACCGCAGCGTGGTTCGCCTCGGTGCAGTTCGAGCAGGTGACGTTCCACTTCGGCTCGTCCGGGATCAACCCCGAGCTGCCGGGAATCCACCTCTCGATCTTCCTCGTCCTGATCATCGCCGGAAGCTTCACGGCCCTCGTCGGCATCCTCATCGGACTGCCGACGTTGCGCCTGCGCGGCGACTACCTGGCGATCGTCACGCTCGGCTTCGGCGAGATCGTCCCGCAGTTCGTCCGCAACGCGGACTCGATCAAGGGCTTCGACCTCACGCACGGCGCGTTCGGGATCTCCCCGATCGACTCACCGGGCTTCGGCGAGACCCTGAGCGACTCGCTCGGCCTGCCCGTCAGCTACCAGCAGTCGACGAACCGAGCGGAGCTCTACTTCTACACCGCCATGGTCCTGCTGCTCTTTACCGTGTTCGTCTCGGTGCGGCTGCGCGACTCGCGGCTCGGGCGCGCTTGGATCGCGATCCGCGAGGACGAGACCGCGGCTGCGCAGATGGGCGTCCCTCTGATGCGGACGAAGACCTGGGCGTACGCGATCGGCGCGTTCTTCGGCGGAATCGCGGGCGCCTACTACGCCTCGTTCAAGAGCGGGGCGTTTCCGAGCGACTTCTACTTCAACCTCTCGATCTTCATCCTCTGCATGGTCATCCTCGGCGGGATGGGCAGCGTCTGGGGCGCGATCGTCGGCGGGCTGTTCCTCTCGTACCTCGACCAGGAGGGCCTCGCGAAGATCGGGACCGAGATCGGGATCGAGGACGTGCCGAAGTACAACTTCGGCATCTACGGACTGATCATCGTGCTCGTCATGCTGTTCCGGCCCACGGGACTGATTCCCGAGCGTCGGCACAAGCGAGAGCTCGAGGAGGGAGTGCGCGACACGCCCTTCTACGACGTCTCCCACGAAGGGGCCGACACGGACCGGAGCTCGACCAATGACTGACCTGCTCGTCGCGTCGGACGTGCGCAAGGAGTTCGGCGGCCTGATCGCTGTCAACGACGTGGATTTCACGATCCCGCGGGGGTCGATCGTGAGCCTGATCGGGCCGAACGGCGCCGGCAAGACGACGTTCTTCAACATGCTGACGGGCGTCTACACGCCGACCGCGGGATTGATCGTCTTCGACGGCACCGATCTGACGGGCAAGCCTCCGCACGCGATCACGCAGCTCGGGATCGGACGCACGTTCCAGAACATCCGGCTCTTCCAGCAGATGACCGCGCTCGAGAACGTGCTCGTCGGCATGCACTCGCGGCTCAAGGGCGGGATCGTGCGATCTGTGCTGCATACGCCTGGGCTCAAGCGGCAGGAACGCGAGGCCGCCGACCGCGCGCGCGAGCTGCTTCGCTTCTGCAGCTTGCGCGGCGGCGAGGACGACTGGGCGCGGAACCTCTCCTACGGCGACCAGCGGCGTCTCGAGGTCGCGCGCGCGCTCGCGACCGAGCCGAAGCTCCTCCTCCTCGACGAGCCCACGGCCGGCATGAACCCGCAGGAGACCGCCGCGTTCACCGATTTCGTCGCCAAGCTGCGCACCGAGCAGGAGCTGACCGTCTTGATGATCGAGCACGACATGAAGGTCGTGATGGGGATCTCGGACCGCGTGACGGTGCTCGACTACGGCGAGAAGATCGCCGAGGGCGCGCCGAAGGACGTGCAGAAGGACGAGCGCGTGATCGAGGCGTACCTGGGCCGGGCGGCCACGGCGTGAGCACTCCCGGCGAGGTCATCCTCGAGCTCGAGGACGTGCATACGTACTACGGCTCGATCGAGGCCCTCAAGGGCATCACGATCGACGTGCGCCAGGGCGAGATCGTCACGCTGATCGGCGCGAACGGCGCCGGCAAGTCGACGACGCTCCGCTCGATCAACGGCCTCAACCGCCCGCGTCGCGGGACGATCCGCTTCCAGGGCAAGGACATCACGAACCGGCCCGCGCACGAGATCGTCAAGCTGGGGATCGCGCAGTCACCCGAGGGCAGGCGGCTGTTCCCGCGGATGAGCGTGTTCGAGAACCTGCAGATGGGCGCGTTCCAGCGTGCGCGCGGCGACAAGGACCTGCAGAGCGACCTCGAGCGCGTCTACACGCTCTTCCCCCGGCTCGCCGAACGGAAGGCGCAGCACGCGGGAACGCTGTCCGGCGGCGAGCAGCAGATGGTCGCGATCGGCCGCGCGCTGATGGCACGTCCGAAGCTGCTCATGCTCGACGAGCCGTCGATGGGGCTCGCGCCGATCTTCGTCGAGCGCATCTTCGACATCGTGCGCGAGATCAACGCGCAGGGCACGCCGATCCTGCTGGTCGAGCAGAACGCGCTCATGGCGCTCGACGTCGCGAACCGCGGCTACGTGCTCGAGACCGGGCATGTCGCGCTTGCGGATGACGCGAAGACGCTTCGCAACAACGAGCAGGTTCGCAAGACCTACCTCGGCGAAGACTAGCGGCTTGATGTGAAACCGCTGCGACAGCGGCCGCGAAGCGGCCGCCTTTAGGGTCTACGCGCGTCGCGGATCCGCACGAGCGGATGTGCGACTTGCGCAGCTCTGACGTTTAGCCGACCCTGATCGGGAAGTACGGCGGCGCGAGGAGCACGCCGATGCGCGCGTTCCCGCCTGCGCGTCCGCGCGCCATCTCGAGCGCCGCGTTCAGCCCGTGCGTCGGGACGAGCCCGAGCTGGCGGGCTGCCACCGAGTCGCGGCAGCCCGCGACGAGCACGGCGCCGAGGCGGACGAGCGCAGGCTGGCACGACGCCCAGTCGGCGAACGGAAGCAACGGGTGGCACGTGCGGCCCTCGCGGTACGCGGCGAGCGCGCGCGGATCCTCGGCCGCCGCGCGCTCCGCGGCGAGGAGCTCATCCGGCTCGCGCCCGTAGCGCGTCGCGGCGAAGAACGTGCGGTACGGCTGCTGTGTCGGGTGGGCGAAGCGCCGACGCAGCGGGTGGACGAGGATCGCGGTGCCGCCGTCGACCACCGGGAACGAGTCCCGCCAGAGCTTCAGCGCGAGCCCGAGGCCGAGGTGCGCGGCGTTCAGCGGGTTCGGGAGCTCTCGCGGAAGGCTGAGCGTCGTGGGCGGGATCCCGACGACGATCGCGTCGAGCGGCTCGTCGAGCACGACCTCCCGGGCGGCGATCGCGCGCAGCAGCGCCTCCGCGTGTACGACTGCCGGCGGCCCCGCGAAGACCCCGGCGGCCGTCAGGTCCCGTCGCAGCGAGCGGATGACGCGCGCGCGGACCGGCCCCGGGACGAGCGCGAGCGCGCGGCGCAGGGGCGAGCCCGCGATCCGCTCGGTCGTGTGCTCGTCGTGGGGAAAACCCCGGAGCGACGACGCGACGAGCTGCGGCGCGTTGAGCACGAGCGAGACGCCGATCAGCGGCACGCGCGCGGCGAGCGCACGCTCGAACGCGGTCGCCATGAGCCAGCCCTGCGACGCGGCCGTCTCGACGAGCGACCAGGCCCCGGCCGCACGGACCGCTTCGGCTCCTGCAGCGGCGACGAACGCGGAAGGGCCGCCGTGGACGACGGTCTCCGCGGCCGTCACGACGACGACCGCGTCGGCCTCGACGATCGCGCGGTTGATCCGAAGCGCGACGTTGCCGGCCGTGCCCAGGTCGACGAGCTCGGGGTCCTCGGCGTCGTGCACGACGACCCGGCCGCGGAAGCGCCTCCGAAACTCGGGCGCGGCGAGGAGCGGCATGTCCGCCGGCCCCGCCCGCCGCGCGAGGCCGCCCGCGACCAGGAGGGTCTGCCGCTCGGTCGGCACTCCGGCGCGTTCGAGCTCCGCCGACGCGCCCTCGATGGCCGCTTGGCGGGGATCGGCCGGCGCACCCGGGATCGGCAGGCTCGGCAGGTCCACGACGATCGTGACGCGCGAGGCGCCGCGCACGATCTCTTCGAGCGGCGGCCCTTCGAGCGGGAAGCGCAGGGCTTCGCGGACAGCGGCGGCGACGTCGGCGACGACCTGGCCGGGCGGCGGCGGCCGGAGCACGATCGCGTCGTCCGGCACGTTCAGCACGGCGACGCCGGACCCGGCGATCAGGGGGACACGCGTCACGGCCGGCGACGTTACAGCCGTCGAGGACGGGGCCGCGAATAGACTCGACGGAGATGCCGAAAACGCTCACCGGAGAGGAGCTGCAGCTCGACGACGGGCCTGCGCGGGACTCCGAGCTCTTCCTCGTCGACGGCAACAACCTCGCCTATCGCGCCTTCTTCGCGCTGCCCGAGGAGCTCGCGACGACCGAAGGCTTCCCGACGAACGCGCTGCTCGGCTTCACGAACATGCTCTTCAAGCTCCTCCAGGACTACCGGCCCAAGGGGGTTGCGGTCGCCTGGGACACGAGGCCCGTGGAGCGGCTCGAGACGCTGGAGACGTACAAGTCGGAGCGCCGACCGACGCCCGACCTGCTGAGCGAGCAGTTCCCGTACTTCCGCCCGATCGTCGAGGCGTTCGGCTATCGCAACCTCGAGTTCGAGGGCTGGGAGGCCGACGACGTGATCGCGACGCTCGCGACGCGCGCGGACGAGGCCGGGATCAAGACGACGATCGTGTCGACCGACCGCGACGCTTTCCAGCTCGTGAGCGACAACGTGACGCTGATGATGACGCCGCGCGGCGTCTCGGACGTGAACGTCTACACCCCCGAGCGGGTCGAGGCGCGCTACGGGATCAGGCCCGACCAGATCCCCGACTTCATCGGCCTGAAGGGCGACACGAGCGACAACATCCCCGGCATCCCGGGGATCGGAGACAAGACCGCCGGCCAGCTGATCGCGCAGTACGTCTCGCTGGAGGAGGTGATCGCCCACGCTGACGAGCTGACACCGGCGCGCCGCAGGAACATCCAGGAGCACGCGGAGCAGGCGCGCCTCTCGAAGCAACTGGCGACGATGCGCCGCGACCTCGACGTCGACTGCGAGCCCGCCGAGCTCGTTCTCCAGCCGCCCGACCGCTCGCAGCTGAAGGAGATGTTCCGGCGCTTCGAGTTCCGCAACCTGATCGGGCGCGTCGACCAGCTCGACGAGGCCGTCCCCGCGCTCCCGACCATGCGCCCCGAAGGAACGAGTGTGGTGTGGCGCGAAGGCGAGCTGCCGGAGACCACCGAACGCGCCGCACTCGCGGTCGACGACGGCCGCTTCGCCCTCGCCCTCGACGACGGCGTCGTGCTCGGCCAGTTCGACGCCGACGTCGCGCAGACGCGGCTTCGGGACGCCCGCGTGATCGCGCACGACTTCAAGTCGCTGCCCCGGCTGACGATGACCCCGGCAGAGGACACGATGCTCGCGGCGTACCTGATCGACCCCGGCCGCCCGGTGTACGAGCTCGACGACCTCGCGCAGGAGTACGGGCTCGAGGTGCTCCCGGAGCCGGCGACGGACGACGAGACCGCGACGCTCGTCCGTCACGCCGAGGCCGCGCGCCGTCTCGCGCCCGTGCTCCGCGAGCGGCTCCGCGAGCGCGGGAGCGAGGTGCTCTACGACCACATCGAGCTGCCGCTCGCCGCGGTGCTCGCCTCGATGGAGGACGCGGGGATCAAGATCGACACGTACCGCATGGGTGAGATCACGGCGCGTCTCGCCGACCGCGTCGAGGAGCTCGAGACGAAGGCGCACGAGCTCGCCGGCGAGGAGTTCATGCTCGGATCGACCCAGCAGGTCGCCCGCGTCCTCTTCGAGACGCTCGAGCTCACTCCCGGACGCAAGGGCAAGACCGGCTACTCGACCGACACGCGCGTCTTGCGCTCGATCCGAGGCGACCATCCGATCGTCGAGGTGATCGAGGAGTGGCGCGAGTACTCGAAGCTGCTCAACACCTACCTCCAGCCGCTGCCGTCCTTGCTCGCCGAGGACGGCCGCCTGCACACGCACTTCAACCAGGCCGTCGCGTCCACGGGGCGGCTCTCGACCTCGAACCCGAACCTGCAGGCGATCCCGATCCGCACCGAGCTCGGCCGCGAGATCCGCTCGGCCTTCGTCGCAGAGCAGGGGCACAAGCTCGTGAGCGCCGACTACTCGCAGGTCGAGCTGCGCATCCTCGCGCACGTCTCGGGCGAGCCGAAGCTGCGGGAGTCGTTCGCGCGCGGAGAGGACATCCACACCACGACCGCGGCCGAGGTGCTGGGCAAGGACCCCGCGACGCTCACGAAGGACGAGCGCAACATCGCGAAGATGGTGAACTTCGGGATCATCTACGGCATCTCGTCGTACGGGCTTTCGGAGAACCTCGAGATCGCGCGCGACGAGGCGCAGGAGTACATCGACACCTACCTGGCCCGCTTCCCCTACGTCCAGGACTTCATCGCGCGGACGATCGAGCAGGCAAAGCGCGACGGCTACGTGACGACGCTCTTCGGCCGTCGGCGTCCGGTGCCCGAGATCCGGGCGTCGAACCGCCAGACCCGGGGCCTCGGCGAGCGCCTCGCCGTCAACTCGGTCATGCAGGGCACGGCGGCCGACATCATCAAGGTGGCGATGGTCGCGATCCACCGGCGGCTGCTCGAGGAGGGCCGTGCCTCGCGACTCGTGCTCCAGGTGCACGACGAGCTGCTCGTCGAGGCGCCCGAGCGGGAGGTCTCCGCGGTGAAAGACCTGCTCAGAGCAGAAATGGTGGCCGCTTTCGAGCTCGACCCGCCGCTTGCCGTCGAGGTCGGCGCGGGCGACGACTGGAACGAAGCCAAGTCGTGAACGCCCGGCGTCCGGACTAGGCATCTCCCGAGAAGCGGGTTAGACTGCCGCGCGTCCGCGCTCCTGCGGTTGGAACAAAGGGGAGGTTCCAAGTGATTCGTCGTCTCGCGCCCGTCTGGGCAACGCTTGCTGTGACAATCGCTCTCGTCGTCACGGCGTCGGCGCCCGCAGAGCCTGCACCGATCTCGCTCGGCGCCACCTACACGCAGAACTTCGACTCGCTCGCGTCGACCGGAACCTCGAGCGTGGTCCCGACCGGTTGGGCCTTCTCCGAAAGTGGGACGAACGCGAATACGACCTACACGGCCGGCACTGGCTCCGGCAACGCCGGCGACACGTACAGCTTCGGCGGCTTGGGCTCTTCCGAGCGGGCGTTCGGCACGCTGCTCAGCGGATCGCTGACGCCGACGATCGGTGCGGAATTCATCAACAACACCGGATCGGCAATCAGTTCACTCAGCATCGCCTACACGGGTGAGCAGTGGCGGCTGGGAACCCTGGACCGCGGGGCCGACCGCCTCTTCTTCCAAATCAGCACGAACGCGACGAGCCTGACGACCGGGACCTGGACCGACGTTCACTCGCTCGACTTCTCCTCCCCGTCGACGACGGGCATCGTGGGCTTGCGTGACGGCAATGCCGCCGAGAACCGCACGGCAGTCACCGGAACCGCCGTTGCGAGCGTCGCGCCGAGCGCGACATTCTGGATCCGTTTCATCGACTTCAATGCGCCGGGAGCCGACGACGGTCTGGCCGTCGACGACTTCTCGATGACGGCCGGCACCGAGGATCAGGCGCCGAGCGTCACGAGCACGACTCCAAGCGCTGACGCAACAGGCGTGGCGCGCGATGCGAACGTCACGATCAACTTCAGCGAACCGGTCAGCGTCGGCGCGAGCTGGTACACGATCTCGTGCGTGAACAGCGGGTCGCACACGGCCGCGTCGAGCGGCGGCCCGCAGTCGTACACGCTCGACCCCGACACGGACTTCGGCTTCAGCGAGTCCTGCACGGTGACCGTCGTCGCGGCGCAGGTCTCCGACCAGGATTCGCTCGACCCGCCGGACAACATGGGCGTGGATCACGTCTTCTCGTTCACGACCGCGGCTCCGCCGCTCCAGATCAGCGACGTCCAGGGTGCCGGCCACGTCTCGCCGTACGTGGATCAGATCGTCTCCGGCGTCGAGGGCGTCGTGACGGTGAAGCGGCCGTCGAGCTTCTGGATTCAGGACGCGACACCGGACTCGAACTCGTCGACGTCCGAAGGCATCCTCGTCTTCGGCAGCGTAGCCGCGGCGCAGGTGCTGGTCGGCGATCTCGTGCGCGTCAGCGGCCGTGTCACGGAATTCCGCGGCAGTCCGGTCCGGCCGAATGATCTCACGTTGACCGAGCTCACTTCGCCGACCGTCATCGTCGACTCGCACGACAACGCCGTCCCCACGCCGGTCCTGATCGGCATCGGCGGCGTGATGCCGCCGACCGAGGTCATCGACGACGACACCACCGGGGAGCGTCGAGACCGCCGGATCCACGACGTTTGATCCTGCGAACGACGGTCTCGACTTCTGGGAGAGCTACGAGGGCATGCTCCTCCAGGTCAACAACGGCGCCGTCGTCAACGAGACCGAGAGCTTCGGCGAGATCACGCTGTTGCCGGACAACGGTATCTGGGCGACCGGGCTACGGACGCCTCGCGGCGGGATCCTCGCGCGCGACGACTACGGCGACTTCAACCCGGAGCGGTTCACCGTCGACGACGAGATCCTTCGCGATCAGATCAGCCCGCGCCCGACCCGGGCCATGCCACTGATGAACGTCGGCGACCGAATCATCGGGGCAATTGTCGGTCCGCTCGACTACTCCTTCTCGAACTTCAAGATCCAGGCGCTCGCGACGCCCACGTTCTTCTCGAGCAACCTCCAGCCGGAGACGGCGCAGGCGCCGATCGACCAGGAGATCGCGGTCGCGACCTTCAACGTCGAGAACCTCAGCGTCAGCCCGAACAACGCGGCGAACGAGGCGAAGTTCGACACGCTCGCCGGCATGATCGTCGACAACCTCCGGTCACCCGACCTGATCGGGATCGAGGAGGTTCAGGACGACAGCGGCCCCACGAACAACGGCGTCGTCGACGCGACGCAGACCTGGAGCAAGCTGGTCGCGGAGATCCAGGCTGCCGGCGGCCCGCTGTACGAGTTCCGTTCGATCAACCCGGTGAACAACGAGGACGGCGGCGCGCCGGGTGGGAACATCCGCGTCGGCTTCCTCTTCCGGACCGACCGTGGTCTGAGCTTCGTCGACCGGCCGGGTGGCGATGCGACGACCGCGGCGTCCGTTCTCGCGACGCCTTCCGGCCCGCAGTTGTCGCTCAGCCCGGGTCGCGTCGATCCGGAGAACGACGCCGTGGTTCGAGACGCGGAAGCCCGTTGTGGGCGAGTTCCGCGCCCGCGGCAAGAAGCTCTTCGTGGTCGTCAACCACTTCAGCTCGAAGGGTGACGACCAGCCGCTGATGGGCCACAACCAGCCGCCGAACAGGCTCAGCGAGGTCCCGAATGCCATCGGGTTGGGCGGACGCCACGCGCAGGCGGAGGTCGTCAACGACTTCGTCAACGACATTCTCGGCCTCGATCCGGACGCGGACGTGATCGTCCTCGGCGACATCAACGACTTCGAGTTCTCGGAGACCGTTGACATTCTCGAGGGTGACGGCGAGCTCTTCTCGGCGATCAAGAACCTGCCGGCGAACGAGCGCTACTCGTACGTCTTCGAAGGCAACTCACAGGTGCTCGACCAGATCCTGCTCAGCAGGAACCTGTACGAGCACTTCCCGTACACGTACGACGTCGTGCACGTGAACTCCGAGTTCGCGGCACAGGCGTCAGACCACGAGCCGGCGGTCGTCCGGATTGACTTGACCGGCCGCCCGTCGCCGAAGCCGTAACGCACGAGGGGAGAGAAGAGCAAAATGAAGAGACTCACAATTGTCGCCGTCGCGATCGCCGCGCTGTTCGCAGCGGTCGCGGGCGCTGCGACGACGGCCGGCGCGTCGAGTCAAGCGTCGGGCGACGTCGTAAGGATCCAGCTCCTGGACGTATCGGACTGGCACGCCCAGCTCGACCCGAACGACGTCAACGGCACGCTGATCGGCGGCGCGTCGGTGATCTCCACGCTCTGGAAGCAGGATCGGGAGAACCACCCGAACACGCTCACGCTGACCGCCGGCGACGCGTTCGGCGCTTCACCGCCGCTCTCGGGCTTCTTCGATGAGGAGCCCGCGATCCGGACGATGCGCCTGATGGGCTTCGACGTCGACACGTTCGGCAACCACAACTTCGACCGGGGCGTCGGTCACCTCCAGCGGATGATCGACCTCGCTGGAGAACCTGCCGCGACGGTCCCGGGCAAGCCGTTCGGCTATGTCTCAGCGAACCTGACCAACCTGGACGACAACCTCGACGGCGTCGCCCCGTGGCGGATCTTCGAGGTTGGGGGCGTGAAGGTCGGCGTCGTCGGCATCACGAACCCCGAGGCGCCCGGCCTCGTCTTCCCGGGGAGCTTCGGCACGATGGTTCCGACCGACCCGGTTCCGGCCGCGAACAAGGCCAGGGCTCAAGCGCGGGCTGCCGGCGCGAAGATCCTGATCGCGATCACACACCTCGGTATCGCGGGCACGGACCCGGTCACCGGTGAGCCGGCCGGACCGCTGACGGAGTTCGCAGAGAACGTCGGTGGTTTCGACGTGATCTTCGGCGATCACACCGATGTGCAGTTCGAGAAGGTGATCAACAACGCGCTCGTGATCGAGAACCGGAGCAAGGGGCTGACCTACTCCAGGACGTTCCTCGACGTCGACCTGCAGAACGGCCGCATCATCGACCGGTCGAACCGGTTCATCATTCCGTTCGCGAGCGGCGTGACGAGGGACTCGGCGATCGAGTCGATGCTCCAGCCGTACCGGACGGAGCTCGCGGAGGTGTTCGACGAGAAGATCGCCACCACGACTGGCGTCTTCGTCCGCGGTGGCAATGTCGAGCGGCGACAGGAAGTCGCGATCGGCGACCTCATCGCCGACGCACTCCGCGAGACGTACGGAACGCAGCTCGGCTTCACGAACAGCGGTGGGATCCGCGCGGCGCTTCCGTCGAGCTATGTACCTCAGGACGCGTCGTTGCGGCGCACCGGGTGTGCTCGTCGCGACGCCGTGCGACCTCGTGGTCGGCGACATCTACACGGTGCTCCCGTTCGGCAATACCGTCCTGACGCGCGACGTCACAGGCTCGCAGCTGTGGGCCGCGCTCGAGCACGGCATCGAGTGCGTGAACGCGACGGGTGGTTTGAACAGCGTCTGCCTCCCGGGGACAGGCAAGTTCCCGCAGATCTCGGGATTCCGGTTCACGTTCGATCCGACCCGTCCTGCTGGAAGCCGTGTCGTCTCAGTGGCGCTCAACAACGGCACGCCGATCCCGCGGGACGCGACCACGTACACGTTTGCCACGAACGACTTCACCAATGCAGGAGGCGACGGGTACACGATGTTCGCCGACGGCCAGGGGGTGACCCGGGACATCATGGCCAACGTCCTCCTCGAGTACGTG
Source organism: uncultured Actinomycetes bacterium (assembly GCA_963788055.1). Taxonomy (GTDB): domain Bacteria; phylum Actinomycetota; class Thermoleophilia; order Gaiellales; family Gaiellaceae; genus JACCTU01. The sequence goes on along the minus strand of CAWBFA010000002.1, from coordinate 551,924 downwards.
AGGGGCAAGGTCCTGACCCCGACGACGGACGGCAGGATCACCCGCCTCGTACCGTAGAAATCGTTCGCAAAGCTGATGGACAGAGGGCCCGGGCGACCGGGCCCTCTGCATCTCTGGGGCTATACTGGCTCGCTCATGAGCACCACCGAACAACCACATCTCGAAGAAGGGGTCTGGACCGAAGGGCCTGACGGGGAGCTGATTCCCGACTACGAGTCCACCTTCCCCACGATCACCGAGGGGGAAGTCGTCCACGGCACCGTGGTTCGCGTGGACAAGGACGAAGTGCTCGTGGACATCGGGTACAAGTCGGAGGGCGTGATTCCGGTCGCGGAGTTGTCGATCCGGCGGTCGGTGAACCCCGCCGACGAGGTCAACCTCGGCGACGAGATCGACGCGCTCGTCCTGACCAAGGAGGACGCCGAGGGCCGCCTGATCCTCTCCAAGAAGCGCGCCCGCTTCGAGCTCGCCTGGAAGAAGATCGAGGGCGCCGCGGAGTCCGGCGAACCGGTTGTCGGCAGGGTGATCGAGGTCGTCAAGGGCGGCCTCATCCTCGACCTCGGCGTGCGCGGCTTCCTGCCTGCGTCGCTCGTGGACATCCGGCGCGTCCAGGACCTCGACGAGTTCATGGGCACCGAGCTCCGTGCGAAGGTGATCGAGCTCAACCGCTCGCGCAACAACGTCGTGCTCTCGCGCCGTGCGGTGCTCGAGGACGAGCGCAAGGAACAGCGCCAGCAGATCCTCGACCGGCTGCAGCCCGGCGACGTCGTCGAGGGTCAGATCTCGAACATCGTCGACTTCGGCGCGTTCGTCGACCTCGACGGCATGGACGGTCTGATCCACATCTCCGAGCTCTCGTGGTCGCACGTCAACCACCCCTCGGAGATGCTCGAGATCGGCCAGACCGTCAAGGTCAAGGTGCTCGACATCGACCGCGACCGCCAGCGCATCTCGCTCGGTCTCAAGCAGACCCAGAGCGACCCCTGGCAGCAGGTGCTCGAGCAGCACAAGGAGGGCGACGTCGTCGACGGCAAGGTGACGAAGGTCGTCACGTTCGGCGCGTTCGTCGAGATCCTCCCCGGCGTCGAGGGCCTCGTCCACATCTCCGAGCTCGCACAGCACCACGTCGAGAATCCGCGCGAGGTCGTGTCGCAGGGCGACTCGGTCAAGGTGTTGATCCTTGAAGTCGACGGCGAGCGCCGCCGGCTCTCGCTCTCGCTCAAGCGCGTCGGCGAGGACGGCACGGTGTCGGAAGCGCCGGACCTTGGCTTGTCGGACGAGGTCTTCACCGAAGCGCCCACCACATCGTCGGAGTACGAGCTGGGCGAAGCGGAGCCGGGCGACGAGCAGCCGGCCGAGGCGCCTGCCGCGCCGGAAGCGTCCGGCGCGGACGATCCCGCCGCGAACGATTCCGCCGCGAACGATTCCGCCTCTTAACGTCGCGATCACCGGCGGCATCGGCGCCGGGAAGAGCGAAGCGCTGCGCGCGTTCGCCCGCCGCGGCGCCGCGACTGCGAGCGCCGACGAGATCGTCCACCGGCTCTACGCAGATCCAGAGGTGCGGCAGGCTCTCGTCGAGCGCTGGGGAGATGAAGTGCTCTCCGGCGAAGAGATCGACCGAAGACGTGTCGGCGAGATCGTCTTCGCCGACCGAGGCGAGCTGCTCTGGCTGGAGTCGCTCCTGCATCCGCGGGTGGTCGCCGAGCAGGCGCGCTGGCGAGAAGAGCAGACTGCACCGCTCGCGGTCTTCGAGGTGCCGCTGCTCTACGAGACCGGGGGAGAGTCGCGCTTCGACGCCGTCGTGGTGATCACCGCGCCGGAGGAGACCCGTCGCGCGCGAACGAAGGTGGCGGACGTCGCGGAGCGCCAGGGCCGGCTGCTCTCCGACGAGGAGAAGGCCGGCAAGGCCGATTTCGTCTACGTGAACGACGGCTCCCTCGACGATCTCGACGCGTTCGTCCGAGCCGTCATGCAGCGTCTGGCCCCGTGACCAGGCTCGTCACGCTCCTGCTCCTCGTGGCCGGGATCGCCGGTGCCGTGGTCTTCGTCAGCGAGCCCGACTGGTATCTGAGGGCGCGGTACCCGCTGCGCTACGAGCACATCGTCCGTGGACACGCGGAGAACTATCGGCTCGACCCGGCGCTCGTGGCTGCCGTCATCTATCAGGAGTCCAAGTTCCGAGCGGACGCGCGCTCGAAGTCCGGCGCGGTCGGGTTGATGCAGCTCCTACCCGAGACCGCGAAAGGGATTGCAGCCCGCACGGGGGGCTCCGAGTTCCGGGTCGAGGACCTCGACGACCCCGAGATCAACGTCCGCTACGGCTCCTGGTACCTCCGGCACCTGCTCGACAAGTATGGGACCGAGGAGCAGGCCCTGGCCGCGTACAACGGAGGTCAGGGTAACGTCGACCGCGGTGTGATGTATCCCGAGACGCGGCACTACGTCGACCGCGTGCTCGAGCTGCGCGGGATCTACCGCGAGGCGTACGCGTCAGAGCTCGGCGAGTGACGAGCGAAGGCGTTCGGCGTCGACGACGACGCCTTGCCTCTCGAAGACACAGCGCGCGTGCTTCCGCTCCTGCCCCGAGCCTGACAGGACCTCGGCGAGCGCGCGCCGCGGCAGGGTGAGCGCATGTTCGCATTGCCTCAATGTGAAGCGGAAATCGACTGTGCCACTGCGACTGCGGAATGGCACTTGACAGACGCCATAAGTGATGTCAGAATGACGTCATGGAGATGGCACAGTTCCTCGAATCGCTCGAGGCCGATCTGGACCGGATCGCCGCCGTCGGCGACGACTCGGTCGCGCAGGCCGCTTCCCGCCTGAGCCAGGCGATTCGCGGCTCGGCCGGGATGCGCCTGCTGGAGGCACTGGGCGAGGTCGCCGTCGAGATCTCGGCGCAACTGCCCGAGGGGCACGTCGAGGTCCGGATGAGCGGCCAGGATCCGGCGTTCGTCTACGTCGAGGAGCAGCCGCAGCCTGCCGCTCCGCCTTCCGGCGAGGACGAGGCGTCCGCCCGGATCACCCTGCGCCTGCCCGAGGGGCTGAAAGCCGGCATCGAGGCCGCCGCGTCACGCGAAGGGGTCTCCGTCAACGCCTGGCTCGTGCGCGCACTCGCGCGCGAGGTATCGGCGCCCGTCCGCGGCCCCCGCGTGGGGAGCCGCCTGACCGGGTTCGCCAAGAGCTGAGAGGAGTCGAGATGTTGTCCATCGTCCCGATCAACTACGTCGACTACATGAAGCACGGGGACATGAAGGTCGACCGCCGTCCGCCGAGGCCGAAGCGCCCGAAGGCCGCCAAATGAGGAGCGAAACCTTCCCGACTCCGCGGCAGCTCGCCGTCAACGTGAAGCTGCCGCGGGGCGACGTCGAGGTCGAGACGGCCGACGTGCAGGAGACGACCGTCACGATGACGGCCGACACCGACCGTGCGCGGCGGCAGATCGAGGAGACCGTGATCAGGCTCGACGACCACGGCGACCGCGACGAGCTCGTGATCGACTCCGACCCGGACGACTTCGCGTGGGGGAGCGACCGGCGAATCAAGGTCGCGATCTCCTTCTCCGGCCGGCGCGACAAGGTTCACGTCCGCGTCGTCGCGCCGCACGGCACGAACCTGACCGTCGCGACGGGCGCCGCGGACCTCCGCGCGAACGGCCGCTTCGGCGAGATCGAGACGAAGACCGGATCGGGTGACATCGCGATCGGCGAGGTCGAGCGCGACGCCCAGATCAAGGTCGCCAGCGGCGATGTCGAGATCGAGCGCGTCGGCGGCTCGCTCAAGGTCCAGACCGCCGCGGGCGACCTTCGCGCGGGACCCGTAGGCGGCAGTGCGGAGGTCAAGACCGCGGCGGGCGACGTGAGCCTCGCCGAGGTCGGGCACGACGTCGCCGTCACGAGTGCTTCGGGCGACCTGCACGTCGGCTCGGTCGCGGAGGGCAAGGTCGCGCTCAAGTCCGTCTCCGGCGACATGGTCGTCGGCGTCCGGCGCGGCTCGCGCGTCTGGATGGACGTCAAGACCGTCACGGGCAGCGCCCAGTCGGATCTCGACTCGGACGCCGGCGACGACGGCGAGGGCCCGCTCGTCGAACTGAAGGCGACGGCCATGTCCGGCGACATCCGGATCGTCCGCGCCTAGGCGAATGACTCTCGACGGCCCGCCTGAGGAGCGAGCCGCGCCGCCTCCCCGGGGACCGCGTCTGCCGCTCGTCGCGCTGCTGGTCGCCGACGCGATCTCGCTCACCGGGAACGCGATGGGGTTCGTCGCGATCCCGTGGTTCGTCCTGGAGAGGACGGGGAGCGCGACGTTGACAGGCCTCGTGGCCGCCCTGACGTTCGCGCCTACCGTGCTCGCCACGTTCTTCGGAGGAGCGATCGTCGACAGGCTGGGGTTCCGCCGCACGAGCGTGATGGCCGACGTCGCCAGCGGCGTCACCGTCGCCCTGATCCCCCTGCTTCACGCGACCGTCGGAGTCGAGCTCTGGCAGCTCTTCGTCCTCGTTTTCCTCGGCGCGCTGTTCGACGCACCCGGAGCGACGGCGCGACGCTCGCTGCTCCCCGACCTCGTCGCCCTCAGCGGGACGAGGCTGGAGCGCGCGACGGGTATCAACGGCGCGATCCGGCAGGGCTCGTTTCTCGTGGGCGCTCCGATCGCGGGGCTCCTCGTTTCGGCATTCGGCGCAACGGACGTCCTCTGGCTGAACGCCGCGTCGTTCGCCGTCTCCGCGCTGCTCGTCGCGCGCTACGTCCCGGTGCTGGCGCCGCACCCGGATGCGCCGGCACCCGGGCGGTATCTGTCCGAACTGCTGACCGGAGCCCGCTTCGTCGCGCGAGACCCGCTGATCCGGATGATCGTGCTGATCGTGTTCATCACGAACTTCCTCGACGCACCGTTCCCGGTCATCTTCTCGGTGTTCGCCATGGAGGCGTTCGGGAGCGCTGTCTACCTCGGCGTGATGCTCGGTGTCTACGGAGGCGCGGCGCTGCTCGGCTCGCTTGCCTACAGCGCCGTCGGGCATCGGCTGCCGCGTCGCCAGACGTTCGTCTTCTCGTTCTTGCTTGCAGCGCTGCCGTACCTGGCGCTTGCGCTGCTCCCGTCGCTCCCGGTCACGCTGGTTCTCATGGCCGTGTGGGGGCTCGCGTCGGGGCCGCTGAACCCCGTGCTCCAGACCGTCGTCTACGAGCGCGTGCCGGCGCACATGCGGGGGCGCGTTCTCGGCGCGACGGTCGCCGGGGCGTACCTCGCGATCCCCGCGGGTGCAGTGATCGGTGGCCTGGCCGTCGAGCGCTTCGGCGTCTCGGCGACGTTGTTCGGAATCGGCGTCTGTTACCTCGCCGTGACGTCCGCCGGCGTCTTCAACCGGACGTTCCGGCAGATGGACGCCGAGCCGGAGCCTGCGGCGGCGTGACGACCGCTCCGGCCGTACGCAGGCGTGACCTGCTGCGAAACCGTGGTCTCGTCGGCCTGCTCGCCCGCGAGATCGTCTCGCTGACCGGCTCGCAGATGACGTGGGTCGCGCTCCCGTGGTTCGTGCTGACGACCTCGGGTTCGCCGACGCGCATGACGGTGGTCCTCGCGGTGGAGGCGCTCGCCGTCGCGGCCGGGGGCTTCCTCGGCGGCGAGCTGGCAACCAGGCTCGGCCCGCGGAACACGATGCTCGTCACTGACGCGCTGCGCGCACCGTTGATGGCGGCGATTCCCGTCCTGCATCTCGCGGGACTCCTGTCCTTCCCGGTCCTGCTGGCTCTCGTCGCCTCGGTCGGGTTCCTGGCCACACCTTCCTTCGCCTCAAAGACCGTGCTCGTGCCGGAGCTCGTGGGCGAGGACGAGGCGCGTCTCTCTCAGGCGAACGCGCTGCTCCAGATCGCGAACCGGCTGACGAGCATCCTCGGCCCACCGCTCGCCGGCGTGCTGATCGGCGTCTTCGGTGCCACCGAAGTGCTGTTCATCGACGCGGCGACGTTCGCGATTGCGTTCCTGATCGTCGCGCTCCTCGTGCCCAGGCCGCAGGCGGTTCCCCAAGACGACGGTCCGGCTCGACAAGGGGCTCGCCGCGGGCTTCCGCTTCCTCTTCCACGACCCGCTGCTTCGCGGCTGGTCGTCGGCGATCATCCTCGGGGACGTGATCTGGCTGTCGCTCTTCGCGGCGACGCCGGTGCTGGTGCTCGAGCGATTCGGGAACGAGCCGGAGATCGTGGGCTGGATCTTCGCCGGCTTCGGAATCGGAGCGGTCCTCGGGAGCGTGATCTCCTTTCGACTCGCCGACTCGGTCGACCGGATGCTGCTGGTCAGCCTGGGTGAGATCGGGATGGCGCTGCCCCTCTGGCTCTTCGTCTTCCACGTTCCGCCGGTCGTTCTCGTTGCGGCGATGGCGTTCGCGGGGCTCGCGAACGGGCTCGTGAACGCACCGCTGTACACGATCGTGCTGCTTCGCACGCCTCGGGCGCTCCGCACGAAGCTCTGGTCGGCTGTGATCGCGGCCACGATGGTGCTCGGGCCGATCGGGCTCATCGGCACAGGCCCGGCGCTCGAGCACTTCGGGGTCGACTCGACCCTCGCGGCGTTGATCGCGATCGACACCGCAGCCGTGTTGCTGTTCGCGTGGACCGGACTTCGCTATCGAGCCTCGGTCGGACCTCAGCCGGTGCTCGAGACGTGACGCGCTCCAGCCTCCTCCGCCACCGCGGCGTCCGTGCGCTCGTCTCCGCCGAGACGATCTCGATGGCCGGCTCGCAGATGACCTACATCGTGCTGCCGTGGTTCGTGCTGATCACGACCGGCTCGCCGGCGCGCATGTCTGTGGTCGTGGCGGCCGAGATGCTGCCGGTCGCGTTCTTCGGCCTCGCGAGCGGCGCGGTCACGGCGCGGATCGGCGCTCGCCGCACGATGTTGATCTGCGACGCGTCCCGCTCGATCCTGCTCGCCGCGATCCCGACGCTGCACCTGATGGGGATGCTCTCGTTTGCGGGCCTCGTCGGGCTCGTCTTCCTCGTCGGGATCTTCATGGTCCCGCACGCGAGCGCGCAGCGCGTGATCGTTCCGGAGCTCGTCGGCGAGGACGCGACGCGAGTGGGGGAGACGCAGTCGCTCCTGCAGGCGGGGCTCGCGATCTCGTCGGTCGCCGGTCCAGCGCTCGGCGGCATCCTGATCGCGGTGCTCGGCGAGACGAACGTCCTCTACATCGACGCCGCCAGCTACGCCGTCTCCTTCGTGCTCCTCGGCATCTGGGTTCGACCCGCGGAGGCCGCACCCGACGACTCGAACGAGCCGCGCGGCGTGCTCGACGGCGTCCGCTTCCTCTTCCGCGACCGACTGCTTCGCGCGTGGATGCTCTCGATCACGGGGATCAACGTCGTGTGGAGCGCGCTCGGTGTCGTGCTCCCCGTTCTCGTGCTCGAGCGCTACGGCGACCGGCCCGAGGTGCTCGGCTACGTCTTCGCAGCGTTCGGTCTCGGCTCGGTCGCCGGCGCTCTCGCGTCGTTGCGGATCATCGGCCGGGTCGACGGGCTCCTGCTCGCGACCTCCGCCTCAGCCGGTCAGACCGTCGCGCTCTGGCTCTTGTTCCCCGACCTGCCCTGGCCGGCGCTCGCCGCTGCCGGTGCCGCGGTCGGTCTCTTCTTCCCGATCCTGAACTCCGTCGTCGTCACGACGCGGACGATGCGCACACCGCCGCGGCTTCGACCGGCCGTGCACACGGCCGCCGTGACGGTCGCGATGATCCTCTCGCCGCTCGGCGCGCTGGCTGCAGGCCCGGCGCTCGGCGTCTACGGGTTGAAAGCGGTGCTCGCCGTTGTGCTCGCGGCGAACACGCTGTGCGGTACAGCGTTCGCGGCGGCGGGCCTGCGGGAGCGGCGTGTGCCGGGGCAAGCGGCGCTCGAGCAGAGCTGACGTCACTTGGCGCAGCTACTGCCCGCGGGGCGGTGACGCGATGCGGGAGGCTTTGAACCGAACCTGTGAGGCGTCAGACCGAAGCGCGCGAGCGCTAGCGCTCCGCGAGGTCTTCGCTCTCGCGGTTCAGCGCCACGAATGCCGTCTGCAGGAAGTCGTTCGCCGCTCCGGCCGCGAGCGTCCACGTGAGGAGCCGGCCGAAGCGCGGTGTCACGACCTGCGCAGTACCGAGGCCCCCAGCGACCCACATCCCGAGGCAGCGCGTGCAGGTGACGAGCTCGCCCATCGCGCGCTGCAGGCCCGTGCCAGCCGGCTCCTCGTGCCCGTGGCCCGGCTCGCCCTCGACGAACGGCTCGCGCAAAAACGTGCCGACCCTGTCGCGCGAGATCGTACGTGAGGCCTTGAAGGTGGCTCCGGCGAGCGTGACGAGGTCGAGGGCGGTCAGGTCGCGCGGGTCCCGCCCGCGTGCGCGAGCGAGCGCGGCCGCCAGCGCAGGCCCCCGAGAAACGTCGCCGCGATCGCAGCGTAGGACGCATACGGGGGGTCGGCATCTTCCATGCCGTTCTCGTTCCGCGGACGCCCCGGCCCCACACCACCCACGGTTGAGGGCACAGGCGTTTGTACCCTGTCCCGGTGCCGCCGTTCAAGACAGCAGCCGCGTACCAGCCCACGGGCGACCAGCCCCGCGCGATCGCCGAGCTCGCCGAGGGCGTTCGGGCCGGGGAGCGCTACCAGACGATGTTGGGCGCGACCGGCACGGGCAAGACGGCCACGATGGCGTGGATCGTGGAGGAGGTCCAGAAGCCGACTCTCGTGATCGCGCACAACAAGACGCTGGCGGCGCAGCTCTGCAACGAGTTCCGCGAGTTCTTCCCGACCAACGCGGTCGAATACTTCGTCTCGTACTACGACTACTACCAGCCCGAGGCGTACGTTCCGCAGGCCGACCTCTACATCGAGAAGGACTCCTCGCAGAACGACGACATCGCGCGGCTTCGCCTCGCGGCCACATCCTCGCTGTTCACCCGCAAGGACGTGATCGTCGTCGCTTCGGTCTCGTGCATCTACGGCCTCGGCTCACCGGAGGAGTGGCGTGAGCGTGTGCTGATCCTCGAAGTGGGGGAGGAGCACGACCGCGACGTCGTCCTGCGCAAGCTGGTCGACTCGATGTACGCGCGTAACGACGCCGTGCTCGGGCGCGGGCGCTTCCGCGTGAAGGGCGACGTGCTCGAGATTCAGCCGGCGAACCAGGAGACCGCCTACCGGATCTCGTTCTTCGGCGACGAGGTCGAGGCGGTCACGCACTTCGATCCGCTGACGGGCGAAGTGCTCGCGAAGCTCGACAACATCGCGATCTGGCCGGCGACCGAGTACGTCACGTCGCGCCCGACGATCGAGCGGGCCGTCGTCGACATCCGGCACGAGCTCGAGGAGCGGCTCAAGGCCCTCGAGGGGGAAGGGAAGATGCTGGAGGCACACCGGCTGCGGCAGCGCACCGAGTACGACCTCGAGATGATGAAGGAGCTCGGATTCTGCTCGGGGATCGAAAACTACTCGCGGATCCTCGAGGGCCGCGCCCCCGGCACGCATCCGTTCACCCTGCTCGATTACTTCCCGAAGGACATGCTGATCTTCGTCGACGAGTCCCACCAGACGGTCCCACAGATCGGCGGGATGTACGAGGGCGACCGTTCGCGGAAGCAGACGCTCGTCGACTACGGCTTCCGGCTCCCATCCGCACTCGACAACCGGCCGCTTCGGTTCGACGAATTCCTCGAGCGCGGCCACCAGATGGTGTTCGTCTCCGCGACGCCGGGCCCGTTCGAGCTCCGGCACTCGACAAAGGTCGCGGAGCAGCTGATCCGCCCGACGGGGATCGTCGACCCCGAGGTCGAGCTTCGCGCGACGACGAACCAGATCGACGACCTGCTGAACGAGATCCGCCGCCGAGAACAGGCCGGCGAGCGCGTGCTCGTCACGACGCTGACGAAGAAGATGTCGGAGGACTTGACGGACTACCTGCTCGAGTCGGGCGTCAAGGCGCGCTACCTGCATTCCGAGATCGACACGCTCGAGCGGATTCAGATCATCCGCGAGCTGCGTCTCGGGGAGTACGACGTGCTGGTCGGCGTGAACCTGCTGCGCGAAGGGCTCGATCTGCCGGAGGTCTCGCTCGTGGCGATCCTCGACGCGGACAAGGAGGGTTTCCTGCGCGGCCAGACGGCATTGATCCAGACGATCGGCCGCGCGGCCCGCAACGTGAACGGCAAGGTCTTGATGTACGCGGACAAGATGACCGAGGCGATCAAGCATGCGCTCGAGGAGACCAACCGGCGGCGCGCAGTCCAGCTCGCGTACAACGAGGAGCACGGCATCACGCCGGAGTCGATCGTCAAGGGCGTCTCCGACATCGCCGAGTTCCTCACGCTCGAGTCTCCGACCGTGCCCGGCCGGCGCCGCCGCGGCCAACAGAAAGTCGAGGGCCTGTCGCCCGACGAGCTCCATCGGCTCGTGATCACGCTCGAGGAGGAGATGTTCGCGGCGGCGGAGGAGCTGCGCTTCGAGTACGCGGCCAAGCTCCGCGACGAGATCAAGTCGCTCCGCCGCGAGCTACTCGCCGCCGAGCCGTCGCCGTCGGCGGCGTCGGCCTAGGCACCGCGCGATGTCCCTGATCGTCTTCCTCCTCATCGTCGTCCTGAGCGGGCTGATCGTCGGCGGCCTCGCGCGGCTGGCCGTTCCGGGGCCGGATCCGATGTCCATCTGGTGGACGATCGCCCTCGGCATTCTCGGGTCCTTCCTCGGCGGGCTGATCGCCGGTCTGTTCGACGTCGGGGGGAGCGGCGGGATCTTTCTGCTCTCCCTGGTCGGAGCCGTGCTCCTCCTGATCGGCTACCGCCGAGTCTTCCAGAACCGTGGGATTACAGGCCCCGGCGCGCGTCGCCCGTAGTTTCGCGTCGCACCGCTGGGGAATCTCAGCAGCATGGAATGGATATGGCTCATTATCGTGGGCGCGATCGTCGGAGCACTCGGCCGGTTCTTCAGCCCCGGCCGTGACCCGATGGGGTTGATCGTGACGATCCTCCTCGGGATCGCGTCGCTTGTCGTCGCCGGGCTGATCTTCGACGGCGCGCTGCGATTCATTATCGGCGTGATCGTCGCAATCATCCTCGTCGCGATCGTCGGACGCGTGTGGGGAGACCGCGGCACCACCGTCACGGCACCCTAGGAAACCGGGTCGACTGCGAGGGGCTCACGGCCGCGCGGAAACCGCCGCACCGCCGTGAGCCCCCAGTCGTCCACGCGCCAGATGTATGTGTGGATGGTCAGCGAGTCCGCACCGATGTCGTAGACGTGGAGACCGCGCGCCTCTCCTCGACGATGCGGCCGGGGTTGTCCGAGCCCGGGGGCGATCGAGACGACGACCGCACGCACGTCGCCCTCTGCCACCTCGAACTCGCGGCGTTCGCTGACGGCCGCCTGGTGGATGTGGCCCGCGAGGATCAGCTCGGCGCCGGAGTCGACGAGCGTTGCGAGGACGCGGTTGCGCTCGGCGACGGGCTTCTTCGTGGAGCGCCACGGCGCGCCGAGCAGGTGGTGGTGGAGTGCGACGATCTTGAAGGAGCCCTCCGGCGCCGCGGTCAAGGTCTCGCAGGCACGGCGCAGGTGCTCCCGGCCGAGCGCGCCGCTCTGATGGCGCCACGGCTGGACCGAGTTCAGGCCGAGCACGAAGAGCCCATCGGAGCTGTAGGTCGGCTCGGTCGTCCCCCAGAGTCGCTCGAACTCCCGCCACGGCCCGGTGAAGCGCCCCGGGAAGGTGTACGGGATGTCGTGGTTTCCCGGGATCGCGAGCACCGGGGGGCCGAACGAGCGCAGAAAGCCCGCCGCCCGCTCGTGCTGGTCCCGGCGTCCGCGGTGCGTCAGATCGCCGCTGGCGACGACGAGTTCAGGGCGGACACGCTCCTGCAGGGCAGCCAGCGCGCGCTCGAGCGCCGGCTCCTCGCGCGTGCCGAAGTGGAGGTCGGAGACGTGGAGGATCCGTGTCATGTCGGCCGGAGCAGGCTATACAGTGACCTAGAGTGAACGAGTCGCCCGAAGTCTTCGACGACCTCTACCTGGGCCTTCGCGCGGGCGGTGCCATGCGCAAGCAGCGCCGCGGCGAGCCGCTGACCGCCGAGGAGAAAGAGGTGCTCGGCCGCTGGCAGCGCCTCTCGGCTGCGCGCAAGTCGCTGGCGATCGGGGCCTTCGCCCTCGGCACGTTCGGCCTCGGCTTCACCCTCGGCGGCCTGATCTTCGGCCGCTGGCGCCGGGCGTAGCGGCCGCAGGAAACGAAAAACCCCTCCAGAAGGACCACGGTCCACGTGTGGCGGGCCGATGAGGACACCTGTTGGGAGTCGCGCCGCCACGCGGTCGTCCTCGCGCGGCCGCTCGCGCGCGGGCTCACGCTCGGACTGGGCGGGTTCGTCTGCTTCGTCCTCGGCTGGCCGGTGATGCTGGCGGGGCCGCCGCTGATCGGCCTCGGCGCGCTCGGCGCCGGGCTTTCGGTCTGGCGCTGGGAGCGCACGCGGGTCGTCCTCACGACCGAGAGGCTCTTCGTCGTCCACGGAACGCTCCGGCGGCGGGCGGCAGCGATTCGGCTCGACCGGGTCGCGACGATCGAGATCGAGCAGAGCCTGCTCGGCCGGCTGCTCGGCTACGGCACCCTGGCCGCGGGTGACCTGGAGATCCCGTTCGTCCCGCAGCCGCGTCGGGTCGGCACACTCGTCGGACGCCTGGGCGCCTGACCTGGGGACAAAACCCAACGGGGTCTGACCCCGGCAAGCTCAGCGCGAGACCGGATCCTGCCAGTGTGCAGGGCCTCTTGAGAACCGGGGTCTGACCCCGGAAGTTACAAAAAGCGAACACCTGTTCCCGTCCGACCTGCCTCGCTAGACTGGGCCGGTTATGGCCCAGGACCAGCTCGTCGTTCACGGTGCGAAGGAGCACAACCTCAAGGACATCACCGTCCGGCTCCCCCGGAACAAGCTCGTCTGCATCACCGGGCTGTCCGGCTCGGGCAAGTCCAGCTTGGCCTTCGACACGATTTACGCTGAGGGCCAGCGCCGCTACGTCGAGAGCCTGAGCGCCTACGCACGGCAGTTCCTCCAGATGATGGAGAAGCCCGACGTCGAGTCGATCGACGGCCTCAGCCCGGCGATCTCGATCGACCAGAAGACGACGAGCCGGAACCCGCGCTCGACGGTCGGCACCGTGACCGAGATCTACGACTACCTACGCCTGCTCTACGCCCGGATCGGCCGTCCCCACTGCCCGATCTGCGGCCGCCCGATCGCCGGCCAGAGCCTCGACGCGATCGTCGACCAGGTGCTGCAGCTCCCGGAGGGCACAAGGTTCACCGTCAACGCGCCGGTCGTCCGCGACCGCAAGGGTGAATACAAGGACGTCTTCGAGGAGCTCCGCCGCGAGGGCTTCACGCGCGTGAAGGTGGACGGAGTGCTGCACGAGCTCGAGGAGGAGATCGTCCTCGACAAGAAGTTCAAGCACACGATCGAGGTCGTCGTCGACCGGCTCGTGATGAAGCCGGATCTCCGCCTTCGCCTTGCGCAGTCGATCGAGACCGCCGCCCAACTCGCCGAGGGACTGATCGGCATCGATCTGGTCGACACCGGTGAGTCGATGCTCTTCTCCGAGAACTTCGCGTGCCCCGAGCACGGCGTCTCACTCCCGGAGCTCGAGCCGCGCATCTTCTCGTTCAACTCGCCGCACGGCGCCTGCCCGAGGTGCACGGGGCTTGGGGCGCAGCAGGAGATCGACCCGGACCTCGTCGTCCCCGACCCGACGCTCTCGATTGGCGAAGGCGCGCTCGTCCCGTGGGCGGTGGGCAACTCGAGCTTCTACGAATCGGTGATCCAGGCGGTCGCCGACAAGTGGGAGCTCGACCTCGACACGCCGTGGCAGGACCTGACCGAGGAGCAGCAGAGCCTCTTCCTCTACGGCACGGACGGCGAAAAGGTCTACGTCACGTACCGAAACCGGATGGGGCGCCGCCGCGCGTACATGCTCGCGTGGGAGGGGATCGTCTCGAGCCTCCAGCGCCGCTATCGCGAGACCGACAGCTCGACGCAGCGCGAGCGGATCGAGGAGTACATGTCGTTCCGCCCATGCCCGGTCTGCAAGGGCGCGAGGCTGAAGCCGGAGGTGCTCGCGGTCACGGTGGGCGACCTGAACATCCATGAGTTCTCGAGGATGTCCGTGACGCGCGCGATCCAGTTCGTCGAGGAGCTCAAGCTCACCGACACCGAGCGGCTCATCGGCGAGCGGATCCTGAAGGAGATCCGCGCTCGACTCACGTTCCTCGACGACGTGGGTGTCGGCTACCTCCAGCTCGACCGCGCCGCAGCGACGCTCTCCGGCGGCGAGGCGCAGCGGCTCCGGCTCGCGACTCAGATCGGCTCGCAGCTCGTTGGCGTGCTCTACATCCTCGACGAGCCGTCGATCGGGCTGCACCAGCGCGACAACGACAAGCTGATCGGAACGCTCGAGCGCCTGCGCGACCTCGGCAACACGGTGCTCGTGGTCGAGCACGACGAGCAGATGATGCGGAACGCAGACTGGCTCGTCGACATGGGGCCAGGCGCGGGCGAGCACGGCGGGTACGTCGTCGCCGAGGGAACCGCGGCCCGGGTCGAGAAGAACAAGGAGTCGATCACGGGCCAGTTCCTCTCGGGCAAGCGTCGGATCGCGATCCCGGAGCGACGCACGGAGGATCACGGCTCGTTCCGAGTGCTCGGCGCGAGCCAGCACAACCTGAAGGGAATCGACGTCGAGTTTCCGGTGGGCAAGTTCGTCACCGTCACGGGCGTTTCGGGCTCCGGCAAGTCGACGCTCGTGAACGAGATCGTCCACAAGGCGCTCGCGAACCGCCTCCACCGTGTGCGAACGAAGCCCGGCGAGCACGCGGGGGTCGAAGGGATCGAGGCGTTCGACAAGGTGATCGACATCGACCAGTCGCCGATCGGCCGGACGCCGCGCTCGAACCCTGCCACATACACGAAGCTGTTCGACCACATCCGCGAGCTCTACTCGCTCACGCCCGAGTCGAAGGTGCGCGGTTACAAGCCGGGCCGTTTCTCGTTCAACGTTCGCGGCGGCCGCTGTGAGACGTGTAAGGGCGACGGACAGATCAAGATCGAGATGCACTTCTTGCCTGACGTCTACGTGCCGTGCGAGACGTGCAAGGGCGCGCGCTACAACCGAGAGACGCTCGAGGTGCGCTTCAAGGGCAAGTCGATCGCCGACGTGCTCGAGATGTCGGTCGAGGAAGCGCTCCAGTTCTTCGCGAAGATTCCGAAGCTGCGCAGGCGTCTCCAGACACTGCACGACGTCGGGCTCGACTACATCAAGCTGGGGCAGCCTGCGACGACGCTGTCCGGTGGTGAGGCGCAGCGCGTCAAGCTGGCGTCCGAGCTGAGCAAGATCGCGACCGGCCGAACCCTCTACATCCTCGACGAGCCGACGACGGGACTGCATTTCGCAGACATCGAGAAGCTGCTCGAGGTGCTGCAACGGCTGGTCGACAGCGGCAACACCGTGCTCGTGATCGAGCACAACCTCGACGTGATCAAGCAAGCCGACTGGATCGTCGACCTCGGACCCGAGGGCGGCGAGGCCGGCGGCGAGCTGGTCGCAACAGGTACGCCGGAGCAGATCGCCGAGGTGCCGGAGAGCTTCACGGGCCAGTTCCTGCGCAACGTGCTGCCGGCGAAGGCCGAAGCCGGCGGCCGCGGCGTAGCAATTCACCCGAAAAGCGATGCAGCGGCGGGCTTGCCGCACTCCGATCGTACGCACCTCCTCGTGGCGGGCTGATCACGCTCGAGGTCGAGGTGGACGGCCACGAGCTGACCTTCGACGTCTCCTACCGGCTGACGAGCGTGAACCAGCCGGTCAGCTTCCCCGCCTAAGCTTCCCCCGTGGAGCGGATGTGGTGGGAGCGGACGCTGCTCGTCCTGCGGCGGCCGGCCGAGGTGTTCGCAGCGCTCCGCGAAGACGACGACGGCTCGCGCTCCGAGCCGCTGCTCGCGATCGTCTTCCTCGCCGGGATCTCCGGCGTGCTCGGGACGAACGCGTTTTCGCACACACTCGACGACTTCGAGCTCGACGGGCTGACGCTCGCAGTCGTCGCGTTCATCGCGGGCGGGTTGTACGGGTTCGTCGGCTACCTTCTGCTCGGCTTTCTCGCGTACGCGGGTGCGCGCGCCGCGGGCTCGGACGTGTCGTTCGGGCGTGCGCGGCAGATCGTCGGGTTCGCCGTCGTGCCGCTCGCGCTCTCGCTGGTGGTCTGGTTCGTGCGGATCGCGATCTACGGCGGTGACCCGTTCCGAAGCGGCGGCTCTGACACCGGCCTCGGAAACCACTTCTTCGAGGCGATCGAGATCGCGGCGCTCGTCTGGTGCGGCGTTCTGCTCGTGGTCGGGCTACGCGCCTACCACGGCTGGTCGAGCGCGCGCGCGCTGCTCGCTGCCCTTCCTGTGCTCGCGCTCCCGGCGCTCGCGCTGGCGAGCGCACGGCCTGAATCTAGCCGCTCTCGACGTAGTCGGCGACGGCCTCGATCTCGGCGTCGCTGAGGCGGTCGCCGAACGGGGGCATGCCGCCGCCTCCGTTGCGGACCTGCTGTTCGATCTCCTCCTTGCTCAGGTCGATGCCGTCGAGTGCCGGACCGACGGTCCCGCTGGAGTTCGCAGGCCCGAACGTGTGGCAGCCGCCGCAGCCGCCTCGGCGAAGACCGCGGCGCCGTCGGCCTCCTCGCCTGCGGTCTCGGTCGCCTCGGTCGTCGCGGCTTCGGTCGTGCCGGGTTCGGACTCCGCCGTCGTGGTCTGCGCGACGGCCGGCGAGTCGTCGTCTCTGCGGTCCCGCGCCCCACCGAGATATCCGGCCAGCGCGGCCACGAAGAGCAGCCCGATCACGACGAGCACCAAGGCCCCCTCGGCAGCGGGGCCCGCCCGGCGTCGTCGCCTGGGAGGCACGGCCATCGACGCAGGACGATAGACGACCTGCGCCTAGCGCGCGGCGAAGAAGGCTTCCAGCTCCTCCGTCGGGCATCGCGTACGTGTGCTGGTCCTCGGGGAACCGGCCGCTGCGAACCTCTTCGGCATAGGTTTCGAGCGCGCGCCGGATCTCTGTCCCGAGGTCGGCGTAGCGCTTGACGAACCGTGGAGCGTGCCCTTCGTAGAGACCGAGCAGGTCGTGCCAGACGAGCACCTGCCCGTCGCAGTCGCGTCCGGCGCCGATCCCGATCGTGGGAATCGCCATTGTCTCGAGTGACCTCGGCGGCGACGGCCGGCGGGACGGCCTCGAGCACGAGCGCGAAGCAGCCGGCAGCCTCGAGCTCCCGTGCGTCCGCGACGAGCTTGCGTGCCTGCTCCGCCGTTCGCCCCTGTGCCTTGAAGCCTCCGAGCGCGGTGGCCGACTGCGGCGTCAGCCCGATGTGTCCCATCACGGGGATGCCGGCGCCGACGAGCGCCCGAACACGCGAGAGCGTACGGCCCGGCGCCTTCGACCTTGACCGCGTCGGCGTTGCCGTCCTTCACGAAGCGGATCGCGTTCTCGAGCGCGAGCTCGTCCGAGACCTGGAACGACGCCGAACGGCATGTCGGCCACGACGAGCGGACGCTTCGCCCCGCGCGTCGCCGCGCGAGTCAGCATCAGCATCTCGTCCATCGACGCGGGCACCGTCGAGTCGTGGCCGAGCACGACCATCGCCGCGGAGTCGCCGACGAGGATCAGCTCGACACCTGCGGCGTCGGCGAGCCGCGCGCTCGGGGCGTCGTACGCGGTCACCATCACGATCTTCTCGCCGCGCCGCTTGAGCTGCGCGAGCTCGGGGAGCGGGAGCTTGCCGTGCGTCCAGGACGCGTAGCGTGGAGCGGGGCTGCTCATTCGGGTTCTCCTTCCAGGATGACGTTGTCGATCAGACGCGTTTCGCCGACGCGGACGGCAGCGGCGAGGACGCGCGGCTCGAAGTCCGCGACCTCGACGTAGTCGACGTCGAGCCCGCGGAGGAGCTCGCGCGCCCTCTCCGCGTCCTTCGTCGCGAGCGCACGGGGGAGGGAACGAGCGCGTTCGCGCTCGTCCGGGGAGAGACGTGCGTTTCGCGACGACAGCGCGAGCCCGTCGGCGTCGCGCACGGTCGGCAGCACCCGGAGCTCGAGCTCCAGGTCGAGGTCACGGATCATTCGCCTGAGCACGGCGACCTGCTGCGCGTCCTTCTGCCCGAAGTACGCGCACTGCGGCCGAACGATGTTGAAGAGCTTCAGGCAGATCGTTGCGACCCCGCGAAAGTGGCCGGGGCGGTGCACGCCCTCCAGGCGCGCGCCGAGCTTCTCCACTTCGACCCAGGTCTGGAAACCCGGCGGATACATCTCCTCGATGTCGGGCGCGAAGAGCAGGTCGACGCCTGCCAGTTCGCGGCGAGCGCAGCGTCGCGTGTCTCGTCGCGTGGGTAGCCGTTCAGGTCGGCGCCGTCGCTGAACTGCGCGGGGTTGACGAAGAGCGACGCGACGACGACGTCCGCCTCGCGCGCGCGCGGCGCGCAGCAGCGAGAGATGACCCTCGTGGAAGGCGCCCATCGTCGGCACGAGCGCGATCGTCTCGCGACGACGTGGTTCGAGCGCTGCGCGCAGCTCCGCGATCGTCTGCGACGATCCTCACGGCGTCGTCGCCTCCGCGAGCACGTCGTAGAGCGCCTCGAGCTCGGGGCGTGAGTCGCGAATCGCGACGCGGTGGCGTTCGACGGTCGCCCAGTCGCCGCGGGAGATCGGCCCGGTGAGCTCGAAGCCGTTGTCGATCGTGCGCCGCATCAACGGCGTGAGCGCTGCGGGCGGCGCACCGGCCCGCTCGAAGAGCTCGGACGCGACACGGTGCAGCGTCACGAGGTAGTTCGACGCGATCGTCGCGCCTGCGTGGTAGAGAGGGCGCGCGTCGTCTGCGAGCTCGAATGGCTCGAGCCCGAGTAGTTGCGCGAGCCACCAGCCGACGTCGCGCGCCTCCGGCGACTCGAAGACGACCGCCGCGCTCGCGCCGTCCAGCTGCTCCGGCCCGCGCCGGTGCGTGAAGGTCTGCAGCGGGTGGAGGCCGAAGCGGCGAACGTGCGGGTCGAGCGCCGTGAGCGGTGTCGCGCCGCTCGTATGGGCGATCCAGGGTCCAGGCTCGATCCCGCGCGCAACGTCGGCGATCGCGGCGTCAGGGACGCACAGGAGAACGAGCTCTGCACCGTCCTCGCGCAGCGCAACCCCCCGCTCCGTCAGGCGTGCGGCGAACGCTGAGCCGACGCGCCCTGACGCGCCGACGAGGTGGGCTGTCTCGATCATCGCTCCAGTTCCGTCGTGGATACCGGGCCGTGAACAGTCTAGCGTCCGGACGCGGGCGTAGACTCCGGCCCGGTGGCGGTCTCCGTCCAGGTCCCGGCGCAGCGGATCCAGCAGCTCGCCTCGTTCGAGCAGGCTGTTTCCGCCTGCACGCGGTGCCGACTCGCCGAGGGGCGGACGCAGGTCGTGTTCGGAGCGGGGAACCCGGACGCAGAGCTGATGTTCGTCGGCGAGGCCCCGGGCTTCCACGAGGACCAGCAAGGGTTCCCGTTCGTCGGGCAGGCCGGCAAGCTGCTCGAGAAGCTGCTCGGGGGGATCGGGCTCCTGCGCGCGGACGTCTACATCGCGAACGTGCTCAAGTGCCGCCCACCGGGGAACCGCGATCCGCAGCCGGACGAGATCGAGGCGTGCGAGCCGCACCTCTTCCGCCAGATCGAGCTGATCCAGCCGAGACTCGTGGCGACGCTCGGCAACTTCGCGACAAAGCTCCTGACTGGCAAGCCGCTCGGCATCACGCGGGTCCATGGGCAGGAGCAGTGGACGACGCTCGGTGGGAACAGGGTGCAGCTGTATCCGCTTTACCACCCTGCGGCCGCGCTCTACACGCCGAAGATGCTGCAGGTGCTCGAGGAGGACTTCGCGCGCATCCCCCAACTTCTCGGCGTCGACGAGGCTCCGAAGCCGGTGCTCCAGCTCGCGCCCGAGCCCACAGTTCAGCTCGGCCTTTTTTAGAAGCCGCGCCGTAGCGAGCCGCTGTGACGCCGGAGCGCGCTCGATCGACGAGGACCCGAGCCTCTTCTAGAAACTAGAGGCGTGCAGATCGAGAGCGCCTCGCCCGAGGAGACGGAGGCCGTCGCCGGACGGCTTGCCCGCGTGCTCCTCCCGGGTGACGTGGTGACCGTCTCCGGCGAGCTCGGTGCAGGGAAGACGACCTTCGTCCGTGGTGCCTGCCGCGCGCTCGGCATCACGGGGCCGGTTACGAGCCCGACGTTCACGGTCGGCCACCGTTACGACGGCGTCTCGCACCTCGACCTCTATCGCTTCGCCGGCGTGTCCGCGGCAGAGTGGGGGGATCTCGAGCCGTACTTCGAAGGGACGATCGCATTCGTCGAGTGGCCGGAGGCGGGTGAGTACGCACTGCCGTCCCCACGCGTCCGTGTTCGCTTGCGGCACATCGACGAGGCGCACCGGATGATCGAGCTCGAGTCGGTGGAGACCGAGCTGCTGGAGGGAATCGGCTGATGCTCGTGCTCGCGTTCGACACTGCGACCCGTACGGCCACGAGTGCGCTCGTCTGGGACGGAGAGGTGCTCGGCGAGCTTGCCTCGAGTGCGGTCACGGTGCTGGAGGACGTCGACGCGTTGTTTCGGCGCGGCGGAGTCCGGCCGGGGCAGCTCGAAGGCATCGTCGTCGGCACCGGGCCGGGCAGCTTCACGGGGCTGCGGATGGGACTGGCGACCGCCCGTGCGCTCTCGTTCTCGCTCGACGTGCCGCTCGCGGGTGTGTCGACGCTCGCCGCGCTCGCCGCTGGTTCACCCGACGCTCTTGCAGTGATCGACGCGCGCCGCGGAGAGGTGTTCGTCGTCGACGGCGAGCCCCGGGCGCTACCGCCGGAGGACGTCGGCGTCCGCGGTCGCGTGTGCGTCGGCGACGGCGCCGTGCGCTACCGCGTGACGCTCGAGGAGCACGGCGCTGAGATCCCGCCGGACGCGGACCCGGCGCACGTCCCTCACGCCCGCTTCCACGCGCAGCTCGCCGAGCACTTCGGACCGGCCGACGAGGTTGAGCCGATCTACCTGCGTGCTCCCGACGCCAAGCCGAGCGTGCCGTGACGATCCGCCGCCTCGAGCTCAGGGACCTGGCGGAGATCGAGCGAATCGAGCGCGAGTCGTACGCGACCCCTTGGTCACGCTCGATGTTCGCCGGCGAGCTCTCGAAAGCGTCGTCCGTCTGCCTCGGCGCGCTCGACGACGACGAGGAGACGCTCGTCGGCTACCTGATCGTCTCGCGGTACGTCGACGCCTGGCACGTGATGAACATCGCGGTCGACCCGGCCCGTCGCCGCGCGGGAGTCGCGGTCGCGATGCTCGAGCGCCTGTTCGAGCTCACCGTGGGAGACGGCAGGCGCGGCTACACGCTCGAGGTGCGCGTCTCGAACCAGGCTGCGATCAATCTCTACCAGCGCCTCGGCTTCCAGCCACGCGGGATTCGCCGCGGCTACTACACGGACAATCGCGAGGACGCGCTGATCATGTGGCGTGATCCCCTGCCGCAGCGGGTCGCGTGATTCTGGCTCTCGAGACTTCGTGCGACGAGACCGCGGCGGCGCTCGTCACGCAGGACGGCGAGATCCGCGCGAACGTGGTCGCCTCGCAGGCGGACCTGCACGCCCGATTCGGAGGCGTCGTTCCGGAGATCGCTTCGAGACGCCATCTCGAGCTCGTCCTGCCGGTTGTTCGTCAGGCGCTCTCCGACGCGGGTGCGAAGCTGGACGACATCGACCTCGTCGCCGTCACGCGCGGACCAGGCCTCATTGGCGCGCTCCTCGTCGGCGTCTCGGCGGCGAAGGCGCTCGCCTGGTCGCGGCGGCTGCCGCTCGCGCCGGTCGATCACCTCGACGGTCACGTCGCCTCTCTCTACCTGGAGCCCGACTCCCTCGAGCCGCCCTTCCTGTGCCTGCTCGCCAGCGGCGGGCACACGATGCTCCTCGACGTTCGGGCGCGCGGTTCGTTCGCGGTCGCGGGACGGACGGTCGACGACGCGGTCGGCGAGGCGTTCGACAAGGGGGCCCGTCTGCTTGGGCTGGGCTACCCGGGCGGGGCAGAGCTCGACCGCCTGGGGCAGGAGGGCGATCCAAACGCGTTCTCGTTCCCCGTCGCGAAGCTTCCCGGCCTCGACTTCTCCTTCTCAGGCGTGAAGACCTCGCTCCTCTACGCGGTGAGAAAGCTTGCACCGGCAGAGCTGGAACGCCGCCGTGCAGACCTTGCCGCGAGCTACCAGCGCGCGCTCGTCCGGGCGCTCGTCGAGCGCACCGACGCGGCGGCCGAGCTCCTGGGAGCCGAGCGCGTGGCCCTCGTCGGCGGGGTCGCGGCCAACTCCGAGCTGCGCGCGTCGCTGCCATGGGCCAGAGCCGCGCCGATCCCGCTCTGCACGGACAACGCGGCGATGATCGCCTCCGCCGCCCGGTACGTCGAGCCGCTGCCGTATCCGCGATACCTTGGCCTCGATGCCTACGCCTCCACGGCCTGAACACGCCTGGCCGCTCGCGTTCCTCGCGCTCGCACTGACAGCCGTGCTCCTCGCGGCCGGCGGACGGAGCGATGCGGGCACGGCGGACGAGGGGACCGCCGTGTCCTGGGCGGGCCTCGCCGGCGCACCGCGACCGCGGATCGTGATCGGGCAGCGGATGATCGTCGTCCTGCGCACGCAGTCGCTCGCCGACCGGGTGAACGCGGCCGGCGGGCGGGCCGCCGACGCCGACCAGCGCCGGTGGACGGCGCAGGCCAGGGCGGCGGAGCAACTCGTGCTCTCCAAGCTTGGCGTGCAGGGACTCCCGGTGACGCCGGATTACACGTTCGAGCGCGTGCTCGCCGGCTTCTCCGCGGCGCTCGACCCGCGGGCGATCGCGATCCTCGAGCGGCTGCCGGAGGTCGAGGGCGTCTACCCGGTGCGGTCGGCCTTCCCGGCCTCGGTCTCGTCGTCCCTCCTCGGCGAGCGCGACTTCCAGCCGGGGAGCGGACACCGCCTCGACGTCGCGCTTCCGGGCTTCGACGGCAGAGGCGTCACCGTCGCGCTGCTCGACACGGGCGTCGACCGCGCGCAGCCGTACCTGCGCGGAAGGATCAAGAACGGCGTCGATGTTGTCGGCGGGAGCGACTTCGCGCTCGCTGCGCCGCGCCCCGACGACGAGTCGCAGCTCGAGCGCCACGGCACCGAGCTCGCCGGGATCGTGGTAGGTGCGAGCGGCCCGGCCGATCTCTCGGGCATCGCGACAGGGGCGTGGGTGCTGCCGATCCGCGTTGCGGGATGGCAGCGTGCTGCCTCCGGCCGCTACGCCGTGTACGCGCGGACCGACCAGATCCTCGCGGGGCTCGAGCGCGCCGTCGACCCGAACGGCGACGGCGTCGCGCACGACGCCGCACGCATCGCGGTGGTGGGTGTCGCGGAGCCGTACTCGGCGTTCGCGGACGGGCCGCTCGCGAAGGCGGTCGCCGGGGCGCTTCGCCTCGACACGCTGGTGATCGCACCCGTCGGGAACGATGGCCTCGGTTCCTCTCGTGCCACGCTTCGCGACTACGGCAGCGTCGCAGGGCCTGGGGGCGCGCCGGCAGCGCTCACGGTCGGCGCGGTCGACCTGCGCCGGCGAGCCCGAGACGTGCGTGTCACGCTGCGCGCCGGCCTCGAGCTCGCGTTCGAAGGGCGGATCCCGCTGGGCGGGGCGGTACCCCCGGGCAAGCAGCTGAGCCTCGAGCTCTCGGCCCCGCTCGAGGGACTCCCGGCGCCGAGGCGCACTGCGGCGGAGATCGGGGCGTTCTTCGACGACAAGGGGTTCAGCAGAGTCGCGGGCCGAGCCGCGCTGATCCCGTCCGGCGAGTCGCCGCAGGCTGCGGTGGTGAACGCGGCCCGCGCGGGCGCCGGAGCGGTCGTCCTTTACGGCGACGGGCCGACGCCGAGCGGTTCGCTCGGTCTCGACGAGGACGTGGCGATCCCCGTCGTCGGGATCTCGCGCGAGCGCAGCGCTCCGCGCGATCGCGTCGATGCGGCGTGGTGCAACGGCGGTCCTCTCGATCGGGTCGATGCGAGTGCTCTCGAACCCGAGCCTGCGGCGCGTGTCGGCGTTCTCGTCGGGCGGGCTTGCGTTCGACGGCCGCGTGAAGCCGGACCTCGTCGCACAGGGAGTCGGGATTGCAACGTCCGAGCCCGGCGCGAACTCGGACGGTACCTCGCGCTTCGGCACTGTCAACGGGTCGAGCGCCGCGGCCGCAGTCGTCGGCGGCGCCGCCGCGCTGCTCGCACACGCACGTCCGTCGCTCGATGCGCGCGCGCTCCGCAGTCTCCTTGCGAACACCGGGCGCCGGCTCCCGGAGAGCTCGCTCGCCGCGCAAGGCGGCGGTCTGCTCGACCTCGGGGCCGCGGCGGCGTCCGAGTTCACGACCAGCCCTGGCTCGCTCGCGCTCGGACGCGCCGACGACGTCGGCTGGCAGTCCGCGACGCGCGTCACCGTGCGGAACGTCTCGACGCGTCGGCTCGAGCTCTCCGCCGGGGTCGAGAGCTTCACGGACGGTGCGGCGACGATCTCCTTCTCGGTCCGGCCGGACCGGATCGTGCTCGATCCCGGGCGCTCACGCGTGGTGCGGGTGCAGGCGCTCGTGACGACGGAGCCGGAGGGTCGCGCGTCGGCCGAGGGCATGGTGGTCTTTCGCGGCGACGGCACGAATGCACTGCGCATTCCGTGGGCCGTCACGTTCGGTCCCCCGAGCGCGACCCTGATCGGGGCCGTCCAGCTCAAGGAGCCGTCGTTCGTCCCCTCGGACGTGAGCCCGGCTCTCCTCACCCTTCGCGCCGGGAAGGTCCTCCGGACGGGCGTCGGGGAGGAGATCAGGCCGGTCCGCCGCCTGGACGTCGATCTCCTGGCGGCGAACGGCACGCGGATCGGCCTCCTCGCCAGGCTCCGCGACCTGATCCCGGGCCACGTGGCGATCGGGATCACGGGCCGGGACCCCGACGGCAACGTGCTGGAGCCGGGCGCGTACCGGCTCAGACTCTCTGCCTGGCCGACCGAGCTCGGAGGACCCCCGAGCCGGGCGGTGGTCCGGTTCCGGGTCAAACGCCAACCGGGTTAGACTCGGCGTGCATTGACGACCCTGCAAGAGGCGCCGGCCTCGCACCTGCGCGAGAACCCGTACGAGATCGCCAAAGCCCAGCTGCACCGCGTCGGCGACGAGTTCGCGATCGACGACAACCTGATCAACGTCCTCTCGCAGTGCAAGAAGGCAGTCGAGGTCTCGGTGCCGACGCAGATGAACGACGGCAACACCAAGGTCTTTACGGGCTATCGGGTCACGCACAACGTCGCGCGCGGGCCGTCGAAGGGCGGAATCCGCTACCACCCGGACGTCACGCTCGACGAGGTCAAGGCGCTCGCGATGTGGATGACGTGGAAGTGCGCGCTCTCGAACATCCCGTTCGGCGGCGCAAAGGGCGGGGTGATCGTCAACCCGAAGGTGCTCGCGCCGCGCGAGCTCGAGCGGATGACGCGGCGCTTCACGAGCGAGATCATCAACGAGATCGGCCCGGAGAAGGACATCCCCGCGCCCGACGTGGGCACCGACTCGCGCGTGATGGCCTGGATCTTCGACACGTACTCGATGAACAAGGGCCATTCGGTGCTCGGCGTCGTCACGGGCAAGCCGCTCGCGATCGGCGGCTCCCTCGGACGTGAGGAGGCGACCGCCCGCGGCGCGCTCTACGTGCTGCGCGGGGCGGCTCGCAAGCAGAATCTCGCCCTGAACGGCGCCTCCGTCGCGGTGCAAGGCTTCGGCAACGTCGGGAGCTACCTCGCGCGTTTCGTCGCGCAAGACGGCGCCAACGTCGTCGCGATCTCCGACTCGGCCGGCGCCGTCTACAACCCGAGCGGGATCGACATCGAGGCCGCGATCGCCCGCAAGCGCGAGACCGGCTCGATCGGAGGTTTGCCCGGAACCGATCCGATCTCGAACGACGACCTGCTGCTCCTCGACGTCGACGTGCTCGCGCCGTGCGCGCTCGAGCAGGTGATCTCGGAATCGAACGCCGATCGGATCAAGGCGCGGATCATCGTCGAGGGAGCGAACGGGCCGGTCACGCCTGCGGCCGACGAGATCCTCGACCAGAACGGCGTCCTCATCCTCCCCGACATCCTCGCGAACGCGGGCGGCGTGATCGTCTCGTACTTCGAGTGGGTCCAGGGGCTCCAGGAGTACTTCTGGAGGGAAGACGAGGTGAACGCGAAGCTGAACGACATCGTGACGCGCGCATTCAACGAGACGTGGGCGCTCCACGAGTCGAAGAGCGTCTCGATGCGCCTCGCCTCGTACGGGCTCGCAGTCCAGCGAGTTGCAGAAGCCACGGTGACTCGTGGCATCTACCCCTAGCGTCGTCCTCTTCCACGCCGAGGGTTGCCATCTGTGCGAGCGGGCGCGCGGCGTGCTCGCGGATCAGCTCGGGGACGGCTTCGACGAGGTCGACATCACGGGCGACGACGCGCTCGAGGCGCGGTACCGCGAGTGGCTCCCCGTCGTCGAGATCGACGGCGAGCGCGCGTTCGTGTACTTCGTCGACCCGGCGGCGCTGCGTCGCAAGCTTGCACAAAGTCAGGGCTGACGGTTCCCTGACGGCCGGAACCACGCCGCTGGCAGAATGGCCGGCGGTGTTACAAAGTGGCTGAACGACTGACCGTCGGCGTCGCAGCTCGCCTCTCTCGTTACCTGCAGGTGTTGACGCAGGCGAAAAAGATGGGCAAGGAGCGGATCTCCTCGCAGGAGATCTCCGACTACACGAACATCAACGCGACGCAGATCCGCCGCGACCTCTCGGCGTTCGGAAAGTTCGGCAAGCGCGGCGTCGGCTACAACATCGACTCGCTGCTGGGCGAGATTCGCAAGATCCTGCGGACGCAGGGCCAGCACAACATCGCGCTCGTGGGAGCCGGCCGGCTCGGTCAGGCGATCGCCAGCTCGCCGATCTTCGCGGAGCACGGGATCAACATCGCCGCGATCTTCGACGTCGACCCGGAGAAGGTCGGCCGCTCGTTCGGTGAGATGAGCGTGAGCGATTACTCGAGTCTCGCTCCGACGGTGCGCGAGAAGAACATCATCGTCGGCGTGCTCGCCGTTCCGGCCGACGGTGCCCAGCGGGTCGCCGACGACCTGGTCGGCTCGGGCGTTCGGATCATCTTCAACTACTCCGAGGCGCTTCTGGACGTCCCCGCCGACGTGCAGGTTCACACATCGAACCCGGCGGTCGAGCTCCTGCACGCTTTGTACTTCCACCTCGCCTGAAGGTCGGTTAGGGTCCCCGCTCCATCCCTGCCGGGGGGCAGGGAGAGGGGAGAAGAGGGGAGATAGATGCGCAGCATGATCAGAAGAGGGGCATTCGCGTTCGCGACGCTGCTCGTGGCGGCCGTGTTCACACCGGCGGCGCTCGCCGAGACGTACGTCGTCCTCTACAAGGGCGGCTCGTCGAGCGCAGGTGCCGGCCAGTGGATCGAGCGGTCCGGCGGGACGGTTGTCGCGAATTACAAGGAGATCGGCGTCGTCGTCGCCAGCTCGAGCTCACCGACGTTCACGCAGGCAATGCAGGGCGGAGCCGGAATCGAGAGCGTCGTGGTCTCTCGCGCCGTCGCCAAGGTCGAACAGCCCGAGCTTTCGCCGGGCGACCTGCCGAACGCACCCGCGACGCCCGACAGCCTCGCGGCGTTGCAGTGGGACATGCGGCAGATCCATGCCTTCGAGGCGCACGCGATCACCGGCGGGAGCCCGGCCGTGGTCGTCGGGGACATCGACACAGGACTCGACAAGGACCATCCGGACCTCATCCCGAACATCGACTTCGCCCGGAGCGTGTCGTGCGAGTCGGGCTCGCCGGTTTCGAGCCCCACCGCGTGGGACGACCACAACGGTCACGGCACCCACACCGCCGGCACGATCGCGGCGGTGGACAACGGTTTCGGGATCACCGGCGTGGCTCCGAAGGTCAAGGTCGCGGGGATCAAGTCGTCGAACGACGACGGCTTCTTCTTCGTGCACATGGTCGTGTGCTCGTTCATGTGGGCGGGCGCGCAGCATCTCGACGTGACGAACAACAGCTACTTCATGGACCCATTCCTCCACAACTGCCGGACCGACCCGGAGCAGCGGGCTCTGTGGAAGGCGGCGAAGCGGGCGATCGACTACGCGCAGAGCCAGGGCGTGACGGTCGTCGCATCGGAGGGCAACCAGAGTGACGACCTTTCGCATCCTCAGGTCGACACGACCAGCCCTGACTTCCCGCCGGGTCAGGAAGAGGAGCGCGACATCACGAATGCCTGTGTGGTCGTTCCTGTCGAGGTCCCCGGCGTGATCGGTGTGACCGCGGTCGGCAACACGAAGCAGACCGATGGAGACGACGACCCGAACGACTACCTGAAGTCGTACTACTCGGCCTATGGCATCAGCACCGCGGACGTCGCGGCGCCGGGCGGTGACTTCTTCTACGGTCGCGGGACCGACGGGGGGCCGTTCGGGCTCGTGCTGTCGACGTGGCCGTCTGAGGCCGGCTGTGCCCGCGCGGTCGTGGACGGCGCGGCGAGGTACTGCTACCTGCAGGGGACGTCGATGGCGTCGCCGCACGCTGCAGGGCTCGCAGGACTGATCATCAGCCGTTACGGCAATTCCAACAACCCGCAGAACGGCAAGATGCGGCCCGGGGCGGTCGAAGCCCTCATGCAGCAGACCGCAGACGCGCAGCCCTGCCCGACGGCGCTCCCGCTCAACGGCGCGGTCGGGAGCTCGCGGGAGAACATCCCGTACTCGAACACGAGGCGCCCGAGCGGTGACCTCCAGGAGTGCCAGGGCGGCCCCAGCCACAACTCGTGGTATGGCAGCGGCCAGATCAACGCGCTCCGCGCCGTGCTCCACCAGACAGGCAACTAGAAGCGCACCTCGGAGGGGCCGGGAGACCGGCCCCTCCGCTTTACTGGCGCTCGTGCGGATCCTCGTGTGGCACGGCTACCTGCTGAGCGGGACGGGCTCGAACATCTACACGCAGGCGCTCGTCCGGGAGTGGTCGCGCTGCGGTCACGACGTGACGGTGTTCTCGCAGGAGCCGCACCCCGAGCGGTTCGACTTGGCGGGGGCCACAGCGGTGCGCCCGCGCATCGGCCCCGTGCTGCCCGTGTTCGTGCTGGACCGCTACGAGGGACACGAGGCCCGGCTGCTGCAGGACCTCACACGAGCCGAGCGCGATGCCTACGTGGAGGCGAACGCAGCCGCGCTGCGCGAACACCTGCCCGCCGACCTCGTGTTCGCGAACCACGTGCTGCTCGGCGGCCCTGTCGGCGCTGCGACTGGCGCCCGGTTCGCGGTCAAGGCGCACGGCTCCGAGCTCGAGTACTCGATGCGCGGCAACGACGAGCTGTCGGCCTGGGGGAGGGAGACGCTGGAGGGCGCCGCCGCCGTCTACGTCGGCTCGGACCACATCCGGGAGGTGCTCGAGGACGTTGTCGGCCACGTCGAGCGCGTCCACGAGGTTCCGCCCGGCGTGGACGTCGACGAGTTCCGGCCAGAAGACCGCGGTGCCGCACTCGCGACGCTGCTCGACGAGTTCCGGCGTGATGCGCCGAATCCCGGTGGCGCCAACGAGCGCGTTCCGGACGAGGGCAACGCCGAGCGCCTCGCAGAGTGGTTCCTGAGTGACCAACCGACCGTCCTCTATTTCGGAAAGCTGCTCTACAACAAAGGCGTCCATGTGCTGTTCGACGCCCTGCGGGAGCTCGGGGACGCGCGCGCCCTGATCGTAGGCTTCGGCGACTACCGCGAGGAGCTGGAGCGGATCGCGCCGCAGGGGACGCTCTTCACGGGTCCGCTCGAGCACCGCCACCTGGTGCACCTGATTCCGTTGTGCGAGGTGACGGTCGTGCCGTCGATCTTTCCCGAGGCGTTCGGGATGGTCGCTGCGGAGGCAGCCGCCGGAGGCTCGCTGCCGCTCGTCGCCCGCCACTCCGGGCTCGAAGAGATCGCCGAGGGACTCGGCCAGCAGGCATTCGCGTTCGAGAGCGCCGACGCCGCAGATCTCGCCCGCAAGCTCCGGGCGTTGCTCGAGCTTCCCGACGACGAGCGGCGGAGACTCTCACAGGCGGCGCGGCAGACGGTCGTCGAGAATTGGTCGTGGGCGAGCATCGCCGGGAGGCTGCTCAGCTGATCAGGCCGTCCACTGCGGAGGTCGCCATGTTCATCCGCTCCTCGTGGGGCCCGCTCACCTCGAGCCACGGACCGCCGGTCGAGCGCACGTAGTCCACGTAGCGCTGATGCATCTTCAGCCGGGCCTCCTCGCGGCGCAGCCCCAGCTTGTCGGCGTGGAACGGCGTGTCGACGTCGCAGAGGAGGTACAGCGAGTAGTGGTCGGCGCGCGCTTCCTGCTCGAGCTCCTCGTTTTGCGTGCCCAGGTAGACCTCGTGGAAGACCGCGGTCACGAACGTGTCGGTGTCGCAGAAGAGCACGCGGTCCGCGTAGCCGGCGAGGAACTCCTCGAACCACTCCCGAATGCGCGCGATGTGCACAAACTCGTCGGTCGTCCACGGACGGTGCGGGTCGCCGCGACCGACGTGGTGGTACGGCGCGCCGTACTCCGGCACCCACAGCGTCCGGTAGTGGTCGGCGAGCGCGGCCGCGAGCGTCGTCTTGCCCGTCGACTCAGCCCCGAGGATGCAGACACGCGCGACGTTTCGGCGGCGCGCGCGCGGCGCTTCGGGCTCGGGGAGGTTCACCTCCACTTCAACTACTGTAGTGCCCCCATGGGCGACGAGCAGCGGCTCCCGTACGAGGAGCTCATCAGTCGTTCGCGCGAGTCGTTCGAGGACGGACGCGACGTCACCCTCGCCGTGGAGGAGGAGTTCGCGATCCTCAACCCCGCAACGCACGACCTCGTCAACCGCTTCGAAGAGCTCCAAGCTGCCACGCCGGGGACTCCGCTCGAGGAGCACCTCGTCGGCGAGCTGATCGCGTCCGAGGTTGAGGTTCGCACGGGTCGGTGCGAGACCTGGGCCGAGGCGAGCGCGCGCATGGGAGAGCGTCGCACGCAGCTCGTCGAGCTCGCGGACTCGCTCGGGATGGCTCTCGCGTCGACGGGGACGCATCCCTGGGCGAACTGGAAGGACCAGCGGATCATCGACACGCCCCACTACCGGCTGAACGACCAGTTGTTGCGTTACGTCGTCTGGCGCAACAACACGTTCGGCCTGCACGTGCACGTCGGCATCCGCGGTGCCGACCGAGCGATCCGCACGATGTCGAAGCTCCGCAACTTCATTCCGGAGCTGCTCGCGCTGTCCGCGTCGTCGCCGTTCGTCGAGGACGTCGACTCCGGTCTCCATTCCGCCCGCACCGAGATCTTCACGCGCATGTTCCCGCGCTGCGGCGTGCCCGACGTCTTCGACTCCTGGCAGGCATGGGAGGACTACCTCCGCTTCCTCTACGAGACGCGCTCGATCACCGAGCACACGCAGATCTGGTGGAGCGTCCGGGCGCACCTCGCGTTCCCGACTGTCGAGATGCGGATCTGCGACGCACAGCCGACGCTCGAGGAGGGTCAGGCGCTCGCGGCGTTCATCTACGCGCTCACATGCCGCATCGCTCGCGCGCTCGACGACGGTGAGGCGATCCCGGACCAGCCGCACCGGCTGATCGAGGAGAACTTCTGGCGCGCGACCCGCTACGGGCTCTCCGGCGAGCTAATCGACCTCGCGACAGGTGATGTGCTTCCTGCCCGCGCGCGGCTCGAGCAGGTCGCCGACTGGATCGCGCCGGTCGCGGACGAGCTCGGGGTGCCGCTCGCGATTCCCGCCGCGAACGCTGCCGAGCGCCAGCGCGCCCGGCTGGACGAAGGGGCGACGCTGCGGGAGATCTACGCGGAGCAGGTGATCGAGCGTGTCCGAGCCTGAGCTCTCGCCCGAGGAGGTGATCGAGCAGATCAAGCAGCTGCGCGTCGACGACCTGATCGTCTCGACGGTCATGACCCTCGCCCAGCTCGCCTACGCGAAGCTCGAGGAGTCGAGCCGGGACCTCGAGCAGGCCCAGCTCGCGATCGACTCGATCCAGGTACTCCTCCCGAAGCTCGAGGGGCACGTCCCTGCTGAGCTCTCGCGCGACCTCGGGCAGATGATCACGAGCCTTCAGCTCGCGTACGCGAAGGCCGCGACGAGCTGATTCCCCCTCTAGTAGGCTCCCGCGGCCGAGCCTGTGATAGAACCTCGCCGCGCCGCGGTCGGCGCGCGACTTTGTAACGAGGGGAGCCGAACCCAGTGGAGTTCTTCAACGAGCACGCCGTCAGCTTCGCGATCGTCTGCGGGCTGGTTGCGATCGCCGTCGGAATGGGTCTCACCTGGTGGCTGCTCAAGCAGCCGGCCGGGAGCGAGCGGATGCAGGAGATCGGTCGCGCGATCCAGGAGGGGGCCGAGGCCTACCTCAAGCGCCAGTACCTGACGATCGCCGCCGTCGCGGTCGTGCCGTTCCTGCTGCTCGGCTTCTACAACGAGCTCGGCTGGGGAACGGCGCTCGGGTTCCTCGTCGGCGCCGTGCTCTCGTCCGCCGCCGGCTTCATCGGCATGAACGTGGCCGTGCGCTCGAACACGCGGACCGCAGAGGCGGCGAAGAGCGGCTTGCGCCCTGCGCTGAACGTCGCGTTCCGCGCTGGCTCGGTGACCGGCCTGCTCGTCGTCGGGCTCGGGCTGCTCGGCGTCGCGGGCTACTACTGGATCCTCACGGGTCCCGTCGGCAACTCACCCGAGTCCGCGATCGACGACCTCGTCGGCCTGGCCTTCGGCGGCTCGCTCATCTCCGTGTTCGCGCGGCTCGGCGGCGGCATCTACACGAAGGCGGCCGACGTCGGCGCCGACCTCGTCGGGAAGATCGAGGCGGGCATCCCCGAAGACGATCCGCGCAACCCCGCGGTGATCGCGGACAACGTCGGCGACAACGTCGGCGACTGCGCGGGCATGGCGGCCGACCTCTTCGAGACGTACGCGGTGACCGCCGTCGCCGCAATGTTGATCGGGACACAGTTCCAGGCGGACCAGCTCTACCTCTATCCGCTTGCGCTCGGCGGGATCTCGATCCTCGCGTCGATCGTCGGCGTGTTCTTCGCGCGGATCGGCCCCGGCGGGTCGATCATGAACGCGCTCTACCTCGCGGTCCTCGTGGCGGTCGTGCTGTCGGCGATCGGGTTCATCCCCGTGACGATGGCCTTCGACGACGGACGTTTCTCGTTCACCGAGCTCTACGCCTGCGGTCTCACCGGCCTGGTGATCACGTTCCTGCTCGTCGCGATCACCGAGTACTACACGGGCACACGTTGGGGGCCGGTCAAGTCCATCTCGGGCGCCTCGCGTACGGGGCACGCGACGAACATCATCGAAGGGCTTGCGATCGGCATGCAGGCGACCGCCATCCCCGTGATCGTGATCGCGGCCGGGATCCTCGTCGCCAACCACTTCGCCGGACTGTTCGGGATTGCGGTCGCCGTGATGGCGCAGCTGTCGATGACTGGGTTGATCGTCGCGCTCGACGCCTATGGGCCGGTGACCGACAACGCCGGCGGAATCGCCGAGATGGCGGATCTCGACGAGTCGGTGCGTGCGATCACCGACCCGCTCGACGCGGTCGGGAACACGACGAAGGCCGTCACGAAGGGCTACGCGATCGGCTCAGCCGCGCTCGCCGCGCTCGTGCTCTTCGACAGCTACACGACCGGGCTGGCGGAGGAGAACCTGAACGTGACGTTCAACCTCTCGGACGCGTGGGTGATCGCAGGGCTGTTCATCGGCGGCCTGATGCCGTTCCTCTTCGCCTCGTTGGCGATGCAAGCGGTCGGCCAGGTCGGCGGCCAGGTCGTCGAGGAGGTGCGCCGCCAGTTCCGTGAGATCCCCGGGATCCTCGAAGGGACGGGCAGGCCGGACTACTCGCGCGCGGTCGACATCGTCACGCGGTCGGCGATCAAGCGCATGCTCGCGCCCGCGCTCATCCCGGTGCTCTTTCCGATCATCGTCGGGATCATCTCGGCGAAGATGCTCGGCGGGTTGCTGATCGGGACGATCGTCACGGGCTTGTTCCTCGCGATCGCGATGACCTCCGGCGGCGGCGCCTGGGACAACGCGAAGAAGCTGATCGAGGACGGCGCCTTCGGCGGCAAGGGCTCGGAGGCCCACGCTGCTGCGGTCACGGGCGACACCGTGGGCGATCCCTACAAGGACACCGCGGGCCCCGCGATCAACCCGATGATCAAGATCGCCAATGTGGTCGCGATCCTCATCATCCCCCTGATCGTCTCGATCCACGGCTAGCCGGAGACTGCGCGTCGCCGCGGAGGCGGGGCTTCGCCCCGCCGGGGAGCTCTAGTGCGTCAGGGTCAGCTGCGACTACCCGCGAAAAGTGCGCAGCACTTTTCGCGGCTAAGCCCTCCAGTACTGGCGCGTGAACAAGACGATGATCGGGATGATCTCGACGCGGCCCATCCACATGAGCGCGATCATCACGCCCTTCGAGAGGCCGCTGAAGCTGTCGTAGGAGCCGAACGGGCCGGCGAAGCCGAACGCGGGCCCGACGTTGCCGAGCGTCGCCGCCGCGGCGCCCATCGCCTCGAACGGGGAGATCGCGACGTCGGCCCGGAACGAGTCGAGGACGATCGCCAGCGAGCCCACGGCGAAGAGACCGACGTAGATCAGCACGAACGCGAGCATCGCCTCCAGCGTCTTCTCGTCGACGACGGCGCGGTTCAGCCGGATCGGCGAGACGACCTCCGGGTGCACGGTCCGCTCGAGCTCGCGGCGGAGGACCCGGCCGATCAGCACGTGGCGGACGACCTTGATCGCGCCCCCCGTCGACCCCGCCGAGGCGCCGATGAACATCAGCCCCAGCAGTGTGATCGTCGCGAGCGGGCCCCACGCGGTGTAGTCCGTCGTCGCGAAGCCCGCGGTCGACATGATCGAGACCGCCTGGAAGACGGCGTTACGCACTGAAGCCTCGAACCCGAACTCCCCTTGCGCTACGAGCTCGAGCAGGAGCACCGTCGCCGCAACCAGCAGGATCACCAGGTAGAGCCGGAATTCGTCGTCGCGCGTCAACGCGCGCGGCTGGCGCTGCACGAAGACGCGGTAGAGCCGCAGAAAGTTGACGCCTGCGATCACGACGAACAGCGCGATCGTCCATTGCACGAGCGAGCCGAACGCGGCGATCGAGTTTGCCTGTGTCGAGAAGCCGCCCAGGGAGACGGTGGTGAACGCGTGCGCCGTGGCGTTGAAGAGGTTCATCCGTTCGTCGAGCCCGAGCCAGCCGTACGCGCTCAACATCCCGATCAAGATCAGGGTCAGCACGACGTAGAGGACCCAGAGCCGACGGGCCACCTCGCGGATCGAGACGGTCAACCGCTCGAGCTCGGTCGGGCCGGGGAGCTCCGACTGGAGCAGCTGGCGGCCGCCGACGCGCAGCTGCGGCAGGATCGCGACTGCGAGCACGACGATCCCCATCCCGCCGAGCCACTGCGTGAACTGTCGCCACATCGCGAGCGAACGAGAGAGCTCGGAGAAGTCGCTGATCACTGTGGCGCCCGTCGCGGTGAATCCCGAGACCGACTCGAAGTACGCGTTCAGCGGCTCGCCGAGCACGCCTTCGCCTGCGATCACGTAGGGAAGCGCGCCGAAGACGGGTACGAGCAGCCACGTCAGGGCGACGACGAGGAAACCCTCCCGCGGGCTCGCGAACTCGCGGCCGGTCGCGACGAGCTGGAGGAGCCCGCCGACAGCCGCGGTCACGAGGCCCGCGATCACGAACGGCCAGGGCGTCTCGCCGTAGAGCAGCGCGACCACCGTGGGGAAGAGATACGTCGGAGAGAGGTAGAGCAGAACCGCCCCGACGAGGTCCAGCGCCGCCGAGACGTCCACGCCGATCGACTCGCGGCGGAAGAGGCGGCGCAGCCTGGCGCGGGTCAGCCGGGCCACGGTCTGGCTACAGCGCCTTCTCCACCTGGGTCGCGCGCGCCGACTCCGTGAAGATGATCGCGCGGTCGCCGGCGCGGAGCACGTCGTCTCCGTGGGGGAAGATCGCCTGCCCGTCGCGCACGATGGCGCCGATCAACGCGCCTCGAATCGGCATCGTACGAAACGGCTGGTCGGCGTACTCGCTCTCGGGTCGCACCGTCACGTCGAGGATCTCGAACCGGTCGCCCTCGAGCATCGTGACCTGGCGCGTCCGCGGGTCGTGCGCGAACCGGACGATCTCCTCGGCGGTCACCTGCCGCGGGTTGATCGCGACGTCGATCCCGGCGCGCTCGAAGACCTCGGTGGACGCGGCCTCGTGGACGATCGCGATCGTGAAGGAGACTCCGTGCAGCTTTGCAAGCGTGGCCGCATAGTGGTTCTTCGCGTCGTCCTGCATCGCGAAGACCGCGGCGCGCGACTGCCCGATCCGCTCGCGGTCGAGGAACTCCGGGTCGAGCCCCGAGGCCTGGTAGACGCGAACGGTCGGGAACTGCGCCGCCGTGAGCTTCGCACGATGCGGGTCCGGCTCGATGATCCGCACGCGCAGACCTTGATCGACGAGCACGCGCGCGACGGCCCGGCCCGTGCGCCCCGCTCCGAAGATCACGATGTCGTCGAGCCGTTGCGTGTCCTCCGAGAGAGCGGCGCCCCACAACCGGGCGGCGTCCGGGGAGCCGATGATCACCACCCGGTCGCCGACGACGATCGTCTGGTCACCCCTTGGGATGATCATGCGGTCTCCCCGAATGATCCCTGCGACCTTCGAGTCGCGCGGGATACGCGCCTCGCGGAGGGGCACGCCGACGATCCCGTCCGCATCTCCGCGCGCGACGACGTCGAACTCGACGATCTGCACCTGACCGTCCGCGAAGACGTCTGTCTGCCTCGCCGCGGGGAGCCCGATGATCCGTGAGACCGCGTTCGCCGTTTCGAGCTCGGACGAGACCATGAAGTCGACGTCGAGCTGGCGCTCGCGCCACACCTCCAGGTACTCCTCGTTGGTCGTCCGGACAATCGTGCTCGTCTCGGGCGCGAGGTTTCGCGAGAAGATCGCCGCGATCAGGTTGATCTCGTCACGCGAGGTGCACGCGATCAGGAGGTCGGACTCGAGCAGCCCTGCCTCCTGGAGCGTCCTGCGGCTGGCCCCGTTCCCCTCGATCGTTGCGACGTCGAACCCGTTCCCGAGCGCCGCGAGACGGCCCGGATCGAGGTCGACGACTGTGACGTCGTGCTCGTCGTGGAGCGCCTCCACGATCGTCGCGCCGACCTGTCCCGCCCCGACTACGAGGATCCTCACCGGAAGACAGGCTAACCGGGCCAGGGGCTAGAGTCGCGCGGTGCCACGGCGTCGCCGGCAGCAGGGGCTCGAGCGGGTCCTCGGCACCCCCGCGCTCTTCGCCACCGCCTACGGCAACGTCGGCTCCTCGATCTACTACGCGCTCGGCGTCACGGCCGTCTTCGCTCTCGGGCTGACCCCGCTCGTGTTCGTCGTCGCCGGCCTGATCTTCGCCTGCACCGCGGCGACGTACGCGGAGGGGACGGTGCGGTATCCGGAGGCCGGCGGCTCGGCGAGCTTCGCCCGCCACGCCTTCAACGAGCTCGTCTCCTTCGGGGCCGGGTGGGCACAGCTGCTCGTCTACGTCGTCACGGTCACGACCTCGGCCTTCTTCGTTCCCCACTACCTCTCGATCTTCTGGGAGCCGCTGAAGGACAACCCGTGGGACGTCGTCGTCGGGATCGTCGTGATCCTCGTGCTCGTCGCGATCAACGTCGTCGGGGTGCAGGAGGCCGCCGCGCTCAACGTCGTGCTCGCAATCGTCGACTTCGCGACGCAGCTGCTGCTCGTCCTGCTCGGGTTCTTCCTCGTCTTCAGCCCTGAGATCCTGGTCGACAACGTCCACTGGGGCATCGCGCCGACGTGGTCGAACCTGGCGCTCGCCGTGCCGGTCGCGATGCTCGCCTACACGGGCGTCGAGACGGTCTCGAACCTCGCCGAGGAGGTGCGCGACCCGGCGAAGAGCGTGCCGGATGCCTACAAGCTCGTTGCAGGTGCCGTCTTCGCGATCTACTTCACGCTCCCGCTGATCGCGCTCTCGGCGATGCCGGTCGTGCTCCGCGACGGGGAGTACGTGACGTCGCTCGGGCTGCTGCCGGAGGAGGGCGGTTACGCGAACGATCCGGTGCTCGGCCTCGTGGACAACCTGGGCCTCACCGGGCGGGTCCTCGACGTGCTGGAGATCTACGTCGGAGTCCTCGCCGCGACGATCCTGCTGATCGCGACGAACGCCGGCGTGATCGGGGCGTCGCGAATCACGTACTCGATGTCGAGCTATCGCCAGCTCCCTGAAGCGTTTTCGCCGGCTGCACTCGCGTTTTCGCACGCCGTGGCTCTCGATCGTCGTCTTCGCAGGAATCGCCCCGATCGTCGTCATCCTCCCCGGAAGCACGACGTTCATCGGGACGCTCTACTCGTTCGGCGCGACGCTGTCGTTCACGATCGCGCATGCGGCGATCATCCGGCTGCGGTCGAAGGAGCCCCGCGCCGAGCTCGCCTTCCGCGCGCGACCCAACCTCTGGGCTCGCGGCGTCCAGTGGCCGCTCTTCGCGATCGTCGGCGGCGTCGCGACAGGTCTCTCGTGGCTCGTGATCGTCGTGCAGAACGCTGGCGACGCGTTGGGCCGGCCTCGGCTGGCTCGTGCTCGGGCTCGCCTTCTACGTCCTCTACCGCGATCGCGTCGTCCATGCGCCGCTCGTGGCGACCGTGCGCGCGCCGGCGCTCGTCGTCGGCCCGTCGCTCGTCGCCGAGTACCGGACGATCGTCGTCCCGATCGTCCGCTCGCCCGAGTCCGAGGACGCGCTCATCGCAGCGGCGCGGCTGGCCGCGGACCGCGGCTCGACCATCGTGGTGCTGCACGTGCTGGAGGTCCCGCTCGATCGCGCGCTCACCGTCGA
Organism: uncultured Actinomycetes bacterium; assembly: GCA_963788055.1. Classification (GTDB taxonomy): domain Bacteria; phylum Actinomycetota; class Thermoleophilia; order Gaiellales; family Gaiellaceae; genus JACCTU01. The sequence continues at coordinate 512,960 of CAWBFA010000002.1, read as the reverse complement.
CCTGGGCGCGCTCCAGGATCGCGCCGACGAGCTGCTCGACGACGCGGCGGCGCTGCTCGAGGAGTACGGCGTCAAGGTCGTCTCGCGGCTCGTGCGAGCGCGATCGACCCCGCGCGCGATCGTGGACGAGGCCGCAGCGCGAAACGCCGAGCTGATCGTGCTGGGCGCGCCGCGCACGATTCGCCCCGGCAGGCTCCTCGGACGAACTGCCGAGAGGGTGCTCAAGCTGAGCCCCGTGCGGGTGCTCGTGACCGCCGGGCGGCGCGCCGCAGCATGATCGCGAAGGTCCTCGCGGTCCTCCTCGTCGCGCTCGGCGCCACGATCGTCGTGCGAACGATCATCGCGGGTGTCGGCGGCGGCCTCGGGCTGTTCCTCGGCATCCTGCTCGTCGCCGCGGGTGCAGGACGCCTCTACCTGCTGCGGAGGAGCTGATGGCACGGCGGTTCGAAGGATTGACGCGGGCACTCGGCGGCGTCTCGCTCGCTTCCGTTGCGTACGGCGAGATCGGCTCGTCGCTCTACTTCGCGCTCGGCGTCGTCGCGCTCTACGCGCTCGGGCTCACCCCAGTCGTGCTGCTCGTTGCAGGTCTCGTCTTCCTGCTGGTGGCGCTTTCGTACGCAGAGGGAACAGCGGCGATCCCGGAGCCCGGCGGTGCGGCGCTCTTCGTCCGGCGCGCATTCAACGACCCAGCCGGCTTCGCGACGGGATGGGTCCTCCTCCTCGACTACCTGATCGTGACCGCGCTCGCCGCGCTGTTCGTGCCGCACTACCTGGCCGCGCTGGGGCTCGAAGGGCTCCGCGACTCCCCGTGGGACGTCCTGGTCGGAGCCGCGGTGATCGTCGCACTGTCGGCCGTCAGGCTCGTCCGTCGGCCGCAGCTCTACCGGCTTGCAGTCGCTGTCGCGGTGGTGGCCGTGGTCACTCACGTGCTCTTGATCGTCCTCGGCTTCGCGCTGCTCTTTGATGCGGACGCATTCCGCGGGATCGACCTCGGAGCCGATCCGGCGTGGGACGAGCTCGCGTTCGCGCTGCCGCTCGCAATGCTGGCGTACACCGGCCTCGAGACGGTCGCGAACCTCTCCGCGGAGACGAGGGAGCCCGGGCGGACGCTGCCGCGGAGCCTCTTCGCGGGGATCGGCGCCGTCGTCGCGGTCTCGGTCGCGATCGGCGTCGTCGGGATCTCCGCCTTTCCGGTCGAGAGCGGGACGACCGCGCTCGGCGTGCGCTGGCGGCAAGCGCCGCTCGCGGGAATCGCAGACGCGATCTCCGCCGAGCTCCCCGGGATGCTCGGCGACGTCGTCGTGGTCGTGGTCGCGCTGAGCGGCGTGGTCGTGCTCCTCGCCGCGGTCACGACGTCGATGTCCGGGGCCGGCCGGCTCTCGTACTCGCTCGCGCGCCACGCGATGCTTCCCCACGCGTTCGAGCGGCTGCACCGCCGCACGCTCCACTCGCCCACGGCGATCGTCGCGACCGCGGCGGTCGCGCTCGCGCTGCTCGTGGGCAGCGAAGTCGCGGGCCGCGCGTCGGTCATCCTCGCCAGCCTCTACAGCTTCGGCGTCCTCTTCGCGTTCACGGCGGCACAGCTCGCTGTCGTACGGCTGCGGAACGTCGAGCCGGACCTCGCTCGACCGTTCCGTGCTCCGTTGATGCCGTTCGCAGGGCTGCTCGGGTCCGTGCTCACCGCGGCGATCTTCGTCCTGTCGCTCGCGACCCATGAGGCGGCGCGGATCGCCGGGCCGGTGTGGCTGGCGGCCGGGTTCGTCGTGTTCGTTGTCGTTCGCAGGCGGCGCGGCACTGCGCTCACCGCGCGTGTGCGCCCGGGGGTTGCCGACATCGTCCCGTCGAAGGAAGGGGAGTACCGCAGGATCCTCGTCCCCGTCAAGCTGGGCCCGATCGGGGTCGAGGTGTTCGCGACCGCGCTGCGGTTGGCCGAGGAGCTCAACGCATCGATCACTGCGATCCACGTCGTCCCCGTCCCCCTCGACCAGCCGCTCGACGCGCCGCTCTACGACCAGGAGGAGCGCGCAGCGGGCTCGCTCGCCGAGGCGAAGCTTCTGGCCTCCGAGCACGGCATCGAGGTCGTGGCGGAGGTCGTGAGGGCGCGCTCGATCGGGACGGCCGTGATCGAGCAGGCGCTCGAGCGTGACGTCGACCTGATCGTGATGGGCTCGTCGCCGCGCTGGCGCCGCCAGTCGCGCCTCTTCGGCCCGACCGTCGAGTACGTCCTCCGGAAGGCGCCTTGCGAGGTGATGGTGATCGCCTACCCGCAGGGGGTGCTGGAGGAGGAGGAGCTCGCGGCGTCCGCCGCGGCTACGCTGCTTCCATGAGAGCGATCGTCGTGGGCTGCGGCCGCGTCGGCTCGACCGTGGCGAGGACGCTGGCCGAGGAAGGGTGGGACGTCACCGCCGTCGACGAGAGCGAGTCCGCGCTCGCCCGGCTCGGCGAGCGCTGGCGCGGTGGGTTTGTGATCGGCCACGGCATGGACCTCGCGACGCTTCGCCAGGCCGGGATCGAAAACGCCGACGCGGTCGTCGTCGCCACCGACGGAGACAACACGAACATCGTCGTCACCCAGATCGCACAGAAGATGTTCGACGTCGACACGGTCGTCGTCCGGCTCCTCGATCCCGCGCGCGCGGACTTCTACGCGGGCCGTGGGGTCGACGTCGTCTGTCCGACGAAGACGGCGTACGAGACCCTGACGGAGCGCGTGCGCGCCGCGCGGGTCCGCAGCTGATGTTCGCGATCGTCGCCGGCGGCGGGAAGGTCGGTGCCAACGTCGCGCGGACGCTGCTCCGGCGCGGCCACGAGGTGACGCTCGTCGAGCAGCGCGCCGACCGCTACGAGCGGCTCGAGCAGGAGTTCGAGCACCAGGTCCAGCTGGGCGACGCAACGGAGATGTTCGTCCTCGAGCGCGCGGGGATCGCGCGTCCGGCCGAGATCGTGATCGCAGTCACCGGCGACGACGAGGACAACCTCGTGATCGGCCAGCTGTCGCGCGAGAAGTACCAGGTCGAGCGCGTGATCGCCCGGGTCAACGACCCGCGGAACCAGCAGATCTTCGATCTCCTCGAGATCCCGCAGACCGTTTCGGCGACGCAGATGGTGCTCGGTCTGATCGAGCACGAGGTGCCCGCGCACGAGCTGATTCACCTGCTCGAGCTGAAGAAGGAGAATCTCGAGATCGTCGAGGTCGAGGTCGAGCCGGGCGCGCCCGCAGCCGGCAAGCGCGTCGACGAGCTCGCGCTCGAGAACGCTCGCCTCATCTCGGTGTTGCGGGACGGAAAGGCCGAGATAGCGGTCGGCGCGACGAAGCTCGAGGCCGGCGATCAGGTGCTCGCGATTCTCGAGCCGGGTCGCGAGGACGACCTCCGCCGGCTCCTGCTGAAACGCTGAGGTGCGCCGGGGGGTCGCAATCGTGTTGGCCGCGCTCGTGGCGTCGGCCTGCGCCGCTTCGGGATCGACGGCCAAGACGTCGACGGCCGGCGTGGCCGCGTACTCGTTCCGAAGCATCCTCAGCGCGAGCGACCCAGTGCATGTCTCGGCTCCCGCGAACAAGCCCGGCTGGCTCTACGTCGTCGAGCAGGCGGGGCGGATCCGGATCGCGGTCAACGGCCGCTACCGTTCGACGCCGTTTCTCGACATTCGCCCCCTCGTGCGCTCGGGAGGCGAGCAGGGGCTCCTGTCGGTCGCGTTCCATCCTCAGTTCGCGAAGAACCGGCGCTTCTTCGTGAACTACACCGACGTGAACGGCCACACGCGAGTCGTCGAGTACCGCTCGAATGCGGCCGGGACGCAGGCGCTGCCACGTACGCGCAAGCAGTGGCTCTTCGTCGCCCAGCCGTACGCGAACCACAACGGCGGGCAGGTTGCGTTCGGTCCCGACGGTCGGCTCTACGTCGGCATGGGGGACGGCGGCTCGGGCGGCGACCCGGAGAACCGCGCGCAGAACATGGGTACGTTGCTCGGCAAGCTCGTCCGGATCAACGTCGGGGCCGCGAAGGTGAACCGGCAGATCGCCGCTCTCGGTCTGCGCAACCCCTGGCGTTTCTCGTTCGACCGTGCGAACGGCGACCTCTACATCGCGGACGTCGGTCAGAACGCCTGGGAGGAGATCGACTGGATTCCGCGCGCTCGCGTGACCGAGCTCGCGAACTACGGCTGGGACGTGTTCGAGGGGCGCGCGCGGTTCGAGTCCAAGGAGCCGAACCCGCGCGGCCGGCTGGTCTCTCCCGTCCACGTGTACGGTCGCGGCGACGGGTGCTCGGTCTCGGGTGGATTCGTCTATCGCGGCTCCGCGGTTCCCGACGCGCGCGGACGGTACTTCTTCGGAGACTTCTGCAGCGGGACGATCTGGTCGCTCGTGATGTCCGGCGGCCGCGCGACCGACGTTCGCCGTGAAGGTACACGCGTGGCGAACCTCTCGAGCTTCGGCGAGGACGCGCGCGGCGAGCTGTACGCGACGTCGCTCAGCGGCCGCGTCTACCGCCTCGTCCGCTAGCTAGCTGGCTGCGCAAATCGCGAATCCGCTTGCGCGGATCCGCGACGCGCGAAGACCCCTAAAGCCGGCCGTTTCGCGGCCGCTGGCGCGCGCTAGCTACCCGTTCCGCGACGTCGGACCCGCGGCGGTTGGCGGCCGAGAGCTGCGTACGCGAGTGTCTGCAGCGATTCGTTGAGACGCGCGAGCTCGCCCGCGATCCGGAGGAGGCTCTCCTGCGACTCGAGGCGCCTGTTGAGGGTCTGGAGCTCCGCGCGGATGCCGTCGAGCCGGTCGAGCAGCACGTCGAGCTGCCGGTCGTCGAAGGTTCCCCGTTGACGTTCCACTCGTCAATCCTAGGTCGTCAGCTGCCGAGGTCGAGCGGCAGGTCCGCCGAGAGGCCGTTCACCAATCGAACGACCGGCGTCCCGTCGAACCAGTCGACGACGCTGATCCGCCCGTAGCCCACATCGAGGGCGAACGCTCGGTCGTCGGGGAGGCCGAGGACAACCGCAAGTGCCGCACGCACCACCCCGCCGTGCGAGACGAGCGCGACGGTCCGGCCCGAATGGGCTGCGACCACGTCGTCCACGGCTGCGGCGACACGCTTCCGCAGCTCCGCGTAGCTCTCCCCGCCCGGGAATCGCACGAGCGTCGGCGTCTCCATCCACTGTCGGAAGAGGGTCGGCTGCTCGCGCTCGATCTCGTCGTACGTGCGTCCCTCGAGCTCACCGAAGTCGAGCTCGCGCAAACGGTCCTCGACGACGGGGGTACCGCCGAGCGCGGCAGCTGTTTGGACCGCGCGCCTGCGCGGGCTGGCATAGACCCTCTCGAGCTCGACGTCGCGAAGGCTCTCCGCAAGTCGCTTCGCGCCGGCCAGACCGGTCGGCGAGAGGCCGATGTCGAGCCGCCCGTAGCACCGGCCGCGCACGTCGTCCTCCGGCTCTGCATGGCGGATCAGCAGCAGCCGGGTCATGCGACGAACAGTGCCCCGAGCGCAGCCGCCTGCGCGAGCTCGCTGGTCGCGCCCAACGTGTCGCCCGTGACGCCGCCGAGCCAGCGGCGGAAGAACAGCGCCAGGACGACGGCGGTCAACGCTGCAGCTCCGATGGCGGCGAGCCCTTCGACGCCGCGTACACCGACGGCAACCGCGCACGCTGCCAGGAGACCGAGGACGACGCTCGCCGTCGACAGGCCCGAGAGCGCGGTGCCTTCCTCCCGCGCCGAAGGGAGGACCGCTGCGAGTGGGAGCGCCGCCCAACGGCCGCAGGCGCCGGCCGCGGCGAACGCACTCCACGCGCTGTCGGTCGATGCGAGGAGCGACGCCTCGAAGAGCAGCACGGTGACGAGTGCCACGGCGCCGAACGATCCGATCGCGTGATCGCGCATGATCTCGAGCCGCTGCTCCCTCGTCGTCCCGCCGAGCGCATCGGCCGTGTCGGCGAGCGCGTCGAGGTGCAGTGCGCCGGTGACGAGCGCGACGATGCCTAGACCGAGCCCTGCCGCCGCGAGCGGAGGCAGCGGCCCGGCGGCGAGGTCGACCAGCCCTCCGCCGAGGGCGCCGACCGCGCCGCCGACGAGCGGGAACAGCGGGGCGCCGCGCCGAACAGCAGCGCCGTCGACCTCCGCGAGGCCGCCCATGGGAATCCGCGTGAGGAACGCGACGGCCGCGAGGAGCGGCTCAACGACCCGCATCGGTCACACCGGCGCTCTCGAAGGTCGCCATCTCGGTGAGCAACGCGCACGCCGCGCGGAGCAACGGGAGTGCGAGCGCCGCCCCGGTGCCCTCTCCGAGCCGCAGCTCGAGGTCGAGCAGCGGCTCGAGTCCGAGCGCATCGAGCCCGATCCGGTGTCCGGGCTCGGGCGAGAGGTGCGCCGCGACCATGTAGTCGACGACCGCCGGCGCGATACGCGCAGCGACGAGTGCCGCCGCGGTGACGATGAACCCGTCGAGCACGACCGCGCGACGTTCCACCGCGGCGCCCAGCGCGACGCCGGCGAGCAGCCCGAGCTCGAACCCCCCGAGTGCTGCGAGCACGTCGATCGGGTCTTCGAGCGGCGCATTGGCAGCCAGCGCGCGGTCGATCACCGCGGCCTTCCGCCGTACGCCCTCCGGATCGAGGCCCGTTCCCGGCCCGCAGACCGCAGCCCCAGGAACGCCGAGGAATGCCGCGAGCAGCGCACCGGCGGCCGTGGTGTTCCCGATCCCCATGTCGCCGAGCGCGACGACGTCGAAGCGCCCCGAGAGCTCGTGCGCGAGCGAGATCCCCGCCTCGAGGGCGGCGAGCGCCTGCTCATGCGACATCGCGGGACCGAGGACGGCATTCGCAGTCCCGGCGCCGATCCGGATCGACCGAACGCGCGGGTCGTCGAGCTCCTCGCGCACGCCCGCGTCGACGACCACGAGCTCTGCGTCAACGACCCGCGCCAGGACGGAAATCGCCGCTCCGCCCGAAGCGAAGACCTGCAGCATCTGCCGCGTGACCTCGGCCGGGTAGGCGCTCACGCCCTCGTCGGCGTAGCCGTGATCGGCGGCGGCGACGACGATCGCGCAACGCGGCGGCCCGTCCAGACCGATCCCTGCGAGCTGCACCGCGAGGTCCTCGAGCCGGCCGAGGCTTCCCCGCGGCTTCGTCTTGCGGTCGAGCTCCGCGCGTGCGGCGCGCATCGCATCCGCGTCGAGCACCTCGATCGAGAGGTCACGCACGCGGGCGCCAGTCGGGCTGCAGCGGAATCGCTCGCCCGGCGACCACGAACGCGGCGTCGTCCGCTCGCCGCACGAACGCCGCGTTCACTGCGCCCAGAAGGTCGCGGTACTCGCGCGCGACCGGGGATGCCGGGACGATCCCGAGGCCGACCTCGTTCGACACGACGATGGTTGCACCGCTGCGCCCAGCGGCCAACTCGGCGACCGCCTCCGCCTCCGCGAGAACGGCGTCGCCGCGCGCGAGCAGGTTCGCGACCCAGAGCGTCAAGCAGTCCACGACGACGCATGCCTCGGGCTCGGCCGATGCGAGCGCCGACGCCACCTCGACCGGCTCCTCGACGGTGCGCCATTCGCCCGGCCGCTCGGCTCGGTGCCGGGCGATCCTCGCAGTCATCTCGTCGTCTCCGGCCTCGGCGGTGGCGATGTACACGACCGACCCGCCCCGGTCCCGGGCGAGCTCGAGCGCGAGCGCCGACTTTCCGGCACGCGCCCCGCCGAGCAGGAGCGTGAGGCTCACCGCTCGCGAACGGGGACGACGACACCGTCGACGACGCGAACGCGCGCGCCGTATAGCTCCTCGACCCGTTCGGAGGTGAGAACGTCGTGCGCGCTCCCCTCGGCCACGACGCGGCCGCGGTCGACGAGCACGACGCGGTCGCCGTACTGGGCCGCGAGCGTGAGGTCGTGCATCGCTGCGACGACCGTGAGCCCTTCCTCCCGCCGCAGCCGGTCGACGAGCTCGAGCACCTGCTGCTGGTGCCCGATGTCGAGCGCGGTTGTGGGCTCGTCGAGCAGCAGAATCGGGGCCGCCTGGGCGAGCGCGCGGCCGATCACCGCGCGTTGCAGCTCGCCGCCGCTCAGCGAGCCGAGCTCTCGATCCGCCAGCTGGTCGAGATCGAGACGGGACAGGGCCGCCGCGGCCGATGCACGATCCGCGAAGCCCTCCTGCGCGAGCGGTGAGAGGTGCGGCGTCCGGCCGAGCAGGACGTACTCCGCAACCGTCATCGCTGCGGGCACGACCGGGGTCTGCGGAACGAGCGCGACGAGCCGAGCGATCTCACGGCGCCGGAGCCGGCCCAGCCTACGCCCGTCGAGGCTCGCTTCCCCGCGGAAGCCGATCGTCCCGGCGAGCACGCGCAGGAGCGTCGTCTTTCCCGCTCCGTTCGGCCCGAGGATGGAGACCCACTCGCCGCGCTCCACCTCGAGCGACACGCCGTCGACGATCGTTTTCCCGCCCGCGGTCACGGAGACCGAGTCGAAGGCGACAGCGCTCACGCCGAGCTCCTCGTCGTGCGCAGGACGAGCGCGAAGAAGGGCGCGCCGATGAACGCGGTCACGACCCCGATCGGCAGCTCGGCCGGGGAGAGGATCGTCCGCGCGAGGACATCCGCGAGCACGAGGAACGCGGCGCCGACGACGACCGAGAGGGGGAGGATGACGCGGTAGCTCGACGAGACGACGAGCCGCACGAGGTGCGGGACGACGATGCCGACGAAGCCGATCAGCCCGCTCACCGCGACGGCTGCGGCGGTCCCGAGGGTCGCGGCGGCGACCAGCAGCAGCCGCACGCGGGTGACGTCGAGCCCAAGGGAACGCGCCTCTTCGTCGCCGACGGCGAGGACGTCGAGCGTCCGCCGATGCAGGAGCAGGACCGTCGCGCTGACCGCGACATAGGGGAGGATCGTCAGCACATCGCTCCAGCCGGCGGTCCCGAGACCGCCGAGGAGCCACGCGTACACCTCGTTCAGCGTGTCAGAGTTCTGCTGCTGCACGAAGATCTGGGCGGCGGTCAGGAATGCCGCGACCGTTACGCCGGCCAGGATCAGCGTCGCGGTCGTTCGGCCGGTGCCGACCGAACGGCCGATCAGGTACGCGGCGACCACCGCCGCGACGCCGCCCGCGAACGACGCGAGCGGCAGCACGAAGCCGTCGACTCCGGCAGGCCCGTACGCGATCACGAGCGTCGCGCCGAAGCCTGCGCCTGCTGCGACCCCGAGCAGGTAGGGATCGGCGAGCGGGTTGCGAAAGACGCCCTGGTACGAAGCTCCGGAGAGCGCGAGCATCCCGCCGACGAGCGCGCCGAGCATGACGCGCGGGAAGCGGAGCTCCCAGACGATCGCTTCCTGCGCCGCGTCTAGAGGGCTCGCAACGCTTAGGAACGGGAGGCGCGCTAGTGCGGAGCGCGCGATCTCGCCGCCACTGATCGGCACCGGGCCGACGAGCAGCCCCACGAGCACGGCTCCCAGCAGCGTAGCGAGCGCAACGAGCGTCCACGGGACGCCGACGCGCGGCGCGGCGACCGCCGGGAAACCGTGCTCGCGGGCGGCGTTCACGTCGAGCGCGCCCGCTTCACGTAGGCCGCAACCGTCTGCACGAGCGACCCGACGCGCGGCCCCCAGCGGGATGCGACGTCGTCGTCGAGACGCACGACGTTCCGGCCGCGCACCGCACGGATCGTGCTCCAGCCCGGACGCGCCGAGACCGTCGAGAGGCTCTGGCCGCAGCACTTCGAGTCGGCGAGGAAGATCAGGTCGGGGTTCGAGGCGACGATGTACTCCCCCGACAGCTGTGGATACTCGCTCGTGCCACCTGCGCTGTCGGCGATGTTGCGGAGTCCGAAGAGCCGGTAGATCTGGCCGATGAACGTGCGGGTCGTCACCGAGTAGTAGTCGGTCGTCAGCTCGTGATAGACGCTGAGGGTGCGCCCTCGAGGTACGGACGCGAGCGCCTTCGCGATCCGTGAGCGCATCGAGCGAACGGCCGCGGCCGCACCTTTGCGGTGTCCGGTCGCCCGTCCGAGCTGCGTCACCTGCGCGTAGGCCTGGGCGAGGTTCGCCGCCTCGGGCTGGACGAGCACCGGGATCCTCAGCTTGCCGAGCGCCTCCGTCAGCCCCGAGTCCGTACGGACGACCACCAGATCGGGCCGGTAACCGGCGATCGCTTCGGCGTTCGGCGTGTACCCGGAGAGCTTCGTCCTCGGCGCACGGTTCGGGTAGTTCGAGAGGTCGTCGACGGCGACGACCCGCCTGCCGGCGCCGATCGCGTACAGGCTCTCAGTTGCGGTGGCGGAGAGCGAGACGATGCGCCTCGGCTGCGTGCGAATCGTGACCTTGCCGGCCGGTGTCGTCAGCACGACCGGGAACGGCTTCGGCGTCGCGGCGACGTCGGCGACGGCGCCGGGTGACAATGCGAGGACGGCCGCCCCTGCGAGCCAGGCGGCGAGCACTCTTTTGACCATGAAAAACCTCCGCGTCGAGCGGAGGAGGTTGGCTGGGCGGGCGACCCGCCCGAACGTCCCTTCCTCCGAGGGCTGTGTTCGTCGGCGTGGAGCAGGCGTCCTGGCTCGTCCCCCGAGGGGGCTTGACAGTTGCGGGACAGCACCGGGCTTGCACCGGACTTCGCTGCGACACACCGGCCGGAGATATGTGTCCGGCGGGCTGAGCCTAGCGCATCAGACTCCCGCGGGTCTGGTCGGCGACCCAGGACGCGATGAGGCCGCGGTAATGCTCGACGAAGTGCTCCTGTTCCTGCACGGGGAACGTCGTGCGCACGGTCTGGACGAGCAGCTCATCGAACGACGGGCTCTCGAAGTACTCGACCGTCAGGTCGTCCAGCCGCGCGAGCGACTCGGAGACGAACTCCTCGTAGCGCCCGGTCTCGAAGTACTCGTCCGCGAGCCGCCGATACTCGCGGAGCTTCTCGTCGTAGGACTCCGCGCGGTCGCTGACGGCGAAGTATTCGCGCGTGTCGAGGTCGACGCGCATCGGCCGACCGGTCACCACGCAGAAGGCGGACCAGCGCAGCAGTGCGCGCATCGCCCACGGAAAGTAGTAGTGCAGCGAGGTGATCGCGACGTCCGGCGATGCGTTCGCGTAGTCGATCGGCGACGCTACGCCGTCCTTGACGATCGTCTCGCACGAGTTGAACTCCCAGCGGAAGAACGCGTTCACGAGCCGCGAGATGGTCACGACCTCCCACCCGAGCTCCGTCGAGAGGAACGCGTGCTCGACCTGGTACCGATCGTGCATCGGGCGGTCCGGCTCGAAGCGCATCACCATCGTCTCGGCGCCGATCGAGAGCGAGCGCGCAAAGACGTCGAAGTCCTCGAGTGCGCTCTGGACGTGCATCATCCGCTCGCCGGACTCGTCGTAGTGCGTACGAAGCTCATCCGGCGACCCGACGCGCGAGACGCCGATCCACTGACCGCCGTCGAACGGCTTCATGAAGAGGGGATAACCGACGCGGTCGGCGATCTCCGTCAGCTCGAAGGGCTGGTTGTAGCGCTCGGCGGTCTCGACGAAGCGCGGGTTGCTCGGCGGGACCTTGTGGGGGATCAGCCACGTGTCCGGGACCTTCAGCCCGAGACGCATCATCGCGCAGTAGGCGGAGTGCTTCTCCATCGACTGGAAGGTGAACGGGTTGTTCAGCAGGTAGACGTCGTCCATCAGCGCGATCTTCTTCAGCCACGCGCGCGGGAGGTCGTACCACCAGGCGAGCCGGTCGATCACGAGCGAGTAGCGCGGCCGTGAGCGGAGGTCGAACGGCTCGTTGACGATCCGCTCAGTCGTGAGCTCGTGGTTCTCGCCGCGCCAGCGGATCGGTCCCAGCTTCGCGACGAGGGACTCGAAAGCGGAGGGCCAGTCGTCCTCGGTGCCGAGCAGGAGCCCGATCAGGTGCGATGCCATCAGACGAACCTCGGCAGGTGGTGCGCGAACTGCTCTCGCCAGGACGACCAGTCGTGCGGGTACTCAGGCCCCCAGACGTCGACCTCACAGCGGATGCCTTTTTCGCCGAGCAGCGCGCCGAAGCTCCGCGTGCTCTCGAGCGCGCCCGTCGTGTCCTCCCACTGTCCGCTCCCACAGACCAGCAGCACCGACACCCGTCCGCGCAGCCAGTCCAGGTGGTCGCCGTTCAGGTGTGCCACGTAGTCGCCGGGGTTGTTGAAGTACACGCTGTCACCGCGCTCGCCCCAGCCTACGACCGACACGTCGTAGACGCCGCTCTGGCAGATCGCGACCGGGAACACATCTGCCCGTTTCAGCGCGAAGTTGGCCGCGTGGTAGGCCCCAAAGCTGACGCCTGTGACGACGAGCTCGCCTGTTCCCCCCGACTCCGCCGCGATCCAGGGGACGACCCGTTCCAGGATCCACCACTCGTAGAACCCGTGGCGCCGGGCGCGCTCTTCGAGCGGGAGCTCTTGCGCCTGCCAGCTCTGCGAGTCGTAGGAGTCGACGCAGTAGAGCTTCACGCGGCCGGCCTCGATCAGCGGCGCGATCGCGTCGACCATGCCACGCTCCTCGTACTGCCAGGCTGGCCCCTGTTCGGACGGGAACGCGAGCACCGGCCGGCCCCAGTGGCCGTACGCGAGCACGGTGCCGGCGTCGAGCGAGATCTCGCGGCGATTCATCCCCAGAGCCGTTCCAGGAGCGCGACGAGGTGGGGGTGGAACGTGTCCCGCCAGGAGACCCAGTTGTGCAGGTCGGGATGCTCGTGCAGCCGGACGTCGTAGCGCTGTCGCACGAGCGCGTCGCGCAGCGCGCGGTTGTTCCCGATGTTCTCCTCGCTGCGCCCGCACGTCATCACGATCGGGATCGGGGCGGGGGCGGAGTCGGCACGAAGCATGCCGCCGACGAAGCGCGAGATCCGTTCGAAGCGCGGGAAGCCCGATTCCTGCGAGTCGGTCGTGCGGCGGAAGTAGCTGCCGGACTGCAGGAAGAGCCCGCCGAAGAGGTGCCGGTGGACGCGGTGCGCGTGGAAGGCGGCGAGCGCTCCGAGGCTGGCGCCCATCCCGACCCGGGCGCCGGGGAGGTCCGGCGTGGGGGCGAGCTCACCGAGCGCGGGGACGACCTCCGAGACGAGCGCATTGGCGTAGCGCGTCGACGCGGAGTACGTCTCGTTGCGGTCGCCCGGCGGAGCGAGCAACGCGGCCCGGAACGGCTTCAGCTCGAGCTCCGCGACCGCCGAGTCGAACATGCGGAGTAGCGAGGAGTGCTCCGCGTACTCGGGCCCGTCGTGGACGACGAGCAGCGGAAGCAGCGCATCGGGCACGACGCCGTTCGCCGACCAGACGAATCCGCCGACCTCGGATCGCAAGAGTCGCGACCGCATCGAGAACGCCTCGATCGTGCCGGCGGGCGCCTCTTCGTCGTCGATCCAGACGGGCCGTTCGTAGCCGTCGAGCTCGAGCACGGAACGCTCGCCGAACGGCGCGCTCGCACGAAGCGGGTTCTCCGGGTCGACGACCGTCTCGGTCTTGCCGTCCGCGCGTTCGAGCTCGAGCTGGTACTCGAGCCGCACGAGACCGTCCGGCCGCGGCACGCGCAACTCCCACGTGCGCGTCCGACCGCGCCTGCTGAAGGCCGGTGGCGTCCCGCGTTTGTACGCGTCCGTCCGCAACCGCACTGCCCTGACGTCGGCGGACGGCGCGCGGAAGGAGAGCACGACCTCCTTCATGCGAGTCGTTTCACCCACTCGGTCATCATCGCGTGCGGCTTGAAGCCGAGCTCGTCGTTGATCGCGAGCATCCCAGCGTTCTCGGAGTCGTTCTCGGTCATGAGGCGGGAGATGCCCGCCTCTGCGCAACGGCGAACAACCGCGAGCTTCGCAAGACGTGCAAGACCGCGCCGCCGGAAGGCCCGCGCGGTGCCCGTCAGGTCGTGATCCGCGAGTCCGTGCGAGCGGTCGGCGTGCACCCAGGAGAGCGCCGCGGGCACATCGTCCACGAGCACCACGACGCTGAGCTCGCGGTCGAGATCGGGGTTTCCGATCGTCTCGCTCAACCACTCTTCGAGTGGCACGTTCGTCTCCGGGTTGTCGGCCGGCATGTCGGCCGCCGCCTCGGCGTAGAGCGCGTGCACGTCGGGCAGTCGGTCGAGCAAATCGGCAAGTGGGACGACGTCCACGCCGTCGGTGCGTTCGTGGAGGCGCGACGTGTCGACGACCCGCGGGTCGAGCGCGGACAGGCGCTCGACGCGCCCCGGAACGAACCCACGCCGCTCGAGGAACGACGCGCTCTCCGAGTCCGCCCAGCCGCGCAGCTCACGTGCCCCATGCGACGTGAGGTGCTCGACGCCCTGCTCGAAGAGCGCCGATCCGAGACCACGCCCCCGGTGCTCCGGGTGCACGATCGCCCAGACGCCCCCGGCGTCGTCGACCTCCGTCGCCCAATCGAACTCTGCCTCTCCCCAACCGACGATCCGGCCGGCCTCGTCCGCGACCCAGAGCTTGCGGTGCGCACGCGGCGGGACGGAGGCGAGGCGATGCCGTGTGCCAGCGGCGGTCGAAAACCAGGGGCTGTGCTCGGCGATCAGCGCCGAGCCCTCTTCGGCGTCGGAGTCCTCGTACTCCCGGATCACGGCTCGAGCATAGGCTTCGACGCGTGGCGACCGCCGCGATCCTGACGATCGGGAACGAGATCGTCTCCGGCGACGTCGCGAACACGAACGCCTCGTGGCTCGCGCAGCGGCTCGAGCAGCTCGGCGTGCGAGTGCGGTCGATCGTCGCGCTGCCGGACGAGATCGACGAGATCGCGCAGTTCGTGCGTGAGCGCGCTCCGGCCGTCGACTTCCTGCTCGTGACCGGCGGACTCGGCGGCACCCCGGACGACCTGACGCGCGAAGCGCTTGCCTCGGCGTTCGGCGTCGAGCAGCGGGAAGTCTCGGACCTCGCCGCCGACCTGCGGTCGCGCTTCACGCGCGACCCCGAGTACGCGGCGCGCTGGGCGCTTCTGCCCGAGGGCAGTCGGCCGCTGGCGAACCCGCGCGGCGGAGCTCCCGGGTTCACGATCGAGAACGTCTACGTCCTGCCGGGCCTTCCGTCGGAGATGGAGGCCATGTTCGACGAGATCGCCCACGAGTTTCGCCACGGCGAGCCGATCGGCTCGTGGCGTCGCACCTACCGCACGCGTGAGAGCGAGATCGCGGGGCTGCTCGCCGAGGCCACGGCGCGTTGGCCCGACGTGCTCGTCGGCTCCTACCCGCGGTTCGCCGCGAGCGGACCCGAGGTGGACGTCGTGCTCAAGTCGAGCGACGAACGCGCGCTCGGCAACGCTGCGTCGTTCGTCGAGCGGCGCCTAGGTTGACTTGCTGAACTCGCCGCGGCCCATCGCCTGGCGCTTTTGCAGGTCGGCCGGGTCGACGAGCTGCCCGTCGCGGCCCACGTAGCCACCCTTTCCGCCGACGATCAGCAGCACCAGGTCGTCGTCGCCGACGTTCGAGACCAGCCGCGGCGTCGCAGCCTCGACGTGCGCAAGCCCCCCAGGCCCGAGCTCGCGCACCTCGCCGTCGACGTCGAAGCGGGCGGTTCCGCTGTGCACGAAGTAGAGCTCGTCCTGCTCGTCGTGGTAGTGGAGGACCCCCTCCGCTCCGGGCGGGTAGACGATCGCGTTCACGCCGAACGCGCTCACCCCGAGGCTCTGCCGGATCTTACGGAAGCCGTAGTTGTCGCCGAGCTCGTCGATCGACCCAAAGCTGTGCGCCATCGGTGAGGCTCCTCCCTCGTCGCTAGCATCGCCGGAGTGCCGGTCGTCTCGCCAGAAACCTACCTCGCAGGGCTGAACGAAGCCCAGCGCGACGCTGTGCTCCACACCGAGGGGCCGGTGCTCGTGGTCGCGGGCGCAGGCTCGGGCAAGACGCGCGTCCTCACGCACCGGGTCGCGCACCTGATCGGCGCGATCGGCGCGAAGGCGAACGAGATCCTGGCGATCACTTTCACGAACCGAGCGGCCGACGAGATGCGGACGCGCCAGTGGGACCTCCTCGGCGAGGACGCGCGCGGCACCTGGATCCTCACGTTCCACGCTGCCTGCGGGCGCATTCTCCGCCGGGAGGCGCAGCACCTCGGCTACCGGACGAACTTCACGATCTATGACCAGGCCGACCAGATCCGCCTGGTGAAGAACGTGCTGGAGGAGCTCGAGCGCGACACGAAGCGCTTCGTCCCGCGCGGCATCCACGCACAGATCTCGAACGCGAAGAACCAGCTGATCACGCCCGACGACTACCGCGAGCGCGTCGCCTCGTTCTACGACCAGACGGTTGCCGAGGTCTACGACCTCTACCAGCGCCGACTGCACGCCTCGAACGCGGTCGACTTCGACGACATGCTGATGCTCACGGTCGAAGTGCTCGAGCGCTTTCCTGAAGCGCGCGAGAAGTGGCAAAGGTCGTTCCGCTATATCCTGGTCGACGAGTACCAGGACACGAACCACGCGCAGTACCGGCTCCTGCAGCTGCTCGCACAGAAGCATCTGAACGTCTTCGCCGTCGGCGACCCGGACCAGTCGATCTATGCGTTCCGCGGCGCAGACATACGCAACATCCTCGAGTTCGAGCGCGACTTCCCCGGCACCAAGACGATCGCGCTCGAGCAGAACTACCGCTCGACGAACTCGATCCTCGAGGCGGCGAACGCGGTTATCTCGAACAACCGTGAGCGGAAGCCGAAGAACCTCTGGTCCGAGCTCGGCACCGGCGACCCGGTGCGCGTCGTCGAGCTCGAGGACGAGCACGCAGAGGCGCGCTTCGTCGCGGTCGAGATCGCCGGACTCGTCGAGGAGGGCTTCAACGGCGACGAGATCGCGGTCTTCTACCGGACGAACGCGCAGTCGCGCGTGCTCGAGGACGTGCTCGTGCGCCAGGGGATCGCGTACCAGGTGATCGGCGGCCCACGCTTCTACGAGCGCGCCGAGGTGAAGGACCTCATCTCCTACCTCCAGGTGCTCGACAACCCGTTCGACACGGTCAGCCTGCTGCGGATCGCGAACAAGCCGCGGCGCGGGATCGGCGACTCGTCACTCGCGCGCCTCCAGAACTACGCGAGCGGCCGCGCGATCACGCTCTGGGAGGCGATGGAGTTCCCGGAGGAGGCCGGGCTTGCGACGAAGTCGGCGAAGGCGGTCACGAGCTTCCGCACGATGATCCAGTCGCTGATGTCGGAGCTCGACCGTCCGGTCGCGGACATCGTCCAGGACGTGCTCGAGCGCTCGGGCTACACCGAGTCGCTCGAGGCGGAGCGCACCGTGGAGGCGCAGGGCCGGCTCGAGAACCTCCAGGAGCTCGTCGGCGTCGCACGCGAGTATCAGGAGCAGGCCGAGGAGCCGTCGCTCTCGTCGTTCCTGCAGGAGATCTCGCTCTATTCCGACCAGGACGCGATTCGCGGCGAAGGGTCGCTCGTCACCTTGATGACGCTCCACAACGCGAAGGGTCTCGAGTTCCGCGCCGTGTTGATGATCGGGATGGAGGAGGGCATCTTTCCGCACGCACGCTCGATCGAGGAGAACTCGCTCGAGGAGGAGCGTCGACTTGCGTACGTCGGGCTGACGCGTGCGCGCGAGCGTTTGACGCTCCTGCACGCGTCGTCGCGCTCGCTGTACGGAGGACGGAACTACAACTTGCCGTCGCGCTTCCTGGACGAGCTCCCGACTGAGCACGTCGAGCGAGAGCGGCTCGCTCCAGCGACCTGGTCGGCGCGCTCGCCGGCGCCCGAGATCGCTCCGCGCACGAACGTTCCGACGCTTTCGACCGGCGACTCCGTGCGCCATGGAACGCTCGGCGAGGGCGTGGTCACTCGGATCGAGGTCGGCGGCGTCGTGACCGTACGCTTCGCCAACGACGGGACCGAGCGTCGCCTCGTGCTCGACTACGCCCCGCTCGAGAAGATCGCGTAGTGGAGATCGAGATCAGGCCTCCTGCGGAGGACGAGCTCCGCGCCGGGATGGAGGCTGCCGAGAGTGCGTTCGGCTCGAGCCTCGAGGAGTTCGACTGGGAGCGTGAGAGCGTCTCCCTGCGTCCCGAGCGAGCAGTCGTCGCGCTCGACGGCGGCCGCACCGTCGGGCTGGCCGGCTCGTACGAGTTCGAGCTGACGATCCCCGGCGGGCAGCTTCCGTGCGCCGGTGTCACCTGGGTCGGCGTCGTGCCGACACACCGACGGCAGGGAATCCTTCGGCGCTTCATGACGCAGCAGCTCGACATCGCCCGCGAGCAAGGCGAGCCGATCGCCGCGCTCTGGGCGTCGGAGGCTTCGATCTACGGCCGCTTCGGCTACGGGATCGCGGCCCCAGCCGCGCGGATGAGCGGAGAGTCCGAGCGCTTCGCGTTGCGGGACGACCCCGGCCCGCAGGGATCGCTGCGGCTCGTCGACGCCGACGAAGCGTACGAGCTTGCGCGCCCGGTCCACGAGAAGCTCCGGCTCGAGCGGCCGGGCATGATCTCGCGGAGCGAGCACTGGTGGCGGAACCACCGCCTCGGCGACCCGGAGGCCTGGCGAAAGGGCTCGAGCCGGAAGTTCTACGCGGTGCTCGAGCTCGACGGTGCCGTCGAGGGCTACGCGGTCTACCGCATCAAGAGCGAATGGGAGCAGGGATTCCCGCACGGCGTCGTCCGCGTCGTCGAGGTGTTCGGGACGAATCCCGCAGCCGAGCGAGAGGTGTGGCGGTACCTGTTCAGCATCGATCTGACCGAGAAGGTCGACGCGGGACCCGTCGACCCGGCGACGCCGCTCTTCCTGATGGCGCGCGATCCCCGCGCGCTTCACCTGAAGCTCGAGGACGGGCTCTGGCTTCGCTTCGTCGACGTCGAGGCCGCGCTTCGTGCACGGTCATACCGCGACGGCGATCCTGTTGTGCTCGCCGTGCGCGACGAGCTGTGCCCGTGGAACGCGGGGCGCTACCGCGTGGGGGAGACGGTCGACCGAACTGACGACGGGGCCGACGTGGAGCTCGACGTGTCGGATCTCTCCGGTCCATTCCTCGGAGCATTCGACTTCGTCAGGCTGGCGAGGGCCGACCGCGCGCGCGAGCTCACGCCCGGCGCGCTCGAGCGCGCGTCCGATCTCTTTCGCACTCCACTCCCGCCGTTCTGCCCGGAGGTCTTCTGATGTTCGACGTTCGCCCGACCGAGAACCTGGACGACTTCCAGGGCGCACTCCAAGCGATCGACCAGTACTTCGGCGGGGAGCAGACGGTCGAGCGCGCGGAGCGCTTCTCGCAGACGCTGCCGCTCGAGCGGATGCACGCCGCGTGGGAAGACGGAGCGATCGTCGGCGGCGCAGGCGTCTTTCCGTTCGAGCTCTCGGTCCCCGGCGCGATCGTTCGCTGCGCGGGCGTAACGGTCGTCGGCGTCTACCCGACGCACCGCCGTCGCGGCGTCCTGCGCGCGATGATGCGCGCGCAGCTCGACGACATCCACGAGCGCGGCGAGCCGATCGCGGCGCTCTGGGCCTCGGAGGAGACGATCTACGGCCGCTACGGCTACGGGATGGCCTCGTTCGCGGGTGACATCTCGCTCGCGCGCGAGCACTCCGAGTTCGCATACCCACTCGAGCCGCGCGGCCGTGTGCGCCTGCTGGAGTCGACCGAGGCGCTCGAGCTGCTCCCGGGGGTCTGGGACCGGGCGCTCGAGCAGACGCCCGGGATGTTCGGGCGAACTCGCGCTTGGTGGGAGAACCGGGTGGTCGCCGATCCGCAGGAGCGCCGCGGCGGTGGCGGTCCGAAGCGCTTCGTGCTGCTCGAGGTCGACGGCGAGCCGCAGGCCTACGCGATCTACCGTCACAACCCGGGGTGGGAGCAGGGATCGTCGTCGGCGCGGCTCGGCGTCGTCGAGGCGATCGGAGCGACACCGCGCGGAACCGCTGAGATCTGGCGCTTCCTGCTCGACATCGACTGGCAGGCGTCGATCAGCGCGGACCTGATGCCGATCGACCACCCGCTCTTCTTCCTGCTCGCGAAGCCGCGACGGATGACGTACCGCGCGGGCGACGGAATCTGGGTGCGCCTCGTCGACATCGCTGCGGCGCTCTCCGCTCGGTCGTACGCAACCGAGGGAGAGGTCGTGCTCGACGTCGCCGACGCGTTCGCGCCGTGGAACGAGGGCTGCTGGAAGCTGGCGCGTGGCTCGTGCGAGCGCACGGACGACCAGCCCGATCTGCGCTGCGACGTGACCGCGCTCGGCTCCGTCTACCTCGGCGCCTTCACGTTCGCAGAGCTGCGGCGCGGGCTGCGCGTCGAGGAGCTCCGCGAGGGCGGAGTCGACCGCGCAGACTCGATCTTCCGCCGCACCGGGGTCGCGCCCTGGTGCCCCGAGATCTTCTGAGCTACCCTGCCGGGCTGCATGAGGGCGTTGTTCGTGGTCTTGGGGTCGCTTGTGCTGGTCCCGTCCGCCTACGGGTGGACCGATAGCGGGCGTCAGCTCGCCCTCGACTGGCCTGCTGACGGCCGTTTGAACTCCCCGTTCGGCTGGGACGGCGGCCGGCCGCACTCCGGGCTCGACATCGGTGTGCTCCGCTCGCTCGACGTGCACACAGCAGAGGACGGCGTGGTCACGCGCGTCGGCTGGCTGACCGGCTACGAGGGCTACGGCCTGCTCGTCGAGGTGCAGCTGAACGAACGCTACTCGACCCTCTATGCACATCTCGCGGAAGCGACCGTGCACGTCGGCCAGCGCGTGACCGCGGGCGAGCGTCTTGGTGTCGCCGGCTGCACGGGCTGGTGCACGGGAACGCATCTCCATTTCGAGCTGCGAGACCACGGAGTGCCCGTCGATCCGATGCCGCTGATCACGGGGTACAATCCGGCGTCCTAGGGCGGTTAGCTCAGTTGGGAGAGCACCAGCTCGACAAGCTGGGGGTCACTGGTTCGAGCCCAGTACCGCCCATCCTCTGAATCGGCTTGGTTAGGCCCCTCGGGGCCTTCCTCGCCATTCAGTGTCCCGTCCTCGTCCAACTCCGCCAGTACCAGTGCCTGCAGCCGCTTGGCCTGCTCGCGTTTCTCGCCCTCGTACAGGTGCCGGTAGGTCTTGTGAAAGAGGGCGCCGCCATCGCTGTGCTCGAGCCGTTCGGCCGCGACCGCCGGATCCACCCCCGCAGCGCCATCAGAGATGCGGCGGTGTGGCGCAGCATGTGGAACGTGAAGCCGTCGAACACTGACGACCCGTCATCACGCCGGTTCGCGTCGTTCTTCGAGGCTGCTTGAATTGATCGCACCCATACGCGGTCGCGGAACCGGTTGGCTGTCCAGCGCTTGCCCTCGACCGTGGCGAAGAGCAAAGCGGTTCCCGCCGATCGCACTAGCAGTTGCTCGCGTAGAAGCCGCACCTCGAGTTCCGTCAGGTAGATCCGGTGCTCGCGCCGGCGTTTGGCGAGTGCGGCGGGAATGATGAGCGTGCCCGATCTCAGATCGATCATTTCGTCCGTGATGTTGAACCACACGTTCTGGCGGCATCCGACCTGTCCGGCGATCAGAATCAGCCTCGATACGTGTTCCGGGAACCACGACGCGAGCTCATGGAGCTCCGCTACCGTCAGCCCCCGACCCCTGCGCGGACAATGCTTGACCGGCGGGATCTCGAAGATGGCGTCGTCGACCCGCTGGCCTCGGCCTTTCGCATCGTGAAGCACCCGCTTAAGGAACTCGAGCTCGTTCTTAGCCGAGCGGGGACGCTCTGTCGCCCGCTCGATAACCATGTCTTCGATCTTTGCCTGCGAAGCATCGGCACGGGCGTTCCGCGGAGCGGCGTCCACAACTTTGCGGACAGCGCGTTATAGGCGCGGGTCTTCTCGCTGATCCCCCTTGTCGCATCGATCCGCGCGAGAGTTCCGTCAACAGCTTCGCCGAGCGTTATTGCCGGCCCCTCGTACAAATGGCCAAGCGCACGCCGACGCTTCAGATCGAGCTCGATCCGCTCGGCTGCTTCGCGCGTCGGGGCCGTCTGCGCTGGGAACCCGGAGACGCGCACTTGGTACGACCGCGAGCCTCGCTTTCTGATGCTCAAGCGGCCTCCTCGTCCTCGCGCCGGCGCAGGTACTCGCGAAGCCCGCTCTCCGGGTACCGACGCTCGCTTCCCACACGCACCGAGCGGAGTTCGCCCCGCGCCGCTAGCCGTCGAATGGTTTCTGGGTGAGCCGACCAGAGCTCCGCGACCTGTTTCGTCGTGAAGAGGCGCTCCATCCCGTGCGGCGTCACGCCGTCACCACGATCTTGCTCGGAAGGGTCATGGCGTCCCTGACGCTCGTCTTAGGGTCGAGATGCTTCGCGATCTGCAAGCTGAGCTCGTTCGGCGTCTCGTACTCCGGCCAAAGCTCGCGGAACTCCTTTTGAAGACGATACGCCTGCCGTTCGTTCTCTGACCAATGCCGCTGGTACTCAGTGATCGAGAACGTTTCCTGCCCTTCCTCGCGCATCGCAATGGCCCACTGGACGATGAATCCGGCGACTCTGGATGCTTTTGGCGTCACCTTTACGCCCAATCGCATCGCCGACCACTTCGACAACCGTTCCGCTTTCGGTCCGTAGGTGGCCACGGTGGCCGCGGTTCCGCCCTGCTCGGCGACTGCCGCACGGGCGATGCAGTGTGCGAGGAGAGAGTCCTTCCGAGGGTCGGGCTTCCTGACAGATGACGTCACCTGACGAACTATGTCAGACGATCCGGATGACTGTCAAGCGACGGAGGCCGTGGCACCAGGATTCGCTGGCCTGTCCCAGCGTTCGGAACGTCAGCTCTCAGGCCTCTCAGGCGAGCGCGGCACCGCCGCGAGCAAGGTCAGCGAGGAAGGCAACGATAGGGTCAACCACGGCAAGGGCTGGCCTCATGGGCGTAGCGCTCGTCAAAATCGCTCGGCCACCTGCTCACCGAAGTAGTCCTCGGGCACAGCTGCACTCTCTCAAAGTTCTCGAGTGTCGCCTGGGCCAGGTGCGGGAATGACACCTGAGCGACTGGAGGCCGCGCGCCTGCCGCCTCGTCGCCACATTTCGGCCCTACCCTTCTTAGGCGGCGAGAACTAGGCTTTCCTGATGCGAGAGAATGGCGACGGCGACACGTCGGATGCGGACGAGAGAGGCGCTGAGATCGATGCGCGAAAGGCCGAGGCGGATGTACGCGGCCGTGCGGCTGATGCCCGCGAGTCCGACGCTGACGAGCGCGAGCTAGCCGCCGACGCCCGCGGCCTGGCCGCGGACACGCGTGAGCAGAAGGCCGATGCGCGTGGCGTGACCGCGGATGCCCGCGAAGCTGACGCCGACGCGCGAGAGCGCGCGGCAGACGCTCGAACCTCGGACGCCGACGCGCGCGTCGTCACGGCCGCCGCTCGGGAAGCCGACGCCGATGAGCGAGAGGGCGTCGCAGACGCTCGAGGCGTCGCGGCGGACACCCGTGAGCAGGAAGCCGACGCGCGCGGCGTCACCGCAGACGCTCGCGAAGCCGACGCCGACGCGCGAGAGCTTGCCGCGAACGCTCGTGAGGTCGGCGCGAATGCCCGCTCAATCGACGCGATCGCACGCGGCGCCGCAGTCGATGCCCAAGAAGCCGCGGCGGAAGCACAAAGCCTCCACGCCGATGCCCGCACCCATACGGCCGACGAGAGAGCACGTGCGGCAGATGACCGGCTCGCTGAAGCCCAGGTGCACATGAGTTCGGCCCAGAAACATCTCCTTGCAGCATCGGCGCACATGGCGATGGCTGACCATAAGGCGGAGGATGCAGACCGGATGATGCACAAGGCGGATGAACAGCTTGTCGTTGCGGCCGCGAAGCTCGCAGAGGCAACGAGCGACAGCGACGAGTACCAGCGAGCCCTCTACCACTACACGCAGCTCGTGCGCCACCGAATGGCGAATCCTCTCCAGATCATTTCCGGGATGGCCCAGACGCTCGCAAGCATGCCCGATCTACCCGACGCGGATCGGGTGCCGATGCTCAACGCAATCCTTAGTGCGGCGCAGGTCCTGGAGAAGATCTGCCTTGAGCCGAAGATCATGCACGCCAGCGAGCACGAGCTCGTGCCGGCACCGTCGGTCAAAGCACATCTGAGAACGTCCCTACCGCATGACTCGCCGCCGAAGGAGCCGAACAGCCGCTAGCGCGATCGGTGTGTCCGTCTCAGTTGCGAGCGCGGACGTGCTCGTCCGGCGCGCTCCCTTTCCCAGCAGGTCCCCGACGCCCAGCACAGTTCGTCCCTAGTGATGGCACGCGGTACAGATGGAACGAGGTGCCTCGCCTGCGCGAGCGTGCTGTCGCTTGGCCTGGATCAGCGGTTACCCGCGTGGTCTACGTGATCAAGTCGAGTAATGCGGCCACCCTTGGCTTCGTCGTCGGCTCGCACGTAGCTCCAGAACCCGGCAAGGTCGGCCACAGACAACGAGTTTGACAAGTCGTCACGACTGGAGCAATCTCGGCAGACAGCTGTCAAGTACTGGGCGATGCAGCAATCGGATAGGCGGTAGTCCCTCGGCGCGCCGGCGACCGGCTCCCGCCGGACGCCGCCGCCGCGCCGATCAGGGGCCTCGCGCAGGTGGCGGTTTCCGATCCAGCAGGCAGACGGCTATGAGCTCATCCCACGCGTCGAGCCCCGGGTCGGGGATGAGGCCGTTGAGCCAGGCCCAGACCCGCCGGGCGTTACGCAGGTTCCGCATCGTGCACCGCGTCCGCAGGGTGAGTTCGCGGTCGAGGTAGACGACAAGGCGCGGGAGGTCGCCGGCTAGGACGTTCTCGGTGATCGAAGCCTTGTGGCCGGCCCCGCCGACGAAGTAGCTGGAGAGGTACGCGCCAGCCTGACCGCCAGGCCAGAACTTGCGGCTGATCTTGTCCCAGCCGTCTACGAATCCGAACCCATACCTCGGTGCGAGCTCGTCAAGTGCTTCGACGTACGCCTTTGCCCACGAGAGCTCCCCCGGCGTCCCCACCGAAAGAACACCGTGCATGTGCGCGAGACCGCGCTTCTGCTTCTCCCACACACGCGCCCTCAGGCGACCCTTGTAGGCGGTTTGATCCTTCGCGCGCTTGCTCGCCGCGCGGTGAAGCTTGCTCCAGTTCGGGCCTGCGTCCTCATTGAAGACGCGCGCCACTGTGGGATTCACGCGGCAGCCAATCGGCCCTGAGCACTTGACGCCGGCACCGTGCCGGCAGTACGCGGGATCGAACGGGTACACGTCGCGCCCAGGAGGGGTGACGTCGAACATCACCGTAAGCTTGAGCGGACGGAGGTTCTCCCAGCAGCCGCCGCCTCGTGTCGCGCGCCCAGGTCGGCGCGAACTCCGGGCACGTTCGAGCGCTGCAGCGCTTGACGTCCAGAGGTATCGCCCGTCCGCACTTGCACCGGTGCCAGACGTGAGCGCCCTGACCGGCGAGACGAAGCACACTCGCGCCGGCCACCGCCGACCCAGTACGGTCAGCCGGACGGCTCATCGCCTGCCACATCAGGCGGAGTCGGAGCTGTTATCGACGGCCCGCGCTTGCTACGCGGGTCGTCGGCTAATCGCGGTCGATCATCGTCCAACGGCTGTCCAAGCGCAGGGTTGGAACCGGTCGTTTCTGGTTGGTCCTGACCCTCGGCCCGTGACCCAACCTCCCCCTGCAAATCGCGGGAATAGTGGCCGCTCGTTGGCCCTAGTCGTTCACCCCTCGGCCTGGTTCGAGCCCAGTACCGCCCACCTCACAGAAGCCCCGCTAGTCGGGGCTTTTCTGTTTCTGCGGTCAGTCGTCCGCGTCTTGCGTTTCGCTTCGTGGCTGCAAATGGCTGCGCTCAGTTTTCGTTCCGCCCGCGTTGGCCACGGATTGTTGCGTCGCCCCGTCGGTGTGCCGGGCCGCGGCCTGACCAAGAGGGAGCTGGCCTGCCTCGGGGTCGGTGGGTGGGCCAGCGCGGTTGCATCGTCGACAAACGAAGACGTCCCTGACGAGGACGACGAGCCGACGCTCGCGGCTACTGCCCGGTCTGTGCTGAGCGGGAGTTTGGCCTGGTCCGCCGTATCGACCCAGGCCACACAAACCTCCCGTGAGAGCCGACGGCGGGGTCTGGGCCGCAGCTCGTGAAGAGCCGCCGTCGCGGCGCGCGGCCCCGCGCGCGCCGCGTACGGCGGACCCTCTTCGTACGGCGTCTGTTCCCAGTGAAAGGGCCGGCGCAATCTGCGGCACGGGTCCCAGCGCGAGGTCTAGGCGCACCACCCTGTCTATCAAAACGTGACGGCCAGCACAATCCGCCGGACGAGAGAGTATCGTGGACCGTAGCGCGCTCGTCCCGTTACGCCGTTCTCCTCGGGCCCAGGGTTTTGCCCCTAAGCGCATTCCTCGCAACGGCGCGAAGGGTAGGGCCGTGCCAGAGAGTTCCCACAGAGTCGACGAGCCCACCGCTGCGTTGGACGGACACCCTGCGAGCGCGGAGGCTGCCGCCGAGATCACGCGCCTGACCCTTTATGCCGACGGACAGGCGCGCAAGGTCGACGAGCTCCGGGTGACCATCGGCCAGCTTCAGTCGGCGCTCGACTCGCGGGTCGCCATCGAGCGTGCCGTCGGGATGCTTGCCGAGCGGTTCGACCTCACGATCCTCGACGCCTTCAACCTGTTGCGCTCTGCAGCGCGCAACAGCCGCCGAGAAGTGCGCAAGCTCGCGGAGGAGCTGACGGAATCGCGCGCGTGGACGCCCGACGAGATCGTGGATGCCCGGCGGCGATGCGAGCCGTCCTGACGTGCGGTTGACCTGCCAGGATTGCGAGGTCGGCTCAGACGACGATGCGTTCGGTTGGCGGGCCGCTGCTCGGCGTGCAGTCAACCGTGCCGGCCCCGACACACGTAGCGCAGGTTTTCGCGCCCGCGTGCGCGAGCTCAGAACGTGCTGCATGCGCCGAGATGTCCGCCCGCTCATCGGAAACATCGGCAACTCGCCCCATGGACGTCGACTTCCAAGCGCGCACGCTGACCGTGAGCGGCCAACTAGGTGCCGATGGTGCACGCGTCGCGGCGAAGTCGACTGCAAGCGCAGCGACGGTTCCACTGCTCCCGGCGCTTGCGCGCGGCTGGTCGAGCATCGCTCGACGCAAGCCGGGAAGGACCTTCGCCGCGTGCACGCCGACGCGCTCGTCTTCACGACGACGAGAGGCAAGCTGCAGTCTCGGCGCAGCGCGCTCCGCGCAGCTGCACCATCCCCAACGGCGCCATCCGCCGCCGCCTGCCCCAGCTGCCGGCGTTCGTGGTCAACCGCGGCGGAGTACTGCTTCATCCCCAGCCTGAGCGCGCTGCGCTGGCTCTCGGAACTCGGCACGTAAGCCGAACGATGACGCAAGCGCGCCCTCAAGGGCGCGGCTCTAGTCAAGGAGGCTTAGGCACTCCTGGCCCGGGGTGACATTGACTCCGAGCACGAGACCTGGGACAGTGGCTCGCGTGTGCTGTCTCTTTCTCACAGCGTTCGGCCTGGGACCCCGTATCGCGTTGCTTCTGTGGTGGCTCTTCGGGGACCGCGTGGACGCGGCGTTCGATTCCTGGATCCTGCCGCTGCTCGGACTGCTGTTTCTTCCGTGGACGACTCTCGCTTACGTCTTGATGTGGTCCGCGGTCGGGGGCGTTTCGGGTGCCGAGTGGTTGGTCGTCGCGTTGGGTGTTCTGCTCGACATCGCTTCGTACAGCTCGAGATACGCGAAATCCCAGTACGACAGCCGGTACCCGACGGCTCCTCCCGCGTAGCTCTCTCGAAGTGGTCGGCGTGGGTCCCCGCTCCGGCGGGGGTTTTGTCCTAAGGGCTTGAAGGAAAGGGTCTTCCGCCGTCCGCAGCTCGGGTACGATCGGCGCGAGCGGGCCGGGGAGGAGACACGATGGCGGCGGTCGACTACTTCATCAAGTTCGACGGCATCAAGGGTGAGAGCACCGATGCCAAGCACAAGGATGAGATCGACGTCGAGTCGTGGAGCTGGGGCGAGACCCACGCCGGTGCCGGCCCGTCTGGTGGCGGCGTGGGAGCCGGCAAGGTCTCGATGCAGGACTTCCATTTCGTGATGGGCCTGAACAGGGCGAGCATCGGTCTCATGAAAGCCTGCGCCACCGGGCAGCACATCAAGACGGCCACGCTCTCGGCCCGCAAAGCCGGCAAGGGCCAGCAGGAATACCTGACGTTCAAGTTTCAGGATGTCCTCGTCAGCTCGTTCCAGACGGGCGGATCCGAGGACGCGTTCGTCCCGACCGAGTCGGTGTCGTTCAACTTCGCCAAGCTCGAGGTCGAGTACAAGCCGCAGAAGGCCGACGGCTCCTTGGGGACGGCCGTCCAGTTCCGGTACGACCTGAAGACGAACAAGACCTTCTAGCGCGACTCGACCGAGCGCCCAGCCGTGGAGCCCGTCCGCGCCGTCCCCCCGCCCGGGCGCCCCGACCCGCCGCGCGCGGAGAGCCTGCAGGCGGCGGTCGAGCTCGCCCGGCTGCTTCGGGATGCGGGCTACGAGCCGAACCGGATCCAGCAGCGGCTGGCGACCGGCGACCAGCTCCTCGCGCGCTCGCCGGAGTTGCCGTCGTACCTGCGACGGCTCGGCGACTCGGACGAGCAGGCCGTGCTTCTCCGACTCTTCCTGCTCGGCGTTCCCGTTACACACCTGCGCCTGGATGAGCTCGTGGGCACGCAGCTGCAGGAACGCCTCGTGGGAGCCGGGTTGCTCGTCCAGGACGCAGAGGTCGTGCACGGGGCGGCCCGCCTCGTCCCTCACGACGAGCTGCTGATCGCGTCCGATCATGCGGGCGCGGCAGAAGCGCACGCCGACCACGTGCCGGGCGTGCACCGCCCGTCGGTCGCTCTCGCCCATCTGACGGTTCGCGGCGAGGGCGAGCGTGCTCTCGACCTCTGCACCGGTAACGGGATCCAGGCGATCCTGCTCGCGGCGCACGCGGAGCACGTGGTCGCGACGGACGTGAACGAGAGGGCGCTCGGCTACGCGGCGTTCAACGCAGCGCTCAACGGCGTCGAGAACTTGCAGACGCGATCCGGCAGCTTCTTCGAGCCGGTCGAAGGCGAGCAGTTCGACCTCGTCGTCGCCAACCCGCCATACGTCGTCTCGCCCGAGAGCGCGTATCTGTTCCGGGACAGCGGCATGCTCGGCGACGCCGTCTCGGAACACGTCGTGCGGGCCACACCGGCCGCGCTCGCGCCAGGCGGGTTCGCATGCCTGCTGATCGCGTGGGCGCTCGATCCGGACGACCCTGCCGAGCGTCCGCGGAGCTGGCTGGAAGGTTCGGCGTGCGACGCGTTCCTGCTCCACACCTCGACGGACGACCCGATCGAGACCGCGACGGTGTGGAATCGCGATCTTCTCGACCGGCCCGAGGCCTACGCCGCGGCGCTCGATCGTTGGCTCGCGTACTACCGCGAGCTCGGGATCGAGCAGCTCGGCTATGCGTGCCTCGTTCTGCGCAAGCGGAGCGACGGCCGGGACGGCTTGCTGGAGGCGCAGCAGCTTCCCCGGGCAGCGCTTCAGCCGGCGGGGCGGCACGTCAGGAAGCTCTTCGAGACGCACGACCGGCTGTCCGAGCTCGACTCGGACAACGTGCTCCTCGACCGGCGACTACGCGTCGTCGACGACGCCGTCGTCACCCAGGACACGCGCTTCGCGGGAGGCCGCTGGCATGCGGAGAACCTGACGCTCCGGCTCGAGAACGGGTTGCCCTTCTCCGCGGAACTCGATCCACCCACGGCGCGATTGATCCGCGAGCTCGACGGCTCAAGGACGCTTCACGAGGCGCTGGCGGCGGCCGTTGACGGCGACGCGGCACGGGCGACGGGTCTTACCCTCGCTCGCCGGATGCTCGAGATCGGCTTCCTCGAGTTCGGCGACTAGCGTCCCGGCCGATCTCACTTGACGTTGATCGTGACTCGCCGCCCGATCGACGGGTCGTAGTAGGAACCATCGGCGCGGAGGTCGATGAACGTCTCAGACGTGCCGACCAGCGCTCCCGTCTCGTGGGGCCAGAACGGCACCGAGCTGTCGCCGGGAAGCACGTCGGACTCCGTCGAAACGGAGGCGTGGTGGCCGGCGACGTCGCTGCCGGCGGCGGCCGTGGGGCTGACCACGATGGCGAGCGTCATGGATGCGACGGCGGCTGCGATCGGCGTCCTGTTGTTGCGCTTCTGCATGAGATGTCCTTTCGATTGCGGTTGCGGTGCTCTCGACCAGTAGATGCGCAACCGCTAAAGAGCGGACAAACCCACGCCGAACGGGCGCTAAACCTGGAGCTACTCGGATTCCGTACGTTCTGTGCTCGTCGAGCCGCCGAACTCGATGTATGCACAGACGGAGCAGTATGCGGCGAGCGTGGGCTCGTCGTCCTCATCCGGGACGTCGGTCCGGTAGAGCCGCCAGCCCTTCGCCTCCGGATTTGAGGGTCGCCCGCACTCCTGGCACCACAAACGCATGACCAACCGAACCGTACGAGGCAACGACGATCGCGCGCCCATCGTTCGGCCGGTCCGGCACTAGACTCCACATTCGTGGCTGGACGGATGAGGACGACCACGTTGGTGATGGTCGGCGTCGGCGGGCTCGTGGTCGTGATGGCCGTCAAACGACGCCGACGGCGGCGCAGTTACCTCCCCGACGTGTCCTCGGGGCCGCGGCCCATTCAAGTCGTGGGAACCAGTACCGCAGGCTTCGTCGGGCTCAAGCCGGACAGCGGTGACGCCCTCCCGTGACATTCGGCGAAGTCGGCCTGACCACGACTTGACGCGCGCGCGGTGGGCCGGCATCGCGGTTCTGATCGGCGTTCTGTCGTTCGTCGTCTTCGCAGTCCGCCGCATCACCGAAGCGCTTCCGTAGCCTCACCTCGCCGGGCGCCGGCCGCTTTCGTCGTCGTCCCAGGCCGGGAGCTCCCCGGCGCGGCGGCGCGCGAGCTTCCGGGCCTGCTCGACGAAGCGCTTCGTGTCGGCTTCGTGGGCCTTCTCCATGAACTGCCCCGGCGGCTTCTCCGGGTATTCCTCGCGGTCGTCGTCCTTCACGTCAGAACAGGACTCCAATCGGAGAACCGTCTTGCGCTCTCCTGAAGAGGCCCTGGAAACTGCGGTCTTTCCGGTGGGCGTCGTGGGCCGACCGGCATGGTCAATACGCTTCCCGGGCGAACTCGGAGAGGGGGAGACCTTGAAGAACCGCTGGCCGCTGGTGCTTTCGATCGCAGCGCTCGTCGTCGCCGTGCTGGGCTCGACGCCCGTCGGCGAGGCGGCGTTGAACGCCTTGCCCCGTAACTCGGTTGGACCGCTGCAGCTGAAGAGCAACGCCGTGACGAGCGTGAAAGTGAAGAACGGCTCGCTGCTCCGGGCCGACTTCCGGACCGGGCAGATCCCCGCCGGGCCGGCAGGGCCCGCAGGTTCGGCGGGACCCGCGGGACCGCCCGGGATCAGCGGGCTGCAGAACGTCTTCACGACAGGCGCAGCTGCCTCGACCGCGACGCGGACCTTGACCGCCGCTTGTCCGAGCGGAAAGGTCGCCATCGGTGGAGGCGTGGCGGTGACACCCGTGAACACCGCCGGGGTCGCGGTCACGACGAGCTATCTCGCGAACGCGACGACGTGGACGGCCTCAGCGCGCGAGGTCGTCGCGACGGGTGCCAACTGGGGCCTGAACGTCGTCGTCGTCTGCGCAACCGTGGCGTCGTAGGCGCCGGGGAACGATTCGGGGCGGCCTCGCGACCGCCCCGAACGACTTCCCGCCGCCAAACGCATCGGGCACCTCTTCGGGCATGCTCCACA
Source organism: uncultured Actinomycetes bacterium (assembly GCA_963788055.1). Classification (GTDB taxonomy): domain Bacteria; phylum Actinomycetota; class Thermoleophilia; order Gaiellales; family Gaiellaceae; genus JACCTU01. Next base: position 481,302 of record CAWBFA010000002.1, on the reverse strand, counting down.
GATGGCGCTCGACCCCGAGGAGTCCGCGGCCGCTGCTCAGGCCGTCGACGAGATCCCTGCGGACACGCGCCTCGGCCCGGTCCATCTGACGGTCGCCGACCTCGGCCGCTCGGTCGACTACTACGAACGCGAGATCGGGCTCGGGGTGCGCGAGTGGGAGGCCGGCCGAGCGGCGCTTGGCGCGGGCGGGGAGGACCTGCTCGTGCTCGTGGAGGAACCTGGAGCAAAGCCGGCGGACGGATTCTCCGGCCTGTACCACTTCGCCCTGCTCGTCCCCGACCGCGCCGATCTCGCTCGCTGGCTGGCGCACGCCGCGCGTGACCAGGTGCGCCTCGTCGGCATGTCCGACCACTTCGTGAGCGAGGCGCTCTACCTCCGCGACCCCGACCACCACGGGATCGAGATCTACGCCGACCGGCCGCGCGAGCTCTGGCAGGGGCAGGTGTGGCAGCGGATGACCTCGCTGCCGCTCGACACAGAGGACCTCGTCTCGGTGCTCGACGACACGTTGAGCGTCTCGTTCGACGGGCTCCCCACGGGCACCGTCATGGGTCACGTGCACCTACGGGTCGCCGAGATCGCGCCGACCGTCGCGTTCTACGGCGATGCGCTGGGCTTCAGCCTCATGGCGCAACTCGGCGCACACGCGGCGTTTCTTAGCGCGGGCGGCTATCACCACCATCTCGGCGCGAACACCTGGGAAAGCGCCGGCACAGGGCAGGCACCCGCCGGCTACGCGTCCCTGCGGCACGCGACGATCGTGCTCCCCGGCTCGGACGCACGCGACGCGCTCGTCGAGCGGGCGGGCGGTGCGGTGGGAGAGGTCGACGGTGCACCGGTGGTCCGGGACCCGAGCGGCAACCCGCTGGCGCTCACGCACGCATGACCGCCGTCACCGGCAGCTGCCTCTGCGGTGCCGTCCGCTACGAGGTCACGCTCCCGTTTCGCCGCGCGAACTATTGCCACTGCTCGCGCTGCCGCAAGCACTCCGGGTCGAACGCGCTCGTGCAGGGGCGCGTGCCGCGCGAACAGTTCCGCCTGCTCGGCGGTGAGGAGCTGATCCGCGTCTACCGACCAAGAGATGGAGGAGCGGTCAAGGCGTTCTGCGCCGAGTGCGGCTCGAGCCTGTTCGGAGGCACGTGGCCGGACGGTCCGGAGGTGTCGATCCGCTTCGGCACGCTCGACGGCGACCCGGGCATCCGACCGCAGTACCGCTCGCACGCGGCCTCGGCGGCGGCCTGGGACGAGCTTCCGGACGACGGCCTGCCACGCTTCCCCGAGCAGAATCCGGAGGCTTGAACTCAACAGAGGCCGCTCCGAGGGGACGGGGCCCTCCCTCAAGCTACCCAGGTCATCGAGCAGTTCGCGGAGAAGCTCTATCGCAAAGCCTCCTCGTTCGTCGTCGGCTCGGTCGTCATCGGAGCGTCGCTCGGGTCGGCCTTCGGCGCGGTCCCGCTGACCTCGCTCGGGGCGACCTGGCCGATCCCCTCGTACCTCGGCTTCGCCACGCTCCTGCTCGGCGGGATGCTCGGCGGCACGATCGGCTACGTGATCGGCGACACACGCTCGTTCGGCTACCGGCTTCAGGCCCAGTCGGCGCTCTGTCAGCTCCGGTCCGAGCGGAACACCGCGATCCTCGCCGAGGCCGTCGTGACCCGCATGGCGACACCGACACCGGCTCCGGCTCCGCGCCAGGCGCAGACCGTTCCGCAGCCTCCGGCCGTGCAGCAGCAGCTGCAGACACCAGCGCCGCAGGCACCCGAGCCACAGCCGGCCGCTGCCCCCGAAGAGCAGCCCGCCGCGCCGCAGCCGCTGCTCACGCCGCCGGTCTCGGCGTCGCGCGTCGCCTAGTCCCGGCGACCTCGAGCTTCAAGAGAACTGTGTAGGCCGGGCGCCTCGAACGAGGAGCCCGGCCCACACTCGATGGGGTGGGGCGGCCTTACGACTTGCGGCGCGTCGCGGTCTTGCGCTTGCGCGTGCCCGTCGTCTTGCGGCGCGTCGCGGTGGAGCGCTTGCGCGTGCCCGTGGTCTTGCGGCGCGTCGCGGTCTTGCGCTTCCGGGCGCCTGTCGTCTTGCGCTTGCGCGCCGTCGTGCTCTTCTTGCGCGTGCCGGCCGTCTTGCGCTTCCGGGCGCCTGTCGTCTTGCGCTTGCGGGCCGTCGTGCTCTTCTTGCGCGTGCCGGCCGTCTTGCGCTTCCGGGCGCCTGTCGTCTTGCGCTTGCGGGCCGCGGTGCTCTTCCGGCGCGTGCCGGTTGTCTTGCGCTTCCGGGCCGTCGTGCTCTTCTTGCGAGTGCTCGTCGCCTTGCGCTTGCGCGTGCCGGCCTTCCGTGCGCTCGTCTTGCGCTTGCGCGCGGTCCCGGCCTTCTTGCGGGTGCCGGTCGCCTTACGACGTGTCGAGCTCGACTTTCTGGTGGCGCGACTTCTGGTGCCGATCTCGTCCTCTTCCTCAACACCGATCTCGTCTTCGAACATGCAATCTCCTCCTAGTCAGATATCTGTTCGACCAACTGGCCTGTTTTCGAATCTTCGCCCACTCGGGCAACATCGGCCTGTGCCAAGATTCCGACCAGACGGTCGTCTTCCTCCACGACGGGAAGCCTTCTCACCTGATGCTGTGCCATCAGCTTGAGCGCTTCGTCGAGGTTCTGCTGTGGGTCGACGGTCACGAGATCCTTGGATGCGATCTCTCCGACCGTCGCCACCTGAGCATCCTTTCCTTCTGCGACGACGCGGGTGACGATGTCGCGATCCGTCACCATGCCGACGAGGCGATCGCCCTCGATCACAGGCAGTGAACCGACATCTTCGGTTTTCATCAATCTGGCTGCCTCGGTGACGGGCGTCGTCGTGTCGACCTTGCGCGGATTCTCTGTCATTGCGTCACGGATGCTTTTCCCCATCGTATTTTTTCACCTCGCTCGTTGTTTGTTGCAACGTGCGTTTGCCCGCGTTCGTATCGTCGCAAACAGTGACAATGACAGTCGGTTCGGACAGACAATGCACGAATGCGCGCGTCCGTGCACGCATGTCACTTCATTCGGGGTAACACGACGGTGCATACATGCGCGTTTGTTTGCACATCATGAAGTGAGCTCGACGTGACGCGCGCGTTGCACGGACTTCGCGCTCCGATCATCGCGTTGCTCGCCATCGAGTTGCTCGACGAGCTCGTCTTCGGCGCGCGAGGCAGCGTGGCCGGCGTGCCGACGTACTCGTCCGCGCTGCTCGAACCCGTGTTCGGGGTCCTCGACGACAGCCGCCGGCGGCGGGCGGTCGTCGTCGGCGGGATTTCGGTACGGCGAACGGTGCTCGCGCTCCCGCGGGGCGCCCGGCTTCGTCGTCCTGCTGGTGGCGTTTGCGCTGCTATTCGTGCTCTATCCGGCGCTCCTGCTCGTCCCCGGCACGCCCGCGAAGTTCGTGCCGCTGGCGATCGTGGGAGTCGCGAGAGCGGGCTGGTAACGACGTCGCACTGTGGTTGCTCGTGGCGGGACCGCGCGTTCTCGTGCTTGGCGTCCTGCGCCGCTAGTCGGCGCCCGGGGCGTCTTCCCCGTCCGACTCGCCGGTCGTCGGATCCGGCGCGGGCGAGTCGTCGACCTCCTCGTTCCGGTCGTCTTCGCGAGGCGGCGGCTGCGCTACGTTCTCGTTCATGAAAGTCGTACTACCCGACGCGACCGAACTCGAACTCCCTGAAGGCTCGACCGGGCTCGACGCCGCGCGCGCGATCGGTCCGAAGCTCGCCGAGCAGGCGGTGCTGGTGCGCTCGAACGGCAGCGTGCAGGACCTGCGGCAACCGCTCGAAGACGGGCAGCAGATCCAGATCGTCACGACCCGCGACGCGGAGGACCCGGATGCGCTGTACGTGCTTCGCCACTCGGCGGCGCATCTGCTCGCCGAGGCGGTCCGACGTCTCTACCCGGGCGTGAAGATCGCGATCGGCCCGCCGATCGAGAACGGCTTCTACTACGACTTCGAGTTCCCGGAGCCGATTCGCGAAGAGGATCTCGAGAAGATCGAGGCCGAGATCGCGCGCGAGCTGGAAGAGGGACGCGAGTGGACGCGCGAGGAGGTCGACGCTGAGCAGGCCAAGCGCGTCTTCGCTGAGCAGGGTGAGAACTACAAGGTGGAGCTGGTCGACACGGCCGACGGTCCGATCACCTTCTATACCCAGGGCGACTTCACCGACCTCTGCCGAGGACCCCACCTTCAGAACTCCAAGCCGATCAAGGCGCTCAAGCTGACCGGGCTCGCCGGCGCGTACTGGCGCGGGGACGAGCGCAACAAGCAGCTGACGCGGATCTACGGCACCGCCTTCTACTCGCAGGAGGACCTCGACCGTTACCTCGAACGGCTCGAGGAGGCGCGCAAGCGGGACCACCGCCGGCTCGGACGCGAGCTCGACCTGTACCACCTCTCCGAGCACTCTCCGGGCTCGCCGTTCTGGCATCCCAAGGGAATGGTGATCTGGAACGCGCTCGAGGACTTGCGCCGGCAGGAAAACCTGAAACGGGGCTACTCGGAGGTCAAGACGCCGCTCCTCTACGACATCGAGACCTACATAACCTCCGGGCACTACGACAATTACAAGGAGAACATGTTCTTCGTCGACACGGGCGGCGAGGAGCGGCTGGCGCTGAAGCCGATGAACTGCCCGGGCCACATGCTCCTCTTCGGCTCCGAGCTTCGCTCGTACCGCGACCTTCCGATCCGCTACGCGGAGTCCTCGACGCTCCACCGAAACGAGCCGGGCGGGACGCTGCACGGGCTGCTGCGCGTCCGCCACATCACCCAGGACGACGCGCACGTCTTCGTCACCGAAGAGCAGATCCAGGACGAGATCGACGGGATGATCGACTTCGCCGCCTTCCTCTACGACCAGTTCGGGCTGACCCCCCGCGCAGAGCTGTCGACGCGCCCGGACAAGCGGCTCGGCACCGACGAGCAATGGGATCGCGCGGAGGCGGCGCTCGAGGCGGCGCTCAAGCGCCATGGGATGGAGTACGTCGTCAGCCCCGGCGAGGGGACGTTCTACGGCCCGAAGATCGACCTGCACATGACGGACGTGCTCGGCCGCTCGTGGCAGATGGGGACGATCCAGCTCGACTACCAGATGCCGATGCAGTTCGGCCTGACCTACATGGGCGCCGACAACCGTGAGCACTCGCCGGTCGTGATCCACCGCGCGCTCCTCGGCTCGCTCGAGCGCTTCATCGGGATCCTGATCGAGCACTACGGCGGCGCCTTTCCTTTCTGGCTCGCCCCGGTGCAGGTCCGGATCATCCCGGTCGGAGAGGACCACCGTACGGCCGCCGAGGAGGTCGCGCAAGAGCTCCGTCAGGCGGGCTTCCGAGTCGAGGTCGACGATCGCGACGAGACGGTGGGCAAGCGGATCCGGGACGCCGAGGTCGAGAAGGTCGCCAAGGTGATCGTCTACGGCGACCGCGAGTCGTCCGAGTCCCTGTCGATCCGGGACCGAGGCGGAGAGCAGTTTCAGACGGGCCTCGAAGACCTTGTCCACGAGCTTGCTACTCTGAAGCCCTGACCAAAGCAGGAGCGGACCCGTTCCTCACCCGGCGAGCCGAGAGCTCCGCACGGGTTCAACCGAGACGAATTTCGGGAGAAACGGGCCGCTGCGTGCAGCGGCTTTTGCCATTTGAGAAGGAGGACCGGAAGAGCTTGGTGAACTGTCTGTGAGGCCCCGCCGCAGGTTTGCGCCGGAGCCGCCGAGGCCGGCGAGGAACGAGCTCGTCAACGAGAACATCCGGTCGGCGCAGGTTCGGCTGATCGACGAGGACGGGGCTCAGCTCGGGATCCAGCCCACGAAGGAGGCGCTGGAGATCGCCTGGGGGAAGAACCTCGACCTCGTCGTGGTCGCTGCTCAGGCCGACCCGCCGGTCGCGCGGGTCATGGATCACAGCAAGTACAAGTACGAGCAGGAGCAGAAGGCCAAGCTCGCGCGCAAGCACCAGCTCCAGGTCAACGTCAAGGAGATCAAGTTCAGGCCGAAGATCGGCATTCACGACTACGAGACGAAGAAGGGCCATGTCGTCCGCTTCCTCAACCAGCGGGCCAAGGTCAAAGTCACGATCATGTTCCGTGGGCGCGAGCAGCAGCACCCCGAGCGTGGCCGCGACCTGCTGATGCGCCTCGCCGAGGACATCAAGGACGTCGGAGTGATCGAGCAGGCGCCACTGCTCGAAGGACGGAACATGACGATGCTGATGGCCCCCACGAAGACCGCAGGAGAAAAGCCCAATGCCAAAGCAGAAGACACACAGCAGCGCGAAGAAGCGCTTCAAGATCACGGGGACGGGCAAGCTGCTCCGCCGCAAGGCGATGCAGAGCCACAATCTCGAGAAGAAGTCCGCCAAGCGTAGGCGGGCGTTCCGGCGCGACCAGCCGGTCGCTCCTGCGGACGTGCGTGAGCTGAAGCGCCTCTTCCCCGGAGGGACGAAGAGCTAATGCCGCGCGTCAAGCGTTCGATCCACGGGCGCAAGAAGCGCCGCAAGGTGCTCGATCAGGCGAGCGGCTACTGGGGCCTCAAGCACTCCAGCTACAAGCGCGCGAAGGAGCAGGTCGAAAAGTCGCTCACGTACGCCTACCGCGACCGCAAGACGAAGAAGCGGATGCTGCGGCGGCTCTGGATCGTGCGGATCAACGCAGCCGCACGGCAGCACGACCTCTCCTACAACCAGTTCATCTCCGGGCTGAAGAAGGCGGAGATCGAGCTCGACCGCAAGGTCCTCGCCGATCTCGCCGTCTCGGACCCCGCCGCGTTCGGCCGGATCGCCGAGCAGGCGAAGGCCGCGCTGTCGCAGCCAGTCGCGCCCTGATCACCTCGGCCGCGAACCCGCAGCTGAGGCTCGTGCGGCGGCTGGCCTCGCGTTCGCAGCGCGACCGTGAGGGGCTCTTCGTCGTCGAGGGCGAGGACCTCGTCGAGGCCGCGCGGGCGGCCGGGATCGAGCCGGTCGACCTCTTCGTCGCCGGCGAGACGGTGACGCCCGAGGCGCTCGCCGAGGTCTCGACGCTCCCGCACCCCGCCCGCGCGATCGGCGTGTACCGCAGCGACGACCTCCCGCGCGGCGTCCGGCCGCTCTGCCTCGCGCTCTGGCGCGTACACGATCCGGGGAATGTCGGCACGCTCGTGCGGACGGCCGACGCGTTCGGAGCATCGCTCGCGCTCTCGCGCGGCTGTGGCGACCCCACCGGGCCGAAGGCGTTGCGCGCGTCCATGGGTTCGGTCTTCCGTGTTCCTACGGCCCCTTTCGAAGCTGCCGGCGCGCCGCGCATCGCGCTCGTCTCGCGGGGCGGCACGCCGTTGCCGGAGCTCGAGCTCACGGGCACCGTGACGTTCGTGCTCGGTTCCGAGCGAGAAGGTCTGCCCGAGGAGGTGGTGCGTGGCTGCGATTTGGTCTCGACGATCCCGCAGAGCGAGCACGCCGACTCGTTGAACGTCGCCGCGGCCGGAGCGATCGCGCTCTACGAATCCGCGCGCCGTCAGTCCGCGTAGGACCGACCGACAAGCGGCACGGCACAGAAGGAGTGGAGTGCGCGAGGGGGCGCCTACCAGGCGCCCCCGCCGCCGCCCCCGCCGCCGCCGCCACCACCACCCGAGAAGCCGCCGCCGAAGCCGCCGCCTCCCGAGTTCGGGGGCGCGAGCGCCGAGCCGAAGCCTGAGGTGAGATCCGAGATGGCGAGCGCGCTCGGCCCGCTGCCGAGGTCGCCGTTCGGGCTGATCCAGAAGATCGAGCTCTGGTCGTGCAGCTCTTGCGGCATGTGCAGGTGCGCGCCCTGCAGAACGCGCTCCGCGATCCCGAACGTGATCCCGTAGACGAGGTAGCGCTCCCAGAGCTCGAGCGAGACCGGCGGGGCTTCGGCGAGGCGCGGGAAGTCGGTCAAGTAGCGGCGGAACGCGTCCCAGCGCTCGGCGTCCACCTGCGCGTCCGGCCGGCGCCTGCGCCACAAACGGATCGAGAACGCCGAAGCGCCGGAGACACCCGCGTTCACGAAGGAGCACACGCCGAGCGCGAGCAGAACGACCGAGTCCCAGGTCGGCGCGACGCTCGACCAGCGGCGCTGGCCCATCCCCCAGAGCACCCAGCCCAGTACGCCGAAGACGATGACCGCGCCCAGAAGCGGGATCAGCCCGGCGTTCGTGAACCAGTTGCGGCTCCCGACCTCTTTACCCACCGCGGCCTTGAAGTCCTTGAAGCGCTGCGAATTCGACGTGCGGTCGTCCTCGATCCGATCGCGGAAGCGGGAGAGCCGCTCCGGCCCGTCGGAGAGGACGTCGTCGACGACGTTCGCAACCTCTGCCTCGTACGGCGTCAGGTCGAGCTGCTCGCCCTGCGAGAGCTCGAGGTCGGCGATGTCCTCGTGGCGCAGCCCGCCCCACACGCTCCGCTCGGTCGTCACGCCTTCGGCCTTGTAGCGCCCGCGCCGGATCAGGTCGAAGAGCGTCGCGGTGAACTCGTTCGAGCCCACTCGTGTGCGCTGCGCGACGAGCGAGGGCACGAGCGCGGGCTGGAGGTCGGTGGGCGGCTCCTGCTCGTACTCACGGTCGTAGCCGACGTCGAGCTCGCGTCCGTAGTACCGGTACACCAGGTACACGAACACGAGCGCCGGGATCAGCCCGAGCAAGCCCAGCAGCAGGAGCGTCCTGGGGAGGTTGTCGACCGCCTTGTCGATTCGCCCACGGTCGCGTTCGTAATCGTCCGCGGCGCCGACCTCCTCAGCCACGATGCGGTCGAGCGCGTTCCCCGGACGGACGACGGCGTCTGCCGGGTTCGGCAGATATGTGCGCGGGAAGAGGACGCGCGCCTCGACGAACGTCTCCTGCGGGACGTCGAGCGCGCGAACGAGCACGCGTTCGCCGTCGATCGTCACGTCGCCTGGCACCGACACGGGGTGACCCCAGGCACGCGACACAGGACCCGGCGCGGTGATCGTCGCGGTCGAGCTTGCCGAGTCGCTGCTCCCAGTGGTCGCCCCAGAGCTTGACGTTGACGTCGACGACGTCGTCGTAGGCGACGGTGAGCCCCTTGAGCCGGTAGGAGAGCTCGAACGTCCGCTGCTCGTTCAGTGCTGAGTAGTGCCAGACGACTCGGACCCCGTCGCCGGTGGTCGTGACGCCGAACGTCCCGGCCGGCGACGAGCAACCGAGCTCGGTGCAGCCGCCGACCGTGAACGCCCGGCGGTTCTCGAGCACCTGCACGTCGCTGATCGACTCGCCGTCGCGGAGCGGGATGTCCCGGTACGCTCCGCTGAAGCTGCCGTCGTAGGCGAAGGTGATGCGTTCCGCGATCCCGAGCGCCCCGGAGCTCTCGACGAGAACGGCCACCTCGGCTTCCGGGATCTCGAACGACTTCGCCTGCGCGGGTGCCGCGACCGTGAGGGCCGCGAGCGCGGCGATCAGAACTGCACGCGTGGCGCCTCCCGCACGGGTTCCTCGATCTCGAAGAACGTCTTCTCCTCGAAGGAGAACATCGCCGCGACGACGTTCGTCGGCACCGTCTCGCGTGCGTTCTCGTAGGTGAGGACGGTGTCGTTGTAGATCTGGCGAGCGACCCGGATCTTGTCCTCGGTCTCTTCGAGCTGCGCCTGGAGCTGCTGGAAGTTCTCGCTCGCACGCAGCTCGGGGTACGCCTCCGCGACTGCGAACAGCCGGCCGATCGCCGCGGTGAGGACGTTCTCGGCCTGAGCCTGCTCCTGGACGCTGCCTGCCTGCTGTGCGCGCGTGCGCGCGTTCGTGACCTCCTCGAAGGTCGCGCGCTCGTGCGACGCGTACCCCTTGACCGTCTCGACGAGGTTGGGGATCAGGTCGTAGCGGCGGCGCAGCTGGACGTCGACCTGCGACCACGCGTTCTCGACGCGGTTCCGCAGCCGGACGAGCCGGTTGTAGAGCGTGACGATCGCGAGCCCGAGCAGGACTGCGATCACGATGGCGACGACGATCCAGGTCACGGGGCGACTCTAACTAGCGCGCGGCGTCGGTGAACCTCCCGGTTCCCCCGCCCCCTCCCCGGGGTCCGCTTCGCGGACGGGCGGCTTCAGCGCCGGAGAGCAATCCAGACCGAGTCTTCGCCGCCGCGGTATGGCCGTCGGTCGAACCAGCCGTAGTGGCCGACGACCTCGAAGCCCGCCTGCTCGATCAGCGCACGCCACTCCTCCGGCGAGAGCCACGCGAGCTCCATCGTGGTGGCGTCGTCGGAGCCTCGGACCGACAGCGTCAGGCGGCGGCGTTCGATGTCCCAGTCGGCGCGCTCGAAGATGCCGGGCTCGCGCTCGAGCCAGCGGCCGTGCGTCTCCGCCACGTCGTCCGCGCCCGGCGCGAAGACGTCGAAGGCGAGCCTGCCGCCGGGAACGAGCAGCCTGCGGGCGGCCGCGAGCGCGCGCAAGCGCTCCTCGTCGGTGTGCAGGTGCAGATACGCGCGGAAGGGGCACGTGACGAGCGGGACGCGCTCCGGGACGGGGGGATCGGCGAGGTCGCCGAGGCGCAGGTCGACCAGCCCGGCGACTCCGGCCGTGGCAACAGCCTCTGCGCACACCTCGAGCATGCCGCGCGAGGAGTCGACGCCGATCACGGGAACGCCGGCTGCCGCGGTCGGGACCGCGATGCGTCCGGTCCCCACGCCGAGTTCGACGACCGTGCCGGCCTCCTTCGCGAGTTCGACGTAGAAGCCGACGTCCTCGGTCACGCTGACCGACCACGGGTCGTAGAGCCGGGCGATCGCGTCGTAGGTGCTCATGTCCGAGGCTTGCGTGCCACGAACACGTACTCGCGGCTCTCGTCGCCGAACGGCTCGCCCTCGAAGCCGCCGTAGAGCGCCTCGAGCTCGAGCCCGGCGACGTCCAGGAGACCGAGCCACTCGTTCTTCGTCGCCCACCAGAGCGAGATCGTCCCGCCGGTCTCGAGCGTGAGGTCGATCCTGTTGTCTCCGACGGCGTACGCGATCGTGTGCGGCACCGGCGTCTCCTGGCGGTTTCCGTCGAGCATCATCGCGATCTTGTGGTCGAACGCGAACGCGTTCCAAGCGAATCGCCCGCCCGGCTTCAGCGGAGTCGGCGACGCGCTCGAACGTCCGACGACGGTCGGTCCACGTCGGCAGGTGCAGCAGCGAGCGAAAGGGGCAGTAGATGAGCGCCGCGGGCTCGTCGAGCACGAGCTCGCGCATGTCGCCCAGCCGCAGGTCGAGATCGGCGCCTGTCTCGCGCGCCTGGTCGAGCATCTCCTCCGAGGTGTCGATCCCGATGACGCGCCTGCCCGTCTCGCGGGCGACGGCAGCCGCGACGCGTCCGGTCCCGACTGCGAGCTCGACGATCGGGCCGTCCGCGTCCTTCGCCAGCCCTACGTAGAAAGGCACGTCCTGCGTCATGTCGCTCGACCACCGGTCGTAGATCGCGGCGAAGGGCTCGTAGGCGCTCACGACAGCATTCTCGTCTACAGTCGCCGCAGTGGACGTCGAGGCGCTCGAACGCGAGGCGCTCGCCGCGATCGCCGAGGCGCGCTCCGCGGACGAGCTCGAGGAGGCGCGCGTCCGAACGCTCGGGCGCAAGAGCCCCCTGAAGCTCGCGCTGCGCGAGGTGCGTGACCGAGAGAGCGGGATGGCGCTGAACGCCGTTCGGGAGCGGGTCGAGCAGGCCCTGGCCGAGCGGCAGGCCGAGCTGGCGCAGCCGGTCGAGGACCCGACGTTCGACCCGACGCTCCCGGGCGAGGAGATTCCGCGCGGCTCGTACCATCTGATCACGCAGCTCCGCCGTCAGATCGAGGACGTCTTCGTCGGAATGGGCTACGAGATCTACGACGGGCTGGAGATGGACACCGTCGAGAACAACTTCGAGGCGCTGAACACGCCGGAGGCGCACCCGTCGCGGGACCCGCGAGACACCTTCTACCTCGACGACGAGACGGTCCTCCGCACACACACGTCGCCCTCGCAGATCCGGGCGATGCGCGCGACGGAACCGCCGGTCTACATCGCCTCGCTCGGGCGCGTCTACCGCCGCGACACCCTCGACGCGACGCATACGCCGATCTTCCACCAGGTGGAGGCGCTCGCCGTCGACCGCGACGTGACGCTCGCCGACCTGCGAGGAACGATGCGCGCGTTCGCCGAGGCGATCTTCGGCGGCACGCGGGAGGTCCGCATGCGAACGAGCTTCTTCCCCTTCACCGAGCCGTCGGTCGAGTTCGACATGACCTGCTACCTGTGCGACGGCGCCGGTTGCGCGGTCTGCAAGCACTCGGGGTGGATCGAGATGGGCGGGGCGGGCGAGGTCGACCCGAACGTGCTCGCGGGCGTCGGCTACGACCCGGAGGAGTGGCAGGGCTTCGCGTGGGGTCTCGGGATCGATCGGATCGCGTTCGCGCGGCACGGGCTGCCGGACCTGCGCCTGTTCTGGGAAAACGACATCCGCTTCCTCTCGCAGTTCTAGCGGCATGAAAGTTCCGGTCTCCTGGCTCCGCGAGTACGTCGACTTCGGGCTCCCGCTCGAGGACCTCGCGCGGAAGCTCGTCTTCACGAGCTTCCAGGTCGATCGGATCATCCCGCGCGGCGTCTCGGACGTCGACGGCAACCTCGGCAAGTTCCTCGTTGGCAAGGTGCTCGAGGCCGGCAAGCACCCGAACGCCGACCGGCTGCAGCTCTGCCTGGTCGACGTCGGGGAGGGGCGAGCCGAGGCAGATCGTGTGCGGCGCGTGGAACTTCGGGGCGGGTGCAACCGTCGCCGTCGCGCTGCCGGGCGCGCTCCTCCCGGCGCCGACGAGCCGCTCGGCGAAGCGAAGCTCCGCGGCGAGCTCTCGCGCGGAATGATCCTCTCCGAGCGCGAGGTCGAGCTCGGCGCCGACCACAGCGGGATCATGGTCCTGGCGGACGGGCTCGAGCCGGGAACGCCGCTCGCCGACGTCCTCCCGCTGACGGACGACGTGCTCGACATCGAGACCGGCTTCAACCGACCCGACCTCGCGTCGATCTACGGCATCGCGCGGGAGGTCGCCGCCGTCACGGGCGGAGAGCTCAGCGCCGCCTCCGGGTCGCGACCCGGATGGAGGCGCGGAGGAGCAAGTCGACGTCCGCGTCGAGGACTTCGAGGGCTGCCCGCGCTACGTCGGGCGGCTGTTCCGAGGCGCGACCGTGGGCGAGTCTCCGCTCTGGCTCAAGGCGAGGCTGCTCGCGGCCGGCATGCGGCCGATCTCCAACGTCGTCGACGTGACGAACTACGTCATGCTCGCGCTCGGGTCGCCGCTGCATGCGTTCGACGTCGCTCGTCTGGACGGAGGGACGGATCGTCGTGCGACGAGCGAAGCCGGGCGAGAAGATGCGTCACCCTCGACGGTCACGAGCGCGAGCTCACGCCCGCCGATCTCGTGATCGCCGACGCGGCCCATCCCGTCGCGATCGCCGGGATCATGGGCGGCGAGGAGAGCGAGGTGCGCGCCGAGACGACGGATCTGCTCCTCGAGGCGGCGAACTTCGATCCGCTCACGGTGCTTCGCACGTCACGGCGACTGCGGCTCCGCACGGAGTCCTCGACTCGCTGGGAGAAGGGCGTCGACCCGTATGCGGCGGAGCAGGCCGCGATCTACGCGACGCAGCTCTTCGTCGAGCTCGCCGGGGCCCGCTGGACCGGCCACATCGACGTGAACGAAGGCCTGCCCGAGCGGCCGCGCACCACGCTCGTCCCCGAGCTCGCCGACCGGCTGAGCGGCATGCACATCCCGGTCGAGGAGCAGGTCGAGCGCCTGCGCTCGATCGGGTTCGAGGTCGGCGACGACCTCGAGGTGACGGTTCCCACGTGGCGCGCACGCGACGTGACCCGACCCGTCGACCTCGTCGAGGAGGTCGTCCGCTTCCGGATCGAGGAGGTGCCGGCGACGCTGCCCTCGCGGCCCGCGAAGCCCGCACAGCTGACACGGGACCAGCGGCTCCGGCGGCAGGTCGAGGACGTGTTCGTGGGTGCCGGCTTCCACGAGGCGTACACCTGGACGCTCGTCCCGCCCGGCGAGGGCCGGATCCCACTGCAAGAGCCGTTCAACGCCGAGCTGGCCGCACTCCGCGACAGCCTCGAGTACTGGCTCGTCGAGTCGGCACGCCGGAATCGCAACGCGGGTGTCGAGCGGATCGCGCTGTTCGAGCTGGCGCGGGTCTTCCTTCTCGGCGACGGGGAGCTGCCCGAAGAGCGCTGGCACGTGGCGGGGATCACGGACGGCGGCTACTTCCGAGCAAAGGGAGCCGTCGAGACGCTGCACCGGGCGCTCCACGTCGAGCCCGACTTCTCGCAGCTCGACGTTCGCGGGCTCGACGAGGGCTGGGGGTACTTCGAGGTCGACCTCGACTCCCTCTTCGAGCGAGCGCCCGACGTCGTCCTCTACGAGGACGTGATCACGTACCCGGATGTCAAGCAGGACCTCGCGTTCGTCGTCGACGAAGGGGTGAGCGCCGGCGACTTGATCGCCGAAGCCAGGCGTGCCGCCGGGCCGGAGCTCCGCGAGCTCAAGCCCTTCGACGTGTACCGGGGCGAGCAAGTGGGGCCCGGGAAGAAGTCGATCGCCTTCTCGGCGAGCTTCCAGTCGTCCGAGCGCACGCTCACCGACGAGGACGCCGCCAGGCTCCGAGAGCTCATCTCGGCGGCCCTGGCGGAGCGTTTCGGCGCCCAACTCCGGGCATAAGCCCCGGCGTCCAAACCGTTCCGGGGCCTGCGTACGTAGAGGGGGCATGCCCAATCGCCGTCTGCTCACCGCCGCCGTGTGCGCTCTCGCGGCGCTCGCCTCGCCTGCTGCGGCCCACGCCGAGGACCTGTTCGCCACCGTCGGGCCCGACTTCACGATCAGCCTTCGGAACGCTCAGGGCCAGGCCGTCACGCAGCTCGATCCCGGCCCGTACCGGATCGTCGTTCAGGATGAAGGTGACTTTCACAACTTCCACCTGAGTGGACCGGGGGTCAACGTCGCGACCGGCGTCGGGGCGATCGAGACGGTGACGTGGGACGTCACGTTTGTCGAGGGGCGGTACACGTTCTTCTGTGACCCGCACGCGACCTCGATGCGAGGTGCCTTCACGGTCGGCAATCCGCCCCCGCTCCCGGTGCGGCTTCTCGCGACGGTCGGACCGGGGAACACGATCACGCTGACGCGCAACGGTGTCCGGGTCCGGACGCTCACGGCAGGGGCGTTTGTGATCGTCGTGCGCGATCGGTCGAGGCGCCACAACTTCCATCTGACCGGACCCGGCCTGAACCGCAAGACCGCCGTCGGCCGCACGGGTACCGTCACGTGGAACCTCACGCTCGCGCGCCGGGACGTTCCGCTACGTCTCGGACCCGCAGTCGAAACGCGTGCGCGGCAACTTCGTCGTGAAGTAGCTAACGGCTCCGGCGCGCGTAGCCGATCAGGCCTGCGCGTGAGCCGCCCGACGCGTGGATGTCCGCCTGCCGGTCGAGCTCGGCGTTCAGCTCCGCGCCGAAGAGGATCGCCATCGCCGAGTAGTTCAGCCAGAGCAGCAGGATGATCCCACCCGCGAGCGAGCCGTACGTCTCGTCGTACGACGACGAGAAGCTCGTGTAGAGCGCGAACAGGCCCGACAGCACGAGCCAGAGGATCGCGCCCACGAGTGACCCCGGCGTGACCCACTTCCAGTTTCGTTGGTCGACGTTCGGCGCGAGGTAGTAGACCAGCGCGAAGAACAGCAGCACGCTGCAGAACGCGAGCGGCCAGCGCAGGATGTTCCACACCCAGTCCCAGGCGCCGCCGAGGTGCGCCTGATTGGCGATCGCCGCTCCGAGCGGGCCTCCGAAGACGATGAGGACGAACAGGCCGGCGAGTGTGAGCCCCGTCGCGAAGACGAGCACGAGCGCGTAGACCCGCACCTTCCAGAAGGGGCGCGTCTCGACGCGGTCGTACGCCCTGTTCACGGCCTTGATCACGGCGTTCATCGCGCCGCTCGCTGCCCAGATCGCCGCGAACAGCCCGATCACGACGGCGACCGTCGAGGCGGTCTTGTTTCCGGCTGCCGTCTTCTGCGCGAGCTCGATCGCGTCGATCACGGCACCCGGCGCAATCGTGCCCAGGAAGGTCTTGAGGTCCTCGTAGGCGCCGATCAGCCCGAGCAGGCCGACAAGGAGGATCACGCTCGGGAAGAAGGCGAGCAGCGAGCCGAATGCGACCTGCTGGGAGAGGCCCATGCAGTCGTCCTCGAGGAACTGCTTGGCGGTGCGCCTGAAGACGGCGAACCACTCGCGGGCGGTCAGGCGGTGCGGGCCGGACGGGACGTGTCCGACGTCGGCGTCGCTCGCGGGGTCAGCCGCGGTCGACAAGCCGGAAGCGACCCGCCTGTGCCTTCGTCCGCCCCTCGCGCCCACGGCGGGCGATGAGACGAATCGTCGCGCCCAGGCCTCCTGCGAGCACGAACCCCGTCGCCGCCCCGCCGGCGGCGAGCGCCGGGAGCTTCGTGCGGAGCTTCGAGGTCACGTCGGCGGCTTCGCGGAGTTCGTCGACCGCGGAGGCGAGCTGATCGCGCTCGCGCTCGATCTCACGGCGGACGTCTTCGGTCGTGCGTGGCATCACTCGCTCCTGATCGCGGTTGTGGTCAGCTTGGCTTCCCGAATCGCCTGCTCCGGAACCGGCGGGGTGCCCTTCTTGATCGACCGGACACCGAGCAGCCCGAGCACGGCGACCAGCACGAAGAGGAAGAGGGTGACGATGAGCAGCGCGAGCCACGTCGCGAGGAAGGTCGCAAGCCCGGCAGCGATCGTCGCGAAGAGGAAGCCGAGTGCGAACACGGCGAAGACCGCCGCTCCGATCGTCAGGCCGATCCCGACACCGATCGCGGCGACCTTCTGCTTCAGCTCGAGCGCCGCGAGCTCGAGCTCGAGGCGGACGAGCACGCTCGCGCGTTCGGCGACGGCCTTGACCGCGGAGGCGAGCCCGCGGTGCCCGTTGTCAGTCGCGCGCATGGGCATGGCCCCGCCAGTCGACGACCTTTGCGACGAAGTAGCCGCCGACGATCGCCCCGCCGAGCACGACCCAAGGGCTCGGCCCCTTCCGCTTCCGGCTCGGCGTCGGCCGACCACCGAGCTGCGGGCCGGCCGGGGATCGGCGCGGCTCCCCGGGCTTGTCGTTCGTCGGCGCTTCGCCCTTCGCGCGCTGCACCATCAGGCTCGGCTTGAGCTTCCGCAGGAAGGCGGCATCGTCGGCGAGCTCGTCCGAGAGCTTCGCCTTGACGCCCGTGTCCGCGGCAGTGCGCTCCGCGAGCTCGTCGAGCTTGTCGGCACCTCGATCGACGACCTGGTCGGCCTTCGTCGTCATTTCTTCGCCGGGGGCTCCTCCCCGGTGGCGATCCGCCAGATCCGCGTAGCCGCCCGGCGCGACACCATCGTCGCCGCTGCGGCGAGCGCCGCGTAGAGCCCCGTCCAGAGTGCCTTGCGCAGCATGCCTACCTCTCTTTCCTGGCCCCGAACGGGGCAAACGTGCCTCCCGCTACGAAGGTGCTTCGGGAGCGCGGATCGGCCCGAACGTCGCCTCGTAGCCGCTCATGTTCGTGTTCAGTGCCTTGAGCACCTCGAAGAGCAGCGTGACCGGGATTCGGACGCGCGACACGACCCGGACCGGGACCTGGAGCGCGGCGTCGGAGTCCTCCGGTTCGCCGACCTGCTGCATCACGCCGAAGTCGAGCGTGAACTCGTACGCCGTGTGCCAGACGTTCAACACGTTCGCGTACGTGCCGCCCTCCAGCTCTGGAGGGACGTCGATCTTCAGCTCGATCGGCCGCTCGGGCACCCCCGTGATCCTAGAGCGATAACAATGCATGCGTATGCAGAGCGAGAACATGCTCGGGAAATCGGCGCGACAGCGGCTGATCGCCAGCGTCGTCACGCGGAAGCGGATCGGCACCCAGTTCGAGCTCCTGGCCGCCCTCGCCGACGCCGGCTGCCGCGTCACCCAGGCGACGGTCTCGCGTGACCTCCGCGAGCTCGGGCTCGAGAAGGCGCACGACCCGCTCGGCCGGCCGCGCTACGTCCTTCCGGAGGCGCGCCGCGCCGATCCGCACGATGCGCTGCGGCGGGTGCTCGGCGAGTTCGGCCGCGACGTGACTGCTGCGCAGAACATCGTCGTCGTCCGGTCCGAGCTCGGCTCGGCGCCGGCGATCGGCCGCGCGCTCGACCGACTCGAGCACGCGTTGATCCTCGGGACGCTAGCCGGGGACGACACGTGCCTCGTGATCACGGACGACTCGGAGGGCGCTTCGGCGCTCGCGCGCGAGCTCGCCGCGCTGCTCGGCTAGAAGACTTGATGGATTGCTGCAAGAGCGGCCGCCTAGCGGCCGCCTTTAGGGTCTTCGCGCAGCTGGTCAAGGCACGCTCTTGTCGTATTCGGCGAGCGCGTCGAACTCGGCTTTCGTCAGTTCGAGCGTCACCTGGCCATCGACAATCTCACCGACCCGCTCGGCGGGCACGTACTTCGGCTTCTTGAGCAAGCCCGACGCGACCGCGAGCCCGTCGAAGATGTCCGCGTTCTCGTCGCCGAGCACGTCGTCGACGGTCCCGACCTTCTCGCCGTCGCTCGACACGACCTCCCAGCCGTGATCGACGACGAGCCAGGCGACCGGGTCGGGCATCAGACGGGCCGGCCGTCCACGTACCAGACCGGCCCCTGCGTCGCCCACGGCTTCGTGTCGGACAACGCACGCAGGATGTGCACCTCGCCGCGGATGTCGGCGCCGTCGAGACGCTCGAGGCACCGGCGCACCATTCCGGGCGCCGCTCCGTAGCCGAATCTCCGCGCGCAGCGGAAGCGAAACGCGGGGCGCTCGTCGACGCGGTCCGGGTTGATCGGGGCTGCGAGGAGGGCGCCCTGCTCGAGGTTGTCGGTGGAGCGCAGCTCGAGCTCGGCGTAGACGTCGCTCCAGTCGGGAGGTAGCCCCGCCACCTCGGCGTCCCAGGCCGCGGCGAGGCTCGTGCGCGGCGTCTCGGGGGCGGGCGCCGAGCGGGTGCTCGAGACGAGCTCCAGCTGACCGCCGAGCCGGGCCGAGTCGACGCGGCGCAGGCCGCGGAGCGCGAGCTCCGGGAGCGGCGTCGCGCGACGTGAGACCACGAAGCGAACGACGCCGTCGTGGTGGCCGGGATTGACGGAGAGAAGCAGCGCGGCAGCGCGACGCGCCTCGTCTTCACCCCTGAACCGGACGAGGACGCTCGCCTCGTCCCAGTCCCTCGGCAACTCCTGCAGAAGTGCGCGGAAATCGTCGGCGAGAGCCACGGGTCGGAGCGTACACTGGCGCCCGTGGCGAAAGTCGAAGCGAAGAAAAAAGGGCTGAGCGACGAGCGGCTGCGCGACTTCCTGCGCGACATGCTGCTCATCCGCCGCTTCGAGGAGAAGGTCGAGGAGCGGTTCCGCGCGGGCGAGCTGCCGGGGTTCCTGCACGTCGCGATCGGCCAGGAGGCCGTCGCGGTGGGCGTCTGCGCCGCGCTCGAGGAAGACGACGTGATCGCCTCGACCCACCGCGCGCACGGGCACACCCTGGCCCGAGGCACCTCGCCGAACGCGGTGATGGCGGAGCTGTACGGGAAGCTCGAGGGCTGCTCCCGCGGCTACGGCGGGTCGATGCACCTCTACGACATCGAACGCGGCAACCTCGGCGCGAACGCTGTGGTCGGCGGCGGGCTGCCCGCGATCACGGGCGCCGCGCTCGCCTTCAAGTTCCGGAAGGAGCCGCGCGTCGCGCTCGCCTTCTTCGGCGACGGCGCGACGAACATCGGCACCTTCCACGAGTCGCTGAACCTGGCGCAACTCTGGAACGTCCCGGCGGTCTTCTGCCTCGAGAACAACTGGTGGGCCGAGTCGACTCCGAACTCACAGCACTCCCCGATCACCGACTTCACGCAGCGCGCCGTCGCCTACGGCATGCACTCGATCAAGGTCGGCGGCCAGGAGATCGAGCAGGTCTACGACGCCGCGTCCGAGGCGATCGACCACGCGCGGCGCGGGGACGGGCCGGTGCTGCTCGTCGTCGACACGTACCGCCTCGTCGGCCACTACGTCGGCGATCCACAGGTCTACCGTCCGAAGGGCGAGCTCCAGAAGCTCCGCGAGACGCAGGATCCGATCACGAAGCTCCGCGAGCGCCTCGGCGTCTCCGACGAAGAGTGGGAGCAGCTCGACGCCGAGGTGACCCGGGAGGTCGAGGAGTCGGTCGAGTTCGCGAAGAACGGCACCGACCCCGCCCCCGAGGACGCCCTGAAGAACATCTATGCCTGATTACCGCAGAAAGTGCTGCGCATTTTCCGCGGTGTGCGCACCGCGAGCCGATGCCTGAGCTCACGTACAGAGAAGCGGTCCGCGACACGCTCGCGACTGCCATGAGGCAGGACTCCGACGTCTTTCTGATGGGCGAGGACATTGCGGAGATGGGCGGGTCGATGGGCGTGACACACGGGCTCGTCGACGAGTTCGGCCCGGAGCGTGTGCGGAACACGCCGATCTCCGAGATGGCGATCGTCGGCACGGGGATCGGCGCCGCGATGCAGGGGATGCGTCCCGTCGTCGAGATCATGTACGAGGACTTCCTGACGCTCTCGACCGAGCAGATCGTCAACCAGGCGGCGAAGCACCGCTACATGTCGGGTGGGCAGCTGAAGGTGCCGCTGACGATTCGGACGCAGGGAGGTGCCGGCTGGTCGCCGGGCGCCCAGCACGCGCAGCAGCTCGAGGCCTGGTTCGTGCACATCCCGGGTCTGAAGGTCGTCTTCCCGTCCACGCCAACGGACGTGCGCGGGATGCTCTGGTCGGCGATCTACGACGACAACCCCGTGATCGTCTTCGAGCACCGCCTGCTCTACCCGGTGAAGGAGGAGGTGCCGGAGAAGCTCGAGCCGATTCCGTTCGGCGAGGCGCGCGTCGTGCGCGGGGGTGAGGACGTGACGGTGATCGCCACCGGCCCGATGGTGCACCGCTCGGTGGAGGCCGCCGAGGAGGCCGAGCGGAACGGCGTCTCGGTCGAGGTGATCGACCCGCGGTCGCTGCAGCCGCTCGACGAGGAGACGCTCGTCGCGTCGGTGAAGAAGACGAACCGCTGCGTCGTCACGCACGAGGCGGTCACGCGCATGGGCTTCGGCGCGGAGGTCGCGTCGGTGATCCAGTACCAGGCGTTCGACTGGCTCGACGCGCCGATCGAGCGCGTCGGGGCGAAGTTTGCGCCACTCGCGTTCGCGCCGGTGATGGAGCAGTTCCTCGTCCCCGGCAGCGAGGACGTGCTGGAGGGGATCTACCGCACCGTCGGTCGTTCGTGACCCGCCCAACCCCGCCCTCCATGCCTCTGGCGCGCGAGCACGCGGCGCCATGCGGCGTCCTCAGTCGCGCCCGTATCACTGCGGATACGGGCGCTCCCTGCGTCCTCGCCTGGCTTGGTGCTCGCGCCCCAGAAGCGTGGCAACGGGGTCAGGCGGATCACCATGGCGACTGAGATCAAGCTCCCCCGGCTCGGGCAGGGGATGGAGTCGGGGACGATCGTCAAGTGGCTGAAGAGTGAAGGCGACGCCGTCACGAAGGGCGAGCCGCTCTACGAGCTGGACACCGACAAGGTGACGCAGGAGGTCGAGGCAGACGCGACCGGCGTGCTCCTGAAGATCGCCGTGCAGGAAGGTGAAGTGCCGGTCGGGCAGACGGTCGCGGTGATCGGCGAGCAGGGCGAAGAGGTCGCGGTCGAAGTCGCACCGGAGGAACCGCAGACCGAGGGGTCGCGCGCGCCGGCTCGGGACGCGGAGCGGGAGCGCGGGCGCGAGGCGTCCACGCAGGCGGAGCCGCAGTCGGGCAACGGCGCGACCCGCTCTGACGGGCGCATCAAGGCGTCACCGCTGGCGCGCCGGATCGCCCGCGAACGCGGCGTCGACCTCCAGCAGCTCCGCGGTACCGGCCCCGAGGGCCGGATCGTCGCCGAGGATGTCGAGCGCGCTGAAGCTGCGCCTACACCCGCCCCGACAGGCGCCGCGGCACCCGCGGGCGAGGTCGAGATCGTCCCGCTGACGTCGATCCGACGCACGATCGCGCGCCGGCTGACCGAGGCGTGGACGGTCCCGGTCTTCCAGCTGACGATCGAGGTCGAGATGACCCGCGCAGTCGCGCTCCGGGAGCAGCTCGTCGAGCGGAAGGGCGAGGGCGCGAAGCCGACCCTCTCCGACGTGCTGACGAAGATCTCGGCGAGCGCGCTGATGCGCAACCGTTCTCTCAACGCGCACTACGACGAGGAGGGGATCAGGCGCTTCCCGACCGCGAACGTGGGGATCGCCGTCGCGGCGCCGCAAGGCCTCGTCGTGCCGGTGATCCAACGCGCTGAGTCGCTCACGATCCAGGAGATCGCGAACGCGCGCGCCGAGCTCGTCGGTCGCGCCCGTGAGAGCAAGCTGCGCCAGGGTGACCTGGACGGAGGCACGTTCACGATCTCCAACCTCGGCATGTTCGGCGTCCAGCAGTTCATCGCCGTGCTGAATCCGCCGCAGGCCGCGATCCTCGCGGTCGGCGCGGTCGACGACCGCCCGGTCGCGCGTGGCGGCGAGGTCGTCGTCCTCCCGGTGATGACGCTCACGCTCACCTGCGACCACCGGACGGTCGACGGCGCAGACGGCGCCCGGTTCCTCGAAGACGTGAAGGCATTCCTCGAAGAGCCGGGCCTCGCGCTGTGACGGTCTGGTACTCGGTCAGAGACCTCGACGCGTCGCGGCGCTTCTACTGCGACCGGCTCGGCTTCACCGAGCTGATGTTCGACGCGACCGACGGCTGGTCGAAGCTCGAGCGGAGCGGGATGGAGATCGCGCTGACCACCGGTGAGCCGAAGCAGAGCGGCGTCGCGCATGTCGAGGTCGACGACGTGAAGGCAGAGGCGGCGCGCCTGCGCGCGGAGGGCGTCCAGGTGGGCGTCGTGTTCGAGCTACACGGCGAGATGCGGCTGCTCGAGGTCGTCGACCCGGACGGCAACCGCGTCGAGCTCGGCCAGGACGTCTCCAAGGGCTCGTGACGTGATCCGGGAGGGCGGCCAGCAGGATGTCCGCTTCCTGCGCGACATGCTGCGCCACGCCTACTACTGGCGCTCGCGCGACACCGAGTTCCCGATCACGCGCTACGTCAACACGTGGGGTCGCGAGGGCGACCGGGCGCTGATCGCGCTCGACGACTTCCACGAGGTCGGCGCAGCCTGGTATCGGGTCTACAGCGAGCGGGAGCCGGGCTTCGGCTTCGTCGACGCGGAGACGCCCGAGCTGACGATCGGCGTCGTGCCCTCCCGCCGGGGAAAGGGGATCGGCTCCTCCCTGCTCGACGCCCTGCTCGAGCAGGCCCGGGGGGACGGGTTCAGCCGGATCAGCCTGTCCGTCGAGAAGACGAACCCTGCCGTCCACCTCTACGAGAGCAGGGGTTTTCGGACACTCCACGGCGACGGCGACCTCGTCATGGTGGCCGAGCTCAGCTCCCAGCCAGAAGAGCCGGTCTCGAACTGAGGCGCTGTGCCGCCGGGCCGCGCTGGGCGGCGCGAGGCCGCGTCCTCAGTCGCGCCCGTATCACCGCGGATACGAGCGCTTCTTGCGTCCTTGCCTCGCACCGCCCATCGCACCCCGGCAACGAGGCATCAGTCCGAAACCGGCTCTAGCCTCGAGGGTAGTAGGTATCTTTTCCATACCTACTAGTCGAGGAGCGATTTCGTGAAGTTGCTGCTGATCCCGCTGGAGGACTCAGTTGTCTTCCCGCATATGACCGTCACGCTGACGGTAGACACCGCCGGCGAGGAGCGAGTGCTCCTCGTCCCGAACCACGAGAACGAATACGCGTCTGTCGGCACCGTTGCCGAGGTCGTCGAGTCGGTCCGCCTGCCCGGCGGTGGCCGCGCGGTCGTGCTGAACGGCCTGTATCGCGGCGTCCTGGGGGCGGCCGAGAGCGACGCCCGCGGTCGGCTGCGTGTCGAGGTCGAGGAGCGCCCGGACCCCGAGGAATGGGACGCGAAGCTGCGCGAGCTCGGCACCGAGTACCGCGCGGTCGTCGAGGAGATCCTCGACCACCGCGGAGACGACGGCCGCGTCGCAGCCTTCCTGCGGGCGATCGGCGATCCCGGTGCCCTCGCGGACACGGTCGGCTACTCACCGGACGTCGGGTTCGAGCCCAAGCTCCGCCTGCTCGAGACGCTGGACCTGCGCGAGCGGCTCGAGCTCGCGACCGAATTGCAGCGCGAGGTGCTCGCCACCCTCCAGGTGCGCAGGCGCATTCGCGAGGACGTCGAGGAAGGCGCGCAGAAGCAGCAGCGCGAGTACATCCTGCGGCGCCAGATGGACTCGATCCGCAAGGAGCTCGGCGACGACGACGCTTCGGTGATCGAGGAGTATCGGCAGAAGCTCGAGGAGCTCGAGCTGCCCGAGCACGTGCGCGAGCAGGCCGAGCGGGAGCTCTCTCGCTTCGAGCGCATGGGGGAGCAAGGCCCCGAGTCGCAGATGATCCGCACGTACCTCGACTGGCTCTTCTCCGTGCCGTGGGGCAAGACTTCCGAGGAGCGGCTCGACCCCGAGCACGCGCGCGAGGTGCTCGACGCCGACCATCACGGGCTGAAGGACGTCAAGGACCGCATCGTCGAGTACCTCGCCGTCCGCAAGCTCCGCGAGGAGCGCGGCATCGAGGAGGACAAGCGCTCCGGCGCGATCCTCACGCTGATCGGGCCGCCCGGCACGGGCAAGACGTCGATCGGCGAGTCGGTCGCGCGCGCGCTCAACCGCGAGTTCGTCCGGATGTCGCTCGGCGGCGTCCGCGACGAGGCGGAGATCCGCGGTCACCGGCGCACCTACATCGGCGCACTCCCTGGTCGGTTGGTGCGAGCGCTCCGCGACGCCGGGACGATGAACCCGGTGATCCTGCTCGACGAGGTCGACAAGGTCGGCGCCGACTGGCGCGGCGATCCCTCGGCTGCCTTGCTCGAGGTGCTCGACCCTGCGCAGAACCACTCGTTCCGCGACCATTACCTCGACGTCGAGCTCGACCTCTCGCAGGTCGTGTTCATCGCGACCGGGAACATCGCGGACACGATCCCGCAGGCGCTGATCGATCGCATGGAAGTGATCCGCTTCGACGGCTACACGGTCGACGAGAAGGTCGCGATCGCGCGCGGGTACCTCTGGCCGCGGCAGCGCGACCGGAACGGCCTCCGCGAGGACGAGGTCTCGATCGACGACGTGACGCTCCGAACGGTCGTGAGCGAGTACACGCGGGAGGCCGGCGTGCGCCAACTCGAGCGCGAGCTCGGCAAGGCGCTGCGCAAGACCGCGACGAAGCTCGTCAGCGGGGACGTGGAAGCCCCCGTCGTCGTCGACCTCGACGTCGTTCGCGACGCGCTCGGCCGCCAGCGCTTCTACCAGGAGGCCGCCGACCGCACCGCGGTTCCGGGCGTCTCGACGGGGCTCGCGGTCACCGGCACCGGCGGAGACATCCTCTTCATCGAGGCGACGCGCATGAAGGGCGACGGCAAGCTCGTGCTGACCGGTCAGCTCGGGGACGTGATGAAGGAGTCGGCGCAGATCGCGCTCTCCTACATCCGCTCGCACGCGCCGGAGCTCGGAATCGAGGAGGCAGCGTTCGACGACACGACGTTCCACGTGCACGTGCCGGCGGGGGCGATCCCGAAGGACGGGCCGAGCGCGGGCATCGCGATCACGACCGCGCTCGCGTCGCTCCTGTCGGGGCGGCCGGTGAAGCACACCGTCGGGATGACGGGCGAGGTCACGCTGCAGGGACGCGTGCTGCCGATCGGCGGGCTGAAGCAGAAGGCGCTCGCCGCGCACGCAGCCGGACTCCACGACGTGATCGTCCCGGAACGCAACCGCGCCGACCTCGACGACGTGCCGGCTGACGTGCGCGAGGAGCTCGCGTTCCACCCCGTGATGACGCTCGGAGAGGTGCTCGAGCTCGCGCTCGAGCCCGAGAGCGCTTCTCGTGCCGTCGCCGCGGCCTAGCCCCGTCCAGGCGCTGCCCGAGGACGTCGCCCGCGCGGCTGACCTCCTCGGGCGCCGCTGGGTGCTCGCGATCGTCTACGCGTCGCACGGCGGCGCGATCCGCTTCAACGAGTTCAAGCGCACCCTCGTGGGCATCCCGCCGCGGACGCTTGCGCAGCGACTGCAGGATCTGGAGGAAGCGGGGATCCTCGAGCGACTGGTGCTGGAAGGCCGCCCCCCGCGCGTGGAGTACCGGCTGACCGACGCCGGCCGCCGCCTTCGCGCCCTCGTGCGCGCGCTCGACCACTGCGCGGGCGATCTCTGCGGCGGGCGCTGACCCGCCGATACGATCCCGCCCGTGGAATTCGACGTCGCAGTCCTCGGAGGCGGCCCCGGCGGCTACACGGCCGCGATCCGCGCCGCGCAGCTCGGCGCGAGGGCCGTCTGCATCGAGAAGGAGCCGGAGCTCGGCGGCACGTGCCTCCGAATCGGGTGCATACCGACGAAGGCCTGGGTGCAGACCGCGTTCGCGCTGAAGGAGGCGCACGAGTCGTTCGCCAAGTTCGGCGTCAACGTCGGCGAACCACAGCTCGACATGGTGGCGGCGAACCAATGGAAGGACGGCGTCGTCAAGCAGATGACCAGCGGCGTCGCCTCGCTCTTCAAGGCGAACGGCGTCGAATGGGTCAAAGGCGCCGGCCGCTTCAAGGACGCGAACACCATCTCCGTCGAAGGCGGCGAGGACGTCACCTTCAAGCAGGCGATCATCGCGACGGGCTCGTTCCCGCTGCGCCCGCCGATCGAGGGGCTCGACTCGCCGCGCTGCGTCGACTCGACCGGATTGCTCGAGCAGACCGAGGTCCCGAAGCGCCTCGCGATTCTCGGCGGCGGGATCATCGGCGTCGAGTTCGCCTCGATCTTCGAGCGCTTCGGCAGCGAGGTGACGGTGATCGAGATGCTGCCGCGGCTGATCCCGATCGAGGACGAGGACGCCGCGAAGGAGCTGGCGAAGCAGTTCGGGCGGCGCGGGATCACGCTGCAGCTCGGCAAGACCTGCACGAAGGTCGAGGATTCCGGCTCCGAGCTGACCGTTCACTTCGGTGAAGGTGAGACGCTCCAGGCCGATCTGATGCTCGTTGCGGTCGGCCGCGGCCCGGTCGTCGAGAACCTCGGGCTCGAGGAGATCGGCGTCGAGTTCGACAAGCGCAAGGGGATCGCCGCCGACGAGCACCGCCGCACGACCGTCGAGCACATCTACGCCGTCGGCGACTGCGTCGGCTACTGGCAGCTTGCACACACCGCGTTCCGCGAGGGGGAGGTCGCGGCCGAGAACGCATGCGGCCACGAGGCCATCGTCGACAACCGCGCCGTCCCGCGCCCGATCTACACCGATCCGGAGATCGCCGGCGTCGGCCTGACCGAGGCGGAGGCGCGCGAGCAATACGGCGACGACGTGGCAGTGGGCCAGTTCCCTTGGGTCGCCAACGCGCGCGCCGTGATGCAGAACGAGACCGTCGGCTGGGTGAAGTCGATCCATGAGACCCGCTACGGCGAGCTGATCGGGCTGATCATGGTCGGCCCACACGTGACCGACCTGATCGAAGCCGGCGTCGTCGCGATCGACGCCGAGTCGACGGTCGAGACCGTCGCCGACGGTATGACCGCCCACCCGACGCTCTCAGAGGGCATCAAGGAAGCCGGGCTCGTAGCTCTGGGCCGCGCGATCCACCTGCCAAACCGCAAGCGCGCCCCCGCCCGGGCGTAATAGCTGCGCAAGTCGCGAATCCGCTCGCGCGGATCCGCGACGCACGAAGACCCCTAAAGGCGGCCGCTTCGCGGCCGCGGTCGCAGCGACGCACATCACGCTTCTAGGAGGGTTAGCCCGTATCCCGCCCGGGCACGGACCCGTTGCCAAGTCGGCACCTGACCATGACGCCGATCCTTGTTCAACGGCACTCGGGCGAGCAGGCCTTCGAGCGGCTGTACCGGTCGCACGTTCAAGACGTCTACCGCTACGCGCTGATGGTCCTGCGCAACCGCGACGATGCCGAGGACGTCGCGCAGACGACCTTCCTGAAGGCGTACCGCGCCTTCGAGCGCGGGGAGCGCCCGCGCCATCCGCGGCGGTGGTTGATCACCATCGCGCACAACACGTGCGGCACGCGCATCCGCGATGCGAGGCGCCGCCCGCACGAAGTGGCCCTGGAAGAGCAGCGCGCCGAGGCGCTGCCCGCCGGCACCGACGATGTCGACGTGCAGGAGCTCGTGCACGCCCTGGGAGCGCTCTCCTTCAACCAGCGGTCCGCGCTCGTCATGCGGGAGCTCGAGGGACGCACCTACGTGGAGATCGCCGAAGTGCTCGAGCTGTCCACCTCCGCCGTCGAGACGCTGCTCTTCCGGGCGCGGCGCGCGCTCCGCGAGCAGCTCGAGGGGACGCTCACCTGCGGCGAGGCGGAGGGTGCGCTCTCGCTGCAGCTCGACGGTCGGCTTCCGAAAGACGAGCGGCCACGGCTTCGCGCGCACCTTCGCGAGTGCGCGGAGTGCGCGTCGCTCGCTCGTCGCCAACGCGCCCGGCGCGCCGCGCTCCGCGGTCTCGGCCCTGTGCCGTTGCCGGCTTCGCTCGCGTCCTGGGGTGGAGGCGCAGCCGCCGGAACGGGGATCGCCGTGAAGGCGGCAGCGGTGCTCGCTGCCGGCGTGGCCGCGGTCGGCGCAACGCAACAGGCAGCCGACGCACTCAGGGCAGCACCGGCGCGCGAGGGTTCGCAGCCGGCCGCGGTCACGCTCGCGCACGTGCCCCGCGCGACGTCGCAGTCGGCGCACGGTCGCCCGTGCCACGGCGCGGCCCGCCGCGTCGGCGCGCGCCACGAAGCAGCGGCGCACGGCACTTGGGCCGGACGCCGCACCGGCTTCCCTCCCGCAGGCGGAGCACGCCGCTGTACTTGCGACGCCCACGTCGTTGACCGAGTCGAAACAGGTGACCCTGGAGCTTCCCGCGGTCGAGGTGAAGCCGCCGAGCACACCCACGCTTCCCGTCGAGGTGCCTCAGATCGTCGTCCCGGCTGTCCCGTGTCGTCCCGGTCGTTCCGGACGTTCCGGTTCCCTCCGTCACGGTGAAGGTGCCATAGCCGAGCGCAAGTTTTCGTCGGGAGCGGGATCTCAGAGGGTATGACGCCCCTACTGGCGGAGCAGCTGCGCGCGGACCGGTCCTTCGAGAAGATCTACCGGAGGCACGTCGGCGATGTCTACCGCTACGCGCTCGCGGTCCTGCGGCAGCCCTCGGACGCGGAGGACGTGGCTCAGATCACGTTCCTGAACGCGTATCGCGCGTACCAGCGGGGCGAGCGCCCGCGCAACGCGCAGAACTGGCTGATCGCGATCGCCCACAACGTCTGCCGGCAACGCTTCCGCCAGGCGCAGCGGCGCCCCGACGAGGTCGAGTTCAACGATCGTGTCGGCGAGATCGTGCCGGAGGAGGACCGCGGGCCGAGCGCGGAAGACATCCAGCGCGCCCTCGGACACCTCGCGTTCAACCAGCGTGCGGCGCTCGTGATGCGCGAGCTCGAGGGCCGCTCGTACGCGGAGATCGCCGAGATCCTCGATACGTCCGTCAGCGCGGTCGAAACCCTGCTCTTCCGCGCACGCCGCGCGCTGCGGGAACAGCTCGAGGGATCGCTGACGTGCGAGGAGGCCGAGCGCGCGATCTCGCTTCAAGCAGATCGCAGGCTGTCGCGTCCCGAACGCTCGGCGCTGCGCGCCCACCTGCGGGAGTGCAAGGAGTGCGAACGCTTCGCACGCAGCCAGCGCGCGCACAAGCAGGCCTTCAAGGCGCTTGCGCTGGTGCCCGTCCCCACCTCGCTCACGTCGCTCTTCGGCGGTGGTGGAGCCGTCGTCGGGGGCGGGGTCGCACTAAAGGCTGCGGCGTTCGTCACCGCCGGCGTCGTCGCGACCGGGGTCGGCTACGAGGGAGCGAAGGAGCTCACGCAGCCGTCGCAGCAACGCAAGGCTGCCGACCCTGCGCAGACCGTTGCTGCGGTGCCTGCTCGAGCAGCGCAGGTTCCTCGAGTCCCCGCCGCGAAGCGCGCAGCCTCGACCGCGAAGCCCAAGGCGGAGACCGGAGGTAAGGCCGCCGCGCCGGGGCAGATCGGGCGCGAGGCCAAGCTCGCCTCGCCGGGGCAGGCGAAGAAGAACGCAGCTCCCGCCCGGAGCACGAAAGCGACTCAGTCAGGGCAGAACAGGGCTGCGCACCGCACGGCGAACCCGAAGCCCGTTCGGCCGGCTCAGGCGAAGACCGTCGACCCGAAGCCGAACGAGGGCGGCCGGTCGAAGCTGCGGAAGCCAAAGCCCCGCAGCCTTCCTGGGCGACGTTAAGCCTGCGCAAGTTTCGAAGCGGGGCGGCGTCTTGGTCAGTGGACGTGCCCTCGTCCCCAACCCGGGGCCGTGGCCGCCCGCGGGCCCCGGGTACTCTCGAGCGAAGCGCCTCTCCGGGGGCGTTTCGCGTTTCCGGCCCGCGAGGGTAGGCTCGCGGGGATGAGCATCGTCAACAGACGCAACGCCCTGCTCGGCTGGCTGACCTGGCGTGCCTGGAAGCGGACGGCGGCGCACAGGGCGCGCTCCGCCGTGCCCGGCGTGGACGAGGGCAAGCCGAACAAGGGCTTGATCGTTTCGCTGCTCGCGGCCGCAGGCGCGGTCGTCTTCTTCTGGCGCCGCAAGGGCGGCGGCGAGGGCGCGCAGGACGCCGAGTAGAGTTTCCGCCGTGCCCGAGCGCCCGGCGGAAATCCCGGACGATTTCGTCAATCCCGCCGTCGCGGGGCTGACGCCGTACGAGCCGGGCAAGCCCGTCGACGAGGTCCAGCGCGAGCTCGGGCTCGACCGAGTCGTGAAGCTCGCATCGAACGAAGGCCCGTTTCCTCCGTTTCCCGCTGCCCTCGAGGCCATGGAGCGCGCCTCCCGCGACCTCAACCGCTACCCCGACGGAGGTGCGTTCCGCCTGCGGGCCGCACTCGCAGCCCGCTACCGCGTCGCCTTCGAGGAGATCGCCGTCGGAGCCGGGGCAGACGGGCTGATCGACTGCGTCTCCCAGGCGTTCCTCGACTCGGGTGACGAGGTCGTCTGCGGGTGGCCGTCTTTCCCCAGCTACGTGATCGACGCGCTGAAGCTCGGTGCGACGCCGGTGCGCGTGCCGCTCACCGACGCTCGTTACGACCTCGACGGCCTGCTTGCCGCGATCACGCCGCGGACGAAGGTGGTCTACGTCTGCCACCCGAACAACCCGACCGGCACGATGAACACGCATGCCGAGCTCAACGCGTACTTCGATCGTGTCCCCGCGCACGTGCTGACCGTCCTCGACCAGGCGTACCTCGAGTACATCGACGACCCGGAGTATCCGGACGGGATCGAGGAGTACTTCAGGCGAGGCCACCGCGTACTCGTCGTGCGCACGTTCTCGAAGATCTACGGGCTCGCGGGTCTACGCGTCGGCTGGGGTGTGGGAAGCGCCTCGGTCGTCTCGGCGATCGCGAAGGTGCGTCGCGCGTTCGATCTGAACGCACAGGCGCAGGTCGCGGCTGTCGCGAGCCTCGACGATGACGCCGAGGTCGAGAGACGCAGGCAGGCGAACTCGCAGGAGCGATTGCGCGTCGTCGAGATCCTCGAGCGCCACGGCTTCGAGTGCGCTCGCCCAGCGGTTGCGAACTTCGTGTACGCCGAGAGCGGAGAAGAGGATGCGCGGCACCTCTTCGAGGCGCTGTTGCGCGAGGGCGTGATCGTGCGCCCGCTCGCCGGGTTTGGCGCTCCGAGCGCGATCCGGGTCACGGTCGGGTCCCCCGAAGACAACGCTGGATTGGACGAGGCGCTCGGCCGGGTGCGTGCTGCCAGCAAGGCGTAGGACACTCCGAACCCTTCCGCTGGGGGTGACGCTCTGTTGACCCCTGTACTAGCGTGAGCCCGTGGCCGGCCGTCAGATCGACCTGATTCGACGCGCTCGCGACTTCCGGCTGCTCTTTTTCGCGGCCACCGGCTCGGGGCTCGGAACCCGGCTTGCGGTGATGGCCCTGATGGTCGACATCTGGGACCGCACGCACTCGGGCAAGTGGGTCGCCGCGCTGCTCGTCGCGGACTTCGTCCCGATCATCGTGATCGGGCTGCTGCTCGGGTCGGTGGTCGATCGCTTTTCCCGGCGCAGGCTGATGATCGCGTCCGACCTGCTTCGCTGCGGCGTCTTCGTCGCGTTGCCGTTCGCGACGAACGCCGTCCAGGTCGTCGCGCTCGCCGGCGTCGCCGGGTTCGCCACCGGGTTCTTCCGCCCGGCGCTGTACGCGGGTCTGCCGAACCTCGTCGACGACGACGAGCTCGCGGACGCGAACGGCATCTTCCAGGCTGCCGAGAACATCACGTGGATGCTGGGGCCGCTCTTGGGCGGCGTCCTGCTCTCGTTCTCGACGCCGGACGTCGCGTACTGGTTCAACGCGATCACGTTCCTGGGCTCCGCGCTGCTGATCGCGCGGATCGCCGAGAACAAGCTCCAGACGGAGAAGGCGCTGAGCGAGGGCCACTGGCGCGACCTTGCCGAGGGCTTCAAGCTCGCCGTGCAGTCCCGTGCGTTGCTGACCGTCCTCGTCGGTTGGAGTCTCGCGATGCTCGCGATCGGCAACTCCGACGTTGCCGAGGTCGAGCTCGCGAAGGTCGCGTTCGACGCGGGCAACTTCGGCTTCGGCTTGCTGATGGCGACCTCCGGGCTCGGTCTGGTCCTCGGCAGCCTCGGGGCGGGTTGGGCGACCACCCGCTTCGGGACGGCGGTGTCCTACGGCGGCTCGATCGGGCTGATGTCGCTCGGGCTGGCCGCGACCGCTATCGCGCCGAACGTCTGGGCGGCGGCGATCTTCGTCGTCGCGTTCGGCTTCGGCAACGGGGTGGCCGTCGTGGCGAACAGCCTGCTCGTGCAGCGAGGCACCCCGGACCACCTGCGCGGTCGCGCATTCACGCTCGCGATGAGCCTCACGTACAGCGCGCTCTTCATCGGCATGCTCGCCGGCGGGTTCATCTCGGACGCGTACGGCGCTCGCTGGACCTGGGGCGTCGCCGCGATCGTGTCGGGAGTCGCCGCGGTCGCCGCGTACGCACTCGCACGTGGGATCCCGGCGCAGCCCGACCATCTGGAGGCGGAGCCGTACCCGATCGTCTCTGCGGCGGCGACCGACCCCGCAGAGCTCGGCGTCGCGCACGAGTAACCTTCGCGACCGTGGCGCGGCGGAGGGAGTGGACGCGCGAGACCCTCGCCGCGGGCGTCCGCGCAGGCGACACGCGTGCGTTGGCGCGCGCGATCACCCTCGTCGAGAACTCTGAGCCGCTCGCCTACGAGGTCGTCCGCGACCTCTACCCGGAGACGGGGGACGCGTACACGATCGGCGTGACCGGGCCGCCCGGGGTCGGAAAGTCGACGCTGATCAGCGCGCTCGTTCGGCACGTTCGGGACCAGGGGCTGTCCGTCGGCGTCATCTCGGTCGACCCGTCGAGCCCATTCACGCACGGCGCCCTGCTCGGTGACCGGATCCGGCTCGCCGACCACTTCCTCGATCCGGGCGTCTTCATCCGCTCGATGGGCACCCGCGGACACCTCGGCGGGCTCGCCGAGGCGGCGTTGCAGGCGATGCTCGTGCTCGACGCGGCCGGGAAGGACGTGATCTTCCTGGAAACCGTGGGTGCGGGACAGAGCGAGGTCGAGGTGATCGGCGTCGCGGACACCGTCCTGCTCGTGCTGATGCCGGGCTCCGGCGACTCGGTGCAGGCGCTGAAGGCGGGGATCATGGAGATTCCCGACGTGATCGCGATCAACAAGTCCGACCATCCCACGGCGAAGACGATGCTGAACGAGGTGCGCTCGATCCTCGCCCTCGATCTCGAGAGAACGTGGAAGCCGCCGATCGTCCTGACCGAGGCGATGCGCTCGGAGAACGTGGACAAGCTCTGGGAGGGCATCGAGCGGCACCGGGCTCACCTCGAGGAGCACGGCGGTCTCGAAGAGAGGCGCCGGCGAAACCTCGCGGGCGAGGTGTTCGCGGTCGCCTCGGCCCGGGCAAAGACCCATCTCGAGCATGCGGTCCGCGACGACCCGGAGCTGCGGCGGCTGCTCGACGAGGTCCAGCGCCGAGAGCTCGACCCCCTGACCGCGGTTCGCGAGATCATGGAGAAGGTGTTCAAGGTTGAAGACGGGAACAGCCCCGACATTCGCTGACATTCGGGCTGCGCGCGAGCGGATCCGTGGGGCTGCGCGCGAGACTCCGGTCTTCGTCTCCGAGTCCTTCGAGCGAATGACCGGCCGCGAGGTGTGGCTCAAGGCCGAGAACCTCCAGCGCACCGGCTCGTTCAAGATTCGCGGAGCGGTCAACTGCGTGGCAACGCTCTCGGAAGGCGAGCGCGCGGCGGGCGTCGTCGCCGTGAGCGCGGGGAACCATGCGCAGGCCGTGGCGTGGGCCGCTCGCGAGGCCGGGATCGACGCGACGATCTTCATGCCACAGGAAACGCCCGTCGCGAAGGTCGAGGCGACGCAGAACTACGGCGCCAGGATCGAGCTCGGCGGAGAGATGTTCGACGACGCGTACGAGGCCGCGCGCGCGTACGCCGGAACGAGCGGCGCGACGTTCGTGCACCCCTTCGAGGACGAGCGCGTAATCGCCGGCCAAGGGACGATCGGGATCGAGCTCGTCGAGCAGCTGCCGGCCGTGGGGACGATCGTCGTCCCGATCGGCGGCGGCGGGCTCGCGGCGGGGATCGCGATCGCTGCGAAGGAGCTGAAACCGGGGCTGCGCATCGTCGGGGTGCAGGCCGCGGCGTGTGCACCGCTGGCCGGTGGACACGCGGTCGGCTTCACGATCGCGGAAGGGATCGCGGTCAAGAACCCCGGAGAGCTGACGACGGCGATCGTGCGCGAGCTCATCGACGACGTGGTCACCGTCACGGACGAGGAGATCAGCAAGGCGATCGTGCTCTCACTCGAGCGCGCGAAGCTGCTCGTCGAGGGCGCGGGGGCGGCGCCGCTCGCGGCGCTGCTCGCGGGTCGGGTCGGCGGGGAGGGGCCCGTTGCGGTGCTCCTGTCGGGCGGGAACATCGATCCCTCGCTGCTGATCACCGTCATGCGGCACGGGCTCACGCTGGCCGGGCGCTATCTCGTCGTGCGAACGCGTATCTCCGATCGCCCGGGCGAGCTCGTCAAGCTCCTATCGCGGGTCGCGCAGGAGCGCGTGAACCTCGTTTCCGTCGAGCACCACCGCGAGGGAATCCAGCTCTCAGTTGCGGAGACGGAGGTCGAGCTCACGCTCTCGACGCGGGACGAGGCGCACGCGCTCGGACTCCTCGACGCGTTGGAGCGCTGGGGCTACTCGGTCGAGCGCCTCCGCTGAGGAGCACGGGGGAAACCATGTTTCCCCCGTGGACCCCTTTCTTCTCGTTCAGGAGGATCAGCGTCCGCTACGCCTCGGCCGGCAAAGCCCGCCTCCGGCGGCAACCGCGACTGATCCTTGCCGCGCCTGCGGCGCCGGGTCAGCCGCCGACGAGGGCGGCCCTGCGGAACAACGAGGCGAAGGTGTCGCGACGGCGGCGTTCGGGTTCATGCCCGGCCGAGCTCGTCGGCACGTACGTGACCGTCGAGACGTACCTGATCGACGCGTTGCGGACCAGCTGGGCGTGACGCTCTCGCGCGAGGTCCTGGTGAGACTGGCTGCGGAGCATGTCTACAAGACGCTCGCGCGCCCTTGGTTCTTCCGCTAGCCGGCGCGCAGCACGAGAAGCGCGAGCGCGAGCGCGACGATCGCCCACGCGAGGGCGTGGAGAGCCGCCTCCGGAGCGCGGATCAGGCTCTCCCGGGTAATGGGCTCTTCGCGGCCGTCCGTGAACGAGATCACGCCCGAGACGCGATCTGTGCGGCGCCGGATCGTTCGCACCTGCGTGGAGAGGTGCCGTTGCGCCAGGCTGAGGAACGCCGCGAACCCTGCGGCGAGCAGCGCCTCCGGGCGGACCGTCTCGGCAGCGCCGACGTACGCCGTCAGCACGGGGAACGCGCCCCACGCCAGCGTGAACCAGAGATCGGAGTGGAGGCGCCCTCCGAAGAGCTCGAGGTTGTACGCGACGACGATGAACGTCCCGAACGCAACGAACGGCAGGAGCAGGGGCGTCCACGCGAGGGCCGCACCCACACCGATGGCCGCGGCGGTCACGATCGATACCGTTGCGAGCGCGACGAGGATCCGGTTTGAGATCCCGGTCTGCAGCGGATGTCCGTTGAGCTCGTCGAGGGCGTGCGCGCCGATTCCGAGCGCGAGGAAGAAGGCGGCGAGGCCCCAGAGCAACCGCTCGACGGGAAGGTGCGGTGCGAGTGCGGCGCCGATCACGACGTAGGAGAGATGCCAGAGCGTGTAGGGCGGGTGGAGCAGCGTGACGTACTCGCGCCAGCCGCCGCCCTCGAGCGCGTAGAACGCCGGGCGCTGCTTGGCAGTCACTCCCGGCGGCCCCACATGACGACGCCGCCGCCGAAGCTCAGGCGTCGGAAGCGCACTTCGGTGATGCCTGCATCCCGCCAGACTCCCGCGAGCTGCTCGGGCGGGGGCAGCGCGCGGATGCTCGGGCCGAGGAAGCGCCCCACGTCGTGCCAGCCGGGAGAGATCACGCGGCCGCCAAGCGGGAGCACGAGTCGGACGTACAGCTCCCAGAGCAACCGCCACAGTGGCGCAGGAGGAACGCCGAACTCGAGCGAGGCGATCGTCCCACCGCCGCGGGTCACACGGGCAAGCTCGCGCATGGTCGCGGTGCGATCGTCGACGTAGCGGAGCAGGTACGTGAACGTCACGGCGTCGAACCCGCCGTTCGGGAACGGCAGCTGCTCGGCTCTCCCGTGGACGAGGCTGACTCGCTCGCCGAGTCCGGCCCGTTCAACGCGTCGGCGACCCGTGGCGAGCATCTCTTCGCTCTGATCGAGACCGACGACCGAGCAGCCGGTGCGGCGCGCGAGCTCGATCGCGACCGCAGCGGTTCCCGACGCAACGTCGAGGACCGTCTCGGTCGGGAGTACCGAGACGCGCGAGACGAGAAACCGGCGCCAGCGCGGATCCTGACCGAGCGATAGCAGGCGTGCGTATCGGTCGTACGTCGGACCGAGCGGTGCGAAGAGCTTGCGCGCAACGCCGCTCGCCGGCGATATGGTCATGCCGCGCCTACGAACCGCAGCGGCGGAACTCGATCGTGCGCCCACCGCGCTGCTGCCAGTCCTCGACGCCGCCGTTGAGCACCGGACGGGCGTCGATACCGCGTGCCGCGAGGACGCTCGCGGCGATGCCGGCTCGCGCGCCTGAGCTGCAGATCGTGATCACCGTCCGGTCGGTCAAACCGTCGGAGACAGCGGGAAGCAGCCGGTACGGGATGTGCCGCGAGCCGGCGATGTAGCCCTCATCGCGCTCGTCGGCCTCGCGCACGTCCAGCACGACGACGGCGTCCTGTGCGACCAACTGCTCGAGCTCGTCCAGGTCGACGGGCTCGAGCCGCTTCCCGCTCCCTGGTGGATCGACGACGAAACCATCGAGCTCCAGTAGCCCGACCGAGTGGAGCGCCTGTGCGGCCTGCTGCGCCTGCGCCGCGGAGCTCGCATGCAGGATGACGGGGCCGTCGCCGAGGACGAAGGCTGCCTTCGTGGCGAAGGAGCTGCCCGAGAGTGGCACGTTGAGCGCTCCCGGAAGGTGCCCGGCGGCGGACTCCTCGGCGTCGCGGACGTCGAGCACGGACTTGGCGCGGACGTCTCCGGAGGGGGAGAGGGGAGGACGCGCGCGCAGAAACGGACCGCGGTTGAGCGCGACGATCGCATCCATGTTGGGCGGCCTCGGTGCGTTCTTCGAGAGCGCATCCGCGACGAAGTCATCGACCGCGTTGATTCGGAGCGCTGCGTTCGAGCGGCGCTCCTTCCCGATGGTCGAGGAGGGATCCGAGCTCATCGCTGCGCCGCAGAGCGAGCCCGCGACGTGGCCCGGGTAGACCTCGACGTCGTCGGGCATCTCCTCGAGCCGGCGGAGGCTGTGGAAGAGCCCCTCGGCGCCCTCCGCCGCTCCGACCGCGAGGTCGGGGCGGGCGGCGTCGCCCACGAACAGCGAGTCGCCGGTCAGGAGGAGCCGCTCGTCGACGAGGAGCGCGCAGTGCTCGGGGCGGTGCCCCGGCGTGTGCAACACGCGAATCGTGACCTCACCGACGTGCAGCACGTCGCCGTCGACGATCGGGTCGAACTCGTAGTCCGGCTCCGCGAGCGGGTGGATCGAAACGCGCACGTCGTGCTCGAGCGCGAGCCGGCCGTGCCCTGCGACGTGGTCGGCGTGGTTGTGCGTCTCCACGGCGCGCACGATTCGCAGCGAGTGTCGCTCGGCTTCCACGACGTACTGGTCGATCGCGAACGCGGGATCGACCACGATCGCCTCACCGGCCTGCTCGGAGCCGATCAGGTAGGAGGCGCAGCCGAGGTCGGAGTCGACGAACTGTCGAAACAGCATGAGAGCAGCTTATACGTGGAATAAGCGGCTGTTACCGCGTAACCGCCAGAGCCGACCTTAGCAGGCTGTCCCGCTAGCTTTCTTGAAGCGACGGGGAACTCACCGAGCGCAGCTGCCAGTACGCCGCGGTCGTGAGCGCGGCGCTGACTGCCATCGTGAACGTGTCGACGACGACGCCGCCGGCCCAGGCGCCGACGACGTTCTCGAGTGTCGCGTCGTTGATGCGGAAGATCGCGTAGTCGGCCAGCGCCGATCCTCCGCCCACGACGAGGGCGACGACGAGGAGCTGCCAGAAGTGGCCGCGAGCGAGCTCGCGAGAACGGCCCAGCGACGCGCGCCAGCCGAGCTGCTCGATGAGTGCAGGCTGGTAGGCGAGCAGCCACCAGACGAGCAAGATGACTCCCGGCACGACGAGGACGAGGGCTCCTGCGAGCACGCCGATCGAAGCGACGACGGTGATCGCGAGCACGGTCGGCCAGCGCTGGACGGCATCGCGTAGCGCGGCGAACGGCGTCCGGGCCTCCTCCGTTGCCCCTTCGGGCTCGACGGCGATCGCGGCGATCGCCGCCACGTAAGCGAGCGGCGCGCCGAGTGCCCAGACGACGGTGAAGAGCACGACGTCGGTCCACGAGCCGTCGCCCCACCCGCGGTCCTCGTCGATCAGCGACGTGAGGAGATCGAGCGGGAAGAAGACGAGCCCGCCGATCACGAGCAGCGCGAAGACGTTCCGACGCAGGATGTCCCCGGCCTCCGAGAACGTGGTCCCGAGGGGCATCAGAGGCCGAGGATCTGCGGGCGGTCAGCTCTGTGGACGTGGCTGCCGCGTGCGTGCGGCGTACCACGCCGCGAATCGCCCGGCCCGCGACTCGAGATACACCGCGAACTCCTCGTCGAAGGCGGCAACGTCCCCGCAGAGCTGCAAAGCCTCGTAGTCGAGGCGTCGCTCGGCGTCGCACCGGTGCGCGTCACGTTCCGCGCGGGCGACCGATGCGCCGCAGTCGTTACACGGCATGTGCTGGGGCTCGGAGAGAAACATCGCGTGTCTGCCAGGCGTGCATCGGCATCCGCAACTGCTTCTCCGACACCCAAAAGGGCGAAAGGCCGCCTGGAAGGCGGCCTTTCGCGGAACCCACGTTCGCTCAAGCGGTGGCCATCGCCGGAATGACGCCGAGTTGCTGAAGCATCCCGAGCGTGTCCCAGTTGGTCCAGGACTCGACGATCTTGCCGTCCTCGATCTTGTCGAGAGTCAGGCCGGTGACCGTCGACTCTTTGCCGGTCGGGGCGATCCCCATCAGCTCGCCCTTGTGCGTTCCCGTCGCCTTCCAGCGGCTCGCGACGAGGTCGCCCTCCGCGACCTGTTCCTCGATCGTGATCTTGACGTCCGGGAAGGCGGACCGGTAGCGGTCGATGTTCTGCCGCACCCCGTCGACGCCGGTTTCGTCTCCTGTCGCCGGATCGTGGTTCACGATCGTCGGCGCGACCAGCTCCTCGATCACGTCGTAGTTGCCCTGGTTGAACGCCTCCTCGACGAGGCGCCGAGCGACGGTCTTGTTCGCCTCCGACATCTGCCTGCTCCCTTCGGTCTGCTCGCCTCTGCGGCGCCGGCGGAACCGCTCGGCGAGGGCGATTGCGAGGAGGACGACACCGGCTAGCGGCGCGAGCAGGCGCCGGGACCGGCGTCCGATCTGCTTCTCACCGCCACCCCTCATGGCACCTCCAAGGTCGTCTGGGTGCGACCCTACTCCCGCCGCATCGTCGCGGCAAGCTCGTCAAAGGCCGAGATGCCGCGCGATCACCATGCGCTGCACTTCGTTCGTTCCTTCTCCGATTTCCAGGATCTTCTGATCGCGGAAGAGCCGCGAGATCGGCGACTCCTCCATGAACCCGTACCCGCCGTGGATCTGCAGTGCCGCGTTCGCCGCGCGATTCGAGAGCAAACCCGTGTAGAGCTTCGCCATCGCGGCTTCGCGCGCGAACGGGCGCTCCTGATCCTTGAGCCACGCCGCCTTGTAGACGAGCCCTCGGCCGGCCTCGATCTCGGTCGCCATGTCGGCGAGCGCGAACTGAACCGCCTGGAACCTCGCGATCGGCTTGCCGAACTGCTCACGCTCCTTTGCGTAGGCGTACGCGAGGTCGTACGCGCCCTGCGCGAGCCCGACCCCCATCGACGCGACCGAGATGCGGCCGCCGTCGAGGATCTCGAGAAACTGCTTGAAGCCCTCCCCGCGCGGCCCGAGCAGGCTCCCTTCGGGAAGAGCGACGTCCTTGAACGAGAGCTCGCGCGTGTCCGAGGCGCGCCAGCCGAGCTTGTGCATCGGCGTGGAGATCTCGTAGCCGGGCGTCCCGTTCGGGACGATGAAGTTCGACACCTCGCCATCACCGGTGTTCGCAGTGATCGTCACGCACGCAGTGATGTCCGTGCCCGCGTTCGTGATGAACATCTTCGAGCCGTTGATCACCCACTGCCCGTCGCGCAGCTCGGCGGTCGTCCGC
This sequence comes from uncultured Actinomycetes bacterium, assembly GCA_963788055.1. GTDB lineage: Bacteria > Actinomycetota > Thermoleophilia > Gaiellales > Gaiellaceae > JACCTU01. The sequence goes on along the minus strand of CAWBFA010000002.1, from coordinate 440,346 downwards.
GTGTTGCCGGCGTCGGATCCAGCGCCCGCCTCTGTCAGTCCGAACGCGGCGAGTTTCCGGCCGGACGCGAGCTCGGGGAGCCACTCGCGCCTCTGCTCCTCGTTTCCGTAGTAGTAGATCGGGAGCGTGCCGAGTGAGTGATGCGCCGCGACGGTGATCGCCACCGACGAGTCGATTCGCGTCAGCTCCTCGACCGCGATCGCATACGACACGGTGTCCGTCCCGGCGCCGCCGTACTCCTCCGGGATCGTCATCCCCATCAGCCCGAGGTCGGCCAGCTCCGCGACGAGCTCATACGGGAAGCGGGCCTCCCGGTCGAGCTCTTCCGCGAGCGGCGCGACACGCTGCTCCGCGAACTCGCGGACCGTGGAGCGGACGAGCTCGTGCTCCGGGGTCAGGTCGAGGTCCACGCGGCTCGGGATGCTATCCGACGCCCTTCCTAGGCTGCGGGTGCGGGATCTTCACCGCCCTTTAGCCAGGCCCTCACCATGCCGATACCGACCTTGATGCGGTCTGCGGCCCGCGAGCTGAGCGTCGAGGCGCTCATGCAGCAGCTCGAGCAGCTGACGCGTGAGCGGCAGGACCTCCGGCTGGACCTGGCGGAGCCGGGCGACCTCGAGCGGAACCGGCTCGCGATCGTCGAAGCACAGTGGAACCTGTCGCGGGCGCTCATCCGCCGCTACCTGCCCGCAGTCGCGTAGTAGGCTCCCCGCCCATGAAGACCAGAGAGTTCTTCGAGAGCCTGGAGTCCCGCGTCGACTCGTCCAAGACGGCGGGCATGAACAACTCGTACCTCTTCGACATCGAGGGGGAGGGGCAGTGGAAGGTCGACGTCGCGGACGGCACCGTCTCCGTGACCGAGGGAGGCGGCGATGCCGACGTCACGCTCGCGAGCTCGGCCGAGACGTTCGAGCAGATCGCCTCGGGAGACCTCAACCCGACCTCGGCCTACATGAGCGGGAAACTGAAGATCAAGGGTGACATGGGCGCGGCGATGAAGCTGCAGAAGCTCTTCTAGCGTGTCGTACTACGAGGTCTTGCTGTTCGTCCACGTGTTGGGCGTCGCGATCTGGCTCGGCACCGGGTTTGCGCTGCTCGTGCTGGGCGACCGGTTCGGGCGTGCCGGCGACAACCAGGCGCTCCAATCGCTGTTCGGTCAGTCCGAGTGGCTTGCGACGCGCATCTTCATCCCCGTCTCCCTGACCGCGTTGGTTACCGGGATCCTCCTCGTGATCGAAGGGCCGTGGGCGTTCGACCAGCTGTGGGTACTGCTCGGGCTCGCCGGTTTCGCCGCCACGTTCTTGACTGGGCTTTTTCTGATCAAGCCGGAGTCCGAGCGCATCGATGCCGAGCTGGCCCGCGACGGGATGACGACGGATGCTGCCCGTTCAATCGGCTCCATGTTCGCGCGACAGCGGATCGACTACACGGTGATCGCGCTCGTCGTTGCCGACATGACGCTGAAGCCGACGGGCGACGATGTTCTCACGTTGGTGCTGATGGCCGCCGTGCTGGCGGTGGTCGTGGTGCTCGTCGTGCGCGGCCAGCGCGCCTCCGCGCTCAGTTCCGCCTGACTATTCCTCGAGCTCGATCAGGAGCGCGCCGCCGGCAACGCGGTCGCCCTCATCGACGTGCACGGCGCGGACGGTCGCCTGGTAGGGCGAGACGACCGGCGTCTCCATCTTCATCGCCTCGAGCACGAGCAGCGTCTGGCGCGGCGCGACGGTGTCGCCGGGCGCGACCGCGACCTTGATCACCGTCCCCGGCATCGGCGCCGTCAGCGCGCTCTGCTCCGCGCCCGGCGCGGCGTGCTCCTGTACCGCGCCGTCGACGTCGGGCGGCGCGTGCGGCGCGGGGGCCGGGAGGTTAAGGCGCCAGCCGCCGCGCCACGCCGCGTCGGGCGCGCGGGGCGGCGGCTCGAAGAGCGGCGGGTTCTCGACGAGGAAGGCGGTCGTCGTGTGCCCCGCGCGCACCTTTGGGTGGTTGACGAGCCAGCGCAGGAACGGGAGGTTCGTGACGACACCCTCCACCTCGGTCTCCGAGAGCGCGTCGCGCAGCTTCGCGAGCGCCTCCTCGCGCGTCTCGCCGTGGGCGATCAGCTTCGCGATCATCGGGTCGTACGCGAGCGCGATTTCGTCGCCCTCCTCGACACCTGCATCGACGCGGATGCCCTCCGGCAGGCGCAGGCGTTCGAGCCTCCCGCCCTGGGGGAGGAACGTCCGGGGGTCTTCGGCATAGAGCCGCACCTCCACGGCATGGCCGAGCAACAGGCTGTTGCTCGCGTCCACAGGCTCGCCCTGCGCGATCCGCAGCTGCTGCTTGACGAGGTCGACGCCGGTGACGAGCTCGGTCACGGGGTGCTCGACCTGGATGCGGCCGTTCAGCTCGAGGAATCGGAAATCGCGCCCGTCGAGCATGAATTCGGCCGTTCCTGCGCTGCGGTAGCCGATCGCCCGCGCGAACGCGACCGCGGCGTCGCTCATCTGCACGCGGAGCGCCGGGTCGAGCGCCGGGGACGGTGCTTCCTCGAGCACCTTCTGGTGGCGGCGCTGCACCGAGCACTCGCGCTCGCCCAGCGAGATGACGTGGCCGTGGGCGTCGCCGAGCAGCTGAATCTCGATATGGCGCGGCCGTTCGACGTAGCGCTCGGCGAACATCGTGCCGTCGCCGAAAGCCGCTTCGGCCTCGCGGCTCGCCGCGGCACGCGTCTCGTCGAGCTCGTCGGCGCTGCGGACGACGCGCATGCCGCGACCGCCACCGCCTGCCACCGCCTTGAGGATGAGCGGGAAGCCCAGCTGTTCGGGCTCGCCGGACTCGACCACGGGGACACCCGCCTCGCGCGCGACCTGCTTCGAGCGCAGCTTGTCGCCGGCCGTCTCGAGGGCCTCCGGGGTCGGACCGACCCAGATGAGCTCCGCCGCCTCGACCGCTCGCGCAAAGGCGGCGTTTTCGGCAAGAAAGCCGTAGCCGGGATGGATCGCGTCGGCGCCCGACTGCTTCGCTGCGCGGATGTGCTCCTCCGAAGCGAGATACGACGCGATCTCGACCGTTTCGTCGGCCGAGCGGGCATGCAGCGACCCAAGGTCGTCCGGGGCAGCGACCGCGACCGTGGCGATTCCGAGCTCACGGCACGCGCGGAACGTCCGGAGCGCGATCTCGCCGCGGTTCGCGACGAGGAGCTTCCTGATCGCCACCGCCCGAAGCCTACGCGGGCGGGCGTTTGCGCCCGAGGAGGCTTTGGCGAAACAGGCGCTGTGCCGCCGGGCTGCGAGGCCCGTTCCGCCAAATCCTCCTTAGAGCGAGCCGCGCCAGACGAGGACCAGCAGCGCGACAGCGGCCGCACCCGCGACCGTCAGCACGACGAGGTTGACGGCGAGAGCCGCCGTCAGCGCCCGCGAGGTCGTCAGCGGGGCCAATCCAGGTCGGCCGTCCTGTTCGACCGCGTCCGCGACCGCACCGGTGATGAACTGATTGAGGCTGACCTGCTCGAGCTCGGCTTTGCGCGCCACCTGGGCGTGGAGCTCCGGAGGCATTCGCAGCAGCAGCCGCCCGCTATAGGTCGGCTTCGGCTCGGCGATGCGTCTGGCGGCCTGCGCCATGGACCTCAGTGTATGAATTTGGGACTGGTAGCACAATCCGCGAAAGCGGTGATTGCCGTTCGGCTCGGCGCTGCAACGTCCGCAGCGACTGCTCGATCAATCGCGAGACGTGGATCTGCGACAAACCCACCTCGCGCGCGATCTCGCGCTGGCTGAGACCGCTGAAGAAGCGCAGTTCGAGGATGCGACGCTCGCGGCCCTCGAGCGTGTCGAGGCACGAAGAGACGAAGAGCCGGTCGTCCGCATCGACGTACGGGTCGCTTCCTGACACCAGCACCCCGTCGAGCGGCAGCGGAGCTGTCGTTCGCTCCAGCTCGGACGCAGCTCCGGTCTCTGCCGCGGATGCGCCCGCGGCGTCGGCGAGCTCGCCGATCGATGCCTGTCGACCGAGCCGCCCGTTCAGCTCACGCCGGATTCGGCGAAGCTTCACGTTCAGCTCGTGGAGACGCCGTGGCGGGCGCACGACCGGAGCCGTGTCGCGCAGGTGACGACGGATCTCCCCGGCGACCGTCGGTCGGGCGTAGGCGGCGAGGTCGACGCCGCGGTCGGGGTCGAAGCGGTCCACCGCCTTGATCAGACCGATCGAGCCGACCTGCACGAGGTCGTCGAGCTCGCTCCCGCTGCGAGCGTAACTGCGTGCGACTGACCGCACGAGCGGCAAGTGGTCGAGGATCATGCGCTCGCGCGCGGAAGCGCCGTTCGCCGAAAGCCCCCCCGTCACCGGTGCCGCGTGCAGGCCGCCGTCCCTCCCCTTGCTTCCCGACCGACAGCGACTGTAGCGCGCGCTTCGACGCAATGCAATCGTTTTGACGCAAATCGCGCGGCTCATTCGTATTCGAGTTGGGTATCTACGTGGTTGGAAGATGAAGTTCGCGCAAACAGCCGCACTGGTTGTCGCTTTCTATTTCTCTGCTGCTGCACCGGCGGCAGCAGAAGTTCTTCCTCCGCTCCCGTCGGCGGGGGATGTGGCGGCAGCCGTGCAGGAGCTGGCGGCGAGCACCGGAACGACGGTGTCGTTGCCGCCGGAAGCATCGGCTGCGCTCTCGGTGCCGGCGGTCACGGTCGCGCCCGCCCCGGCGAGCTCGGGCGGGGGCGCTGTGAGTGCTTCGCAGACCACCGAGGCGCCCGTAGAGAGCCAGTATCAGCCGACCCAGGCGCAGTATCACCCCCAGCAGGAAGACGTTGCGATCCTCCCCGACGCGCCCCCGCAGGCGTCCACTGAGGACGCAACCGCTAGTGCTGGGGAGACCGAGCCGGAGAGCGCGTCGGAGCCGATCGCCGCAGCGGATGAACCCGTGCCCGCGGCTCAGGATATGACTGAGTCCAATTCCGCTGTTTCTTCCCTTCCCAGCACGTGGATCTGGAACTGGAATTGGAATTGTGACCGTGCTGCAGAGGACTCGAGCGAGAGCGTCGTCTCAGGCGGAACGTGGACTTGGAACTGGAATTTCAACTGTGCGGCGGACGACTCAGGGTCCGGTGATGGGCAGTATCAAGGAACAGCTGCGCAGTATCAGCCGCAGAATTCCAACATCTCTATTCGGATCGGGAGCCCGGGCGACGACGGCGCCGTGACGCAGACGATCACGGCCGTCACTCAGGCAACGGCCAGCATCGGCGACGCCACTGCGGCGTCTGTTGCCGCGACCACGACTGCAGAGGCGGCTGCCGTCACACAGGCGACGGCGGCCGGCATCGCAAGCGTAAGCGCGGCGTCGCTCGTCACTGCTGCGGCTGCGGCTGACGCGATTTCGGACGTCGTCACCTCGGTTGCCGCGCAGGTGACCGCGGCGGTGACCGAGACGATCGTCGCCGCGTCGACGACGGTCGCCGTGGCCGTCACGGAAGCGATCGAGGCGATCGTCGCCGCGTCGACGACGGTCGCCGTGGCCGTCACGGAAGCGATCGAGGCGATCGTGTCCGCGATCCAGCCGGTCGAGGGCGCTGCGCAGGCCGCGCAGCCGGCCGGAAAGCACCCGGCGGCCGGGCGGAGGCCGCAATCCGTGCCGGTCGCCGGGGGACCGGCGAGCGCACTGCGAGCGCCGTGGGCCCCGATCGCCGCGAGCGCAAGGGGGGCCGCCTCGACGGCGACTCCACCTGCAAGCGCGCCCCGGCCTGCCCCGCGCGCGCCAACGCCGGGAGGCTCGTCGGTCGGAGGCGCGACGGGCGCCTCCAGCGCCGCTTTCGTGGCGGCCGCGCTCGCCGCCCTTGCCGCGTCTTTCCTTCTTGTCCCGCCCTTCCGAGCGTTGCGCGTGCGAACGCCGAGAGACCGTCGACGTCTCCGGCCTCGCACGTCACGCCTCGAGCGCCCCGGCTAGCGCGCCGTCTGCGTCAGTGCGTCGGGCGTCCCGCCCGGCGTATCCACTCAGACGGTGAAGGAGACAAGGAATGAAGCGATGTCTCATCGCGCTCACCGCAGGCCTGCTCTCGCTGACCACGGGAGTGAGCATCGCGGCGGCGAACACGCCGTCCGTCGGGAGCCAGACTGTCGACCAGTCGGCCTCCAGCGGGCAGGTGGCGGGAGCCGCGGCCGGTGCAGCGCAGACACAGCCCAGCAACACGAACATCTCGATCCGGGTTCTCAGTCCGGGGAACGACGGCTCGGTGTCCCAGACGAACAGCGTCGACTCCGATGCAACGGCGTCGAACAGCAACTCGTCGGACCAGGACGCGACGCAGTCGCAGGCGGCCGGTGGCACCGGAGCGTGCTGCCAGACCGGCTCGACCGGCATCCAGTCCTCGAGCCAGTCGGCCGCGAACGAGCAGGCCGCGGCGGCACTGTCGTTGGCGACGCAGACGGGTGCGTCGAACACGAACGTGCCGGTGCGCGTCGGCAGCCCGGGGAACGATGGTTCGGTCTCGCAGACGAACTCCGTCGATTCCGACGCGGATGCGTCGAACCGCAACTCGGCGGATCAGGACACGACGCAGTCGCAGGCGGCCGGCGGCAAGGGAACGTGCTGTCAGTCGTCCGGCTCGACCGGCGTCCAGACGGCGGACCAGGAGGCCGAGAACCATCAGGCCGCCCTCGCCGCGTCGTCGGCGACGCAGGACAAGCCGAAGAACACGAACGTGTCCATTCGGGTGCTCAGCCCGGGGAACGGCGGGAACGTCACGCAGGAGAACTCGGTCGACTCCGACGCGACGGCTCGCAACTCGAACGACGCAGACCAGACGGCGACGCAGACGCAGTCGTCCGGCGGCAGCGCATCCTGTGGCTGCCAGTCCGGCTCGACGGGTGTCCAGATCGCCGACCAGGATGCGAAGAGCAAGCAGGCGGCGCTGGCGGCGTCCGGGGCAGAGCAGAAGGGCGCCTCGAACACGAACGCGTCGATCCGCGTGCTGAGCCCTGGCAAGGACGGGAACGTGTGGCAGACCAACAGCGTCGACAGCGACGCCGAGGCCTCCAACAAGAACTCGTCCGACCAGGACGCGACGCAGACGCAGTCCGCAGGGTCCGGCTCGGGAACGGGCATCCAGGTCGCCGACCAGGACGCCAAGAGCGAGCAGGCCGCGCTGGCAGCGTCGATCGCGAAGCAGGACCATCCCAGCAACACCAACACGCCGATCCGGGTACTGAGCCCGGGCAACGGCGGCAACGTCGTGCAGACCAACTCGGTCGACTCCGACGCGAGTGCGAAGAACTCGAACGACGTGGACCAGACGGTGGATCAGACCCAGCGGGGTGGCAGCGGTTGCAAGTGCCACGACGGCTCGACGGGTATCCAGATCTCCGACCAGTCCTCGAAGAACGAGCAGCTTGCGCTCGGCTTCTCGGCCGCTGAGCAAAAGGGAGCGAAGAACTCCAACGAACCGATCAGGGTCAAGAGCCCTGGCAACGACGGAAACGTTTGGCAGACGAACAGCGTCGACAGCGACGCTCGAGCCTCCAACCGCAACGACGTCGACCAGGACACGACCCAGACGCAGTCGGCAGGGTCCGGCTCGGGAACGGGCATCCAGATCTCGAATCAGGAGTCCAAGAACGGGCAGGCCGCGCTGGCGGCGTCGATCGCGACGCAGGAGCATGCAAAGAACGACAACGGCCCGATCCGGGTGCTGAGCCCGGGGAACGGCGGTTCGGTCGTGCAGTCCAACTCGGTCGACTCCGACGCGAGTGCGAAGAACTCGAACGACGTGGACCAGACGGTGGATCAGACCCAGCGGGGTGGCAGTGGTTGCAAGTGCCACGACGGCTCGACGGGCATCCAGGTCGCCGCGCAGTCCTCGAAGAACGAGCAGTTCGCACTCGGGTTCTCGGCGGCGGCCCAGAAGGACGCCTCGAACTCGAACGAGCCGATCAGGGTCAAGAGCCCTGGCAAGGACGGGAACGTGTGGCAGACCAACAGCGTCGACAGCGACGCCGAGGCCTCCAACAAGAACTCGTCCGACCAGGACGCGACCCAGCAGCAGACGAGCTCGGGCGGCGAAAGGTGCTGCCAGACCGGGCTCGGGATCCAGGTCGCCGGTCAGGAAGCGAAGAACCACCAGGGCGCGGCCGCGTTCTCGGCGGCGCTGCAGGACGGGGCGTCGAACGAGAACAAGCCGCTCCGGGTTCTGAGCCCCGGCAACGAAGGATCCGTGTACCAGTCGAACAGCGTCGACAGCGACGCAACCGCGAAGAACCGCAACTCCGTCGACCAGACGGCGACGCAGACGCAGTCCGGCGGGAGCTGCGGATGCAAGGCGGGTGCGGTCGGGATCCAGGCGCTCGGACAGTCGTCCTGGAGCTCGCAGGGTTCGCTGGTGGCCTCGTTCGCAGAGCAGAAGGCCGGCCGCTCGCGGTGTGGGTGCTCGGAAGGGGCGTCGAACGTGAACGACCCCGTCCGCGTGCTCAGCCCGGGGACAAGCGGTCCGGTATGGCAGTCGAACCGCGTCGAGTCCGACGCAACGGGGAAGAACACGAATAACGTCGATCAGACGGCCTCGCAGTCCCAGTCGGGCGCAGGCGCCCAGCTCGGGATCCAGGCGGCCGGGCAGTCGGCGAAGAACCACCAGCTCGCTGCTGTCCTCGCGGCTGCATTGCAGCACGCCCCGAAGAACAGCAACGCGCCGGTTCTCGTGTGGAGCCCCGGCGGCGGCGGCCCGACGTGGCAGTCGAACGACGCTGACGCCGATGCCGAGGGAGCGAATCGAAATCACGCGCTCCAGTCGGCACAGCAGTTGGCGATCTAGGAGGCGGGAAGTGCCCGCGGGCCATTGCGGCCCGCGGGCACCAGCCCGAAAAGACTGGTCTTGAAAACGGTGCTCCCGCCGACTAGCTTCGGACTCGCAACGAGCGCCACAAGGGAGGGCACAGGGTGCCTGGCGAGCCGTCATCGTTGCTGCGGCACGGGGGAGCGGTGGTGATCACCGGTCTGCTTTGGCTCGTCTGCACACCGGCGGCGGTGGCCGCGCCGGCGCCTGACCCGCCCCCGCAGTCCGCGTCGGTTCCGGCGCCCGATCCACCTCCGGTGGCCGGCGCTCGCACCATCGCGACGCGTCCGGCAGCTCGGGCCCCCCGAGTGGTGACGTCGCAGGCGACGGTTCGCGTGTCGTCATCACGATCACCACAGCGAGCTTCGAAGTCTGCGGCGAGAGCTGCACGTCCCGCGCCGGCGACGGCTCGGCGCGGGACGCGCGCTCCGATCGCGGCGCGTCCGAGTCCGCATGCAGACCCCCGCGATCCGCCGCTCACGGTCGTGAGCGCCGCGTCGCTCGTCCTCGATGAGCCCCACGCTGCGGCGCGCACGCTCGCGGTGCTCGCGATCTTCACCGTGCTCGCGGCGAGCGGCTCGTTCCTCGGGCTCGTCATCGAGGTGAGGAGGACGCTGCGGTGAGCCGCGCGCTCGCGTTCGTGATGACTGCGGCAATGATCGTTGTTCCCTGGGCGGAGGCGGCTTCACCCGTGATTAGTGATCCAAACCTCTCAGGTACCGCCGGCGATGCAGGCTGGTGGCGCAGCAACGTGACGATCACGTGGATCATCGATCTGCAAGGTGGGACCGTCATCTCAGTCACGGGCTGTCAGAACGAAACGATCACGTCTGAAGGCGTCCACACCAGAGGCTGTTCGGTAACGACCACCGGTGGGACAGCCTCAATCGCGCCGGTCGAGATCAAGATCGACAAGACGAGCCCCACGATCAGCGGCATCGGCCTCGCACGTGCAGCCGATCAGGCGGGCTGGTACAACGCGCCCGTTGGGATCGTTGCAACGCCGAGCGACGCGGTGTCGGGCCCGATGCCGTGCTCGAGCTCGTATTCGGGTCCGGACAGCGCCTCGGCTTCCGGCAGCGTTACCTGTCGTGACGTAGCCGGAAACGGCTCGACCGCTCCATCGCCCAGCTTCAAGTACGACAACACCGCTCCATCGATCACGGGTGCAGCACCCGGCCGAGCTCCGGACTCGAACGGTTGGTACAACCACGCGGTCAGTGTCGGCTTTACGGCGGCAGACAACCTCTCCGGGGTCGCAGGGTGTCAGGCCGTCACGTATTCGGGCCCGGATGGAGCGTCTGCCGCCGTGCCATCCAGCTGCGCCGATGTCGCGGGCAACGCGTCGACCGGCAGCGCGACGATCAGCTACGACGGGAGCGGCCCCTCCGTCTCTGGATCGCCTGACCGGTCGCCGGACTCAAACGGCTGGTACTCGCATGCGGTGAACGTCTCGATCGGCGGCAGCGATGCGACGTCGGGGCTCGCCGGTTGCTCGGGCGGCGGGACGTACTCGGGCCCCGACGGACGCGGTCAGGTCACCGGAAGCTGTACCGACAAAGCCGGCAACTCCGGCTCGGGTGGAGTCGAGATCCCGTACGACTCCACGCCGCCGCAGGTCACGGGTGCAGCTGCCGATCGGCCGCCCGACGCGAACGGTTGGTACAACCACGGCTTCTCGTTCACGTTCCAGGGGACCGACGCAGGCTCGGGTGTCGCCTCGTGCACGAGCGGCAGCTACGGCGGTCCTGACGGGGCAGCGGCAACCGTCACCGGAACGTGTACGGACAAGGCGGGGCATACCAGTGCGCCTCGCCAGCAGAATTTCAAGTACGACGCGACGCCGCCGTCGCTGTCCGGCGTCGTCGCGCAGGTCGGCAACAAGTTCGCGCTCCTGAAGTGGAAGCTCTCGTCGGACGTCGCGAGCGTTCGCGTGACACGCACGCCGGGCCGGGGCGGCGAGGCATCGACCGTCGTCTACAACGGCAAGGCGGACTTCTACAAGGACAGCGGGATCGACAACCGCGCGACATACGAGTACCGCGTCAGCGCATCCGACGAAGCCGCGAACTCGACGCCCGAGGAGAAGGCGAGCGCGGTGCCGCTGCCCCCGCTCTTCAACCCCTCTGCAGGCGCACGCGTCAAGGCGCCGATCCTGCTCGAGTGGCTGGCGGTGCCGAACGCGACCTTCTACAACGTCCAGGTCTGGTGCGGCCGGCGCAAGATCCTGACGGCCTGGCCGAAGCGGTCGCGTCTCGTCGTCCCGAGGGTTGGCAAGTTCGCGGGCAAGGCCTACACGCTGCCTCGCGGGGCGTGCAAGTGGTACGTCTGGCCGGGCCGCGGGCGCCTCACGGAGCGCCGCTACGGACGGCTCGCCGGCGTCAGCACCTTTGTCCACACCCGCTAGTAGGAGGGCTTGGACTAGCGAGTCGCCGTAGCGGGATCAGCCAACCGAGGCGCGAGGACGAGCAGTGTGGCGACGCAGAGTGCCGAAAGCGTCAGGTAGACGGCGGCGTCGGACGTCGCGCGCGCGGCCGCACCGCCGAGTGCCGAGCCGGCCGCCGCTCCCGGGGCCCAGGCGAGGTTGATCAGCGCAAACCCGTATGCGTAATCGAGCCCGATCGCCTCGGCACGGTCGGCGAGCAGCGACATCGAGGGCGTCCAGAAGCTTCCGAACGCGCATGCCGCGAGGATGATCGCCGCGGCGAGCAGCCAGCCCCGGTCGATCCACGGGAGCGTGGCCGTCGCAGCGGCCGACCCGATCAAGCCCAGACGAAGCGGAGCGAGGCGTCCACGGCGGTCGGAGAACCGCCCGATCAGCGGCGAGAGCGCGGCCTCGAAGCTCGCGGCGACGAGCCAGGTCGCCCCGATCGCGAGCGCGCTCAACCCGAGCACGTCGAGGCGCAGCGGGCCGAGGACGTTCAGTACGCCGAAGAGGAGAGCTGGGACGAGCACGAACCAGATCGAGGCGACGATTGCACGGTCGCGGAGCGCGCCGACGAGCCGGCTGAACGGCTGCGGGTGCTCCGGCGTGTAGGCGGGCGTCCGCCACGCCGCGATGCCGAGGACGGTGGCGAGCACCGCCACGCTCGCAAACGCCGGGCCCGTCCCGGTCACCGATGCGATCCCGCCGAGCACCGGTCCGAAGAGCGCGCCGAAGATCGCCGCTCCCATCACGGCGCCGATCGTCTCTCCGCGGCGCTCGGGCGCCGCCGCTGCAACGAGCCACGCGAGTGACGCCGTCCACGAGAACGAGCTCGCCACTCCCTGAAGGAAGCGAGCCGCGTCGAGCAGCCAGATCGAGTCGGCGAACCCGAAGGTGGCGGTCGTGACCGCCATTCCCGTCAGCCCCACGAGGACCGTCGGGCGCACGCCGAAGCGCGCCGCCGAGATCCCTCCGGGGATCCCCCCGACGAGTGCGCCGAGGGCGTACGACGCGGCGAGCAGGCCGGCCCCCGCCTTCGAGAGCCCGAGCTCCTCCGCGTACTGCGGGAGCAGCGGCGTCAGCGCGGCGAAGAACATCGTGTCGACGAAGACGATCGCGCCGACGAGCAGGAGCAGCCTGCGCATCCGCTACCAGCCCGGCGTGCGCTTGTCCAAGAACGCGCGGAGGCCTTCCTGGCCCTCCTTGCTGGTGCGGCGCTCGGCGATGCGGCGTTCGGTTGCGAGACCGTCGGGCCGTTCGAGCACCAGTCGCTTCGCGTGGCGGGCTGCCTCCGGGCCCGCTGTGAGCAGCTCGCCCACGAGCCGCTCGATCACGGGGTCGGGTTCGGCGGCGACCTCGTGCACGAGCCCGATCCGAAGCGCGGTCTCGGCGTCGAACCGCTCGCCGGTGACGAAGTAGCGTCGTGCCGCGCTCGGCCCGATCTTCGCGAGCGCGTACGTCGAGATCACGGACGGGATGATCCCGAGCTTCACCTCCGAGAACGCGAACTGCGTCCCCTCGGCCGCGACGGCGATGTCAGCGCAGGCGACCAGGCCGGCGCCGCCGCCGAGCGCGTGTCCGTGCACTCGAACGACCACAGGTGCAGGGCACTCGTCGATCGTCTCGAGCATGAGCCGGAGCTGGCGGGCGTCCCGGACGTTCTCCTCGTAGCTCAGGTCCGCGGACGAGCGCATCCACTCGACATCCGCTCCGGCGCAGAAGCTCTCGCCGTCGCCTGCCAGCACGACTGCGCGTGCGTCTCCGACGTCTGAGAATGCCTCTCGGAGCTCGGCGATCAACTCGGCGTCGAAGGCGTTCCGGCTCGATGGCCGGGCGAGGGTGACGCGAAGGATGGGGCCGTCGCGTTCGATGCGAAGTGCGGTCACGGCCGCGAAGCGTAGATTGCCCGCGTGCTGAGGGGCGCCATCGCCGCTGCGCTGACACCGCTCCGCGAAGGCGGGGCGCTGCTCGACGAGAGTGCCTTCGCGCCGTACTGCGACTTCCTGCGCGGGCTCGACGGCGTGCTCGCGCTCGGGACGACGGGGGAGGGGATCCTCTTGTCGCCGGACGAGCGGAAGCGCGTCACGGAGCTCTTCCTGGCGGGTGGGCTGAACGTGATCGCGCACTGCGGCGCCCAGTCGACCGCGGAGACGGTCGATCTGGCGGAGCACGCCGCCGCGGCGGGCGCCCAAGGCATTGCCGTGATCGCGCCGCCCTATTTCCCGCTCGACGACGCAGCGCTGCTCGCGCACTTCGTCGCCGCCGCGCGCGCATGCGCGCCGACGCCGTTCTACGTGTACGAGTTCGCGCGCGCGAGCGGTTACGCGGTGCCGCTCGAAGTGCTCACCCGCCTGCGCGAGCTCGCGCCGAACCTCGCGGGGCTCAAGGTCTCCGACACGCCGTGGGAGGCGTTTGTGCCGTACCTGCTCGAGGGCCTCGACGTCTTCGTCGGCCCGGAGGCGCTGATCGCGCAGGGCATGAGCGCGTCGGCGGTCGGTGCCGTGTCCGCGCTCGCGTCCGCGTTTCCCGAGCGAGTGGCGGCGGCCGTTCGCGAGCCGGAAGGCGACGAGGCCGCTGGGTTGGGCGAGCTCCGCACGGCCGTCGAGCGCTTTCCGCGCCACGCGGCGCTGAAGCGGATCGCGGCGCGTCGAGGCGTTCCGATCCGAGAGGACGTGCGCGCACCGCTTCGCGCGCTGACCGACGAAGAGCGCACGGAGCTCGACCGATGGCTCGAGTCGTCGTAGCCGGAGCAGGCGCGATCGGCGCGTCGATCGCGTATCAGCTCGCGCGCCGCGGGGCGGAAGTCGTGCTCGCCGACGTGGCGGAGGTCGCGTCCGGGTCGACCGCGAAGGCGATGGGCGGCGTGCGACAGCAGTTCGCGACGGCGGCGGAGGTCCGTCTCGCGCAAGAGTCGATCCGCTTCTTCGAAGAGCTGGGCCCGCCGTTCTTCGACCAGGTCGGCTACCTCTTCCTCGCGACGACCGAGGCGGGGCTCGCCGCGCTCGAGGAACGCCGGGCACTGCAGGTGTCCCTCGGGGTTCCGGCTGAGCGCATGGACGCAGCGCGCGTCGTCGGATTGCAGGCTGACGACGTGCTGGGCGCGGTCGTCTGCTGGAGCGACGGCTGCGCGGATCCGGGGGCGGTGACCCGGGAGCTCGTGCGCCGGTCTGTGGCTCTGGGCGTCGAGCTGCGCGAGCGCACCGATGCGCTCGGGGTCGAGGGCGACGTGCTCGTGGTCGCGTGCGGTCCGCGTTCTGCGCAGGTCGCCGCTGCACGCGGCGTCGAGCTGCCGGTGCGCCCGCTCTGCCGTCAGCTCCTCCTCACCGGAGCGCTCGACCTGCCCGCCGACCTCCCGATGGTCGTCGAGGCGGAGACGGGCTTCCACTTCCGCCGCCGAGGAGACCGACTCGTGCTCGCGATGAGCGACGCGAGGCCGCGATGGGGATTCGACGAGCTCGTCGACGAGTCGGTGTTCGGCGATCGTCTCGAGCGGCTCGCGCACCGGTATCCGCCGGCATCGCACACGACGATCGACGACGCCTGGGCCGGGCTGTACGACATGACGCCCGATGCCCACCCGATCATCGGCTGGGTCGCCGACGGCGTCTATGCGGCGTGCGGCTTCTCTGGCCACGGCTTCATGCAGAGCCCGGCGGTGGGTGACGCGGCAGCAGCAGAGCTGCTCGGCGACGAGCCGCCGTTCGACCTCTCCCCGTACCGGCTGGACCGGTTCGAGGGAGACGCGGGCTTCCCGGAGATGCTCGTCCTCTGAGGGCTACTCGAACGCGAGGCCGAGGCGCGAGAGGTTCTCCTCGTCGAAGCGCCCCTCGATCGTCGCCTCGAGGTCGAAGACCTCGAAGACGTCGGGGTCCTTGCCGATCAGCTCCCGGGCGCGGGAGGGAAGCTCCTGCTCCGCGGCCTCTGTGGACTCCCAGAAGGAGATCGCGCCCCACCGATCGGTTGCCGCGTCGGAGATCCACGCCGTGAACCGCAGGCCTCTGACGTCTTCCCACGCGTCGACGGACTCGTCGCGCAGGTCGCGCCGCAGCTCTTCGATCGTCGTCAAGGAGTCCGCGAGGTTCCAGAGAACCAAGCGGACGATCACGGCTCGAAGAAGCGCTCGTGGTAGGGCAGCTTCTCGAGCAGCTCCTTCAGCTGTCGCAGGATGTCGGCCTCGTTGTGGCCGAAGTCGTCGAGGTAGGCATGAAGCGCGCTGCGGACGAGCTTCAGCTCGTCGTCGTCGAGCTCGATGGTGTGTTGCACTAGAAGGGTCCTCTCGCTTCGTAGCTTCCACGGCGTGTGCCGATCGCAATCATCGTCAATCCGTCGGGGCCGGCGACGGGGCAACGCTCGGTCTCTGGATCAAAGCGCAGGAACGTGCCCTCGCGCACCGGCACCTCTTCGCCGTCGACGCGGTAGACGCCCGAGCCCCGCACGACGACATTGACCTCCTCCTGGCCGCTCTCGCGCTCGTCGTGCCGGCGCCCCTCGGTGTTCGGCGGCAGCTCGTACCAGTTGATGCCGAACGCCTCGACACCGAGGACCCGCCGTACGAAGCGAACCATGCCGCCCGGCCCGTGCGGCTCGAGCTCCTCGACATTGGCAATCGAGTAGCCCATCTACATCCGGAAGATGCCGAACGTCGTCTCCTCGATCGGCGCGTTCAGCGCGGCCGAGAGCCCGAGCGAGAGCACCCTCCGCGTGTCGAGCGGATCGATGATCCCGTCGTCCCAGAGGCGCGCGGTCGAGTAGTACGGATTGCCCTCCCGCTCGTACTGCTCGCGGATCTCCTCGGGGTCCGCGTCCCCGACCATCGTGAGCACGGTCGCCGCCTGCTCGCCGCCCATCACCGAGATGCGGGCGTTCGGCCACATCCAGAGCTGCCGCGGCTCGTACGCGCGCCCGCACATCGCGTAGTTGCCGGCGCCGAACGAGCCGCCGATCACGACGGTGAACTTCGGCACCTGCGCGTTCGCGACCGCCATCACCATCTTGGCCCCGTCGCGCGCGATCCCGCCCTCCTCGTACTCCTTGCCGACCATGAAGCCGGTGATGTTCTGCAGGAAGACGAGCGGCACACGCCGCTTGGCGCACAGCTCGACGAAGTGCGCGCCTTTCTGCGCGGACTCGGCGAAGAGCACGCCGTTGTTCGCGACGATCCCGACGGGGAAGCCCTCGATCCGGGCGAACCCGCAGACGAGCGTCTCTCCGTAGAGCGCCTTGAACTCGGCGAAACGAGAGCCGTCCACGATGCGCGCGATGATCCCGCGAGGGTCGACCTGCGTCCGGTGGTCGTCGGGGATCAGCCCGTAGAGCTCCTGCACGCTTGCCGCGGGCGGCTCGGGCTCTGCGACCTCCCACGGCGGCGCGGGCTTCGTCGTGTGCAGGTTCCGCACGATCTGCCGGACGAGCGCGAGGGCATGCTCGTCGCTCGTCGCGTAGTGGTCGGCGACGCCCGAGCGGCGCGCGTGCACGTCGGCGCCGCCGAGCTCCTCGGCCGTGACGTCCTGCCCCGTCGCGGCCTTCACGAGCGGGGGCCCGCCGATGAAGATCGTTCCCGTGCCGCGGACGATGATCGTCTCGTCGCTCATGGCGGGCACGTAGGCGCCGCCTGCAGTGCACGAGCCCATCACCGCGGCGATCTGCGGGATCCCCGCTGCCGAGAGGTTCGCCTGGTTGAAGAAGATCCGGCCGAAGTGGTCGCGATCGGGGAACACCTCGTCCTGCAGCGGCAGGAACGCCCCGCCGGAGTCGACGAGGTAGATGCACGGCAGCCGGTTCTGCGCCGCGACCTCCTGGGCACGCAGGTGCTTCTTCACGGTCAGCGGGAAGTACGAGCCGCCCTTCACCGTCGCGTCGTTCGCGACGATCACGCAGTCGCGACCCTCGATCACGCCGATCCCCGTGACGATTCCGGCGCTCGGCGCCTGACCGTCGTACAGCTCCCACGCGGCGAGCGCGTTCAGCTCGAGGAACGCCGTGTCTGGATCGAGCAGCCGGTCGATCCGTTCGCGAGCGGTCAGCTTGCCGCGGGAGCGATGCCGCTCGACTGCCTTCTCGCCGCCGCCCTGCGCGACCTGGGCCGTTCGCTCACCGAGCTCGGCGACGAGCTCGGCCATCCGCGCTCGGCGCCGCTCGAAGTCAGCCGACTCGCGCTCGACCTGCGACGTCAGCACCGCCATCTCCGCTGAGCCTAGCGTGCGGTTCGGCCGCTCCGAGCACAGCTGGGACCAGACCGGTCGCGATGCGATCTTTCGTGAGGTAGGCCTTCGCCCCGGCTTCGAGCGCCTGCTCGGCAAGCCTCGGATCTGCCGAGGCGGTCAGCATGACGACCGGGATCGCCAGGCCCAGCGCGCGCAGGCGGCGCGTGGCCGCGATCCCGTCGAGGTGCGGCATCTCGATGTCCATCAGGACGACGTCCGGGCGAAGCGCGACGGCGAGCCCGACGGCCTCGAGTCCGTCTTCCGCGAAGCCGACGATCTCGATCCCGGGGGTGCCCACCAGGATCGCTTCGAGCGTCTTTGCGAACAGCGCGTGGTCGTCAACGACCAGTACCCGCACGGGGCCCACCAGGAGGACAACGCGTCGACGCTCGATTCGGTTACGGGCGCCGGGCGAACACAGCAGCGGCCGTCAGGTCGTCGGCGCCCAACTGGGGGCTGCAGGCGGAGCGGGTACCGCGGCAAGCGCCCCTCCAGCGGACGAAGCGCCAGCCTCGGGCCGGTTTCGCCAGGAGCACGACACGGGCGCCCTCGACCGCCTGCGTCGAGCATGCGCGCGAGCAGCGCACGTCGGGGCCCGTGACCGTGCCGCGGCCGGTGACCTTCAGCACGACCCGCCGGAGCGGCCGGAAGACGGCGCCTGCCTCCGTCGCCGCGCCCAGGTTGACGAAGCACAAGTCGGACGTCCCGGCGCATGCGCCGGTCCACGAGGCGAATCCGAACCCGGGCGCCGCGTCCGCGACCAGCTCGAGCGATGTTCCCGCATCCCACTCGGTGATGCACGAGGTGTCGCACTCCTGACCGTTGAGGCCGCTCCTGACCATGCCGGAGCCGGACACGCTCAGGTTCAGCTGCACCTGAGCAGCGACGTCCAGCAGCCAGCGCGAGTCCTGGAGGTCGAACCAGAACCCGCTGTGCCCGTAGTAGTCGTCGTGGTTGACGTCGAGGATCGCGTCGTCGATCGGGCCGCCGCGATAGAACGTCGAGAGGATGTCGAGGGTGCTGTCGCACGGATGGCCGTCGTCGCGGGGGCACGGATTGGGGGCGCCGGGCGGGAGGGCGCCCAACGCGTGGAGAAGTTCGTGGGCTCCGACGTACGCGGCGCCGCCGCCGTCGCCGATCGTCAGGTTGCAGCTCGAGCGGAGGTAGACGAACGCGTAGGAGAGCCGCCCGCCGGTCACCGGGCCGCCGCCGCCCGTCCCGCAGACCCGATCGTCCTCCACAGCCCCGTCGAAGAAGACGAGGTACTTCTTGTCGGGGGCCTCGAAGTCGAACGGCGTCGCGCCAAGTTGTGTCGCGACGCGCTGGAAGCGGTCGAGAGTCGGGGCGTACACAGAGGCACGGTCCGGGAGACGAACGAAGCTCAGGTCGAGCTTGCCGAATCGGGTCTGGCAGCCCGGAAACTCGAACAGGTCGAACCGGGGCGCGCGCGTAGGATCCTCGCGGCGCCACCACGCGTCGATCGCAGCGATGTCGGTCGCGAGCGGCGAAGCGAGCTCCGCGAAGCGCTCCGGCCCGTCGGCCGGGACTGCGTAGATGACGTGGATCTGCTCGCCGCCCATGCGGTCGTGGGGGCGGTCCGTCTGGGCGACATCGTTCCCGCACCAGCTGAGCGGAGCGATCGCCGCGGGCGCCGTCGGTACGAGAAGCAGCGCGGCGACCGCGACCGCAGCTGCGAAGAGAGCGCGCACTGCCACAGCCTGACAGACGTTCGCGACAATGACCCCATGGCCGACGACGTCGACCAGCTCTACGAGCTCCCGCTGGAGGAGTTCACCGCCGCTCGCAACGAGCTCGCGAAGCAACTCGGCGACGCGTCGGTCAAGCAGCTGAAGAAGCCGTCCGTACCTGCGTGGGCGGTGAACCAGCTCGCGCGGCGCCGGGAGGTCGACCTCCAACGCCTTCTCCGCGCGGGAGAGCAACTCGAGCAGGCGCAGCGGGATGCGGTCAGCGGGGGAGACCAGCAGGCGTTCGAGACGGCGCGCGGCGCCGAGCGAGACGCTGTCCGCAAGCTGCGCTCCGAGGCGGCCGACCTCCTGAACGCAGGAGGGCACCCAGCCGCCGACGCGACCCTCGAGCGTGTCACGAAGACGCTGCACGCCGGGTCGGCGACCGAAGAGGGCCGAACGCTGCTGCGCGAGGGGCGGCTGACCGAGGAGCTGGAGCCGCAGGGGTTCGACGCGCTCGTCGGGGTGACGCCGTCGCTCCGCCGGGCGACGACCACGCCCAAGCCGAAGCCTCGCGACCGCAGCCGGGCGCGGAAAGCGCGCGAGCAAGCCGACGCAGCGGCGCTTGAAGCCGAGGTCGCCGCGGCGCGCCTCCGCGAAGCCGAACGGGACCTCCAACGCCTTCGCCGCAACACCGAGCAAGCGGCGGCGAAGGCCGAACAGCTGAAGGCGAAAGCCGACAAGCTCGAGCAGTAGGAACCCCTCTGCGGCGCAAGAGAAAGGCCCGGCAAAAGGTCCGGGCCGAGCCTCTTCTGAAGCCGCACCGCAGAGGGGTGCGTGGGAGATGGTATCGGGCCGCGTCCAGAGCGACCCGAACCCGCGACCGCCGTCTTAGCGCGCTGCGCAGGAGCACGAAGGCTCCGACGTGGCGATTGCCGCGGCGCCGCGGTCGAATGTGCTCCGGATCCGGCTCGGGATGGACACGTGGAAGTCCATCGAGAACGCGACGAGCGTTCCGAACAGCAAGATCGGCAGAACCGGCGTGTTTCCGCCGGTCGACGCGAGGCCGAGCACGGTCTCGCCGAGGTTCCACTCGAGCTCGGGGGTCTCCAGGAGCGTCGTCCCGACGATCGTGTCGATCGAGAAGGCGACCGCAACGAGCGCGAGCCAACCGAAGACCGCGATCTTCCAGTGGCCGGTACCCCAACGAACCATCTGGGCCGCGACGCTGGTGGAATGCTTGAAGGGGGACATTTTGGCTCCTTTTGCGAGTGGGTGACTTGCACTCGCAGCATCCCCTCGGAGGGGCCGCGCCGGAAGGCGGCCCCCAGGTGTCTGGGGCTACGGCTGGCCCCAGGCGGGACGGTGTGTTCGTGGTCAAAAGCGGGTGGCAAACGCGCCCGACGCCGGCGCGCCGCTGTGCGCAGGTGCGGCTAACCGCACCCCGCCCCGAGGCCGAGCCCCGCTTCAGGCGTTCAGGTAGGTGATCGCAGCGAGGACCCGACGGTGGTCCTCGGTGCTCGGCGTCAGGCTGAGCTTCGTGAAGATGCCCGTGACGTGCTTCTCGACGGCACGTGGGGTGACCACGAGCTTGTCCGAGATCGCCTGGTTCGAGCGACCTTCGGCCATCAGCTCCAGCACGTCTCGCTCGCGAGGGGTGAGAGCGTCGAGCGGATCCTCGCCCCGCCGACGGCCGACAAGCCGCGAGACGACAGTCGGGTCGAGTGCGGAGCCACCCTCGCCGACACGCCGGACCGCATCCGCGAACTCCGAGAAGTCCGCGACGCGGTCCTTGAGCAGGTAGCCCACGCCTTCCGCACTGCCCTGCAGCAGCTCGAGCGCGTACCCGGCCTCGACGTACTGTGAGAGCACGAGTACACCCACGTCCGGATGATGCTCTCGGATCTCCTTGGCCGCGCGAAGGCCCTCGTCGGTGTATGTCGGCGGCATGCGGATGTCGACGATCGCGACGTCCGGCTTGTGGCTTCGCACCTTCAGCAGGAGGTCGTCGGCGGTACCAGACTGGCCCACGACCTCGAAGCCTGCGTTTTCCAGCAGCTTGGCGATCCCCTCGCGCAGTAGAACCGAGTCGTCAGCGATCACGACGCGCATGGCGTCCCCTTTCGGTGAACCGTTGGAGGCGGGCGGCAGCAGCTCGCCCGGGAGTCCGTCGTGCAGGACCTGAAAGACCCGCTCACAGTCGGGAAAGCCGGGGAAGCGATGCTCGCCGAGATCGGCGAATCGCACGTCTTCGTCACGTGCCTTCGCGCGAACGGATGACGAGACGAGGATCTGCCCGCCCGTAGCCGCAGCACAGACGCGAGCGCCTTGATGCACGTCGAGTCCGACGTACGTGCTCCCATCGAACGCCGCGGTCCCGGAATGCAGCCCCATCCGAACATGCAGTTGGATCCCGTCCGGCCAGTCGTGTGTCACCGAGCGCGAGCTGCGCCTCCACCGCCGCCCGCACACCTGCATCGGCGTCGGCAAAGACCGCGAAGAGTTCGTCCGCCTGAGCATCGACCACCCGGCCGGCGCCGGCCTCGACCGCGTTGCGAATGAGGACGCGGTGCGTCTCCAGGAGCCCGTTGAAGCCGTCGCCGAGCCGGCGCGCCAGTCCGGTCGAGCCCTCGATGTCCGAGAAGAGAAACGTGACGTCGCCGTCGGGAAACTCCCTCGGCGGAATCCGTTGCCCCACCACAACCCCGCGGCTACTCACCGAGCTCCCGCCGCTCCACTTCCGCCTTCAGGTGCCGGAGCTCGCTCTGAAGCGTCGCGTCGAGCGTCTTCTGCAACCGTCCACGGAAGAGGCGGGCGACCAGGCCGTCGAACGACTCCTCGGTCCGGACGAGAGTCGAATCGCCCCGGCGCTCGAGCGTGTGGACATGGATCGCCTTGATCCCAAGCGATTTGCCGGTCCAGGCGATCCTGCGAGGCGCCTCGACGTGCTCGATCGTGGACGTGATCGTCCCCGCACCGGCCTTCCAGCTGAACTCCGTTCCTTCGCGGATCGCATGCTCGACCGAGACGGACTTCACGTCGGGGTTCCAGTCGGGCCATCTGTCGATCGCAGTCAGGACGTCCCAAGCAGTCTCCGGAGCGGCGGCGATCTCGATCTCGCTGGAGCCGACAACCGGTGCATTCCTGTCGGTCTCGAGCTGGCGGGTAGCCGGTTCGGCCATCGTCATCGGGCGCTCACGTGGAGAAAGCTTCCGAGCGGCTTGTTCGAGAGCGCCGCCCCCGAACGGCGTCTCAGGGAGTGGTTGCCGAGGCTCCACAGCACGAGGATGAGCGCGCTGGTGGCCGCGCCGATCGTGTCCCAGATCAGGTCCGTCGCCGTGTCCGTCACGCTGGTGGCGAGGTTCGAGCCGGTGAGCTCATCCAGAGACCACTCGACGATCTCCCAACCGGCACCGATCGCCATGCCGAGCATCAGCGCTGTGAGGAAGAAGCCGATGCGCTGATGGAGCTGCGTGAGCTCGCGCAGCTCGGGGAGCACGCCCAGACGCATGAGCAGCACGTAGACCACTCCCGTCAGCAGGAGCGGGACGGTCGTGTGAACGACGTTGTCGTAGTACCTCCAGGAGTCGTACACGCCCAGCACCTCGCCCCACGCGATCAGCACCATCGCCACGATCAGGCTGAAGTCGTAGAAGCGGGGGAGGCTCGCCACGCGCGCGAGCACCAGGATTGCGCACGCTCCGACCAGGCCGGTGACCGAGTGACCGGTGAGGCCCCACACGATCGTGGCAGCGATGAACAACAGCCGGAAGACGTCGAGCGGATCGCGGATGACGCGCGACCAGTCGCCGAGGATCAGCTTCTGCCAGGTGAGGCCATGAGCCTTTGCTGGTGTGGGAGCAGCGAAGGTCTGAGACATGTTCAACCCCCAGTCCGGGTCCCGTGGCCGCCGAAGCGGCTTCTGCCGGAGAGCTGCTCTTGTGAGCTCACGGCAGAGCCAGTTCGAGGCCGATGATGAAAAGGCCGACGGAAGCGTTGAGCGTCCCGGCGGCGGCGATTCCCGCGAACCCGTGACCCTCGCGGCGGGAGAACACGATGCCCCAGCCGACGAGCGTCGCCACGCAGATCAACAGCGCGAGATTGAGCGCCGCGTTTCGTCCGACGATCCCGAGCGCGCCCACGGCGAGTGGGACGGCGGGCGGCAAGGTGGATTGGAAGAGGGGCCACTGGTCGAGCATCACCCGACGAATGTCGACTCGCTTCATGCGGTGGCGTCCCTCGAGGCGGTCCGCGAGCAGGTGCGCGTAGACGTGAGCAGCCCACACGATCGCGCCGGTGCCCAGGAGGATGAAGAGCGCGCGGAGCGCCGAGACCTCGGCCGCATCGATCCCGGTCACGACGGCGGTCGCGAGAATCGTCCCGTAGATCGCACTGACGAGGTTGCGTGACCGTTTACCGGAGATCCGGCTCGCCAGGCGCTTCACCGCGATCCTGTCGTCGGTCGTCGTCAACTGCGTCTCTCAGCCGCCGAGCGGCTGCGGCTCTGCCGCCGCCTCCCACGCCGAATTGACTCCGCTCTGCTGGTAGCCGTAGAACGCGGGAACGAAGACGATGAACAGCACGAACGCAAGCCAGCCATTGACCGGCGTCTGCCCGGTCAGCCGCTGGGCTGCCTGGACCCGCTGGAACGTGGTCACCGTTGTCCAGAGAGCGGGCACGACGATCAGCCCTCCGGGAAAGAGCGCGAGCGTCGATAGGGTCGGGTTGGTACCGAGAGCGTTTGTTTCACGCGCGCGGCCGTAGTCGGCCAGCTCACGGTTGATGAAGTACTGCCAGAAGATGACGTAGATCCCGAGCGTGATGATCGAGAGGATCGCGACGACGATCGGGTTGCGGATCTTGGCGGTCGAGTCCGGCGCCAACTGCACGGTCCCCGGCGCCCGCGACGGGGGGACGGCGACTGTGCCGGATTGGCTCGGCGAAGAAGAGACAGACATCCTGGGCTCCTAGCGCTTGCGTTCCGCGCCGACCGCGCGGGCCGACACGCTTCGCCGACCAAATGCTGGAGCCGGAAGAGATCGCCCGCCGAGTGCTAGGGCAAGGCACCTACCAGGGTAACACCAAGCCGGCCTGAGGTCGAACGCCGCGGCAGTGGTAAAGTGAGCTTTGCCTTTGCCCTAGCACTCGGCGGGCGATCTCTTCCGACTCCAACACCCGGTCGGTCTGCACAGGCCAGCTTGGGAGTCGAAGATGCCAGCCGACGAAGAAGGTTCGCGCGAGAGCTGCCGCACTTGTGGCGCTGACGGCGATGATCGGCTTCGTCTCCGGCGTCGCCTTCCTCGCGTTCGCGTACTTCGGCGACATTCTCGTCGCCCTGATGTGGTTGGTGGTCTTCGCGTGTTTCGGGTGGCTGGCGTTGACCGGACGGGGACTGGCGCGTCTGTTCGCGCTGCCTGCTGCGTTGCTCGGACTCGCCGCCGTGCTTCTGCAACTCGGCCTGGGCGGGCTCCTGATGCTTTCGGTGCTGTTCGGTGTGCTGACCGTCTTCGGAACGGCCGCACGATACGCAGTGCGGCACGACCACCCGGCCCTGCAAACGGTCACGCGCAGCGCGGCATGCGCACCGCCCGCGCGGAGCGGCGTGCTCATCATCAACCCCAAGTCCGGAGGCGGGAAAGCGCAGCGGTTCAACCTGGTTGAGGAGGCGCGGAGCCGAAACGTCGAGACGGTCCTGCTTGCCCCTGGGGACGACCTCCGAGAGCTGGCGACGCGGGCGGCTACCGGCGGGGCGGATGTCATCGGGATGGCCGGAGGTGACGGCTCCCAGGCAATCGTGGCGACCGTCGCGATGCAGCACGACGTTGCGCACGTCTGCATCCCGGCCGGCACGCGGAACCACTTTGCACTCGATCTCGGCCTTGATCGGGATGACGTCATCGGCGCGCTCGACGCGTTCACCGACGGAGTCGAACGGCGAATCGACCTTGCCCGGGTCAACGACCACGTGTTCGTGAACAACGCCTCGCTCGGCGTGTACGCGCGCGTCGTGCAGTCGAAGTGCTATCGCGACGGCAAGCTCAGGACGTGGAAGCGAATGCTTCCGGAGATGCTCGGACGGGGGGCGGTGCCGATCGACCTGCAGTTCGAGACGCCGGGCGCGAAGACGTGGTGCCACGCCGCGCTCGTCGTCGTCTCGAACAACCCGTACCAGCTCACCCGCTTCGGCGGGGTCGGCACGCGGCGGCGCCTCGACTCGGGCCGGCTGGGAATCATGGCGGGCCGGATCAAGGGCGCGGGGTCGGTCGCCAAGCTGGTCACACTTGGCTCGATCGGCCAGCATCGCCGATTCCGCGGCGTCCTCGAGTGGTCGCTGCCGGAGTTCGAGGTCCGGTCCCGCGAATGCGTCGCGGTCGGGCTCGACGGCGAGGCGCTCGTGCTGACGCCGCCGCTGCGGTTCGAGTCGCTTGCCCGGTGCGCTGCGGGTGCGTGTCTCACAGCACTCGACCGGCGTCTCTCCGGCGGGAGCGGCGGTCGCGATCGACTCGCCGCGACTTCGCGCGGCTGGTTCGCATCGCGGCAGACAGGCCGCCCAAGGCAGCGATACCGACGTAGCTCCTGGCTCGACATCGGGACCGGCCGGGGCGAGGTCAGGCGCGCAGGTACAGCAGCACGGCGAGGACACGTCGCGAGTCGTCGCCGGTCGACGGAAGGCCGAGTTTGCCGAAGATGCTGGAGACGTACTTCTCGACCGCGCGAAGCGTGATCACGAGCCTGTCGGCGATTCCCTGATTCGAACGTCCCTCGGCCATCAGCACGAGCACCTCGCGTTCGCGCGGTGTCAACCCGTCGAGCGGACCGTCGCTTCGCCGCTTGGACAGCAGCGTCGAGACGATGATCGGGTCGATCGCCGAGCCTCCCTCGGCGACGCGTCGCACAGCGCCCACGAACTCCTTGACGTCGCTGATCCGGTCCTTGAGCAAGTAGCCGGCACCGTCGGCCGAGTCGGCGAGGAGCTTCATCGCGAGCCCGAGCTCGAGGTACTGCGAGAGGACGAGTACGCCGACAGACGGATAGTTGGCGCGGATCTCGAGTGCGGCGCGCATTCCCTCGTCTTGGTGCGTCGGCGGAAGCCGGATGTCGACGATCGCAAGGTCCGGCGAATAGCTCCGTACCTTCAGCAAGAGGTCCTCGGCGGTCTCGCAGGTGTCGACGACGTCGAAGCCGGTGTCGGTGAGCAGGCGCCAAACGCCTTCGCGGAGCAGGACGCTGTCCTCGGCGATCACCGCGCGCACGGAATCTCCGCCCTCACCCGCGTGCCGCCGCCGCCCGGGCTCCAGATGCGGAGCCGGCCGTCGAGCGCCTCGACCCGGTCGGCAAGCCCGCGCAGCCCGGTACCTCGCTCCGTGTCGGCCCCCCCGATTCCGTCGTCCGTCACTTCGACGAGCACCTGGCCGTTCAGCCGGCTGACGTCGACCGTGACCGACGATGCCTTCGCGTACTTGCCGACGTTCGCGAGGCTCTCGGAGACGAGGTAGTAGGCGGCGACCTCGAGCGCGTCCGGCAAGCGCCCTTCGATCGCCACCGTCAGTCGAACAGGCACGGGCGCGAGAGCAGTCAGCTGTTCAAGGGCGACCGCGAGCCCGTGCCCGCTGACGACCGCCGGATGGATCCCGCGCGCCACCTCCCGCAACTCGTCGAGTGAGGTGGCGATCTCACGCCTCGCCTGATCCAGCTGCGTGGTCGCGTCCAGGTCGCCGTCGAGCTGCTCCTCGAGGAGGCTCAGCTCGAGCGAAAGCGCGATGAGCCGCTGCTGTGCGCCGTCATGCAGGTTGCGCTCCAGTCGCTGCCTCTCCTTGTCACCGGCCTCGACGATTCGCGCGCGCGACCCTCGAAGCTCCTCGAGCCTGGCGCGCAATTCCACGTGAAGTCGCGCGTTCTCGAGCGCGATGCCCGCGGCGGCGGCCGCAGCATCGAGGAGCTCGGGCTCGTCGTTCAGCGCCGGGTCGTGAACCAGCGCCGCCACGTGCATCCCGTCACGGTCGATCATCGTCAGTCGCTCGCCGGTCCTCGAGAGTCGGCAATTCCACCGGGCGGCCATCGAGATCGGCGTAGCTCCCGAACTCGGGGAGCCAGAACGCGAGCGTCAGCGACGGATCGCGAAGTGCCCGCGCCAGAGCGTCGCGGAGATCGGCAGGCGCCGGGTCGGTTCGGAGATCGATGAAGAAATCGCCGACAGCCGAGCGTGCGAGGCGGGCATTGAGCAGTCCGACCAGGAAGACAAGCGGTGCGAGGCCGATCGCGATGAAGGTCACTCGCCGAACCGTTTCGAACGCGATTTGCCCGCTGATCCCTCCGAAGGCGCCCGACAGGAAGAGCACGGAGATCATCACGAACACGAAGGCAAAGGAGTCGATGAGCAGCCCGAGCGAGCGGCGAAGCGGCCGCCCGTCGGCGCGCCTGCGGATGGCGAGGACGCCCAGGCCGGCCAGCATGAGCGCGCTGAGCGTGATCAGCTGAGCCCGCAGCAACGACTGCGCGGCAGCCGGCTCCGATGCGAGCGCGAGCAGGTTGTCAGGGCCGAAGCCGCCGAGGGTCAACCCGAGCAGCTGGGCTGCAAACGCCGCCACGTAGCCGGCCACGACGAGGGCGCGCTCGAACGGCCGCTCGAGCCGGCCGCTCGGAAAGGCGAGGAACACGTGCAGGAAGAGCACGGCCGGCAAGAGGTCGAACGCGATGCCGATCGTGAACGGGAGCGCGGCGTTGGCCCACGAGAGACTCGACAAGAACGTCGCTGCGCCCGCGGCGAGCAGCAGCGGGCCGAAGCGACTCTCGGGCTGGCGCCACCACGCGACGAGGCCCGCGAGGATGTACCCGAGGACCACCCAGATCATGAGTGCGGCATGCACGCGCGGATCCGTCAGGTGATCGCTCGTGAGTGCCAGCGCGATGCAAGAGGCGGCCGCTCCGACGCCGGCCGCCGCGATCGCCCAGAGAAAGGCCGGCCGAGGCGCACGGGCGGCGGCGGGATCTCCGAACAGCGGTACGGCTGAGACCGCGGCCGTACTGACTCCCTTCACTCCACGGCTACCGTCGCTCGCACGACGGAAACCCTCTTCAGGCGCAACCGCTATTCGGTCGGCACGAGCGGATGAACGGAGGCGTCCCTCACACGAGGATACTCCTGGGGCCGCGCGAGTGCCACACCAGTAACCCGCCCCCCAACCGGCCAGTCTCCCGTCTTCCGGGAAACGCCCTCGACTGCGAGCTTGACGGTACGTCCCAGCCGAAAGGGCCCGATGAAGACACGCATCATCCAAGACGAGCGTGGGTCGGCCGAGGGTCGGGTGCCTGAGAGACCGCCGAGAGACAAGCAGCCGGACGCCAGGCGCGCGCTCCGGCTTCGTCGCGTCTCCACGCGATTTGCCCGATTCATTCGGTTTCGAGGCTGCAGTCGTCTCGACCTCTACAACCCACGCTGCGCGTTCCAGCCGATCGGAGGAAGCTGATGAGCCGCTACACAGCACGTGCCGTTCTCCCCTCAGCGTTGCCGGAAATCGAACCGCACCGGCCGCGGGACGAGGAAGACTCCGCGCCTGTCCCGATCCTCGAGGCGCGGCGTGGCGGCTACGCCGAATGGCTCGAGACCGTCGTTCATCGTGCGTACCCGTTCGCGGCCTCGTACACGGTCGCGAACATCCTCTCGTTCGTGGTGGTGGCAATCGCGATCGCGAGCGGATTCCTCGTGACCAAGGTGTTGCTTTCGATCGGCGGCTTGCAGTCGCTCGACGAACGGTTCCCCGAATGGTTTGTCAGTCAGCGGACGCCGTTCCGAGACGACGTGTCGTACTACATGTCGCTCGTCGGCGCTGACATCCTCGTCGTCATCGTTGCGGCCACGGTGATCGTGTTTGCACTCCGCCGGAACTGGCGCATCGCCGGCTTCCTCCTGACGGCGATCGTGGTCGAAGTGACGACGTACCGGCTGATCGCAGGGGCCGTCGGGCGCTCGCGCCCGGATGTCGTGCAACTCGACAACCTGAACCCGCAGCACAGCTTCCCGTCCGGCCACGTCGCCGCCTCAGTCGCCGTCTACTGCGGGATCGCGATCCTGCTGACCTCTCGCTTTCACAACACGTGGTTTCGGATCGCATTCTGGACCTTCGCAATCGCGATTCCGGTCAGCGTCGCTGTGTCGCGGATCTACCGCGGCGAGCATCATCCCGTCGACGTGATCGCCGGCGCGCTTCTCGGAGTGGGTGCGCTTCTCGTTTCGATCCTTGCAACACGCGTAGGCATCGTGGCGGCGGAACGCCGCGAGGCGGCGCGCCAGGCAGAGGGAGCTCCGGCATGAGCACGGTCACTCGCGTCCGCACGGAGCCGCCCCCGGACCGCGGACGCAGTTACCGCGTGAGCACGATCGCGGTGGTCGCGAACTCGAGCAAGACACTCGGAGGTGGCCTCCCCGAGCTACGCCGCGTCCTCGAGAGCGAAGGAGTGTCCGATCCGATCTGGCACGAGGTGGCGAAGAGCCGCGACGCGCCCGAGCGGGTTCGGGAGGCGCTCGAAGCCGGCGCCGATCTGATCTTTGTTTGGGGCGGCGACGGGATGGTGCAGCGCTGCGTCGGCGCCCTCGCAAACACGGCGGCGACGCTCGCGGTCGTGCCGGCCGGGACGGCAAACCTCTTCGCATCGAATCTCGAGATCCCGAGCGACATCCACAAAGCGGTCGCGATCGGGCTCCGTGGACGGCGGAAGAAGTTCGACATCGGGCGCATGAACGGAGAGGCGTTCGCAGTGTTTGCCGGGGCCGGCTTCGAGGCTCTGATGGTCCGGGACGCCAGCCGCAAGGTGAAGAACAGAGTCGGTCGCGCCGCCTACATCTGGTCCGGCGCGAAGAACCTCGGGGCCAAGTCGTTCACGGCGAGAATCGACGTCGACGGCAAGCGGTGGTACGAGGGGACGGCGAGCTGCATCTTGTTCGGGAACGTCCGCACGATCTCCGGAGGGCTCGAGCTGTTCGAAGGTGCCCGGCCCGACGACGGGATCCTCGATCTCGGCGTCGTTACTGCGGATTCACGCGTCGAGTGGATGCGGACGCTTGGCAAGACAGTGCGCGGCAAGGCACGGCAGTCTCGATTCGTCCGCGTGACGAAGGGGCGCTCGGTGAAGATCAAGCTGAGCCGCAAGGTGCTCTACGAGGTCGACGGGGGCGCCCGAGAGAAGAAGAAGACGTTGCGCGTCGAGGTCGAACCCGGCGCACTGAACGTCTGCGTACCCGAGTCCTCGGCGTAACGAGGGTCGCGGAGCGACGTTGGCGACTCGCGCCAAACGACCTCGGCGAGAGCGAGTGCTCACCGAAACGCATTCGCCGCTCGCCTCGACGAGCTCGCGGTTCCTGAACCGCGAGCTCTCGTGGCTGGATTTCGACGGGCGGGTCCTCGAGGCTGCGGCAGACCCCGGTCTCCCGCTGCTCGAGCGGACCCGACTCTGCGCGATCGTCTCGTCGAATCTCGACGAGTTCTTCGCTGTGCGCATGGCGGGACTCGAAACGCAAGTCGCAGCGACGATCTCGCGCCGATCGCCCGACGGAAGCTCACCTGCGCGAGACGCTCGCCCGAGCTCGCTCCAAGGTCGTTGCGCTCGAAGCGGCGCAGGATGCGCTGTGGCTCGAGGAGCTGAGACCGGCGTTGAGCACCGAGGGGATCAGAATCGTCTCGGTCGAGGAGTGCGGTTCGCGCGAGCTCCGCTCGCTGAGAAAGCAGTTCGAACGGCAGATTCGGCCTGTGCTGACGCCGATCGCAGTCGGACCTGCGGCACCGTTCCCGAGCATTCCCGCGCTCGCGCTCAACATCGGCTTGATCGTCGAGAACGACCTCGGCGAAGGCCTGCACTTCGTACGCGTGAACATCCCGGACGACCTACCGCGGTTCGTCGAGGTGGGTGGGAGCGGCGTCAGGGTCGCGCTCGAGGACGCCATCCTGCACTTCCTCCCCGAGGTCGTCGGGGGCTCCAGGATCGTCGCGCGCA
Source organism: uncultured Actinomycetes bacterium (assembly GCA_963788055.1). Taxonomy (GTDB): domain Bacteria; phylum Actinomycetota; class Thermoleophilia; order Gaiellales; family Gaiellaceae; genus JACCTU01. The sequence continues at coordinate 409,250 of CAWBFA010000002.1, read as the reverse complement.
CGATCTTCCGGATCACACGCGACGCGGACTTGTCAATCGCCAACGACGCAGACGATCTCCTCGAGGCGGTCGAGACTCAGCTCTTACGTCGCCGCTTCGGGTTCGTCGTGCGGCTGGAAACGAGCGTCGCCACAGAGCCGGAGCTCGTCGCAGTTCTGACCGAGGCGCTGGGAATCCAGGCCCGCCAGGTCTACGAGCGCAGGGCGCCGCTCGGGCTCGCCCGCCTGATGGAGCTGACAGCCATCGACGAGACCAAGCTGAAGAACGCGTCATGGCATCCGGTGACGCGGCGTGCGCTCGCCGATCGTGACGCTGCAGGTGTGCTCGCGCGGATCCGGCGGCGCGACATCCTCGTCCACCACCCCTATGACGCGTTCGATTCGAGCGTGCAGGCGTTTGTCTCTGCCGCCCGTGATCCGAAGGTCGTCGCGCTGAAAGCCACCGTCTACCGGACGGGCGACCCCTCGCCGACACTCGCGTCGCTCGTCGAGGCCGCCGGCGAAGACAAGCAGGCCGTGGCACTTGTCGAGCTCAAGGCGCGTTTCGACGAGCGGCGGAACATCGGCTCCGCCCGGGCGCTCGAGCGGGCCGGGGTGGACGTCGTCTACGGGGTGCCTGACCTGAAGGTGCACGCCAAGATGGCTCTGCTCATCCGGCGCGAGCACGGCGGCGTTCGTCGCTATGTCCACATAGGCACGGGCAACTACCACGCCTCGAATGCCTCGAACTACGAGGATCTGAGCCTCTTCACCGCGGACGAGCAGATCGCGGCGGACGTCGCCGAGGTCTTCAACGCGGTGACCGGCCTGACGCGGCCCGCGTTCTTTCACAAGCTCCTCGTCGGCCCGTGGTTCCTCCGCGACGGACTTCTTTATGAGATCGAGCGCGTGATCAACGCTGCCTCTGGGGGCGAGCCGGCGCGGATCCGCATCAAGGTCAACTCGCTCACCGACGTCGGCATCATCGATGCGCTGTATGCCGCGTCCTCGGCAGGAGTGACGATCGAGCTGATCACCCGTGGGATCTGCGCGTTGCGACCAGCCGTGGCGGGGCTGAGCGACCGGATCACCGTGCGGAGCGTCTTGGGGCGCTTCCTCGAGCACAGCCGGATCTTCTCGTTCCAGACGGGAGACGGGACCACGACGTGGATCGGAAGCGCCGATCTGATGGCACGGAACCTCGACGGCCGCATCGAGGTGCTCGTTCCCGTCGAGGATGCGCGGCTCCGCGCGGAGATCGACGCGATTTTCGACGCTCTGCTCGCTGACACAAGGTGCTCATGGACGCTCGACGGTGAAGGCGCATGGCACCGGACGGCTGAGCCGGGAGGGCGCGGTCTCTCCGCCCAGGAGACGATGATGGCCCGGGCGGCGAAACGTGGTTCGAAGCGTGCCCCCCGCGGGCGCCCATGAGTCACGTCGCGCCGAGCATGCTGAGCGAGCCAGCGCTCGCGGACGAGCGTCCCGAGAGGATCGCCGGTTGGTTCGAGGTGCCCGTGCTCGTCGCCGCCCTCCTGACGATCCCCGTGCTTGCGGTCGAGCAGTCAGGCCTGAGCGACGCGTGGAAGAGCCTTGCGGCAGGCTTGAACTGGCTGATCTGGACCGTCTTCCTCCTCGAGCTCGTGACCATGCTCGCGGTTGTGCCGCACCGGTGGGCCTGGCTGCGCCGGCACCCACTCGAGCTCGCGATCGTTTTCCTCACGCCGCCGTTCCTGCCGGCGAGCCTTCAGGCCCTGCGAGCGTTCCGTCTCCTGCGACTGCTCCCCCTGCTGCGACTCGCGTCGCTTACCCACCGGACCTTCCCTGCGGACGGCGTGCGTCATGCCGCGCTGCTCGCTCTCCTCGCCGTCCTCGGCGGAGGCGCCGCGTTCGCTGCCGCAGAGGGAAACGAGGTCTCCACCTGGGATGGGCTCTGGTGGTCGGTCACGACGATGACCACCGTCGGATACGGGGACGTCGTCCCGCAGACCGGTCTCGGCCGCGCCATTGCCATGGCCGTGATGCTCGTCGGCGTCGGCTTCATCGCCGTTTTGACGGCCGCTCTTGCGGAGCGGCTCGTGCGGCGCCGCGTGATCGAGGAGACCGGCGTGGTGACACAAGACGTCGAGGATGCCGAGACGGCGGTCGTGCTGGAGCTGCGAGAGATCACGCAGCGGCTCAAGGCCCTCGAGGAGCAACTCAGCGCCCGCGTCAGGCGAAGCGCATGAGTCATCGCGAGACCGAGCACCTCCGCGTCCTGATCGCGAACGAGCGGCAGGATCGGCTCGCGCTCGTTGCTCCGATGGTCGCCGCACTCGGGCACGAGGTGATCGCGCGCGAAGTCGACGTCGGTGACGTCGGCCCGGTCACCGCGAGGGAGCGTCCTGACGTCGCGTTGGTCGGGCTCGGCGCGAGCTCCGACCACGCTCTCGCGCTCGTCGAGAAAATCGTGCGCGAGGCAGCCTGCCCTGTCATCGCTTTGATCCACGCCCCCGACCCCGAGTTCCTCAGAAAGGCGTCCGAACGTGGAATCTTCGCGTACATCACCGATGCCGCAGACGAGGATTGGCAGAGCTCGATCGACATCGTCCTCCGCCGGTTCGCGGACTACCGGGACCTCGAAAGCGCGTTCGGCCGCCGCGCGGTCACCGAGCGCGCAAAGGGCATCTTGATGGAACGCCATTCGATCGACGAGGTCGCTGCCTTCGACATGCTCCGAGAGCATGCGCGGGACGCCAATCGCAAGCTCATCGATGTCGCTTCCGCGGTCGTCGATGGCCATCGTCTGTTGCCCAGTCGGCCGGGGATCCCCCGTGCCCAGGTGAGCCCGCGCTAGCAGGGTCCGCAGTTCGTGACCGGAACGCCGACGTGGCACGAGGGCGATACGGTCTTCATCCGCCCCGGCCGCACGTTCAGGATCCTCGCGATCAACGACAGCCGCGACGACTGCCACGCCGTGTGGACTGTCGAGCTCGAGTAGTTACGACCTGCGCGTCAGTGGGTCGAGGCCAGCGAAGCGGGGCGGGCTCCCGTTGCGGCGGTCACAAATCGGGCGGAACTGTCATATAGGAGCCATGAGTAACGCGGAGCAACGCTCGGACACCGAGCTTCTGCTCGCGGCGCGCACGGGCTCGGAGTCGTTCGGCGTCTTCTATGAGCGGCACGTAGCGTCGGTACTTGCCTTCTTTCGCCGCCGGGTAACAGGCCCGGAGGAAGCGTTTGATCTGACCGCTGAGACCTTCGCTGCCGCACTTGCCTCGGTGCCTCGGTTCGAGCCGGGGCCAGAGCCGCCGCAGGCGTGGCTGTTCGCGATCGCACGCCACAAATTGAGCGAATCGCTGCGCCACAGTCGCATCCAAGACGAGGCGCGGCGTGCGCTCGCGATGGAGCCGATCCAGCTCGATGACGAGGCGATCGAGATCGTCGAGACGACGGCACAAGGCGCGGCAGTCGCGCTGCTCGAGACCCTAGGTCCCGAGCAGCGCGATGCGATCAAGGCCCACCACCTTGAGGATCGCGACTATGCGGACATCGCTGCTGAGCTCCGCTGCTCGGAGAGCGTCGTCCGCAAGCGCGTGAGCCGCGGTCTGGCTGCACTGCAAGCCGAACTTCGAAATGGAGAAGCCTGATGAGTGACCCGGTACGCGATCTGAAGCGAGAACTTCTGGCGGCGGCTGAGCGCCAGCAGGAGCACGCCGTTCCGGGTTTGGGGAGGCGCCGTCGATGGCTAGGCGATTCCCACCAGGGCGGTAGTCGCCGGCGCATCGTCGTGCTCGCCGCGGCGTCGCTCCTCCTCGCCACGGCAACCGCTACCGGGTTCGCCACGATTCGCGATCTCTTCAGCGCGGAACGCCGAGTGCCCCTCGCCGCTACCTGGTCGCCGGATGGGCGCCGCATCGCGTTCGTGACCGTCTGCTGCCGCGGTCGTGTTGTTGAGGTCAACGTGATGAACGCGGACGGCGGCGGGCAACGCAAGCTCTCGGGCGACGGGGGATTTGAGACCAGTCTCTGGCCGCCTGTCTGGTCTCCGGATGGGCGGAGGATCGCGTTCGTGCGAGGGCGGGGCGCGCCCAAGTATGGGAACGCCGAGCGTGACTCCGACATCTACCTCGCGAACGCGGACGGGAGCGGGCGCCGTCGACTGACCCAGAGCCCGCAGCGGGACGGCGATGCCGTTTGGTCGCCCGATGGGCGTAGGCTGGCGTTCGTTCGTGTCCGCTATGGCGTCGGCGACAGACTCCTTGGTTTCGGCGACATCTACCTTGTCAACGTGGATGGAAGCGGGGTGCGCAGGCTCGCTCGCGCCATTTCTCCGCTCACACGGATGCCGGGTGGCCCCCCGGAGGGGTTCCGCGCGAACCCTGCTTGGTCGCCGGATGGGCGCCGCATCGCCTTCGTGAGCAACCGCGACGGCAGCAACGACATCTTCGTCGTGAACGCCGACGGCAGCGGGCTACGAAATCTGACGCGAAGCCGCGGGAACGACCGCGATCCTGTGTGGTCGCCGGACGGACGCGTGATCGCCTTCCAAGGACGGCGCGCTCGCCCGTCCGAGCGGGAGCGGGTGGTTTGCCGGGGTCACTGCGATCGAGAGGAGATCTATGCCGTTAACGCGGACGGGAGCGGGCTTCGGCGGCTGACACGCAACTGGAAGTTCGATAGCCCGGTTGCATGGTCGCCCGACGGGCGCAAGATCCTCTTCCAGCGCCTGCATCATCCCGACATTTGGGTCATGAACGCGGACGGCAGCGGCAAGCGGAACCTCACGCCGAGCGTCACCCACCCGCTAGCCCTGCACCAATCGCCTGCCTGGTCGCCCGACGGGCGGAAGATCCTCTTCGTCAGCAACCGCGGCGACGGCAAGCGGCTCGAGGTCTACGTCATGAACGCCGACGGGAGTGGAAAACGGAAGCTGACGCATTTTGGACGGGACTGATCCACTAACGGCCGACCGCTCAATCCCGGTTTGTCGCGTTCGACGTGCCACGAAGGGCGAATGTCCGCCCGCGCCGCAAAGACGATCGCAAGCGTCTGCGCGACGTTGCTGATCGACGACGAGCTCCAGTCAGTCGGGACCACGCTTACGGTCGCTCCCTACGGAGCTGTGTGCTGCGCGCCAGTTGCGCGCCAGTAGACGCCCGAAACAAGCGGATTCGAGCGGTCTGGAGCGGAGGAGTGGTTGTCACGGCGAGAGGCAAACGCGCTGGTACTCCATAGTTTTTGGCTCTAGCACTTACAGGGGCGACAGGACTCGAACCTGCAACCCCCGGTTTTGGAGACCGGTGCTCTACCAATTGAGCTACGCCCCTAGGTTGCCCGGTCAGTGTAGACGCGGCCCTGGCGGCGCTACGCTCGCCGCGTGTCGCAGCGGCGTGGGCTCGGTGTGCTCTTCCTCGTGCTGTCGCTCGGGCTCGCCGGGGTCGCCGTCGCGGCGTTCCGCGCGGACGTCTGGCCGATCGCCTTCGCGGCGGCGGTGTTGTCTGGCTGGCTCGCCACGATGGCCCTTCGCGGCCTGACCGGCTGAGGAATCCTCCGCTTCACGCCGTATTCTCCCCCTATGGCCGAGAGGGCAGAGGACACCGGCACGCTGTGGAGGCAGTACCGCCGGACGAACGATCAGGCGATCCGCGACCGCCTGATCCTCACGTATGCGCCGCTCGTCAAATACGTGGCCGGCCGGCTCGGGTCGGGGTTGCCCGCACATGTCGACGAAGGCGATCTCGTCTCGTACGGCCTGCTCGGGCTGATCGGGGCGATCGAGCGTTTCGACCCGGATCGAGACATCAAGTTCGAGACGTACGCGATCGCGCGGATCAAGGGCTCGATCATCGACGAGCTCCGCGCGATGGACTGGGTGCCGCGCTCGGTGCGCGCACGCGCGCGCGACATCGAGCGCGCGATCGCCGAGCTCGAGGCGAAGCTCGGCCGCGCCCCGAGCGACGAGGAGATCTCCGCGAAGCTCGGCCTGACCCAGGACGAGCTCGACAGCAGCCTCACCGAGATCTCGCGTTCCTCGATCGCCGCGCTCGACGAGCTCTGGACGGTGCAGGGCGGGACGGGCGACCAGGTCGCGTTGATCGACACGATCGAGGACACGCACGGCCAGGCGCCGACCACCGCCCTCGACCGATCCGAGATGAAGGAGATGATCGCCGACTCGATCTCGCGCCTCCCGGAGCGCGAGAAGCTTGTGATCACGCTCTACTACTACGAGGAGCTCACACTCCGGGAGATCGGCGAGGTGCTCGGGGTGACCGAGTCACGCGTTTCTCAGCTGCACACGAAGGCGATCCTCCGCCTGAAGGCCCGCCTGTCCGGCACGCCCGTCCGCGCGTCGCTGAACGACTGAGCCGCCGGCTAGCGAGCGGTCGACAGCCGCTTGCTCAGGGTCGCGTCGGTCCGCGTCTGGATCGCCGCTGCGCCGTGCGTGCCGCGCACGTGCCGCTCGAGCATCGCCGCGATGCGCTCGTCCTGTCGCCGTCCTGCTTCTGGCACAAGCTTCCGCCTCATCATGTCCTCCTTGGCCGCTAAGGAATCTGAACCCTCTCGTTGTCGGCGATTCCGGGCGCGTCTGCCTCCCTCGAACGGGCGATAGGATCGGCCCCGCAGGGACCCCTTTCGACCGAGGAGGACGCGCCGCATGGCCTACGAGCCCGGGAAGATCCGCAACGTCGCAGTCGTCGGACACCGCGGTGTGGGCAAGACGTCGCTCGTCGAAGCCCTGCTCTTCCAGACAGGGATGGTGAACCGGCTCGGCACGATCGAGACGGGGACGACGGTCACCGACTGGGACGACGACGAGCAGAAGCGGCAGATGTCGCTCTCCTCGTCGCTCGCGCACCTCGAGTGGCAGGACCGGAAGATCAACCTGATCGACGCGCCCGGGGATCCCGGTTTCCAGGGGGACGCGATCGCGGCCCTCCGGGTCGTCGAAGGCGCCCTCTTCGTCCTCTCCGGGGTGATGGGAACCGAGGTGGGGACGAGCCGCCAGTGGGAACGGGCCTCCGACCTCGGGCTCGCGCGCGTGCTGTTCGTGAACATGCTCGACCGGGAGCGCGCCGACTTCTTCCGCACGCTCGCCTCGATCCACGAGCAGCTCTCCGAGAAGTGCGTCGCCGTGCATCTGCCGATCGGGTCCGAGCACGAGCTGACGGGGATCGTCGACGTCCTGCACATGTGCGCGTACCTGAGCCCGGACGGGGCGAAGGAGGGCGACCCGGTCGCGATCCCGGCGGAGCTGGCCGACCAAGCGAACGAGTACCGCGAGAAGCTGCTGGACGCGGTCGTCGAGACGGACGAGGCGCTGATGGAGCGCTACCTCGACGGGCAGGAGCTCGAGACCGCCGAGGTCGCGAGCGCACTGAAGACCGCTGTCACGCGCGGCGAGGTCTTCCCGGTCGCCTGCGGCGTCGCGACGAAGAACCTCGGGACGCGTGCGCTTCTCGATCTGCTCGTCGAGGGCGTGCCGTCGCCGGCGAAGAAGGGCGCGCCGATCGAGGTCGACGGCGCCGGCACCGCCGCGTTCGTCTTCAAGACGATCGCCGATCCGTTCGCCGGACGCATCAACGTCTTCCGTGTGCTGGCGGGAGAGGTGAAGGGCGACGCAACGCTGACGAACATGCGCGCGCACTCGAAGGAACGCTTCGGTGCGCTGATGGTGATGCAGGGCAAGGAGCACACGAACGAGACGGAGATCGGCGAGGGCGACATCGGCGCCGTCGCGAAGCTGAAGGAGACGCAGACCGGCGACCTCTTGCTCGACTCCGAGCGGCCCGTCGAGCTGCCGCGCTTCGGTTTTCCCGAACCGGTGATGAGCTTCGCGATCAGGCCGAAGGCAAAAGGCGACGAGGAGAAGATGGCGAGCTCGCTCCGCCGGCTCGCCGAGGAGGATCCGACGCTGATGATGCGCCGCGACGAGCGGACGGGCGAGCAGCTCCTCTCCGGCCTTTCGCAGATGCACGTCGAGGTCGGCGTCGACCGCCTGAAGCGGCGGTTCGGCGTCGAAGTCGACCTGCAGCCGCCTCGCGTGCCATACCAGGAGTCGATCCGCAAGGAATCCCGTGCGCAGGGCAAGTACAAGAAGCAGACAGGCGGCCGCGGACAGTACGGCGACTGCACCATCGTCCTCGAGCCGATCGAGGGGCACACGGGCTATGAGTTCGTGGACAAGATCGTCGGCGGCGTGATCCCGCAGAGCTACCGGCCCGCCGTCGACAAGGGGATCCAGGAGGCGATGCTGTCGGGTGACCTCGCGGGCGCGCCTGTCTCCGGCGTGCGCGTGCTGCTCGTCGACGGCTCGTACCACAACGTCGACTCGTCGGAGATGGCGTTCAAGATCGCTGGCTCGATGGCGTTCAAGCAGGCGTACGAGAAGGCCGATCCGGTTCTGCTCGAGCCGATCATGGAGGTTGAGATCACCGTCCCCGACGAGGCGGTCGGCGCAGTGAACGGCGACCTCAACTCGCGCCGGGGGCGCTTGCACGGGATGGAGCCGAAGGGCGGAATGACGACGATCAACGCCGAGGTCCCGATGGCGGAGATCCTGACCTATGCGCAGTCACTCACCTCGATGACGGCCGGGCGCGGCGATTACCACATGCACTTCCTGCGCTACGAGGAGGTGCCCACGCACGTCGCGCAGAAGGTGATGGAGGCGTTCCGCAAGGACCGCGAGGAGGCGAAGGTCTAGGTGGTGCCGCGGAAAGTGCTGCGCACTTTCCGCGGAGTTCACCCAGCAGTTCGTCAGCCGTTCTGTGGCTCGGGTTGCGTGTCCTTGAGCCTGCGGAGCAGGTCGGAGACGTCGGCAAGCTCCTGCTCGAGGTCGCGCTGGTAGGTCTCCAGACGCTCGAGCACGCGCTCGCGCTCGTAGAAGCGTGCGCCGAGGCGCGAGCCTCCGCGGCGATGGCGATGTCCGTACATGTTCACCTCCCCTCGTCGAGTCGTGCGATCAGGGTGTCGATGCGGTTGCGGGCCTCGTGAAGCCAGTGCGACCAGCGCTCGAGGGCGCGGCGGCCCTCGTCGGTGATCTCGTAGGTCCGCTTCGCAGGGCCCGGCAGGTCGTCGGTCCACACGGAGGTGACGAGGCCGCGCTCCTCCATCCCGCGAAGCGCCCGATAGACGTTGCCCACGTCCACGCGTTCCGTCCCAACGAAGGCCGGAAGCTCCGCGATCAGCTCGTAGCCGTGGGTCGGGCGCTCTCGGAGCAGCGCCAGGAGCCCGGGCTCGAGGAAGCGGAAGCCGCGGCCGCGCCTCATGTCACCAAGACATATGTACTAGACATATATGCGAAGACCTTAGCACGCCGGTGCCAGGCCGGAGCGGGGCTAGACTCGGACCGCTGTGCAGCGCATCACGAGCACGACCGTCACCCGGACGTGCGCGATCTGTGAGCGTTCCCTCCTCCTGGGGGAGCGCGCGATCCGGTTCGCGCCGAACGGCGTCGACTTCGTCGACGTCTGCCCGCTCTGCCAGGAGCAGGCGGTCGAGTACGGCTGGCTGAAGGAGGGCAGCCCGACGAGCCCCACGGTTCCGGAGGTGCGGCGAAAGCGGCGCCGACTCGGTTCGATCTTCGAGACGCGGCGCCCGTCGCAGGACGCGCCGGTCGCCTCGGAGCCGATCCTGCGTCGTCTGTCCGAGCCCGAGCTCGCGATGGTCGAAGCGGCCGACCTGTTCAACGCGAGTCCCTACAGGCGTACGGTCGGCGGGATCGCGAAGAGCCTGGGTCAACCGCGCGTCTCGATCGTGTCGCTCTCCGGGGTCAAGTCGGAGCTCGTCGTCACCGTCGTCTGGGACATCTCCTGGTACCAGTACCGCGTCAGTCTCGACTCGGCTCAGCCGGTGCGCCTCGCGGAGCGCGGTCAGGATCCGCGAGAGCTCGAGTCGTCGTTCGAGCACTGGAACGCGCACCTCGAGGAAGACGGCAGGCTCGTTCCGGACATCGCTCGGCTCTAGTAAGAACCGAAGCCCGCCCTACAATCAGACGCGTGATCTACTGCGTGATCCCGCCGGAGCTCGAGGCCGAGCTCTTCGACAAGATGGTCGAGTACTACAAGGACAACCCCAACGTGACGGTGATCGTCGACCGCCGGGTCGGGAACGACCGTCGTCAGGGAAGGGCCGCTCCGGAGGGTGAGAAGCGCGAGACGCGCGACCGGCGGCGGAGCCGAGTTCCGGGGACCTTCCCGGACATCTCCGAGGGATAGCATGGCGCCCGTGGCGATCACGGGCACTAAGAAGTTCCGCAACTACGTCGCCGGCGAGTGGGTCGACGCGGCCGGCGGAGAGACGTTCGAGAGCATCGTCCCTGCGACGGGTGAGGCGATCGGCGAGTTTCCGCGCTCGACCGCAGAGGACGTCGAGCGGGCAGTCGCGGCCGCGAAGGCGGCCTACGAGGGCTGGCGGCTGACGCCTGCGCCAAAGCGCGCGGAGGTTCTGTACCGATTCGCGAACCTGCTCGTCGAACACAAGGACGACCTCGCGGACCTGATGAGCCGGGAGATGGGCAAAGTCACGGTCGAGGCCGCCGGCGACGTGCAAGAGGCGATCGACATGACGCTCTACATGGCGGGGGAGGGGCGGCGCATGTTCGGGCAGACGACGCCGTCCGAGCTGCCGAACAAGTTCCAGATGAGCGTGCGGTTGCCGATCGGCGTCGTCGGTGTGATCACCCCTTGGAACTTCCCAATCGCGATCCCGAGCTGGAAGATCACGCCCGCGCTCGTATGCGGGAACACCGTTGTCTTCAAGCCGGCAGAAGACACGCCGCTGCTCGCAGAGCGCTTCGTCGAGTTGCTCGAGGAGGCGGGCCTTCCCGCTGGTGTCGTCAACGTCGTGCACGGCTTCGGCGAGGAGGTCGGTGAAGCGATCGTCAAGCATCCCGATGTGCCGGTGATCACATTCACCGGCTCGCGTGAGACGGGTGTGCGCGTGACGCACGCTGCGGCCGATCAGCTGAAGCTCGTGCACCTCGAGCTCGGCGGCAAGAACGCGATCGTCGTGATGGACGACGCCGACCTGGACCTCGCGGTCGACGGCATCGTCTGGTCGGCGTTCGGCACGTCGGGCCAGCGCTGCACGGCCGCGAGCCGGATCGTCGTGCACGAGAAGGTCTACGGCGACCTGCAGTCCCGCCTCGTCGTCGCGGCGGAGCGGATGAGGCTGGGCCCCGGCTGGGAGCCGGACACCGACCTGGGACCAGTGATCAACCGTGCGTCGATCGAGAAGATCCATGCGTACACCGAGATCGGCAAGGACGAGGGCGCGACGCTGCTGACGGGCGGCGAGGTCGCGACCGGCAACGGTCTCGAGAAGGGCTTCTACTACCGGCCGACGATCTTCGGCGACGTCGAGCCGGGTATGCGCATCGCGCAGGAGGAGATCTTCGGCCCGACGACCGCACTCATTCCGGTCGAGGACTTCGACGAAGCGGTGCGTGTCGTGAACGGCGTGACGTATGGGCTGTCGTCCGCGATCTTCACGCAGGACGTGAACCGTGCGTTCCGTGCGATGCGCGATCTGAACACCGGCATCACGTACATCAACGCCGGCACGACCGGCGCCGAGGTGCACCTGCCGTTCGGCGGGACGAAGGACACCGGCAACGGCCACCGCGAGGCCGGCCAGGCGGCGCTCGACGTCTTCACCGAGTGGAAGTCGATCTACGTCGACTACTCGGGCAAGCTCCAGCGCGCGCAGATCGACAACGAGTGACCCACAAAGCGACGCTGTTCACCGACGGCGGCGCGCGCGGCAACCCTGGCCCGGCCGCGTACGGCTACGTGCTCGAGGCCGACGACGGAACGGTACTCGCGGCGCACGGCGAGCGGATCGGCGTCGCGACGAACAACGTCGCCGAGTACCGCGCGCTGATCGCCGGACTCGAGAAGGCGATCGAGCTCGGGCTCGACGAGGTCGGCGTCGTGTCGGACTCCGAGCTGCTCGTCAAGCAGATGACCGGCGACTACCGGGTCAAGAACGAGGCGCTGCAGGAGCTCCACGGCGAGGCTTCGCGGCTCGCGCGGCGCATCGACGACGTGTCGTACACGGCCGTCCGCCGCGAGCACAACGAGCTCGCCGACCGCCTCGTGAACGAGGCTCTCGACGCTCCAGAGTGAGGGCTATGCCCGGCCGGCGTCGCCGCTAGGGCGCAAGCTCTGGGGAGAGGCCGAAGTGTGAAAAGAGCTCGGGGAGGATGAAGGCGGTGATGTCCTTGATCCGTGAGCCCTCGAACGTGAGCACGTCGATCGCCGCGGCCGTGAAGCGCCCGGTTTCGCCGTTCCGGTGGTAGTAGGCGACGGCCGCTTGCCCGTTCGCGCGGGTCGGCACGGCGCGTGCCTCGGCGCAAAACTCAACTGCGGCATCTGCGAAGCCGGCGATCGTCTCGCGGCCCCGCCACCAACTCGCCCAGGGCGGCATGGAGAAGACGGCGTCCTCGGCCAGCAGTTCCAGCAGCATGTCGACGTCGCCTCGTTGCCACGCATCGACGTACGCGTCGACGAGTTCTCGGGTCCGCTCGTCGCCGAGCGAGCGCAGTGCCTCCTGCTGGCTCTGCTCGGGGAGCCGATCGTCGATGGTCTTGCGTGCGCGCTGCAAGGCGCTGTTCACCGACGGGACGGTCGTCTCCAGCGACTCCGAGACCTCCCGGGCCGAGAAGCCGAGCACCTCGCGCATGATCAGCACAGCGCGCTGGGTGGCCGGCAGGTGCTGGAGCGCCGCAACGAAGGCGAGTTCGACGGCCTCGCGCTGCTCGTAGCGAGCGTCCGGCGCGGCATAGCCCTCCCCGAGCCCCAGCGTCTCGTCCGGGTACGGCTCGATCCACACCGACTCGACGAGCGGCTCGCCGATGTCGCCTGTGAGGGCTGTCGGAGGGCCGTAGTCGATCGGAAGCACGCGCTTGGGCCGCCGCGCGATCGCGTCCAGGCACGCGTTGGTCGCGATCGTGTAGAGCCAGGAGCGAAGCGTGCTTCGACCTCCGAACCTCGGTAGCCCGCGCCACGCGCGCAGGAGGGTGTCCTGGAACGCGTCCTCGGCGTCGTGCAACGAGCCCAGCATGCGGTAGCAGTGCGCGTGGAGCCCTGCTCGATGGTCCTCGACGATGCGGCGAAAGGCGTCTTCGTCGCCGCCGCGAGCTGCGTCGAGTAGCTCTCGGTCCTGGATCGATCCGGTGGGAGTGATGGCCATCCTCACCAGATTAGACCGGCGCCGGGCGCTGAACTCATCGCTCCCGCCGATGAGTTCTTCGAATCGACCCGGTCCAAAGAAACAGGGCATGAGGCCGGCCTGCGTCAATCCCGTCGTCCATCTGGAGCTCCACACCGGAAATCTCTCGCGCGCCTGCGCCTTCTACACACGACTGTTCGGCTGGCATGCGGAGAAGATCGCCGTCGACCGCGGGTCGTATCTCGCGCTCGAGTTGGGCAATGGGATCGAGGGCGGCGTCGTCGAGCGCGACACCGAGCGATCGCTGTGGCTGCCCTACGTCGAGGTCACCGACGTCGCCGACGCGACGGAGCGGGCGTGCCTGCTCGGGGCGTCGGTGCTGCTCGAGCCCCGAGAGGGCCCGTTGGGCTGGCGAAGCGTCGTCGCAGTCCCCGCGGGCGCAGAGATCGCCCTGTGGCAGCCGAAGGCCTGAAGTCGCGGCGATGAGTTTCCTTTCCGCAGCGCGCTGGTCTGGCACCCTCGGCAGGTGACAACGATCCACGATCACGTGACCTGGTGGGTGTTTAGGCCGCCGCTATACTGGCCGGCGCGCGGATGTAGCTCAGTTGGCTAGAGCGTCTGCTTGCCATGCAGAAGGTCGAGGGTTCGAGTCCCTTCATCCGCTCTAAGAACCCGCTGGAACAGGCAGGTTTTTCATGGGCAGCGCGACCACGGAGCGCGATCGCCGCCCGTTAGTCAGGTTCTAGTCAGGAAGTTCACGCGGCGACACGGCCGATCAGGTCCGGAGGCTCGCGCTGCTGTTCGAGACGGGCGGCTTCCAGGGCTGCCTGCTCATCGAGCTTGTCGCTGCGGACGTGCTGTTCTCACTTCTGTCGGCGCTCGATAGGGCGCGTGGCGCTGTGACTAGACTTCGCGCACCCCACCGGCGGAGCGGCCGTCCTAAACTCGCGGCATGCCGGTTTGTCCGCATTGTGACCAGGAGAACCGCGCTGGGGCGCGCTTCTGCGACGCCTGCGGCGCGCCGCTGACTCCCGCGGCGGCGGCTCGCGAGGAGCGCAAGGTCGTCAGCGTCCTGTTCGCCGATCTCGTCGGCTCGACGCTGAGGGCCGAGCGCATGGATCCGGAGGACGTGCGGGCGCTGCAGGATCCGTACTGGCAGCACGTGCGCTCCGAGCTCGAGCGCTACGGCGGAACCGTCGAGAAGTTCATCGGCGACGCGGTCGTCGCGCTCTTCGGTGCGCCGACGGCGCACGACGACGACCCGGAGCGCGCCGTGCGCGCGGCTCTCGCGATTCGTGACTGGGCGAGGGAGCAGGACTCGATCCAGGTGCGGATCGCGGTGACCACCGGCGAGGCGCTCGTGCGGCTCGGCGCGCAGCCGGTGGCCGGCGAGGGGATGGCCTCGGGTGACGTTGTTAACACGGCCTCCCGGCTGCAGGCGGCCGCGCCGCCGAACGGCGTCCTCGTCGACGACACGACTCGTCGCGCGACGAGAGCGATCATCGACTTCGCCGCGCGCGAGCCCGTCTCGGCGAAAGGCAAGGCGGAGCGGATCCGCGTCTGGGAGGCGCTCGAGGCGCGCTCCCGTTTCGGCGTCGATCTCTTCCAGCACGTCCGCACGCAACTCGTCGGGCGGCAGCTCGAGATCGACGTCCTGGCCGGTGCGCTCAGGCGCGCGCGCGAGGAGCGCTCGCCGCAGCTGGTGACGCTCGTCGGCGTCCCCGGGATCGGGAAGAGCCGGCTCGTCTTCGAGCTGATGCGGCACGTCGAGGCCGACAGCGAGATGGTCACCTGGCGGCAAGGACGCTCCCTCCCCTACGGCGACGGTGTCAGCTTCTGGGCGCTTGCCGAGATCGTCAAGGCGCAGGCCGGGATCCTGGAGAATGATGACGACACCGAGGTGCAACCAAAGCTCGCGCGTGCGGCGCTCGCGCTCGTCGACGACGCCGCGGAGGCGGACTGGGTCGAGCGCCACCTGCGCCCGCTCGTAGGGCTGGGTGCCAGCGGCGAGGCCCCGGCGGATCAACGCGACAGCGAGGCTTTCGCGGCATGGCGGCGTTTCTTCGAGGCGCTCGCGGATTGGCGACCGGCGGTCATCGTCTTCGAAGACCTGCACTGGGCCGACGATGCCCTGCTCGACTTCGTGGACAGCATGGTCGAGCGGATCGCCGACGTTCCGCTCTTGATCGTCGCGACGACGCGGCCGGAGCTGCTCGACAGGCGCCCGAGCTGGGGCGGCGGCAAGGCGAACGCGACGACGCTGTCGCTCGCGCCACTCTCGGCCGACGAGACGCTGAAGCTCGTGCGTGCGCTGAACGACGAGCAGATCCTCCCGGCCGCGGCGGAGCAGACGGTCGCCGAGCACTCCGCGGGCAACGCGTTCTACGCCGAGCAGTACGTGCACATGTGGGAGGAGCGTCAGCACGCCGGGCCGCTGCCGTTGCCGGAGACGGTGCAGGGACTGATCGCCGCTCGGCTCGACGCCCTGCCACGCGCGGAGAAGAGCGTGCTGCAGAACGCAGCGGTGTTCGGCAAGGTCTTCTGGCGCGGAGCGCTAGTGGCGGTCGACGGGATCGACGCCGCGACGGCGGAGGAGTGTCTCCGTGCGCTGCAACGAAAGCAGTTCGTGCAGCGAGCGCGGCGATCGTCGGTGGAGGACGAGAGCGAGTACGCGTTCCGCCACGTCCTGGTGCGCGACGTCGCGTACTCGCAGATCCTACGTGCGCGTCGCGCCGACAAGCACCAACGTGCTGCGGCGTGGATCGAATCGCTGGGCCGCCCGGACGACCACGCCGAGATGCTCGCGCACCATTACGTGAGCGCCCTCAAGCTCGCAGGGCCTGATCTCGAGCTGACGGAGCGCGCGCTGTGCTCGCTCATGCGCGCGGGCGAGCGAGCCTCGGCCGTCAATGCCTTCGCCTCAGCGGCGGCGTACTACGAACGAGCGCTGGAGTTGTTACCGGAAGCGGATTCCCGTCGGCTCGCCGTGTTCTTCGCGCATGCCCGTGCGTTGTTCTCGAGCGGCTACGAACGGCGCGGCCCTGTGCTCGAGAAGGCGCTCTCGGAACTGCTTGCCGCAGGTGAGAACGAACGCGCTGCGGAGGTCGCGACGTTTCTCGCGGAGCTCGCCTGGATCCAGGCTCGTCGAAGCGAGACCGATGAGCATCTTGTGCTGGCGACCGCCCTCACCCGGGACCGACCGCCGTCGCCGTCCAAAGCGCGCGTGGTCGCGAGCGTGGCTCGTTTTCGGATGCTTGCGGACGACCAAGAAGCTGCGATCGCCGTCGGCCGCGAGGCAATCAAGATGGCAGAGACGTTCGGCCTCACCGAGACCCGCGCCCAGACGTTGATCTCCGTCGGCACGGCACGCTTCCTAACCGGTGACGACGGCGGTCGCGATGACATCGAACGCGGAATCGAGCTCGCCCTCGCATCGAACCACCTCGCCGCCGCAGCCCGCGGGTACCAGAACCTCTCGCATGTAACGAATGACGGCACGCGAGAGCTCGAGCTCCTGAGTGAAGCCGAGAACCTCTGGCTCCGGCTGGGACATGAGGAAGGAGCTCGTTACCCGCAGGCCAACCGCGCCGGTCGGCTGTTCGCGATGGGCCGCTGGGACGAAGCCCTGCCGCTGATCGACGCCTTTCTCGCTGACTGCGAAGCAGGGCGTCCGCACTACCAAGAGGCAATGATGCGGTTGTGTCGCGCGTGGGCTCGCTTCGTCCGCGACGACGTCGACGGATCGATCGCGGATCTTGAACGCTCGGTCGCCGTTGCCAGATCGGCGAAAGACCCGCAAACGTTCTTTGCGGCCCTCGGCGACGCCGCGTACATGTACGGGAAGTTGGGTCGCCTCGACGAGGCGAGGAAGTTCGCCCAGGAAATGGTCTCCGCGGATCCACAGTCTCCGCTGTACTCATCGGGGTTCCTTCTCGCGGCCGACCGGCTTGATTTGCGCGACGCCGTTCGCCGCGCGCTCGACAACGATCGCCAGGAGCGCCGCCGAGAACTGTTCAAGGCGGCCGCCGCTGATCGACGGTTCGTCGAGGCCGCAGAGATCGCGGCGAGCACAGACGACCTCGACGTTGCGACCGATCTACGCGTCGTCGCAGCCGAGGCGTTGCTCGAGGAGGGCCGGACCGCGGAGGCCGCCGAGCAGTTCGAACTGGCGCTCGCGTACTATCGCTCCGTCAGAGCCACGCGAATGATCCGCGAGATCGAGGCGCAGCTCGCTCAGATCCGCTCGACGGTGGGCTGAGGACAGCGCAAGCGTCGCAGGGCTCATGCCGCCGGAACGGCGCGCCCGCTCTTCGGCGGCTCTGCGCACACGGGCCCGAGCTACCGCAACGCTATGGATCGCCGAGAGTTCAGTCCCACTCGATCGTCCTTCGGCAAGCCACCATCCGTCGTGTCGAAGTGGTCGGACGAGCGCCTCCGCGAGCTCCGCGTAGCTCCTCGAGATGAGCGCGGCCTACACGGACATTGTCGCTGTCACTCGGGTCGCCAAGTTCACTCGGCAGCTGAGCACCGGGCACGAGGAAGCGGCCCGGCATTCGGAATGCACCTCGCGACCATCGCTGGCCCAGGCGAGACATTCGGCGCTCGAGTCGTCTTCGCCGACACCACCGTCCGCTCTCCTGAAAGCCTCAGCCACGGGGCTTTTGTTGCCTGGGGAGCCGCGGCAGTCTTGTGAGGTAGCTCTGGGTCAGCAAAAGGTCAGCAAGAACTAAGAGAGCGGGCCTCCGGAGAGTCCCGTTCACCCATTGAGGGTGATGTCCCGTGAGTCGCGCCTCACTGAAGATGCCGACCTAGGTGGCGACTCAGGAGTCAGCACTCACCGGGCTTGAGCTGCGTTCGTTTTGGGACCACTTCGAGACGCTGACGAGGATCGCACGCCCGTCGAGGCGCGAGGAGCCGGTGATCGAGCACGTTCGTGCGTGGGCGAGCGACAGGGGCTACGAGCTACAGCAGGACTCCGGGCGGAACCTCGTCATCCGCGTGCCTGCGACGCCGGGCCGGGAGTCTGCGCCCACCCTCATCCTCCAGGGTCACCTGGACATGGTGTGCGAGCGCGACCCGGCGAGCCCGAACGATCCTGCCGAGGGGCGGATCGTCCTGCTCCGCGACGGCGACTGGCTGACCGCCGACGGGACGACCCTTGGCGCCGACGACGGCGTTGCGATCGCCGCGATGATGACGCTCGTCGAGGACGAGTCGATCTCCCACGGCCCACTCGAGCTGCTGATGACGGTCGCCGAGGAGGTTGGTCTCGAGGGCGCGAACGCACTCGACGGATCACTGCTCACGGGCGCGACCCTGATCAACCTCGACAGCGAGGAGGACGGCACTCTCACCGTTGGGTGCGCCGGGAGCACCGACACCTGGATCAGGATCGACGCACCCCGCGCGGCGTGCTCGCCGGACGCGGTCACGCTGTCGGTCGCGGCCGGTGGGGGACTCGGGGGCCACTCGGGGGTCCAGATCGCCCTCGGGCACGCCAACGCGATCAAGGTGCTCGGCCGGGTGCTGCGTGAGGCGCACGCAGCCGCGCCGTTCCGGCTCGTCTCGCTGGCAGGCGGCAAGAGCCGCAACGCGATTCCCCGCGACGCCGTCGCGGTCTGCTCGGTTCCGCGCGACCAGGAGGATGCGTTCCGGTCGGCGATCGAGTCGGCGACCACGGTCGTGCGAGACGCCTACGTGAAAACCGACCCGGGAGCGACCGTGACGATCGAGAGCGGCGGCGACGCCGCCGACGCCTGGACGGAAGACGCAACGGCCAAGCTCCTCGATGTCGTCTCGCTCGTACCGACGGGACCGCTCGCGATGAGCCCCGATTTCGACAAGCTCGTCGAGACGAGCACGTCGCTCGGCGAGGCGGCGACGGAGGGCGAACGCCTGACGCTGCACAGTCTGTCGCGCTCGTCCAACGACGCGGCGATGCCCGACGTCGTCGCGACGCTCGACGCTGCCGCGCGCCTCGCGGGCGGCACCCTCGAGGTGAAGCACAACTACAACGGCTGGCGCCCGGACCTCGACTCGGAGCTGCTCGCGGTCGCCCGGACGGTCTACGAGGGGCTCTTCGGCGAGCCCCCGGTGGTGACGGCGATCCACGCCGGCCTCGAGACGTCCGTCATTGGCGGCAAGGTCAGCCGCCACCTCGACATGCTGGCGATCGGCCCGCAGATCGAAGGGCCTCACTCGCCCGACGAGCGCGTGAGCATCCCGACCGTGGAGCGCTTCTGGAAGCTGCTTGTCGGCATCGTCGAAGAGCACTCGGCGGAGAGGCGCTAACGACGATGCGCGGACGTCTCGTCTGGCTTCTCGCCGCCGCCGGGGTCGTGGTCGTGCTCATCGCGGGCGCGGCGATCGGCGGCAACGACAAGAGCGGCGAAACGGTTCCCGCCGGCGAGTGGGCACAAAGCGTGTGCGGCGCCGTCGGCGTCTGGCGCGGCGAGCTCGAAGACATCGTCGACGACGTGCGGAACCCCAGCGCACAGACAGCGGCGGGTAGCGAGGAGCCACAGTCGGAGACCCCACAGGGACGGACGGGATTCATTCGCAAGGGCCTCGAGCGGGCCGTCGAGGCGGCGGACACCCTGGTCGTGGGCATCGACGACGCGGGCATCCCCGACTCGCCGCAGGGTGAGGAGGCGGCCGGGACGGTGTCCGACTGGGCCGACTCGGCGCAGGAAGAGCTCGAGGACGCTCAGGACTCGCTCGACGAGGAAGCGGACTCCCTCGAGGAGTCGATCGAACAGCTCACCGACGCGGCACGGGCGATCGGCACGGTGCTAGCCAGCGGCGTGCAGACGATCGCCGAGGTCACTCGTACCGACCCCGAGCTCGCCCGCACCGTGCTCGACACGAGCACGTGCCAGCAGCTCCGAGCGGAGAGGAACCAATGAGCACGTCCGACTGGATCCTGATCGCGCTCGAGGGCCTCGTCGTCATCGGTTTCATCGCCCTCGGCGTCCGCTCCGGCGGTATCGGCCTCGGGCTCTGGGGCGGCGTCGGCACGGTCGTCCTCGTCTTCGGCTTCGGGCTCGATCCGGGCGAGCCGCCGATCAGCGCGATGTTGATCATCATCGCCGTCATCGCCGCGTCCGCGGCGATGCAGGCCGCTGGCGGGATCGACTACATGGTCCTGATCGCGAGCAAAGCACTGCGTGCGCGGCCGAAGGCGCTCAACTTCGCTGCCCCCTACGTCTCCTACCTGCTGACCATCCTCACGGGCACGGGCAACACGTTCTTCTCGCTGATCCCCGTGATCAACGAGCTCGCCTACGCGAACAAGATCAGGCCGGAGCGGGCGCTCGCCGGCTCGACCGTCGCCTCGACCTTCGGGATCACTGCGAGTCCGGTCGCCGCCGCGATGGCGACGATGCTCCCGCTCGTGGAGGTCTACGGCTACGACATCGTCGACGTGATGCTGATCACGGTCCCGGCCAGCATCATCGGCATTTTCGTGATGGCGCTCGTCATGAACGGGCACGGCAAGGATCTGGACGACGACGTCGAATACCAGCGCCGCCTTGCAGCCGGCGAGATCAAGCCTCCAGCACCCGCCGGTGAGATCACGCTGCTGCCCTTCGCGAAGCGCAGTGTTGCGATCTTCCTCACGGCCGTCGCCGCTATCTGCGTCTTCGGCGTCTTCGAAGGCCTCCGGCCGACGGTGGCCGCGGAGGGCGGCGGCGTCGAGCCGATGTCCGTGACGCCGATCATCCAGATGATCATGCTGAGCGCGGCAGCGCTGATGCTGATTTTCGCGCATGTGAACGCGACCGACATCCCGGACACGCAGATCTTCAAGTCGGGCATGGTCGCGATGATCGCCCTGTTCGGGATCGCCTGGATGGCGGACACCTTCATCGCCAACAACGAGGATGCGATCGTCGCCGCCCTCGGCGGCCTCGCGGAAAACTGGCCATTCACGATCGCGATCGCCATCTTCCTCGTCGCCGCCTTGACGACGAGCCAGTCGGCAGCGACGCGGACCATGATCCCCCTCGGGCTCGCGCTCGGAATCGGAGCTGGATACATGATCGCCGTCTGGACCGCCGTTGCCGGCGTGATCTTCTTCCCGGCCAACGGAACCCAGATCGCCGCCGCGGAGGCCGACGAGACAGGCACGACGACGCTCGGCAAGCGCGTGTTCGACCACTCCTTCCAGCTTCCGCTCCAGATCGCGTGGGTCGTCACCGCACTCGCCGGCATCGTGATCGTCTATCTCTTCTTCGGCGACCACACGCCGGCACCGCCGGTGCCCACCACTACGACCGCCCCGTAGCATGAGCGTCCGCGGCGCCGCCTTCCTTGGCATCGGCGCCATGGTCGGCGCCGGCATCTTCGCGCTGCTCGGCGAGGCCGGATCGGTCGCGGGCTCCGCTGTCTGGCTCTCCTTCCTCCTCGCGGGGATCGTTTCCGCACTGCTCGGCTACACCGTCGTCAAGATGGGCGTCCGCTTCCCCTCGTCGGGCGGCTTGATCGCGTACCTGATCGAGGGGTTCGGGAATGGACGCCTGGTCGGGATCGCCTCGTGGCTGGGCTACTTCGCCGCGATCGTGATCGTCTGCTCGATGGTCGCGGTCTCGTTCGGGAGCTACGCGACGTCCCTGTTCATCGGCGAGAACGCGGCGGCGGGCTGGGACAACCTGTTCACGACCCTGATCGTCGTCGCCATGGCGGGCATCAACATCGTCGGCTCGAAGATCGTCGACCGCGCCCAGTCGCTGATCGTCGTCCTCCTCCTGGCGGTCTTCGCCGTCTTCATCGCCGTCACCCTGGTGGACATCGACTGGGACCTGCTCGCTTTCAGCGGCTATCCGTCGTTCGACGACATCATCGCGAGTGTCGCCCTCACCTTCTTCGCGTATCTCGGCTTCAGCGTCATCACCTTCACGGTCGGCGACCTGCGCGACCCGACGCGTGAGCTGCCGAAGGCGATGTATCTCGCCCTCAGCGTGACGACGGTGCTGTACGTCCTGATCGCGCTCGGTGTGTTCGGCACGCTTACCGTCCCGGAGGTGGTCGGCTACGGCGAGACGGCGATCGCCGAGGCCGCGCGGCCGACGCTCGGGGACGCCGGGTTCACGATGATGGCGATTGCCGCCCTGCTCGCGACGTCGTCGTCCGTGAATGCGACGCTCTACGCCTCGGGCGGCTTGACCTCGATGCTCGCGAGCGCCGGCCAGTTCCCGCCGTTCTTCGGACGCGGCTCGCGGCTCGGCGCGCACGCGGGCATGCTGATCACGGCCGGGATCGTGCTCGTGGTGAGCAACCTCGTCGACCTCTCCGCGATCGCGTCGGTGGGGAGCGCGTGCTCGCTCGTGATCTTCCTCCTCGTCGGCGTCGCCGCCTACCGCCGGCGCGCGGACACGGGCGCGATTGCTGCGATCGTGCTCGCAGGGATCGCAGCGACGGCTGTCGTCCTCGCCTTCTTCGCCGTCGACACGCTTCGCAACGCTCCCGAGACGTTCATCGCGATCGTGGTGATCAGCCTGCTGGCCGTGGCCCTCGACCTGGTCTGGAAGCGGAGCCGCGGCACGCCCACAGTCGATCCCGATGCCGCGGCGGTCTAGATGCCAGAGCGCTCGCGTGCGCTGCAGACGGCACCCGGAAACGAGCTCCTGCTCTTCCTCGCCGATCTCGGCGCCGCGCTGAGTGCGATCGGGGAGACCGTCGATGCCGTCGAGGAGCGCCTCACCCTGATCGCCCGCGCCTACGGGCTCGAGGACGCCCGCTTCAGCGTCTTCCCGACCTCGCTGTTCCTGACGCTGGGCCGCGGCGAAGCCGCGACGATCGAGCCGACGAAGAGGCTGTCGGCGACGCCGCGCCTCGACCAGATCGCGGCAGTCCATCGCCTCGCGGAAGAGGCCGAGCGGAGGGCGATCGTACCCGGGGCCGGGATCGCCCGGCTCGAGGAGATCCGGGCGACGAGCAGCCGCTACGGGCCGTTGGTGAGCGTGCTCGGCTACACGACGCTGACGATCGGCATCGCGCTGATCCTGCGTCCCGCGCCGCGCGACGTCGCGGCCGCCGCCGTGCTCGGCACCGTCGTCGGCGTGCTGCGGCTGCTCGCGCGCGGGCGGCGCTCACTCGAGGTGTTGATGCCTTTCCTCGCCGCCTTCGCCGTTGCCTTGCTGACCGCCCTGGCCGTGAAGCACGACGTCACCGATCCCGGCCTGCGGGCGATGATCGCCGCGCTCGTCGTCTTCATCCCCGGTGTCGCGCTGACCACGGCGGTCCTCGAGCTGACCGAGGGCCAGATGATCTCCGGCTCGAGCCGGCTCGTCTGGGCAACCACTCAGCTCGGCCTGATCGCGTTCGGGATCGTCGCCGGCGTCAGCGCCGCCGGGGTGCCCGCGGAACGCGCGTTCTCCAGCTCCGACGCGCTCCTCGGCAACTGGGCGCCCTGGCTCGGTGTGCTCGTCTACGCCGTCGGCGTCACGGTCGCCCACTCGACACCGCCCGGCGCGCTGCTTTCGTTGCTCGTCGTCCTCTACGCCGCGTGGACCGGCCAGGTGCTCGGCGACGCATTGTTCGGCGCCTACGCCAGCGGCTTCGTCGGCGCCGTCGTGATGACGCTCGTGGCATATCAGCTCGCTCGGCTCCAGTCGACGATGCCCGTGTACGCCATGTTCCTGCCAGGCTATTGGCTGCTCGTTCCCGGCTCGCTCGGCCTGATCGGGCTGACGACCTTCCTGGCCTTCCCGGACTCCGCCTCCGGGACCGACGTCTTCGCCGTGGTGGGAGCGATCGCGGCGGTCGCGCTCGGCGTCCTCTGCGGGGTCGAAATGCACCACTGGCTGATGGGCGCCGAGCGGCGGGCCCACGCCATCACGCGGCGCGTGAGGCCTCCCGTTGCCTGAGCGCGCCCCGTGTCAGGTCGACCGCCCGCACGACCGAGACGGTCGTGAGGACGGCGCTCCCCGCGAGGACGAGCAGCAGCCCGGGAGCGGCGGACGCGCCCAGTATCGCGCGAGCGTCCAGCCAGTTCTCGAGCGCTGTCCAGCCGATCACGAGCCCGGCGCCGAGCACCCCGATCACGCCCAGCCACGACCCGAGCATCCGGATCCACAGCAGCGCGAGCCCGGCCACGATCGCGGCCAGCCAGCCGTTGTTCGGCCCCTGCGTTCCGTCGAGCCGCACCGGCCCGTCGGCGACCCACGTCACGAAGACGCCGAGGAGGACGGCCGCGACCGCGATCCGACACACGAGCCGCAGGCGCGCCGTGTCGTCTCGCGGGGTACGGTCGCCCATGGCTGACGACGCTACCACTCGTGCACGGCGCCCCCGGGCGCGCCGTGGTCTTGCGATCGCGGCCCTCGCGCTCGCGGCGATCTTTGTCGTCGTCTACCGGCAAGTGCTCGGGATCACCCAGCGGCCGAGCTGGCCGCCGCCGGCAGATGCGGTCACCTCCGCGGGCGCGCAGGCGGCGACCGAGGCGTTCGTCGCCCGCGACAGCGCGCGCCCGCATGATGCGGCGCTCCCGTTCGCATGGTCGACAGCCGCGACGATCGAGCCGCTGGTCGAGGGCGCAAACTTCTTCCCGCGGATCTTCGCGGACGTCGAGGCGGCGCGATCGTCCGTGCACATCCTGATGTTCGGCTGGCGCGAGGGCGAGGTGGGGATGGAGATGGCCGCGCTCCTCCGTCGCAAGCTGGAGGAGGGTGTCGAGGTCCGCGTGATCGTCGACAGCTTCGGGTCGCGGCCCTACGAGCAGGCACGGGAGATGTTCACAGGCCTCGCCGCCGCAGGCGCGCAGATCGTCGTCAACGACGTCTTCCCGCTCGACCGCGACGGTCTCTTCCCCGACGGCCAGAGCGTCGACTGGCGTCAGGACGAGGTGGGCCGCGCCGACCACCGCAAGCTCTACGTGATCGACGGCGACGTCGCGTGGAGCGGCGGGGCGGGGATCGAGGATCACTTCCAGAACGGCGGCTTCCACGATGTGATGGTGCGGGTGACCGGCGGCGTCGTCCGGCAGGCGCAGGCGGCGTTCCTGACGAGCTTTCGCGGGCACGGCGGCCCGCTCGGGGCCGACCTCGCCGCGTACTTCCCCGCGCCCGCCGACGAGGGCTCCACGCCTATTGCGCTCGCGCAGGTGATCCCGGGCGGCCATGTCGCCGCCTCCCAGGCGCTCCGCGAGCAGATCGACGGCGCCCGCCGCCGGCTCGACGTGATGAACCCGTACGTCACGGACGCGGACATGATCGGCCGGATCCTCGCCGCGGCTCGTCGCGGCGTCGCGGTGCGTCTCGTCGTCTCGCAGACCTCGAACAACGCGCAGGCGACTGCGGCCCTGAAGCATTACTATCGCGACCTGGCCGAGGCGGGAGTGGAGCTCTGGGAGCTTCCCGGCACGGTCGTCCATGCCAAAGTCGTCGTCGCGGACGACGTCGTCAGCTTTGGCACCGTCAACCTCGACGCCTGGGCGCTCTACCGGAACAACGAGATCATGATGCTCGCGCGGAGCGCCGAGACGGCGGAGCTGCTCGAGGAGCGGCTGTTCGAGCCGGACATCGCGCGCTCGCAGCGCGGTGTACCGCCGGAGGGTGCGCGCGAGCGGTTCGAGAACTGGCTCTGGAGCACGCTCGGGTCGTTCCTGTGAGCGCACAGTCGGGCCGCGGCCTGCATCGGTCGGTTGTCGGCCAGGCGCCCGAAGAGCGCCTCAGACCAACGCTGAAGGTCGGAGACAGCCAGTCACATCACGAGTTCAGGGGGGCGCAGCGGACGTCGATATGGTCATCGAGATGCGGCTCGCGCTCATCGCGACTCTACTCCCAGCCGACACGCGAGGCGGCGCGGAGGCCTACGTCGACGCGGTGGCTCGCTCGCTCGCGGAACGACACGATGTGGTCGTCCTCACCGGCTCGAAGGCTCCCGAGGTCGACGGGATCCCGACGGTGCAGATTCCCCGGCTCCCGATTCTCCAGCACGCGGCTCCGTGGCCCGGACGAGTCTTCTGGCACGCGCTCGACCAGTGGCTGCCGCAGGTCCATACAGCTGTCGCGCGCGAGCTTCGCCGACTCGAGCCCGACCTCGTCGTCACGCACAACCCACAGGGGCTCTCGGCTGCCGTCTTCACGGCCGTCGCCAAGGTCGGCGTCCCGCACGTCCACACCGCGCACGACCTGAACCTGATCTGCGCGCGCACGACGATGACCCGCG
The DNA here is from genome assembly GCA_963788055.1 of uncultured Actinomycetes bacterium. Lineage (GTDB taxonomy): Bacteria > Actinomycetota > Thermoleophilia > Gaiellales > Gaiellaceae > JACCTU01. Next base: position 382,944 of record CAWBFA010000002.1, on the reverse strand, counting down.
GCGGCGAGTTCTGCGGCGGCAGGTGTGCGGGCTGCGTCGTTCAGCGGACGGTGCGCGGCGCCGCGCTTCGCCGCAACGTCGCCAAGCTCATCGGCTTCTCGCGGTACATGTGCGAGCGGCATGTCCGCGAGAGGATCGTCCCGCGCGAGAAGGTGGAGGCGGTTCGTCTCGGCGCCGCCCCCGGCCGTGCCCGGCTGCGGCGGCTTGGCGGAGACGACGTTCGGCTCGGATTCATTGGCGCGCTCGCGCCGCACAAGGGAGTCCTCACACTGGTCGAGGCGCTTCGCAGGACTTCCGAGCCATGGCGCCTCTCCGTCGCGGGAAGCGGGCACCTCGACGTGCAGATCGCCGCCGCGGCGCGGCGGGACGCCCGCATCGAGTTCGTCGGTCAGGTATCCGGGGAGAGCAAGGAGGCGTTCTTCGACGAAATCGACCTCGTCGTTATCCCGAGCGAGTGGGAGGAGCCGGCGACGTTCGTCGCGATGGAGGCTGCCGTCCGTGGGATCCCGGCCGTTGTCAGCGATCGTGGCGGGCTACCGGAGACGCCGGAGGCGCGCACGTTCCGGTCCGGCGACCGCGACGAGCTTGTCCGTGCGATCCGCTGGTTCATCGAGCAACCGGATCGTCTCGAGGATGCGAGCACGCGGCTCCTGGCCACCCGGAAGGACTACGAGTGGGCGACGCACATAGCGAGCGTCGAGAAGATTCTGCACCAGGTCGTCGCCAACGCGCCGGCCACGCGGAGTCGCACTGACGCGCGGGGACGTGCCGTCAGGGCGCGCGGCTGATCCCGGCGCGCAGGCCTTCCATGTACGCCGAGCGTGCCGCCCGCGTCGCCGCGGCCGCGGTCCGATCTCCCTGAATCGCGAAAACGGCGGCTCGCCAGGTGTGGTACAGCGACGTCGCCGCGATCGCGACCGCCGCGCCGGGCCGGGAAAGCTGCTCGAAGAGGAGCTTCGACTCCTCACGGCCGATCATCGTCGCGCGCTGACGCTCGGTCCACCGGCGGCTCCCCGTAGCGTTGCCGAGGTGGATGAACTCCGCATCCGAGCAGAACCAGATTCGCCAGCCGAGCCGCCGGGCTCGCCAGCAAAGGTCGGAATCCGCGCCGTACATGCGGCGCGTCTCGTTGTAACCCGCGAGCCGCTCCCACGTTTCGCCGCGGACGAGGAAGACGGCGCCGTCGGCCGCCTCGACTGCCCACGACTCTCCGTGGTCCCAGTGGTGGCTCCAGCGCGGCTGCCAGCGGTTCGGGACCAGCCGGCCGATACCGAGAGCACGAACGATCGAGACGCCGGGGGTCGGGAGCGCGCGGACCGTCGGCTGGAGCGTCGAGGTCCTCGTTGCGAAGCCGCGGGACGACGAGGCCTACGGACGGGTCGGCGAGCGCGGCGAGCAGCGCCCGGACGCTTCCCGCTCGGTGCACGAACACGTCGTTGTTCATTACGAGATAGGCGGCGCCGGGAAGCGCGCGCACGCCGGCGTTCGCGGCGCGCGCGTACCCGACGTTCTCCGGCAACGACAGGACCACGCAGTCGGCGATCTCTGCCCGGAAGCGATCGTCGCTGCCGTCGCGAGAGCCGTCGTCGACGACGACGATCCGCCCCGCTGGAACGCCGTCGTCGAGAAGCGCGCGGACGCAGCGGAGCGTCACGTCGGGCGTCTCCCAATTGAGGACGACGACGGTGAGCGCGTCCACTACGACTCGGACTGCCCAGTCGCCCGCAACCGCGCGAAGCCAAAGTTTGCGCTGAAGAACAAGGCAACGAGCTCGTCCCCAACGTGCTGGGTATCCTCGCGCCGAAGCGCGAGCAGGTGGTCGGTGTGCCGCCGGTCGCTCCCGCCCGATGGGCACGCTCCGCTGGCGCCTTTGCCAGTCGGCTCCTCCATGAACATGTCGAAGTCGAACACAGCCGCCTCTTAGTCGACGCGTAACGCTATCGCCCTATGCTGAGCCCATGACGCGATCGTCGCGAACGCGACCGGAATGCGAGGCGCGCGGCGCGGGATGCACGGGCCGACGTCGAGCCGGGCACGCTCGCCGGCGAGATCCCTGGGACCTCGAGGGCGCCTCGCCCGACGCTTTCCTCGCTGCCGCGTCCACAGCCGCCCGCGACAATGACGGCCCCTCACCGCTCGGCTCTCCGCAACGGGCGAAGCAAGCCCGGCGCGACCGCGGCGACGACGTCGCGCGCGGTTCCCGGAAGCGCGATGACGACGACGCCGTAGACGAGCGATGCGAGACTGACGGCGACGAGCGCGGGCAGGGGAATCAACCAGTACGACGTCACCATCGCCGCAGTCGCCAAGCCTACGGGCCAGACGTGGCGGACGTCTGGGACGAACCGGAGCCGCCGCCAGACGATCGCCGACAGCGCGATCACGACACACGCCTCGGAGGCCGTCGACGTCACGGCCGCGACCGTGTAGCCGTACACGGGCAGCAAGACGACGTTGAGGGCGACGTTGAGCGTGAGCACGGCCAGCGCGACGGCGAGGAGATACATGTCGACGTGGAGTGCGGCGCCTAAGCGGATTAGGATCCCGCTCAAGAACAACAGGGCTAGGTACGGGACGAGCAGCCGAAGCGCCGAGGCCGCTGGCTCGAACTCGGCGCCCGCCGTGAACGTGATGAGCTCGTCCGCAACGAGCAAGACGCCGGCGAGGATCGGGGCGCCGACCGCCAGGACGACGTCGAGGCTTCGTTGGAGCGCGCCTGCGATTCGCGGGTCGTTCGTCGCGATCAACCGGGCGAAGCTGGGAAAGACGCTGACGCCGGTCGCGGCGACGAGGATCTCCGCGATCTCGACGAACCTGAACGCGGCGCCGTAAAGGCCGGCTTCGCGCGAGTCCCGGAAGAGCGCGACCAGAACGATGTCGATGCGGTAGTAGCTGAGGAAGAGGCCCGTCGCGATCCCGATCGCGAGCGAGCGACGCACGAGCGTCGCCAAGTAGTCCGTCGCGAACACGGGACGAAACGAGATCTGGCGAGCCGCGGCGGCGGCAACGACAGCCAGAGTGAGGCCGGCGCCGACGACGTATGCCAGGACGACCTCGGTGAAGCCGCGGTCGGCCGCGAACGCGACGAGGATCAGGCCGAGCGTGAGCGCGCGGCCGGCGAGCATCGCCGCGACGGGAACGTGCATCTGCAGACGCGCCTGGAAAAGCGGTTGCAGCGTGAGAGTCATGAGCGTGAAGAACGACCCGATCGACCCGAGCCAGATCGCGGTCAGGGCGCGGTCGGTGAACGGAAGCGCCAGGCTAACCGCGAGCGCGGCGCCGAGCAGGGCGACCGAGGCTAGGAAGCGCAGCGGCAGCGACGCGCGGAGGACGTACTCCGTCCGCTCCGGCGCGACCGAGATCTCGCGCAGGACGCCTGTGGCGAGACCGAGGTCGGCGAGCGCTACGGGGAAGAGAAGGAACACGGCGGCGGCGGCGAGGTCGCCGAACGCCTCAGGCCCGAGCCCGCGCGTGACCGCGAGAAAGGTGACGAACCCGAGCAGCGTCCCCCCCGCGAGCCCGGCCGTCTGGGCGATCGTGTTCACGCCCAGCCGCCGGACGAAGGCCACTCCTTCGGGGGAGGCGAGCGAGCTGTCCGGTGCGGTCAAGCGCGCTCGCGGACGGCCCGGGCGGGCGAGCCGGCCGCGTAGCCGAGCCAGGCGTCGTCGGCGACCTCGACGTCGCCCCGCGAGCGCAGCGGCTGCTTAGAGATCGGCCGGCTAGTCCGCCGTAGACCGTCCATCGACGAAATCGTAGGGACCGGCCGCGCGCCGAGTGGTACGGCTCGCGCCGTGTGGAGGCGAGCGCGAGCCGAGCAACGATGCTGAGTTTGCGTGAAGCGCCACGGCGTCAGGCGGTACTCGTCCTTGAGGCGAAACCGCGAGCGCGGACCGCCAAGGCCTCGAGAGCTCCCAGACCGTCGTCGGCCGCTTCCGCGAGCCGATCCACGTGAGGGCAGCTACTCGGGCACGCCCGGGGGGTCGAGCCGCCGAGCGATCGGCCCGACCGTGCCGGCCGGAGGGCCCCCCGCCGCGAGCGTGCGCAGCTCCGCGAGGGTCACCGACGCCGTCCCGACCTTGCTCACGACGATCCCCGCCGCCGTGTTGGCGAGGCGGGCCGCGTCCTCGATCGCGAGCCCGCGCCCGAGCGCGGCGGCAAGGCCCGCGACCACCGTGTCGCCGGCGCCCGTCACGTCGTACACCGCGTGTGCCTCCGCGTGGATATCGACGATCCCGGACTCGGAGAGGAGCGACATGCCCTCAGCGCCGCGGGTGATCAGGAGCAGAGTCCCGGGGAGCAACCCGCCGAGCCGACGCCCGACCTCTAGTAGGTCCTCGTGGCGCTCGACGGGGAGGTTCGCGGCGCGCTCGGCGTCGGACACGTTCGGCGTCAGGACGGTCGCGCCGCGGTATTTGGCGTAGTCGAGCCCCTTCGGGTCGACGACGACCGGCTTCCCGCTGCGCCGGGCCACGTTGATCGCGCCCCGGGCGACTCGGTCGGAGACGACGCCCTTCGCGTAGTCCGAGAGGACGACCGCGTCGGCGTCGGCGACGACGCCGTCTACCCATTCGAGGAGCTCGTCCTCGAGTTCACGGCCGAGCGGCGCCCGCTGCTCGGAGTCGGCGCGGACTACCTGCTGGTTGTGCGCGATCACCCGCGTCTTCGTCGTCGTCGCGCGCTCGGGATCGACGAGGAGGCCGCCGCAGTCAACACCCCGCTCCTCGAGTGCGTGGCGGAGTCGGTCGGCCTGCGGGTCGGCGCCAACGACCGCGCCCAGCCAGGCGGCGCCGTCGAGCGCGACGACTCCCGCGGCCACGTTCGCCGCCCCGCCCGGCACTTGCGTGCGCCCCTGGACCTCGACGACCGGGACGGGGGCCTCCGGCGAGATGCGCTGTACGCGACCCCAGACGTACTCGTCGAGCATCGCGTCCCCGATCGTCACGACGCGCGAACCCGCAAGCCGGTCGGCCAGCGCCAAGATGGACTCGCTCACGCGGCCACGCCGGGCGAAGGAGCGACCAGGCCGACGATCTCGTTCCAGTCGCGCGCGACATGGTCGGCCGCGAAGTCGACAGGGCATCGGCCGGCAGGCAGGATCGTCGTGCATCCGACACTGTGCACCGCCTCGACGTCCGCCATCTTGTCCCCGACCCTGAACGACTGCGCGAGGTCGAGCCCGAGCTCGCTGGTTGCGTCGCGGTCGGCGAAGACTGCTCTGGCGCGCGCACGGCCCATGCCTAGCCGTCGGAGCCCAGCAGCAAGCGGCGCTCGAGCTCTGTCGTCGAGACCCCCGGGACGAGCGGGAGCAGCTCGATCGAGCCGCCGTACTCTTCGACAACTGCACGCTCGGGGAGTTCCTGGCCGTCGTAGTCGGCGCCCTTCGCGTGAACGTCGGGCTTGAGCCGGGCCAGCGCAGCCTCTGGGGTCGGCTCGTCAAAGACGACGACGTGGTCGACCGCCTCAAGCGCGGCGACGACCTCCGCACGCTGTTCGACGGGCACGAGCGGCCTCCCGTCGCCCTTCAGCTGGCGGACGGAGGCGTCGCCGTTGACGCCGACGACGAGGACGTCGCCGAGCCGACGGGCGGCTTCGAAGCTCCGGACGTGACCGACGTGGAGGAGGTCGAAGCAGCCGTTCGTCCAGACGACGGTCCGTCCGTCGCGGCGCCAGAGCTCACGGAGCGCGAGCAGGCGCGCCCAGTCGATCGTCTTCTGGCGAGATTCCGAAGCCGAGGAGGGCTTGGCGCGAGCTTCCGCCGCCCCGGCCGCGAACAGCACCGTCTCGACCGCGCCGCAGAGCGCATGTTCGATCGCGAGGTGCGTCTCCTGGATCGACGGAACGCTCTCGGAGGCGACCGTGATCGCGACGTCGACGAACTCCTCGAGCGGAGCGCCCGGGCTGCCGAGCACGCCAATCGAGCGCATACCCGCCGCGCGCGCCGCCCGGGCACCCGCGACGACGTTCGCGGAGCGCCCGCTCGTGCTGATTGCGACTGCGACGTCGCCCGGGCGCCCTAGGGCCTCGATCTGGCGCGCGAACACCTGCTCGAAGCCGAAGTCGTTGGCGAGCGCGGTCAGCGCAGACGTATCTGTCGTCAGCGCGACAGCGGGGAGGGCCGGCCTCTCGGCAAGGAACCGCCCGACGAACTCGGCCGCCAGGTGCTGCGCGTCCGCAGCGCTCCCGCCGTTGCCGAAGAGCAGGACTTTCCCGCCGGAGCGGAAGCACGCCGCCAGCGCAGCCGCTGCGGCGGCGACCCGGTCGAGCTGGACGCCGGCCGCGCGCAAGCGTTCTCTCGCCGCGGCCGGCACGGCGTCGAGGGCAACCTGCTCGCCTCTCGTCACCGTGCGCCCTCCGCGACGCTCGCGACGACTTCTCGAAGCCGGTCCACGAATCGGCGTTCCGAGAACGCTGCTGCCTGGCGCTCGAGAGTCCCCACGCTCCAATTCTCCCGCAGGCAGGCTTGGACGGCGTCGGCGATCGACGTCGGCTCCGGCTCGTCGAAGAAGATGCCGGTCTCGCGGTCCACGATGGTGTCGACGAATCCGCCCCAGCGAAGCGCCGCGCTCGGTTTTCCGAACGCCGCGGCCTCGAGCGGCGTCAGCCCGAAGTCCTCGTACGACGCCGCCACGACCGCGGCGCAGTGGGCGTACAGCCAGCGCAGCTCCTCGTCCTCAACGCGCCCCACGAGCACGACGTTCGCAGGCACGACACGCCGAAGACGGTCGGCTTCGGGACCGGTCCCGACGACGACGAGGCGCTCCGAGGGCAGGCGGGTGAACGCCGCGAGGACCGCGTCCACGTTCTTGTACGGCAGGAGCCGCGACACGCAGAGGAAGAAACCCGGCTCGAGGCCGTTGACGGGGCGGACGGGCCCCTCCGGGCCGAGCGCCGGAGGCGGCGGGAGCAGCTCCGCCTCGATCGCATAGATCGCGCGGATCCGATCCCGGACGACGGTCGAGTTCGCCAGGTAGCAGTCGGCGGTGCCGGCGGCGCGCCGGTCCCAGCGGCGGAGCGGGCCGCGGAGCACCCCGAGGGCCAGTCGCGCCGCGCCCCCGCGCTCGCCGAGATAGCGGTCGGTCTGGTAGAGCCATCGGGCCGGCGTGTGGCAGTAGACAACCTTGCGGCCGCGGGCGGTCGCGCCGTGTGCCCACCCGCTCGAACTGCAGAGCGCGACGTCCGCGTCGACCCGCAGGCGGGAGAACGCGGGCGCGAGCAGAGGCAGCGCCAGACGATAGCGATGCCTGAACAGAGCGACGCGGTCGAGCAAGGAGCGTCGGACCTCCACGCGACGGAAGTCCTCGAACGTGCCGCTGGCGTGATAGAGCGACGTGTAGACGGTCGCTCCCGGAAACGCCTTCAGCATCGCGACGACGACTCGCTCGGCTCCGCCGCGCTGCGTCAGATAGTCGTGGACGATCGCCACCCGCGGGTCCATCGCACGGACAGTAGTCGCATTCGCCGTAGGATCGGCCGCAGGAGCATGGCGCAAAGCGCGACAGCCGAACGTCCGCTCGAGGTCACGCTCGTCGGCCTCGTCGCCGCGGGATACGGAGGCGTCCCCAGGTACGCGCGGACGCTCGCGCAGGCGCTCGATCGGGTCGCGGGCGAGTTCGATGGCTTGCTCATGACGCTGCTCACGAATCCGGCAGGCGCAGAGGCGATCGCGCCGCAACGCCTACGGTTGCGCGTGATCGGAGACCGAACCGCAGGTGCCGCTCGGCTCGCGGCCGAGCAGATCGCGGCAAGCCGGGCGAAGGCCGACCTCCTCCACTTCTTCGACCTCCTCGCGCCGGTGCTTGCACCCCGGCGGCAGTTCACGGCAACCGTTCACGACGCCCTCGTCGCGCACGGCTACCGCATGGCTCGCGCCCGGCGGGCCTACACGCGCGTCGTCTACCCCTGGGCCGCGAGGCGAGCAACGGCGCTCGTCGCGGTCTCGTCCTTCGCGAAGGACGAGGCGGTGCGCTACTTCGGCGCCGACCCGGGGCGGGTGCACGTGGTGCACTCGGGCCCTGGCCTGACCGAGGACCCAAGTGAGGAGCCGTCTCGGGAGCCGCCGCGCGGCCCGTTCCTCGTGTACGTCGGCGGCCTCGCGCCGAACAAGGGTCTCGGGCACCTAGTCCGAGTGTTCGATCGGGCGAAGGTCGACGCCCGCCTCGTCCTGGTCGGGCGTCCGGCGCATGGCTTCGACGAGCTCGAGCGTACGATCGCGGCTGCCGCCATCCCGCATCGAGTCGAGATCGTCACCGACGCGACAGACGCGGACGTCGACCGCCTGTACCGTCAGGCCGTCGCTCTCGCGCATCCCTCGGAGTACGAGGGCTTCGGGTTCACCCCCCTCGAGGCGATGGCGCGCGGCTGCCCGGTTCTAGCAAGCGACATCCCGGCCATCCGAGAGATCTCCGGGGCAGGCGCCCTCTTGCTGCCGCCGCGGGACGAAGATGCATGGGCCGACGCAATCGCCCGCATTTTCGCGGATCCGTCGCTACGCGCGTCGCTTCGCGAGCGAGGGCGGCGAACCGTCGCCTCGTACTCCTGGAACCGGACGGCCCGAGAGCTGTGCGAGCTAGCGCTCGCGGTCGGCCGTCGGCAAGAGAGCTTGCGCGCGAGGGTCCCCGCCTCGACGGCACGCGAATCGCCGTCGACGCCCGCGTAGCGCGTGACATCTCGTCAGTCGGGCGGCGGTCGTGCCAGGACTGGTATCCCATGTACGTGCAATTGGAGGCGGCGCCAGGAGCACGGCTATCCTCCGACCGGGAGGGCGCGCGCCGTTGAATCTCCTCATCGTCCGCATCGGGGCCATCGGCGACGTGGTCATGGCGCTGGCCGCGGTCGAGGCCGCGCGAGCCCTCGACCCCGACGCCCGCGTGACCTGGTTGTGCGGCGAGCTCGTGCGGCCGCTGCTCGAGCACGTCGGCACGGTCGACGAGATCGTCGCCGTCGACGAGCGCGCGCTTCTCACGGGCACCGTCCGGGCGCGGACGCGAGAGATCGGGCGCGCGTGGTGCGCGCTCGCCGGCCGCCGCTTCGACCTCGTTGTCACGGCGCACGCCGACCCGCGCTACCGCGTCCTCTCGGCCACCGTTCGTGCCGGAACGCGGCGCAGCCTCCGCTCGTTGGGCGCGAGGCAGGCCTCGATCCCCGGCCGGTACCAGGGCGACGAGTACGCCCGGCTCGTGCACGGAATCGACGGACCGGACGCCCAGCCGGCGCGCCTGCCGCGCGTGTCGTTTCCGCGCGGAGACGGGCTGCTACCCCCAGACGGTCCCACCGTCGTCATCGCACCGGGCGGGGCCAAGAACGTCCTCCGTGACGACGGGCTCCGCCGCTGGCCGCTCGAGAGGTACGCACGCGTCGCCGCCGAGCTCACGGCTCGCGAGGTGCGCGTCGTCGTTTGCGGCGGCCCGGACGACGAGTGGGTGCGCCTGTCGTTCGCCGCCCTACCGGTCGTCGACCTCGTCGGCAAGACGGATCTCATCGAGCTCGGGGCGACGATCCAGGCGTGCGACCTGCTCATCACGCACGACAGCGGGCCCATGCACCTGGCGTTCCTCGCTCACACGCCGACGCTTGCGCTCTTCGGCCCGACGCGTCCGAGCGAACGCATTCCACACGGCGCCGACGTCCGGGAGCTGTGGGGCGGCGATCACCTCGCCTGCCGGCCGTGTTACGACGGGCGCTCATACGCGCCGTGTCCGAGCAACGTGTGTTTGCAGTCGGTCAGCACTGAGGACGTGGTCGCAGAAGCGGTGAAGATCCTCGCCGAGTACGCGGCGCCGTTGGCCGGGTAGGCATTCGTAGCCGCCGCGCGACGGCGAATTGTTCGGTCGCGGTTGCTAACGCCGGCGTCAGGCGCTCGTCTTCCCCCATGGACAACGCGACGAACGCACCTAGAATGATGAACGAGCCCAGGGTTCGGCAACGTAGCCAGGCAGAGCAGGGGGAGGACGGAGAGCCGGGCAAGCGGCGGCAGCAAGGGTGGCGTGAGGGACGATGCGGCAGTAGAGACGCTCCCGGCTCAGGGAGACGAGGCGGTCGTGTCCGTGCGGACGCTTTTGGCCGACCCGCGGACCGCCGAGCCGGCGACGCTTGTCAAGCGTAGGCGCACTGGGCACTCGCGCCTGCTGCTCGTGCAGGCCGACATCTGCGCGCTTCTCGTCGCGTTCTTCGCTTCGGAGCGTCTGCTCGACTCGGTCGTCGCTCACGGCGGCGACTTCTCGAGCCGTGGCGCGCTTTTCCTGCTCACACTTTCGCTCTGGATCGTCGGCCTCAAGGCCGCCGGGCTTTACGACCGCGACGACGAGGTCATCCAGCACTCGACACTCGACGAGGTGCCGACGCTGCTTACGTTCGCGACCGTCGGTGTCTGGCTCTTCGCCCTGCTCTCCTGGCTGTCGCCCGCAGGCGTGTCGAACTTCGGGCAACTCGTCCTCTTCTGGGCCCTCGCCGCATCGCTGCTCCCGTTGCTCCGCACGGTTGTCCGCTGGAGGTTCCGCCGCGACCCGGACTTCCCGCAAAACACCGTCATCGTCGGTGCCGGCTCGGTCGGCCAGTTGCTCGGCCGGAAGTTCCTCCAGCACCCGGAGTACCGAATCAACCTGCTGGGCTTCGTTGACGCCGCGCCGCGCGAGCGCCGCGCCGATCTCGAGGACTTGACCCTCCTCGGCGCGCCCGACGACCTTCCCGACCTCGTCGACCGGCTGGGGATCGAGCGCGTGGTGATTGCATTCTCGACCGACTCGTACGAGGAGACGATCGACCTGATCCGGCTGCTCGAGGACCAGCCGGTCCGGATCGACCTCGTCCCGCGCCTGTTCGACGTGATCCCGCCCCGGCTGGCGCGACACGCCGTCGAGGGCATCCCACTGCTCACGCTGCCGGCGCTCCGGCTGTCCCCGTTCGCGCGCTTCTTGAAGCGCACGCTCGACGTCACGGTGTCGGGGCTCGGCCTGATCGTCCTCGCGCCCGCGTTCGCGGCGCTGGCCGCAACGATCAAGCTGGACTCCAGCGGCCCGGTTTTTTTCCGTCAGCTACGAATGGGCGAGGGCGATCGGCCGTTCCGGATGCTCAAGTTCCGCACGATGGTCGCCGACGCGGAGGAGCGCAAGGACGAGATCGTCCACCTGAACCACCACGCTCGCCCAGGCGGCGACCCGCGCATGTTCAAAGCGCCGCTCGATCCGCGCGTGACCCGCGTCGGGCGTTTCTTACGGCGGTTCTGGCTCGACGAGTTCCCTCAGCTCGTCAACGTCCTCAAGGGTGAGATGAGCCTCGTCGGTCCCAGACCGCTCGTCCTCGAGGAGGACCGTTTCGTGGAGGGCTGGGCGCGCAAGCGGCTGCTGGTCAAGCCCGGGATGACAGGGTTGTGGCAGGTGCTTGGGCGCAGCGCTATCCCGTTCGAGGAGATGGTCAACCTCGACTACGTGTACGTCACGTCCTGGTCGTTCGCAAACGACTGTCGGCTACTCGCCCGGACGATTCCGCTCGTCCTCCGAGGCAACACAGACGGCTATTGAGACACCCACCATCAGCATGCCGACATGCGCGAGCGGGAAGCCGGTCAACGATTCTCGCGTCAGCGAGTCGATCAGCATGACGGTCACGACTCCTGCCGCGATCCAGCCCGCCTCTTCCTCTCGTGCCGCCGCCCGCCCGGCGAGGACGAGCAGACGGCCGAAGAGCCCAAGCAGGACAAGCAACCCGATGACCCCGACGTCGCTCACGGTGACGACGTAGCTCGAGTCGACAACGACACCGCTCGCCGCGGGCGCCCGGTCGGCGCGGATCAACGGCTTCGATGCGCGTTGCGACGCCGTTCCCACGGTCCCGACCCCTCTGCCGAACGTCCATGCAGTGGGCGAGCTTCCGACCGCCTGCTTCCAGAGCTCGGCGCGAGCCTCGAGCGGAAGGAAGGTCCTCGGGCTGCCGAGCCCGTCAGTCCTCGAGCCGGCGACTGCGACGACGGCGATCGCGGCCGCGGTGCAGACGGCCAGGGCGGCGAACGTGAACGCCAGCACACGGCCGCCCCCAGTCCGACGCACGACGGCGAGCACGAGGAGGGCGACCGCGCTCAGCGCGGCGGTGCGAACGAGAGAGGCGACGAGGCCACAGGTCACAAGCACGGCGAGCGGGTACGTTCCCGGCCGCCGTCGCCCGCCGAACAGGACCACGACCGCGCAGAGCAGCAGGAAGCCCGCGTAGGCGAACGGCTCGTCGAGAGTTCCGAAGCTCCGAAGGTGCGAGCCGATCTGTCGCACCTCCTGCCCGTAGCGGTAGCCCAGGCTCACGAGGCGCTCGACGCCCAGCGCCTGCTGAGCGATCCCGTACACGGCGACCAGCGCACCCGTTCCCACCAACGATGCGGTCGCCCAGCGAAGCGTCCGCCTGGGCTGTGGCAGTACCATGCCCACGAGCAGGAGCGCCAAGGGCTCGGCGACCAGGCGGACGCCGTGAAACCACTCCCAGCCGTAGCCGCTCGATTTCGAGACGGCACCGCCGACGTTCATCAAGTAGAGCAGGAGCAGCAGCGCGACGGCGACGACGACTGGGCGGTCGAGCGCAGGCCGTCGGCCGTCGATGCGCAACCGCACGACGCAAAACCCGGCTCCGGCGACGGCGGCGAGGGTGACGGCTTCCTTCGTGCCGCCGAGGAGTGGGCTCACGAAGAGCGTGAGCATGGGAAGGAGTGCGAAGTACGGAATCGCGGCGGCTATAGCCACGTGTGGGACGGCGACCGTGGCGACGACCGCCGCGAGGAACAGCAGGACGCCGAGTGTGAGGCCGAGGACGAGAGCGGCTTCGCCGAGCCCCCCGAACACGAGCGCTCCCGCGCACCCGACGACGCCGAGAGCGCCGAGGAGCAGAGGGACCCGGACCAACCGTCCGGAGAGTGCCCGGCGTGGCCTCGAACCGTCAGCGGCCATACGGCGCGCGTTGTGTGTCAAGTGCTGAAGTGCATCCCGCCGCGAACCTGGCGGCGGAGCGCCTCATCGAGCCCCACCACGGGATCCAGGCGTGAGCGACAACGTCTCATTGTTGTGGAGCGTGTGTGCCGCGTCCACCGGACGCGCCTCGACCGCTGTCGGGAGGATTGGCGAGCCCCGAGAGCTCGAGTCAGCTCAGACCGCCCCGCTTCGCGGAGGGCTCGTGCAGCGAACGATTCACGATAGTCGCGTCGGGCGCTTTCGAGTTCGCGGCCTTCGACGCTTGAGAGGCAGCGCCCTGTTCCGACGACGCCAACCTTTGCCGACCGTCTCCGCGTCGAGCGGTGACCCGCGCTCGCCACAGCAAGGCCCGAGCGTCGGAGACTGGGGCTGGGCGGGGATCCTCTCCCTCGTCCTGCTGGTGGTCGCCACGGCCCACAGCGGCTACTCGGCCGTCGCCTGGGGCTGGGCGTCTCTTCGCCCTCTTCTCGCTCTCCGTCACTGCGCTGCTGCTCCGAGCCGTCGTCCAGATCTCGTTCCGCGAGGTGGCATTCCTCGGCTCGCTGATCGCCGTGTGGGCCTGGACGTTGCTCTCCGCCACGTGGAGCGCGTCCGCCGCCCCGCCGATCCTCGAGGCCGAACGCACCGTCGTCTACGTCGCCGGGTGCCTCGCCGCGTTGCTTCTCTTGCGGTCGCATCGCCCCCTCGTCGTCGGGACGTGGGCTGCGATCTCGGCTGTGTGTGCGTACAGCCTTTCGACGCGTCTCTTCCCAACGCGGCTGGGCGCCTTCGACTCGATTGCCGGCTACCGCTTGTCGGAGCCGCTCGGCTACTGGAACGGACTTGGGCTCTTCGCCGCCATGGGCAGCCTGCTCGCAGTCGGGCTCGTGCTGCGCGCAACGACTCCTGCACTCCGGATTGCGGCAGGAGCGTCGAGCGTCGCCCTCACGATGACCCTGTACTTCACGTTCAGCCGAGGGGCGTGGATCAGCCTCGCCGCCGGGTTCCTGGCGATGCTCGCGCTCGAGCGCCGCCGACTGCTCCTGCTCGCAGCGGTGCTCGCCGTGGCGCCGTGGTCGGCGGCGGGCATCTGGATCGCATCACAGTCGGAGGCTCTGACTCGGCTGCAGGCGTCGTTGAGCGCCGCGGCAGCGGACGGGCGTCGACTGGCTCTCGTGCTCATCGGACTCGCTCTGGCCGCGGGCGCGACGGCATTCGCCTTCGCTTCCCTCGAGAAGCGCTTCCGGCCTCCGCGGCTCGTGCGCCTCGCCTTTGGCGGAGCGCTCGTGGTCGCGACCGCCGCCTCGCTCATAGCGGTCAGCGTCTGGCAAGGCCCGCCGCCGACGCTGGCCCGCAAAGCCTACGACTCGTTCGTCACGCCAGCGCCGTTCGAGGGACAAGACCTCAACCAGCGCCTCTTACGAGTGTCCGCAGGCCAGCGGATCCCGCAGTGGCGCGTCGCCTGGAGGCAGTATCGCGAGAACCCTTGGCTCGGTTCGGGCGCCGGCACGTACGAGGCCTACTGGGTGCGACACCGGCCGTCCGGCGCGGCCGCGAAAGACGCGCACAACCTCTACCTCGAGAGGCTCGCGGAGCTCGGGCCGGTCGGGCTCGGGCTCCTCCTACTCGCCCTTGCCGTCCCGCTGGGCGCGGCTGTGCGGGCGCGCGAGCGCGGGCTCGTCGCCGCGACGTGTGGAGCCTACGTCGCGTACCTCGTCGACGCCGCGGGAGAATGGAACTGGGAGTTGCCAGCCATCACGCTCGCGGCCCTCTTCACCGCTTCGGCCCTGGTCATGGCGGCCCGCGAACAGGACGGCGTTGGTCGCAAGCTGTTGTCGCCGAGACCCGCCGCGTTCACAGTTGCACTCGCACTCGCACTCGCGCTTGCGTCGTTCGCGTTCGTCGGCCTCGTCGGCAATAGCGCGCTGCGCGAGAGCGCGGACGCGGTCCACGACCTCGAGGTCGATCGAGCAGAGTCGCAGGCCCGGAAGGCCGCGCGCTGGATGCCCTGGTCCTCCGAGCCCTGGCAGCGCCTCGCCGACGTGGAGCGTTATCGGGGCGATCTGGCCGCGACGAGGCGAAACCTCCGCCGCGCGATCGCGAAGGCGCCCGAGAGCTGGGAGCCGTGGTACCGGCTTGCGCTCGCCTCGTCGGGCGACGACCAGCGTCGCGCGCTCGAGGTCGCGTCCCACCTCAACCCGCTGAGTCCCGAGGTCGCAGCACTCGAGTCGCTGCTCGCGGAGGGGCCGGATCGCGCCGCCGCACCCGAGCAACAGGACGGGGGGCCGTAGGGTGCCTGGGCGCGATCTCTCGATCGACCGCGCGCTGATCCGTCGGTTGTACGCCTACGTCGCCTTGCGGATCGGAGACGGGCCGGACGCCGAGGACGTCGTCAGCGACACGATTGAACGCGCGCTGCGGTATCGGAGGAGCTATGACCCGAGCAAGGGCGAGCCCGCGGCATGGCTCGTCGGAATCGCGCGGCGACGCCTTGCCTCGCTCCAGGCGCGCCCGGTGTCGTTCCTGCCGCTGAACCCGTCGGACGGCACGGCGGCAGCCGGGAACCTGGAGCAGGAGGTCGTGGAGCGATTGGCCCTACAGGCTGTCGTGGCCCACCTCGACGACCGCGACCGCGAGCTCGTCTCGCTCCACTACGGGGCCGACCTGAGTCCGTTGCAGATCGCCCGTCTGCTCGACGCGAAACCGAACGCTGTCGAGGTGGCGCTCCACCGCGCGCGCGGCCGGCTGAGGGCGCTCCTGGAGGGGCAACCAGGCTGGGAGGAACGAGCGTCGAGCCGGGCGGAGAGGCTGTAAGTCTGTGACGCGCTCCGAGGTACTCCTCTCAACGGCAAAACTCGCGGCAGGAAGGAGCGGTCATGACGGCACAGCGCAGCGGCGGAGAGGGGCCTGGGTTCGACTCGAAGGTCCGCGCACGCCGTCCCGAACCCACGGACGAGCTGATCGACCGCCTCACTAGCCGCGCTCGGACGTCACCCGGGGCGTTCATGCGATCGCTGCGCCTGGCCGGCACCGCCACCTTCCTCGCGATCTTGACGGGTGCCCTGGCCGCGTCGGGAGCGCTCGGCTACGCAGGGTCGGTGATCCAGGAGAGCGTGTCTCAGGTGGAGCGTACGGTCTCGTCCGGCCCCGAGACCGTTGTCGACAGTCCGGCCGACAGTCAATACCGGCCGGGTAAGGGCTGCGGCGACAAGAACCACCTCCACGATCGCCGCTTCGAGTGCAAGGTCACGATCAACGACGTGACCGTGAAGGAAGGAAACTCAGGCACGACGGCCGCGGTCTTCACGGTGTCGCTCGATGGTCTCGCGCAGGACACGGTGACCGTCGACTTCACGACGGCCGACGGCTCCGCCACGGCTTCTAGGGACTACGGCTCGGCTTCCGGGTCGCTCACCTTCAACGTCGGCGAATCGGTGAAGTCGGTTACGGTCCTCGCAATCGCCGATGCTACAAAGGAGTCGAGCGAGACGTTTTCGGTACGCCTGAACAATCCGTCACCGAACGCATTCATCGGCGACGATCAGGGACTCGGGACGATCAAGAACGATGATTGATCGAACGACCGCGTTTCGCAGCTCGCCTCGCCCCTCGCCGAGCTGATGACGGATTTGCGCGTTCGCGGGATCTGCGCGCGGGTGTAGCCATGGCGACTGAGTTGGCGCGCTACAGCCCGACCGGCTGAAGCCGGCGTCCCGCCCGGCTCGCGACGTCGAAGCGTCGCAAAGACGGTCGCCGAGGCAGACGATCCGCGCCAGGGCTGCTCGACCATCAGACAGTCACGGCACCGGCGCACGCTGACTGCCTATTTCCACTTCGTACTCCGCGATGTCGGGGTGGTGCCGTCGCGCCAGCGGCGGATCTTCGCCTGACTATCCGAACGTGAACGAATACGCCTCGGCGCCGGGCTCGAGGAACGTGATCTCGAGTGTGCGCTCGCCGACGCCGTCGTGTTGGCGCAGGAGCTGGTAGAGGCGACCGTCCCGCAGCACGCCGTTGCCCTCCTCGTCGAGGTCGACACCGTGCGACGCGCGCGGGGCCTCGCCGTCGAGCAGCACGCGGAACCGAATCGGCCCTCGCGTTCCGGGAGAGAGCACGAGATGCGCGTCGCGTGCATGGAAGCGGTAGGCGATGCTCCCGCCGCCCTCGTCGAGCACGACGTTCTCGCGCCCGATCGTCCACTCGCCGCCAAGTGCCCACTGGTTGAGGCCGAGGTTCTCGGGCACCTGGTACGCGCGGCGTTCGTGGAACGCGGCGCCGTCTGGTGACGCGAAGTGCTCGCTGCGCTCGTAGCCGAGATACGTCTCGGGCGTCCGCAGGTTGTCCCAGTCGGCTTCGGCCTCCACGCCGCGCCCTTCGACTGAGCCGGAGACGAGCTCGCGCTCGACGCCGAGCAGCCGCTGGATCACGCGCTCGGATTGCTCGTACCGTCCTTCGCCGAAGTGCTGGTCGCGGATCACGCCCTCCGCGTCGACGAAGTAGAGCGCCGGCCAGTAGTTGTTCGCGAACGCGCTCCAGATCTCGTACCCGCTGTCGACCGCGACCGGGTAGTCGATCGCGAGGTCCTTCGTCGCCCGCCGGACGAGGTCGAACTCGTGCTCGAACGAGAACTCCGGGGTGTGGACGCCGATGACGACCAGCCCGTCGTCTCGGTAGGCCTGTGACCACGCACGGACGTACGGCTCCTGGCGCAGCCAGTTGATGCACGTCAGCGTCCAGAAGTTCACCAGGACGACGTGGCCGCGCAGATCGCCGGGGCCGGGTGGCTCGGAGTTGAGCCACCCGGTTGCCCCGCCGAGCGAGGGCATCTGCAGACGTTCGAATACAGTCATCAGCGAAGCGAGCGGAAGGCGGCGCGCACCTCCGCGGAGAAGAGCTCCGGCTCCTCCCACGCCGCGAAGTGCCCGCCCCTGTCGACCTCGTTGAAATAGCTGACGTTGGGGTACGAGTTCTCGACCCAGCTGCGCGGGGTCTGCCAGATCTCGCCGGGGAAGGTGGTGAAGCCGACCGGGAGCGAGACCTCCGGAGGAGCCTGGCCGGACGCGCGTGCTTGAGCCAGGGCTTGTCCGTCCTCCCAGTACGACCGGGCCGCCGAGGCGCCTGTGCCCGTCAGCCAGTACAGCGTGATGTTGTCGAGGATGTTGTCGCGGGTGAGGTTGCCCGCGGGCTCGCCGTCGACGAAGGCGTGGGAGATCTTGTAGTAGCTGTCCGTGTCGTGGTCGAGCAGCCAGGCGGCCAGGGCGACGGGTGAATCCAGCAGGGCGTAGCCGATCGTCTGCGGTCGCGTGGCCATCTCGAGGAAGTAGCCGAAGCCGCTCTCCCTGAACATGGCGAGCTGGGCCGCCGCCGCGCGTTCCTGCTCGGACTCCGCCGGCTGGGGGCCGGCCAGCACCGTCACGAGCAAGTTTGTGTGGATGCCGAGCAGCCCCTCGGGCGCCTGGCGTCCCATCGTGTCGGTGACGGCGGCGCCCACGTCGCCGCCCTGGGCGACGTAGCGGGTGTAGCCGAGGCGGTGCATCAGCTCCGCCCAAGCCACCGCGACGCGGCCGACGTTCCAGCCGAGCTCCGTCGGCTCGCCGGAGAAGCCGTAGCCGGGCAAGGACGGCAGCACGAGGTGGAACGCGTCCTCCGCTTGCCCACCGTGCGCGGTCGGGTCGGTGAGCGGGCCGATGGTCTCGAGCAGCTCGATCACCGAGCCGGGCCAGCCGTGGGTCATGATCAGCGGCAACGCGTTCTCGTGCTTGGAGCGCACGTGGATGAAGTGGATCTCCACGCCGTCGATCTCGGTCGTGAACTGCGGAAGCGCGTTCAGCCTCGCTTCGATGCGGGCGAAGTCGTAGTCGGTCGTCCAGTAGCGCGCGAGCTCTTGGGTCGTCGCCAGCTGCACGCCCTGCGACCGGTTTTCAACGAGTTCCTTGCTCGGCCAGCGCGTCGCGGCGATGCGCCGGCGCAAGTCGTCGATCTGCTCGCCTGGAATCTCGAGCTGGAAGGGCCGGATCTCAGTTGTGGTCTCGACGGTGCTACTCATGACGACCTCCTTCTTGCTGACGCAGTGAACGGAACGCCGCGCGGAGCTCCTCGGTGAAGAGCTGCGGCTGCTCCCAGGCGGCGAAGTGGCCGCCCTTGTCGACTTCGTTGAAGTAGATGAGGTAGGGGTAGGCCTGCTCCGCCCAGCTACGGGGCGCCTGATACTGCTCACCGGGGAAGACGGTCACGGCAACGGGGATGGCGACGCCCTTGGCGTTGAAGAAGCCGCCCTTGTATTCCCAGTAGAGGCGAGACGCAGAGACCCCCGTGTTCGTCAGCCAGTAGAGGGTGATGTTGTCGAGGACCTCGTCGCGCGTCAGCTCGCCCGTGGCGCTCGTGGTCCGGTCCAGAGCAGCGACCACTGCCGCGGCCGGCTGGCCGTCAGCATCGTTGTGGTCGAGAAGCCAAGCGGCCAGGCCCACGGGTGAATCCGCGATGCCGTACAGAGTTTGCGGGCGCGCCGCCATCATCATGGCGTACTCGACCTGCGCGTACGTCCTGATCAGCTGTTCGTAGGCGCGTCGTTCCTCGGCCGAGAGACCCGCCGGCGGCGGGTCGCCGGCCAGGGAAGCCTTGTCGACGTCAGCCGGAACCACCCCAGGCATGTTGGTGTGGATGGCGAGCAATCCCTTAGGTGCCTGCAAACCCATCTGATCGACGACGAACGCGCCCCAGTCGCCGCCCTGGGCGACGTAGCGCGTGTAGCCGAGGCGGGTCATGAGCTCTGCCCAGGCTCGGGCCATGCGCTCGGGGCCCCAGCCGGTCTCCGTCGGCTTTCCCGAGAACCCGTAGCCCGGCATCGAGGGAATCACCACGTGGAACGCGTCCGCTTCGCTCCCTCCGTGGGCCGTGGGATCGGTCAGCCGATCGATGATCTTCAGCTGCTCGACGATCGAGCCCGGCCATCCGTGATTGACGATGAGCGGCAACGCGTCCTCGTGCTGCGAACGGACGTGAATGAAGTGAATGTCCAGCCCGTCGATCGGAGTCATGAACTGCGGCAGGGCGTTCAGATTCGACTCGAATGCGCGCCAGTTGTAGTCCGTCATCCAGTAGCGCGCGAGCTTCCGGATTACGGCGAGCGGCACGCCTTGGGATTCGTCCGCGACGGTCTCTTTCTCGGGCCAGTTCGTAGCCGCGATGCGTCGACGAAGGTCCTCCAGGGCCTCATCCGGAATGTCGACGTGGAATGGCCGGACCTCAGTGGCGGTGTCGACGGTGCTGGTCATGACGGACCTCTGTTGGTGGGCGGGGACCTGAAGGCGGCCCGCACCTCGCGGACGGCGCTGTTGGTGGTCGACGTCATCGTCATCGTTGCTCCTTCCGGATCGGGTCAGGCCGCCCGGACAGGAGCGCGGCCGCGTCTTCGGCGTTCGCTTCGTCGACGAGGAGGCGCGCGCCGCCGCTGAGGTCGAACGGGTACGCGCCGCCGGCGTCGTCGGACGCGAGCACGGACGGGATTCCCGCCGCTGCGAGGGCCGTCTGGGCGAGCTCTGCGTCGGCTCGCGTGGGGTAGGCGCCGACCTGCACCATCGCGTCGAACCGCTCTCCTTCCGCGTCGGTCGGAGGAACCGGGCGCGAAAAAGACCCTAGCGAACGAGCCTACCGAAGCAGAGGTCAACCGAGCGCCGACAGACAGCTTCGAGCGGCGCCGCCCGGGGGCGATCGAACGTTGGCGACCGTCTAGAGCCTGCTGTCTCGGCTACTTCAGCGCTGCGCTCACCTTCTCGATCGTCTCGCTCTCGGCGGTCTCGCCGCCGCCGGCCGCTTGGGCTACCGACCGATTAACCCGCGCGCGTGTACTCGTCTTCGGGGCCTGAGACCTGTTCGCCGGGCGCCACCCATCCGTGCCGCTGCCAGTAGAGGCCGATGAAGGATCAAAACGGGCGTTCGTATTCCCGGCGCGCCGGTGATCACCCTGTCCGGATGATGTCCCGTCACTCCCGCGCGCCGACCATCCGTGGACGATGTGCCGTTGGCTTGCGTATTCGGGATCTCCGATCCGGCTCGAGGAGCTGCTCGTCAAGCGCGACCGGTCACTGATCGACCAGAGCCTGCACTCCCGTGAGGGCGCGACGCCCACGAACGGTGATGGCTTCGGTGTCGGCTGGTACGAGGAGGACGAGCCGCCGAGGGTCTATCGCAGTGTCCATCCAGCCTGGAACGACCGGAACCTGAAAGAGCTCGCTGCCGGGGTCTCCTCTCACCTCTTCCTCGCGCACATCCGCTCGTCGACGGGGACAGCGATCCAGGAGACCAACACGCACCCGTTTCGCTACGGGAACTGGCTGTGGATGCACAACGGGCTGATTCGCGAGTTCCCGCGGCTGCGGCGTGAGCTCGTGATGGCGATCGACGACTCGCTCTTCGACTCGATCGAAGGCACCACCGACTCGGAGACGATGTTCTACCTCGCCCTCAGCTTCGGGCTCGAGAGCGACCCGGTCGCAGCCGTCGAGCGGATGGTCGGCTTCGTCGAAGACACCGGGCATCGGCACGGAATAGAGCATCCGATCCAGATGACGATCGCGACGACCGACGGGCGCTGCGTGTACGCGTTTCGGTACTCGAGCGAGGGTGAATCGCGGTCGCTCTACTTCAGCACGCGTATGGACGCTCTGAAGGCTCGCTATCCGGAGAGCGAAGAGCTCGCCGGTCTGTCGGACGAGACGCGAGTCGTCGTCTCCGAGCCTCTCGGCGATCTCGCGGGTGCGTGGAACGAAGTGCCCGAGTCCCACGTCGGCATCATCCAGCCGGGCCTCGACGAGCTGCGACCGTTCACGCCGCATCGCTGAACCGGTCACGGCGGGCGGCCCTGCGCGAACCCACACGGCATTACTGTGGCAGCGTGATCAGCAGGGCCTGTCTTGTCGCGGCGGTGCTGGGGCTGGCCGCCTGCTCGGTCGGGGACGAGCAGGGGTCTGAAAACGCGCAGCTCGCTTCGGGCAAGACGCTTCCCGTCGGCTGCGCGACTCGGGGCCTTCGCGCGGACGCGACCGCCTCGTTCGTGGCCGAGGGTCGCGCGTGGGCGCTCGACCCCGGCTCCGGACGCGTGACCTGCCTCTTCCGGGTTCGAGCTGCCGGGCCCTTTACATGGGGTCCGCGCGGCGACCGCGCGCTGCTCGCTCACCTCGAGGTGAAAGGGCTCGGCAACGCGCCGTCGCGGCCTCCGGGGCGCGTCGACCCGGTCGCGTCCTCGTGGGGCCGACCGATCGGGAAGTCGATCGTCTTCGTGGGAAACGGTGGACACGCGCTCCTGAAGGCGCATCCCGCCGGCGGCGGGTTCACGGACGTCACGCCCATCCCGGGCGCGACGTACGAGCGCGTCGCCTACCACCCGTCGGGACTCGCGTTCGCGTTCGTGCTGCGGCGCGCCGGACGCGCGTCGATCTGGATCTCCTCGAACGTCGGCAAGACGCCGCGGCAGTTCGTGCACGGACGACTGCACACGGGCTTCGACGCGATCACGTTCGCCGACGGCGGGACGCAGCTGTACTTCGCCGCGCGCCACGTCGACCGTCGCGTCGACGTGCACCGCCTGCAGCTCGTCGGTGCGACGTCGGCACCGGTCGTCTGGCGTGGAGGGCCCGAGGAGCGCGTCACGGATCTCGTTAATGCACCGGGCGGCCCGGACGTCGCGTTCACCGCCGGCCGCTCGTGCGAGTCGCGCTACGCCGTCGCCGTCACCGCCGCCCACCCGAAGGGGGCAGAGCTGATGCCGGATGAGGACCGGTCGCGCGCCGTCGGTTGGCTCGACCGCAGGCATGTGCTCGTCGCCACCGGCGGGTGCGGCGACAAGCTCGACCTCTATTCGGTCGCCACTGCGTCGCTGGACGCGCGCCTGCTCGTGCGTGGCGTCGACGCGGCATCGGTTCGCCGCGCCGAGCAGTACCCACCGCCGCCGCTCATCCCCTCGATCCTGGGGGCGCGCAGCAGCTTCGCCTGATAACGCGCCATGCGGCCGGTCGGTCGCCACGTGGGAACGAGGGGCTCGTGAACCGTCCCGTTAGAATCCCCGCGATGAGCGTCGAGCAGCTCCCGGCCGAGGAAGCGGCCCCGTCCGGGCGCTACGACGGCGTCCTGCGCTACTACGAGCTCGCGAAGCGGGCCGAGTGGAAGGTCGGCGACCTGCAGTGGGGCGAGATCCCGCCGATTCCCGAAGCTCGAGGCTCCGCCGAGAAGCTCGCGCGCCGGCGTGACGTCTGGCGCTCGGTGATCACGCAGCAGCTCCAGGCGGACGCGTTCGCGGTCGAGATGGCTGCGCAGCTCTTCCAGCTCGCGCCGCACCACGAGGCCAAGCTCTACTACTCGACGATGGTGCAGGACGAGTCGCGCCACGTCGAGGCATGGCTGAAGCTCACCGAAGAGGCGGGGGGGACCGCGGAACGTGACCCGCACCTCGACGCGCTCGCGCGGATGTTCCTCGACCTCGACACGCTCGAGGAGAAGGTCTTCCTGATGCAGGTCTTCTTCGAGCGGCTGATCATCCCGCGCTTCCGGCTGATCGCGCGCTCGTCGCGCGGAACGGTGCTCGAGGACCTCTGCAACCGCTTGACGATCGACGACGGGATCCACCACGGCGCGGGGATGGCGTACGAGCGGGTGCTGCTCGAGGATTCGGACCGAAAAGCGAGGCAGCAGCTGATCAAGGTCGCCCAGCAGATGATGCCGGTCTTCGTCGAGCACGCCCTCTGGCGGCCGCAGGCGCGGTCGCGGATCGCGTCGGCGATGCAGGCTCGCGACGTTCGGCGGCTGCGCGAGGACCTCGACGACGGGATCAAGCTCGCCTCGTCGCTCGGGCTGGACGTGAGCGAGCTCTCGCTCCCCGTCTGAGACCTGGGGTTTCCGCGTTGAAGGCGGCGGGGATGAGCTGCCCATGACAATTGGAGTCTCACTACTGCTCGTCGCCGCCGGCGCGATCCTGATTTGGGGCGTGACCGGCGAAGTGTCCGGGATCGACGTCGACGCGATCGGCGTGATTCTCATCGTCATCGGCATCCTCGGCTTCATCCTGTCGCTCGTGTTCTGGGAGCGCTGGGGCGCCGGTGTGCCGGGGACGCGTCGCGTCAGGGTCGTCGAGGGCGCGCCTGCGGAGCGCACCGTCACCACCCCCGCCACCCGTACGACCGTCGTCGAGGAGGAGGTCGAGGAGTATCCCGCCGGCCCGCCGGCAGGTCCGCCGCCTCCGTAGGAGGTGTCACCCGGACGCGCTACCCTTCGGCGCGTGCGGTTCCTGAAGTCAGAGCTCGAGCGCGAGGAACTCGCGCAACTCGAGGCGCAGCGCGCGCGCCGCGACGTCGACCCCGAGCGCCGCTGGGAGTATGCGGTGCTCCGCCTGGGCCCGAAGGCACGCGCGGAGGTCCAGCTGAACGAGCTCGGCGCGAAGGGCTGGCAGCTCGTCCAGGTGATTGAGGTGGACGGCCATCTCGCGTTCTACTTGGAACGCGAGCTCGGTCCCGCCGACGATGTGCTCACAGGCTCGTCGCAGGGCGACTGACCCTCACAACAGCCAAGCTTGAACCGGCATCGCGGGCACTGCCAGGTCCCGTGTCGCCACTCCAGCTCGGCGCTGCAGCGCAGACACTTCTCGAACTCGCCCACGGAGCGAGCGTAGACAGCGACCCGGCTACCATGGTCTGCCGCGGCGCCGTGGCCGAGTGGTTAGGCAGAGGCCTGCAAAGCCTCGTACAGCGGTTCGAGTCCGCTCGGCGCCTCTTCACTCGTGACCGAACGATTTATGGCGCCAGGTTGACGCAGATCTCGCCGGTCACGTCCTCGGTGAAGGCGAGTGTCGCGAGATCCTCGACGCCGCTCAAGGAAAGCTGTCCCGTCACGCCTGCGAGCTGACCCGTGCCCGACATGCCCGTCGTCGTCGCCGCGAACTCGCCGGTCACGACATTCAGCGAGCCCGTGAGACTCGCGGTAAGCGTGCCGTTGTTGGTGGTGAACGTGATCGTTCCGCCGAAGAAGAAGTCCGGGAAGACGAAGCCGGTCGGCGTGAAGGCAGCCGCCGTCGTGCCGTGCAGCAGCCCGCCGCCGATGATCTGCGCGTTCGTCGTCAGATCCCCGTTGTCCTTGCCGATCCCCTTCGCGTTGATGGTGTGGCACGAGGCCGCTGCCGGCGCGCTCGCCGGAGCCGCCGCCGCCATCGCCACGATCGCCAGCAGCAGCGTGATCTTCACCAGGGTCTTCATCGATGCCTCCCTCTCCAGTGAGCCTCGATGCACGACGCGCAGCGGGCGCGTCTCCACCCCTGTACCCGGACGGCGGGCGTCTTACGCGCGCGCCGCCACCGCTGCGTCCGGGCGGGCTTGCTCCGCTGCGGCCTTCACGCCCTCGCCCCACGACGGATAGACGTGGTGCGAACGCGCAAGGTCGTCGACCGTCATCTCGAGCCGAAGACCGAGCGAGAGGCCCTGCACGATGTCGCTCGCGCCACGGCTGACCACGTGGATGCCGAGCACGCGCCGCGTGTCGCGCGCGTAGACGAGCTTGTAGAGCCCATGGCGCTCGGCGACATACTGCGAGCGCGTGACGTTCGTGAGCGGGTGCGTCGCTGTCGCAACGTCGTGTCCCCGCTCGCGCGCTTGCTGCTCGGTCAGGCCTACCGCACCGAGCTCGGGGTCGGTGAAGATCGCGGTCGGCAGCACCGAGTAGTCGGCGGCGATCCCGTTCGGAGCGAACATGTCCTCGACGGCTATGCGCGCCTGGTACTGCGCGATCGGCGTGAACTGCACGAGGCCGGTCACGTCGCCAGCAGCCCAGATCCCGTCGACGTTCGTGCGCAGGCGCTCGTCGACCTCGATCCCTCCGCGATGGGCGCGCACGCCGATCCGGTCGAGCCCGAGCTCCTCGACGTTGGGGACGCGCCCGGACGCGAGCAGCACGCGCTCGGCGTCGATCCGGCGACCGTCCGAGACGATCGCCGTGCGCCCTTCGAAACGCTCGACGGTCGTCCCCGTGAGCACCTCGATTCCCTCTTCCTCGAACGCAGCCTCGAGCTGCGCGGTCGCGTCCGCGTCGGAGCGTGGCGACAGCCGTGGCGCTCCTTGCACGAGCGTCACCCGCGAGCCGAACCGCGCGAACATCTGTGCGAACTCGAGCCCCACGGGTCCGCCGCCGAGCACGAGCAGCGTCTCGGGGAGCTCCTCGAGGTCGAGCGCGGTCACATGGTCGATCCAGTCGAGCTCGTCGAGCCCGGGGATCGGCGGAACGGCTGTGCGCGAGCCGGTTGCGATCAGGACCCGTTCGCCGGCGAGCTCGCGGTTGTCGACGCGGATCGTCCGCGGGTCGACGAACGTCGCCTCGCCTTCGAACGTGTCGTAGCCCTTCGCCGTGAGCTCCTCGACCCACTTCTCCTGCGGCTTGCGCAGCGTCTCCTTCCACGCGTGGATGCGCGCGAGGTCGGCGCGCTCGGGCGCGCTCGGCAGCCCGAGCTTTGCGCCGAGCGTACGCAGGTCGCGGTGCAGCTCGGCCGCGACGAGGTAGGCCTTCGTCGGCTTGCACGCGATGTTCGGGCAGGAACCACCCCACAGCCTGCGCTCCACGAGCGCAACGCGTGCTCCGTGCTCCTGGGCGGCCTTGTTGGCGGCGTCGCGCGCAGCGGACCCCGCCCCGATCACGATCAGGTCGTAGTGCTCCATGGCGTCGTGGTCTCCGATCGAGTGAGGGCGTTACAGTCGAGCCGTGACGCGCGTGGCCGCAGACGATCGGCGGCTCGTCGAAGCGCTTCGCAGGGGTGACGAAGCAGCGTTCGAGCAGCTGGTCCGCATGTACCACGCATCGCTTCTCCGGGTTGCGCGTCTCTACGTCTCGAGCCGGTCGGTCGCAGAGGAAGTCGTGCAGGAGACGTGGGTCGGTGTGCTCAACGGAATCGCTCGGTTCGAGGGGCGGTCGTCGCTCAAGACGTGGATCTTCCGCATCCTGACGAACACGGCGAAGACGCGCGGGATCCGTGAAGGGCGCTCGCTGCCGTTCTCGTCGCTGCAGGGCGAGGACCTCTCGAGTCCGACCGTCGATCCCGTGCGGTTCCTGCGCCCGGACTCGGTCGATCCCGGGGCGTGGGCGACGCCACCGGTACCGCTGCCCGAGCAGGCGCTCCTCGCCCAGGAGACGCTGCGGATCGTCGAGGCAGCGATCGAGGCGCTTCCGCCGGCTCAGCGCGCTGTGATCACGCTGCGCGACGTCGAGGGCTGGAGCTCCGACGAGGTCCGTAACGCTCTGGAGCTCACGAAGACCAATCAACGCGTGCTCCTGCATCGTGCTCGCGCAAAGGTGCGCCGCGCGCTGGAGGAGTACGCGGTGGAGGCCGAGTGATCACGCGACTCAGAACGCCGGGCTTGAGCTGCCAAGAGCTCGTCGAGCTGGTGACCGACTACCTCGAAGGCACGCTGCCCCGGCGGCAGCGTCGCCGCTTCGAGCAGCACATCTCGGGCTGTGACGCCTGCACGATCTATCTGGGCCAGATGCGCGCGACGATCGAGCTGACCGGACGGCTCCGCGTCGAGGATCTCGACCCTGAGGCCGAGGCCGAGCTGCTCGCCGCCTTCCGCGACTGGCGCGGGGAGTCTTAGTCGCCCAGCCGTTGGCTCCAGGCGTCGCGTGCGGCTCGGCCTTCGGGCGTCTGCAAGAAGTGCTCGAGCGAGACGTGCAGGAACGCGCAGCGCGCTTCGGCGACGATCTCGTCTCCATCGCGCAGGTCCCCGTCGACGTGAATGCGGCGGCCGCTCGAGCTCGTCACTCGCGCGGCAACGACCAGCTCGCGGTTGATGTGCGCCGGGCGTCGGTAACGCACGAAGATGCGCGCCGTCACGGTCGGGAACCGATGCCACGTCGCCAGCAGCCCGCACGCCTCGTCCAGCGCAGCCGACACGAGCCCGCCGTGCACGAGCCCAGGCCCGCCCTGGTGTCGCTCGTCGAAGGAGAACCGCGCTTCGTACGACGTCCCGCCCTCGGCGTCCGGCGTCGGGAGGTGGATGCCCTGGGGATTGTCGCCGCAGCCCCAACAGGCGGGGTCGTGGTGGGGCGGGATCTTCAGCGAAGGCCGCCGCGCTCGTGGTGCGCGCGGAAGAAGTTCTCCGAGCCGGCGGTGGCCATCGCAGCCGACGCGCTGATCTCGAGCGCGAGCGCGGCCGCGGCGACGACCTGCGCGAAGCGGTAGACCTTGCCTGCACCGGCGCAGCCCATCAGCGCGAGCCACGAGCGCGCGTAGGGGAGCGTCGTACCTCCACCGACCGTTGCGACCTCGAGGCCGGGGAAACGGATCGAGACATTGAGCCCGCCCTCGACGCGTCGGCCGGCGCCGTGGGCCATCGAGCTCGTCCCGATCATTCCGAGGTCTTGCCCGGTCGCGGCGAAGATCGCTGCGATCGCCGAAGCGGGCGTGAACGCGACCGACTGCATTCCGGACGCGACCGCGCCGTGCGTGCCCGCCCACGCGAGCTCGAGGAGGTCGTCGATCGTGGTGCGCAGCACGCGTCGCACCGCGTCGTCGGTGAGCGTCGCCTCGGCGATCACCGTTTTTCCGTGACCTTCCTGGAAGTACTGGAAGGACGGCTTCTTGTCGCCGCCCATGTTCGCCTCCAGCACCGAGCGCTCGATTGGGACCGGCGAGCGCTCGCGGACGTAGCCCATGTTCAGCAGGTACGAGTTGCGCGTCATCATGTTCGCGCCGACCGCGTCGCCTGTCGTCCAGCGCCAGAGGACGTGACACATCGGCCCGACGACGTGGGTGCGGACCTCGCGCAGCCTCGCCCAACGCGAGCGGGAGGAATCGTCCACGGAGTCGAGCCACTCGCGGAGCCCGGGCAGCTCGGCCTCGATCCAGCGAGCGAGCTCCACGGCATCGCCAGTCGACTTGCAGATGAAGCAGCTTGCTCGTGTGATCCGGTCAGCGAGCACGTATGTTCGGAAGCCACCCGACTCCGTCACGGCGCGCGCGCCGCGGTAGAGGGATGCCGAGAGCCCGCCCTCTGTGTGCGCGAGCGGTACGTACACCGTCTCCGTCTCGCGACCGCGCTCCTCGACGACACCGTCGGGCTCACGCAGCGCGTACTCGCCGAGAGAAACGGTCAGCGGGCCGATCACCGACACCGGCACGACCGCGACGCCCGTCAGCGCCTCGTTCGCCTGTGACCACGGCTCGAGGTCGTCCCACAGCACCTCGCCGTCCGACGTGAGGTCGCGCACGATCTCCTGCCGGGCGCGAATGGAGTCGGGGTCGTTCTTTCGCGGCCAGCGCCGTAGCTCCATCGGCGTCACGCTATAGCCTCAAGCGCCGTGGCAGCCACGTTCATGGACGGCAAGGCGCTGGCCGAGAAGGTTCGCGCCGAGGTCGCAAAGGACGTCGAGGAGCTCGGCTCGCTTGGGCTCGCGACGATCCTGGTCGGAGACGACCCGGCCTCGGACGTCTACGTGACCCTCAAGCACAAGGACGCGACCGAGGTCGGCATGCGGCCGATCGACAAGCGGCTCCCCGCGGAGACGCCGCAGGCCGAAGTCCTCGCACTCGTCGACGAGCTGAACGCGGACGACGAGATCGACGGCTTCCTCGTCCAGACGCCGCTGCCGGACCATCTGGACGAGTTCACGATCCTCTCCTCGGTGCTCCCGGAGAAGGACGTCGACGGGTTGACGCCCCGGAACGCCGGCCTCCTCTCTCTCGGCCGCAACGGCCACGTAGGCGCCACCCCGTCCGGGGTGATGCGGCTCCTGGCGGAGTACCGCGTGCCGACGGCAGGCGCGCGCGCCGTCGTCGTCGGGCGCAGCCCGATCGTCGGGAAGCCGATGGCGCTGCTGCTCCTGCAGGCGAACGCGACCGTCACGGTCTGTCACTCGCGCACCGACGATCTCGCGCGACACACGCTCGACGCAGACATCCTCGTCGCTGCGGTCGGCGTTCCCGGCCTGATCACCGCCCACATGGTGAAGGCCGGCTCGACGGTGATCGACGTCGGGCTCACGCGCACCGATGCTGGTCTCGTCGGGGACGTCGATCCCGGCGTCGCGGAGCTCGCCGGGTACCTCACGCCCGTCCCCGGAGGGGTCGGACCCATGACCCGGGCCATGCTCCTGGCGAGCACCGTAAGGGCCGCCAAGTACCGCCGTCGCCTCTTGCCGTTTCCCTGAGCAGTGCTATCGTTCTGCTCGCTTAGTAAGGGTCGGCGGCTCGGTGCCCGGGCCGTCGCTTGTCTGTAAGGAGGAAGTAGTTGGCTCAGGGCACCGTCAAGTGGTTCTCGAACGAAAAGGGTTACGGGTTCATCGAGCGTGAGGGTGGCGAGGACGTCTTCGTCCACTTCTCCGCGATCACGATGGACGGCTACAAGTCCCTCACCGAGGGGCAGAAGGTGGAGTTCGAGGTCGTGCAGGGCCCGAAGGGCGCTCAGGCCGCGAACGTCACCGCAGCCGCTTCGTAGCACTTCCGGAACCACGCTAGTCGCCGACGGCCCCGGAAGGGGCCGTCGGTCTATCACGGGGGAACCCGTGGTCGCCCGTGTGACCCCTCCTTCCTCGCAGCTGCCCAACAGCCGCGGAGGCGGCTCGTAGGATCTCCCGAATGGCAATTACTCGAGAACAGGTTCTGCACGTCGCGCAGCTCGCGCACCTCGACCTCACTGACGAGGAAGTCGACCGGTTTCGCGACCAGTTGTCGGCGATCCTCGACGCCGTCTCGAAGGTCTCCGAGCTCGATCTCGCAGACGTGCCGCCGACCTCGCACCCGCTCGAGCTCGTAAACGTCTGGCGCGACGACGAGCCGGGGCCGTCTCTGCCGCTCGACGAGGTGTTCGCGAACGCGCCCGAGCGCGACGGCGACTTCTTCCGTGTCCCGCCCACCGGCGAGGTGCGCGAACCTTGAGAGCCCGACTCACGATGAGACGCTATGCCGTCGGGCCGCGCTGGGCGGTGCGATGCGGCGTCCTCAGTCGCGCCCGTATCACTGCGGATACGAGCGCTCCCTGCGTCTTTGCCTCGCACCACCCATCGCACCACTCCGACGACGAGGCCTCATCATGAGCCGAGCTCCGATCGACACGCTGCGCCTCACAGCCGAGGAGGCGATGGGCCTGCTGGAGCGCAGGGAGGTCTCGTCACGCGAGCTCTGGGACGCGTACCGGGCGGCGATCGACGCGCGCGACGAGGAGCTCCACTGCTTTCTCACGCTCGTCGACGAGCCTAACCGGGAAGGCGTGCCGATCGCGCTCAAAGACGTGATCGGGACCAAGGGAATCGAGACGACGGCCGGTTCCAAGATCCTGAAAGGGTTCGTGCCCGTCTACGACTCGACGGTGGCGCGCCGGTGCAAGGACGCGGGGCTCGCCACGCTCGGCAAGACGAACACCGACGAGTTCGCGATGGGCTCGTCGACGGAGAACTCGGCCTTCGGCCCGTCGCGGAACCCGTGGGACCCCTCGCGCGTTCCGGGGGGTTCCGGCGGTGGCTCTGCGGCGGCGGTCGCCGGCGGTCTTGCGCCGTGGGCGCTCGGCTCCGACACCGGTGGCTCGATCAAACAGCCTGCGGCGCTCTGCGGGATCGTCGGGCTGCGTCCGACGTACGGCACCGTGTCGCGCTACGGAATCGTCGCGTTCGCGTCGTCACTCGACCAGGTCGGGCCGACGACGAAGACGGTGCGCGACTGTGCGCTGCTCTACCGGATCATCGCGGGCCGCGACCCGAACGACTCGACGACTGCGGACGTTCCTGAGGTCGAGCTCCCCGAGCGCGAGAACCTGCGCGGCGTTCGGATCGGCGTCCCGAAGCAGATGGTCGAAGCGGAGGGGATCGAGCCGGGGGTGCGCGACGTGTTCGAGCGCACAGTCGAACTCGCCCGCGAGCTCGGCGCCGACGTGGGTGAGTGCGAGCTGCCGCTCTCGGTCGAGTACGGGCTTCCCTGCTACTACCTCGTCGCCCCGGCGGAGGCGTCGTCGAACCTCTCGCGCTACGACGGCGTCCGCTACGGGCTCCGTGTTCCCGCCACGGGCTACCACGAGATGGTCATGCGCACGCGCGACGAGGGCTTCGGCGACGAGCCGAAGCGGCGGATCATGCTCGGCACGTACGCGCTCTCGGCGGGCTACTACGAGGCGTACTACGGCCAGGCGCAGAAGGTACGCACCGTCATCCGCCGCGAGCACGCGGACGCGTTCGAGCGCTTCGACGTCCTCGTCTCACCGACCTCGCCAACGGTCGCGTTCGAGCTCGGGGCGAAGACGCAGGACCCGCTCGCCATGTACGCGAACGACCTCTTGACGATCCCGTCGTGCATGGCCGGCCTGCCTGGCCTGAACGTCCCGTGCGGGCTCTCCGAGGGGCTGCCGGTCGGCCTGCAAGTGATCGGGCCTCAGTTCGCCGAGAACACACTCTTCGCCGTCGGCCATGCGCTCGAGAGGGCGATCGGCTTCGACTACGTCCCGGAGCGCCTGCGATGACCGAGTGGGAGCCCGTGATCGGACTGGAGATCCACGTCCATTTGAAGACGCGCACGAAGATGTTCTGCACCTGCGAGGTCGCGTATTTCGACCCGCCGAACTCGCACACATGCCCGGTGTGCCTCGCGCACCCCGGCGCGCTTCCCGTCCCGAACCTGCTCGCGATCGAGCACACGGTGAAGCTCGGGCTCGCCCTCGGGTGCGAGATCGCCACGCGCGCGCTCTTCCACCGCAAGAACTACTTCTACCCCGACAACCCGAAGGGGTACCAGATCTCGCAGTACGACGTTCCGCTCTGCGAGCGTGGCCTCTTCGTGGTCCCGAAGCCCGATGAGGACCACAAGGTGGGGATCACGCGTGCACACCTCGAGGAGGACGCGGCGAAGAACGTGCACGTCGGAGGTGCCGGCGGGCGGATCGGCGGCTCGGCGCACACGAACGTCGACTTCAACCGCGGCGGCACACCGCTCCTCGAGATCGTCACGGAACCCGACCTCCGGTCGGCCGAGGATGCGAAGCGCTTCCTGCAGCTGCTTCGGCAGACGATCGTCGAGCTCGGGATCTCCGACGCGGAGATGGAGAAGGGCACGCTGCGAGCCGACGCGAACGTCTCTGTCCGCGAGCGCGGCGAGACGGGCTACCGCACGCGCACCGAGCTCAAGAACATGAACTCGTTCAACTTCATCGCGCGCGGAATGCAGGCGGAGATCGAGCGGCAGATCGCGGTCTGGGAGTCGGGCGGCGAGGTGGTGCAGCAGACGTTCGACTTCGACGCGGGCACCGGCACGCTGACGCCGCGCCGCTCGAAGGAGGAGGCCGAGGACTACCGCTACTTCCCGGAGCCGGACCTCGTTCCGGTCGAGCCCGGGGAGGAGCTCGTCGAACGCGCGCGCGCCGCAGTTCCGGAGCTACCCGGCACGCGCCTGCGCAGGCTCGAGGCAGAGCTCGATTTCGATCTCGCCGAAGGGCTCGTCACGAGCGGGCGCGACCGCCTCTACGCGCGTACGCCCGGCGACCGGCGGGCCGTGGCAAACATCCTGATGAACGAGCTCGCCGGCGCCGGGATCGACCCCGACGCCGTCGACGGCGAGGAGCTCGGCAAGCTCGTCGAGGCGCGCGCGAGCCTGCCGCGTCCTGTCTTCGCCGAGGCGATCGCGCACAGCGGCGACGAGGACTTTCGCGCCGAGCCGTACCTCGCCGAGCTCGCCGTGACCGACGCGGGCGAGCTCGGGCCGCTGATCGACGCGATCCTCGCGGCGAACCCCGGCCAGGTCGCGGCGTTCCGCGGCGGGAAGGAAGGCCTGCTCGGGTTCTTCGTCGGCCAGGTGATGAAGGAGACCGAGGGCAAGGCCGACCCTCGTGCCGTGAACGAGCTGCTGCGCGAGAAGCTCGCGGGCTAACCGGTCGCCCGCGCGCTCCACGTCAGCGCGAGCGAGACGTTGGAGGCGCGGCCGCGGCTGCGTGCCGCTTCTCGCGCTCCTTCTTTTTGCGCCGGCGATCGTTTGCCCAGCGCCGCCTCGGCCGTGATCCACGTCCCACGAACGGAGCCTATCGACGTAGGAGAGCCGTAGGGAGGGGCGAACCTTCTCAGGTCCATGCGTCTAGGAGCGCTCTTTGCTCCGCCGCTCCTTGCACTCGCACTCGCAGCTCCCGCGGCCGGAGCGGCGGCGGATGCGCGCATCGCCGCGCTACAGGTCGCCCTGCGCGCGAACGGGGTCTACGAGGGCTCCGTCGACGGGCTGAACGGCCCCGAGACCGCCCAGGCGGTGCGGCTCGTCCAGGCGCGGGCCAAGATCAGCGTCGACGGCGTTGTCGGCCCCCGGACACGCAAGGCGCTCGGGAGGCTCGGCCGCCCCGGTTTCGGCACGCGGACGCTCGCGGAGCGCATGCGAGGCTGGGACGTCGCGTCGCTGCAGTTCCGGCTTGGGGTGCGAGGTTTCCCGTCCGGCACCTTCGACGGGGACTTCGGTCCCCGCACGGAGGCCGCCATTCGCCGTTTCCAGGAGTGGGTGGGGCTCGAGCAGGACGGCGTTGCAGGACCGGCGACGATGCGTGCGCTCGCCAGACCGCCTGCGACCTCGCCGGTCGCGTTTTCGCCGCCGCTCTACGTCCCCTATACCGACGTCTTCGGCCCCCGTGGCGTGCGCATGCACACGGGCGTGGACTTCCCCGCACCGACGGGAACGCCGGTGCTGGCAGCCCGTGGCGGGGTCGTCACGGTCACCCGCTGGCTCCACGGCTACGGCAACACGGTGGCGCTCAAGCACAAGCTCGGAGTAAGCACGGTGTACGCGCATCTCTCCGCGATTCTGGTCAAGCCGGGCCAGAGCGTTCGCGTGGGCCAGGCGATCGCGCGCGTCGGCGCGAGCGGCAGCGCGACGGGACCGCACCTGCATTTCGAAGTGCGCGTGCGCGGAGCGGCAGTGGATCCGCTGCCCGCGTTCAGGTAGCTACAGGAGTCCGCAGTTGCGCGCGGTGTGCGGCCAGGGAGTGAACCCACGGCCGCTTCGGTACGCGCGCTCGGCGACCCAGATCTGCTCGAGCGCGGTCCACCTGTTCGCCGTGCCTTTCGCCCGAAGAAGCTCGGGTGCATACGTTCGCTGGAAGCCGAGGTCCATCTGCAAGCCTCCGTAGTAGCCGTTCCCGGTCACGGTCGCCCAGCCCTGGCGCGGGTGACGCTCGTACCGGTGGATGCACAGCCACTGCTGCCGGCGGGGCGGGTTCGCGGCCTGGCGCCGCCGTTTCGCCGCCTTCTCCCTCCATGCCTCGAGAATCAAGAGGCGCTGCTCGCGCTCGTTGCTGCGCTCGGCGATACGAGAGGCAGGTGTGCGCGCAACACGCATCAAGCGCTCCCATCGCCACGTCTCCTCCCGGTACTTGACGATCTGGACCAGCAGCACGTTTCCCACATCCGTTTCCGGTTGGGTCGTCGTGACCGGCGGCGGCTGGGGCGCGTCCTCCGCGATCGAAGCCGGCGCATACACGCCCGCGATCAATGTCGTTGACAGCGCACAGGCGGCTGCCAGGTGTCTTCGTATCGAGATGTTTTCCCCCTCCGCAGGTCGGCGGACAAAAGCTGGCCACAGCTCCGCCGGATTCAGGCGAGGTTAGCCGGGGTGTTTTCTAGTCAGGCGAAAGCTCACAAAATTCTTACCTTGCGCATTGAAGCCCCAATAGAGAAGGAGAACTCCTAACACAATGAATGCGGCCGTTTGCGCGACGCCGAGGCCCGCGACAGCGCTGCCGGCAGCTGCGGCGGCGACGCCCGCAAGAATCAGCGCGTTGCCGACAGGACGTCTCCGAATCGTGGTGAGTGCGACGACGACGACCGCGAGTGTGCCGAGCGAGTTCGCAGCGATCGCGACGACGCGTTCGGGGAAGAGGTCGAGATGTTGCTGCGCCTCCGGGATCGTCGTTCCACCGACGGGGGACGTGAGCGGCGATGCGAGACCGATGCCGAGTGCGAGGCCGGTGTAGAGCAGCCCTAAGGTCGCCGCCCAACGTCGTCCCGTCAACAGCAGCGATCCGACACCGAGCAGCGGCGCCGTCAGCAGACCGCCGAACGTGTAGTAGACGCGAAACGACGTCTCGTTCCAGCCCGCCGCGGCGCCCCACGCGAGCGCTGCGGCGGCAAAGGCATACGCGAGCAACGACGCCGACCACGCGGCGAGCTGTGGCGCGCGCGTCGTTCGCCAGCGGCGCGCGAGACTCCCGGC
Source organism: uncultured Actinomycetes bacterium (assembly GCA_963788055.1). Classification (GTDB taxonomy): domain Bacteria; phylum Actinomycetota; class Thermoleophilia; order Gaiellales; family Gaiellaceae; genus JACCTU01. The sequence goes on along the minus strand of CAWBFA010000002.1, from coordinate 346,836 downwards.
CAGCCGGAAGGCGAGCAGTGCGGCGCCGAACGCGAGCAACGCCTCCATCGGCGCGGAGCGTAGTAGCCGTTCCCGTCCGCGCGCCGACGCCGGCTCGGCTTCCCGGGCGGGCTGGAGGCTCGCCCTCCTGGGAGCTCGGTTGCCAAACCGGTGTCCGGGCTGGTAGGAACATACCTAGAAAAGGGGGTTGGCTTGGCTGAGGTCACGTTCGAGAACGTCAGCAAGATCTATCCCGATGGAACCCGGGCGGTCTCGGGCGTTGATCTCGAGATCAAGGACGGAGAGTTCATGGTCCTCGTCGGCCCGTCCGGGTGCGGCAAGACGACCGCGTTGCGCATGGTCGCCGGCCTCGAGGAGATCAGCGAGGGAGAGTTGAAGATCGGCGATCGCGTCGTGAACAACGTCGCGCCGCGCAACCGCGACATCGCGATGGTCTTCCAGAGCTACGCGCTCTACCCGCACCTGACCGTGTACGACAACATCGCGTTCGGCCTGAAGCTCCGGAAGATGGACAAGAAGGAGATCGACGAGCGCGTCAAGGACGCCGCGCGCGTGCTCGACCTCGAAGCCTTCCTCGACCGCAAGCCACGCGCACTCTCGGGCGGACAGCGTCAGCGCGTCGCAATGGGCCGCGCGATCGTCCGCCAGCCGCAGGCCTTCCTGATGGACGAGCCCCTCTCGAACCTCGACGCGAAACTTCGTGTGCAGATGCGCGCGGAGATCTCGCAACTCCAGAGCAGGCTGGGCACCACGACGATCTACGTCACGCACGATCAGGTCGAGGCGATGACGATGGGCGACCGGGTCGCGGTGATGCGCAAGGGCGAGCTGCAGCAGGTCGCGACGCCGCAGGAGCTCTACGACGAGCCGGTCAACCTCTTCGTCGGCGGCTTCATCGGCAGTCCCGCCATGAACCTCCTCGAGGGAACGCTCGAGCAATCGAACGGCGGGATGGCTGTCGCGATCGGCAGTCAGAAAGTGCAGCTCGGGGAGCGCGCACTCTCCCAGCGCCCAGCGCTGAAGGCCTACGACGGCAAGACGGTGGTGATCGGAATCCGGCCGGAGCATCTTGAGGACGCATCGCTCGCGACCGACGTCCCGGCGGGCCGATGGCTCAAGGGCGAGGTCGCGCTGACCGAGGCGCTCGGGGCCGAGCTGATCGTCTACATCAACACCGACGCGAAGCCCGCCCGCACGGACGAGGTGAAGGAGCTCGCGCACGACGCGGGCGCGATCGAGCCCGCCGCCGGCATCACGGGCGGTGAGGGCGCGACCCTCGTCGGCCGCTTCGGCGCACGCTCCAAGGCGCATCCGGGAGAGCAGGCGGAGGTCGCCGTCGACACCGATGGACTGCATTTCTTCGACCCCGAAAGTGGAATGGGGATCTACGACAAAACGACGGAGGAGGGAACGTGATCAGGAAGTACGCGCTGGCTTTCGGTGCGGTCGTCCTCGCGCTCTCGCTCGCCGTTGCTGCGTCCGCATGCGGCGGCAGCGACGACGAGGGAAGCGAAGCGGGGACAGGCACCGTCAGCGTGCTGTCGCTCTGGGGCGGCGGCGAGCAGGAGGCCTTCCAGAAGGTCCTCACTGCGTTCACGGCAAAGACAGGAATCAAGACGAAGTACGAGTCGGCGCGTGACTTCCTGCCGGTGGTTCGCTCGCGGCTCGCGGCTGGCAACCCGCCGATGGTCGCGATCATCCCGCGGCCGGGCATCGTCTCCGATCTCGCGAAAGAAGGGTCGCTGATCTCGCTCGACGATCTCGGTCTGGACACCGAAGAGATCAACTCGAACTACAGCGAGGCGTGGACGAGCCTCACGGAGGTCGACGGGACGACGTACGGCGTCGTCGCGAAGGCGAACTCCAAGAGCGTCATCTGGTACAGGCCGGACGACACCGCGGTCAAGCCGCAGCAGACGTGGGACGAGCTCCAGTCGCTGACCGACGAGCTCGCTTCCACGCCCGAGAAGCCATGGTCACTCGGTGCGAAGGACTCGTGGACGCTGACCGACTGGTTCGAGAACGTCTACGCCCGCACGGCGGGCCCGGACAAGTACAACCAGCTGTTCAGCGGCGAGATTCCGCTTCACCGATCCGACGGTGAAGACCGCGCTCGAGATGATGACGAAGATGCTCAACGACAACACGGTGGCCGGCGGAATCGACGGTGCGCTCGGCACCGGTTTCGTCGACGGAATCGGCAAGGTGTTCAGCGGCAACCCGACCGCTCACATGTACATGGAGGGCGGCTTCGTCGGCGGCATCACGCTGGCGGACGTCAACCCTGCCCTGAAGCCGGGCGAGACGATCGACTTCTACCCGTTCGTCACGATCGACGAGGCTCAGGGCGAGCCGCTCGTCGGCGGCGGCGACGTCACCGCGGCCTTCGTGAACAACGAAGACGTCTCGAAGCTGATCGAGTACCTCGCGTCGCCGGAAGCCGGAGAGATCTGGGTCTCGACCGGCGCGATCGTGTCGCCGAACAAGGGCGTCACGGCCGACGCGTACCCGAACGAGCTCGTCAAGAAGGAGGCCGAGCAGGTCACGAACGCCGAGGTGTTCGTGTTCGACGGCTCCGACCTTCTGCCGGGCGCGCTCGGCGAGGACTGGGGCACGCTGCTCCAGAACGTGATCAAGAACCCAGGCACGCGCGGACGCTCAGCTCGAGCAGTTCCAACAGCAGGCTGAGGACGCGTTCGCCGGCTAGGACGAGCGGGTAACGCGAGCCAATGAGTAGCGGTACCGTCGCCCCGGGAAGCGTTGTTGCGAAGCCACCCCTGGGGCGGCGGCTCGCTGCGATGCGCGAGGGCGGGCTGCAGGCCTTGCCGTTCCTCGCTGCCTGCGCTCGTCCTCGTCGTCTTCTTCCTGATCGTCCCGGTCATCTGGACGGTCGCCCTCAGCGTCAACAAGACGCGTGGGCTGAACTTCGGCACCGAGTGGGTCGGCTTCGACAACTACGAGCGGCTGCTCACCCGCGACAGTCGGTTTCTCGACCGCGACGAGTTCCCGTGGTCGGGCGCGCTCGTCAACAACATCCGCTGGCTGATCGTCTATCCGATCCTCTGCCTGCTGCTCGGGCTCGTCACGGCCGTGTTGGCCACTCGGGTTCGCTACGAGGCGGCGTTCAAGGCGATCATCTTCGTGCCGATGGCGATCTCCGCAACCGCCGTCGGGGTGATCTGGCTGCTCGTCTACAGCCCGGACCCCCAGATCGGTGTCGTTAATGCGTTGGTCTCCGGTGCCGGAGGGGACCCCGTTTCGTGGCTCGGGCGCGAAGACACCGCGAACTACGCGATCATCGTCGCCTACGTGTGGGCGTCGACCGGGTTCGTGATGGTCGTGCTCTCCGCCGCGCTCAAGGGCATCTCACAAGAGGTGATCGAGGCGGCGCGCACCGACGGCGCGACCGAGTGGGACATCTTCCGCCGGATCCAGTTTCCGCTGCTCTCGCTCCCGATCGCCGTCGTCTCGGTCTGGATGATCATCAACGTGATCAAGGTGTTCGACATCGTGTACATCATGACCAAGGGCGGCCCTGGCGGTGCGACTCGCGTGATCGCGTACAGCTACTACGTCGAGACGTTCGAGAACGGGCTCGGCGGCTACGGCGCGTCGGTCGCGGTCGTGATGCTCCTCTTGATCATCCCGGTGATGATCTGGCAGATCCGGCGTTTCCGCGCCGAAGCGGTGGTGTCATGAGCACCACGACCGCCGCCGAGACGATCGCCGTCCGTCCGCGCGAGTCGGTCTCGACGCGAGTCGTGGGGTTCCTGGGGCGAAGCCCCGTCCACATCGCCCTCATCGTCCTCGCCGGCCTCTGGCTGCTTCCGACCGTCGGGCTGCTCGTCACCTCCTTCCGGCCCCGCCCGGACATCGCGTCTTCCGGGTGGTGGACGGCGTTCACGAACACGGACTTCACGCTCAAGAACTACGACCTCGTCCTCAATGCGAACCAGATGAGCAGCAGCTTCGTCAACAGCGCCCTGATCGCAGTGCCGTCGACGCTGCTGCCGCTCTTGATCGGCTCGATGGCGGCGTACGCGTTCGCATGGATCCGCTTCCCGCTCCGGGACACGATCTTCCTCTCGATCGTCGCGCTGATGGTTGTGCCGGTTCAGAGCGCGTTCGTCCCGATCCTCGTCGAGTTCCAGGACCTCGGCGAGTTCCTGACCGGGACGAAGACGGCGATCACCGGCTGGTACTTCGGAATCTGGATCGCGCACACCGTGTTCGCGCTTCCGTTCTGCGTCTTCCTGCTGCGGAACTTCTTCATCACGCTTCCGCGCGACCTGATCGAGGCGGCGCGGGTCGATGGGGCCACGAACTGGAAGATCTTCCGCAGCATCGTGATCCCGCTCTCGGTGCCGGCGCTCGCGTCGTTCGGGATCTTCCAGTTCCTCTGGGTGTGGAACGACCTCCTGACGGCGCTGGTGTTCATCCAGGAGTCCGACCAGTGGCCGATGACGATCAGGATCAGCCAGATGCTCTCGACGTACGGGGTCGAGTACCATCTGCTGAGCGCGGGCGCGTTCCTGCTGATGGCCGTGCCGCTGATCGTCTTCTTCGCCCTCCAGCGGTACTTCGTGCAAGGCCTGTTGGCGGGCTCGGTCAAATAGCTCCCCAGCAGATCGTCAACCTGGTCCCCCACACGCACTGGGACCGAGAGTGGTACCTGCCGTTTCAGAGCTTCCGCCTGAAACTCGTTCGGCTGATCGACAAGGTGCTCGAGCTGATGGAGGCGGACGAGCGGTTCGTGTTCACGCTCGACGGCCAGCTCCAGACGATCGACGACTACCTGGAGGTCCGTCCCGAGAACGAGCCGCGGCTGCGCGCGCTCGTCGAGGACGGACGGCTCGCGATCGGGCCATGGCAGGTGCTGATGGACGAGTTCCTCGTCTCCGGCGAGACGATCTGGCGGAACCTGGAGCTCGGGCTCGCCCGCGCACGCGAGCTCGGCGGCGGGATGCGCGTCGGCTACCTGCCGGACATGTTCGGTCACATCGCACAGATGCCTCAGATCCTGCGCGCGCACGGGCTGGACAACGCCGTCGTCTGGCGTGGCGTGCCGGCGGCGATCGACCGGCACGTCTTCGAGTGGCGCGGCGTCGACGGCTCGTCGGTGCGCGCGGAGTATCTCCCCGCGGGGTACGGCAACGCCGCCTACCTCCTGATGGCGCCTGACAAGCTCGGCGACGCCGTCGAGGCGCTGGTCGAGTCGATGCGCCCGTTCTTCGGCGAGGACCCGGTGCTCGCGATGTACGGCACCGACCATCAGGAGCCGCTCCCTGAGCTCGTCGACGTGGTCGAGCGTGCAAACGCGGAGAACGATCGTGTGCGGATCGACCTGACCACACTCGGCGGGGCGCTGCGTGACGGCTCAGCCCCCGCCACCACGTGGACGGGCGAGATGCGCTCGGGCGCGCGCGCGAACGTGCTGATGAACGTCACGTCCGCGCGGATCGACATCAGAGCGGCAGCCGCCCGTGCCGAACGGTGGCTCGAGCGGTACGCCGAGCCGCTCGCGGCTCTACACGGCGACACGTGGCCGGCCGAGTTCCTCGGACTCGCGTGGCGTCGGGTGATCGAGAACTCAGCGCACGACTCGATCTGCGGGTGCTCGGCCGACGCCGTCTCCGCGCAGGTCCTCGTGCGTTTCGCCGAGGCTGAGCAGCTGGGCCGGGACCTCGCCGCCGAAGCGCTCGAGCCCGCGCGCGCGGCGACACCTCGGGGCGCCGCCGTCGTCGCAAATCCGTCGCCGTTCGTGCGCGACGACGTCGTCGAGGTCGAGCTTCCGGTGCCCGTCGAGTGGGACGACGTCTCGCTCGAGACGGCCGACGGTTCTCGCTTCGGTGCGCAGGAGCTTTCGCGGAATGCGCCGCAGCTGCACCGCGTCGAGTTGCTGGGACGCGATGTTCCCGAGCTCGTGAAGCGGCGCCTGCATGGGCGAGAGCTCTTCGGACACTGGCTGAACGGCTTCGCGGTCGAGCCGGGGCCGCGGATGGTCTTCGAGCTCGACACCGAGCCGGACCCGCCTTCGATCGATCTCGTCGCGCTACGCGCGGCGGTACTTGTCTCCGCCAAGGCCAAGGAGGACGAGCGCTGGGAGATCGTGTTCCGGACCCGCCCGCGCCGCCGGCTCGTCTCGCGCGTGTCGGCGCCCGCGCTCGGCTGGACGGGCGTGCGCGCGGTCGAAGGCAGTGAGGCGGCCAACGGCGCCGCGACGCTCGACGGCGGAGTGCTCGAGAACGGACTGCTGCGCGTGGAGGTCGCGGACGACGGCACGCTGCGGATCGGCGACCTCGAAGGCGTCGGCCGGATCGTCCGCGGCTTCGACGTCGGCGACTCCTACAACTACGCGCCGCCGGCGGACGACGTGCTCGTCGATCGCCCGGAGTCGGTGCGCGTCGAGTCGCTGGAGAGCGGTCCGGTGCGCGCGTCGCTCGTCGTCCGGCGTACGTACACGTGGCCTCCTGACCACGTCGTCGAGGTCGAGACGCACGTCGAGCTTCGCGCGGGCGAGCCGTTCGTGCGTCTCCGCGTGGCGTTCGACAACCCGGCCGAGGACCAGCGCGTGCGGGTCCACGTGCCGCTGCCGCAGCACGCGTCGCACTCCTACGCGGAGGGCCAGTACGCCGTCGTCCAGCGCGGGCTCGTCGCCGAAGGCGGCCACGGCGAGATGCCGCTTCCGACCTTCCCGGCGTCGTCGTTCGTCTCCGCCGGGGGCGTTGCGCTGCTGCTCGAGCACGTCTCGGAGTACGAGCTGCTCGACGGTCGCGAGCTCGCGTTGACCGTCCTGAGGTCGACCGGCTGGATCAGCCGCAACACGAACCCGTACCGAGAGGAGCCGGCCGGCCCGGAGCTGGCGATCCCCGACGCGCAGATGCGCGGTCGGCACGAGTTCGCGTTCGCGATCTACCCGCACGAGGGCGAGCGTCCAGGCCCGGACGTGCTGGAGCAGGCGGAGCGCTACCGGCTCCCGTTCCTCACTGCCATCGGGGGCCGGCGACCCGGGAAAGCTCGCGCAGGCCGAGGGGCTCACGCTCGAAGGCGAGGGCGTCGTTCTCACGGCGCTCGCGCCCGCACGTGGCTCGCGTCGCGAACGAAACACCCGAGCCGCGCACCAGTTCGGCTCGGGGGCGAGACGCTCGACCTCCGGCCGTGGGAGGTCAGGACGTCGACCCGCTGAGCTAGGCTCAGACGGGAGTGCCGGAGAAGCGCTACCTGATGACCCCGGGGCCGACGCCTGTGCCTCCGGAGGTGCTCGCCGCAATCGCCGAGCCGGTCGTCCACCACCGAAGTCCCGACTTCCGGGTCGTGCTCGAGCGGTGCCTCGGACGCCTCGGCGAGGTGTTCCGCACGGACGTTCCCGTGCTGATGTTCACGTCTTCGGGAACCGCCGCGATGGAGTCCGCCGTCGCGAACCTGCTCTCGCCCGGCGATCCCGCGACGGTCGTGTCGTGCGGTTACTTCGGCGAGCGCTGGCAGGCGATCGCGGATGCGTACGGTGCCGACGTCGATTCGCTCGCGTACGAGTGGGGGGAGGTCCCTGCCGCCGACGATCTCGCTGCTCGTCTTGCCGAGCGTCCGGCGAAGGCCGTGCTGCTGACGCACTCGGAGACCTCGACCGGCGTCGTCGCCGATGTCCGTGCGCTTGCGGCGGTGGCGAAGGAGGCGGGCGCGCTCGTCGTCGTCGACGCGATCTCGAGCTTGGGAGCGGTGGCGGTGGAGACCGACGCGTGGGGGATCGACGTGGTGTGCTCCGGCTCGCAGAAGGCGCTGATGACGCCGCCCGGGCTCGCGTTCGCCTCGGTCTCGGACGCGGCGTATGCCGCGTGCGGGAGCTCGCCGCGCTTCTACCTCGACTGGGAGCGCACGCGGAAGGCGCAGGAGAAGCTCGACGCGCCATACACGCCGGCGGTGTCGATCATCGCCGGGCTGGACGTCGCGCTCGGACTGCTGCTTGGCGAAGGTCTCGAGGCTGCGTTCGAGCGGCATGTGCGCCTCGGCCGCGCCTGCCGAGAGGGTGCGAAGGCGATGGGGCTCGAACTCTTCTCGCCGGACGACGACAGCTCCGCAGTCGTCACCGCGATCCGCGCCCCGGACGGGATCGACTCGGGCGACGTCGTGCTCGCGCTTCGTGACAAGCACGGGATCACGATCGCCAACGGGCAGGGCCCTCTCAAGGGACAGATCTTCCGGATCGGCCACATCGGCTGGTTCGACGTCTTCGACATCACGACTGCGCTCGCCGCGGTCGAGCTCTCGCTCGCCGAGCTCGGCGCCGACGTCGAGCGCGGGATCGCGACCGCGCGGGCGCTCGAGGTCTACGAAGGCGCGAAAGTTTGAGCAGGCTACGGGTCCTCGTCCGCGAGCCGATCGCCGACGCGGGCGTGAGGCTGCTTCGGGATCGCTTCGACGTCGACGTCGAGACGAACGGCGACCTCGCCGAGCGGATCGGCGACTACGACGCGATCGTGATCCGCTCGGCCACGAAGCTGACGTCAGAGCTGATCGATCGCGGCGCGCGGCTGAAGGTGATCGGCCGGGCCGGCGTCGGGGTCGACAACGTCGACGTCGAGGCCGCCACGCGACGGGGCATCGTCGTCGCGAACGCGCCGGAGTCGACCGTCGTCTCGGCGGCGGAGCATGCGGTCGGGCTGCTGGTCGCGCTGGCGCGAAACATTCCGCAGGCGCACGCCGCGCTCAAGCAGGGACGGTGGGAGCGCTCCAGGTGGGGCGGCGTCGAGCTGTCCGGCAAGACGCTCGGTGTGCTCGGCTTCGGGAGGATCGGGCAGCAGGTTGCGCGCCGTGCCGGCGGTCTCGGGATGCGCGTGGTCGCGTATGACCCCTTCGTCGCGAAGGAGCGCTTCCGCGAGCTCGGGGTCGAGCGCTCGGAGTCGATGGGCGGCGTGCTCGACGAGGCGGAGTTCCTGACGCTGCACCTGCCGCTTGGGCCGGAGACGCGCGGGATCCTCGACCGCGAGGCCTTCACCCGCATGCGCGACGGCACGCGGCTCGTGAACGCCGCGCGCGGGGAGCTCGTCGACGAGGACGCGCTCGTCGAGGCGCTCGGGAGCGGAAAGGTCGCGGGCGCGGCACTCGATGTGTTTTCAAGCGAGCCGTACTCGGGCCCGTTGCTCGAGCTCGACAACGTGATCGTGACACCGCACCTCGCTGCCTCGACGGAGGAGGCGCAGGACCGGGCGGGCGTGATCGTCGCCGAGCAGGTCGCGGCCGCGCTCGAGGGCGGCCTCGTCACGAACGCGGTCAACATCCCGGCGATCCGGCCTGAGGATCTCGACGTCCTCGGCCCGTACGTCCCGCTCGCCGCGAAGCTCGGGCGGCTCGCGATGGAGCTGGCAGCGGGGAGCGCTGCTCGGATCGAGCTCTCGTACTACGGCACGCTCGCCCAGTACGACACGCGCCTCTTGACGGTGGCTGCGCTGAACGGCGCCTTCCAGGGTCGGGCCGACGTACCTGTGAACTACGTCAACGCGCCGCTGATCGCGGCGGAGCGCGGGATCGAGGTCAACGAGGAGCGCCGGCGCAGCTCGCGCGACTACACGAACCTGATCCGTGTGCGCGTGCGCGAGAACGGCGACGAGGTGACGGTTGCGGGCACGACGATCGGACGCGACAACCGCTTCTGGCTCGTCAACGCGCTCGGGTTCGAGCTCGACATCGAGCTCTCGCAACTGATGGTCTTCTTCCGCTACGACGACGTGCCGGGCGTGATCGGACGAGTGGGCACGCTCTTCGGGCAGCAGAACGTCAACATCGCGAACATGGCCGTCTCGCGAAGGCGACGGGGCGGGAAGGCGCTGATGGCGCTCTCCCTCGACACGACTCCGCCCCCCGAGCTCGTCGAGGCCGTTCGCGAGGAGGGCTTCGACGATGCACGGATCATCGACCTCGGCTGAGGATCGCGGCGACCGCTGGGTCGTCGCGCAGGTCGCCCTCATGGTGGTCGTGCTCGCGGCGGGCTGGCTTCCGCCTGGTTGGCCGGGCTCGGTCGACTCTGTGCTGCCGGCGCTCGGCGCCGTCGTGTCCCTGCTCGGCGCGCTCCTCGCGGTGTGGGCGTGGCGCACGCTCGACGGGTCGGCGACGCCGTACCCGCGCCCCCGCGAGGGCGGGCGGTTGATCGACACGGGCCCGTATGCGTATGTCCGGCACCCGATCTACAGCGCCGGACTCCTCTTCTTCGTCGGTTACGCGCTCGCGACGAGCCCGGCGGCGTTCGTGCCGCTCGCTGCGCTTGCGGTGCTGTGGCGGAACAAGTCCGCGCTGGAGGAGGAACTCCTCGAGCGGCGCTATCCGGGCTACCGCGACTATCGCCTGCGCGTGCCCGGTGGGTTCGTGCCTACTAGGTGGTCTTCGGCTTCCGCGGATTGAGCCGCCGCACGGTTTCGGCGACCGTGCCCTCGAACTTCTCGACGACGTGGAAGCGCCGACGCCGCTCGACGACGCTCTCGATCTCCTCGTCCTCGTGGCCCGGCGCGATCAGGAAGCGCGTGGGCTTCGCTCGCACGCTCTCGTACTCCTCGAGCGACGTCTGGAGCCGGTGCGTGCAAGAACGGTCGTCGCACTCGCACACACGAACCCCGCCTCGTCCGCGTCGAAACGCTGCGCGCTCTCCGCGATCCGCTCGTTGACGTTGCGGAAGATCGACTCGGTTGTTGCGAGGCGTACGAGCTTTGCGTTCATCGAGGAGACGACGCGGAACGAGCGGATACGGTTTCGCGTGTGCTTCCCGAGCCCGTCCGGCGCGTAGCAGGCTTCCTCCAGGCTTCTCAGGCCGAGGCTCGGCTGGAGGAGTTCCCCGAGGGGACCCCGACCGTCCAGGACGCCGCGAAAGCGCTCGGGGTCGACCCGGCGCAGATCGTCAAGACCCTCGTCTTCATCTGTGACGGCCGCACCGTCGTCGCTCTCGTTCCGGGCGATCGGCGGGCCGACCCGGCCAAGCTCGCGCGGGCGGTCGGAGCCGCCTCGGCGAGGGTTGCGTCCCCAGAGGAGGTCCTGGTCGCGACCGGCTTTCCTCCAGGGGCCGTCGCGCCGTTTCCGCTGCCCGCCGTGGAGGCGATCCTCTTGGAGCGCACGGTGCTGGCCCAGGAGGAGGTCTGGGTCGGCGCGGGCTCGGAGCACCACCTGGCGGGGCTCCGGCCGGCCGAGCTCCTGCGCCTCTCCAAGGCCCGACAGATGGACGCTGTCGAGGACCGCACATACCATTCGGATTGACGGTCATCCCAGAAGGAGGCGCGGCGGTGCAGGAAACCGAGAAGATCTGGATGAACGGTGAGCTCGTCGACTGGGCCGATGCGAAGGTCCATGTCGGCGTCCACGGACTCCACTACGGCTCGGGCGTGTTCGAGGGCATCCGTTGCTACGAGACCTCGAAGGGCCCGGCGGTCTTCCGGCTCCGCGATCACCTGCAGCGCCTGCACGACTCTGCGCGCCTGCTCTACATGGAGCTCCCGTACTCGATCGACGAGCTGCGCGATGCATGCCACGAGCTGATCGGCGTGAACGGCCTGCCCGAGTGCTACCTGCGGCCGATCGCGTTCTACGGCTACGGCCAGCTCGGGGTCGCCGCGCGCGAGAACCCGGTCGAGACGGTGATCATGAGCTGGCCCTGGGGCGCCTACCTCGGCGACGACGGGATGGCGAACGGGATCCGCGCGAAGATCTCCAGCTGGCAGCGGGTCGGGCCGAACGTGATCCCTCACGTCTCCAAGGCGACGGGCATCTACCTCAACTCGATGCTCGCCGTCACGGAGGCGAATCGCGCCGGCTACGACGAGGCGATCCTGCTCACGGCCGAGGGGACGATCGCGGACGGTTCGGGCGAGAACATCTTCGTCGTCAAGAACGGCGCGATCGCCACGCCCGCGCTCTCGACGTCGATCCTTCCGGGGATCACGAGGAACACGATCATCCAGATCGCACAGGATCTCGGCTACACGGTCGACGAGACCGACCTGATCCGCTCCGACCTCTACCTGGCCGACGAGGCGTTCATGTGCGGGACCGCGGCCGAGGTGACGCCGCTCCGCTCCGTCGACGACCACGAGCTCGGCGTCGGCCCGGTGACGCTCGAGATCCAGAAGGCCTACCTCGAGACGGTCCGCGGTCAGAGCGAGCGCTGGGCCCAGTGGCTCGACCACACGGCAACGAGCACACCGGCGGCTTGAGCCCGTTCCCCGCCAGAGCGCGGTGCCCCCGGGCTGCGCTGGGCAGCGCGATGCGGCGTCCTCAGTCGCGCCCGTATCCATCGGATACGAACGCTCCCTGCGTCCTTGCCTCGCACCACCCAGCGCACCCCGGCGACGAGCCTCTGACGAGGAACGGGCTCTGACTCAAGCGACACGGACGATCCCGCTCTCGCGCCCGTACCTGGGCGAGCGGGAGGAGGAGCTCGTGCTCGACGTGCTGCGCTCGGGCCGGCTCTCGCTCGGACCGACGATCGAGCGCTTCGAGGAGCAGATCGCCGAGCGCACCGGCGCGCCCTATGCGGTCGCGCTCTCCAGCGGTACCGCCGGCCTCCACCTCCTCGCGCGGTCCGCCGGCCTCGGTCCCGGCGACGAGGCGATCACCTCGCCGTTTTCGTTCGTGGCCTCGGCGAACTGCTTCGTCGTCGAAGGTGCGAAACCCGTCTTCGCAGACGTCGACCCGCGCACGCTCAATCTCGACCCCGCAGCGGTCGAGGCGGCGATCACCGACCGCACCAAGGCGATCGTCGCGGTCGACATCTTCGGCTACCCCTGCGAGCTCGATGAGCTGCGAGCGCTCGCAGACGAGCACGGCCTCGCGCTGATCGACGACGCCTGCGAGGCGCTCGGCGCGGAGTACAAAGGCGCGCCGCTCGGGTCGCATGGCCCCAGCGCGGTCTTCGCGTTCTATCCGAACAAGCAGGTCGCAACGGGCGAGGGCGGTGTCGTGACCACGCACTCGGAGGACGAGTGGCGCCTGCTCCGGAGCCTGCGGAACCAGGGGCGCTCCTACGAGGGCGGCCGCTGGTTCCACCACCCGCACCTCGGCTTCAACTACCGCTGGACCGATCTCCAGGCCGCCGTGGGAGTCGCGCAGTTGGAGAAGCTCGACGAAATTCTCGCGCTTCGCACCGCCGTGGCCGGGCGCTACGACGAGCTGCTCGCCGATGTCGAGGGCGTCGAGACACCCTTGCCCGACGACTCGGACCACGTGCGCTCGTGGTTCGTCTACGTCGTCCTGCTCGCCGAGGGCTTCGACCGCACGCGTGTTGCGGCGGAGCTCTCGGAGCAAGGGATCGAGTCCGGCGAGTATCTCCCGTGCATCCACCTGCAGCCGTACATGCGCGAGGCGTACGGGTTCGCGGAAGGGCTCTGCCCGATCGCCGAGGACGCGAGCCGGCGGACGCTCGCGCTGCCGTTCTTCCCGCAGCTCGAGCACGAGGACCAGGAGCGAGTCGCTTCCGCTCTTTCGGGAGCGCTCGCGGCGCAATAATCAGACAGTGTCGAACGGCGCGAACCGGATGGTCTTCCTCGGCTTCGGGAAGTTCGCCCGTGCGGACAAGATCTACGCGCTGGAGCCGCTCTCGGGCAAGGACCGCGGGCACGGCGCCCGGACGCGTGTCTGGGTCGAGGGCGTCTCCGAGCCGATTGTGGCCTCGCGCACCGAGCGGACGATCGTCTCAGAGATGGGCGGCGATGCGGCGCTTCGCTCGCAGCTGATCGATCAGGGTGTGGAGCTCGCCGAGCGGCTGCTCCAGCAGACGGAGACGGGTCGAGTCGACCTGAACGACCTGAGCCGCCGCGCGCGTCGTCTGCTCGAGGCGACTGCGGCGCCGCCTGACGACAACCAGCTCTTCTGACCGAGCCCGGCCCGGAGCGTCCCGGCGTGCTCGGACGCCTGTCGCGGTTCGCCGTCGACGTGCGGCCGTTGCGGTCGTCGCCTCCCTTCCGCCGCCTGTGGTTCGGAACGGGTATCTCGGCGATCGGAAGCCAGATCACGACCGTCGCGATCCCCATCCAGGTGTGGGAGGAGACGCATTCGACGTTCGTAGTCGGCCTGCTGGGGATCGCAGCGCTCATTCCGCTGCTGACGGTCTCGATCGTCGCCGGTGCGGTCGCCGACGCCGTCGACCGCCGCCGCCTGCTGCTCGTCTCGGACCTCGGACTCGCCGCGGTCACGGTCGTCCTGCTTCTCAACGCGCTCGCCGACGACCCGAGCTTGCCGCTCCTGTTCGCATGCGAGGCCGGCGCAACTGCCGCATACGCGTTCCAGCGCCCCGCACGGAACGCACTCACCCCGAAGCTCGTCCCGGACGACCAGCTGCTCGCGGCGATCGCAGTCGAAGACGTCGTGTTCAACCTTTCGCGCGTGGCGGGCCCCGCGCTCGCAGGGGTACTGATCGCCACCGTCGGCTTCGGGGGCGCGTACGCCTTCGATCTCGCGACGTTCGGTGCGTCGCTCGTCGCGATCTGGCTCCTGCCGCGGCTGCCGAAGATCGAGGATGCCGAGAGCCCGAGCCTGCGCTCGATCCTCGAGGGGTTCAAGCTCGTTCGCCGCGAGCCCGCATTGCTCGGGATCTTCACCGTCGACACGGTTGCGATGATCTTCGGGATGCCGAGCGCGCTCTTCCCCGCCTTCGGCGAGGCACTCGGCGGCGGCGCCTCGACCGTGGGGCTGCTGTACGCCGCGCCCTCCGCCGGTGCGTTCGTCGCGTCGGTCTTCTCGGGCTGGATGACGCGTGTGCGCCGACAGGGGCTCGGCGTCTGCGTCGCAGCTGCGGGGTGGGGAGTGGCGATCGCGGCCTTCGGCTTCGCGACGAGCGTTCCGCTGGCCCTGCTGATGCTGGCATTCGCCGGCGGCGCCGACTTCGTCAGCGCAGTCCTGCGCTCGACGATCCTGCTCCAGGTGACTCCCGACTCGATGCGCGGACGGCTCTCGGGGATCGAATTGGCGCAGGTCGCGGGAACGCCGGCGCTCGGCAACCTCGAGGCGGGCGCGCTCGCGTCGCTCGTCGGGCTTCGCTTCTCGATCGTCTCCGGCGGTGTCCTCTGCGTGCTCGGCACCGCGGCCGTCGCGCTCGCGCTTCCCGCTTTTCGCCGCTACGAGAAGCCGGCTTGATCGGCAGGGACTTCTTCGCGCGCTCGGTGCACGAGGTCGCGCCCGAGCTGATCGGCGTCACGTTCCTCAGCGATGGCGCCGGCGGCGTGATCGTCGAGGTAGAGGCGTACGACCACGAGGACCCGGCCGCGCACGGCTATCGCGGCCGCACGCCGAGGAACGCCTCGATGTTCGGTCCCCCTGGGCACGCGTACGTCTACCGCTCGTACGGGATCCACTGGTGCGTGAACTTCGTCTGCGAGGACGAGGGCTCGGCGTCGGCGGTCTTGATCCGCGCACTCGAGCCGACCGACGGGATCGAGCTGCTGCGCAAGCGGCGCGGGGTGGACGACGTTCGCGCGCTGTGCTCCGGGCCGGGGAAGCTCACACAGGCGCTCGGGATCACGGGCGAGCAGGACGGTCTCCCGCTCGACCGCCCGCCCTTCGAGCTCCTCTCTCGGACGACCGCTATCGCGGTCGTCCGAGGTGCACGAGTCGGAATCAGCAAAGCGGTGGACCGACCGTGGCGCTACGGCTTGGCCGATTCAGCCTTCGTCAGTCGGACGTTTCGACCGTGAAAAGCGCGAAGCGTCTTTCACGGCTACTCAGCCGCGGCCTACGACCAGGCTGACGACGAGCCCGGGCTTCGCCGCCAGGCCGGCGACGGGCGCCTGCGCGACGATCCGTCCGGCCTTGCCGTCGGTGAAGCCGGCGACGTCCGCCGTGAGCTTGACCTTCCGGAGCTTGGCGCGCGCCTCTCGCAGCGTCAGGCCCGTCAGCTTGGGGATCACGCCGTGCAATGGTCGCGGCACGATCAGCGTCACGGTGTCGTACGACGAGAGCCGACCACGCGCCGGTACCTGCGCGATGACGCGGTCGACGCGCTGCAGCGGCTTCGCCGGTTGATACGCGATCACGGACTCGAGCGGTTGCGCCGCCAGCCGAATCTGCGCGAGCTCGACTCGCTGTCCGACGACGCGTGGCACCTCGACCTCGTTCGGCTTGCAGTTCGCGGTCCGCTTGGGCCCGAAGCCGCTGAAGTAGACGACCGAGAGCGCTTCCCGGCAGAGGCCGTTGTCGAGCAGGAGGCGGCCGTCCCTGCGCACGACGCGCTTCGTCGAGCCGGACAGGAAGGGCGGCGAGTCGAACGACTCCGCCTCGTCACCACGGAGTCGCAGCGCCGACTCGGCGAACGACTTCCAGATCAGCGCAGGGAACGTTCCGCCTGCGACCGGGTCCCCGTGGTACTCGGTCAACATCGGCCTGAGCGTGTTCGGGTAACCGACCCACACGGCGACGACGAGCTGTGGGGTGTACCCGACGAACCATGCGTCACCGTAGTTCTCCGTCGTTCCCGTCTTCCCGGCGACGGGCCGGTCAGCGAGGGCCGCGCGCCTGCCGGTCCCGGACTGCACGACGTGCTGGAGGAGCGCGTTGACGTTCAACGCGGTGTTGCGGCGCAGCTCGGGGACCGAGACGACCTGGTTCTCCCGCGGCGTGTCCTCGTCCGGGTTCTGCACGCGGATGACGGCACGCGGGACGTTGCCGAAGATCGACCCGTCGACGCGGATCCCCCCGGTCGGAAATGCCGCGTACGCGCGCGCAAGCTCGAGCGGGTTGACCGCCTCGGCGCCGAGTCCGATCGCGAAGTACGCGTCGAGTCGGCTCCTCACCCCGAGGTCGCGCGCGGTCTTCCGGACCGCCTTGGGGCCGACGATCTCGGTCAGCTGCGCGTAGACCGAGTTGTCGGAGTGCGTCGTCGCGACGTCGAGCGTCGCGGTGCCGAGGTAGGCGTTGTCGTAGTTCCTGACCGACCAGTAGCGGTCGCCGAGTGAGATCGAGAGCGGCTTCGACACGAACGTCGTGCCGGGCGCGACCCCCTGCTGGAGCCCCGCCGCGAGCACGAACGGCTTGAACGCAGAGCCGGGCTGGCGTTGCGCCTGGGCGGCGAGGTTGAACTGGCTCTCGCGGAAGTTCCGCCCTCCGACCATCGCGATCACGCTGCCGTCCCGAGGGTCGATCGCGACGAGCGCGGCGGTTGGGCCTTCCGGGTCGGGCAGCCACTTCGCGATCGCCCGCCGCGCGGCCTTCTGCAGCGCGAGGTCGATCGAGGTGGTGACGCGATAACCGCCGCCGAACACCTTGGCCGCGCCGTAGCGGTCGATCAACTGCTGCTTCACGTAGTTCGCGAAGTACGGGGCGACCGGTGTGTTGACCGACGGAGGCTGCATCGTCTCCGGCTTCGGCAGCGGTGCGGCCGAGGCGGCGATCGCGTCGCGGGACGAGATCTTCCCCTGGTCGACCAGCAATCGAAGGATCAGGTTGCGGCGCGCGCGTGCCTCGCGCGGATTCGCGACGGGGTCGTAGCGCGACGGGTCCTTCGGCACCGCTGCGAGCAGCGCCGCCTCGGGGAGCGTCAGCTCCGACGCGCCGTGGCCGAAGTATGTGAGAGCCGCCTGCTGCACGCCGTACGCGCCGTTGCCGAAGTAGATCGTGTTCAGGTACGCGGTGAGGATCTGGTCCTTGTCCCACTGCTGCTCGAGCTGCCAGGCGAGAGCCGCTTCCTTCACCTTGCGGCTGATCGTCCGGTCATCCTTCACGATCGCGTTCTTCACGAACTGCTGCGTGATCGTCGAGCCACCCTGGACGACGCGCTTGTTCGTGATGTCCTCCCAGCCTGCCCGCAGGATCCCGCGGAGGTCGACGCCGTCGTGCTCGTTGAAGCGCCGGTCCTCGATCGCGACGATCGCGTGCTTCATCAACGGCGCGATCTGGTCCGGCTCGAGCAGGACGCGGCTCTCGTCGCCTCGCAGGACCGCGAGGACCGTCTTGCCGTCGTTCGCGTAGATGTAGCCGTCGCGCTCGGCCTCGACCTGGTAGCGCGGGTCGAGCTTCGGGATCTCGCCCGCGAGAGCGGTCACGAAGCCGAACGTGAAGGCGGTCGAGCAGAGCAGCGCCAGGAGCCCCAGGAGGACGAGGAGACGGAGCTTGCGAATCCTGCGCCGGGGCTTCGGAGGCGCAGCCGTTGAGGGTCTGCGGCGAAGCACGGGAAGCCGCGATTCTAGCCGGGGTTCAGACGCCGGCTGTGAAGATCGGATCGCTCGTCGGTGCGTCCGTGCCGCCGTCGTCCTCGACGGTGACGGCGATGCCCGAGCCGGCAGGCACCGAACGGGTCAACCGCACGACGTCGCGTTCGCGGTTCGCGTCGAAGACGCCGGCGGGCAGCGTCCGTCCCTCGTCGACGACCCAGATCTCGTAGGTCTTCCCGTCCGGCGCTGCAGGAAGGCCGGAGACGACGAGCGCCGCCTCGCCGGTGTCCGTGACGACCACGCGGCCGTTTGCGCCCTCGAGCGGGATCGACGTGGCCTGGGGGTCGGCGAGGATCGCGACCACCGACCGCTCGCGGTCGAGGTCGTCCGAGACCGAGGCCGCCCACAGCCCGAGAGCGATCGCGACCATGGCCGCCACGGCGGCGACCGCGCCGAGCGCCGCGGGGAGCCTCCGGCGGATCGGCACGACGTTCGTGCGTTCCGCGCGTGCCGCCTCGAGGATCCGGGAGCGCAGCTCGGGCGGAGGATCCGGAGACTCGACGCCGTAGGCGAGCATCGCGACGGGGTCGCGGAGCCCGGCGAGCTCTTCACGGCAGCGCTCGCACGTCGCCAGGTGCTCTTCGAAGCGCTCCTCGTCGTCAGGACCGAGCGCATCGAGGGCGTAGGCAGCGGTCAGGTCGTGGATCGCTTCGTCTGCCATTGCTCAGGTTCGTGGTCGGGTTCCGTGAGGAGCTCGCGCAGGCGCGCGAGTCCGGTGAACATCCTGCTCTTGATTGTGCCGAGCGGCTGCCCCAGGCGCTCTGCGAGCTCGGACTGCGTGAAGCCGCCGTAGTACGCGAGCTCGATCGCCTCGCGCTGTTGATCCGGGAGCTGTTGGAGCGCTGCCTGCACACGCTCTCGCTCGAGACCCAGCCACGCATCTTCGTCGACCATCCCGCCGGCGATCGACTCGACGTCTGTGAGCTGCTCCGCACGCCTGCGCTCCTCGCGGCGGACGAGGTCGACCGCCCGGCGGTGCACGAAGGTCATGATCCACGTGCTCGGCTTCGAGCGCTCGGGGATGTAGCGGTGCGCGGACCGCCAGACGGCGAGGAACGCCTCCTGGACGGCGTCTTCCGCGAGTGTTGCGTCACGCAGCACCCGCAGTGCGAGCCCATAGGCGACGCGTCCGTAGCGGTCGTAGAGCGCGGCAAGCGCGGACTCCTCGCCCCGGGCGGTGAGAGCGATGAGCGCTTCGTCGGAGAGGTGGACGACGTCGGGCGGCACGCGGCGGCTCCGTGGCGGAGCGGGGCCCGCCCAAGCTATCAGGGTCGCAGACGCGTTCATCCCGAACCTCGTTCGTCACCGAGGGGCCTGTGGTTCGAATGCTCACCCGTACGGGTGAACCGCCGGGGCGTCTTTCGCGAATGCCCCGCGACGACGGCGGCCCAACCCGACCTGATGCCGTCGCAGAGAGGAGCACCCCGATGCGAAGAGTCACGCTCGTACTGCTCGCGCTCGCAGCGGTGGCGGTCGTCGCCGCCGTGCGAGGGCCGGCGCCGTCCGCCGGCACGGCTTCCAGCCATCGCGAGGCGCCGTCGATCTCGGAAGACCCGACGGCTGACAACACCGACCTGTACGCGTTCCGCAGCCCGGATCGCCCCGACACGGTCACGATCATCTCGAACGTCATCCCGGCAGAGGATCCGGCTGCGGGTCCGATGTACTACGAGTTCTCCCCGTCGGCCCGCTACAACGTCCACCTCGATCGGAACGGCGACGGCAGGGCGGAGATCGTGTACCGCTTCAGCTTCGGCTCGAGCATGCCTGTTGCATTCCTGCGCAACACGGTGCAGCCGTACACGGTCACGAGAGTCGAGGGCGGCCGCTCGGAGGTCGTCGCGTCCGGAAACACGCCGCCGAACAACATCGGCTCGCGGACGACGCCCGGCTACCGGCAGCTCGCACAGAACGCCGTCGCGCAACTCGCCGGCGGTGGGTTGGTGTTCGCAGGTCAGCGTGACGACGGTTTCTTCGGCGACATCGGTGCGATCTTCGATTCGCTCGGCTTTCGTCGCGGGACGGGCAACGCCGGGGGTGGGAAGGATTTCTTCGCCGGCTACGGCGTCCACACCCTCTCGCTGCAGATCCCGATCGCGAGCCTCGACGACCCGGACGGGATCGTGGGAGTCTGGACCTCGGTCGAGCGCCAGCAGATCCGGGTGCAGGCAGTGACCCGGAAGGTGCACGGCAAGCGCGTCACGAGCTCGGTGGTCAGTCATCCCTGGGTGCAGGTCTCCCGTCTCGGCAACCCGCTCGTGAACGAGGTGATCATCCCGACCGCGCAGAAGGACGAGTGGAACCGGAGCGCGCCGACCGGCGACGCGCGTTACGTCGGTCTGTACACGCAGCCGGTTCTCGCCGCGTTGATCAACCAGCTCTACCCCGGTGTCGTCAACGCACCCGAGCGCGACCGCGATGACCTCGTCGCCGTGCTTCTCACGGGCGTTCCGAACCTGAACTCGACCGGACAGACCCGGGCGGACATGCTGCGTCTGAACCTCTCGATCGCGCCGACTGCGGCCGTCGGAGCGGGCAACCGCCTCGGCGTCTTCGGCAACGACCTCGCGGGCTTCCCCAACGGGCGGCGGCTCGAGGACGACGTGATCGACATCGCCGAGCGTGCGGTCGCCGGGAAGCTGAAGGGCAACCCGAACGCCGACGCACTCGGAGACGGTGTGAACGCGAACGACGTGCCGTTCCTGACGGCGTTCCCGTACCAGGCCGATCCGTTCAGCGGCTTCGAGAACACGAAGGGTCAGCAGAAGCCATGACGATCGGAACGCCGCGCACGCGCAGGAAGCGCTTTCTGGCGGCAGGGACGGTGGCGGCGCTTGCCGCCACCGTCCTCCTTTTCGGGGGCGTATTCGGGCAGGACACGGCTGCACGACCGGGGCCGTTCGCCGCTGAGGCCGATGTGAACCGCGGCTATGCGGAGCTCGAGCTCGCACGCGTCCGAGTCGACCCGTCGCGGTATCCCCTTGCCGAAGCCCGGTTCCGCGCGGCGCTCCGGATCGGCGAAGCCGACGCCTCTGCGCTTCGCGGCCTGGCGGCTCTGGCCGCGGCCCGGCATCGGTTCGACGAGTCGCTCGAGCTCGCGCGGCGCGCCCGAGTGCTCGCTCCGAGGAACGCAGCCGTCTACGGGCTGATCGGCGACGCGAGCCTCGAGCTCGGCCGCTTCCCGCAGGCGATCGAGGCCTTCGACCGGATGATGTCGCTCAAGCCGACGCCTTCGGGTTACGCACGCGTTTCGTACGCACGCGAACTGCTCGGCGATCGCGACGGCGCGATCGAGGCAATGCAGATGTCGGCCGAAGCTGCCGGCCATTCGGAGCCGGCGGCGTGGGCGCTGACCCATCTCGGGAACCTGCACGTGGGGACGGGCGGGCTCGCCCACGGCGTGCGGAGCTACCGCGCCGCGCTCGCGCGTGTTCCCGCGTATGCCCCAGGGCTCGTCGGCCTCGCGGACGTCGCGCGACGGCGAGGCCAAGGAGCCCGGGCGGAGCGGCTGCTCCGCCGGGCGCTCGCACAGGTCGACGATCCGGGCGCGTCCGCGACACTCGGCGACGTCCTCGCAGAGCAGGGGCGCACGGACGAGGCGAACGACTGGTATCGGCGTGCGCATGCGCTGGAAGCGGAGTTCGCACGCCACGGCGGGCGCAATCAGATCGAGACTGCATTGTTTGACCTCGACCACGACCGGAACCTCGCCGACGCGCTCGAGCGCGCCCGGTTCGGCTTACGTTTCCGGCCAGGTGTCGAGGGGCTCCACACGTACGCCTGGGCGCTGTACAAGAACGGCCGCTGTGCAGAGGCGGTTCCGTACTCGGACCGGGCGCTGGCGCTCGCTCCGACCGACACCGGCGCCCTGTTCCACCGCTCGCTGATCGAGGGATGTCTCGGGAACAGCAACGCGGCGGCGCGGTATGCGTCGCGAGTGCGCTCGCTCGACCCGACGTTCCTTGCCCCCTCCTCGTTCCGACTCCGGTGAGCCGCGCTTGGTGTCGAGTGTGACGCGATAACCTCGCGCGGTGGATCTCGAGTCGCTGTCCCGCAACGCCGTCGACGTCCTCCCCGAGGGCGGTCTCGAGCGCAAGCTCGCGCTCGGCCGGCCGCTGCGCGTGAAGCTCGGTATCGACGTCACGGCCCCCGACGTCCACATCGGCAACGCCATCCCGCTGCAGCGGATGCGCGCGTTCCAGGACGAGGGCCATCTCGGTGTTCTGATCATTGGCGACTACACGACGAGGATCGGCGACCCGTCCGGCCGCTCCGCCGAGCGCCCGATCCTCTCGGACGAAGAGATCGATCGCAACGCGAAGACCTATCTGGAGCAGGCGGGGAAGGTGATCGACCTCGACCGGACCGAGGTGCGCTTCAACGGCGAATGGCTCTCGAAGCTCGACTTCGCCGAGGTCCTGCGAATCACGCGCACGACGACGGTCGCGCGTCTGCTCGAGCGTGACGACTTCGCGAAGCGTTTCGCCGCCAACGCTCCCATCTCGGTCTCGGAGCTGCTGTACCCGCTGATGCAGGCCTACGACTCGGTTGCCGTGGAGGCGGACGTCGAGCTCGGGGGAACGGATCAGCTGTACAACCTGCTCGCCGGCCGCGACGTCATGCAGGCCTACGGGCTCGAGCCGCAGGTTGCTCTCACGACGCCGCTCCTGCTCGGCTTCGACGGCCAGAAGATGAGCGGCTCGATCGGCAACTACATCGGCCTTGCCGAGCCGCCGGAAGAGCAGTTCGGGAAGGCGATGCGGATCTCGGACGAGCTGCTGCCCGACTACTACCGCCTCGTCATGCAATCGGACGACCCGCCGCCGGGGACCCGCTCGAGGCGAAGCTCGCGCTTGCTCGCTGGATCGTCGCGCGATCGCACGGGGACGAGTCCGCGCGCCGTGCGGAGGAGCACTTCACGCGGGTCGTCCGTGAGGGACAGGCGCCGGAAGAGGTCGTCGAGGTCGAGCTTCCGCGGGCCGACCCGGTTCACTTGCCCAGGCTCCTCGTCGACGGACTGGGGATCGGCTCGGCGAGCGAGGCGCGCCGCCTGATCGGCCAGGGCGCGGTGCGGCTGGACGGGGAGGTCGTAACCGAGCTCGACGTGCCCAGGGAGCAGCTCGAGGGGCGGCTTCTCCAGGCTGGCAAACGCAGATTTGCCCGCTTGACACCATAGGGCACGCTGCTACACTTCCCCGGCTGCCCGAGAGGGTGGTCGTTCGAAGGTCCCTGTCCCGACGATAGTGTGTTTTCGGAAAGCGAGAGCGCCTCGAGAGAATCGGATACGACGCAGTTCCGAGCTTTACGAGGCCTCTGGCGCGAGTCGGGGGCTTTTTTACGGCCCACCTCCAGTAGCGCGGTCTTTGAAAACTCAACAGTGTTCGAAACGTCGAGACCTCGAAGCCTTCGGGCTGTCGAGGCTTAACAATCCCGTCGGTCCTTTCGGGGACCGACCTTTGAGCACAAGCTCATCGCTGAAGGCTTGGCCGGTTCGCCGGCCAAAACACCTTTCACGGAGAGTTTGATCCTGGCTCAGGACGAACGCTGGCGGCGCGCTTAACACATGCAAGTCGAGCGAGAACCATGGCTTCGGCCATGGGGAAAGCGGCGAACGGGTGAGTAACACGTGAGTAACCTGCCCTCGGCACCGGGATAGCCCGGGGAAACCCGGATTAATACCGGATAGCCTTTCGAGCTCTCGGGCTCGTCAGAAAAGGTAGCTTCGGCCTCTGGCCGAGGAAGGGCTCGCGGCGGATTAGCTTGTTGGTGTAGGTAACGGCTCACCAAGGCGACGATCCGTAGCTGGTCTGAGAGGACGATCAGCCACACTGGGACTGAGACACGGCCCAGACTCCTACGGGAGGCAGCAGTGGGGAATCTTGCGCAATGGGCGAAAGCCTGACGCAGCGACGCCGCGTGCGGGAAGAAGGCCTTCGGGTTGTAAACCGCTTTCAGGAGGGACGAAGCCACTCGGGTGAATAGCCCAGAGGGTGACGGTACCTCCAGAAGAAGCCCCGGCTAACTACGTGCCAGCAGCCGCGGTAATACGTAGGGGGCAAGCGTTGTCCGGATTTATTGGGCGTAAAGAGCGTGTAGGCGGCTTGGCAAGTCCGCTGTGAAAACTCGAGGCTCAACCTCGAGCTGTCGGTGGAAACTGCCTGGCTAGAGTCCGGAAGAGGAGTGTGGAATTCCTGGTGTAGCGGTGAAATGCGCAGATATCAGGAAGAACACCTATGGCGAAGGCAGCACTCTGGGACGGTACTGACGCTGAGACGCGAAAGCGTGGGGAGCGAACAGGATTAGATACCCTGGTAGTCCACGCCGTAAACGATGGATGCTAGGTGTGGGCGGTGTCGACTCCGTCCGTGCCGAAGCTAACGCATTAAGCATCCCGCCTGGGGAGTACGGCCGCAAGGCTAAAACTCAAAGGAATTGACGGGGGCCCGCACAAGCAGCGGAGCATGTGGTTTAATTCGACGCGACGCGAAGAACCTTACCTGGGCTTGACATGCACAGGAATGTCGTAGAAATACGGCAGCCCTTCGGGGCCTGTGCACAGGTGGTGCATGGCTGTCGTCAGCTCGTGCCGTGAGGTGTTGGGTTAAGTCCCGCAACGAGCGCAACCCCTGTCCCTAGTTGCCAGCGTGAAAGACGGGGACTCTAGGGAGACTGCCGGTGACAAATCGGAGGAAGGTGGGGATGACGTCAAGTCATCATGCCCCTTATGTCCAGGGCTACACACGTGCTACATTGGCCGATACAGAGGGCTGCAAACCCGTGAGGGGGAGCGAATCCCAAAAAGTCGGTCCCGGTTCGGATTGGAGGCTGAAACTCGCCTCCATGAAGGCGGAGTTGCTAGTAATCGCGGATCAGCAACGCCGCGGTGAATATGTTCCCGGGCCTTGTACACACCGCCCGTCACACCACGAAAGTCGGCAATACCCGAAGCCGGTGGCCTAACCCGCAAGGGAGGGAGCCGTCGAAGGTAGGGTCGATGATTGGGGTGAAGTCGTAACAAGGTAGCCGTAGCGGAAGCTGCGGCTGGATCACCTCCTTTCTAGGGAATACCGGAGCTCTTACTCCGGTGGGCACTCGACTCGTTCGATGGCTGGTTGTTTCAGCCGTCCGATGCTCGGGCTCGCCTAGAAACTACGTCGACCTCGGCGTGGAGAACACTGTTGAGTTTTGAGAGACCGCGTGAGCGGTCTTGGTGGGCGTCGTCCCGCGCGCACCTTGAAAACTCCATAGCGATGAAACACGGGTTCTCTTCTGATCAAGAGAACAAGGGCACACGGTGGATGCCTTGGCGCCAGGAGGCGACGAAGGACGTGGGCGGCTGCGATAAGCCCCGGTGAGGTGCTGACCAACCTTTGACCCGGGGATTTCCGAATGGGGAAACCCACGCGTGGTAATGCGCGCGTACTCTCTGCTGAATACATAGGCAGGGAAGAGCCAAGCGGGCGAACTGAAACATCTTAGTAGCCCGAGGAAAGGAAAGAAACCTCGACTCCCTGAGTAGTGGCGAGCGAAAGGGGAAGAGCCTAAACCCGTACGACGTGACAGCCGGCAGGCGTTGTCGTATGGGGGTTGTAGGGCCTGGTTCGATCCGTCTGCCGGCGGGTCGGGAAGTTACAAAGTTGCGTGTTAGCCGAAGCGACTGGAACGTCGCACTACAAAGGGCAATCGTCCCGTAGGCGAAAGCACGCAGCCTTCCTTATCAGGTACCTGAGTACGGCCGGGCACGGGAAACCCGGTCGGAATCCGCGGGGACCACCCCGTAAGGCTAAGTACTCCCTGGCGACCGATAGTGAACTAGTACCGTGAGGGAAAGGTGAAAAGTACCCCGGAAGGGGAGTGAAATAGTACCTGAAACCGTGTGCTTACAAGCGGTCGGAGCAGCGCAAGCTGTGACGGCGTGCCTTTTGCATAATGAGCCAGCGAGTTACGTGTCATCGGCAAGGTTAAGGAAACGGAGCCGAAGCGAAAGCGAGTCCGAACAGGGCGATTTAGTCGATGGCAGTAGACCCGAAACTGAGTGATCTACCCATGGGCAGGTTGAAGCGGGGGTAAGACCCCGTGGAGGACCGAACCGACCTACGTTGAAAAGTGGGCGGATGACCTGTGGGTCGGAGTGAAAGGCTAATCAAACTCAGAGATATCTGGTTCTCCCCGAAATATATTTAGGTATAGCGTCACGTGTTCATTACCGGTTGTAGAGCACTGTTTGGGCTAGGGGGCCTACCAGCTTACCGAACTCAGACAAACTCCGAATGCCGGTAATCCAGAGCGTGGCAGTCAGAGTGCGAGGGATAAGCTTCGTGCTCAAAAGGGAAACAGCCCAGACCGTCGGCTAAGGTCCCTAATTCCATGCTAAGTGGGAAACGATGTCTGATTGCAAAGACAACCAGGATGTTGGCTTAGAAGCAGCCACCATTCAAAGAGTGCGTAACAGCTCACTGGTCAAGTGGTCGGGCGCGGAAAATTCAACGGGGCTCAAGCATGGAACCGAAGCCACGGACTCAGCTTTGCTGAGTGGTAGGGGAGCGTTCCCAGGCCGGCGAAGCGGCGGCGGAAGCCAGCCGTGGAGACCTGGGAAGTGAGAATGCTGGCATGAGTAACGAAAGAGGAGTGAGAAACTCCTCCGCCGAATGCCTAAGGGTTCCTGAGTAAAGCTAATCTGCTCAGGGTTAGTCGGGACCTAAGCCGAGGCCGAAAGGCGTAGGCGATGGACAACAGGTTGATATTCCTGTACCACGTAGCCACCGCTATCACCGATGGCGGGACGGGGTAGGCTAGAGCAGCCCAGGCGATGGTCGTCCTGGGGCAACCGCGTAGGGCGGGTGATAGGGAAATCCGTCACCCATTCAAGCCTGAGACGGGACGCCGAGCGCGAACAGCGCGAAGTGCTCGAAGCCATGCCTCCTAGAAAAGCGTCTAGGGAGGTGGCGCGTGCCCGTACCAAAACCGACACAGGTAGGCAGGTAGAGAATACCAAGGCGATCGGAAGAACCCTCGTTAAGGAACTCGGCAAAATGGCCCCGTAACTTCGGGAGAAGGGGCGCCTCAGTAGGGTAAAGCGGATTTACTCCGCCAGCCCGAGGAGGCCGCAGTGAAACGGCCCAAGCGACTGTTTACCAAAAACACAGGTCTCTGCGAAGTCGTAAGACGACGTATAGGGGCTGACGCCTGCCCGGTGCCGGAAGGTCACGAGGAGAGGTTAGCCTTCGGGCGAAGCTTCGAATCCAAGCCCCGGTAAACGGCGGCGGTAACTATAACCGTCCTAAGGTAGCGAAATTCCTTGTCGGGTAAGTTCCGACCTGCACGAATGGCGTAACGACTTGGGCACTGTCTCAACGAGGGATCCGGTGAAATTGTAGTCTCGGTGAAGATGCCGAGTACTCGCAGCTGGACGGAAAGACCCCGTGAACCTTTACTACAGCTTGACGTTGGAGTCTGGGATTCGTCGTCCAGGATAGGTGGGAGCCTATGAAGCCGGGACGCCAGTCTCGGTGGAGGCACCCTTGGGATACCACCCTTCGGGTTCTGGGCTTCTAACCTCCGGCCGTGATCCGGCGGAGGAACAGCGTCAGGTGGGTAGTTTGACTGGGGCGGTCGCCTCCTAAAATGTAACGGAGGCGCGCAAAGGTTCCCTCAGCACGGTTGGAAATCGTGCGTAGAGCGCAAAGGCATAAGGGAGCTTGACTGCGAGACAGACATGTCGAGCAGGTGCGAAAGCAGGCCTTAGTGATCCGGCGGTGAAGCGTGGAATTGCCGTCGCTCAACGGATAAAAGGTACTCCGGGGATAACAGGCTTATCTCCCCCAAGAGTCCACATCGACGGGGAGGTTTGGCACCTCGATGTCGGCTCGTCGCATCCTGGGGCTGGAGTAGGTCCCAAGGGTTGGGCTGTTCGCCCATTAAAGCGGTACGCGAGCTGGGTTCAGAACGTCGTGAGACAGTTCGGTCCCTATCCGCTGCGAGCGCTGGGAGCTTGAGAGGAGTCGTCTCTAGTACGAGAGGACCGAGACGAACGGACCTCTGGTGTATCAGTCGTCCTGCCAAGGGCGTTGCTGATTAGCCACGTCTGGATGGGATAACCGCTGAAAGCATCTAAGCGGGAAGCCCACCTCGAGATGAGGCTCCCCATCCCCTAGAGGGAGTAAGGGCCGTGGAAGACCACCACGTTGATAGGCGGGACGTGTACGCGTAGCAATGCGCTCAGCGGACCCGTACTAATTGCCCGAGGTCTTGATTTGAGAACTCGTGCTAGTCGCTATGGAGTTTTGAAGGTGTGCGGAGATGCGCGTCTTTGACAACTTTCGGCGGTCATAGCGACGGGGGTACACCTCTTCCCATTCCGAACAGAGAAGTTAAGCCCGTCAGCGCCGATGGTACTCGGAGGGCAACCTCCCGGGAGAGTAGGACGCCGCCGAATCTTTGAACGCCCGCCTCGTGCGGGCGTTCGTCTTTCTAGACTCGCACCGTGGAGCTCCGCGACGGCGATTTCGTCTTGCGCGACAACGTCGCGTCGCAGCGGGTGGCCGAGAAGGTCGGGTTCAGGCGGGAGAGCGTGCTGCGCTCCCATCTGCTGCATCCGGACGGTCGTCTGCGTGACTCGGTCATGTTCTCGCTTCTGCCCGGCGAGCTTCGCTGACCGGCGGCATCCGCCTCGAGCGCGACGAGCTCACGCGCCTCTGTTACTGGATGCTCGGCCTCTGGGGGTTCCTGCTCTACGCGCTCGGACCCGCGCTCCCCGCGCTCCGGGAGCAGCTCGACGTATCGCGCGCGGTCGTCAGCCTGCACACGACGCTCATCGCGGTCGGCGCGATCGTCGTCGGCATCGCCGGCGACCGGTTCGTCGTCCGGTTCGGACGCCGGCGGTCTTTCTGGCTCGCGGGGAGCGGCATCGCGACGGGCGCCTTGCTCCTCGCTCTCGGCGGCAACCTCGTGGTCACGCTGTCGGCCGCCGCGTTCCTCGGCGTCGCGGGAGCGCTCGTCGTCGCGGTCCTCCAAGCGACGCTCGCCGACCGGCACGGTCCGCTGGCCCCGGTCGCGATCGTCGAGTCGAACGCGATCGCGACGGCGCTGGGAGCGCTCGCGCTCTTCGCGGTCGCTTTCGCGATCTGGGCCGGATCCGACTGGCGCGCGGTCTTCGTCGCCGCGGCGCTCCTCGCCGTCCCGGCGATGGCGATCGCCTACGGATCGGTCTGCTTCCCGGCCGCTCCGGTGCTGCCGCACGACCATGCGCCGAAGCTCCCGCGCGCATACTGGTTCTACTGGTTCGCACTCCTGCTCTTCGTCGCGATCGAGTTCTGCATCGTCTTCTGGAGCACCGACTACCTCGAGACGGAGCGGGACCTCTCGGAGTCCGGTGCAGCCGCGGCGTCGAGCGTGTTCCTGATCGGCATGACCGCAGGTCGTGCGCTCGGGAGCCCGCTCGCGAAGCGCTACAGCTCGGAGCCGCTCCTCGCTGCTGCGTTGGTCGTCGCTGCCGGCGGGTTCGCGTTCTATTGGCTCGTGCCTTCGCCTGTCGTGGCGGTCTTCGGGCTCGCGCTCACAGGTGCGGGCGTGTCGCTTCTCTACCCGCTCACGCTCGCGCTCGGCATCGGCGCGGCCGGCGGACGAACCGACGCGGCTGCCGTGCGCGCCGCGTTCGCAGCCGGGATCGCCATCGCCCTGGCGCCGTTCGCGCTCGGCGCGCTCGCCGACATCACCGACCTACAGGTTGCGTATGCGATCGTTCCGGTACTGCTCTGCATCGGCGCGGTCGCGCTCGCGACGGCGCACCGCCGTCGCTAGGCCGCGCGGAGCTTCTCGCGCCAGTCGGGATCGAGGTGCCGCAGCCGCCGCACGCGGTCCTCGGTCGGGGGATGGGTCGCGAACATCGCGGCGAGGCCGGTCGGCTCGAACGGGTTGATCGTGTAGAGGGGCTCGGTGGCGGGGTTCGCTCGGAACTCGACGAGCTCGCCGGCCAGTTCGAGGCGCAGCAGCGCATCGGCGAGGCCGTGCGGCGACTCGCAGAGCTCGGCCGCGAAGCGATCGGCGGCGAACTCGCGCTTCGGGGAGAGCAGCAGGTGGACCGGCGCGGCGGCGATCGGCCCGAGAACGAAGAGCAGCAGCCGCTGCAAGAGGCCCCCGATCCGGGACATCTCGATGAGTGCCGCAGCGAAGACGACGACGCCCTCCTGCGTGACGACGTCCCGTGCGCGCACGTGCGCGAGCTCGTGCGCGAGCACACCTTCGAGCTCCGCGGGGGTCGCCGCGCCGAGGAGTCCGCGCGAGACGGCGATCGCCGACCCGCGCGGACCGCGGCCCGCTGCGAACGCGCGCGGGTGACCGTCGGGTAGCACGTACAGCTTCGGCTTCGTGACCTTTGCGCGCGCCGCGAGCCGCTCGAGCGTGGAGTGGACGAGCGGCGCCTCCGCGAGAAGCAGCTCCCGTGCGCCCACCATGCCCATGACGACGCGGTCCGCGTACCAGTACGCGGCTGCCGCAGCGAGCAGCGCGCAGAAGACGACGCTCGAGAGGAGTGGGTAGCCGCCGCCCGACCAGCCGAGCAGGCCGAGCGCCGCGCACAGCGCGAGCACGAACACCCAGACCTTGAGCAGGTTCCGGGCTGCGGCGAGTCGCATCGCGCTAGGAGTCTTCGCGCTCGTCCTCGAGCCCGCGTGGCGGCCAGTCGGGCTCGGGTGCGTCGCAGCGGCTCGAGCAGTGGAGCGACGCGATGTTCTGGAGCGGGACGAGGATGTGGCCGTTCAATTCGATGTGCGCAACGTCCTCGATGTAGCAATAGGCGGTCAGGACGCCTTCTTGGTACTCGCCGCCGAAGAGCGCGATCTCGACCTGCTCGCCCTTGTACTTGTTCGTGTAGTCCTCCACCGGGGGTCAGTCTATCGGGGCGAGTTTTCCCTCCCGAAAGGCGTAGCGGGACGGGTGGCAGTTGGCCACGGCTGGGATCGACCGGTGGTCGCGCACGTAGTCGAGCCCTGTCGCGAGAGCGTGGACGACGCGGATCGTCCCCCCGTGGGCCACGACGAGCACCTCCTCGTCGACATGCTGCCGACCGACCTCCTCGACGAAGCTGCGGACGCGGGCCGCGAACGCACCGAACGGCTCCGCGTCCGGTGCGCCAGCGCCGATGCCGGCCCGCCAGCGCTTCTGCTCGTCGGGGAAGGATGACTCGATCTCCTGCGTCGTCAGGCCCTCCCAGGCGCCGAAGCCGCGCTCCCGCAAGCGCGGGTCGAGGTGGACCTCCAGCCCGATCCGCTGAGCCAGAATCTCGGCAGTCTCTCGAGCCCGTGCGAGGTCGCTCGAGTACACGGCGTCGACGCGCTCGAGCTCGCTCGCGAGCAGGCCCGCCTGTTTCCGGCCCACGCCGTTCAACGGCATGTCCGAATGGCCCTGCCAACGGTGCTGGGCGTTCCAGTCGGTCTCCCCGTGGCGGACGAGGATGAGCGTCGTCACGCGGGGTAACGTAGCCCGATGGACCTCGGGCTCCGCGGGCGCGTCTGTGTGGTGACCGGGTCCACAGGCGGGATCGGGCTGGCGACCGCGCGCCTTCTGACCGAGGAAGGTGCTCTCGTCGTGGTTACGGGCAGGGACTCCGCGCGAGCCGAGGCGGCGCGACGCGAAACCGGCGCAAAGCTGGCGGTGGTAGCCGATCTGGCCGAGCCGGGGGCGCCTGAAGAGTTGCTCTCCCAAGCCGCTGAGAAGCTCGGGCCGGTCGCGGTACTAATAAACAATGTGGGAGTCGCCTCTCAGGCTGACTTTCTCGAGGTATCGGATCGTGAATGGGACGAGGTGTGGCAGTTGAACGTGATGAGCTTCGTGCGTGCGATCCGGGCAGCCGTGCCGCCGATGCGGGAGCGGGGGGAGGGAGTGATCGTGAACGTCTCGTCGACCGCGGGGAAGCGACCCTCGACGTCGATGCCTCACTACTCCGTGACGAAGGCGGCGGTGCTCTCGCTCTCGCGGCTCGTCGCCGATCTTTACGCGAAGGACGGGATCAGGTGCAACGCAGTGACACCAGGCCCCACGGCGACGGACGCGTGGCTCGGCGCGGGCGGCCTCGCCGAGCAGCAGGGGGAGCGCACCGGTAAGCCTCGCGACGAGGTCCTCGCCACGGTCGGCGCGGGGCGCCCGCTCGGCAGGCTCGCGGAGCCGGACGAGATTGCAGCGGTGATCGCGTTCCTGTGCTCCGACCGCGCCTCGTACGTGACCGGTGCAGCATGGAGCGCCGACGGCGGGACCGTGCCGATCATCGTCTGACTGTGGGCGAACAGTTCCCAACTCGACACGAAGGCGCCACACCGTGTCACGAGATGATCGGTAGCGTTGGAAGCCCCGCCGGAAGCCCCGGGTGGGTGGGGGTTAGGGATGGGGACACGCCACGCACGCGCCGGCGCCCGGAGCCGGTTTCGCGGCTCCGTTCCCGACCGGGTGAGCGACTACCCTAGGCCCATGCCGGAGCTAGCCGGACTGGTCGCGGACGTCTTCGAACAGCGCGTGCGCGAGCACGAGGAGCGCTCGCTCTCGCCGCTCGGCGTCCGGTCGTACGAGACGCGGGGCCGAGTCCGCGACGAGGAGCCGTGCCGGGTGCGGACGCCGTTCCAGCGCGACCGCGACCGGCTGCTCCACTCGAAGCCCTTCCGCCGGCTCAAGGGCAAGACACAGGTGTTCATCGACCCCGCCGGCGACCACTACCGCACGCGCATGACGCACACGCTGGAGACAACCGCGATCGCCAGGGGCGTTGCCCGAGCGCTGCAGCTGAACGAGGACCTGACCGAGGCGATCGGCCTTGGGCACGACACGGGCCACCCTCCGTTCGGTCACGCCGGCGAGGACGCCCTCGACGAGTGCATGCGGGAACGCTTTGGCCGCGGCTTTCGCCACAACGAGCAGTCGCTCAGGATCGCCGAGAAGCTCAACCTGACCTGGGAGGTGCGCGACGGGATCCTCAAGCACACCGGGACGGTGGACCCGGAGACGCTCGAGGGCCGTATCGTGCGAATCGTCGACCGGGTCGCGTACATCAACCACGACATCGACGATGCGATCCGCTTCGGGATCCTGCGAGCGGACGACCTCCCCGCAGAAGAGCTGCGAGTCCTCGGACCGACTGGCTCGACGCGGATCGACACCCTCGTCCACGACCTGATCGAATCCTCGGCTCGGGCCGGTGACATCGTCCAGAGCGAGGCGGTCGGGACCGCGATGCTCTCGCTCCGGGCCTTCATGTTCGAACAGGTCTACCTCGGCCCGAAGACCCGCGTCGAGCACGAGCGTGCCCGCGACGTCATTCGGCGAATCTTCGAGCATCTCGTGGAGCGCGGCGACGAGCCGGACGCTGTCGTGGACTATCTCTCGGGAATGACCGATCGCTTCGCGCTGCACTACGCGGAGCGCGTCTGACGTGGCCAGGCTCAAGGACGAATCGGTCGAGGCTGTCAAAGCGGCCACGAACATCGTCGACGTCATCGAGGCGCGCACACGCCTGCGCAAGGTGGGCGGCCGCTACACGGGCCTCTGCCCGTTCCACGAGGAGAAGACACCGTCCTTTTCCGTCTCGCCCGACCGGGGGACGTACCACTGCTTCGGGTGCGGGGTGGGGGGCGACTCGATCTCGTTCGTGCGGGAGACCGAGGGACTCGATTTCGTCGGCGCGATCGAGTGGCTCGCGGACCGCTTTCACGTCGAGCTGCAGTACGAGGAGTCCTCGCCGCATGCCGACGCGCGGCGCAAGAAGCGCGATCGGCTCTACGCCCTGCTCGAGCAGGCCGCGGACTTCTACGAGCGGACGCTGTGGGAGTCGGACCACGGCGCGCAGGCTCGCGGTTACCTCGAGTCGCGCTCGCTGGGCGCGGAGATCGCACGCGAGTTCCGCCTCGGGCTCTCGCCCGGCGGTGCGACCCTGGCGAGAAAGGCGGCGGAGAAGGGCTACACACGGGACGAGCTGGCCGAGGCGGGACTCGTCACGCGCCGCGGCACCGATTACTTCCAGCGCAGGCTGATGTTCCCGCTCACCGATGCACGAGGTCGCGTGATCGGCTTTCAGGCGCGCAAGCTCTACGAGGACGACCCGCTGCGCGGCAAGTACGTCAACTCACCGGAGAGCGAGCTCTTCCGCAAGTCGAACGTCCTCTACGGCTTCCACCTGGCGCGGCCCGCGATCTCGAAGCAGGATCGAGCGGTCGTCGTCGAGGGAAACACGGACGTGATCGCGCTGCGTCAGGCCGGACTCGAGCCGGTCGTCGCCTCGATGGGGACGGCGCTGACCGAGCCCCAACTCAAGGAGCTCGGCAAGCTGACAACGCGGGTGTACCTCTGCTTCGATGCAGACGCGGCGGGGGAGGACGCGACGCTGCGCGGAATGGAGCTCGCGCTACGCGAGGGACTGAGCGTCCGCATCGTCGCGCTGCCGAAGGGAAAGGACCCTGCGGACGACCCGGGAGGGTTCGAAGCTCGGCTCGCCGTCGCTGAGCCGTACGCCGTCCACCGAGTTCGGTTGGAGCTCGATCGTGCCCGCGACCGGCAACACGCGTACCTGCGGGTGCAGGACGTGCTGAACGAGATCCCGGAGTCGCCGGAACGCCACGACGCGTGGCGTCTCGCGAACGACCGGCTCGGACTCACGGTCGAACTGCGTGCGGCAGCCGGCGGCACGACGAGCGCGGGGGGCGCCGTGTCACCAAGACTCGTCGCGGTCGGCGACAAACTCGAGCGCAGCGCGCTCGCGGGTGTGCGGGCGCACCCGGACCTCGATCGCGTGCTGGCCGAGCTCGGTCCCGAGCACTTCGACTCGGAGCTTCACCGACAGGCTCGCGACGAATTGCTCACACCGTCCAAGGCTCCCGAGCCCGAGCTCGTCTCGCTGCTGGCCGAACTCGATGCGCTCGCGGAGACGGAGGGCATCGACGAGGAGACCGCTAAGCAGTTGCTGCTTCGCCTGCGCGAGCGTCGGCTCCGGAGGGAGTTCGAAGGCGCAGATGAGGCCGATCTGAGCGAGCTCCAGCACAAGCTCGCGGAGATTCGCACCGCGATCCGAGAGTTCGCCTAGCCCGAGGACCGCGCGGCTACAATGCCGCGCTCGATCCCCGGTAGCTCAATTGGTAGAGCATCCGGCTGTTAACCGGAGGGTTGTTGGTTCGAGTCCAACCCGGGGAGCCTCGGAAGTCCTGCGCAGAGGGGAAAATGGGAAGGGCGCCCATCCGCGGGCGCCCTTCCAGTACCGGATTCGGTACCTAGTCAGGTCCGGGCGAGCCTCTCCCACACCTTGATCGGCTCGACACCTGGCTCAAGCTCGACGAGCGCTCGAGCGTCTGCAGATGAGGCCCTGACCACGAGTTGCACGCGACGCTCCGCGATCTCGACTAAGCCGGTACCGCCGAGATCGCGTACCGGTTCGCTTCGGGGCGAGTGGTCAGCCGACGACCACTGACCAGGCTGCGCTACTCCGAGGTCGTTGGCGCGACGCGTTGGGACGCAGTCGGCTGCCCGGCTGACGATAAGCGGGGTCGGCCTCCGGGGCGGGGGTGCGGTTAGCCGCCACCTGCGCACAGCGGCGCGCCGGCGTCGGGCGCGTTTGCCACCCGCTTTTGACCACGAACACACCGTCCCGCCTGGGGCCAGCCGTAGCCCCAGACACCGGGGGCCGCCTTCCGGCGCGGCCCCTCCGAGGGGATGCTGCGAGTGCAAGTCACCCACTCGCAAAAGGAGCCAAAATGTCCCCCTTCAAGCATTCCACCAGCGTCGCGGCCCAGATGGTTCGTTGGGGGACCGGCCACTGGAAGATCGCGGTCTTCGGTTGGCTCGCGCTCGTTGCCGTCGCCTTCTCGATCGACACGATCGTCGGGACGACGCTCCTGGAGACCCCCGAGCTCGAGTGGAACCTCGGCGAGACCGTGCTCGGCCTCGCGTCGACCGGCGGAAACACGCCGGTTCTGCCGATCTTGCTGTTCGGAACGCTCGTCGCGTTCTCGATGGACTTCCACGTGTCCATCCCGAGCCGGATCCGGAGCACATTCGACCGCGGCGCCGCGGCAATCGCCACGTCGGAGCCTTCCTGCTCCTGCGCAGCGCGCTAAGACGGCGGTCGCGGATTCGGGTCGCTCTGGCGGGCCGTTCGTCTGGTTCAGCTCCGCGATCAGCTGCGGTGGCGGGTAGCGCCGGCGAGCTCGCGGGCGCTCAGCAACCGCTCGATCAATGTGCCAGACTCCCGTTGGGGGTCGGGTTGCCTTCCCCTGTGGCAAGGCCTTTGGCCTCTCCCCGCCCGGCCCCTAACCTCAGGCTTAACCAAACCCGCACAACGGGGGGCGCAGGTTTGGTCGCCGAGCCGGATCCTTGTAATGGAGGCCCGCATTCGGCAACCGCTCTGATGGGGAGAGGCCGGCGGACTGAGTCGGGCCTCCAGTTTTTCTCGCGGGGGGTTGCGGGGTGTCCGTCCGTTCGCGAAGTCTCTGGCTGCCCCCCGTCAGGAACTCGAGCGAAAGTCCGGGGGGTATCCGGACAGCGCGGGGTGCGCGTGCGCGTCACTCCATCTCGCGATGGGTGGCGCCCCCGGAGGTCCAAGGCGGCAAGGCCTCAACGATCCCCAGGTGAGGGGCTGATGGCCACACTTCGCGCGGACTTCTGAGTAGTTTCGTCCTACATGGTCCAGAACTTCGGTCGAAGACTCGGCGTAGCGATGGGTGCAAGCACCAGTGTGTTCATCGCGACATGGGGCGGCTGGTGGGTCGCGCAACTGGTGGGCCTTACCGAGGATCCGTGGAAGGAGGCCAAGCGAGAAGGCCCCGACTTACGCACGTTGGCGGCCACCGGGGCCCTAACCGGGATCATGAGCGGAGGCGGCCCGTATGCGCTCACGTGCGTCCGCGAGGAACGTGTCCGGGTCGATCTCAGTCGTCATCGGAGGTCCATTCGCGGTCGAGCTCGGCCTGGAGGGCGCTCCAGATGATCGAGCTAACGACCTTTCTCGCTTTCGTGCCTAGCTCGGCCAGAGACTACGCGTTGTTCGCGATCGACGAACGCGCTGAGAGGAACTCTCTCGGCGTGCTGCGCCGATTCGGCTGTTAACCGGAGGGTTGTTGGTTCGAGTCCAACCCGGGGAGCTCTCGTCGGAAAAATCGGGCGAGCGGTCGCGGCGCGATGGGTCCGTACACTCGCCCGGATGCGCACGCGCCTAGGCCTCCTCGCGCTCACCGCGCTGCTCGCCGCGTGCGGCGGCAAGGACGAGACCGAGCGTGAGCTGCAGCCCGGCGGGGCGGTGACGGTCGGGATCGTCGACGGCGAGCGGCTGGTTGCAGAGGGCGCGCGCGTCGAGGCGAACCGCGTGAACAACGCCGGGGGCGTCGGAGGCGCGCTGACGATCCGGCTCGCACGTGGGTCTGTGGAAGACTTGCTCCGACGAGGAGTCCGACTGTTCGTGCTCCCCTGCCGGTTGGGTCTCGCCGGCGCGGCCTCGGCCGTGGAGGAAGCCGGTGCATTCGCAGTCGCGCCCTGCGACGACGGGCTCATCGAGGGGTCGCCGCGTATCGTCTTCACCGGCCTTTCTCCGCGCGAACAGGCCGGCGCGCTCTCGGACTTCGCAGGCGGCGAGGCCGCACGCGAGCTCGGGCCGGCGACCGCACGCGGACGACGTGTGGAGCCGCTTCTGGGCCTGGAGCGGGGGGAACGAGCATCGTGTCGCCGGACGCGCCCGAGCGGGTCGTGCCGCCTCGGGGGGCGCCCGAGGACGCAGTGTTCGCCACCTTCGGGTTCCCCGAGCCGGGCTCGCGGACCGACGAGTTCTACGAGCGCTTCCGGGCGGTCTACGGCCGGCGTCCCGAGACGATCCTCGCCGCCCTCGCAGCGGACGCGGTGAACGCGCTCGCCGGGGGGATCGAGCTCGCGGCTTCGACGAGACCCGACCTCGTCGCGGCGGAGGTGCAGAAGGGGTTCGAGGTCCGCGGCGTTCTGGGAGAGCTCTCGTTCCCGGGTGGCACCAACCGTGCGGAAGTGGAGGCCGTCATTGTTCGCCTCCGGGACGGGAAGCTGCGCGTCGTCGGCTGAGTCGCGCTACGCGTGGATGCGGTCGGTGCGCTTGTGGAGCGGGCCGCCTTCGCGCCCAGCGCGTACCGCGAGGATCTCGGCGAGGATCGCGACCGCCGTCTCGGCGGGCGACTCGGCGCCGACGTCGAGCCCGACCGGGCCGTGGATCCTGGTCGACTGCCTCCTCGTCGACACCCAGCTCGAGCAGCGCGTCGCGTCGCCGTTCCTGCGTCCGCCGCGAGCCGATCGCGCCGATGAAGAACGCGTCGCTTGCCAACGCGAGCTGGAGTGCGGGCAGGTCGATTCGGTCCTCGTGTGCGAGCACGACGACGGCGGTCCCCTCGTCCGGCCCGAGGCGCGCGAGCGCCGCGTCGGGCCACTCGACCACGATCTCGTCGGCGCTCGGCACGCGCTCGGCGGTCGCCCAGCGCTCGCGCGGGTCGACGACGATCGCCGCCCAGCCGAGCGACTTCGCACCGCGGCACAGGGCTTCAGCCGTGTCGATGGCGCCGACGACGATCAGGCGCGGCGCGGGTCGGGACGCGACGGCCAGACCGTCGCCCGACGGCTCGACCGTCACGACTCGGCCCCGCGCGATCTCCTCGACCACGCTTCGGAGGAGCTCGGCGTCGGCTCGTGCGACGTACACGTCGATCTCGCCGCCGCAGGGGAGCCCGACGCCGAACGCCTGCTCGTCGGTGATCCCGTAGGTCCGCTGCCTTCGCAGCTCCACCCCCGAGCACCTCGCGCGCCTCCGCGTAGACCTCGTTCTCGACGCAGCCCGCGGAGACCGAGCCGGCGAGCTCACCGCCCGCGGAGACGCCGAGCACCGAGCCGACCGGCCGCGGCGCCGAGCGGCGAGTCGCGACGACGGTCGCGAACGCGACGTCTTCGCCCTGCTGGAGCCAGCGGCGGAGGGAGGGAAGGAGCTCCTGCATCCCTGCATCGTAGATTCACAGCGCCGCCGCTAGGGTTCCCGGCGATGAGCGAGCCGCGGCCGGCGATCAAGGCGCTTCGCCGGCGCAAGGAGCGCCACAAGCAGCGCAGCAAGATCTACCGCGTGCCGTTCGCGGTGGCAGGCGCGCTGGTCATCGCCGCGGGGCTCGTGCTGAGCGTGCCGGGTGTCCCGGGGCCCGGGGTCTTGCTGATGGCGGTCGGGCTCGGGATGCTGGCGCTCGAGTTCGACCGGGCGGAGCGTCTGCTCGAGAAGATCCTCGACCAGGTCGAGGACGTGCGCGAGCGGACGAGCACATGGCAGCAGGTCGCGCTCGGGGTCCTCGGACTCGGGCTGACCGTCGGCTACGCCGTGGCGGCGTTCCTGGTCGAGATCCCGGTGCTGCCCGGCTAGGCCTGGCTGCCGCAGCGGCAGACGGGCTCACCGAGCGCGCGCCGCTCGAGCT
Source organism: uncultured Actinomycetes bacterium (assembly GCA_963788055.1). Classification (GTDB taxonomy): domain Bacteria; phylum Actinomycetota; class Thermoleophilia; order Gaiellales; family Gaiellaceae; genus JACCTU01. Next base: position 307,235 of record CAWBFA010000002.1, on the reverse strand, counting down.
GAACGCCACAGCGGGCGCAGCTCCGGGGGACGACCTTGGCGGCCACGAGCAGCGCGCGCATCAACGTCAGCACGACGATCAGCTCCACCAATACGGTCGTCCGGTTCATGAAGGTATCTATCGGCACGCCCGGCGAGGCCTTTAGCGAACCACCACTCTTTGGGTCATCAAGGTGGGGTGAAGCGAGCAGTAGAGGTTGTACGTCCCCGTGCGCCGGAACCTGAACGAGAAGCTCCCCTGTCGAGCAGACGCAGACGCGAGGCCTTCCGGGCCGTTCGCGAGCGTGACATCGTGTCGCTCGGTGCCCAGGAACCGCCAGCGGAACGTCGTACCGGCGCCGAGCTCGACACGCTGGTTGCGGAAGCTGAAGTCCGAGACCGCGGTCTGTCTGACCCGCGTGACCTTGCCCACGGGGCTCCGCAGCAGGGGCTGGAAGACGCGTGGCGTCGGCGCAGGGTCGTAGAGCGGATCGGACAGCGCGGGCGACGGCGTGCAGGCCGCCGCCGAGCCCGGAGCGAGCCAGACGATCATGATCCCCATGACGCGCATGTGCGGCCGGCTGTTGTCGTAGACCGCGCGCAGGCGAAGCGTCTCTCCGGCGGCGACCGGGATGCCGGCCGGGTCGGACCACGATGTCATGTGCGCAGGCCCGGGCTCGTGCATCATCGGCAACGGGTAGTGGGCGGGCCAGGTGGGTCGCGAGGTGAAGAGCTCGCGGTTCGAGCAGCTGACGTTGCGGAGCTCCAGCCTCTGACCGCCGCCGTGGATATGTGCGCCGCCGGCGACGAGGCGGCCGCTCTCCGGCAGCGTGAAGTCGGAGGCGCGCACGAAGCTCGAGCCGGGACCACCGGTTCCGGGGACGGTGAAGATCGGGTCCGCGTGGCAGTTGACGACGTCAAGCCAGAGCGGCTTCACCGGTGTCCTTGGCTCGCCGGTCACGTACCGCACGCGGTACTGCACCTGGACCGTCGACGCGGTGTTGCGGTGGTTCATCAACATGTACACGAGCCCCCAGATGTCGCTTCCGCGGTTGGGATAGCCGTAGCCCTCGGGGAGGTGCAGCTCCATGTGCTCCTCACCGGCGCCGAAGAACCGTTCGGCGGGGAGCGACGAGGGCCGCCGGTCGTAGTCGTAGAAGCGGCCGCAGGTGGAGTCGGTGGCGAGCGCCTTGACGAAGACGGCGTGGTGGAGCATCACGTCGTTCATCGTCTGCACCCGGCCGGCCGTGTCGACGACCTCGACCCTCATACCGACGACGTAGCCGTCGACCTGAGGCGAGGGAACGGCCGTCATGCCTTGGACGACCTGGTACGGCTTCATCGGAAACGGCTGTGAGCGCAGCACCAGCGTCTCGACCGCCGCGGGTGCGAGGGACGGGGTCGCCAGGGCGACAACTGAGGTGATGAGCACGGCGAGTCGGCGCACCACGTGAATCTAGCCCAGGTCGAGCGCGGGTAGAATCGGCGGGCAGTGGGCTGGATCTACGCGCTCCTGCTCGCGGGTGCGGTTGCCGTGCTCGTCGCCGCGGAATGGCCGCGGCTGAACTCGCGGCTCGGTGTCGGCGGGCGCCTGCCGGGCGCCTCGAAACGCCGCAAGGCGTCGCACCTGCGGCTCGTACGTTCGGAGAGCGAGGAGTTCGCGGCGAGCGTCGAGCGCGACCTCAACCGCCTCCCGACGATCGACGAGCGCGACCGGCCCTAAGAAACGCGGACGGTCGCGCGGAGGACCCGCGTGTTCGGGAGAATCTCCGGGACGTTCTCCATGTTCTTCGACCTCCTGGTAGTCGGAGACCGTGAACACGAGCGCATGCGTCCCGGGGGCGAGGCCTTTGACGTCTACCGAGGCGACGCCGTTCGCGAGCCGGACGGTTCGTACGCGGCCGCCGACCGTTGCCTCGAGCGAGCGCGGGTCCACTCCCGCTCCGGCGTCGGCGACGCGGACGCGCACGACCCCACCGCGTGCGTCCGCGTCGAGCAGGCGCGCGGTCGGCGGGCGCACGTCGTCGATCCAGAAGCGGAACGTGAACCGGTCGCCCTTCGCCCGCGAGTCGAAAACGATGTCGTAGGTTCCCGGCGCGGGGCGGATCGCACCGGCGACGGGGCGGACATCGCCGAACTCGTCGACGTACGGGTTGATGTTGAACGGCAGCCCGGGGATCCCGACGAGACGGTTCTCGTCTCCAGCCTCGACGACGCGCGGCTGCACGCCGCCACTCAAAACGGCGACGCCGAAGTTCGCGACTTGACGGCGCAGCGTGAACCGGAAGACCTGCTCGGGACCGAGCTGTCGTGCGTTTGCGACGACCGGGTAGCGGTACTGCTGGACGCGGCGCGGCTTTCCGACCGTCGAGCCGCGATACGTGGCCGTGCGGGTGAGCGCGCGCGTCGGGCGCGGCAGTTGCGGCGTCGCAACGCGGAACCAGTACGGGATCCGCCGAACCTCGCTGCCGCGCTGGAGCACGACGTACCCCGCTTCCTCGGCTTTCGTGCGGGCGACGTCGCGCAGCGCGATCCGGAGCTCGCCCGGGACGGTCACGGTCCGCGGCGTCGCAAAGATGCCGCTCACGGTCCAGGTTCCTGCGCCGCCTCCCGCGTCGGTGAGCTTGACGACGACCTCCGGGTTCCGCCCAGACCGCACGACCCCGAACGACACCGAGCTCGGCTCGGCGAAGAGGAGCGGCGCGTCCGCACGCGCGACCCCGATCAGGCCGCCTCCGGTCCGGAGCGGCCCGCTCGGGAGCGGCGACGCGGTGGTGACGAGCGCCGACTTGAGCTGCGCCGGCGTCCACTCGGGATGCCGCTTGCGCAGCAGAGCGACCGCACCGGTCACGTGCGGCGCGGCCATGCTCGTCCCGCTCAGCAGTCCCCAGTCGGCGTCGGGAAGGGACGAGAGGATCGCCGAGCCGGGCGCCGCTACGTCCGGCTTGAGCCGGAGCGAGACCGGCGTGGGGCCGGCGGACGAGAACGACGAGATCGAACCCGCAGGGCTGGCGCGGCCGTTCGAGACCGACGCAACGCTGATCGCCGAGGCGGCGCTCGCGGGCGAACTGACCGAGCCGAGCTGGAAGCGGCCGTACTCGTTCCCGGCTGCCGCGACGGTGGGCACACCCGCGGCGGCCGCACCTTCGATCGCAAGCGCAACGAGGTCGCGCCTCGGCTCGATCTCGGGCTCGCCGAGCGAGAGGTTGATGACGTCCATCCCGTCGGCGACCGCCGCCTCGATCCCGGCGGCGATCTCGGGTGCGTTGCCGTTGAGGCCGAAGCCCGCCGTCGGGACGGTCAGCACTTTGTAGTTGCCGAGGTACGCGCGAGGCGCAACGCCCGAGACGCGCACGTTGCCGGCGAGCGTGCCGGCGTTGCCCGCCGCGATCCCCGAGACGTGCGTCGCGTGCGAGGAGTTCTCGGGGTCGAACGGCAGGTCGCCGTTCTTCCAGGTCAGACCGCGCGGCGGGAACGCGCGCGCCGCGATCACCTTCGCCGTCGTGTACGGCGCCTGGCCTTTCGGGAAGCCCGCGGGCATCGCGAACCCTGTCGGCGAGAAGAACGGATGCGACTGGTCGAGGCCGTCGTCGAGGACCGCGATCTTGATGCCCGCTCCTGCGTCGACGCCCGGCACCGACCAGAACGTCGGCGCCCCGATCATGGGCACGCTGCGGTCGAGCAGTCCCTGAAAGGTCGTGCTCGGGTAGATCTCGGCGAGCCGTGCAAGCCGCGGTAGCTGGGCGGCGGGCAGCGAGATCGCGAGTCCGTTCAGCACGACCCGGTAGCGCCGGTAGACGACCGCACCCGGCACCTCGCGAGTCAGCCGCGCCGTGAAGCGCTCCTGCTCGAGCCCGACGCCGTCGAGGTACGAACGGCTCGTCGGGCTCCGAAGATCGAGTCGCTGCCGCTTCACGGAGGCGCTGAGGACGCGACTCTGCGCCGTCGCCTCCGCAACCCCGGGGGAGTCGAGCCTGACCACGACCTCGACGTCCCGAGCCCAGGCGGCCCCCGGCGCAGCGAGCGCAAAGAGTGCAGCGATGAGGACCCCGAACCGCAGGCGAATCATGGTACGTCCGACGTGTTAGGGCTTCGAAAGTCGGTGGCTCCAGGTCGTGCCTTGCCCGACCTCGCTCGCAGACGCTCGGCGGGAGCCCGGCTACACTGGAGCCGTAGAACCGGGAAAAGTCGAGGCCGAAGGCGGACTTTTGCCGGCTGCGCGGATGTGGCGGAATTGGTAGACGCGCACGGTTCAGGTCCGTGTGGGGGCAACCCCGTGGAGGTTCAAGTCCTCTCATCCGCACTAGCGTCCTTTGCAGGGTGAATCGGCTACGACGGGTGCCCGTGGTCCACAGTCAGTCCACGAACATCGGCCGAACGATGGGCATGCTTGCGCTCGTGCTCGCGCTGCGGGAGCTCGAGTCGCAGCCCCGCTGACTGCGATCATGCGGCCGGATGGACCACGTACGGATCGACAAGTGGCTCTGGGCGGCGCGGTTTTTCAAGACCCGTAGCGCAGCCACGGAGGCGGTGCTCGGAGGTCGCGTGCAGCTGAACGGGACACGCGTGAAGCCTGCAAGGGAGGTGCGCGTCGCAGACACGCTCGAGATCCGCCGCGGTCTCACGCAGTGGACGATCGTGGTTGCCGGCCTCGCCGAGAGGCGGGGCTCGGCCGAGGTCGCCGCAGGCTTGTACGAGGAGATGCCCGAATCGGTCGCCGCGCGGGAGCAACGCGCCCTCGAGCGGCGGCTCGCCCATCCTCTCGGAGCGGATCTCGGCGGCCGGCCGACGAAGCAGGACCGGCGCCGGCTGGACGCGCTCCGCCGCGCGAAGCGCGAGCGCTAGTTAGGTGACCGAACTCGAGCCGCGTAGTGCTCGCGCTCGCCGGGAGTGAGTCGCTTGCGCTCGTTCTTGCGGTAGGTGTTGCCGTCACCGTCCACCCGCTTCGACACGACGATCATGTGGGTGCCGTCCTTGGACGGGTAGCGGCGGTCTTCCTCCCACGTGCCCCAGCTCATCGTGCTCCTCCTTCTGCCGCGCTGAGACGGCTGTCGTAGGCGTCGAGCATTCCGCGCAAGTAGTCCTCGGAGTCGGGGAGCAAGTGCCCATACACCTCGCCGATCATCGTCGTCGACGTGCCCATGATCTTGGAGAGGTGGAGATGCCTCCGGCGATCGCCCAGGACGCAAACGTGTGGCGCATGTCGTAGACGCGGCGATGGGGTACATCGGCGGCGCGTAGCGCGGGTGCCCAGGCGCGAGCCCGGAACTTCTCGAGGTCGATCCTGCCGCCGCGCGGGGCGGGGAAGAGGACCAGAGTGTCGATCCGTGGTGGCATCCGCGCGATCGCGTCGACGACGCGGCCGCGGAGCGGAACCCGACGTCGCTGCCGCGACGACTTCTTGCAGTCCTTCAACACGCCCTGCGAGAACACACGCTCGACGGTGAGAACGCCATCGTCGAGGTCGAGGTCGCGACGGTCGAGGCCGAACAGCGGGGTCATGTTCCAGCGGCGCCGGCTGATCGCGCGGATCTTGCCGACGTACAACCCTCGCGCTCGTGTCGGATTCAACTCTATTGTTAGATGAGAAGGGCGGCCAGTGGCCGCCCTTCCTCCCACGAACCGTGTGCCGTGTTGGGTTTACGGTGTTGCCCCGTAGATGTTCTGGTCAAAGCCTCCCGCGTTGATGCAGAAGTTGAAACTGAACGAGCCATCCGGATTCGCCGTGCGGCACTGCAAGGGGTCGAAGCCGTCCTGGGTCGTCTCGCGCAGATCAATGCCCGGAATCACATCGCGATTGTCCGTCCAGGCGCCGAATGTTGTGCTCCCTGCCGAATCAACCCAGTTGTAGTCCCCGTGGAACGGGAAGTCGGACTCACCGAACAATTCGTACTCGGGCTGATGTCCGACCGTCGAGACAAGGCTCGAGTTCCAAGTCAGGCCGTCGGCTGACGTCGCGATAAACGTGTTCAGGACGTTGCACACGGCGGACGCTGGAACGCCGCACACGCTGACGCCATTCGCGACGTTACCCGGCGGCCGATAGACGGAATAGGAGGCATCGAACCGCGAGTCCCAGTAGATGAGCACCAGCTTGTCCTGAGCCTTGTTGTACTCGATGTTCGGCGCAAACTGGTGTCCGAGCGGCTGCGGGTCTACGGGCGCCGGATCGCTCCAGCTCGTCCCCCCGTTCGTCGACTTTGTCACGACAGCGCGCGACTGGCCGTCGGGTCGATACGTATCGCCGTTCGATGCAACGCTTGTGACCTGCTCCCACGTGACGTAGAGGTTGCCGTCGTTGTCGGCGGTCGCCTGGGGAAGCGTGAACCAGCGGTGGAAGACAAAGCTCGTCATACACAGGGCCGGGCCGTCACCGCAGTCGCGCGCAAAACCTCCGGCTACGTACTCGTCACGCCGGTCGTAGCCGACGATCGGCCGGAGCGTCTGGGGGTCGCTGAAGTGCTGGCCGCCGTCCGACGACTTCACGAAGACGATCTCAGCATTGACTGTCGGGGCCGCGTGGTTGAACTCGCGCCAGAAGACATAAGTCGTGCCGTCGGGTGCGACCGCAATCTCGCTCCCTTGGGCGTTCGCGAGACCCTTCGAGATCTTGATCGGTTTCGAGAACGTCAATCCGCCATCGGTCGAGCGCGAAAACAGGATGGAATCTCCGACGGTCCGCCCCGCGGGGAAGAGCGTCCACGATACGTAGACGTTTCCCTCGAACTGGCTCGAACTCCAGTCGTCCACTTTCAATGCCGGCTTGTCGTTCCAGCGCCCGAGGAGAAACGCGCCCGGCGTACCTTCACCGACGATCACGGTCCGCAGATAGTCGATCCCAAGCGGGGACAGCGGGCTGCGAACGTAAGTTGCGACGACGACGTGGCCGTTCCCGGGCACGACCAAGCCGCTCACGTTCGGCTCTGTCCGGTTGAACGAGATCGCACCGAAGAACAGGTGGCCGTCGTTATCCCAATCGAGCAGCGGGTCGCTAGCGCCGGGGTTGCTCCCGAAGAGCGGCGACTGCTGCCCTTCGGCGCTGGTGTCGCCCGGGTAGCCGGGCAGAAGCGAGTTCTTCCAACTCGCCCCGGCGTCACTGGACGTGTAGATCCCCTCCCAGAGGTCGCCGCTAATAGGACCGGTGCAGTAGTCGTTCGCCGCGGCGACGATAAAGCTCGGCTCGTCCGGCTTGATCGCAACCGCCGGCTCGTTCTGCATCTGCTCGCCCCCGCCCTCGCCCCGCGGCGTAGGCGTCGTCGCCTCGCTGCCGCACACAAAGATTGTGCCGTCGGTCCCCCCATCGTGGCGGGTGTAGCTGGCCTGATCCGTCACCTTGACGTCGGCAGCTGGTGCGGCGGCAAATGTGAACGCAGAAAACACAACCAGCGCCACCGCGGCGGTGTGTCCCCACATTCAGGATCACCCCCCATCACTAATCCGGTTCTAAACCGACCCGATCCTCTTCCTCCGAAGCTGGCGTGTCAACTCATGCAAAGCCATCGCAGCATTACAAACAGGCCGGGCTGAACCTCGGCGACTTAGAGCACGTCCGCCCGGCCGGGCTCGTCGCTCACTTCCGCCGGCCGGTCAGAAGGCTGGGGACCGCGCTGGCGAGCGTCGGCGGGTTGGCAGGCGTCCCGTCCTCGAGCTCGAGCTGGTACTTGAACACGTGGCTCCCCTTCCTATCGGTTGGGGGCCGGCGGCGCGATACTAACGACCGGGAATGAGTGGCGAGAAACAGACGGAAGGCCCATAGGGTGGGTCGACCGTGCGCGCTGGCAACCCGACGGGCCGCTAGCGGATTGACCGGCTGCGAGGCGGCGTGCGACGATTGCCGTTCGTGCGGTCTGTCTCTATCATCCTCGCGAGTACCACAGCACTCGTGGTTGGTGCGATCGGCGCCGGGCAGGCACGCGCGGCGACGGTCATCGTCGACTGCTCCGGCGACGCGGGTGCGCTCACCCCCGCACTCGCGAGCGCTGTCGACGGCGACACGCTCACGATCAACGGCACGTGCGTCGGCACCTTCGTCGTGGCGCGCAGCCTCGAGCTCGTCGGTCTAACCGGCGCACGGCTCGATGCGCAGGGAGCGGGGACGGTCGTCACCGTCGAGTCCGGCAAGACGGTTGGCATGACGAACCTGACGATCACGGGCGGCCGTGGCCTCCCGCCTCCGCCGTCCGCTCAGTTCGCCGTCGGCGGTATTCGCAACAATGGAATGCTCACGCTCACGAACTGTGCCGTACGCGGAAACACCGCGAGCGTCGTCGACGCACCGTAACGACTTCGCGGTCGGCGGTATTGCCAGCTTCCCAGGATCGCTGGCGCTCATCGACAGCAACGTGAGCGCGAACTCGGCGACCGCCGGTCTCGAGGCCGCGGCCGTTGGCGGAGTCTTCAGCGTCGGAACGCTCGTGATCACGAACACCGCAGTGCACCGAAACACCGCCGAGACAGCGGGACTCAACGGCGCCGCCGGAGGCATTCGCCTCGGCTTTCCGTCGCCGGTCGTCACGCTCACGAAGAGCAACGTGAGCGAGAACTCGGCAACCGGCACGGCGAGACAGCTTTGCGGGCGGCGGACTCGTGAACTTCGGGGCGCGCATGCTCACGCTGACGGACACGACGGTGAGCCGGAACAGGGCGACCGCAGGCGATCTCGGCATCGCCATAGGGGGAATCGAGCACGCGGTATTCAGCTTCTCGCTCACGCTGGTGAACAGCGCCGTGCACGAGAACACGGCCCGCGCAGGAGACGGCGGCTTTGCGACCGGCGGCATCGACATCTACTTTGCGGACATCGTCCAAGGGAGGGCCTCCCTCACCGACAGTTCGGTGAGCGGAAACACGGCGAGCGCAGGCGTGGACGGCGTCGCGTTCGGGGGCATCTTCAGCTTCGACGTCGACCACCGGATGACCCTCACCAACACTTCCGTGCGCGGGAACTCGGCCTCTGCCGGTTTCATCGCGGCGGGCGGGATCTACAACTTCGGCGTGCTCGTGCTCACGGGGAGCGCGGTCCGCGAGAACGCCGCGACCGCCGATGCCTCCGGCACCGCCGTCGGTGGCATCCTCCACGACGGCGGAAGCGTCACGCTTACCGAGAGCGCGGTCAAAGCCAATACACCGAGCAACTGCAACTTCGTCGCGACAGGCTGCGCCTGAATCAGCGCGCCCGAGCGCGCCAAACACAGGGAGGTCGCCAAGCCTTCGATTGCATCCTCTGCGAGGAGGCGCTGCCGATGCGTGCGGATCGCCGGCGCGGGCCGAGTGAGCACCGAGTGAACACCGCCTGCGCTCAGACGGCACACCTCGCACGCCTGACCGCTTAACCATGCGGAACCTGCGCAGCAGGCACGCCTCTAAGGCCCATACGGGGCTCGAACACGCCATGGCGCTGGCGCGACGCTCGCCGCCCAAAGCAGGCCTAAACGAGATCCGTGCTCCCGACGTGTGCGCGTGGCCCATTCGTGGCCCATACGGCCCGCGGAGAGCGTGCTCGAACCTCTTGCCGCGCACACCGATTCCGCCTAATCGTGCGGGTTCAACCACTCCACAACACCCACAGCCAAGGCCCTCAGAACCCCGTGGAGGTTCAAGTCCTCTCATCCGCATAGCCATTCACGGTGCAATCGTGGCCCGAACGCGCGCGTTTCCCGCTCGCGCCCCCATACCTTTGGCGTAACGAAACCCGCATAACGGGGAGCGCAGAGTTCGTCCTGCTGGACGAACTCTTGAGTGGAGGCTCGTTTCTCTCGTTCCGGGGAGAGGCCGCGAGCAGAGCGGGCCTCCACCTGAGGGGGTCGAATCGTCCGGCGGCGGACGTCGGCCCCCTGCGCTTGTAGGGACGCGTTAGAGCACGTGCGGTCCCTCTCGGCGTCCTGCGGCATCTGGCCTCTCCCCATTCCGTCCTCCTCGGACGGAGCGCCAAGGGACTGTCAGCGGCGGGGCTTCGGCCCCGCCTTGCTTCCCATGCGGCCCGGGAGAGCACCTTGCTTTAGCGCAGTCGCACAGTCCACGTGGGCATCGTCCCCACGCCCGTCGATCGCAACGGGGGAATCAGGAGGAAGTCTCCTGAGGCGCCGACGCCGCGCTACCGACCCGGGGACAGTCCTGGGGACAGTCCCTGAAAGGACCCAGACCGCGCGGGTGCTCGGGCCGCGAACACGACGTATCGGTACCTCGCCGTTTTGGGCGGATGACAGGCGGACAGGACGAGGCCGCGGAAGCGGAGCACCCACACCTCAGATGCGCGAACGATCGCAGCTCGTCGGACGACGAACGCGCTCCGACCCACGCGGACGATGTCCCCGTGCCGAAGTTTCGGCAGGTGCAGGAACGGGTGGCCGTGCGTCGTGCGGTGGCCGGCGATCGCGATCGTGTCGCGGTCGCGGTAATAGAGCCACGGGCCGTCGTCGACCTGCGCGGCTAGGCGAGCGTCGACACCGATCCGCGGGATCACGATCCGCGCCGCGGATGCCGTCGCGGGGCTGGAAAGCACCAGCCCCGCGACGACGAGGGAAAGGAGCATCGTCCTACGGCGTGTAGGGCAACGCAACGATCTTCCCCTTTACCTGGCCGTTGCTCTTCTCAGCCTTCTTCGTTGCTTGCGTCTTCGTCTTGCCCTGGACGCCGCCGGCGGCCGTGGTCGTTTCGACCTGCGTCGTCGTACCGCCGACCTGACCGCCGGTCGTCGCCGTCGTGGTCGTCGTCGTCGTCTCGGTCGTCTCGGTGGTTGTCCCGGTCGTCTCCGTGGTCGTCCCGGTGGTCGTCCCGGTCGTCTCCGTGGTCGTCCCGGTCGTCTCGGTGGTTGTCCCGGTCGTCTCGGCGCCGAGACAGTGGTCCTCGTTCACGCCACCTTCCTTGGGACCGTGCTCCTCGCAGTCCTTCCCGCGATCGGGCTGGGGATCGGGCTTGCACTCCTGACCGGAGTTGCCGTGCTGGCACTCCCCTTGGCCGGGTGGGTCGTTCGGTGGACCCTGCCCGTTGGATGCTGTTGCTCCGGCCAAGCTCGCGCCAGCTAGGCCCAAAACAGCGAGGGCCGCCACCGCGAGGATGGCAGTCAAAGACCGCTTCAAGATCATCTAACTTCCCCCTCAGTACCGCAGTTGCCGCAGGTGCGTCGACCCGACGCACGGCGATCCGACGGACCGCTGCTCGCGTTGTAGGTCAGAACCCCCGAAAAGGGGGCAAAGATCCCTCGTTCGAGGGATCAAGCGAGGCCGCCTAGCCTCTGAGACGCGGAGCCGAGTTGTCCGCGCCGGCGATGTAGCCGAATCCGGACCGAGACCACACGCGGGCACCGTTTTGGCGCCGTCAAACGCAGCCTTCCGGGCGAGTGGCGCGATCCGAGCTGCCAGATTCAGGCGCGGTCGGTGTCGCCGAGCTAGACGAGGTCGCCGCTTCCGACGCCGAGTGCCTCGGCGGCGTTGTCCGGGTTGCCACGGACGACGGAGAGCCAACCGCGCGGGTCGACGATCATTCCCCACGCGTCTCCCTCGAGATCGGCGTAGGGAGCGGGCTCAGACCGCGATGCTCACCGGGGATGTCGCGATCCAGATGAATGCGCCGAAAAAGACGACGCAGCCGAGCGCGAGAGTGATCGTTCGGAGCCGGGCGTCACTGAGCTTGGTGCTCATACCGGCGAAGAAGAGCGAGACGGAGAAGAGGACGACGCCGAGGATGTAGTTGGACGCACGCTGGATGTTGCGCAGGACCGTCGCGGACGAGATCTCGGCCTCGGCGTCCAGCCGTTTTGCGTCGGCGGCCGAGGCGAGCTTGTACTGGGGCATCGCAAACGGGGTCAACGGTGCGTTCGGGTTCTTGAGCGGCCTGGTCGCGAGCCACGCCACTACGGCTGGCCGGAACTCCTTGCGGAAGCGCTTGAAGTAGAAGTCCGCGAGCTCAGTCCTGTGCAGTGCGTAGGCGTCGACCCACTGTGTGAACGTGGCGACGTCGATCTGCGTCTGCGCCTCGGCGAGTCCTTGCGCACGCGCCGCTTCGATCCTGACCGCATTCGTATGACCCGACGCCTTCGCCTGCTCGCCGTTCCAACGTGTTGCCTGGTAGCCGCTCCAGGCGGTTGCAACGGCAGCGACGGCTAGCAACACCGTCGAGACGACCTCAACGCGGTGACTCATACCGGGTCTCTCCGATTCAGGCGCGGTCGGTGCCGCTGAGCCAGACGAGGTCGCCGCTTCCGACGCCCAGTGCCTCGGCGGCGTTGTCCGGGTTGCCACGGACGACGGAGAGCCAGCCGCGCGGGTCGACGATCATTCCCCACTCGCCTCCCTCGAGATCGGCGTAGGTGGAGACGCGCTTGACCACCGCGGCGCCCGAGTGGGCCTCGACCGAGACGCGCTCCTCCTGATCGAGCCCTGCGAAGGCGAGGTGCGAGCTGCGAACGTTGAGTTGCACGTTGCCGAAGCGATTGAGGTCGAGCACCTCGCAGGTGATCTTGCCTCGCTCGACCTCAGGCTGGGGAATCCGAATCTCTGCGAGCGTCTGCGGGTCGACCCGGTCCCCGAGGTCGGCGAGTGCTGCGTCCGTCGCGAGGTGAGCCGCGGCCGGAGCGAGCACGTCGCGGGCGTGGAAGGACGGCGACACCGGTTCGAGCAGGACGGACGACTTCGTGATCGAGACGACGTCGGCAACGCCTTCCGCCACCTGCCAGGCGGGAGAGAGCAGCCCGTTGTCCGGACCGACCAGAAGGCGGCCGTCCCCGGTCCTGACGGCGACGTCGCGGTCGCGGCCGACGCTCGGGTCGACGACTGCGAGCACGATGGCGTCATGCCTGAGCAGATGCAGCGAGTCCGCCAGCAGCAGTGCACCGGCTCGGACGTCGAGCGGTGGAACGCCGTGCGAGAGGTCGATGACGTGGGTCTCGGGCGCGATCCTGTCGATCACCGCGTGACAGATCCCGACCCACTCGTTGCGGTAGCCGAAGTCCGAGAGGAAGACGATCGGTCGGCTCATCGTTCCCGCGCCATCGACGAAGGTTCGCGTTTTGCGGGAGCAGATGCAAGGCCGAGGGCGCCCGGCCGCGCGGGCGCCCTCGGCACGCTTCAGCCGTCGGTCCGCTTGTGCTTCGCGACGAGCGCAGTGCCCACGAGCGCGGCGACGCCTGCGGCGCCGAGCACACCCCGCGGCGCCCAGGCGCGCAGCCGCCGAGCGCGGGGCGGCCGCTCCTTCGTCGCGAAGGCGAGGAAGACCTCGTTCGCCCCGATGACCGTGTGCGGCAGCCAGTGGCGGACACCCTTCTTCGACGCTCGGGTGACAAACGGCGTCGCTGCGAGAGCGATGCCGGCCACGGCGTCGAGGGCGAGGTGCGTTCGCATCGGCAAGATCCGCTTGAGGCCGAACTCGTAGTCGGTGAGCAGCGCGTAGACGGTCGCCGCCGCGCCGACGACGCGCGGCGGGATCGTCGCGCCGGTGTTGCCGTTCATGCGCAGAAGCGTCGGCGCGGCGATGAGCGCCGGACCGGTCGCCATGTCGACGGCGCCGTGCGCCTTCGTCGGAATGACCCGCAGGTCCATCAGACCCCCCTTTTCGCAGTGCTGGTCCTGAGCCCATACCCGTTCGAGCCGGATCCGAACGGGGGTTCTGACCTGGACCAAGAACATGGAGGCCGCGCACCGACCGCCTCTCCCCAGAAGGGCGTGCCGGCCGACCGCCTGCCTCCATTGCGAAGACTCCGTCGCCCGCGCAGAACTTGCGTCCCCCTTGTGAGGATTTCCTGTCGCAGGGGGCTTCGGGGACGCAGGGGATGCGTCCCCGAGAACCCTCTGCGCCGCGACAGGCGGAGACCCCTGGATGGGGAGAGATGGTCCAGAGGGCCGCAGAATGCCGCCCTGACACCGTAATACTTCAAAACGCGGATTCCCAATACGGCCGCTCGCGCAGGAGGTGGAAGGGCGCGTTGATCTTTCTCAAACGCACCGCCGCGCGTGGGGCCTTTGGGAGCTGCGTGAGACAGGAAGGGGCGGGTTGTGCGCCCCACGTTGGTGACGGTGGCTGCGCTGGTTGTGGCGATCACGTTGGGCGCGGCTACCCGGCACTGGTCGGTGAGTCGAACGAGCCGGTGCTGCAGGCGATCTTCCGGGCATACGACGCGATCGGCTGCTGAGAACCGCGAGCCGGTGATCGTCGTATACCGGGCGTGAGACGCATGCTCGTCCTGCTCGTGCTCGCGCTCGCCTTGCTCGTTCCGGCCGGCTGCGGCGGCGACGACAACGGCGGCGGCGGCGGAGGCGGCGGCGGGACGAACACCACCCAGACGGACGACTCGGGGTACTAGCCCGGCAGGGCGGCCAGCACGTCGTCGGCGTGCGTGTCCGGTTTGACCTTGCGCATCACCTTGGCGACGTTGCCCTTCGAGTCGATCAGGAAGGTCGAGCGCTCGACGCCCATGTACGTCTTCCCGTACGCGTTCTTCTCGCCCCAGACGTCGTAGTCGTCCGCGACCGTGTGCTCCGGGTCGGCGAGCAGCGTGAAAGGCAGCCCGTACTTCTCTTTGAACTTGACGTGCGAGGTCTCTTCGTCGGGACTCACGCCGAGCACGACTGCGCCGCGTTCGGCGAACGCGCCGTAGTTGTCGCGGATCCCGCACGCCTGAGTCGTGCAGCCGGGCGTGTCGTCCTTCGGGTAGAAGTAGAGAACGACCGGCTTCCCGCGGAAGTCGGACAGCCTTACCTGCTCGCCCGAGTCGCTCGTCAGCTCGAAGTCCGGGGCGGGCTTGCCTTCCTCGACCATGCGATCCTCTCTGTAGGGTCCGGGAGCGATGCTAACGGCGCACTACTGGGTCGCGTACGCCGTGATCGCGGCGTCCGGGCTCGCGGCGGTGTGGGGTGGGGTCACGTACTTCCGGCGCGCAGAGGCAGGCGGGACTCTCGGCCACGTGCTCGCGCTCGTCCAGACGCTCTGCATCGCACAGGTCGCGCTCGGGCTGATCCTCATCGGGGACGGCCGGCGGACTCCGGACGACCTCCACTACGTCTACGGCACGCTGGCGCTGCTCGTCGTGCTGGCGCCGTGGTTCTACGCGCCGGCCGACCCGCGGCGGCGGCTCGCGTGGTTCGCGGGTACGTCGCTCGTCGCCGCCGCGCTCGCGGTCCGCGCCTGGACGACCTCGGGCTGATGCGTCGCTTCTGGGCCAACCTGAACCCGACGGTCCGCGGTTTCCTGATCATCGGGGCGATCGCGCTGACGGTCGTCGTGCTCAACCTCTACAACGTGCTCGCCTCGCTCGCGATCCTCGCGCGGATCGCGTTCCTGCTCGCGATCGCGTTCTTCGTCTACCTCCTGTGGCGGGAGCGACGCGACGAGATCTCCATCTGGCCGGGGCACGCGCGCCTGGCGCTCTACGGAGCTGCGATCCTGATCGCGTTCGACCTGCTCGTCTTCGGCTTCTGGGGAGCGAGCGGGCTCGGCGCGGTGGCGTTCCTGCTCGTGCTGGGGATCTGCGGCTACGCGGCCTACCGCGTCTGGCGCAATCAGCACACGTACGGCTTCTAGGCTTCGACCCGCAGAGAGGCGCCGTCGAGACGGTCGAGGGCGGCGCGGATCTCCATGCCCTCGCCGACGAAGATCGGCGTGTCGCGCTCCGTGTAGCTCGACGCCTCGGTGTCGCGCAGCGTCAGCATCAGGTGCATGAAGTCGGAAGGCTCGTCGCACTCGAACGCGGTCATGAACTCCTGGTCGTCGATCCCGAACGAGTACGTCGTGTGGTTGTGGATCGTCGGGAAGCGTCGGCCGATCTCGATGTGTTCGTCCATCGCTCGCTGGCGATGCTCCGGCGTGAGCACGTACCAGGGTCGCACCTTCACGAACGGGTAGACGACGAGGTACGGCGACCCCTTCGGAACGACCTTGCGTGCTCGTCGGGCCGACGTGTACTCGGATGCCTTCGTCGTGGCGAGGTACGAGTACGGCGTCTCGAGCCAGCCCCCAAGCGGTGTCGCGTTCAGCTCTGCGCCGAGCTCGCCGAGGTCCTGGTAACGCGAGGTGATCTTCCAGAGGAAGAAGTCGCTGTCCGGCCGAACGCCGGAAACGGAGTACGCGCGGAGCGCGTCCATCCGCCCAGCCCAGCCCTCGACCACCTCCGCGAAGGCGTCCTTGCCGGCCGCGCGCTCGTCGACCGGGAGTCGCCGCCAGGCCGGGTCGACCCGATAGAAGCTGTAGCCGACGTACTGCCCCTCCACGGCCGAGACGCTAGCGGACGCTGAATGCCCTGGTGCTCTTGATGACCGTCGCGCCGCGGTTCACCGGTGCGTAGAACGCGACGTTGAACTTGTACGCGCCCTTGACCAGGTTCAGCCTGGGCAGGCGGAGGACCGAGTAGACACCAGCGAGCGCCTTGCCGGCGAGCTTCGCGACCACCTTGTTGTCGGACAGGCGCCGGAGGGAGATCTCGACGGTGCAGTCGATGTCGCAGCGGAAGTTCACGCCGTAGCGTCCGTTCGACCCGGAGGGCCCGAAGCGGTCAACCTTGGGGGTGAGCTTGAGCGCCGCGCACTTCGCGATGACGCCGCCGCGGGTCTGGCGAGCGGCCTGCTTCATCAGCGCCAGCGAAGTCTTCGGCGTCTTGTCCGGGTAGTAGAAGCCCGACTGCCAGCCTGGAAGGCGCGGGTCGTCGATCGTCAGGAACATGAAGATCCCCGCGACGTTCGGCTGGCAGAACGAGAGCTCGAGCGCCTTGCGATAGCTCGCGGCCTGGGTCTTCTCGTCCACCGGCTTCGTCGTCGTCGGCTCGGTGCCGGTGTACTCGGAGACCTTCCCCGCCGGCGGGACCGACTCGATCCCGAACTCGCCGTAGTAGATCGGCAGCGTGGAGCCCCTTTGCGCGGTGCCGTCGAAGGCCTGGCCGAGGAGCTTGACGAGCTTCTCGTAGTCGGCGACGCCGATCGACGTGCTGTTCGGGTGCCCCGTGGCCGGCGACTGGCTCGAGTTGTCCGGGAAGGGGTTGATCGAAAGCGCGTCCATGACCGGTTTCGTGCGCCCGCTCGCCTTGTACGCCGTTCCCATGTCGAGGATGAACTTCGTCGGCGAGTGCGTGTGCCGCGACAGCGTGGGGTTGTCGGAGCCGCGCGGGGAGAGCGAGCCGCCGAGAACGAGGATGTTCGACGAGACCGCCTTCAGCGCGTCGTAGGCCTCGGCGAGGAGCGCAAGGTACGCGGGCGCGGCGACGTCCTCCCCGTTCGGCCCGAACTGCGGCAGCCAGAAGCCATTCAGGTTCGGCTCGTTGCCGATCGTGTAGTGGCGCACGGCCGGAAGCGCCTTCGCGAGCGCACCGAGAAACTGCGCAAACTCCATGCGCGACTGCTCGGTCAGCGGCGTCGTCCGGCTGCCGGGATGCGAGACCACGAGGTAGACGCGCATCTGGTTCGCGGTCGCCGCGAAGACGGCGTTACGAAGCGCCGCCAGGTCGCCGCCGGGCGGCTCGACCTGCCCGGGGAGCCAGCGCTGCGTCAGGCGGATCGCGGTGAAGCCCACCGCTTTCGCCCGGAGCACCTCGGCCTGCGCGAGCGCCGGGTCGCTCTGCTTGACGGTGTCGTCCGTCACGCCGACGACCATCGTCGGTCCACCCGCGGCCGCGGCCGGCGCCAGAGTGAGCGCTGCGACCCCTGCGACGACCCCCCTGAGCACCCCGGTACGCACGATGGACACGGCTACGCTAGCCCGCAGAAGTGAAGAAACCGTTGGAACCGCGCCTCAAGGCGCTCCCGACCAAGCCCGGCGTCTACCTCTTCAAGGACGCGAAGGGCGAGGTTCTCTACGTGGGCAAGGCGAAGTCGCTCCGCCCGCGCGTCCGGTCGTACTTCCAGGCGAACCTGGACGCTCGCGCGGCGATCCAGCAGCTGCCCGACCGGGTCGAGGACATCGAGGTCATCGTCACGGGCAATGAGGTCGAGGCCCTGCACCTCGAGCAGAACCTCGTCAAGCGGCACCGACCGCCGTTCAACGTGCGGTTGCGGGACGACAAGTCGTTCCCGTACATCGCGGTCACCGTCGAGGACGAGTTCCCGCGCGTGATGTTCACCCGCGAGCGGCACCGTCGCGGCGTCGTCTACTTCGGGCCGTACGCGAATGCGAAGAAAGTACGCAGCACGTTGGACGTCCTGAACCGCGTGTTCCAATTCAGGCCCTGCGAGGGGCCGAGGCCTGGGCGGCACTCGGGGATCCCCTGCCTCGACTTCCACATCGACCGTTGCCACGCGCCTTGCGTGAACTACATCTCGAAGGAGGCGTACGGCGGGATCATCGACGGCGTGATCGGCTTCCTCGAAGGCGACACCGAGCCGATTCAGACGCGGATCGAGGAGCGGATGCGGGAGGCCGCGGCCGAGGAGCGCTTCGAGGAAGCGGCGCGGCTGCGAAACCGCCTCTTCGCTGTCCGCCACCTCGCCGAGCGGCAGGCGGCCGACAAGCGCGCCGTCGGAACCGTTGACGTCATCGGGATCGCGCTCGAGGGCGACCGCGGCACCGTGCAGATCTTCCCGCTCCGCGAAGGGAAGATGATCGACCGCTACGCCTTCCACCTCGAGAACGTCGGGGGCCAGGACCTGACGACCGTCCTCGAGGAGTTCTGCCTCGAGTACTACGGCTCGTCGCCGAGCATCCCGCCGCAGATCGTCGTCCCGCGCGAGGCGGGAGACCTGAGCGCGCTCGAGCAGTTCCTCTCCGAACGGCGGGGCTCGCGCGTCGAGGTCCGGGCGGCGGAGCGGGGGGAGAAGCGGCGACTGCAGGAGCTCGCAGCGGAGAACGCGGGGCTTGCGCTCACCTCGGAGGGCCAGCAGACCGAGCAGCGCCGGCAGCGGCGGATCGAAGCGCTCGAGGAGCTCCGCGAGACGCTCAACCTCGAGTCGCTGCCGATCCGGATCGAGTGCTTCGACGTCTCGAACATCCAGGGCGAGTCGGTCGTCGGATCGATGGTTGTCTTCCAGGACGCGGTCGCGAAGAAGGCGCACTACCGCAAGTTCGGTGTGCAGAGCCTGGACGGACAGGACGACTTTGCCGCGATGGCCGAGGTGGTCTCACGCCGTTTCGCGCGGCTTGCGAACCCGGACCCGGAGCGGCGCGACGAGAGCTTCGCGGCGATGCCGAATCTCGTCGTGATCGACGGCGGCAAGGGCCAGCTCTCGGCGGCGCTCGCTGCGATGCAGGCCTACGACCTCCCGCGGGTCGCGGTGATCGCGCTCGCTAAGAAGGAAGAAGAGGTGTTCGTGCCCGGGAGGCCCGACGCCGTCCACCTGCCCAGGCACCAACCGGGGCTGCAGCTGCTTCAGCGGATTCGCGACGAGGCCCACCGCTTCGCGGTCGGTTTCCACCGGCAGCGACGCGAGACGCGGTCCTTCGAGTCGATCTTCGACACGCTGCGCGGGGTGGGGCCGGCTCGCCGCCGCGCGATCCTGAACCACTTCGGCTCGCCGGAGGCGTTCCTCGCGGCGACGCAGGAAGAGCTCGAGGGCGTACCGCAGCTTCCCCCGAAGACCGCGCGCGCGATCTACGCGCAGCTGCACAAGGCAGGCCGCGGGTAGACGCGGAGCGCCCTACGGGTGCGGCGCGACGAGGACCGCGATCGTGAAGAACGAGGCTGCGATGGCGAGGAACCGCATGGCTCGACCCTAGGACGGGCGTTTTCGGATGCGGTTCGGGCGGCGTAAGAACTCCGTTAGGGGGAGGCGCGACAGCGGCCGCGAAGCGGCCCCTTTAGGTGCCAAGCGGTCGTGGATCCGCGTGAGCGGACCCACGACTTGCGCTTCTCCAGCTAGTTAGGCAGCCGCGTGGCGTAGATCGCCTCGTCGAGCCGCGTTCCCGACGGGCGCGAGGCGAGCGCAAGCACCGCGACCGGCGTCCCGCCCGCGAACGAGCTGGAGATGTAGTCGCCGAGCATCGGGCCGAGCGTCGTCTGCGCGATCCACTGGCGGGTCATCGTTTCGGTGCTCAGACGACGTGGTCTCGTCCACGTTCCGCCTCCGTTCGCCGAGCGGACGAAGAACGCGTCGATGCCGCCGCCGGCCTGGAGCCGGTACCAGGCGAGGGCGAGCCGGCCCGGGCGGTCGGGGTCCGCCGCCAGGCCGGGCAGGACATCGTGCACGCGCTCACGCGAGGGGCCCGTGGGGATCCGAGCGGGCGCCGACCACTGAGTGCCGTCCGCGGACCGCGAGAGCATCAGGTCGGTGCCGTTGCAGTCCACGTGCAGCTGGCAGTCCGACCAGGCGAAGTACACGGTCCCCGCCGCATCGACCTCCGCCACCGGGAGCGCGAACGCGCGGAAGTTCAGGCCGACCGGAGCCTCGACGCGCCCGACGAAATTCGTGCGCGAGAACGAGGCGCCGCCGTCGGTCGAGCGAATCGACGACATCTGTTCGCCGTCCCAGAAAAGCACGAGCGCGTCGCCGTTGGGCCGCACGACCGGCTGCACGCCGGGCGACCCCTCGCGCATCGCGTTGCGCCCCGCGTTGTCGGTGGTGGCCACCGGCGCCGACCACGTGAGGCCGCCGTCGGCCGACGTCTGGATCGAGATCCGGTTCGTGCGGAAGTCGCTGTATGCGAGGTAGCAGCGCCCGCGGAACGGGCTCGTCGTCCAGTTGTCACAGGCGAACCACTGCTTGTCGAGCTCGAGATCGCGCGCGATCGAGCGGGTCGCGACAACCGGCGCGCTCCACGTGATCCCGTCCGCCGAGCGGTTGAAGACGAGCGCGGACTCGCGCCCGGCTGAGACGGCGAGGCTCGAGGCGAGCCAGAGGCCGTGCGCAGCGTCGTACCCGATCACAGGGTCGCTCACGCGGTCCCACTCCCCGGCCGGGCGCGAGTTCGGCGTCAGCGATGGGAGCAGGCCGGAGCGCCACGTGCGGCCGGCGTCCCGCGACGTCGAAAAGCCGTTGTTGGCCGCTGCGCCGTCGCGGATTCGCCCGACCTGGAAGATCGCCACGATCGTCGACCCGAAGGCGTAGCTGTCGGG
Organism: uncultured Actinomycetes bacterium; assembly: GCA_963788055.1. GTDB lineage: Bacteria > Actinomycetota > Thermoleophilia > Gaiellales > Gaiellaceae > JACCTU01. The sequence goes on along the minus strand of CAWBFA010000002.1, from coordinate 286,295 downwards.
CTCGACCTCGGTCGCGTGCTGGCTCTCGGGGTTCCGGTAGGTGTCCCTCGAGAGCTGCCGTGCCACAACCTCGCAGGTCCGGTCGATGCGGTCGCTCAGGTCTGCGGTCACGAGATCCCAGCCGGGGCCACAGCCGATCGTGTCGATGAACCTGTCCTGTGCCTTGATGCGGTCGTCGCCGCGCCCGGCGGACACGCGGTCCCGCCCCGCGCGGGGGTCGATGTAGTCGGCGCGGGCCGTGCCGCGGATGGTGTCCGCGCGGGGAGTCCCGACCTTCTCGGCCGCACCGGCGGTCGATACGAGCACGGCGCCGGCGAGCGCAGCGAAGGCGAGAACCCGGCGCACGGTGGGAGCCTAGCCGCGGCTTGCTGAGAAGAGGCTTAGGGCGGATGTGGAAACCGCTGCGCCAGCGGCCGCGAAGCGGCCGCCTTTAGGTGCCAAGCGGTCGCGGATCCGCGTGAGCGGATTCGCGACTTGCGCATCTACAGCTAATCCTCCGGCGCCATGAACGGATACCGGTAGTCGCGCGGCGGGACGAAGGTCTCCTTGATCGTGCGCGGGCTGACCCAGCGGATCAGGTTCCACATCGAGCCGGCCTTGTCGTTCGTCCCGGACGCCCGTCCGCCGCCGAAGGGCTGCTGCCCGACGACCGCGCCCGTGGGCTTGTCGTTCACGTAGAAGTTCCCGGCCGCGTAGCGAAGCGCCTCGTCGGCCTCGTCGATCGCGGCACGATCCTCCGAGAAGACCGCGCCGGTCAGCCCGTAGGGGGAGGTCGACTCGACGAGGTCGAGCGTCTCCCCCCACTTGCCCTCTGGATAGACGAACGTGGTCACGACCGGCCCGAAGAGCTCCTCCTGCATCGTCCGGAACTTGGGGTCCTTCGTCGCGATCACGGTGGGCTCGACGAAGAAGCCGCGAGTGTCGTCGACGCCGCCCCCGACGACGATCTCCGTCTCAGAGTCCGAGCGTGCGTCCTCGATCGCGCTGCGCTGCGTCTCGAGCGACTTCTGGTCGATCACGGCGCCCATGAAGTTCTCGAAGTCGGCGACGTCGCCCATCTTCAACTCGGCCACCTTCTCTTCGAGCCGCTCCCGCAACGCGGGCCAGAGGTTCGACGGCGCGTAGACACGCGACGCGGCGCTGCACTTCTGCCCCTGGTACTCGAACGAGCCGCGGAGGATCGCCGTCGCGAGCGCGTCCACGTTCGCAGACGGGTGCGCGACGATGAAGTCCTTGCCGCCGGTCTCGCCGACGATGCGTGGATAGTTGCGGTACCGCGCCTGCGCGATGTTCGAACCGATCGTCTGCCACATCGAGTTGAAGACCGGCGTCGACCCGGTGAAGTGGATCCCGGCGAGGTGCTCGGACGCGAGGGTCGCATCGCCGATCTCCGCGCCCGACCCGTAGACGAGATTGATCACGCCCGGCGGCAGGCCCGCCTCCTGGAGGAGGCGCATCAGCCAGTACGCGGACAGCATCGCGGTCGTCGCGGGCTTCCAGACGACCGTGTTGCCCATCAGCGCCGCGCTCCCGGGGAGGTTGCCCGCGATCGCGGTGAAGTTGAACGGCGTGACGGCGAAGACGAACCCTTCGAGCGGCCGGTACTCCATCCGGTTCCAGACGCCTTGCGACGAGACCGGCTGCTCGGCGTAGATGCGGAGCATGAACTCGACGTTCCAGCGCCAGAAGTCGATCAGCTCGGCGGCGGCGTCGATCTCGGCCTGGTGCGCCGTCTTCGACTGGCCGAGCATCGTGGCGGCGACGAGCGTGTCGCGCCAGGGGCCGGACAGGAGCTCTGCCGCGCGGAGGAACACGGCAGCCCGCTCCTCCCACGGGGTGCGGTGCCAGTCTTCCCACGCCTCACCGGCGGCCTCGATCGCGCGCTCGACCTCCGCCGCGCCGCCCTGGTGCACCTCGGCGAGGACGAGCTCCTTGTCATGAGGCGCGATCGCCTCCTTCGTGGTTCCCGTCGTAACGTCCTCGCCGCCGATCACGAGCGGGATCTCGAGCCGGTCCTTCCGCATCCGCTCGAGGCGCAGCCGGAGGCTCGCGCGCTCAGGCGAGCCCGGCGCGTAGTCCTTCACCGGCTCGTTCTGCGGGACAGGTGGCCGAAAGAGCCCGGGTGCGCTCATCGGGCACGATTCTAGTGGTGCGCTACGCGGGCTACGTCGTGGAAGGCTGGGGTGTCGGGGAGCTCGTCCTCGAGGGAGACACGCTCGTCCACAGCGAAGCACCGAAGCCGTCGGCGGCCGCCCCGCCGGGCTCGCACTGGCTGGGGGAGCGGCTGCGCGCCTACTTCGTCGCGGGCTCGCAGGACGACTTCCTCGACGTGCGGCTCGACCTCGAAGGCGCCACGCCCTTCCAGCAGGCCGTTTGCGAGGCGTTGCGACACGTGCCGTACGGGGAGACGGTCACCTACGGAGAGCTCGCGGCGATCGCGGGCCACCCGAACGCGCAGCGCGCAGTGGGCTCGTTCTGCGCCGCGAACCGGTTCGCGATCGTCGTGCCGTGCCATCGCGTCGTCGCGGCCGGCGGCATCGGGTCGTACGGGCGGCTGGGAGTCGGGTACAAGCGGCGTTTGCTGGAGCTCGAGCATGCCGCTCTCTGAGGACGTCCGGAACGAGCTCGCAGCGATCGCGCCGGTCCGCGACTGCGACCGTCTCGCAGAGCTCTCGGGCCTCGCGCATTCCGCGGGAAGCGTCCACCTGCTCGGCCGAGGTGAGGTGTCAGTCCATCTCGACCTGGCGAGCAACGCGGTCGCGCGGCGGGCGTTCGGGATCCTGCGCGCCTTCGGAGTCGGGGCGGAGATCCGGACCTACAGCCGGCGCGCGTTCGACCGGTCGACGCGCTACCAGGTGCACGTGCAGGGAACGCCGCGCGCGCAGGAGGTCCTGACCGACGCGGGCATCCTGGGGAAAGGCCTGCGACCCGCGGAGCGGCCGCCCCGCCGAGTGGTGGCACGTGCGTGCTGCCGCGCCGCGTACCTGCGCGGGGCGTTGCTCGGCGGAGGTTCGTTGAGCGGTCCGCGCACGCCTCACCTCGAGATCCGGACCGCGTCGCTCGAGGGAGCGGAGTTCCTCGCATCGCTCGCCCCGCTCGCAGTGTTGGACCGCGGCCGGCACGCGATCGCCTACGCGAAAGGCGGCGAAACGATCGCCGACGTGCTCGCCGAGGCCGGTGCGAGCGACGTCGTGCTCGCTCTCGACGAGCACGCGGTCGTGGCGGCGACACGCTCGCGTGCGAACCGCCAGGCAAACGCCGACCATGCGAACCTCGTCCGCTCGAGCCGCGCCGCGCACGAACAGGTCGTTGCGATCCGGGCGCTCGTCGCCGCGGGACGACTCGATCGGTTGCGGCCGAATCTGCAGGAGATCGCGGCGCTGCGCCTCGAGCATCCGTCCCTGTCGCTCCGGGAGCTCGCGCTCAAATGTCAGCCGCCGACCACGAAAGCCGCTGCCCACGGGCGCCTGAAGACGCTCCGGCGCATCGCCGAAACTGTTTACTAAAAAGGCAATAGCGGGCCAGTTGTATGGTCGTGGCGGAGCGTCCATACTTGGTGTCCGGCGGGTCCGCGCTCGGCCGGCGTCGAATTCAGACCCCGTTCGGCGCCAAGGTTCTGAGCGTGGTGAAGTCGGAGGGGGAGGTCGTCCTCGGAGCTTCCCCTCCGGCCCGCCGTTGGCGGGCCGTCGGATCGTTACCGGGGACACCGGCAAAGCCGGCGTCCCCTCACTTTGTCGCATCGCGAGCGATGCGACGCGGCCCGCCGTTGGCGGGCCGTCGGATCGTTACCGGGGACACCGGCAAAGCCGGCGTCCCCTCACTTTGTCGCATCGCGAGCGATGCGACGCGGCCCGCCGTTGGCGGGCCGTCGGATCGTTACCGGGGACACCGGCAAAGCCGGCGTCCCCTCACTTTGTCGCATCGCGAGCGATGCGACGCGGCCCGCCACAATCTTTTTTTGGCATTAGACTCGCGCGCAAATCAAGAACAGGAGGGCCATGGCGGTCAGGGTGGGGATCAACGGGTTTGGGCGGATTGGGCGGAACTTCTTTCGTGCCAAGGTGCGGAAAGGTGCGGACGTCCAGGTTGTGGCGATCAACGACCTTGCCGACGCCGGGACGATGGCGCACCTGCTCGAGTTCGACTCCGTGCTCGGGCGGCTCGAGGGTGGGGTCAGCGCCGGCGACGGGACGATCACCGCTGCCGGCGAGGAGTTCAAGGTCTTGTCCGAACGCGACCCGAAGAACCTGCCCTGGGGCGACCTGGGCGTCGACGTGGTGCTCGAGTCGACCGGCTTCTTCACCAAGCGCGACCAGGCTCAACTGCACCTCGACGCGGGCGCGCCCAAGGTCGTCATCTCCGCGCCGGCGACCGACCCAGACGTGACGATCGCGCTCGGCGTCAACGACGACGCCTACGACCGCGAGGCGCACCGGATCATCTCGAACGCGTCGTGCACGACGAACTGCCTGGCACCGCTCGCGATGGTGCTCAACGACACCTTCACGATCGAGCAGGGCTTCATGACGACGATCCATGCGTACACGAACGATCAGCGCATTCTCGACCTGCCGCACGAAGACCTTCGTCGGGCACGGGCCGCGGCGATCAACCTGATCCCGACCTCGACGGGCGCGGCGCGCGCGATCGGGCACGTGATCCCCGAGCTGAAGGGAAAGGTCGACGGCATGGCGATCCGCGCGCCGATCCCGACCGGTTCGATCGTCGACCTGGTCGCCCGTGTCGGCCGCGACACGAGCGTCGACGAGGTCAACGAGGCGTACCGGGCGGCCGCGAACACGGACGCGCTCGACGGGATCCTCCAGTACTCGGAGGACGAGCTGGTCTCGACGGACATCCAGAACTCGCCGTACTCGTGCATCTTCGACAGCGGCTTGACGATGGTGTCGGGCAACGTCGTGAAGGTCTTCGGCTGGTACGACAACGAGTGGGGCTACTCGTGCCGGCTCGTCGACCTGATGACGCGGCTCTAGTGCGAAGACCGCGTTCGGTCCGCGACGCCGACGTCGCCGGCAAGCACGTCCTCGTCCGCTCCGACCTCAACGTCCCGCTCGAGGACGGGCGTGTGGCCGACGACACGCGGATCCGAGCGTCGCTGCCGACCCTGGAGCTGCTGCTCGAGCGAGAGGCGGCCGAGGTGCGGGTCTGTTCGCACTTGGGGAGGCCGAAGACGGAGGAGGATCGCCGGCGGTACTTGATGGAGCCCGTGCGCGCGCGTCTACGCGAGCTGCTCCCCGACGACCGAATCGTCGTCTTCGAGAACACCCGCTTCGACCCTCGCGAGACGGCGAATGACCTGTCGTTCGCGCAGGAGCTCGCAGAAAGCTGCGACGTCTTCGTGAACGACGCGTTCGGGTCGGCACACCGCGCCCATGCGTCGACGGTCGGCGTCGCCGAGCTGCTCCCCGCCTACGCCGGCTTGCTGCTCGAGCGGGAGCTCGAGATGCTCGGACGGCTGCTCGGGGACGTCGAGCGACCGTTCGTGCTGATCTCGGGGGGCGCGAAGGTCGAGGACAAGCTCGGGGTGCTCAGGAACCTCGGTGGGCGTGCCGACGAAGTGCTGATCGGTGGAAAGATGGCCGAGGAGATGCGCGTGTCGAACCCGCTCGAGTTCGAGGTCGTCCTCCCCGAGGACGTCGTTGCCGCTTCGGCGTTCGAGCCGGACGCGGAGACGAGAGTCGTCCCCTTCGACGAGCTCCCTGACGGCTGGCTCGGGCTGGACATCGGCCCCGACACACAGCGGGACTTCGCCGCGCGGATCCGGCGGGCGAAGACCGTCTTCTGGAACGGACCGATGGGCGTGTTCGAGTGGCCGCGCTTCGCTGCGGGCACGCTCGCGGTCGCGAAGGCTGTCGGCGAGGTCGACGGCTACACGGTCGTCGGCGGCGCCGACTCGGCCCGTGCGCTCAACGAGGCCGGTCTCGCAGACAGGGTCGACTGGGTCTCCACCGGCGGCGGTGCGTCGCTCGAGCTGCTGGAGGGCAAAGAGCTCCCGGGCGTGGCCGTGATCCCGGAGGCCTGACAGATGCTGATCGCCGGCAACTGGAAGATGCACAAGGGCCCGACCGAGACGCGGGAGTTCTGCGCACGGTTGCGTGCGCGTCTGTTCGGGTTCGACGGTGTCGACGTGATCGTGTGCCCGTCGTTTCCGTCGCTGCATGACGCCGTCGGGATGCTCGCGGCGACGGAGATCGGCGTCTTCGCGCAGAACGCGCACTGGGCGAAGGAAGGTCCGTACACCGGCGAGGTGTCGCCGTGGATGCTCAAGGACATGGGTGTCGGCGGGACCCTGGTCGCGCACTCGGAGCGTCGCCAGCTGTTCGGCGAGACCGACGAGTCGGCCGCGTTGCGGATCGAGGGCTCACTCGACGCGGGGCTGCACGTGATCGCGTGCGTCGGTGAGACGGAACACGAGCGCGAGGCGGGGGACACCGAGCACGTGATCCGCCGTCAGGTCGAGGCGATCAAGACCGTCGTCGAGGACGAGAATCTCGAGCGGCTCGCGATCGCGTACGAGCCTGTGTGGGCGATCGGCACCGGCCGCACCGCGACGCCCGAGCAGGCCGAGGAAGCGCACAAGCTGATCAAGCGGCTGCTGAAGGTGCCCGTCCTCTACGGCGGCTCCGTCAAGCCGGAGAACGCGGCGGAGCTCCTCTCTCAACCGGACGTCGACGGAGCGCTCGTCGGCGGCGCGTCACTCGAGGTCGACTCGTTCGCGGCGATTTGCGAAGCAGCCGTCCGCGTCTAGTTGCGCAAGGCGTCGATCCGCTCGCGCGGAACGACGCCTTGCGAGAATCCCTAAAGGCGGCCGCTTCGCGGCCGCTCGCGCAGATCCTGGCTCGATGCCGCTCGTAGCGCTCGTGATCTTGGACGGGTGGGGCTGTGCGCCGCCCGGGCCTGGCAACGCTGTCGAGCTCGCGCACACCCCCGTCTTCGATCGCCTCTGGGCCGAGTTCCCTCACACGACGCTCGAAGCGTCCGGCGAGGCCGTCGGGCTCCCGCCGGGGCAGATGGGCAACTCCGAGGTCGGACACCTGACGATCGGCAGCGGCCGGGTGCTCGACCAGGATCTCCAGCGCGTCAACCGAGCGGTCCGCGACGGGACGCTGTTCGAGAACGAGACGCTGGTCGGCGCGTTCCGGCGCGCGCGCGACCGCGGCGGCGACGTTCACCTGCTCGGGCTCGTCTCGCACGGCGGCGTCCACTCCCACATCGAGCACCTCCAGGCGCTGCTTACGCTCGCGCAGCGCGAGGGGATGCTCGAGCGCACGTGGATCCACGCGTTCACGGACGGTCGCGACGTGTCGCCGACGTCGGCGCTGCGCGACCTCGCCGAACTTCCGGCAGACCGCATCGCGACGGTCGCGGGCCGGTACTACGCGATGGATCGCGACAACCGCTGGGAGCGGACGCAGCTCGCGCTCGACGCGATCGTCGGGCCGTGTACCCCGACGGCGAGCACGCTTGGCTACGTGCAGGAGAGCTACGACAGCGGAGTGACGGACGAGTTTCTCCTGCCGGCCTGCATCGAGGGCGCGCCGCGGCTCGACCCGGCGAGGGACAGCGCGATCTTCTTCAACTTCCGTCCCGACAGAGCACGCCAACTAGCGATCAAGCTCCGCGAGCTCGGGGCCGATCTGACGACCATGACGCGCTACCGGGACGACTTCGACTTCCCAGTGGCCTTCGGCGAGCAGCATGTTCGGCAGACGCTCGCCGAGGTGCTCGCGGAAAACGGCGTCCGGCAGCTCCACTGCGCCGAGACGGAGAAGTACGCCCACGTCACCTACTTCTTCAACGGCGGCCGCGAGGAGCCGTGGGCCGGGGAGACGCGCATCCTCGTGCCGAGCCCACGCGACGTCCCGAGCTATGACCACAAGCCCGAGATGGCCGCTCGCGAAGTCACGGAGCGCTTCTGCGCGGAGCTCTCCGAGGGCTACGGGTTCGCCGTCGTCAACTTCGCCAACCCGGACATGGTCGGCCACACCGGCTCTATCCCTGCCGTCGTGCAGGCTGTGGAAACCGTGGACGAATGCCTGCACAGAGTTGTGGAAACTGTGGAAAACCTTGACGGTGCATGTCTAGTCACCGCCGATCACGGGAATGCTGAACACATGCTCGAGGCGGACGGCGTCAGCCCGTTCACGGCGCACACGACGAACCCCGTCCCTTTGATCCTGACGGACTCAGACGAACGCCTCCAGGAGGGAGGCGAGCTCAAGGACCTGGCCCCGACGGCCCTCCAGCTCCTCGGACTGGACACGCCGGACGAGATGACCGGGAACTCCTTGGCCGACTCGGCCTGAACCGGGCTATACTGCCGCGTCCCGTGTCGCTCCAGCAGCCAGATCTGGGAGTTCTGCGGAAGGCTCAACGTGGGGACGAACGAGCCTTCTCCCTCATTCTCAGGGCGTATGAAACGCCCGTCTTCAACTACGTCCTGAGGCTCGTCAACGACCGGTCGCTCGCCGAGGACCTGACGCAGGAGGTCTTCCTCCGCGTCTTCCAGGGCCTCCCGAAGTTCTCGCTGCGCTCGAAGTTCACGACCTGGCTCTTCCAGGTGACGAAGAACCGCGTGCTCGACGAGCTCCGTTCGATCGAGCGGAGACCGAGAGCGGTCGTCGCGCTCGAGGACGTGCCGCCCTTCGAGGTGCTCGATGCGCCGTTCGAGCGGCTCGAGGCGATCGACGCGGTCTGGCGTGCGGTCGAGAACCTCAACGTCGACCTGAAGATGGCGCTGCTGCTCCGCGACATCGTCGGCCTCTCGTACACCGAGATCGCCGACTCGCTCGAGATCACGCTCGCCACGGTCAAGTGGCGGATCTACAAGGCGCGTGAGGAAGTCCAGCTCGCGCTCGCCCGCGAGGGCATCAAGGTCGGCAGCTCGAGTGAAGAGCCCACTGCCGTCATCAGTTCCTAGGAGGGTTTGACGAAACAGGCGCTGTGCCGCCGGGCCGCGCTGAGCGGCGCGATGCGGCGTCCTCGGTCGCGCCCGTATCACTGCGGATACGAACGCTCCCTGCGTCCTTGCCTCGCACCACCCAGCGCACCCCGGCGACGAGGCCCGTTCCGCCAAACCCTCCTAGCGCGCGTTCTCGCGCAGCCAGTCGGCCAGGTTCCGCGCGTCGTCGGTCGAGGTCGCGCCGTCCGGGATCGCCTCCACCTGCGCGGGTGGAGGAGGCTCGTTCGCGCCGCCTCTCGTGCTGAGGGCGAGTGCGGCGAGCGCGAGTGCGAGCAGGACCACGCCGGAGGCGATCGCGAGCAGCGGTCTACGGGAACGACGCGTGGGACTTCGCCGTGGTGCTGCGCTCGTCATGACGAGCGTCGCGTCCTCGTCCCGGTCGTCGAGCAGTCGCGCCACCTCAGCGGCCGACGAGGGTCGCGTCTCGGGATCCGGCTGGAGGCACCGCTCGATCGCGGTTCGGAGTCCAGGGGGCGTGCCTGCTGACAGCTCGGGCGGCGGCACTTCGCCCCGGCCGGCGAGCGACGCGAGCGAGTCGACATGCCAGGGCAGTCGGCCCGTCAGCAGCTCGTAGAGCACCACGCCGAGCGCGAATAGGTCGGTCGCCGGTGTCACGACACCCGCCTCGGCTTGCTCGGGCGCAAGGTACGCCGCTGTCCCGACGATCGCGCCCGCCTCCGTCAGCTCCGTCCCTTCGACCGGGCGAGCGATCCCGAAGTCGGCGATCTTGACCGTCCCGTCCTCCCGCTCGATCAGGTTTCCGGGCTTCAGGTCCCGGTGCACGAGGCCGTTCGCGTGGGCGTGCTCGAGCCCGTCGCACACCTGCCTCGCGATCGCCAGGACCTCGTTGGCGCTGAGGGCGCCGTCCCGGCGGAGCCGCTCCTCGAGTGTTCGTCCTGACACGAGCTCCATCACGATGAACGGCCGCCCATCGGTCTCGCCCACGTCGAAGACGGTCACGATGCTGGGGTGCGAGAGGCCGGCGGCGACGCGCGCCTCGCGGGCGAAGCGCGCGCGGAAGCTCGGGTCAGCGGCCAGCTCCTCGTCGAGGAGCTTGAGCGCAACCTCGCGCCCGAGCTCGGCGTCGTGCGCGAGCAGCACCTTCGCCATCGCGCCGTCGCCGAGCACCCGCTCGATCTCGTAACGGCCGCCGGCGATCGTCTCGACGCTCATCCGTCGCCGTCCGTCACGGTCGGTGCGGGCTCGAGCTCGTCCTCCGACGTCGTTGCGACGTCGTCGTCCTTTTTCTTCTTCTTTCCTTTCTTGTTCTCCTCGATCTCCTCGTCGTCGCTCGGGGCAGTCGTCGGCGGGGGAGGGCAGTTGACGGTGTTGACGAGCTCGTTCGCGCGCGACTGCAGATCCTCTTGGAACGCCGGTGGGATTTGGCCTGCGTTGATCGCGTCGATCACCTGACCGTTCAGCTGGTCGGCGAGCCCGGCGGCGCCGCAGACGTCGCCGGCGTCGAGCGCGTCGGCGACCGCGTCGCTAGTCGACGCGAGCCGTTCCGCGGTCGCGCGCTCGATCGCAGAGTCGGGCGGCGGGGCGGCGTCGCCGCCGCCTCCGCCGCCGCAGCCCGCAAGCGCGAGCAGGACGAGAAGACCGAGCCTGCTAGGACGCGTTCTCGTGGGGTTCCTCCTCGCGCGCGAGCACGACGGACCCCTCGATGGCCTGCTGGAAGTGGCGCTGCTGGATCGGCTTGGCCCACTCGACGAGCTGCTGCACGTCACGATTTCTCGCGTCCTCGTTCAGCTTCTCGACGACCGTCCAGTGGCCGACCTCGCCGGCCTCGGCCATCGTCAGGAACTCGAAGCCGTCGAGCGCGTCCGGGTCCTCCTCGAGGTACGTGTCCATCATGTCGGACGCTTTCTCCTTCGTCTCGCGCGCCTTTCTTTGGATGGCGGACTTCTTCCCCTCGAATCGACCCGCGACTTCGGTTCCGCGCTTCGCGGTCTCGGCGGCTTCCTGTGCCATCCGGTCGAGTGTCTGCACGAGATCCTGCTGCTTCTCCTTGCGCGCGAGCGTCTTGACCTTGCGCGTCGCCGCCTGGCCTGCCTGCGCGAGACCGATCACCTCGCCCAGCTTCGCCTCCAGGTTCGTCAGCTCTGCCAACTACTCACCCCTTTCGTTCATTGACCCACGGCGAGCCGCGACGCGAGCGCCTCCGGCAGCCCGGCGTCCCGCAGCTCCCCTTGCGTCTCCTTGATGGAGTATGCGACGCGGCGGAACGAGGCAAACCTCGCCTCGAGGTCGAGGAGGAGCCAGGCCGCGTCGGGGTCGCCGTCCCGCGGCTGGCCGACCGAGCCCGGGTTGAGGAGCCATCGCCCCACGAGCTCCCGGGTGGTGCCGGCGGGGGCGAGCCCGCCCTCGACGATCCCCGCGCTCAGGGTGACCGCGAGCGCGATGTGGCTGTGGCCGACGAGCACGACCGGCGCGGTCGTCAGGAGCAGCGTGGCGGTCGCAGCCTCGTCGGTGAGCACGTACTCCCAAACCGGGTCGCGGGCGCTGGCGTGGAAGAGCTGGGCGTGCTCGGGCGCCGCGCTCGGCGGGAGCGAGGAGAGGAAGGAGCGCGACTCCTCGTCGAGGGCCGCCGCGGTCCAGCGCGCTGCGTCGGCTGCCTCAGGGTTGAAGTCCTCGATCCCGAGCGTTCCGAGGGCGACGAGGTCGTGGTTGCCGACGAGACAGACGTCGGCCCGCTCGCGCACGCGTGCGCAGCACTCGTTCGGCCTCGGCCCGTACCCGACGAGGTCGCCGAGGCACCAGATCGCGTCGGGCGTCTCTCGGTCGATGTCCTCCAGCACGGCCTCGAGGGCGTGCAGATTTGCGTGAATGTCGGAGATGACTGCGACACGCATCGGGCTGGCAACCCTAACGGCGGTGTGGGTCGCCGCCGCCCTCCTCCTCTGGCGCACCGAGGTGCCGAGCGGCCTCGACGTGCGGCCGTCGCTCGCGCCGTTCGCCTCGCTCGACCTCCAGCGTGCCGAGCGCCACGACGAGGTGCTCCGACTGCTCGCGCTCGGTGGGCTTGCCGCGGAGCTCGTTGCGCTGTTTGCGCTGACACGCGTGCTGCTCCCGTTGCGCGGGCCGGCGCTTCTGCGCGCCGCCGAGGTCGGCGCGCTCGCAGCGGCGGCGCTGCTCCTCGCGCGGCTGCCGTTCGGGCTCGCAACGCTCTGGTGGCAGCGGCGCTACGGGATCGCCGAGCTCGGGTACGGAACGTGGCTCTTCGAACTGCTCGGGCCGCTGGCCGTCCGCGCCGCCCTCCTCGGGTTCGCCTGCGCGCTCTGCCTGTGGCTTGCGGGGCGACTCGGCCGACGCTGGTGGCTCGGGGCTGCGCCCGTGTTCGTGGTCGTGGGTGTCGCGGTGATCGTCGCCCAACCGCTGCTCAGCCCTCGTCTCGAGCCGGTCCGGCGGCCGGACGTGGTGCGGCAGGTCGAGGAGCTCGCAGCTCGGGAAGGACTTCCGCGCCCCGAGGTCGAGGTGCGCCAGACGAGCGGCCGAACGCGTCAGCTGAACGCCGAGGCGCTCGGAATCGGGCCGACGACGCGCGTCATTCTCTGGGAGTCGACGCTTGCCCTCCCTGCGGCCGAGCGTGCGTTCCTCGTCGCGCACGAGCTCGCCCACGTGCAACGGAACCACCTCTGGAAAGGGCTCGCGTGGTTCGTCCTGCTGCTCGTGCCGGGGCTTGCGCTCCTCGCCCGGCTCGCGCCGCTCCGGGCACCTGGAGACGTTCCACGTGCGCTCCTCGTCGCCTTCGCGCTGCTGCTCGTCGCGACGCCGCTCGCGAACGTGATCTCTCGCCGCTACGAGGCCGAAGCCGACTGGATCGCGCTCGAGACAACTCGCGACCCCGCCGGCGCGAAGCTCCTGCTCGCCGACCTCGCCGCCGCGGGGGTCCGTGACCCGAGCCCGCCACGCTGGTGGACGGTGCTCTTCGGGACGCACCCGACCCTCGCCGAGCGTGCCGGCATGGCAGAGGCCTGGGCCACCAGACGCTGACGTGAAATCGCCGCGGCCGCGGCCGCGAAGCGGCCGCCTTTAGGTGCCAAGCGGTCGCGGATCCGCGTGAGCGGATTCGCGAATAGCGCATCTCCTAGCCATTAGTGGTCGCGAGGGTCGGTCTCGGGAAGGTCCTTGATGCCCTGCGCGGTCGTGTAGCGCGACCAGGAGTCGGTCATCGCGTCCAGGAGCTCCCGCATGAACTGCGGGGCCATGTTGATCCGGGAGACCACCACGCCGGGCACGTCGCCCTCCTCGACTTCGTGGTCGATCCGCGCGAAGGTGATCGTGAACTCGTAGCTCGAGAAGCTCACGTTCGCGAAGTTCGAGTAGACGCCCGCAAGGTGCTCGGGGTCGAGGTGGATGTTGAGGTGCCGCTCTTGAGCCTCGTCCTCCACGGGGCTCCTACGATACAGCCCATGTCCCCGACGAATGCCGTCACGCGCCTCGCCTCCGAGGTCGAGGAAGCAGCTGGAACACCGGTTGAGCTCGAGCGTCCCTCGGATCCCACGCACGGCGACTATGCGACGAACGTCGCGCTCCGGCTCGCGCCCCAGCGCAGGCAGTCGCCGCGCGACCTCGCGCAGGAGCTCGCCGACGCGGTCTCGCAGAGCCCGCGCGTCGAGCGCGCGGAAGTTGCCGGGCCCGGCTTCGTCAACCTCTGGGTCGCGCGGGACTGGTACCGAGATGCGCTCGCCGAGATCCTCGCCGCCGGCCGCGACTACGGCGCCGGCTGGGCGGCGCCCCGCGAGCGCTTCCAGGTCGAGGCGGTCTCGGCGAACCCGACAGGTCCGATCACCGTCGCGTCGGCGAGGAACGGTGCCTATGGCGACTCGGTCGGGCGCCTGTTGTCCTTCGCGGGCCACGACGTCGAGCTCGAGTACTACTACAACGACTCGGGCGCGCAGATGGATCGCTTCCGTGAGTCGATCGACGCGGTGCGGCGCGGGGAGGAGCCGCCGGAGGACGGGTACCACGGCGACTACGTGCGCGAGCTCGCCGCGCTCGACGGCGACCCGGTGCCGCGGATGCTCGAGCGGATCGAGGCGTCACTCGAGCGGTTCCGCATCCACTTCGACTCGTGGGCGCTCCAGAGCGAGCTCCAGCGCCGCCTGCCGGAGATCCTCCCGCAGCTGGACACGTACGAGAAAGACGGCGCGCTCTGGGCGCGCTCGTCCGAGTACGGCGACGAGGACGACCGGGTCCTGCTCCGCTCGGACGGCGGAGCGCCGACGTATCGCGCCGCGGACGTCGTCTACCTCCGCGACAAGCTCGAGCGCGGCTTCGACCACGCGCTCTACGTCCTCGGCGCGGATCACCACGGGACGCGCAACTGGTATGCGGCGGTGGCCCGGATGCTCGGGTACGACCCGGAGCGCGTCGAGGTGCTGCTCTACCAGCTCGTCAACCTCTCCCGCGCCGGCGAGCAGACGAAGATGTCGAAGCGCCGAGGCGACGTCGTCTTCCTGGACGACTTCGTCGACGAGGTCGGCGTCGATGCCGCGCGCTGGTATCTCGTCTCGCGCGGACACGACCAGACGATCGAGATCGACGTCGACCTCGCGCGCGAGAAGTCGGAGAAGAACCCCGTGTACTACGTGCAGTACGCGCACGCGCGGATCGCGGGGATCCTCCGCAACGTCGAGGGAGCGGAACCGAGCGTCGACCCACCGGCCGAGCTCGCACGCGAAGAACGGGACCTCGTCAAGCGGCTCGCAGAGTTCCCCGGCGTCGTCGCGGAGGCGACCGACCGCCGCGCGCCGCACGCGCTGCCGAACTACGCGATCCGCGTAGCGGACGACTTCCACCGCTTCTATCACCACCATCGCGTGATCGACGACGGCGAGGCGCAGCCGTTCCGCCTCGGTCTCGTAATCGCCACGCAGGCGGTGATCGCGCGCAGCCTCGACCTGATCGGCGTCGAAGCCCCCGACCGGATGTGAGCCCTTGAGGTGGAAGCTGGCCGTCGCGGCGCTCGCCACGTCGTGGGGGCTGATCGCGGTCATCGTCCGGAAGGTCGACCTCGACGCGCAGGTGCTCGTGTTCTACCGGCTCGCGTTCGCGGCCGTGACGCTGCTGCTTGCGGCGGTCGCGCTCCGCCGCTTCGCGTTGCTGCGCCTCACGCGCCACCGCGCAGGCGTCGCGCTGATCGGGATCACGCTCGCCGCGCACTGGTTCTTCTACTTCGCCACGATCAAGCTCTCGTCCGTTGCCGTCGCGGTGTTGATGGCGTACCTCGCCCCGATCGCGATCGCGCTGCTTGCACCGTTTGTCCTGCCTGAGCGGCGCAGCCGTGTCGCGCTCGTGGCGCTCGTGCCGGCCGCAGCGGGCGTCACGCTGGTCGCGCTTGGTGGTGAGGAAGGCGGAGCGGTGCGACCGCTCGCGCTCGTCACCGGCCTGCTCACCGCCGCGACCTACGCGGCACTCGTGCTCCTGACCAAGCGGATCGTCTCGGACATCCCGGTGCTGACGCTCTCGTTCTGGAACTACGCGATCGCGGCGGCCGCGATCTCGCCGCTCCTGCTCGACGCGGATCGCGTGCTCCCGACGGCGAACGAGCTCCCCGCGGTGCTCGCGCTCGGGGTGGTCTTCACCGCGCTCTCCGGCTACCTCTACATCTGGGCGCTGCGCCACGTGACCGCCCAGGCGATCGGGATCCTGGCCTACATCGAGCCCGTCTCGGCGGCGCTGATGGCCTGGGCGTTCCTCGGCGAGTCGCTCAACTGGCAGGTCGTCGTCGGCGGTGTGCTCGTGATCGCAGCGGGCGCCACGGTGGTCTTCTTGGAGCCTGCGGACGCGGCCGCGCCGGAGGTCGTTCCCCTAGGATCAAGGTCGTGACGCAGGCCCAAAGAGCCTCTCTCACGACGAACCGCTGTGCCGCCGGGCCGCGCTGGGCGGCGCGATGCCGCGTCCTCGGTCGCGGCCGTATCACTGCGGATACGCCCGCTCCCTGCGTCCTTGCCTCGCACCACCCATCGCACCCCGGCGACGAGGGTTCGCCATGAGAGAGGCTCTCGAGACGAGCGAGCGCGCGGGCGGCGCCGGATCCCCGCCCGACCGGAACCTCGCGCTCGAGCTCGTGCGAGTCACCGAGGCTGCTGCGATGGGCGCCGGGCGCTGGATCGGCCGCGGCGACAAGAACGCGGCCGACCAGGCCGCGGTGGACGGGATGCGGCTGATGCTCGACACGGTTCAGATGGCCGGCGTCGTCGTGATCGGCGAGGGCGAGAAGGACGAGGCGCCGATGCTCTTCAACGGCGAGTCGGTCGGCTCGGGGTTCGGCCCCGCGGTCGACGTCGCTGTCGATCCGCTCGAGGGAACGCGACTGACCGCGTTCGGGCAGCAGAACGCCATCGCCGTGATCGCGGTCGCTGAGCGCGGCACGATGTTCTTCCCAGGCGCCGCCGTCTACATGGAGAAGATCGCGACCGGGTCCGACGCGGCCGAGGCGATCGACATCGACGCGACGCCGGAGGAGAACGTGCGGCGCGTCGCGGAGGCCAAGGGCAAGCAACCGCGGGACGTCACGGTGATCGTGCTCGAGCGCGACCGTCACACGCAGCTGATCGCCGACCTGCGGCAGGCGGGCGCCCGCGTCGTGTTGATCCGCGACGGCGACGTCGCGCCGGCGATCGCTGCCGCGCACGGGGGCATCGCGGAGGTCGACCTGCTCATGGGGATCGGCGGCACGCCCGAGGGCGTGATCGCGGCCGCGGCGATCAAGTGCCTCGGTGGCGCGCTTCAGGGTCGGCTCTGGCCGCGCGACGAGGACGAGAAGCAGCGCCTCGTCGACGCGGGCTTCGACGTCGAGCGCGTGCTCACGACCGACGACCTGGTCGCGGGGGAGGACGTCTTCGTCGCGGCGACCGGCGTGACGTCGGGCGCGCTGCTCCACGGCGTGCGCTACACGCGCGACCGTGTGATCACCGAGTCGATGGTGATGCGCTCACGCTCGGGCACGGTGCGTCGGATCGAGGCGGAGCACGCCTTCGAGAAGCTGTCCCGCCTGTCGGGCCTCGACTACCGCTAGAGAGCACGGGGGAACCCGTGGTTCCCCCGTGCGCCCCTAATTCTGCGCACTCGCTGCCACACGTTTGTTGGCGCTCCCGCCGGGCAAAGCCCGGCTCCGCGCGCGCTCCGCATTCATCGTTGACTCTCCCACGTTAAACGGACGCGGTTTCCATCTCCGGGGCGTAGGCGCCCGAGCGTGCGGCGCTGTTCAGCTTCGCGCGGTGGTAGTACGCGCGCTGGCCCGCCTCGACGTTCGAGCCCGCCCACGCCTTGAGCGCCGGCGCCTGGAGCGCCCTCCCGTAGGAGAAAGACAGCTGCCACGGGTGCGGCCCGCGCGCGTTCATCGCGTTGAGATGCGCCGTCGCGTCCTCGTCCGACTGGCCGCCGGAGAGGAAGACGATCCCGGGCACCGCGGCGGGGACGTGGCGGTAAAAGACGTCGAGCGTTCGCTCGGCGACCTCGTCCACGCCTGCTCGGTCGGAGGCGTCGTAGCCGGACATGACCATATTGGGCTTGAGCAGCGTTCCCCGGTAGTCGAGCCGTTGGTCGTGCAGCTCGGTGTAGACCGCCTGCAGCACGCGCCCGGTCGCCTTCGCCGACTCGTCGATCGTGTGCACGCCGTCCTGCAGCACCTCCGGCTCGACGATCGGGACGATGCCCGCCTCCTGGCAGAGCGCCGCATAGCGCGCGAGCGCGTGCGCGTTCGTCCAAACGCAGTACTCGCTCGGGAGGTTCTCCCCGATCGAGTATGTCGCGCGCCACTTCGCGAAGCGCGCGCCGAGCCCGCGGTACTCCTCGAGCCGTCCGCGCAGCCCGTCCAGCCCCTCGGTGATCGTCTCGCCGGGCGCAAGTGCGAGCGGCTTCGCGCCGAGATCGACCTTGATCCCGGGGATGATCCCCTTCGATGCGAGCAGTTCGGGGAACGGCGTCCCGTCGGAGGACGACTGGCGGATCGTCTCGTCGTAGAGGATCACGCCGGAGATGTAGTCCTCGACCCCTTCGGTCGTGAAGAGCAGGTCGCGGTAGCCGCGCCGGTTCTCCTCGGTCGACTCGACACCGATCGAGTCGAAGCGCTTCTTGATCGTGCCGTCGCTCTCGTCCGCGGCCAGGATTCCCTTTCCTGGCGCCACGAGGGCTCTGGCGGTGAGCTCAAGCTCGGGTGCGATCACGGTCATCGTTCCCCCTCCCGAAGTCGTCTGCGGGTCAAGTATTGCGCTTCCCCTCGGCAAGCCGACCTACTACGATCACGTGCTTGAGGGGCCTCGCTGCGGCGGTGGCCCCTCGACTCCCCGGCGCTAGAATCCCGAGACCATGCGGGCGTAGCTCAGTTGGTAGAGCATCAGCTTCCCAAGCTGAGGGTCGTGGGTTCGAGCCCCATCGCCCGCTTAAGAAACCCGCGTTGACCTCCCCGCAAACACCACCGGAGGTGAGGCATGGCAAGCGTCTCCACGGCCGAGGTAGAACGGCGCGAGTCGAGTCAGCTCGTCTGGGGGACGTGGCTGATGACGATCGCTGGGCTGGCGTTCATCGGGTACGGAATCATCTTCTTCATCCGTATCTTCACGGGCGAGTTTCTCGAGCTAGGCATCGGATCGGAACAGGTGGCGAGCAGCAAGGACGACGTCAAGGCCTTCGACAACGACTTGTACAACTACATCAGCCACCTACACATCGCCGTATCGGGGTTCATCGCCGCAAACGGCCTCGCGGTCGTGTTCCTCAGCTGGTTCGGGGTCCGCAGGAGATACCTCTGGGCTTGGGTCGGCGCGGTGTCGGTACCGGTGCTCGCACTGGCCGTCGCTCTGCCGGCGCACTATCCCTGGGGCTTCGACACACTTGGCCACCTCGGCCTCATCTACCTGGCGACGGCGATCTTCGTCGTCGGTGCGCTCCTCACGCTCAGTGACCTGAGACGGCCCGCCTAGCCAGGCCACAACCACGTCTTGCAGGTCGCGAACGGGACGCCTAATTTCTCGGCCACTTTCGCGCAGGAACGAGCTCCACGTCCGGCGGCAGTGGACGACCGGCGGTGGCAAGTACAGACGGGAACGAACGGGAAGCCGCGGAGGCTGAGAGGGGCGCTGAGGTTGCTTTCCTCCACGCGAACCTTCCCACTGGTTCCCGTTAGTTCTCTTCGCCGGTGCTTCCCAAGCTGAGGGTCGTGGGTTCGAGCCCCACCGCCCGCTTGAGGAAGCCCAGCTACGGCAGGGCTTCCCTGTTTCTCGGTCCAGGACACACCTGACTGTGAGCGCAGCCCAAAGGACTCCCTACGAGAGCTTGTCGACCGCGTCGTAGCTGTACGCGGCCGTGACGAGCAAGAGGACGGCACTGCCGATCGCAACCGCCGCAGTCGCGAGCCGTCCGTCGCCCCTCTTTCCGAGTGCGATCGCCGCCGGTGCGACGGCGAAGGGCACGCCGAGCCAGATCAACGGCAAGCTCGCAACGGCGAGCACCGCCACGATGAAGCCCGCGCGACCTGGATTGCGCGACCGCCGGACGACCCGCCCGAACAGGAGGGCCGTGATCACCAGGATGACGGCCGCGCTGATCAGAAACGCCGGCGGATCCTCGAGCCCCGGGTCGTCGCCGAGCAGGTGATCAACCGCCATCCCCGCGAGGCCGAGCGCGACTCCCATACCGGCCAGCACCCGGTCGATCCTGCTCATCGAGACGGACGAACGGCCCGTCGGCGAAGACGGGCCGTTCGAACGGATTGGCCGGATTTCGGACGCTACGGAACCTCCGTTCCCCGGTTTCAGCAGGCTTCAGCTCTGCAGGTTCGCGCAGTGGTCGAACGCCTGGTGGTCGAGCACGAACGTCTCGATGTAAAGACCCGGTCCGATCTGGACGATCCCGACGAGCGACGGGCTGATCTTCGCTTGCGGACGATCGAAGTCGAAGTCGATCAGCACCCCGTCGAGGTACGGCGTCAGCGTGGCGACACCACCGGCCATGACCGGCATCGCGAAGTTCTTGCGCTCCTCGTTGCTGAGACCCGGCGGCTCGATCTCGCCCTTGCCGGCGCACCAGGCCGCGTAGATCTCGTGCACGACGGCCGGCGCCGGAGCCGCCGCGACGCCCGCCACCAGCGCCATCGTGAGCATGACAGCGAGTGCTGCTGCCCTCTTCATCTTGCCTCCTTTACTCCCTGCAGGCGCTCCCGCGCCGCCAATCCTTTCGCATCGGGCGTCTCGAGACAAGAGGCGAGCCACCGTGATGCGTCGCGCCGTCCTGCTCACGCGAGGAGAGCGCCGGCCGACGCGGAAGCGATGAGGGGGTCGCCGGTCGCCTCACCCGTCAGTCCCGGACGACCCCCTCATACAACGGAGTCGCGGAGCGTGCGGTTCTTGCGGTGTCTCCCTTGATCGAGGGACGTGGTCGTCAGACGGTGTCGCAGGCCGGGTCGAGCGCCGGTGCTGGTTGCTCCGGCCGCTCTCGCGTGCGTGTGGCGAGCACCGACCCGACGAGCACGAGCACGAATCCCACAGTCATACCGAACGTGAAGCGCTCGTCGAGGATCGCGACTCCGAGCAGCGCGGCGACTGCCGGGTTGATGTACGTGATCACGGTGGCGCGCACGGGTCCCACCTCGGCGATCAGCGCGAAGAAGAGCACGAACGCGATCGCCGTGCAGACCACGGCCAGCGCCAGCACCGACCAGATCGCGCTCGACGGCGGTGCCTCGCTCGGGAGGCTGGCCAGCGCGAACGGCACGTAGGCCAACGCCGTGACGGCAAGCGACGCGGAGATCACGCCGAGCGCCGGGAGATCCGCGAGATAGCGTTGCAGGATCACCGGCCCGACCGCGTAGCAGACCGCCACGAGCGCGACCTCGGAGAGCGGCAGGACGCCGGCGCCTTCGAGGTTCAGCCCGACGATCGCGGCGACGCCGACCAGGCCGAGCAGGAGACCGACCAGGCTCGGCAGGCCGAGCCGCTCGCGGTCGCCCGTCGTTCGCGCGATCACCGCTCCGACGAGCGGCACCGCCGCGATCAGGAGCGCGGTCAGCGAGCTCGAGATGCGCTGCTCCGCCGCTCCGAGCAGCACCCAGGGAATCGCGATCTCGATTCCGGCGAACACGAGCAGCGGCACCCAGTGGCCTTTCAGCGGCCTCAGTTCCCTCCGTGCCGCTGCGAGCGGCAGCAGCAGCAGCGCCGCGATGGCCGTGCGGGCGAGCACGAGGACCGCGGGGCTGAGGTCACGGACCGCGACCAGGATCAGGAGGTAGGGGACTCCCCAGATCACGCACATCGCGCCGAACAGGAAGAGCCCGCGCCTCGTCACCCTCCAACGCTACGGGTCGCGGATCGGACGTCGCCAACAGGAATTGACATGTGACCGATCGGTCACCTATAGTGACAGCCGTGACCGACGACGACCGCGTGTTCAAGGCGCTCGCCGATCCGACGCGGCGCTTCCTGCTCGACCGGCTCTTCGCGCGTGACGGCCGCACGCTCACCGAGCTCGAGTCGGGGCTGGAGATGACGCGCTTCGGCGTCATGAAGCACCTGCGAGTCCTTGAAGACGCGGGCCTCGTCGTCACGCGCCGGCAGGGCCGGGAGAAGCTGCACTTCCTGAACCCGGTACCGATCCGGCTGATCCATGACCGGTGGATCGACAAGTACACGGAGCGCCGGGTGTCGGCGCTCGCAGACCTCAAGAACGAGTTGGAGGAGAGTGCATGACGACGATGACGGAAACGAAGGTGACGACCCAGGTCTACCGGGTGTACATCAACGCGACGCCCCAGGCGATCTGGGATGCGATCACCAAGCCCGAGTGGACGGATCGCTACGGCTACGGCGGCACGGTCGAGGGGACTCTGCAGGCGGGTGCCCCCTACCGGATCGTCGCCGGAGTGGGCATGCAGGCGGCCGGCGTGAGCGGACCCATCATCGACGGTGAGCTGATCGAGGTCGACCCGCCGCGCAAGCTCGTTCAGACGTGGCGCATGCTCATGGACCCGGAGATGGAAGCGGAAGGGTTCACGCGCCTGACGTGGGAGATCGAGGAGGGCAAGAGCGGAGCCACGAGGCTCACCGTGATCCACGAGCTCGAGGGCGCGCCGAAGCTGGCGAACATGGTCGCCGGCGGGCTGGAAGACACGGGCGCCGGCGGCGGCTGGAGCTGGATCCTGAGCGATCTGAAGACGCTGCTCGAGACCGGCAAGGCGTTCGACAAGACGAACGTCTGACGAGAGCCGAAGTGGGCAAGGCGGCGGCCCCGGAGTACGCGGGGCTTCCGCCTTCAGCCCCGCCAGGCGTTCGCGAGTCGGCGGCGCGTCTCCGCCAGATGCTCGGGCATCACCTTCACGTCGGCGAGCACCGGCATGAAGTTCGTGTCGCCCTCCCAGCGCGGGACCACGTGCATGTGCACGTGGTCGACGACCCCGGCGCCGGCGACCCGGCCGAGGTTCCAGCCGAGGTTGAAGCCCTCCGGTCCGTACAACCGGCGCAGCGCCTCCAGCCCCTGCACGGCGAGGCGGTGGATCTCGATCACCTCGTCGTCGCCGAGTGCGCCGTACTCGCCGGCGTGGCGGTAGGGCGCGACCATGAAATGTCCGGACGAGTAGGGGAAGCGGTTCAGAAGCGCGAACGCGTGCTCCGCGCGGTGCACGACGAGCGTCTCCTCGTCGTCACCTTCTCGCGCGATGCAGAAGACGCAGCCGGGTTGCTCGTCCGCGGACTGGATGTACTCGAGGCGCCATGGGGCCCAGAGGGGCTTGGTCACGCGACACATCCAAGCATTCCCGAGGTCGACACTCGTTGACTTCTGGCTTGATGATCGCTACAACCCGGCGAAGGTGGTCCGGGGGCTTCTCTTGTTCGCAGTGCTCGCGGTGGGGCTCGCCGCGGCACCGGCGCACGCGCGCGTCTCGGATCACAACCCGGTCGGTATCCCGGACCCGACCGGCGACAGCCAGACCGCTCCCGACATCACTCGCGTCGCCGTCGCGAACACGATCAGCGGCGACCTCCTCTTCGTGGTCCAGGTCGCGAATCGCACCGACATCGTGACGAATGACTACGTCCTCGTCGGGATGGACAGCGATCAGAACGGGCAGACCGGCGAACGCAACGGTGACGGTGGCATCGACTACGTGATCATCATCAACGGCACGACTCGCCAGATCGTCTTGCTGCGTTGGAACGGAAGCGACTACGAGGTCGGCGCGGCGACCACCCTGAGAGGCGCATGGGTCGGCGGCTACGTCGCCAGCATCAACCGCTCCGAGCTCGGGAACACGAGCGCGCTCAACTTCTTCGTGGAGGCCGGATTCCTTGAGGGAGCGGACGATCAGTTCGACGAGGCTCCAACCGGGGTCTACCAGAGCTACACGCTCTCGACTCCGCACGTCGACGCGATCGCACCGAAGTGGGCCCCGGCTGCGCCTCGCGCCGGAGCGTCGTTCCGGCTGAGCAGCGTGCAGCTCACGTTCGAGACGGAGGAAAAGGCCGCCGCGACGACGTTCACGTGCCGGGCGACGCTTGCGGGCAAACGGCTGCGCGGGACCGGGCGAGGCGGATGCACGTTCAAGTTGGCGAAGACGGCGAAGGGCAAGCGACTCCTCGTCACGGTCACTGCCGCGCCCGCGGGGGGCAAGCCGCAGGCCTTCCCCGCGTACACCTTCCGCGTGCGCTAGGGCGGGCGTGCTCCGCGGCGCGCGCCTTGCGCGCCGTTCGGGCAGTTCGTAAGCTCCAGTGCTCGTGATTCGACGTTCGGCTGCGTCCACAAGTGGTTGATCGAGACGAACTCGAGCAGCAGGCTGCGGCCCTCGAACGGGACCTGGAGGCTGCGGCCGCCGAGGCGCGTTCGGCCGAAGAGACGCTCGAGCGCCTGAAGCAGTCGCAGTCGGAGACCGCCGGGCGTCTGACGCTCGCGTCGCGTGCCGAAGCCGAACTGAAACAGCGGCTGGGAGACGTTCGGGTCGCAATTCGAGAGGCAGCTCGCGAGGCCGCGGGGCAGGCGCTTCGCCACGCGGTTGCGATGCGCGACGCATCAGCGAAGGAGGCGGCGGCCGCGATCAACCGCGCGATCGGGAGGCTGGAGAACCTCGACGCAGCGCGAGCAGCGGTCCAGAAAGCCGCGGAGGAGGCGACCCATGCGGGGTCGCGCGTCGGACCGACGTTGCCGGCCGAACCGGCATCGCTCGCCGAGCAGTGGTCGCGGCTCGAGCAACTGGTCGGGGCGCACGCACAGTGGCGGCTGGAGCAAGACATGATCGAAGCTGCCGCGGGGAGCGCGATGGGGCGCGCAATCGAGGAGCTGCCTGTTCACTTGCAGCAGGTCGCACGCGAGCGACGCCGCGCGAAGCAGCGCGCGGACGCCTAGCTCAGACCAGTTGCGACTCGTCGGGAAACGAGAAGGGCCGGCGGAGAGGCCGACCCTTGCTCGTTGTCCTAACAGGCCCACGCACGAGGCTGGACCCAGGCTCTAGACCCCGTGGGCGGTCGATCTTGCGGCCCGCTAGCGGCTCAGAGCCAGCGCTTCTCGCCTTCCGGTTCCCGAGAGCGAGCGGATCACCCGGCCCGGGGGATTGGCGGAGTACCGAGACGGAGAGACTCTGTGTGCGGCCTTCCGCAACGTGCGGCCATGCTCATTCGAGTCAGCGACCCCACGCTTGTCCCTACGCTTGTCGGCGACCTCGAACGGCGCGCGCGATACGTGGTCGAGCAGGTCGGCGGCAACACGGTAGCGGTCGGTGTTCTCGGCTCGTTCGCAGACGGAGGCGAGCTCGAACTCACGCGCTTCCTTCTGGCGTGGCAGTCCGCTCGCGCTGCGACGACGATCGACCTCATCGAGCGCTGAGCCGGCCGTATGGCTCAGAGCCAGCGCTTCCAGCGAAAGAAGCCGAGCATGGCGAAGATCGTCAGCACCATGATCGCGATGATCACCCAGAACGCGGCGTGCGTGCTCTCGCCGGGGTAGACGACGTTCATCCCGAATACGCTCGCGATCAGCGTGAGCGGAAGCAGGATCACGCTGAAGACCGTGAGCACGCGCAGGACGTCGTTGTGCCGGTGCGCGATCACCGACTCGTTCGTGTCCTCGAGCGCCTCGACGACCTCCTTGTAGTTGTCGAGCACGTCCCAGATGCGTTCCGACGCGTCGACGATGTCGTCGAAGTAGAGCTCGAGGTCCTCGGGCAGGAAGCGCTCGACCTTTCGCTCGAGCACGCGCAGCGTCGGCCGCTGCGGCTTCATGATCTTGCGGTACGAGATGATCTCCTGCTTGACGTTCGAGATGTCGCGCACGAGCTCCTCGGAGCGCACCTCGTGGATGTCGTCCTCGATCTTGTCGAGCTTGTGCGCGATCTTGTCGAGGATCGGGAAGCAGTAGTCGAAGAGGTCGTCGAGGACCTCGTAGAGCAGGCGGCCCGAGCCCTTTGCGAAGAGCTCGTCGCGGAACTCCTCGTCCTCGGCGCAGCGGTTGAACAGTCGGTCGACCGGCAGGAGCGGGACGTTCGGCATCGTGACCAGGTAGTCAGGCCCGAGCACGATGTCGAGCTCAGCGGCGTTGAGTCGCTGGACCGAGCTGTCGTACCACGGGAAGTGGAGGACGGCGAAGAGGTAGTCGGGGTAGTCGTCGACCTTCGGCCGCTGGCGCTTCGAGAGGATGTCCTCGACGTCCAGCGGGTGCCAGCCGAAGCGCTCAGCGAGCTCCGTCGCCACTTCCTGGTCGGGTGCCGTGACGTGCACCCACGTGAGGCCCTGCGCGCTGAGCTCAGCGATGCGCGGCCGTGCGGCGGCCTCCGCAACACCGGTGCGGCCACGCGAGCGCCTGATGCGAGGCAGGCTGGGCATCGGTACTGAGGGGATCGTCCGTGTGCACGGTCATCGGGGCAGCATTCTACCCGGCGGTCCGGTCTCCTAGGCCCGCGGGCGTCGGCTCGAGATCGCCGAGCACGACACCGTGCTCCGTGTCCACCCGCGGGATGCGTCGAAGCGGCTCCGGGACGAGGCGCTCGAGGGTGAGTGCTCCGGCCGCGGCGACGAGGCACACCGCCGCGGCGAGCGGCCAGAGCGCGAACGGCGCCGTCGCGAGGATCAGCCCGCCGATCGCCGGCCCGGCGACGCCGCCGAGCCCCCACGACATCGAGTGCAGGGCGAAGTAGCGTCCACGAAGACGCTCGGCTCCGAGCTCTCCGACGAGTGCCTGGTGCGCCGGCCCGTGCAGGCATTCGCCGATCCCGAACACGATCGCGAAGACCGTGAGGGCGACGAAGGCCGCCGTTGCCTCGAGCCAATAGCCGGTCGCGTCCACGCCGAGCCACGCAACGGCCCACAGCAGCGGCATCAACGCGAGCGCGCGCAGGCGGCGCTTCCCCTCGAGCCAGCGGGAGATCGGGAGCTGCGCAAGCACGATCGTGATCGTGTTGAAGAAGAACACGACGCCGATCTGCCGCTCGGTCAGGTTTGCGTAGTCGCTGACGAACGGAGGAAGGAGGTTCAGCAGCGAGTATCCCGCGGCGACGAAGAGGAAGTTGAGTGACCAGAGCCCGAGGAAGAGGCGGTCCCGGAGCACCTCCCGGTACGAGCCGGCGGCCTCGCCCTCGCGAAGCGGTGCAGCGCCCGGATCGCGGATGAACGAGAGCACCGCGACGTAGGCCAGGAAGGTCAAGCCGTCGAGGACGAACAGGACGGTGAACGACGTGGGCACATCGACGCTTGCGATCAGCCCGCCCGCGAGCCCGCCCAGGCCCACGCCGAGGTTCATCGTGACGCGCTGCTGCGCGAACGCTGCGTGGAGTCGGGGCGGAGGCGTCAGCCGGGAAATCAGCGTGGACTGGCTCGGCCAGAACGCCGCGCTGCCGACTCCCTCGAACGCAAGCAGCGCGTACGCGTGCCAGGGCTCGGTCACAAGCGGGAGCAGCCCGAAGCCGACGGCCTGGATGACGAGTCCGGTGCGGAGCACGCGCCGTGCACCGAGCCGGTCGATCACGGGGCCGACCGCGATGCCTGCGACCAGCTGTGCGGCGGCAGAGATCGCGATCGCGATCCCGGCCGTCGCGATTCCGAACCCGCGCACGTCGTGCAGGTAGATCGCGAGAAACGGGAAGACGATCCCGTTTCCGAACGAGTTCGCAACGCCGCCGATCTGCAGCAACCACACATCGCGCGGGAGCTGCGGATCGAGTGAGCGGAGGTAGCCTCTAACCCTAACCACGGAAGATCGGTGCCTTCGGCACCTCGATCTTCCGTGGAGCCGCCAACCTCACGTGACGATTCTTCCGAAAACGAGAGGAGGCGGGCACAGCCCGCCTCCTCACGCTCGGTCGAGCCTGACGTCTACCTGCGAGTGCGTTGCACGATGCGCTCGATGCGCGCCGGTGCGCGCTCGAGCAACGTCTGGGCGCGGGCGGCGTCGAGGGTGCCAGCGGCCACTGCAGCGTCCACCTTCTTCTTCAGAGCAGCGAGCAGCGCCTGCTCCATCCCGTCGACCGACTTGCCCTTCGCCGTCGCGACTTGTGCGAGCGACTTCCCCGAGCGAAGCTCGGCGACAAGCTGTGCGTTCGTCAGACCGACGTACGTCGCGGCAACTTTCAGCAGGCCACGTGCACCCCTTGCGAGCGATTTTCGTGCGCGCGGCTTCGCGTTGACGATGCGGTCGACGAGCTGTGGCGCCCGCTGCAGCAGTCGATCGGCGCGAGCCGCGTCGAGCTTGCCAGCGGCCTTCGCAGCCTCGACCCTCGAGCGAAGGGCGCTCAAGAGCGCTGACTCGAGCCCGTCGACCGACTTGCCCTTAGCGGTCGCGACCTGGGCCAGAGACTTCCCCGCCCGGAGCTCGCGCCGCAGCGCCGCCGGCGTCAGGTCGAGATACGCAGCCGCAACAGGCAGCAACCCCCGCTGTTGAACGTTCCCAGCCCGGGGTTTCGTTTTGCCTGGAGCCTTCGCCACGGCGACGGCGGCCCCGAGCCCGGCGAGCAGCCCAAGTGCGAGCAGAACAGAGGTGATGCGTCTCATCTAGCGTCCTTTCGAAGGTGAACGGCTCGAAAGTAGCGCGCCGTTGTAATCGTTTTCTTAGCCGCGGCTACACTCGGGTTGCTACCCCGCGCCCGTAGCTCAGGGGATAGAGCGCTCGCCTCCGGAGCGAGAGGTCGCAGGTTCGAATCCTGCCGGGCGTATGAACGGCTTGATTAGGGTTGCCGCGTGGAGCTGAGCGCCCGCCTCGTGACCGTTCCCCTGGCGGAGACCTTCGTGATCTCCCGCAACTCCCAGGACGACGTCGAGCTCTGCCAGGTCGAGCTCAGGCACGAGGGCGTGAGCGGCTTCGGCGAGGCGGCGCCGATCGAGCGTTACGACGAGTCGGCTGAGTCGGCGCGTGCGTACGTCGAGGAGCATGCGGAGCTTCTCGGGGACGATCCGTTCGCGCTCGAGGAGATCTTCGAGCGCCTGCCGAGGCGTGAGTACGCGGCGCGGGCGGCGCTCGACGCTGCGCTCCACGACCTCTGCGGAAAGCTTGCGGGCCAACCGGTCTGGAGGCTCCTCGGGCTGCGGCGCGCCGGCCCGCCGACGTCCTGGACGGTCTGGCTCGGCGACCCCGACGACATGGCGCGTCGCGCAGAGCGGGCGGCGCCCCGGTTCCGCCGGCTGAAGCTCAAGCTCGGCGGGGGAGACGGGCTCGACGTCGAGCGGGTGCGTGCTGTGCGGTCCGCGACGGACCGTCCGCTCCAGGTCGACGTGAACGAGTATTGGGCGCTCGATGAGGCGCTCGAGAACCTGCCGCAGATGGAGATCGAGTACTGCGAGCAGCCGCTGCCCGCCGGGGACCCGGGTGGACCGGAGCTGAAGCGCCGCTCGCCCGTGCCGATCTTCGTCGACGAGGATTGCCATACGCTCGCCGACGTCGCAGCTTGCGCCGAGCGTGCGCACGGGATCAACATCAAGCTCGCGAAGTCGGGCGGGATCCGCGAAGCGGTCCGGATGGCGCACGCCGCGCGCGCGCTCGACCTCCGGGTGATGCTCGGCTGCATGGTCGAATCAGGTCTCTCCGTCGCGGCGGGCGCGCAGATCGCGTCGCTGATGGACCACGTCGACCTCGACGGCAACCTGCTCCTCGCGCACGATCCGTGGCCGGGCGTGGAGTTCGTCGACGGCGTGCAGCTTCCCTCGACCGAACCGGGGCTCGGTGTCAGAGAAGCGGTATCTGATCCTCGCTGAGGGTCGGTCGGACGACCCGCATTACGGCAAGACTGCGAGGGGCGTCCTGAAGTACGGTGCCGATCCTGTCGTCGCGATCCTCGACTCGGCACACGCGGGTGAGACCTACGACGGGATCCCGATCGTCGGAAGCGTCAACGACGCGCTCTGCTTCAACCCCACGACCGCGCTCGTCGGCGTGGCCACGCAGGGCGGGCGCTTCCCGCCCGAGTGGCGCCAGCTGCTGAAGAGCAGCATCGCGAAAGGCCTCGACCTGGAAAACGGCCTCCACGAGTTCGTCTCCGACGACTCGGAGCTGGCCGAGCTCGCATCGCGTCACGGCGTCGAGCTCCGCGACCTGCGCAAGCCCCCGGACGACCTCGACGTTCCGACCGGCGAGAACCTGCAGCTCGACACGCGCATTGTCCTGACGGTCGGCTCCGACTGCGCGATCGGGAAGATGACCGTGTCGCTCGAGCTCGACCGCGCCGCGCGCGAGCGGGGTCTCGCGTCGCGGTTCGTTCCGACGGGGCAGACCGGCATCGCGATCGCGGGTTGGGGAATCGCCGTCGATGCGGTGGTCTCCGACTTCATCGCCGGCGCGACCGAGCGACTCGTGGTTGAGGGATACCGCCGCGGCGGGACCGACCTGCTCTTCGTCGAGGGCCAGGGCTCGATCGTCCACCCGGCGTACTCGGGCGTGACGATGGGTCTGATCCACGGCAGCGCGCCGCACGTCTACGTCCTCTGCCACATGGCCGGCACGACCGAGGTCGAGGGGTATCCGGGCCACCCGCTCCCGTCGCTCGCCGAGCTGGTCGAGCTCCACGAACGCCTCTCTCTTCCGGCGCGGCCCGCGAACGTGGCATGTGTCGCAATGAATACGCGCTTTCTCGGCGAAGAAGAGGCGCATGCCGCGATCGAAGCTGCTGCGGCGGAAACCGGTCTACCGGCGGACGATCCTGTTCGCTTCGGCCCAGAGCGGCTCATGGAAACGCTCGTCCCGGACGCGGGTTAAACTGCCGCGCCGGCTGCGTCGACAGCCATAGCGAGATGAAAACCGCTCTAGTCGCTGCCGCCGCAGTCACCTGCGCTCTGACGCTCGCCACCGTCGCGGGTGCGACGCCGCTCTTCGGTGTGTCCGACGATCACGGAAAGTACGACGACGACGGCGGCGCCTGGTTCTTCTCCGAGCTCACGGCGACGGGGATGACCGCGAACAAGATCATGGTCAGCTGGGACCCGGCCAACCCGGACGCAATCACGGAGAGGGCCTTCTTCGACCGCGCGATCCCCCAGGCGCAGGCCCTCGGCATCCACCTGTCGTTCGGCGTCCACATCGGCAAGGCGCGCGCGATCACCGACGACCCGGACGCGCTCGAGCGGTTCACCGACTGGCTCCGGATCCTCGCGTCCACGTATCCGGAGGTGAAGGAGTACGTCATCGGCAACGAGCCGAACCTGACGCGCTTCTGGCAGCCGCAGTTCAACAAGGACGGCACCCCGGCGTCGGGGATCGCGTTCGCTCGCTTCCTGGCGGCTTCCTACGACGCACTGAAGGAGGTCGACCCGGAGATCACCGTCGTCGGCCTCGGGCTCTCCCCGCGGGGCAACGACATGCCGAAGGCGCCGTCGAACGTCTCGACCTCGCCGGTCAAGTTCATCCACGACCTCGGGCTCGGCTACCGGAAGCTCGACCGAGACAAGCCGATGATGGACGTGCTCGGCTTCCACCCGTACCCCGCGAAGGACCGCGACCCGCTGGCCAAGGGCTACAAATGGCCGAACGCCGGCATCGTGAACCTGAACCGGATCAAGCAGGCGATCTGGGACGCGTTCGACGGGACCGCGCAGCCGACGTTCGCCGAGCCCGATCTGTTCCAGGAGCGGCCGTTGACCTTCAAGCTCGACGAAGTCGGATGGCAGGTCGCCATCCCCGCACGAAACCGGCGCTCGTACTTCGGCCGCGAGAGCGTGCGGACCACCGACGAGCGCACGCAGGCGAAGATCTACGGCGAGCTCGTCGCGAAGGTCGCGTGCGACCCGTCGGTGAGCGAGCTTCTCTTCTTCGGGCTCGTCGACGAGCCGAACCTCGACCGCTGGCAGGCTGCCTTGATGCGCGCGGACCGATCGCGGCGGCCGGCGTGGGGGGCGGTGCGGACCGCTGTGGCTCGCGGCTGTCGGGGGAAGAGGAGGCTCTGGCGGCACGCCGAGGGGGTCGTCGGGGCGGAGGTGCGCCGCGCCGGGGCCCGGATCCTCGTCACCGCGGACGAGGCCGCCTCCGTCACGGTCGGGACGGCCAGTTACCGGCTGCGCGCCCATCGCACGCTGCCGCTCCGGCTCTCTGGGCCCCGCACCGTGCGGCTGATCGCCGCCGTGAACCCGGCCCGGCGCTCGTTTCTCCGCGTCCGGTAGGCGTCTGACCCCCGGCCCACGACGGGTCATCGCTCGCTCGGCTGCGCACGCGGAGGTGGCAATCTTAGGTCGCGACGGCGACGCGCTTTCCCCGCGGCTGGGTCGCGTCCTCCTGGATGCCCCCGCTTGACACAGAACACCTGTTCGCCTACTCTACGAACAGGTGTTCGCTCGAATCCTCGTCCTCGTGCTCCTCGTCGCCGTCGCCTGGGCGGTCGTGGCCCGGGCGTCCACCGCCGCTGCGCCGGAGCAGGTCTACACCGTCCAGCCGGGGGACACGCTCTGGTCGATCGCTGCGGACCGCTACGGCGGTGACCCGCGGAGCGGGGTCTGGAAGATCGAGCGGCGAAACGGTCTTGCAGGTCGGCCGTTGACGGCCGGCGCACGCATCGTGCTGCCGTAGCCATAACCTCTCACGAGAGTGCGGCGCATTTTCGTGAGCTAGTGGATCTCGACATCGTCTTCTTCGGGACGTCAGGCTCGATGCCGACGGCACAACGCGCGCCGAGCGCGCTGCTCGTGCGTCGCGGCGGGGAGCGCCTGCTCTTCGACTGCGCAGAGGGAACGCAGAGGCAGATGCTCCGCTCGGCCGTCGGTCTCGTCGAGCTCAGCGAGATCTTCCTCACCCACTTTCACGCGGACCACTTCCTGGGGCTGCCCGGGATGCTCAAGACGTTCGCGCTCCGCGGCCGCGAGCTTCCGATCACCATTTACGGTCCTCCCGGCCTCTCCGAGCTCTTCGGGGACCTGAAGCGGATCTTCGGACGGCTCACCTATCCCTACGAGCTGGTCACGCTCCGGCCGGGGGACGTGCTCCCGCGCGGCGAGTACCGGATCGAGGCGTTCGCGCCGAATCACGGCCGCAACGCCGTCGGCTACGCCCTCGTGGAGGAGGCTCGGCCGGGGCGCTTCGACCCCGACGCCGCCGAGGCGCTCGGGATCCCGATCGGCCCGGAGCGCGGCACGCTTCAGCGGGGTGAGGCCGTGACGCTGCCCGACGGACGTGTGATCACCCCCGACTCCGTGGTCGGCGAGGCGCGCTCCGGGCGCAAGGTGGTGCTCGCGGGCGACACCGCCCCCGCTCCGAGCGTCGTCGAGGCGGCGCAGGGTGCGGACGTGCTCGTCCACGAGGCGACGTTCGCGGAGGAGGAGCGCGAGCGGGCAAAGGAGACGCTCCATTCGACCGCGACGCAGGCTGCGGAGGTCGCGCGGGAGGCGGGGGTCACGCTCCTCGCCCTGACGCATCTCTCCAACCGCTACTTCGGCTCGGAGATCGCCGAGGAGGCCCGCGCCATCTTCCCGGAGACCGTTGTCCCGCGCGACTTCGACGTGGTGGAGGTCCCGTTTGCCGAGCGCGGCGCGCCGCGGCTGATCAAGGGAGGCGTTTCCGGCCGGCGCGTAGACTCCGCACCTTCGGACGAGGAGAAGCGATGACCAGCATGGTGCAGGTGGCGGTCGCCGGCGACGTCACCGAGGCGGAGGAGATCCAGGCGATCCTCAACGAGGCGGGGATCGAGTCCGAGCTCCGATCGGAAGAGGACGCGGATGCACTCGCCGTGCTCGTACCGGAGGGGTCGGTCGACCTCGCGCAGGACGCGATCGAGGCGATGACCGAGCCCGATGAGCCCGTCGCCGGGCTCTAGGGTCGACTTCGGGCGGCTCGCCGAGCGCTACGACGCGGTCCGGCCCGTCGACGACAACTGGTGGGAGGTCTACGAGCTCGTCGAGCGGGAGGCCGACCTCCGCGGTCGCCGCGTCCTCGACATCGGCTGCGGCACCGGGCGCTTGAGCGCCGCCCTCGTCGAGCGGGCGCGCGCACGAGTCTGGGGCGTCGACGCGTCACCGGAGATGCTGGCGGTTGCCAAGGAGAAACTTGACGGCATCGCCTTCAAGCAGGCACGGGCCGAGTCGCTTCCGTTCAGGGACGGCTGGTTCGAGCGCGCAGTGCTGTGGCTCGTGCTGCACCTGGTGGACCACCCCGCCGCACTCGCCGAAGCGCGGCGCGTGCTCGGAGACGACGGACGGGTCGCGGTCGTCAGCTTCGACGAGTCGCACTTCGACGACTTCTGGCTGAGCCGCTACATCCCGTCGCTCGAGCGCGTCGACCGCGCGCGCTTCCCGACACGGGAGGACCTCGTCGCAGAGCTTCAGTCGGCCGGCTTCGACGGCGTGGAGACGTTCCGCCTCGACCAGCGCGCGACGCTCTCACGTGAGGACGCGTTGCTACGCATGCGCGAGCGTCACATCTCCACGTTCGACCTGATCGAGGAGGGCGAGGTCGAAGCCGGGCTCGCGGAAGCCGAGCGAATGCTTCCCGACACCGTGGTGTACGACCTGCGTTGGCTCGTCGCGGTCGGGAGCGCGGCATGACCTCGAGCGTCACGCTCTTCCGGGTCGCGGGCATCCGCGTCGGCATCCACTGGAGCTGGCTCGTGGTCTTCGGCCTGATCACCTGGTCGCTCGCCGCGACCGTCTTCCCCGATCAGAACCCCGGACTCGGCGACGGCACGTACGTCGCGATGGCGATTGCCGCGTCGGTGCTCTTCTTCACGTCGTTGCTGCTGCACGAGCTCGGCCATGCACTTCAGGCGAGGCGCGAAGGGATGGAGATCGAAGGCATCACGCTCTGGCTCTTCGGCGGCGTCGCGCAGTTTCGTGGCATGTTCCCTTCGGCGGGTGCCGAGTTCCGCATCGGGATCGCGGGGCCGCTTGTTTCGCTCGTGCTGGGCGCGGGGTTCGTCGGGCTCGCGTTGGCGATCACCGGCGTCCAAGAGGTCGACGGAATCGCGGCCTGGCTCGGCTACATCAACCTCGCGCTTCTCGTCTTCAACCTGCTGCCTGCGCTCCCGCTCGACGGCGGGCGTGTCCTCCGCTCAGCGCTGTGGGGCCTGCGCGGCGACTTCGCGTGGGCCACGCGGGTCGCCGCGGCGATCGGCCGCGGGTTCGGCGCCCTCATGATCGCGGGCGGGGTCGCGCTCTTCTTCTTCTCGGAGCTCGCGACGAATGGCCTCTGGCTCGCGCTCCTCGGCTGGTTCCTGTTCGGCGCGGCCACCGAGGAGGCGCGGTACGGGCAGGTGTACGGCAAGCTCGCGGGGCTGCGCGTCCGCGACCTGATGGTTCGCTCGCCGACGACCGTCTCGCCCGACCAGACGATCGGCGAGCTGATGGACGGCATCGCCTGGACCGACCGGCAGGACGCCTATCCGGTCGTCGAAGGTGGCCGCCCGGTCGGCCTGCTCCCGTTTCGCTTGGTCTCCGACGTGCCTCGCAGCGAGTGGGATACCCACACCGTGCGCGAGAGCATGCTCCCGGTCGCGGTCATCCCGGTGCTCGCGAGTGACGAAACGCTCGAGCAGGCGGCCGGCTCGCTCAGCGGCGGGCTCGGCCGTGGCCTCGTCATCGACGACGGACACCTCGCCGGCTTGATCTCGCTCGACGACCTCGCTCGCGCAGTGGAGTCGGGCCGGGGCCGTCGCTAGCGGACGAACTCGAAGCGCGTCGAGCCGACGAGCCCGCTCGGTGTCAGGCTGAGCGAACAGACTTCGGACGGTTCCGTCACCGGAACCGCCGGCCGCCAGATCTCCTGCGGTGCGAGCGTGCGCTCGAGCCGCACGTCACCGCTGTCGAGCCGGACGGTGACGGGCGAGCCCTTCGCGATCAGGGTGAGCTCGAAACGGCCTCCGTCGCAGCCGTACGCGGTCAGCGACGCGGGGCCGTAGATGTCTCCGCTTCCCTGAACACCTGTCAGCACGCTTCCGAGGCGCAGCGGCGTCCCGGTTCGCCAGAGCACGAGGCCCCGTTGGATGAGCCCGCTCTGGTCGACCGATGTGAGCGGCTCGCCCACGAACGAGTACGCGGTGGAGCCGACGAGATAGGGAGGCGAGTCCTCGGCGAGCTCGCCGAAGGGGAACGGCTCGACCCGCGTCTGCGGAAGCGGGCCCGGCACGCGCTTGGCGCCCTCGAGCACGTAGACGCGCCGGATCGACTGGTTCCAGAACACGTAGCTCCAGACCGCATTCCAGTGGGGCTCGCCGTCGTAGAAGTACGCCACGTCGCCGTCGACGGAGTCGTCGACCCACGTGGGCTGCGCGTCCGCGAAGAAGGACGTCTTCAGCGTCGAGGCCTCGTCGGCGACGAAGCGCGAAACCACCACGGACGACCCTACGAAGACCGCGGCGAGGACGAACGGCACCACGGCGAGCGCGCGCCTGGGGAGGAGGACGAACGCGAGTGCGGCAACCACGGCGAAGCTCCAGACGACGAGCTCGTAGTGGCCCAGCCGCCAGACGGGCACGAGCATGAACGCGTCGGGCAGCGCAGCCTTGTGCACGAGGCGCCCGAGCGGCAGCACGAGCACGAGCCCGGCGGTTCCGAGCGCGACGAGCGACGCGGACAGGCGCGAGCGTGGCGCACCGCGGTCGAGCCACAGGCCGAGGCCGAGAAACAGGAGCGGCGCCAACCCGATCAGGTCTCTCTCCGCGAGGCGGCCGACGTAGCGCGACGCGAACAGACCGACCTGCGCCACGAAGCCCAGCGTGAACGCGAACGTCACGGCGAGGTACGCCCGAACCGCGGGCGCCTCCGGACGGGTGAGCGCGAGCGCCACGACTGCGCAGGCGGGAACGACGCCGACGAGGAGCACGAGATCGGCGGCGTGGTACAGGCCGAACCGGAGCGCATCCCCGAGCCCGTAGCTGACCGTTCCGGCAGGCTCGTAGGCGCCGAGGCCGGCGGCGAGCACCGCCGCTCCCAGCACCGCCAGCCCAGCGAGCGCGGGCCAAAGCCGCACCAGCGGCGCGGTCGTTCGGCCGGCGGCGGCGTAGAGCGCGACCGCGAGCACGAACGACGGAACGAGCACGACGCCCTGGAGCCGAGTCAGGATCGTCACAGCGACCGTTCCGACGAGGAGAGCCTGCCCGAGGCGCGTCGGCTCGGCCAGCGCACGTGCGGCGAGCCACGCCGAGAGCACGACAAGCGGATAGAAGATGGTCTCGGTCATCAGCAGGCCGGAGTACGCGAGACCTGGGATGCAGAGCGTGAGCGCCGCCGCGACGAGAGCCCAGCGCTCCGACATGAGGTGCCGGCCCCACGCGAACACCGGCACCGCTGCCAGCGACATCACGAGCGCCTGGATCGACCCGAGCAACGTCGTAGCCGTGTTCGGTGTCGAAGAGCGCGAGGGGCAGTCCGATCAGCGCGGGGTGGACGAGGCTGTAGAACGCCGTATCCGCCCCGAGGATCGACATGTGCCCGGTTTCCCAGAGGCTCCGACCGAGTTCCGCATAGATCATCTCGTCGGCCGCGATCCACGGCGTCGGGATGCGCAGGGCGGCCCACGCCCGCACGATCGTCGAGACCGCAACCAGTGCGGCGAGCACGCTCCAGGCCGGGATCCGCCTCACGGCCGCCCATGATGCGTGGTCGGGCGGACCGTGGCGGCGGTTCAGGCGGCCCGGCGCTCTCTCGACGAGAGCTTGAGCGTCAACCAGCGCGGCGGCTTCTTCTTCGCGCGGCGGACGCTCTTCGGGTGGCTCGACTCGGGCAGCCGACGGTGCGGCTCCGTCAGATCGAATCCCCAGCGCGCCACAGTGAACGTTCAGACGGCATCGCGAGGCGCCGGTTGGGACCGAAAGGGGGATCTTTCGTTGAGCCGTCGTTCACCACACTCCGTCCGGCCGTTGGGGTACGTTCTCGCGGACACCGACCCCTTTAACCCGGTCCAGCGAGGCCGGAAAGGAGTTGCGGAATGGCTGCTGCACGCGTCTCGACCGAGAAGGTTTTGCTCGACGGCGAGGCGATCTCTCGCACGCTCTCTCGCATCGCGCACGAGTTGATCGAGGCGAACCCGGAGCTCGACCGGCTCGCGCTCGTCGGGATTCACACGCGCGGCGTCCCGCTCGCGCAGCGCCTTCGCCGCCTGATCGCGGAGCGCGCGGGCGACGAGGTGGAGCTCGGGTCGCTCGACATCACCTTCTACCGCGACGACGTCCAGGTGCGGGGCGGCGAGGCACCGCTGCACGCGCAGCCACTCGTCCGCGCGACGACGCTCGACTTCCCGCTCGAGGGGATGACCTGCGTGCTCGTCGACGACGTCCTCTACACGGGCCGCACGATCCGCGCCGCGATCGAGGCGCTCTTCGACTACGGCCGCCCCGAGCGCGTCCAGCTCGCCTGCCTCGTCGACCGCGGTCATCGCGAGCTGCCGATCCGCCCCGACTACGTCGGCAAGAACCTCCCGACCTCCCGTGGCGAGCACATCCAGGTGCAGCTGCTCGAGGTCGACGAGCTCGACCGTGTCCTGCTCGTCCCGACGCCCGAAGAGGAGGAGGAGCCCCTTGGCTGAGCTGAAAGTGATGCGGGAGGACTTCCTCCCCCCGAAGACGCCGCCGCGTCGCCACCTGCTTTCCATCGGGGACCTGACGCGCGACGACGTCGAGCGGCTGCTCGGCACGGCGCGAAGCTTCGAGCGCTCGCTCGAGCGCGAGATGAAGAAGCTGCCGACGCTCCGCGGGCGGCTGGTGCTGAACCTCTTCTTCGAGTCGTCGACGCGGACGAGCTCGAGCTTCGAGCTCGCGGCCAAGCGGCTCTCCGCCGACACGATGTCCTTCAAGGCGGCCGGCTCGTCGGTCGACAAGGGGGAGTCGCTCAAGGACACCGCGATCACCTTCGGCGCGTACGACCCGGACGTGATCGTGATCCGCCACGCCGAAATCGGCGCGCCGCAGCTCGTCGCACGCTGGACGAGCGCGCACGTCGTGAACGCGGGCGACGGCAAGCACCAGCACCCGACGCAGGCGCTGCTCGACCTCTACACGCTGCACGAGGAGTTCGGACGCATCGACGGGCTCCACGTCGCGATCGTCGGCGACGTGCTGCACTCCCGCGTCGCGCGCTCGAACATCCAGGGACTGACGCTGATGGGCGCGCGGGTCACGCTCGTTGGCCCGCCCTCGCTGATCCCGCGCGGGATCGAGGAGCTCGGCTGCGAGGCGACGACCGACATCGACGCGATCAAGGCGGCGGACGTCGTCTACGTCTTGCGGATGCAACGCGAGCGGATGCTCGAGGGCGCGAACTACGTCCCCTCGCTGCGCGAGTACGCGGCGCGCTGGGGCGTGACGCCTGACCGCCTTCGGCCGGGGCAGAAGGTGATGCATCCCGGCCCGATGAACCGCGGCGTCGAGATCGACCCTCTCGTCGCCGACGCGGCGGACGCTCTGATCGAGACGCAGGTGCGCGCCGGGCTCGTCACGCGGATGGCCGTGCTCTACGACCTGCTGACCCACGGCCCGGTCGCGGTTCAGACCGCCGCCGAGATCCACGAGGTCGCGTGATGCTCGTCCGCAGAGACGCACCAGCCGAGAGCCTCGTCATCACGGGGGCGCGCGTGCTCGACCCGGTGCGCGGCGTGGACGCCGAGATCGACGTCCGGATCGACGACGGGGTGATCGCGCAGCTCGGCACTGCGCTCGAGCCGAACGGGCACCGCGTGGTCGACGGGAAGGGTCTCGTGCTTGCGCCGGCGTTCGTCGATCCGCACGTCCACCTGCGAGTTCCCGGCCGCGAGGACGAGGAGACGATCGCCACCGGCACAGCCGCCGCCGCGGCCGGCGGCTACTGCGCGATCCTCGCTATGCCGAACACCGAGCCGGTGATCGATTCGGCGGCGGTGCTCGGCGCACTCTTCGAGGACGCCAGGAGCGAGGCGGAGATCCCGGTCGGCTTCTTCGCCGCGATCACAAAGGCTCAGGCCGGCGGCGAGCTGACGGAAATGGCCGAGCTCGCGGACGCGGGGGCGGTCGGGTTCTCCGACGACGGACATCCTGTGACAGCCGCGGGGCTGATGCGCCGCGCGCTTCAGTACGGCGGCGTTACGGGCCTGAAGCTCGCGCTTCATTGCGAGGAACCGACGCTCTCGAGGGGCGGTCATGTGCACGAGGGCCCCGTCTCCGCCGAGCTCGGGTTCGGCGGCTACCCGTCGATCGCCGAGTCGGTGATGGTCGAGCGCGACCTCTCGCTCGCCGAGTACGAGCGCCGGCCCTTGCACCTTCTTCATCTGTCGGCGCGAGAATCCGTCGCGGCGCT
Source organism: uncultured Actinomycetes bacterium (assembly GCA_963788055.1). Classification (GTDB taxonomy): domain Bacteria; phylum Actinomycetota; class Thermoleophilia; order Gaiellales; family Gaiellaceae; genus JACCTU01. The sequence goes on along the minus strand of CAWBFA010000002.1, from coordinate 246,668 downwards.
GCGGGCTGCGCGCGAGTCCGGCGTCGAGGCAACTGCGGAAGTCACCCCGCACCACCTCTGCCTCACCGACGAGGCGGTCAGAACGCTCGACTCGAACCTGAAGATGAACCCGCCTCTTCGAAGCCGCGAAGATCGCGCCGCGCTGATCGATGCGCTACGCGACGGGACGATCGGCGCGATCGCGACCGACCACGCGCCGCACGCGCGCCACGAGAAAGAGGTGCCGTTCGAAGCGGCGCCGTTCGGCGTCACCGGCCTCGAGACGGCGTTCAGCGCGCTCTATACGCACCTGGTCGAGCCGGGGGTCGTCTCCCTGGAGACGGTCCTCGAGCGGATGTCAGCAGGGGGCTCGCGCGCGTACGGGCTGGATGAGCCTGCGATCGCGGTCGGCGCACGTGCGAACCTCGTCCTGCTCGACCTGAACGCGAGCTGGCGCGTCGAAGAGGGCGGCTTCCGCTCGCGCTCGAAGAACTCGTGGCTGCTGGGCGAGACGCTGCGCGGGAAGGTGCGCGCGACGATCGCCGACGGCCGGATGGTGTACGAGGGATGACGGGCTTCCTCGCGCTCGAGGACGGAACGGTCTTTCGCGGCGAGTCGGTCGCCGCCGAGGGCTTCGTGTTCGGCGAGGCCGTCTTCACGACCGCGATGACCGGGTACCAGGAGGTGGTGACCGACCCGAGCTACGCGGAGCAGCTCGTCTGCTTCACCGCGCCGATGGTCGGCAACTACGGCGTCGCCGACGGCCGCTCCGAATCGAAGCGGCCGCACGCGCGCGCCGTGCTGATGCGCGAGGCGCGCGGGCCTGCCTGGACCGACTGGCTGCACGAACGCGGGATCGTCGCGCTCTCCGGGCTCGACACACGCAGCCTCGTGCTGAAGCTGCGCGAGGCCGGCGCGATGCGCGCGGCGGTCGTCTCCGGTGACGCGTCGCTCGACGAGGTCCAGCGTGCGATCGACGAGCAGCCGCCGATGGCCGGCCGTGCGCTCGTCCACGCAGTCTCGACGCCTGAGCCGTACGTCTACTCCGAGGTCGGACGCGCGCGGGTCGCGGTCGTCGACTACGGCTGCAAGCGCTCGATCCTGCGGCGGCTCGCCGGTGCAGGCGCGGCCGTGACCGTCTTCCCGCACGACGTGTCGGCGGACGAGCTCGCGCAGTTCGACGGCGTGATGCTGACGAACGGGCCCGGCGATCCGGAGCCGCTCACGGACGAGGTTGCGGTGCTGCGCGAGCTGCTCGGCCGTGTGCCGGTGCTCGGTATCTGCCTCGGCCATCAGCTGCTGGGACTTGCGACGGGCCACGAGACGTACAAGCTCCGCTTCGGCCACCGCGGCGCGAACCACCCGGTGCTCGAGCGCGCGACCGGCAAGGTCCTCGTCACGAGCCAGAACCACGGGTTCGCCGTCGCGCCGACCGACGAGAAGGAGGCGACCCACGTCTCGCTGTACGACGACACCGTCGAGGGCTTCGAGTTTCCGGAGCTGCGCGCCCGCTCGGTGCAGTTCCACCCCGAGGCGGGACCCGGCCCGCACGATGCGTGGCCGATCATCAGCAAGTGGATCGAGGAGCTGAGCTCGGTTGCCGCGTAGACACGACCTGAAGTCGATCTGCCTGATCGGGTCGGGGCCGATCGTGATCGGTCAGGCGTGCGAGTTCGATTACTCGGGCTCGCAGGCGCTGAAGGTGCTGCGCGAGGACGGCTTCCGCACGATCGTCGTCAACTCCAACCCCGCGACGATCATGACCGACCCCGGCTTCGCCGACCGCACGTACATCGAGCCTCTCGACGTGGAGGGAGTCGCCGACGTGCTCGGCCGCGAGCGACCCGACGCGCTGCTACCGACGATGGGCGGCCAGACCGGCCTCAACCTCGCCACGGCGCTCGCAGAAGACGGACTGCTCGACGCGCTCGGGATCGAGCTGATCGGAGCGCCGCTCGACGTGATCCGCCGCGCCGAGGACCGAGAGCTTTTCCGCGACGCGGTTCAGAGCTGCGGTCTCCAGACCCCGAAGTCGAAGATCGTCACCGGGCCCGACCAGCTCGGCGGGATCTCGCTGCCTGCGGTCGTCCGCCCGGCCTTCACGCTCGGCGGCCACGGCGGTGGTTTCGCGGAGACGAGAGAAGAGCTCGGTCGCCGGGTCGAAGCCGGCCTCCGGGAGTCTCCCGTCGACCAGGTCCTCGTCGAGGAGTCGATTCGCGGCTGGGACGAGTTCGAGCTCGAGGTGATGCGCGACAAGAAGGACAACGTCGTGATCGTCTGTTCGATCGAGAACCTCGACCCGATGGGCGTCCACACCGGTGACTCGGTCACAGTCGCGCCGCAGATGACGCTCTCCGACCACGCGTACCAGGAACTCCGTGACGCAGCCGCCGCGATCGTACGCGCCGTCGGCATCGAGTCGGGCGGCTCGAACATCCAGTTCGCGCGCAACCGCGACACCGGCGATCTGCGCGTGATCGAGATGAATCCACGCGTGTCACGCTCCTCTGCGCTTGCCTCGAAGGCGACCGGCTACCCGATCGCCAAGGTCGCGGCGAAGCTCGCCGTCGGCTACACGCTCGACGAGATCCCCAACGACCTGACGAAGACGACGCCGGCGAGCTTCGAGCCGACGCTCGACTACGTCGTGGTCAAGTTCCCTCGCTTCGCGTTCGAGAAGTTCCCAGGCGCCGACCGCACCCTCGGGACGCAGATGAAGAGCGTGGGGGAGACGATGGGCATCGGCCGGACGTTCACCGAGGCGTACCTCAAGGCGAAACGCTCGCGCGAGATCGACGACGAGTGGACGCCGGAGAACATGCACCCGTGGTTCGTCGCCGAGCTCGAGCGTGTCCGCGACATGCTCGCGCGTCTGGGCTCGCTGGACGATCTCGTCGAGGCCGACTGGCTCCGGCTGAAGCGGCTCGGTCTCTCCGATGCGGAGATCGCGAGCGCGTGCGGGGCAAGCGAGCACGAAGCTCGCTCCCGGCGAAAAGCGTGGGCCGTCAGGCCCGCTTTTCGCCGGGTGGACTCGTGCGCCGGCGAGGTCGAGGCGGGGTCGAACTACCTCTACTCGACCTGGGGCGAGGCCGACGAGGCGCCCCCGGAGCCCGGCCGCTCCGTGGTGATCCTCGGTTCGGGCCCGAACCGGATCGGCCAGGGGATCGAGTTCGACTACTGCTGCGTGCACGCCGCACAGGCGTTCCGGGAGCTCGGCTACGAGGCCGTGATGGTCAACTGCAACCCGGAGACGGTCTCCACGGACTACGACACCTCCGACCGTCTCTACTTCGAGCCGCTCGGGACCGAGGAGGTGCTCGCGGTGCTCGAGCGTGAGCAGCCGGTCGGCGTCGTGATCCAGTTCGGCGGCCAGACACCGCTCAAGCTCGCACGGGCGATCGAACGCGCCGGCTTCACGATCCTCGGCACGCCGTTCGACGCGGTCGACCTCGCGGAGGACCGGGAGCGCTTCGCCGCGCTCGCGGACCGGCTCGGCGTGCAGTGCCCGGCGTGGGGGATGGCCGAAGCGGCCGACGAGGCGGTCGAGGTCGCCGAGCGGGTCGGCTACCCGGTGCTCGTCCGGCCATCGTACGTGCTCGGCGGCCGCGCGATGCGCGTCTGCTACGACGAAGGCCAAGTGCGCGATGCGATCGCGTCGGTCGAGGGGAAGGTTCTCGTCGATCGCTTCCTCGAGAACGCGATCGAGATCGACGTCGACGCTGTGTGTGACGGGCACGAGACGTACGTCGGCGCGGTCATGCAGCACGTCGAGGAGGCGGGCGTGCACTCCGGCGACTCGGCGTGCGTCCTGCCGGCGCAGTCGCTGACCCCGCAGCAGGCAGCCGACGTCGACGCGTTCGTGCGGAGGCTGGGGCCGGCGCTCGGAGTCGTCGGTCTCCTGAACGTCCAGCTCGCGATCGCCGGTCGTGAGGTGTACGTCCTCGAGGTGAACCCGCGCGCGTCGCGCACGGTGCCGTTCGTGAACAAGGCGACGGGCGTGAACCTCGTCGACGCCGCCTGCCGGCTCGCGGCCGGCAAGACGATCGCCGAGCTCGGTCTGCCGCGACGCGCGACGCCGCACGAGGTGAGCGTCAAAGCAGCCGTGCTCCCGTTCCACCGCTTCCCCGGCGCCGACCCGATCCTCGGCCCGGAGATGCGCTCGACCGGCGAAGTGATGGCAACCGCCGGCGACCTGCCGACTGCGTTCGCGAAAGCCGAGCGTGCTGCCGGCCGCCGACTGCCGACGAGCGGCATCGCGTTCCTCACCGTTCGCGACTCCGACAAGCAGAACGCCGTGCCGGTCGCGGCTGCGCTCGCGGGTCTCGGCTTCAAGCTCACCGCGACCTCCGGCACCGCGCGCACGCTCGCGGGCGCCGGTCTCGACGTCGAGGTGGTCGACAAGGGACGCACGGTCGTCGATCAGATTCGGAAAGGAAAGGTCGACCTCGTCGTCAACACGCCGCAAGGCCGCGGCGCTCGCACCGACGGTTACGCGATCCGCGAGGCCGCGCTCGTCGCGCGCGTGCCGTGCATCACGACGCTCTCTGGTGCGTCCGCCGCTGTCCACGCGATCGCCCATGCGCGCACCGAGATCGCCAAGTCGCTGCAGGAGCGCATCGATGAAGCGCGCTCGGCTTAACGTCGTCGGGAACGAGCAGCTCGGCCCTTACTCGCTGATCCGCGTCGAGCGCGGCGCGCTCGACGCTGGCACTCCCGGACAGTTCTTCATGCTCGAGGCGCCCGGTCGCGTGCTGCCGCGGCCGATGTCGGTCTGCCTGGCGCCGCCGGGCGAGCTCGCGTTTCTGATCGACCCGATCGGCCCGGGGACCCGCGTGCTCTGCGCGCTCGAGCCCGGCGACGGGACTCACGTGTTCGGCCCGCTCGGCAACGGTTTTCGGCTCGACATCGACCGCCCGCTGCTCGTGGGCGGCGGGATCGGAATTGCGCCGCTGCCCTTCCTCTCCGAGCGGCTCGGCCGACCGCCCGCGGTTCTCGGTTTCCGGTCGGAATGGCACGCCGAAGCGGCTGCCTTGGTTCCGAACGCCGAGGTCGTGATCGAGCCGACGTACGTCACCGAGGCGATGCCCGAGGGCCACGACGTGTTCGCGTGCGGGCCCGAGCCGATGCTCGAGGCGGTGCGCTCGCTCGCGCCCGACGCGCAGTTGGCCTGGGAGGCGCCGATGGCCTGCGGCTACGGCGCGTGCTACGGCTGCGCCGTCGAGATCGGCGGCGAATGGAAGCGTCTCTGCGTTGAAGGACCGGTCCTTCAACGTGGGGGAACCCGTGGTTCCCCCACGAGCCCCCTCTTTCCCCGCAGTGGCGATGCGTCTGTCTCTTGGGCTCCCGCCGGGCAGAGCCCGGCTCCGCCCGCAACCGGGGTTGCCTCGATCGAGCACTGATGCTGATCCTCAATGCATCGGGTTGTTTGGACGCGCTTACTGCGCCGGAGGTCGCGCGCGAACTTGACGCGTTCGTGACGAAAACGATCACGCCGCTGCCGCGCGACGGCAACCCGCCCGTTCGGATCGCCGAGACCGAGCACGGGATGCTGAACGCGATCGGCCTCGCCAATCCGGGCCGCAACAGGTTCCTCGACGACGTGCTGCCGCGGCTGCGCGAGCTCGGCGTCCCGCTCTGGGTGTCCGTCGGCGGGTTCGCGGCCGACGAGTACGCGGAGACCTGCGCGGCGCTCGACGACGTGACGATCGAGCTCAATCTCTCCTGCCCGAACGTCGACGAAGCGCCCGAGTCGGCGGCCGAGATCGTCGCGGCGTGCCGGGCCGCGACCGCCCTGCCGCTCTACGCGAAGCTCTCGCCGGCGGCCTGGGACGTCGCAGAGACCGCGCGCGCGGTGGAGGCGGCCGGAGCCGACGGGCTCTCGCTCGTGAACACGATCCGCGGCCTCTTGCTCGACGAGCGGACGCTCCGGCCGACGCTCGATCGCGGAGCGGGCGGCTACTCGGGCCCGGCGCTGAAGCCGATCGCGCTCGCCGCGGTCTACGCGTGTGCGCGCGCAACAACCGTCCCGATCGTCGGGATGGGCGGCGTCTGCTCCGGGCGCGACGCGCTCGAGCTGATCGCCGCGGGGGCGTCGGCCGTCGCGCTTGGAACAGTGTTGTTCGCCGATCCGGACGCGCCCGCGCGCATCCGAGCCGAACTCGATGTCGAGCGGAGCGCGCGAGGCTTCGAGTCCGCGCACGACGCACGCGGAATCGCGCACTGGACCGATGCGGGACAGCGCGCCGACGCGCACGTGCGCGTTCGATAGTCGAACCGGAAATCACCCGCTCCGACCGAGGTTGCAGTGCTCGGACGACTTGTTAAACTCCCGCGCCATGGTCTCGCCCAAGACCCAGGCGCAAGCACCCCTGCGTTCACTCGATCAGCGCATGGAGGCACTCAAGCGGGCGAACGACATCCGGGTCAAGCGGGCGAGGCTCAAGAAGGATCTCAAGGACGGACACGTGCGCATCGACTCCATCCTGCGCAACCCGCCCGAGTACGTCGAGACGGCCAAGGTGTTCGACATCCTGATGGCCGTCCCGAAGTTCGGCCGCGTGAAGGCCGCACGATTCCTGAACCAGGCCCGGATCAGCCAGGCGAAGACGGTCGGCGGCCTGTCGGAGCGGCAGCGGTCGGAGCTCGTTGGCCTCTTCAACAGGTAGGCGGCTCTCCCGGCCACGGAGCGCGGCCTCCGGAACGCGATCAGACGGCGCGCTGCCGCGTCCTCAGTCGCGCCCGTACCACTTTGGGTACGAGCGCTCCCTGCGTCCTTGCATCGCTTGCTGCTCGCGCCCCAGAGACTCGCGACCGTGACCGGAAGAACCGCTAAGTCTCCTCCGGTCTTCGTGATCACCGGCACCTCGGGTGCCGGCAAGGGGACGCTGGTGCAGGAGCTGCTCAAGCGGGTCCCCGAGCTGGCGCTCGCGGTGTCCGCCACGACCCGAAAACGCCGTCCGGGGGAGATCGACGGCGTCCACTACTGGTTCATCTCCGACGAGGAGTTCGACCGGCGGCTCGCCGAGGACGATTTCCTCGAGTACTACGCGTTCCCGTGGGGGCAGCGGTCGGGGACGCTCTGGTCGGAGCTCGACCGCATCCGCGACCGCTGCAACGCGCCCCTCCTCGAGCTCGAGCCGAACGGCGCGCTCGCGGTGAAGGGCCGTGTGCCGGATGCCATGCTCTTCTTCATCCACGCGCCGGACTTCGAGGAACTCGAGCGACGCCTACGAGAGCGCGCCACCGAGAGCGCGGGGGAGATCGAGGAGCGGCTCACGCTCTCTCGCCGCCAGCTCGACCAGGCCGAGCAGTGCGATTACCTGATCGTGAACGACGAGATAGACCGGGCCGCCGAGGAGCTTGCGGGCATCGTCCGACGGGCGCTGGATGGCGCTTCAGCTACCATGCCGACGTGATCCACCCACGCCTCGATGAGCTCCTGGACAACGTCGACTCGCGCTACGCGCTGGTCATCGTCGCAGCCAAGCGGGCTCGCCAGATCAACAACTACTACCAGCAGCTCGGTGAGGGCACCTACGAGGACTTCCCGCCGCCGCTCGTCGAGTCTCGCTCGAAGAACTACCTGACCATGGCCATGGAGGAAACGTCCCAGGGCATGATCAAGTACACGTATCCGAAATAGCTCCGCTCTTTCGGATCGGTAGCTCTGGCTAGCTGACCCTCGACGCCCCGGGCCTCCCGGCGGGCAAAGCCCGCCTTCGGCCGCAGATGGTCGTTTCTGGCGGCTTCCTGTCGGCACAATGTGGCGATGGCGCGGATCCTCGTTGGGATTACGGGCGGGATTGCTGCTTACAAGTCGTGTGAGCTCGTTCGGCTGCTCGTCAAGGCTGGGCACGACGTGGTTCCGCTCGTCACCGATGGGGCCGACCGGTTCGTGCGGCGGGAGACCTTCTTCGCGCTCGCCAGACGGGAGCCGCTGGAGGATCTCTACGCGCACCTGACCCGCGCCGACCTCTACGTGGTCGCGCCTCTCACCGCCAACACCCTGGCGAAGCTCGCGCATGGGATCGCGGACAACCTCGTGACCGAGGCTGCGCTTGCGCACCGCGGGCCGCTCCTCGTCGCACCGGCGATGAACCCGCGGATGTGGGCCAGCCCGGCGACCCAGGTGAACGTGGCGGTCATCCGGGCACGTGGGATCGAGCTGATCGGTCCCGACGAGGGGGAGATGGCCGAAGGCGAGTGGGGCGTGGGGCGGATGTCCGAGCCCGAGGAGATCTTCGAGGCGTGTGCCGCCCTGCTTGCGAACCGCGAGCAGCTGCGCGGCCGGCGCGTCCTCGTCACGGCCGGGGGCACCCGCGAGCCGCTCGACGACGTGCGCTTCGTCGGCAACCGCTCGTCGGGCAGGATGGGCGTCGCCGTCGCCGAGGAAGCCCGCCGCCGTGGCGCCGAGGTCACGCTCTTCGCTGCGAACCTCGGCGTGCCGGCGCCGGGGGGCATCGACGTCGTCGAAACGCCGACCGCCGCGGACGTCGAGCGCGAGGTGCTCGCTAGGGCAGTAAGCGCAGACGTGGTCGTGATGGCCGCAGCCGTCGCGGACTATCGGCCGGCCGAGATCGTCGCCGGCAAGCGGGGCAAGGACCGCGCCGGGTGGACGCTCGAGCTCGAGCCGACCACCGACGTCCTGCAAGCGCTGGGCGAGCGCGAAGACGGGCCGCTCCTCGTCGGGTTCGCGGCCGAGTCGGGGGGCGGAATCGACCGCGCCCGCCGGAAGCTCACTGACAAGAAGACGAACCTCGTCGTCTTCAACGACGTATCACGAGATGACATCGGGTTCGATGTGGAGGAGAACGAGGTGACGCTGATCGGCACGGACGGCGAACGGCAGATCGAGAAGGCCCCGAAACGGGCCGTCGCAGGGGCGATCCTCGACGAGGTCGCCCGCCTGCTGGAGGAGACCGATGGACGCGGTCGGTAGTCGCGCGGTCACCGTCGGCGACGCGCAGCGGACGATCGCGTCGGTCGTCGAGAACCTGCAGCGGGTGGTACACGCGCCCGAGGACACCCTTCGGCTCGTCGTGCTCTGCCTGGTCGCCGAGGGCCACTTGATCATCGAGGACCTGCCCGGCGTCGGGAAGACGACCCTCGCGAAGGCGCTCGCCCGCTCGCTCGACGTCTCCTTCTCGCGCCTGCAGTTCACCCCCGACCTGCTGCCCTCGGACGTGACCGGCGTGAACGTCTTCAACCAGGCCCAGAACGAGTTTGAGTTCCGCCCCGGTCCGGTGTTCGCGAACCTCCTGCTGGTCGACGAGATCAACCGCGCCTCACCGAAGACGCAGTCGGCCCTCCTCGAGTGCATGCAGGAGCGCCAGGTCACGGTCGACGGCGTCTCGTACGAGCTCGCGCCGCCCTTCATGGTCATGGCTACGCAGAACCCGATCGAGTACGAGGGCACCTACCCGCTCCCGGAGGCGCAACTCGACCGCTTCGCGATGCGCGTCGCGATCGGGTACCCGACGCTCGCCGACGAGGCGCGGATGCTCTCCGAGCAGACGTCGGGCTCGCCGCTCGAGACGCTCGAGCCGGTCACGAACGGGCAGGAAGTGCTCGCCCTCGTCGCGGAGGCCCAGGCGATCTTCGTCGAGGAGAGCGTGAACCGCTACGTCGTCGCTCTCCTGCGCCACACGCGCGCGGACACGAGGCTCTACCTCGGCGGGAGCCCCAGAGCGGGCATCTCACTGGTCCGCGTGGCGAAAGCGCGGGCGCTCGCGGCCGGGCGTGACTACCTCTCCCCGGACGACGTGAAGGCAGTCGCGGAGTCCGTGCTGTCGCATCGCATGATCGTCGCGCCCGAGGCGCGCGCGGCTGGAACGACGAGCGTCGACCTCGTCCGCGACGCGCTCGACAAGGCGCCAGTCCCCGTCTAGTGCCCCGACCGACCCCACCCTCCGGCGCCTGGAACGCGAGCCGACTGCGCCAGGCCGCGTCCTCAGTCGCGTCCGTGCTGTCAAGCACGGACGCTCCCTGCGTCCTTGCCTGGCTTGCGTCTCGCGCCCCAGGCATCCAGAAGTGAGGTCGGCCGGGGCACTGCTGACCCCGCGCGGGCGCCTGCTGCTCGTGCTCGGCGGCGCGCTGTACGTCGCGGCCTGGGCGTTCGGCTCCCAGGCGCTCTACCCGGTGGCGATCGGCTTCCTGGTCGCTGTGCTCGTGTCTGCGGTCAGCGTGCACGCCGCGGCGCGCCCCATGGCGTACCGCCGTCGGGCCAGCTCGGCAGATCACTTCGAGGGGGACGACGTGGAAGTCGACGTCGAGCTCGAGCCGCGCGGTCGGCTCGGTCTCGCGTCCGTAAGCGTCGTCGAGCGGCTCGCGAGGCTCGGCGAGATCAGGATCCCGCTTCGCCGCGATGGCCGCCTGCTTCGCGGGCGCTACGTCCTCAGCTCGGTGCCGCGCGGGCGCTACGCGCTCGATGACGCGACGGCCGTCGTCGAGGACCCGTTCGGGCTCGAGCAGGGCCGAGTGCCGCTGCCCGAGCAGGGCGCGCTCCTCGTGCTGCCGCGGATCGTCGACCTCGACCTCCTCTTCTCCGAGAGCGGGCCGCGCGCGCACAACGGCCGACGGCTTCTCCTCCGGAGGCCCTCGGGCTTCGACGTGCACAGCGTGCGCGAGTACGAGGAGGGCGAGTCGCTCCGGAAGGTGCACTGGAAGACGACCGCGCGGCGCGGACAGCTGATGGTCAAGGAGCTGCAGGACGAGCCGCGCGACGAGGTGGCGATTCTGCTGGACGCAGACGCGCGCTCGGTCGCGGGTGACAGCTTCGACGCGCAGGTTCGCGTCGCCGGCTCGCTGCTCCGCACGCAGGTGGTGCGTGATCGGCGCGCAGTTCTGGTCGTGAACTCGCTTCGGCAGGAGGTCGTGCGGGTGCAGACGGCGCTCGGCGAGTGGCGCCAGGCGCTCGAGACGCTCGCCGCGGTGGAACCGACGGGGCAGGTGCCGCTCGCCGCGCTGCTCGTCGACGACTCAGGCCCGGCGGCTCGGGCATTCGAGCTTGCGGTCGTGACGTCGCGGCTCGATGCCGGGCTCGTCGATCGCGTAGTCCATCGCTCTCTCGCCCAGCGGCGCGTCTCTGTCGTCTTCGTGGACTCGCCGACGTTCGCGGGCGGCAGTCCCTCGCGTGAGCCGGGCTTGCTCAAGCTGCAGGCGTCGGGTGTTCCCGTCGCGGTGGTCCGCCGCGGCGACGACCTCCGGTCCGTGCTCGGAGCGGTGCTGCTGCGGGAGGAAGCGCATGCGTAGAACCGCGGCCCTCGGCCTGCTCGCCGCCCTCGTGATCGCCTGGAGCTGGCTGCGGCTCGAGCACGGAGCCCTGACGTGGAGCCTGCTGCTCTGGACGATCGCCGTCGGCATCCTGCCCGCCCTGCTTCCGCGGAGGCGTCTGCGGCTGGCGGCGGTGCCGGTCGCGGTGCTCCTCGGGCTCCACCACGCGACCGGAACCGCGTGGCCGCGGGAGGCGTGGCGGCGGATCGTCGACGGCTTCTACCTCTACTACGACGTTCCCCTCCCGTTCGGCGCAGCGGGGCAACCGCTCATGCACTCGATCGTCGTCGTCGCAGTGCTCGGTTTCACGCTCGCTATCTCCCTTGCGATCGCAGAGCGGCGCGCGGTGCTCGCGACCGGGCTGCTCGTCGCGGGTGCGGCCTGGCCCGCGACGCTGCTGACGAGCTCGAACACGGTCGGCCGCGGCGCCGTGATCCTCGTCGCTGCGCTGATGCTCCTCTGCGGGCTCTCGAACGCAGCACGCCTGGGGCAAGGCGCGATCGCCGCGGCGGTCGTCGTCGTCGCGGCGGCCTTGGTCGCCGGGGTGCCAGCAGTCGCGAAGGCGGCGTTCCTCAGCTGGGAGACGTGGGAGCCCTCCGGCAAGAGCGAACTGCCGGTCAGCGTCGGCTTCGTCTGGGACTCGAACTACGGCGCGCTGACGTGGCCGGACCGCAAGACAACGGTGCTGACGATCGAGGCACCGCCCATCTCCCGCTACTGGCGCGCGACGACGCTCGACGTCTTCAACGGCGACTACTGGCTGGAATCGACGCTCGAGGTGCAGCCGGACCCGCTGATCGACCCGCTGCTGCCCGCGGCCGCCCGCAACGAGAAGCAGCAGCTCCGCGCCCGCGTCACGGTCGAGGCGTTGCAGGACAACCGGCTCATCGCAGCGAGTGTTCCTGTCCGTTACGAGATCGAGAACGACGACCTCTTCGTCCTCTACCAGTCGACCGGAACCGCGTACGTCCCGGGATTCGTTCCCCGCGGCACGACGTACACGTCATGGAGCTACGCGGAGCGGCCGTCCCCGCAGGAGCTCGCCCGCTCGGCCCCGATCTATCCCAGGGCCCTCGACCGGTACCTCGTCGTGCAGTCGCGCACCTCGACCCCGCCATCGCCGCACTTCGGGTCCTCCGGCCGACGGGAGGCGATGGAGCAGATCTTCGCCCAGAACCCGTCGCTGCGCTCCTACCGGCCGCTGTACGGGCGCGCGCTCGCGATCGCGGGCGACGCCCCGAGCCCCTACGCGGCCGTCGTCGAGCTCGAGACCTCGTTCCGCAACGGTCAGAGCTACGTCTACGACCAGAATCCGACCACCAAGGGAGACCTCCCGCCGCTCGTCGAGTTCGTCACGCGCACGCATCGCGGCTACTGCCAGCACTTCGCGGGGGCGATGGCACTGATGCTCCGCTACCTCGGCATCCCCGCGCGGGTGGGCGCCGGCTTCACGAGCGGGTCGTACGACGAGGACAAGGGCCGGTGGACCGTGACCGACCACGACGCCCACACCTGGGTCGAGGTGTGGTTCCGCGGCCACGGCTGGGTCCCCTTCGACCCGACTCCCGGCCGCGGCGACCTCGACGGCGCCTACAGCGCGGCGTCGCTCGGCTTCAACGCCGCCGCGGTGTCGGCCGCGATCGCGGCGGGCCTCGACGCGGCGGACTACAAGCTCGACACGGAGCGATTCGATCGCGGAGGCAACGTGGGCCGGGGCGCGGACGGGCGCGACCTCCCGGGGGACATCGCCGGGACCTCGAGCGGCGGCGACGAGGGCAGCCTTCTGCGGCTGCTGGCGCTCGCAGCGCTGGGGCTCGCGGCCGGAATCGCCCTCCTCAAGCTCGCGTTGCGCCGGGCGCGGTTCCTGACGAGCGATCCCCGCAAGCTTGCCGCCGCGTGCCGGCGCGAGCTCGGGGAGTTCCTGGCCGACCAGAAGATCACGATCCCCGAGAGCGCGACGCCCGCCGAGTTGGGCGAGGTCCTCCGGCGGGAGGTGGCGCTCGACGTCGCGCCGTTCGTCGACGCCGTGAACGCAGCGCGCTACGGGCCGCCGGAGAGCTCGGCGGAGGCAGCCCGCCGGGCTCGGCGCGAGCTGCGCCGCATCGAGCGCGCGCTGCGACGCCAGCTCTCCACGTGGGAGCGCGTCCGGGGTCTCGTCTCGGTTCGCTCGCTCGGCCTCACGTAGTCGGTGGCGCACGCGATCGTGATGGCGGCGGGGGAGGGGCGGAGGCTCCGCCCGCTCACCGAGCGCTGGCCGAAACCCGTCCTGCCGATCGACGGGCGGCCCGTGCTCGGGACGCTCCTCCGCGAGCTCGCGGCCGCCGGGATCGAGCGGGCGATCGTCGTCACAGGTCATCTCGCCGGGCAGGTCCACGCGCTCGCAGGTGACGGCAGTGCCTGGGGCCTCGAGGTTCGCTACGCGGACCAGCCTCGCGCGGACGGGTCGGCGGACGCGGTCGTCAGGGCGCTCGCCGCGGGTGCCGAGCCGCCATGTCTGGTCGCGGGGGCCGACACCGTCTTCGGCGCCGGTGACGTCGGCCGCTTCGTCGAAGGGGCACGGGGACGGGCCGCGCTCGCAGTTCGACGAGACCCGGTGCCGGCGCCGCCGCACCGCTATGCGGTCGCGTCGCAGGGCGGCGTCGTCACGACGGTGCTGGACGAAGACCCGGCCAACCCGCTCGGAGCTGCCCCCCTTTGGCTGCTCACGGACGACGTCGTCCCACACCTCTGTCGCGACCGGCCGCCCTACGAGCTCGGCCGTGCCTTCCAAGCCGCGATCGAGGCCGGGGTCGCAGTCTCCGCTATCGAGATCGGGAAAACACGCGATTTGACGGACCCGCTTGACTTGGTGGAGGAGAACTTCCCGTACCTGAACACAGCGACATGAGCGACACGTACGACCTCTTCCAGCAAGGCCGAGCCCATCTCCGCAAGGGGATGCCGGCCCAAGCGACCGTCTCGTTGGAGAAGGCGAAGAAGCGCGAGCCGGACAAGGCCTCGATCCGCGAGGCGCTCGGGATCGCGTACTTCCGGCTTCAGCGCTGGGACGAGGCCGAGACCGAGTTTCGGGCGCTGCTCGACCTGTCCCCGACCGAGGACTACGGCCACTACGCTCTCGGTCGCGTGCTCGAGAAGCAGGGGCGGGTGCAGGAGGCGAACGGCCACTACAAGCTCGCCGCCTCCCTTAGCCCGGGCACGGCGCACTACGAGGCGCGGATCCGCGACCTCGAGGCGTAGCTAGTTGCGCAAGTCGCGAATCCGCTTGCGCGGATCCACGACGCGCGAAGACCCCTAAAGGCGGCCGCTTCGCGGCCGCGGCCGTAGGGATTCCGAGGCAGCTTGTCGTCCATACTTGATCGAGCTTGAGAGCGGTCGTCCAGCGGGTGTCCAGGGCACGGGTGACGCCCGGCGGCGAGATCGGTTCCGGGGTCTGCGTGCTCCTCGGCGTGGCACACGGTGACGGAGCTGCCGCGGCGGAGCGGCTCGCCGGCAAGGTCGCCCGGCTGAGGATCTTCGAGAACGAGGACGGGAAGTTCGACCGCTCGCTGATCGACGTCGGCGGCGAGGCACTCGTCGTCTCGCAGTTCACCCTGATCGCGGACACCGAGAAGGGCAACCGGCCCTCGTTTGCAGGCGCCGCCCGGCCCGAGCAGGCCGAGCCGCTTTTCGAGCGGTTCTGCCAGGCCCTAGGCGAGCTCGGCGTCCCCGTCGAGACCGGCGTGTTCGGCTCTCGCATGGTCGTCGAGCTCGTCAACGACGGCCCGGTCACGATCATCCTCGACCTCTAGTCGTGTCTCGCAACCTTGGGCCACAGGTCGCCGTCGGCGATCTCGAGCAGGTTCCCGGCAGGGTCGTGGAAGTAGAACGACCTGACGCCGTTGTCCCACTCGATCTCCTCGACGATCGGGACGGCGTCGTCTGCCAAGCGCACCTTCCAACGCTCGTAGTCCTCCGCGGACGCGAGGAAGCAGGTGTGGATCGATCCCCGGGCGCCGTGCGGAGGGGGCGTGGACTGAACCGACGATCGATCCGCTTCGAAGAGCAGCAGCAAGCCGGGACCGACGCGGAACGTCAGACCGCCGCGGCCGACTGCGTGGAGGCCGAGCACCTCGCCGTAGAACCGCGCGAGTTCTTCCTCCTGGCCGGAGGCGTAGTAGAGGACAGTCTCGAGAACGCCTTCGAGCTGCACGACTCGACCGTACACACCGAGCTCGTCAGCGACGGTCCGGCCACGATCGTTCTCGAATGAGCTCCGTCGCGCTCGGCCTGACGCTCGCCGCTGCGTTCCTGCACGCCGGGTGGAACCTGCTGCTGGCGCGGGCGCGTGACGTCCAGGCTGCGACCGCTGTCGTGCTCGGCATCTCGGTCGTCTTGTTCGCGCCCGTCGCTGCGCTGACCTGGGACGTGGAGCCGGAGGTGTGGCCGTGGGCGCTGGGCTCGGCGGCGTTCGAGCTCGCGTACTTCGCCTTCCTCGCGTACGCGTACGAGCGGTCTGAGCTGAGCGTCGTGTATCCCGTTGCGCGCGGCTTGGCACCCGTCTTCGTGCTCGTCGTCGGGATCGCGAGCGCGACCATGGGTGAGGTCGCGGGCGTCCTGCTCGTCGGTGCCGGCGTGCTCCTCGTTCGGGGGCTCAAACATCCCGAAGGTCGGGGTGTCCTGCTCGGGGCGGTGATCGCCGTCTGGATCGCGGGGTACACGCTGTTCGACAACCGCGGGATCGAGCACGCGAGCGCGTTCGCCTACTTCGAGCTCGTGATCGGGATACCCGGGGTCGTCTACCTCGCCGCGATCTGGCGGCGCCGCGGCGGGTCGGCCCTGCGGTCCGAGCTCGGTTGGGCCACGCTCTCCGCCGCGGTCGCGGCGACGCTCGCATACGTCCTCGTTCTCCTGGCGCTCGACCGCGCCGAGGCGGCTCCAGTCGCAGCGGTGCGCGAGACGAGCGTGGTGATCGCCGTCGCGCTGGCCGCGGTCGTGCTCCGCGAACGGGTCGGTTGGGCGCGCGCGGCGGGGGCCGGTCTCGTCGCAGCCGGGATCGCACTGCTATCCTTCTGACACCACATTTCGGGCAGGTTCGAGATGGGCGCGCGGCGCCCATTTTTTGTGAAAGGGCTGCAAAATGGCCAAAGTCCATGACAAGGAGAAGTCGCTGCACCGCGAGATCGCGAATCGAGTCGAGAGCGCCATGCCGGACGTCGAGGTCCTCGCCGTCGAGCTGAATGGCCCCGAGCGCTTCACGGTCTTCATCGACCGTGTCGGCCCGAGCGTCGATCACGCACTCTGTGCACGCGTCACGGACGAGCTCCGCGATTACCTGCGCGAATACACGATCGACGTGAGCTCGCCGGGGATCGAGCGCCCGCTCCGCAAGCCCGAGCACTTTCGCAACGCGGTCGGCCGCCGTGTCACCCTGCGCACCGAGGCGCGCAAGCGCCTGCGCGGCGAGGTCGTCGACGCAGGCGACCGGGCCCTGACCCTGAAAACGGACAACGAAGCCGTGGAGGTTCCCTACGAGGAAATCTTGCGCGGGAACCTGACGGACGAGAGGTAACAGAGATGAGCAGAGAGATCATCGAGGCGGTTCAGACGATCGAGCGCGAGAAGGGCATCGACGAGGGCACCCTCGTCCAGGCCCTCGAGGACGCGCTGCTGGCCGCCTACAAGAAGACGCCTGGTTCTGCCCGCCATGCGGTCGTCGAGCTCGACGACGAAGGCGAGTTCCGCGTCTTCTCGATCGAGCTGCCCGCCGAGCTCGAGGAGCGCCTGATCGACGAGGCGCGCGAGCGGACGATCGACGAGCTCGAGCGGATCGAGGAGGAAACCGGCGAGCGCCAGCACACGCTCGTGTCGGACGACGACCTCGACATCGACTGGGAGCAGGTTCCCGAGGAGCTGATCCAGCGCGAGGACGTGACGCCGGAGGACTTCGGCCGCATCGCCGCGCAGACCGCGAAGCAGGTGATCCTTCAACGGATTCGCGAGGCCGAGCGCGCGATGATGTACGACGAGTACATCGACCGCGTCGGCGAGGTCGTGACCGGGATCGTCCAGCAGGCCGGTGACCGCAACAACGTGCTCGTCGACCTCGGCAAGGTCGAGTCGCTGCTGCCCCGCTCCGAGCAGGTCGACGGCGAGCGCTACGAGCAGGGCTCGCGGATCAAGGCGGTGATCACGGAGGTGCGGAGCGGCACGAAGGGCCCACAGGTGATCCTGTCGCGCCGCGATCCGGAGCTGATCAAGACGCTGTTCGAGCTCGAGGTGCCGGAGATCGCGGACGGTCTCGTCGAGATCCGCGGCGTCGCGCGTGAGCCGGGCTACCGCTCGAAGATCGCGGTCGAGTCGCACGCTCAGGGCGTCGACCCGGTCGGCGCCTGCGTCGGGCCCCGCGGCTCGCGCGTTCGCATGGTCGTGTCCGAGCTCCGCGGCGAGAAGATCGACATCATTCCCTGGAACCCGGAGCCCGCGCGCTTCGTCGCCAAGGCTCTCTCGCCCGCCCGCGTTCGCGAGGTCTATCTCGACGACGACGCCAAGGAGGCGACGGTCGTCGTCCCGGACGACCAGCTTGCGCTCGCGATCGGCAAGGAAGGCATGAACGCCCGCCTCGCCGCACGGCTGACCGGCTGGAAGGTCGACATCCAGTCGGAGCGCGAGTTCGCCGAGGCAGAGGCCGAGGCCGCGTTCGGCGGGGCCGGCGACGGTGGGGACGAGTTCTCGGGCCGCTGCGCAGCGATCCTCGCAAACGGCAAGCGCTGCCCGAACGCCGCGCTCCCCGGTACGCGCTTCTGTGGCGTGCCCGCACATCAGGAGCTCGCGAAGGTCGAGGCCGAGACAGGCGGCTTCGCGCACGGCAGCGTCCAGCCGCTCCCGCCGTCGGCCGAGGTCGAGGACGCGGAAGCGGCGGACGTCGACGCGGAGGGCGACGTGGCCGCCGAGGAGCAGCAGATTGCCGAGGCCTCGCTTCCAGAGGAGCCCGCGACCGAGCCGACGCCCGAGCCGGAGGTGAGCGAGCCCGAAATTGCACCGCGGGTCGAGCCCGTCGCCGAAGCCGAAGAGGAGACCCAGCCCGCCGCATGAGCACGGTGACGATTTCGCATGACGCGATCCGGACCTGCGTCGGGTGCGGCCGGAAGGCGCCGCAGCCAGAGCTCCTGCGCTTTCGGGCGGAGGGGGGCGAGCTCGTCCCGGGACCGGGCACCGGACGGTCGGCCTATACCTGCCGACGGCTCGCGTGCTTCGAGCGCGCCAGCAGCCGGCGGGCCTTCAACCGCACCCTGAGGCAAACGGTGCGGGTCGATCCAACGCTCTCCCGGCTCTACACTGACCCCTCGAATGGCTAACGGAAACGGACCGAATAAGCCCAACCGGCCCGTGAGGCCGCGCCAGGGCAACCCGCAGGCGGGACGCAAGCGCCGTGTCGTGATCGACACCGGCGCCGGCCGCCCGCGCCAGGACTCGCGGCAGCGCCGCGACGACACCCCGCGCCAGCCGAAGACCCCGCGCGAGATCGTCCCGCAGACTGGTCCCGTAACCGTCGAGTCGGGGATTACGGTCCAGAACCTCTCGCAGGCGCTTGGCCAGAAGGTGCCCGAGATCATCAAGATCCTGATGAAGATCGGCACGCCCAAGACGGTGACGCAGTCGCTCACCGACGACGAGGTCGAGTTGATCGCGGCCGAGATCGAGCGTGAGATCACCATCCGGCACGCGGCGGACGAGGAGGACATCCTCGAAGAGTTCGAGGATGCGCCCGACGACCTCGTCGACCGTCCCCCGGTCGTCACGATCATGGGCCACGTCGACCACGGCAAGACCACGCTGCTCGACGCGATCCGCTCGGCGCGCGTGGTCGAGACCGAGGCCGGCGGGATCACGCAGCACATCGGCGCGTACCAGGTCGACCAGAAGGGTCGCAAGATCACATTCATCGACACCCCGGGTCACGAGGCGTTCACGGAGATGCGCGCGCGCGGCGCGAAGGTGACCGACATCGCCGTCCTCGTCGTCGCCGCAGACGACGGCGTCATGCCGCAGACGAAGGAGTCGATCTCGCACGCGAAAGCCGCCCAGGTGCCGATCGTCGTCGCGGTGAACAAGATCGACCTGCCCGACGCCAACGTCGACCGCATCAAGGCCGACCTCGCGCAGGAGGGCCTGCAGCCGGAGGAGTGGGGCGGGACCACCCAGTTCTCCGAGGTCTCTGCGAAGCAGAAGCAGAACCTCGACGACCTGCTCGAGCGCGTGTTGCTCGTCGCCGACGCCGAGCTCGAGCTGAAGGCGAACCCGAACACCGAGGCGTCCGGGCCGATCATCGAGTCGCGTCTCGACGTCGGTCGTGGACCGGTCGCGACGATGCTCGTGCAGCGCGGCACGCTCCATGTCGGCGACGCCGTCGTCGCGGGAGACGCCTGGGGGAAGGTGCGAGCGCTCTACAACTACAAGAGCGAGAAGATGAAGGAGGCCGGTCCCGGCGACCCCGTCGAGATCCTCGGCTTCGATCATCCACCGCCCGCGGGAGAGCAGTGCCGCGTCGTCGAGAACGAGCGCGCCGCCCGTCAGCTCGCGCAGTCGCGCGGGGAGCGGCTCCGCCGCGAGCAGCTCGCGCAGCGCTCGCAGCGCGGTCCGACGCTCGAGAACCTGTTCGCCTCGATGCAGGAGGGCTCGCAGGACCTGAACCTCGTGCTCAAGGGCGACGTGGTCGGCTCAGTCGAGGCGGCGGTCTCCGAGCTCTCCAAGATCCAGCATCCGGAGGTGCGCGTCGCCGTGATCCACCAGGGCGTCGGTGGGATCACCGAGGGCGACATCATGCTCGCGGCCGCCTCCAGCGCCATGGTCGTCGGCTTCAACGTGCGCCCGAACGCCGAGGCGCGCGCGCTCGCCGACCGCGAGGGCGTCGAGATCCGGACGTACCGCGTCATCTACCAGCTGACCGAGGACATCGAGCAGGCGCTCGTCGGCATGCTGCGGCCGGTCGAGACCGAGGAGACCCTCGGCGAGGCGGAGGTCCGCAACACCTTCCGTGCTTCACGCGTCGGCACGATCGCCGGCTGCATGGTGACGAGCGGCGTGATCCGCCGGAACGCGCAGGTGCGCGTGATCCGCGACGGGACGGTCGTCTACGAGACGACGATCGACTCGCTGAAGCGCTTCCAGGACGACGCACGCGAGGTGGTCGAGGGCTTCGAATGCGGTATCCACCTCGCGAACTACGACGACGTCAAGGTCGGCGACGTGCTCGAGGCCTACGAGACGAAGCAGGTCGAGCGCACCGACCTGAGCGAGGCGCCGACCGCGCCCGCGCCGACGCCGGCCGGTTCGTAGACGCGGTCATGGATCGCTGCGGCCGCGGCCGCGGAGCGACCGCTGCGTGAAATGAACGGCTACGTCGGCATCCTGTCGGTGGAGCTCCATTTCCCGGAGGCGGGATCGTTGAAGGGCAAGCGCAAGCACGTGAAATCAGCGAAGGCCAACCTGCAGAACCGCTTCGGCGCATCGGTTGCCGAGGTCGACCACCACGAGCTCTGGCAGCGGTCGCGGCTGACGGTTGCCTGCGTCGCGCGGGAGCACCGCGAGCTCGAGGCGCTGCTCGAGGAAGCGGTCCGGTATCTCAACGGCCAGGAGTACGAGCTCGTGTCCGCCGAGCGCGAGGTGGTGGTCCCCGGTGAATGAACGGATGCGCCGCGTCAACGACGCCGTCAAGGAGGTCCTAGGCAGGGCGCTCCTCGGGCTCAAGGACCCGAGGATCGGCTTCGTCACGATCACGGGTGTGGAGACGTCGCCCGACCTCCGTCACGCCAAGATCTTCGTCTCGGTGCTCGGCTCCGAGCGCAAGCGCGAGAAGAGCCTGCAGGGCCTCGAGGCCGCGCACGGAATCCTGCAGGCGAAGCTCGCGCAGGAGCTCCGGATGAAGCGAACGCCGCAACTCGCGTTCGAATACGATCCGACAGTCGAGCGGGGGGTCCGCATGACCATGTTGATCGATGAACTCGCCCCAGACGACGATCGCGACTGAGCTCGCGCAGGCCGCGGAGGCGATCCGCGGCGGTGAGCGCTTTCTCGTCACGACCCACGAGAACCCGGACGGTGACGCCCTCGGCTCGATGCTCGCGATGAAGCTCGCGCTCGATCAGCTCGGCAAGGACGTCTTGATGCTCCTCGTCGGAGACGCGCCGCTCCCCGGCGAGTACTCGTTCATGCGCCTCGACGGTCTGAAGCGGCGCCTGCCGGACGACGCAGCGGAGCGGATCCTGCTCGCGGTCGACTGCGCGAACGAGTCCCGCATCGGTCCTGACCCCGAGGTGCTCCAGCTGTCACCGCTCGTCATCGACATCGACCACCACCACGACAACAGCCGCTTCGGCGACGTGAACGTGATCGACGCGACGGCCTCGTCGACCGGCGAGCTGCTCCGCGACCTCTTCTCCGAGCTCGACGTCGAGCTGACACCCGCGATCGCTGAAGCGCTGTACATCGCGCTCGTCACCGACACCGGCCGGTTTCAGTACACGAACACGACGCCGAAGGCGCTCCGGCTCGCGGCGGAGCTTGTCGAGGCAGGCGCGGACCTGCACCGCATCTTCCAGGGTGTGTACGAGTCGGTGCAGTTCGCGAAGTTGAAGTTGCTCGCACGCGCGCTCCAAAGAGCGCAGGTGTACGAAGGAGGCCGGCTCGTCGTCTCCTACCTGCTCCGCGATGACTTTCAGGAAGTCGGCGCCGCCGAGCCGTACTCCGAGGGGATCATCGACTATCTGCGGGCGGTCGAGGGCGCCGACATGGCCGTCCTGATCCGCGAGCCCCCTCGCTCGGGTGGCCCGCTTCGTCGCGTGTCGCTCCGCGCGAGCCACGACGAGCTGGACGTCTCGGCGATCGCGCGCAAGTCCGAGGGCGGCGGGCACCGGCAAGCGGCGGGGTTCTCGAGCGAGGCGTCGATCGAGGAGATCACCGACTTCGTGCGCCGCGAGTTCGCCGCCGCGCAGACGCCCGCGGCGTGAGCCGGAAGATCCCGCGCGCGCTCGAGCCCGCAGGGATCGTGCTGCTCGACAAGCCGGCCGGCATCTCGTCGTTCAAGGCGATCGCGGACCTGCGTGCGCGCACCGGAGCGCGCACGGGGCACGCGGGGACGCTGGACCCGTTCGCGACCGGCCTGCTGGTCGTCCTCTCGGGCTCGGCCACGAGGCTCGCCTCCTCGTTCGTGAAGCTCGACAAGCGGTACGTGACGGAGGTCGACCTCACGTCGACCACCTCGACGGGTGACCCCGAGGGTGAGGTCGTGGAGGCGCACGAGGCGCCGGCGCGAGCGGAGCTCGACAAGCGGCTCGCACGCCTGCGGGGCGAAGTCGAGCTTCCGATCCCCGCCGCGTCCGCGGTGAAGATCGGCGGGGAGCGGGCGTACCGCCTGCACCGGAGAGGCGTGGCCGTGGAGATGCCGCTGCGCCGTTCGCGCGTCGACACGCTCGAGGTCGTCGAGTACACGGGCGACACGGTCACGCTCGAACTGCGCGTCGGCTCGGGGACCTACGTCCGCGCAATCGCCGCCGCGCTCGGCGGTCATTGCCGCACGCTTCGAAGAACGGAGGTCGGGCCGTTCTCGGTCGAGGAGGCCGGCCCGCGCGTGATCCCCGTCGACGAGGCCCTTGCGAGGCTGGCGTGAAGGTCGCCCGTTCGCCTGAGGAGCTCGCCCCGGGCAGGCGCGCGGTCGCGATCGGAACGTTCGACGGTGTCCACCTCGGCCACCGGCGGGTACTCGAGGCGGCGCGCGAAGCCGCGCCGACCTCGACCGTGATCACCTTCGATCCTCATCCCCGGACAGCTCTCGGCAATCGTGTCGAGCTGCTCACCACGCCGGAGCGGCGACTCGAGCTCCTCTCGGACACCGGTCTCGACGAGGCTCTCGTGCTCGAGTTCGACCTCGAGTTCGCGCAGACGACCGCAGAGGAGTTCGCCGACCGCTACCTGCGCGGGATCGGCGCGGAGGTCGTCGTGGCAGGCGCGGGATTCCGCTTCGGCCATCGCCGTGCGGGTGATCTCGCGCTCCTCGAGTCGCTCGGCTTCGACGTGCGCACGGTGCCGCTCGTCGAGGGCGTCTCCTCGAGCGCGATCCGCGCGCTCGTCAAAGCCGGCGAGGTCGATCGTGCGGCGGCTCCGCTCGGCCGCCCGGTCGAGATCGAAGGCGTGGTCGTGTCGGGGGACGCGCGTGGAGGAACGCTCGGCTTCCCGACGGCGAACCTGCACGTCGACCCGGAACTGCTGGTCCCCGCACACGGGATCTACGCAGGCGCCGCGCTGGGGACCCGCGCGGCGACCTCGATCGGCGTCAACCCGCACTACGGCGGCGTCGAGCAGCGCGTCGAGACCTTCCTGCTCGACTACGAAGGGGACCTGTACGGCCGGCGACTGATCGTCGAGCTCTGGCGGAGGCTGCGCGAGGAACGCTCGTTCGACAGCGAAGCCGAATTGGTCGCCCAGATCGCGCGGGACGTCGAAGAGACGCGCGCCGCCGAACGGCCGTTTTAGGCCGGAAGACCACAGAAACCACGCCGCAAGATTCGGGGCCGCGTGGGGTCTCTCTCGGTATGGACACCACTCCTGACGGTCCCGCCCTCGCCGTGTTCGAGAACGTCCGCTGCCTTGAGTGCGGAACGGTCTACGGAAAGCCTTCGCGAGGCCGCTCACACCTGAGTCCCGGCTGCCCGAAATGCGGCTACGTCGGCTGGCTGGCCGTCGACGTGAGCGTCAACCCAGGGAGCGCGCCGCACCGCTCCGACGAGGATCCCCCGCTGGGCCACTCCGCCCAATCGCGCTGACGCCGCCGAAGTAGTGGTGGCGAGCCGGCCAGTGGCGCAGCGTCCGCCCCCGGCGTTCGAGCTCTGTCAGCGAGTCCTCGGGAACGCCGGGCTCGGCGTGGACCACGGAACCGGCGGGGTGCGCACGTGCTGCGTCGACCGCCTCCTGCGGCGGTACGCCACGTTCGAGGATCGCGCTTGCCACGCCGACGAGTGCGGTCCGCAACCGCGTCCCGCCGGCGGCGCCGAGCGCGAGCGCGAGCCCGTCCTCGTCGAGCGCGATGCTCGGCGCCATCATCGAGCTCATGCGCGTGCCGGGAACGAGCTCACCGCGAACGAGGTCGACTTCTCCGAGCATGCTGTTCAGATGGAGGTCGAGGCCGGGGACGTAGTCGCCTGAGCCGAGGCCGAGGCTCGTCGTCACGACACACGCGTTGCCGTCGCGATCGACGGCGACGAGGTTCGTCGTGTCGCCGTCGAGGTCGGCGGAGGCGTCGAGTGCCTCGACGAGCGCAACGACGTCGGCGCGCGGTGGCAACGTGCGGAGCGCGCTCGGCACGCCGGAGAGGCCCGCGCGCGTCAGAACGCGTGTCCCGGCGAACGCGACCTCGACGGGCTCGCTCCACGTCGCGCGGTAACCCGCGAGGTCGTCGCGTGTGACCGCTCCGCCACGTTCGGCGCAGAGTGCGAGCAGCGCCTCTGCAATCGAGCCCGAGTAGACGCTCGTGGCGCCCTCGTCGCGAAGGAGCTCGAGCGCGCCTACGAGGCCGGGCTGCTGCAGTAACTCGCCTTCGCGCAGGAGCTTCCCTCCGGGCCTGTAGATGCGTGCTCCGGCGTCGAGCGTGAGCACCGACTCGAGCATCTCGAGGCAGCGGACATGCGCCGAGGGCATCGGCACGCCGCCGCGGGCGAGCTGCAGCGCGGGCTCGACGAGGCGCTCCCAAGGCAGCCGGCCGTGAGCACGCCACAGCTCGGCGAGCCCGGCCGCGACGCCGGGTACGCCGAACGAGGCGGCGCCGATCGCGTAGTGGACGAGCTCCTCGCCGAAGGGCACCTCGAGCTCGACCATCGGCGCGCCCACGCCGGAGGGGACTGCGACGAAGCAGTCGAGGTTCCGCGCCTGCCCCGAGCCGGCGTCCCAGTAGATCGCGTGGCCGCCGCCGAGGAGCCCCGTCATCACCGTCTCGGCGACGCACGAGGCCAGGCAGGCGCCGACTGCTGCGTCCGCGGCGCTGCCGCCGTCCTCCAAGATCTCGATCCCGGCCTCGCAGGTCGCAGGATGTCCCGCCGCAACGCCGGCCTTCATCGTTCGCTACCCTATTCGGCGACCGCAGCCTCGGTCGCACGCGCAGCTTCCGCGCGGCGCACTGGGACTGCGGAGTCGACTACCAGGAGGTCGCATGGCACTGACCAAGGAAGCGAAGCAGGAACTCATCGACAAGTTCGGCGCGGGCTCGAGCGATACCGGCTCGACGCGTGTTCAGGTGGCGATGCTCACCGAGCGGATCAACCAGCTCACGGAGCACCTCCGCACGCACTCGCACGACCACCACTCCCGTCGCGGGCTCCTGAAGCTCGTCGGCCGGCGGCGCCGGTTTCTCAATTACATGCAGCGGACCGACTTGGAGGGGTACCGCGCCTTGATCAAGGAGCTTGGCCTCCGCAGGTAGGCGGAGACGAACGAACGACAACAGTCCGGAGGGTGGAAGTTTGAGCGAGCGCCGCGGAGCCGGCCGCGACGCTGGGTCAAACCTCCACCTTCCCCGAAGACGGAGGTAACACAGTGAGTACGTTGGCTCAGCGCATCGCGACCGTGTCAGTCACGGTCGGCGACGCCGAGATCACATTCGAGAGCGGCAAGCTCGCCAAGCAGGCAGACGGCTCGGTCGTCGTCCGCTCGGGCGAGACGATGGTGCTCGCGACGGCCGTCGGCCGGATGGAGCCGCGCGAAGGCGCGGACTTCTTCCCGCTGACGGTCGACGTCGAGGAGCGCATGTACGCCGCGGGCAAGATCCCCGGCGGCTTCTTCAAGCGCGAGGGTCGGCCGAGCGAGCGCGCGATTCTCACCGCTCGCATGATCGACCGCCCGATCCGGCCGCTCTGGCCGAAGGGCTTCAAGAACGAGGTGCAGGTGATTGCGACCGTCCTCTCGGCGGACATGGTCACCCCGCACGACATCCTCTGCATCAACGGCGCCTCGGCGGCGCTGATGGTCTCGTCGATGCCGTTCCTCGGACCGGTCGGCGCAGTGCGCATCGGCCGGATCGACGAGCAGCTCGTCGTCAACCCGACGCTGCCGGCGCTCCAGGACTCGACGCTCGACCTGATCGTCGTCGGAACGAAGGACGGACTGACGATGATCGAGGCGGGCGCGCAGGAGATCCCGGAGGACGTGCTGCTCGACGCGTTCGAGCTCGCCCACCGCGAGATCATCAGGCTCTGTGAGGCGCAGGAGGACCTGCGCAGCCAGATCGGCAAACCGAAGTACCTCGATCCCGAGGTCACGCAGGAGCTGGAGCAGCAGGTCGCCGACCGGATCCGCCAGCGGATTCGGGCGTCGGGGCTCCGGGAGGCGGGCGCGGTCGTCGAGGAGCTGACGGACGAGCTCTCGCCGTCGCTCTCGATGGACTCGGGCGAGGAGGACATTCTCCGCCGCACGCAGGTCCGCTCGAGCCTTGCACAGATAGTCGACAAGGTCCGGCTCGAGGCGGCGGTAGGGCCTGTCTATGACCAGTTCGGCGACGACCTCCGCGCGCTGACCGACGCGGAGCAGGACTCGAAGGAGCTGAAATCCGCGAAGCGGCATCTGCTCTTCGAGCGGATCGAGGAGACCGTCGACCTCGGATTCCCGGTCGGTCCCGCGACGGTCGACGGCGAAGCTCCGCAGGTGAAGGACGGCCTCACGCGCCAGTTCGTCAAGCGCGCGTCCGAGTCGATCTACAAGGAGATCGTGCGCCGCAAGATCGCGGTCGAGAAGAACCGGCCCGACGGTCGCGACCCGGAGGAGATCCGCCCGATCGAGTGCGAGGTGGGTGTCAGCCCGCGCACGCACGGCTCGGGCCTCTTCCAGCGCGGGCAGACGCAAATCCTGTCGCTGCTGACGCTCGGCACCGCGAAGGAGGGGCAGAGGATCGACGACCTCTCCCTCGAGGAGGAGCGCCGCTACATGCACCACTACAACTTCCCGCCGTACTCGGTCGGGGAGACGGGCTTCATGCGGGGCCCGAAGCGGCGCGACATCGGCCACGGCGCGCTCGCGCAGCGGGCGCTCGAGCCGGTCATCCCGACTCCGGACGAGTTCCCCTACACGATCCGCATCGTCTCGGAGACGCTCGAGTCGAACGGCTCGTCGTCGATGGGCTCGGTCTGCGGGTCGACGCTCTCGCTCTACGACGCCGGCGTGCCGATCAAGGCGCCGGTCTCGGGGATCGCGATGGGCCTCGTCAAGGAAGGCGACGACTACGTGATCCTGACGGACATCCAGGGCGCGGAGGACCACCTGGGCGACATGGACTTCAAGGTCGCCGGATCCCGCAACGGGATCACCGCGCTCCAGATGGACATCAAGATCACCGGTGTCACGCAGCAGATCATGAGCGACGCGCTCGCGCAGGCGAAGCGGGCTCGTGACTTCATCCTCGACAAGATGCTCGAGGCGATCCCGGAGCCCCGTCAGGAGCTGCAGGGGTCATGCGCCGCGGATCTCGTCGATCAAGATCAACCCCGAGTACATCGGGATGGTGATCGGCAAGGGCGGCGAGACGATCCGGTCGCTCGAGTCGGACTACGACGTCCAGATCGACATCGAGGAGGACGGCACGATCCTGATCTACGCGACCGACGGGGACCGGGCCGAGGCCGCGATCTCCGCGATCAGCGCGCTCACGAAGGACCCCGAGCCCGGCGACCAGTACACGGGGAAGGTCGTCAAGACGACCGACTTCGGTGCGTTCGTCGAGCTGAAGAAGGGGACCGACGGCCTGCTGCACGTCTCGAACGTCGGCCCTGGTCGGGTCGGCCACATCGAGGACGTGATCTCTCGCGGCGACGTGCTCGACGTGATCGTCCAGGAGGTCGACAAGGACCGTGGACGCATCGGGCTGAAGCTCGTCGCGAAGCACGAGAACGGCACGCTCGTCCAGCCCGAGGAGCTGATCGAGCGGGCGAAGGACGCACCTCCGCGCGAGCCGCGGGAGGAGCGGCCGCGCGGCGGCGACCGCGGCCGCGGTGGACGCGGCGGCGGCGGCCGAGACCGCGGCCCGCGCCGCGACTAGCAGCGCCGAACGGACACGAGGGGCGCCCGAGAGGCGCCCCTCGTCGTTTCTTATGCGGAGACGATGACGACGGGCGTGCCGACGTCGACGCGCGAGAACAGCCACTCGGCGTCGGGGATCCGCATGCGGATGCAGCCGTGCGACGCGGAGTACCCGATCGACGCCGCGTCGGGCGTGCCGTGGATGCCGACGAGCCCGCCGGTCAGCCCCATCCAGCGTGTGCCGAGCGGGTTGCCCGGCCCCGGCGGCACCGGCTTCAGCCCCTTCGCCCAGTCCGAGCTCGGCGGGTACCACCACGGGTTGTACTGCTTGTCCACGACCTGGAACGTCCCGAGCGGCGTCGGGTAGCGCGACTGGCCGGTCGCCACGCCGAGCCGGCGCACGAGCTTGCGCCCCTTGTAGAGGTAGAGGCTCTTCGAGTCCCGGCGGATCACGACCACGGCGGGCATCGCCCGGCTCGCGCGCCGCACATGGAAGACGGGGCGGACCGGCTCGCGCTGAGCGGCCCGTGCCGCCGCCGCGATCGCGGCTGACGTCGCGTCGAGGTCGAGCGTCCGCCCGTGGACTGCGGGCGCGAGGACCGGCCGCAGCTTCGCGTCGAGCCTCGCGAGCCGCGCGTCCTTCGGCGCTCGCGCGAGCTTGCGTGCGAGCGTCGTCACGTAGCGGCGCACGTCGGGCCTCGACACGTCGGCGTCGGCGTCGAGTGCCGAGCCGGGCGCGGCGGCGAGCGCGTCGGCGATCGTCGCGTCGACGGCCGCGTCGACGCCCAGCTCGTCTGCGCCCACCGACCACACGCGTCCGTTCAGCTCGAAGCGGACCGGCGCCGCGAGGCGCTCGCGCAGCAGCGCGCGCGTCTCCTCGGAGGTGAAGCCGCCGACCGGCAGCCCGCCGACCGAGACCCCGACCGGCACGCGCGACAACGTGCCCGCCGACGGCGCTGCCACGCCGGCCAACGCCGCCGCGCCGACCACGGCGATGAGAAAGAGGCCGAAAGCGCGCATGTGCGGGGATTCTGTTCCCTCGAGCCTCGAATTTCCACCATCCGCGCGGGCGGAGCTACTGGTGCCGCACGCCTCGCATGTGGGCGAGCGCGACAGCCTGAGCGCGGCTACGGACGTCGAGCTTCTCGAGGATGTGCTGGATGTGTGTACCGACGGTGCGCGGGCTGATCACGAGCCGCTTCGCGATCTCGGCCTGCTCGAAGCCGCCGGCCATGAGCTCGAGCACCTCGCGCTCTCTCGTGGTCAGCTCGGCGAACGTGGTGCGTCGGCGTGGTGCGTCGCCGGAGCTCGGGCTTCGCTTGAGCAGCCTCCGAACACGCGCCAGGAGCTCATCCGGGTCGAACGGCTTCGTGATGTAGTCGTCGGCTCCGAGCATGATGCCCGCGGTTCGGTCCCCCGACTCGACTCGAGAGCCGGAGAGGAAGACGATCGGCAGGTCCTCGCCGTAGCGCTCGCGCAGCTCGTGGCACACCTCGTACCCACCGACGAGCGGGAGCAGCACGTCGAGTAGGACGAGTGAGGGCGGCTGTCGTGCAGCCGAGCGCAACGCCGTTTCGCCGTCCTCCGCCTCGACGACGTCGAGCCCGATGCGCTGGAGGAGCTCGCGCAAAAGCGCTCGTTGGCGTGCGTCGTCGTCGACGACGAGCACCGGGCCGCCCGGTTGCTCGGACATGAACATCGTGCTCCTTGTAGCGGGTCGCTACGTCTTTTAGCGCACTTGCCGTTGCACGAAGTGTTGAGTTTCCTCAACGTCTCGGCTGGGACCAGTCGTCTGTCGGCGTTGCGACTCGGCGAGTGCCTGGAGCTGGTCGTGCCGTTGCTCCTACTGCAAACGACGTAGACGGCTGAATACGCGCGTTGGCCCTTGGACGTCGACCGCGTAGCGTGTCCACAGCGCGGTTTCTCCACAGCCGGGAGGCGGTTGCGGCCGCCAGCCCTGCGGTTGCACTGCGGAACGCCCGGATCTTGGGGGAAACTTGCGGAGGAGGCAGTACGGAATGACAGAACGTGTTATCGGCCCGACAGGGAGCATGCGGCGTCGCCGCTCACTGTTCGGGTCTTTCATCACAGCGCTCGTGCTTGCACTGGCGCTTGGCGTGCCGGCGGCGATCGGGTCGCATCCCGAAGTGAGCTTGCCCGGCAGCAATTTCGAGATCGACACGAACGCCAACCTGAAGCAGGACGACGCCTCGCCGTCGATCGACTGGAACACGGTCGCGAACGTGCCCGTGAACGACGCTCTGTCAGGGTCGGGTGACCCTTCGTTCGGTGAGGGGACGAAAGAGGACACCGCCGTCCCGACGGTCGTCTCCGGTTCGATCCCGCCGAACAAGAGCGATCTGAAGACGTTCAGCGTCTTCCGCGAGGAAGGAGGCACCGCGGGGTTCCTTCACATGTACTGGTCGCGTATTCAGGACCCGAAGGGCACGACGAACATGGACTTCGAGTTCAACAAGAACAAGTGCGACCCAGCCGACGTGGCGAACTCGACCTGCTCGGCGAACGGTGTCACGCCCGTCCGGAGCGTCGGTGATCTTCTGATCATCTACGATCTCTCGAGGGGCGGGACGGTCCCGACACTGAGCCTTCGCGAGTGGGAAGGCAGTGCCTGGGGGGATCCGGAGGACCTGACCGCGAGCGGGAAGGCGACCGGATCGATCAACACGTCGCCGATCCTTGTCGCCGACAGTGAGATCGGAGCGCTCGACACACGGACGTTCGGCGAGGCGACCGTCGACCTGACGGCCGTATTCGATCCGAACACTTGCGAGTCGTTCGGCAGCGTGTACCTGAAGAGCCGTTCGTCGGATTCCTTCGATGCGGCGATGAAGGACTTCATCGCTCCTAAGGCGACGACGATCAGCAACTGCGGAACCGTCATCATCCGAAAGGTCACGTCACCCGTGAGCACCGACAGCTTCGCGTTCACGTCCGACATCGTGACGTCACCGGCCACGACGACCTCACCGTTCAACGTGTTGGGCGGCGGGTCGAAGACGGTGGCGAACGTGATCGCCGGCTCGTACACCGTGACGGAGACCCCGATCCCGTCGAACTACACACTGACGGGCATCGTCTGCACCGCGAGCACCGTTCCCGCGGCCAATCGGACTGCGACCGTCGCGAGCGCGAACGTCGTGTTCACGATCGCAGCCGGGCAAACGCTCGACTGCACCTTCACGAACACGAAGGCGAAGAGCAGCCCAAGCGCCACGACGGCGCCGACGCTGATTCCTCAGGACAGCGCGGCCGTCAGTGGACTCGACACGTCCGGCTCGGTGGATGGGGCCTTCGACAAGGAGCTCCACTTCGAGCTGTACAACAACGCCGGGTGCACGGGGACACCGTTGTACGCGAAGGTCGTCACCGTAACGGCCAACACCACCTATGTCACTGACAACAGCGGGTTGGCCCCGAGCGGATACACGATCTCGGCTGACGGCACGTACAAGTGGAAGGTGTACTACGACGGCGACAGCCGGAACAACCCGTTCGGCGCGGACTCCTGCGGCGTCGAACAGGCGATCATCAACGTCTCGCCGGACCCGACTCCGTAACTGGTCACGACGAGGCGGCTTTGAGTGTGAGGAGGCCCGGCGAATGCCGGGCCTCCTCATGCTTGTCCCGTTCAGGCGGAGCAGGTCGCGTACACGGTGTAGTGAGACCCTTCGGGTCCCCACGTCCGACTCACGAACTCGTATGTCGTCGCCCCGGACCTTGCCGGGACCGTGACTGCGAGCGAACCCGTATCGGTGTAGCCGAGGACCCAGCCGGTTGCTCCGGACGCGTCCTTGACCATGAAGTTCAGCAACTCCCAGACTGGAAGTCCGGATCCCGTCACGACGTTTCCGTCGATCGTGCACGACGCGGTGGCGGTGACGTTTCCGTTGCCCTTGCCGTTGCCACCCTTTCCCGCGAACGCGGGAACGGCGGCGGTCGCGGCAAGCCCTGCAACGAGGACCATTGCGGCGATGCGGCGGTTCATGCGGTTACTCCTCTCGGTGCGGCTCCGAAAGTTGTGGCTGGAGCGGTTATGTGCCGTCTGCGCCCTCGACGTGACCCGCCGCGAATGACGCGAACGTCAGACGGATCGGCTCTGCTGCGCGCGCGAACGATCCCCCGATCGAGGCTGCGGACGTAGCAAGCCCGCCTGTGGTCAACGTGCGGGAGGTCTCCGACCCGGGAGGCCTCCCGCTCCTCCTTCTACTATGGCCTCGTGCAGAAGTACGTCATCTCGGAGCTCGACTCCGGCGAGCGCGTGATATCCGAGCGGGTACCTTCCGTGCGCTCGGTGTCGCTCGGCTTCTGGATCGGCGCGGGCTCCCGCGACGAGACGGACGCCAAGGCGGGGCTCTCGCACTTCATCGAGCACCTGCTGTTCAAGGGCTCGGAGCGGTTCGACGCCCAGGAGATCGCCGAGATCTTCGATGGTCTCGGCGGCGAGCTGAACGCCGCGACTTCACGCGAGCACACGGTCGTCTATTCGCGGGTGCCGGACAAGCACCTTGCGACGGCGGTCGACGTGATGAGCGACATGGTCTTCGCGCCGCGGTTCGACGAGGTCGACTCGGAACGCGAGGTCGTGCTCGAGGAGATCGCGATGTACGAGGACACCCCGCAGGAGCTCGTCCACGATCTCTTCTCCGAGGCGGTGTTCGGCTCGCACGCTCTCGGGCGCCCCGTGATCGGGACGCGTGAGGTGCTCGCAACGGTCCCGAAGCGGACGATCACCGCGTATCACCGGACGATGTACACGCCCGGGAACATCGTGATCGCCGCGGCCGGCAACCTGCAGCACGACCGGCTGCTGCGCTTGCTCGAAGCAGCACAGCGGAAGGCGACGCAGTCCAAGCCGCGTGTGCGCCCGCCCCTCGTGAAGATCCCCCCGGCGGGCGTGCGGTTCCAGCGCAAGAACACGGAGCAGTACCACGTGTGCATCGGCGCGCCCGGCATCTCGCGCTCCGACCGCCGCCGCTTCGCCGCCTCGCTGCTCGACGGGATCCTCGGCGGCTCGGCGTCATCGCGCCTCTTCCAGGAGATCCGCGAGAAGCGGGGGATGGCGTACGCGGTCTACAGCTTCGGCGCGCAGTACTCGGACACCGGCCTGTTCGGCGTCTACATCGGCACCCGCGAGGAGAACCTCGGGCCGGCGCTCGAGATCGCCGCCGAGCAGATCGCCGACATCGCCGCGGGAAACCTTCGCCCGAACGAGCTCGAGCGGGCGAAGGAGAATCTGAAGGGGCGGCTGACGCTCTCGATGGAGTCGACCTCGAACCGGATGAGCCGGCTCGGCAAGTCGCTCATCACCGACACGGAGCTCCTCTCCTTCCAGCGGATCATGGCCGAGATCGACGCGGTCGAGCCCGAAGGCGTCGCCGAGCTCGCGGCGCTGCTGCTCGCGCCGGACCGACTCTCGGCGTCCGGGATCGGCCCGAGCGAGGCGCGCTTCAAGCGCGCGCTCGGCCGGCTGCATCCGGGCCTGCGGGCGCTCGCGGCAGCGTGAAGGTCGCACTCCTCGGAGCCGACGGTAAGGTCGGCTCGGTTCTCGCGCCTGCGCTCGAGGCGGCGGGCCACGAGCTCGTCGACCTGGAGCGTGCCGAGGTGATGGTCGACTTCACGACGCCCGGACGCCGTGATCGCGAACGTCGAGCGCGCGCTCGAGGCCGGCGTTCCGTGCGTCGTCGGCACGACGGGCGCGGACCTGACGCAGCGTCGGCGAGGCAGCGCGCGAACGCGGGGCTCGCGCGTCTTCCACGCGCCGAACTTCGCGCTCGGCGCGGTCCTGATGATGCGCTTCGCCGCCGAGGCCGCCAAGCTGATGCCGAACGCCGAGATCATCGAGCTCCACGCGGACACGAAGCGCGACGCACCGTCCGGGCACCGCGAAGGCGACCGCCGAGCTGATGGGGGGCGACGTGCCGATCCACTCGGTGCGGCTCCCGGGACTCGTCGCGCACCAGGCGGTCGTCTTCGGCGGGCAGGGCCAGACGCTGACGATCCGCCACGACACGAGCTCGCGCGAGGCGTTCGTCCCGGGCGTCCTGCTCGCGCTCGAGCGGCTCCCGTCGCTCCCGCCGGGGCTCACGGTCGGGCTCGACGCGCTGCTGCAGGAGTAGAATCGCGACGTGCTCGGCGAGGTCCTGACCGCGGTCGTCACGCCGTTCGACTCGCGCGGCGCGGTCGACTTCGACAAGTTCCGGGAGGTCTGCCGCTTCCTCGTCGACAACGGCTCCGACGGCGTCGTCGTCGCGGGCACGACCGGCGAGTCACCGACCCTCTCGGACGAGGAGCGCCTGTCGCTCTTCGCGACCGCGGTCGAGGAGCTCGACGGCCGCGCGACCGTCGTCGCGGGCACCGGCACGTACTCGACGGCGCACTCGGTGCACCTGACCGAGCAGGCGCACGAGCTCGGGGTCGACGGCTTCCTCGTCGTCACCCCGTACTACAACAAGCCTCCGCAGCGGGGGATCGTCGAGCACTTCAAGGCGGTCGCGCAGGCGAGCGACAAGCCGATCGTCGTCTACAACATCCCGGCGCGCGTCGCGATCAACATCGAGCCGGAGACGATCGCCGAGCTCGCCGAGATCCCGAACGTGCGGGCGGTCAAGCAGGCGAACGACGACCTCTCCCAGGCGAAGCGGATCGTCGAGCTCGGGCTCGACCTCTACGCGGGCGACGACAACATCCTCCAGCCGTTTCTCGAGCTCGGCGGCCTCGGCGGGGTGTGCGTCCACACCCACGTGGTCGGCCCACGCGTGAAGGAGCAGGTGCGGCTTGCCCATTCGGGCGATCTCGACGGGGCGCGGGCGATCGACCGCGAGCTCGAGCCGGCGTACGACCTGCTGAAGGTGGTCGGAAACCCGATCGCGATCAAATGCGCCCTCAACCTGCTCGGGCACGACGTGGGCGGCCATCGGCTGCCGCTCGTCGACCCGACGGACGAGGAGCGCGAGGCGGTGCGCGGCTGCCTCGAGCGCCTGAAGCTGCTCGAGCCTGCGCCGGTCGTAGCGCGCGGGGCCGCAGCGCCGTCGCGCCTCGGACAGCCCTCGCCTACACTCAGCAGGTGGATCCAGTCCGCATCATCCCGCTCGGCGGCCTCGGCGAGGTCGGGAAGAACATGACCGTCTACGAGCACCGCGGGGAGGCCGTCGTCGTCGACGCAGGGCTCGCGTTTCCGCGTGACGAGCACCTCGGCGTCGACCTCGTGCTACCCGACTTCGACTACCTCCGAAGCGTCAACGTCCGCGCGATCGTGCTCACGCACGGTCACGAGGACCACGTCGGCTCGCTGCCGTACGTGCTGCGCGAGATCAAGGTCGCGCAGGTGCTCGCGACCCGGCTGACGCTCGGGCTGATCAAGTCCAAGCTCGACGAGCACGGCCTCGGGAACTCGACCGAGCTCCGGGAGATCGACCCGGCCGACCCGCCGATCGAGGTCGGCCCGTTCAAGCTCGAGTTCGTGCGCATGGCCCACTCGATCCCGGACAACGTCGCCGTCGTGCTCGAGACGCCCGCCGGCCTGATCGTCCACACGAGCGACTACAAGCTCGACCACACGCCCGTCGACGGGATGCGCACCGACGTCGGCAAGCTCGCCGAGCTCGGCAACCGCGGCGTCGACCTCGTCCTCGGCGACTCGACGAACGCGGAGCGGCCGGGGTTCACGCAGTCGGAGCGGGTCGTCGGCGAGGCCTTCCGGCAGATCATCCCGCTGCGCAAGGGAAGGATCTTCGTCACGTCGTTCGCGTCGAACGTGCATCGCGTGCAGCAGGCGATCGACGTCGCGATCCAGACGAACCGCAAGGTGGCGATCGTCGGGCGCTCGATGCGCAAGAACGTGAACATCGCGCGCAACCTCGGCTACATGGACGTCCCGGAAGGCGTGATCGTCCGGCCGCAGGAGCTCGAGGACCTGCGCCCCGACCAGCAGATGATCGTCACGACGGGCAGCCAGGGAGAGCCGATGTCCGCGCTGACGCGGATCGCGTACAACGATCACCCGGCGGTCAAGGTCGAGCCCGGCGATACCGTGATCATCTCTGCGAAGCCCGTCCCCGGGAACGAGCTCCGCGTGCACGACTCGATCAACCGGCTCGCGAAGATCGGTGCGGAGGTGCTGCACCAGGAGATCGCGCCGGTCCACGTGTCCGGCCATGCGTGCGAGGAGGAGATCCGCACCGTGATCGGCCTGCTCCGCCCGAAGGCGCTGATGCCGGTGCACGGCGAGTTCCGGATGCTCGCCGCGCATGCAAAGCTCGGGCGCGAGGCGGGTGTGCCCGCGAACGCGATCGTGATGGCGGAGAACGGCTCCGTGATCGAGCTTTCGCGGGAAGGCGTGCGCGAGGTGGAGCGAATCGAGTCGGGCGTGACGTTCGTCGACGGGCTGAGCGTGGGGGACCTGAGCGACGTCGCGCTCCGCGACCGGCGACGCCTCTCGGAAGACGGCGTGCTGATCATCGTCGCGACCGTCAACGGCGATGCGTCGGCCGCACGTCCCGAGCTGATCGCACGCGGCTTTCCGGAGACAGGCCCGGTGCTCGAAGAGACGCGCGACGAGGCTGCCCGGGTCCTGCAAGAGCTGCTCGAGAACGACACCGAAGAGATCAAGCTGATCCAGGAGCACCTGCACGACGCGGTCGGGCAGCTCATCTACGACCGGACGAAACGGCGCCCGTTGATCCTTCCGGTGGTGGTCGAGGTATGAGCGTCGTCGCCCGGCGTCCCGGATGGGCCGACGTGATCGCGGAGCACGCCTGCACCGCCTCGCTGGCGCAGCGGGTGATCGGCCAGCTCGCGGCGGCGGAAGTCTCCGGCCTTGCGTTCTGCCGCCTGCTCGAACGCTGGGCGCGCGGCGACGCCGAGCCTTGCACGCCCGGCCGGCGTGAGGCGGCGCTGCAGCGCGCAGCGGAGCGGGTCGAGACCGCGCTCGCGGGCCTCGAGGAGCCGCTCGCGCGCTACCTGGTCGAGCTCGAGGCGGATCGCGCGGAGGGACGGTCCTGGTACTCCGAGCCGACGCACGCGGAGCTGCTCGACTGGCAGCCGGTCCTGCAGCGGGCCGGGGTGCACGCCTCGCCCGCGCGCGTCGCACAGGTCTACCTCGAGCTGGCCGTGCTCGTGCGCGCGCTCGAGGGCCTGTCGAGCGCCGCCCAGTGGCACAGCGAGATCGACCCGTCGAGTCTCTGGGCGGGCCTGTTCGACCTCAGGGAGAACCTCCTGGGTCACGCGCTCGAGGATCTCCGCGCCCTCGCGGCGTGATATCCTGCTGATATCAACGAGCTAGCACCCGACCGCGCCGCGCTCTTCGTGCGGCTTCCCCGCGCCGAGGCGGAGCGCCTCGACCGCGCGGCCTCGCGCCTGGGGACGTCCAAGGGAAGGATCGTCGCCGAACTCCTCGCCACGCATCTCGAGTCACCGAGCGGGATCGACGCGCTCAAGGGCGCGCCCGTCGGCCGGCACGAGTTCACGCCGGTCCAGGAGCTGGAGGTGCTGACGCTCGAGCAGCTTGCAACGCTCCTCGCGCTCGACGTGGAGTCCGTTCAAGCCCTGGCCGAGCAGGGCGACCTTCCGGGACGGAAACTCGGGGAGGAGTGGCGCTTCTCCCGCGCGGCCATCCTCGAGTGGCTCGGAGGGGAGTAGCGCGGTGCGTCGAATCCGCGCCCATGGCGCGCAAGAAGCGTAAGAGTCCCCTGCGCCCCCGCGTTCCCTCGCGCGTCAAGAAGCGCAGGGGCAAGAAGAGCCAGCGTGGGCACCACCATCCCGAGCTGTGGGGCCTCGTCCTCGCGGCCGCGGGGATCTTCCTCGCGACGCTGTTCTGGTTTGGCTGGGAGGGAGGGGTCGTCGGTGGCCCCGTCGAGGACGGCTTTCGCGGCGCGATCGGCGCGGCCGCGTACGTCGCTCCGCTTGCACTCTTCGTGCTCGGTCTGCTGATGGTCTCGCGCAGCGAGCTCGTCGACGTGCGCCCGTTCCGCACCGGCCTGATCGTCCTGTCGCTCGGGCTGCTGCTCGCCCTGGGCGCCGACCACGGTGGGCTCGTGGGCCGCGCGCTCGGGGGGACCGTCGGCACGCTCCTCGGGGTGACCGGCGCGACGATCGTCGGCGTGACGACACTCGTCGTGGGCGGGCTGCTGCTCACGGGTGCATCGGCCGGAGCGCTCCTGCGCCGGTCCGGCCACGCCGTCAGGAGCGCCGCACGGAGCCGGCCGCGCACGACGACGATTGCGCTTCCGACCCCGACTCCGAAGACTGCGGTCGAGCGGCACGAGCCGCCCGTCGATGCAGTGCACGACTACCCGGACGTCATCGGCGAGGCGCCCCTGCTCGTCCACGACCTCAGCGAGGACGAGACCGAGATCGGCGTTCCGGCGATCTTCGAGGACACGCTCGAGTCTCACAGCGACTACGAGCTGCCGGACCGAACGCTCCTGCGTCGCTCGTCGCCGGCCAAGACCCCTGCCAAGTCCGACACGCGCATCGCCGACGCACTCGTCCTGACGCTGGCCAACTTCGGCGTCGACGCGACGATCGTGGGCCAGATCGCCGGTCCCCGCGTCACACGCTACGAGCTCCAGCTCGCGCCCGGCACGAAGGTCTCGAAGGTCGCGGCGCTCAAGGACGACCTGAGCTACGCGCTCGCGACGACGGAGATCCGCATCCTCGCGCCGATCCCGGGGAAACAGGCCGTCGGCGTCGAGGTCCCCAACCTGAGCCCGAACATCGTCACGCTCGGCGACATCTTCGACGACCTGCCCGCGACCGCGAGCCCGCTCTCGGTCTGGCTCGGCAAGGACATCTCCGGCAGCTCCGTCTGGACCGACCTCGCGCGCATGCCGCACATCCTGATCGCCGGCACGACCGGCTCGGGCAAGTCGGGCTGCATCAACACGATCCTCACCTCGATCCTGCTGCGCGCGACGCCCGACGACGTCCGGATGATCCTGATCGACCCGAAGCGGATCGAGCTCGGGTTCTACGAGTCGATCCCGCACCTGCTGACGCCGGTCGTCTCGAACCCGAAGCAGGCGAGCGCCGCGCTGATCAACGTCGTGGCGGAGATGGAGCGCAGGTACGAGAAGCTGAGCATCGTCCGGGCTCGCAGCCTGCCCGAGGCGAACCGCGCGCTGAAGGCCCGCGGCGAGCAGCCGTTCCCGTACCTGCTCGTCGTGATCGACGAGCTCGCCGACCTGATGATGACGAGCCCGCAGGAGGTCGAGGACGCGATCATCCGGCTCGCGCAGAAGTCGCGCGCGGTCGGGATCCACCTCGTGCTCGCGACGCAGCGCCCGTCCGTCGACGTGATCACCGGGATGATCAAGGCGAACGTCCCCTCGCGGATCGCGTTCGCCGTCTCGAGCCAGACCGACTCGCGCGTGATCCTCGACGCGAACGGCGCGGAGAGCCTGCTCGGCCAGGGCGACATGCTCTTCAAGCCGCTCGGCACCTCGCGGCTCCAGCGCGTCCAGGGCGCGTTCGTGACCGAGGAAGAGGTGACGCTCGTCGTCGAGCAGTGCCGCGCCCAGCGCGAGCAGGAGCTCGACGAGTCGCTTCTGGAGGCGCACGACGTGCAGGTCGAGGTCGACGACGAGGACGGCTTCGACCCCGACGAGGACGTGCTCCTCGACCGCGCGATCGAGATCGTCGTCCAGGCCCAGACCGCCTCCACGAGCCTCCTCCAACGGCGTCTGCGGGTCGGCTACACGCGGGCCGGCCGGCTGATCGACATGCTGGAGCGGCGTGGGATCATCTCGGGCTACGAAGGCTCCAAGCCGCGGAGGGTGCTGATCGCAGAGGGCGACCTCCAGCGCGTTACGTCTGCGTTAAGCCAGTAGCCGCCTCCCGTAGCTTCCAGGGCTTCGACGCTTTAGGATCGCGCCCGGGTTCACAAGGGAGACGAACGAGGAGGGCTAGTGAGGAGTAGGCGTACTTGGTTGTCGGTGCTCACGGTGCTTGCAGCGCTGCTGCTGGCGATGGGCGCGGCCGCCTGTGGAGGCGACGACGACGATGGAGGTGCCGCGGCGACCACGGAGACACAGGCCGAAGCCGTCACGGCCGGTCTCGTCAGCGACGTCGGCCGCTTCAACGACAAGTCGTTCAACCAGTCGGCACTCGAAGGGCTGAACGAGGCGAAGGCCGACCTCGGTGCAGACACCCGGGCGATCGAATCTCGGGCGGCCGGTGACTACGTGCCGAACCTGTCGTCGCTCGCGCGGCAGGGGTACGACGTCTCGATCGGCGTCGGCTTCCTGCTCGCGGACGGCGTCAACACGGTCGCGCGGAAGTTCCCGGACGAGAACTTCTCGATCATCGACTACTCGGTGATGGCGCCGCCGTTCACGGACGCGGCGAAGGACGTCATGACCCCGCCGAACGTGCAGGGCCTGACGTTCGCGACGAACGAGAACAGCTACCTGATCGGCTGCATGGCCGCGATGATGGCGAAGGCGAAGGGCGGCCAGCAGGTGATCTCGGCGGTCGGCGGCCTGGACATCCCGACGGTGAGCATCTTCATCGCGGGCTACCAGGACGGCGCGAAGGCCTGCAACCCGGGCATCAAGGTGCTCATCGGGTTCTCGCAGGACTTCGTCGCGCAGGACAAGTGCAAGGAGATCGCGCTGAACCAGATCGCGCAGGGCTCGCAGGCCGTGTTCCAGGTCGCCGGAGGCTGTGGCCTCGGCGCCCTCGACGCGGCGAAGGAGAAGGGCAAGTGGGGCATCGGGGTCGACAAGGACCAGTCCGACCTCGGCCCGCACATCCTCACGAGCGCGGTCAAGCGCGTCGACGTGGCGGTCTTCGAAACCGTCAAGCGCGTCCAGGAGGGCACCTGGAAGGGCGGCACGGACGCGTTGTTCAACCTCGAGAACGAGGGGGTCGCGCTCGGGACGACCTCCGACAAGGTGACCCAGGACATCCTCGACAAGGTCGATGAGCTGAAGCAGCAGATCATCGCAGGCGACATCACGCCGAAGTCAGCCCTGTAAGACCGGCTCGGATAGGGGCGGGCTCTCTGTGGCCCGCCCCTATCGATCTGCTTAGAATCGCCCCGAGTTGGCGTCCGAGACCCCCGTCCTGGAGATGCGCGGCATCACGAAGCGCTTCCCGGGCATCGTCGCGAACGATGCGGTCGACTTCGACCTCCGCCGCGGTGAGGTGCATGCCCTCCTCGGCGAGAACGGCGCAGGCAAGTCGACACTGATGAACATCCTCTACGGGCTCTACACGCCCGACGAGGGGGAGATCTTCGTGAAGGGGAAGCCGGTGACGATGGAGTCGCCGCGGGACGCGATCGCGTACGGCATCGGGATGGTCCATCAGCACTTCATGCTGATCCCGGTGATGACCGTGGCCGAGAACATCGTTCTCGGCGAGGAGCCGCGGCGCGACGGGGTTCTCCTCGACTACGCGAAGGCCGAGCAGCGCGTCGGCGAGCTCGCGCGGAGCTTCAAGTTCTCGATCGACCCGCACGCCCTGATCCAAAGCCTCTCCGTGGGCACGCAGCAGCGGGTCGAGATCCTCAAGGCG
This sequence comes from uncultured Actinomycetes bacterium, assembly GCA_963788055.1. Taxonomy (GTDB): domain Bacteria; phylum Actinomycetota; class Thermoleophilia; order Gaiellales; family Gaiellaceae; genus JACCTU01. The sequence continues at coordinate 204,851 of CAWBFA010000002.1, read as the reverse complement.
CTCTACCGCAGCGCGGACATCCTGATCCTCGACGAGCCGACTGGGGTCCTGACGCCGCAGGAGGCGAGGGAGCTCTTCGAGATCCTCAAGACGCTCACCCGTGAGGGGATGGCGGTCATCTTCATCAGCCACAAGCTCGACGAGGTGCTCCAGATCTCCGACCGAATCACGACGCTCCGTCGCGGCAAGGTGGTCGAGACCGTCCCACGCGAGGGTGCAACCGAGGAAGGGCTCGCGACGATGATGGTCGGCCGTGAGGTGCTCCTGCGCGTGGACAAGAAGCCGGCGAATCCAGGCGAGCCGATGCTGTCCGTCCAGAATCTGTCGGTCCTCGACGACCGCGGGCTCCTCGCCGTCAAAGACGTCTCGTTTCGACGTCCGAGTCGACGAGATCGTCGGGATCGCAGGGGTGGACGGCAACGGTCAGACCGAGCTGATCGATGCGATCACCGGGCTTCGTCGTCCCGACTCGGGCCGTGTAGTCGTCGCAGGAGAGGACTCTGACGGCACGGGCGCACGAGAGCACCTCGACGAAGGCATCGGCCACATCCCCGAGGATCGGCAGCGACGAGGGCTCGTGCTCGAGTTCAGCCTTGCCGAGAACCTTTCGCTCTACGCCTACCGCGAGCCGCCGGTTTCGCGCTGGGGCTGGCTCAGCCCACGGTCGGATGATCGAGCGTGCACGCGGGCTGCTCAAGCGCGTACGACGTGCGTGGTGGCGGCCCGCAGACGCGCGCCGCTGCGCTCTCGGGCGGTAACCAGCAGAAGGTTGTCCTCGCGCGGGAGGTCGAGCGAGATCCGAAGGTGCTCGTCGCCGCGCAGCCGACGCGCGGCCTCGACGTGGGTGCGATCGAGTTCGTCCACCGCCGCCTGATCGAGGAGCGTGACGAAGGCCGTGCGATCCTCCTCGTCTCGTTCGAGCTCGAGGAGATTCTCTCGCTCTCCGACCGCATCCTCGTCGTCTACGAGGGGCAGATCGTCGGCGAGTACCCGCCGACCGCAACGCAGGAGGAGCTGGGATTCGCGATGGTCGGAGGCACCCGCGAGGCGGCCGCTTGAGCGCGACGCCGCCCGAGTCGCAGGTCCCGCAGCAGCCGAGCGGCGGCGACTACGCGCCGAGCACGGCCGCCCGGATGGCCTTCTACCAGCGCGCGGGTGGCATCATCACCCCGGTCATCACGACGATCTTCGCGTTCTTCATCGGCGGGATCGTCGTCGCGGCCACCGGCCACAATCCGATCTCGACCTACAAGGGAATCTTCGATGGCACCGGACTGAACTGGTTCTTCCCCTGGGTCTCGGGAGACGAGCGGGTCGCCGCCGAATTCAACCTCCAGCAGACGCTGCTCGTTACGACGCCCCTGATCCTGACGGGGCTCGCAGTCGCGTTCGCGTTCCGCTGCGGGATGTTCAACATCGGAGGACAGGGCCAGTACGCGATGGGCGCGATCACCGCGGTCTGGGTGGGGACGACGTGGGGGAGCCTGCCCGGCATCCCGCACGCGATCCTCGCGATCGTCCTGGCGATGCTCGCCGGCGCCCTTTGGGCGGGGATCGCCGGAATCCTGAAGGCGACGGTCGGCGCGCACGAGGTGATCACGACGATCATGCTCAACTGGATCGCCTACTGGGTCGGCACGTATGCGTTCGGCCTCGGCGGACCGCTCCAGAACGACGCGAACACGTCCGTGCCGATCTCGAACGACGTCTTCCACACGGTGAAGCTGCACGTCTGGTGGGGAGATGCGGAGCTGCAGGGCCTGCACATCGGGTTCTTCATCGCGCTTGCAGCACTCGTCGTCTACTGGTTCATCCTCAACCGGACGACGCTCGGCTACGAGGTGCGCGCAGTCGGCTACAACCCGGAGGCGGCGCGCTACGCGGGGATCAACGTGGCGAGGAACTACTTCCTCGCGATGGCGATCGCCGGCTGCTTCGCCGGGCCTCGGCGGCGCGCTCGACATCCTCGGCTGGCAATACCGCCTCGGTTCGCTCGACATCCAGACGTCCCAAATCGGCTTCATCGGGATCGCGGTAGCGCTGCTCGGCCGCAATACGGCGATCGGCGTGGGCCTCTCTGCGCTCCTGTTCGGCGCACTGCTCTACGGCACGTCGACGCGGAGCCTCGATCCTGAGGTCTTTCCGCCCCAGCTCGCGGGGAACCTGACGCTGATGATCCAGGCGCTCGTCCTGCTCTTCATCGGCGCCGACGTGCTCGTCGTCTACGTCTGGAACATACGACGGAAGCTTCGTCGACGACCCGGCGAGCCAGCGGAGGCTCCGGCGTGACCGCCGGGGCCGCCGCCGTGCGCGAGACCCTGCTCGACCGCCTCCCGCGTGGGTTGCGCGCGGTGGCGTGGATCGGCGTGCTCCTCGGGATGCTCGCGTTCTTCGTGGCGCTGCCGCCGATCGAAGCAGACTCGCCGGTCTGGCCGGTCTTGTTCGGCCTCCTCGGCGCTCTCGCCGGGCTCTGGGCGGTCACCCGCGGCGTGGGCCGGCTCGCGTGGGGCGCGATCGTGCTCTCCATCTTCGGCATCGGGCTCGGCTTCCTCGCGACGCTCTCGGGCGACGCGAAGCTCGACAGAGTCGTCGTCTGGTCTGCGCTCCTCGCAGCGACGCTCCGCTACGCGACGCCGCTCACCTTCGCGGCGATCGGCGGCATGTTCAGCGAGCGCTCCGGGGTCGTGAACATCGGCCTCGAGGGGATGATGCTGATGGGCGCGTTCTTCGCGATCCTCGCCGCGGACAAGCTCAACTCGTGGCCGCTCGGGCTCGCCGCCGCGCTCGCCGCCGGGGGACTGACGGCCCTGATCCACGCGTTCGTCTCGATCAGCCTGCGCGCCGACCAGATCGTGAGCGGCACGGCGATCAACTTCCTGGCGCTCGGCGTGACCGGCTACTTCTTCATCGACGTCTACGGCGACCAGGGCACGCCGGGTGAAGGGATCCCGCGCATCCCCGAGGTCAACCTCAGCTTCTTCGGCTCGATCCCCGGAATCGGCAACTTCCTCGAGGACGTCTTCGGCCACCTGAACCTGATGGTGTGGCTCAGCTTCGTGCTGCTCGTCGTCTCGTACATCGTGATGTTCAAGTCGCCGATCGGGCTGCGGTTGCGTGCGGTCGGCGAGCACCCCCGCGCCGCGGACACGGTCGGGATCTCCGTCTATACCACTCGGTATGTCGCAGTGGTGGTCTCGGGCATGCTCGCAGCACTCGGTGGGGCGTACCTCTCGATCGGCTTCCTCGGCTCGTTCAACGAGAACATGACCGCGGGACGGGGGTTCATCGCGCTTGCGGCGCTCATCTTCGGCAACTGGCGGCCGTTCGGCGCGTTCGGCGCGGCGCTGCTCTTCGGCTTCTCGAGCGCGCTCGCGCAGCGGCTGCCCGAGTACTCGACCTCCGGAGCGGTGTTGTTCCAGGCGCTCCCGTACGTGCTGACGCTGATCGCCGTCGCCGGCGTGATCGGTCGCTCGATTCCGCCCGGAGCCATCGGGCGACCGTACGTCAAGCAATAGCCGTGCGGAACACGCCTGCTCTCTGGTCGTTCCTGCTCGGCGTGCTCGCGACGGCCGCGATTCCAGCCGCCGTGTTTTACGCCGACCAGAGCCCGCGCGTCGAGCTGATCTGGGCCGGCGTCGCCGTGCCGGCCGCGGCGCTGCTGGGGCTCGCAGCGCTGGCCGCCGCCCGCGCCGGGCGGCGCCGCGCGCAGCTCACGCTCGCGCGACGCTCCGGCGCCCGGATCGCTGCCGTGGGAAGGTTCCTGGGGCTGCTCGGGCTTCTTTTGGCGGGCACTGGCACGATCTCCCTGCTCGTGTACGGAATCCTCACCTGGCGGGGCCGCACGTAGGCGCGCCGGCGAATCGGCTCTACAATCGTCGGGCGTGTTCGAGATCGGCAACAGCCTTCGGGAGGCCCGGCTCCGCCAAAGCCTCGAGTTTTCGGACGTCGAGCGGGCGACCAAGATCCGCCCGAAGTACCTGCGCGCGCTCGAGGACGAGCAGTTCGAGATGCTGCCCGCGCAGACCTACGTCAAGGGGTTCCTCAACACCTACGCCGAGTTCCTCGGCCTGGACGGGCAGCTCTACGTCGACGAGTACAACTCGCGCTACGTCACCCACGAGGAAGAGGAGCCGTTCAGGCCTCGCCGGAGCACGCCGCACCCACGCAACCGCCGGCTCGAGTCGAGCGTCGTGCTCGTCGCGCTCGTCGGCATCGCGGTCGTCTTCGGGCTCGTGATCGCCGCGTGGAAGTCCGGCGACGACTCCCCGAACACGCGGACGCCGGCCGCGGACGCCGGTCTGCGCACGCCCGCCGACGGGTTCCTGGTCGTGCGCGGCACGCGCGGGGCGACGCGCATGGAGGTGCGCCGGAACTCCCAGGCAGGCGAGCTCGTCTGGTCCGGCACGATCCCCAACGGGCGCGAGCAGTCGTTCAAGATCGGCCAGAAGCTCTGGCTCTACGTGCAGCGCCCGGCGGCCGTCGACCTGGTCGTCAACGGGCGCGCGACGCGTCCACCGGCACGGTTGCTCTTCGTCGACGCGTCGGGCGTCGAGCGCGCGCCCGCCGCGAATTGACGCGCCCCCGGGCGCTTCTCGTCGTCACCGGCAGCGAGCTCGTCCGCGGAGAGCGCCGCGACCGGAACGGCCCCTTCCTCGCGCGCGAGATCCTGGAGCGCGGGCTCGAGCCGGCGCGGATCACGATCGTCGGCGACGGAGAGGACGAGCTCGAGGCTGCGCTCCGGGAGGGGCTTGCCGGCGACCTGCTCGTGACCTCGGGCGGCCTCGGGCCCACGCACGACGATCGAACGGTCGAGCTCCTCGCGCGCGTGACGGGGCGGGAGCTCCGCGTGGACGACGCGCTCCACGCGCAGATCGAGGCGGTGTCGCGCGGCGTCGCCGAGCGGCTGCGGCGTCCCTACGCCGACTTCGAGCCGGGCGTGCGCAAGCAGGCGTCCGTTCCGGACGGCGCAGCGTCGGTCGGCCTCGCCGGCACCGCGCCCGGGCTCGTCCTCGAGCACGACGGCATGGTCGCGGTCGTGCTTCCGGGGCCGCCCGGCGAGTTGCAGCGGCTGTGGGCTTCGGCCGTCGAGTCGGAGCCGATGCAGCGGCTGCTCACCCGCGCACGGCCGCCCGGACGGCGCGTGCTCCGGCTCTTCGGCGTGAGCGAGTCCGCGGTCGCGCGCGCCCTCGAGGAAGCGGGGGGCGAGCCTGACGGGGTCGAGGCGACGATCTGCGCGCGGGACTTCGAGATCCACGTCGACCTCGTCGTCGAGCCCGGCTCGGAGGCCCAGGCCGACGCGCTCGAGTCGGCGCTGGCCGAGCCGCTCCGGCGCTGGCTGTTCGCCCGCGACGAGCGGCCGATCGAGGAGCACGTGCTCGCGTTGTGCCGCGCACGTGGTCTCTCGCTCGCGACCGCCGAGTCGTGCACGGGCGGGCTCGTCGCGGAGCGGCTCACCCGCGTGCCCGGCTCGAGCGACGTCTTCCTCGGCGCGATCGTCGCGTACGCGGACGAGGTGAAGACTGCGCAGCTGGGCGTCCCCAAGGAGCTCATCCGCGAGCACGGCGCGGTCTCTGCCGAGGTCGCGGCGGCCATGGCGTCGGGCGCCCGGGAGCGGTTGGGGGCGGACGTCGCGGTCGGGGTCACCGGCATTGCTGGCCCGGGGGGCGGCACGCCCGAGAAGCCGGTCGGGCTCTGCTACGTCGCCACCGAGACGCCCGGCGCCGCCCGAGTGGTCGACTTCAGCTACCCGTCGGACCGGGAGGCGGTGCGCTCGCGCGCGGCCGCCGCGGCGCTCCACCTGGTGCGGCGCTTGTTGACACAGACCTGACACACGCACGCCACACCTCGCCCGCTACCGTCGATCCCGATGCACGGCTTCGCCTCTTCTGCGCGCTGCGCCTGCCCGACGACGTGGTCGAGTCCCTCGTCGCCTGGCAGCTACGCGAGCTCGGCGGTCGAGCCGTGCCACCGGCGAACCTCCACGTCACGCTGGCGTTCCTCGGCTCCAGGCCCGGGCGAGAACTCGAGTCGGTGGCCGGTGCGCTGTGCGAGGCCGCCGGCCGCGCCGAGCGCCCCGAGCTCGAGGTGCGCGGCTACCGCGAGACCCGGAGCGTCGGGATGCTCGTCTGCGACGACCTGGAGGGGCGCGCCGCCGCCCTCGCCGACGACCTGTTCGGGCGGTTGGAGGCCCTCGGCGTCTACGAGCGGGAGCGGAGGCCCTGGCTGCCCCACGTGACGGTGACCCGCTTCCGAGAGCGCCCGCGGCTCGACCCGGAGCTCCCCGAGCTCGGGCGCTTTGGTCCGTCCGACGCGGCTGTTTACCTGTCTCGGCTGCACCCATCCGGGGCGCAGTACGAGGTTCTCGAATCGTTTGCGCTAGGAGGCTGAAGAGTGGATCGCGAGCAGGCACTGGATACCGCCCTCGGGCAGATCGAGCGGCAGTTCGGCAAGGGCTCGGTCATGAAGATGAGCGACGCGGCAGCCGTGAACGTCGGCTCCGTCTCGACGGGCTCGCTGTCGCTCGACCTCGCGCTCGGGATCGGCGGGCTCCCGCGCGGGCGCGTCGTCGAGATCTTCGGCCCGGAGTCGTCGGGGAAGACGACGCTCGTCTACCACGTGATCGCAGAGGCGCAGCGCCGCGGCGGGATCTGCGCGTTCATCGACGCAGAGCACGCGATGGACCCGGCGTACGCGAAGCGGATCGGCGTGAACATCGACGACCTCCTCGTCTCGCAGCCCGACACGGGCGAGCAGGCGCTCGAGATCTGCGAGCTGCTCATCCGCTCCGGCGCGCTCGACGTCGTCGCGGTCGACTCGGTCGCGGCGCTGACGCCGAAGGCCGAGATCGAGGGGGAGATGGGCGACTCGCTCCCCGGCATCCAGGCGCGGCTGATGAGCCAGGCGCTCCGCAAGCTCGCCGGGACGCTCAACCGCACCGACACGATCTGCATCTTCACGAACCAGCTGCGCGAGAAGATCGGGGTCATGTTCGGCAGCCCGGAGGTCACGCCGGGAGGCCGCGCGCTCAAGTTCTACGCGTCGATCCGGCTCGACATCCGCCGCATCGAGACGCTGAAGGAGGGTGTCGAGGCGATCGGCAACCGCGTGCGCGTGAAGGTCGTGAAGAACAAGGTCGCGCCGCCGTTCAAGCAGGCCGAGTTCGACATCATCTACGGCTCGGGGATCTCCTGGGAGGGGACGGTCGTCGAGGCCGGGGTCGACCAGAAGGTGATCCAGAAGTCGGGCTCGTACTTCAGCTTCGACGACGAGCGGCTCGGCCAGGGCCGCCACAACGCGGCTGCCTTCCTCCGCGAGCACCCCGACGTGACGCAGAACATCCTCGCGACGCTCCAGAGGGCGGCCGGTCCCGACCAGGTCGTCTCCGCGCGGCTCCTGCCGACGACCGAGGGCGACGCCGCCCCGGCCGAAGCGGTTGCCGAGCCGGAGAAGGTCGAAGAGCCGGCGTAATGCCTGCCGTCAGCGGGCTCCGCGAGCTCAGAGGCGGCCGGATCGCCGTCGAGCTCGACGGCGCGCGCTGGCGCACGATCCCGGCCGACGTCGTCGCCCGCGTCCGGCTCGGCGTGGGGGAGGAGCTCGATCGCTCTCGCCTGCGCGAGCTCGCCCGCGAGCTGCGACGCGCTCGTGCGGCCGACACCGCGCTCCGGGCGGTCTCGCGCCGCGAGCAAACGAGTGCCGAGCTCGACCGGCGGCTGCGGAGCCGCGGGTTCGCGCCTGGGCTCCGCGAGGAGACCCTCAATCGGCTCGAGCGCGTCGGCCTGGTGGACGACGAGCGCTACGCGATGCGACGCGCGGAGTCCCTCTCCGAGCGAGGTCAAGGAGACGAGGCGATTCGCTGGCGCCTCGAGCGCGACGGGGTCGCCGGTGAGACCGCCGCCAAGGCGGTCGCCGCCCTGCCGCCCGAGCGCCAGCGGGCTCGGCTCGTCGTCGCCGCCCGCGGGGTCGGCCTCCGGACGGCCCGTGAGCTCGCCCGAAGGGGTTTCGGCGAGGACGCGGTCGAGGAGGCGCTCGGCCGCGCCGTTGCGGACGCGCCCTAAGGCGCGGTAGACTCCAAGAGCTTCATCCGACATTTTTCCTGCATACGGGCTTTTTCCGATTTTCCGAAACCGAGCATTCTCCGACGTTCGAGCGATCAGAGGCTTCTGAACCACCCCGAGCGAACGAGCTGAACATCCCAGAGACGGCGACGCGTTGAGCGTCGCGGCGAGGCGGCGTGCTCCTGTCCTCGCCGACTTCGGAGCCCCTGCGGCTGATCTGCCGGGTGGGCTGACAACCGAACTCGGCCTTCGAGGTGAACGTGCTCGTCGTCGCGGGAATCGCAATCGGGATCGTGGTAGGCGTCCTTGCGGCCGTCGTCACGATCGCGACGCTCGAGAAGAGCCGGCTCGGTGAGCTCCGTCGGCGCCGGACGCTCCTGATCACCGAAGCCGAACGCGAGGCGGAAGCGATCCGGCGTGAGGCCCAGATCGAGTCACGCGAGCGCGAGCTGGCGCTGCGCGCCGAGGTCGAGGACGAGGTGCGGACGCGCCGCACGGAGATCGCGCGCACGGAAGAGCGGATCGCGACAGTCGAGCAAGACCTCGACCGGAAGCTGACGGAGCTGTCCCGGCGCGAGCAGGGCGTGAACGACCGCGAGCTCGCCTCGAAGGACCTGCACGAGGAGCTGAAGCGCGCGAAGGAGCAGGAGCAGCAGGTGCTCGAGAAGCTCGCGGGCATGACGCAGCCGGAGGCACGCGCGCATCTGCTCGACCGGTCGGAGGAGCTCGTCCGGCACGAGCTCGCGCGTCGCGTGCGCCAGCTCGACGAGGAGGCGCGCGCGGAGGCAAAGCGCCGTGCGCGAAACCTCGTCGCAGATGCACTGCAGCGGGTCGCCGCGAGCCACGCGGCCGAGACGACCGTCTCGATGGTCGAGCTGCCGAGCGACGACATGAAGGGGCGGATCATCGGCCGAGAAGGCCGGAACATCCGCGCCCTCGAGCACTTGACGGGCGTCGACTTCATCATCGACGACACCCCGCAGGCCGTCGTGCTCTCGTCGTTCGACGGGATCCGGCGCGAGATCGCAAAGCTGACGCTGCAGAAGCTGATCGAGGACGGGCGGATCCACCCGGCGCGGATCGAGGAGACCTACTACCAGTCGAAGTCGGAGCTGGACGACCTGGTCCAGCAGGCCGGCGAGCAAGCGGTCTTCGAGGCCAACTGCGGCGACGTCCATCCCGAGCTCGTGAAGATCCTCGGACGACTTCGCTATCGCACGAGCTACGGGCAGAACGTCCTCAAGCACACGCTCGAGGTCGTTCACCTCGCCGGAGTGATGGCGATGGAGCTCGAAGCAGGGGTGAAGACCGTGAAGCGCGCGGCGCTCCTCCACGACGTCGGCAAGGCGATGACACACGAGATCGAGGGCTCGCACGCGCTCATCTCCGCGTCCCTCGCGCGCCGGTACAACGAGACGCAGGGCGTCGTGCACGCGATCGAGGCCCACCACTACGAGGTGCAGCCGCAGACCGTCGAGGCCGTTCTCCTGATCGCGGCCGATGCGATCTCGGCCTCGCGCCCAGGTGCGAGGGGTGAGAGCCTCGAGCACTACATCAAGCGGCTGTCCGCGTTGGAGAAGCTCGCCGAGGCCCACAGCGGTGTCGAGCGCGTCTACGCCCTCCAGGCCGGACGCGAGATCCGCGTGATCGTCAAGCCGACCGAGGTCGACGACGACGAGGCTGCGCTGCTCTCCCACGAGATCGCCCGTGAGATCGAAGACAACCTCGAGTACCCGGGGCAGGTCAAGGTCGACGTCATCCGGGAGTCTCGCGCCATCGACGTCCCCGACGCGAAGACCCTGAAGGCGCTAGCCGTTGCGCTCTCCGTGCACCTACGTGCGCTTCGCGAGCGCGGCGGACACGCCGAGCCCGACGAAGACCCCGCCTGACGCGTAACGCAGGAACCGACGGCGCTGCCTGAGCCAGCGGGCGAGCGTTCCGGCGGTGACCGCGTAGAGACCGTCGCTCAGGAACCCGAGCGCGACGAACGTGAGGCCGAGGACGAGCACCTGGGTCCAGACGGTTCGGCTCGGGTCGACGAACTGCGGGAGGAACGCGAGGAAGAAGAGCGCCGTCTTCGGGTTGAGAACGTTCACGACGACGCCCTGGGTGAAGAGCCCGGTGAGCGGCGCGTCGCGCGGGGCGAGGAGCTCCGAGGGCTCACGGGTCAGGAGCCGGCGGATGCCGACATAGATGAGGTAGGCGGCGCCTGCGTACTTGACGACGCTGAACGCGAGCGCCGACGAGACGATGATCGCCGAGAGTCCGACCGCCGCAGCCGTGACGTGCACGAGCGTGCCCAGGTGGACGCCCGCGACCGAGACCAGCCCGGCGCGTCGGCCGTGCTCCGCGCTCTGGGACACGACGTAGAGCACTGCCGGCCCCGGGACCAGCAGGATCGCGAGCGCCGCTCCGGCGAACAGCGCGAGGGAATGCGAATCCGGCATGGCTACCATTGTCGCAACGATGCGGCGCTACCACGTCACAACGTTCGGCTGCCAGATGAACGCTCACGACTCGGAGCGGATCAAGGGCATGCTCGAGGAGCTCGGGCTCGGCGAGTCGTCGTCGCTGGAGGACGCGGACGTGCTCGTCTTCAACACGTGCACGATCCGCGAGAAGCCCGACACGCGGCTCGCCGCGCATCTCGGCAACGCGAAGATGCTAAAGGCGCGAGACCCTGAGCGTGTCGTCGCGGTCGGCGGGTGTTACGCCGAAGCGCAACGCGAGCGGATCTTCACGCAGTATCCGTTCGTCGACGTCGCGTTCGGGCCCGGCTCGATCTCGCACCTCGGCGAATGGCTCGGAGCAGGGGGGACCGGGGTCGCCCGTTCGAGCTTCGGGATTGCCGAGGACCGGCGCTTCGCTGCGACCCTGCCGATGCACCGGGAGCGCGTCTTCCAGGCGTGGGTGCAGGTGTCGATGGGGTGCAACTCGAAGTGCGCCTACTGCATCGTCCCCGCCGTCCGCGGCCGTGAGGTCAGCCGCCGGCCGGGAGAGATCGTCGCCGAGGTGACGCGGCTCGCGGCCGAAGGGGTCAAGGAGGTCACGCTGCTCGGTCAGAACGTCAACTCCTGGGGCCGCGACCTACGGCCGGCGGTCGAGACGGAGTTCGGCGAGCTGCTGAGGGCCTGTGACGCGGTCGAGGGGATCGAGCGGATCCGCTTCACGAGCCCGCACCCGAAGGACTTCCGCGAGCCGGTGATCGCGGCGATCACGGAATGCGCGTCCGTGTGCGAGCACGTGCACCTGCCCTTGCAGTCCGGCTCGACGCGCGTCCTGAAGGCGATGCGCCGCACCTACTCGCGCGAGCGGTATCTCGCGCTCGTCGAGCGACTCCGGGCCGCGATCCCGGACCTCGCACTCGGGACCGACATCATCGTCGGCTTCCCCGGCGAGACCGAGGACGAGTTTCGCGAGACGCTCGAGGTCGTCGAGGCGGTGCGTTACGACAGCGCCTTCACGTTCGTGTACTCGCCGCGGCACGGGACCGAGGCGGCGTCGATGGCGGCCCAGGTTCCCGACGACGTGAAGCGCGAGCGGATCGAGCGGCTTGTGGAGCTCGTGCAGCGGATCGCGCAGGAGCGGAACACGGCTCGAGTCGGACGCGCCGAGGAGGTGCTCGTCGAGGGGGCGAGCCGCACCGACGGCACGCGGTTGCGAGGACGCACGCGGCGCAACACGACGGTGAACTTCACCGGCGACGCGGCCCCCGGCGCGCTCGTTGCGGTAGAGATAGAGAGCGCGACCTCGACGACGCTCCGCGGGCGTCAGTCGGCGCTCGTCGCCGCATGACCCGGCGCCGCGCCTGGATCGCGGCGCAGCTGGTCTTCGTCGCGGCGGTCGTCGTCTTCCTCGGCTACGCGCTGCGCGACGCATGGGCGGACGCCGCCCCTCGGATCCGCGATGCCGATCCGGGCGACCTGCTGATCGCCACTGCGCTTCTCGGTGCGTACTACTGCCTCTTCGTGGTTGGGTGGCAGTGGATCCTCCGCGCGCTTGACGTTCGCGTCTCGTACGCGGTCGCGCTCCAGGCGGAGATGGCCTCGATGCTCGCGAAGTACATTCCCGGCGGCATCTGGACGCCGGCGGCGCGCGTGGTCTGGTTGCGGAAGGCGGGCGTCGGCGCGTCAACGCCGCTCGTCCTCTCGTCGATCCTCCTCGAGGCGGGCCTCTCGGCCGTCTCGGGCGTGTTCGTGTTCTTCGTGGGGCTGGTGATGATCGGGGATGCGGACGCGCCGCTCGTCCCGCTCGCCCTCTTCACGGCGGTCATTCTCGTCGCGCTGCATCCGCGGGTGTTCGGCTGGCTCGCGAGGCATGTGTTCCGGCCGTTCGGCGGGATCGAACTGCCGGAGCTTCGCTACCGGGTGCTTCTCGGGTTCCTTGTCTTCTACTCGTTCTCGTGGGTCGTCGGCGGCGCGGCGTTTCTCTTCCTCATACGCGCGCTCGGTGGAGACGCGGGCGCAGACTCGATCCTCTTCCTCGGCGGGACCGCGGCGGTTGGCGCGATCGTGGCCGTGCTCTCGATCATCGCGCCGTCGGGCCTCGGCGTCCGCGAGGGGGCGATGTACGGCCTCGTTCTCGCTGTCGCCCCGAGCGGCATCGCGCTCGGCGCGGTCGTCCTGAACCGGATCGCGATCACCGTCGTCGAGGGGCTGCTTCTTCTCGTTGGCGCGCTGCTGTGGCGGCGCCGGCGCGCTGCGTTGCGCGGCGCCCCGGCGACGTCGTAGTGGTCGTCGGCGTCTTCGGGCCGACCGCGTCCGGCAAGACGGACGTCGCCGAGGCCGTGGCCGTCCGGCTCGACGGCGAGCTCGTGTCCGCCGACGCGATGCAGGTCTACCAAGGGCTGCCCATCCTGACCAACCAGTCCGAGCGGCCGACTCAGCTCGTCGCGATCTGGCCACTCGAGCACGAGGCGTCGGTCGCCGAGTACCAGGAGCTCGCGCAGGCTGCGATCGACGCGATCCTCGCAGAGGGACGGACGCCGGTGGTCGTCGGGGGAACGGGCTTGTACCTCCGTGCGGCGCTCGCGGGGCTCGAGCTGCCGCCGCCTGCGCCGGCTGCAACGCGCTCTCGAATGGAGCGGCTGTACGACCGGCTCGGCCCCGAGCACGCCCACGCGGTGCTGGCCGAACGCGACCCGGCAGCCGCGGAGCGAGTTCACGCGAACGACCGACGTCGAGTCGTCCGAGCGCTCGAGCTCGTCGAGCTCGGCTCCTCCCTCGCACCCTCCTCCGACACGCTCTGGGGAGCGGGGTACCGTCATCCGACGCTCGTCGTGGGCCTCGACGTACCACGCGAGCTGCTCGTCGCAAGGATCGAGTCTCGGACGCGCGCGATGGTCGAGCGCGGGGTCGTCGAGGAGGCGCGCCGCGCACGCTCGCGATCGCTCTCCCGGACGGCGCTCGGCGTGCACGGCCTGCTGGACTTCGCCGACCGGCCGCTCGAGGAAGCGGTGGAGACATACAACCGGCGCGTCCGACGCTATGCCGCGTACCAGCGGAAGTGGATGCGGCGCGTACCCGGCGTCGTCATCATCGACGCGACCCGACCTGCGACCGAGGTGGCCGATGAGATCGTCGCGCTGGCACGCGCACGGCAACGTGTACCTGGTGACGGAGCCCTGCGGGCTGACGGCTGATCGTGTGCGTGAGCTCGTCGGTGACGCCGACGGGATCCTCGAGGTAGCCGACGACGGCGCGGTCACGATCTGGAACCCCGATGGCTCGAAGGCCGAGATGTCGGGGAACGGGACCCGCATCGCGGCACGGTGGCTCGCTGCGCGGACGGGTGAGGACGTCGTCACCGTGCACGTCGGCCCACGCGTCGTCGTGGCCCGAATGCTCGGCGGTGACGAAGTGGAGCAGGAACTCGGGGAGGTTCGCGTCGGGGAGCCGGAGGTCGTCGACGGCGTGGAGCTGGTCACGGTCGACGTCGGCAACCCGCATGCGGTCGTGCTCGGAGATCCGGCCGAGCTTCCCGTTCTCGGCCCGAGGCTCGAAGCGCACGAACGCTTTCCGAATCGCACGAACGTGCAGGTTGCGAGGGTGGATGCCCCCGGCGAGGTGACCGCGCGCGTGTGGGAGCGAGGCGTGGGCGAGACGAGTGCGTCGGGGACCAGCGCGGTTGCGGTCGCCGCGGCGACGCACCCGGACAGCGGCGACGTCGTCGTCCACTTCCCGGGCGGGGACCTGCACGTGCGCCTCGAGGGCGGGCGCGCCTACCTGCGGGGCCCGGCCGCCCCCGTGGACGAATCGACACAAGATCGGCACGAAGACCCGCGCGAGCCCCCGCTACCCTGAGCTTCCCCGGGTGGGTGGGGGTTAGGGATGGGGACGGCCCTCCGAGCGTGCCCGCCAAGCCTCGGCCATTCGGATCCTGTCGAGCATCGACGGGTGGGTGTCGAACAGGAGCGACGTCCACGCGGGCGGCGAGGGGTCCGCCAGCGCGAACTCGGTGAAGTGCACGAAGAGGCGGCGAGCGGCGTCCGGATTCTCTGTCGTCTCGAGCGCGACCCAGTCGGCCTCCGACTCCATCCTGCGTCCGATCACGTTGTAGAGAGGCTGGGCCGCCATGCTCAGCGCGACGAAGACGAAGAGGGCAACCGGCACCGCCTGGGCCTCACGAAGCGTTCCGCGTCGGCGCGTCGCGAGCGCGATCAGGAACGTCCCGGGCACAGCGAAGAGGGCGTACCAGCCGACTCCCTTCCAGATGTGCTCGCGCGAGTGGTGTGCGATCTCGTGCGCGAGGACCATCCGCACCTCGTCGTCGGCGAAGCGCCCGTCGAGGAGCGTGTCCCAGATGAAGACCATTCGTGAGGAATCCATGCCTGCGGCGAACGCGTTCGGCGAGTCCGTGTAGGCGCTGACCTCCTCGACGCGGACCGGGATCGGCTCAGTGCCCTGCTCGCGCGCGAACGCACGCGCCGCCGAGACGAGCGCTTGGTCGCGCATGGGGCGATCGTCGGGAACCAGCCAGGGAAATGTGTACGCGAAGAGGACGTAGAGCGCGACGAACGTGGGCGCACCGGCGACCCACCAGCGCCCGCGCAGCACCTGCGCGAAGCCCATCACGATCACCAGAGCGAGGCAGATGAAGCCGAACTGGCCGATCAGGCCGAGCCAGTAGGTGAGCAGCCACTCGAGGTAGCCCACGTCGTCCGCGACGCCGTAGCGCCGAGCCCACCAGAGCGCGGCCAGTCCGAACGGGATCTGGGTGATCCAGAGGATCCCGAGCCCGAGCATCCCGAGCAGCATCCCGGTGCCGATCGGCCCCGCCGCCGACTCGCGCGCGAGGCGGTGGCCGCGCCAGGCGTACAGCGCGAGCACGCCGAGCACGACGACCATGGACGCGAGCGCGTTCCAGTGGAGGAACGTCTCGAAGTGCTCCGCCCGGCGCAGCTCCGACGGATCGAAGAGCTTGCGCTCGTCGAGCGGCGGGAGCTTCAGGTTGTCCGGAACCTTCGTCGACGAGAGCGCCCAGGCACCGAGCGCGGCGCCTGCGATCAGGACGAGCGCGGCCCCGGTCTGCTCAAGCCGACGCATCGAACGGCGCGAGCGCCCGCTCGGCCCACGGGATCTCGACCGGCTCGAGCGTCGGCGGGCCGCTGAACGGATAGCGACCCGTCAGCAGCGACAAGTACGCGTTGACCCGCGCGTTGTAGCGGAGCGCATGGGCGCCGGCGTTCCGCAGCCCTTCCGGCATTCGACCGGTCGCGAGCGCGGCGAACCAGCCGCCGAACCCCGCCGCGATCAGCAGCCAGTTGAGCGCGCCGTTGAGGATGAAGGCCGGCAATGCGAGGAAGAGCCTGAAGAGCGTCATCCAGCGGCTCTGCCGGCTCGGGGGCGGCAGGGAGACGTCGACCGGGTAGCCCGGACTCCCCGTGAACCCCGGGAACGGGTTCGCAACCAGGAAGAGGAACGCGCCCACGTGGGTCTGATAGCGCACGTACGCCGCGACGAAGCGATGGAGCGGGGACGCCGTTCGCCCCGTGACGAGCGCAAAGAACCACTGGGCGACGACCGCCAGGAACGCGAGAACGCCCCAGAGGAGCAGCCACACGATGTGTGGCACGGTGAGGAAGAAGCGGAAGAACGTCGTCAACCGCGAGCGGCGGCGGTCGTCGTCGACCCCGAGCACGACCGGGTGCTCGGGCATCGGGCCGGCCGACGCGGGAAGCGTGGGGTCGGTCGTCGGATACGTCGACGTGACGAGCAGGAGGTAGGAGTACGTCTCGGCGGTGTAGCGCAACCCGTACGCGGCGACGTTCCGCAGCCCCTGCGGGATCTCGCCGCGGACGAGGATTGCGAACCACGCGAGGAAGGCAGCCGTCAGGACGAGCCCGCCGCTCACGGCGAACGAGCCTACGAAGCCCCCGCCCGGACCGCCGCCGTTCACACCGACGAGGAAGAGGAGCGCCGGGAGCGCGAGCAGGAAGCGGAAGCCGGCGGTCAGTCTCGACTGCCGCTCCGCCGCGTCCACCTCGACGTCGATCGGGTACCCCGGCTCCCCGAGGAACCCGGGGAACGGGTTCGCAGCCAGTGAGAGGTAGGCGCCGACGTGGGTCGCGTACCGCACGTACGCGACATGGAACTGCTGCAGCGGATCGGCGGTCCGGCCGCGGACGACGGTGACGAACCACTGCGCGATCGCGGTGAAGACGACGGCGAACGTCCAAAGACTGAGCCAGAAGAGGTGCGGGATGGCGAGGAACAGCCGGAAGAAGACGGTGAGCCGGGACCGGTGGCGATCGTCGGCGACGACCAGGCGAACGGGGCGATCGTTCACGTCGCGATCCCGTGTTCCCGCAACGCATCGTTCAAACTCGTTTTCAGATCGGTCGAGGCGCTGCGCGTTCCGACGATCAACGCGCACGGCACGTCGAACCGTCCGGCGGCGTACTCCTTCGCACGCGTCCCCGGGATCACGACCGAGCCCGGGGGCACGTAGCCGCGGTGCTCGACCGGCTCGCGGCCTGTCACGTCGATGATCGGGATCGACGACGTCAGGACCACGTTCGCCCCGAGCACGGCACCTTCGCCGACGATCGTTCCCTCCGTCACGATGCAGCGCGAACCGACGAACGCCCCGTCCTCAACGATCACCGGGCGAGCTCCCGGCGGCTCGAGGACCCCTCCGATGCCGACGCCGCCTGCGAGGTGGACGTCAGCTCCGATCTGTGCGCACGATCCAACGGTCGCCCACGTGTCGACCATCGTGCGCGGGCCGACCCACGCGCCGATGTTCACGTAGCTCGGCATCAGGATCACGTCGGGCGACAGAAACGAGCCGAAGCGAGCGGCCGCCGGCGGAACGACGCGCACGCCGCGCTCGGCGTAGTCGCGCTTGAGTGGGATCTTGTCGTGGTAGACGAACGGGCCGACCTCGACCGGCTCCATCTTGCGAAGCCGGAAGAAGAGGAGGATCGCCTTCTTGACCCACTCCTGGACGATCCACGCGTCGCCGTGCTTCTCTGCGACGCGAAGCTCGCCCCGGTCGAGCGCGGCGATCGCCGCCTCCACCGGAGCGCCCCGGCTGGGGTCGAAGTCTGACCAGAGCGCCTCGATCTCCGTCTGGAGGCTCAGAGGACGTCCTCGAGGACGGCGACCGCCTCCGCGCACTCCGCTTCGGTCGGGACGAGCGCGAACCGCACGTAGCCCTCGCCCGCTGGCCCGAAGTACGAGCCTGGAGCGACGACGACGCCGCGCTCGAGCAGTCGCTCGGCGAACGAGACGGATGTCTCGTCCGGGGGCGTCTCGACCCAGAGGTACATCGTGGCGCGGCTTCCTGCGAGGGCGATCCTCTTGCGCGTGAACAGGTCGACGAAGAGCGCGCGCTTTCGGCCGTACAGTGCGCGGTTTCGCTCGACGTGCTCTTCGTCGCCCCAGGCGGCGATCGCCGCGCGCTGGACGAACACCTGCGGCGCCGTCCCGACGTTCGGGCGGAACTTGCGCAGCGCCCCGATCACATCTTCGTTCGCGGCGACGAAACCGCAGCGGTAGCCGGTCATCGACGAGCGCTTCGAGAGCGTGTTGAACACGACCATGTTGCTCCGATTCGCGACCTGGAGCGCGGACGCCGGCGGCTCGTCGAACCAGAGCTCGGTGTAAGCCTCGTCGGAGCAGACGAGCACGTCGTGCTCGAGTGCGATCGCCGACAGGCGCTCGTAGAACTCGAGCGGCGCTACCGCGCCCGTGGGGTTGTTGGGGTAGCAGACCCAGACGAGCGCGGTGCGCGACCAGGTCTCGTCGTCGACCGCATCGAGGTCAGGGAGAAAGCCGTGCTCGGCGCGCAGCGGCAGCGTGCCGAGCTCCGCGCCCGCGAAGAGCGCGCCGCGCTCGTAGACGGGATATCCGGGCTCGGGCAGGAGCACGAGGTCCTTGCCGGCAGCCGCGTCGAGCACGACCTGCGCGAACAGGAAGATCGCCTCCTTCGAGCCGTACGTCGGGATCAGCTCGCGCTCGGGGTCGAGCTCGACGGCGAACCGGCGCCCCACCCACGCGGCGATCGCCTCGCGCAGCTCGGGCAGGCCGGCGGCCG
The DNA here is from genome assembly GCA_963788055.1 of uncultured Actinomycetes bacterium. Taxonomy (GTDB): domain Bacteria; phylum Actinomycetota; class Thermoleophilia; order Gaiellales; family Gaiellaceae; genus JACCTU01. The sequence continues at coordinate 186,258 of CAWBFA010000002.1, read as the reverse complement.
CCGGGTAACCCGTTGCCTCGTCGAGGGCCGCGCTCAGCGCAGCCTTGATCCGCGGGTCGGTCGGCTCACGCGGGTCGCCCATGCCGAAGTCGAAGATGCGGACGCCTTCAGCTGCCTTGCGGCGCTTCGCCTCCTCGATACGCACGAACGGGTAGACGGTCTGGGCGGCGAGGACGGGGGAGACGTGCACGCCTGGAGCCTAGGGACCGAGGAAGACGCAGAGCGCCTCGAAGCAGCGTTCGAGAGCCGCGATCTCGATCTGCTCGTCACGCGTGTGCGCGTAGCGCGGTGCCCCTGGCCCGAAGTTGACCGCGTCGAGGCCGACGCTCTGCGAACTGGGCGACGGGCGTCCAGGCCTGCTTGGGCGTGACCGGGAAGCCGCCGGCGTCGCGCAGACGCTGCAGGAGCGCGTTGTGGATCGCGACGGGAGCGGCGGGGGAGTGGCTGAGGATCTCGACGTCATCGCCGGCAAGCTCGCGCAGGCGAGCCTCTGCCTCGTCCGGCGTGCGGTTCGGGGCATAGCGGAAGTTGAGCGTCGCCTCGACGACGTCCGGCACGACGTTGTCCGCACGCCCACCTGCGATTCGCGTCAGGCTCAGCACCTCGCGAAACGGCAGCCCTTCGACCTCGACGTCATGCGGGGGGAGGCCGGCGACGCGTGCAAGCCCCTCGACGGCGAGGTCGATCGCGTTCACGCCGAGCCAGGGGCGAGCGGTGTGTGCGCTTCTGCCGACGAAGCGAAGCCGCGCGTTCACGTTTCCGACGCAGCCGACCTGGAGCTCGTTGTCGGTGGGCTCGAGCACGACGACGAGCGCGGCGTCGGCGATCAGCCCGGTGTCGAACAGGCGGGGCAACGGGCTGTGCTCGACCGCGATCTCCTCACGCGGGAAGAAGAGGAACGCCGGCTCGAGCGCGAGCTCACCGGCCGCAGAGGCCCAACGCGCCAGCTCGACCATCACCGCCAGGCCGCCCTTCATGTCGCTCGCGCCGAGCCCGTGCACCGCGCCGCCGTCGATCCGGCCGGGGAGGTTCTCGTTCTCCGGCACGGTGTCGAGGTGCCCTGCGAAGACGACGAGCGGACGCTCGCTCGCTTTCCGGCGGAAGAGAAGCGTGAGATCGTCGTCGTAGACGAGCTCCAACGGCATCGAGGCCCGGACGAGCTCGGCCAGGCTCTCCTCCTGCCAGCTCTGCGAGGGGACGTCGACCAGTTCGAGCGTCCGCGCGGCGAGGTCGGGGGGCACGCGGGGATTCTGCACGGGCCGGGGCATAATCCGTGTCGTGACGACCCGGCAGCCAGATCCTCTACCCGGCGCGGAGGCAGAGCGTGGCTTTGCCGTGGCCGTGTTCCCGCAGGGAACGGATGCTGCCGACGAGCTCGCAGAGCTCCACGAGCTCGCCCGGACCGCCGGCGTCGAGACGATCGGCGAGCTCGTCCAGCACCGGGGGAGGCCAGATCCGCGGACGTACGTGGGCAAGGGAAAGCTCGAAGAGTTGAAGCGCGCCTACAAGGAGTCGGGCGCGGAGGTGCTGCTCGTCGACGACGAGCTCGAACCGACGCAGCAGCGGGCGCTCGAGAACGCCCTCGACTCGCGCGTCGTCGACCGCACGCAGCTGATCCTGGACATCTTCGCCCAGCACGCGGTCACGGCCGAGGGAAAGCTCCAGGTCGAGGTTGCGCAGCTCGAGTACAACCTGCCGCGCATGCGAGGCATGTGGAAGCACCTCGAACGCCTTGGTGGCGGCCTCGGCACGAGGGGCCCGGGCGAGTCGCAGCTCGAGACCGACCGCCGCCTCGCCCGCCGGCGCGCAACGCTTCTGCGCCGGCGGCTCGCAGGCCTGACGAAGCAGCGCGCGACGCGCCGCCGCGAGCGCGAGCGCTCCCACACGCCGACGGTCGCCCTCGCGGGTTACACGAACGTCGGCAAGTCGACGCTCTTGAACGCGCTCACCGGCGCGGACGTCTCGGTCGAGGACCGCCTCTTCGAGACACTCGATCCGACGACTCGCGGATTCGAGCACGACGGTCGCAAGTACCTCGTGACCGACACGGTCGGCTTCATCCGCCGTCTGCCGCATCAGCTCGTCGAAGGCTTCGCGGCAACACTCGAGGAGACGCTCGTCGCCGACCTCGTGCTGCACGTGCTCGACGCGACCGCATCCGAGGAGAAGATCGACGAGATGCGCAGCTCCGTCGAGGACGTTCTGGCCGAGATCGGCGCCGCCGACCTCCCGAGAGAGCTCCTGCTCAACAAGGTCGACACGCTCGATCCACTCGCGCGTCGCCGGCTCGCGTCGCGGTACCCGGAAGCGCTGCAGGTGTCGGCGCGGACCGGGGAGGGGCTCGACGAGCTGCGAGCCCGCATCGCGTCACGGTTTCAGGATCGGTTCGAGTCGGTGCGGCTCCTCGTCCCGTACGAGGAAGGCGCGAAACTTGCGGAGCTGTACGCGCTCGGCGCACCGGTCGACGGGAGGGAGGACACCGCGGACGGCGTGCTCGTGCAGGCGCGGCTCCCGCACGGAGAGATCCGGCGCTTTGCCGAATTCCTCGTCGCAGACGCGGCGCACGAGAAGGCCGTGTGATCGAGCTCCCGATCCGGCGGCTCAGGCCGGACGCGCAGGTCCCGACGCGAGCGTACGACGGCGACGCCGGGATCGACCTCGCGGCCTGCGAGCGGGTCGAGCTGGCACCGGGCGAGCGGGCTCTCGTCTCGACGGGTCTGGCCGTGGCGATCCCGGAGGGCTACGCAGGCTATGTGCAGCCTCGCTCCGGGCTTGCGACGAAGCACGGGATCTCGATCGTGAACACGCCGGGCCTCGTCGACTCCGGCTTTCGGGGCGAGCTGCTCGTGAACCTCCTGAACACCGACCCGCGCGAGCCTTTCGTCGTCGAGCCCGGCATGCGCATCGCGCAGCTCGTTGTGCTGGCGGTTCCCGAGGTGGAGCCCGTCGAGGTCGAAGAGCTGCCGCAGAGCGAGCGCGGCAGCCGCGGCTTCGGCTCCTCGTCCTGATGCAGCCGCGGATTCGCGTCTCGGCACTGCTGAGGTGGGAGGGCCGGATCCTCCTCTGCCGCCACGAGAAGCCCGGGAAGGAGTACTGGCTGCTGCCTGGCGGCGGGGTGAACGGCGGGGAGAGCCTGGCGGACGCCCTGCACCGCGAGTTGCTCGAGGAGGTCGGGATCGACGACGAGCTTCCGCTCGAGGGCCCGATCGCGATCGCCGACTCGATCGCGCCCGAGCGGACGTTCACGGGGAAGCACGTCGTCCACATCATCTTCTCGGGCGATCTCACTGGCCGCTCGCTCGAGCGGGTCACCTCGCAGGATGCGGCCGTCCGCGGTCACCGGCTCTTCGCGGTCGCGGACCTGGACGACATCGTCGTCCACCCGCCGATCCAGCGCTTCCTGCAGCGCTGGCGGCCGGGCGACCCGGTTGTCTATCTCGGCGCGCTCTGGCTGCCATAGCCGGCACTCGGCTCGAGCCGGCACTGCCACCTAGAACCTTCCGCCGCGATCCCGCGCACGCTGGGCCGAGACCGCGTGTGCCCGCCTTTCGAGCTCGTCCTCGAGCGGTTCGAAGACCGGCGTGTCGCCGCCCGTGGAGTGCGCGATCGCCTGCGCGAGCACCCAGTCGGCGAGCCACGGGTTGCGGGGCAGGAGCGGGCCGTGCAGGTACGTGCCGACTGCGCGGCCGACGCGGCAGCCCTCCGCGCCGGTCGTGCCGTCGTTGCCGAAGCCGGCGACCACCCGACCGAGCGGCTCGGCGCCGTCGTCGAGGTACGTGCGGCCGGCGTGGTTCTCGAAGCCGGCGATCGTCCGGCGCTCGCCGGGGACGAGCTCGACGTCCAGCAGGATGTCGCCGATCATCCGCCGCTCCCCCGCGATCGTGTGGAGCGGGAACAGGCCGACGCCGGGCAGCTCCTCTCCGCCGGCGAAGCGGTAGAAGCGGCCGAGGAGCTGGTAGCCGCCGCACACGGCGAGCACGGCAGCGCCGCCCGCCGCCGCGGCGAGCAGCCCGTCGCGCTTCCCTTCGAGGTCGCGCGCGACGAGCGCCTGCTCACGGTCCTGACCTCCCCCGATGTAGAGCAGGTCGTGCGCGCCAGGCTCCAGGGGGTCTTCCGCCGAGACGGGCCGCACTTCGAGCTCGTGCCCTCGCCACGCGGCGCGACGCTCGAGCACGGCGATGTTTCCGCGGTCGGCGTAGATGTTCAGGTACTCGGGATAGAGGTGTCCGACGACGATCTTCACGCCGCCACCCAGTACTGCGGCACGTGCCCGCGCTCGGCCACGATGCGGCGGAGCCCGAGCATCGCGGTGTAGGTGGGCAGCACGATGAGCTCGCCGCCCTCCGGCGTCAGCTCGAGCCCGCGGTCGAGGCCCTGCGCCAGCGCCGGAACGACCTCGATCGCCTCGGGGTCGAAGCCCGCGTACTTGAAGCGAAGCGCGAGCTCAGCGGCGCGGTCGCCCGAGACGACGACGCGCTCGAGCCCGTCGAGGAGCGGCTCGAAGTCGACGTCCCAGATCCACGACACGTCCTTACCGTCGGCGATCGCGTCGTTCAACGCGACGACCGCCAGCGTCGGGGCCGCGCCGGCGACGAGCGTCCGCACCGCCTCGTTCGCGCCTGCGGGGTTCTTGATCAGGAGCATCAGGAGCCGCCGGCCGTCCATCTCGATCCGCTCGAACCGTCCGAAGGCCGCATCGAAGCGCTCGAGCCCCGAGACGATCTCGTCGAGCGACGCGCCGAGCGCGCGGGAGAGCGCAGCCGCGGCGAGCGCGTTGTAGACGTTGTAGAGGCCCGGAAGGCGAAGCGTCACGCGGCGCTCCTCGCCCGGCGCACGGAGGTCGAAGGAGGCGCCGTCGAGCCCGTCCAGCTCGATCGCCCCCGCCGACAGCGTGAGCGGCGGTCGCCGGTGACCGCAACGCATGCACTCGTAGTCACCGAGGTGGCCCACGTAGGCGGCGTGGAAGAGATACGGCGACCCGCAGCGCACGCAGTGCGTCGAGTCGGCTGCGTGCTGGGGGCCGTCCCGGCGCGCCTGCCGCGGGTCGTCGAGCCCGAACACGACCGCGCCGGGGCGCTCGTCGACGAGGCTGCCGAGCTGCGGATCGTCGCCGTTCAGGACGAGCGTCGCGTCGGCAGGGAGCTCACGGACGAGCTTGCGCCAGCGCTCGGCGATCAGCTCGAGCTCGCCGTAGCGGTCGAGCTGGTCGCGGAAGAGGTTGCCGAGGCAGAGCACGCGTGGCCGCACGAGGGCTGCCACCTGCGGAAGCGCGGCCTCGTCGACCTCGAACAGCCCGAGCTCCGCGCCGTCCGCGGACAGGAGCGTGGACGCGATCCCGGAGACGAGGTTCGCGCCGGAGCGGTTGTGCGCAAGCCGCACGCGCGCGCCGAGAATCTCCGCGGTCATCGCAGCGGTCGTCGTCTTGCCGTTCGTCGCGGAGAGCGCGGCAGAGCCCTGTGGGAGACGATCGGCCAGGCGGGTCACGGCCGAGGGATCGAGCTTCCAGAGAAGCTTGCCGGGCAGGGTCGTGCCGCCGCCCGTCCCGGCCAGCCGGGAAAGCGCGCCGGCGGCGCGCGTGGCCGCCGAAAGGGCAGGGAGTGGAAGGGAGACGCGCATCCGTTCGTTCGAGGGTAACGCCCTCGCCTCGATCGAGATCGCGTCGCGCGTTCCGCCGATCCCTCGATCCAGGGATCCACGCGCCGTCCCCCGCTCGGGGGAGGTTCCGTCACCCGTAGCGCCCTACGTTGCGGCGCAGGAGAGACGGCGTGGGGCCGTCTCGAATTGCGGCACTCGACGAAAGGCGTCACACACATGCGGCACGAACGACCTTCGAACCCAGGCGAGGCTCGCTCGAGTGCGCTGTGGGGCAAGGGCTCTGGCGGCCAGTCCCGCGGAAGCGCGCTTTGGGGGAAGGGTGGACGCAGCGGAATCGCGCTGCTGGCACTCGTCCTCAGCGTGATCGTCCCCGCGGCAGGCATCGCCGGCCCCGAGCAGACGCGTGCGCTGGTCCCAAGCGACCTGATCAGCGAGGCACAGGCACAGCCCGACAAGATCTTCCAGGTCATCGTCCAGGGCGACCAGCTGAGCGGCAAGAGCAGCGACGTCGCGGACGCTGCCCGCAGCGAGGGCGGCAACCCGAAGCGCATCTTCAGGTCGCTCGTGGGTGCCTCCGTCGAGCTGTCCGGGAAGGACCTGCTCAAGCTCGCGCGCCATCCGCACATCGACGCGATCACGCGCGACGAGCAACTCTCGCTCGTCGGCAACGGCGACTGGGACGCTCAGATTCCGAAGGACGGCGAGATGTGGCGCGATTCGGTCAACGCCAGGTCGCTCTGGGGCGGCCTGCTCTCTCCTGCGCCGCAGGCTCCCGCGATCGCGATCGTCGACACCGGCATCGACGCGACGAAGGTCGGCGACTTCGGCACGCGCGTCGTCGCTCGCGCGAACTTCAGCTCGCTCGAGCCGAGCGTGCTGGGCGACCCGTCGGGTCACGGCACGATGGTCGCAGGCGTCGCGGCGGGGAACTCCGACATCGCTCCCGGCGTGGCGCGGAATGCCCGGCTCGTCGACGTTCGCGTCGCATCGAGCAAGGGCGAGGCTCTGACGAGCGACATCGTTGCGGCGGTCGACTGGATCCTCGCGAACAAGTCGCTGTACAACATCCGCGTCGCGAACTTCTCGCTCGTCGGCACGGCCGCGGTCAGCGCCCGCTTCGACCCGCTCGACAGGGCGGCCGAGAAGCTGTGGCTGAACGGCGTGGTCGTCGTCGCGGCGGCGGGAAACAACGGCGACTCGACGAAGCCGGTCGGGATCGGAGCTCCCGCGAACGACCCGTTCGTGATCACCGTCGGAGCGTTGGACCAAGCGGAGACGACCTCGGTCTCCGACGACACGCGGGCGTCCTGGTCTGCCTACGGCCCGAGCGCGGACGGCTTCATGAAGCCCGACGTGTCCGCACCCGGGCGGTACATGGTGATGCCGGTGCCGATGAACTCGGCCATGCCGGCCCTGAAGGCGAACCGCGTCGTGAAGCCCGGCTACATGTGGATGAGCGGAACGTCCTTCTCTGCCCCGATCGTCGCCGGTGCGGCGGCGCAGATCCTGGCTCGTAACCCCGGCCTCACCCCGGATCAGGTGAAGGGCGCGTTGATGCTGAAGGCCCGCTACCTGCCCTCCCAGGATCCGGGCGCAGGCGTCGGCGAGATCGACGCAGGCGCGTCCGCGTCCGTCTCGAACCCGCCCAACCCGAACGCGAACCTGTATCCGTTCGTGACGAACGGCATGTTCGACGCAGAGGCCTGGGCGACCCACGTCACGGCGAACGCGAACTGGACGCAGTCGAACTGGGTCGGCGCGAACTGGACCAGCGCGAACTGGGTCAGCTCGAACTGGGTCAGCGCGAACTGGACGGCTTCGAACTGGGTCAGCTCCAACTGGGTCAGCTCGAACTGGGTCAGCTCCAACTGGACGGTCGGAACCTACGCGGAGTAAGTCCGGCATGACCCCTTCGGACGAACGGCGGCCCCACGGCCGCCGTTCGTCTCTCTCCCCCAAACGGGGGAACCCATTCGCGTCACCCCGGCGGGGGATGTTCCCCCTACTTCACCGGCTTAGGTTCCACGTGCGGCTGCGCACATGCGGCGGGTCAAGCTTGTGCCGCTTCCGGACGACAAGACGAGCGTAGGAGCACCTGTGGCGGCGACTGAAAACCAGCTCTCGAGGAGCGCCAAGATCTTCCTCGGCGTCCTGCTCGCGCTTGCGGCGATCGCGATCGTGCCGAGCCTCGCGCATCTCTCGATGAACACCGAGGGGTGGCTGATCTTCGTGATCTTCGGCTCCGCCGCGGCGATCGCCCAGCTGTTCCCGGTTCACACGCTCAAGAACAACGCGTTCACGCCCGCGATCGTCTTCATGCTCCCGGCGGTCTTCCTCCTGCCGCCCGAGCTGATTGCGCTGATGCCGATCGTCATGCACCTGCCCGAGTGGCTGCGCGTCCGCTACCCGTGGTTCATGCAGACGTTCAACATCGCGAACCACACGATCAATCTCTTCGCCGCGTGGGCCGTCGCGAACGTCGTTCTCGACGTTGCGCCAGGACCCGAATCGCAGGTGTGGGCGATGGCCGGCGTCGCGGCGACCCTCGTCTACGTGATCCTCAACCACACGATCGTTGCGGTCATGCTGCGCCTCGCTCGGGGGATGAGGCTGCACGAGACCGGTCTGTTGTCGTTCCAGAGCCTCTCGAACGAGATGGTCGTCGGCCTGCTCGGCTTCGCGCTCGTCAGCTTCTGGCGGACGAACCCGTGGCTGATCCCGATCGGCATCGCGCCGATGCTGCTGATCCACCGCTCACTTGCCGTTCCGGCGCTCGAAGAGGAGGCACGCGTCGACCCGAAGACGGGCCTCTTCAACGCGCGCCACTTCGCGTCGTCGCTGACCGAGGAGCTCGGCCGCGCGGTGCGCTTCGAGCGGCCGATGTCGCTGATCATGGCCGACCTCGACCTGCTCCGCGACATCAACAACACGTACGGGCATCTCGCCGGAGACGCCGTGCTCCGCGGCATCGCGCAGATCTTCCGGGCGCAGCTCCGCCACTACGACATCCCGGCGCGCTTCGGTGGGGAGGAGTTCTCGATCCTCCTGCCCGAGACGCCGCCCGAGCAGGCACTCGAGATCGCCGAGCGAATCCGCCGCGCGGTCGCGGAGGCGACGTTCGAGGTCGAGACCTCCAGCGAGCCGATCCGCGCGACCGTGTCGATCGGCGTCGCCGGTTTCCCGAAGGACGCGAACGACGCGAACGAGCTGATCCACCAGGCCGACCTCGCCGTCTATCGCGCGAAGCTCCAGGGCCGAAACCGGGTGCAGGGCGTCAGCGACGACTCGCTGCTCGTGAGCACCGATCGGTCGCAGCGCCTCGTCGTGGTCCCCGAAGACGGGGAGCACACCGTCGCCCTTCCGCGCAGCGCCGAGACGATCCCGTCGGAGGACCGGCGGACACAGTCGGCTCCGCGTCCGGTCGCGGTCCAGGGACCGCGGTTCCTCGCGCTCTCGAGGCGGCTGGGCGTGCTCGTGGGCGCCGTGAGCGCAGCCGGGATCGCAGCGGGAGTCGTGGGCCTCGTGCTCGGCAGCTCGTCCGACATCGCGGGCCTGCTCGCGATCGTCGCGCTCGTCGGGATCGGCCAGGCAGTGGCGCTCACGGTCAGCGACGAGATCGGCGGCAGCTCGATCTCGCTCAGCGCCGTCGGCGCGATCGCCGGCGCAGCGCTGTTCGGCCCGCGGGCTGCGCTCGCGCTCGCGCTCACGATCGCGATCGTCGACTGGAGCGCGCAGCGGATCTGGACACACCAGGTGCTCTTCAACATCGGCGCGCTCACGCTCGCCTCGCTCTCGGCTGCAGGCGTCTTCGCGGCGGCCGGCCTCTTCGACTTCACAGGGACGCCCGCGCAGGTCTTGATGATCGGCGCCGGGATCGCCGCCGGGCTCGTCTACTTCGGTGTGAACATGAGCCTCGTCAGCATCGCCCTCGCCATGGAAGGGCACGAGCGCTGGCTCGCCGTCTTCAAGGAGCGGTTCGCGTGGCTCTGGCTCCACTACCTCGTCTACGGATTCGTTGCGGGCGTCATGGCGGTCGCCTACAGCGCCGCCGCACTGTGGGGGCTCGCGGTGTTCGCCGTGCCGCTCCTCCTGATGCGCAAGACGCAGGAGGCGTACCTGACGCACCAGCAGCGCTCCGCGAAGAAGCTCCGCGAGGCGGCAGAGACGATCCAGTCGCAGAACGTCTCGCTCGAGCAGGCGAACCGGCTCCTCAAGGAACGGTCGACCGCGGCGATGGAGTCGCTCTCCGCCACCGTCGACGCACGCGACTCGTACACGGCCGGCCACTCGCGCCGCGTCCAACAGCTCGCCCTCGCGATCGGCCGCGAGCTGAGCCTCTCACAGGCCGAGCTCGACCTCCTCGGCCATGCCGCGCTGTTCCACGACATCGGCAAGCTCGCGATCCCCGATGCGATCCTCCTGAAGCCCGCCTCGCTCACGACCGAGGAGTGGGCGCTGATGCAGCGCCACGCGGAGGAGGGCGCACGGATCATCGACCGGCTGGGGTTCCTGGGCGACGCAGTCCCGGCGATCCGCCATCACCACGAACGCTTCGACGGCAAGGGCTATCCGGACCGGCTGACCGGGGAGGAGATCCCGCTCGGCGCCCGGATCATCCACGTCGCCGACGCTCTCGACTCGATGCTCACGACCCGCATCTACCGGGCCGCCAGACCACCCGCAGAGGCCCTCTCCGAGCTCAGGCGGGCCTCCGGCAGCCAGTTCTGCCCGCGTTGCGTCACCGCCCTGGAGCGGATCCTGCCGATCGAGAGCCTCGAGACGCACGCAGAGCGGAGCGAGCTGCTCGCCGCAGCTTCGTAGGCCGCGCCTGATCGGGCGCTCTTGCGCCTTGGTCAGTTTGCTCTACCATTCTTGACATGGCCCGCAAGCGGGCGTTCCGCGCCCTCGACGGCATCGACCCCGAGCGGCTCGCGGCGTTCCAGGCAGGGATCCGCAGGCGCTACGGCGACGAGGAGCTCCTCGACGAGCTCCGCGCGTGCGCCGAGCGGCTCGGCCGCTCGCCGACGATGCGCGAGTTCGCGGACGACGCGCAGACGCGCGTCCACCCGCAGACCGTGATCGAGCACTTCGGAAGCTGGAACGCGGCCAAGCGGGAGGCGGGCCTCGTGCCGCGCCGCTTCGCGACGCGCGACGAGCTCCTGCAGGTGCTCCGCGATCTCGGGGAGGAACTCGGACGAACGCCCACCGCCCGGGACCTCGAAGAGCGCCGCGGCCGGCTGCCGTCGAAGTCGCTCTACTGGCACACATTCGGCTCCCTCACGACGGCGCTCCGCGAGGCGGGGTTCGACGTTCCGGTCGGGGAGGAGCGCCTGGAGCGCGCGGTCGAGCAGGGCGTCCGGCTGGCGCGGAGGCTCAAGCGCCTGCCGAAGTTCGCCGACTGGGCCGAGGCACGCAAGGCCGACGACGGGCTGCTGACCGAGTGGCAGGTCTACCGGATGTTCGACTCGCGCCGCGGGGCGTGGGCGACGTTCCAGTTCCTGATCTCCGAACGCCTGCGCGAGCAGGGCGTCGAGGTCAGCGCGGAAGGGAAGATCGGCTAAGCCGTTTGCACGAGAGCGGCTAGCCGCTTGAGGCAATGCGCACCCTCGTCCGGAGTGCGGACCGGCGGGAGCACGTTGTCCTCGACGAACGAGGTGTCCGGCCGGAACCGCTCGGTCCACGCGACGCGGCCGTCGGCCAGCGCGAGCATCGTCCCCTCGGGGACCTCGCGCTTCTGGAGGCTCACGTCCGCATAGCGCTCGACGGTCTCGAGCGCGAGCAGGGTGGAGGCGAAGAAGAACTCCCGGCGGCCACGGCCGAGCCACAGCGGGCGCCCCACGCCGCGGGCGAGGAAGAGCAGGCCGGGGCGGCGCTCGTCGACCCAGGCGGTCGCCATCGCGCCGCAAAGCTGCTCGAGCGCCGTGGCGCGGTTCTCGGTCGCCTCCGCGAGGGCGAAGATCGCCTCGGAGTCGACGGTCATCTCGGGCTCCGCGCGGCGCCACCCGTTGCGCTCGAAGAGCTCGTCGTCGTTGGCGATGATCCCGTTGTGGATCCCGACCACCGCCCCGTGGCGAACGGGGTGGTTGTTCGCCGAGATCGACGGATGACCCTTGGTGTAGTCGCGGACGTGGACGAGGGCCTCGATGGCGTCGCCCGGAATCGTGATCTCGTCGAGGAGCGCGCTGGCCCCGGAGCGTTGCTTGTGCACCTCGGCCGGCCCGTTCGGCCCGCGGTGCGCGTACCCGACGGCATCGGCCCCGCGCTCGGCGATTCCGGCGAGAAGAGACTGGGCGGCGAGCGTCCGGTCGACGCTCGAAGAGCCACTCAGGCTATAGCCGGCGATGCCGCACATCAGCGCTCGATCTTAGGATTCTCGGAGGTCGACACTGTCCCTCTAGACGTATCGGCACCGGTGGGGGTTAGGTAAGGATTCGGTAAGTCCTCGCTATCCCTCGTTCGGGGGGAACCCCCTTTTCAAGCGCATCCCCCGAAAGACCGATACGAGCGGCATGGAGTCGAACTCCCTGCCGGAGCCTGCGGAACCGCTCGACGCCCTCGAACCGCGCTTGGAGCTCCTGCCGAGCCTCGATCCGGTCGAGGCCGAGCCGGTGCCGGAGGCGGAGCTCGACGTGCTCGACGCACCGGCGCCGGTCCAGGACCCGCTGAAGCTCTACATCCGCCAGATCGGCGACGGCAGGCTCCTGACGCCCACCGAGGAGCGCGAGCTCGCTCGGCGCAAGGACGAGGGGGACGAAGCGGCCAAGCGGCGCCTGATCGAGTGCAACCTTCGCCTCGTCATGTCGATCACGCGCAACTACACGAAGGCCGGTGTGCCGCTCCTCGACCTGATCCAGGAGGGCAATCTCGGTCTGATCAGAGCGGTCGAGAAATTCGACTACAAGATGGGCTTCAAGCTCTCGACGTACGCGACGTGGTGGATCCGGCAGGCGATCACGCGGGCGCTCGCAGACCAGGGCCGGATCATCCGGCTGCCCGTCCACGTTGCCGACCAGGTGCGCCGCCTGATGCGCACCCGCCGCGTGCTCGCGCAAAAGCTGAACCGCGAGCCGACGGTCGCCGAGCTCGCCGCAGCGTCGGAGCTTCCGCTCAAGAAGGTCAAGGACCTGCTCGAGCTCGTGGAGGAGCCGGTGAGCCTCGAGACACCGGTCGGCGACGGCGAATCGCTGTACGGCGACCTGATCGAGGACACCAAGACCGACCGGCCCGAGCTGACGACCGCAGAGACGATGCGCCACCGCGAGCTCGTCCAGGCACTCGACAGCCTGAACCCGCGCATGCGCCGTGTCGTCGCATTGCGCTTTGGGCTCGACGGCGAGAAGCCGCAGACCCTCGAGGAAGTCGGCGCCGGCCTCGGGATCACGCGCGAGCGAGTGCGCCAGCTCGAGTCCCGCGCACTCCGAGAGCTCCGGGCTGTTGCACCGGATCTCGAGCTCTATCTCGCCGAATAGACCGCAGGCCCGCGGGTACCCTCGCGGTATGGGTTTCTTCGTCGACGTCCACTCGCATGTCGTGCCATCGGGCGACGACGGCGCACAGAGGATCGTCGAAGGCATCGGTCTCTGCCGTGATGCCGCCGCGCACGGGACCGCGATCCTCTACGCGACCCCACACGTCTGGCCGCACCTCACACTCACCGACGACCGTGAGCTGGAGATCCGCGCCAACTTCGCGAAGGTCGCCCAGGGTGCCGGGCTCGAGCTGAGGCTCGGGTTCGAGCTGACGCCTGCGCCGCCGCTCCTCGAGGAGGACCTGAGCCGCTACGTCCTCGACGGGTCGAACGCCGTCCTGATCGAGGTGCCGTTCACAGGCTCGGAGGACCTGCTGATCGCGGTCTGCGAGCGACTGGAGACCCAGGGGCTGCGGCCGGTGATCGCCCACCCGGAGCGGACGCAGTCGGTGCAGGAGCGGCCCTCGCTCGCACGGGATCTGGTGGAGCGCGGCTGGCTCTTACAGGTCAACGGCAGTTCACTGACCACACGGCACGGCCCCGAGGTCGAAGCGCTCGCCTGGGGGCTCGTCGACGACGGGCTCGTCTCGCTCGTCGGAGCCGACGGCCACCGCGGCACACGCCCGGCTCGGCTCGACGAGGCCTACGCGGCCGTCGTCGCGCGCGTGGGGGAGACGCAGGCTCGGTCGCTGTTCGACGGCTCGGCGATCGGTGTAACGGCTGCCGCCGAGAAAACTAGTACGCGACGGCTTCCATCTCGTGCAGCCGCGCGAGGTGCTTGAGCGACTCGAGCTCGATCTGGCGAACGCGCTCGCGCGTGATCCCGAGCCGGCGTCCGATCTCCTCGAGCGTCTTCGGCTCGGCGTCGTCGAGCCCGTAACGCAGAACGAGAACGGCACGATCGCGGTCGGAGAGCGCGCGAAGAGCCGTGGCGAGCGCCTGGCTGCGAAGCGTGATCTCGACCTCGTCCTCCGGTAGCGGCGAGTCGCCCGCGACGAAATCGCCGAACGTCGCGTCCTCCTCTTCGCCCACGGGCTGGTCGAGGCTCGTCGAGGCTCGGGCGGCGGCGCGCACTTCCGTCGCCTGCTGCACGGGAAGGTTCGCCTCCTCGGCGATCTCCTCGAGCGTCGGCTCGCGGCCGAGCTCCATCCAGAGCGTCCGCTCCGCCCGGTTCATCTTCTGCAAGCGCTCGACGATGTGAACCGGCATGCGGATCGTTCGTGCCTTGTCCGCGAGCGCCCTCGCAACGGCCTGGCGGATCCACCAGGTCGCGTAGGTCGAGAACTTGTAGCCCCGGCGCCAGTCGAACTTCTCGACTGCGCGGATCAGGCCGAGCGTCCCCTCCTGGATCAGATCGAGGAACGGGAGGCCCTGGTTGCGGTAGTTCTTCGCGATCGAGACGACGAGGCGCAGGTTCGACTGGATCATCCGCTGCTTGGCCGAGGCGTCGCCGCGCTCGATCCGCTTCGCGAGCGCGACCTCCTGGGCGGCGGTCAGCAGCGGGTGGCGGCCGGCCTCGCGCAGAAACAGCTGCAGCGCGTCGGTCGTGGACTCGAGCGGCTGTGCCGGGGGCAGCGGCGCGGGCTCCTTCTTCTCCTCGGGCTCGTCGACGAGCTCGAAGCCACGTGCTTCCAGGGTGCGCTCGAGCGCCTCGAGCTCGAGCGGCGCGAGCTCGTGCGGCTCGAGGAGCTCCGCAAGCTCGACCCGCCGGATCGTTCCTGACGCCTCGGCCGACTCGAGGAGCGGACGAAGCTCCTCGTTCCCGAGCACGTTCTCGACGACGTCGACAGCCACGACCGAAAGCGGTGTTCCGCATGACCCTGGTGTCCAAACACTCTCCTAACCACCCAGGCCGCGGCCTCCCGGCCGACGCACGATAAGCCTGATTATGTCGAGTCAGCACAGGACGGCTACCGTGCCCTCGTGAAGGGCCTCGTCCCCCTCCTCGTGGTCGCACTGCTGCTGCCGGCCACGGCCGAGGCGGAGGTGGTCGCTCCAGGGGTCTCGGCCGGCGCGCTCGCGGTCGCGCGCGACGGATCGCCGCGCGTCGCGTGGATCGATGGCCGGCGGCTGATGCTCGCGAATCGCGGCGGCTCCTGGCTCCCGAGCCCGATCGCGACGCTTCCGACGGCGGACGGACGGATCGCCGGGATCGCCGAGAACGCGGTCCTCGTCGAGGGCCGGCGCGCCTGGATCCGGCTGGTCGTTCGGTCCGGGAACCGGTGGCATGTGCTCGTCGTCGCGGACGCACCGAGGCGCACCCTGCTAGGCGTCTCGGGCCTCGCGCTCGACGCCTCAGGTCGACCGGCGGCCGCGTACCCGCTCCAGGAGGCGAACGAGAACACGTCGCTTCACCTCGTTCGGCTGGCTCCAACCGGACGGCTCACGCGCACGAGGATCACCCAGAAGGGCTTCCCGAGGAGCGTCGTCCCACCCGCGGCCGCGCCCGTCCTCTGGCCGGACGGGACGATCCGCGTGGTCGAGAGCTTCTCGCAGCGCGGGGCGAACGCGATCCTCTGGCGACGCGAAGGGAAGCGCTGGTGGGGCCGCGTCCTGCACGCGAGCGTTCTCGGGTCGGCCCCCCTCCCGCTCTATGCCGCCGCCGCGGGCGACGCCGTCTACGTCGCCTGGACGATCCCGTACCCCACGTTCGCTGAGAACCACCTCGTGCTCTCGTCCCGGATCGACCGCTCGACCTCGCTCGTGCTGCACCCGAACGCGTTCGCGGCCGGGCTCGTGCTCGGGCCGTCAGGGCCTGAGGTCGCCGCGAACGAATCCGGAGAGTCCGTGGTCGGCTTCCTCACCGGAGCCGTCCAGACCGAACTCGACGGTCGCGTCCTCGGCTACGCGGCCACGCCGTCCGGCGGGCGCCAGCTCCTCCTCGCGCGGTCCGGCGGGCTCGAGTGGTTCGAGCTCCCAGCACCGCCGACGACGCGGATCGTCGTCGACCCGGCCGGGTGGCGCGTCGAAGGTGCGACGACCGGAACGGTCGTGGTCTATGAGGAAACCGCCGGCGCACCGCGTCACGCCGTGTACGAGGCGCCGGTCGCCGCCGACGGGACGTTCTCGTTCTCGTTGCCGATCGTGCCCGGCGGCACCTACCGCGCCGTCTACGTCGATCCCGCGACGGGTGTCCCCTACGGCCGCCTGCTCCGGCCTTAGAACGTCGCGCCGCGGACGCCGCTCGCGATCAGGAGCAAGACGATCGCCGCGACGACCAGCCGGTAGACGACGAACAGGGTGTAGTCGTGGCGGCGCACGTAGCCGAGCAGAGCCTGGATCGCGAGCAGCCCACTCCCCGCGGCCGCGAGTGTCCCGACGAGGAACGGTCCCTCCCACCCTGCCGGCAGATCGCCGAGCAGGACATCGGTCACGCCCTTCAGCAGGACCGCGCCGAGGACGATCGGGACGAGCAGCAGGAACGAGAGTCGCGCGGCGGCGTCGCGCGTCAGTCCGAGGAAGCGGGCCGCAGAGATTGTGATCCCCGAGCGCGACACCCCCGGCATCAGCGCCAGCGCCTGCGCGCAGCCGACCCCGAAGGCTCCCCAGAGCCCGACCTCGTCCATCGTGTGCCGCTCCGGGCGGCGATCCGCGAGCCAGAGGACACCTGCGAAGCCGGAGAGGAAGATCGCGATCTGCCAGGGCTCTCCGAGATGCTCAGCGATCACCGACTCGCCGGCGGCCCCCACGAGGGCGGCCGGCACGGTCGCGACCGCGACGACCCACGCCGTCCGCTCGGCGGGCGTGCGGATCCGCCGGCGCGCCAGGCTGCCGACGAACGCGGCGGTGAGCGCTGCGATGTCGTGCCGGAAGTACGCGACCACCGCGCCGAGCGTGCCGAGATGGAGCGCGACGTCGAACGTCTGGTTGAACGCGTCGTGCTCCTCGAGGTAGGTCCAGTCCCCGAGCCACGGGACGAGGATCAAGTGCCCCGAGGAGGACACCGGCAGGAGCTCGGTCAGCCCCTGCACGATCCCCAGTACGAACGCCTGCCAGTCCGGGAACGCGCCGTCCGCGTCCCCCACGCCGAGCAGGGTCAGGACGGCGGCGAGCCCGATGAGCGTCGCGGCGGCGGTCAAGGTTGCGACGCGGCTCATGCGGCGATCGATCCTACGGTGTAGAGTCCCGCGTCCAGCTGTCCACAGGCTTTCCCACAAGTTGCAAGAAAGGCTGTGGAATTGTGGATAATTGAATTATCCGCAAATTGCGGCCACGACGATTTTCGACCTCTTGAAGCGGGACACGGCCGCGGTTACTTTCCCGCTTGCGCCGAGCACGGAGCGCAAGTAGGTCGAAACCGCTCCCGGTGGCAGTAGGCGGAAGCCGAAAGCCAGCGGGGACGGTGGACGAAAGCGACACCGGCTCGGCGAATACTTTCGGGGCGAGGGTTCTTCGGGACACTCGCCCCGAAAGCTGTTTGCGGCGAAAGTCCTACGGACTTTTCGCCCGATGAAGACCCCACACCCCTCGTCTAAGATCGCGCCCGTGCACCTTCGTGCTCCTTCGGTCGACAAAGGCGTGTCGTCCTTTCTCTGGGCGCTCTTCTTTTTTGTCTACCTCTTCCTCGGGATGCTCGCGGTCGGCGTCGCCAAGGGGAACGCGCTCATCTTCAGCGCGCTCGCGGGCTTCGGGATCTTCTTCTACGTGAGGATCTTCAGCGAAGAGACGCCGCGCAACGTCAACTAAGGCTGGGGGAGATCCTGCGCGAGCGGCCGCGAAGCGGCCGCCTTTAGGGGTCTTGCGCGGCACGAGTTCGCGTAGCGGACTCGTGGCTTGCGCGACGTCAACTAGGGCTTGGGGAGATCCTGCGCGAGCGGCCGCGAAGCGGCCGCCTTTAGGGGTCTTGCGCGGCACGAGTTCGCGTAGCGGACTCGTGGCTTGCGCGACGTCAACTAGGGCTTGGGGAGATCCTGCGCGAGCGGCCGCGAAGCGGCCGCCTTTAGGGGTCTTGCGTGGCTTGCGCGACTAATCAGTCGATCTCGAAAGAGCGGGGGCGCCTGGTCGAGAGGGCGCCGATCAGAAGGCGCGCGAGCGAGTCGCCCACGAGGCGTTCAAGCCTCTCCTGGGCCGTCGGCCGCCGGTGCTCGGTGTCGAGCGCCTCACAATGATCGAGCAGGAGCTCGGCTCCCCGCCCACGGGTTCGCGACTCTGCGGCGGTCACTCTCAGTGCTATCGGCGGCCCGTCCAGGCCGGCCCATCCCTCGCTTCGGGCTAAAGGTGGAGCCGCCGCGAGTCGAACTCGTTCGACTCGAGGAAGGAGCGAAACTCGGCGACGACCGGCTCCTCCCAGAAGACGTGCCGGACGACGCCCACCTCGGGGTCGTTGTGGAACGGCAGGTCGACGTGGCTGGTCGTCACGAGGTTGACCGACGTGCGGGCGCAGGCGGGGCAGCGAACGGCGAGCCCCACGGTGCCGTCGGCCGCGGCGAGCAGGACGAACGAGGACGGGAAGACCGGGCGCGGCCGTTCCTCCGGAAGGCAGAAGAAGCTCCACGGCCACTCCCCCGCCTGGATCCGCCGCGCGGCTAGGTCGCCGAACTCGTCGGCGGAGTCCTCGAGCTTCGCGGTCATCAGGTTGAAGAAGCGCTCACCCCCGAACCCGAGGGGCGCCCAGTCGAGCTCGTCGTGCGTCACCAGCCCAGGGTGCTCTCCGCCACACGGGCACGCGAACGTGACGCAGTAGACGACGGGGTGCGCCGTACCCTCCAGACGCTCGAGCGAGCGGAACGCGGACAGCGTGACCGACGTCTCGCCCCGCACCGGGCACGAGAAGCCGTACCGGCTGGTCAACGCGTCGTACATGCGGTCCGATCAGTCTTATCGGCAGGTCGGACGGGCGGCGTGACCTTTTTGTTAGTACTCGATCAGGGAGAACTGGCGGTAGCGCGCGAGCCGTTCGCGACCGCCGAGGAACGTCAGGTCGATGATGAAGCAAACGCCTGCGACCTCCCCGCCCATCTGCTCCACCAGCCCGGCGATCGCTTCGACCGTGCCGCCCGTCGCGAGCACGTCGTCGTGGATCACAACGCGTGTCCCCTTGCCGATCGCGTCTGCGTTCAGCTCGAGCGCGTTCTGGCCGTACTCGAGCGCATAGGTGGCGCTCACCGTCTCGGGCGGGAGCTTGCCCGGACGGCGCGCGGGGATGAACCCACAGCCGGCCTCGCTCGCGACCGCCGCGCCGAGGATGAACCCGCGCGCCTCGGCGCCGAGCACCAGGTCGGGCTCGAGCTCGCGCGTCCACGACGCGAGGTCGTTGATCGCCTGCTCGAGAGCGACCGGATCGCGGAGCAGCGGCGAGATGTCCTTGAACCCGACCCCTGGCTCCGGCCAGTCGGGCACCTCGCGTATTCTGGACTTCAGGTCGATTGCCGCCGTCACTGCGCGGCGAACTCTCTCAGATCGCGGAGAAACAAGAGCTGGGCGAGCTCCTGCGCAGCCTCGGCGAGCGACTCGAGCTCGCGCAGGCCTTCCTGCCTGCGCTCGGCGTTTCGCGCGCGGAGCGCGGGTGCGACCACGGCCTCGAGCAGGCTCGCCTCGCGGTCGGCAGCGGTGCGGAAGGTCCGCAGGTGCCGGGCGCTGATCCCGTAGTCGGCGAGCCGCCCGCACGCGATCGCGATCCCCGCGTCGGTCTCCGAGTAGCGTTTCTGTCGCGCCTCGGTCCGCGGGGCGAGCAGCCCGTACTCCTCGAGCTCGCGCGCGAGATCGCGCGAGATCCCGGCGCGCTCGCACAGCTCGTCGAGGTCGAACTCGTCCACGGGACCCGAGAGTGCCGTCGACCGTTTCCGCTTCCGCTCCTTCGCGGACGGCGTTGCGAGCTCCTGCCGGATCACCCGAAGCGGCAGGAACTCGTCGCGCTGCAGCGCGAGGATCCGCCTGAGCCTCTCGACGTCGTCCTCGCCGAAGAGCCGATACCCCCCGCGAGTGCGCTTCGGCGCGATCAGCCCCTGGTCCTCTAGGTAGCGGATCTTCGAGATCGAGATGTCGGGAAAGTCGCCCTTGAGCTGTTCGCAGACCGCGCCGATGGTCAGCAGCGCGCGTTCGCGGGGGGCTGTCTTCGCCACGCTCATCGCGAGAGGTACGTCAGTCGGTATTTGCCGATCTGAAGCTCGTCCCCGCCCTCGAGCTCCGCGGACTCGACGCGCTTCTTGTTCACGAAGGTGCCGTTCAGGCTGCCTTCGTCCTCGATGCGGAAGGCCTCGCCCGCCTTGGCGATCACCGCGTGCTTGCGCGAGACCGTGACGTCGTCGAGGAAGATCTCGCAGTCGGGGGATCGGCCGATCGTCGTCCGGTCGTGCTCGAGCGCGAACGTCTCGCCGGCGCGGCCGCCGCCGGAGCGCACGATCAGGGCGGGGCCGTCGATCCCCTCGGGCACCCCGGAGCCGTCGTCCTCCGCCTCCTCGGGCGTGAAGGTCATCGTCGTCTCGGACTCATCGGGCCGGACGAGGTGGGCTCCGCAGCGCGCGCAGAAGTTCGCGGCCTCAGGATTCTGGAAGCCGCACTCGGGG
The DNA here is from genome assembly GCA_963788055.1 of uncultured Actinomycetes bacterium. GTDB lineage: Bacteria > Actinomycetota > Thermoleophilia > Gaiellales > Gaiellaceae > JACCTU01. Next base: position 165,690 of record CAWBFA010000002.1, on the reverse strand, counting down.
CAGTAGACGTGGCTCAAGCGGCCGGATCCTTGGTGGACGGCGAGCCCTTCTGCGACAGGATGTCCGTCAACGTGTCCATATCCGCGAGGTGGGCCTCCCCCGCCCCGACCGACTTCCGGAGCCGCGCCGTCCGCTCGGCCCGCAGGATGTCGATCCGCCCCTGGATCAGGCGGCGCCTGTACGAGATGTCGCTCTCCTCGCGCTCGAGCTCCTCGATCAACTCCTTCAGGTCCTCGTCGGCGAGCGAGGCGAAGTCCGGCAGTGGTTCCATGGCGCTCATTATCAGCAGTCCCTTCTCCAGGGGTCAACCTGAACTTGAGACTTTAGTTCACGCACCGACCGGCGATTCCTCCGAAGCGAGGATCTCCTCCACGATCGAGCGGAGCTCCGCGGCCAGCTCGCGCGACTCCTCCTCGGTTCGGCCCTCGGCGTAGACGTGGACGAGAGGCTCGTCGGGGTCGGGCAGCACCTGGGCGGAGCCGCGCTCGTCGAAGACCTTGATCCCGTCGGTCAGGTCGACCTCGCGCCCCTCGAGCCGCTCGTGCAGGACGCGCATCACCGTCCCCTTGAGCGCCCACGGGCAGTGCAGCCGCTCGTGGACGAGCAGGGATTCGGGCAGCGCTGCGACGAGCTCCGAGAGCGGCCGTTCGACCGGGGCCAGGAGCTCCAGGAGCTTCGCGAGGCTCGCGACCGCGTCGTAGCCCGGCAGGAACTCCGGAAAGACGTAGCCGCCACCGACGGCGCCCGCGAAGATGAACCCGTCGCCAGCGGCCGTCTTCGTGAGCTCAGCCAGCGAGGCCGGCGTGCGAACGACCTCGAGCCCGCTGCCCTCGAGGAGCTCTTCGACCCGGCTCGTCACGGTCACCGGGAAGGCGAGCTTCCCCCGCCTCCCGTCCGAGCCGAGCAGCTGGACGAAGAGGAGCAGCGCGCGGTCGAGCGGGATCTCCTGCGCCTGCTCGTCCACGAGGTGGAGGCGCTCGGCACCGCGGTCGAAGACGACGCCGAGGTCGGCGCCGAGCGCGGCGACGAGCCGCTTCGTCTGCTCGATGAGCTCCGGGAGGTCCGCCCCGCTCTCGTCGCGCTCGGTGATAAACGCGTGCGCGGCGACCGCCTCGACCCCGAGCGGCCCAAGGACGAGCGGGAGCACGAACGACGCCGCCGAGTAGCCGTAGTCGACGACGATCCGGAAGCTCCGCGTACGGATCGCCTCGGTGTCGAGCGTGTCGAGCGTGTCGAGCAGGTCGGTCGCGTAGCTCTCGCGCACGCGTGCCGGGTACGAGATCGAGCCGACCTCGTTGAAGCCGACCCGACGCAGCTCGCCGCGCGAGTAATGCTTCTCGATCTCCTTCTGGAGCGCAGAGGTGAGTGAAATGCCCGGCGGCTCGTGGAACTGAATCCGGACGACCTCCGGGTCGGTCGGGTGCGTCGTGACGTGCACGCCGGCGTCGTAGCCCTCCATCTTGAGCACGTGCCGGTTAACCGCCGCCGGCAGCACGCGCAGGTCGGCGACGTTCACGCCTGCCGCGGTCAGCCCCGTGATCACCGCGCGCTTGATCATCCGGCACGCGGCCGACGAGTCCCGGCTCGCGACGACACGCGAGCCCTTCTTCAGCGCGGTCCCGAGTGCGGTCGCGAGCCGGATCGCCGTCTCGGGTGTCAAGTCGACGTTCACGCGGCCCGACACGCCCCACTGGTCGAAGAGCCGCGACGACACGCGCGACTCCCAGATCAGGCTCTCGTGGATGAGCGCTCCGGACTCGATCTCCTTGTACGGGTAGATGCGGACGCCCGGCTGCAGCACGCTCTCGTCGCCGATCGTCACCTCGTCGCCGACCGCGGCGCCTTCGCCGATCCGAACATGTGCGCGGATGTCGCACGAGCGCCCGATGATCGCGCCCTCGATCATCGACGCCCGCCCGACGTGCGTCCCCGAGTCGATCACGCTGTGCGTCGTGCGGGCGTTCTCACGCAGCGTCACGCTCGCGGACAGCACCGAGTACGGGCCGACGGTCGCCTCGGGGAGGATCCGACAGTAGTTGCCGATGAACGCCGGCCCCTCCACCGCGCCGAGGTCGTGCAGGTCGACGCCCTCTCCGATCCACACGTTCCCGCGCAGGCGAATCCCGGGGACGTTCAGGCGGACGCGCTCGTCCAGCGCGTCGGCGTTTGCCTGGCGGTACTGGTCGAGGTTGCCGATGTCCTGCCAGTAGCCCTCGAAGACGTGTCCGTACAGCGGTCGGCCCATCTCGAGCAGGAGCGGGAAGAGCTCCTTCGAGAAGTCGTATGGGCCGTCGTCCGGGATGTGCGTCAGCACCTCCGGCTCGAGGACGTAGATGCCGGTGTTGATCGTGTCGGAGAAGACCTGGCCCCACGACGGCTTCTCGAGGAAACGCTCGATGCGCCCGTCTTCGTCCGTCACGACGATCCCGAACTCCAACGGGTTGTCGACCGACTTCAGCCCGATCGTCACCGCAGAGCCCTGGTCGCGGTGCGCGGCGAGCACCGCACGCAGGTTGACGTCGCAGAGCGCGTCGCCCGAGATCACGAGGATCGGCTCGTCGAGCCTTCGCGTCGCAAGGCGGACCGAGCCGGCCGTGCCGAGCGGAGTCTCCTCGACCGAGTACGAGATGTTCAGCCCGAGCGATTCGCCATCGCCGAAGTAGGAGCGGATCGCCTGCGGCAGGAATGCGACGGTGATGATCACGTCCTCGATGCCGTGTTCCTTCAGGAGCTCGAGGATGTGCTCCATGCACGGCTTGCCGACGATGGGCACCATCGGCTTCGGCTGGTTCGACGTGAGCGGACGGAGCCGGGTCCCCTCACCGCCGGCCATGACGACCGCCCTCACGCGCGCACCTCGCGTCGCGCCTTGAGGACGTATTGCGCAGCGGCGAGCAGCGCAAGCCCGAGGCCCGTCCAGAACAGCCAGACCGGCCAGCGCGTCCCTTCGTGCGTGACCATCGTCAGCCCGAGCGACGCGTAGAGCACCCAGGTTGCGAGCTTGCCCAGGCGGTTCACCTCGAACTCGTAGCCGCGCGGCACGACGAGCTTGTACCCGACGAGGAGCAGAGCGTCGCGGGCGAGGATGAGGGCAAGCGCGACGAACGGCAGCCGGCCCTCGACCCAGAGCAGGAGCACCGCCGCGTCGATCATCAGCCGGTCGGCCAGCGGGTCGGCCACCTTTCCGAACTGGGACTCGACGCGCCAGCGTCGCGCGAGGAAGCCGTCGATCTGGTCGGTGATCCCGGCCGCCGCGAAGACGAGCGCGGCCGGCCAGCTGTAGCCGTCGTCGCCCCCGAGGATCAGGACGACGAAGACGGGGATCAGCCCCAGCCGCAGGATCGTCAGCGCGTTCGGCACCTGCGCCAGCGGTCGCGAGACGGCGCGCGTGGCCATATCGGAGAGGATAGTCCTCGCCGTGCGGCTCCCCGGATTCGTCAACGCGCACTCCCACGCCTTCCAGCGCGCGCTCAGGGGCCGCACGGAGGGAGGCGACTTCTGGGCCTGGCGGGAGCTGATGCTCGAGGAGGCCGCCCGGCAGAATCCGGAGCTCGTCAGGGAGTCGTACGCGGGCGTCTACCGTGAGATGCGCGGCGCGGGCTTCACGGCGGTCGGGGAGTTCCACTACCTCGGGCTTGCTGAGGGACGCGCGGCTGCCGAGGCCGCGCAGGACGCAGGCATCGAGCTCGTGCTGCTTCACGTCGCGTACGCGCGCGGAGGGATCGAGCGCTTCCGACAGGCTTCGGTCGGCGTGTACCTCGGCGAGCTCGAGCAACTGCGCGCCACGGGCGTGCGCGTCGGCGTCGCCCCCCACTCCGTGCGCGCGTGCCCGGCGGACTGGCTCGAGCAGCTCGGCGCCTACGCCGAGCGCGAAGAGCTGCCGCTACACGTGCACGCGGACGAGCAGCCCCGCGAGATCGACGAGTGCGTCGCCGAGTACGGCGTCAGGCCGATCGAGCTGCTCGCGCGCACGGGCTGCCTCGGCGAGCGGACGACCGTCGTGCACGCGACGCACGCCAACGGCGACGAGCTCGACCTGCTCGCCAGTGCGGGCGCGCGCATCTGCGTCTGCCCGACGACGGAGGCGAACCTCGGCGACGGCTTCCTGCCGGTCGAGCGCGTGCGCTCGCGCGGGATCGCGCTCTGCATCGGCTCCGACTCGAACGTGCGCGTCGACCCGCTCGAGGAGCTCCGCGAGCTCGAGGGAATCGCGCGGCGGCAGAGCGGCCGGCGAAACGTGACTCCACTCGACGAGCTGCTGCTGATCGGTCGAGAGGAAGGCGCGCGGTCGCTCGGGCTCGAGTCGTGGCCGGACGTCGAGGTCGACCTCGACCACGTCTCCCTCGAAGGCGTCGAGAGCGACGACGTCGTCGCCGCGCTGGTGTTCGGAGCCTCCGGCGACGTCTTCCGCTGAAGCGGCGGAACCCCGAGACGCCGCAGCGTCCCGGGGCAGTCCTACGGACCCCCTGCCGGCGCGGATCTTGCGCCGAGGTGGTTGAGCCGCACCCGAAGCGGGCACGTCAGAGGCGTTGCACACCTGCGGCGCATGAGGGGGCCTCTGGCCGCCGTGCCGCAGGGCGTCCACGCCCCCTCGCCTTCCCGCGTCAGCTCGCTGTGGCGGTCTTGCTTCCCAGCAGGGCGACGATCAGAACGCCGAGCCACCCGAGTATGAGGCCCCAGGCCCAGCCCGCTCGACCTTTTGGGCCGCCGATCATCTGCGCGATCCAGATCGGAAGAACCCAGAAGATCAGCGCAACGATGATGAGTTCCATGGTGCCCCGCTCCTCTCGTCATGACTCCAAGGGAGGCCCTGCCCTCTCCTCTGGGCAACGGAGAGCCTCGATCGGACGTCTCCGTCGGCCGAACCCGTAACCCATCCGGCGGCACAACCGTTACGTATAGGAGCGAACGAGAAGGGCAGGCGGGCTGATGGGGGGTCAGCTGTCTGCCCTTCTTGCGGTTCTACCGGAACGCGCCCGAAACGCACTTGCGCGCTCCAGGGAGCCGGTATCCGTCTCTGCGACAGGCCGGCCTACGGCGACGGTCAACGTCGTCTACCCTCGCCCGTGATGACCGCGGCGCTTCGAGACCGCGTCCTCGCCATCGGAGCGGATCCGCGCGACACGGCAGACGAGCGCTTCCGGAAGCGCCTTCTCGTCGGGGTGGCGCTCATCATCCTCCCGGTCGGCTTCGTCTGGGGCTGCCTGTACTGGGTCGTCGGTGAGCGCGAGGTCGCGCTCACGCCGTGGGCGTACGTCACCGGATCGGCGATCAGTCTCGCCGTCTTTGCGCGAACCCGGAGCTTCGCATTCCTGCGGACGGCGCAGCTGCTTCTGATTCTCGTCGCGCCCGCGCTCGGCATGGTCATGCTCGGCGGTCTCGACGACTCGAGCTCCGTGATCCTGTGGTCGCTGCTCGCGCCGCTCGGGGCAGTCGCGTTCGATCGGCCCGGCCGCGCCTGGCCGTGGTTTGGAGCCTTCGTCGCCACAATGGTGCTCGCGCTCGCTCTCTCCGAAGTCGTTCGGCCGAACGGCGCGGACCTGCCCGAGGCCTTCGTCCGGACCTTCGACGTCCTCAACATCGTCGTCGTCTCGCTCGTCGCGATGTTGCTGCTCGTGACGTTCGCGCGAGGACGGGATGCCGCGCAGGCGCGCGTCGAGACGCTCCTCCTCAACGTCCTCCCGGCTGAGATCGCGCAGCGGCTGCAGTCCGATCCGAACTCGATCGCCGACCACTTCGACGACGCGAGCATCCTCTTCGCGGACGTCGTCGACTTCACCCCGCTCGCGAACCGACTCGACGCGCGCGAGGTGGTCGGGCTCCTCGACCGGCTCTTCACGAGCTTCGACGAGCTCGTCGACCGCTACGACGTCGAGAAGATCAAGACGATCGGCGACTGCTACATGGTCGCGGCGGGCGTCCCGAGAAAGCGGCCGGATCACGCACACGCGCTCGCAGGGCTCGCGCTCGAGCTGCGCGAGTGCGCGAAGAACTGCCTCCCCGACGGCGCCGACCACGACCTGCGCCTTCGCATCGGCATCAGCTCGGGGCCGGTCGTGGCCGGCGTGATCGGCCGCCGCCGCTTCCTTTACGACCTGTGGGGAGACACCGTGAACATGGCGAGCCGGATGGAGTCGCACGGGACCCCCGACGCGATCCAGATCACCCGCCCGACCTTCGAGCTTCTGCGAGACGACTTCGTCATCGAGCCGATCGGGCTCGTCGAGGTGAAGGGCAAGGGGAAGGTCGAGACGTGGCGCCTCGTCGGCCCTAGCGAGTCGTTCGCACGAAGGTCCGGCTGAGAGCGGCGTCTCCAGCGTCGACGGGCGAGCCGCGAAACGTCTTTCCTCGCGTCCCCTTGCCGAATCGTCTTAAACCGCTCTCGCCGAGCGGCGACAGGCAAACACGCGTGCATGAGAGATGCTGCTGTTTCCAGCGGCTTCTCTGATCTGGGTTTTCGCCTCGGCGTCGCTCTTCTTCGCTGGGATCTTCGACGGGAAGTTCTCCGCGTCGGGCATAGAGATCAGCCAGCCCCTCCGGGGTGTAGTTCTGCTCCAGCAGGAGAGCCTCGAACATCTCCGCGCTTTGCCATCGATTCGCGAGGTCAGCAAAGACCTGGACGTTACGATCGCTTCTAATCTCGCTCAACTGCTGGAGCGCGCCAATCGCCGCGACAGCCACCACGACGGCGGCGCCTGCTGAGATCCATTCGGTCGTGCCGTCGCCGAGCGTGATCTCCACGCCTCCCGGCCAGAGCCAGAGGACCATCCAGGCAAAGCGTAATCGCCCCTAGACAAGGACGTCGTGGGCTGCCACGCTCGACCCCGATGAGACCCCGGTGGCCCTGCCGGCGCCTGGGGCTGAGCCGATGACCCCCGAGGCAGTGGTGGAGCTCCATGAGAGTGCTGCGAAGATCGCGTCCATTGCTTTCGCGAGCGGCGACAAGGTGGTTTTCGATATCGCTTTAGGCGCGCTTCAAGGTGTCGTGCGTGACGCGGCCGGGAGCTCGAGCGATTCTCGCACGGTTCTTGGTCGACGTTGTCGGCGATGTCGAGGTCTTCAGTAACGCTCGGGCAGCCGCCAGCATGAGCCGAGCTGGTCGTCGAACGCGGCTGGAGTGAAGCTGGGGGTGCCCGCGTCGGGGTAGTTCGTCAGCTCGCCGAAGACGATGCGTCCGCCGACGTCGTAGAGGTCGACGCGAACGAAGTCAGTTTCGGCTCCAAGCGTTTCGGCGACGTCGAGCATCTTCGCCAGGCTCGGAGGCCGCAGTGGCGGGATGTCGCTGCGCGGGTAGTCATACTCGGCAGGCAGGTGTGACCAGTCGGGCGTGAACAAGTCGCGGCGGTGATCGACGTGCCGGCCAGTGTCGACCTGAACGAGGCGGGCTCGGCCGTTGAAGACGAAGAGCTTGTAGTCCGACGGCGACGCGCCCGGAGCGGGACCGGGGAGCAGCTCCTCGACGAGGATCCGGGGTGGCACGTTCAGGTAGGCCCACTCGAGCGAGAGCTCGGAGTAATTCCAGCTGAGCCACGCCTCGAACATGGCGACGATCTCGCCCCATCGGAGCTCGTCTGGATGAGTGAACACGCGGTGCCAGCCGGTCGTAGGCGACTTGGGCCCGGGCACGTGCCGCTCGCCCCAGACGACGCGGCCTCCAGCTGGGGCGTCTTCGCTGACGATCATCGTTCCGCCGCAGCCGTGCGTCACCTTGGCGACGAACTCGCGGGGCAGGGGCGCGCGCTGGAGCTCGTCGCCGTGCGCCAAGAGGCCGTGGCTCTCGGCAAGGTACTCGGGCCCGGCGACGCGTGCGACATAGTCGCGTGCTGCGGCCTTGTCGGCGAACGTCGTCAGCAGTGGGCGCCGGTCGTGGAGCATCTTCCACCGGACCTTGCCCGTAAACGACCGCGGCCGTGGTGCGCGCCAGCGTCCTTCCTGGCGGCGCCATTGCATGCGCTGCCTGACGTCGAACGGTACCCGGCGCGACGCGATGGCGCGGTTTGCCACTCGTCCGAGCATGCTCGGAGAATAGTCGACGGCCGAACGATCGCTAGAGCAGGATCTCGGCGGCTGTCGCGGCGGGGCAGCCGGCCTGCACGAGCTCGACCGCCTGGTGGAGATCTGCTTTGCTCGAGCATCGGACGCCGTATTCGCTCCGTCACACCTATGCGGCGTTCTCGATCGCGGCCGGCGTGTCCCTGTTCGAGCTCGCGCGGTTCATGGGGACGAGCGTCGAGCAGATCGACCGCACCTACGGTCACCTGCTCCCCGACTCGATCGACCGGACGCGCAGTGCACTCGACTCGTTCGTCGCTGCTCAGCCGCAGGAGGCGGAGGGTTTGGGCACTGAACGGGCACTCCTCGACGCGGCAAGCTCGCCCGCTCGGAAGCGCGAAAGCCCCGCGCTAGCAGGGCCTTCGTCCCATCGGGGCGCCGAGATTCGAACTCGGGACCTCCAGTCCCCCAGACTGGCGCGCTAACCAGGCTGCGCCACGCCCCGTCCGGCTGAGGTTAGCCGAATCCCCTCCGCGTCAGGGTCGAGCGATCCGTGCGACCGCTCAGACCTCTTGGGACGAATCTCTGCGGCGCATGGCCTCGTACACCGCGTCCCAGTGCCCTGACACCTCCTCCAACGCTCGCGCCGTGGTCAGTGCCGCCTCTTCGAGCCGCGCGATCACCTTCTCGACGTCGGCCACCCGCTTCTCCACGTCGTTGAGCTTGTGGCCGAGAACGCTCAGCTCTTGTGCGATCAGCTCGCTGTCGCCACTTGCAGCCGTGTTCAACGCTTGTCCCTCGCACTCGGCACAACAAAGTGCTGGCCCCGCAAGTCAAATGCTGTTCGCTCTGGCCGCAGGGCCAGTGCGGCGCACACTAGCTCATGGGACGCCGCGCTAGGTCAGGTCGCCGCCCGCAAGCGCGCGCAGGCTCTCGTACTCCTCGCGGCAGGCGGGGCAGCCGTCGAGGTGGGCACGCAGGCCCGGAACTGCGGCGTCGGCGTCCTCGTCGGCCAGCTCGAGCTCGACGTATTGGTCGAGCTGGTCGAAGCAGGCGTCGCAGCCCACCTCGGGCCCCGCCGGCCCCAGGAGCCGGCCCAGCGTGTGCTTCAGATCGGATCGTTCCATCAGCTCTCCTCCAACCATGCGTCGAGCGCGAGACCGCGCTCGTGTAGATGCTTGCGCAACTTGCGTCGAGCGTCGTGCAGGGTCTTGTAGAGCGCGCCGCGGTTCGTGCTCAGCCGTTCGGCGAGCACGTCGATCGGCACGCCGTTCACGGCGAGCGCGACGAGGACGCGACGCTGATGTGGGGTCAGGACGTCGACGATTGCGGCCTGCAGCGCCGCGAGCAGCTCGCTCTGTTCGGCCTCGGCGTCGGGTTCGAGTTCTGCGCTCGAGAAGAGATCCCAGGTCTCGGGCTCGAGCGGAACCTCCCGTCCCTGCCAGGCGCGCTTCCTCAGCTTGACCGCCGCTTCGAGCAGCGCGAACTTGTAGGCCCAGGTCGTGAACCGGCTGGCTCCGGCGAAGTCGTCGAGACGCCTCAGCACGCTGATCAGGGCGTCGTCCGCGGCCTGGGTGGCGATGTCGTCGAGCTCCTCGCCGCGCAAGTGCGGAAGCCCACGCCGCCGCCGCGCGACCTCGAAGCGGGCGGCACGCAGGAGCAGCGCATGGAGGCCGGCAACCGCATCGTCTCTCGTCATCCCCTCGGCGCGAAGGCGGCGGAGCCACTCGCGTGAGTCCGCGTCGAGGTGCGGCCCCGCCGACGGAGGGGCGGTCAGATGGATCGCAGGCTCCACGAGGTTCACCGTAGCCGTGCGCGAGGAATTCATGCAGAGCTCCGCCCGTGGAGCGGCGCGAGGATGCGGACGGCGAGCTCCGGCGGACAACCGGCCTCGGCGAGCTCGATCAGCGCGTGCAGGTCGTAGTCCAAATCACGCGCGGTCCGCGCGGCGAGCGAGGACGAGAACCCCGTCGCCGTCAGTTGGGCGCGCCGCCACGCGACGAACTCGCCCATCTCTCGCTCCTCGCGCAGCTCCGTTCGCATGCGGACGGCTAGCGAAACCGCTTCGGGAACTGCTTGACGAGACCGGCCGACAAGAGGTCCGACATGTGCAGGATGTGGCGGTGGATCTGGTCGTAGGCGACGACGTCGGCGTTCCAGTCGCCGTTCAGTCGCGCGACGGCCTCCTGCGTCGTCAAGGTCAGGTGCTTGCGCATCTCCGACTTCATCGTCGCAAGCTTCCAGAAGCGCGGGTTGACGCTGTTCAGGACAGCCGCGATGGTGTCGGCGTTCTGTTGCCAACGCGCCTGGGCGTCGGCGAGCTTCGCCTGGTCGCCGGCTTTGGCCGCGGCGACGAGCTCGGCGGCGATCACAATGTGACTGCGGAGCTCGGCGGTCAGTTTGTCTGCAGCCGCTTTGCCGTAGAAGGGCTTGACGGCGTTGCCGATGTCGGTCTGATTCTGGAGGAGGCGCCCCACCGTCACTTCCGTGTCAGGGGTTTCGCTGACCAGGCTGATGATCGCCAGGCGCGTCCAGACGATGTGGTCCTCCCAGAGCTGCCGCATGTCGCGGCGAAGGACGAGCTCGCTCCGAGTAATGGTCGTCGCCGTCGCGTGATGCGGCGCGTTGCCGTGTGCGTGGGCGTCCTGACCGTTCGACACGGCCAGGGCGGCGAGCGCACTGAAGAAGGCGACGAGCGCAGTCAGCCCGATCGGGATGGGGCGCGAGGCTTTCGTCGTGCTCATGTCAGGTTTCCTTTCGGTTGCGGGAGGCTCAGGACGACTCGTGGTCGCCGGAGCAGACTGGAGGCGGCGAGCAGGCCGACTGCTTCGATCGCCTTCGTCGCGAGAGCCAGGCCGTCGATCGGCTCGGCCTTCGGATGGATCACCGGCAAGCCGGTCGTCACCGCCAGCAGGTAGCTCAGGATCAAGCCGAGCAGGACGGCCGCGGCACCGGACAGCAGGCGCTCGCTTGTCGGTCGCCTGGTCAGCGCGACGACGAGGAACGCGAGCGCGACGCTGGCGGCGACGAAACCGACGCCCGCCCCCAACCCCTCGTCGAAGTGAGCGGGCGCGAGCGCGCCGTGGATGCCGGCGCTGACCGCGCAGGCGAGGATCACGACGTCACCTCTGAGCTCCGCGAAGCTCATTTGACGATCACCTCGCCGTCCATGTCCCTGCTGTGGAGCGTGCAGACGTAGTGGTAGGTCCCGGGCGTGTCGAACGTGACCGAGACGCTCTCACCCCGCTCGACCTTGCGGTCGTCGCGGCCGTCGACTTGGACTGTATGAGTGAAGTTGTCGTCGTTCGTCCACGTGACGGTCTGGCCGGTCTCGATCTCGATCGTCTTTGGGTCGAAGCGGTAGCTCTTGACCATGCGGACCTCGGTCGTCGCGACCGGCGCGGCGGTGGTCGAGCTGACGCAGCCTGCTGCGAGCAGGCTCACGCCGAGCAGGAGGAACCGCTTCACTGCGCCGCGCCGAGCGCCGGCCGGCGCACGACCGAGTACGCGGCGGCTACGAAGACGAGCACGAACGCGACGAGGTCGAGGACCTCCGCGATGGTGTGTGCGAACAGGAAGACCGTCCAGTCGAGGTGGTAGGTCATGTAGGTGAGCTCCGCGAGGGCGAACAGCGAGAACGCGGCGCCGAGGACCCCGAGCTCACGCTTGAAGGCGAGCCACGCGAATCCTGCTCCGAGCGCGAAGGCAGCAATGTGAACGACCAGGAAGAAACCGGTCGGAAACTCGTTGATCCAATCGCCGTAGGGCACGTTCGTCCTCCTCTTTCGTCGGTTGTCTGAGGACTTCGTGCCGCCCGGGCGTAGGATCCTTACCTCCGCCCGCCCGGGATCGGAAGCGGCCAGCAGGGGGCGGCCGTCCGCCCCCACAGGTTCAATTCCGCCGGACTCCCCAACCGATCAGGAGAACTCATGGCTCTGACACAGACGCAGCTCGCCGATGCCGTCGCAGAACGCGCCGGGCTGACCCGCAGCGACGCGAAGAAGGCCCTCGGCGCCCTCGAAGAGGTCGTGCTCGAGGAGATCGGCAACGCCGAGAAGGTCAAGATCGGCGGCATCGTGCAGCTGACGGTGCGCCTGAAGCCCGCCCGCCCGGCGCGGCCTGGCCGGAACCCCGCCACCGGCGAGGAGATCACGATCTCCGCAAAGCCGGCGTCCGTCGACGTCAAGGCGCGGGCGCTGACCAAGGCGAAGACTGCGCTCCCCCCGCTCGACAAGGCGAAGCAGCGCCTCGAGGCCTAGCGCTGGGACACATGCCTTCGTGGGGGCGGCGCGGCCGCCCCCACAGCGGCTCGCTCACCTCAAGCGCTTGTAGAGCCGGTCGATCATCTCGGGCATCACCTCGAGGCGATCTGTGATCACGCGCAGGCGGTACTCGCGGAAGTGCTCCGCCTCGACGCCGAGCGCACGCGCAAGCGCCTGCATGACGTCGTTCGACGGAACGGGCCGGTTGCCGTGCACGAGGTGGTTGAGGTAGCCGGCGGAAAAGCCGGTCTTGTCGGCGAGGCCGCGGTAGGTCGTGCCGGTCTCGTCCATCAGGCGCTCGATCGTCGCGCCGAACGGCTCGGTCGAGAAGCGGCGGCGGCGGGCCACTAGGGCTCCTCCCGGTGCCGTTGGTGCCGCTCTGGTTCGCGAGCAGCAAGCGAGGCAAGGACGCAGGGAGCGTTCGTACGTGCAACGTACGGGCGCGACTGAGGACGCGGCATCGCGCCGCTGATCGCGGGCCAGAGCCCACAAGGCGGCACCGGGAGGAGCCCTATCAAGGCAACGCTCCGAGCTCGGCCATCGGAACTCGGCGCTCTTCACCTGTCGCACGGTCGCGCACGTCGACCGCGCCGTCCTCGAGCGTCTTCTTGCCGACGGTGATGCGCATCGGGCAGCCGAGCAGGTCGGCGTCCGCGAACTTCTCTCCGGCGCGCTGCGCGCGATCGTCGAGGAGCACCTCGTGCCCGTGTGCCTCCAGCGCGGAGGCGACGGCCTCGCCTTGCTCCTCCAACCCAGGCAGCGTCACGACGTGCACGTCATACGGCGCGATCGACGAAGGCCAGATGATCCCCTGCTCGTCGTGGTGCTGCTCGACTGCGGCAGCCATGACTCGCCCTGGCCCTACTCCGTAGGAACCCATGACGATGGGCTGCTCCTTCCCCGTCTCGTCGAGATACATCGCCCGCAGCGGCACCGAGTAGTTCGTGCCCAACTTGAAGATGTGCCCAACCTCGATCGCGGTCCGAAAGCCGAGTCGACCGCCGCATTGAGGGCAGGTGTCGCCCTCCTGTGACTGCCGGATGTCCGCGAAGCGGGCCTCGAAGTCGCGCCCATGCTCGACGCCGCGCAGGTGCCAGCCCGACCGGTTGGCCCCGGCCACGAACTGGCCTTCGCGCAGGGCCTCGTCGGCGACGACGTCGCCGGCCCAGCCGACGGGGCCGAGCGAGCCCGGATCGGCGCCGAACGCCGAGCGAATCTCGTCCTCGGTTGCAAGCCGGATCTCGCCGCCGAGAACGGCGGCCAGCTTCGCCTCCTCGAGTCGGTCGTCGCCGCGCACGAGCGCGAGCACGACCGCTCCGTCGCGAACGACGGGCATCGCCTTCGACGTCGCGGCGGCGTCGACGCCGAGGAACTCGGCGAGACCCTCGATCGTGCCGATGCCCGGCGTCTCGACCTGGGCAGGCTCCCCGAGCCGTTCCGGAAACTCGGGGGCCCTCGGGATGCCGCGCGCGATCTCGAGATCGGCCGCGTAGTCGCCGCGCTCGCACGTGACGAGCGTGTTCTGGCCCGAGCCTGCCGGAGCGAGGTAGTCGATCGACTCGTCGCCGCCCATCATCCCCGACTCCGCCTGCACCGCGTAAACCTCGAGGCCGCAGCGCTCGAACATTCGGTCGTACGCGTCGCCGTGCTTGCGATAGCTGACGTCGAGACCTTCCTCGTCACGGTCGAACGAGTAGGCGTCCTTCATCACGAACTCGCGCACGCGGATCAGCGCACCACGCGGGCGCTGCTCGTCGCGCACCTTCGTCTGAAAGTGGTAGAGGATCTGCGGCAGCTGCTTGTACGACTGCAGCTCGCGCGCGTGGAACGTCACCGTCTCCTCGTGCGTCAGCGAGAGGACGAACGGGCGACCGTTGCGGTCTTCGATCTTCCAGAGCTCCGGGATCCCGTAGCGCCCGGTCGCCTGCCACAGCTCGGCAGGAGCCACGACCGGCATCAGCATCTCCTGGCCGCCGATCGCGTTCATCTCCTCGCGGACGATCTGGACGACCTTCTCGTGCACGCGCCACCCGAGCGGCAGGAACGACCAGAGGCCCGCGCTCACTTGCCGGATGAAACCGCCGCGCACGAGCAGCGTATGGCTTGCGGCCTCCGCGTCAGCGGGTGCGTCGCGCAAGGTCGGTAGGAAGAGTTGTGAGGCGCGCACGTTGCCTCGGCAGGCTAATCGAGCGGAATCAGCGACGCCTCGGCCATCGCGAGCGCCGCAGGCTTCGCCATCTTCAGCCGCTTCGGGCGGTGCATGCCGCCCTCGATCCACCGGTCGATCTCGAAGAAGAGCTCGTCCACGAGGATGTCCGAGCTGACCTTCTTCAGCACCCGGCCGTGCGCGTAGAGGAAGCCGGTGTCGCGGCCGCCTGCGATCCCGAAGTCGGCGTCGCCCGCCTCCCCCGGTCCGTTGACCGCGCAGCCCATCACCGCGACCTCGAAGTGCTGCGGGTACTCCCTCAGACGCTCCTCGACCTTCTCCGCAAGATTCCAGACGCCGACGTTGTCGCGACCGCAGCTGGGACACGCGATCATGATCGGCCCGCGTTCGCGGAGGCCGAGCGTCTTGAGGATCTCCCAGGCGACCTCGATCTCCTTCACGGGGTCCGCGGTGAGGCTGACCCGCAGCGTGTCGCCGATCCCGTCCGCGAGCAAGGCGCCGATCCCGATCGCGCTGCGGATCGACCCCGCGAACGGCGTGCCTGCCTCCGTGACGCCGAGGTGCAGTGGGTACGGCACCTTCGCCGCGAGCATCCGGTACGCGCGGATCATCGTCGGGACGTGCGTCGACTTGACCGAGATCTTGAAGTCGTAATAGTCGAGCCTCTCGAGCAGCTCGACCTCCTCGAGCGCAGCCGCGACGAGCGCTTCCGCCTGGTCGCTCTGCGCCAGCTCGTGCAGGTGCTTCGGCAGCGAGCCCGAGTTCGCGCCGATCCGCATCGGAATTCCGGCCGCCTTTGCCGCGGTCACGACCTCGGCGACCTTGTCGGGGCCGCCGATGTTGCCCGGGTTGATCCTGACGGCCGCGACACCCGCGTCGATCGCCTTCAGCGCAAGGCTCGCGTTGAAGTGGATGTCCGCGATCACCGGCAGCGGGCTCAGGCGGACGATCATGCGGAGCGCCTCGGCGTCCTCGGTCTTGGGCACAGCGCAGCGCACGACCTCGCAGCCCGCGTCGGCGAGTGCCGCGATCTGCGCGATCGTCGCCTGGACGTCGCGCGTCGGCGTCAGCGTCATCGACTGGAGCACGACGGGCGCACCACCGCCGATCGCCACGTTGCCTACGTTGATACCGCGCTCAGACGCCATCCGCGGCCAGTGTAGCCAGGGATTCTCACGCACAAGGCTCGCCACGAGTGGCCGCCGGAGCCGGTCGGAAGGAGGGGCTCGTGGGGGAACCCGGGGTTCCCTCACGCTTATTAGCCTGGTCCGCGGCCGCCCAGGTCGTTGGAAAGACCGATGAAGAAGAGCATCAGCACGAGCGCGATTCCGACGACCGAGACCCGCTCGTAGACCTCGCGGCCGACGGCGCGTCCACGGAGGCCCTCCACGATCGAGAACGCGATGTGCCCGCCGTCGAGCGGGAGGAGCGGGAGGAGGTTGAGCAGCGCGAGCGACAGGCTGATGAACGCCAGTAGCTGCAGGTAGACGCGAAAGTCCGCCTCGACGGCCTGGCTCGACACGCGGGTGATCCCCACGGGGCTCGAGATGTCCTCCCGCCCCTGGGGTGTCACGAGACGCGAGAACCCCGTGCCGATCGCCTTCGTCACCTCCCACGTCCGGCCGAACGCGAGCGAGACCGCCTCCACGGGCGAGTAGCGCTGCCAGCGTGAGCCCGACCGGAAGCCGACCGCCCAGTTCTGGTTGAGGTAGTGGGTCGGCGTCACCCGAATCGCAAGCTCACGCCCCTTGCGATCGACGACCAGCGTCACCGGCTCGCCTTCCGATCTCTGCACGGTCTCGAAGACGTGGTTGAAGTCGCCGGCCGGCTGACCGTTCACGCCGACGATGCGGTCGCCCGCGCGCAGGCCCGCCAGGTCGGCCGGGCTGCCCGGGTTCACCTCGCCGACGTTGAGCGTGGCGACACGCACGCCGAACGCGAACACGATCGCAAGGAGCGCGATCGCGAAGACGAGGTTCGTGGCCGGGCCGGCAAAGATGACGGCGACCCGCTTCCAGGTGCGCGCGCGCCAGTACGCGTCGTCCCCGAGCCCGTCGCGGAGCTCGTTCAGACCGCGCTCCGTGCTCCGCAGCGCCGCGGGGGACAGCTCGACGCGCCTCACGCTCTCCTCGAGGGCATCGAGCTCCGGGCCGCCGGTAAACTCGCCGCGCTCGAGCCTCCTCTTCATGCGCTCGACCGACCCCGTCAGCTCCGGTGCCTCGTGCACCGCCCGGCCGAAGTGCGCGTCCAGGTCGGACGGCGCGGGTCGGTGCATGCCGGGGATCTTCACGTATCCCCCGAGGGGGATCGCGCCGATGCCGTACTCGATGCCGCCGCGGTTCACCTTGGCGACCGCGGGTGGAAAGCCGATGTAAAACCGCCGCGGGCGCATCCCGAGCCCCCGCGCGGTGAAGAAGTGACCCGCTTCGTGGATCAGCACGAGGAACGCGAGCCCGAGGATCGCGACGAGCCAGCTCACGCGCTCACCCCCGCAGCGACCCTACGAGCGGCGGCGTCTGCCACGACGAGGTCGGTGAAGTCGCGCGCCGCCGCACCTTCCGATGCGCCGAGCGCCTCGTCGACCGCGTCGGCGATCCCGAGGAACGGGAGGCGGCCCTCGAGAAAGGCCTCGACCGCAACCTCGTTCGCGGCGTTGAACACACAAGGGAAGGTACCGGCACGCTCTCCGGCCTCTCGTGCGAGTCGCAACAAGGGGAAGTTCTCGACGTCGGGTGCCTCGAACTCGAGCGTCGTTCCGGCGAGCTCGAGCCGCTGCACCGGCGTCGCGGCCCGCTCCGGATAGGTGAGCGCGAACGAGATGGGCACCCGCATGTCCGGATGGCCGAGATGCGCGATCGAGGCCCCGTCGCGGAAGCGGGCGAGGCCGTGAACGGTCGACGATGGGTGGATGACGACGTCGATCTTCTCGTAGGGGACCCCGAACAGGAAGTGCGCCTCGATCAGCTCGAGCCCCTTGTTCGCGAGCGTCGCAGAGTCCACGGTGATTTTACGGCCCATCCGCCAGGTCGGATGCGCGAGCGCCTGCTCGGGCGTGACGTCGGCGAGCTCGTTCCGCGTGCGCCCGCGGAACGGGCCCCCCGACGCGGTGAGGACGAGCGAGTCGACCTCCTCGCTCCGCCGTCCCTCGAGGCACTGGAAGAGCGCGGAGTGCTCGCTGTCCACCGGCAGGAGGAGGCCTTCCCCACGTTCCTGCGCCGCGAGCGCGAGCTCGCCTGCGGCGACGAGGCTCTCCTTGTTCGCGAGAGCCAGCGTGACGCCGCGCTCGAGCGCCCAGAGCGTGGCGGGGAGCCCCGCGAACCCCACCACGGCGTTCAGCACGACGTCCGGCTCTGCGCGCTCGAGGAGTTCCGTCAAGTCTCCGCCCACCTGCGTCAGCGGGGCCAGGCCGTCGATCGGCGAGGAGCCTGAAGCGGCCGCGACGAGCTCGAGCTCCGGGTTCGCGTCGACGATCTCGATCGCCTGCCGTCCGATCGACCCGGTCGCGCCGAGCAGAGCGACGCGCGTCATCCGTGCAGCGCCACGATCGTGTAGTAGCCCGCAACGGAGGCAAACAGCAGCGAGTCGATCCGGTCGAGCACGCCGCCATGGCCGCCGAGCAGCCGCCCTGTGTCCTTGACCTGCATGTCGCGCTTGACGGCGGACTCGAAGAGATCGCCGATGGTCCCGGCGAGTGCCAGCACCGCCCCGAGGACGAGCGCCTCCCAGATCGCGAGGAAGCTCTCACGGTCCTGGTAGAGCGCGAAGAACGCGACCAGGACCGACGCGGCGAAGCCCGCGATGAATCCTTCCCAGGTCTTCCCGGGTGACATCACGGCAGCCAGCTTGTGCCGGCCGAGCAGCCGTCCCGCGAAGTACGCCGCGGTGTCGCTCGCCCAGACCGCGAGCAGCACCGTGAAGATCGCCAGCCGGCCCATCGTGTCGTCCCCGATGTCGCGCAGCAGGATGAGATGACCGATGCCGGCGCCGACCCAGAACGCGCCGAGGATCGTCGAGGCGATCGTGACCGTGCCGGACTGACGCGTCTCGGCCACGCCGTACAGGCCGAACGCGAACACGAAGGTCGAGAGCAGCCCCGCGAGCAGCCAGGCAGGCCCTCCGACCTCCGCGCCGACCAGGCCGACGAGGACGCCGGCGAAACCGGCGAGCACGAGCGGCCGCAGTGGCCGGACCGTCGTGTACAGCTCGTGCAGCGCGAGAACCGCCGCGACCGCCGCCACCCCGAAGAGCCACCAGCCGTCGAAGTACGCCGCCGCCAGAACCGCGACGAGCAGGGGCACCGCGACAACGACGCGGCCTGCGAGGTCCCTCATCGCGCGCCGAACCGGCGCCGGCGTTGCGCGAACGTCTCCAGGGCAGCCTGCAGCTCCTCCGCTCCGAAGTCCGGCCAGAGCGTCTCTGTGAAGACAAGCTCCGCGTAGGCGAGCTGCCAGAGCAGGAAGTTCGAGATCCGTACCTCGCCGGAGGTCCGCACGAGCAGGTCGGGGTCGGGCATGTCCGGCTCGTAGAGGTGCTCCGCGAAGAGCTCCTCGTCGATCGCGTCCGGGGTGACCAAGCCGGCGACCATCCGGCGCACAGCTTCGACGAGCTCCGCGCGCCCGCCGTAGTCGAAGCAGATCCACAGGCGCAGGCGGTCGTTCTCCGCCGTTTCCCGCTCCAGCGCCCGCATCTGCTCGAGCAGCGACTCCGGCGCGCGGTCCCGGCGCCCGACGAAACGGACGCGCACGCCTTCCTTGGCGAGGTCGGGCAGCTCCCGCTCGATCGTGTCGCCGAAGATCTCCATGAGGTCCGCGACCTCGTCCACCGGCCGCGACCAGTTCTCGGTGGAGAACGCGTAGACGGCGAGCGACTCGACGCCGAGGTCCATCGCCGCCTCGACTGTGCGCCTGAGCGCCTTCGTCCCGGCGCGATGACCCTCGGCCACGGGCAGGCCCCGCTGCTCGGCCCAGCGGCCGTTGCCGTCCATGATGACCGCGACGGCCCGGGCGAGCTCGGTTGCGGCCATCACACTTCCAGGATCTCGGCTTCTTTGTGCTTGAGCGCGTCGTCGATCGTCTTGATGTGCTCGTCGGTGAGCTTCTGCACGCGCTCCTCGCCGCGGTGCTCCTCGTCCGCGCCGACCTCGCCCTTGTTCACAAGCTCCTTCATGTGGTGCAGTACGTCGCGCCGGACGTTCCGCACCGCGACGCGTCCTTCCTCGGCGAGGTGGCGCACCACCTTGACGAGCTCCTTGCGCCGCTCCTCGGTGAGCTGCGGGATCGGGAGTCGGATCACCTTGCCGTCGTTCGACGGAGTGAGCCCGAGGTCGGACTCCTGGATCGCCTTCTCGATCTGCTTCGTCGAGCTCGGGTCGAACGGCTGGATCGTCAGCATTCGCGGCTCGGGCACGTTGATCGTCGCGAGCTGCTTCAACGGCGTTTCCTGCCCGTAGTAGTCGATCACGATCCGGTCGAGGAGCGCCGCCGAGGCGCGACCCGTGCGCACGGTGTTGAACTCGTTGCGCGCGTGCTCCACGGCCTGGTCCATCCGCCGCAACCCGTCCTGCATCAGCTCGTCGACCGTCACACCGCCACCTTTCCCGTCGAGATGATCGTTCCGACGCGCTCGCCGCCGACGACGCGGCGGAGGTTGCCCTCGCCGCTGCCGAAGACGTAGATCGGCAGATCGTTGTCCATGCAGAGGGAGAGCGCGGTCGTGTCCATGACCTTCAGCCCGCGCTCGATCGCCTCACGGTGCGAGAGCTCGGGCAAGAACTCGGCGGCCGGATCGGTGTTCGGGTCGGCGCTGTACACCCCACCCGCACCGTGCTTCGCCATCAGGATCGCGGCGGCGCCGATCTCGAGCGCGCGAAGAGCCGCGGCTGTGTCCGTCGTGAAGTACGGGTTTCCGGTGCCGGCCGCGAAGATGACGATCCGACGCTTCTCGAGGTGCCGGATCGCCCGGCGCCGGATGTACGGCTCCGCGACGTCTGCGATATCGAGCGCCGACTGCACGCGGGTCTCCGCGCCGGCGCGCTCGAGCGCGTCCTGCAGCGCAAGCGCGTTCATCACGGTCGCAAGCATCCCCATGTAGTCCGCCGTCGCGCGGTCCATGCCGCCCGCGGACGCCTCGAGCCCGCGATAGAGGTTCCCTGCGCCGACGACGACCGCGAGCTCGGTCACCCGAGCGACGTCTGCGATCTCCCGAGCGAGCGCGTCGATCGTCCCCGAGTCGAGCCCGTACTCGCGAGGGCCCATCAGGGCCTCGCCCGAGACCTTCAGCAGCACACGGCGGAACGGTTCGGCGGCCGCCCCTGCGGCCGCGGGCGACTCCTGCGGCCGGACCGCCATCACCCCGAGAGCGAGATCCGCTCGAACTCGGCGATCTGTGCGCCTTCGTCCTCGAGTGCCTGGCCGACCGTCTTGGCCGTGTCGTGGATCCACGGCTGCTCGGCCAGGACCTGCGCGGCGAAGAAACGCTTGTTCACCATTCCTTCAACGATCTTCTCACGCGCCTGCTCCGGTTTCGACTGGACCTCGTCCGAGGCGAGATAAATGTCGCGCTCGGCGGCCACGAGCTCGTCCGGGACGTCCTCGCGTGCGATGTACTGGGGCGCCAGGGCGGCGACGTGCATCGCAACCTTGCGGGCAAGCTCCGGCGAGGCGCCCCGCAGCTGGACGAGCACTCCCAGCTTGTTCGCGGGCGGGTGCGCGTAGCCCTCGATCGTCCCGGTGTCGATCCGCTCGAAGCGAGCGGCCGAGACGATCTGGATGTTCTCGCCGAGCTTGGCGGTGAGCTCCTTGCGCTCCTCCTCGAGCTCCGCCTCGGCTCCGACGCCGTCCGCGTCGATCGCTTCGAGCACCTTCTTCGCGAAGGCGAGGAACTCGTCGTTGTTCGAGACCGGCTCGGTCTCGCAGCCCACGCCGACGATCGTCCCGCGGCTGCCGTCCTCCTGGATCCGGTATCCGACCTTGCCTTCCGTGGTTGCCTTTCCGGCCCGCTTGTCGGCTGAGGCCATCCCCTTCTCGCGCAGGAGCGTCTTCGCCGCGTCGAGGTCACCGCCGGTGTCCTGGAGCGCCCGCTTCGCGTCCATGATCCCCGCGCCGGTCATCTCGCGAAGCTCCTTGACGAGCGTCGCCGAGATCGCCGTCGTCACGTCGTCACCTCTTCGGCGACCGGCTCTGCCTCCTGCGCTAGCTCACCGTCCGTCTCCGTCTCCGTCTCCGTCTCCGGTTCCGGGGGCGTTGGCGCTTGGCGGCTGAGCTCCTGCTCGGTGACGCCGGTCTTCCCCGCCGCGATCCCGTCGGCGATCACGCGCGTGACCAGCTCGCACGAGCGGATCGCGTCGTCGTTGCCGGGGATGACGTACTGGGCCTCGTCGGGGTCGCAGTTCGTGTCCACGAGCGCGATCACCGGGATGTTCAGCCGGCGCGCCTCGCTGACCGCGAGCTGCTCCTTGCGCAGGTCGAGGATGAACACCGCGTCGGGCTGGCGCTTCATGTCGGCGACGCCGCCGAGGTTCGCGTCGAGCTTCTCGAGCTGACCCAGCAGCTCGATCCGCTCCTTCGGCGGGAGCAGCTCGAGCTGGCCCTCCTCCTTGAGGCGGCGCAGCTCGTGGAGCCGCTCGATCCGGCTGTGGATCGTGCGCCAGTTCGTGAGCAGCCCGCCGAGCCAGCGGTGGTTGACGTACGGCATCCCGACGCGCTTCGCCTGGTTCTCGACGGCGTCCTGGGCCTGCTTCTTGGTGCCGACGAAGAGGACCGTGCCGTTGCGCGTCGCGATGTTCTTCGCGAAGTCGTACGCCTCCTCGAGCAGCTGTTGCGTCTGCTGAAGGTCGATGATGTAGATGCCGCCCCGCTCCGTGAAGATGAAGCGGCGCATCTTGGGGTTCCAGCGCCTGGTCTGATGGCCGAAGTGGACTCCGGCCTCCAGGAGCTCTCTCATGCTGACGACGGACATGGTGGCATAGCCTCCGTTTCGCGGTTTCGTTTGCACTGCCACCGGCGGGCTCGGCTGGAACCGGGGATCCGTCGTCCCGGCACCGCCACCCGAGTCGCCCCGCCGGGTCGAAGGAGTGGAGCGTGAATCGTAGCGGGAGCCGCCCGAATCGGCCGTATCCTGGCGCGATGTCCGAGATTTCGGAGCCGCTGAGGATCCTCGCGGGGCAGATCCGCGAGGCCGCGTGGGACCTCGCGATGGAGGTCGTCGACGAGGGCCTCCGCGACGACGCCGTCCCCTCCCTCCAGCGGCTCGGGCAGGTCGGCCAGCTCGGCGACATGCCGACCTTCATCGTCGAGCTGTCGAAGGAGCTCGCCGAGCCTCAGCCGGGACGACTGCGGCGCGGCGGGCCGCTCGCCGGGCTCGTCCGCGATCACGCGCGGGAGCGCGAGGCGCTCGGGTTCGCCCCACGGGAGATCGTGACCGAGCTGCTCGTGCTGCGGCGGGTGCTGTGGCGGTTCGTCTCTACGCGTGCGCCCGGCTTGACGGGAAGCGAGGTGCTGGAGGCCGAGCGTCGCCTCAACGACAGCCTCGACGTGCTCGTGGCCGAGTGCGTCGTCGCCTACTTCGATCGTGCGACCGCCGAGCTCGCGGACCAGGCCCGGCGAGACCCCCTGACCGAGCTCCTGAACCATGCGGCGTTCGGCGCGGCCGTCGAGGAGGAGCTCTACCGCGCGCGGCGCTACGAACGCGGGCTGACCCTCGTCTACGTGGACGTGGACTCGTTCAAGTCGATCAACGACGAGCTCGGGCACCCGGAAGGCGACCGCGTACTGCGGCGGGTTGCCGGGCTCCTCTCGGAGTCGCTCCGCGGGTCGGACCTCGCCGGTCGGGTCGGCGGGGACGAATTCGCGGTCTGCCTGATCGAGAGCGACCTCGAGACCGGCGGCCGGTTCCTCGCCCGCCTCCATGACCTCGTCGACGAGGAGGCGGCCTCGGGGAGACTGCCGCAGGGGTTCGCGCTGAGCGCGGGGCTGGCGTCGTACCCGCAGGACGCCGTCACCTCGGACGCGCTCGTCCGCCTCGCCGACGAGCGCCTGTACGAGACGAAGCGCGCGAAGACGATGGGTTAACGCGCGCGCTCGAGTGCGTCGGCGAGGTCCGGCGGGAGCGGCGAGGTCACCTCGACGCGCGCACCGGTGATCGGGTGGTCGAAACCAAGACGCGCCGCGTGCAGGAACTGGCGCTCCAGCCCGAGCTCGCCGCCGATCCCGTAGACCGGATCGCCCGCGACCGGCAGGTTGATCGCGCCGAGGTGGACCCGGATCTGGTGCATCCTCCCCGTGTCGAGCCGCACGCGCAGCAACGCGTGGCGCGGCAGCCGCTCCTCGAGCTCGAAGTGCGTGACCGCCTCGCGCGGTGAATCCGTGTCGAGCGACTGGCGCGTCGCGTCGCGGCGATCCCGTCCGATGGGAGCTTCGATCCGGCCCGAGCGCGACCGCGGCCTCCCGCGAACGAGTGCGAGGTACTCGCGCTCCAGCGCACGCGACCGCACGAGCTCCTGAAGCCGCTCGAAGGCCTCGCTCGAGCGTGCGACGACGAGCAGGCCCGAGGTGTCGCGGTCGAGCCGGTGCACGATCCCGAGCCGACCCTCCTCCCCGCCGGCGGCGCGGTGGGCGACGAGCGCGTCCGCGAGCGTTCCCGCCGCGTGGCCGGCTCCCGGGTGGACGACGAGCCCGGCCGGCTTGTCGACGACGAGCAGATGGTCGTCTTCGTACGCGATGCGGAGCGGCAGCGTCTCCTCGCCTGCGGGCTCGATGACCTCTTTCCGCTCGGGCACTTCGAACGCGATCTCCTCGCCCTCCTGGACGCGGTAGCTCTTCGAACGGCGCTCCCCGTCGACCGTGACTGCTCCGCGGGTCGTCAGCAGCCGCTCCGCGTCCGCGCGCGAGCCGAGCTCCTCGAGCGACGCGAGGAAGCGGTCGAGCCGCGTGCCGGCGGCGTCAGCGGGAACGCGGATGCGGACGATCGGAGATCAGCGCGGCGCCGAGCAGCAGCGCGACACCGACGACGATGAAGGTGTCGGCGAGGTTGAACGCCGGCCAGAAGTCGAGGTCGAGGAAGTCCGTCACGTGTCCGAGCCGCACGCGGTCGGCAAGGTTCGAGACGCTGCCTCCGACGACGAGCCCGAGCCCGACGGGCATCACCGGGTGGCGTGCCCCCGAGCGTGCGAAGACGACGAGGAGCCAGGCGATCACCATCGCCGTCAGCGCGATCACGATCGTCGTCGCGTTGGGGAAGAGCCCGAACGCGATGCCGGAGTTCTGGACGTGGTGCAGGTCGAACGGCCCGGCGACGTGTCGCGACTCGCCGAGCTCGAGGGTGCCGGCGACGATGCGCTTCGTGACCTGGTCGGCGACGATGGCCGCTCCGGCGACCGCCGCGAGCCCGACCCACTCGTGCGCACCCGCGGCGAGCGAGCGCTCTGCGACGGACACCGGCGCGAGCCCGTCCGTCGACGAGCCGACCCGCACATCGAGCCGAGGCTTCGGCGCGGGGGCGCTCATCGGAGTTTCGCGCAGTCGATGCAGAGGTTCGTCCACGGCAACGCCTCGAGCCGCTCCTCCCCGATCGGCTCGCCGCGGTTCGAGCAGATCCCGTACGTGCCGTCTTCGATCCGCTGGAGGGCCGCGTCGATCTCCGTCAGGAGGTCCTCCTCGTTCTCGGTGAGCCCGTAGTCGAGCTCGCGGTCGTGCATCGCGGTCGCGGTGTCCGCGAGGTGCTGGTCCGACGCCTCCTCCCCGGTCTCCTCCTCGACGCTGCCGGGGTTCTCGTTCTTCAGGTTCTCCAGCGCCGCCACGATGCGCTTCCGCTCGGCCAGCAGGGCTTCACGGAAGCGGTTGGTGTCGATCGAGCTCATGCGTCCTTTCTCTCGGCCGAGGTGAGGCGCGCCTCGATCTCGTCGGGCCCCACGCCTTCCACTTCCACAATCTTGTCACGAGAGCCGAGGCCGGAAACGAGCCTCACCGCCCCGGGCCGGACGCCGAGCGTCCGGGCGACCAGATCGACGACCGCCGCGTTCGCCGCGCCGCGCTCCGGAGCGGCGGCCACGCGCACCTTCCAGGCGTCCCCATAGCGCCCGACGATGCCGGGCTTGACGGCGCCGGGAGTCACACGAAGCCGAAGCCGGGTCGATGCCACAGCCGCGCGGCTGGCCGGCTAGGCCGCCTCGCGCTTTTCGCTCGGCCCTGCGTCCTCGACGTCGAGAGCCTCGAGCGCCGACCGCAGCAGCGAGCGGATCCGCCGCGCCTCCGAGGCGAGGTACTCCCGCTCGGCGTGGGCGCGTCGCGTCACCGCGCGTGCCTCGGCGTGCGCCTCCGTCAGCAGGAGCTCGGCTTCCCTGCGCGCCTGCTCCTTCAGTTCCTGCGATGCGCGCTCCGCGGAGACGAGCGTCGTGCGGAGGAGCGCCTCGAGCTCGCGGAAGCGAACGAGCTCGCGCTCGAGATGCTCGACCTTGTCGGCGAGGTCGGCGCGGTCGCGCCAGACGTCTTCGTAGCTCGCCGCGATCTCCTCGAGCGTGTGGTCGACGAACGTGCGCTTGTAGCCGAAGAGCCCGCGCGCGAGCCGGATGTGCTTGATCTCGACGGGCGAGAGTCCCACGGTGCCCTCCTTACAGTCGGTTCAGGATCGCGTTCAGGAGCTGCTGGACGACGAGCAGCCCGATGACCGCGAGCATCGGTGACAAATCGAGCGGCCCGAGGGGCGGCACGACGCGCCGGAAGAGGCGCAGGTACGGATCGCAGACGTCGTACAGGAACCGCTGGATCCGGTTGAGGGTCGGCGAGTATGGCAACCTGATCCAGCTCGTGATGATGTAGACCAGGATCACGAGGATGTAGACGCCGATGAAGACGTTCAGGAAATTCTGAATCGTGCCGACGGCGTCGAAGAGCAGCATGGAGCTGGCAGTGTCGCCCATCGCGCCCGATTCGCCGCGGGGCGGCGGATTCCTAGGGTTTGTCAGGCCTGGTTGAAGAACCCGCCGCGCTCGAGCAGACGGGCACGCTCCTCGGCGGAGACCTCGACGTTGCGGGGGGTGAGCAGGAAGACCTTGTCGGCGACCCGCTGCATTCCGCCGTCGAGCGCGTAGGTCAGCCCGCTGGCGAAGTCGATCAGGCGCTTCGAGAGCTCCTGGTCGGAGCTCTGGAGGTTGAGGATCACCGGGATGTCCTGCTTGAAGCGGTCGGCGATCTGCTGCGCGTCGTTGAAGCTGCGCGGGATCACGAGGTGCATGCGCACCGAGCCCGGTCCGTCGGCGGCGCGAAGCCTCGGCCGCATCGGCGTCGCGGCGGGCTCCTCGCCCGGATCGGTCCAGTCGTCGAACTGCTCCTGTCGTCGACGCGGCGCGAGCCTGCGGACGTTCGGTCGATCGGAGTACGTCCGCTCGAGCTCCTCCTCCGTCACGAAGCCGTCCTCGTCCCAGTCCTCTTCCTCGGCGATCCCGAAGTAGACGAGCGTGCGGTTCCAGATATCGGCGAAACCCATCAGACCGAATCGTAGAGCGCCGACCCGATCCGCACCAATGTTGCGCCTTCGTCGACCGCTACTCGCCAGTCCTGGCTGGTGCCCATCGACAGCTCTTTCAGGCCGTTCGCCTCGGCCAGCTCGCGCAGCCGTTGGAAGTATGGGCGGGACGCCTCGGGATCATCCGCCAGGGGCGGCATGGTCATCAGCCCGCGCACGTCCGGGTAGACACCGAGGAATTGCTCGAGCTCGTCCGGCGCAACGCCCGACTTCGTCGGCTCGCCGGAGAGGTTGACCTCCACGAGCGCGGGGATCTCGAGCCGCCGCGCCGCGGACTCGGACGACAGGGAGTGGCAGAGCTCGCAGCAAGCGTTCACGACGCGCGTCTTTCGGCTCTGCAGGTGCCCGATGAAGTGCCAGCGGAACGCATCGCCGTACCTTTCGTGCTTCGCCTCGAGATCCTGCGCCCGGTTCTCGCCCACGACCTCGACACCCGCCTCGGCGAGGACGCCCAGATCGTCCAGCGAGACGTACTTCGTCGCCGCGACCACCGTGACACCGGAGCCCGTCTCCTCCCGGATCGCCTCGTAGCGTTCCCGGATCTGCTCAGCCGACGACAACGCCGATCACACCCTGACGGCCGGTGACACCCTCGTCGCGGCGGTGCGAGAACAAGAGCCCGGGGTTGCACGACGTGCAGACGTCGAACCGCTCGACCGTCTCGATGCCGGCCTCACGCAGCGCGCGCTCGGCTGCGGTCCAGAGATCGAGCCGGCGGTTCGCCAAGATGTCGCCGCCGAAGCGCGTGCGAAAGGGCTCGGCCACGTCCGGGCCGACCTCGTAGCAGCAGGGTCCGATCGCGGGCCCGACCGCGGCTCGCACCGTTCCTCCGAGCGTGGTGGCCCCTGCCTCGACGATCCCCTCGAGCAGCCCGCGCCAGCCTGCGTGCAGCAGGGCGAGCGCCGGGCGGTCCTCGCGCGCAAGCGCGATCGGGACGCAGTCTGCCGTGAGCTTCAGCATCGGCACGCCCGGCTCGTCGGTCCAGAGCCCGTCGCCCGGCTCGCCGCGGCTACCGGCCTGCGCGCGGTTGACGGTCGCCGAGTGCTGCTGGCGGTTGAGGGCGAGGCGCGCGTCGTCTGCGCCGATCTCCGCGCACAGCCGCCGCCTGTTCTCCTCGACGTGCTCCTCGCGGTCGAGCGTGAGCTTGCCGAGGTTGAGCGACGCGAACGGCCCTTCGCTGACGCCGCCGACGCGCGTGGAGAACGCGACTTCGTACGCCGCTCCGCAGTCCCACCGGAACAGCTTCACAACAGCGCCCGTGCCTCTTCGATCAAACGCTCGCGCGTGTTCAGAGCAGGGTCTTCGACGACGCGGTCGAGCAGCGTCGCCAGGACCTCGCCGATTCGTGGGCCCTCGGCGAGGCCGAGCTCCCTGAGATCGCCTCCGTCGATCGCGAGGTCGGCAAGTCGATGCGGCTCGTCGCGAGCGTTCTCGAGAGCAAGCAGCCAGCGCTGCATTCGCTCGACGTCTTCATCGGGAACTCGCTTGGCCCGGACGTCGGCGATCTTGTGCTTCGCAGTGTCGAGCGCCACCTCGTCTCCGAGCTCGAGGAGCGTGCGGCGCGCCGTCGCCGGCTCGGTGTCCGGAACCGCGTGGCCGTGGTTCGCGACGATCGCGACCACATGGCGCCGCAGGCGCGTCGGGTAGCGCAGGCGCCGAAGCGCCTCGCGGGCGATCCTCGCACTCTGCTCCGCGTGCTCGGGCCCGTGGGCCTGGGTCTTGGCCAGGTCGTGGAAGAGCGCGGCGAGCCGGACGGCAAGCGGCGCGCCGTCGTCCGCCGCAGCCTGCACGACCGCGAAGTGATGCTCGTCGAGCGGCAGCGGCTGGCGGTCGTTCCGCAGATCCAGACCGATCGCGGGCTCGTACTCCGGGATCAGCTCGACGAGCACGCCGGTGTCCCGGGCGAGCCGGAGCGCCTTCGCGGGATGTGCGCCGAGCAGGAGCTTGGAGAGCTCCCCCATGCCGTCCGAGCTGAGCCCGCCGCCGATGCGTTCGGCCGAGACGAGCCGCACAGCGTCCGCGTTCTCACGCATCTGGGCGAGGGTCTGCTCGTCCGGGTCGAGGTCGTGCTCGGAGACGAACCGAAGCCCGCGAATCAGCCGAAGCGGATCCTCGCGGAAGCTCTCGGGCGAGACCGTCCGGAGCACGCGCGCGCGAAGGTCTTCCTGCCCCCCGAACGGATCGAGCAGCTCGCCCGTCTCGAGGCGCTTCGCGATCGCGTTGATCGTGAAGTCGCGGCGCGCCATGTCCTGCTCGAGCGAGACGTCGGGCGACGCGACGATCTCGAAGTCGTGTCTCCCCGGTCCCGTCGAGCGCTCCGTGCGTGGCGGCGCGAACTCGATCCCTGCCGGAGCGAGCGAGCGAAGGCTGCGGTCCTTCGGGTAGAGCCTCAGCCCGACGCGGCGGCCTGCCACCTCGAGGTCCTCCACCCGCCCGTGCGGCGCGAGCGCTTCGCGCAGCTCGTCGTAGCCGACGCCGGGGATGACGAAGTCCTGGTCCTTCGCCGGCCGCCCGAGCAACTCGTCGCGCACGGCCCCTCCAACGAGGTACGCGTCGAGGCCAAGCGACTGTGCGAAAAGAGAAGCCTGTGACTGGGTCTCTGTCACGGCGGAGACTCGTTGCCGGGACGCGCTGGGTGGTGTGAGGCAAGGACGCAAGGAGCGTTCGTATCGAAGAGATACGACCGCGACTGAGGACGCCGCATCGCGCCGCCCAGCGCGTTCCGGGACCTCAGTTCTCTGTCGTGGCAGAGACCCTTAGACGTGCGCGACCACCGCGATCTCGACCTTGGCGCCCATCGGGAGCGCCGCGATCTGCACGGTCGCGCGCGCCGGCGGCTTGTCCCCGACGTAGCGGCCGTACACCTCGTTCACGCCGGCGAAGTCGCCGAAGTCCGTGAGATAGATCGTCGTGTTCAAGAGCTGCCCGAAGCTGCTGCCCGCGGATTCGAGGATCGCCTCGAGGTTCTTGCAGACCTGCTCCGTTTGCTCCTCGATCGTGTCGCCGACGATCGCGTCGTGCCCCGCCTGTAGTGCGACCTGCCCCGCCACGAACACGAGGTCCCCGTAGCGGATTGCCTGCGAGTAGGGCGCTCCCTGAAACGGCGCGGGTGCGCTGTCCGTGCGAACAACGGACTTCTCGGGCATCCACTACTCCTTTCGACGTCGTGGCCGGCACGCCTGAGCAAGCGCGATGCCGAGAGCCTTGAAGATCGCGTCGAGCACGTGCTGCGTGTCGCGACCTTCGAGCAGGCGAACGTGGAGCGTCAGCCCGGCGCCCTCGGTCAGGCCCTCGAGGAACCGGGCCACGATGTCCGTGTCGAGGCCGGCGACACGCGCGTCGGAGAGGTCGACGTTCGACACGAGGAGCGGTCGGTCCGATGCCTCGAGCGCGACGTGCGCAAGTGCCTCGTCCGCTGGGATCACCGCAGTGCCGTGCCCACGGCCGGCGCGAAGCGGCTCCGCGAGCGCGCGGCCAAGCGCACGCCCTGCGGACGCGGCCTCGAGGACCGCGGCGCCCGGAGCGACCTCGAGCTGCACGTCGAAGCCTCCGTGGACGGCGAGCAGCCCGAGCAGGTGGTCGAGGACGGGCAGGCCGGTGCCTACTTCGGCCGTGCCGCGTCCGTCCACGATGAGGCGGACACCGCTCTGCGCCTCGCCCTCGCGCTCGATCGCCGTCATCGCGCGGAGGCTATCGCGGTTCGGCGCATCGGCGGCGGCGTCAGTCGGCGACTCGTTCGATGCGCGCGCCGAGCGCGCGGAGGCGCTCGTCGATCCGCTCGTAACCGCGGTCGATCTGCCCGATGTTGCCGATGGTGGACGTACCCTCGGCGCAGAGGCTCGCGATCAGCATCGCCATGCCTGCACGGATGTCTGGGCTGTCCATCCGCTCGCCGTAGAGCCTCGCCGGACCCGTCACGACCGCGCGATGCGGGTCGCAGAGGATGATCCGCGCTCCCATTCCGACGAGCTTGTCGACGAAGAAGAGACGGTTCTCGAACATCTTCTCGAAGATGAGGATCGTGCCCTTCGCCTGCGTTGCGACCGCGAGCGCGATCGACGTGAGGTCCGCGGGAAAGGCCGGCCACGGGCCGTCCTCGATCTTCGGGATCTGGTCGCCGAGGTCGTCCTGGACGACGAGGTCTTGGCCCGGCGGCACGTGGACGCTCGTCCCGTCGATCTGAACCTGGACGCCGAGCCGGGCGAGCTGCGGGAGGATCGGCACGAGGTCCTCGGGGGCTGTGTCGTCGATCCACAGGTCGCCGCCGGTGACCGCTGCGAGGCCGATGAAGCTCGCGACCTCGATGTGCTCCGGTGCGATCCGGTACTCGCCGCCGCCGAGGCGCTCGACGCCGTTGATGCGGAGGACGTTCGACTCGATTCCCTCGATCCGCGCGCCGAGCGTGACGAGGAACCGGCAGAGGTCCTGGACGTGCGGCTCGCATGCGGCGTTGCCGATCACAGTCTCACCCTCGGCGAGCACCGCGGCCATGATCGCGTTCTCGGTTCCCATCACGCTCGCCTCGTCGAGGAAGACGTGCTTGCCTCGAAGGTTGTCCGCCTGGAACTCGAACGAGCGGTCGATCGTGACCGTCGCTCCGAGCTGCTCGAACGCGTGGATGTGCACGTCAAGCCGCCGACGTCCGATCACATCGCCGCCGGGCGGCGGCAGGACCGCTCGGCCAAAGCGTGCGAGGAGCGGGCCCGCGACGAGGAACGACGCGCGGATGCGCGTCGCGAGGCCGGGGTCGACGTCGGTCCTCGTCACATGTGTGCCGTCGACGGTCAGCTCGTTCGGGCCGGTCCACTCGACGTCCGCGCCGAGGTTGTCGAGCAGCTCGGCCATCGTCTCGACGTCGCGGATGCGTGGGACGTTCGTGAGCGTGACCGGCTCGGCTGCGAGCAGCGTCGCGGCGAGAATCGGCAGCGCACCGTTTTTGTTCCCCGCGGCGCGCACGCGGCCGTTCAGCGGCCGTCCGCCCTCGATCACGAAGGACTCGGTCACGGTCTCGGAGAGGGTGTAGGCCACCGGAGGCGGGCTAGGATAGCTCCCCCGTGGACGTGACCCGCGAACGCGCCTGGCAGACCCTGACCTCGTACACGCAGAGCGACGCCCTGAGGCGACACGCGCTCGCGGTCGAGGCGTCCGTCGCCGCCTACGCGCGAAAGCTGGGGGAAGACGAGGAGCTCTGGCGCGCGACGGCGCTCCTGCACGACTTCGACTACGAGATCCATCCCACGCTCGACAAGCATCCGCAGGATGGGGCGTCGATCTTGCGGGAGGAGGGCTATCCCGAGGAGCTGATCGAGGCCGTGCTCTCGCACGCCGAGCACCTGTCGCTCCCGCGCGACACGCCGCTCAAGCTGACGCTCTTCGCCTGCGACGAGCTCTCCGGCTTCATCCATGCCTGTGGACTCGTTCGACCCGACGGGATCGACACCTTGGAGCCCAAGTCGGTGCGCAAGAAGCTGAAGCAGCCGTCGTTCGCCGCGGGGGTGAACCGCGACGACGTCTACAAGGGCGCCGAGGAGCTCGGCGTCGAGCTCGACCAGCACATCGCGTTCGTCACGGAGGCGATGCGCCCGATCGCGCCGGAGCTCGGGCTGCGCACCCAGGCGGACGCAGCGTGACCGCGCGGTTCGACGCACTCGGCGTCGTCGTCTCCGACATCCCGCGCGCCGTCGCGTTCTACCGGCGGCTCGGCCTCGAGTTCCCGGAGGGCGCCGAGTCGGAGCAGCACGTCGAGGCCACGCTGCCCGGTGGGCTGCGCTTCATGCTCGACGCAGAGGACGTGATCCGCTCCTTCGATCCCGACTGGCAGCGCCCCTCCGGCAGCAGCGTCGGGCTCGCGTTCGTGTGCGAGTCGGCTGCCGACGTCGACGCGGTCTACGCAGAGCTGACCGGCGCCGGCTACGACAGCCACAACGAGCCGTGGGACGCGGTCTGGGGGATGCGCTACGCACAGGTGCGCGACCCCGATGGGCACGTCGTCGATCTGTTCGCGTCGCTCTAGCCAGGGGGCCGGCGGAGATCGCTGCGACCGCGGCCGCGAAGCGGCCGCCTTTAGGGGTCTTCGCGCGTCGCGGATCCGCGCGAGCGGATCCGCGACTTGCGCAGCTACGAGAGCGCGGCGACGAGCCGATCGAGATCCTCATCGCTCGTCCACCAGCCGCACGAGACGCGCACGAGCCCTGTGCCCGGAAGGTCGCGGACGACGACGCCTCGCTCGGCCAGCCGCGCGACGGTCGCTTCCGGACTCGCGTCGCGGAACGACACGAGGTTCGCGTGCCCCGGTTCGGTCAGCACGTCGACGCGCTCGGCCAGCAGCTCTCGACAGCGCGCGGACACCTCGGCGCCACGCTGGAAGCGCCAATTCGGGTGCAGCTCGAACGCCGCCAGCAGCCCGGCTATGACCGCGAAGGGCGTGAAGTGGGTGTCGAACCGATCGGCGCCCTCGCGCGGCTCGAACGTCGCCTCGGCGAGGTCGTATTCGCGCTGCGAGAGGTAGCTCGGCTGTGCGAGGCGCAGTGAATCGGGATCGTGCACCGACAGCGCGCCGGTCAGGTCGGGGCCGCAGAGCCACTTCTGGCCCGACACCGTGTAGAAGTCCGCCTCCGTCGCGTCGACGGGGATCGCCCCGACGGACTGCGCGCCGTCGACGAGCACCGGGACGCCGGTCTCCTCGCGGAGCTCGCGCCAGGGGATGCGATGGCCGGTGATCCAGAGGATCTCCGACGACGCGATCAGCTTCGTGCGCGGACCGACCTCGGCAAGGATCGTCTCGAAGGCCTCGTTCGCAGGCCGGTCGCGGACGCGGGCCACCCGCACGGTGGCGGGGCTCACCGCGAGCGGGCCGACCAACCCGAAGTGCTCCGAGTCCGTCGTCACGACTTCGTCTCCGACGTCGAGGTCGAGCCCGTTCAGCACGACGTTGCAGCCTTCCGACGTCGACGTCGTGATCGCGACATTCTCGACCGGTACGCCGAGAACGCGCGCGAACCCCTCGCGGACGCGCTCCCGGTCCTCGAGGTACCGAGCGAATGCCTCGCGGTTGATCCGGCCCTCCTTTAGAGCACGGAGTTGTTCCACCGCGATCGCGTCGGCGACCGCGCGCGACATCGGCCCGAAGGTCCCTGCGTTGAGATACGCGTAGCGCTCGAGCACCGGGAACTGTGCACGCGCCTCCTCGAACGTCATCGGACCTCCAGCTCCACGGGTGCATGATCGGACAAGAGGACGTCTCCGTGCCGTCGAAGGTCTTCGGGCCAGTGACGCTCGGGCCCCTCCGGTATCAGTCCGCGGACCAGGACGTGGTCCACACCAGGTCCTGCCGACGAGAACCCCCACTCCGAAGTGCAGAGCGCACGCAGAGTCGGCGACGACACGACGGTGACGTTGAAGTCGCCCGCCAGCACCACCGGCTCTCCCGGCTCGGCGAGTCCGTCGACGAACGCCGCAGCGCGGAGCAGCTCGGCGTCGGCCAGGCGCTTGTCGTCCCGAAAGCTCGTCGCATGCAGGTTTCCGACCACCACGGTCCGCCCGTCCTCGAGGCGGATGCGTACCGCCTGGCAAATCCGACGCTCGCGCGCCCACGCGAATCGCGCGACGAGGCCGAGGCCGAGCTCCTCGACGTTCCGCTTCCGGAAGCCGCGCGGGTTGAGGACGATCGACCGGTGGTCGGTCACCTCGAGGCCACGCGCAACCAGGATCGCGTTCGCCTGTCCCTCGACGGCGGAGCGAAGCCGCGTCGGGTCGAGGTCGGTCAGGATGGTGCCGAGGCCGCGCGGAAGCCTCGCCGGTGCGGCGACGTCGCCGTACGCGGCACACCCCGACCAGGCCTCGAGTCGCGGGAGCGTGGCGGCGGCGAGCTCCTGCAGCGCGACGATCGCGGGGCCGTCCTCGCAGATGAGCCTGACCATCCGCTCGAAGTAGCGCTTTCTGCCCGACGGGAACGTGCGCCCGTGGAAGAGGTTCCAGCTCCTGATGAGCACGCGGCTAGCGTATTCGGCGTGCGCGTCGTCCTCGCCGACCCGCCGGCGTATACGCCGTACTACGACCACGACCTCGCGACGGCGCTCGCCGCTGCCGGCGCCGACGTCGAGCTCGTCACCTCGCGCTTCCGTTTTGCCGAGCTTCCGGCGCCGACGGGCTACCGGCGGAACGAGCTCTTCTACCCGCTCAGCTCGCGCGCCTTTCGCCGTTCGCGGCTCCGCGTTCCGGTGAAGGCGCTCGAGCACCCGCTTGGGATGCTTGCGCTCAGACGCCGCCCGGCCGACCTCGTCCACGTCCAGTGGCTCTCGGCACCGCAGCTCGACCAGCGGCTGCTTCGTCTGCACGCGCCGTCTGTCTTCACGGCGCACGATCTCCTCCCGCGCCGCACCGCGTCGAAGCTCGACCTCTGGCGACGGGTGTTGCATCGCTTCGATCGCGTCGTCGTGCACAGCGAACGCGGCCGGGAGCGGCTCGCCGAGCTCGGCATCGACGCGCGCGTGATCCCGCTGCCGATCACGCCGGCGAACGTCGCGCGACGCGACGATGGACGCACGCTGCTGTTCGCCGGAGTCATCCGGCCGTACAAGGGGCTCCCGGATGCCCTCGAGGTCGTTCGTCGGATCGAGGACGCGCGCCTGCTCGTCGCCGGCGATCCGAGCGAGCCTGTCGACGCGATCGGCGACCGCGTCGAGTGGCGGCTCGGCTACCTGCCGCAGTCCGAGCTCGACCGGGCGCTCGGCGAGGGGACGATCGCGCTCTTTCCGTACCGTCCGGAGCTCGACCAGAGCGCGGCGCTCATGCAGGCGCTCGGGGCCGGCGTGCCGGCGGTTTGCTACGACGTCGGCGGGATCGCCGAGCCCGTGCGGCGCTTCGGTGCCGGCCGCGTCGTCCCGGCCGGTGATCTCGACGCGATGACGGAGGCCGCGCGCGAGCTCCTGGACGATCCACAGGCACTGGCCGCGGCGCGTGAGGGCGCCCGACGCGCGCGGGAGGAGCTGACGTGGGCAGCCTCTGCACAGGCCCACCTGGAGCTCTACCGGGAGCTCACGTGATCTTCCGCCGCCGTTTCGGCGAGCTGATCGACCGCCAGCTCGACCTCTTCGAACAGGACAACGCCGAGCTCTTCGAGCGCCTCGAGGATGCGGAGGACGAGTACCGCCGGGCTGGGCGCGGTGAAGCGGAGGAGCGCTTCGGCGACCTTCAAGAGCTCCTGTCCGAGGGTAGCGAGACGCTCGTCGAACTGCGCGACACGTACGCTGAGACGCTCGACGACAAGGCGGCCCAGGAGTACATCGGCGCGTTCGACTTCGCCGTCCTGCGCCGCTTCCCGCAGTTCGCGCTCGAGCTCGACGACGAAGAGGGCGAGGACTAGAACGGATTGGCCGCCCCGGCGGCACAGCGCCCGTTCAGCGATGCCCGAAGTGGTGTGCGTCCGGGAGGTCGTCGTTGACGGCGTGCTCCCCGGACACGCGCCGTGCGAGCGGGCCGAGGGTCTCGAGGCGGTCGACGAGCACGTTCTGGTTCCGGCCGATCTTCTCGAAGCGTCCTTCGGCGCGGATCAGCGGCTCACCGCGCACGATCGCGCGGTGTCGGTCGTACACCTGCGGCGGCACGATCAGGTTCACCTGGCCGAACTCGTCCTCGAGCAGCATGAAGACGATTCCCTTCGCGGTCGAAGGTCGCTGCCTCGCGATCGCCATGCCGGCGACAGCGACCCGCGTGCGATGCGGCTGCTCGCGCAGCTCGCGGGAGGAGAGCGTTCCGTCGGGCAGATGCGTGCGGAGCAGCTCGAGCGGGTGGACGCCGACGGAGACGCTTGTCAGGCGGTAGTCGGCGAGCATCCGCTCCCAGCGTGTCTGCGTTGCGAGCTCCGGTGTCTCGACCGTCGGATCGAGCGGAAGCGCGAGCTGCTGCTCCTCGCCGCCCGAGCCGGGGACGGTCTGTGCGCGTGGGACGAGTCCGAGCTCCCAGAGCAGCGCGTGGCGGCTCTCCCCCAGGCAGTCGCACGCGCCTGACTGGACGAGTGCCTCGAGCTCGTCGCGGCCGAGCTCGGTCCGCTGCGCGAGCTCGCGCACGTCGCGGAACACCCCGTGCCGCTCGCGGTCCTCGACGAGCGCGCGCGCGTCGTCCTCGCCGACGTGCGCAACGTACTCGATCCCCATCCGTACGGCGCCGTCCTCGTTGGAACACGACGCGCGCGAGCGGTTCACGTCGGGCGGCCGCACCTCGACACCTTTTCTCTGCGCATCCCGGACCAACGTCGACGGCGGGTAGAAGCCCATCGGCTGTGCGTTCAGGAGCGAGCACAGAAACTCGGTCGGGTAGTAGTGGCGCAGCCACGCCGACTGGTAGGCGAGCAGCGCGAACGCCGCGGCGTG
Organism: uncultured Actinomycetes bacterium; assembly: GCA_963788055.1. Taxonomy (GTDB): domain Bacteria; phylum Actinomycetota; class Thermoleophilia; order Gaiellales; family Gaiellaceae; genus JACCTU01. The sequence goes on along the minus strand of CAWBFA010000002.1, from coordinate 128,380 downwards.
CGACTTCGGAAAGCCGAACCCGGAGAAGCCGGTCAGCTTGTCGTAGACGTTGTCGGCGGTTTCCCGGTCGACGCCCTTTGCGAGCGCGCCCTCGACGAAGCGCGCGCGAAACGCCTCGAGCGCTTCCTGCGAGCGTTTGCGGCTCATCGCGCGGCGCAGGCCTTCCGCCTCCCCCACGCTGAAGCCGGCGAGCGCCATCGCGACGTGCAGCACCTGATCCTGGAAGACGATCGCGCCGTAAGTCTCGCCGAGCGGCTCTTCGAGCAGCGGATGGTCGAACGTCGGCTTGTGCGTCGGATCGGCGCGCAGGAGCTCGCGGTTCTTGACGTACGGGTGCACCGCCTTCCCCTGGATCGGGCCGGGACGCACCAGAGCGACCTGCACCGTCAGGTCGTCCAGGTTCTCGGGCCTCGTGCGGAGGAGGCTCTGCATCTGCGCGCGGCTCTCGATCTGGAACGTGCCGACCGTGTCCGCGGACTGGATGTCGTCGTAGACGGCGGGGTCTTCGAGTGAGATCCGGGAGAGATCGATCGACTCGCCGCGCACCCGTGCGACCTCGCTCACGCACTCCTCGACCGCGGAGAGCATCCCGAGCCCGAGCAGGTCGATCTTCATGAAGCCCGCGTCGGAGCAAGAGTCCTTGTCCCACTGGCAGAGCTGACGCCCGACCATCGCCGCGGGCTGCACCGGCACGAGCTCGACGAGCGGGCGCGACGAGATGATCATCCCGCCCGGGTGCTGTGAGATGTGGCGCGGGTGGCCTGCGATCTCCGCGCAGCACTCGACGAACGCCCGCCAGCGCGGCGAGAGGAGCTTCCGCTTCGCGTCGGGAAGCGTCGCGAGGTCCTGCGCGACCTTCTTCGCGTTCCAGCCCTCGGTGATCTTCGCGAGCCGCTCGAGCTCGGCATGTGGAAGGCCGAGCGCCTTCCCCACATCGCGAATCGCGCCGCGCGAGCGGTACGTCGCGAAGGACGCGACGAGCGCGGCGTGCTCGCGGCCGTAGCGCTCGGTGACGCGGACGATCAGCTTCTCGCGGATGTCGCGCGGGAAGTCGAGGTCGATGTCGGGCACGCCGCGCATCTCGTCGTTGAGGAAGCGGCCGAGCGAGAGCCCGGCTGTGACCGGGTCGACGTGCGAGAGCCCGGTGAGGTAGCAGACGATCGAGCCGACCGACGAGCCGCGCCCGCGTCCAGGCGGCAGCACATGCCGCGGCGCGTCGTCGCCGCGCACCTCGCGCGCGCAGTCGGCGGCCAGCTCGAGCACCTCGTGATGGAGCAGGAAGAAGCCGTCGAGTCCGAGCCGGCCGATCAACTCCAGCTCTTCGTCGAGCCTGGCGCGTGCCCGCTTCTTGTGCCCGTTGAGCTTGGAGTAGCGCTCCGCGAACGCGCGATCGCATACGCGCCTGAGCTTGACGCTCGCAGGCTCGCCGTCGGCGAAGTCGGGGTAGCTGTAGCCGAGGTCGGCGGTGAGGTCGAAGCGAAGCCGGTCGGCGAGCTCGCCCGCGCGCTCGACCGCGTCGCGATCGTCGGGAAAACGCTCGAGCACGTCGTCGGAAGCGAGCAGCACCGACTCGTGGTTGCCACGCCGCTCGGACTCCGAGCCGTCGAGCGACGTGCACTCGCGGATCGCGACGAGCACGTCCTGCAGCTGTGTGCGACGGGGATGGTGTGCGTGCGTGTCCCCGGTCGCGACCGTTTGCACGCCCAGCGTCTCGGCAAGGTCTCGGAGTGCGGCATTCCGGCGCACGTCGCCGCGCTCGTAAGGCCGCTGCAGCTCGACGAAGAAGCGCTCGCGGAACGCCCCGGCGACCGCCGCCGTAGTGTTGGGGTCGCGCACGCCGAGCCCGTGTCGCGCACAGCCGGAGAGGCAGACGAGCCCGTCGTTCAGCTCGAGCAGAAGCTCGACCGGGAGCGCGGGGTCGAGCGGCGGGTCCTCGGGCTTCGGTCTCGTTCCCGCATGCGCTGCGGTCAGCAGCCGGCAGAGGTTCGCGTAGCCGCGCGCATCCTCGACGAGCAAGGTGACGTGCGCACCGCCGACCAGGGTCACCTCCGCTCCGGTGATCGCGCGCACGCCGAACGACTTCGCCGCGTGCGCGAACTCGAGCGAGCCGTAGACCCCGTCGTGGTCGGTAAGCGCGAGCGCCTCGTAGCCGAGCTCGGCCGCGCGCAGCGCGAGCTCTTCGGGCAGCGACGCACCGTCCAGGAAGGAATAGGCTGAATGCGCGTGGAGCTCGACGTAGGACAACCGGTCGTCCTACCTGCCGGCGAAGGGGTCAAGGCGCTCGGCGACCACGTGACCGTGGCGGAGCGCGAGGGGGACCATTCGACGACCCCCCACATCCACCGTGCACACTCCGACGGGTTCTACGTGCTGGCGGACGAGTTCACGTTCGCGGATGCACCGCTTCCTCCGGGAGGCTTCGGCCTCGCCCCCGCCGGCGTCGTCCACTGGTTCGTCTCGAAGGGAGCGCGCTACGTGAACATCCACGCGCCGGGCAAAGCGTGGACGAACCGGCTGCGCGGGAGCACCGACGACGAGGAGATCGACAGCTTCGATCCTCCGCCCGACGCGAGCGGCGACCCGCTCGTTGTGCTCCCGGGAGAAGGCGAGGCGTTCGAAGGCGAGAACCACACGATCCGGAGCAAGGCGGCGCTCCCCGAGCTCTGCCTGTTCGAGTTCGACATCGGGCCGGGCTGGGTCGGGCCGAGCGCCCACCTGCACAGGCAGCACGTGGACGCCTTCTACGTCCTGAACGGCGCGCTGGAGTTCGACCTCGACGGCGAGCGGCAGCTCGCCGAGCAGGGCGCCTTCGTCGCGGCACCTCCCGGTGTCGTGCACACGTTCCGAAACGCCGGCGAGGAGCGGGTCCGTTTCCTCAACCTGCATGCGCCGGGGCTGCGCTTCGACGAGTACCTCCGACGCTCGCACGCCGGAGAGCACGGAGCTCGCTTTCTCGAGTCCTTCGACGTCTACGAAGCGGAGGAACCGAATCTCGCCGAGCGCATTCTGCGTTGAAGGGCTGACGACGTTCCCAACGAAAGAGGAGCACCGATGGCCCTGCTCGCAACGATCATGGCGACCCTGTTCGTGGTCGCGACCGCGCTCGCCTTCGCCGTTCCTGGTTAAGCCCCTCGCTGGCTGAACCATCCGCCCCGCTCCTCGTCGCGGAACACGACGACGTTCTGCCCCGACTCGAGCACGAGCTCGAAGTAGCGCCGCTGAACGGGCTCCTCGGTCCACCACCGGTCGACCACGCGCCACTCCTCGCGGACGAGTGCAACCCCTTGACGGTTCACGAGCCGCGGCGTCCCGTCGAATCGTGCCTCGACGAGCGCCGATTGCGGCTCGTTCAGTCGTCGCGAGGTATGAACAGCGCCCGGGCTTCCGGGATCCGCGACCACGGCGCCACTTCCACCACCGACGCAACCGAGCCCGAGCCGGTGCTCGCACGCACCTGACGCAGGCCCTCGCTCAACCTGCTCTGTAGCTCCGCTCCCGCGGTTTGCACGAGCTCCAGCTGCTGCCCGTGGGACTCGCTCAGCTCGACGAGCTCGAGCCGGAGCGAGACGACCGGCGCCGGCAGCTCGGCGAGCTTCGGCCCGAGGGCGTGGCGCAGGCGGTCGCGCTCGGCCGTCGGGTCTCGCATCGTGACCGTCCGCCGCCACGAGCCTCCGCCCACGAGCCGCGCCGAGACCGCGGCCTTGCGCACGAACCGTCCATCGCGCTCCTTCCGCTCGAGCAGCCGGTCGAGCAGCGCGCCGAACGCGCGCCGCAGGGTGAGCTCGTTCCCGACCGCTTCCGGGAACTCGAGCTCCTCGTAGAGCTCGGCGGGCGGGCGCCGCCCCAGCACCCGACCCACCGCGCCCCCTCTCGCCAGGCTCCAGGCACGCCGGCCGTCCGGCCCCAGTCGTTCAGCTACGGCAGCTCTGGGGAGCCCGGCAAGCTCACCCAATCGTTTGACCCCGAGCTCGCGAAGCTCGAGCTGGCGGCGCGCATCGAGCGGCAACAGCGACAGCGGCAACGGCGCCAGGAAATCCGGCATCTGCTCGTCGGAGACGACGAGCGCCTGCCCTGCGCGGGCGACGTTCGCTGCGGCGAGGGCGGCGAAACGCCGCTCGGCCGCGCCGATTCGTGCGTCCCACCCGGAGCCGGCGGACGCGAGCGCCCGCTTCAGCGCCTCCTCGAGCCCCCCGTAGAGCCGCTCGACCCCCCGCGTCTCGAAGTACGCGCACCCGGGCTCGGCCGACTCGACCGAGAACCCCGAGTCCTCGAGCCGGAGCAGGATCCCCTCCCAAGCCTGCTCGGCCGCGGAAGGGTCTTCCTCGACGAGCACGAGCCGCGGGCACATCGCGAGCGCCTCGCCCAGCCGCATCCCGGGCTTGACCCCCTCCGCCTCCGCTACGGCCGTCACAGGGCCGAGCAGCGGCTCCTCGCCGGCGGGAGGTGCGAGGGCTGCAGGAGCGGTCGCGAGCGAGGGCCTGGACCGCAGCGCCGCCCGCAAGGAGAAGCCCGGGATGGCGAGGCAGGCGATCATGCGAACGTCTGTTCTACACGAACACACGTTCGGTGTCAAGAGGGGGAAGTAACTCCAGACCACCGAGAACGGAAAGGACAGCGATGCGAGCCTTCACCCTCGACCGCTTCGGCGCTCGGCCCGGCCTGCGGGACGACATCCCAGAGCCCGACGTCGGCGACGACGAGCTCCTCGTGCGCGTGCACGCCTCCTCCGTCAACCCGGTCGACGTCTTCATGGCGGCCGGCGCGATGAAGGAGATGGCCGAGCACGAGTTCCCCGTCACGCTCGGCCGCGACTTCGCCGGCGTCGTCGAGCAGGTCGGCTCCGACGTCAGCGGCTACCGTGCCGGCGACGAGGTCTTCGGCTTCGTGCTTCACGCCGACCCGGCCGTGCACGACGGTAGCTGGGCGGAGCTGATCACGATCTCCGAAGACATCGTCGCGCAGAAGCCGCGCCTGGACTTCGCGCATGCCGGCGCCGTCCCGCTCGCGGCGATCTCCGCACTCGCAGCCTTCGACGCGCTCGCGCCTGCAGCCGGCGAAACCGTGCTCGTCGTCGGCGCCCCCGGCGGGGTGGGCAGCTTCTTCGTGCAGCTCGCCGCCGATACCGGGGCGAACGTGATCGCACCTGCGCTTCCCGAGGACCACGACTACCTACGCGGGCTCGGCGTCAGCGAGCTGACCGACCGGAACGCAGACGTCGCCGCAGCCGTCCGCGCATCCCATCCGGACGGCGTCGACGCCGTGCTCGACGTCGTCTCGCCCGAGCCCGATACCTCGTTGCTCTCCGAAGGCGGACGGCTGGCTTCGACGATCGGCGCGGCAGGCGACGGACCCGGACGCTTCAACGTCGTGGCCCAACCGACGCCGGCCGGACTGCTGCGACTCGCCGAGCTCCTCGACAGCGGAACGCTTCAGGTCTCGCTCCAGCGAAGCTACGAGCTCGACCGGGCAGGCGAAGCGCTCGAGGCGCTGCCGACGACCCACACGCAAGGCAAGCTCAGCGTGACGATCGCGTAGCGCTTACGCTCGAGCGATGCGCGCGATCGTGGTGCCGGCAGGCGAGGGGCGGAGAGTCGGGAACGTCGAGTTTCTCGCACGCAGCTCGGACACGCCTCGGTTCAACCTGGCCCTGATCACCATCCAGCCGCGCCGCGAGGGGCCGGAGCCGCACGCTCACGAGGCCGAGGACGACGCGTTCTACGTGCTCGAGGGCGAGCTGACCTTCACCGTCGACGACGACGACGTCGTCGCAGGGCCGGGCACGTTCGTCCTCGTCCCCCCGGGCGTCCCGCACACCTTCGCGAACCGCGGCGACGCCGTCGTCCGGATGGTCAACGTCCACGCTCCCGCGGGCTTCGACCTCCGGCTCGAAGGGGGCTAACAGCCGTGCCTCGCAGATCGAGGTCGTCGAGGACTGGCTGCTAGCCCGCTGGAGCGAACTCTAGGACAGCTAGAGGCTTGATCTGGAGTCGCTGCGACAGCGGCCGCGAAAGCGGCCGCCTTTAGGGGTCTTCGCGCGTCGCGGATCCGCGCAAGCGGATTCGTGACCTGCGCAGCCAGCTAGAGGCGGCCGCGAAAGCGGCCGCCTTTAGGGGTCTTCGCGCGTCGCGGATCCGCGCAAGCGGATTCGTGACCTGCGCAGCCAGCTAGAGCGTGATCTCCGCCGCTGGACCGACCATCCGCGTGAAGCGCGGCACGACGTCGAGGACGTTCTCCCGCGCGCAAAAGCGGATGTCCTCCTCCAGCCCGGGCGGCCCATAGGTCCGCGCAGTCAGACCCTCGTACGGGTCGGCGAACGAGCGCGCGACGAGCTCCGACGCCTTTGCGGCGTCGTTCCGGTCGCCTTCCAGCAGCTCGACGATCCGCCCCGCGCAGTACGCGTCGTCGAGCGCGAACGTTCCCTTGAACCCCGCGCAGACGATCGCGACGTCCTCGCCGCTCTCGCGCGCCGCCGCGGCGACGGTGTCGAGGTTCAACAGGCTTCCGAGATAGACGCGCTCGCAGCTCGAGGCGGCGGTGAGGATGGCGCGCGTCCCGTTCGTCGTCGAGAAGATCAGCGGGACGTCGCCGCCGTCGAGGAACTCCCGCGGAGAGGCGCCGACGTCGAAGCCCTCGATGCGCTCGGCGTTGCGCTCGCCGCCGAGCAGCCCCTCCCCGAGCTGCTCACGCACCGCCCTGGCTTCCTCGACTCCGGGCGCGCTGAGGACGCGCGGCCACCCGCTTGCGAGTGCCTGCGCGATCGTCGAGGTCGCGCGGAGGACGTCGACTACGATCCCAACAGGAGCCGAAGCCGCCTCGGACGGCGTGAAGGCGACGTTAATACGCACGTGGCTACGCTAGCCATCGATGGCGACGACTGCCCTCACCTGCTACCGCCACCCGAACCGCGAGACGGGTGTCTCCTGCGCCCACTGCGGCCGCGGGCTGTGCCCGGACTGCATGGTCTTCACGCCGGTCGGGATCAAGTGTGCCGAGCACGCGGGCGTGGCGACCGGAGCTGCACGGGTCGTCCAGGGCGCGCGCAGCTTCAGCGTCGGCGGCGAGGGCGCGCTCGTGACCAAGATCCTGATCGGCATCAACGTGCTCGTCTTCCTCTGGCAGGTCGGCAGCGGTGGCACCCTGACCGACCCGGACGGGTACCCCTTCCGCAACGGCGCGCTGAACGGCTACCTCGTCGCCGACGGGGAGTGGTGGCGCCTGTTCACCTCGATGTTCCTCCACGCCAGCGTGATCCACCTCGGGTTGAACATGCTCTTCCTGTGGTGGATCGGCGCTCCGGTCGAGCAGGCGATCGGCCGCGCGCGCTACGCGCTCATCTATTTCGTGTCCGGGCTGTCCGGCGCGGCCGGCGCGCTCCTGCTGACGAACCCCGGACAGGTCACCGTCGGGGCGTCGGGCGCGTTGTTCGGGATCCTCGGCGCCGCGTTCGTCTTCGAGCGCCAGCGCAACTACGTGCTCGGTGGCGGCGCGCTCATGATCATCGTGCTCAACCTCGCGTTCACGTTCGCGATCCCGGGGATCTCGATCGGCGGTCACCTCGGCGGGCTCGTCGGCGGTGCGCTTTCGGCGCTCGCGCTCTCCCGCCTCGGCCGAGCGCACGCCGCGTACGGACGGCCGGGGATTGCGGGGATCGCCGGCGTCGTCGCGGTCGGGGTCGCAAGCGTTGCGATCTCCTACTGGTCGGTCGCGGGCCTCTTAGGCTAGGGTTTGGCGGACGGGCCTCGTCGGGGGTGCGATGGGTGGTGCGAGGCAAGGACGCAGAGCGTTCGTATCCGTGGATACGGGCGGACTGAGGACGCCGCATCGCGCGGCCCGGCGGCACAGCGCCTGTTTCGCCAAACCCTCCTAGCGGCCCCAGTCGTCCGGAGGATCCCTCCGGCCGTCCTCGACCGCCCAGTAGTCGCGCTGGGACGCGACGAGCCCGTCGGCGCCGAAGCGAATCACCGAGACGCCTGCGATCGTCTGCTCGCGTCCCTCGGAGCGGACGACCGCCCAGTACTCGCACGTCGCGCGGTCGCCGTCGACGACCGGTGCGGCGAAGCGGCACTCTGCCGGCGCCTCCTCTGACGCGAACGCCCAGCTCGCGTACGCCGCTGCTCCCTCCGAGCCCTGGTGCGGATCGCGAAACGGGTGGGAGCGAAAGACAGCGTGCTCTCCGTAGAGCGAACGCACCGCGTCGACGTCCTGCGCCACCCACGCACGCTGCCAGGTGTCGCGCCAGCGCCAGGCGGCCTCGATGGTCTCCATCAGCCCCCCGCGGCGACGTACGACGCACCCTGCGCTGCGAGCACAGCCTGCGCAGCTGCAAGCCGCGCGAGCGGTACGCGGAACGGAGAGCAGGAGACGTAGTCGAGCCCGAGCTCGTGGCAGAAGGCGATCGACGCAGGCTCCCCTCCGTGCTCGCCGCAGATCCCGAGCTTCAGGTCCTCCTTCGCGCCGCGCCCGCGCTCGACCGCGATCCGCATCAGATCTCCGACGCCGGTCTGGTCGAGCGTCTCGAACGGGTTGCGCTCGAGCACACCGTTCTCGAGGTAGTGCGTGAGGAACTTTCCTTCCGCGTCGTCGCGGGAGAAGCCGAGTGCCGTCTGCGTCAGGTCGTTCGTGCCGAACGAGAAGAAGTCGGCGTGCTCGGCGATCTCGTCCGCGCGGATGCACGCGCGCGGCAGCTCGATCATCGTGCCGCAGAGATACTCGACGTCGTTCTCCTCCGCCGCGACCGCCACGGTCAGCTCGCGCAGCCGACGAAGCTCTTCTGCGAAGCCGACGAGCGGGTGCATGATCTCGACGAGCGGCGCCTCTCCGGTGCGGTCCCGCACGGCTCGCGCGGCGCGGACGATCGCGCGGACCTGCATCTCGTAGATCTCCGGAAACTGCAGTCCGATCCGGCAGCCGCGCGTGCCGAGCATCGGGTTCGACTCCTGCAGCTGCTTGATCCGTTCGCGCATTTCCTCCGGCGCCTCGTCGAGCGCCGGCAGGAACTCGTGCAGCGGCGGGTCGAGCAGCCGGATCGTGACCGGAAGACCGGCCATCGCCTCGAAGATCCCCTCGAAGTCGGACTGCTGCATCGGGAGCAGCCGGTCGAGCGCGCCGCGGCGACCCTGCTCGTCGCGCGCCATGATCATCTCCTGCACGACGGGCAGCCGATCGTCGCCGAAGAACATGTGCTCTGTGCGGCAGAGACCGATCCCTTCCGCGCCGAACTCGCGCGCGCGGGCCGCGTCCTCCGGCGTGTCTGCGTTCGCGCGCACCTTCAGTCGGCGCACGTCGTCGGCCCACCCGAGCACGGTCTGGAAGTCCTCGTTGATCTGCGGCGGCACGAGGCGCACCGAGCCCACGATCACGCGTCCGGTGCCGCCGTCGATCGTCAGCTCGTCACCTTCGCGGAGCTCGCGCTCGCCGATCCGCGCGACGCCTGCCTTCACGTCGATGGTGAGCGCCTCGCAGCCCGCGACGCACGGTTTTCCCATTCCCCGCGCAACGACCGCCGCGTGTGAGGTCATGCCGCCGTGGACGGTGAGGATCCCCTTCGCGGCGATCATCCCGTGGATGTCGTCTGGCGTCGTCTCCCAGCGCACGAGGATGACGTCCTCGCGCTCGCCGCGCTCCGCGGCGGTGTCGGCGTCGAAGACGACCTTGCCGCTCGCGGCGCCCGGGCTCGCGTTCAGCCCGGTCGCGGCGACGTCGTAGTGCTCGCTCGGGTCGAGCATCGGGTGGAGCAGCTGGTCGAGCTGCGCGGGATCGATCCGCGCGATCGCCTCCTCGCGGGAGATCAGCCGCTCGTCGACCATGTCGACTGCCGCCTTCAGTGCCGCCGCGGCGGTGCGCTTCGCCGAGCGTGTCTGGAGCAGGAAGAGCCGCCCCTCCTCGACGGTGAACTCGATGTCCTGCATGTCGTGGTAGTGCTCCTCGAGGCGGCGCATCGTTTCGAGCAGCTGCTCGAACGCCTCGGGCAAGCGCGCCTGCATCGCCTCGAGCGGCTCGGGCGTGCGGATGCCTGCCACCACGTCCTCGCCTTGCGCATTCGCGAGGAACTCGCCGTACAGCCCCTGCTCGCCCGTGGACGGGTCGCGGGTGAAGCAGACGCCGGTGCCGCAGTCCTCGCCCTTGTTGCCGAACACCATCTGGACGATGTTGACCGCGGTGCCCAGGGTCTCGGGGATCCGGTGCGCACGCCTGTAGACCTGCGCGCGCGGATTCCCCCACGAGTCGAAGACCGCGCTCACGGCGCGCCGCAGCTGATCGCCGGCGTCTTGGGGGAAGTCACCGCCGGTGCTCTGGCGGTAGATCGCCTTGTACGTCTCGATCAGCTCCGCAAGGTCGTCGGCGGTCAGGTCGGTGTCGTGCCCTACGCGGCGCTTCGACTTCAGGTCGGCGAGCGACTGCTCGAAGCGGTGGCCGTCGATGCCCTCGACGACCTCACCGAACATCTGGATCAGGCGGCGGTACGAGTCCCGGGCGAAGCGCGGGTTGCCTGTCGTCCGCGCAAGACCTTCGACCGCGACGTCGTTCAGGCCGAGGTTGAGGATCGTGTCCATCATCCCCGGCATCGAGACGGCGGCGCCCGACCGCACCGAGACGAGCAGCGGGTCCTCCTGGTCGCCGAAGCGCTTGCTTGCCCGCTCCTCGAGTCGCGCGACATGCTCCTCGATCTCTGCGTCGAGCCCCTCCGGCATGCGGGCGAGCTCCATCGCCGCACGACAGGCCTCCGTCGTGATCGTGAAGCCGCCGGGCACCGGGACCCCGAGCTCCGTCATCTCCGCGAGCCCGATTCCCTTGCCGCCGAGCAGCTCACGCCCGCCCGGAGCGGCCTCGTCGAACGCGTACACGTAGCGCGGGGCGGTCAAGGGCGGCCAATATTCCCACAAAGTGGCTGCTCAGCACATCGTGGCGGCCGGCGGGCGGACGCTTGGCACCCCCGTCGACGACTACGTCCTCGGGCTCGCCGGCGGACGGCGGGTCTGCACGGTCCCGACCGCGAGCATGGAGCCCGACTCGGGGCTCGTCGTCTTCTACGAGACGTTCGCCCACAAGGCCGAGTGCTCGACGCTTCTCTTCAACCCCTGGCCGCCGACGGATCTCCGCGCGTTCACGCTCGCCCAGGACGTCCTCCTCGTACCCGGCGGCAACACCGCGAACATGCTCGCGATCTGGCGCGCCCACGGCTTCGACCGGATCGTCCGCGAGGCCTGGGAGCAGGGCGTCGTGCTCTACGGCTGGAGCGCCGGGATGATCTGCTGGTTCGAGGCAGGCGTGACGGACTCGTTCGGGCCCCAACTCGAGGCCATGGACTGCCTCGGCTTCCTCCCAGGGAGTGCGTGCCCGCACTACGATGGTGAGGAACTGCGCCGCCCGCGCTACCAAGAGCTCGTCGGGGACGGGTTTCGCCCGGGCTGGGCTGCGGACGACGGCGTCGCGCTCCACTTTGCCGGCACGGAGCTCGCCGAAGCCGTCACGACACGGGCGGAGGGCCGCGCCTATCGCGTCGAGCCGGGGTCGGAGAAGCCGATCGAGCCGCGCCTCCTGTGAGCTCGGGCGAGACGGCGCTATGCGCGCTTCGCGGCGAGCCAGCCTGCGACCCTGATGCCCACCCAGAGCGGCGTCAGTAGGACGTAGAAGACGACGGCAGCGAGTCCGAGCGCGGTCCACCAGAGCGCCCAGTACCGAAGTGGCACGGGGCCTTGCCGGCGCAGATCGGCGGTCACGCCCGCACCTCCTGGAGGTCGCGCGTCCGCTGCTCCACTGTGCGGATCACGCGCTGCGCGGTCTCCTCGATCGAGAGCTCCGAGACGTCGATCACCGGGCAGCCGAGCTTGCGGTGCACGACCTCGGCCTGCGCGAGCTCTTCGTAGATCTGCACGAGCTCGGAGTACTGGCGCGCCGTTCCACCGAAGTTGCGCGCGCGCGCCTGACGGATCTCGCCGAGCCGATCGGCGTCGATCGTCAGCCCGACGACCTTGACCGGGTTGATCCTGAAGAGATCCGGCGGTGGCTCGATCCCGGCGACGATGGGGACGTTGGCCGTCTTGTAGCCGAGGTTTCCGAGGTACATCGACAGCGGCGTCTTCGACGTTCGCGAGACGCCGACAAGCACGACGTCCGCCTCGTCGAGGCCGCCTCCGATCCCGTCGTCGTAGCGCACCGCGAACTCGATCGCCTCGATCCGGCGAAAGTACCCCGCATCGAGTGGCGCCCGCGCGCCGGCGCGGCCTTGCGCCTCGACGCCAGCAACGCGTGACACTGCGTCGATCGGCTGGCCGAGCAGGTCGCAGTAGTGGACGCGTGCGCGACGGCAGGCGCGGCGCATCGCGTCGCGCAGCTCCGGCTTGACGAGCGTGTAGAAGACGACCGCGGGGCGTCCGCGCGCGCGGCGCACGGCGAGCTCGAGATCCTCGACGGACTCGACTCGGGGGTGGCGCACCTCCTCGAACGTCTGGTCGGGGAACTGCGCCTCGAGCGCGTGAACGAGCCGCGTGGCCGTCTCTCCCGTGGAGTCCGACACGATGTGGAGCTCCACGGGTGCAGCGACGGCCACGCGGCCATTGTGACGACTGCTTAGTCGCTCTGGGTGGGTCGTTTCCCGAGCGTGGCCGTCACGGTCTTGGTCTCGCCGTCTCGTCGGATGGTGAGCTCGAGCTCGTCGCCCGGCTCGCCTGCTGCGACGGCACGACGGAGGTCGTCACCCGACGCGATCTCGTCGCCGTCGACCTCAGTGATCACGTCGCCCTGCTGGAGGCCGGCGTCGTCTGCGGGGCTGCCGTTCGTGACCTCGACGACCTGCGCGCCGTTGTCGGCGTCGGAGAGGCGCACGCCGAGGAACGGCCGCTCGATCGTCCTGCCCGCGATCAGCGAGTCCGCGACTTCCTTCGCCGTCTCGATCGGAACGGCGTAGCCGATGCCTTCGTTGCCGCCCGACGAGGACGCGATCTGGGAGTTGATCCCGACGACACGGCCCTGGCCGTCGAGCAGCGGACCGCCGCTGTTGCCGGGGTTGATCGCGGCGTCGGTCTGGATCGCGCCGTCGATCGTGAAGCCGTCGGGTGCGGTCAGCTCGCGGTGCAGCGCGCTGACGATGCCGCTCGTGACCGTGCCCTCGAGCCCGAACGGGCTGCCGATCGCGACCACGAGGTCGCCGATCTCGAGCGACTCGGACGAGCCGAGCTCAAGTGGCGTGACGCCGCTGGGGATTTTGTCGAGCTCGAGGACCGCGACGTCGGACGACGCGTCCGCGCCGACGACCCTCGCGGCGACCTCGTCACCGTTGGGGAAACGCACGGTGACACTGGTCGCGTTGTCGACGACGTGCTGGTTCGTCAGCACGTGGCCCTGATCGTCGATCACGAAGCCGCTGCCGGTCGCACCGCCGCCGCCACCCTGACCGGGCGGGAGGAGGGGTGAGCCCTGCGCCGTCGTCTGGGTGGTGACGAGGACGACCCCGTCCTTCGCTTGCTCGTAGATCTCGTTGACCGACAGCTGCGTGCCGTCGGCGACGGACCGTGTCGGTGCCGTCTGCACGGCGGTCGCGGTCGCGCCGTCGTCGTCGGTCGCCTCCCAGATCCCGATCCCCGCGCCGGCGCCGATCGCGGACGCCGCGACGATCGAGAGAAAGAAGACGAGAAATTTTCGGAACATCGTTCCTCCTGGGTCAGTGTGACGACTCCATCGAAGCGGCTCGCCCTGAGATCGGGCTGAGAGCCTTGTTCAGGCGGGGTTAAGTGGTTCTCAGCGGCCGCTCAGGTTCCGTAGGAACACTTTGTCCATGCGCGTTCTCGTCGTGGACGACGAGCCGGCCGTTCGCACGGCGCTCGAACGGGCCCTCAGGTTGGAGGGCTACGACGTCGAGCTCGCGGCCGACGGCGCCGAGGCGCTTCACCGTCTCTCGTTGCACTCTCCCGACGCGGTGGTGCTGGACGTGCTGATGCCGAACGTCGACGGGCTCGAGGTTTGCCGCCGCCTGCGCGCGGCCGACGACCACACGCCCGTGCTGATGCTGACCGCGCGCGATGCCGTCGGCGACCGCGTTGCGGGGTTGGACGCCGGCGCGGACGACTACCTGGTGAAGCCGTTCGCGCTCGAAGAGCTGCATGCGCGGCTCCGCGCGCTCCTCCGACGGGCGGGAAGCACAGAGAGCGACATCCTCCGCTTCGCCGATGTCACGCTCGACCTCGGCACCCGTGAGGTCCGCCGCGGCGAGCGTCGGATCGAGTTGACTCGCACCGAGTTCCTCCTGCTCGAGCTGTTCCTCCGCAACCCGCGCCAGGTGCTGACCCGCTCCGTGATCTTCGATCGGGTCTGGGACTACGACTTCGGGCCGCGCTCGAACGCGCTCGAGGTCTACGTCAGCTACCTCCGCCGCAAGCTGGAGGCCGGAGGCGAGCCACGCCTGATCCACACCGTGCGCGGCGTCGGTTACGTTCTCCGCGAGCTGTGACGTTCCGCACACGCCTCGCCCTCGCCTCGGCCGTCGCCGTGGCGGCGGCGATCGTCGTCGCCTCGCTCGTCTCGTACGGGCTGGTTCGCGCGCAGTTGCGCGGCTCGATCGACGACGCGCTCCGGGCACGCGCACGGCACGTGCAGGTTCCGGCCGGCGGTGAGCTCGGCGACTTCGGCCTCCCCGATCCGCTGCTCGGCGGCGCGGGCGGCTACGCCCAGCTCGTCACGGCAAGCGGCGGCGTCTACCGCCTGCCCGACGCGAAGATCCCGCTGCCCTCCCTGGGCGCCAGGCAGGTCGCCGACGGCACGCGCGACCCGTTCTTCGAAGACGCCACCGTCGCCGACACGCACGTCCGGATCCTCACCGTGCAGTACGCGCCCGGAATCGCCGTTCAGATCGCCCGCCCGCTCGACGAAGTCGATCGGACGCTGAACCGCCTCGCCGGATTCCTCACCGCCATCTCGGCGGGCGGCATCGCGCTCGCGGCGCTCCTCGGGCTCCTCGTCTCACGTACCGCCGTCTCGCCGGTCCGCCGGCTGACCGAGACCGCTGAGCACGTCACGGCGACGAGGGACCTCAGCCAGAGGATCGAGTCGCCCGGCAAGGACGAGCTGGGGCGTCTCGCGGACAGTTTCAACTCGATGCTCAGCGCGCTCGACGAGTCGCTTCGCTCGCAGGCGCAGCTGATCGCCGATGCCTCGCACGAGCTCCGCACCCCGCTCACCAGCCTGCGGACGAACGTCGAGGTGCTGCAACGCGCGGAGGGGCTTCCCGAGGAGGAGCGCACCCGGATGCTCGCCGAGATCCGCAGCCAGGCCGAGGAGCTGACCGAGCTGCTAGGCGACCTCCTCGACCTCTCTCGGACAGAGCACCTGCAGCCCGAGCCCTTGCAGTTGGACGAGGTGGTCGAAACGGCGATCGACCGGACCCGCCGGAGCGCGAACGGCGTCGGCTTCGTCATGCGCCTCGAGCCGACGACGATCGAGGGCGTCCCGAGCCGTCTCGAGCGCGCGATCGCGAACCTGCTCGAGAACGCCGTCAAGTGGAGCCCGGACGGCGGGAAGGTCGACGTCGAGCTCCAGGACGGCGAGCTGCAGGTGCGTGACCACGGCCCCGGGATCGACCCGGAAGACCTCGACCGCGTATTCGACCGCTTCTATCGCGCCCCGGCCGCGCGCGCAGTTCCGGGCTCGGGGCTCGGGCTCGCGATCGTGCGTCAGGTCGTCGAGGAGCACGGCGGCTCGGTGAGCGCCGAGAACGCGCCCGACGGCGGCGCGCGCTTCCGGGTCCGATTCTCCCCATCGCCCTAGAGGCGCAAGTCGCGAATCCGCTTCCGCGGATCCGCGACCGCTTGGTACCTAAAGGCGGCCGCTTCGCGGCCGCTGCCGCAGCGATTTCACGGAGCTCCTCTGGTTTCTTCCTCAGGCGGTTCTCAGGAACGCGCGCTTCACTTCAGGGGTCTCACCACTCCTCCTGTACGGCGGAGAGGGCGGCCGGTCGGGCGGCCGCCCTCTCAAAGCCGGAGCTAACGTTCGATCTCCGTGGCCGCCGCAGACACCGTGACGATGGACAAGATCGTCTCCCTGGCGCGCCGGCGTGGGTTCGTCTTTCCGAGCTCTGAGATCTACGGCGGGCTCGGATCGGCGTACGACTACGGGCACTACGGCGTCCTCCTGAAGAACAACCTGCGGTCGCGGTGGCTCGAGTCGATGGTGCAGGAGCGGGATGACGTCGTCGTACTCGACACTGCGATCATCCTCCACCCGCAGGTGTGGGAAGCGTCGGGGCATGTCGCCGGGTTTACCGACCCGCTCGTGGACTGCCGCACGTGCAAGCTCCGCTTCCGGGCCGACCAGCTCGACCAGTCGCAGTGCGGGAAGCGACCCAGCAAGCGGCCGGGTGAGTACTCGGAGTGCGACCTCACCGAGGCGCGGCAGTTCAACCTGATGTTCGAGACGACGATCGGCCCCGTCCAGGAGACGGGCGCAAAGGTGTACCTGCGACCCGAGACGGCACAGGGGATCTTCATCAACTTCAAGAACGTCGCGCAGCTCGCACGGCGAAAACCACCGTTCGGGATCGCGAACGTCGGCGGCAAGTCGTTCCGCAACGAGATCACGCCGGGGAACTTCCTCTTCCGCGTCCGCGAGTTCGAGCAGATGGAGATGGAGTACTTCGTCCCGCCCGCCGACGCGGACGAGTGGTACCGCTTCTGGATCGACGAGCGCGTTGCCTGGTACAGGCGGTACGGGCTCCGCGACAGCCACCTGCGTGTCCGAGAGCACGCGCCGGAGGAGCTGTCGCACTACTCGAGCGCAACGAGCGATCTCGAGTACCTCTACCCGATCGGCTGGTCGGAGCTCGAGGGCATCGCCAACCGCGGAGACTTCGACCTCAGGCAGCACAGCGAGCACGCCGGCACGAAGCTCGAGTGGGTCGACCCCGGGACCGGCGAGCGTTTCGTCCCGTTCGTGATCGAACCCGCGGTCAGCCTCGAGCGGATGCTCCTCGCGTTCCTGATCGACGCGTACGACGAAGAGGTCGTCGCGGAGCGCGAGCGAACGGTGCTCCGCCTCCACCCCGCGCTCGCGCCGGTCAAGGCTGCGGTGCTGCCGCTGATCGGTAAGAGTGCCGACATGGTGGCGAAGGCTCGTTCGTTGTTCGAGGAGCTCCGCGTCGACGAGCAGGTCGAGTACGACGACAGCGGTGCGATCGGCCGCCGCTATCGGCGGCAGGACGAGATCGGCACGCCGTTCGCGTTCACCGTGGACGAGCAGACGCTCGCGGACGACACCGTGACGATCCGCGACCGCGACTCCCTCGCGCAAGAACGGATCGCGCTCCCCCAGGTGCGCGCGCACCTGAATGACGCGTTGCGCCGGCCGTGGACTTCGACGAAGGCATGAGCGCACCCTGGAGCTACCCGCCGGCGGGACGGTTCGAGGAGCACGTCGTCACCAGCGAGGCGTTGCGAGGGAACCCGCTCGGCGACCCGCACGACCGTCCGCTCTGGGTGTACCTGCCGCCGGGCTACGACGACGAGCCTGAGCGGCGCTACCCGTCGATCTACGTGATCCAGGGATACACCGGTCAGCTCGACATGTGGCGCAACCGATCGGCCTTCGGCGCGAAGACGTACCCGGAGCTGACCGACGACGTGTTCGCGGCCGGCGACGTGCCGCCTGCGGTCGTCGTCTGGGTCGACGCATGGACGAAGCTCGGCGGCTCGCAGTTCCTCGACTCGCCGGCGATCGGCAACTACCACACCTACCTCTGTGACGAGGTCGTCCCGTGGGTCGACCAGCGGTACCGGACGATCGCGGATGCGCCGCACCGCGGCATCCAGGGCAAGTCGTCCGGCGGGTACGGCGCGATGGTCACGCCGATGCTCCGGCCGGACCTCTTCGGCGGTTTCGCGACGCACGCGGGAGACGCCCTGTTCGAGGGGTGCTACGCGAAGGACTTCCCCGAGACGGCGCGCCTGCTCCGCGACAAGTACGGAGGCTCGTACGAGCGCTTCTGGGAGGATTTCCTGTCACGGCCGCTCGTGACGAAGCCGGGCGACTTCGTCCTCGTGAACACCTGGGGCATGGCGGCTGCCTACTCGGCGGACGACGACGGGACCGTGCAGCTGCCGATCGACGACACCGGCAAGCTGATCCCCGAGGTCTGGGAGCGCTGGCTGCGCTGGGACCCGGTGCGGATGGTCGACGGCCACGCCGAGGCGCTCCGGAGCATGCGCGCCGTCTACATCGACGCGGGCAAGAGCGACGAGTACTACCTCGACCTCGGCGCCGAGGCGTTTCGCCGTGAGCTCGAGCGGATCGGCGTCACGGACGTCTTCTTCGAGCTCTTCGAGGGCACGCACGGCGGGATCATCTGGCGCTACCCGATTGCCTTGAAGTATCTGGCCGAGCGACTTGCTACTGCCTGATCGCGAAAATCGCTGCGACAGCGGACCGCGAAGCGGCCGCCTTAGGATCCGGCGTGTCGCGAATCCGCGCGAGCGCGATCCGCGACTTGCGCAGTTAGCTAGGCGCTGCGTAGCGTCCGGAGGCGGAAGCCTCCGTGGAACTCGTACGACGAGGTGACGACCGCGAGCGCCTCGCTCGCGCCGCGGTCGGTGAGCCCGGCGGCCAAGGCGTCGGCGAGCGGCGTGCTGAGCAGCGTCTCGATCCCCGTGCGACCTGCGGGCGACAGCGCGATCGCTCCCTCACCGCACGTGTGGCAGACGGCGCCGCCGGCCTGCGGCGAGTAGCCGACGAGCTCGTCCGCCCGGCCGCAGTTCGCGCAGCTCGTGAGGTGCGGCAGGTAGCCCGAGAGCCAGAGGAGCTTGAGCTGGAACGAGAGGGCGAGCGGGTCGAGCGCCGGTCGCGCGGGCGTGCGCTCCGGCAGGTCGTCGAGCAGGTCGAGGAACTTCGTCAGCGCCTCGAAGGCGCGCGGGTTCGCCTCCGGCTCGCCGAACAGCCGGAGCATCGCCTCGGCGCCGACGAGCCCGACGCCCAGGCGATATCCGTCCTCGCGCACCGCGTGGTGAGAGGCCTTCAGCTGCGCGCCCGTGACCGTCTGGAGCTCGCCGCCGCCCTGGTGGAGCATCACCTCGACGTGCGACAGCGGCTCGAGCCGGGCGCCGAAGCGGGACTTCGTCCGCCGGATCCCCTTCGCGACCGCGCCGACTCGGCCGCGCTCGAGGGTGTACAGGTGCAGCACCCGGTCGGCCTCGCCGAGCCGCAGCGAGCGGAGCACGACGGCTTCCGTCCGGTAGGTCCTTCCCGCCATTCCGTTCCAGTGTAGAAGCGGGGCCGGAACCGTCTCCGGCTCTTGGCCGTTGAACCGTGAGATGGCGAAGATCCAGGATCTACACGACGCGCTGGTGCGGATTCTGCACGCGCGCCAAGGCGCTCCTCGACTCTCGCGAGCTGGAGTACGACGAGGTGAGCCTCGACGACCAGGCCGGCTTCCGGCAGCTGCTCCTGGACCTGACCGGCCACTGGACGGTGCCCCAGATCCTCGTCGACGAGCGCCCGATCGGCGGCTATACCGAGCTCTGGCGGCTCGAACGCGACGGGCGGCTCGACGAGCTGCTCGACCGCGTGGCGTAGAACGGCTGGCACGTGGGGCAGAACCAGGTGCCCCGCCCTCCTGCGCGCGTCTTCTCGATCGGCGTGCCGCACCGCTCGCACGGCTCGCCGCCCCGCCCGTAGACCTTGAACTCGTGCTGCATGCCGCCACGACGCCCGTCGGGCTGCGCGTAGTCGCGGAGTGTCGCGCCCTGCCGGCGATGCCCATGCGAAGCGCCGCGCGGATCCCGCGCAGGAGCGCGCGCACCTCGTCGGCGTCGAGGCTCTCGGCGGGACGGAGCGGATGCAGCCGCGCGCGCCACAGCGCTTCGTCGACGTAGATGTTCCCGAGCCCGGCGAGCGTGCGCTGGTCGAGCAGCGCGGCCTTCAGCGGCGCGCGACGTTTCGCGAGCCGTGCCGCGAGCGCCGCCGGTCCGAATCCGCGCGCGAGCGGCTCTTCGCCGAGCCGCGCCGCGAGGTACGTGTCCAGCTCAGACGGTTCGACGACGAGCCACGTGCCGAAGCGCCGCACGTCGCGATAGAGGACTGCGATCCGTCGTCGAGCGTGACGACGGCGCGGGTGTGCGGGGCGAACGGCTCGCCCGCGGGCGTATGGCGGAAGCTCCCGGTCATCCGCAGGTGGACGAGCAGGACGCGTCCGCTCTCGAACCGGACGATCAGGTACTTGCCGCGTCGTTCGACGGCCGCGACGCGCTCGCCCTGGAGCTCTCGGGCGACGAGCTCGGGGTCGAACGGCCGTGTCAGCCGCTCGTCGTCGATCTCCACGCGCTCGAAGGTCCGCCCGACGAGGACGGGCTCGAGGCTCGTCCGCACGGTCTCGACCTCGGGCAGCTCGGGCACGAGGCCAGGCTAGCCGTCAGACCTCCAGCACGATCGGCCGGTGCTCGGGAGGCTCCTCGCCGAACTCGTACGCGTCGAGGACCTGCTCGGCTGCTGCCGTCGCTGCGCCGTCCGTACGCGCGTGGACTCTCGGCGATCGGCTCCCCGCGCTCGACCGCGTCTCCGCGCTTGCGCAGGCACACGACGCCGACGGCGTGGTCGATCGCCTCGTCCTTGCGGGCGCGGCCGGCACCGAGCTCGAGCGCTGCGATCCCGATCGGAAGCGCACGCAGGCGTCGAACGTAGCCCGCACCCGGCGCCTCGACGGTGCGGACGACGGCGGCGCGCGGGAGCGCGTCCTCGCTCGGGTCGCCGCCCTGCGCGCGAACCCAGCGCTCGTATCGCTCGAAGCGCGGACCCGTCGCGGACGGCGGCCTCGGCCCGCCGGCGACCCTCCTCCTCGTCGACCCCGAGGTCGGAGAGCGCGAGCAGGTGAGCGGACGCGGTGAGCACGAGCTCGGTGAAGTCCTCAGGCCCTTCGCCGATCGAGCGTCGCGCGCGCCTCCCTGACCTCGAGCGCGTTCCCGACCGCTCGCCCGAGCGGCTGGTCCATGTCCGTCAGCAGGCAGGTGACGCGCCGGCCTGCCCGCTCGCCGAGCTCGCGCATCGTCTCCGCAAGCGTGCGTGCCTCTTCGAGCGTCTTCATGAACGCGCCGTCGCCGACCTTGACGTCGAGCACGATCGCGTCGGCGCCCGGCGGCGAGCTTCTTCGACATGATGCTCGCGGCGATCAGCTGCATGTTGTCGACCGTCGCGGTCACGTCGCGCAGCGCGTACAGCCTCTTGTCGGCGGGGACGAGATCGCCGGTCTGGCCGATGATCGCCAGACCGACGTCCGCTGACCTGCGCGACGAACTCGTCCTCGGACAGCTCGACGCGGAAGCCCGGGATCGCCTCGAGCTTGTCGAGCGTTCCGCCCGTGTGGCCGAGGCCGCGCCCGCTCAGCTTCCCGAACGGGACGCCGCAGGCGGCGACGATCGGCCCGACCGCGATCGTCGTCTTGTCCCCGACGCCGCCGGTCGAGTGCTTGTCGACGACCGTCCGGCCGAGCGCGCCGTGCAGGTCGAGCGTGTCGCCGCTTCGCACCATCGCGTCGGTAAGCGCGAACGTCTCCGCCGGCGTGAGCCCGCGGAAGAACACCGCCATGCAGAAGGCGGCCATCTGGTAGTCGGGCACCTCGTCGCGCACGTACCCTGCGATCAGCTCGGCGAGCTCGTCGGCGCTGAGCTCCCCGCCGTCGCGCTTGCGCTGGATCAGCTCGGCGGGACGGATCACGTCTCGCGCGCGAGACTCACGTCTCGTAGATCGAGCGGCCCGGGATCCCACGCCCCGGCGACTTGCCGCCGAGCCACGTGTTCACGGTCGCACCGACGTCGGCGAACTCACCCTCCTCATGCACGTGCCCGCTCGCGTTCCGGCCCTCCGCGTACGCGAGCAGCAGCGCGTGCTCGCGCGTGTGGTCGGTGCTCGGCGTCGTCGGGTCGCAGCCGTGGTCCGACGTGAGCACGAGAAGGTCGCCCGGGCGCAGCGCGTCGAGAATGTCGGTCAGGCGGCGGTCGAAGTCCTGCAGGCAGCGGTGGAAGTTCACCGGGTCGTTGCGGTGGCCCCACAGCATGTCCGTCTCGACGAGGTTGACGAAGACGAACGTCCCGTCGTCGGACTCCTGCAGCAGGCGAATCGTCTCGGAGATCCCCTCGACGTTCGACTTCGTCGGGTGCGACTCGTCGATTCCGACGCCCGCGAAGATGTCGCCGATCTTGCCGACCCCGTGCACCTTGACGCCGGCGTCCCGCAGCAGCGTGAGGTAGTTCGGCGTGCGCGGCTCGACCGAGAAGTCGTGACGGTTCGGGGTGCGCGTGTAGTTCCCCGGCTCCCCGACGAACGGCCGGGCGATCACGCGGCCGACCTGGTGCTTACCGGTGAGAAGCCCGCGTGCGACCCGGCACCCTTCGTAGAGCTCCTCGAGCGGGATCGTCGCCTCGTGCGCGGCGATCTGGAAGACCGAGTCCGCCGACGTGTAGACGATCCACTTGCCGGTCCGCTGGTGCTCCTCGCCGAGCTCCTGGATGATCTCGGTGCCGGAGGCCGCCTTGTTGCCCAGGACGCCGCGACCCGTCTTGTGCATGAACGGGTCGATCACATCGTGCGGGAAGCCGTGCGGGTAAGTCGGGAAGGGCTGGGCGGTCACGATGCCCATCAGCTCCCAGTGCCCGGTGGTCGTGTCTTTTCCCTTCGAGCGCTCCAGGAGCCGGCCGGCGATCGCCGGTGCCCCGGCCTGTGGCGGGCAGCCCTCGAGCGACTCGACGTTCCCGAGCCCGAGCGCCTCGAGGTTGGGCAGGTCGAGCCCCCCGACCGCCCGCGAGACGTTGCCGAGCGTGTCGGCGACCGGGTCGTCTGTGCCGTACTCGGCTGCGTCGGGAAGGGCGCCGGCCCCGACCGCATCCAGCACGATGACGCACGCGCGGGGCATCGAGCTATTCTAGGCCGCGCATGGACACGGCCCTCGGACTGATCGGACTCGTCCTCTTTGCGGCAGCGGTGATCGGACTCGCGGCGGCGGTGACCTGGGTCGTCGTCAAGGTCTCGCCGGCGGAAAAGCCGGAAAAGCCCGAGCCTGCTGACGCTTCCTAGAGGGAAATTGTCCCGCCGGCGGCCGCGAAGCGGCCGCCTTTAGGTGCCAAGGGTCGCGGATCCGCGTGAGCGGATTCGCGACTTGCGCCTCTCCAGCTAGACCGGCGACAAAGGAAGGACGTCCTCGAGGGGCGTGTAGTCGAGGCCGTGGGCTTCGGCGACAGCCTCGTAGGTGATCTTGCCCTCGAGCACGTTCACGCCCCGGGCGAGCGCGCGGTCACGGCCGATCGCCTCGCGGAGCCCCTCGTTCGCTATCTCCTCGACGTACGGCAGCGTCGCGTTCGTGAGCGCCTTCGTCGAGGTCACCGGCACCGCGCCCGGCATGTTCGCGACGCAGTAGTGCGTCACGCCGTCGACCTTGTAGACGGGATCGCTGTGCGTCGTCGGACGCGATGTGGCCACGCAGCCGCCCTGGTCGATCGCGACGTCGGCGATCACCGCGCCTTCCTTCATCCCCGCAACCATCTCGCGGGTCACGAGCTTCGGCGCGACAGCGCCCGGGATGAGCACGGCGCCGATCACGACGTCCGCCTCGGCGACCGACTCCTCGATCTGCAGCGTCGACGACATCAGCAGGTTGACACGCGCACCGAGGATCCCCTCGAGCTCGCGCATGCGGTCGATCGACCGTTCGAGGATGGTCACGTTCGCGCCGAGGCCGAGCGCGATCACGGCAGCGTTGTAGCCGACGATGCCACCGCCGATCACGATCACGTCGCCCTTCGCAACTCCCGGCACCCCGCCGAGCAGGATGCCGCGACCGCCGAGCGGTTTCTCCAGGAAGTACGCGCCCGCCTGAGCGGCGAGCCGCCCGGCGATCTCGCTCATCGGCGCGAGCAGAGGCAGGCGGCGGTCGTCCGTCTCGACGGTCTCGTAGGCGACGGCTGTGATCCCGCTCTCGGCGAGGGCACGTGTGAGCGGCTCGTCAGCCGCGATGTGCAGGTACGTGAACAGCACGAGCCCCTCACGGAGACGCCCATACTCCGCCTCGATCGGCTCCTTCACCTTCAGCAGAAGCTCGGAGTCCGCCCAGACGTCCTCGACGGAGGCGATCTCGGCACCGGCTGCTCTGTACGCGTCGTCGGCGAACGAGCTCCCGACGCCCGCGTCTGTCTCGATCGTCACCTCGTGACCGCGTTGCACGAGCTCGCGCGCGCCCGCGGGCGTGAGCGCTACGCGGTACTCGTCGGTCTTGATCTCCTTTGCGACGCCGATCTTCACGGGCGGCGGAACGATACCGGGCTGGCTGAGCGTCAGGCCGCGAGCCGCTCGACGTAGCGGCGCTCATCCGGGCCGAACCACGGCGGGTTCCCCGCCGCAGCGTTCTCGCGGACTCGCTCGGGCCGCTTCGTCGCGGGGATCACCGCGTCGACGCGCTCGTCTGAGAGCACCCACTTGAGGAGTGCCTGTGCCCACGTCTCGACGCCGAACGGACGAAGCGGCTCGAGCGCAGGGGAATCCGGCGCGCGTCCGACGAGCCGCCCCGAGCCGAGCGGCACCATCACGAGCACCGGGATCCCGAGCGCGGCGGCGAGCGGAAGCAACTCGCGTTCGCACTCCCGCTCCTGCGGGTTGTAAGGAAGCTGAACGGCGTCGAAGTGCTTCGTGCGGAGCGCGCGGGCGAGCTCGGGAAACGCGCTCGACGCGTAGTGCGTCACGCCAACGCGTCCGATTCGTCCCCCGTCGCGCTCAGCCTCGAGCCACGGCAGGTAGCCCTCCCACGCAACGAGGTTGTGCACCTGCTCGAGCTCGATGCCGCCGCCGAACCACTCGAGCTGATCGGCGTACTGCCGGCGCGCTTCGGCAGGGTCCGGCGTCCAGATCTTCGTGGCGACGATCGCCTCGCTCCGGCGTGGCCCGAGCGCGGCCGCGAGCGTACGCTCGGCGTCGCCGTACATCGGAGAGGTGTCGAACAGGCGCACGCCGCTCGCGAGCGCAGCATCGACGACCGCCTCGGCGGTGTCGAGATCGCCCTTGAAGGTCTTCCACGTGCCGAGCCCGACCACCGGCCCGAGGCGGCGCTCCTCCACTAGGAGAGCCGCGCGCGCGCCGCGCGGCCGGCGGCGTACGCGGCTGCGAAGAAGGACGGGTCGTCGTCAGCCCCACGGCCCATGTGCTGCAGCGTGAGACCCTCGCAGGCCTGGCGCCAACCGCTCACGTCGACCTCCTCGCGCCCATCGAGCCAGTCAGGCGCCTCAAGGCCCGCCGGCCACGCGACGACGACCTCGCCGAGGCAGAGCTCGAGCGCCGTCTTCGTGTGGTGGGAGACGCCTCGGTGCCGGTCCCGCGCGTCGATGTCGGACATCCGCACCGCCACGACCGGGACACCGCCGAGCGCGCTCGCGGCGTTCGCGGCCTCGGTGACCGCAAGCCCGCCGTGCCCGAGTCGTGAGCCGGTACCGACGACGCCGGGGCCGATCGAGCAGACGACGGCGTCGTAGCCCCGCGTCTTCGCCCAGGCGAGCGACGACGCCACGTTGACGCACTCCACGTCCCCGTCGAAGCACGCTCCGGCGGCGACCGCGACGCCGAGCAGCCCACGCCGCTTGAGCTCGCGAACCGCGTCGGAGAGCGACACCGGAAGCGCACCGCCCGCGAGCTGGACGTACGCGACCCGAAGCCCCTCCCCCATGCCTGCGCATGCCGGCGCGAGCTGGCTGTGCAGCGAGCAGCAGACGACCGGCATCCCCTCGAGCGACGGGGCGAGCTCGTCGATCTCCTCCACGTGCCGCCATGCCGACTGCAGGGAGGTGTACGGCAGCTTCATCACGTGCGCGCCTTCGTCCGCCGGCAGCTCGAGCCCCCGGGTCAGGTTCGCGTGCAGGACGTCGAACCCGCCCGACCCGAGGCCGAGCTCGCGTGCCTGCACGTTCACGAGCACGTCGTCGTCGAGCGCGACCGGCCCGGTCAGCTGCGGGTAGGCAACGCACGACACTCCGTCCACCTCGAGCCGGATGAGCTCGTCGTGCTCCTCGAGGATCCGCGTGACGCGACCGCGCCTAAGGCTCAGCATCGCGCGCGGCGTCGATCAGCGCGAGCGTGACTTCGACCATCGCGTCGAGGTCGTCGACCGCGATGTGCTCGTCCGGCGTGTGGATCTCCGCCATTCCGTTCGCGAGGTTCAGACACTGCAGTCCGCGCTCGTTGAACACGTTCGCGTCCGCGGCTCCGCCTGTCGTGTCGAAGCGAACCTCGTACCCGGTCCGCTCGAACGCCGCGACTGCGAGCCGGACCGGCAGGTCGTCGCGCTTGAAGCGATAGCCGCGGTAGTCGTCGCTCAGCTCGGTCTCGACGTCGCACTCCGCGAGGCTGGCTGCGAACGTCACGACCTCGAGCATTTCCTCGACGACGTCCGCGAGCTTCCGTTCGTCGAGCGAGCGCGCCTCCGCGGTGAACGAGCACCACTCCGGAACGATGTTCGTCGCAGTGCCGCCCTGGATCGTTCCGACGTTCGCAGTGGTCTCGTCATCGAGCCGACCGAGTCGGAAGTCCGCGATCGCCCGCGCCGCCGCCGCGATGGCGGAACGGCCCTCCTCTGGGTACATCCCCGAGTGCGCGGCCTTGCCGTGGAACCGCACGTCGAACTTGCGCGAGTAGGGCGCGGCCATGATCAGTGTCCCGATCGGCGCCGCCATGTCGTAGACGTACCCAACGCGCGAGGAGAGGCGCGACTCGTCGAACGCCGTCGCGCCGACGAGACCGACCTCTTCCTTGGGCGTCAACAGGAGCTCGATCCCCGAGTGCGCACGGCCTTCCTGCACGACACGACGCACGGCCTCGACCATCGACGCCACGGCCGCCTTGTTGTCCGCGCCAAGGATCGTGCCGGCAGCGTTCCGGACGACGCCGTCCTCGACGACCGGCTCGATCGCGCCCTGCGGCGGGACCGTGTCGAGGTGCGCGCAGAAGAAGAGCGGTGTCCCTCCGCCGTTCGTCGCCGGCAGCGAGGCGTAGAGGTTCCCGATCTCCGACCCGGTTCTCGGTCCGGTCGCGTCCTCGTCCACCTCGAGCCCCAGCCGCCGAAGCTCTGCGATCACCCGGTCCGCCACGGCGCGCTCGCTCCCCGGCGGTGAGGGGATCTCCGCCAGTTCGAGGAAGAGGCTCAGCGCTTGGGAAATCTGCACGTTCTTGATATTTTCTAATTGAAAATGACCACTGACGCGCGCACCCCGAGGGCGGCTTCCGACCCGCTGATCCAGGCGAGTCTACTCGGCGAGGCCGTGGATACCGGCCCCGTCGCGATCTTCGTCGCCGACGAGCAAATGCGCTACATCGCGGTCAACGCGTACGCCGCCGAGCTCCTCGGATACACCCGCCCCGAGCTGCTCGAGCTTCGCGTGACGGACGTGGCCCGCACTCCTGAGGCCTCGGAGCACTTCGACGAAGTGGTCGCCCATCGCCAGCGAGACGGCATCGCGCTGATGACGCGCAAAGACGGAAGCGTGTTCCAGCTCCGCTACCGCGCGCGCGAGACGCGCGTCGGGGGGCTGCCGCTGTACGTGTCGGTCGGCTGGCCGATCTAGTTAGGAGGGGCTCGCGACCGAGAGCCCGACCTCGAGTCGCTCGCGGGAGCGGCCGAGCGCGGCGCCGACGAAGTCCCGGAAGAGCGGCGCGGGGCGCGTCGGCCGGGACTTGAACTCCGGGTGGAACTGGCTCGCCACGAACCACGGGTGGTCGGAGAGCTCGACGATCTCGACGAGACGGCCGCCCTGGAACGTTCCGGAGACGACGAGCCCGGCCTCGACGAGCCGCGGGCGGTACTGGTTGTTGACCTCGTAGCGGTGCCGGTGGCGCTCGTGGATCACCGGCTCGCTGTACGCCTCGCGGGCCCTGGTCCCCTCGACGAGCTCAACCGCCTGCGCGCCGAGCCGCATCGTCCCGCCGAGGTCCTCGACCTCCTTCTGCTCGGGGAGCAGGTCGATCACCGGGTGCGGCGTCTCCGGGTCCATCTCGGTCGAGTTGGCGCCCTCGAGCCCGAGCACGTGCCGCGAGAACTCGCTCACCGCCACGTGCATGCCGAGGCAGATGCCGAGGTACGGGATCCCGCGCTCGCGCGCGACGCGGCAGGCGAGGATCTTGCCCTCCCAGCCGCGCGAGCCGAAGCCGCCGGGTACGAGCACCCCGTCGACCTCGTCGAGCGAGGCGACGGCCTCCTCGTACGACATGTGCTCGGCGTCGACCCACCGCACGTTCACCCGAACGCCGTGGTGCACGCCCGCGTGCTTGAGCGCCTCGTGCACCGACAGGTACGCGTCGTGGAGCTTCACGTACTTGCCGACGAGCGCGATCGTCACGGTTCCCTCCTGCGCGCCGATCCGTTCCTCGAGCTCGAGCCACTCCCCCAGCTCGGCGGGCGGCACCTCGAGCCCGAGGCGGGCCGCCACGAGCTCGTCGAGGCCCTCGGCCTGGAGAGCCTGAGGGACGAGGTAGACGTCGCGCACGTCCGGGTTCGCGATCACTGCCTCGGGCTCGACGTCGGCGAAGAGCGCGATCTTGTCGCGGATGTCCTCGGAGACCTCCTCGCGCGAGCGGCACACGATCACGTCGGGGTGGATGCCGATGCGGCGCAGCTCGTTCACCGAGTGCTGCGTCGGCTTCGTCTTCAGCTCGCCGGCCGCGTCGATGAACGGCACGAGCGTCACGTGGACGTAGCAGACGTTGTCGACACCGGCCTCGCGCCGGAACTGGCGGATGGCCTCGAGGAAGGGCAGCGACTCGATGTCGCCGACCGTCCCCCCGATCTCCGAGATCACGACGTCGACGGGCTCGGTCTCCGCGATCCGCTTGATCCGCGACTTGATCTCGTTCGTGATGTGCGGGATCACCTGCACCGTCGCCCCGAGGAACTCGCCCTTGCGCTCCTTGCGGAGCACGGCGTCCCAGATGCCGCCGGCGGTGTGCGACGAGTTGCGCGAGAGGTTCTCGTCGACGAAGCGCTCGTAGTGGCCGATGTCGAGGTCCGTCTCGGCCCCGTCCTCGGTCACGAAGACCTCGCCGTGCTGGAACGGCGACATCGTGCCGGGGTCGACGTTCAGGTACGGGTCGAACTTCTGCGCCTGCACGGTCAGCCCGCGGGCCTTCAGCAGGCGCCCGAGCGAAGCCGCGACGATTCCCTTCCCGAGGCCGGAGACGACGCCGCCCGTGACGAAGACGTACTTCGTCGGGCGCGTGGACACCTAGCTCTCCCGTCCGAGCGCGTCGAGCTCGCGCAGAACCGGCGTCCGTTCGATCAGCTCACCGAGCGAACGACGCTCTCCGAGGACGGTCAGGGCGGCGAGGGCGCCGATCGCGAACCACCGGCCTCTTTCCGTGAGACGACTCACGGAACTCAAGCCTAGCATCGACCCAAGCGCATTCGACCCCGCGTCCCCGAGCATCCCCATCTCACGAAGATCGTATGGCAGAAGCAGGACGGCGGTCCCGAGCGGCGCCCCGGTCACGAGAGCTGCGGCGAGGTACGCCTTGACCGCACGCCCGGGTCGCGTGTCGAGCTGGTTGAGCGCGTTCGCCGAGAGCCCGACGAGCAGCGCGCCCGACAGCTTGCGCGTCGCGAGCAGGCCGACGAGCGGGATGCCGGCGAGCTTGAGCACGCCCGTCGTCCGTCCCGCGCCGAGGTGAGCGCGGAACCCTCGTTCCGGCCCGCTCCAGAGGTCGTCGGCCAGCCCGATCGCCGCGATCGCGGTCACCGCTGGGTCGCCGCGCAGGCCCGCCACCCAGCCGACGAGCGGCAGGCGACGCCCCCGGAAGTTGACCGCGAGCGGTCCGCAGCCGAGCGCGACGTCGAGCAGCTGCCGTCCGCGGTGGAGGAAACCACGCGCGTCACGGCCCGTCGCACGGTGCTCGAGCTGGAGCTCGACCTCTTCGACGCGAAGGCCGGCGCGCTCGGCGTCGATCGTCATCCGCGCCTCGCAGCCGAAACCGGGAGCGAGCGGGAAGACCGCGCTCCGAGCCTTCGAGGACAACGCGCGCTGGCCGGAGAGCGGCTCTGCCGCCTCGAATCCCGACAGCAGACGGATCAGGCGGCGCGCGACGCCCTTGGCGAGGCCGAAGCCGCCGCCGACGCGCTCCGCGAAGACCGCGATGTTGACGTCTGCGTCGCCGGCGAGCAGCGGCCGCAGGTCGCCGCGCAGGTCGGCGTCGCACAGGAGCAGGCGACCCGGCGGCGCAGCGCGTTCGGCCGACGAGAGCGCCTGGCCCTTGCCGAGGCGACGCAGGGGCAGCACGGTCGCTCCTGCGGCCTCGGCGAGCTCCGCCGTGCGGTCGTGCGAGCCGTCGTCGGCGACGAGCACCTCGGCCTGCGGAAACCGCGCGCGCAGCGTCGCCACTGTCTCGGCGATCGTCGCTTCCTCGTCGCGGGCCGCGACGAGGATCGTCAGCGGCTCCTTCACCCCGCCGCCGGCGCCACGGGCTCGACCGACGGGAGCACGGGCGTGTTTTCCTCCTTGATCCCGTAGGAACCTGGGCTCTCACCCGTCAGGAGCACAGCGAGCGCAACGCGTCCCGGAATCGTGTCGACGTGATCGACCGTGGAAAACCCGTGGTCGCGGTACGTCGGGACGGCGGTCGTCTCGCTGTCCGTCGTCTCGACTCCGACGACGGGAACACCGGCGGCGGCGAGCCCGGAGTAGAAGCCCGCGAGGAACCTGGCGGTCTGGCCGCGCTGCGGCCCGGCCGTGCGTGCGATGACGACGGCGTCGAGCGGCAGGTTTCCGCCCTCGCGCTCCTCGACCAGCGCCGGCCCGACCGCATCCCAGAGCGGCGAGTCGCCGCCGTCGACGAGCTCGCGGGCGAGGCCGCGGCCGAGGTCCTCGACCGTGTTCGGCGCCTCGGGGACATCGGCGACGCGCCGCAGGAGGTCACCGGTCGCGATCGGCACCTGGAGCGCGCGCATCGACCGCACACCGTCCGCAAGATCGATCGTCTCCTGAACCCTCGCGGCGACTGCACCCTCTGCCGAGCCGACGTAGAGGACGCCGACACGCCGGTCGGCCAGGCGGCCGTTCATGACGCCGGGATAGGTCTCGCGCGCGTACTCCTCGAGTGCGTTCTGCTCACCCGCCGTGCTTCGAGCCTCGTCGCGCTCTTGTCGAAGCTGGTCGATCCGGTCCTGCAGGACCGCCCGCTCGCTGTCGCGGATCAGGCTTCGCCCCGAGATCGCGACCCCCACGAGGATCCCGATCACGAGCGCGATGAACACCGCCGCGAGCGACGTCACGTGATACCGAAGGTCGAACATCAGGCGGCGCCAGTCTGGCAGAGGTCGTGGAGGCGGTTGAGCGCCTCACGTGGAAGGGCTCGCGAGAGCCCGACCAGCCACGGGCCCTGGACACGCAGCGAGGCGCCGGTTCGATCCTCCCGGGACGGCTCGAGCGTCAGCTCGACCTCGAGCCGGTCGCCGGTCAAACGGAACCCGAACCGGCGCCTCGGCTCGACGGCCAGCACGAGCAGGTGCCCGACCGCCTCGGGCCGGCGCAAGAAGCTCGGCTTGCTCTCGCCCCGGACCTGCCAGCGCGCGCCGGGCACGAGTCCGACCCGGTCGGGTTGCACTCCGCCGACCCGCGGCCACCACTTCGGGAAGTTGTGCGGCTCGGAGACGAACGCCCAGACGTCGTCGAGCGGCGCGAGCAGCTCACGGGAGACGGCGACGGTCGGCATCAGGAAACGAGGTCGCGGAGCTCGATCCCGATCAGCTCGATCAGGTGCCGGAGCGCCGGCGAGGCGACGATCGCCACGACGACGGCGAGGAGCCCCGCCACCGCGAACAGGACGAGCGGCCAGAGCCCGACCTGCCGCGAGAAGAGCCGCGAGAGACCCTTGGCGTCGACGAGGATCTCCCCCACCTTCAGCCGCGTGACGAACGTCGAGGACATGCCCGCGCGATCCCGCTCGAGGAACTCGATCAGGTTGAAGTGCGTGCCGACGGCGACGATGAGCTCTGCGCCCTTCTCGTAGGCCAGCAGCAGCGCGATGTCCTCGCTGATGCCGGGCATCGAGACGACCTGGTACTGAACGCCGAGGCTGTCGCAGCGCGCAGAGCCCGGCGCGACACCGTCGCGGTACGCGTGGACGAGGATCTCGGCGCCGGAACGGAGCGCAAGGTCCGAGACGGAGTCCATGTCACCGACGATCAGGTCTGGCGTGAATCCCTCCTCGAGCAACGCGTCGGCGCCGCCGTCCACGGCGAGCAGCACCGGTTTGAAGTCGCGCACGTACGGCCGGACGATCCGAAGGTCGCGCTTCATCCCGGGGCCGCGGGCCACGACGAGCGCGTGTCGGTCGCGGAAACGAGTCGTGAGCGCAGGGAAGTCGACACCCTCGGAGAGCAGGCGCCCCTCGTCGCGCAGGTAGCGCATCGTGTTCTCGGCGAACGCTTCGAGTGCTTCGGTCACGCGCCCCTGCTGGGCGCTCAGCACACGGTCGAGCTCGCCCGCCTCGAGCACGCGCCCGGACGCGAGGCACGCTCCGTTGCGAAAGACGCTGCCGCCTCGCACCGTGAGCTTCTCGCCGTCCGACACCTGGTCGAACAGCTCGGCGCCCGGCGCGTCGACCAGCTTGACCCCGCCGCGGACCAGCGCGAGCGGGCCGGGGTTCGGGAAGCGGCCGCTCTGCGACTCCGCGCAGTTGACGACCACGCGCACGCCCGAGTCGACGAGCTCCTCGGCCGACACGCGGTCGATGTCGCGGTGGTGGATGATCGCGATGTCGCTCGAGGAGAGGCGACGCACGAGATGCTTTGTCTTTCGGTCGAGCCGTGCGGTGCCGGTGAACTCGACCGGGTTCACCGCTTCTGGTCCTCGGCGAGGATTGCAAGGAACTCTTCGCCGCCGAGCATGCGCTGCAGCTCGTCACGCCGCTCGTCGTCCTCCAGGCGTTCGATGCGCGTGTGCGTCGGGTCCCCGGGGATCTTCTCGACGCGGAAGTGACGGTCGGCGACGCTTGCGATCTGCGGGAGGTGCGTGATCGTGATCACCTGCGCCCGCTCGGCGAGCCGGCGCAGCGTCTCGCCCACGGCGTGCGCGGTGGTCCCGCCGATTCCAGCGTCGATTTCGTCGAAGACCATCGTCTCGCCGCCGCCGACCGCCGCGATCGCGAGCGCGATGCGGGAGAGCTCGCCGCCCGAGGCGGTCTCCGCGACCGGCCCGAATGGCAGGCCCGGGTTCGGTCGGATCAGGAAGCGGACGTCGTCGGCGCCGCTCGCGCCCGGCTCACGCTCGGCGAGCTCCGCGACGAACTGTCCCTCGCCGAAGCCGACGCTCTCGAGCTCTCGGGCGACCGCGTCGGCGAACGGTTCGGCGGCCTCGCGCCGCACACGCGCGAGCTCGTCGGTGAGCGCACGCACCTTTGTCTCCGCGGCGACGCGCGCCTCCGACGCGGCCTCGATCGGATCGGCGCCGTCGGCGAGCGCCTCCAGCTCCGCGCGCGCCTCGGCTGCGCGCGCGAGCAGCTCCTCGAAGGTCGCGCAGCGAAAACGCCGCTTCGCCTCGGCGATTCGGTCGAGCTCGGCTTCGACCTGCTCGACGCGGTCGGGCTCGGCCTCGAGCGCGGCCAGGAACGAGCGGAGCTCGCTCGCGGCATCGCGCAGGCGCAGCTCGGTGTCGCGGAGGCCGGCGGCCGCGTCGCGCAGCTCGGGCGCGAGCTCCTCGAGCGGCGCCAGCGAGTGCGCCGCTGTGCCGACAAGCGTTCCCGCTCCCTCGCCGTCGTCGGGCGCCAGCGCTTCGACGGCCGCACCGACACCGGAGGCGAGCTCGGTGACGTGTCGCAGGCGTTCCCGCTCGGCTCGCAGCCGCTCCTCCGTGTCGGGCTCGAGACCCTCGGTGTCCTCGACGAGCGCCTGCAGCTCGCCGACGCGGGCCTCCGCGTCCGCGGCGTTCGCGGCGAGCTCCTCGTGACGGCGTCGGGCAGCGAGCAGCTCGCGCCATGCGCGGCGCAGCTCGGCGCGCCGTCGCCGCTGCTCGTCTCCGGCGAACGCGTCGAGCACGTCGAGCTGGTAGCCCGGCCGCGCAAGCCTGCGCTGCTCGAACTGGCCCGACATCGCGACGAGCCGCTCCGCGATCTGAGCGATGTCCTCCCGCGCCACGCTCCGCCCCCACGCGTATGCACGCGTGCGGCCGTCTCCGAAGATCCGGCGCGCGAGCACGAGCCCGTCCTCGCCCGCCGGGCGGAGCTCCGCAAGTGACTCGAAGTCCTCGAGCAATCCCTCGGGGAGATCGAGCTCGGCTTCGACGTACGCCTCGTCGCCCTCCGGCCCGATCGCCGCAGCATCGCCCTTGGCGCCGAGCAGCAGCCCGATCGCCTGGCTGAGGATCGTCTTGCCCGCCCCCGTCTCGCCGGTGATCGCGTTCAGGCCGTCGGCGAGGTCGAGCTCGGCCTCGCGGATCAGCACGAGGTTCTCGATCCTGAGGCTACGAAGCAAAGGTGTCGCGGTAGCGGGTGAAAAACGTGACCTCCGGAAGCGTCGCGAGCCGGGTGCGCTTCGGGCCGAGCCGGACCGTGACGCGCCCGTCGGAACCGAGCTCGCCGACCGGGTGACCGTCGGCGAGGACGGTGAGCGCCACGTCGGGCGTGCGGTTCTGGACGACGACGTCGGAAGAGCGCGGCACGACGAGCGGCCGCGCCCGCAGCGAGTGCGGCGCGATGAACGTCACGACCATCGCATCGAGCCCCCAGACGAGCACAGGCCCGCCGTTCGAGAGGTTGTAGGCGGTCGAGCCCGAAGGTGTCGCAGCGATCGCACCGTCGCATGAGAGCGTGCCGAGGTCCTCGCCGCCGACCGACCAGCCGACCGTGACCATTCGCCCGAGCGTCGAGCTCGTCGCGACGCAGTCGTTCACGGCCGTGTGCGTCTCTCCCCCGACGTCGACCTCGAGCGTCGGCAGCTCGACGACGACGAAGTCTCCGGCGAGCGCGCGCTGCAAGCCCGACTCGAACCCGTCGGCGTCGACCGCGGTCAGGAAGCCCACTCGGCCGAAGTTGATCCCGAAGACCGGGACGCCGGTGTCGAGGCTCTGCTGGAGCGCACGCAGCATCGTCCCGTCTCCGCCGAGCCCGACGACCAGATCCGCTTCGCCGGCGGGGACGATTGCCACTCCGGCAGCGCGCGCGGCTTCCTCGACGCGCTCGACGGCGTCCCCGATCGTCTCGGGCTTGCCGTGCGTGACGAGCGCGATCCGCTCAACCGACGGCATCGGCGATCCAGCGGTCGAGGTCGGCGGCGCGCTGGGGGCGCTCGCGGTGCGCGAGGTGGAGGAAGAACTCACGGTTTCCCTTCGGTCCGGGCAGCCCTGAGTCTACGACCGCCAGTGTTTCGGCCCCCCAGTCGAGCGCGGCGTCGGCGACCTCGGCGAGGACGCGGCGGTGGGTCCGGGGCTCGCGGACGACGCCGCCCTTCCCGACGTCCTCCCTCCCCGCCTCGAATTGCGGCTTGACGAGGACGAGCGCCTCCCAGCCCGGCCGGGCGAGCGCGAGCGCCGGCGGGAGCGCCGTGCGGACCGAGATGAAGGAGACGTCGGCGACGACGAGCTCGGGGGCGAACGGCAGCCCGCGCACCTCGCGCGCGTTCGTCCGTTCGAGCACGGTGACGCGCGGATCGTCGCGCAGACGTGGGTGAAGCTGGCCGTAGCCCACGTCGAGCGCGATCACGCGCGCGGCGCCCCATTGGAGGAGCACATCCGTGAAGCCGCCCGTCGACGCGCCGACGTCGAGCGCATCGCGACCGCGGACGTCGACGGCGAGAACGTCGAGCGCGTGCGCGAGCTTCTCACCGCCGCGCGAGACGAACCGAGGCGGCCGGTCGAGCGTCAGCTCGGTGCCATCGTCCACCTGGGTGCCCGGCTTGTCGAAGCCAGGGACGAGCCCCGCCATCACGAGGGCCTGCGCCTGCGACCGCGATTCCGCGAGACCGCGCTCTACCAGCAGGACGTCCAGCCGCTTCTTCACCGCTTCTTCACGCGGGAAGCGTAGTGACGCGGAGGAAAATCGCTACCCTCGCCGTCTTCCAGGCGAAGTCCGTCCTCGCGCGCGACCGATGAGTCGCGCGCGCTCGGCCGGTCTTTAGAGTGGAAACCGGTCGAAGCAAAGGGAGGCGGGAGCACGATGACTGAGCACAACCGGGAAGCGGATCATGCGTCGGAACGGCAGTCGGCGCACGAACGTCTTGCGACCGGCGGGCTCGCGCGCTGGGCACGCATGTGCGCGTCGCATCCGTGGCGGGTGATCTCCGGCTGGGTCGGCATCATC
This sequence comes from uncultured Actinomycetes bacterium, assembly GCA_963788055.1. Taxonomy (GTDB): domain Bacteria; phylum Actinomycetota; class Thermoleophilia; order Gaiellales; family Gaiellaceae; genus JACCTU01. The sequence continues at coordinate 92,104 of CAWBFA010000002.1, read as the reverse complement.
ATCGTCCTCGTCGTCCTCGTCGCTACGGTCGGCGGAAGCCTCAAGGACGAGTTCGACATTCCCGGATCGGACACGCAGAAGGCGACGGACCTGATCGAAGCCGAGTTCGCGTCCGAGCAAGGCGGTGTGCTGAACCTCGTCTTCGCCGCGCCGCCAGGTGAGCGCCTCGACACGCCGGAGCGCAAGGCGGCGATCGAGCGGGCGATCGCAGAGCTCAAGACCGCAAAGTTCAAGGCGACCAAGGACAAGGCGGGAATCGAGAGCGTCAGCGATCCGTTCGACGAGAACACCTTCTCGGACGACGGCCGAATCGCGTATGCGGAGGCTCAGTTCGACCGGGTGATCTTCGCAAAGGACCGCGAGGCCGTCGTTGCCGTCGAGGACGACGTCCGCGAGACGGTCGCTCCCGCCGGCGTGGAGGCCGAGTTCAACGGCGACGCCGAGTTCCCACCGATCGAGCAGGGACCGCAGGAGCTGCTCGGCCTGTTCGCGGCGCTCATCGTCCTGCTCGTCGTCTTCCGCACCGTGGTCGCGGGGATGATCCCGATCGCGCTCGCGCTCACCGCGCTCGCCACGGCGTTCTTGCTGCTCTTCATCCTCGCCGGGCTCACCGACATCAACACGATCACCCCGCTGCTCGTCTCGATGATCGGCCTCGGCGTCGGCATCGACTACTCGCTCTTCATCGTCACGCGCTTCCGGCAGCTTCTGCACGAAGGCCTCTCGCCCGTCGACGCCGCCTCCGAGGCGGGCGCGTCCGCCGGCAGGGCCGTGGTCTTCGCCGGAGTCACCGTCGCGATCTCGGTCACCGGGCTCGCCTTCTTCGGCCTGGACTTCGTGACGAAGCTCGGCATTGGCAGCGCGCTCGGAGTGCTGACGACGGTCCTGATCGCGAACTCGCTGCTCCTCGCAGTCCTGAGGATGCTCGGACACAAGGTCGACCGGCTGAAGGTCCCCTTCCTCCGGCCGCTGGACGAGGGCGAGGCGGCGCGTGAGAAGACGCTCGTCGCCCGCTGGGGCAGGTTCGTCACCGGGCACGCGCGCGCGGTGTTCATCGTCGTGCTGCTCGTGATCGTCACCCTCGCGGCAACCTCTGCCCTCGTGCAGCTCGGTGCGTCCGACCAGGGCACGCAACCGAAGGAGCAGACGGCGCGCCGGGCGTACGACCTGCTCGCGGAGGGCTTCGGCCCCGGTTTCAACGGTCCCATCCCGATCGTCGTCGACGTCAACGGCGACGCGCAGGCCCCGGAGCGGATCTACGACCGCGTCCGCGACCTGCCGGGGGTGGCGTCGGCCGGTGAGCCGCAGTTCAACGACGAGAAGACGGTCGCGATCGTGTTCGTGACCCCCGACTTCGCGCCCCAGGACGAGAAGACCGCCCAGCTGGTCCACCGCCTGCGCGACGACGTGATCCCGGCGGCAACCGAGAGGGGCGACGCGATCGCCTACGTCTCGGGCTTGACGGCCGCGTTCGCGGACATTGCCGACCGGATCATGGAGCGGTTGCCGATCTTCCTGCTCTATGTGATCGGCGTCACCTTCATCGTGCTCGCGATGGCGTTCCGGTCGATCGTCATCTCCCTGACGGCGGCGATCACCACGATCCTCTCGGCGTTCGTCGGCTTCGGCGTGCTCACGCTCGTCGTCCAGGAGGGCCACCTGCTCGGGCTGACGGGTCTCGATCGGACCGGCCCGATCGAGACGTTCGTGCCGCCGATCGCGTTCGCGATCCTGTTCGGGCTCTCGATGGACTACATGGTCTTTCTGATGAGCCGCATCCGGGAGGAGCACGTCCACGGGCTGAAGACCAAGTTGGCCGTGGAGCACGGGATCGCCGCGATCGGCCGCGTCATCGTCGCTGCCGCGCTCATCATGGGCACGGTCTTCGCGGCCTTCATTCTGACCCCCGACCGCATCTCGAAGGAATTCGGGCTGCTGCTCTCGATCGCGATCCTGACCGACGCGCTGCTTATGCGGATGACGCTCGTCCCCGCGTTCCTGACGCTCCTGGGCGAGAAGGCGTGGTACATGCCGCGCTGGCTCGACCGCGTCCTGCCCGACATCACGATCGAGCCGCCGCACGACCGCGAGCCCGTGGTCAGGCCCGACATCGAGCGCCCAGCCGAAGCGACGGGCCCGGGCTAACTCGGGCAAAGGGCGCGCTGAAAGGACGCTGCGGCCGCGGCCGCGAAGCGGCCGCCTTTAGGGATCTTCGCGCGTCGCGGATCCGCGCTAGCGGATTCGCGACGCTGCGGACCAACTAATCGAGGGCGGCCAGGAAGCCCTCGCCCTGCGAGGAGAGCCGCCAGCCGGCGGCCTCGCGGACGACGAGCCAGCCTTCGTGGGCGCGGAGCCACCGCGCGACGGCCGCCAGCGGCGCAGCGCCCTGCAAGGCGTCCTGCAGTTCCTCCGTGGTCGCGCTCGGATGCGCGTCGAGCTCGAGCAGGAGCGCTTGGTCGATCGCCATGTCCCCAGAGTGAGGGCCGGGTCGGACGGATCAGGCCGAGCGCGTGACGAGCCCCTCGACCAGGCCACTGAGGACGCTCGTATCGGCGTCGAGCTCGGCGAGCGCGGTGAGCGCACGCTCGGCTGCGTCGTCGGCGCGACGGCGCGTCGCCTGCTCGCCGTGGACGAGCACGTATCCGTCCCCGTCGAGGAGGTCGTCGACGAGCTGGAAGAGCGTCCCGACCTCTTGCGCGAAGGCGGGCCACGTCTGCGGCTCCGCCCCGCGAACCGCCAGCGCAAGCGCGACCGAGGCTTCGAACAGCCTCCCGGTCTTCAGGCGGTTCAGCGCCACAACGTCGTCGGCCGAGCCCGTCACGTCGAGGTACTGGCCGCCGATCATCCCGAGCGTCGCGTCCGCGAGCTCGTGCGCGACCGCCGACGTCTCGTACGAGAGCGCCAACCGGAACGCCTCGACGAGAAGCGCGTCGCCCGCCAGCACCGCGACGCCCTCGCCGAACTGCGCCCACGTGCTCGGCCTGCCTCGCCGCGTGTCGTCGTCGTCGAGCGCCGGCAGGTCGTCGTGCACGAGCGAGAACGAATGCACGAGCTCGATCGCGCAAGCGGCGGGGAGCATCTCCTCGGGCTCGGCGCCGATCGCCTCACCGACTGCGAGGCAGAGCACGGGCCGGATCCGCTTCCCGCCGCCCTCGAGCGCGTAACGAAACGCCTCGTCGAGGCCCGCCGGCCCGGCCGGGCTCAGCTCGGCGAGCGCCTCTTCGACCAGCGCCCGGAGCTCGTCAACGCTCAGCATCCGACTCGGCCTCGGCCTCGCGCTTCGCCCGTTGGATCTCCGCCTCGACCTCGCGCGCGATCTCCGAGAGCTCGCCGAGGATCTCGAGCGCCGCCTCCGGCTCCTCGGTCGCCTCCAGCCGCGCGCGGGCGGCTTCGAGGCGGTCGAGCAGGCTTTCGGCGCGCTGCAGGCTCTCTTCGGCGCTCATTCGCGCAGCGTATCGTCCCGCCCCATGGCGCAGACGCTGCGGCGCATCGTGGGCTCCCAGGCCTTCGACACGGTGATCATCACGGTGATGGACGAGCTCAGGCTGCGCGCTCGCGCTGGATCCGACCGAGGATCCCGTTGACGAGGCGCCCCGCCTCGTCGCTCGCGTAGCGCTTCGCAAGCCCGACGGCCTCGTCGATCGCGACCGGCTCGGGCACGTCGCCCGACTCGAGCTCCTGCACCGCGATCCGCAGCACGTTCCGCTCGACCGCGCCGAGCCGGTCGGCGGTCCAGCCTTCGGCCGCCTCGGTGATCAATGCGTCGAGCTCCGGGGCCCGGGCCGCGACGGACTCTGCAAGCGAGCGCGCGTACTCGTCGACCTCGCCCTCGTGGAGCGACGCGAGCGGCTGGCCCGTGACGTCCCACTGGTACAGAAGGAACAACGCGGTGCGTCGCGCAGCGCGGCGACCGGCGGGCATCAGCCCTCGAGCTCCTCGACCGAGACGTCGACCGCCTCGACGACGAGCCCGCACATGCCCTGGAGCGTGCCGCTCACCCGCTCCTGCACTTCGCGCGCGAGATCGGGGAGCACGAGCCCGAACCGCGCTGCGAGCTCGAGCTCGACCCGCGCGTGGCCGTCCTCGAACTCGATCTCGAGCCCGCGGCGGGGCCGCCGCACCCGTGCGCCGTCGACATGCTCGGCGGCGCGCACGACGAGCTGCGTCAGCGCGGCCGGAGTGATCGTGATCGTGCCGCCCGGTCCGGTGAGCTCGTACGCGTTCATTCGTGCGTCCTGCTCAGGGCCGGAAGACGTGCGCCGGCTTCTTCCAGGAACGTCGTCGAGTAGTCGCCCCGCTGGAACTCCTCGCTACGCAGGATGTCGATCGCCGCCTCGCGCGTCGTCGGGACACCGCGGACCTCGAGCTCGCCAAGCGCACGCAGCGCACGCGCGATCGCGGCAGGCCGGTCCGCGTCCCACACGATCACCTTTGCGATGAGCGAGTCGTAGTGCGGCGGGACGACGGTTCCGTCCTCGACGCACGTGTCGACGCGGTCGAACGGGCCGAGCGGCGGCCGAAAGCGCTCGATCGTCCCGGGCGCCGGCAGGAAGCCGCGCGACGGGTCCTCCGCGTTGATCCGCAGCTCGATCGCGTGCCCGCTCCGCGGGGCTCGCCCGGTCATGACGAGAGGCTCGCCCGCGGCGATGCGCAGCTGCTCCCGCACGATGTCGATCCCCGTCACGAGCTCGCTGACGGGATGCTCGACCTGCAGGCGGCAGTTCAGCTCGATGAAGTAGAAGCTTCGATCCGGCCCGAGCAGGAACTCGAACGTGCCGGCGTTCAGGTAGCCGATCGCCCGACAGGCGCGCTCCGTCGCCTCCTCCATCGCCTCCCTCGTGTCCGGATCGAGCGCCGGCGACGGCGACTCCTCGACGAGCTTCTGATGACGCCGTTGAATCGAACACTCGCGCTCGCCGAGCGTGAGCACGTTGCCGTGGTCGTCGCAGAGCACCTGGACCTCGACGTGGCGGGCGGGCTTGACCGCCTTCTCGACGTAGAGGCTCCCGTCGCCGAACGCGGCCTGCGCCTCCCCCGACGCGCTCGCGTACGCGTCGTCGAGCTCGTCGGGGTCCGTCACCAGCCGCATGCCCTTTCCACCGCCGCCGGCGCTCGGCTTGAGAAGGATCGGATAGCCGACGTCCGCTGCCGCGCCACGCGCCTCGTGCAGTGTCGCGGCGCCTTCGGTTCCCGGGACGAGCGGGACTCCGGCGTCGCGCAGCGCGGCCTTCGCCTGCGTCTTGTCGCCCATGCGCGCCATCACCTCGGCGTCGGGACCAACGAAAACGAGGTCGTTCTCCTCGCACGCGGTGACGAAAGCGGGGCTTTCCGCGAGGAAGCCCCAGCCCGGATGGACTGCCTCGCAGCCGGTCGTCTCGGCCGCCGCGACGACGCTCGGGATGCGCAGGTAGCTCTCGCTCGCGGCCGGTGGTCCGATGCAGACGGCCCGGTCGGCCATCCGCACGTGCATCGCGTCCTTGTCCGCGGTCGAGTAGACGGCGACCGCCTCGACCCCGAGCTCGTGCAGCGCGCGGATCACGCGCACCGCGACCTCGCCGCGGTTCGCGACGAGGACTCGGCTAAACAGTGGGTCCCCCGATGTCATTGCCGCGCCTCCGGGGCGCGAGCAGCAAGCGAGGCAAGGACGCAGGGAGCGCTCGTACGTGGAACGTACGGGCGCGACTGAGGACGCGGCATCGCGCAGTCTGATCGCGCGCCGGAGGCCCGGAGGATGGCGTCGGGGGGCCCACTACACCAGAGGGCGCCCGGGGAGCGGCTCGAGCTCGAACAGGAGCTGGCCGAACTCGACGGGCTGCGCGTTCTGGACGTGGATCTTCCGGACGATCCCCTCCATGTCCGCCTTGATCTCGTTCATCAGCTTCATCGCCTCGAGGATGCAGAGCGTCTGGCCCGACGCGACGGCGTCGCCCTCCTCCACGAACGGCGGCGCGCCCGGCTGAGAGGCGCGGTAGAACGTGCCGACCATCGGCGCCTCGACGCGGACGAAGCCGTTTGTGAGCGGCGGCGCGACGGCGGGCTCGAGGAACGACTCGGTCCCGGCCTGCGGCACTGGCACGGCGCCGGGCTCGGGGGTACGCCGGACCGACACGCGCATGCCGGACTCCTCGATCGTCACCTCGCCGACGCCCGATTCCTGGACGACGCGGACGATCTCGCGGATCCGCTCGGCCCGGGAACGGTCGATCCCGTGCGAGCCGCCGTCGTCGCCGCCGGCGCGCGCGCGGATCCCGTGGAGCAGTGCCTCCGCGTCGTCGCCGAAGAGCCCGACGAGGAGTAGCTCCTCCTCGCTCGAGGCGAGGCCCTGCGTCTGCTCGCGTACGTCCTCGAGCGTGACCGGGTCGTCGGGCACGACGTCCTCCCCGACCAGGTCGAGCGCCCTGCGCACACCTGGATCGACCTCGCCCGGCGGCGTTCCGTACGCCCCCGACACGAGCTCGCGCAGCTCGTCGACGACGGTGAGGTAGCGCTGCGCCGAGAGGACGTGGATGAGCGCCTGCGAGCCGAGGATCTGGCCGATCGGCGCGGCGAGCGGCGGGGAGCCGACCTCGCCGCGGATCTTGGACAGCTCCTGCAGCACCTCGTCGAGCCGGTCGCCCGCAGCCTGCGCACGGAGGCTCGCGTCGATGCCCGCAACGAGCCCGGCGGGCAGGCGGTACTCGGCGGCGCGCACGGCGACACGCGGGGCGAGCGGCGTGACCGGCTCGTCGCCGATGTGCTGGTCGACGATCTCGGAAGCCTCCCAGAGCGCGTCCACGTCGACGCCGGCGTCGAGCCCGAGACCCTTGAGCGCCTCCGCGAGCGACTCGCCGGAGACGCGGTGAACCGCGAGAGCGACCGGGTAGATCGCGCACGCTGCGAGGTCGGCACCGGCGCGAATCGCCTCGAGCGCGGCGGACATCGCGTTGCCTCCGGCGCCCTGGCAGTAGACGCCGACGGGCAGCCCGCTGGCCTCGCCGACGCGCTCGACGAGCTCGGCGGCCCCGTGCGGGCCGAGCGAGCCCGTGGGGTCGTGCACGACGACGCGCGCCGCACCGAGCTCGGGCAGCTTGCGCGCTTGCTCGACGAGCGTGTCGACCTCGCCCGCGACGCCCGGGCTGTAGACGAGTCCGGCCTCGAACTCGCGCTTCGCCTCCGCGATCGCCTCGGCCGCCTCGCGGAGGTTGGAGACGTCGTTCAGGGGGTCGTGCAGACGGAAGACGTCGATCCCGTTCTCGGCCGCGGAGGCGACGAAGCGCCGCGCGAACTCGCCCCCGACCGGCCGGGAGCCCACGAGGAAACGACCCCGCAGCGCCAGCCCGAGCGGCGTCTTGACCCGCGCCTGGATCGCCCGGATGCGCTCCCAGGGACTCTCGACCCCACGTCGCACGGCGCTGTCGAAGACCCCGCCGCCTGAGACCTCGAGGTACGCGAACCCCGCGCGGTCGAGGATCTCGGCCAGCCGAAGCAGCTCGGCCGTCGGGAGCCGTCCCGCCAGTGGGTCCTGCCCGAGCAGGCGGATCGTCGTGTCGGCCAGTTTCGGCACGCCCAGGACCTTATCGCCGCAGTGAAGCGCGCTCGACCACGGACCACGGCTGGAGGAACGTCGTCCTGCCCGCGGGCACACGCACACGCACGAGCTCGTCCACCACGAACGTCCCGAGCGAGGCGTCCCGAAGCGGCAGGAGGGTCTCGCGCACGGGGTCGGGAGCAGTCGGCCGCTGGACGTATGCGAGCGAAAGGTGCGGGAGGAACGTCTCCGGCGCGTCCAACCGGTCGAGCTCCTCCGATTCGACCTCCGACACCACTGCATCGTGGAAACAGTTCAGCCTCGGAGTGGTCACCTCGAACGGACCGAGCTCGAGCAGCTGATCGAGGTCGGGGCCGTGTTCGCCGTTGAGCGACACGTGGAGGAAGTGGTGCGGAACGGTCACGAGTCCGGGGATGCCTTCGAGCTCGCCCTGCGTGCGCAACGCCTCGCGCTTGACCTCGGGCGGCGGCACGATCAGCACGGCATCGGCGACGAACGAGGAGTCTTCGGGCAATTCGCCGAAGAACGACTCGAGCGGCTCAGTCCGAGCGAGGAACGACGACCACGCGTCGTCGAAGCTCGTGAACCACTCGCCCACGCGCTACGCGCGCGAGATGTATCGCCGCTCGCGCGGGTCGATCTTGATCTTGTCGCCCGGATTGACGAACAGCGGCACCTGGACGACCGCCCCGGTCTCCAGCGTGGCGGGCTTCGTCACGTTCGAGACCGTGTCGCCCTTCACGCCGGGCTCGGTGTCGGTGACCGCCAGCTCGACCGACGCTGGCATCTGCAGGCCGGACGGCCGATCGCCGATCGTCAGCAGCTGTACCGAGCTCGACGGTGCGACGAACTCGAGCGCGTCGGCGACCAGCTCGCGCGGGAGCTGGATCTGCTCGTAGTTCTGCTCGTCCATGAAGACGACGTGGTCGCCAGCGTCGTAGAGGTACTGCACGCTCTTGACGTCGGTGCGCACGCGCGGGAACTTCTCGCCGGCGCGGAAGGTCTTGTCGACGACCGAGCCGCTGTCGGTCGACTTGAGCTTCGTGCGGACAAAGGCGCCGCCCTTGCCGGGCTTCACGTGCTGGAACTCGACGATGCGCCAGGTACCGCCGTCTACCTCGATGTGCATGCCGTTCTTGAACTGGTTGGTGGAGACCACTTCCGCCATCGCGCCGAGAGGCTAGCCGACGGTGACCAGCTCTTTCGGGAAGGACGTGAGCACGATCGGCTCGCCTTCCCGAACCACGACCAAGTCTTCGATTCGGATTCCCCCGACGCCCGGAAGGTAGACGCCGGGCTCCACGGTGACGACGTTGTTCGGCTCGAGCGTGTCCTTCGACTCGGGCCTGAGTGTCGGCGCCTCGTGCACCATCAGGCCGACGCCGTGCCCCAGGCCGTGGCCGAATCGCTCTCCGAGCCCTGCTTCCGCGATCACCTCGCGAGCAGCGACGTCCGCCTCCTTGCCCGTCACGCCCGGCTTGACCGCGTCGAGGCCTTCGAGCTGCGCCTCGAGCACGACGTCGTACGCGTGCCGGAGCACGTCCGGGAGCGACCCCGTCGCGAACGTGCGCGTGCAGTCGGACGCGTAGCCGTCGAGCACGGCGCCGGCGTCGACGACGACGGTCTCGCCCTTCTCGACCACGCGGTCGCTCGTCCCCGCGTGAGGCGTTGCGCCGTTCGGGCCGGACGCAACGGTCGTCGGAAACGCCTCGCCGTGGCCGCCGAGCTCGTTCATGAACGTCGCGAAGAGGAAGGCGAGCTCTCGCTCGGTCCTCCCGACGAACGGCTCCTCCGAGAGGCGCACGTACGCATCGTTGGTGATCTCCGTTGCGCGCCTCATCAGCTCGAGCTCCTCCTCCGACTTGACGGCGCGCAACCGCTCCACGTGTCCGCCTCCGGGAACGAGATCGATTCCGGCGTCGCGGAGGATCTCCCAGTTCGCGTACGTGAGGTGAGAGCGCTCGAACGCAAGGCTCCCTTCGATGTGTGCGGCGACGCCCCGGATCAGCGCGCGCTCGACCTCGACGAACTCGACGTCCTCAACCTTCCGCGCGGCCTCTGCATAACGGAAGTCGGAGAAGAGCAGCGCGCGCTCGTCGTCCACGAGGAGCGCGGCGTTCGAGCTCCGGAACCCGGTCAGATAGAAGACGTTCACCGGCATCGTCACGAGGAGCGGCTCCTCGATCAGCCGGCGCAGGCGTTCGATGCGGTTCACGTTGTCTCCAGCAGGAACACGAGCGCCTCACGGTACCCGTCCGCGCCCTTCCCCAGCACCCGCTTCGACGCAAGGTCTGCGACGACGGAGTGGCGGCGCCAGTCTTCGCGCTGCTCGGGATTCGAGAGGTGCACCTCGACGATCGGAACGGTCATGAGCTCGAGCGCATCCCTGATCGCGTAGCTGTAATGCGACCAGGCGCCGGGGTTGACGATCAGGCCGTCGGCCCAGTCGAGCGCGTCATGACACCAGGCGACGTAGTCGCCCTCGTTGTTCGTCTGCCGGCACCGCGCGGTGCAGCCGAGCTCCTTCGCCCACGCGTAGATCTGGGTCTCGAGGTCGTTCAGCGAGATACCGCCGTAGACGGCCGGGTCGCGCCGCTCGAGGACGTCCAGGTTGACGCCGTTGAGGATGGCGATCTGCAAGGTCGCAGGACTCTAGTGGGCGATCAGCTGGTCGAGCGCGGCGCGCACCTCGGCGTCCGGCCGCTCGACGCCGTGGACGGGCTTCCCCGCCGCCTCGAGCAGGACGAGGCGCATCCGCCCGTTCGCCGCCTTCTTGTCGCGTTGGAGCGCCGCCCAGGCACGGTCCGGGTCGACGCGGACACGTTCGGGGCGGAGGACCTCCTCGACCGCGGCAGTGTCCATCCCCGACAACCGGAGTGCGGCGAGCAGACCGAGCGCGACGGCGCTCCCGTGCGTCAGGCCCTCGTAGCCGGCGGCCGCCTCGAGCGCGTGCGCGAAGGTGTGCCCGAGGTTCAGGACGTTCCGCGCGCCGCGGTCGTGCGGGTCGCGCAGGCACAAGGCGCTCTTGTACGCCGCGGCACGGCGGACGAGCTGCGCGTCGGGGAGCTCCCAGAGCGGCTCACCGGAGAGCAGCCCGGTCTTGACGACCTCGGCCAGGCCCTCTCGCCGTTCCCGTTCGGGAAGCGTCGCGAGGAGCGCCGGGTCGATCACGGTTCGCGTCGGCCAGTGGAACGCTCCCACGAGGTTCTTGCCCTCGGGGAGGTCGATCGCGGTCTTGCCGCCGATCGCCGCGTCGACCTGGCCGACGAGCGTCGTCGGCACCGCGACCCAGCGGACGCCCCGGAGATAGGTCGCGGCCGCGAACCCTGCCGCGTCGGTCGTGCACCCACCGCCGAGGGCGACGACCACGCCCGCGCGGTCGAGGCGGAGCGCACCCCAGAGCGCCGTGACGGCGTCGACCGTTTTCGCCTCTTCACCCTCCGGAAGCTCGTGAACAGAGACGAGGCGACCGCCGAGGGCGACCTGCGCGTCGGCGCCGTGGATGCCTGCGACCCGCGCGTCGCTGACGAGCGCCGCGTCGCCCGAGGGCGCAAGCTCGCCCAGGCGACTCAGCGACCCCCCCTCGACGTGCACGGCGGCGGCCGCGAGCACGACCTCGTCGACCTCCGTCGCGCTCGCGTCGGCCGCCTCCGCGTAGACCGGCGCGCGCTTCGTGAAGAGCGCGCGGAAGTCGAGCTCGTCCTGCGCCAGCGGACGGCCGGAGTCTTTAACCCTTCGCCAGGCGTCCTCGGGCTCGACCTCGACGTGGACCGTGAACGCGCGCTCACGCAGCGCGTCGCGCACCTGTGCGGAGCCGAGCGCGCCGCCGCCGAGCGCGAGCACCGCCGGTGGAGACGTGTGCAGCCGATCGACGGTCACCTTCGCCTCTTTCGTCCGGAAGAACGCCTCGCCCTCGTCGAACAGCTGCAGGATCGAGCGACCCGTGAGGTTCTCGAGCTCCGCGTCGACGTCGACGAAGGTTCGCCCGAGCCGTTCCGCGACCTCTCTCCCGAGCTTCGACTTGCCTGCGCCCATGAAGCCGACGAGCGCGATGTGCTTGTCCAGTGCCGGAACCGCCACTAGCGCGCCGGCCACGGGATCCGCTCCAGGTAGGCGCGGTGCGCCACGACGAAGTCCTCGAGCGCGTCGCCGCCGAACTTCTCGCGCGCAGCCCGGGCGAGCTCGAACGCGACCGTCGCCTCGGCGACGACGGCGAGCGCTTCGACCGCCGCCACGTCGCTCCGCTCGACGAGCGCCTGCCCCTCTTCGCCGGTCGAGAGGTCGACCGAGCGCAGCGGCTTCATCAGCGTCGGCAGCGGCTTCATGGCGGCGCGAACGACGAGCTCCTCGCCGTTCGAGACGCCGGCTTCGATCCCGCCGGCGCGATTGGTCCCGCGCACGAATCCGGGCAAGAGCTCGTCGTGCGCCTCGCTCCCGCGAAGCCCTGCGAGCGCGAACCCGCCGCCGATCTCGACCCCCTTGACCGCCTGGATACCCATCACCGCCGCCGCGAGCCGCGCGTCGAGCCGGTCGGCCTTGGACGCGTACGAGCCAAGGCCCGGGGGAACGCCCGTCGCTCGCACCTCGACGATCCCACCCACTGTGTCGCGGTCGGCGCGCGCCTCGTCGATTCGAGCGTGCAGAGCCTCCTCGTCGACCGCCGACCCTCGCACGCCGATCCCGATCGACGCGAGGAGCGCCTTCGCGACGGCGCCCGCAGCGACGTGCACCGCGGTGTGGCGGGCACTCGCGCGCTCGAGCGCGTCGCGCGCGTCGTCAAGCCCGTACTTGAGCGCCCCGGCGAAATCGGCATGCCCGGGTCGCGGCAGCGTGACCGGCTTCGTCCCTTTGCCCGAGGGCTCGCCCTCCGGCGGCCACGGGTTCATCCCCCACTCCCAGTTCGCGTGATCGCGGTTGCGGACGACCAGGGCCAGCGGCGTCCCGAGCGTCCGCCCGTGCCGGAGCCCGGCGAGCACGTCGACCTTGTCCTGCTCGATCTGCTGGCGCGGGCTGCGCCCATAGCCCTCCTGGCGGCGCCGGAGGTCGGCGTCGATCGCGTCGCGATCCAACGCGAGGCCCGCCGGCAGCCCCTCGACGATCGCGACGAGCGCCGGACCGTGCGACTCGCCTGCCGTGACGAGTGAGAGAGGCACGCGGCAAGCGTACTTCGGCTTCGTGGTCGGTCACCGAGCACAGCGAAGGGCCGCGCTGGCGGGGCCCTTCGCGGTCGTTCGCGCGTACTGCTACTTCGGTGGCGGCGGGACCTTGCAGGAGATCGGCCCCGCAACGTCGCCGGACGCATCGGTTGCGAACAGCAATGCGTCCCCCTTGAGCGTGATGTGCCAGTCGATCACGCCCGGTCCAGGCGCTGGCCTGCGCCGAGTCCGAGCGGTGGTGAAGCCGTTCGCGCCGGACGAGCTGGTAGCGCGCGTGTGCGCACTGCTCCGACGAGGCGCACGAGCCCGCGCGCCGATCGGCAACGGCTGGGGGCTCACGCCACGGGAGACCGACGTCTGGGCCTTCTCGCCTCGGGCCTTGGCCAGGCAGAGATCGCCTCACGGCTCGTGATCAGCCCAAGACCGTGGGAACGCACATCGAGCACATCCTCAGCAAGATGGCGCACGAAGCCGGGCGCAGGCGGTCGCGCTCGCGCACGGCGCAGCAGTCGGCTAGCGGAGAGCTCCGCTCATCACCTCGACCGGCGCCGGCAGCCCGGTCCAGAGCTCGAACGACGCGGCACCCTGCGCGACGAGGACGTCCAGTCCCTCCACGACTCGCGCGCCCGAGTCGCGCGCGGCGCGAGCGGTCGCCGAGTCGGGGTACGGCAGGTCGACGAGTGTCTGGCCCTCGTGCAGCTGGACGAGGACCTCAGCTCGCGCGGAGGTCGCGTTGACGACGAGATCAGCGTTGCCGACTATCGGCGGCCACTCACCGCGCCGCGCGAATGCGCGCGCGTGAGGAAGCGCGTGCAGGAACGCCTGCGCGGCGCCGCCGTCACCGAGCACGACCGGGTGCTCTGCCACGAGGCCTGCGAGCACGGCCGCGTCGGTCGACGTGCCCTCGATCCGGCCGTCGCGAAAGACGAGCGTGTTCACGGACGGCTCATCCGTCTCGACGAGCCTCGCGACCGCGAGCTTGTGCGGCGCCGTGACGTTCGCGCCCGTGAAGCCTGCCGCGGCGAGGCCGCGCACCGCTTCCTCGAGGCGTTCGGGCGGCACGTCGAGGGCGACGTAGGCCCAGTCGAGCGCGAGGGCGGCGAAGGCCGTGTTCTGCATCCGGGGCGAGAGCGAGTGGTCGACGGGGTGGCCGAGCAGTGCGACGAGTCGCGTCGCCGCGGTGATCACGAAGTGACCTCGGTTCGCGCCCAGCGAGGCGAGGTCATCCGCCGTAGCCGTGCTGGGCGAGGTACCGCAGGAACTCGGCTTCGTTCGCCGTGAAGAAGTGGTGCACCTTGTCGGGCTTCCGAGCGAAGAAGAGGTAGTCGACCTTGGCCGGGTGGGCAGCGGCCTGCATCGAAGCGAGGCCGGGGTTCGCGATCGGCGTCGGGGGCAGCCCCGGCAGCTTCCGTGTGTTGTACGGGTTGTTCGAGTCGAGCTGCGACTGCCGAATCGACTCCGTCGGCGGGATGTCGAGGCCGTAACGAAGCGTCGCATCGATCCCGAGCGTCATCCCGGCCTTGAGCCGGTTGTAGATCACGGCCGCGACCTTCGGTCGCTCCTCGGGCGCGAGCGTCTCCTTCTCCACCATCGAGGCGATGATCAGCACGTCGTACGGCGTGAGGTTCTTCGACCGCGCGTAGCCGAGGTCGAGCTGGTCCCACGCCTTGTGGAACGCGACGAGCTGCTTGTTCACGAGCTGCCTGGTCGTCGTCTTCGGCAGGAACTCGTAGGTCGCGGGGAAGAGGAAGCCCTCGAGCGGCCTGGACTTGCCGTCGCCGGCGAACTGACCCGGGAGCTTCGACCGGCGCGTCAGCCGCTCGTACTCCGCTGCGCGAAGCTTCGGCTTCACGTTGCGCCGCTGCTTCGCGATCGTGTTCACCGCGGTGATGCGCTCGGCCATCTGCTCGATCGTGAACCCCTCGGGGAACACGATCTTGAGCGGCTTCGGCGGAGGTGCGACCACCGGGGCCGGCGGCGGAGACGTCTCGCGGAACGCGCCGAGCGCGAGCGAGCCGAGCACGCCGACGACTGCGAGCGCTCCGAGCAGCCCCGCCAAGGCCAGCGCCCGCCGCGTGCGCAGCTGCCTGCGGCTGGGGCGCGGGCGCCCGCGAACGGGCGGGATTACCTGCTCGCCCACGCCAGGTACGAGGTGAGAAGGTGCGCGGCCGCGCGTGCGTCTTCGGGCGCGTCGCCGCCGCGCGCGGCGAGGACGGTCGTGAAACGCTCGTCGAAGGTGTCCACCGGAACGTCGAGTACCGCGCGAAGCGCTTCGAGGAACCGCTCGGTCTCGCCGACCTGCGGCCCTCGCTCGCCGCGCAGCGTCAGCGGGAGCCCGACGACGACGCGGTCGGCCTGCTCGTCGCGGACGAGTTGCGCCAACCGCGCGAGCCCGGCCTCCGAGGCCGCGCGCTCGACGACGCAGAGGGGACGGGCGAGCGTGCCCGTCGGGTCGGAGACCGCCACGCCTGTGCGAGCGGCGCCGTAGTCGAGCGCGAGCACCTTCAACTCAGTGCGGAGATGATCAGTCTCTCGGCCTCGGCGAGCGCTTCGCCGAGCCGCTCGGGCTGCTTTCCTCCGGCGCGGGCCATCGTCGGCCGGCCCCCGCCCCCGCCTCCCATCAGCGCTGCCGCCTGCTTCACGACGTCGCCCGCGTTCAGGCCGCGCGCCTCGAGCGAGCGGTCGAAGTTGAGGATCAAATGCGCGGTGCCGTCCTCGCGCGCGCCGAGCACGATCGCGGCCGGCGCGTGCTGCTGCTTCAGCTTGTCGGAGAGCTCGAGCAGGTCGTCCGTGGACGCGGCCTTGGCCTCGACGACGATCACGTGCACGTTGCCTGCCTCGCTGCGGCGCTCGTCGACGACCTCCGGACCCGCCGTGTCGGCCTTCGTCCTGCGCGATTCCTTGCGCGCCTTGTCGAGCTCGAGCCGGAGCTCGTCGGCCTCGTCGGCACGTGCTCGGAGCAGCGCCCACGCCTCGCCTGCGGTCACGGCCTCGATGCGCCGGACGCCCGAGCCCACAGAGCCCTCGGAGAGGATCGCGAACGGCCCGACCTCTGCGGTCGAGCGGACGTGCGTGCCGCCGCAGAGCTCGCGTGAGTAGTCGTCGATCTCGACGACCCGCACCTCCTCCCCGTACTTCTCGCCGAAGAGCATCATCGCGCCGAGCTTGCGCGCCTCCTCGAGCGGGGTGACGTACGTACGCACCGGCAGGTTCTCGAACACCTTCTCGTTCACGAGCCTCTCGACCTCCTCACGTTCCTCCGACGTGAGCGCCTGGCCGTGCGTAAAGTCGAACCGGAGCTTGTCGGGACGGACGGCCGAGCCTGCCTGCTTCGCATGCTCGCCGAGCACCTCGTGCAGCGCAGCGTGCAGCAGGTGCGTGCCCGTGTGGTTCGCCATCGTCGGGTAGCGGACCGACCAGGGAACGACCGCCCGGACGCGAGCGCCTGCGCCGAAGCCTTCGCCCTGGAACGTCAGCACCTGATCGTCGCCGATCCGAGTCGCCCGGATCAGTTCGGCGCGCACACCGGTCTCGTCGTGCTCGATGTATCCGGCGTCGGAGACCTGGCCCCCACCCTCCGCATAGAACGGCGACTCCTCCAGCTTTGCGTCGAAGGTTCCGTCGCCGCGATCCTCGTAGGCGAGGATGGCCGTGAGGACATCTGTGCGCTCGTAGCCGACGAACTCGCTGCGCGGACCCTCCAGGAGCGAGGTGGAGATGTCGAACGCGCCGCCCGCGCGTGAGATCTCGCGATGCTCCGCCATCGCGCGCCGGTAGCCGTCCACGTCGACGGGCTGGCCACGCTCCTCCGCGAGCTCCACGGTCAGCTCAAGCGGGAATCCATACGTGGCGGCGAGGGTGAACGCCGCTTCGCCGGAGATCGCGTCGCGTCCCGAGAGCGCGTCGAACTCGCGAAGGCCTCGCTCGAGCGTGTCGCGGAACCGCTCCTCCTCGCCTTGCAGCACGCGCTCGATCTCGTCGGCGTGCTCGACGACCTCGGGGTACCAGGGGCCGACCTGCTCGACGACGATCCGCGAGATGCGGTAGACGTCGTCGAGGCCGATCCTCCGCGCCTGCACGACCGCGCGGCGGATCAGCCGCCGCATCACGTAGCCGCGGCCCTCGTTCGAGGGGGTGATCCCCTCGGCGGCCAGGAACGTCATCCCGCGGGCATGGTCGGTGATCACTCGGTGCGCCTTCGTGGCCGAAGCCGAGGCGTCGTACGGGACGCCGGACTCCTGCTCGATCCAGTCCATGATCAGGCGGAAGCCGTCCGTGTCGAAGATCGAAGGCGCCTCCTGCAGCAGCATCGCGCTGCGCTCGAGCCCCATCCCGGTGTCGATGTTCTGCTTCGGCAGCGGCGTGAGCGAGCCGTCGGCGTGGAGGTCGTACTCCATGAAGACGAGGTTCCAGAACTCGATGAACCGGTCGCATCGCTCGCAGTTGGGCCCGCAGTCGCCCTGCCCGCAGCCGTGTTCCTCGCCGCGGTCGTAGTGGAGCTCCGAGCAGGGGCCGCACGGCCCGGTGTCGCCTGCGGGGCCCCAGAAGTTCTCCGAGCGCGGGAAGGCGACGATTCGCTCCAACGGGACGCCCTTGCGGATCCAGCCGGCGACCGCGACGTCGTCCTCGCCGAGACCGAGCTCCGGGTCGCCCGCGAAGACCGACGCCCACAGGCGTTCAGGCTCGAGGCGCATGTGCTCGGTGACGAACTCCCAGGCGTAGTCGATCGCGCCGTCCTTGAAGTAGTCGCCGAACGAGAAGTTGCCGAGCATCTCGAACATCGACGCGTGGCGGGCGGTCAGCCCGACCTCGTCGAGATCCGTGTCCTTCCCGCCCGCGCGCAACACCTTCTGGACGGTCGTGAACCGCGGCGCCGGCGGCTCCTTCTGCCCCGAGAAGTACGGCTTCAGCGGCTGCATGCCGGCCGAGATGAAGAGCGTCGAGGGATCCTCCGGCGGCGGGATGAGCGACCAGGACGGAAACCGCATGTGTCCGCGCTCCTCAAAGAAGCCGAGAAAGCCCTCGCGCAGCTCTGCCGTCGTCTTCACGGCTCTAGTGTACGGCCGCCTTCCGCGCGCTCGGCCGCCTGGCAACCGTCCCCGAGCACGGTGAAGACGCGGCGCGTCGGGTGGAAAACTCGGCGCAGACCCGGCACATCTCGTCACAGACGCGTGGTGGTATCCGGAGTACGCTCGACCGCGGGAGGCGGGTGGAACACCCGACTTCCCCACCCCGGGTGGGGGTGTTCCGCCTTCGGGGGCCTGACCTGAACGGGCTAGCCGTTCGCGGCCCGGCGGGGTTCCGTTTCCTCTTCCTCCACGATCTCGGCGCGGATCTTCTCGAGCGAGCGGCGGATCAGGCGCGAGACGTGCATCTGCGAGATCCCGACCTGCTGGGCGATCTGCGACTGCGTGAGCCCGTCGAAGAAGCGCAAGTGCAGGATGCGGCGCTCGCGGTCGTCGAGCGCGCGAAAGCCAGGCTCGAGCACGGCTCGGTCCTCCGAGACCTCGTACTCGTGCTCCTCCTCGCCGATCGACTCGAGCGGGTCGAGGTCGTCCTCCCCGTCGCCACCCCCCGACGAGAGCGACAGCGAGGAGTACGCGCGGCCGCTCTCCAACGCCTCGAGCACTTCCTCCTCGGTCGAGTCGGACGCTTTCGCCAGCTCGGTGATCGTCGGAGACCGGCCGAGCTGCACCGTCAGCTGCTCGACCAGCCGCGACAGCTGCACGTTCAGCTCCTGAAGCCCGCGCGGCACGCGGACAGCCCAGCCCTTGTCGCGGAAGTGGCGCTTGATCTCGCCGATGATGTTCGGCGTCGCGTACGTCGTCAGCTCCACGCCGCGCTCGAGGTCGAAACGGTCGATCGCCTTGATCAGCCCGATCGCGCCGATCTGGACGAGGTCGTCGAGCTGCTCGCCCCGATACGAGTAGCGCCGCGCGAGCGAGCGGACGAGTGACATGTAGTGCTCGATCAGCTGTTCGCGGGCCTGGAGATCGCCGTCCTCGTGATAGCGGCGCAGCAGCTCGCGATCGTTCCGGTCCGGCATCAGCGTCCCGTCGCCTTCGTCAACTCAACCCACGGCTGCCCATCGCGGTTCGTCACCTCGACACCGTCGACGACGGTCTCGAGCACGCGCCTGAGGCCGACGGCATCGCCCGAATCCCGCGCAAGCTCGTGCTCGAGCGTCTCGTCGAAGGGCCCGACCAGTGCGTGAATCGTGTCGCCCTCGACGCGCACGGAGACGGTGATCTCGTGCTCTGTCTCCTGCTGTTCGAGCAGCTCGCCGACCGCGACCTGTAGATCCTCGAGCTGCTCGAAGCTCAGGTCGTGACGCACGGCCAGGCCCCCGACGACGAGATGGGCGACGCCGAAGAACGGCCGTTCGCGCGGCAGGTGAAGCGTGATCTCGTCCGCGCTCACGGGTGTTCTCGGTCCACGCGTCGCAGTTCCTCCGCGAGCTCCGCTTCGCGCCGCGCGGCAGCCTCTTTCGCGCGCTGCACGGCGACGCCCACGTCGCGTTCGACCCGAAGGGCCGCGACGCCGTGGGCGATGCCGGCGGCGAAGGCGGCGACCTTCTGCACGGGACGTTGAATCGCGAAGCTCACCGCACGGACCGCCGTGTCGACGCTGTCTGCGGCGTCGACGGCGCTGTCCGTCACGAGATCGACCTTGTCGAGCTGCGCGTTCACCCGATCCACCGTCCCTCCGGTCTTGTTGATCACGGGCAGGAGCTCATCCTGTGTTCCCTTGATGAACGCGGAGAGCCGCCCGAGAGTTCCGCCCAGGCGGACGAACATGTAGGCGAGCGACAGCCCGACGGTGAAGAGGAAGACGGCGAGCGCGAGCTCGGCGAGGTCGTTCCAGCTGAAGGCCAGGAATGGCGACACGTGTACGGAGGCGATCTTAGGCGTCCGCGCCGCCCGTGATCACACCTGACCCGACGATCGCGTCGTCGTCGTACAAAACAGCGGCCTGGCCCGCAGCGACGGCGAAAGCCGGCCGGTCGAGCTGGAGCTGGAAACCGCGCTCCTCGGCGATGACTCGAGCTCCGATTCCGGGTGAGCGGTAACGGAGCTTCGCCTCGACACGCTCCACGTCGACGAACAGCCGGCCGCGAGCCGAGACGCTCGTCGTCGCGAGCGACTCCTGCGGTCCCACGACGAGCGTCGAGGTCGCGGCGTCGGTCCTGACTGCGTAGAGCGGCGCAGCGGACGACGCGATGCCGAGTCCTCGCCGCTGACCCGGCGTGAAGCGCCACACGCCGCCGTGCCGACCCAGCTCGCGGCCGTCCTCGTCGACGATCGGCCCGTCCCCGTTCAGTCCACGACGCTCGAGGAAGGCGCGATAGTCACCGCCCGCGAGGAAGCAGGCCTCCTGGCTCTCTGCGCGGCCCGCAGCCGCGAGTCCGGCGGCCTCGGCCTCCGCGCGCGTCACCGCCTTGGTCTGCTCACCGAGCGGGAACCAGAGACGGTCGAGGAACGCAGGATCGAGGCGGCCGAGCATGTACGACTGATCCTTCTCACGGTCTGCCGCGCGCGCGAGAAGCAGCAAACCACCTCGCGAAACGATCCGCGCATAGTGCCCGGTCGCGAGGCGCGACGCACCGACCCTCGTGGCGAACGCGAGAAGCTCTGCGAACCGAAAGCTTCCGTTGCACGCGATGCAGGGGTTCGGCGTCTCGCCTCGTGCGTAGCCGCGCACGAACGGCTCGACGATCGCGCGCCTGAACTCTTCTCGAAGGTCAAGCGTGACGTGCGGCCGGCCGAGTGCGTGACAAGCCTCCCGCGCGGCGATCACGGCGTCGGGGGAGCAGCACGCGCGCTCCGCGCTCGGGCCCTCTGGATCGAGCCAGAGCCTCAGGGTCACTCCGACTGCGTCCGAGCCGGCGTGCAGCAGCGCGACCGCGCTGTCGACGCCTCCGCTCATCGCCACGGCGACCCGGCCGGGATCCGGCGGTGCACCGACGACCGGCCCGATGGCGTTCGCAAGCGCGTCGGCTGCGAGCGTCTCGCCCGGGACCGTCGCCGCCTCGAGCAAGGTCAGCCCTTCGAGGTCGCGGGACAGCCCGGGGGCGTCCGCTTCGACGATTCTGTCACCGTCCACACGGAGCCGAACCAGCGCCCAGTCGCCACCGCGCGACGAGTCTCCCAGGAGCTCGATCATCCGAGCACCGTAGCGCCTCGTCTCCCACCCGCGACCGAAGCGCTCCTAACGCGCGTAGCGCCAGCGAATCTGCTGCGTCCCCACCAGTCCCAGGCGAGCCGCGAGCGCGCGTGTGAGGTCGAAGTCCCGCCCGGGGGCGCCGGGGCCACGGTCGACGACCTGCGTCAGGACGAGCTTGTCACCGTAGGAGATGTAGAGCTTGACGCCGCACGGCAGCACCGGGTGTGCGACGCCGAGGGTCCCCGGACCGAGCAGCTGCCCGCAGGAGGTCCGCTCCCTCTTCGTGTCCGCCGGGTACGGGGCTGCAAGGGCGCGGTACCAGTCCGACCCCGGGACGGGCACGGGGCGCGCTTCCGGCTGTGTGCTGCCGCCGTCGTCCCGGTTCCACGAGCCCGCTGCGAACGCGAGGACACCTCCGAGGAGCGCGACCGCCGCGAGTGCGAGACCGCGCCGAGCGAGGCTGTGGCGCGTCAACGCGTCACGAGCAACGAGCCGAACGACTCCCGCACGAGTCCGTCGAAGTCGACCGGAAGCGTGCCCTCGGGGCTTGCGTAGCCACGCAGGTAGACGAGCAGGTAGGAGAGCTCCTCGTCCTTCGCCACGTCGCCGCCCGTGTTCGCTCGCGCGAGCCGATCGAGCTCCCAGACGTTCCACTCCCTCGGCGTTCCCGAGAGTGGGAGCGCGACGACGCGCGGCTCCTCCGGTTCGGGCTCGGGCTCGGGCTCCGGCTCCGGCTCCGGTTCCGGCTCGGGCTCCGGGTCCTGCTCGGGTTCCGGGACGACCTCGAGGTGCGGGGGCTCGGCCTCGATCTCGGGCTCGGGCTCCGGCTCAGACTCCGGCTCGACCACCTCCAGCTCGGCAGCCGGGGGGAGCGGCTCCGGCGCGGGCTCGGGCTCGAGCTCCGGCTCGGGGCTCGGCTCGGGCACGCGCTCGAGCACGGGTTGAGCGAACGGATCGGGCTCGCGGGGCACGACGTGGACGTGTCTCGACTCCGGCTCCGTCGTCGCCTCGTCCGCCTCGCGCCGGCGGCGCAGGTGGGCCTGTCCAGGCCACGCGCCGCTGCGCGAGGCAGAGAGGTCGAACACCACCACGAGGAGGTACGCGAGCACCATCACGAGCACGATCGCGCTCCACTCGAGGCCGGCGAACCCGGCCACGAGCGCGACCGCGGCAAGAAAGATCGCCTCGACGACGAATCGCGGCCCGAACACGCGCCGACTCACGGCGCGTTAGGGCTTCGGCTCTTCGCGCTCGCCGTCCTCGGGGGGCGGGCTCGACTTGGGCTTGCTCACGGGCGGCGTCGTCGGTGGAGCCTTCGAGGCGGACGACGATGACGGCCGCACCGGGACAGGCCCGCTCGGCTGGGAGCTCGCGGGTGCGTTCGCCGGCATCGTGCCCGGCTGCCTGCCTCCCCCGGAGACGTGGTCGGCGGCGCGGACGATCGACTCGGCGACGCGCGCGATCTCGGATTCGCCGAGACCGGCAGAGGCGAGGAACTGGCCGGCCCCTTCCTGCGCTCGGGCCATGATCGTGGCCGCTTGCGCGCGTGCCCACTCGAGCGTCTGCTCGACCTCTGCGCGGGCCGCGTTCGTCAACTCGGTCGCCTGGTGGCGTGACTGCTCGAGCAGCCGTGCTGCGCTCGCCTCGGACTCGCGGATCTCCTGCGAGGCCTCGCGCTGCGAGTTCTGGAGGAGCTCGCGCGCCTCGTTTCGGGCCGCGTTCGTAATCTCGGCACGCTGGCGCTCGGACTCCTGGCGGTAGCGCTCGATCTCGGCCTCGCGGTCCTGAAGCTCGCGCTGCCGGGTGCGCACCTCTTCCTCGGTCCGGGCAAGCTGGCTCGACGACGCCTGCTGCGCGTCGTGCTCCAGCGTGTCGGCGAACTCTGCAGCCGAGCGGATCAGGTGGAGAGCGTCCATGCGGACGGCATGACCGGTCGGCTCGACGTTGCCGGTCCGCCCGGCGGCCTGCAGCACGCGAAGCTGAGCTTGCAGCTGGGCGGAGTGCCGGCGGAAGGCGTCGAACGCGTCCCGAACCCGGTCCGCGTCATAGCCGCCGCCAGGAGCCTGGGGAAGGTCCTCGAGCCGCGGCAGCGACGTCAGCGCGGGCGAAGCGGCGGCGCTGCCGGGATCCTGCGGAGTGGACATCTCGTTCTGCTCCTTCGCTTGCGGTGACCGACGACGGACGGTCCCAAAGTATGACCTCTTTATCGGCGTGACCGACCGAAAGGCTTAAATCGGGTCTGCAGTCACCTTGATTCCGAGTTCGGCGAGAACTTCCTGCGGGATCGGTGTCGGCGCGCCCGTCAGCGGGTCCGAGCCACTGGCGGTCTTCGGGAAGGCGATCACCTCGCGGATGTTGGACTCGCCCGCCATCAGCGCGACGAACCTCTCGATCCCGAGCGCAAAGCCGCCGTGCGGAGGTGCGCCCATCCTCAGGGCGTCGAGGAACCAGCCGAACCTCGCCTGCGCCTCCTCGTCGGTCATCCCCATGGCCCGGAAGACACGCTCCTGCACCTCCTGGCGGTGGATCCTGATCGACCCCGAGCCGAGCTCCCAGCCGTTCCAGATCAGGTCGTAGTGCTGGCTGAGCGCGAGAGGCCGGATCGCTCTCGATCAGGTCCTCGTGCTCGGGCACCGGCGCCGTGAACGGATGGTGCACGAAGGTCCAGCGCCCGGTCTCCTCGTCGTGGAGGAAGAGCGGGAAGTCGAGGACCCACAGGAATGCGTCCTGTCCCTCGTCGATCAGGCCCAGGTCGGCGCCGAGATGCGAGCGCAGCGCGCCGAGCACGCGTTCGACCATCGGCTCGCCGTCGGCCACGAAGAGGACGGTCGAGTCCGGCGGGGAGCGAAATGCCTCGAGCTCGGACTCGGAGAGGAACTTCGCGATCGGCGAACGCACCTCGCCGGACTCGTCGACGACGAGGTAGGCGAGCCCCTTCGCACCCCACTCCTTCGCGAACTCCTCGAGGCGTCCGAGCTCCGCGCGCGAGAACGCACGCGGCACGACGAGATAGCGGACCACGGGCGCACTCGCGAACACGCCGAACTCCGATCCGCGCGTCACCTCCGTCGCGTCCTGGATCTCGAGACCGAAGCGCACGTCGGGCTTGTCGGTCCCATAGCGGAGCATCGCCTCGGCATACGCGAGCCGAGGGAAGGGACGGGCGGGCGGCGTCCGACCCGCGGCTTCGAACGCCGCGACGACGACCCGCTCGAGCACCTCGAGCACGTCCTCCCGGACCGGAAACGCGAGCTCGAGATCGAGCTGCCGGAATTCGAACTGGCGATCGGCGCGAAGATCCTCGTCGCGCCAGCAGGTTGCGATCTGGTAGTAGCGGTCGAGCCCGCCGATCATGAACAGCTGCTTGAACAGCTGCGGCGACTGCGCGAGCGCGAAGAACTTGCCCGGCTGCAGCCGGACGGGGACGAGGAAGTCGCGCGCTCCTTCCGGCGTGCCGATGGTCTGGCTCGGAGTCCAGACGTCGATGAAGCCCAGCTCGTCCATCGTCTGCCGGATCGAGCCGATCACGCTCGCAGAGAGGCGGAGGTTCCGCTGCATCCGGTCCCGCCTCAGGTCGAGGTAGCGGTAGCGCAGGCGGACGGTCTCGTCGACGTTCTCCTCGTCGAGCTGGAACGGGAGCGGGTCGGAACGCGAAAGGACCTCCAGCTCGTCGACCTGCACCTCGATCTCGCCGGTCGGGAGGTTCGGGTTGACCGCGTCGGGTGCCCGGCGGACGACCTCCCCCTGGGCGCGGAGCACGAACTCGTTGCGGACGTCGTGCGCGACGTTCGCCGCGTCGGGCGCGCGGTCGGGGTTCACGACGAGCTGAAGGAGCCCGGTGTGGTCGCGCAGGTCGATGAAGATGAGACCGCCGT
Source organism: uncultured Actinomycetes bacterium (assembly GCA_963788055.1). GTDB lineage: Bacteria > Actinomycetota > Thermoleophilia > Gaiellales > Gaiellaceae > JACCTU01. The sequence goes on along the minus strand of CAWBFA010000002.1, from coordinate 67,382 downwards.
GATCGCGCCGTCGAGCGGTCCAGCCGGCGAGCGTCAGCCGCTGCTCGACCTGGTCGGCGGTGACCTCACCGCAGTAGACGTCACGCCACTCGTTCACCCGAGCACCGTAGCCGCGACCGCGCCGACGGGAACATCCTGTTCGACGTCTTCGCGTTTGATCGTTGCGCCGTCGGCGCGGACGTGGACGAACCCGCGCGCGCCCGAGCGTGCGAGCTGTGTTCGCTGGCCTTTGAGCGAGCGCCCGGCGTAGTCGGCGTCGCACGACACGCCCGCGGCCCGCAGCTTCGCCAGCTCTGCGAGCGCCGCCGTGCGGTCCGCCTCGGGCTCGATCACGAAGAAGAAGTCGAGGCCGCGCGGCTCCGCGCTGATCCCCTCGTGCTCGAGTGCCTGGAGCAGGCGCTCGACCCCCGCGCCGAAGCCGATCCCCGGTGTCGGCGGACCGCCGAGCTGCTCGATCAGGCCGTCGTAGCGTCCGCCCGCGCAGATCGTCGACTGCGCGCCCTCGTCCGGCCCGACGAACTCGAACGTCGTTCGCGTGTAGTAGTCGAGGCCACGCACGAGCGTCGGCTCGAGCGTGTACGGAACGCCGAGCGCGTCGAGGTACCGCCGCACCTCGGCGAAGTGCTCGCGACACGCGTCGCAGAGCGACTCGCCGATCTTCGGTGCGTCGACGAGCGCGGCGCGGACGCTCGGACTCTTGACGTCGAAGACACGGAGCGGGCTCGTCGCGCGCTTCTGCCGCGCCTCGTCGTCGAGCGAAGCGTCGTTCGCGTCGAGCCACTCGACGAGCTTCTCGACGTAAGCCGGACGGCAGTTCGCGTCGCCGATCGAGTTGAGTTGAAGCTCCCACTGCGTCACGCCGAGCCGGCGCAGCACCTCGACGTAGAGCTGGATCATCTCCGCGTCGACCGCAGGGTCGTCGGAGCCGATCGCCTCGACCGACTGCTGCCAGTGCTCGCGGTAACGACCCTTCTGCGGCGCGGCGTAGCGGTACATCGTCGCTTGCGTGTAGAGCTTCACGGGCTGCGGCTCGCGGTGCATGCCGTGCTCGAGGTAGGCGCGGCAGATCGGGGCCGTTCCCTCGGGTCGGAGCGCGAGTTGGCGACCGCCACGATCCTCGAAGACGTACATCTCCTTCTGGACGACGTCGGAGCCCTGGCCAGACGTGCGGAGGAAGAGCTCAGCGTCTTCGAAGACCGGCGTCTGAATCCGGGCGTAGCCGTACGTCTCGGCGACCTCGGCGAGCGTGCGCGTGGCGAGCTGCCAGAGCGGCTGCTCCGACGGGAGGACGTCGTGGGTCCCGCGCGGCGCCTGGAACTTCACTGGGAGGCGGAGCGGAGCTCTGCGAGGAAGGGATTACTGGCGAGCTCGGCCTCGAGCGTCGTCGCAGGGCCGTGGCCCGAGTACACGACCGTCTCGGGCGGGTAGCGCTCGGCAAGCAGGCGAATCGAGTCGAGCAGCGTCTCCCAGTTGCCGCCGGGAAGGTCGACACGGCCGACCCCGCCTGCGAAGAGGACGTCGCCGGAGAAGAGGCTCCCGTCGGCGTAATAGGAAAGGTGTCCCGGCGCATGGCCCGGGACGTCGAGGACGTCGAGTCCGATGCCCGCGAGCTCGAGGGTGTCCCCACCGGAGACATGACGTGCGACTTCGTAACCGCGTACCTCGAGGCCGGGCGGCGTGAAAGGGCTCTCGAGCCCACCGATCGCGTCGGGCGAGACGTAGACCGGCGCGCCGGAAGCGTCCGCGAGGTCGGCCACCCCGCCGATGTGATCGAAGTGCGTGTGCGTGAGCACGATGGCGCGGCAGGCGATCCCCGCGCGCCCGAGCTCGGCGTTCAGCCGTTCGGCGTCCGCTCCGGGATCGACGACGAGAGCTTCGCGCACAGCCTGGTCAGCCCGGACGACGTAGCAATTGGTGCCGATCGGGCCGAGCTGGTAGGTGTCGACGGCGAGCGGCATCGGGGCGTTGAGTCTACTCGGGGCGGTTAGGATCCTTCGCCGTGCAGAGCTGGAACCTGATGGACATCGAGACGCCCGAGGGAAGTCGGTCGCCGGTCGTCCTACACTCCGAGGACGGCGAGGCACGGGCGGTCCTGATCGGCCTGAAGCCGGGGCAGCGGCTCGGCGACCACCAGGTCAAAGAGGCCGCGTTGATCGTCGTGGTCGACGGAAGCGTCGAGGTTGAGGCAGGCGCCGAGCGCGTCTCCGCCCGACACGGCACGGTTTTTCGATTCGACCCCGACGAGCGCCACTCGGTCTCGAGCGCGTCGGGAGCAAAGCTGCTGCTCGTGCTCGCACCCTGGCCGGGCGCCGGGCACTATCGCGGTGCGTACGGCGGCGTCGCGAGCTAGCGGTTCGCGGGCGGGTTCGCGGGCGGAGCCGCGCCGGTGCGCTTCAGGTAGCGCTTGTACATGAACGAGTCCATGAAGTAGCTGAAGGGCAGGAAGATCGCCAGCAGCCAGAGCGCCGTGAGGGCTTGCTGGAGCAGCGACGCGTCGGGGTTCGTGAGCATCACGGTGACGAACATCAGCGGCGCGAAGATGAGGCCCCGCTTCGCGACCCGCGCCCAGGACGGCGCCTGAACCCGGGCGCCCCGCACGGCGCGAGGGTTGGGCTTCGCCCGACCGTTCCGCGCAGCTGTGCGCTCGGCCTTCGCGTCGTCGGCGTCGACTTCGACCTCGTTTCCCTCCTCGTCGACGTAGACGTACTCGTACTCGTGGCGCTTGTTCTTCGCCTGACGGCGCCGCTGCTTTCGGGTGGGCATCGTTTCTAGCCTAGCTCGCGATCTCGCCTCCGCAAACGACCTCGCCGACGACGTCACCGCCGAGGTGGTACGCGAGATGCCGCCAGTCGGGCGCGTCGACCAGTACGACGTCCGCGGCGAACCCGGGGGCGAGCCGACCGATGCAATGGGCCCGGGCGAGAACGTGTGCCGCGTTGACAGTGCACGCCCCGAGGGCCTCGGAAGGCGAGAGCCGAAGCTGGGTGCATGCGAGCGAGCAGACGAGCGGCAGGCTCTCACAGAACGCGCTTCCCGGGTTGAAGTCGGTCGCGAGGGCCACCGCGGCGCCGGCGTCGACGAGTGAGCGTCCCGGCGGCATCGGCCTGTCGAGGAAGAGCGCGCTCACGGGGAGCAAGACACCGACGACGTCGGACTGCGCGAGGGCACGCGCCCCTTCGTCGCCCGTGGCCTCGAGGTGGTCAACGGAGCGCGCCCCGAGCTCGATCGCGAGCGGGATCGCACCCGACTCGCTGAACTGATCGCCGTGCAGCCGAAGCGAGAGCCCCGCCTCTCGGCAGGCCTGGAGATAGCGCCGCGCCTGCGCCGCATCGAACGCCCCGCGCTCGAGGAAGACGTCTGCCCCCTCCGCGACTTCGGCCGCGTCGGGCAGGACCTCGGAGAGCGCGAAGTCGAGATACGCGTCCGCGTCCTCGAACCCGGGCGGCACCGCGTGCGCACCGAGCCAGGTCGGGACGCCACCTGCGGCGGCGACGGCCCGCAACGACGCGAGCTCGGTGTCGCGGTCCAGGCCGTAGCCCGACTTCCCCTCGAAGGTCGTCGTTCCCGCGTGGAGCATCCACTCGGCGTGCTGACGGACCGCTCGCTGGAGCTCGTCCTCGGACGCTGTGCGCGTCGCTTGCACGGTCGAGAGGATGCCGCCGCCTGCCGCGTGCAGCTCCTCGTAGCTCGCCCCTGCGGCGCGCAGTGAGAACTCCTCGACACGGTCACCGGCAAAGGACGGATGCGTGTGGCAATCGACGAGCCCGGGGATCGCGCAGCGCCCGCGGCCGTCGAGCTCGACGACGTCACCATCCAGCGGGGACAGGTCCCGCATGCGGCCGACCGAGGCGATGACGCCGTCCTCGCAGAGCACGTACGCGTCCTCGAGCAGCTCGACCTCGCCGAGCGCGGCGCCGCGCAGGGGCGCGCCACGTCCCGCCGGCGTGACGAGCTGGGCGAGGTCGCGGATCAGCAGGCGCGAGGCGCCGTGCTCGGTCACACGGCTCCGGCGCCGCCCATCGGCGGCTCCAGCCCGTGCTCCGCCGCAGCCGCCCGCGCTTCCGGGTAGCCGGCGTCCAGGTGGCGCATCACGCCCGTGCCCGGATCGGCGGTGAGCACCCGCTCGAGCCGGTCGGCGGCGTCGTCGCTCCCGTCCGCGACAACGACCATCCCCGCGTGAATCGAGTTGCCGATTCCGACCCCACCGCCGTGGTGCACGCTCACCCACGTCGCTCCCGCAGCGACGTTCAGCAGCGCGTTCAGGATCGGCCAGTCCGCGATCGCGTCGGACCCGTCCCGCATCGCCTCGGTCTCCCGGTATGGAGAGGCAACCGAGCCCGAGTCGAGGTGGTCGCGGCCGATCACGACGGGAGCCCGCACACGCCCACTCCGCACGAGCTGGTTGATCGCGAGCCCCGCCTTGGCGCGATCGCCGAGGCCGAGCCAGCAGATCCGCGCGGGTAATCCCTGGAACGCCACCCGTTCAGGTGCGAGCTCGAGCCACCGCTGCAGGAGCGCGTCGCCGGGGAAGAGCTCGCGCAGCGTCGCGTCGATCACCGCGATGTCCGCCGGATCGCCCGAGAGGACCGCCCATCGGAACGGGCCCACACCGCGGCAGAAGAGCGGCCGGATATAGGCCGGGACGAAGCCCGGATATGAGAAGGCCTCCGCTACGCCGGCTGCATACGCCTCCCCACGCAGATTGTTGCCATAGTCGAAAACGTAGCTGCCGTTCGCGGCGAATTCGAGCAAAGCGCGCACGTGTTGCACAATCGACACACGTGCGCGTCTGAGGTACTCGTCCGGATCGGACGCGCGCAGGGCCGCCGCTTCGCCGACGTCGAGCCCCACCGGCACGTAGCCGGTCAACGGATCGTGCGCGGCGGTCTGGTCCGTGACGAGATCGAACCGCTCTCCGCGACGTGCGAGCTCGGGCACGATCTCGGCGGCGTTCCCGAGCAACCCGACCGAGAGCGCACGACCCTGTCCCGCGGCCGCCAGCACGCGAGCGAGTGCGTCGTCGAGCGAATCGGCCGCCTCGTCGAGATAGCGCGTCCGTAGGCGCCGCTCGATCCGCTCCGGGTCGACCTCGACGCACAGGATCGCCGCGCCGGCCATCGTCGCCGCCAGCGGTTGCGCGCCACCCATGCCGCCGAGCCCGGCAGTGAGGATCGTCCGCCCCGCGAGGTCGGCGGACCCGTAGTGCGTCTCCCCCGCCGCAGCGAACGTCTGAAACGTCCCCTGCAAGATCCCCTGCGTCCCGATGTAGATCCACGAACCGGCGGTCATCTGGCCGAACATCGTCAGCCCGAGCGCCTCGAGCCGGCGGAACTCCTCCCAGGTCGCCCAGCGCGGCACGAGCAGCGAGTTCGCGATCAGGACGCGGGGTGCCCCCGCGTTCGTGCGGAAGACGCCCACCGGCTTGCCGCTCTGGACGAGCAGCGTCTCGTCGTCGCCGAGGCGAAGCAGGGTCGCGACGATCGCCTTCAACGCTTCGTGCGAGCGCGCGGCCTTCCCCGACCCCCCGTAGACGACGAGCTCCTCGGGGCGCTCGGCCACCTCGGCGTCGAGGTTGTTGAGCAGCATCCGGAGCGGCGCCTCGGTCGACCACGAGCGAGCGTTCAACTCAGGCCCGCGCGGAGAGCGGATCGACCGGAGATCGCCGCAAAGCGCCTCGACCGCCTCGTCGACCGGCCGGGCGACCGCCACTACGCGAGCTCCCCGAGCTCGGACTCGACGGCCGCGACCAGCGAGCCGTTCCGAATCGCCGCGGCAACCGCCTCGATGTCCCCACTGAGTGACCGGTCGTCGCCCAGACGTGGCGACAGGGTGCGCACGAACGCACGCGTCGCGCGGACGCCGACTCCCGGCTCGAGCGGCGCGAGGAACTCGACACCCTGAGCGCCTGCGAGGAGTTCGATGGCGAGTGCACGCTCGCCGTTCGCGAGCACCTGCCAGGCCTTGAGCGCCGATGCGTTCCCCATCGAGACGTGATCCTCCTGCCCCGCGCTCGTCGGAATCGAGTCGATGCTCGCCGGGTGGGAGAGCACCTTGTTCTCGCTCACGAGCGCGGCCGCAACGTACTGCGGGATCATGAAACCGGAGTTGAGCCCACCGTCGGCGGTGAGGAACGGCGGCAGCCCGTCGGACAGGCTCGGGTTGACGAGCCGCTCGATCCGCCGCTCTGAGATGCTCGCGAGCTCGGAGACACCCAGCGCGAGGATGTCGAGTGCGAATGCGACGGGCTGTCCGTGAAAGTTGCCGTTCGACACGAGCTCGTCGCGCTCCACGAGCACGAGTGGATTGTCCGTCGCAGCGTTCACCTCGACGCCGACCGTGTACGCGACGTGGTCGAAGAGGTCACGGCACGCTCCGTGCACCTGCGGCGCGCACCGCAGCGAATACGCGTCCTGCACCTTGTCGCACCAGCGATGGGATTCGTTGATCGCGGACTGATCGAGCAGGCGAAGCACGTTCGCCGCGGACGCCGCCTGCCCGCGGAGCGGGCGAAGCGCCTGGATCTCCGGCATGAAGCTCGCGCGGGACCCTTGCAACGCCTCGAGCGACATCGCGCACGCGAGGTCGGCGGCTCTTGCGAGGCGGCGTGCACGAACGAGCCCGAGCGAGCCGACGGCTGCCATGAACTGCGTCCCGTTGATCAGCGAGAGCCCCTCCTTCGCCTGCAGCCGCACCGGCTCCAGCCCGATCCGCTCGAGCGCGACGCCGCCTGGCAGGAGCTCACCCTCCAGCCAGGCCTGCCCTTCGCCGACGAGCGGCAGCGCGAGATGCGCGAGCGGTGCAAGGTCGCCGCTCGCACCGACCGACCCGCGGCTCGGCACGTTCGGCAGCAGCCCACGGTTGATGCACTCGATCAGCAGCTCCACGGTCTCGATGCGCGCGCCCGAGTAGCCCTTCGCGAGCGCGTTCGCGCGCAGCAGCATCGCCGCGCGCACGACCTCCGGCGGATAGGGCTCACCGACGCCGCAGGCGTGACTGCGGAGCAGCCGTAGCTGGAGCTCCTCCGTCAGCTCCTCGGGGATCGAGGCTGAGACGAACTTTCCGAACCCGGTGTTGATCCCGTAGGTGTGCTCGCTCGTGCCGTGCGCCGCGCGCTCGACCAGCTCGCGCGAGGCCCGCATCTGCTCTCGCGCGGAGTCGGCGAGCGAGACGGGCGCCCCCTCGACGGCGACGTCCCAGACGTGGTCGACGGTGAGGTCTTCGCCGCTCAGCGCGCGACTCTGGATCACGGCGCGAGTGTAGTCCCCGGCTTCGCTACCGGAGCAGCCGCAGCTCGAGCACCCGCGACGCGTCGAAGCCGTCGATCCTGAGTGCAGCGCCCGCCGCAGTCGCCGCCGCGCCGGCCGGCATCAGGCCGACCAGCTCTGAGCCGATCATCTCGAGACCACGAGCGGCCGCCTCCACTTCCACCCGCTCCACGATCTCGTGGAGCGCGGCCGCCTCCCAGTCCTCGACGTTCATGCTCACCTGGACGAACCCGGCGCGCGGAAGGTCGAGGCCGAGCGCCCGCACTCCCGGGAAGCCTCCACCGCGCTCGCGCACCAGCGCCGCGATCTCACGCGCCGCCGCGACATCGCCCCGCAAGTTGACGTTGAACGCGATCAGTGGGCCGCGCGCTCCTACGAGCACCCCACCGGCGGCAGCGTCGAGAAACGGAGGCCCGTAGTCAGGCTTCAGTTCGCGCGCGTCGATGCGGCGCTGCAACGCTTCCGGCCCGCCGCGCCGGAAGAACGACGGGCCGCTCCCGCCGCCAAGCTCCCCGTAGAAGAACACCGGCAGGCCGAGCTGTGCAGCGAGCCGCTTCCCGACGAGGCGAGCAACGCGACGTGCGCGTGGCATGTCCCCTGGGTCGATCGGGACGATCGGGACGACGTCTGCCGCGCCGATCCGCGGATGCGCGCCTTCGTGTCGCCGCAGGTCGATCCGGTCCTTCGCTTCGGCGACTCCGGCCACGAGCGCGTCCTCGAGCTGCTTCTCCTCGCCGACGAGCGTGAACACCGAGCGGTTGTGATCCTCGTCCGCGTGAACGTCGAGCAGCTCTGCGTGCGCACCGAGTGCCGCGCCGATCGCGTCGACCGTCCCGCGATCGCGGCCCTCGGAGAAGTTCGGCACCGATTCGAGCGGCAGCGCCACCGCCGTACTCTAAGAGTCCCTTGACGCGCCGCCGCTCGTCCTACCGCTCGCTCGCGTCGCTGCAGCGCGACCTCGCCGTCTGCCGCGCGTGCGTCGAGGCCGGCTACCCACTCGAGTCGCTGCCCGTCCTCAACCCGCACCTCGGGCAGCCCGCGTACATGTACGGCCAGGCGCCGGGCCCGAACGAGGGTCTCGAGCGCCGCCCGTGGCGCGGCCGGGCCGGGCAGACGCTCCGCGGCTGGCTCGGCATGGACGAGGACACCTTCTATTCCACGTTCTACTGCGCGTCCGTCACCCGCTGCTACCCGGGGAAGAGCGCCAACGGCAAGGGCGATCGCGTCCCTGCCCCGGAGGAGCAAGACCTCTGCCAGTTCTGGCGCGACTGGGAGCTCCGACTGCTCCGGCCGCGACTCGTCGTGCCGGTGGGCACGCTCGCGATCGGCCGCCTGCTCGGCAAGCGGCCGCTGACGGACTCAGTGGGCGCGCGGTTCGAGTTCGCAGAGGACCAAATCGCTGTCCCCTTGCCTCACCCATCCGGCGTCTCGCTCTGGCTGAACTCGCCGGCGAATCGCGCTCTCGTCGAGCAGGCCGTCGCGCTCATCCACGAGGAGCTCGCCGCTATCGGTGCGCGACCGAGATCATCCGGCGACCCTGGATCGTGAGCGGCTCGCCCTCCTGGTCGTAGAAGTCGACCTCGAGGAAGCCTGCCTCGAGGAGCCAGTCGCGCAGCTCGGCCGCGACGAACATCCGGACCGAGAACTCGAAGCGGCGGGTCCGACCGTCTCGCACGATCACCCGATCGGTCGTCGCGCGCCCGGTCGTCGGGTCGAAGCGTGACCGATCGATGGCGAAGTTGCCGTCGCGCTCCACGACCTGGGCGGGCTGCCAGCGACCGAGCAGCTCCGCGAGATTGTTGTTCTCGATCGCGAGCCGGCCGCCGAGCTTGAGCGCATGATGCGACTCGCGGAGCACCAACCGGTTCTCGTCGTCGTCGAAGTAGCCGAACGAAGTGAACCAGTTGACGATCCGATCGAAGCGCTCCGACCACGGCAGCCGCCGCATGTCGCCTTCGACGTACTCGACCTGGACTCCGCGCACGGCAGCGTCGGCGCGAGCACGCTCCAAGAACAGCGGCGTTGCGTCCAGTCCGGTCACCCGTACGCCGCGCTCGGCGAGTCGGTTCGCGATCCGCCCGTGCCCGCACGCGAGGTCGAGCACCTCCATCCCGGGCTCGAGCTCCAGCAGGCTCCAGACGAGCTCGGCCTGCCGGTCGCTCAGCTCGTCGGTGAGGAACGTCTCGTAGAAGTAGAGGTAGTCCTCGTCGAAGACCTGCTCCCGCTCCATGGCGGCGAGCCTACGTCAGCCCAGGCCGCATGGCTACGCTCAAGGCGTGGCCGAAACACCCCGCTACCGCACGACCTTCTTTCGCCTGCTGGGCTTCCTGCGGCCGTATAAGTGGTCGCTCGGAGTCTCGGTGGTGCTCGCCGTCGGGACGCAGGCTGCCGCGATCGTCGCCGCATACCTGGCGGGCGACGCGCTCGCGCACGTGATCGAGTCCAGCGACCGCAGGGCGCTCTGGAACCTCGTGATCGCGATCCTCGTCGTCGGGCTCGTCCGCGCGCTCCTGATGGTGGGGCGGCGCCTGATCTCGGGCCGCCAGGCGCTGGGGGTCGAGTTCGATCTGCGCAACCGCCTCTACGCGAAGCTGCTCCGCCTCTCGTTCCGCTTCTACGACAGCCATCAGACGGGTCAGCTGATGTCCCGCGCGACCGTCGATCTGCAGAGCGTGCGGTTCTTCCTCGGCTACGGACTCATCTTCTTCTTCCAGCACGTGCTGACGATCGTCGGCGTCACGACGGTGATGCTCGTGGTGAACTGGCGGCTGGCGCTCGTCGCCTGCGCGATCACGCCTGTGCTGGTCCTGCTCGCCTACCGCTACTCGAGCGTCTCGCACCCGGTGCTCCGGGACGTCCAGCAGAAGATGGCCGACATGACCACGGTCGCGGAGGAGAACATCGTCGGCGTCCACGTCGTCAAGTCGTTCGCGCAGGAGTCGAACGAGCTGGAGAAGTTCTCGGTGCGCTCGAATCGCGTCTTCGGGCGCAGCATGGACGCGAACCGGCAGCGCGCGATCTACGTCCCGGTCCTCTCGTTCCTGCCGCTCGTGGCGCAGGCCGGCGTGATCCTCGTCGGCGGACGCATGGTCGTCAACGGTCAGCTCAGCCTGACGGACTTCTTCTTCTTCAACGGTCTGGTGCTGATGCTCGTGTTCCCCTTGCGGATGCTGGGGATGTGGATCGGCCAGGCGCAGCGCGCGACCGCTTCGGGCGAGCGCATCTTCGAAGTCCTCGACGAGATCGAGGACGTCACCGACAAGCCCGGAGCGGTCGACCTCCCCCCGGGCCCGGGGCGCGTGCGGTTCGAGGGCGTCTCGTTCGAGTACGCCGAAGGACGGCCGGTGGTCGAGGGGATCGACCTCGAGCTCGAGCCTGGGAAGGCCGTCGCGCTGATCGGACACACCGGCTCCGGCAAGACGACACTTGCCTCGCTCGTCCCGCGCTTCTACGACGTCACTTCGGGACGCGTCTCCATCGACGGGCTGGACGTCCGCGACGCGAAGGTCGCCTCGCTCCGGCGCGAGATCGGCGTCGTCCTGCAGGACCCGTTCCTCTTCTCGGCGACCGTGCGCGAGAACATCGCGTTCGCCCGGCCCGACGCCACCGACGAGGAGATCGAGCGCGCCGCGCGGCTCGCGCAGGCGCACGACTTCGTCGTCGAACTTCCCGAGGGCTACGACACGGTGATCGGCGAGCGCGGGATCACGCTCTCCGGCGGTCAGCGCCAGCGCATCGCGATCGCGCGGGCGCTGATCCTCGAGCCGCGCGTCCTGCTCCTCGACGACGCGACCGCGAGCGTCGACGCGACGACCGAGGCACGCATCCGCACGGGGCTCCGTGACGCGATGGCGGGCAGGACGACGATCATCATCGCGCACCGGCTCTCGACTCTCGCCCTCGCCGACGAGCTCGTCGTGCTCGACCACGGCAGAATCGCGGCGCGCGGCACGCACGAGCAGCTGCTCGGGACGAGCCCGGTCTACCGCGAGATCTACGAGCACGGGCTGCTCGAGCGCGAGTTCGCCGAGCGTGTGGAGGCCCGCGCATGACGCAGCTATTGGGTATGACCGACGTCGCCGTTGCGGCCGCGGGCGGCCGCCTTCAGGGGTCTTGCGCGCGGCGAGGTCGCTTCGCGGCCTCGCCGCGGTTGCGCACGGTGTCGAAATGAGAGTCTGGCAGCCCGGCGGGCACCTGACGATGCAGCGCGGCGCGGACGTTCGCGACTGGTCGTGGAGGGCGACGCTGCGCAGGATCCGCTTCCTCGCGCGCTACACGAAGCCCTACCGCCTCCGCACGACCCTGGCGATCGTCTCGCTGCTGCTCGCGACGGCCACGTTCCTCATTCCTCCATTCCTGACGCGGTACGCGATCGACGACGGCGTCCGCAAGGGCGACCTCCGGCTGCTCACGTTCCTCGTTGTGCTGATGATCGCCGCGGGGCTCGCGAGCCTCGTCACCGGCGCGTTCCAGACCTACTTCACCGGCTGGACAGGCGAGCGAATTCTCGCCGACCTTCGCAACGACCTCTTCCGCCACCTGCAGAAGCTGTCGCTCGGGTTCTATGAGCGCAACCGCGCAGGCGTCGTGATCAGCCGGCTGACGAACGACGTCGACGCTCTCGACCAGCTCGTCACCGACGGCGTGACGACGCTCGTGCAGAGCACGTTGGTCTTGATCGGCACGACGGTCATCCTCTTCTACCTCGACTGGAGGCTCGCGCTCGCCACGGTGGTCGTGATCCCTGCGCTCATCGTGGCCACCCGTGTCTTCCGCGTCCGCTCGGCGCGCGCATACAGCCAGGTGCGCGAGCGCCTCGGGCTCGTGACGGCGACGCTCGCCGAGGACATCGCGGGGATGCGGGTGGTGCAGGCCTTCACGCGCGAGCCGCGGAACCAGCAGCGGTTCGAGGAAGTGAACTCGCACTACCGCGCGGCGAACCAGCAGACCGTCGTCCTGAACGGCCTCTACTTCCCGTTCGTCGATTTCCTCTCTGCGGCCGCGACGGCGATCGTGCTCGGCTTCGGCGGCTGGCTCGTCTTCAACGGGCAGACCACGGCGGGCGTCCTGTTCGCCTTCATCCTCTACGTGTCGAACTTCTTCGACCCGGTGCAGCAGCTCTCCCAGCTCTACAACACGTTCCTCGCGGCGGTCGCGGCGCTCGACAAGATCCTCGGAGTCCTCGACGAGGAGCCGGAGGTGCGCGACGCGCCCGACGCTCGTGCGCTGCCCCAGATCGAGGGCAACGTCGGCTTCGACGGAGTGCGGTTCGCGTACGGGACCGGGCCGGAGGTGCTACACGGGATCGACCTCGTCGTCCCGGCCGGGACGACGGTTGCGCTTGTCGGTCACACAGGCGCGGGGAAGTCCACGATCGCGAAGCTGCTCGCTCGCTTCTACGACCCGACCGAGGGCCGCATCACGATCGACGGGATCGACACGACGACGGTGACCCAGGAGTCGCTCCGGCGCCAGCTCGGGATCGTCCCGCAGGAGGGGTTCCTCTTCGCCGGCACCGTCCGCGACAACATCGCCTTCGGTAATCCCGACGCGACCCCCGAGGAGATCGTGGCGGCGGCGCAGGCCGTCGGCGCTCACGACTTCGTGATGCGGCTCGAGGATGGCTACGAGACGAACCTGCAGGAACGCGGCACCCGCCTCTCGCTCGGGCAGCGGCAACTCGTCGCCTTCGCCCGTGCGCTGCTGGCCAACCCCCGGATCCTGATCCTCGACGAGGCGACCTCCTCGGTCGACATCGGCACCGAGCGCCGAATCGAAGGGGCCCTCCGCAGGCTGCTCGCCGGACGGACGGCGTTCATCATCGCCCACCGGCTCTCGACGATCCGCGACGCCGACCTGATCGTCGTGCTCGAGCACGGCAAGGTCGTCGAGCAGGGAACCCATGACGAACTGATGGCGAAGCAGGGGCTCTACACGTCTCTCTACGGGGACTGGGCCGAAGTCGCCTAACGAGCCAACCTGTTAGTGTCCCGCGCCTGATGCAGCCCGGGGCAATCGTTCGCGAGGCATGGGAGCTCTACAAGACGCACTGGCGCACCTTCGTGCCGCTCGCGCTGATCGTCTACATCATTCTCGGGTTGATCACGCTCGTCTTCGGCCTGCTCCTCGGCTGGCTCGGGCTGCGTCATCGGAGCGCTCGCCAGCATCGTAGGCACCTTCTGGCTCCAGGGGGCGCTCGTGGAGGCCGTCCGTGACGTGCGCGATGGAAAGCAGGACCTGACGATCGGCGAGATGTTCCAGCGCGTGCAGCCGCGCCTGCCGGCGCTGATCGTCGCCGGCATCCTGGCCGGCCTCGGGATCGCTCTCGGCCTCGTGCTCTTGATCGTCCCCGGGCTCTTCCTCCTGACGATCTGGTCGCTGATCGTCCCGACGATCGTGCTCGAAGGCAAGTCGGCGGGCGAGTCGTTCGGCCGCAGCCGCGAGCTCGTCAAGGGCAACGGCTGGAGCGTGTTCGGCGTGATCGTGATCACCATCGGAGCGGTGATCGTCGCCGAGCATCATCGTCAGCATCCTCACGTTCTGGCTTCCCGAACGACATCGACAGCTTCGTCGCCGAAGCCTGATCTCGAACACCGTCGTCGTCCCCTTCGTCGCCTGCGCATGGACGTTGATGTACTTCGCGCTCGCGCAGGGTCGCAGCGCGGCACCCGTCCGAGGCGTACTCGGCTCCGCCTCCGCCCCGCCCCGGGCGACGTCCCGACCAACCCCTGAGCGCGGAGTAGGGTTTCGGGGCGTGAGCGGCCTCGACCCCGAAACCGAGGAGCGGATCGAGTCTCCGGCCTCCGAGGAGGCCGAGCGCGAGGTCAAGCTCACGCCCGCCGAGGCGGTCGCGCGGATGCGCATCAACGTCCCGGCCCGTGCGAACCGCAAACTGCGGACGCTGATCGAGCGGGTCAACGCCGATACGCAGCTCAAGGCGTGGTGGCACGTCGCAAACGTCAACGCGGTCGGGCGCCTCGAGATCAACGACCACTCCTGGGTGCACATCCAGATCGTCGCGAACATCGCGCTCAAGCTCCTTCGGCAGCTGACGAAGCACGGGGTCGAGCCCTCGATCGTGCGCGACTACGGCATGACGAACGACGACTCCGAGGTCGCCGTGACACTCGGCGCGCTCACGCACTGCATCGGGATGTCGGTGCACCGCGACGGCCACGAGGACTTCAGCCTCTTCCTCGCGCAGCCGAAGCTCCACCAGCTGCTCGAAGGGCTCTACGACGAGCCGGAGCGCACGGTGATCGTCAGCGAGGTGCTGCAGATGATCACGAGCCACCGCGAGTACGGGAAGCCCCTGACCCTCGAGGCCGGGATCGTGCGGGTCGCCGACGCGCTCGACATGGAGCAGGGCCGCTCGCGCATCCCGTTCGAGCGCGGCCGCGTCTCGATCCACTCGCTCTCGGCGGCGGCGATCGAGGACGTGATCGTGGCCGACGGTGACGACCGGCCGGTCAAGATCGAGATCGTCATGAACAACTCGTCGGGGATCTTCCAGGTCGACGAGGTGCTGAAGGCGAAGCTCATCGGATCGGGCCTCGAGCCGTACGTCGAAGTCGTCGCGCACATCGACACGGAGGCCGAGAAGAGCCTCGTCCCCGTCTACCGCCTGGAAACCTAGGCCGCTACACTGGACGACCCTTTGCGGGGTCGTCTAATGGTAGGACGCTCGGCTCTGGACCGAGTAGTCTAGGTTCGAATCCTAGCCCCGCAGCCTTCGTAAAAGCCCCGCTCAGGCGGGGTTTTGTCTAGGGGATGATGTCGGCCGCGAGCTGGATCAGCGACGCCACGACGCCCGACATGAACGCGAGCGCGGCCATGACCGTCGCGCTGATCACGACGAGCACGATCACGTACTCCGACATCGTCTGCGCAGCTTCACGGAACGCGATGTGTCCTCGCGACAGCTCCGCGTCGAACTGCAGCTTCGATCCGACATTGATCCCACGGGACTCGGCCTCTCCGGCCGCCAGTTCGAGCACGGAGTGCGCTCCTTTCACTCCCGCCGCACGCCACGGCTGAAGGCTCGGCACGACCTCGACGACGACGCCCTCGTCGTTCAGGAACACCACGTCGATCGGGAAGCGCATGAAGAAGGTGTGGATGGAGCCCGCAGGGCGAAGGAGGATTCCTTCGCCCTGCGGGAGATCGGAACGGCCGAGCAGGCCCCGCATGCGGGCCACAGCATGATCTGCGACGTCGCACCGCTCACAAGCGACGCGGTCGTCGACACGCACGGTGACCTGGTGGCGGCTCATCCGTCCTAGAACCCCACGTGGATGTGGTCGTCGTGATTGGCCATCGGGAACGACGCTCCGCCGAGGCCGAGCAGCGAGATGACCTGCCGCGGCTGGACCTCGACCGGCAGCATCAGGATCGAGCGCACGGCCTTCTCGGTGACGCTTCCCGGCTGCTGGTGTCCGGCGATCGGCAGCTTGCCGACGCTCGCGACGTCCACAGCCTGCCCGAAGATGTGCGCCGAGACGACACCCGGACGCGCGTACTTGCGATGCCCGCTGAACAGGCTCGACACGCTCACCTCGCCGTATGACTCGGCGAGATACGAGATCAGCACCAGCACGCGGACGTCGATCCTGCCGGCCTGGATGTCTTCACGGCCCCCGCCGTACAGCGAGACCCGCGGGTCGAGGAGCAGCAACTCGCCGAGTGACTCCTTCTGTGACTCGAGCCCCTTGACGAGCGAGCGAAGACCGACCACGCGGTTGTAGCGCGCAAGCGCCACGGCGCGGTCGGCGAACGAAGTGCGACCCGACAGCGACAGAGCAGCGTTCCACTCGCTGTCGGCTGCGCCCCGCTGGCTGAGTCCGCGCGCGAGCGCGTTCAGCTCACGGACGGTCGCCGGGACGCGGCCCCGCGCACCCTCTGCGCGGAGGACGCCGAGGAGGAACGACCAGCTGACGCCGTTGACCGCCGAGATGTGCCGGAGGTTCTTGGCGAACGCAGGCGAGAGACGCTTGGCAGGCGGGGTCGGATCGGGGAGCGCCCGGTTCAACCACACCGTCTGCGCGCCGCCTTCGTGCTCGACGACCGGCGCCTTCACCTTCGGCTCCTTCGCGCGGCGAACCACCCAGTGGCGCGACTGGTTCTTCGGAGCAGCGGCGGGCTTCTCGGGGGCAAGCACGTACGACTCGGGGCCCGATGCCGGAGCGGCCGCGGCGTCAGCCGACGCCGTGGGCTCGGAATCGAGAGAGGCCTCGGGGGTTTCCTCCGCTGCGGGGGCCGACTCGAAGTCTGCAGCGGCCTCTGCACCGGCCTCGTCGGCGGCGAGCTCGTCGGAGAGCTCCGCGGGAAGCTCAGCTGCCTCAGCAGCCTCAGCAGCCTCGGCAGCGGGGGCGGCGGCCGGGTCGGGCTCCGCGAGCGGCGTTGCCTCGGGCGCGGGCTGCGCCTCCATCAGATCGGCGCAGACCGACTCGTCCTCGCCGGTGACGTGCATGAGCGCCGCGCAGTGAGCGGGGTCGAACGCCTTCGCGACCATGTCGCCGGCACCCGCGGTGAACGACGCGGCGGCGAAGAAGACGACGACGAGGCCCATGCTCGTCGCAAGCTTGTGTGCACGGAACGGACGCCCTGCCCGCCGTTCGTCGGACTTGTCGTCCACAGGCAGCGGCACGGGCTTCCATTCGTTTGTCGTGTCCGTCCAGTCGTCCCAGCCCCGGCCATGGCGGACTGCGCGTGCAACTGCCACGGCCCACCCGAACAGCACGAGGAACACGACTCGGACGATCAGGTTCCGAAATCGGTGCTGCGTATCCATCTCGGTTTCGCTCCTCCGTTTGAGCGCAGAGGCCGCTGGCTCTAACGCGTACTTGGTGACTGAAGCCGTCGACCGGCCGCGGTGGACTCTCCACTTATCGCGTCGCTGAGCGAAAGCACCTCTCCCTCGTTGGAGGGAGATTCATGACCCGTTTGCAGATATCGCCCTTTTGGGGGGTCTAACAGCGCCGATCGCTGAACGATGAAGCGCAGGTAACGAACAACAGGCGTTGCGGCCACGCCGAGAAGCAGGACAGGGAGTTTTCAAGCGTGACCGCACCCGTTGACCAGCGCCTCGCAGATTCACCTCCCTCGATTTCTCGGTGTGGCATTCCGCAGCGCATCGGTGTGCACCGAATCGTCAAGTGAAGGAGGTGAATCTGCAATGACCCTTCGCAATTGGTTCACCATGTTGAACGCGTTCGCGCGCCGCGAGGATGGTCAGACCATGGCTGAGTACGCCGTGATCCTGACCGTCATCGCCGCCGTGGTCATCACGGCGCTCGGCTTCCTCGTGCTTGCCATTACCGGCCGGCTCGACAGCGTGACCGACGTCATCAACGGCTAAAGCCGCGACGAACGTGGCGGGCCCCTCCATGCGAGGGGCCCGCCAACTTTCCAAGTTTCCGACGACACCGACATCGAGGAGCAATGGCAGAGCAGAGACACCAGGAGCGACCGAGCGGCGAGCGCGGACAGACGCTTGTCGAGTTCTCAGCCCTTCTGCCGGTGCTCTGCCTGCTCCTGTTCGGGATCATCCAGTTCGGCATCGTCTTCCACGACTACCTGACGGTCACCGATGCATCTCGCGTCGGTGCCCGCAAGGCCGCAGTCAGCCGCCTCGGCGGCGACACGGGCGCCGCAGCCGAGGCCGCAGCGCTCGAAGCCGCCACCAGCCTCGACGACGACCTCGTGACCGCCAGCTGCGACGCCGACGACTGGGACACCCCAGGGAGCGACGTCAGCTGCACCGTCACCTACCCCTATTCGATCGACGTTCTCGGCATGGTCGTCGCAGACGGCACGCTCACGAGCGTCACGACGGAACGCTTGGAGTGATCATGAGACGCGAACACGGCCAGGCTGCGGCGCTCACCGTCCTCTTCTTGACGGTTCTGATGCTGTCGGCAGTCGCGGTGATCGACGTCGGCTCGTGGTTCCGCGAGGACCGCGACACGCAGCGCGTCGCCGACGCCGCCGCGCTCGCCGGCGCCCAGGCGCTCCCGGAGGACCAGGGCCAGGCTCAGGCCTACGCGATCGAGTACGGCACGAAGAACGGCGGCGGCGTGAGCGCGTCGAACGTCGAGTTCTCGACGACGGTCATGGCCGGCGACACGATCCGGGTCCACGTCGAACGACCCGCGCAGGGCTTCTTCTCCCAGATCATCGGCTGGGACTCGGTCACCGTCGGCTCCACGGCCGTGGCTCGCGCCGGCGTGCCCAACGAAGCCAAATACGCCGCCCCGATCACCGTGAACGAGAACCACCCGATGCTGAACAACTGCTCGGGCCCCTGCTTCGGCCAGGACACCTCGATTCCGCTCCTCAACCTCCACGGCCCGGGCGGGGGCGACGCTGCCGGCGCATTCGCGCTCCTGAACCTCAATCGCGGCGGGGGCGGCAACGAGGGCGCCGGGGTGGTCGCTGGCTGGCTGCAGTTCGGCTACGACCAGTTCATGCCGCTCGGGATCTACCAGTCGGTGCCGTCGGTCAACTGGAACTCGTCGCACATGACCGACGCGCTCCAGATTCGCCGCAATGAGGAAGTGCTCTTTCCGATCTATCGCGAGCCGATCCTCGGCGGGGGCACGAATGCCCGCTTCAACATCATCGGCTGGGTCGGCTTCCTGATCACCGACTGGGACAACACCGGGTCGGGCGGTCGCGTCGAGGGCCAGTTCACGCGCGTGATCTGGGAGGGAATTCTCACCAACAGTGGCGGATCGGCCGACTTCGGCGTCCGCTCGGTGCAACTTATCGACTAAGTCCGGAGGGAAGGATCCGCAATGACATACCGCCTCAGAAACATCGTCATTGCAGTGGTGCTGGCCGCTTTCGCCGCGCTGCTGACGATGATGTACGTCACGAGTTACGAGAAGCGCGTGCAGAACGGCGAGGAGGACGTGCCGGTCCTCGTCGCGAAGAGCGACATCCCGGCGGGCACCTCCGGTGCCGCGGCGATGGTTCGCGTCGAGAAGCGAATGGTCGCCCAGCGGAACGTCGCGCCCGGCGCGGTGTCCGACAAGGGCCAGCTCGAGGAGTTCGTCGTCTCCGAGCCGATCTACGCCGGTGAGCAGGTCAGCCGGCAACGGTTCAGCAGCTCGACTGAGATCGGCGTGCGCTCGAGCCTCACCGGCAACATGCGCGCGTTCGCGGTCTCCGGCGACGCGGTTCAGCTGCTCTCGGGCACGCTCAAGGCCGGCGATCGAGTCGATCTCGTCGCCTCGCTGAAGCTCGACGCAGACTCTGACACCTGGGGGACTCGCATCGTCCTTCGCGACATCGAGGTCCTGAAGCCGGCGAGCTCTGGCGGCACGAAGAAGCTCGACAACGCAGCCCGACGCAATGGGCTGTTCGTGCTCCTCGCCGTCTCCGACACCCAGGCGCAGAAGCTGCTCCACGTCAATCGCCACGGCGAGTGGACGCTCCAGCTCCGGCCGGTCGTCGACGCCGTCGACAGCCCCGAGAGCCTGGAGACGAACAGGACGATTCTCCGCGACGGTCTCCGTGGCGCCCAGGGAGGCAACTGATGAGTGACAACGGCTACAACCGCGAACCGGTGAGGATCTATCTCACCGGCAACTGCGACGGACTCGAGTCGCTCCGCGACGCACTGAACCAGCATGACGAGGTTGAGCTCGTCGGCTACAGCGAGCACGTTTCCGACGCCTACGCCCCGCTTGCGGGGGGGCACCTGCAGGTGGTCCTCCACGGCACGAGGGACGCGCACCTTCCGGTGCACGAGATCGCGTCGATGCGGGAGCACACGCAGGCCCCGCTGATCCTGCTCGCATCGGGCGAGTCCTCGAAGCTCCTGAACGAGGCGCTCGACACGGACGTCGCAGACGTCCTCCTGCTGCCCCAGCTGGCCGACAACGTCGTGTTCGCGATCCGCAAGGCGTCGCACGCCGGCCGGCGGCTGGAGGCCGAAGGCGGCCACGGCAAGCGTGGTCGGGTCCTGACCGTGTTCTCGCCGAAGGGCGGCACGGGCAAGACCGTGACCGCGACGAACCTCGCGACCGCGTTCGCGAAGTACGAGAAGAAGCGGACGCTGCTGATCGACCTGGACCTCCAGTTCGGCGACGCCGCGATCATGCTCGGTCTCGAGCCGGACAAGACGATCTACGACCTGGTCGTCGCGCCGGGAGAGCTCGACTCGGAGAAGCTGGCCGGCTACACCACGCGCCACTCCTCCGGCGTCGACGTCCTGCCCGCTCCGCTCCGCCCGGAAGACGCGGAGCTGGTCACCGAGCCGAAGGTCAACAGGCTGCTCGAAGTCGCCCGTGGCTCCTACGACCTGATCGTCGTCGACACGTCGCCGTTCTTCCACGGCCCGATGCTCGCGACCCTCGACCGCACGGACGAGCTGCTCGTCCTGTGTGGGCTCGACGTGCCAACGCTGAAGAACGTCAAGCTCGCGCAGCACACGCTCGACCTGCTGTCGTTCCCTGCCTCTCGCGTCCGGTTCGTGTTGAACCGGTCGAACTCGAAGGTCGGGATGAAGCGAAACGAGGTCGAGAGCGCACTCGGCGTGAAGATGGGCTTCGAGATGCCGAGCGACAGGGCCGTGCCTCTCGCGGTGAACCGCGGGACGCCTGCGGTCGTGGCGGATGCCGGCTGCGACTTCTCGCGCGCGATCCGTGAGATGGCCAAGGGCCTGCTCACGCCCGAGCAGGAGAAGAAGCGGCGGCGCTTCGGCGCCCTCGCGAGGGCCTAGCGATGAGCCTTCACGACCGGATCCAGAGCAGCAACGGGAGCTCCGTCGCTCCCGACGCCCCCGCGTCGGCGCCCGCGGGCGCCCAGTCGCCCGGCCCGCCCCGTGCGCAGCAGCGCCCGCAGCAGCAGTCGATGGACCCGTACGCCGAGCTGAAGACGCGGATCCATCACGCGTGCATCGCGAAGCTCGGGCCCGAGCTCTTCCGCCAGACGGAGACGGAGGACCTCACCGAACGCGTGCTCCACGCCGTGACGGAACAGCTCGCGCTCGACCGGACGCCGCTCACGCGTGAGGAGCGGCGCCAGATCGTCCGGGAGATCTCGGACGACATCCTCGGCTACGGACCGCTCGAGCCGCTCCTCAACGACGACTCCGTGACCGAGGTCATGGTCAACGCGTTTGACCGGATCTACATCGAGCGCCACGGCAAGATCGAGCGCACGCAGACGACGTTCGCCGACAACGCCCACCTCCTGCGCATCATCGACAAGATCGTGTCGCAGGTCGGACGCCGCGTGGACGAGGCTTCGCCGATGGTCGATGCACGTCTTCCCGACGGAAGCCGTGTCAACGCGATCATCCCGCCTCTCGCGCTTCGCGGTCCGACGCTCACGATCCGGAAGTTCGCGCGCGACCCGTACACGATGGACGACCTGATCAACTTCGGATCGCTCACGCCGAAGGCGGCGCAGTTCCTCGCGTCGTGCGTGAAGGGGAAGCTGAACATCCTCATCTCCGGCGGTACCGGTACCGGTAAGACGACGCTCCTGAACGCGATGTCGGCGTTCGTTCCGAACGACGAGCGTATCGTCACGATCGAGGACGCAGCAGAGCTCCAGCTCCAGCAGGAGCACGTGATCACGCTCGAGTCGAGGCCTCCGAACATCGAGGGCTCCGGCGAGGTGCGGATCCGCGAGCTCGTCCGCAATGCCCTGCGCATGAGGCCAGACCGGATCATCGTCGGCGAGGTCCGCGGTGCCGAGACCCTGGACATGCTCCAGGCGATGAACACGGGCCATGAAGGCTCGCTGACGACGATTCACGCAAACTCCTCGCGCGACGCGCTGTCGCGGCTCGAGACCCTCGTGCTGACCTCCGGCGTCGATCTGCCGCTGCGGGCGATCCGCGAGCAGACCTCGAGCGCATTCGACCTGCTCGTGCAGATCAGCAGGCTCGTCGACGGCTCGCGCCGGATCACGGCCGTGACCGAGGTCCAGCGGATGGAGTCCGACGTCGTGACCCTGCAGGACATCTTCATCGCGAAGGCGCCGGAAGACGAGTCCGTCGGGGGCGGTCGGCTGCTCAACCCGCTCGGCTGCACGGGGCTCAAGCCCACCTTCCTCGAGAAGATGGCCGCGAACGGCGTCGTGTTCGCGCCCACGTTCTTCGAGCCCGACCTCGCCGGACGCCCGACCTTCGCCGCATCGTACGGAGGCCGGTCTTGATCCGGCTGATCGTGATCGCCGCCCTCGCGGCAGCAGTCGCAGCGGCCCCCGCGGCCGCCTCGGTGCAGCTGTCCGGCGTGGACGCCAGCCGCCAGCCGACGGTTCAGCTCTCGGTCGTGACCGACAAGCCGTCGAAGACCCCGCCGGTGGTCCGGGAGAACGGCCACCCTGTGGCCGGGCTTCAGGCGCAGAACCTCGGGCGCGCGAAGAGCGGTGCCATCCTGATCGACCACTCGCGGTCGATGAAGGGCCAGCCCCTCGTGGATGCCATCGCGGCCGCCCGCGCCTTCGTGGCGGGCAAGGAGAATGCCGACCGGCTCGCCGTCTTCACGTTCGGCGAGAGTGCGGTTCAGGCCACGCGTTTCTCCTCCGCGACGATCGACACCGACAGCGCACTTCGGACCCTCGCACTGGACAAGCGGCAGGGGACCGCGCTGTACGACGCGATCCACCTTGCCTCGCTCGCGCTCGCGACCGAGGCGAACGCGGGCCGAGTGATCGTGGTGATGACCGACGGCGCGAACGTCGCCGACGGCGCCTCGCTCCAGCAGGCCGATCGACGCCGCTCGGCGCGCCGGCGTCGCCGTGTACGCGATCGGGATCGAGAGCGGCGATTTCGCAAAGGGGCCGCTCCAGCAGATCGCAACCGCGACGGGTGGCGGCTACTACGGCGCCAGCTCGTCGGCCGGGCTCGCACGGGCCTACGACGCGGTCGCGCAGGACCTCGCGCGCACCTGGCGCGTCTCGTACCTGACGGCCTCCCGGCCCGGACAGCAGCTGACGCTGACCGCCGCAGTCGCGGGCCACGGCTCGGCCAGCACGCAGGCCACGCTCCCGGGCAGCACGCCTTCGGCCCCCGGTGACGGTTTCGTGGGCTTGATCCCCGAGCAGCTCTTCACGTCCGGCTTCGCAGCGCTCGTCGTGAGCCTCGCCGTCGGCGGCTCGATCCTCCTCGCGGCCGCGCTGGCACTCGCTACGCCGTCGAGCACGCGCCTGCGCCGGAGGCTGGGGCCACACGTCGGAGGCCCGCGCCGCCGCGCGAAGAAGGCGTCGGTCCGCGAGCGCTTCGAGGGGGCTTCCGGCCTCCTGAAGGCAACCGAGCAGGCGTTCGCCCGGTTCTCGTTCTGGGGAAAGCTGCACGCGATGCTCGATCGGGCGGACGTGCCGCTTCGCACCGCCGAGTTCTTCTGGATGCATGATCGATCCCGGCGTTCTTCTTCGGGCTGATCGCTGCCGTGATGGCCTCGCCGCCGCTCGTGATCCTCGCCGCGATGGCGATCGGCGGGCTCATCCCGCTCGGCGTGCTCTGGTTCAAGGCCAAGCGCCGCGTCAACGCGATCGACGAACAGCTGCCCGACCTGCTGATCACGATGGCAGCGTCGCTCAAGGCGGGCCACAGCTTTCGCCAAGCGATGCAGGCCGTGGTCAGCGAGGGTCAGCCGCCGATCAGCGACGAGTTCAAGCGGGTCTTGACGGAGGCACAGCTCGGCCGGCCGATCGACGACGCGCTCGCCGAGATGGCGGTCCGTGTCCAGTCGAAGAACCTGTCGTTCGTGTTGACCGCAGTGACGATTCAGCGCCAGGTCGGCGGCAGCCTCGCCGGGATCTTCGACATGGTCGCCGACGCCGTGCGCCAACGGCAGGCGTTCGGGCGAAAGATCAAGGGGCTGACGGCGATGGGACGCGCATCCGCGTACACGCTCGTCGGGATGCCGTTCGCGCTCGCGTTGATCATCACCTTCATCAACGCGGACTACATGAGTCCTCTCTACCACACGTCGACCGGACACAAGATGATCATCGGGGGGCTCGTGATGATGGCTATCGGGTCCTACATGCTTCGCAAGATCGCTTCCTTCAGGGGGTAACTGATGCTCGTGCTGCTGTTCGGTCTCGTGCTCTTCGCCATCTCGATCTACGTCGTGGCGCAGTCGGCCACGGCCACGGCGCGCCAGCGCTCCGTCGCGCTCAACCGGGCCGCGCGCTACGGCGAGTCCCAGCGCACCGGTATCGACCAGCTCAAGTTCCGCGAGCGCGTGTTGGCACCCGGAGTCGCGCGCCTCGCGCGCATCACCCTGAAGCTGAACCCGCGGATGACGGTCGAGACGGTCGAGGGGAAGCTCCTCAGCGCCGGGCTCGCGCGCAAGGTCACGCCAACCGCGTTCCTCGCGACGAAGGCCGGGCTGGCCATCGGTGGGCTGTTCTTCGGCGTCGTCATGGGCAGCTCGGTCGGGGGCCCTCTGGCCGCGTTTCCGTTCGCGTTCCTCTGCACGTTCATCGGCTTCGCCCTCCCCGGCATGGTGTTGACGATGAAGATCCGGAGCCGCCGCGAGGCGCTGCGGATCCAGTTGCCGGACGCTCTCGACCTGCTCGCGGTCAGCGTCGAGGCCGGACTCGGCTTCGACGGTGCGATCGCGAAGCTCACCGAGCATCTCGACGGCCCGCTCGTCGAGGAGTTCACGCTCACGCTCAACGAGATGCGGATCGGCGAGAGCCGCCACGACGCGCTCAAGAAGCTCTCGGAGCGCGCCGCAGCACCCGAGGTCGGCCACTTCACGCGCGCGATCATCCAGGCCGACCATCTCGGAATCTCGCTCGGCCGGATCCTGAAGGTCCAGGCCGCGGACACCCGCGAGCGCCGTCAAGCCGCCGCTGAAGAGAAGGCGATGAAGGCGCCGATCAAGATGCTCTTCCCGACTGTCCTCTTCATCTTCCCGGCGATGTTCCTCGTCATCCTCGGTCCCGCAATGCTGACGATCAACGAGATCTTCTAGGAGGCATCGTGGACGACTCGACCCCAGACACCGACAAAGGGTTCGGCACCGGCCTCCGACGCCAGCTCGAACGGCGCCGGGAAGACGAAGCAGTTGCCGAGCCGCACGAGGCTCCCGCACACGTCGCCGCCGAGGCGGTCCTCGCCGGTAGTCCGGTCGACTCGAACGGGACCGAGCCCGCCGACACCGAGGCGTTCCGGGCCGAGCTTGCGTCCGCGCTCGCCCGTGAGCGAGACCTCCGCGCCGCGATGGCCGAGCAGGCCGCGATGCTCGAGCGCGAGCTCGCCGGCCCCCAGGGCCTGAACCTTCGAGCTGCTGAGCTGGATCAGCGCGCGGCGTCGCTGGCTGCCCGCGAGAACGAGCTCGCGTCGCGCGAGCAGGAGCTTTTCGAGCGCGGCGACTCACTCGCCGAGGAGCAACAGCGAATCGCAGCCGCGAAGGCCGACATCGCCGACGCCGAATCGCGCGCAGCAGAGCGTGAGCGCCAGATCCAGTCGAAGTTCCGCGAGCTGTCGAGCGTGGACCGCGGCCGCACCGAAGCAGCGACCGAACTGGCGAAGCAGGAGGCCGCGATCGCGCAGCGCGAGCGCACGATCGCACGGGCGGAACAGGAGATCGAGCTGCGCGAGCAGGAGATGCTCGCCAAGGTCGAGGCCCGCGAAGCCGCGCTTGCCGTCCGCGAGAGCGGTCTCGGCGACCGCGACGAGGAGCTCGCGACGCGCGAGACCCAGGTGCTCGGCAAGCAGCGCGAGCTCGCAAAGGTCGATGGCCGGCTCACGGCGCGCGAAGAGACGATCGAGAAGCGCGAAGGTGAGCTGTCCGAGCTCGAGGAGCGCGTGCGGTTCGCCGAGCGCTCGCTCGACACGAAGGCCGCGTCGTACGGGCAGTTCGACCAGCAGACGGCGGAGCAGGTCGCCCTGCTCGAGCGTCGAGAGACGGAGCTGGCCGCGCGCGAGGCGGAGCTCAACCGCCAGCTCGCGACGCTACGGCACGTCGAGCGTGACGAAGGCAAGGCCGCCGAGCTCGAGCACAAGCAGGAGGCCATCCTCGAGCGTGAGCGCGAGCTTGCCGCGCGCGAGGCCGAGCTCCAGTCGGGCGAGGCGCTGTTCCAGTCGCAGCGCGAGCGCATCGAGCGCCGCGAGAAGCGCCTGAACACCACGGAAGAATCACTCTCGGATCGCATCCGTGAGATGGACGAGCGAGAGGCTGAGGTCGAAGCGCGCGAAGCGCGCGTCGAGGCCGACCTTGAGCTCCGCGAGGAGAAGCTCGAGAGGCGGGAGCTGCAAGTCGCGGAGCTCGAGGAACGGCTCGGAAAGAAGGAGAACCAGCTCGCGGACTACGTCGGGCAGCTGCAGGGCCAGTTCGAGCAGCGTGAGTCGGACTGGTGGGAGAAGCAGCTCGGCCGACCGCTGACCGAGAAGGTCTGAGAACGAGAGAGGGGGCTCACGGCCCCCTCTTCTACTTTCGGGCG
This sequence comes from uncultured Actinomycetes bacterium, assembly GCA_963788055.1. GTDB lineage: Bacteria > Actinomycetota > Thermoleophilia > Gaiellales > Gaiellaceae > JACCTU01. The sequence goes on along the minus strand of CAWBFA010000002.1, from coordinate 40,701 downwards.
ATTCGATAGATGCGCCCGGTGCCCCAGTCGGAGACGAGCAGCGCGGCGTCGCGGGCGACGAGAACCGCGAGCGGATGGTCGAAGCCGCGCGCGAAGACCAGCTGCCGCACGACGCGGCCGTCCGCGTCGAACGTGAGACGCACGATCGTGCGACCGTGCTTCCTGCCGAAGTACTGACCCCAGAGCGCGACATAGGCAGTGCGTCCGTCGCGCGCGAACGCGATCCCACCTGCACCGGAGCGCGGCTCGAGGTACGCGACCGGCGGTGTGACCTGCGCGCAGCCGGTGCCGGCGAGTCGTTTTCGCGCCCAGCTCGGCCAGCAGCCCGGCCAGCCGAAGTTGCGACCCTGGGCGACCTCGACCAGCATCTCGGCGGGCTCCTGCTCGCCGAGGTCGTCACGGCCGTTCACGGTCGCGTACAGCCGACCGGTCCCCGGTTGGAACGCGAGCCCGTACGGATTGCGCAGCCCTCTCGCAACGACGCGCAGGCCGCTGCCGCTCGGAAGCACAGAGAGGATCGTCGCGCTCCGCGAGTCCTTCTCTTTGCATGCGTCGCACGTCGACCCCGAGCCGAAGTAGAGGCGGCCGTCGCCGCCCACCACGACGTTGTCCTGCTGGTGGCGGCCGTACGGCAATCCCTTGACGACCGTGCGACGCGCACGAAGGGTCTTGTCGACGAGGTCCAGGCTATCGATCCGTCCGCGCGAGGAGACGAAGAGGCGAGCACCGCTCCACGCGAGGCCGAGGGGCGTCTGAAACCCGCGCGCGAGGACACGCGGCTTCGCGCTCCCCGCGCCCACGACGAGGATCTGACCGGTCTCCTGCGCGGCGTAGAGACGGCCGTCGGGGCCGAAGGCCATCGCCGTCGGGCGCTTCAGTCCGCTGGCATAGCGCTGGGCGGTGTAGCCGACCGGCACGCGAAGCTCGGGCGCGCCGAGAAACAGACCGTGGCTCGCGCTCGGCCCGGCGAGCGCGAGCCCCACGGCGAGAAGTACCCCCAGGGGGTATAGTAGGCGCATGAGCACCCTCACCTATACCGTCCCCGCGATGCACTGCGGCAACTGCACCGCTGCAGTGGAGCGCGAGATCTCGCGAGATTCCAGGCGTCGACCGTCGTCGAGGCCGAGCTCTCGACGAAGCAGGTCGTCGTCCGCGGAGAAGGCGTCGACGACGCCGCCGTTCGAGAGGCGATCAGAGAAGCGGGGTACGAGGCGGCGTGAGCGCGCCGTCGTCCGTCACGCTCGAGATCGAGGGGATGACGTGCGCGGCGTGCGTCTCCCGGGTCGAGCGCAAGCTGAACAAGCTCGAGAGCGTCGACGCGGCGGTCAACCTCGCGACCGAGTCTGCGCGTGTCCGGTTCGATCCAGAGAGCGTCGCGCTGAAGGATCTCCTGGCCGCAGTCGAGGCGGCCGGTTATCACGCGGCGCCCGCATCGGGTAGGCGCACTCGCGAGCAAGGGAACGACCCGTGCGGCTCGTCGTCGCCGCGCTTCTCTCTGCCCCACTGGTGGCGCTGATGCTCCCACCGCTCCAGTTCGCCGGTTGGGAGTGGCTCTCACTTGCGCTCGCGACGCCCGTGGTCCTCTGGGCAGGCCTGCCATTCCATCGCGCCGCACTGATGAACGCGCGCCACGGCGCCGCGACGATGGACACGCTCATCTCGATCGGCACACTCGCGGCCTGGACGTGGTCGGTGGTCGCGCTCGCGCTCGGCACAGGCGAGACGTACTTCGAGGTCGGCGCGATCATCACGACGCTGATCCTCCTCGGCCGTTGGCTCGAGTCGAGCGCGCGGCGCAGGTCCGGTCGCGGCGATCCGTGCGCTCCTCGAGCTCGGAGCCAAGGAGGCGCGCGTGCTGAGAGACGGGCAGGAGTTCGTCGTCAACGTCGACGCGCTCGAAGTCGGCGATCGCTTCGTCGTGCGCCCCGGAGAGAAGATCGCGACCGACGGCATCGTCGAGGAGGGCGAGTCCGCGGTCGACCAGGCGATGCTGACCGGCGAGCCGGTTCCCGTCGAGGTGAGCGCAGGTTCGGACGTTGCAGGCGCGACCGTCAACACCTACGGGCGGCTCGTCGTCCGTGCGACCCGCGTCGGTGCGGAGACGGCGCTCGCGCAGATCGCGCGGCTCGTTGCCGAAGCGCAGTCGGGCAAAGCCGACGTGCAACGGCTCGCCGATCGCGTCTCTGCCGTCTTCGTTCCCGTCGTGCTCGCGCTTTCGCTCGCCACGCTTGCGGGCTGGCTGTTGATTACCGGCGTGCCGTCCGACGCGTTCGAGGCCGCAGTCGCGGTGTTGATCATCGCGTGCCCGTGCGCGCTCGGTCTCGCGACTCCCACCGCGTTGATGGTCGGCACCGGCCGCGGCGCGCAGCTCGGCATCTTGATCCGAGGTCCGGAAGTGCTCGAGCAGACGCGGAAGATCACGACCGTCGTGCTCGACAAGACCGGCACCGTGACCGAAGGGCGCCTACGGCTCGTCAACGGACTGCCGGACGACGTGCTCCGGCTCGCGGGCGCCGTCGAGGCGGCCAGCGAGCACCCCGTGGGTCGCGCGGTCGCCGAGGCCGCGCGGGCGCGCTTCGAGTCGCTCCCGGACGTCACGGAGTTCCGAAACGTCCCGGGCGAGGGCGTCACGGGGATCGTCGAGGAGCGGCGCGTCACGATCGGCCGTGACGGCGTCGACGTCGACGGCAAGCGCCTCGGCACGCTCGAGCTCGAGGACACGGTCAAGCCGACGAGCCGCGAGGCAATCTCCGAGCTGCGCGCACTCGGCCTCACCCCCGTGCTGCTGAGCGGTGACGTCGAGGAGACGGCGCGTCGCGTTGCGAACGAGGTCGGGATCGAGCGCGTCGTCGCCGGCGTGCTCCCCGGAGGCAAGGTGGACGAGATCCGGCATCTGCAGGACTCCGGCGAGGTCGTCGCGATGGTCGGCGACGGGATCAACGACGCGCCCGCGCTCGCCCAGGCCGACCTCGGGATCGCGATCGGCACCGGAACCGACGTCGCGATCGAGGCGAGCGACGTCACGCTCGTCTCGGGCGACCTGCGCGCCGCCGGGGACGCGATCCGCCTCGCGCGCAAGACGCTCGGGACGATCAAGGGCAACCTCTTCTGGGCCTTCGCCTACAACGTCGCGGCGATCCCGCTCGCCGTCGCGGGCCTGCTGAACCCGATCGTCGCAGCCGCCGCGATGGCCTTCTCGTCGATCTTCGTCGTCACGAACTCACTTCGTCTTCGTCGATTCAGGAGCGTGCGCACGTGACCCACGACGGCCACGGATACGACAAGGAAGCGCTCGGCAAGCGGCTGCGCCGCATCGAGGGCCAGGTCCGCGGGATCGAGAAGATGGTCGAGGACGACCGCTACTGCATGGACCTGCTCACGCAGATCGGCGCTGTCTCCAAAGCGCTCGAGAGCGTCGCCCTGGAAGTGCTCGACGAGCACGTACGGCACTGCGTCACGGATGCCCTCGCCTCCGGCGACAAGAGAGCCGCAGCGGAGAAGTCCGAGGAACTGCTGGCCGCTGTCCAGCGGTTCGCGCGAATCAGCTAGCCCGCTACACTGGCCCCGCCACGGCCCATTCGTCTAGTGGCCTAGGACACCGCCCTCTCACGGCGGCGGCACGGGTTCGAATCCCGTATGGGCCTTTCCAGTAAACGGCTGTGATCCGGGGCCCCACGAGAGGTACTCGGACAGCCTCCATCGCCTGGGATCGATTGAGCGCCCGCAGGTAGACCTGCGTCGTGTCGATCCGGGAGTGGTTCATCAAGTAGCAGACGAGGCGTTCCTAAAAGCCGTCGGCCGCGCGACCGCAGACGAAGAGCGGGTCAAGACTCGATTCGCCATGGCTGAGGCCGCGTTCGCCAACGTCAGCTGAGCTTCAAGTGGGTAGCGCCACCTACTCGCCTACTGCGCAGACGGAGACGAAGCGCCTCAAGCGCCAATTAGACGCGCTGATCGCTCGCTGTGAGGAGATCCCGAGGGAGAGGACATCCGCGCAGACATGTACCGCTATGCGTACATACAGCTCGCAGGCTTCCTCGAGCAGTCACTGCTCTTCTCAGGCCGAAGTCTCGTCCATCGCCGGGGCGTAGCCGAAGCTCGCCAGCACGGTCTCACCTACCTCGAGCGCTTTGGCAGAAACCCGAAGGAGGGCGAGATTCTGGCCTTCGTGGCGCGTTTCATTGAACACTGGTCAGAAGAGCTCTCCGAGTGGTTCGCTGTCGACAACCGCGGCGACCAGATCGATGCCCTGGTCGGCATCAGGAACGGGATCGCCCACGGCACCAGTTTTGGCGGAGGACCTCGCTCCTTTGACGGCTACTACGTTGTCGTAACGGATCTTGTCGAATGGTTGGTCGATCGGTTCGAGACGTCACTCTCCTAAGGGAGCGCTAAGAGCCTGAGTGCAGTTTTTTCATGCTTTCCCCGGTGTTACAGGGCCGGGGAAAGCGAACAGACGGCATTGACTGGGCGATGCAAGGTCGTCGGCGAGTCGAGGAAGAGGACGCTTGCCCAGAAAGCCGCCACGTCGCCTGAGCCTCTGAATCCTGCCGGCACCGCTCACGAGAGCACGCGCTCGAGCGCCGCGCGATCCGTCGGCTCGCCGTGTGCGGGCAGCACGAGCTCGACCGGCAGGTCGAGCAGCGGACGGAGCCGTTGGACGACATCGTCGCGCGTCACCTGCTTGCGATCGGCGATCCAGATGTCCAGTCCGTCGCCGAAGTCGGAGAGCGAGTCGCCGGTGACGATCGCGCCGATCGACGGGAGCCAGAGGATGAGATCGTTGTCCTCGCGGCCCGCGTACGCGTTGATGCCGAACGGCCACGCTCCGGGACCGTGAAAGTGTCCTTCGCCTCCGCCCGCGCGCAGCCAGGCAAGGTCCTCACTCTCCATGCCGCGCACGCGGTCGGGGTCGATGCCGAACTTCTCGACCCAGTCCTGCCAGGTGTCTGCGGGCGGCGTGTGCACCGGGAGGCCGAGTCGACGGGCATCGCGCTCGTGGTACGGCGCTGTCAGGACGACGGCGGTCGCGCGCTCACGTAGCTCGTCGGGAACGGCGAGCGGATCGAACAACACGAAGTCGGTGCCGAGCTCGATCCCATACGACGAGACAGCCTCGGGCCACTCCTGCTCCTCGCTCCAATCGGGATGCGACGATTGCCAATGCCAGACACCCGGCCGCAGCTCACGCATGGGCACAAGTCTGTCACGCTGGCTTCTGGGTCAAACAACGAGGCTCTTCTGCCTTCGTGCTCAAGGGACATTCCCGCACGCTGGCCCACGCATCGTTGCGCTAGCCCGATATGCGGTTTTCGAGACGAGTCCTGTTTCGCATGGCGCTTGGTTGAACTGTTGGGGAGAATGTGCGCCAGTGAATGGGCCCGAATCCGGCCGCGCGGCTGCATTGGCGGTCTTGCTCGTGGTGGCAGGGTGCGGCGACGGCGGGCGCTCCTACGAGGTGCCCACCTCCGCTATGGAGCCGACGATTCACTGCGGGCGGCCGAAGCCTGGTTGCGAAGACCGTCGGAACGCCCGAGTGCGAGTGCGGGCCTATGGGGAAGACCGGCCGGAGCGCGGTGACATCATCGTTTTGGAGGCGCCGCCGCATGCAGAGGAGCGTTGCGGATTCGGTGGGGTCTACTTCAAGCGCGTGATCGCGCTGCCCGGCCAGACCTGGGAGGAGAAAGCCGGCGTGATCTACGTCAACGGCCGGAAGCTCGCCGAGCCGTACCTCGCTCCTGAACGCCTCGACCGGAAGACCTATCCGTTGCATCACATCACCGGCGGCTACTTCGTCCTCGGCGACAACCGCGCCCACTCCTGCGACTCCCGCGAGTGGGGGCCGGTGCCCAGGGCCAACATCCTGGGCAAGGTCGTCAAGATCAACCAGTGATGCCCACGCTCGACCATCGGGGCGAACTAGAAGTGGCCCCACGAGCGATACCAAGCTGATGCTTGTCACCTACCCAGCCGTTGTGAACTACTTACTCACCAAGCGCGCCGTCTAGCCCCCTCCAGAGGGCACATCCAGCAGACATTCATGAATACTCGGGCAGCCGAGCGCGCGTGTCTCCTGGCCGATCAACTTGCTTCTGGGCTGGGGGTGAACAGCTTCCAGTGTCCCTCGGAGACGACTTCGACGTTGCCGCCGAGCACTCGTATCGCGGTCTGGTCGTCGATCGCGTACGCCGGCACCGATAGCCCGGCGGCCCATCTCTCGATGTTGGCGAGGGACGTGTCCGGCATGTCCTCGCGCTCCAGGTGCGGAAACACCGAGAAGTCGACCAGCCCCAGCGCTTCGTCGCTGCCGGTGAGCGGCTCGCTGTCGTCGTAGGTCTCGCCTCCGAAGTCGGGAGTCGCCACCATCGCTCCGCCGCTCGTACCCACATACACGACCTCGGGCCGCAGCGACGGCAAGAGGTCGGCGAGCCCGGATTGCCGCATCCAGTAGCACAGATACAACGGGCTCCCTCCCCAGACCAGCAGCGCATCGACTTCCTCGACAGCCGCGACCCAATGCTCCTTCTTGATGCTGGGGAGCGCGGTGAGCTCCAGCACTCCCAACGACTTCCAGCCCAAAGCGCACATGGGGCCTCCCACTGTCCCGGTCAAGAACCCATAGACGTGTGAGGGTCCGCCGGGGAAAGGCTGTACTCCGGTGGGAATGCAGAGCGCGCTGGACTCGGCGATCGGTTTGCCCAGCAGGTCGACCAGCGCGTCGTGGATGGTCGTGTTGGTGATACCGCTGGAAGTGAGAAGGATTTTCATGCTGCTCCCGAGTCGGTTACGGATCCGTACGCCGTAGAGACTGGCAGACCACCGAACGCTCATCGGTCGCGGCCGGATCCAGCCTCACGTTTTCGAAAGGCATTCCGGAACGCCGGGGCTCTGGCGTCATTCCGGAACGCTGGCCCAGCCGAGCGACCCACTCGCGCGTCAGAGCGTGAACTCGTAAAAGCGGGTGCCAGGACGTGGCTCGTACGGGAGTGGCGGCGGCGTGTCAGGTTCGATGAAGCCGCATTTCTCGTACAGGCGTGCGGCGCGTGCATTTCCTCCCTCGACGGAGAGGACGACACGCACACGGCCGTGGCTGCGCGACCACTCGATGATCTGCTCGACCAGCTCCCGCGCGACGCCGCTCCCGCGCAGATCGGGCGCAACCCACATCCCGACGAGGTGGACCGTGTCCGCGTCGTCGTCGAGGAAGGCGGACACCATCGCGTCGAAAACGCCACCCCGCTCATCGACGAAGGTGACTCCATGCTCGCTCGGCCGCGCGCGCTCGCGCCAGCGCTCATCCGGGAACGTCCGAGCGTCTTCTACCGTTTCTAGAAACGCGTCGGGATCGCTGGCGAGCGCGCGCAGTCGGACATCGCGCAGACGGTGCCAATCGTCGGTCTCAACACGCCGGATCATGCTGTCAGCCTCGCACGCCTGAGCGCCTCGCCGCGACAACATCGGCCGACTGCTAGCTACCGCCGACCGCCGACCGGCTCCCGGCTGCTCGGGGTACATTCCCGAACGCTCGCGCATGCCACGTTTCTATCCTTGGTCAAGCGACGAACGATGCGTGTCCCCCCGATCCCACTCCGCGGCGAACTGACGTCAGTTCGCCCCGCAACTGACGCCGACGCCGACCTCCTCGTCAGTTGGCATGACGATCCCGACGTCGCCCGCTACTGGGACGACAAGACGTTCACTCACGAACAGATGCTTGCCCGACTTGCCCGCCCGGATGTCGATCCGTACATCATCGAGGCAGACGGCGAACCGATCGGCTATCTCCAGGCTTGGTTCGGAAAGCCGTCGACGGACGCCGGACTCGACATGTTCCTCGTTCCTGCGGCGCGCGGCCGCGGGTTCGGCCCCGATGCGGCGCGAACACTCGCGACCTACCTGCTGCAAGAGGCTGAACCAAACCGGCTCACTGTCGATCCGTATCTCTGGAATAAGCCAGCGATCCACGCGTGGCGAAAAGCTGGCTTTCGGCCCATCGAGGTACGACCACCCGACGGTGATCACGCTGAGGGCCGGCTGCTGATGACGACCGAGGTGACGACCGCGGAGTAGCGTCTTGTCACAGAACGGGGATAGCGGGCCGGCCTTCGTTGCCGTAGCCCGCGCCGCCGGCCTGGCTCCGCCAGGAGCGGCGTCGCGCGGACAACGTTGCATCGGCCGAAGTCAAGGCAGGTTCCTAGGCTGCTGCGACGAGGTCTACTGCCCGCTTGTACGGAGCCAAAAGTTCCTCCAGTTCCACCTCTAGTGCCTCAGAGCTTGCTTCGTTTGTCGCGTAGCCAAGTCTCCGCGCTTCGCGCCGCCGCGCGGCATGCACCGTGCTGGGGTAGTACGCCGCCGCGACTCCTAACCGTTCGAGGTCGAGGAACGACATGAGGCGCTCGCCCTGCTTGTAGTCCAGTTCGCGCCGCCGCACCTTCTCGTAGACCGCGACGGTCTGCGCTTCCCGTCCAATGCGCGTCACCCTCGCTCCTAGATTGCCATAGCGCTTCACCCACAGCCCGGCGATGAACGCAGGTTCCGCCGCTTCCGCCCATGAACATTCCATAGGGCCGAACCGATGCTCTGCTTCTAGTCGGATCAGACCGAACGGTGTGCCAGAACGAAACCTCAGATTGCGGCAGTACGCTCGGGCGTAGACGTTGTTGCTCGCCCGCGCCGTGAAGTACACAGTTGATCGGGGGACGCCGACGGAGCGTGTGCGCCAACCGTTAGGCAGTCGTACAGACTCCAACCCGTCAAGGAGCAGCTTTCCTTGGTCAGGTTGACATCGCGCATCGACTGCTACGTCCATCCGCGTCACCCATGGATCGGCATGGCTGACGATTCCCGCTGCGGCCATGCGCTCGATGAGCCGGCTTCCGCTGGGTGACGCGTCTTCAGGAGCACAGAGCTGGTCAGGCTCACCAAGCTTCGCCTGTACGTAGAGCCGTTTCGTGTCCGACTTCCAGAACGCCCTCGAACGGCCAAGCAGGTGCGCCCAGGCGCCCCAGGACGATCTCTCACCAAGCATCTTCCCGCGCATGGACTCAAGCCCCGTTGCGCGATTCAGATACGGCACGGACTTCGAGCCCGTCATGTCGAACCCGAGGGTTACGTCGTCGACGCCGAAGCCAGTGACCTCGAAGCTGTCTGCTTCAAGCAACGCCACAGCCCCACTCACGCGGCTTCCTCGTATGCGTCGAGGGCGGCGGCAACCTCCCGCAGGACGATGGCGGCGACGGTGAAGGCTGTCGCGGTGGCTAGGTGCTGGGCAGCAGGTTCGAGAGCGGCCCGTTCGGCGTACGAAGCCGCCAGCACCTCGTAGTCACGCGCCTTAGCCACGAGCAGGTCAGGCGCCTCCATCACGCGCCTTCCGGTCCTGTGCCCTTAGCTGGTCGAGTTTCCGGCGAAGCGGCTCAGGAACGGAGTCCTCGCCGGACACGGGTTCGAATCCCGTATGGGCCTTCGCCGCAACGGTGCCCGGTCCCGCCGCGGATTCGGGACCGGGCACCTGGGAGGCAGCCGATCGGTCGACCGGCTGCCGCTAGTCCTCGGGCGGTGTGCAGGCGCCAGTGTTCTTCTCGAACTCGACGGTGACGACGCCCTGGGCGTTGACCGTGAAGTGCGAGACGATGGACACACGCCACCACACCGCCGGACGGCCCGATGATCTGGAAGTGCTCGGTGTCAGTGGCAGTACCGCCGCCGCTGCCGAAGTTGCCTCCGAACCAGGATGCGCCAGCCAGGCGATAGGTCAGATTGTCGGCGCTGCTGGCGAGCTTCACTCCGGTGGGAGCAATCGTGCCCGTCACATGGATTCCGCCTGTGGCGTCGGTGCTCTGCCCGCCGCGCCGTCCGACCGCTGCCGCACATGGAAGCTCCTCTTCTGGCTCATGCTCATCGCCGTCCTCCTGCTCCTACTGCTTGTTCTCGTCCCACGCCGTCTGCGGGAGAAAGTGGGCACCCGGGCTACGCTCAGCCAACACGCTCGAGGGGAGGAGTTATGACAGCCAAGCTTCGAACGCGGCTCGCTCGGGCCGGCCTGCTGCTCGCAGCGCTGACCGTGCTGCCGGGCTGGGCGTCGGCGGTGCCGTCTCGGACCGCCGGTCCGTCGGTCACGCACGGCGTCGTCGTCGGCGACGTCACCGCAAGATCGGCAGTGCTCTGGGCGCGAGCGGATCGCGCCGCAACTTTGAACGTGCGTCTCTCGGGCGGAGCCCACGGGTCGATTCGGCCGGTGTCGGTCGAGGCGGTCGACGACTTCACCGGGCGCGTGTCGCTTTTCGGCCTCCACCCCGGAACGACCTACGACTACCGGGTCTGGTTCGGCCTGGGCGCGCCGGGCAAGGACCGGGGACCGGTCGTGCTCGGATCGTTTCGGACTCCACCAGCCGACGACGCGGCCTCCGTCGTCAGGCTCGCGTTCGGCGGCGACGTGGCCGGCCAGAACGTCTGCCGCGACGCGGAGGAGGGGCTCCCGATCATGGACACGATCCGAGCGTGGCGGCCGGATGTTTTCGTCGGGCTCGGCGACATGATCTACGCGGACAACGCATGCGAGACCGCGGGCCGGTACGGGAACTCCCAGGTTGGCGGCCTCGGGATCGCCGTGGACTTGCCGGGGTTCTGGCAGCACTGGCGCTACAGCCGGGCGGACGGCGCCTCCCAGAGGCTGCTGGGAACGACGAGCTACGTCGGGATCTGGGACGACCACGAGGTGGTCAATGACTTCGGCCCGGTCACGGACGCCCCGTCCACGCCCCCGTACACCAGCGTCCATCTGCTTCCGATCGGCCTGGACGCGTTCCTCGACTACACGCCAATCTCCGCGATGCCCGCTACCCGGGGGAGGCTCTACCGCTCCTTGCGCTGGGGCAGGCACCTCGAGCTGTTCGTGCTCGACACGAGGCAGTACCGCGACGCCAACTTCGCTCCGGACAGCGCTGCTCAGCCGAAGACGATGTTGGGCAGCCAGCAGCTCGCGTGGCTGAAGGAGGGCCTCGCGAGTTCGGACGCGACGTGGAAGGTGATCGTGTCGAGCGTGCCCATGTCTATCCCGACCGGCTTCCCCCCGACGAACGGACGCGACGGTTGGGCGAACTTCGACCAGACGACCGGCTTCGAGCGCCAGCTGCTCGACATCCTGCGGTTCATGAAGGAACAGGGGATCGAGAACTCGGTCTGGATCACGACGGACGTGCACTTCGCGGAGGCGTTCCGCTATCGCCCGTTCGCCGAGGAGCCGTCGTTCACGGTTCACGAGCTCGCGACCGGTCCGCTCAACGCCGGCATCTTCCCGAACCGCGACTTCGACCCGACGCTGAATCCCGAACGACTCTTCTTTTATGGGCCGGACTCGGCGGCCGCGGTGACATCCTGGGCCGAGGCCAAGCGGTGGTTCAACTTCGGCACGCTCGTCGTCGACCGGGAGGGGACGCTTACCGCCGGCATCGTCAACACGGCCGGCGAGACGGTGTACTCGCTCGAGCTCGCGCCGTAGCCAGGCGGACCTGCCGGAGAGCGCATTCGGGCGCTCGCCCGGCCTGCCCGCTTGAGTGACTCGAAAGTGCGTACTCACAGCCAGGCTACCCGCCTTCGGGGCGCACCCTAGTGCTGGGAACTCGCCGCCTCTGTCGCCGGATTTCCGTCGCGAAAGTCGCAGAGCGTGAAGACCTGAACGTGATCCAGGAAGGCGTCACGCCGCTTGGTCTTCCGAATCGCCTCTGCCTGGTGAGCTTTTGCCGTACAGCAAGAACATGGTTGAGATCATCAAGAAGCCTGCGCCGGCTTCGGCCTTGAATGTCGGTTGCGAGTGGGCGGCACTAGGAGACGAATACGGGCGAAGCCGGAGAGTTCTTCGCCAGTCATCTCGCCGGTTGGAACGCGGTGCCGATTTCTCTGACGTTCCCCGTCACCGTGTTCATCGTCGCTGGTGTAACCGGCAGGCAGGGATGCTCCCTTGGACCGCTTACCGATTACGTCACCGTCGACCCCGATGGCGTCGCCACTCCCTCGTTGATGGCTCACGAGATCGGTCATGCGTGCAATCTGGTCTGGCACGGGCCATGCGGCGGGGCCCCCTCCCCCCTCAGTGGGGCGGTGAGCGTGGGACTCCATGCCGGGCGAATAGCCGTCGGGTGTCAAAAGGGCCCGCCAGGCCCTCCGTCGCTCGGCCAGGACGCCGACGATGTAGTCCAACTGCTCGAGGAAGGTCAAAGTCGACCACGTCCGCCAGTTCCGCTATCCAAGTCGAACCGCGTCGGCATAGACGATCCTCGGGATCAGCCGGTCGGCGACTACGGCGGCGATTGATGGGATCGTCGCCGCAATCCCATCATTCGACCCGCCTATCGACGGGTCGCGGTCGCCAGTTCGGAATTCCACCTCGCGAACAACCAGCCGAAGGGGCTTGGCACCGCGGACGCCCGGGATCGTCAGCTGATTCTCCCAGCGGAATCCGCCGGCCTGGCTTGTCGGGGAGACCGCGTCCACGAGACGCGACGCAAGACTGTCACCGACGTTGACCGCTCCCAGGGGGCTGCCAAGCGGCCGCCATGCGAGCTCGTCGGGCTCAGGATCCTCTGTCTCGTCGAGCGCGATGATCATCAGGTTCGGGTGGCGTCCATGTGGGCCCCGCCCCGACACCACCACCGTTACGGTGTTCCCGCTGACCGTCGCCGTGAGCTCGCGATCAGGTGCGAGCTGGACGAACTCCGACAGCACGATCTTCGAAGCGTGAGCCCGGTCGAGCGAATTTGGCTGATATCGGCAGAGGGCAAGACGGATGAACGGGGCATAGGTGTCGGGCAGCTTGGACATGTCGAGTGTCACATCCGCGAACCACTGGTTGCGACCGAGATCGAGCGTGGGCTCGTAGCCGACGACGTCAACCATCGCGCCGTCCTCCAGGAGTACGCCGGGGAACAGCGTTCCACCGGTGAAGAGAGACGGATCCAGATGCGGCATCGCCGGTGCGAAAAGGCTGCCGGTCGTCGGGTCGACACCGACGCGGGTGTGGCGGGTGGCGTCCTCCGGCTCGGCTGCCGGCGCGAGGACCACGCCAAGCAGCTCGCCCGGACCCGAAAGGCGCCATTTGCGATCGAGGAATACGCGGATACCACCACCGGAGCGGCGGCGCGCGAACGTCACCCATGTCCTGATGTCGACACCCGTGGGATCCGGGGTATCCCAGCCGAAGCTGGGCATCACATAGCGAACCGACGGTGCAATCGGTGGTGCGGCGTTCCGGACCGAGAGAACGAACTCGGCGCCAGCTCGCGAGAAGCCATCCGATCCGTCGGGTTGCGTGGCACCCGCAAGTGACGCGGGGAAGTACTCGCGGAAACGCGTCGACGCCTTGAGGCGGTACGTCACCAGGCGATGCCTCGTGTCGCCGAACTCGTGCCGGGCGACGAGGGTGGGTACCGCCGACGCGTCCGGCGGGAACCGCGCACCCGCTGCCGCGACCGGCAGGTCGAGTGGGATCGCGAAGGTCTCGAGCACAGCGCTGGCGGCTGTCGAGACGAGCGGGCCGGTCCCAAGGTCGTCCTCGTCGGTCCACTCCGCGAGCAATGTGACGTGACCCGTGCTAGGAACATCCAACTCCATCGAGCCGACGATCTTTGCCAGCGTCGCGCCGATCTCCTTGCCGTCGACCATGGCCACGATGTCAGCAGGACGTAGCGGGCGCTGGACAGCGTGGACGAGGGTGAGTGTCCGCGACGGCGAAGTGAGCCAGTGGCAGCCCAGCTCCATCTGGGTCTCCACGTTCGGGAGCCCACCGTCGCGCAGCCACTGAACGGGGCCCATCTGATCGCGATCAGCGGTCTCGGCGCGGGTGGAGAACGGGACCTCGACCACCTCGGCCTTCGCCAAGAACACAGTCAGGAGGCGTTCCACCGGATCCCAAGCCGGCGGATCGTCGGCGTTTACAAAGGTCTCGACGCCAGTCGCCGGATCTATAGTGCCGGGTCGCTCGGCGACGCGAATCCGGAATGATGGGCGCGCTGGCCAGTCACCGCCGAACGGGATGTGACACACGAGATCCGAGGTGCCCGGCAAGGGCGCGGCGACGAGCGCCGCCCCGGCCGGCAGTGCATCGGCCCCAGGCAGCCGCCGGAAAGCGACCGCCCGGGCGAACGGGTCCGGGAGGTACGGCGTCGGCAGCGGCTCGTCGGCTGCATTGACCGCGTACCGCTCCCGCTTGCCGTCGATCGCGTCCTGCGACGGCTCGATCTCGACGCCGCCGGGGCTCCCGAACGGGATCGCGGTCACGCCGTCGTTGAGGTCGACCAGTGCGGGGTCGTCGAGCGTATTGTCCGCGCGCAAGCTCGCCTGCCACCGCCAATCGAGCGGATGTCCGTCCAGCTCACCGTGCTGTTCGGCCTGCTCTTGGGTGACCTTCGCCGGGAACACGTGACGCGTGGCCGTCGCTCGCCATGCCTGCGTCGCATCTGCGGGCTCGAGCACCGTCGGGACGTACGGTCCGGAGGCTTGGTCGAACGATGACCGCACGACCAGCACCTCGAGCGACTCTCCGGGGGTGTAAGGGACCTGCGGGAGCAGCGCTGGTGGCGCGAAGGGTTCGAACCGCCGGTAGGCGATATCGGCCGACACCGGCGCGTTCGCAGGCAGCTCGGTGACCGCCTCGCCGGCCAGATCGACCCACGGGACTCGGAAGCGGTACGTCCGTCCGAGGCGCAGGCGTGGCAAGGACCCGGTCGGGGTGCGGAACACGGTCGCAATGTGGAAGGACGGATCGGGCTCGGGGATCGGCGGAACGACCTCTTCGGTCTGGACGGGGACCACGCGCCCGTCGGGTTCGGTCCGCGTGCTGGTCACCGCCTTGATCTTCCGTCCGGGACGTGGCGTGACCAAGCTCCACCCATCCCAGCGGAAGAGCGTTTCGTGGACGTAGAGCGGCGAATTCTCACTGTCAACGGACGTCGCACCCGAGCGCTTGACATAGCCTTCGTCATCCAGCGAGAACTCGCGGATGACGGCACCTGCGTCATCGAGGATGAAGTAGCGCCCGTGGCGCCGGCAAAGGCTTAGCCAGCCAGTCGGGTCCGGCGCTCCGGAATCCTGCACCTCAACACGCAGGCCGCGGATCAGATCGTCGGCGAAGAGCTCATCCGGCACATGCTGCTTCGCGACGGGGGCGGCGGCCTCGAGCGCAGCGGCGTGCTTCTTCAGGGCAGCGGCCCGCCCAGTGCGAGCGATGGCGATGCCCGCGGTCCGCAACGATGCGAGCCCTTCGCGCCGCGCCCGGTCCTCGACCAGGAACCGTGAGCGCATCCATCGCCAGCGGACGAGCGAAGCGGCCGCGTGGATGAGCTTCAACGCGGCGCCATCGGTGTCGACGACCAGCGCACGGAAGCCGCTCGCATTGGCCGGGCCCTCCGCTGCCCCGGCCAGATCAAGGGCTCCGTCCTTGTACTCCGAACCCGGGCGGGTCGCGGCAAGGAAGGCTCCACCCGTGATCACGCAGTGGGTCATCGGCGTCAGGTCCCGAATGGGATTAGGCGCCCCATCCCACTTCGGGACGATTCGGATCGTCGTCGGCGACGCGGCCGGCGCCGTGAAGCGCAACCGGATCACGATCCCAAAGCGGCGCAGCAGCAGTGGGTAGTCGCCCAGCGCGCCGAGGCGCTGATGGACGTCCCAGTCCGGTGGTTCTAGCGGGGGCGGCACCTTGGTGATATCAGGTTGATCGAGCTTCGGTGGCTCGCTTTCGCGTCTTCGGTAGAAGCGCCAGACTGCTGCGAGCGCGATCGCTTGCGGGCTCGGGCCGGCTACGCCACCGCTGCCCGAAGGTACCCAGCCAGCCGGTGGTGTCACACCGTTCGCGGCGACATAGGCTTCGATGGCGGCGATCGACGGCGGCACGGGTGCCGGTGGCCTAGGCGTCGTGGTGTATGTCACGACGATCGGTGTCTCCGAGATCGGCGGTGGTGACGATGTCGATGGCCCGGGGGCAGGGCCGGGATCAGGTCCACCGACGAACTGGCGCCAGAGGAATCTCAGCAGCCACACGATCCAGGCGACGGGCGCGAGCAGACAGCCCGAAGCACAGCCGGGCTTCCCGGGAGGCGGTCCGCCGCCGGTGACCTCACCGCCGGCGGTCTTCGACGCCGGGTCGGCGCGTTCGACCTCGGGCCGCGTGTCGATCAGATCACCGGCATCTGCGACGATGTCGCCCAGCTCATCATCGGTAGCCGGGTCAGGGCCGGCACCGTGCTTCTGGTATGTCGCTCGCAGGTATTCCGCCACCTGGTCTGCCGGGTAGGAGTAGAACGGCCGGAGCGTGATGCTCCTGAGCGACCAGGCGGTCACCGGCGTGGTCGCCGGCAGGAGGTCGGCCCAAGTGGCCGCGTCCAGATCGACATCGCTCTCGGCGGGGGTCAGCGGCACGCGCGTGGCTGCAATCGGCGCTCCCTCGCCGAGATCGACCTCGAACGTCAGGTGATCCGCGACCTGGGTGGGCCAATCGGCGAGCTCGGGAAAGTCGGCGAGCGTGAACGTGGAACCTGATGTCGCGCCGACGCCTAGTCGCGGCGAGACGAAGGCATCGACGATCAGGTCCGCGCCGTCGACCGCACGAGGGAGTGCGGTCCACAGGATTCGGAAATCAGGCGGCATAGGCGTCCCAGTACGTCGCGAATGGCCACTCGCCGGCTGGGATCTGGTAGCCCGAAGGCCCGACTCCGGCTTCGCCCGCCGCGTAGGGCTCCATGACCTGTCGCAGCGTCGGGTCACCCTTCGAGCCTGCGAACTTCCGCTCGCAACTGATTTCGACCGACGCCGAGAACAGGAAGACCTCGACTTCGATGGTCAGCGTCGCTCGCCCCACGGCCTTCCCAGATGAGAACTCGTACGCCAGCCCGAGATAGAGCTCGATCGAAACGGTCAGGATGCCGAGCGCCTCGACATTGCCGCCGACCCGGAGGTAGCCGGTGAGCGCGGCACCCTTCGCGGACTCGTAGGCGAAGTAGAGGCCGGCCATGACGTGCACGCCGCCGCTCGCCACGCCGAAGTCCATCGAGAGGCTGGCGCCGAACTCAAACGACGCCTCCAACCGCTTGACGCCGGCTGCGTCGACCTCGATGAGGAAGAAGCCACCGCCGCCGAGCGCGGACACCGTGAGTAGGAACGGCTCGTTCCGCTTGCAGAAGTTGAAGCCGACGCTCATCGACCGTTCGTCGAACGGGATGAGGAACCCGGCGCCGAACGAGATGTTCTCGAGGCTGAAGATCCCGAGCGTCAGGCTGGGGATCCCGAGCGAGAAGCTTGCTTCCGCACCTCTCGGATCCACGCGCACTGTGGGCGGGTCGCTGAATCCGTCGAGCGGGATGATCCGCTGGAGGGTCTCCACGAATGACAGCGCGCCCACGAATCGGACGCCGTCCTGCTTGAGCTGGACATCCACATCGGGCTTTGCGCCGTCGACGGTGAACCTGGCGTGTTCGAAATCGATCTCGATCGCCTCGAAGTCCGGCACGAGGTGGATCGAGAACGACTCGAGCGAGCATTCGAGGTGCGCCGAAACCGTCGAGGCGGGCGACGCTGGCGTGCGAGCGCTGAGCGTCAGCCGGCTGGCGGGATTCGTGACGAAGATCGGCTTGTCGTCCGGGTATTTCCGGAGCTGTGGCTCCCAGCGCAGCATTGCGGAGCCGTCGGCGTCGTCGATCTGGATCTTCGGCGCGCGCGGCTTGCCGCCATCCATCAGGGTCATCGACTGGAGAACCCGGTCCAGCGGGATGGCGCCGAACAGCTTGGGAGCCGGTCCGCCCTTGAAGAAGTCCGAGGGGTTGAAGTTGCCGTTCGCGATCGCATCGAGGTCGGGGCCGCCGACGGGACCCACGATCCGCGACAGGCCGGTCAAGCTGAGGTCGGGCCGCACGAGTCCCCCCGCTCGATCGCCTTTCCCGGCGAACCCGAGCGCGATCGCGCTGGCGGACATGTCCGCAACAAGCGCGCCTGGGTTCTGTCCGGGGTCTAGCCCGTGATCCACGTATCGCTGATGGAAGGTCACGCTCGTGCCGGCATTACCGCCTGAGATCGCCTCGGCGGCAGGGATCCGGAGCGAGATGGACTTCGCGATCGGGTAGAACGGTGATGGCGGCGATGTTCCCGAGCCCTGTGCGGTCCTCGCCGCCGACCACGTGATGCTCCGGACTCGCCAGGTCGAGTCACCCGGTGGCGAACCCGGGGTGCCGACGATGTCGAGCGGCACGCCGCCTCCCGGCTCCGTGCCGTCCCCGTCCACTGGCCACGCGGCGGTGGAGAAGCCATCGATCGCCGGCTGCGGATCCGCGCCCTGGCGCACAAACCAAAGCGGCATCCGCATGTCCGCCGGGTTGCCGCCCACGACGGCATCGGCGCCATGCAGATCGAACAGGAACGGTGCTCCACCTTTCAGCAGGATTGGGATGACGTCGATCGTCTCCGCGGGACACTCGACTTCAGGCGTGATCCGCGTTTTCACCTCGACGAGCCGCAGTGGCATCTGCCGTCCGAGCTTCGCCTCTGGAGCGTCCGCGACGCCATACGTGCGGACGGGTTCGAGGGTCTCGACAAAGCACCGCTCGCCGATGAAGGCCGCGTGCGAGGGATGCTGAGGGTCAGGATCGAACTTCCGCTCCCGGATGATGATGAATCGCGCCCGGTGGCCGAAGGGGAAGAGGTAGCCGACGTGCGCTGTGACGACGACGGTGTCCCGGCCGACGGACGAGCGGTGCTTCCACGTCTGCAACGACAGCGGGCTTGGCGGCGACCATTCCGCCCGAAGGTCGACCGTGGCGCCCTGGCTCGTTAGCGCCATCCGACGAACGGCAACCGCACGCGGGTAGATCGCTGGCTTGCCCGACTGGCGACGAGCGCGGAAGTTCGCCGACAGATGGACGATCTGCTGACGTTCGCCCGGGAACAGCGTGGTGCGAAAACCGTCGGTCGTCGTGCTCCCGTCGATGTGGGCGAGGTCATCAGGATCGAAGGGCTTCGTCCGATCGCCGGTTCGGGCCCAGACCGCTCGAACGGACCGGTCCGGGGCGTCCAACTCCCCGAGCGCTCCGGGCCCGATGCCCAGCTGCGAATGCCACAGCTCCGAGCGGCCTGCGGGGCTCTCGGAGGGGTCGATGAGGTGGACGAATCCAGCCGCGCGCGGCGGCGAGAGGATCAGCCGCCACGGGAACTCAAGCGAGGTCTCGTCGTCGTTCGGTGGTCGCAGGACCGGTGCCGGGCCTCCGAACAGGCCAGCCAGGAACGGGATGATCCCGATCAGACAGCCGGGCGGGGTCGGATCGTCCGACCGTGGGAGCGCCGCGTCCACGGCCCGCAATTCACACGTCAGAAGCAGCTGCAGTAGAGGACCCAGCTCCAGTGGAACTGAGGTAACGGTCGACGGAAGTCGGAACGCGATCCGAGATGGCTCGGCGCTGATGCTGGCGGCGATGATCGCTGCGTCAGATGTGGGATCGTCTTTGAACGACGCCTCGGCCAGGTGCTGCGGCGGGAGGTGGGCGACGATCAGCGGCTCAGCGGCGCCCGCGCGGACTAGCGCCTTGACCGACGCGTCGGGCGTCAGGCCGTGGAACGCAAGCTCGAGGACGAGCAGGTCGCGGGATCGGACGACGTGCCGGCGCAGCGTCTCGGCCAACCGAGCCTCCGTCGTGACGAGGCAGATAAGCGAGAAACGACTCGAGGGCAACTCTACAACACGTGTTGCCCCTCGGCGGCTGGGCCGGTGAGCGTCTGCCGACCGCGCCTGGCCGCGCCTGCGGCCTCTCGTCACGCCAACGACGGGCTCCGAGACCCAGGCTCTAGGTGACGACGACGAGAACGTGCGCGATCTCGGGTTCGGCCTATCACGCCGGAGGTCGCGCGTCTGTCTGTATATGGGCGTGAGCGGACGACACAAGCGAGCGGCCGCCGCGCCAGTCCGGCGAGCACCGCGCTGATGATCGACGAGGGTTTCCGCGATCTTGTCAACATCCGCGAGGCGACGTTCGCAGATGCGACAACACTGGCTGTCGCGCTTCCTGGCGACGCCTCAGGAGTGCGTTGTCACAACGGACGACGGCGCGCGGACACAAAACGGACACATCCCGCCTTTCGACCCGTTTGCTCAGCTCCGCAGGTTGGCGACTGCTGCGGACAACTAGTTCGTTGCCGTTCCAACGGCTTCGCCCGTCACGTAGCCGAGAACGGCCCCTAGCGCCGTGCTTGCGAAGCCGGAGTACACCCTCGGATCGTCGACGAGGTTCTTCCAGTCGACCCAGATCGAGACCAAGAGCAAGATAAGAAACACCGAGCCCGCCACGAGGAAACCGCGCCAGTTGAACGTGACATCTCGCCCTGCAGTGACGGCGGCGGCCATCGCCTTAGCGCGTGCTTCGAGTTCGTCTGGATCACTGGGTGGAGACGCCTTCAGTGCGTCTCGCACCTGTGCGTGAACATCGTCATACCGAAGCGACCTTTCAAAGAGCAGACCCATTGTCCCTCCACTCGGACCACAACGTGTCACTCTCGAGGAGAAGGGCGCGTGAGTCAACGGTCAACGCCTCGGGACGGTCGGTCCGAAGCTTCGCGTGATCATCCGAAGATCGGTACGTCGTCTACGACTGCAGCTCCTCGTCCACGTCCCCGTGTCTGCGAGATGCCTTCCTCGTGTACGTGATCACATACGCGCTCCTGGGAGCGGTTGTTGGCGGAGTTGTCGGGGCGATAGCCCAGCGCGCGAGAGCTCGAGCTGATGTGCTCCGTCCTGGCACGCCCTTGGGGGCCGGGGTACCCTTCCCGGAGTGCTGCGAGCGCGTGGGTCCCGTGCAGGGCGTGCTGACCCGCCCTGACCCGCACGGCCTGGAACACCTGCCGCGCCCGAGACGGTAGGTACCGCTTCGCATCGAAGCCTGGGACGCGATGGGAAACATGGCGCCCCGATCCATGGTCGTTTGGGTGGCGAACGGACGGCGCGCGGCGCGCCGCATAGGAGCAAGTCATGGACGACGCAGCCGCCGGTTCAGGCTCAGCGCGCGCGGACGACGACCGACAACGCGCGCCGCATCACGTTCCCGACCTGGTCGGTCACGATCACGGTGAGCGAATAGCGGCCGGGACGACGGTAAGTGTGCATTGCGGCCGCGGCGACCGTGTCGCCGGAGCGGAGGCCGCGTCCGTGCGCGCGGGCGCCGTCGCCGAAGCGCCACTCCACCGCGGCCACACGCGACCAGCGATCGCGGGCGGCGAGCGAGAATCGAACCCGCTTGCCTGCAACCGCAGTTTTCGGAACGCGCACCGTGCCGAGCAAAGGCGGCGTGACATCGAGGATCGCCGCGTCGAGCCGCCGTGCGTTCTCGCCACTGTTGAACAGGACGACGCCGCCGCCCGCTTCATCGACGGCGACCGCCCGCCCCCAGCAGGCGTGATCCGCCGTGACGACGACCGGCTTCTGCCAGCCGTTCGACCCGGCCGGACGGCGGACGGCATACAGCGAGCTGCCACCCCAGACGACGAGCGTTCCGCCCGCCGCATCCACCGCGACCCGCGGACGGACGCACCAGTTGTCGTGCGCGTACCAGGCGCTCGTGCCGCCGCTCGTGCCGAGTACCGCCGGCGCCTGCCATTGTTCGTCGCTGGAGCGCAGCGTCAGCGCTTCGACCTGCCCGTCGTCCCGCCCTTCGACGAGGAGCGCGTTCCCCTGCTCGTCGAGTGCGAACGAGAGTCCGGAGTAGGCACCCAACCCCTGCAACGGCGACGTGACTGGCACGCGGACCGGTGAGCTCCAGCTGCCGGTCGCGGCCGGACGGCGGGCCGAGATCATCTGACCGTCTGGGTCACCCCAGACCGCGAGCGCGTCGCCGCGTCTGTTCATCACGACGTCGTAGTTGCCCCAGCCGATGCCGGTCGCGAAGCTGGTCGTCGGCTGCCAGCCGCCTGCAGAGCGATAGGCAACGAACATGCGGCCGTTCCGCGCCCAAAGGACGAGCGCATTCCCTCGCCCGTCGACCGCCGTCTTCGGTTCCTCGATCTGCGAGCCGGCGTAGCCGAGATTCAGCGGCGATTCCCAGCTTCCCTCGCGCGTGCGGATCGACGCCCGGATCACCCCGGACGAATAGTCCTCGGGCCGGTCAGCCGCACGCCAGGCGACGACCCCCTCCCCGGCTTCGTTCAGCGCGAGGTCTTGCGGGCCGAGGTCCCAGGAAGGAGAGGAGATCGGCGTCGGGCCTGACCAGCTCACCGCGCCTGCCGAACGCAGGTAGGTGACGACACGCGAGCCGCTCGTCGGGCTCTCGGACGAGCTCATCGTCACGACCGCGTTCCCGTGCCCGTCCATTGCCAACTGCGGGCTGAAGAACCCACCAGCAATCAGCCTCAGCGGTCGCTCCCAACCGCCGCCCGCCTGACGAGAGCTCGTCTCCAGTCCGCTAGTCGTCTCCCAGATCGCGACCGCGAGATCGCCGCTGACCGCGACGCTGACGTCGGAGCTTCCGTCTGGCGCCAAACCGATGGTCGGCGGCAGCCAGTGCGAGGGGGCGCCGCTCGCAGCGAGCGCGCAGGGCAGCGTCAGCGTCAGCGCGACAGCGAAGACCAGCGTCGAAAGTGCAGCGAGACACCGCATCGGCGTCGCCTCCTTGCCGCTGACCCTACGCCGCGGCTGTAAGCAAGCCAAGGCCGACCCGTAAGCATTCGTGCCAACCGCGCGGCCGGCATCAGCGTCGCAGCGGCCTGCTCACGGCAGTTCCACCGCCACAACGAGCCGTCTGCCGTCAGGGCTCCACAGCGGCCCCGCCCACAGCCGTCTGTCCGTGCGCAGCTGCGCCACGACACGCGTTCGGCGACCGTCCGCGGTCATCGTGCGAAGCTCGAGCGGCCCTGAGCGGCGGTGCCTCGAGACGAAGGCGAGCGTTCGCCCGTCGGGGCTCCACGCAACCCCCTCCACTGAGACAGCGGGGGGCGTGTGGACCCGCTTCTGCCCGCCGGTCCTCGACATCGTGAGCAGCGTGTACTCGAGCCCGTTGGCGCGACCGAGGAACGCAAGCCGATCGCCGCTCGGCGCCCACGCGGGCCGGTTGCCCCGGGCGAGGCGGCGGCGCTTCGTCCCGTCGGCGCGCCCGACGTAGATCCACAAGCCGCTGCGGGGCACCGCGACGTGGAATGCGATCTCGTTTCCGCGCGGCGACCAGGCCGGACCCAGGTACGACACGGGGTTGCGCGCGGCCACGAACCTGACCCGCGAGCCGTCGAGGCGCCTGATCGCAACGTTCCTCGACCGCCGCTGCCGCTGACGAATACGAGCGCCGCGGCCGTGAGTGCGACTAGCGCGATGAAGAAGCGCCCCCGACTGCATCGAGCGACGGACAAACGGCCCGCCCCCTTTCGCCTCCAACGCTATTCCGGATACGTGAGGGTGTAACGAACGTCGTGTAAGAAAAGAACGACGTGGTGTGGCAACGGGGCGCGTTCGCGAATGCAGCCTACTCGACGAACGTGACCGTCCTCGTTCCGCAGAAGAGCAAAGTGCCTTCGCTGTACCAGCAGCCGACGAACGCGTGAATGCCAGTCATCCCGAAACGGACGTTCGAGACGTTGCGCTTCGACGCGTTCGCCAATCCCGACCCGCCCGCTCCTAGACCGGTGTTCCCCGTCCGGGCGACAACCGTGGTGCACGGGTACCCCAGCCGGAAATTCCCGAGCTCACGGGTCCCGTCAGGGCTCTCTGACTCTCTGACGCGGCGTTCACAAGCGCGTCAATCGAGCTCCACACACTTCTGTGTCGGCCGTTTCGCGACGTCTAGGGCATGAGTAGGCACGCGCGGAGCCGACTTACTGCCTCGATACCGTGCCGTCCACCGGACGAACTGTGTTAGATGCGATCATGGTGCAGCCGCAGCCGCCGCCGGGTTCAGAGCCCACCGACGCCGCAGACAAACCGCCTCCGGTTCCGACGTCGCCGTCGGATCTCGATCAGGTGCGGCGTACTTCGATGGCTGCGGAGCGCACTTGGCTGGCGTGGTGGCGCACCGCGCTGGGCGCCAGCGCCGGGGCGCTCGCTGTGGGCCGGTTCGCCCCGGAACTGCTCGACGTCGCCGCGTGGCCGTACATTCTGCTCGGCTGCGGCTACGCGTCACTCGCGGTCGGACTGTTGATCGTCGGCGCACAACGCCAGCGCGAGTTGGAGCAGGCGCTGCGAACCGGCGGCCACGTACCGCTGCAGTTCCGCACCGTCGGGCTGTTCACCGTTGGCGGTGTCGCGCTTGCCGTCATGACCGTCGTGCTCGTGATCGCGCAGACCTGACGGCTGTCTCACCTCGTCGTCAGCGGGTCAGCAGTAGCACGGTGAAGTGATCGACCTCGATCGCTCCACGCTTCGCATTCGGACTGCGGCCCCCGGGGTGGGGGCCCTCCCCCTGAGCGGGGTGGAGCGCGTCGGAGTCACAGGCGGGCCCCAACCCGCACAGGTGTGGCGCGATTCGAGCTCTGCCTCTCGTCGAGTCGACAGCGCTTCGCCCTCCGGGACTCCTCGCCCCTGCCAGCATGGTGGGCCTCCGAGTACTAGCCGGTGCCGTTCGAGACGATCATCAACTCACTCTTCGAGAGTTCGATCGTCACTGCGTCCGGGCTCTCCTCGATGACGAAAAGTACCGATGAGTTTCGACGGATCGAGCCGTCAAAGTAGAGAGCGTCGCGCTCAACCGGAGGAGTCTGCATGCGCAAGGTGGTGTTGTACGAGCTGTTATCCCTCGATGGCGTAGCCGACGCCCCGGACAAGTTCTTCATGGACTGGGATGAGGCGATGGAGGCCAACCTCGCCGCTGTCATCGCCACCCAGGACGCGGTCATTCTCGGCCGTCGCAGCTATGACGAGTGGTCTGAGTTTTGGCCAGGCAGCGAGATCGAGCCGTTCGCCACGTTCATCAACGACGTCGCAAAGTACGTCGCATCTTCCACACCGCTGGGGCGACAGTGGCGCAATGCGACAGCGATCGAGGGCGGGTTGGTCCAGTTCGTGCAGAGCCTCAAGAATTCGTCCGGCGGTGACATTGGCGTCCACGCCAGCATCTCGGTCGCCCAAGCGCTGCTCGCGGCGGACGCGATCGACGAAGTACGGCTCGTCGTCGCACCGGCGATCGCCGGCCGTGGGCGACGGCTCTTGGACGGACTGCCACCGATTCGCCTCGAATCGCTCCGTAGCGCGATGTCGCCCAGGGGTTACCTGCTTGCCGACTATCGCATCTCGCGGTGACTCGGCTCGCCCCGCTCGGGCGTCATTCGTGAACTCTGGCGCAGTCCGCCGTTGTGGTCCTTGACCTGCTGAGCCAGTTACTGTCAGGACACCGGTCGCGGGGGCCTGTCGGCCCCCAGAGTCGCTTGAATCACTCTGACCCACGAGGGATACTCGCGGTCCATCGACGTCCGTGTCGGCTGCTGAGGCGTGAACATCCGGTCGGACGCGCTTTTCCCAGGACTGGAGGGAGAGCAATGCTGTGGCGCCTTTGCATCGGTCTGATTGGGGGGCTTTTGCTGATTGCCGCTCCGGCGGTGGCTGACCCCGGGAGCAATAACCCGAACACCGTGACGCGTATCCTCGCCTGCGATAATGGCCGAACGGTCGCTACGACGTTCGCTGGCGAGAATGGAAGCAATTTCAACGTCTCGGTCGACCAGAGTGTCTTCATCTACAAGCGGATCGTGATCGACCGTCTTCCACTCGGCCCGGGAGGAGTTGACGAGACGGACGACCGGGGCATCCAGGCGTTCGATCCGACGTCGCTCGTGACCTGCACCTACACCACTGCGTCGGGGACTTTCGTAACGGTAGTCGGGTTTTTCACGCCGAGGGCGTAGGCGGCTTCCGGGGCGGTGTGCGAGGCTAAAGCCCGACCGCGCCGCCTTACAGCCGGATTACTCGCGCGGAACTGAGCAGGCGCCGACTGGGGCCGGAAGGCGGGAGGGAGTCTACTCGGCTCCGAACTCGCGCTCAGCGCAATCGGGGCAGTAGAGCGCCGGCTCGTCGTCGTCGGTCAGGAACGTCTGCCACCGTTCGGGGGGTCGGTCCATTCCCGGCCGCACTCGGCACACGACTGAACCGAAGTTCGTGCCTCCTCCGGCTTCGCCGCGCCCACACTCGGAGGCGGACCGCGAGGGGCGGACCACGGAGGCCGCCGAGCAGTTCGAACTGGCGCTCGCGTACTATCGCTCCGTCAGAGCCACGCGAATGATCCGCGAGATCGAGGCGCAGCTCGCTCAGATCCGCTCGACGGTGGGCTGAGGACAGCGCAAGCGTCGCGGGGCTCATGCCGCCGGAACAGCGCGCCCGCTCTCCGTTCGGCGGCTCTGCGCACACGGGCGCGAGCTACCGCAACGCTATGGATCGCCGAGAGTTTGATGGTGCAGGAGCGCGCGGAGGAGAGATCGTCGGCGTTTTCTTCAAGGCGATCGAGGCGGGCGACTGGCGCGCGGCCGAGGCTCTGTTGATG
The DNA here is from genome assembly GCA_963788055.1 of uncultured Actinomycetes bacterium. Taxonomy (GTDB): domain Bacteria; phylum Actinomycetota; class Thermoleophilia; order Gaiellales; family Gaiellaceae; genus JACCTU01. Next base: position 14,227 of record CAWBFA010000002.1, on the reverse strand, counting down.
AGGGTGTACGGCAAGCCGCAGGAGAAGCTCGAGGTCACGCACCCGCAGACCGTCGAGGATGTGGAGAAGATGACGCTCGCGGAGATCCAGCAGCTCCGCGCTGCGATGAGGGTCGACGGCGGCTCGTGGTGAGCCGAAGCGCGTACAGCACGTGACCCCCAACGACTGAAGCTGGGGCGGAGCGCCGCTTGACGCGCGCAACGGAGCCATCAGGTGCACGCCTGCAGCGTTGTCGTCGGAGCCGTGGTCGGGATCAAGGCCCCGAATCTGCGAACCGGACCCCGTCTACGTCAGCAATACGAAGCTCCAGTGCAGCGAGGTACCCCACCCCTCCAACGCAGCTAGGAGTTTGGGGCCCCCATTCGCTCGGTGGGCGAAGCGGTCGAAGCTCCGCGCCGTGCGCGCGCTATCGTCGTCACGGCGATGAAGCGCGTCGTGATCCTTGGTGCAGGTTTCGCGGGCCTGGAACTGGCGACGCGACTCTCCGAGTCCCTCGCGGGCGAGGTCCGTGTCACGCTTCTCGACCAGAACGAATCATTTAGCTTCGGATTCTCGAAGCTGGACATCCTGTTCGGCCGGAAGTCGAGAGCGGACGTCCTGCTGCACTACCGCGACATCGCCAAAGAGGGAGTCGAGTTCCGACAGGAGCGGGTGGTCTCGATCGACCCGGTGAAACGGCAGGTGGCGACGGACGCAGCCTCGTACGACGCCGACATCCTGGTCGTCGCGTTGGGGGCGGATTACGACGTCGCAGCCACGCCCGGCTTCGAAGAGGGCGGCGTGGAGTACTACTCGGTCTCGGGAGCGGAGCGCATGCGCGACGTGCTCTCGAACTTCGACTCGGGGAAGATCTTGATCGGGATCCTCGGCCACCCCTTCAAGTGCCCGCCCGCGCCGTTCGAGGGCGCGCTCCTCCTTCACGATCACTTCGTCGAGCGCGGCGTCAGTGATTCGGTCGAGATTCGTATCGTCGGCCCGATGGCGGCTCCGGTTCCGATTACGAAAGAACTTTCCCAGAGCATCCTCGACGCCTTGACGGAGCGTGGCATCAAGTACGTGCCGAACCAGCATGTCGTGGAGCTCGACACACGCAACAACGAGGCGCGGTTTAAGACCGGCATCAGCATCTCCTACGACCTGTTCGTCGGGATTCCGGTGCACCGTGTGCCTCATGTGGTGGAGAGCTGCGGCCTCGCGGTCGACGGCTGGGTGCCGGTGGAGAAGAGCAACTTGGCGACCCGCTTCCCGGGCGTCTATGCCGTGGGAGACGTCACCGGTCTGCCAATGGCGAAGGCCGGTGTGTTCGCGGAGGCCGCCGCTCGAGTCGTGGCCGACGACATCGCCGCCCGCCTCCACGGCGACGTGCTCGAGCAGCCCTACGAAGGCGCGGGCAGCTGCTACATCGAGTTCGGCGGCGGAATGGTCGGAAAGGTCGAAGCCAACTTCTTCGGCGGGCCAACGCCGACGGCGCAGCTCGTGGGGCCCTCACATGAGCTCGCAGCGGACAAGGTGGCGTTCGCATCGACACGGCGAGAGCGCTGGTTCAAGTCGTGATCGAGTCGAACCTCTACATCGGTTCCAGGGTGAGCGCAAGCCTAGGAGGCTGGCGCGCTCGCATGGTTATCCTGCGTGGTTGTCGCTGCTGAGGCAGGGACGTGCCGCACCGTTGTCCCTGCCCTCGTAGCCGACTGAGCGGGTACTTGACAAGCAGAAGGTCGCTCCATGAGCCCGCATCGCTCCACGGCTGAGCGCGGGTCAGCAGCGGGTCGGCACCTGAGAGCCCTCGGAGGCCGTCTGCGGCTTCGTTGCGAAGGTCTGAATCGGAATCGAATCCGCTTGCATCCCGCAGTCGGAGTCCCGAATCAGACTCCCCAGAGGCACCCCTCCCCCCTCAGCGGAGTGGCGAGCTCGGGACTCCTCGGCGGGCGGGGCCGTCGCAAAGCCGAAGCGTGAGCCCTCTAGCCGATACCGTCGGCTGGTGGACGACGAGTGGACCGTCGAGCGACATCTGCGCGACAAGCCGGAGCAGGTCGTCGTGCTTTACAGCCGGTTCATCCGACTCGCTGAGGCTTGTGGCCCGTTCAGCTACTCGGTGGCGAAGTCCGCGATCACGCTCAAGGGGAGCCGCCGAGGATTCGCCGGCGTAACGCCGAGACAGGCATCCCTGACCGGGTATCTCGACCTCCAGCGGCGCGTTGTCGATGCTCGTATCCAGCGGTCTAGCCCGTACACGAAGCGTCTGTTCGTGCATCGCTTCCGGGTCGCAGGTCCTGAGGAACTCGATGACGAGTTCGCCGCGTGGCTGGGCGAGGCATACGCGGTCGGCCAAGGTGCCCATCTCCTTGAGCCTTGACAACTCCCGCCTGCTCAAGGGCGGGCGGGTCCGCCCTCGCTGGGTGGACCCTCTTTTCGAGTGAAAGGTGGCTCGTGATGGTGCCCCCTCCTCCGTGCCCACCTTCTACCGTTGATGTATGGCGCCGTTCGCGCTACGGCGAGCAGCGCCGGACGAGCCTCGCCAGCGGCGTCTGCCCGCACGGCGGGAGCCGCCCGCCCGCGCGCACTGCTGCCGCGGCGACCCGGATGGCCTCGTACGCGAGCCCCGGCGCCTCGATCCCGATGATGTGCCCGTACTGCGGCGCCTCTGCGCCGAGGACACTGGTGCCTCGGCGACGCAGATCGGGTATCGCACCGGGCATCGTCGTCGTGAGCACCACGACCGGTCGCGTTCCGAAGCTCAGCGCGGTCAGGCCCGCCGCGTCAGCGCGGGCGTCCCACCCCTCTACCCCCAGTCGCGTCATCAACTCTGCGGAATCCGGTCCAACGGCGTCGAGGAACACGAGCCCTGCGACCTGATCTGGGTACCGCAACGCGAATGTCGAGACCAGCAATCCTCCGAACGATGCGCCGACAAGGACATATGGCGCGGGCTCTTGCGCGCGCGTGAGCAACGTCTGGAGCTCGCGCGCGAACGTCTCCGAGGTCGTCGGGACGGTCGGCGGCCGCGGATCGCTGGCGCTCGGGGACGGGATGACATTCCCGGGGCGGTCGTACGAACAGACACGGTACTCCGCGCTTAGCGCGTACTGAACCTTTCGGTAGAAGAGCCGGGTCGCGAACGCGCCCGGTTCGATCACGACCGTCGGCGAGCCGGTGCCGACGCACTCGAGGTGCAGCCGGTACCCACCGACGTCGATCAACTGACCGCCTGGCGCGGGCGGTTCCGCCAGCGTCGGCGGCTGCGCAGGCTGAGGCGCAGGAGCGGGGAACCGCGTCAGTCGGCCCGAGTGGCAGTGGAAGCGGTAGTGGTGATACGCGCGGTCGTTGCGCTTCGTGCAGCGGGCGCCCGGCTTGAGGCAGACGTGCTTGCCCGCGATCGTCGCGGACGCGGTTCCGGCCTTGCAGTGCTTCGCGGTCGCCGCCGGTGCTCGCACGACCACGACTCCCGCCGTCAAGAGAAGGAGAACTCCAGCGACCCCCGCGAGCCGCATCGTTCGCATCGAAACCGAGACGACCTTAACGCGCCGCGGCTGAGTTTCATAGGCCTCCGACCGAGACCCCGGTGCCGTCCGAGTTCGAGGACGCGGACGCGTACGCCGACAGCACGCTCACGCACGCCGCGTCGAGCTCGCATCATTGCGCGTTTGCTATGCCGGTGCGGAGTCGGTGTCTGTGTTCAGCGTTGGACCCGTTTTGGACCCACCGGGCCGATTCAGGCGGTCGGAACGGGTCGGAATGTGTCGGTCTATGGCGCCTCACCGAGTGTGCGAAGGCCCTGCATAAGCGCCTTTTTGACGGCTCGTGACGCGTCCGGCGGAACCTGTCGGAACAGCCCCGTTCGGGTTCGAATCCCGTATGGGCCTTTTCGGTGCGCCTGACTCCGCGAGAACCGCATAGGTACGCGGGTCAGGCGTGTCAGCCGTGCCGGAGTTGAGCGTGGGATGCGTGCACGTATGCGTGCACGCTGTGACCGGTCGGCGCGGGCCGGCTCCTGCCGTTGAGCGCTGAGCTCGTTTCTGGTTACGACGCGGCACGGGCGGAAGCCTCGGCACGTCGGGTGGGGGCTTCCAACATCGTTCAGCCCCTGATCGGCAGCAACGATTTCCCCCACGACTTCGACATCGTCACCATCACCTGAGCGCCGGGTCACTCATCGGATGTGGTCGAACTCCAACCGCTCGCGCGACCCGCACTCGACACACCTGCCCCGGTCGCGGTGTCACGCCTCATGCCGGACCGGACGCTTACCCAAACGGTAGAGAGAAGGCGAACTTGCCGTGGGGGAAGTACGGCTCGAACCGGATCCTCGTTGGCCCCAAGTTGTTGACCGCTTCAACCACGCGATAGCCCAGGACGAAACGCCTCCACCCCGACTCGGGATCGAGCCCGGAGAGCGCCTCGGCGACGTCGCGAGCCTGCTCGGTCTCGACCTTGAAGCAGTGCGTGACCGATCGGCCGATCACAACGGTCCGCCCCGCCTCGCGGGCCTCGATCAGGTCGCCCTCGGCGCTTGTTCGGCGCTTGTCACGGAGCAGATCCGCCGCCCCCGCCGGGAGCAAGGAGAGGAGGTCAGACGCCTCCACCGGCGGCGCGGTGCCGATGCACACCGCGTAGTGCGACGGCACGTACGCCCTGACCTCGCGAACGGCCCACGCGCTCGGCGGCAGCACCGACGCAGGATCGGTGAGCAGCGCCTCGACCCGCAGCAGAGCCGAAAGCTGCTCCGGCGTCGCCAGCGTGCCCTCCCAACCCGCAGTGCCATCGTCGCCGTCGATCCACCGGAGGCGAAGTCGCCGGTCGCCGTCGGGTAGGTCCACGAACCCGAAGGCGTCGGAACCTGGAGGAGTGACGAGAGCCACGCGGCCGTCCGGGCCCGACGGGTCGTCGTCGGCCGGGACGGTCCTGACGAGAGCGCGGCTGCGATCGAGGAGTCCGGCGACCGCCGAGCGCACCAGTTCGACGCCCTCCGGGGTGAGTCGCTGCTCGAGGTAGCCGGAGTTGAGCTCGTTCGCGGCCTCGGGAATCCGCACCGGGTTCCCGTGGGATCGGCGATCCCAGATGACCCGCCCGTCGGCGTACACCCAGGCGCGGACGATGTCTCTCGCTCCCTCTTGTGGTGGGAGGGTCGCGGTGAATCCTGACCAATGGACGACGAGTTCCCCGCTCGCGGGGGTGCTCGGCGTGGCCCCTTCGGGCGGCAAACCGATGAAGCCCCGCTGGAGGAAGAAGGCGGGCTCGCTGCCGATCGCAGAGGCCGCTCCCACCACGACCACGATCGCGATCGCGCCAAGAACCGCGAGGCGCCGACGATCACGACGCCGCCGCACCCGCGCACGGTCGATCACATCGTCCCAGTCGGCCGCCAACGGCGCGGCCGGGAGAATGCGATCGAGACTGCCGCGGTCAAAACTGATCATGCTCGTACCTCCTCCAGGTCGCTCCGCAGCGCGGCGCGTGCTGCGTTGAGGGTCGCGGCGACCGTTCCACCCTCGATGTCGAGTACCTCTCCGATCGCGGCGTAGTCGAGGTCCGCGTAGTAGCGGAGAAAAACGGCCGTACGCTGCCGCTCGGGTAGCCGCGCGAGCGCCGCGCGAAGTTCAGCATCTTTCTCCGGACGGCCGTTGACAGGAGCCGGCTCGACGGAAGCGAATGCCGGCCGCTTCCGCCGCACGTCCGAGCGTGCGGCGTTGAGCACCATGCGCCAGATCCAGGCCTCGAGCGGCCCTTCTCCCCGAAACCGTCCGCGCTTCTGCACAGCGGTCGCGAACGCTTCCTGCACGGCATCGCGCGCTCGTTCAGGATCGCCCGTCACGCTCACCGCGACGCGTGCAAAGGCGTCGAAGCGGCTGCGGTACAGCGCTTCGATCTCGTCCAGCTTCGCTCCGCGGCGACCGGTCACACCCGTATGACGCGCAGGGTGAGCGTTTTCTTTAGTCGATTTGCGGCGGCACGAAGTGGATCCTCCTCGACGGCCACGACGCTCCAGGCCCTGGAGGGTGGGCCTCGAGGCGCTTGCGTTCTCGTACGACGAGTGCGGCTTCATCCGCTGGCACCGTATGGACAAAGCCGTGCGGGCGTAGCGACCGTAAAACCGCCATCGGGGCCGCCTCGTCGTTCACGCGCTAGAAGATCTGCGGGACGCTGGTGTCGACCGGGATCTCGGCGCCGACGCGAGCGCGAGCGCCAGCGTCATCGCGGCGGCCTGCGGGCCGCCTTCGTCGTCCACGCTAAGTAGGAAGGATCAATAGGGCAGAACAGTCGCGTTAGGTGGGAACACGCTCGCCCAGGGCACTCTCGCACTGTTGGCTTCAGAGTACTCGTCGGAGCCAATCGTCTCGGCGAACCTCGTACACCGTCATCGGCTCGCCCGAGCGCCCGCGGCCTGGGCCACGCGCTGCGAATCCGAGCTTGGCGGCAAGGCGACGAGATGGTTCGTTCGCTCCCTCCTCGATGTAGGCCGTAATGCTCTCGACGTCGGTACGGCCCCAGAGGTCATCGATGGCTGCTTCCATCGCCTCGGTCGCGATGCCTTCCCTCCGCCGCTCCTCGGTCACCCACCAGCCCGCCTCGACCTCGTCGGACGCGATTCCCTCGATGCCATGACCGGCAAGGCGCAGCTCGGCGCCGCCGAGGAAGCTCTCGTCTCGTCTGTCCCGGATCGCCCAGGGGCCGAAGCCGTGCTCTCGCCACTGCAGCTCGGCGGCGCGAGTGTCGCGCAATGCGTCGGCGGGGTTGTTCGACGCTCGTGCGTGCTCGGCCTCGTCGAGTCGTCTCAGTGGGATCAGGATCAGACGCGCTGTTCGGAGAACGATCCCGCCGCGTGCCGGCCCCGCTGATTCGCCCGCGTAGCGTCCATGCACGCCCGCAGTATCGCCCGATCCGTTCTGGTGTTATTCCCGAACTCATTGGCCCACGTCGGGGCGCTACCGCCTGAGTAGCGTGGATCAATAGGGCCTACCCTGGCTAGGAGATCTGCGGGGCGCTGCTACCGACCGCTCACAGGTCCTTTAGTGAATCTTGATCGCGTTCGTCCCGGCGAGCTCGAGCTCCATGTCCGCGACGTGCAACCCGACCGCCGCCGCGAGCAACGGGCTGACGTTGCTCCGCGACTTCGAGCGGCTGTACACCCAGCCGTCGTCGCCGACCGGCTTCGCCATCGACCCGCGCAACGCCTCCACGAACTCCGGTTGGCCGCGGTGGCGGAACCGACCCTCGCCCACAAGGTCGATCAGCGAGCCGCACGCCTCCTGTCCCAGGCGGCTCGCGTGTTCCTCCCGAGTCTGCCGCTCCGCGATGATGTGGTCATGCCGGAGGCGCTTGAGCAGCGCCAGGTTCTGCGGTGACCCGTCACAGACAACGGCTCGCACGTCGATGTCGTCGCGCTCCACGATCTTGCCGATCGCGCTCATCGCCGCCGTCGCACCCTCGACCCTGCCGGCGTAGTCCAGGTTCAGATGCGCGTCCGCGCGGCGGCCGATAAGGCAGAGGTCGACGAGCCGTTGCGCCGACATGTCGAAGGAGAGCACAACCTCGGGGATTGGTTCCGCCGGGTCGAGCTCCGACGCCTCGTCGAGCAACTGTTCCCAGTCGGCGGCAGTGACCGGCCCCGCACCCATGAACGCGACGTCCGGCCACAGCGGAACGTTCAGAGCCTCGATCGCGAACGACGCGGCCCCCATCGACTCCAACTCGCTCGCCATCCGCTCCTCCATGATCCGCACCCCGAAACCCGGAGTCGCACGCCGCCACAACGCCCGGTCCTCGAGGAGCGCCTCGGGCATCTGGTGCGCCTGCAGCTCCTCGCCAGCCTCGACGACCACCCCCGACCACTCCAAGTACCATCTTTGAGGCGGTGGTCAACACCCTTCCCCGCGAGGATCGCGACGTGACCGCCCAGGTCTTCGCGGGGTTCGGCGCTGACCGGCTGCGCACGGCGATCACACGGGCGACTAAGGCAACTGGCGTCCCGGCGTTCAGCCCACATGACCTACGGCACCGACGCGCGTCGCTCTGGCACCTGCAGGGTGTCCCGGCCGCGGAGGCCGCTTCGTGGCTCGGCCATTCGGCACAGGAGCACCTACGCACCTACGCCCACGTCGTGATCGACAGGACGGAGGTCGACTACGCCAACGTGCTCGGGCGTGAGCACACGGTGCGTGCACCCATGCGTGCATAGCGGCTAGAGAAGGCCCGTTTGCAGGGGTGTCTGAATCCCGTATGGGCCTTTCGTACCAACGGCTGTAAAACCGGGACCCATGCGGCAAGCTACGAGTGGTCGCTCAGATGGTCCCGCGTCGCCGGCCTGGCTTCGCCAGGGGACGGCGGCGCGGCCCCGCGAGTGGCCAGCTCAGGCTTCGCGGCGAGAACCTCTCGAAAAACCGAACTCCACGATGGCGATCGCCCGTTTCGGGTGATGCGAACCGCCTTCGGTTATCGAAACAGTCTCAGAGCATCTTGCGTGGCCGCCGGCCTGCGTTCTGTCCGAAGGGATCAAATCGGATGAGCAAGCAATTCCGTGGGACGATCGCCCTGGACGATCGGGACTCGACCCCGGACTGGGAGCCATACCTCCAGCCCGTTGCCCCTGAGGGAGCACCGAGTGTGCTGTACATCGTGCTCGACGACACAGGCTTCTCGGCGATGGAGCCCTGGGGTGGCCTGATCGAGACGCCGAACATCAACCGGCTGGCTTCAAGCGGGCTGACGTACACGAACTGGCATACGACTGCGCTCTGCTCGCCGACCCGCTCTTCGCTTCTGAACGGACGAAACCACACGACCAACGGAATGGCTTGCATCGCCGAGGCCACCACCGGCTACCCGAACTCGAACGGTCACATCCCATTCGAGTGCGCGACGATCGCGGAGGTCCTCGGGGAGCGTGGGTGGAACACGTACATGCTCGGGAAATGGCACCTCGTGGCAGCCGACGAGATGAACATGGCCTCGACAAAGCGCAACTGGCCGATCGGGCGCGGGTTCGAGCGCTACTACGGCTTCCTCGGCGGCGAGACCAACCAGTGGTATCCGGACCTGATCTACGACAACCACCCGGTCGAACAGCCTGCGATGCCGGAGGACGGCTACCACCTCACCACTGACCTGACCGACAAGGCGATGGAGTTCATCAAGGACGCACTGGTGATCGCGCCTGACAAGCCGTTCTTCATGTACTTCTGCCCCGGCGCAACGCACGCGCCGCATCACGCTCCCAAGGAGTGGATCGAGAAGTACAAGGGCAAGTTCGACATGGGCTACGAGGCCTACCGCGAGGTCGTGTTCGAGCGGCAGAAGAACCTTGGGATCTTTCCCGGCGACGCGGAACTCACGCCGCTCAATCCCTACGTCGAGGAGAAAAGCGTCGACGGCACGCCCTGGAACCAGGTCGACGTCGTCAGGCCGTGGGACTCGCTCTCCGACGAAGAGAAGCAGCTGTTTTCTCGCATGGCTGAGGTCTACGCCGGTTTCCTTTCCCACACCGACCACGAGATCGGGCGGCTACTCGACTTCTTGGAGGAGTCCGGTAAGCGTGAGAACACGATCATCGTCCTCGTCTCCGACAACGGCAATCAATTGCTTGGAAGCTATGCCCATGTAGCAGGTTCGAAGTTATTTTATTCAGTCGAATATCATTCAACGCCAGATGACCAAGTTGCTGAGCTATTTGGAAAACGAATTGCTTTTGCTAGTGAAAGCAAGGAACGGGCAAGACTGAATGAAGACTTCATGAAACATGTAACTGGTGGCGAAGAGATACTGGTGGGCTATTTGGAAGTACACGCATGGATTCAAATTTCAGCCGCAGGTTGTCCCATGGATTTCGGGAAATCATAAACCAGTTATTAAAGGAACTGACGAAGAAATATGCAGACCATGTTGCGTTTGATTCCTTTTGATCAAACCTGTTTGTAGCGGGAAAGAATCGTGATGCTGATTTTGGCGTTTCACGTTGTTTCGCGAACTCCCTGGCATTCTGAATTGGGCGATTAAAGGTGCTTTGCTTTGGCAAAAGGAAGGGTTGGAAATGCCGAGGCAGATTAAATATGCAGTCGCTGAATATCGAACTGAAGAGGATACCTTGGCTGATTTCACTGGCGAGTGTATAGACCTATACTGATGCTGGTGTCCCTCATTCTGATGTATTTAAAAGTTTCTTTGAATCGGCAATGCATGAAGGAATCCGATATACAATGACAAGCAAAACACTTGCCAAGACACTTCGTGAGCGCGGGTGGAAGGCTAAAAGCACAAAATAAGGATATATGCTTATCCCGCTGAATCAGGTTCCGTCATTTTCTTCAGAGAAACATGAGGACGTTGGGTAGTCAGACCCAAGAGTGTTTGGAAAGCTGCCATTGGTGTTTGTCGACGGTTGAAACGAAAGACAAATTCATCGAGATAATTTTGCAGGTATTTTGCATCGACACCGTGATGAGTGCCGTTCAGCCAGGTTTGCAGATTGCCGAAGACCCGATGAATGTGCAGGGCATGGGTTTCGGGATGGTGGAACTCGTGACGATACCCTCTCATGGCATTTTTGGAATACCCTCTCCATTGATCGGTACCAATTTCGGTTCCCAGTTCCACATTCTCCGACAGGAAGCGACGAATGGAAATTTCATCCGCCCGTTCGGCTTTGGCCAGCCTGAGCCGACCTGCTCTCTCCATGTAATAGCCATGCTTATCGGTATAGACGAGGACTTCCACGGCTCCAAAAACCAGCGTACGATGTTGAGAGCGCGCCACTCCTCTGCCTTTTTTGCCGGGCACGGGACCACCGATGAAAACTTCGTCAGCTTCCACTCGACCGCGAAGGCGACTGCGGTTCGCGCTAACCATTCCCCTGCGAAGGCGCTGAAGCAAAAACCATGCAGTCTTATAACTGCATCCCATTTGGCGCCGAAGTTGGGTAGCGCTCATGCCCGGGGTATGGGTGGCCACCAAGTAGGCGGCCCAAAACCACTCCTTCAACGGAAATCGACTGCGATGCATCAGCGTTCCGGCGGTTGGAGAAACCTGGTAGTTGCACTGATCGCATTGCCGCAGTGCACGGCCTTCAATCGGCCAATACCCGCTGCCTCCACAACGCGGGCAGTGAAAGGCTTCTGGCCATCGGCTCTCCCAAAGATAGCGCACACACGCCTGCTCATCGGCGAACCTCTCGCGGAACCCCCTCAAGGTCTTGGGAAAGGTTGGTCGCACCTCCCAATCTCAGGTCGCCACGAACCTGAGTCAACGGGATAAGCATAAAGGATTATTTTGGCTTGGTATTACACTTAAAGGTGGTGGAGGTGATGGAAAGTAGGTTTTTCTACCAAAGTCCCTATATAAGAAAAATATATAGGAAGTTAGGAGAAAAAGCCTCTTTCCGCCGCTTCGACCACCCAATTGGGAAATATGTAACCGCCCAGTTAATCTTATGATGCAAAAAGTTGAAAGTAAAGATAGGCGTCATCTCCTCACTGGTGATGTGGAACGAAAGCTCATTCAAATAGCCATATCACCTCCCACAGATGAGGAGAATACAGATGGGCTTTATGCCGCTTTGTGACGATGGAACGCTATGGTTTGATTACTGGGATGAGCAAACTGAAACTGCAAAATGTCTGAAAGACATTCCACAGGATTGAGGAATATGAAGAGCAACCGAACTATCTGTAACTGGGCATTTCATTCTTCCTACGCGGATGAGAGAATAGAATCCCTATGTGCGACTCTCTTTGAGCCTGGGCAATCGTTGATAAAGGAAACCTACAGACATGCGCGGCGTATGCTGAAAGGTGCTCCTCCTTCCCAAACATTCGCTTCATGCTGTCAGGCTGCCTCTACAGGTATATGCTATGGCGATGACGATGAGGAAATATTCCTTCTCTGTATAGTGTCTATTAGGCGATGGTGAAGCCACTGCAAACACTTATGTTTGCTGGACCACGTGAAAGTGTTATTGAGGAAGGGAACCGTCATAAGGCACAGGTTGAAGAGCACTCTCGGAAGGCAGGTTTCATTGGAAACATAGTTAAGCAAGGAGAACTCAAATAGAGTTGTTCGCGATGAGGTGAATCGTTGGTCCTGTGCCTTTACCTTCTCTCTTTGCTTTAGAAATGAGGTTCTTTCCTCAGTGCTCCTGTGAGATAGCAGCGGCGCGGTCCTCTTTTCTGCCCGTTTCTGGTCACAGAAAAACCAAAAATCGACCCCACATTAACCCATGGTTACCAACCCTGCCGCCTATTCCACCCTTCAAACGGCAGCGCAAATTGCTCTGCACAGGCTTGCTAGGTCCAAGGGCAGGTATTCTGGCCCCAGCAAGGAGAAGCTTTCTGGCAGCGTTGCGCCGCGCCGGTGTCTGTGAAGGCAATGCTGGAAGAGTCCACCCCATGAGCGTTCTCCTCTGATGGAGTCTTTTTTTCTTCCCCTATCGCGAATCTTAGGAAAAAACGCTTCACGCTTTTGGATGGAAATGCAACAATGGCGTTTATGAAGAGACTGTTATTGCCCTCTACTGGCGGCAACATCATTCACTTTAACAAGAGTCAGAAATGTGGTAATTATTGACACCTTCGACAATCCGAGAACCACGGTTCGATTTATCTCATCGTCGCAAGTTGAAATAAACGGTAAGGTTATTCCCTGGAGCAAGCTGAATGCTGAACTTCCGATTTAAACTTAACGCCAACAAGACAGAAGATTCTCACCATCGAAGCAACCGAGAAAAAGAATGCTGAGCGGGAGGCTGAAAATCGCAAAGCTGCGGAGCTGCTCGTTATAGTGCCAATATTCCCCCGGAAGGGTAATAAACGTAACGAAAACTGGCTGTATGGTCCCTGGGGATTCCGGCCAGGATAATCTTAATAAGAGACTGGAAAGACCCGGCAGACGGAGAACGAATAAACGCAAAATTAATGAAAACGGAGGAGACGTTTAAGCTATACGACAGTTTTGGGCGCTTCAAAGACTCTGCGGACATACGATCTAGCGCAATAAGTTGTTTCTTTCCTCCGTGTCCATCGGAGACACACCCATGGGTGTGTTTTCCTCCTCAAGATCCTTTGCGACTTCATAGGCTTTCATCCAATTAAAACCGCAATGTCCACATTGTGGAAATATTTCCTCCATTCAAATGGAGGTTTACAGACAGCGTGGGCATGGCCATTTAAATGGCCAATTAACTGTCGGTTAATCTGTCAGATGCGCTGGGGGTAGTTTGCACAGAGACACGGGAAGGATGCTCATAGGTGGGACGAAGGACGAACTCTTCAGTTTCATTTTGGAGGAGTCCGGCCTTGAGGCCAGTTATCCTCCTCAATATAGCTTGCGACTTCATTGGGGATCGAGAGTCAATTTGGGTTGACTCTTCCAGATCCTTAAGAATGGCACACAACACGTTGAGGCTCACCCAACGATTAGGATTGTCCAAAAGGTCCACCCAGGTGGACTCTTCTCTTCTCTAATTGGAAGGCTTTTTTGCTTTTAAAGGCCAGGAACCTTTTTTGAGCCTAAGGAGAGAAGAAGGGTATTGGCTTAGCAGTCAACGGACTACCCTAGTCCTTAAAGAAGCGTGATTTTAATAGAGTAGGGACGACGCAAAAGACTCGAAATGCCCTTAAATCCTTGGTTTGATGGCGGTGACAAAACCAAAGCCACCCAAAGAGAAAGGTCATTTCGAGTGAAGAGAAACTATCCTAAGATCCTGCGCAATCGCAAGCGTCAGGAATTCAACGCCGCCTGGACCCGGAGCGTGGCTGGAGCGATCAGGCGGAGCCGATCATGAAGGCCAGCAATATCCATTATGAGATGGCCGAGAAAGCCAGGGCGGTTAACTGCGGGGGCCTCGGCGCGATCCATCTGATGGTCAACAAACTGGGGCTGCGGCAGGAGATCGACTCCCGGCTGCATCTGCTTAAGAAGCACCTTCCTTATCATGAGAGCGACCATGTGTTTCAATCTGACCTACAACGCGTTGCTCGACGGAGTGCGGCTGGAGGATATCGAACTGCGGCGCAATGATGAGGCCTTCCTCGATGGGCTGGGCGCGGCCGCAAGTTCACAGAACCGACAACCAGCGGGGACTTCACCCATCCATTTTGAAGCAGGACGATATCATCGACCTCATGGAGATAACCAACACAGCCGCGATAAGCAACGAGTTTGGAATCAACAGCCCAGGGGCTTTTTGACAGAAAGGCCCTTATCGGACACCGATGGCACCGATTGCGCCAAGCTACTCAGGGGA
>CAWBFA010000001.1:0-837563 GCA_963788055.1 uncultured Actinomycetes bacterium | reverse complement strand
CCAGCGCCTGAGGAAAACGGAAGCTACGCGAGCTCTACCAGACCTTGGAAGCTCCTCCCACTGCAGCGAGCAGCGGAAGCAGCGCGATAAGACGGTTCCGAAGCTGAGTCACGAGGACCCTTTCGGTGGGGGACTGACGGCACGGCAAGTTTAGGCACGTACCGCGGTGAGATTCAAGAGGTTTACGCATGTACGAAACTCAAATTGAAGAGACCGTACGTTTGGGTGGGACAGGCTTCCGCCGCCTAACCCCTATCGAGTCGTACGGCCTAACCCTTGGAGTTGGAGCCGTTTGCCTGGCCCTGGCACTCGCCCAGCAGGGATCCGGTGGGTCGTTCCCGCTGCTTGTGGTCGCAGCGCTGTCATTTGTTGCTTGGATGGCGGAAAAGCAGAGCGTCCGCCTCACGACGAACCTTGAGATGTCGGTCTCAGTCATGCCGGTCCTCTTCGCGGCAGTGGTCTATGGACCTCACGCAGCGATGGCGGTTGGGGCCGCTGCGCTGCTCGCGGAGTTCGGTGCACCGTACGAGCGATGGCTGATTTGGACCTCGACGCGGGTCCTCGCGGGCGGCTTGGCAGGGCTCGCAGCTCAGTCGCTGCTTAGCCTGGAACCAACTTTTGGACAGTTGCTGGTTGCCGTCGCGGCCGCCGGCGCAGTCGAGGCGCTCACCGACGCCGCAGTCGCCGCAGGCACTCTCGCGATCCGGAAGTCCGGGTCGATCATGGCGACGCTCCAGGCGATGGCGAGGCTTCTCGCGGCGACGATCCCGCTGTTCACCCCTGTTATTGCGGTTCTTGCCTACGGCTACGAGCAGGTATCTGCATGGACCGCTTTGCTGTTCTTTGTCCCCGCCATTGCAGCGCAACGCCTCTTCGTCCTGTACCAGGAGCAGCGACAGTTGGCGGAAGAGCTAGTCGGAGCGAATGAGAGACTTGAACGCGCCAATCTGTCCTTTGCGACGGCTCTCGTTGCGACTCTCGACGCGCGAGACAGATATACAGCCGGCCATTCAGCCGCCGTGGCGATCTACTCCCGTGACATCGCCCGGCGTATGGGTCTGAGCGAGGAGGAGCAGCGTAAGTGCCACCTAGCCGGACTGGTTCATGACATCGGGAAGATTGGACTGCCTCCAGGCCTTCTTGAAAAGGAAGGGCCGCTAACCCTCGAAGAGCGTCGCCAAATGGAGGCGCATAGCGAGATCGGCGAGCGGATCCTTGCGAACGTCGAGGACTATGCGGAGATTGCGTCGATCGTGCGCCATCACCATGAGCGTGTCGACGGCGAAGGGTATCCGGACAAACTCGTCGGGGCGTTCACGCCCCTTGTCTCGCGCATCATCTCGGTCGCGGATGCGTACAACGCAATGACGTCCGATCGACCATATCGGGACGCCATGCCGAGTCGAGTTGCGCGTCTGAGGCTTGCGCAAGCAGTAGAGAGTCAGTTCGATACGTCAGTCGTTGCAGCGTTTGAGGCCATTCTCGCGTCGGCTGAGGAGTCGTACCGGCTTGGAACCGCGCCGGACTTCACATTCGGTAGTCAGGTGGTTCAGGCCGATCCGGAGTCTGCCGCCTCCGTAGTGGTCGCGGCATAGCCACTCCTGGCGGCTAGAGCCGACGCCTCGGCGCGGTTTCGAACGCCGAGCTTCTCGTAAATGTGCCGCAAATGAACTTTTACGGTCGGCTCGCTAATGAAGAGCTGTCGGGCGATCTCACGACTTGAACCTCCGCCCGCGACGAGTTCTAAGATTTGGGCTTCACGCGTGGTGAGGATGCCGGTCTGTTTTGATGCCTGCCTCGCCCAATGTTCGATCTTTGGACGTATGACCGTTGCGCCTGGGTTACTCCGAACGAATGTCGCGACTTGCGGAGCTAGCTTCGGGCACGCCCGGAAGAGGATCACGATCGGGTCGACGAACCCGGTCGACGCGATGATCTTGATCGCGGACGCAAGTCTCTCCTGAAGCAAAGAGTTGGTGTTTGACGCAATTACAACATCGACGAGCGCAACGACGACACGCGGTTCGGCGCTCCGTGAGAGCTCGGCGGCTTCACGCGCAAACGAGGCGGCTTCACGCGACTGCCCGAGTAGCGAGAGCGTCAGAGCCAGATACCCGAGCAGCTCAGAGTGGGTGCCACGGTCGGCAGGAACTGGGGCTTCCCGAAGTATCTGCACCGCGGACGTGAACCGCTGGCTCACAAGGTGGGCTTGCGCACGAAGAAGAGCGATGTTCGCGACAACGTGAGTACTTGACCGCGCGGTGATGTCGAGCTCCGCCATCTGCCGGCGGAACTCACCGTTACGACTCAGAGCCGTAGCCGTGTGGGCTCTTGTTGCGAGGATGTGCGGGATCGCGAACTCGAGGTGCGAGCGGCGAGCCTCATCGAGCGCTTGTTCGATCGTGTTCCACGATTCGGAGTACAGACCGGCACTACAGAGAGCGCGCGCGCGAGTCGTGAGATACGACGAAACGATGAACGGGTCAGACGCGCTGGAGAGCAGCGCCTCAAGCGGCCGCGTTTCGTCAATGCATGGATAGAGCGGACCGAGGCGGTGCGCGTGGAACAGGCGCCCGCCGCCGAGTCTCAGCATGTCGTCCACACTAAGATCCGCCGTAGTGGCGAAGTCATCTAGGAATCGGGTCGCCTGTGGGTTCTCTAGTTCGACCTCTGCCAAGAATCGTGCATAGAGCGCCGCACGTAACGAGGCGTCGTCTCGAGCAAGTTCACAAGCGCGGGTAGCGTGCTCTGCCCCAATTCCCGGCCGATCATCGAATGTCGCTGCGCGGGCCGCACGGACCAACGCCCGTTGAGTGGCCTCCGCGTGTGTCGACCGACGTGCTGCGCGAAGCGCCAACGTCTCCGCGGCTCCCGGCTCGCCAGCACGGAACGCCACCTCTGCGGCAACAAGATCGATGTGCGGAGAATTGATCCCGAGGTCAAGCGCGTGGTCGACCCATGCTCTAAGCGAGGCGGTTCTGCCGGCTCGCAAGAGTTCCGGGCCTGCGGACTCGAACAACTCTGCGACGACATCTGCAAGAGTGGCGCGGCGGGCAACCTCGAAGGCGGCATCCCATGCGCCATCTCGCGCTAGCGCTTCAGCCACTAATCGTGCGTCCCGCGCTACTTCGTGCGACGTTGGTCCGTCCAGGTCATGCGAGAGAAACTCACGAAAGAGCGGGTGAATGTAGTAATTGCCCCCCTCCTCCGCCGACAACACTCCGGCGGCTACCGCGGAACCGAGTATCTCTTCCGCGTCATCGCCGAGCAAGGCGTCAACAACCCGTGGCGTGATCGTGGACGCAAGCGCGAGGGCGTGGAGCGAAACGCGCACTGTGGTCGGAAGCGACTGGACGATTTCTTGTGCAAAGAATTCATAGAGCGTGTCCGCGAGAACGTGCTCGGGCACGTCCACGGACCCAGACGCCGCTGCTAGCCCGATAACAGCTGGCCAGCCCGCCGCCAGCGCGACAAGGCCTGGAAGCGGTCGTTGACCATTTCGTGCCAAAACACGTGCGGCCTCTTCTTGGTCCATCGCGAGCATCTCGCGTCCCAACTCATAGATCTCGCCGTATAGCAATCGTCGTGCGGTAGCCCACGCCGGGCGAGTCCGAGTCGTTATGACGAGGCGGAAGGAGGCAATGCGGGCGAGTTCGTCTACGAGTTGCTCGGCCTCGGGGCTCGACGCGCGGTTGTAATCGTCGATGACCATCAACACGTCGTCGCAAGAGCTTCCGATCGAATCGGCGACCAGTTTTGCCAAGCCGACCGCCTCTGGAACCGGGCCGCCGCTCGACAGTCTCGCCAGCAGCCTCTGCTCCGATCCGTTAGTGGCCTTAGCAAGGGCTTCTGCTAGACCGGCGGCGAGCGCCGCGGAGTCCGCGGCAGCTGACTCGGCGCGGTACCAGGCCACCTTCGGCCCGACAAGTGCCGATACCCAGTCCCGCGTCAGCGTGGTTTTCCCGTAGCCGGCTGGCGCAACGAGCAGGATGATCCGCGCTTCTGATTGATGGAGCAGCCTTGTGAGGCGCGGTCGCTTGATGATGTGCCGACGCTGTTCGGCCAAACCCTTACCTTCTCCCATCGGTCTCGGGAGGCCCTGATCTCGGCCTCGACCTTAGCGCTCCTCGCGCCGGTTTCACATGGTCGAAAAGAGCGGTGCCCGCGGGTCGGCCGCGCGCCGCGGGCACCTTGCCGTCAGCCCCCGGCGTGTGCTTCCGCGCCGAGGTCTTGGGCGAGCGGGTCCTCGCCCGTGAGGGCGCGGTACGCGGCAGGGATTTGACGCCGGCGAGGAACTCCGAGCTTCTGCCGGAGTACATCGCTGTGCGCCTTTGCGGTCCTAGGGGAGATGCCCAGACGCGCGCCGACCTCATCGTTCGAGCAACCCGCCGCGATCAGCGCAACGACCTGGCGTTGACGATTGGTCAAGCCGATGGGCTGATCTTTGAGGACTGGCGACATGCAGCGAGCTTGCCACCTCCTCTATCGAGCCGCCATTGTCCGAAGGGCGTATCTTGCGGCAGTTACGCCCGCTCTGACACGCGGCGGCCGCTGATGAAAGCGGACTCGTGCCCGCGGGCGTTGGCCTCGCGTGCCTCGTCCTCGTCGAGCGCGCCGATCCGGAGCAGGAGCTCGAACTCGTCGCGCAGGTGCGTCCGCATCATCTCCGGCCCGTCCGTCGCGATCGTGAAGGCGACGCCGTTCTCGACGAACCGGCGGAACGTCTCGCGCACCGCGTCCTCGTCGGCGAGGGCCTTCGTCAGCAGGTTCGAGGTCGGGCAGATCTCCAGCACGATCTGGCGCTCGCGGATCGCGGCCATCAGGTCCGGGTCGCCGGCGGCGAGGATCCCGTGGCCGATGCGATCCGGCCGCAGCGACTCGACGACCTCAGCCGTCTCCTCGCGTCCCATGACGCCGCCCTCCTCGCCGACGTGGATCGTCACGCCGAGCCCGGCGTCGCGTGCGGTCTCGACCATCGGCGCAACCTGCGTGTAGTCGTAGCGCCCGCCGCCGGGGCGTGGCCCGGCGATGTCCACCCCGACGATCCCGCGCGGCGCCCACTTGATCGCCTTCTCGACGATGATCTCGTTCAAGCGCGCGTCGAAGGTCCGGTCCATCATCAGGATCAGGCCCGCGCGAACCTGCGGGTACTCGATCGAAGCGAGGTCGAGCCCTCGGATCGCCGCGAGGATGATGTGGTCGAGGTCGCGCTCGCCGCCGCGGTTCCGCTTCATCGGATTGAAGCGCAGCTCGAGCGTCGTGATGTGCTGCGAGCGATAGGCGCCGCCGATCGCCGCATGCACCGAGCGCTCGACGGCGATCGGCGAGGACTGGATCAGCTCCGTCCAGTGGTAGATCTGGTCGAGGGCGTCCAGGTTCGGCACCCCGCGCGGGTCGCTGACCGTGACGAGCCGCTCGAACTCCCAGTAGTCCTTGACGGGCAGGGCAATGCCCTGCTCGTGGGCCAAGCTCCAGAGGATCTCCGAGGCGACCGAGCCTCCGAGGTGGGTGTGGAGCTCGGCCAGGCCCTCGTCGAACACGCACCGAGTGTATTTGTCGCGTTGTTCGGATCCACCCGTTTTGGGTGACGCTAATCACCCATCGCCGAGCACGAGCTTTTTGGGTTCCGCCCGATATCTAGAGGCATGGAGCACGAACTCTCGGACTTCGGCACCGGTCTTCTCGCCCACCTGAGGCGTAGTCCTCACTGGGTGCCCGACCGTCGGGAGCTCATGCGGGTTGCCTTTGCGCCCGCGCTCGAGCTGCCCGCCCGGGGCCGGACGACTTGGGTCGCGCTCGTGCCGCTCGTCGCCGGGCTCGTCGCCGCGCTGACGAGCTAGGCCAAACCGTTCGCGTCGTCTCGCCGAATCTCCTGGCGGAGCCGGCGGGAG
The DNA here is from genome assembly GCA_963788055.1 of uncultured Actinomycetes bacterium. Classification (GTDB taxonomy): domain Bacteria; phylum Actinomycetota; class Thermoleophilia; order Gaiellales; family Gaiellaceae; genus JACCTU01. The sequence goes on along the minus strand of CAWBFA010000001.1, from coordinate 831,672 downwards.
GGGGCGACTGACGATTGACGGTTCCCGCCGGCTCTGAACTGCCCTCGGCCGGAGGGGGTCGTTTTGGCCACGCTCTATGCTGGCCGCGTGAAGGTCGGGATCGTCGTCCCGTACTCCTGGTCGTTCTGGGGCGCTGTGGTCGAGCACGCCGAGCTCCAGTCAGAGGCTCTGAGGGGCCTCGGCTTCGACGTGCGCACGATCATCGGAAACGACCCGCCCGGAAGCTTCACGCGTGTGCTCCATCCGCGGTTGGGGCGGCACGGGAGTCCGCCGCCGGATGTGATCCCGGTGGGCCGCTCGGTGATCGTCCCCGCGAACGGCTCGTTGCCGAACCTCGCGCTCAGCCCGCGCACCGTCCCGAGGATCAAGCGTGTGCTCGAGCATGAGCGCTTCGACGTCCTGCACCTGCACGAGCCGATGACGCCCGCGATCTGCGTCGCAGCGCTCTCGTTCGCACGGTGCCCGGTCGTCGCCACGTTCCACGCTTCGGGCGAGCTCGGCTGGATGCGCTACGCCATCCACTTCTGGGGTGGGCTCATGGACCGCATCGATCATCGGATCGCGGTCTCCGACCAGGCGCGTGACTCAGCAGCGCGCTGGCTTCCGGGTGCGTACGACGTCGTGCCGAACGGCGTGCTGATCCCGACCGAGGCCCATCCCGGCAACCGCGAGCACCGGATCGCATTCGTCGGCCGGCACGAGCCGCGGAAGGGGCTGCAGGTGTTGCTGCGCGCGTGGCCGACCGTCCACGCCGCGACCGGTGCGAGGCTGCGGCTGATCGGAGCCGACCCGCTCGCCGTCGGGCTCCTCCAGCGGCGTCTCGGTGTGTCCTCCGAGGGTGTCGACGTGCTCGGTTACCTCAACCAGGATGAGCTGACGGCGGAGCTGCTGTCGGCGAAGGCGCTTGCCGCGCCCTCGATCGGCGGCGAGAGCTTCGGCATGGTGCTCACGCGTGCGTTTGCGTGTGCGTTGCCCGTCGTGGCGTCGGACATCCCCGGCTATCGCGACGTGACAACGCACGACACGAGCCTCACCGTGCCGCCGGGGGATCCCGCGTCTCTTGCGCAGGCGCTTGTGGCGATCGTCGAGGACGAGCCCCGCCGCCAGGCGATGGGCGCGGCCGCGCGCGAGCTCGCGCAGGCGGAATACGGGTGGGACACGATCGCGCGGCGGCTCGCCGGGGTCTACGAGCTCGTCACAGGACAGTCCCGGGTCGGCGCACGCGCATGAGCGCGGTTGCGCGCAGCACGTGGTGGCGTGTGCTGATCGTGCTCGCGCTGCTCGGCATCGCGATCGTGATGCTCTGGTGGCGCGGGCCCGAGTGGGGGCTCGTCGCGAACGCGTTCCGCCTCGTCGAGTGGAGATGGATCTTCGCGGCGATGGGGCTCAACCTGCTGTCGGTGGTCGCGCGTGCGCTCGCGTGGCGGACGGTCGTTCGCCAGGCCATGCCGAGGAATGCTCCGCCGTTCGGGCACATCTTCTCGGCGTTCGCGATCGGTTTGCTCGCGAACGCGGTGCTGCCGGCGCGCACCGGCGAACTTGCACGCGTCGCCGTGCTGACCCGCCATCTCCCGCGTGGACGCGGCTACACGGCGACGCTGCTTGGCACCGTGTTCACGCACCGGCTGTTCGACGTGATCCCCGCGATGTTGCTCGTCGTCTACGTCCTGCTGACGGCGAAGATCCCGCACTGGGCGCTGACGAGCATCGCGATCGCTGCGGCTCTGGGCGGCATTCTGCTCGTCCTCGCCCTCATCACGGCGCGACTGCGCAAGCCGGTCGCCGACGAGCTCAGCCGTCTTCGTCGACTCCTCGCGATGGCGCGTGTCGGCCTTGACGTGCTCCGCTCGCCTGCGGGCGCCGCGCTCGCCATCTCCTTCCAATGCCTCGGCTGGTTGCTCCAGCTCCTTGCGGTGTGGGTCGCGATGCGCGCGTTCGACATCGACGCACCGCTGCCGGCCGCCGGACTCGTCCTCCTGCTGATGAACATTGCGACGATCTTCCCGCTTTGGCCGGGGAACATCGGCCTGCTGCAGGCGGCCGTCGCGCTGCCGCTCGTCTCCTACGGCGTGGCCTACACGACCGGCTTCGCGTACGGGCTCGGGCTGCAGATACTCGAGATGTCGGTCGGCGTCGGCGTCGGGCTCGTGTTCCTTGCGCACGAGGGGATCTCGTTCGCGACGCTCAAGCGCATGCCGGACCAGACAGAGCCGAAGCTTCACGTGGTCACGGAGGAGGAGCCTGCGCGCGCTCGCAGCGCCTAGCGGTCTCAAGGGCGTCCTGACCGCGCGCGAGGCGGCCGCCGCGATCGCAGCGGGCTTTCGCTCGGTCGGCGTCGAATGCGACGAGAGGCCGGTCGCCGACGGTGGGGAAGGCACGATCGACGTGCTCGACGGCGAGCACCGCTTCGCGGACGTCCACGACGCGTTCGGGCACGAGCGGAGAGCCGAGTGGCTTCTGGCCTCCGGGACGGCCGTCGTCGAGGCCGCTCAAGCGATCCCCCTCGACCCGTGCCGGCTCGAGGTCCGGTCCGCTTCGAGCCGTGGGCTAGGAGAGCTGATCGCGAACGTGCGGGACGCACGCGCGCTCGTCGTCGGCCTCGGCGGAACGGCGAACATGGACGCCGGCGCCGGCCTGCTCGAGGTCCTCGACGAGCTGCCGCTGCCGACGACCGTCGCCTGCGACGTGCAGACAACGCTTGTCGACGCCCCGAGGCTCTTCGGTCCGCAGAAGGGAGCAACGCCCAACGACGTGGCCGAGCTCGAGCGCGCGTTCGCTGGACACCCGCTGGGTGGGGCTGCCGGCTCGGGCGCGGGGGGCGGCCTCGGCGCTGCGCTCGCCTCACTCGGCGCCGAGCTCGTGCCCGGCGCGGAGCTCGTGCTCGACGTCGTCGGCTTCGATCCGCGCGGTTACGACCTCGTCGTGACCGGCGAGGGGACGGTCGACGCGACGACGTTCGAGGGCAAGGCACCCGCCGTCGTGCAGCGTCGTAGCCGCGCTGCGGGGGTGCGCTGTGTGCTGTTCGGCGGTCGCGTGCTCGCGGCCGAGGCGGTACCACTCTCGGGCGACCCGGAACGGGCCTATGCGGATCTCATTGAGCTGGGTATGCGGCTCGGTCGGGGCCACGCCACGTCATGACGTCAAAGCCCCAAACCTCGATGGGATCCTGGTGGCCGCTGGACGAGCCGTCGTACGCATAGCGCCAGACGGTCTCGCGTGAGTCCGGACCGATCCGAACGATCTCGAGCGCACTGACGCGCCCTTCCCGGTTCGGGTCGTGCTCGTTCAGGAACTCGAGCGCGAAGTCGCTCGCGTCGATGAACGAGTCGGACGTGTACCGGAGTCCCAGGTCCAGCCCAGGGTGCAGCTTCATGCTCTCGTGCACCGCATAGGACTGCCCGGCCGCATGGCTCTGGTTCTCAGCCATGCTTTTCTCCTTTCGGCACGGAGCGTAGGCGGCCGCCGCTCCCGCCGCATCACCCAGGTTAGTGACCCCTAGTGACGCTCGTTGACCTGTTTTGCGAGCGCCTGGAGGATCTTCCAGGCGATGCTGGCGTTCGTCTGCACGAGCGGCCTGAATTCCCACGGGGTGAGGCCGTAGCACTTGAGCTCGGACTCCGCGGTCACGGTCGCCGTCCGGGGGCCCTCGGTGATCAGGGCGATCTCTCCGAAATGGTCTCCTGCGTGGAGCCGGCGCACCTCGTTGCCGGCGACGGTGACCTTCGCCTCCCCGTCGCGGATGATGAAGAAGCCGACGCCCCCTTGGTTCTCCTGGGCGACGACGTCGCCCGGCGCGAACGTCCGCTCGTGGACCGTGCGCGCGATCGTCTCGAGCTCCCGCGGGTCGAGCCCGGAGAAGATCGGGACGTTCTGGAGGAGCTCGGTCGCCTCGGAGGCCACAGTGGGCGAGATCCTATACCGCCGGCCGCGACTCTTCGACCCGCTTCGCGAGCTCCTCGATCCGCCCCTCCGCCGCGTCGAGCCGCTCTCGGCAGAGCTTGTACAGCTGCTCGCCGCGCTCCCAGAGCGCAAGCGCCTCGTCGAGCGGCGCCTGCCCGTGCTCGAGGCGCTGGACGATCTGCTCCAGCTCCCTCTGCGCGTCCTCGAAGCTAGGAGCAGGCTCGCTCACCTTGTCTCCTCGACCCGTGCCCCGAAGCCGCCCTCAGCGAGCTGGACGTCCACACGGGCACCTGCCTCGACCTCTGACGAGGAGCGGACGATCGCGTCCTCGGCCCGCACGATCGCGTAGCCGCGCGCCAGGGTCGAGCTCGGGGACAGCACCCGGAGCTTCGCGGTCGCGTTCTCGAGCGCGGCGCGCTTGCGCTCGACCAGCAGGAGCGGAGCCCGCCGCAGACGCTCGTGCAGCGCCCCGGTCGTTCGCCGTTCGCGCTCGACGGCGAGCACCGGAGCGCGGCGCAGCCGGGCGGCGACGCTGTCCATGCGCTCGTGCTGGCGCTCCAGCGTTCGCCGGACGCCGCGCTGGAGGGAGGTGCGCGCGGCCTCGAGGCGCGTGGTGAGCTCGGCGTAGTCCGGCACGACGAGCCGGCCCGCAGCTGTCGGTGTGGAGGCGCGCACGTCGGCAGCGAGGTCGCAGAGCGGTGTGTCCTGCTCATGGCCGACGGCGCTGACGACGGGCACGGGGCACGCCGCGACTGCTCGCACGAGCCGCTCGTCGCTGAACGGCAGAAGGTCGTCGAAGCTGCCGCCGCCACGTGCGAGCACGACGACGTCGACGCCCTCTTCGCAGATCGCCTGCAGCGACGCGACCATCGCGACCGCGGCACGTGGCCCCTGCACGAGCGTCTCGGCGACGACGACGTGCGCGGACGGGAACCGCGTCGTCACTGCGGTGATGACGTCGCGCTTCGCCGCGGCGTCGTTCCCGGTGACGAGGCCGATCTTGCGGGGGAGGAACGGAAGTGGTCGCTTGCGCGCCTCGGCGAACACTCCTTCCGTCGCGAGCTTCTTCTTCAGCCGCTCGAGCGCCGCGAGGTGGTCACCTTCGCCGAAGCGCTCGATCGTCAATGCGCGCAGCTTGAACTCACCCTTCGCCGCGAAGAGCTCGGGCCTTCCGTAGACGTGCACGCGCTCGCCGTCCACGAGGTCGAGACGGAGCGCGTCGAACTGCCCACGTGGGATCGAGAGCGGGAGCGAGGAGCCGTCTGCCGGGTCCTTCAGCGTCAGGAAGACGTTCGCCCACGCGCTGTGGCGGCGCAGTTCGGTCACCTCGCCCTCGATCCAGACCGTCGGCAGGCGCGCGACCCAATCCGCAACACCGCGGTTGAACGACCCGACCGTGTAGACCTTGCGGTCCCCGTACGTGAGCGCTTCGGCCTTCGGCACGAAGCCGATGCTAGCGATGGCCTCTAGAGCAAGATCTCGGCGGCCGTCTGCGGCTCGCAGCCGGAGCGGATGAGTCCGACCGCACGGTGCAGGTCAGCCTCGCTCGCGGCGATGCGCTCGGCCAGCGGAAGCGGGTAGCCCGCCTGGATGAGGATGTGCAGGCGCCAACTCTCGACTTTCGCACGCTCGCCCTGCGTCTCGATCGTCTGGGTGTCGCTCATGGACCGCCTCCGTTCGTGGTCCCTGAGACGATCCCTCCCCGCGTTTGTTGGTTCGGCCCTACCGCGCCCGCGCGTACGTCTCGTCGATGCGCCGACTGAGCTCGGTCAGACGTGCCTGGATCACCGTGCGGTCTGCGTCCACGTCCGCCATCAGCGACTGCACGCGCCGCATCAGTTCTTCCTCCGCCTCTGCGAGGCGCCGCCCCAGCGCGGCGACGGAGTCGTCACGCTGCCGCTCGAGCCCCGCGGCGATCTGCCCGAGCCGCTTCTCCAACCGCTGCGTGCCCGCATCCGAGATCTGGCCGAGCTTGTCAGAGAGCACGCCGCTCGCCTCGCGCTCGAACGAGGCGACCGCGCGCTCCATCTCGCGTGCGAGCCGCTTCGCCGCGTCCTCGCGCGCAATCTTGATCGCCTCGCCGAACTGCTGCGAGGCGATCTCGGCGTAGCCGGAGCTTGCGCGGTCGATCACCCGCTGGAGCTGGTCGAGCTGCTTCCGCTCGATCTCGGCGAAGCCCGCTGCGATCCGCCTCGAGGCCTCGGTCTCCTCGCGTTCGATCTGCTCGCGGAGTGCCTGTTCGCGCTTGCGCAGCCGCTCGGCGACCTCATGCAACGCGCGCCTGCGTTCCACGCCCTGCGACTCGAGCTCCGCGTTCGCGGCCTGCACCGACTCTTCGATCGACCGACCGAGCTCTTCGCGCATCCGAGCGACCGCGGCGCGCTGCTCTTCGCTCTCGGCGACGATGCGGTCCGCGTCGGTCGTGATGCGTGACTCGACCTTCGCGATGAGCTCGCGTTGCCGTTCGCCAACCCGCGACGTCTGCTCGGCGAGTCGCTCCTGGATGCGGTCCAGGTCAGCCGACCACTCGACGAAGCGGCGCTCGACCTGCTGCTGGGCCGTGCTGAGCGACGCGGCGAGCTCGTCGCGCAGCTGCGCCTCGCGCGTGACCAGCGAGTGACGTCGCTCGTCGGCAAGGCGGCGCTCCTCGTCGGCGAAGATCGACGCGGACTCGGCGCGGGCGAGCGACAGCGTGCGCTCGAGCTCCGCCGCTCGCTCCGTCGACTCCCGTTCGATCAGTGCGTGCAGGCGCTCGTCCGCACGCGTGAAGTCCGCGTCGATCGCTCTGCCTCGGCTGATCAGGCGTGAGAGCGGGTACGCACCGAGTTGGGCGAATGAGCACACCGTGAGCCCGGCGGCTGCGACGGCAAGACTGAGCTCCGGCTCGAACGCGAGCGCGATCCAGGCTGCCGCGGCTCCGAGCCCGGTGAGTACTGCGAGGACGTACGCGGTGCGCGCTGACAACCGACCGCTTGCCGCAACTGCGAACGCCGCGGCGAGCACGACGATCGCCACGGCGAAGCCGATCGAGAACGCGGCGGCCACGGCCACTATGGTAGGCGCTTCTATCCTTGGTCACGTGGAGCTGGTCGAGGAGCTGGACCGCATCGCAGCGGCCGCTGAGAGATACGTGGGCGAAGGAGAGCGGCTGGCGGGCGTCCTGCCCGCGGAGCCCGACCCGGGTGCGCGGGTCTTTGTCTGCGCGTTCGAGCGAGGGGAGGACCGCTCGTGGCTCGCCTTCGATCCGGACGGCACACCGCTGCACAGCCGCGCGCGCGTGCGCGACGCAGTCTCGATCGCCGCGCTGTGTGAGCTTGCGGACGAAAGCGCCGGCGGCGGCGACCTGTCCGAGCTCCGCTCGCGTCTGGTCTCTCTTCGGCTGACCGAGCAGGTCGACGGAATCGAAGAGGCCGAAGAGGCAGCCCTCGCCCTCGAGACCGTGGTCGGGTCGCCGCCTCGTGTCGCCACGCCGGCACATCTCGACGCAGTCGGTGCCGCGACGCTCCGGCTCGAGCGTGCGCTGGGGGAGACCGCCGCGTCCCCGTTTGCGGCCGCGATGCAGCAGGCGCGCGTGGCGGTCGACGAGCTCGCGCTCGAGGTCGAGTCGGGTTACAAGCTGCAGCTAGAGTGAGGACATGGAAGGCGGCTTCGGATTTCCGTTCGGCGGCGACCCCGAGGAGCTCCTGCGGGGGCTGCGCGAGTTTGCCGAGCAGCAGGCTGAGTCCGTGCAGGAGGCTCAGCGCGAGCAGTTCGCCACGCTGACGCTCAACACGGCCGTCGAGCTGACCGGCGCGGCGCTCTCACAGTTGAATCCGTCGGGCGCGGCAGAGGAGCAGGCGATGGCGCTCCGCGACGCGATGCGGGTGCTGTTCCCCGAGGCGGTAGCGCTCGTCAGCGCCGCCCGCCAAGGGTTCATGCGCGAGTCCTAGGTAACCACCCGCCCTACTGGCCGAGGCGCCACCTGCCGATAGAGAGGGCGTGCGCCGCCTTCTCGGCACGATTCTGCTTGCCCTTGCGCTGGCGCCCGCAGCGCGGGCTGACTCCGATCTGCTCGTCGGGATCGTCGACGACCAGCTCAAGTGGACGGCCCATCCCAAGCCGGCTACGGCCGCACTTCGCGATCTGGGGATCGGTGCGCTCCGGGTCCCGCTCACCTGGCGCCGTGGTAGCTCGAAGCTGACCCGCAACGACGTCGTGACGATGAACCGCGTCCTCGGCGCGACGTTTCCGATGCGGATCGTCCTGACCGTCGCCGGACCGGCACGCGAGGCGCCGAAGACCGATGCCGAGCGTGCGCAGTTCTGCACGTACGTGCGGGATGCACTTTCGCGCTATCCGACGATCAACGACGTCACGATCTGGAACGAGGTCAACTCGAACGACTTCTGGCAGCCGCAGTTCGCGAGCGGTGAGAGCGTTGCACCGCGCGAATACGCCCTGCTGCTCGCACGCTGCTACGACACGCTCAAGGCCGCCCGTCCCCGCCTGAACCTGATGACGGACACGTCGCCTCGCGGGAACGACAACCCCTACGCCGTCTCGAACGCGAGCCACTCGCCGGGGTTGTTCGTGCGAAAGCTCGGTGAGGCCTACCGCGGGATGGGTCGCGAGCGGCCGCTCTTCGACAACGTCGGACACCATCCGTACGGCGACTTCTCGCTCGAGAGCCCGTTCGCGAGGCACCCGAGTACCGGATCGATCGGACAGGGCGACTACGAGAAGCTCGTGATCGCGTACGCAGAGGCCTTCGCCGGCACAGATCAGCCGACGATCGGGGGCGGAGCGCGCATCTACTACCTCGAGGACGGCTTCGAGACGACCGTCGACTCCGCGAAGCGCTCGCTCTACAACGGCGTCGAGCGCGCACGGACAGTGGGCTCAGAAGCGTTGCACGCGGCGCAGCTCGTGGACGCGGTTCGCTTCGCGTACTGCCAGCCGTACGTCGCCTCGTTCTTCAACTTTCTGCTGACCGACGAGAGGCGGCTCGCCGGCTGGCAGTCGGGGGTGCTCTGGGCGGACGGCTCGAAGAAGCCCGCCTATGCAGCAATGCGCGGCGTGATCCGCGAGGTGCGCTCGCGCACCGTCAACTGTATGGCGCTACGGAAGAAGGAGGCGGACACGCTCTCGGGTGGGTTCATCTTCCTGCCTCCCCGCAAGCCCTAGGCCGGGCGCCTTTAGAATCGCCGCGGCTTGGCTCTTCTCGATCGCGCGCTCGTTCATCTGCTGCCGGCCGTTCCGCGTCCGATCGTCCGGCGGATCGCCGATCGCTACATCGCCGGCGAAGAGATCGACGACGCCGTCACGACCGTCGCGCGCCTGAACGCGGACGGCATGACGGCGACGATCGACGTTCTCGGAGAGGAGATCCACAACACCGAGGAGGCGCAGGAGATCGTCGGCGCTTACCACGACACGCTCGACGCGATCGGCGAGCACGGGCTCGACGCGAACGTGAGCGTCAAGCCGACGGCCGTCGGCCTGAAGCTCGGCTACGACGTCGCCAAGGCGAATATCGAGGCTCTCGTTCGGCATGCGGCCGAGAGCGGGAACTTCGTCCGCATCGACATGGAGGACTCGACCACGACGGACGAGACCCTTCGCATGTACCGGGAACTGAGGGAGGCGGCGCTCGACAACGTGGGCGTCGTCTTTCAGGCGCGGCTGCGCCGCACACTCGACGACATCGCAGGGCTCGCGGACCTGCGCCCGAACGTCCGGATCTGCAAGGGCATCTATCTCGAGCCCGAGTCGATCGCGTACACCGACTTCGAGGAGATCCGGGCGAGCTACGTCAGGAGCCTCGAGGCGCTCGTCGAGACGGCGTCGTTCGTCGGGATCGCGACCCACGACGAGTTCTTGATCACCGAGGGGAAGCGGATCGCACGGGAGCGGTACGAGTTCCAGATGCTGCTCGGCGTCCGCGAGGCGCTCGGGCGGGAGCTCGTGCGAGAGGGCGACCGCCTGCGCATCTACGTGCCGTTCGGGCGGCAGTGGTACGAGTATTCGCTGCGTCGGCTACAGGAGAATCCGCGGATCGCCGGCTACGTCGCGACCGACACGTTCGGGCGGCTCTTCTCGCGGAACGGTTCTTGAGCGCCTAGCGCGTCTTCCGGGCGTGCAGGAGGAAACTCTCCGGCACGCGCGCGTCGTGGTACGACCCCGGCCCGGCCGGGAACTCCTCCAGCGCACGCACGACAAGATCGCGTCGGCCGAGTGCGCCGACGAGCTGGCCGAGTCGGCGAAAGCCCGCCGCGAAGTAGTCTTCGCGCCAGTGCATCAGGCCGTCGATGCAGAGCGCAGCGGGGTGCTCGTCGAAGAGCAGGAAGTCGCCGCCGGGTCGGAGCGCCGCGGCAACCGTGGCGGCGAGGAGGTCGAGGTCTCGCACACCCTGTGTGGTCTCCGGGCCTGCGTAGACGAGATCGAAGCGGTTTCGCTGGAGCTCAGCCGGCAGCGACTCGATCTCCGAGTGGATCCAGAGCACGGCCGGCTCGCGCTCGCGTGCGACGGCCAGCGCTCCGTCCGAGGGGTCGACGCCGGTGACGCTCGCGCCCAGCTCGACGAACTCGACGGTCGCGGCGCCCGAGCCTGAGCCGAGGTGCAGGACGCGCTTGCCGTTGAGGTCGGCGAGCGACTCGCGCACGAGCGACGGGAGCCCGGCCTCGTGCCGTTGGGCCGAGCGGTGGGCGGCGTCGAACGCGCTGCGGTTCTCGTCGGTGGGCTCCACGCGCCGACGATAGCGCGCTTTCAACCCACGAAAGGCCTAGGCGAGCAGGGAGAAGCCGCCGTCGACGATCAGCGTCTGCCCGCAGACCATCTTCGCGGCCGGTGAGCAGAGGAACTCGACGGCATCCGCGACGTCCTCGGGCTCGACGAGGCGGCCGACCGGTGTCCGCTTCGTGCTGTGCCCGACCATGTCCTCGCGATTCGGGAAGTGGTTGAGCGCCTCGGTCTCGACGACGCCGGCAGACACGCCGTTCACGCGGATCCCGTTCGGCGCGAGCTCCACGGCCAGGTAGCGGATGAGCGACTCGAGCGCCGCCTTCGACGTCCCGACGAGCGCGTAGTTCTCGAGCACCCGCTGGGCGCCGAGCGACGAGATGCCGACGATCGACGAGCCCGACTGCATCTGGGGCACCGTCGCGCGGGCGAGGTCGAGCAGCGCGCGTGCGTTTGCCGTGAGTGTCCACTCCCAGTGCTTCGGCTCGGTCTCCAGCGCGGGGCGGATCACGCCGGTCGCAGCGTTGTGCACGAGCACGTCGAGCGGTCCGAGCGCCGTGACTTGCTCGAGCACCCGCTCCGACGTGACGTTGCCGCGCACGAGCACCGGCTCTGTGCCCGCCGCCCGCAGCTCCTCCGCGGTCGCCTCTGCAGCCCGGTCGTTCCGCAGATAGCCGACCGCGACGCTGTCGGCGCCGGCTCGGGCGAACCGAAGGGCGATCGCCTTTCCGATCCCGCGCGTGCCCCCCGAGACGAAGACGTTCCTCATCGACGAAGTGCGATGACTAAGGCAGGGGTTCGGACGCCGGAGCCGCGCTCGGGATCGTCTCCCACCCGATCCTCGTCCGTGGCTCGACGGGCCCGTCCTCTGCGCGCGAGGACGCATGACCGAGGCGGTCGAGCAGCTCCTTCTTCTCCTCGGCGTATCGGCGGACCTCGTGGTCCTCGGGGAGGTCGCTGACGAGCTCCTCGATTCGCGCGCGGAGCTGGTAAGCGAAGTGTGGAGTCGCCGGCCCGACGAGCTCGTCGATGTCGTCTCGGGTGACCTCGGCCACCCTCGAAGCGTATCGCTACCGTCCGCGCCCGTGCGCCGACTCTCCGCAGCCGAGATCGGCCTCCTCATCACGGTCGTCATCTGGAGCATCAACTTCACGATGACGAAGTACGTCATCGGGCACGGGTTCCAACCCCTCGCCTATTCGGCCGTCAGGTTCACGACCGCGGCGCTGCTCTTCGCCGCGATCACGCTCGCCTTCGAGCGCTCGCTGCGTATGAGCCGGCGGGACGTCCTCCTCTTGTTCGGCGCCGCCGCGGTCGGCATCTGGCTCAACCAGATCAGCTTCGTCTACTCGTTGAAGTACACGACGGCGAGCACGGCCGCACTTGTCTTCGGGACGCTGCCGATCTTCACCATGCTGGTCGCGCGGCTGACGGGAGTCGAACGGCTCTCCAGGCGCTTCGTCGCGGCCGCCGGCGTCAGCTTCGTCGGAGTCGCACTCGTCGCGCTCGGCTCGCACGGCGAGGTGGCGGGCAGCCCGAAGGGGATCGGCCTGGCCCTCGTTGGATCGGCGACGTGGGCCGTGTACTCGGTGGCGATCGCTCCGCTGATGCAGCGCTACTCGCCGTTTCGGATCTCGGCGGTCGGCCTGCTGATGGGCGCGGCGTTGCTCCTCCCGACCGCCGCCCCTCAGCTCGCGAGTCAGGACTGGGACCTCTCGCCGACCGTCTGGACGATCCTCGGAATCTCGATCATCGGGCCGCTCGTGATCACGAACGTGCTCTGGTTCACGGCAATCGACCGTGTCGGACCGTCGCGCGCGTCCCTCTACGCGAACCTGCAGCCGTTCCTCGGAGCCCTCTTCGCCCTGCTGCTGCTTTCGGAGACGATGACCCCGCTGCAGGTCGTGGGCGGGCTCGCGATCGCCGCTGGGATCGGGCTGGCCCGGCGCCGTCCCGCCATTCCGGCAGCCGAGTAAGATCAGGTCGTGAGCAGCGACTTCATGCCCCTTGACGGCTGGGACCACGTCGAGCTCTGGGTCGGCAACGCAAAGCAGGCCTCCTATTTCTACGAGCGCGCGTTGGGCTTCCGATGCACGGCGTATGCGGGTCCGGAGACCGGCGTGCGCGACCGTGCGTCATACGTCCTCGAGCAGGGCGAGATCCGCCTCGTGGTCACCAGCGGCCTGCGTCGCGACTCACCGATCTGCGAATTCGCGTGCCTCCACGGCGACGGGGTCAAGGACATCTCGCTGCGCGTCCCCGACGCGACGAACGCGTACCGCGAGGCGGTTCAGCGTGGCGCGCGCGGCGTGGCCGAGCCGCGCTCGGTCGAGGACGAATTCGGCAAGGTCGAGCTCTCTTCGATCGCGACGTACGGCGATGTCGTGCACACGTTCGTGAACCGGGCCGGCTACGAAGGCGCCTACCTGCCCGGCTACGTCGCGCAGGAGTCGACGAACGGGAGCGACCTGGGCGTCGGGCTGCAGCACATCGACCACGTCGTCGGCAACGTCGAGCTCGGCCGCATGCAGCACTGGGTCGAGTTCTACGAACGCGTTTTTGGGATGACGGAGATGATCCACTTCACCGACGAGGCGATCTCCACGGAGTACTCCGCTCTGATGTCGAAGGTGATGACGGACGGCGAAGGGAAGATCAAATTCCCGATCAACGAGCCCGCCGAGGGCAAACGCAAGAGCCAGATCGAGGAGTACCTCGAGTTCAACCACGGGCCGGGCTCGCAGCACGTCGCGATGGCGTCGTCGAACATCGTCGACACGGTCGACGCGCTCAAGGAGCGCGGCGTCAGGTTCCTCGTGACGCCGGAGGCCTACTACGAAGACGTCGGCGACCGCGTCGGCGAGATCGACGAGTCGTGGGAGGACTTGCGGCGGTTGAAGATCCTCGCCGACCGCGACGACGACGGCTACTTGCTCCAGATCTTCACGAAGACCGCGCAGGACCGCCCGACGCTCTTCTTCGAAGTGATCGAGCGCCACGGCGCGCGCGGCTTCGGTGACGGGAACTTCAAAGCGCTCTTCGAGGCGATCGAGCGCGAGCAGGCGCTCCGCGGCAATCTCTAGCCGCCTGCTCGACCGCCTCTAAGCCGACGCTGCGACTAGCGCCTCGCTCTCGCGGATGTAGCGGGTCGCTCCGACCGACCGCCAGAACTCGAGCGCTTTCTGAAGCTGCGTGTTCGCCTCTGAGCCCCGGCCAAGGTGCTCGGCTGCGCGGAGACGGGCGTGCGCCTCGTCGATCTGCGAGCCGATCTTTCGGTAGATCTCGGCAGCCCTGATGAAGTCCCCGGCGATGTAGGCCTGAGCCGCCTCCACCCACGCGGTCGATGTCTCGAGCCGCGCTGCGGCTGCGGCCAACTCCTCGCCACGCCCGAGCCGGGTGAACGCGGTCGGAAGGTCGACGGTCCATCCGGAGATCAGCAAGACTTCTTCGGCGCGATTGACGAGGTCGAGCTCGTTGACGAGGGCGTCGGCCTCCGCGGTGCGGCCGGCCTCGATCAACGCGTTGGCGGCGAAGATGAAGACGGGATCGCGAAGCTGCGGATCCTGCCCGCGCCGGACCAGATCGATCGACTTCGTCGCGTCCTCGAGTGCACCGGAAAGGTCCCCGCGGGCGAGCCGGATTCGGCCCCGCAGCGTGCGCCAGGCCGACTCCAGGTAGAACGGCGCGCCCGCCTCCGTTTCGACGATGAACTCGTTTGCGAGCCGGAACGCCTCGTCCCAGTGACCGTCCCAGAACCATGACTCCAGCTGACCGGTGCGAAACCAGCGGATGAAGTCCGGGACGCCGAGCCGCTCGGAGACGGCAAGCGCTTTGCCGTACAGCTCCGAGTGGCGTGCGAGATCCCCCGACTCCGCCAGCGTGCTCGCCAGGTTCCCGTAGGCGCGAATGCTCTCAACGGGGTCGACGCGCTCGGCGAGGGCGATGCTCGCCTCCAGGTCGGCGATTCCGCCACGATCGCCCGTTCGAAGTCTTGCCGACCCGATGTTGTTCAGGGCGTTCGCCCGGAGGTCGTCGAGCCCGAGCTCCTCGGCCATCGCGAGCGCCTGTCGACCGACGCTGATCGCTTCCGAGTCGCTGGCGAGCATGAGAAAGCGCGACAGGTTGGCGACGACGAACGCCTTCGGTCTAGAAGTCGGCTCCCCGTCCACGAGCTCCGCCGCACGCCGCTGATGTTCGAGGCTGAGGTCCTGGGCTCCGGCGGTCCACCTCACGTCGGCGAGCGTGATCTCAGCAGCTGCTGCGAGGGCTCTGTCGTCCGCGGCAAGCAGCCGGTCACGAGCCTCCTCGAGAAGCTCGGCTCCGCCGCCCTCGGAACGACTACGCGCACTCGCGTACGCAAACTGCAGCTTCGGGCGCTCGGGGTCGTCCGGCGGCCACAGCTCGAGCGCGGCTCCGTAGTGCCGAGCGGCATCCGCGAACGCAAAGAGCGAAGCAGAACGGTCGGCGGCGTCTCGCAGCGCCAGACGCGCCCGCTCGGAGAGGACGGTCGTGTCCTGGCCCGCCGCGGTCGCATACTCGAGCGCGCTCGAGTAGTGGTGGGCGAGCAGCTCGGCGCGATCCTCGGAGCGGTCGGGCGACAGGGACTCGATCCACTCGGCGGCGAGGCGGTGCTTGTCGGCCCGTTGGGCACGTGGGATCTGCCCGTACGCGACGTCGCGCACCAGGAGGTGCATGAACGCGTACTCGTGCTCTGCTGCCACCGAGGAGCGCTGCTGGCGGCGGACGAACTCTCGCCGCTGGAGGGCATGCAAGCCCTGCTCGACCTCCCACCGCTCACGCTTTCCGGATGCCGCGAGCGCACCGAGCCAGAACACCTTGCCGATCACCGCGGCGTCCTGGAGCAGCTCCTTCTCAGCGGGCGCGAGCGCGTCGAGGCGGGCGGCGATGATGCCCTGGACGGTCTCGGGCAGTGCCAACCCTCCGTTCATTCCACGCTCGGTCAGCATCCGCGCGTACTGCTCGGCGTAGAGGGGATTGCCTCCCGCGCGGGCGAGCAGCTCGACCTGCGTGTCGGCTGGCAAGACAGCGCGGCCGAGCAGCAGGCCGATCAGTCGTGCGGTGTCATCGTCCGACAACGCGGCCAGCGAGAGCGTCGTGGCGTTCGCCTTCCCACCGCCCCAGCCCGGCCTGCGCGCCAGAAGCTCGGGACGTGCGCCGGCGACGACGAGGATCGGCACGCCGGTCGCCCACTCGACCAGGTGGTCGACGAAGTCCAGCATCCCCTCGTCCGCCCACTGCAGATCCTCGAAGACGAGCACGAGCGGGCTTCTCTGGGCCATCGACTCGAAGAGACGCCGCCACGCGGCAAACGCCTCCGCACGCCGGTCGCCGCCGAGCTCGAGCTCAGCTCCGAGCCCGATCAGGGTCCGGAGGTGGCTCTCGACCCACTCGCTGTCGGCATCGTCGACGACCGTAGCGACGGTTTGGCGGAGCTTCGCCTCGGCGTCAGACGCAGTGTCGGTCTCGAGGATGCCGGCCTGCGCCTTGACGACTTCGGTGCAGCGCCCAGTAGCTCACCCCCTCGCCGTAGGGGAGCGAACGCCCTTGCCGCCAGAAGATGATCTCGGGATCCTGTTCGACGACCCGCAAGAGCTCGTAGATGAGTCTGCTCTTGCCGATTCCGGGAACGCCGACGAGCGACACGAGCTGTGGCTGACGTTCCTCCCGAACTCGTGCGAGCGCGTCCCGAAGGGTGTCGAGCTCCCGCATGCGGCCGACGAGGTCTGTCCTGGCCGTGTGCACGACGTCGACGCCGAGCCGCGACCGGGCCTCGACGACCTCCCAGATCGGGACAGCTTCCGCCTTGCCCTTCGCCTCGACCGCCTCACGCTCCTCGAAGCCGATCGCGTCGCGGGTCGCGCGGTACGTCGTCTCGTCGACGAGGATCCCGTTCACCGGTGCCTGCACCTGGATGCGCGCGGCCGTGTTGACGACGTCGCCTGACGCCATGGCCTCGCCTTCTGATGGCCTCGAGCCGACGGTGACGAGCGCTTCGCCGGTCGTGATCCCGATCCGGACTTGAAGCGTTTGCTCCTCGTTCGCCCAGTCGCGGATCGCGATCGCCGCACGAACCGACCTCTCCGGGTCGTCTTCGTGCGCGGTCGGGGCGCCGAAGAGCGCCATCACGGCGTCGCCGATGAATTTCTCGACGGTGCCGCCGAAGCGCTCGAGCTCGGAGCGAACGCGATCGTGGTAGCGCGAGAGGAACGCGCGCACGTCCTCCGGATCTGCACGGTCGGCCCTTGCGGTCGAGCCAACGAGGTCGCAAAACAGCACGGTCACGACTTTGCGCTCCTCGCGTATCGGCGCCGCCTCCCCGAGCGGCGTCGCGCAGGCGGAGCAGAACCGCGCGTCCGCTGGGTTCTCCCGCCCGCAGTTCGGGCAGACCTTCATGCTTTGCGAGTATGACGCCACAGCGCCGAACTGCTCTCGTCTCCGTTTTCGCCGCGGCGGCGCTCCTCGTCCTGAAGCTCGTGACCGGACTCGCGACCGGGAGTCTCGGGCTGCTCTCCGAGGCACTCCACTCCGGCACAGACCTCGTCGCGGCGCTGCTGACGTTCTTCGCGGTGGGAATCGCAGTCAGGCCGGCGGACCGGCACCACGCCTACGGCCACGGCAAGGCCGAGCATCTCGCCGCGCTTGCAGAGGCGTCGATCCTCGCGCTGCTCAGCGTCGCGGTCGCGATCGCGGCAGTGCGCCGCTTCTCGGAACCCCCCGAGCTCGAGATCGCGTGGTGGGCGTTCGCGGTCGTGCTCGTCGTGATCGTGGTCGACGCGAGCCGCATGACGCTCTCGTTCCGCGCCGCACGGGAGTACGACAGCGCGGCGCTCGAGTCGAATGCGCTGCACTTCGCAAGTGACCTCGCCGGCTCGACCGCGGTGCTCGTCGGGCTGGCCTTCGCAAACGCCGGACACCCGGAGGGCGATGCAGTCGCCGCGCTCTTCGTCGCGGTCCTCGTGATCGCAGCGGCCGTGCGCCTCGTGCGCCGCAACGTCGACGTGCTGATGGACAGCTGTGCCGGACGAGGTCGAGGACGTCGCTCGCGCCGCGATCACGGGGGTCGAGGGCGTCGAGCTGCGCCGGCTGCGCATGAGGCAGGCGGGCGGCAGGCAGTTCGCCGACGTCGTGATCGGCGTCCCCGCCGGGGCTGCGGTCGGCCAGGGTCATGCGGCGGCGGACGCCGTCGAGGACGCGGTGCGAGAAGCGCTTCCGAAGAGCGACGTCGTCGTGCACGTCGAGCCGGGAGACGAGCAGGAGGTGAGGGACCGCGCGCACGCGGCGGCGCTCGCCGTTCCGGGTGTGCGCGAGGTGCACAACGTGACCGTGCTGAACGTCGGGCGGGAGCTGGAGATCTCCCTTCATCTCAAGCTCCCCGGCGACCTTCCGCTCAATGACGCACACGAGCTGGCCGAGCGTGTCGAACGCTCGATCCGCGCCGCCGTCCCGGAGGCCGCCCGCGTGCAGACGCACCTCGAGCCCTTGGCCGAGGTGGCACGAGGCTGGGAGGTCGAGCGCGACCGCGCTGCCATCGAGCAGCTCGTCCGCGAGGAAACAGGCCGCGCGCCGCGCGAGCTGCGGTTCCTCAGAAGCCGACCCGGACGGCGTCGTCGCGCACCTGACGCTCAGCGTCGACGGCGCGACGCCGCTCGCGGACGCGCACGCGCAGGCGAGCCGCGTCGAGGAGCGAATCCGGCGCGAGCAGCCGGAGATCGGCGAGATCATCGTCCACACGGAGCCCTGACCTGAAGCTCTGCATGTTCAGTCCGAAGGGGAAGCACCTTCAACGCGGGTGGCCGGGACGGATCGAGGGCGACCGCGTGATCCAGCTCGCGGCTCAGACGCTGCAGTCATTCTTCACCGGAGGGGGCAGTGCGCGCGAGCACGCCGAGTTCCGTCTGGACGAGGTCGACCTGCGCCCGCCCGTCCTGCATCCGCCGTCGGTGCGCGACTTCTACGCCTTCGAGCAGCACGTGAAGACGGCGCGCGCGCGCCGCGGCCTCGAGGTTCCGCCCGAGTGGTACGAGCTCCCGGTCTTCTACTTCTCCAATCCGGCCGCGATCTACGGCCCCGAGGACACAGTCCCGTACCCCGAAGGCACGCAGGAGCTCGACTACGAGCTCGAGGTCGCCGCGATCATCGGCGCCGAGGGCCGGGTCGGCGGGTTCACGGTCCTGAACGACTGGTCGGCGCGCGACCTGCAGCGGCTCGAGATGAAGGTCGGGCTCGGACCCGCGAAGGGGAAAGACTTCGCGACGAGTCTCGGACCGATCGTCGTCACACCTGACGAGTTCGAGGGCCGCGAGGCGGAGATGGTCGCGCGCGTCAACGGTGAGGAGCGCTCACGCGGAAACCTGCGTGACCTGCATTGGCCGTGGGAGCGCATCGTCGAGCAGGCCGCGCGGAACACGAGGCTCGCTCCCGGCGACGTGATCGGCTCGGGCACGGTCGGGACGGGTTGCATCCTCGAGCTCGGCGACGGCCGTTGGCTGCAGCGAGGCGACGTCGTCGAGCTCGAAGTCGAGGGAATCGGCGTTCTGCGCAACACCGTGGCCGACTAGTTCGACTGCGATCCCTAGGATGCCCGTGTGCTGGACCGGCTGAGATCGATGTTCAAACGGCCAGAGCCCGCGGGTCCGACCGAGACCCTCCGAACGTTCACCGCCTCCGACCGTCCGATCACAGAAAGCGGGATATCGACCGACGAGGGTGGATGGCGGATCGACGCGCGAGAGCCAGGTTCCGTTCGCCTCTTCGAGCTCGACGAGCCAGGTGTCGAGCGCTGCTTGCTGACCTACCGCGCGGAGCTGAAGGCGGTCGACGTGGAGGGTGGCGCCTACCTCGAGCTGTGGTGTCGATTTCCCGGTCGCGGCGAGTTCTTCTCAAAGGGCGTTCACCAGAAGGCGAAGGGCACGACCGGCTGGTCGTCGTACGAGGTGCCGTTCAACCTCAAGGCGGGCGAGCGCCCTGACCTGGTCCGGCTCAATGTCGCGTTCGACGGGCCGGGCACTCTCTGGGTCCGGAACATCGAGCTCCTGCGGACGCCGCTGCGCTGACTCGGCGCCGCTCTGCTGGCTGCAGTCCCTCGTCCGAGGGACAGACCGCAAGTCCTGGGCGGCTCGGGCATCTCAGTGTTCATGACACGAATCCTCGTAGTGCTCGGGCTGGCCGCGCTCTTCGCCGGTGGCGCCCTCGCCGCGAGCAACGTTCCGAAGCTGCCGATCCTCGCCGCCGCAGAGGAGACGACTTCCACCGCGACGACGACGACCGGAGGGACGACGACATCGACCGGGTCGACCGCAACGGGAACGACCGGGACGACGACGACCGGCGCAAACGTGACTGCAACGACGACGACCGGCACCACCACGACGGGATCGACGACGACCGGCGCTGCATCGGCGAGCGAGACCAGTGCGACGAAGGCGCACAAGGTCGTGCTCTGCCACAAGACCGGCTCCAAGAAGAACCCCGGCGTCCAGATCGAGGTCAGCCGGAGCGCGCTTACGGCACACCTGGCTCACGGCGACGCGGAAGGTCCGTGCGCGACCACGACCGGAACGACCTCAGCACAAACGACGACAGCCGCGACCACGACCGCCGCGACGACGACCGCGTCGACGTCGAAGGCGAAGAAGCAGCAGAAGCCGAAGCACTCCCAGGGCGCGAACGCCCGGGGAAACAGCAGGGGCCAGGGCAAGTCCGGCCACGGCCACACGAAGGGCGGCGGCAAGAAGTGATCGCCTGAGACCGGCGACGCTTCACTCCCACAGGAAGGGCGGGCTGGGCGGCCCGCCCTTCTCTTTGGCTTGACCCTGCCCTAGGCGACAATGCGAGCATGCGTGTTGCCGTCGTGGGAGCGGGCGTCAACGGGCTCGCTACCGCGGCCGCGCTCGCGCGCGGCGGACACGAGGTCGTCGTCTACGAGCAGCATGAGCTCGACCATCGCCTCGGGTCGAGCCACGGACGCTCGCGCATCTTCCGGCTCTCATACCCCGAGCAGCATTGGGTGCAACTCGCGCAGGAGGCGCACGAAGGGTGGCGCGCACTCGAGGAGGAAAGCGGTGAACGGCTCATCGAATACACAGGCCTCCTCGAGCTCGGCGAGACCTCTGAGGAGGCGCTCGACGCGTGCGGAGTGCCCTGGGAGGCGCTCGATCCTGAAGCGGTTGAACTGCGCTTCGGCATCCGCGCGGAGCATCGTGTGCTGCTGCAGCTCGAAGCAGGGATCTCGCTCGCCGATCGTGCGCTTGCGAGCGTTCGCCACCGTTGCGAGGCAGCACGGAGCGATGGTCAGAGAACGCGCCAGGGTCGAGTCGCTCGCCGCTCTCGACGCCGACGTGGTCGTCGTCACGGCGGGCAGCTGGGCAAAGCCCTTGCTCGCTGCGGAAGGGATCGAGCTCGACGTCGCCGTCACGCGTGAGACGGTCGTCTACTTCCCGCTCGAACGCTCCGTTCCCTCGTTGATCGAGTATGGGCGCGGGCCCGGCGAGGCGATGTACGCGCTCCGCGACCCGCTGCACGGGCTGAAGGCGGGGGCGCACATCGCCGGCCCGGCCGCGAACCCCGACGAGGAAGTCGAGCCCGACCCCGCGCTCGTCGACGCGACGGCCGAGTGGGTACGCGAGCGCTTTCCGGAGGCCGGCCCGCCCGTCGCCTCCGACACGTGCCTCTACACGCTGACGCCCGACCACTCGTTCGTGCTCGAGCGGCACGGGCGGATCGTCGTCGGTTCGGCCTGTTCGGGCCACGGCTTCAAGTTCGCCCCCGCGGTAGCGACGCGTCTTGCTGCGCTCGCCACGGGGTAACCTGGCGCCATGCCCTTCTATCAGCGCCTCGGCGACCTTCCGCGCAAGCGGCACATCCAGTTCCGGGACAACGGCACGCTGCTGACGGAGGAGGTCATGGGCCTCGAGGGCTTCTCGGGGAACGAGTCGATCCTCTACCACCTGACGTCGCCTTGCCGGGTCCAGAAGCTCGGCGACTTCGAGCCGATCAAGCGCGAAGAGTGGGTCCCGGACGCGCACGCGCACCGGCACTTCACGACGTGGGACGTGAAACCCGAGGGAGACCCGATCAACGGCCGCACGCTGCTGATGTGGAACAACGACGTCGAGATCTCGCTCGTGCGCCCGACCGAGCGCATGGACTACTTCTTCCGCAACGGCGAGGGCGACGAGGTGTACTTCGTGCACGAGGGCGGAGGCACGCTCGAGACGACGTTCGGCGACCTGTCGTATGCACAGGGCGACTACGTCGTGATTCCGCGCGGCACGACGTACCGGTTCGTCCCCGACTCGCTGCCCGAGCGCCACCTGCTCTTCGAGACGCCCGGTCTGATCGAGATCCCGAAGCGCTACCGCAACCACTACGGCCAGTTGATGGAGCACGCGCCCTACTACCACCGCGACATCCACGCGCCGACCGAGCTGAAGACGATCCGCGAGAAGGGCGAGTTCCTCGTCAAGGTGCGCGTGCGCGACGGCTACCAGGATTACGTCGTCGATTACCACCCGTTCGACGTGGTCGGCTGGGACGGCTACCTCTATCCGTGGACGTTCAACATCCGCGACTTCGAGCCGATCACCGGGCGCATCCACATGCCGCCGCCGTCGCACCAGACCTTCCAGGGCCGGAACTTCGTGATCTGCTCGTTCTGTCCGCGCAAGCTCGACTTCGACCCGATGGCGTTGCCGATCCCGTACCACCACTCGAATCTTCAGAGCGAGGAGATGATCTACTACGTCGACGGGAACTTCTCGTCGCGCAAGGGCATCGAGATCGGCTCGATCACGCTGCACCCGTCGGGCCTGCCGCACGGCCCGCAGCCGGGGCTCGCCGAGCGCTCGATCGGGATGACCGAGACCCACGAGCTCGCCGTTATGTGCGACACCTTCCACCCGCTGAAGCTCACACAGACGGCGAAGAAGCTGGACGACGGGAAGTACGCGTACTCGTGGTACGAGAACGCCGAGCAGCCGGCCGACGCAGACGAGAACCCGGCGGGCGTCACCTCGCATTTCTGACTTGAGCGTCGTCCTCGACTGGGACGGCACCGTCACCGAGGTCGACGGGCTGCACATGATCATCGAGGAGTTCGGCGACCGCGAGATCTACGCGCAGACCGAAGGCGAGCTCGGGCGCGAGCTTTCGCTGCACGACGTGATCCGGATCGAGATGGCAACGCTCACCCTGCCGCTCGAGGACGCGGTCGCCTGGGTCCGCAAGCACGTCACGGTGCGCCGCGGCTTCCGCGAGTTCGCCGAGGAGCACCGGCCGGTCGTCCTCTCGAGCGGGTTCATGGAGCTGATCGAACCTGTGCTCGAGCGCGAAGGGGTCTCGCTCGAGGTGCACGCGAACCGCCTGGACGTGCGCGCGGATGGGTGGCACCCGATCTGGCGTGACGAGGCGCAGTGCGCGGAGTGTGGGCAGGCTTGCAAGCGCGCCGGCCTGCCAAGCGGCTCGTCGGTGGTGTACGTGGGTGACGGTTACTCGGATCACTGCGCAGCCCTCGCGGCCGATCGCGTCTTTGCCCGCGAGGGGCTTGCCGGTTACCTCGAGCGAGAGGGGGTCGCCTACGAGCCGTTCGAGGACTTCGTGCAGCTCGGGGCCGCCCTCGGCCCTTGACAGCAGCCTCAGGATTTGGTCAGATGACTAAGACATCTGACTTAGGCGCTCGTCAAAGGAGGAGCAATGCACGGTCACAGCGCCCCCGCTTCGTTCTACGGCTCGCCTCAGGAGGCCCTGAAAGCGCCCCAGGAGGAGTTCCTCTACCTCGCCTGCCTCCACGAGGGCACGGGCGTCGAGGCTCCGGATTTCCTCGCCGTCGTCGACGCCGAGGACGGGCGGATCCTGCACGAGACGCCGATGCCGAACGTCGGCGACGAGCTGCACCACTTCGGCTGGAATCGCTGCAGCTCGGCCTGCCACGGCCCCGACCGCTCACATCTCATCCTGCCCGGTTTCCGTTCATCGCGGATCAATGTGGTCAACGTCGCGGACGATCCGCGCCGGCCACGGGTCGAGAAGGTGATCGAGCGGGACGAGCTCCTCGCAAAGACCGGCTACACGCGTCCGCACACGGTCCATTGCATGCCGGGCGACAACATCGTCGTGAGCATGCTCGGCGATGCAGACGGCGCAGGGGCCGGGGGCTTCGCGGTGCTCGACGCGAAGACCTTCGAGGTCAAGGGTCGCTGGGAGAACGGCGGCGAGCAGCCGCCGTTCAACTACGACTTCTGGTACCAGCCGCGTAAGAACGTCCTCATCTCGTCGGAGTTCGGCGAGCCGAATGCGTTCGAGCCGGGCTTCGACCTCGAGGATGTCGGAGCCGGGCGCTATGGAAGTCGACTGCACTTCTGGAACCTCGACGAGCGACGCTCGAGCAGACGATCGACCTCGGTGAGGCGGGTCTCGTGCCTCTCGAAGTGCGCTGGTTGCACGATCCGGAGGCCGACGAAGGGTTCGTCGGCGCGGCGCTCTCGAGCACGATGTGGCGGTTCCAGCGAACCAACGGGTCGTACGAGGCGCAGCAGGTGATCGCGGTCGAGCCGGTGGAGCTCGAAGGATGGCCTTTCCCGGTGCCGGGCCTGATCACCGACCTCGTCCTCTCGATGGACGACCGGTTCCTCTACCTCTCGAACTGGCTGCACGGCGATTTGCGCCAGTACGACGTCTCCGACCCCGCGAACCCGCGGTTGACCGGGCGGCTCTGGCTCGGCGGCGTCCTGGGCAACCCGAACGACGCCGGACGCGAGTTGAACGGCGGCCCGCAGATGCTGCAGCTCTCGTTCGACGGGCGCCGGCTCTACGTGACGAACTCGCTCTACTCGACCTGGGACAACCAGTTCTACCCGGAGCTTCGCTCCTGGCTGCTCCGCGTGAACTGCGATCCCGAGGGCGGGATGGAGGTCGACCGCGACTTCTTCGTCGACTTCCACGATCGTCCGAGCGGGCCGGCGCGCGCGCACGAGGTGCGACTCCAGGGCGGCGATTGCACGACGGAGATCTTTCCGTGATCCTCGGTCACCACATGGGCGAAGATCTCCTGACGATGGTCGTAGCGAGCGGTGCGGGCTCGGGCGCGATGATGCTCGCACTCGCGCGAGCTCGTCTCGGCGACCTGATTCGCCGAGTCCGGAGACATTGATGGCGGAGGGAGAGCTCAAAGAGTGGCGGTAGCGAAGACAGCCCGCTCGGCGGCGGAGGAGGCGCTGCTCGACGCCGCCGAGCGGCTCCTCGTGGACGTTGGGCACGCGGGCATCACGACCCGCCGGCTCGCAGAGGAGGCCGGCGTCAACAACGGCCTCGTCCACTACTACTTCGGCTCGATCGAGAACCTGCTCGTGCGGGTGCTCGAGCGCTTCACCGAGCGGCTGATCGCCCGCCAGCGGGCGATGTACGCCGACCCCGATGTTCCCTTCATCGAGAAGTGGCGCACCGCGATGCGCTACCTGCTGAGTGAGGATGTTGCGTACGAGAAGGTCTGGCTCGAGCTGCAGGCGCTCGCATGGAACCGTCCCGAGCTCCGTGGGCGCGTGGACCGCGTCAACGCAGAGTGGCGCGAGGTGCTTACCGAGGCGTTCGCGGAGTCGCGCACGCGTTACGGGATCGAGATGCCATTGGAGGCGCTCGTCTCGCTCGTGATCACGTTCAACGAGGGGATCATTCTCGAACGGCTGTCGGGCGTCGAGGAGGGCCATCGCGAGCTCCTCGACTGGATCGACGGCTGGATGGAGGCGAAGGAGAAGCAGTGGCGACGACGGAAGCGATAGAGCTCGCGCGAGAGCAAAGCCGGGCGCGCTATCCGGATGAGTCGGGCTACGTCGAGCGCGACGGCACCCGCATCTACTACGAGGTCTACGGCTCGGGGCAGCCGACCGTGTTGCTCCTGCCGACGTGGTCGATCATCCACTCTCGGCACTGGAAGATGCAGATTCCGTACCTCGCGCGCCACTGTCGCGTGGTGACATTCGATGGTCGCGGAAACGGGCGCTCGGACCGTCCGCAGGAGGCGGCGGCGTACGACGAGCGCGAGTTCGCGGCGGACGCACTTGCGGTGCTGGATGCGACGAAGACCCAACGCGCTGTGATCGTGGGCTTCTCGCTCGGCGGGCAGCGCGGGCTGCTCCTGGCGGCCGAGCATCCGGATCGTGTAGACGCAGCCGTGTTTATCGGGCCGAACTTCTCCGGCGGCGGCCAGCCTCTGCCGGAACGCGCCGTGTACGACTTCGATTGTGAACACGACACGTACGAGGGTTGGTCGAAGTACAACCGGTACCACTGGCTTACGCGACTACCGCGACTTCGTCGAGTTCTTCATGTCGAAGATGTTCACGGAGCCTCACTCGACGAAGCCGATCGAGGACACCGTCGGCTGGGCGCTTGAGACGAACGCCGAGACGCTGATCGCGACACAAGACGGGCCTGGCCTGACGCCCGAGGAGTCGCGCGCCCTCTGCCGCCGCGTTCGGTGCCCCGTGCTCGTGATCCACGGCGAGAGCGACGCGATCGCGTCGGTAACGCGTGGCGCAGCATTTGCCGAGCAGACCGGAGGCGAGCTCGTCGTTCTGGAAGGTTCCGGACATGCGCCGCACGTGCGCGACCCGGTCAAGGTCAACCTCCTTCTTCGTGATTTCATCGTCCCGCCCCGCCCGGCCTCGCGCTGGACACGCGGCAAGTCGCGGCACAAGCGCGCCCTCTACATCTCCTCGCCGATCGGGCTCGGCCACGCGCGGCGTGACGTCGCGATCGCGGACGAGCTCCGAAAGCTCCACCCCGACCTCGAGCTCGACTGGCTGGCGCAGCACCCCGTCACGGCCGTGCTCGAGTCGTGTGGGGAGCGGATCCACCCCGCCAGCGCGCTGCTCGCGAACGAGTCGCACCACATCGAGAGCGAGTCGGCCGAGCATGACCTCCATTGCTTCCAGGCGATCCGCCGGATGGACGAGATCCTGCTTGCGAACTTCATGGTCTTCCACGATCTCGTGCGCGATGAGCAGTACGACCTGTGGATCGGAGACGAGGCGTGGGAGCTCGACTACTACCTCCACGAGAACCCGGAGGAGAAGCGCGCGGCGTACGTCTGGCTGACCGACTTCGTCGGCTGGCTGCCGATGCCCGACGGCGGCGAACGCGAGGCGTTCGTCGCGGCGGACTACAACGCAGAGATGATCGAGCACATCGCGCGCTTCCCGCGCTGCGCGACCGCGCCATCTTCGTCGGCAACCCCGACGACATCGTTCCCGACTCGTTCGGGGGCGAGCTTCCGCTGATCCGCGACTGGACCGAGCAGCACTATGACTTCGCCGGGTACGTGACCGGCTTCGATCCTGCCGAGTTCGCCGATCGCGAGGCGCTCCGGGCGGAGCTCGGCTATCGACCTGACGAGCAGGTCTGCATCGTCACGGTGGGCGGGTCCGGTGTCGGCGGAGACCTCCTGCGGCGCGTGATGGCGGCGTTTTCCGAAGCGAAGCGGCTCGTGCCCGGGCTCCGGATGGTCGTCGTCGCCGGCCCACGGATCGATCTCGCGTCGCTTCCGAGGGTGGACGGGCTCGAGCTCCGAGCGTACGTGCATGACCTCTACCGCCATCTCGCCGCCTGCGACCTCGCGGTCGTGCAGGGCGGCCTGACGACCACTATGGAGCTGGCGACGAACGGGAGACCCTTCCTGTACTTCCCGCTTCGGCATCACTTCGAGCAGAACCATCACGTGCGCCATCGCCTGGAGCGCTACGGCGCGGGGCGTTGCATGGATTACGAGACGGCGACGCCCGACGTGATCGCGCAGGCGATCGCCGAGGAGATCGGCCGAGCGACGAACTATCGGCCGGTCGAGTCGGACGGAGCGGCGAGGGCCGCTGCGCAGATCGCCGAGCTCCTCTGATCAGGGAGCCGACTCGAGCGTTCGCTCGATCCACTCCGCGAAGAACGGCTCGACGATCTCGTAGGAGCCGTCCTCGCGCTTTCCGACGAGCTCGCGGCGCCGAAGCGCGGCGAGCGCCTTCTGCACGTTCGTCGCGGCGGGGAGGCGGTGGCGCCGGCGGTACTCCTCGCTGTACGGACGTCCAGGCTCCGCCGCGAGGGCAGAGAGGAGCAGCCGCTGCCCCGCGGACGCGTCCTCCCAGATGAGCGAGAAGTGCGCGTGCTCCGAACGCAGCACGCCCTCGAGGCCGACACGCACGTGCAGCGGAGTGGCTGTCGCGCGCGGGTCGGTCGCCTCCCACGTGAAGTAGCAGAGCTCCTGGGTCGCGTATGGGTGGCCCGCAGTCTTCGCGAGCACCGCCTCGACCGCCTCATCGTCGATCCGCTTCCCCGTCGAGCGAAACCGTTCGGCGATGAACGGGGCGAAGAGGTCGGGTCGGATCACGCCGAGCTCGACCTGCTTCGCGCTGCGCCAGAAGGGCTCGTTCTCGTCGTTGAAGATCGAGCGCATCATGTGGCGCTTCGACCCGAGGTACACGTGTGCCACCTCGGGTTGCGCCTGGAAGACGGCGCGCATGAGCTTCGGCAGGTTCGGGTCGATCTCGACGACCTCCTGGAACTCGTCGAGCACGAGCGCGACGATGCGTCCGCGGTCGGCGGCCAGCTCTCCGGGCAGCGTCAGCAGCCGCTCGACGGTCGCGTCCACGTCTGCCGGCGCGCGCCCCGGCTCGAAGCCGAAGGAGACCGAGGAGTCCTCCGGGTCGATCGTGACCGTCGGTGTGATCCGCAGGCCCCGGAAGACACCGAGGGCCCGCTCGCGCGCGCGGTAGAGCGGGGAGGCGATCCCCTCGTGGATCGCCTTCGCGAGCTTCTCCGCGAGCTTCTCCTTCGTCGGCGCCGTCATCAGGTCGACCTGCGCACTCAGGACACCCCGGCGCCGCAGGTCGTGGAGTGCCCGCAGGACGAGCGACGACTTGCCGTAGCGCCGGGGAGCGAAGACGACGACGTCCTGGCCGTTTCGGATGTCCGCTTTGAGCTCGCGCAGCTCGCGCTCGCGGTCGGTGAACGCTTCGTCGAACGCGAGTGCGCCGTAGCGGAATGGGTTCCTGGGTTCGTCGCGCTTGCTCATACCGTTGGGTATTATACCCAGCAGTATGGATAACGCTTAGACCGGGGCGGGGGCCGCCGTCGAGCCTCCTGCGCGGAGCCGAGGCTGCAGGAGCACGCGTGGGAGCGAGCGCGCCGGGTCGGCGATCACGGTCCGCAGCAGGTCGACCGCGGTCGACGCGATCTGCTCGATCGGCTGTTCGATCGTCGTCAGTTCCGGTTCGACCCACGTCGCCGCTTCGATGCCGTCGAAACCGACAACGGAGAGGTCGGCCGGCACGCGCAGCCCCAACTCACGTGCAACCTGGAGGACGGCGATCGCGATCACGTCACTCGAGCAGATCACCGCCGTCGGCCGGTCCCTGCGCGCGAGCAGCGCGCGAGCGGATGCACGGCCGCCCTCCAGCGTGAACTCGCCGTGCACGACGAGGCCGTCCGGCGAGAGCCGCTCCTTGTCCAGTGCTTCGACGCGCCCGGCAGCCTTCAGCCGGGTCGGGAGGTAGTCGGCCGGGCCGGCGACGAACCCGATCCGCGTGTGACCGAGGGCGATCAGGTGCCGCGTCGCCAGGAATCCTGCATGGCGCTCGTCGACCGAGACGCACGGGACGTCGAGCCCGTCGAGCGCGCCGTTGACGAAGACGAGCCTCGCGCCCTCGTCGAGCAACCGGGCGTAGTGATCGTGCTCACCGGCCAGGTGCGTCATCTCGCAGGCGATGAAGATCATCCCGTCGACTCGCCGGTCGAGGAGCATGTGGACGTAGTCCGCCTCACGGAATGCGGATGCGCGGGTGTTGCACAGGATCGTCGCGAGCCCGGCCTCGGTGGCCCGCGCCTCCATGGCCTGCGCGAGGGCTGGGAAGATCGGGTTGGCCAGCTCGGGGACGAGCAGCCCGATCGCTCCGGTCGTCGACTTCCCCCCGGGTGGCACGTAGAGCAGGTCTCGCATCGCCTCCTCGACCCGGGCGCGGGTCTCCGGGCGGACCCCGTCGACGCCGCTCGCGACGCGCGAAGCGGTTGCGAGGCTTACACCCGCGTGGGATGCGACGTCACGAAGCGATGCCATGAGCCTGTGGTGGAACGCGTTCCATTGGGACGATCGATCATAAGACGCTCGCAGCGTCGGTGCAAATAGCTCGAACGTCCGGCGAAAATGCCGCTCCGGGCCCTTGACGAGCACGCCTTCGCTGGCGTAGTCTCGCGTCGCGGTCTCGGCAATTGAAACGCTGTTCCACCGCGCAGCAGTCGGATTTCGACCCAATGAGGAGGCTTCACATGAGTAGGAGAACCGCGTTCGGCGCATTGGTCGTCGTCGTGATGCTCGGCATGGTCGCCGCGGCCGTTCCTGCGTCGGCAGCGGTCTCGGGCTCACAGGCCACCGCTGGCACGCTTCGCATCTGGACGGACAAGGACCGCCGGGCGGACATCGAACGGATCGCGACCGCGTGGGGTACACGCCGCGGCGTGAACATCGAGGTCGTCGAGAAGGGCTTCGGAGACATCCGCGACCAGCTCAAGACGGTGGCGCCGGCAACCGCTCCGGACGTCATCATCGGCGCGCACGACTGGACCGGGCAGCTCGCGGCTGACGGCCTCGTCCTGCCGATCTCGCCGAAGAAGGCGACCCTCGCCCAGTTCCCGAAGTACTCGCTCGACGCGTTCTCGTACGGGACTGCCGTCAAGCGTCTGTACGGGGCGCCCGTCGCCCTCGAGAACGTCGGCCTTGTCGTGAACACCCGGCTGGCCACCGTGCCGAAGACGTGGGCGTCGCTCCAGAAGCAGGCGCTGGCGTTCAAGAACAAGAGCGCTGACAACCTCGCGATCGCCGTTCCGCAGGCGCCCGCGGGTGACGCGTACCACATGTACCCGTTCTTCTCCGGCCTCGGTGGCTTCGTCTTCGGCCGCAACAAGGCTGGGAACCTGAACGCGAAGGCGATTGGCGTCGCGAACCCGACCTTCCTCAGGAACGCGCCGATGATCGACCAGTGGGATCGGCTCGGACTGATCAACTCGAAGGTCAACTACGACACGGCGAAGAACGCCTTCCTCAAGGGCCAAGCCGCCTTCTGGGTCACGGGCCCGTGGGAGGCGGACACCCTCAAGTCGAGCGGTCTGCGCTACAGGATCGTCCAGGTGCCGAAGATCAAGTTCCGATCGGTGCCGTTCCTCGGCGTCCAGGGGTTCATGGTCACCCGATTCGCCAACACTCACGGCGTGGCAACGCTGGCGAAGGACCTCGTCGCGAGCTACATCATGCTGCCCGCCTCGCAACGGGCACTCGCGGCGGCCAACGGCCGGTTCCCGGCGAACACGACCGCCGGCAAGCAGGTGAACGACACCGTCCTGGCCCAGTTCGGCCGGGCCGGTGCGGGCGGTGTTCCCATGCCGAACATCCCGCAGATGTCGAGCGTGTGGGAAGAGCTCGGTGGAGCGTGGCTCAAGTCGACGAACGGCACCACGACCGCCGCGCGGCCGACGTTCGCGACTGCTGCGCGCAACATCAGGAACAAGATCGGCTGATCTGACCTGAGCGACGGATGGGCGTCCGGCAGAGCCGGGCGCCCATCCCGTCGTCCCCTCCGGAGGTCCCGTGACGACGACTGCAGCTCGAGCCGAGGTGCCGCCGCGCCCGACGTTCGCGCAGACGGTGATGGCGTTCCCCTCGCGGGCTGCCCCGTTCTTCTCGGGTCCGGTCGGCCTCGCGATCAAGATCCTGCTGCTCGCGTTGATGAACGCGCTCGCAGTCTGGGCCGCGATCGTGCTCGCCGACGCGGGGAAGTGGCCCGCCGTGGCCGTACTCGCCGTGACGACGCTCCTGATCGACGCGGCGTACCTGGCGCGGCGGGCGTTGCCGCTCAAGTTCCTGATCCCCGGAACGCTGCTGATGATCGCGTTCCAGGTGATCCCGATCTTCTACACGATCAACGTTGCGTTCACGAACTACTCGACCGGCCACATCCTCTCGAAGGACGAGGCGATCGTCGGGATCAAGGGCAACTCGCTCGCGCCGCCGCCGGACGGCAAGTCGTACCTGATGGCTCCGGCCCGCGCCGCGGACGGCGAGCTCGTGCTGCTGCTCGTGGACGAGGACACCGGCAACACATTCGTCGGGACGACCGAGGAGCTGCGTCCGCTCGAGCGCAGCAGCGTGAAGGTGGACGAGCTGGGGATCGTGGCCGCCGAGGGCTATACGCTCGTCAAGGGGGCCGAGCTCGTCACGCTCGACCGCGAGCTCACGGCGTTCACGGTGCCCACGTCCGGCGACGCGGCGATCAGGCCAGAGGGTCTGGACACCGCTGTCGAGCTCGAGCCGACGCTGCGTTACGACCCGGTCCGGGATCAGTTCACGCGGATCGCCGACGGGGTCGTGTTCACCGACAACGGGCAGGGCTCGTTCACGGCCCGGTCCGGCGAGGAGCTCGAGCCCGGCTGGAAGACGAACATCGGGTTCGCCAACTTCGACAAGATCCTCCACAACCCGCTCGTCCGCGATCCATTCCTGCGCGTTTTCGTTTGGACGTTCGTCTTCGCGTTTCTCGCGGTGTTGATCTCGTTCGTCCTTGGCCTGCTGCTCGCGATCACGCTCGACAAGCCGGGCATGCACTTCCTCCGCACCTACCGCGTGCTGCTGATCCTGCCGTACGCGATTCCCGGTTTCCTCTCGCTGCTCGTCTGGCAGGGGCTCCTGAACGACGACTTCGGCGTTGTCAACAAGCTGCTGCACACCGACATCCCGTGGCTGTTCGACTCGAACTGGGCGAAGGTCTCGGTGATCCTCGTCAGCGTCTGGCTGACCTCGCCCTACTTCTTCCTCATCTCGTTGGGCGCCCTCCAGTCGATCCCGATCGAGCTGAAGGAGGCCGCGCGGGTGGATGGCGGCGGTCCGTGGCAGGTCTTCCGCAAGGTCACGCTGCCGCTGTTGCTGATCGTCGTCGGGCCGCTTCTGATCGCGTCGTTCGCCTTCAACTTCAACAACTTCGGCAACATCTACTTCCTGACCGGCGGCGGCCCGCAGTCGAGCGACCAGACGACTGCGGGTGACACGGACATCCTGATCAGCTACACGTACAAGATCGCGTTCGCCTCAGGCAAAGGTCAGGACTACGGGCTCGCTAGCGCGATCGCGTTGATCATCTTCCTCATCGTCGCGACGATCTCGTCGCTCGCCTTCTGGCGCACGAACGCGCTGGAGAACATCCGATGACGACGGTCGAACAGGCAGAGACCGCCGCGGCTGTCGGCTGGCGGACGCGGATCCGGACGCGAACGTCTCGGACGCGCCCGCGCGGCGGCGGTATGTGGTGGCGCCACATGATCGCGCTGATCGCTGTCCTCTTCGCCCTCTTCCCGATCGTCTACGTCGTCTCGGCCGCCTTCAACGCGGACCAGACGCTCGGCGGCGCGAGCCTGATCCCGCGCGACCTCACGCTCGAGAACTTCAGCCAGCTGCTTTCGGGCGAGGTCGCCGGACGGCCCGGTGACCCGCCGACCGCGATCCCGTTCGCTCGGTGGTACGCGAACACGATGATCGTCGCGGCCAGCACGGCGATCCTGACCGTCCTTCTCGGCGCGCTCGCCGCGTACGCGTTCAGCCGTTTCCGCTTCAAGGGCCGCCGGATCGGCCTGCTGGCGCTCCTGCTGATCCAGATGTTCCCGCAGCTGCTGCTCGTCGTCGCGATCTACCTGATCGTGCTGCAGACGGGCGAGGTGTTCGACTTCATCGGCCTGAACACGCTCACCGGGCTGTTGATCGTCTACCTCGGCGGCGTGATGGGCGTGAACGTCTGGCTGATGAAGGGCTTCTTCGACACGATCCCGTCGGAGCTCGACGAGTCCGCCCGCGTGGACGGAGCGACACCGTCCCAGGTGTTCTGGGGCGTGATCCTGCCGCTCGCCGCGCCCGTGCTCGCGGTGATCGGGTTGTTCTCGTTCATCGGCGTGATCAACGAGTTCGTGATCGCCAGCGTGCTGCTGCAGACCGAAGATCAGTACACGCTCACGCGCGGGCTGTTTCTCTTCATCGACCAGCAGTACTCGGAGCACTGGGGTGCGTTCGCCGCCGGGGTGCTGCTCGCGGCTCCGCCCGTGGTGCTGCTGTTTCTCTTCCTGCAGAAGTTCATCGTCTCCGGCCTGACCGGCGGCGCGGTCAAGGGATGACCTCGACGCAGCTCGACTCGGGAACGTCGCTCCTCGCGGAGCCGCACCACGACGGCTCCGGCGAGTATGTGCTGCAGCGTCCGGACGAGCTCGGCGGCGAGGCGGTCGTGCGCCTCCGCGCTCCTCGCGGTTCGACCGACGACGTGATCCTCCGCTACGTTCGCGACGGCGAGCCGCGCTGGGTGCGCGCCCAGGTCGACCGTGAGACGGAGACGGAGACCTGGTGGCGGGCGAGCTTCCCGGTCACGAACCCGAGCACGTCGTATCGCTGGCTGCTTGTCGAGCCACAGGGCGGCTGGACCTGGCTGAACGGCAACGGACGACGTGCGCACGAGTCCCCGGACAGCGACGACTTCGTGCTCGCGCTCGGCGACGGGCCGGCGTGGCACCTCTCCTCGGTCGTCTACGAGATCTTTCCCGACCGCTTTGCGTCATCGGGCCTCGACGTCGAGCCGCCGGACTGGGCCGTGCCGCGAGCGTGGAACGAGCTGCCCACAGGGCGCGGGCCGAATACGCCCCGCGAGTGGTTCGGCGGCGACCTCCGCGGGATCGAGCAGCGCCTCGAGCACATCGAGCAGCTCGGGGCCAACGCCCTCTATCTGACGCCGATCTTCCCCGCGAGCAGCACGCATCGCTACGACTCCACGAGCTTCGACCGCGTCGACCCGCTGCTCGGTGGTGACGCGGCGCTGCGCTCGCTGCTCGATGCGGCGCACGCGCGCGGGCTGCGCATCGTCGGCGACTTGACCACCAACCACACGGGCAACGGGCACGAGTGGTTCGTCGAGGCGCTCGCCGACCCGGATGCGCCGGAACGCGAGCTCTACTACTTCGACGCGTCGCTGCCCGCGGGGTACGAGTCCTGGATCGGGATTCCGAGCCTGCCGAAGCTCGATTGGCGGTCGGCCGAGCTGCGCAGGCGGATGGCGGGCGTCGCGCGCCGCTGGCTCGAGGCCGGCCTCGACGGCTGGCGGATCGACGTCGCGAACATGACGGGGCGCTTCCGGGGCATCGAGCTGACGCGCGAGGTCGCGCAGCTTGTCCGCGGCGCGCTGACCGAGGAAGCGCTGCTCGTGGCCGAGCACGGCTACGACTTTCGGCGCGATCTCGACGGCACCGGCTGGCACGGCGCGATGAACTACGCGGGCTTCCTCCGGCCGGCCTGGTCGTGGCTGCTCGCCGAGGAGCCCGCGCCCGAGCTCCGCAAGCAGTTCTGGGGGGTGCCGGTCGGGGTACCTCGCGCGGGCGGCGCGGCGACCGTCGGTGCGATGCGCGCGTTCCGGGCGGGACTCCCCTGGCAGTCGGTCCTCCACTCGTGGACGCTCCTCGACAGCCACGACACCGCGAGGTTTCGCACGGTGGCCGGCTCGCGCGAGCGGCAGCTGGTCGGCGTCGGCCTGCAGATGACCTCACCGGGGGTGCCCATGGTCTTCGCCGGCGACGAGCTCGGGCTCGAGGGCGAGTGGGGCGAGGACGCACGCCGCACGATGCCGTGGGACGCGCCCGACACCTGGGACCGGCCGCTGCTCGAAGAGTTCCGACGCCTGATCGCACTCCGACGCTCGAGCGACGCGCTCGCTCGCGGCGGGATCCGGTACGCGCACGTCGGCGACGACGCGATCGCCTTCTTGCGCGAGTCTCCGAGCGAGCGTCTGCTCGTCCTCGCCGCGCGCGCGTCGCACGAGCCCGTTCGCCTCGCGCTGGAGGCGCGCGAGCTCGAGCCGCTGCTCGGTGGGGAGCCGGTCGCCGTGAACGGGACCGCGGAGCTTCCGGGCGACGGCCCGGCATTTCACGTATGGCGAGTCAAATGAGCGAGCAGGAGGTGTGCGGTGGCTGACGTGGTCTTCGACGAGGTCGACAAGGTCTACGAGAACGGCGTGCAGGCGGTCTACGACCTGTCGCTCGAGGCCCGGGACGGCGAGTTCCTCGTGCTCGTCGGGCCGTCCGGTTGCGGGAAGACGACGGCACTGCGCATGGTCGCGGGGCTCGAGGACATCTCAGACGGGACGGTTTCGATCGGCGGGCGCGTCGTCAACGAGCTCACGCCGAAGGAGCGAGACGTCGCGATGGTCTTCCAGAACTACGCTCTCTACCCGCACCTCACCGTCGGGGACAACATCGCGTTCGGGCTGCGCCTGCGCCGGGAGTCGAAGTCCGTGATCGCGGAGCGCGTCGAATGGGCGGCCAAGATGCTCGATCTGACGCCGTACCTCGCGCGCCGGCCGAAGGAGCTGTCCGGCGGCCAGCGTCAGCGCGTCGCGATGGGCCGGGCGATCGTGCGCCAGCCGCAGGCGTTCCTGATGGACGAGCCGCTCTCGAACCTCGACGCAAAGCTTCGGGTGCAGATGCGTGCCGACATCGCGAAGCTCCAGCGCGACCTCGAGACGACGACGATTTACGTCACCCACGACCAGGTCGAGGCGATGACGATGGGCGACCGGGTCGCCGTGATGAACCAGGGTCGCCTGCAGCAGGTCGACACTCCCCAGCGGCTCTACGACAACCCCGCGAACCTCTTCGTGGCGGGCTTCATCGGCACTCCGCCGATGAACCTGCTCGCGGCGACGGTGGCCTCGCAAAACGGCACGGTCAACGTGACGCTCGGGCGACAACAGGTGCCCCTCTCCGACGAGGCGATGCGCCGCTTCCCCGAGGTGCGCGGCCGCGAGGGGCGCGAAGTCGTGCTCGGCGTGCGCGCCGACAACCTGCACCGCGCGGACCGGCGTCCCGACCTGCCGGCCATCAACGCGGGCCTGGAGCTGATCGAAGCGCTCGGCTCGCAGTCGATCGCGTACTTCCGCGTCGACGCGATGGTGATCGGCGTCGACGACGACCTGCTCGAGGAGCAAGAGCTCGACGGAGAGGGGGTGACCGCGGCCCGGCCGAACCTCGTCGCATCAATCCCAGCCGAGGAGGCGGTTGGGCTGCGCGCGGGCGAGCAGGTCCCGCTCGCGATCGACACGAAGCACATCCACCTCTTCGACGCGGAGACGGGTGCGCCACTTCGCTAGGACGGTCGCGCCCGCTCTGGTCCTCGCGCTTGCGCTGACGGCGGCAGTCTCGGCGCGTCCGCTTGCCGTCGCCCCGCCCCGCGGCTCCGCTCTCGGAGCGTTGTCACAACCGGCGCCACGTCCGGCGATCGCATCGCAGCGCATCTACTTCGTGATGCCGGACCGCTACGCCAACGGTGATCCCACGAACGACCGAGGTGGGCTCACCGGCTCACCGAACGTCACCGGCTACGACCCGGCCGACACGGGCTACTACCACGGCGGCGACTTTGCCGGACTGACGGGTGACTGCACCGGCCCGAGCGGTCTCGCGCGCATCAAGACGCTCGGCTTCACGTCGATCTGGGTGACGCCTCCCTACTGGCAGAAGTTCGTCCAGGACGGAAGCGCCGCGTATCACGGCTACTGGGCACTCAAGTTCACCACGGTCGACCCGCACCTGGGCGGAGACGCTGCGTTCGCGGCGTTCGTCGACTGTGCGCACCGGCTGGGCCTGAAGGTGATCCTCGACGTCGTCGTCAACCACACGGCCGATGTGATCAAGCTCCCGAGCTACGGGTACGGCCCGCCGAAGACGCCGAGTGTGCCGCCGGGCGAGGCGAGTAGCAAGGACCCGGCCTGGTTGAACGACCCCGCCAACTACCACAACCGCGGCAACATCGACTTCAACTCGTGCCCGCCGGCGTGTCTCGAGCTCGGCGACTTCTTCGGGCTCGACGACCTCGCGACGGAACGGCCGAACGTGCGCCAGGGCCTCGTCGACGTCTTCGCTGGGTGGATTACGCGGTACAGGATCGACGGCTTTCGCATCGACACCGCGAAGCACGTCGAGCGTGGGTTCTTCGGCGAGTGGGTGCCGAAGATCATGTCGGCCGCACGAGCCGCAGGCGTGCCGGACTTTCAGCTCTTCGGCGAGGCGTTCGAGAGCAACGCGATCGAGCTCGCGACGTACGTTCGCAACCGAGGCCTGCCGAACGTCCTCGATTTCCCGATGCAGGACGCCGTCGCGCGGTTCGCGGGCGGCAGCGCAGGCGCGAGCGGAATCGTCGCGCGGTTGAACGACGACGACTACTTCATCGCGTCTGACGGAACGCGGCACATTCCGCCGACGTTCCTGGGCAACCACGACATTGGCCGCGCGGCGTACCAGGTGCGGAGCAAGGGTGCGGGCGCGGGAGGTCCGCTGCTCCAGCGGACGTTGCTCGCGTACGACCTGCTCTACTTCCTGCGCGGCGCACCGGTCGTCTACTACGGCGACGAGTTCGGGATCATCGGGCGGGGTGGGGACAAGGAGGCGAGGCAGGACCTGTTCCCGACTCAGGTCCCCGAATGGCGCAGCGAAGAGCGGATCGGCAGCGGTCCGATCGGAGCAGGCTCGTCGTTCGACCAGGTGTCACACCCCGTCGGCGAGCGCCTTCGCGCTCTCGGCGAGCTGCGCGCCGCGCACCCGGCGCTCTCGGGCGGGGCCACGATCGTGCGCCGTTCGACGAGGAGCGCG
The DNA here is from genome assembly GCA_963788055.1 of uncultured Actinomycetes bacterium. Lineage (GTDB taxonomy): Bacteria > Actinomycetota > Thermoleophilia > Gaiellales > Gaiellaceae > JACCTU01. The sequence continues at coordinate 793,344 of CAWBFA010000001.1, read as the reverse complement.
CTCGCGGTCAGCAGAATCGACGCCACCGGCCGGCGGGAGTACGTCGCGCTGTTCAACGCCGGGGGATCGCCTGCTCGGCTGACGATCGCGACCGCGACTCCGCAGGCGGAGTGGACGCGCCTGGCCGGGACAACCAGCCCTGCTTCGAGCACGCGATCGGGTTCCCTGACGCTCACGATCCCGCCCTACTCGAGCGCGCTCCTCCAGGCGACGCGGCAGATCCCGGCTGCCCGACCACCGAAGCCGATGCTCGTCGTCGCGCGGGACTCGCTCAGCGACCTCGTCCGCGTGTCGGCGACGGCAGGCGCCAAGCCCGTGAGCGTCGCCTTCGCCGTTCGACGCGCCGGCGCCGCGCGCTGGACGCGGATCGCCGCCGACGACTCGCCCCCGTACCGGACGTTCCTCGACGGAGCCGCGTTTCGCCGCGGCGAGCGCGTACACGTCGTCGCGATCGCACGCTCGCTGGACGGGCGAACGGCTGTCTCCGCTGTGCGCGCATTCGTGCCGCGCCGCTGACCGAGCGGCGTTCTCAGTGAGGACGGTCGTCGGGCTCGACCGGGGCCTATCGACGTGCGCGTGCGAGCTCCCTCGCTGCTAGCGTGGCCGCGTGCCGACGCTCGCGCTCCCCGAGCCCTACGACTTCGCCCGCTCGACCTCGCGCTACCGCGCATTCGGGCCGGATCTCGCGAATCTCTGGCACGAAGGCGGCCTCCACCGCGTGTTCGACGGGCGCGAGGTTCGCATCGAGGCCGCGGCCGGGGGAGTGGACGTCGAACCGTTCGAGCCGCGGGCGTCTCCACTACCTCGGCGGACAGTTCGAGCTCGACGCCTTCTACGCGTTCGCGGAGAGCGATCCGGTGCTCGCGCGAATCGTGCGCGAACTGCGCGGGCTGCGTCCGCCGCTGAACCCCGATCCCTACGAAACGCTCGTCACGTCGATCACCGCGCAGCAGGTGTCGCTCCACTCGGCGTTCGCGGTGCGGAACCGGCTGATCGAGCGCTTTGGAGTGCGCGCCGTACACGCGTGGGCGTTTCCCACGGAGGAGCGCCTGTCCGGCGCGGGTGAGGAGGAGCTGACGGGGCTCGGGTTCTCGCGGCGCAAGGCGGAGTACGTCGTCGGCCTCGCCCAGGCTGCGATCGACTGGGACGAGCTCGCTGGGCTGCCCGACGACGAGCTCAAGGCGCGCCTCGTCGCGCTACGTGGGCTCGGCGAGTGGACCGCGGACTGGTTCATGGCGCGCCACCTCGCCCGGCCGCGCGCCTGGCCGGCGGGGGACCTCGGGCTCGTCAAGGCGCTCGCGGAGTACTACTTCGACGGTGTGCGTCCCTCGATCGCCGAAGCGCGGGTGTTCGGCGAGCGTTTCGCACCGTTCGAGAACCTGAGCGCGCACTACCTGCTCGCCAGCCTCTACTCCGTCCCTTAGTCTCGATCTGATGGAGATCCGCGACGGCACGGCGTATCTCGGCCGACTCGACGACGAGGCGCCCGAGGCGCTGAGCGAGCTCGCGCGCCAGCTGCGCGAGCAGGGAGTCACGCGGATCGCCGTCGAGGTCGACGAGCGCGACGAACAGACGTTCACGCGGCTCGGGTTCGTTCCCGTCGCGCACATCCTCGCCGTCGACCTCGACGTGCTGGAGCGTGACCTGGAGCGCAAGCCGCGCGGCGAGTCGTTCGGCTCGGTGCAGGTGCAGACCGACGACCTTCCGACGGTCGAACGGATCGTCAGGCGGTTCGTACCGACCCTCCCCGGTAAGTCCAAGGGAACGGTGATCGTGTCGCCGCGAAACGGTTGGATCGCCGTCTACGACGAGCTCTGCGACCGCGACCCCTCGATGCTGCCGCGGCTCGCGCGTGAGCTCTCCGACGCGGTCGGTGTCGTCGCGATCTCGTTCGCCGTCGAGGAGGGTGCCGTCGCGCGCTACCGGACGTACGACCGCGGCCGCATGCTCGACGAGTACCTCTCGGTGCCGGAGTACTACGGGCCGCTTCCTCCGGGCGAGGTCGTCTCGCTCGGGGCGAACCCGACGCTCGTCGAGCGTCTCACCGGCGCAGACCGGCGTGCGGTTCGCGCGGCGGCGGTGCTGGGCTCGACCCCCGACGAGCTGCCGCCGCCGGCCGAGACGATCGCGGAGCTGGCCACCGCGATGCGGATCGAGGGCGCAGACCACGGTTACGCGGGCGCGCGCGAGCTCGCCGGCACGATCGTGATCGACCGCTAGGAGCCCTCCTTAGGAGGCGGCGACTGAGACTCGGCGGTCCGCGGCCGCGAGGAACGCGCCGCAGAGCTGTGTGCCGAGCGCGTTCCACGCGCCGATTCGCTCGCGCGTCTCTGCGGCGACACGCTCGACGTCGACGCCTTCGCTGAAGCCGTCCGTCGAAAGCCACGAGCCGATCTGCGACTCGGTCACTTCGGGGTGGAACTGCACGCCCCAGACGCTCTCGCCGAGCCGGAACGCCTGGGTGCACGCCGCGCTACGCCCGAGCTCCACGCCGCCGGCAGGCACGCCGTAGGTGTAGTAGTGCCACTGGAAGGCGTCGAAGCGCTTGGGGAGTCCGCCGAAGACGGGGTCCTTGCGCGCGGCGTCGGTCAGCTCGACCTCGTACCAGCCGATCTCCGGTTCCGCGGCGCGTTGCACTGGTGCATGCGCCGCCTTGGCGAGGAGCTGGGCGCCGAGGCACACGCCGAAGGTCGGCACGTGGAGGTCGAGCAGCCGCTGGAGGAAGAAGTTCTCGTTGAGGAGCCATGGGTGGCTCTCGTGCTCATCGGCGTGCATCGCGCCACCGAAGACGAGCACGGCGTCGTACGCGTCGACGGGCCGCGGCGGCGGCGTTCGCCACGCGAGCGACCACTCGTCGAGCGCGTGCCCCGCATCCTCGACCGCGCCCGAGAAGAGCTCGGCGCGCGCGTCGGTGCCGTGGATCACCGACAGCACATTCATGTGCTCACCGTCGCCGGCGTCGTGACAGGCACACCTTCTGCCTCGAGCAGCTTGCGCAGCGCCTGCGCGTTCGCCGCGCCCTGGGGGATCATTCGCCCCTCGGGTCCTTCGTTCCACTTGTTCGTGTTCATCAGCGCGTACGCCTGCTCGGCCTCGCCGGCGAGCTCGCGGAGCGGCTCCACCCACTCGCGGAGCTCATCCTCCGCGTAGAGGTGATCGAAGCGTTCCTGGGCACCGCCGCCGCGCTTGTTCCAGGTGCCTGCGTTCCGCCCGTGAAAACGCGACGTACAACGTGGGGGAGGTCAGCGAGAAGACACTCGGGACGACGTTCTTGGCGCCGGGGATGCGCGGCGAGTCGACGATCACGTGCGTTGCCCCGAGCCGTTCCAGGAACATCAGCGTTTCCTCGCGATGCTCGTCGTCGAGCCAGCTCGCGTGTCGGAACTCGACCATCAGCTCGTCACCGGCGAGCTGCTCCTTCGCCCACTCGAGGTACTCGAACGAGCTCGGCTTCGAGACGACGTAGGGCGGCAGCTGGAAGAGAATCCCGCCGAGCTTGCCCGACGAGCGCAACGGCTCGAGCGCTTCGCGGAAGCGAAGGAAGACCTCGGCGCGGAACTCGCGCGGCGGTCGATCGACGCGGCCGCGCTCGTCGAGCGGCGCCGAGTCGCGCAGATCGGGCGGCAGCTGCTCGACCTTGACCGGGTGCCGCGTCATCACTCCGAATGCCTTCACGTGCATCACGAAGCCGTCGGGCGTGCGCTCCGCCCACCGCGACACCATCGCTTCGTCCGGCAGCCGGTAGTACGTCGAGTCGACCTCGACCGTGTCGAAGCGCTCGGCGTAGTAGGGGAGCCGTTCCCCGGGCTTGAGCCCCGGCGGGTACCAGTACTTCGAGAGCGACTCGTCCGCCCAGGAACACGTGCCGACACGAATCGGAGCGCTCATCCCTGCATCGTAGTGGGCGGGGCCGAGTCGGCCCCGCCAGCGGCGACTAGATGATTGATGTGAAGTCACTGCGGCAGCGGCCGCGAAAGCGGCCGCCTTTAGGTGCCAAGCGGTCGCGGATCCGCGTGAGCGGATCCGCGACTTGCGCCTCTACGAGCTAACGTCTAGCGGACGCGTGCGACGATCGATCGCGTCGCGGTGAAGAACTCCGACGTGTCGCTCACGCACGGGATCGGCGCAAACGGCGACGTGGTCGTGCAGGCGCCCGTCCGGGCAGGAACGGCTGCCGTCGCACGGATCGTCACGCGCGAACCCTTCGCGATCCTGAGGGTCTTCGTGTACCTGCCGGCGGCGTTCGTGCGAACGCTGTAGCCCTTCGTGCCGACGCGCAGGGTCACGGTCCTGCCGCCGATTCCCTGACCGCCCTCGGTGAGGCGCCCGGTGATCGTGAGGACCCGCTTCTTCGATTTCGCTGCCACCGAGATCGCGCCCGGAAGTGCAGCCGTGCCCTGCGCGGTGACCGTTCCTGCCACGTTCGGTAGGCCCGGGCCGCTGGGCCACGGCGTCGCGAGGACGTGCCAGCGGTACGTCGCCGCGGACGACGGAGCAGTGAACGAGCCGCGCAGGTTCAGCTGTGCGTTGATCAGCTTCGCTCCAAACGGCGCGCCACCCTGCGCCAACGGGATGTTCGGGCTCGGCAGGCAGAACGTCATCACATAGGACGCGAACGCCGAGATGGGAGCCGTCGCAGCGTCAATGGCGATCGGAACGTCCAGGTTCTGCCCCGATGCCTGAAGCGTCGCCAGCCAGATCGCAGTGTGCGTGGGCGTGCCGGTGCATCGCGTGACGGTCGTGGCGATCGAGGTGGTATTGGTCGGCCGCACGAGTGCCATGGGATCGGCTACCGCGATCGTCCCGTTCAACGGCAGGACGGCTCCGGCGATCGGCTCCTGGACCAGAATCTGAGCGGTCGCGGTTCCCAGTTCCGTTCCGGCAGCCTGGTTCAGCGTGGCCGAATACCCCAGCGGGACGTAGAACGACGCTCGCGCCACCGCGTCATCGTCACGCGCAACGGTGACTCGAATCGAAGTCGTGCCTGTGCTGCCCGGCGTCGGCGGCTGATGCCCGATCGCCAGTGCCGGTGCAAAGGCCGCCACTGCGCCGCCGGCCAGCACAAGGCTCAGCGCACCGGTGCCGGCGAGCAGCAGCATGCGAACTCTCGTTGTCAATTCATCACTCCTTTTTCTGTTCCAGCCCCCTCGGAAGGCTGCGGCTGACTGGTTTAGACGTTGCCGATACCCAGGAGTTGCCGGGAACCACGCGGCGTCAGCCCCCCGCGGGGACGACCCCGCCGAACTGACGCCAGTAACCATTGCGATAGCGCAGAAAGCGGACGCTCGAGATCGGAAAGTAATCATTTGGTGAGGTCTTGATCTTGATCCCCTTGACCATGAACGGGACTTGGTGGTCGAGGTGTGTGGCCGCACGAAGGAGGCTGTCGCGGGTGGGGTTCCGACCTGCCGCCTTCAAGGTCTGCACCATCGTGTACGCGACGGCCATCCCGTACAGGTGGACGACCTCGTCGACGTTCCGGCCGGGCGCGAAGCGGCGCATGATCGTCTTGTAGAGCCGGATCGCGGGGTCCTTCGCGTTCGCCGGGTTCGACGAGTCCTTCATCCACTGGACCGTGATCGCGTTCTCGCCCGCCTTGTTCCCGGTCGTGGCCTGCACGATCTTCATCACCGCAGGGTCGACGGAGACCGACGTGACGTACGTGACCGGCTTCCAGCCGAACCGGTTCGCCGCGACGAAGCCGCCGATCGTCTGCTTCGGCAGCGTGAAGAGCATGAGCACGCTTGCCCCTGAGCGCTTCAGCTGGGAGATCTGGGACGAGAGGTCGGTGTCGGTGACCTCGTACGTCTGCTGTCCGACGATCTTCGCCTTCGTTCCGATCCCGGCCTTCAGGCCTGCGAGCAGCTCGCGGCCGTAGTCGCTCGCCTCGTAGAGGACCGCGACCTTCGCGTTCCTGCGTGTCGCCAGGAGATGCTTGGCGTAGAGCCGCCCTTCCGCGAAGAAGCTCGGCAGGTAGCCCATCGACCACTTGTACTTCTTGTACTCGCGGCCGATCGCGCGCACGCCGGTGCCGCCGAAGAGCTGAGGCACCTCGAGCGCGTTCAGGAAGGGCCGGACCGCGAGGTTCTGCTCCGTGCCGACGACGTTGAACAGCGCGAAGACGCCGTCTTGCTGCACGAGGCGCCGCGCGTTCTGCACCGTCCGCGACGGGTCGTACCCGTCGTCGAGGTAGCGGTACTCGATCTTGCGACCGTTCACTCCGCCGACGGGAGTTCACGTAGTCGAAGTAGGCCTTCGCCCCGATCATCGTCCCCGCGTACGCGACCTCGGGCCCGCTGAGCGGGCCTGAGCCTCCGAGCACGATCGTCGAGCCGGTGACGCCGGGCGTTGCGGAGGTGCGCGCGTAGGCGCCAGGGATCGCGACGAGGGTCGCGACGAGGGCGACGAGTGCGACGCGACTCATCGAGAGACGGGCGTCCGAAGCGTGGGGATCGCCAGGGTCACGTTTCGCACGGTGATCCTCGCACGCTGCGGCACGGGCACCAGGTAGAGGAGGTTCGCCGTGTTCTGCGCCGTCGAGGTTCCCGCGAGCGTGAGCTCGAAGCGGGATCCTGCCGGGATCCGTGTCACCTGCGAGATCAGGCGGATCGTGATGTTCTTGGGCTTCGTGGACAGGCTCGTCGGCGCGCCACCGTCGCTGACGACGATTTCCTGGCCGCTCGGCGTCCGCGCGACGAGCACGGCGACGAGGTGCGACCAGCCGGTCGTCGACGACGCGCGGACCTGCACCGTCGGCGGCGCCGAACGTCTCGAGCAGCCGAGGCGTGCGCGCGCGGCGGACGACCTTGCCCGAGGCACCGATCGTCGTGTTGCCGCGCAACGAGTACACGTGCCGGGTCGTCGGAGGCAGCGCCGAGTAGCCTGCGAACGGTCTTGCCACTCTCGTCGGCGAGCTCGACGGCCGGCCGGTTCGGCGTGTCGGGCTGCGCCCGCGACGTGCACGTCGAACCACTGGATCGCGCGCTGCATCACGAGCTCGAAGTCCGGTCCCGGGAACTTCGATGGTGAGTGTCCGAACGGGACCGATGTAGAGCGCCTTCGGGCCGGAGTGGCGCTGCCAGCCGGCGATCCCCTGCTCGAGCCCGAACGCGAAGTCGCGGCGTCCCTGGAAGAACAGCGTCGGCGGGTACCCGCGCGAGAGCAGCTGGCGTGACGAGCGCGCCTGCGAGAACGCACGCAGCGTCGGCAGGTCGCGCCTCGCGACCGCGCCCTGGCAGCGCGAGCAGCTCGGGAGCCCGGCGGCCGAGCTCGGCACCGCGCCGAGGAACTGGAAGATCGCTCCCGACTTCGGAAGGTCCTGCGGCACGAACGCCTCGTAGAGGTCGGTCCATGTCTCGCACCACTTCGAGCGCCTTGAACGGCGTCCCCTCGCCGGCCGCACGGAGCACCGCGCCGCCGCCGAGCGAGATGCCCCAGCGCGCCGACCTTGTCCCCGTCCACCGGGGCGTTCGCGGGCAGCCATCGCCTCTCGCAGCCGCGCGACGTCGAGTAGCTCGCGCGCGCCGAGCCCGCTGAACAGGCCGCCCGACTGGCCGTGACCGCGGAAGTCGAAGGTGAGGGCGATGTAGCCACGCTGCGCGAAGCAGCTTCGCGACCTGGTCGAGCTGACTGCCGGCTGCCGCCGAGCCCGTGGAAGAGCATCACCGCCGGCGACTTCTCGCCGTGGGTCACGGGCGTGTAGAGCGTCGTCGCGATGCCGACCCCGTCGTCCATAGTGGCCACCTGGTCGGTCTGCCGGTAGAGCGCGGCCGGGTGGCTCGCCATGCGCGGCCGGGGCCAGGATGAGCGCCGCGAGCACGGCCGCCAGCAGCGCCTTCATCGGCGCAGCGTAGCCGCTCGTAGAATCGCCGCATGGATCCCCGGCCGATCGGCGTCTTCGACTCGGGCATGGGCGGGCTCACCGTCCTCCACGAGTGTCTCGTCACGATGCCGCACGAGGACTTCGTCTACCTCGGCGACGGCGCACGACTCCCGTACGGCCCACGGCCGCTCGACGAGATTCGCCGCTTCGCGCTCGAGATCGGGTCGTACCTCGAAGGGCAGGGCGTGAAGATGGTCCTCGTCGCGTGCAACGCGGCGACCTCGGCCGGGCTGGCCGACCTCCAGGAGACGCTCACGGTCCCGGTCGTCGGCGTGATCACACCCGAGGCGCACGCGGCCGTCCAGGCGACGCGCAACCGCCGCGTCGGTCTCCTCGCGACGGAGGCGACCGTGCGCGCAGGCCGCTACGACGAGCTGATCCACGCGCTCGACGCCGGCGTCTCACTGACGTCCGTCGCGTGCCCGAAGCTCGTTCCGATCATCGAGGGAGACGACCCCTTCGGCGAGGACACCGCCGACGCCGTGCGCGAGTATGCGGCACCGCTCAAAGAAGAAGGTGTCGACACGGTCATTCTCGGCTGCACTCACTACCCGATCATCCGCCCGATCCTCCAACGCGTGTTCGGGCGCGACGTCACCCTGATCTTCTCCGCGGACGAGACGGCCCGCGAGGTCGCCGAGACGCTCGCGCGCAAGAACGTCGAGAACGACCCTTCGCGCGAGGGCGGCTATCGCTTCATCACGACCGGCGACCCCGAGGTCTTCCGCGGGACCGGCGCGCGCTTCCTGCAGCTGCCGATCCGCGAGGTCGAGCACGTCGAGCTGCTCGAGCTGGAGCGGGTCGCGTGAGAGAGGGTCGCCGCACCGACGAGCTTCGTCCACTCACAGTGGAGCTCGACTACCTCGAGCAGCCGCACGGCTCCGTGCTCTGGTCGCAGGGCAAGACGAAGGTGCTCTGCACGGCGATGATCGACGACGACATCCCGCGCTGGCTTCGCAACTCCGGTCGCGGCTGGATGACGGCGGAGTACTCGCTGCTTCCGGCGTCGACCGGAGAGCGCGTCGCGCGCGAGGCCTCGCGCGGCAAGCAGGGTGGCCGCACCGTCGAGATCCAACGGCTGATCGGCCGCGCGCTCCGCGGGGTCGTCGACTTCGAGGCGCTGGGAGAGCGGACGGTCTGGCTCGACTGCGACGTGCTGCAGGCGGACGGCGGCACGCGCTGCGCCGCGATTTCCGGGGCGTACGTCGCGGCTCGTCGCGCGCTCGACAAGTTCGGCCTCTCGAAGGCGCTCGCGGGATCGGTCGCCGCGGTGTCCGTCGGGATCGTCGGCGGCGAGCCGCTGCTCGACCTCGAGTACACCGAGGACTCGAGCGCCGAGGCCGACATGAACGTCGTGATGACCGGCGACGGCCGGCTCGTCGAGGTGCAGGCGACCGCCGAGGGCGCGCCGTTCACGCGCGAGGAGCTCGACGAGCTGCTCGAGCTCGCATCGGTTGGGATCGCGAAGATCGCCGAGGCGCAGGAGTCGGCGTTTGCCTGACATCTCGTCGCTCGACGTCGCGTTCAGGCTGTTGCTCGCCGCAGTGCTCGGCGGCGCGGTCGGGTTCGAGCGAGAGATGCGTGAGCGGGAAGCGGGGCTGCGCACGCACGTGCTCGTGTCCGTCGGGTCGGCCCTGTTCCTCCTCGTCTCGGCCTACGCGTGGACCGACTGGACCTTCTCGCAGCGCGAAGGGCTGACCTTCGACCCGACGAGGATCGCGGCGCAGATCGTCAGCGGCATCGGCTTCCTCGGCGCCGGCGCCATCATCCGGCAAGGACTGTCGGTGCGCGGGCTCACGACGGCGGCGACGTTGTGGCTCGTCGCAGGCATCGGCATGGCGTCGGGCGCCGGCTACTGGGAGGCGGCGGTCATCGCGACGGTCGGCGCGATCGTGACGCTCTGGCCCTTGCGCCTCGTTGCGCACCGTGTCCTGACGCGGTTTCGTCCCGAGGATGCGCAACGGGTCGTCGTCGACCTCGGGCCGGGGCAGGGCGCTGCCCCCGTGCTCGCGGCGCTCGAAGATCTGGGCGGCACGGTCTCGCAGTTCCAGTTGTCGGAGAGCCGTGGCGGGCGCGAGCTCGTCGCGACGGTCGACTTCCCGGAGAAGATGCCGTCCTCGAAGGTCGCGAGCCGCCTCGCCGAGCTCGAACATGTGACCGGCATTCGCTGGGTCGATTGAGGGCCCGACTCGCCTCCAGGAACGCGAACAAGCTCAGCGAGCTGCGGGATGCGCTGCCGGGCTGGGAGCTCGAGTTCGCTCGACGCGGACGACTATCCGCCGGAGGACGGCAGGACGTACTACGACAACGCGGTTGCCAAAGCACGGTTCGGCCGCGCCCACACGTCCGACTGGGTGCTCGGCGAGGACTCGGGGATCGAGGTTGCCGTCCTCGGCGGCCGGCCGGGAGTGGAGTCGGCGCGCTGGGCTGAGGACGGAGTCGTCGCGCTCCTCGACGTGCTCCGAGGCGTGGACGACCGGCGCGCACGCTACGTCTGCGAGCTGGTCGCGCTTTCGCCGGAGGGCGAGGAGCGGCGGGGAACCGGCACGGTCGAGGGGACGATCGCGCTCGAGCCGCGCGGCAGCGGGGGATTCGGCTACGACCCGATCTTCATCCCCGAGGGGTCTTCGCGGACGGTCGCGGAGCTCGGCAACGACTGGAAGCGCGAGCACTCGCACCGCGCGCTCGCCGCCCGCGCGCTGAACTCGCTGCGCAAGTCGCGAATCCGCTCGCGCGGATCCGCGACGCGCGAAGACCCCTAAAGGCGGCCGCTTCGCGGCCGCTCGCGCAGCGAATTCGCATCGAGCCGCTACGCGAGTGCGAAAAGGCGGCCGCTTCGCGGCCGCTCGCGCAGCGAATTCACATCGAGCCGCTAGGCGAGTCCGACAGGCTCCTCCTCGACCTGCTCCCGTCCGTACGTCCGCCACCAGTTGAGCTCGGCGCCGAACACGAGCACGTTCGCCATCACGTAGAGCCAAACGAGCAGGATCGCGGGTGAGCCGAACGCCTTCAGCACCGGGTTGATCTCCGCGTAGCGCAGGAAGATCGGCAGGATCTGGAACGAGGCCTCCAGCAGCACCGTTGCGAGGATCGCTCCGGGCAGCACGTCGCGCACACGAAGACGCTCGTTGGTGAGCACGTAGTACACGGAGACGATGAACGCGAAGATCCCGAGCGTCGACACGACGATCGACAGCACGTATGCGATCGAGGCGTTGTCGATGAACCACGGCGCCCAGTCCTTGAGGACTTGAACGCCGAACGAGCCGGCGAGGAGCGCGACGAAGAGCGTCACCAGCGAGCCCACGAGCAGCCCGAGCGCGAGCCCCTTCCCCTGGATGAACGGGCGGTTCGGCCGCCCGTAGACGATGTTGAACGCCGACTCGAGCACGCTGAAGAGCGAGAGCGCGGTCCAGAGCAGGAACGCGGCGCCGAGGAGCCCGAGCGTGGCCGCGTTGTCCCGCACGGTCCCGACGAGGCGCACGATGTCCTCGATCGGCGTCTCCGGGAGCGCCTGCTTGATCTCGCGGACAAGGAAGCTCGACTCGGTCGGCTGGCCGGTGAACGCAAGGAGTGACAGCGCGAGGAACGTGAGCGGCACGAACGCCAGCAACGCGAAGTAGGCGATCATCGCCGCGAGGTGCGTACCCCGGTCGGCGAAGAACTTCTGCACGAGCCTTCTTTTTCGCCTCCGCACCGCGGCCAGTATCGTTCAGCGCTGTGACGGCTGACCAGGCATTGGCCGATCTGACCGAGATCTCCTCGCAGGTCGAGGCGGCTGCCCTCTTCGACACGAAGGGGAAGGTGGCGGCCTCGACGCTCGTCGAAGGCGAGCGGTTCGTGCGCGCCGTTCAGGACCTCCTGGCGGCAGCCGCCGAGGCCCGGCAGGGGTCGCTCACCCAGCTCGAGGCCTCGACCGGGGAGGGCAGCGTCTTCGTCGTGCGAGAGGGGGACTCGTACATCGCGGCGACGACGGCACCGGAGCCGACGGTCGCGCTCGTCTTCTACGACCTCAAGACCGCGCTCCGCGCCGCGGCGCCCGCAGCCGGCGAGAAGAAAGCCGCGCCGCGTCGCCGCGCGAAGAAGAAGCCGCCCGGGGGCGACGGCGATGCGGCGTAGGCTGCTGCCCCTGCTCGCGCTTCTCGGCGCCTGGGCCGCTGGGATCGCGCTCCTCCGCCGCACGGCCGGGGGACGCCGGGAACGCATCGACCTCTACTTCGAGGACGGCTCGATGCAGTCGCTCTCGAACGGGGCGCCGGAGGCGGCGCGCCTGCTCCCGCTCGCGCGCGCCGCGCTCAGCGCGGCCCGCGGCGAATGAACGACGCCGAGCTCCGCGGGGCGCTCCGCGAGCACGCGTACCTCGAGGGGGATTTCGTCCTCCGATCGGGGCGTCGTTCGCGCTACTACCTCGACAAGTACCGCTTCGAGACGCGCCCAGACCTGCTCCGGCCGATCGGCGAGCGCCTCGCAGCGGCGATTCGCGAGCACGAGCCCGACGCGGCGCTGATCGCAGGCCCGGAGCTGGGTGCCGTGGCGCTCGCGGCGGCGGCCTCGCTCGAGTCGGGGCTCCCGTTCCTGATCGTCAGGAAGGAGGCGAAAGGCTACGGGACGTCCAACCGCCTCGAGGGCGTCTATGAGGCCGGCGCGCGGGTCTGCGTCGTGGAGGACGTCGTCACCTCCGGCGGCGCCGCCGTCGAGGCCGTGAAGGCGCTGCGGGAGGCGGGTCTCGAGTGCTCGACGGCGATCTGCGTGGTCGACCGGGAGGAGGGCGGTGTGGACGCTCTCGCCCGTCACGCCGTCCGTCTCTGGGCGCTTTTTCGGGCCTCAGAGGTGCTGGAAACGGACAAAACCGCCGCAAAACCGCATGGTTAAGCCGTTTTCGTCCGATCGATTCGCTACGCTGACCCCCCGAACCCCGAGCGAACGACGAATGGAGGGCTGTTCGTGACCAAGCAGGAGTTTGTGGACAAGATCGCCGAGAGGGCCAATCTCGGGCGGCGGGACGCGCAGAACGCGGTCGACGCCATGCTCGATCAGATCACGGAGACGCTGAAGGGCGGCGGAGAGATCGCCTTCACCGGCTTCGGGAAGTTCTCGACGCAGCACCGCGCGGAGCGCCAGGGGGTCAACCCGCGGAATCCCACGGAGAAGGTGACCATCCCCGCATCCATCGTGCCGAAGTTCTCGGCCGGGAGCCAGCTCAAGACCGCCGTGCGCGGCCGCTAAGGAACGACTCGACGAGTGACCGGAGGGCCGCCGAGAGGCGGCCCTCCGCGTTTGTCCGCAAAAGGCTCGAGATAGCGGCCCGGGCAGGCGGACGTCTCGTGCCCGCGGTGGTCGCGGTGGCCGAGCAACCGTGCGTTCGCACCGCCCGGAACGAGCCGGCGTCGCACGTACGCAAGCGACCCGAGCGCCGCCCGGGTCGGCCGTTCCAGCTCGAAGTTGCCCATCAGGCAGATCCCCACCGTGCCGATGTTGTGGCCGAGCACGTGCGCCCCGAGCCGGTCGACCGGCCGGCCGCGGAAGATCCGACCGCTGGGCGAGACGACGAAGTGGTATCCGACCGTCGCCCAGCCACGCGCGAAGTGCCAGCGCTGGATCTCGCGCATGTGCGCTGCCTCGGCCCTGAAGCTCTTCCCGCCGATCCTCGAGGTCGGGTACGCGGTGTGGTGCAGAACGAGGTGGTCGAGCGGTCCGCGCGCCGGAAGAGCGCCCCGCGTCGGCGCCGCGCCCCACTGCGACGCGGAGACGACCTGTGGCTTGGAGGGCGTGGTAGCCGTCGGCCGCGGAGCATACGCTTGGTCGGGCCGATGGCGCAGGAGCTCCGCGCACAGACCGAGTTCGCCGCGACGGCGTTCTCAGACCGCCTGGCCGCCGCCGTCGAGCGCAAGCGGAGCCAGCTCTGCGTCGGCCTCGATCCGCGCGTCGACCTCTTCCCGGTCGAGCTCCGCGGAGAGGCGCCGGCAGAGGCGGTCGCCCGATTCTGCTGCGGCATCGTCGACGCCGTCGCGCCGTACGCGGTCGCGGTCAAGCCGCAGCTGGCGTTCTTCGAAGCGCTCGGGGCCGACGGCATGCGAGCCTTCGAGGAGGTGTGTGCGTACGCGCGAACGGCGGAGCTGCTGGTGATCGTCGACGGGAAGCGCGGCGACATCGGGAGCACCGCGCGCGCATACGCGGCTGCGTATCTCGAAGGCGAGGGCGAGCCGCTCGCCGACGCGCTCACCGTGAACCCGTATCTCGGGCGCGATTCCGTCGAGCCGTTCCTCGCGGCCTGCCGGCGTCACGCTGCAGGGCTTTTCGTGCTCGTCAAGACGTCCAACGCCGGAAGCGCGGACGTGCAGGACCTCACGCTCTCCGACGGACGTACCGTCTGGATGCAGGTCGCTGCGCTCGTCGACGAATGGGGCGAGGAGCTCGTCGGCGAGAACGGGCTCTCGAGCGTGGGCGCCGTCGTCGGTGCGACGTTCCCGCGAGAGGTCGGCGAGGCGCGCAGGCTGATGCCGCGCTCGATCATGCTGCTTCCGGGGATCGGCGAGCAGGGCGGCACGCCCGCGGACGTTGCCCGGGCGTTCGCGAGCGGCCCGGCGAGCGCGCTCGTCTCCGCGTCGCGGTCGGTCATCTACGCGTATCGCTCGGGCAGCTCGGACTGGCGCGCCGCCGCTGGTGCGGAGGCGGCCCGGCTGCGCGCCGACGTCTGGGCCGTCTCCGGCTGGTGAACCGACAGCTCGCGACCCGACTCGCCGCTCCGGCGGCGTTCCTCGCGGGCATCACCGTCGCGGTGCTGCTCGTCCGCGCCGGACTGAACGAGGGCGAGACGACCACGGCAGCTCAGACGAGCGTGGCGACGACGAGGGCTGCGGCGACAACCGCCGCGACGCAGACGGCGACCCAGCCGACACCGGTCTTCGTCGAGGTGGAGTCGGGAGACACGCTCGACCAGATCGCGCTCGACAACGACACGACCGTCGAGCGGTTGCTCGAGCTGAACCCCGGGCTGGATCCGACCGCGCTCCAGGTCGGCCAGCGCATCCGGGTTCGGTAGCGTTCGCACCCGATGAGACGCGCGCTTGCCGCCGTCGCCGCTGCGCTCGTCGCCGTCTCTTCGGCGAGCGCGGGACCCCCTCCGGTTGTGGCGAAGGCGTACTTCGTGGAGAACGGTGCGACCGGCGAGGTTTTGGCTGGTCGGCACGCGGACGCCCGCGTGCCGATCGCAAGCATCACGAAGCTGATGACGGTGCTCGTCGCGCTGGAGCGAACCGACGTCGACGACGTGGTCGTCGCGGCGCCGTCGATCAGCGCGATCGGCGAGTCGACGATCAACCTACGGGCCGGCGAAAGGATCTCGGTCGGCGACCTCGTCGAAGCGGCGCTCGTCCAGAGCGCCAATGACGCCGCATGGGCGCTCGCGGCGCACGTCGGCAAGGGCGACGTGAACGCGTTCGTCCGCCTGATGAACGCGAAGGCACGCGCGCTCGGGCTGCGACGGACGCACTTCGTGCGCCCGGATGGCCTCGACGTGCCCGGTCACGTGTCCAGCGCACGGGACGTCACGCTCCTCGCACGCGCTGCGATGCACAACGCAACCATCCGCTCGATCGTCGACGACCGCACTGCGACGATCGCCGGCGGCCGGCGGCTCCACACGTGGAACGACCTGCTCGGCTCGTTTCCGGGGGTGATCGGAGTCAAGACCGGTCACACCGATGCGGCCGGGTGGTCGCAGGTGGCGGCGGCGCGCGGGACGGGTTTCGTGCTCTACGCGACGCTGCTCGGAAGC
The DNA here is from genome assembly GCA_963788055.1 of uncultured Actinomycetes bacterium. Taxonomy (GTDB): domain Bacteria; phylum Actinomycetota; class Thermoleophilia; order Gaiellales; family Gaiellaceae; genus JACCTU01. Next base: position 777,685 of record CAWBFA010000001.1, on the reverse strand, counting down.
CCGACTCGCGCCCAGCGAAACACCGACCTCGCGGCGCTCCTGCGCTGGGGCCTCTCCCGCTACGCGACGGTCGCCGTCGTCGACGAGAACCGAACGTACGCCCACGCCGAGGTCGGCTTCGACCTCGCGCCGGTCGCGCTCGTCGCGCCGCGTTCGATTCTTCGCGCGGCTCGAATCGAGCAGCCGCTCCGCGAGCGGATCGTTGCGGCGACGGCGGTGGGGCTCCCCGTGCGCCGAGGGCAGCGCCTGGGCGAGGTCCGCGTCTACGACGGAGCGCGGCTGGTGGCGAGCTCTCCGCTGGTCGCAGCGCGCGCGGTCGCGCGGCCCGGCTTGGCCGACCGCGCAGCCTGGTACGCGAGGCGTACGCTGTCCAACCTCTGGCCGTGATCGTCACCGTCACCCTCAACGCCGCGCTGGACCGCACGCTGACGGTCCCGAACTTCCTGCAGGGCCACCGCCACCGCGCGAGCCAGGGTTTGACGCTCGCGGGCGGCAAGGGGATCAACGTCGCGCGTGCGCTCAAACGTCTCGACGTCCCCGTCGTCGCGACGGGTCTCGCCGGCGGCCGCACGGGCACGCGCATCGTCGAGGAGCTGACGGCCGAGGCGATCCTCAACGACTTCGTGCGGATCGCGGACGAATCGCGCACCTCGACCGCCGTTGTCGACCCGATGAGCAGCTCGTTCACGGAGATCAACGAGTGGGGCCCGCAGGTCGAGCCCGAGGAGCTCGAGATGCTGCGCGAGAAGCTGCGTTATCTCGCCCGTGGGGCCGAGGCTGTCGTCTTTGCAGGCTCGCTGCCGCGCGGCGTCGACGAGTCGTTCTACGCGGACGCGATCCGGGAGCTGAACCGAGTGGGCGTGCGCACCGTGCTCGACGCCGACGGCGAGCCCCTGCGCCTCGGGCTCGATGCGGAGCCTTCGCTCGTCGCGCCGAATCAGCATGAGGCCGAGGCGCTCGTCGACCAGGAGCTCGAAGAGGAGGACTTCCTCATGGCTCTCGACGCGATCGCCGACCTCGGGGCTCGCACGGTTCTGATCACGCTCGAGACGGGGTGCTACGGCCTGACGCGCGAAGAGCGCCCCGTGCAGCGCTTCCACGCGAGCGCCCCAAAGGTCGAGCCGGTGTCCGTCGTCGGTGCCGGCGACGTGCTGACCGCGGCGTTCCTCGCCACGCGGCTCGCGGGCAGGCCGTTCGTGGACTCGCTGCGCTATGCAGTGGCGGCTGCCTCCGCCTCGACCTTCGAGGTCGGCGCCGGTCGTTTCGAGCCGCGCGAGGCGGGCAGGCTGTCCTCTCAGGTCGAGGTCGGCGAGCTCGAGCCGGTGGAGAGCTAGGAGGGCTCGGCGAAACGGGCGCTGTGCCGCCGGGCCGCGCTGGGCGGCGCGATGCGGCGTCCTCAGTCGCGCCCGTATCACTGCGGATACGAACGCTCCCTGCGTCCTTGCCTCGCACCACCCAGCGCACCCCGGCGACGAGGCCCGTTCCGCCAAGCCCTCCTAGAGGTAAATCCCTGCAAAGGCCGTATCTGGGGGAGACCCTCGGGCGTTCCACCACCGAGCCACCGAAAGGAGCAATGAAACCATGGGTATCGGCACAAGCCTGCTGTTGATCGCGATCGGCGCCATTCTGATCTGGGCCGTCGACGTCTCGGTCAGCGGCATCGAGTTGATCACGGTCGGCTGGATCTTGCTCGTCGTCGGCGTGATCGGTGCGGTGATCTCGCTCATCTTCTGGTCGAGCTGGGGCGGAGTTCACCGCGAGCGGCGCGACGAGGTCGTCTACCGCTGACGATTTCGGTAGGCGAAGAAAGTGAAGGGCGCGGATTCGTCCGCGCCCTTTCTCGTTCTCCGAGCGAACAGGCGCAACGGCGAGCGTCCTGGGTTGCCGTGGAGGCGGCAGCCACAGCGCCCGCCGTCAGCGCGCTGAGGGGAGATGCGAGGACGGGGAGGGTCCAGCCCATCCATTCCATGATGGCGACGGTCTGTTCGGACCGTGTTCGCGCGAGATTGCGCTTCGGTTGTCGTCGGGGGCCGGTGGTACGCTCCGATCCTTGGAAGGGCTGGAGCTCGGACGACTCGACCTCGAACGCCTCCTCTCGCTGGAGGCGAAGTTCGCCAAGGAAGGACTCACCTTCGACGATGTCCTGCTCGTTCCGGGCGAGTCGGCCGTCCAGCCCAACGACGTCTCGACGAGGACCCGCTTCACCCGCGGAATCTCGATCGAGGTGCCGGTCCTCTCGGCTGCGATGGACACCGTGACTGAGGCGCCGATGGCGATCGCGCTCGCACGAGAGGGCGGGATCGGGGTCGTGCACCGGAATCTCTCGATCCCCGAGCAGGTCGCCGAGGTCGACAGGGTGAAGCGGTCCGAGGCCGGGATGATCTCGGAGCCGGTGACGCTGCCCCCGAGCGCCCTCGTCCGCGACGCGCTCGAGCTGATGGCGCGCTTCCGCATCTCCGGCGTCCCGATCACCGACGCGGACGGGTTGCTGGTCGGGATCCTGACGAACCGCGACCTGCGCTTCCAGCGCGACGACACGCGGCCCGTCTCGGAGCTGATGACCGCCCGCGGGCTCGTCACCGCGCCGCAAGGCACGACGCTTCGTGAAGCCGAGGAGATCCTGCACCGGCACAAGATCGAGAAGCTCCCGATCGTCGACGCCGCCGGGCGGATCACCGGGCTGATCACCGTGAAGGACATCCAGAAGCGCGCGGACTATCCCCACGCGACGAAGGACGCGCAGGGACGGCTTCGCGTCGCCGCCGCCGTTGGCGTCGGGCCGGACGCGCTCGACCGTGCGGAGGCCCTCGTCGACGCCGGAGTCGACGCGCTCGTGCTCGACACCGCTCACGGTCACTCGCTGTCCGTGATCGAGATGGCGCGCAAGCTGAAGTCGGCGCTCGAGGTCGAGCTCGTCGCGGGAAACGTCGCGACCGCTGAGGCTGCCGAGGCGCTGATCGACGCGGGCGTCGACGCGGTCAAGGCGGGCGTCGGGCCGGGGTCGATCTGCACCACACGCGTCGTCGCGGGAGTCGGCGTTCCGCAGGTCACCGCGATCTATGACTGCGCTCAGGTGTGCGCTCGTCACGACGTGCCGCTGATCGCCGACGGGGGGATGACGTCGTCGGGCGACCTCGCCAAGGCGCTCGCCGCAGGAGCCGACGCGGCGATGCTCGGGTCGTTCTTCGCCGGAACCGAGGAGAGCCCCGGTGACGTCGTGATGAGCCAGGGCGAGCGCTACAAGGAGTACCGCGGCATGGGCTCGATCGGCGCGATGAAGGCTCGCGGGTTCTCGAAGGACCGCTACTTCCAGGGCGACGTCGAGGACGTCGAGAAGATGGTCCCCGAGGGGATCGAGGGCCGCGTCCCGTACAAAGGCCCGATGCGGAACGTGCTGTACCAGCTGGTCGGCGGCTTGCGGCAGGCGATGGGGTACTGCGGTTCTGCAACCGTGGCCGAGCTGAAGGACGCGAAGTTCGTGCGAATCACCGGCGCAGGTCTGCGCGAGTCGCACCCCCACGACGTGACGATCACGAAGGAGGCGCCGAACTATCGGCGCTGAGGTCGTCCGGCTGCCGGTGGCCGAGCCGGCTCCGGAGGAGCGCCCGGTGCTGGTGCTCGACTTCGGCGGGCAATACGCGCAGCTGATCGCGCGACGCGTGCGCGACGCCCGCGTCTACTCCGAGCTCGTCTCGCACAAGGTCACGCCGCAGCAGATCCGTGCGCGGAACCCGTACGCAGTGATCCTGTCGGGCGGTCCTGCGTCGGTGTACGCCGAGCACGCGCCGCGGGTCGATCCCGGCATCTTCGAGCTCGGTATCCCGACGCTCGGCATCTGCTACGGCGCGCAGCTGATGGCGCTCGATTTGGGGGGGAAGGTCGAGCGGACGGGCGCGTCCGAGTTCGGCAAGACAGAGCTCCGCGCCGAGGAGAGCGAGCTGTTCCACGATCTGCCTGCCGAACAGACGGTGTGGATGTCGCATCGCGACTCCGTCACGGCGCCGCCGGAAGGCGCGCGCGTCGTCGGTGAGTCGCCTTCGACGCCCGTCGCCGCGTTCGAGGAGCCTGAGCGGAAGCTCTACGGCGTCCAGTTCCATCCGGAGGTCGTGCACACGCCGCATGGACAGGACCTGCTGAAGAACTTCCTGTACGAGGTCGCAGGCGCGCCGCCCACGTGGACGCCGGCGGCGGTGATCGAGGAGCAGGTCGAGCGAGTCCGCGCGCAGGTCGGGTCTGCGCGCGTCCTCTGCGCGCTCTCCGGCGGCGTCGACTCCGCCGTCGCCGCGCTGCTCGTGCACAAGGCGATCGGCGATCAGCTGACCTGCGTCTTCGTCGACCACGGCTTCATGCGCAAGGACGAAGCGCTGCAGGTCGTGGAGACGTTCGGGAACCACTTCCACGTCCCGCTCGTGCACGTGCAGGCGCAGCAGCGCTTCCTGGCACGCCTCGCTGGGATCGAGGAGCCGGAGGAGAAGCGCAGACGGATCGGGGAGGAGTTCATCCGCGTCTTCGAGGAGGAAGCCAAGCGGATCGGCAGCGTTCCGTTCCTCGTTCAGGGAACGCTCTACTCCGACGTGATCGAGTCCGGAGGGAGCGACGGCGTCGCGGCGACGATCAAGTCGCACCACAACGTCGGCGGGCTGCCGGAGCACATGGAGATGGACCTCGTGGAACCTCTCCGGATGCTCTTCAAGGACGAGGTGCGCAGGGTCGGCGAGGAGCTCGGCCTGCAGGAGCGGATGGTGTGGCGGCATCCGTTCCCGGGGCCCGGGCTCGCGATCCGGATCATCGGCGAAGTGACGAACGAACGGCTCGAGATCCTGCGCGAGGCAGACGCGATCCTGCTCGAAGAGATCCGCCGCGCGGGGCTCTACCGCGAGCTGTGGCAGTGCTTCGCTGTGCTGCCTGCGATCCGTTCCGTCGGCGTGATGGGCGACGAGCGCACGTACGAGTACCCGATCGTGATTCGCGCGGTCACGTCCGAGGACGCGATGACGGCCGATTGGGCGCGCCTGCCCTACGACCTGCTCGAGACGATCTCGTCGCGGATCATCAACGAAATCCCGGGCATCAATCGCGTCGCGCTCGACCTCTCGTCGAAGCCGCCGGCGACGATCGAGTGGGAGTAGCCGGGACTCGACCGCTGATCAGCGGATCGAGAAGCCAGAGAGCTTCTCAATGTCCTCGTCACGCACATCGACCCGCTGGACCTCGGCGCCGGGCGGGCCGAGACGGCAGTAGTCGACGAGGAGGTCCACCGCCTCGGGCGCTCCCTCGAAGACGGCCTCCACCGTGCCGTCGCGCGTGTTGCGTACCCACCCGGCAACACCGTGCCGCTCCGCGAGCCGACGGACCGAGTCTCGGAAGAAAACGCCCTGCACGCGACCGCAGACGACGACGCGTTTGCGGACGACAGTCACAGTTCCATTGTCCCCTTCGGGCGTGGCCCGGTGCCTGGCACCAGGGCACGTCGCGTAACGTCACGTCCCGATGATCCCGTTGGTCGAGGCGCTCGCGAGGTCGCGGATCGGGACGACCCACAACCAGTACGCCGACTCCCCGCTGCGCCGCCGACGGCTGGCCGACTATCTCCGAGCCCGCAGTGCTGCGTCGATCCTGCTCGTCGGGGAGGCGGCCGGCTACAACGGCGCGCGCGTGTCGGGGATCGCGTTCACCTCGGAACGCCAGCTCACCGGCAGCGGCCCTGCAGAGATCAGCGCCACGATCGTGCATCGGACGCTCGCGGAGCTCGAGCTCGCCGACGACGTCCTGCTCTGGAATCTGGTCCCGACGCACCCCCATCGCCCTGGCGCGCCGCTCTCCAACCGCCGCCCGACCGCCGCCGAGGTCGCAGACGGGCTGCCGTTCGTCGAGCGCGTCGCCGAGGGCCGGCGCGTGCTCGCAGTCGGACGCCTCGCGCAACGCGCGCTCGGCGCCCCGTACGTGCGCCATCCCTCGCACGGCGGCGCATCCGAGTTCCGTGCGACGCTTGCTCAATGGGTCTGAACGTCCGCCGCAACACGATCCTGCTCGCCGCCGCGCTCGCGGTCAACTCGTGTCTCTTCCAGCTCGCGGCCGCGGTGAACTCGATCACCTTCGTGCAGATCACGGGGATCGAGGGCCTGCTCGGGCTCGGCCCGGCGATCTTCCTGGCGTCTTCCGGGCTCGCCGCGCTGCCGGCTGGTCGCGCGATGGATCACTTCGGCCGCGTCCCGGTGATCGCCGTCGGCTTCGTGATCGCGTCGCTCGGCTGCTCGCTCGTCGCGCTCGCGACGCGCACCGGCTCGACCGCCGTCGTGATCACGGGCATGGCGCTGACGGGCGCTGCGGGCGGCGTCGCGCTGCTCGCGCGCACCGCGGCCGGCGACATGTACCCGCCCGCGCGCCGCGCGCGCGGGATCGCGTACGTCCTCTTCGGCTCCGTCTTCGGGGCGATTCTCGGACCGGCGGTCTTCGCGCCCCTGTTCGCCGGCAAGGAGCTCGAGCCGGAAGCGCTCACGCTCCCCTGGCTCGTCGCGGCGGGCCTCGCGCTCGTCGCCTGCGCGATCAGCCTGTGCATCCGGCCGGACCCGAAACGGATCGCCGAGCAGCTCGGCACGCATGCCGGCGCGCCTCCGCCGACCGCCGCCGCTCCGCTGAGCGAGATCGTGCGCCGCCCGGGAGTTGTGCCGGCGCTGATCGCAGCGGTCGCGAGCCTTGCCGTGATGGCCTCGGTCATGAACCTCACGGGCTACGTGGTCGTCGAGCACCACCACCAGGCGCAGGAGGACGTCTTCCCGATCATCGGCGCGCACGTGCTCGGCATGTACGCGCTCGTGCTCTTCGTCGGGCCCCTGATCGACCGGATCGGCCGCGGGGTGTCCCTCTACTCGGGCCTCGTCCTGATGGCCGTTTCCTGCATCGGGCTGACCTGGTTCGAGAGCGTGCTCGGGACGGCGGTGCTGCTCTTCGGCCTCGGGCTCGGCTGGAACCTCTCCTTCGTCGCCGCGACGGCGCAGCTCGCCGACTGTGCTGCGCCGGCCGAACGGGGCAAGCTGCTCGGCTTCAGCGACCTCCTGTCCGCCCTCACGGCGGCGGCGCTGGCCCTGCTCGGGGGGCTCGCGCTGGACGCTCTCGGCGTGTCGGCGCTGGCCATCGGCTCCACCGTTTTGGTGCTCCTGCCGCTGGTTCGGCTCATCCGCCGCCAGGAGCCCCCTGCTACAATCGCCGCCCGGCGGACCTAGCTCCGTCGTCTTTTCATGAGCGCAAAGACCTACACCGCAAAGCCCGGCGAGATCGAGCGCCGCTGGCACGTCGTGGACGCCGAGGGCCAGACCCTGGGCCGCCTGGCGACCCGCATTGCAGACGTGCTCCGGGGCAAGGACAAGCCGGTGTACACGCCGCACGTCGACACCGGCGACTTCGTGATCGTCGTGAACGCCGAGAAGATCGCGGTCACCGGGAAGAAGCTCGACGACAAGATCTACTACCGGCACTCCGGCTACCCGGGCGGGATCAAGCAGCGCACGCTGCGCGAGCAGCTCGAGCGGCGTCCCACCGAGGTTCTTCGTGGGGCGGTCAAGGGGATGCTCCCGAAGAACAAGCTCGCCGCGCGCCAGCTCGTGAAGCTGAAGATCTACGCAGGCCCTGAGCACCCGCACGCGGCCCAGGATCCGAAGCCCTTGGAGCTCAAGTAGTGGCGACGCCCGCGCAGTACCGAGGTACAGGCAAGCGCAAGACGTCGGTCGCGCGCGTGATCCTCCGTCCGGGCGACGGGATGACCTGGTTCAACGGCCGCACGATCGAGGACTACTTCCCGCGCGACACGCACCGCAAGATGGTGCTCGCACCGCTCAAGGTCGCAGGCGTCGAGGGAACGTTCGATCTGCGCGTCCGCGTACACGGCGGCGGACCCTCCGGCCAGGCAGGTGCCGTGCGCCACGGGATCGCGCGCGCACTGGTCGAGGCCGACCCGGAGCTTCGCGTCCCGCTGAAGCGCGAGGGCTTCCTGACGCGCGACGCCCGCATCGTCGAGCGCAAGAAGGCCGGGCTGCACAAGGCCCGTAAGGCACCCCAGTTCTCTAAGCGCTAAAAGCTGCGCTTTTAGCGCTTTTGGGCCGCAGTACTCCTTCACTCTTCGTTGCTCACGGCGCGGCACAGCCGCGCCTCCGCGGCGAATCGTTAGCGTCTCCCCGCTGTGGCGAGGAAATACTTCGGGACCGACGGTGTTCGCGGCGTTGTCGGGGAGTTTCTGACCCCGGAGCTCGTCGAGCGGCTCGGGAAGGCTTCGACGCTTTGGGTCGGGGACGACGCGCGGGTCTTCGTCGGGCGCGACACGCGGGCGTCCGGGGTCGAGCTCGAGCAGGCGTTTGCGCGCGGCGTCGTCTCCGCAGGCGGGCACGCAGTGCTCGGCGGCGTGCTGCCGACGCCGGCGGTCGCGCTGCTCCGGCTCGACCTCGGCGTCGTCATCTCCGCGTCGCACAACCCGCCCGAGTACAACGGCGTCAAGTTCTTCGATCGTGACGGTCGGAAGCTCGTCGACGCGCAGGAGGAGGAGATCGAGGCGCTGCTCGATGCACCCGGGCGCGGCGGCGGCACGGTCGACGAGGTCGGAATCGCGACGGACAGCTACCTCGAGCACGTGCTCGAGCGCTTCGGCACCGATCTCTCGGGGCTGAAGATCGTCGTCGACAGCGCGAATGGCGCATACGCGAAGCTCGCACCGCAGGCGTTCGAGCAGCTCGGTGCGGAGGTGCACGCGATCGGCGACGACCCGGACGGGACGAACATCAACCTCGGGTCGGGGGCGACGCACCTTCGCACGCTCCGGCGGACCGTCACGAGCGTGGGCGCCGAGCTCGGAGTCGCCTTCGACGGCGACGGAGACCGGATGCTGGCGGTCGACGCCCGGGGCAACGCGGTCGACGGCGATGCGATCCTCGCCGTCCTCGCACTCCACCTCAAGGTCGACCTCGTCGCCGTCACGGTGATGACGAACCTCGCGTTCCACGAGCTGATGGCGAAGCACGGCGTCCGGGTCGTCACGACCGACGTGGGTGACCGTTACGTGCTCGAGGCGCTCCGGCGCGAGGGCGGCGTCCTCGGCGGCGAGCAGTCGGGACACATCATCTGGCTCGACGGTCACGTGACGGGCGACGGGCTCGTCGCCGCGCTCCTGCTCTGTGCGGCGATCGAAGGCCGCACGCTCGAGGAGGCTGTCTCGGTGCTCCGCCCGATGCCGCAGGTGAAGCGGAACGTGCCCGTGCGCACCCGTGAGATCCCACCGGAGCTGCGGTCCCGGATCGACGCGGTCGGGGCGGGCAACGGCGGCCGCGTCCTCGTCCGGCCCTCAGGCACGGAGCCCGTCGTCCGCGTCCTCGCGGAGGCGAAAACCCTTGCTGAGGCCGAGAATCTCTGTGGTACGATCGCGGCTCTCGTCTCTCGAGAGCTCGGCTGAATCCGGTTTTCAACGAGGAAATCCGGCCCCGCAGCCGGGCTTTTGCGTTTCGAGGGCTGAAGTCGTCGGGCAGAACGGCATTCGACCGGGGGTACGCAATGTGCGGGATCATCGGATACGTCGGAAGCCGCGAGGCCAAGCCGCTGCTGCTGCAGGGGCTCAAGCGTCTCGAGTACCGCGGGTACGACTCAGCTGGCATCGCGCTGCGCGAGGACGACGAGCTCGACTACGTGCGCGCCGTCGGCAACCTGCAGAACCTCATCGACGCCGCCGGTCCGAACGGCTCGGTCTCCAACCACGGCCTCGGGCACACGCGCTGGGCCACGCACGGGGCGGTCAACGAGCAGAACGCGCACCCGCTGACCGGCTGCCCGAACGGCAAAGTCGCGATCGTGCTGAACGGGATCGTCGAGAACTACCGCGAGCTCAAGGCCTCGCTCCAGAAGGAAGGGCACACGTTCAGCACCGAGACCGACGCCGAAGTCGTCACGCACCTCGTCGAGCGCCACTACCACGGCGATCTCGTCGAGGCCGTGCGCGCGGCGTATGCCGAGCTCGAAGGGCACTACGCGTTCGTCGTCATCCACCACGACCATCCCGACATGCTGATCGGCGCGCGGCATCAGTGCCCGCTCGTGGTCGGTGTCGGCGAGGGCGAGATGTTCCTCGCCTCGGCGACGACGGCGTTCCTGAACCAGACGCGCCGCATCCAGCTCGTCGAGGACGGCGAGGTCGTCGAGATCACGCCCGAGGGCGCGCGTTTCTTCACGAAGGACGGACTGGTCGAGCACAAAGAGATCGAGCCCGTCGAGTGGGACGACGAACAGGCCGAGAAGGGCGGCTACGAGACCTTCATGCTGAAAGAGATCTACGAGCAGCCAGACGCGGTGCGTGAGACGATCGGCGACCGCATCCGCCCTGGCGCGAAGCTCGAGCTCGAAGGCCTGGGCCTCAGCGACAAGCAGATCCAGAACCTGCGCCGGATCGTCGTGCTCGCGTGCGGCACCGCGTACCACGCCGGTGTCGTCGGCCGCTACATCATCGAGGAGTGGGCGCGGGTGCCGGTCGAGCCGGATATCGCGTCCGAGTGGATCTACCGGAACCCGGTTCTCTCGAAGGACACGCTCGTGATCGGCATCTCGCAGTCGGGCGAGACGCGCGACACCGTCGCGGCGATGCGCCTCGCGAAGGCGGCGGGCGCGCCCACCGTTGCGATCACGAACCAGATGGGCTCGCAGATCACCCGAGAGGTCGACTCCGTTCTCTACACCCGTTGCGGACTCGAGGTCGGCGTCGCCGCCTCGAAGACGTTCACCGCCCAGGTGTCGTTGCTGATCCTCGTCGCGCTCAAGCTCGCGCAGGTCCGGCGGACGCTGTCGGAGGAGGACCACGGCTTCATCCTCGACGCGGTCTACAACCTCCCGGACAAGATCGAGCAGTTCCTCGACGGTGACCATCCGATCGAGGACATCGCGCAGCGGTACTACGAGAAGCCGTTCTTCCTCTACCTCGGGCGGCACATCGGGCTCCCCGTCGCGCTCGAGGGCGCCCTCAAGCTGAAGGAGATCTCGTACATCCCGACCGAGGCCTATTCGGCAGGGGAGATGAAGCACGGTCCGATCGCGCTGCTCGACGACGACACGCCGGTCGTCGTGGTCGCGACGAAGATCCACGTCTACGACAAGATCGTGTCGAACATCCAAGAGGTCCGGGCACGCGGCGCGCACGTCATCGCGATCGCGACCGACGGGAACGAGGACATTCAGCATCACGCCGACGACGTGATCTACGTGCCGAAGACGCCTGCCTTCCTGCAGGCCGTGCTCGCCGTGATCCCGCTTCAGTTGCTGGCGTACCGCATCGCACGCCTGCGCGGGCTGAACGTCGACCAGCCGCGGAACCTCGCAAAGACCGTCACCGTCGAGTAGGGAACACTTCCTCTCCGCCGCCGCGATCTCGTGCTCCTCGTCGGCGAGGAGGATCGGATCGTCGCGCCGCGACTCGTGGTCGTCGGCGCCGAGGGACGGGTCCGCTCCGCAGAGTTGAGGGCAGCCGGGGCTGGCCGTCGACGTCGCGACGCGGATCGCCTACAAGGCGTCCCGCTCCTCCGCTAGCCCCTCCGCTAGCCGTGGTGGTGGCCGCCGCTCACTGAGACGAGCAGGAGTGCGAGGAAGACGCCGACGATCACGGTCAGCGGCGCGAAGCCGACCTCCTCGTCGTCCCGAGCCCTCAGCGCCGCGAGCAGCCCCAGCGCCTCGACGATCTTCGTTCCGACGTCGAGCGCCTGCACGTCCCCGCCGCTGAGGGAGTTGACGACCGGGTACGCGACGAGGAGGCTCGCGAAGAGCCCCGCCGCGAGGAGCGGCGCGTAACGGAGCGCCGGACGGGTCAGCGCGACCGCGACGAGCACGGCCGCCACCGTCGCCGCAGCGAAGGCCGCCGCGAGCAGCGGCTCGTCCGTGTGCTGGGGGACGAGCACCGCGTGGACGACGGCGCTCGTCGTCAGCGCGCCGATCGTCAGCTCGCGCGGGCCGACCCCGAGCCAGCTCATGCCGCGGCCCTCGTCGGCCGGGTTCTCGTGGGCTCCCACCGTCCTGCCGAGAGTACTTCGGGGGCCGAGCGGGCAATCGGATCGTTACGGTGCCGGCGATGGCCGAGCGCAGCGAGTTGCTGATCGTGGGCGGGGGCCTCGCGTCGGCGCGCGCGGTCAAGGCGTATCGCGAAGCCGGAGGAGACGGCACGGTGAGGCTGATCTCAGCCGACTCGTTCGTTCCGTACCACCGTCCCCCGCTCTCCAAGCGGTACCTCCGTGGCGAGGTCGAGATCGCAGACACGCTCGTCGAGTCCGAGGCGTTCTATGCCGAGCACGGTGTCGAGGTCGAGCTCGAGACGGTCGTTGCGACTCTCGACCTCGGCGGCCGTCGGATCCTGCTCGAAGGTGGAGGGGAGCGCGCGTTCAGCCGGCTGCTGATCGCCAGCGGGGCGACGCCGCGGCGCCTGGACGTCGCGGGAAGCGACCTGGAGGGCGTCCATACGCTGCGGACGCTCTCCAACTCGACAGCCATCCGCGAGGCAGCCCGGGGCGCTCGAGAGGCGGTCGTGGTCGGTGCAGGATTCATCGGGATGGAGGTGGCGGCCTCGCTCAATCAGCTCGGGCTCGAGGTGACGCTGGTGCACCGCGGCAAGGGCTTGTTCGAGATCCTTCGCGCACGCCAGCTGATGCAGTACCTCGCCGTCCTGTACGGGCAGAAAGGCGTCGAGCTCGTGCTCGGTGACGAGGTGGAGTCGTTCGGCGGGCGCTCGCGGCTCGACTCCGTCTCGACGACGGGCGGTCGCGTCGTGCAGGCCGAGCTCGCAGTGGTGGGCATCGGTGTCGAGCCGAACACGCACTGGCTTGAGGACAGCGGCCTGCAGCTCGACGACGGTGTGGTCGTCAACGAGCGCTTCGAGACCGGAGTCGAGAACGTCTGGGCCGCCGGGGACGTCGCGCGCTTCTACGACCCGATCTTCGCCAAGCATCGTCGCATCGAGCATTGGTCGAACGCGAACTACGCGGGCACGGAGGTTGGGAAGCTGATCGCCGGGGGTGAGGGCGGCTTCGACACGGTCTCCGCCTTCTTCTCCGAGGTGTTCGGGCTGACGTTGCGGGTGTTTGGGGACGTCGACGATGCCGACGAGATCGTCTTCCGCGGTTCGCTCGAGGAACGGAAGACGATCGGGTTCTACGTGCGCGACGGAAAGCTCGCAGCCACGACCGTGATCGGACAGGACGATGAGACGCAGGACCGTCTAAAAGAGTTGATCCGCGCCCACGCGCGCGTGCCCGAGCCGGAGCGTCTCGCAGACGAGGACGCGCCGCTGGACGAGATCTTCACAACCTAGACGTTTGATGTGAAATTGGTGCGAGCGCGGCCGCGAAGCGGCCGCCTTCAGGGGTCTTCGCGCGTCGCGGATCCGCGCGAGCGGATTCGCGACTTGCGCAGCTAGCAGAGGTTTGATCTGAAATCGGTGCGAGCGCGGCCGCGAAGCGGCCGCCTTCAGGGGTCTTCGCGCGTCGCGGATCCGCGCGAGCGGATTCGCGACTTGCGCAGCTAGCTAGGGCGTCCGCCGCAGCCGCTTCACGTCGGAGCGGCGGCGTTTGTCCTCGAGCCGGCGTTCCTTGGCCGCCTTGCTCGGCTTCGTCGGGACCCGCTTGCGTTCGACGTGCAGCGCTCGCCGCAGCTGCTCCACGATCCGCTCGACGGCGAGCTCCCGGTTCCGCCACTGGCTGCGTTCGTCCTGCGCGATCGCGCGGAGCATGTGGCCGGCCTTCGAGACGACCCGGCGCTTCTGGTTCTCGGTCAGCGCGGTGGAGCCCTCGACGTCGAAGATCGCCTCGACGCGGGTCTCCGAACGGTTCGCGTGCTGACCGCCGGGCCCGCTCGAACGGGAGAAGCGGAACTCGATCTCGGAGAGCGGGAGGACGACGCTGCGGGTGACCCGAATAGACTCGCGATCCATGGCTGCCATCTTGCTCGACGTCGACGGTGTCTTGCACGTGTCCGGGGAGCCGATTCCCGGCGCAGCCGCCGCGGTCAACCGCCTGCGAGCCGCAGGACACCGCCTGCGCTTCGTCACGAACAACACGACCCGCGCGCGCGCCGTGCTCGCTGAGGAAATGCGCGCGATGGGAGTCCAGCTCGACGACGAGGAGCTGCAGACGACGCCGCGCGCCGCTGCGAAGGCACTCGCCGGCCGGCGTGTGCTCGCCCTGACCATGCCTGCGATCATCGAGGACCTCGAAGGGGTCGACCTCGTCGGGGACTCTCCCGAGGTCGTCCTGATCGGCGGTGCCGACGAGACGCCGGAGACAAACAGCGTCTTCTCTTACATGAACCTCGCGCGCGCGTTCGCGGAGATCGACGCCGGCGCCGAGCTCTACAGCCTTCACAAGAACCCTTGGTGGCAGACGTCCCGCGGGCCACTGCTCGACTCGGGCGCGTTCGTGGTCGGGCTCGAGTACGCCGCGGGCGTCGAGGCGACGGTCCTCGGGAAGCCCAGCCCGACCTACTTCCTCGCGGCACTCGAGGCGGTGGACGCGGACCCGGAGCTCACGTGGATGGTCGGCGACGACATCGAGGCCGACATCCGAGGCGCGCAGGCACACGGCATGAAGACGGCGCTCGTCCGCACGGGCAAGTTCCGGCCCGATGTCGTCGAGCTCTCGAGAGTCATGCCCGACGCGATCCTCTCCTCCGTCGCCGACCTGCCGGAGTGGCTCGAGCGGACGAAATGAAGGTCGGGGTCGACCTGATCGAGATCGCGCGGATCGAGCGCGCGCTCGAGCGCTATCCGGATTTTCGCGAGCGCTGCTTCACCGAGGCCGAGCGCGCGTACTGCGACTCGCGGCCGAAGCCGGCCCAGAGCTACGCCGGCCGCTTCGCCGGCAAGGAGGCTGTGGGGAAGGCGCTCGGCGTCGGTGTCCGCTTCACCTGGAAGGAGATCGAGATCGTCGGCCGGCCGAAGCCGGGCGTGCGGCTCTCGGGAAGAACCCGCGCAGCCTGGGAGCGGCTCGGCAGCGGCGAGCTCGACCTCTCGATGACGCACTCGCGCGAGCTCGCCGCTGCGATCTGCGTTCTCTCCATCTAGATGCTCGAGCCGCTCTACACCGCCGACGAGATGCGCGCCGCCGAGCAGGGCCACGATGTCGACGAACTGATGGAGCGCGCCGGACGCGCGGTCGCGGACGAGGTGCTGCGCCGCTATCCCCGCGCGCGGCGGATCGTCGGCGTCTGCGGCGGAGGCGCGAACGGGGGCGACGGACGGATCGCGCTGCGCGTCCTCCGCGAGGCCGGTCGCGACGCGGACGAGAACGACGATCTCGATGGCGCGGAGGTCGTGCTCGACGCGCTCTTCGGAACCGGCTTCCGGGGTACGCCCCGCGCGGACGCGGCCGAGCGAATCCGGGGGATCAATGCCGCGGGCGCGCCTGTCGTCGCGGTCGACCTACCGTCGGGCGTCGACGCGTCGACCGGCGAGGTAGCGGGCGAAGCGGTGCACGCGGACTGCACGGTGACCTTCCACGGGGTCAAGGTCGGCCTCGAGGTCGCACCGGGCAGGTTCTATGCGGGAGAGGTGTCCGTCGCCGACATCGGGCTCGAGCCCCGCGACACGGAGCACCACCGCGTCACGCGCAAGGTCCTACGGCTCGTCCCCAGGCGGCAGCCCGGCGACAACAAGTACACCGCGGGTTCGGTGCTCGTCCTCGGGGGCGCCCGCGGGCTGACGGGAGCGGCGTGCCTGTCGGCCGAGGCGGCCTTTCGCGCGGACGCGGGCTACGTCGCTGTCGTCGCGCCCGCCGAGTCGCTGCAGGTGCTCGAGGGGCGGCTGCTCGAGGCGGTCAAGCGGCCGATCGAGGAGGTCTTCGACGCGATCGAGCGTGCGGGGTCGCTCGCCCTCGGTCCCGGTCTCGGCGAGGGGAGGGAGGCACTCGTCCGGCACCTGCTCGCGGAGACGGATCTGCCTGCGGTCGTCGACGCGGATGGCCTGCGCAGCCTCGAACCGTTCGAGCGCACCGCTCCCACGGTCCTCACGCCACACGAGGGCGAGCTCGGACGCCTGCTCGACGAGAGCTCGAGCTGGGTCGCCGCTCACCGGTTGGAGGCGGTTCGCCGGGCGGTCGAGCGCTTCGGCTGCGTCGTCCTGCTCAAGGGCACCGACACGCTCGTCGGGGCACCCGGGTCCGGCGTGCTCGTCGTCTCGCCCGGACCGCCGTCCCTCGCGACCGCCGGGACCGGAGACGTCCTCACGGGCGTGATCGCCGCGTTCCTCGCAAAGGGGCTCGAGGCGTCAATGGCAGCCGCCGCCGGGACGGCGGCGCAGCAGCTCGCCGCGACGCTCGTGCCGCACCAAGCGGGAATGATCGCGTCCGACGTGGTCGCCCATCTCCCGGAGGCGCTTGAGGAGCCTGTCTCGGGATGAGGAACGGTGCCGTCGGGCCGCGCTGGACGGCGCGAGGCTGCGTCCTCAGTCTCGGTCGGCTCACTGCGGATCCGACCGCTCCCTCCGTCCTTGGCTCACGCCCTCCATCGCACCCCGTCGGCGAGTCCTCACCCGGAAACAGGCTCCATGCACCGCTCTGAGATCACGATCGACCTCGGCGCGGTCCGCCGGAACACGCGGACGCTGCTCAGCGCGCTCGACGGCTCCGACCTCTGGGCCGTGGTCAAGGCGAACGGGTACGGGCACGGGGCCGTCGACGTCGCGGCCGCGGCGCTCGGCTCCGGCGCAAGAGGCGTCTGTGTCGTGACCGTCGCGGAGGCGCTCGAGCTCCGGCACGAGTTCCCCGCCGAGAAGATCCTCGTGCTCGGCCCCGCCGAGGGAAGGGACGTCGCGCTCGCGCGCGAGGCCGGGCTCGAGCTCGTCGTCTCGACGGACGACATTCCCGAAGGTGTTCGCGTGCATCTCAAGCTCGACACCGGCATGGGGCGCTACGGGTTGGCCGAGCTCCCGCAGCTGCCCATAGAGGTTGTCGGCCTGATGACCCACCTCGCGACGGCCGACAGCGATCCCGCGTTCGCACGAGAGCAGATCGCGCGATTCCGCGCCGCGACCGACTCGCACGCCCACCTGACCCGCCACGTCGCGAATAGCGCGGCGGTGCTCCGCATTCCGGAGTCGCGCTTCGACGCGGCCCGCTGCGGGATCGCGCTCTACGGCCTGTCGCCGTTCGGGGAGTCCGCGGAGGCAGACGGGCTCGAGCCGGCGCTCCACTGGCAGAGCCATCTCGCCCAGGTGAAGCTGCTCCACCCCGGGGAGAGCACCGGTTACGGCCGGCGCTTCATCGCGGAGCAGCCGACGTGGATCGGGATCGTGCCGGTCGGCTACGGGGACGGGTTCCTGCGAGCGCTCAGCGGCACGACCGTACGCGTTGCCGGCGAGCCGGCGCGCGTCGTCGGAACCGTCTCGATGGACTCGTTCGCGGTCGAGCTCGAGCGCGAGCTTCCGCCTGGGACGCCCGTCGTGATCGTCGGCCACGGCCTTTCGCTCGACGAGCACGCAAGGCATGCTGGGACGATCTCCTACGAGCTCTCGACCGGAATCGGCACTAGGCCCGCACGCGCGAGACGCTTGGTCGTCGACTCATGAATGACGACGCTGTCCGCGCCCGCTTCGCGGCGAACGCCGAGCGCATCGCCGAGGCGTCGCTGCGTCGGCTCCCGGCGCTCGAAGCACGCGTCGCCGGGTTCGTTCAGCTCAGAGGTGACGAGCGAGTGCTCGACGTCGGGACGGGCACGGGCCCGCTCGCGTTTGCGCTCGCGCCGCACGTCCGCGAGGTCGTCGGCATCGATCTCGTGCCGGAGCTGCTCGAGCAGGCGCGTGCATATGCGGACGACCGCTATCCGAACGTGCAGTTCGTCGAGGGAGACGTCGCGCACCTCGACGTCGAGAGCGGCTCGTTCGACCTCGTCTGCGAGCGCGCCGTCCTCCACCACGTCCCGCGTCCCGAGCTCGTGCTCTCGGAGATGACGCGCGCCACTCATCTCGGCGGCCGGCTGCTCGTGATCGACCAGCTCGCACCGTTCGACCCGCTGATGGCCATGGATCTCGACCAGTTCGAGCGAGCGCGTGATCCGTCACACACCCGCCTGCTCTCCGACGGCGACCTGCGCGCGCTCTTCGAGGCGAACGGGCTCGTTCTGATCCAATCGCGCGTCGACGCGCACGACCGCGACCTCGAGCCCTACCTCGACCTCGCCGGCTGCGAGGGCGAAGCGCGCGAGCACGCGCACGCGCTCGCGTCGGCCGACCCCTACAAGGTCGAGACGGGCTGGTACCTGCTGCGACGCTAGCTCAGGCCCTGGTGTGAAGTCGCTGCGACAGCAGCCGCGAAGCGGCCGCCTTCAGGGGTCTTCGCGCGTCGCGGCTCCGCGCGAGCGGATCCGCGACTTGCGCAGCAGCTACGTCTTGCTGTAGCCGGAACGGCCGACGCGCGAGAGGAGCCCGGGCGCGACGGCCTGGAGGATCCCGAAGACGCGGTAGAACGCCGGGTAGGTCAGCTCTGCGCGGCGACCGTCGATCGCCTTCACGATTCGCTCCACCAGCGCTTCGGGCGTCTTCACCTGGCTGCGGAAGAATCGGCTCTGCAATGCGGTCTTCTGTGGGAACCCCTCCGTCTCGATGAACCCGGGCATCACGGTCAGCACGTGGATCCCGCGCCCGCGCAGTTGCCTCGTGGTCGCGCGCGAGAACGCGAGCTGCGCATGCTTCGACGCCGAATACGGCCCGGACGGCGGAAACGCGACGATCCCCGTGACGGAGACGATGTTCGCGACGTGTGCCTCGGGTGCCGCCGCCTCGAGGCCCGGCAGAAAAGCGCGCAGGCACCAGACGCTCCCGAGGTAGTTCGTGGCGATCACGCGCTCGATCGTCTCGGTGTCGACGCTGAGAAAATCCCGTCGTCCCGGAATCCCCGCGTTGTTGACGAGCAGGCTGACCTTCGGGTGGCGCTCGAGCACCGAAGCGGCCACGCGCTCGACCTCGCTTCGGTTCGAGACGTCGCAGACCTCGTGCTCGGCGCCGAGCTCCTCGGCGAGCTCGCGCAGCCGGTCCTCGCGGCGGGCGAGCAGCGCCAGGCTCCAACCATCTCGCGCGAGCCTCCGCGCCAGCGCGGCGCCGATCCCGCTCGACGCGCCGGTGACGACCGCTAGCGGCAAACGCGAACGCTGCGCGTCGCGCGAGCTTCGCGGCCGGCTGCGTCGCGCACGACGACCGTCAGCGCGTGCCGGCCTCGCTTGGCGCGGGCCGTCGGCCACGTGGATGCGTAGAGCTGCGCCGTGGTCCCGGTGACGCGCGAGATGCGCTTGCCGCCGTCGAAGAACGTGAGCGTGCGCAGGCGCTTGTCCGAGTCGGCGGCCACGAGCAGCTGCTGGCGCCGGCTGTTGACGCACTGCGTTCGTTCGGGATCGAGCCACGTGACGGTCGGCCCCGCGACGCCGCGCAGCCTGATGCTCGCGACGGTCGTGTTGGGGAGGATGCTTCCTCCGGGCGTCGTGACGTTCTTCGACTCCTGGAAGTCGGCGGCGAGGATCATCGCGTTCGTGCGGCCGATCGGAATCCGAGGCGCGTTCGACGGCAATCCGAAGATCGCGTAGCCGGTCACCGGGTCGTACGCGGAGGCGCCGACCAGCGCACGGCGGTAGGAGAGCACGAGCGAGGTCGGGTCGATGCCGGAGTCGCGTCCGCGCGCGGGATAATCGAGCACGCGTGCGATCACGAGCGGGTGTCCGGCGGTGACGCGGGCGGAGACGATCCGGACGAGCGGCGGGTACACGTCGTTCACCCACGACTTGAGTGCATACGGCCCGTGCCGTGGTACCCCGGTGAAGATGTCCCGCCCGGAGTCGACCGAGATCCAGTAGCGCTTCGGCCGCGGGAAGGTGACCCCTGCGGCCCCGACGTCGATTCGGTAACCGAACGTGAAGTTGTTCACGTTGATCGGGGTCGCTCCCTGACCCTGGACGTCGTTCTCGTCAGGCGACCCGAGGATCCACGGATCGATCAGCGCACCCGCGCCGGCCGCCCAGACCGCGGCGCCGAAGTTGACGACCGGCTCGTCGAGGAGTGCGGTGTAGAGATCTTCCGCGCCGTCCTGCACCATCCCCGGGCCGGTCTGGTAGTCGGGCGGCGGACCGAACGGCCACGACGGGAAGCGGTACTCGTTCGCGTAGGAGACGCCGTCGCTCGTGTCCCCGGTGTTGAACTCCCTGAGCGGCGCGGCGGGTCGCAGCTCGAGCCCGGGCCTCGTGACGGCGAAGTAGTACGGGATGCGGCGCGTCACGTCCCCGCGGCGCAGCACGATGAACCCGAAGTTGTCGCCCGCGACGGCGTCAGCTCTCGCGCGAACCGTCACGCCGAGTCGGTCTCCTCCTCCGGGTGCGATCGTGACCTGGGGACTCGGCTCGACCGTCGCGCCTGCGGACGCCGCCTGCGGGCGCAGCTCCACCGACCACGTGCCGGCTCCGCCGCCGGCGTCGTCGATCTGGGTCGCGAGCACACGCGTCTGCGGCCCCCGGTTGATGTCGAGGTCGCCGAACGAGAGCGAGACCGGCGAGGTGAAGAGCAGGGGCTGGTCAGCGCGCATGACGTCGACGAGGCCGCCGCCCTGCAGCAGCACCGGCGCCTCCTGCGTGCGCGCGGTGTTGCCCCACGCGGGGCCCGCCGTGGAGACGAACGCCGACCGCATCTGACGCGGCGTCCACGCAGGGTGGGCCTGAAGCAGGAGCGCGGCGGCGCCCGAAACATGCGGCGCCGACATGCTCGTCCCGTCGAAGACGGCGAACGGCGACCCGTTCCCTGCCGACTCCGGCGAGGTCGACGAGAGGATCTGCCCGCCCGGCGCGGCAACGTCCGGCTTCAGGGAGTGCCCGAAGTTCGTCGGCGCCGCGGACGAGAAGCTGGTCACGACGCCGCTGCGGCCGGTGACGATCTCTTGGGGGTCCTTCCCCGCCTGCACGATCGTCCTGCCGCCGGTCTGCGAGAGGTACGAGCGCAGCCGCTCTCCGTCGAGGTCCGCGATCATCGCCGCGGGAATCGGGAGCTGCAACGGGATCGCGTTAGCCTCGCCGAAACGGTTGTCGGCGAGGAACAGGCCGACCGCCCCGGCGGCCTGCGCGCGCTGCGCCTTCGACAAGAACGTGCACACGCCGCGCGAAGCGAGCGCGACCACGCCGGTGAGCGAGCCCGCCGGAAGGGGGTTCGAGTTGGGGTCGTTCGGGTCGCCGCCGAGGCCGCAGAGGCGCGCGTCGACGGGCCTCCCGTTTCGCCCCATGATCGTCGTGATGTCGACGAGCGTCCGGCGCTGCTCCGTCGCGGGCGCGTCGAAGGCGGCGGCCATCGGAATCGTCCGCAGCGATACCGGGGCGTCGGATGCGACCACGTGCAGCGGCGGCGCGAAAACGTGCGTGTTCGAGACCGCGGCGACCGAGATCGCGTCCTCTGCGACGCCCGGTGAGCCGACCGTGCCGAAGCCGAACTCGTCGCGGTCGTTCCCCGCAGAGATGACCGGCACGACGCCTGCACGCGCGACGTTCGCGACCGCCTCGAGGATCGGATCGGCGGAAGGCTCGCCCATCGCGCCGCCGCCGGAGAAGTTGATCACGTCCATTCCGTCTTGCACCGCCGCCTCGAAGGCCTCGATGATCTCTGCCGCGTTCGCGACGTAGCCGATCGGCGTGGGCGCGTTGAAGACGCGGTAGTTGCCGATCCAGGCCCGCGGCGCGACGCCGGAGAGGCCGGACGTGCTCGGGTGGTCCGGGCCGGCCTGCGCGATCGTGCCGGCGTTGCCGGCTGCGATGCCCGCGACGTGCGTTCCGTGGAAGGAGATGTTCGGCACGAACGCCTGACGTCCCTGCCGGCCGGAGTTCGGGCCGGGGAACGTGCGCGCGACGATGATCTTGCCGTTCACCCACGTCTCGCCCCCGCGCGGGAAGCCGGCGGGATACGAGTAGCCGTTGCCTTGCAGGAACGGACTGCGGTTGTCGATCCCGTCGTCGACGATTCCGATCTTGATCCCCTCGCCGTGCAACCCGCGCAGCGAGGAGAACTCGGCCGCGCGGATCACCTCGGGGCTGCGGTTCGTTGCGAGCGTGTAGCGGACGTTCGGGTAGACCTGCGCGGCGACGCCGAGCTTCAAGAGCTGTGGAAGCTTGCGCGTCGGCAGCTCCACGGCAAAGCCGTTCAGCACGACGCGGTAACGCTGCAACACCGTGGCGTCGGGAATTGCGCGCTCGATCCGAGCCGCTGCAGTTCGCTGCGCCGCCGCGAGCCGAGCGAGGTAGGCCTTCGAGGTCGCCGAGCGAGTGTTCAACTTCGTGCGTGTGCCACCCTGCAGCGAGCGACCGCCCCAGGCCGCCAGCGGCTGCCCGCCGAGCCGGACGACGACGCGCGTGCGCCCGCGCGCGTGCCCGGGTGGGACGTACAGCGATCCGGCGCGGACGGTCGGCGTCGGGCCGGCCTCGGTGATCGACTCGTCGCACCGGCTGGAGCGCGCCCGCCGCGGGCAAGGCGAAGAGGAGCGCCGTGAGCGGGGCGAGGAGAACGATCGGGCGGCGCAAGGGCCACAAACTAGCCTAGGATCCACCGCCTTGGTGTCCCCCGGACGGTTCGACGGCAAGACCGCGCTCGTGCTGGGTGTGGCCAACAAGCGCTCGATCGCCTGGGCGATCGCCAAGCGCCTCGCCGACGAGGGCGCCCGCCTCGCGTTCACCTTCCAGGGCGAGCGGATCGAGAAGAGCGTGCGCGACCTCGCCGAGACCGTTTCGAGCCCGCTCGTCGCCGAGTGCGACGTCCGCTCGGACGCCGACCTCGAGCGGGTCTTCGGCCAGGTCGGGGAGGTCTTCGACGGGGGCCTGGACCTGCTCGTGCACTCGGTGGCGTATGCGGCGGCCGAGGATCTCGAGGGTCGATTCACGGACACGCCGCGCGACCGCTTCTGGCTTGCGCTCGACATCAGCGCGTACTCGCTCGTCGCATGCAGTCGGCTCGCCGAGCCGCTGATGGAAGCGCGCGACGGCGGCGCGATCGTCACGATGACGTACCTCGGAGGCGAGCGCGCGGTGCCCCACTACAACGTGATGGGCGTCGCGAAGGCGACACTCGACGCGTCGATGCGATACCTCGCGTGGGACCTCGGCCAGAAGAACGTGCGCGTGAACGCGATCTCGGCCGGCCCAGTGCGGACGCTCGCCGCGCGCTCGATCGCCGGCTTCCCGACCATGGAGGCGATCGTGGAGGAGCGCGCGCCGCTTCACCGGCACGTCGATGCGGACGATGTCGGCGCGGCCGCCGCGTTTCTGCTGTCCGACGACGCGAGGAACGTTACCGGGACGATCCTTTACGTCGACTCGGGTTTCCACGCGATGGGGATGTGAGTCGGTAGCGTCG
This sequence comes from uncultured Actinomycetes bacterium, assembly GCA_963788055.1. Classification (GTDB taxonomy): domain Bacteria; phylum Actinomycetota; class Thermoleophilia; order Gaiellales; family Gaiellaceae; genus JACCTU01. The sequence goes on along the minus strand of CAWBFA010000001.1, from coordinate 754,326 downwards.
AACGGCGTGCCGCCGGAAACCGCCGTCGAGACCGAAGGGCTGAGCAAGAGCTACGGGGACGTCGTCGCCCTGCGCGGTGTCGACCTCCACGCGGAGGCGGGCACGGTCCTGGGGCTGCTCGGTCCGAACGGCGCGGGGAAGACGACCGCGGTCCGGATCCTGACCACGCTGCTCGAGCCGGACGGCGGCTCGGCGCGGGTCGCCGGGCTCGACGTCGTCCGCGACGCGGCTCGTCTGCGCGCACGGATCGGGCTCGCGGGCCAGTACGCAGCCGTCGACGAGAACCTGACGGGCTTCGAGAACCTCGAGATGGTCGGCCGGCTGTACCACCTCGGACGACGCGTCTCACGGGAGCGCTCGCGAGAGCTGCTCGAGGCCTTCGACCTCGCCGGGGCAGGCGACCGCCTCGTCAAGACGTACTCCGGCGGGATGCGCCGCCGTCTCGACCTCGCCGCCGCACTCGTCGCGAAGCCGCCGGTCCTCTTCCTCGACGAGCCGACGACCGGGCTCGACCTCCGCAGCCGGCTGACTCTCTGGGAGGCGATCGAGGCGCTCGTCTCCCAGGGCACGACCGTGCTGCTGACCACGCAGTACCTGGACGAGGCCGATCGACTCGCGGACAAGATCGCCGTGATCGACCACGGTCGCGTGATCGCCGAGGGCACGTCCGCAGACCTCAAGGCGCAGGTCGGCGGTGGTCGGCTCGAGATCCGGCTCGAGGACTCCGGCCAGAGCGAGCTCGCGGCGCTCGCAATCGAGCCGGTCGCGGATGGGCAGGTCGAGCTCGTCGACGGCCTCCTCCGCGTCCCCCTGATCGAGCGCCGAGGTGCGATCGCCGGTGCCGTCCGTCGGCTCGACGAAGCGGGCGTCGCGATCGACGACATCGCCATTCGAGAGCCGACGCTCGACGACGTCTTCCTGACGCTGACCGGGCGCTCAGCCGAGGAGGAGGGCGTGGAGACATGAGGTACGCGATCTCCGACACGCTCGTCCTCGCAAAGCGCAGCATCCTGAGGATCCGAAGACAGCCCGACCTGCTCGTCGGCTTCACGGTCCAGCCGCTCATGTTCGTCCTGCTCTTCGTCTTCGTCTTCGGCGGAGCGATCGAGACGCCGGGCTTCGACTACGTCGACTTCCTGATGCCCGGGATCATCGTGCAGTCGATGGTCTTCGGCGGCTTCGTCACCGCGCTCGGCCTCTCCGAGGACCTGAAGAAGGGCTTGATGGACAGGTTTCGGTCACTGCCGATGACGCGCTCCGCGGTCCTGACCGGACGCACGCTCGCGGACGTCGGCGCGAACATCGTCCAGCTCGTCGTGATGATCGCCGTCGGCCTCGCGGTCGGCTTCTCGTTCCACAACGGTGTCTTCGAGGTGATCGCAGGGATCGTGCTGCTGCTCCTGATCGGCTACGCCTTCTCGTGGGTGTTCGCGTTCATCGGCCTGACCGCATCGTCGCCGGAAGCGGCGAACGCGTACGGCTTCACGATTCTGTTCCCGGTCACGTTCGTCTCGTCGGCGTTCGTCCCGGTCGAGTCGATGCCAGGCTGGCTCCAGCCCATCGCCGAGAACAACCCGTTCACGACGATGGTCGACGCCGCGCGCTCGCTCTTCCTCGGCATACCCGCAGGTACCGACGTGTGGGGAGCGGTGCTCTGGTCACTCGGCATCATCGCCGTCTTCGCTCCGCTCTCGGCTTGGCGCTACCGCCGCGCAGTCGCGCGCTGAATGCCCGCCGGACGGCCGTCGCGGAAGCGGACGATCTGGCTGACGCCCAGGGTCTTCGGGTCGAGCTTGCCGCTGCGGAGCGCGCGCGCGACCCGGTCCGCTTCGGGCGGCGCCGTCGTCGAGTACCCGAGCGGGCGCTCGTGCGGTGACTGCATCGCGTAGTAGAGGTAGACGCTCCCCTCCAGCAGCTCGGGGACGTACACGGGACGTTCGAGGAGTCGCCCGGGACCGAGCTCGGCGTAGACGGGGTTCCCTTCGTCGGCTCCCATCGGCCGGTAGACGTCGACACGCAGGTCGAGCGCGACGAGCGGGATCGCGACGAGCGCTGCGTAGCGCCACGGCACACGTGCAACGGCAAACGCTGCGAGGGCGGCGAGGCAGAGGCACGCGATCGGCAGGAAGCGCGAGGGCACTCGCGTCTGCCCGAGCCCCGGAACCGCGTCCCACAACGGCTCGTACAGGGGAGTGTTCGCGCCGAGGGCGAGCACGACCGGCACGAGCGCGCCGAGCCCGAGGACGGCCGCGAGCCCGCGGTCGCGGCGCCAGAGGAGCGCGAGTCCCGCGAGCGCGGCGAGCGGCACGAGCCAACCGAGGAAGACGAACGTCTCGAAACCATGCCGCGAGTGCCGCGTGACGAAGTCGAGCAGCTCGGCCGAGTAGCGCTCGACCTCCGCGAACGGCCGGCCCGACGCCCCCGTCGTGCCTCGGATCTCGGTGAGCCACACGACGATTCCGGCGAGCGCGCTCGCCGCCGCCCCGACCAGTCCCACGAGCGCCTGCCTGCGCACGGCCGCGTACGCGAGGAAGAAGAGGATCGTCCCGAGCGCGAGGTGCACCTGCCCCGAGAGCGGCACGGAGGCGATCGCGGCGACCGCGAGCCAGCGACGCCGCGACTCGAGGGCCCACAGCGAGAGCGGTAGCAGCATCGCGACGGGGCCGAGCAGATGTCCCCCGGCGGTCTGGATCGAGCGGTACGGCGCCAGGGCGAACGCGAGCCCGCCGACGAGCGCCGCGCCGAGCGGGAGCCGCAACGAGCGCAGCCAGGCGGCGGCCGCAGCGCCCGCACCGAGGTACGACAGGAGCGCGAACGCGTTCCACGCTCCGATGGTCCCGAAGAGCGCGTGCAGCGGCCAGAACACGATCGAGAACGGCCAGCCGGCGAAGTTCGTACGCTTCGGAGCCTCCGGCTGGAAGCTGTACGGGTCGAGCCACGGCGCGCGGCCGTTCTCGAGCTGGTGCCCGGGCAGCCAGAGGTTGTACGTCGTCTGCAGGTGGTCGCCGGGAGTCACGACGTTCGGGCGCGGCTTCCCGTACGCGAGCAGCTCGTCGGGCGCGTCGCGCAGAGCGGGGGAGAGCGCGAGGGCTCCGGCCGCGACGTAGAGCGCGCAGGCGAGCGCTACAACGCCCGGGCGGCCGCGAGCAGCACGTCGAAGTCGGGCACCTCTCCGGTCTCGTAGCGCCATGCGCCGCGGACCGTACCGTCCTCGTCGACGAGGAACGCCGATCGGCCGGCGACGTCTTTCAGCCCGCGGAACTCGATCCCGATCCCGAGTGCGTGGACGGCATCGGCGTTCGCGTCCGAGAGCAGCGGGAAGTTCAGGTCGAGCACCTGCGACCACGCGATGTGCGACCACGGCGAGTCGCGCGACACGCCGAAGAGCCGCACGCCCGCTTCCTCGAACTCCGTGCTCCTGTCACGCAGGAGCTCGAGCTCGCTCGTTCAGGTGGCGGAGAAGTCGAAGAGGTAGAAGACGAAGAGCGCCTTCGAGCCTTCGGGCGCGTCGCGGAGCGTGACCGGCTTGCCGGGAGCAGCGAAGACGGTTGCGTCCGGCCACTTTTCGCCGATCTCCATCATCGGCTGACCCTAGCTCACGTCACCCGCGCTTCTCGCTGCACGTTGAACGAGCCGCCCGGAAGCAGCGACGTCCGGAGCAGGCGGTGCGGGCGTCCCGGTCGTAGACGACGAGCTCGCGCGAGGAACCGCCGGTCACCTGGGCTAGACCGAGACCTCCGTTGCGTCCGCGATCTCGCGCACGACCTCGATGATGTCGCGGTTCGCGTTGAAGACGCGGAGCTGTCGGTCCGACCCGTTGCCGCGCCCGAGGATCGAGCGGATCCCCTCGAGCTCGCGCTCGGCGCCGAGCTCGCGCGCGTGCGGCTCGAGATCGCGGAGCCGCCGACGGATCAGCTGCGCGACCGGCACGCGGTTGCGGCGCCCGGTCGCGAGGTCCATCACGGGCGCCTCGAGGCCGTAGCGAGCCGCGAGCCACTTGTTCTCCGTCGTCAGGATGCGGTGGAACGACGGGATCGGTTCGCCGCGGTCGTGCAGCTCGGAGTAGTGCTTGACGAGCGCCTGGCAGTACGCGGTGATCGCGACGGCGTCTTCGACCCGCGTGACCGCGTCACAGATCCTGATCTCAACGGTCCCCCACTTCGGGTGGAGCCGGATGTCCCACCAGATGTGCGTGTAGTCGGCGATGCAGCCGGTCTTCTCGAGCTGGCCGACCACCTCCGCGTAGTCCGCGTAGTCCTTGAAGCGCGGCGGCGGCCCCGAGCGGGGGAACGCGGCGAAGACCATCTGCCTCGACGAGGAGAGCCCCGTCGGCTCCCCGCGCCAGAACGGCGAGCTCGCGGAGAGTGCAAGTAGCGTCGGGAGCTCCACGAGCAGCCCGTTCACGATCTGAATCGCCTTCTCGGCGTCGTCGACGGCCACGTGCACGTGCATGCCGAAGATCAGCTCGCGGCGCGCGACGTACTGGAGCTGGTCGACGAGGTTGCGGTACCGGTCGCGCGCGGTGATCCGCTGGCGCTCGAAGAGCGAGAACGGGTGCGTCCCGGCCGAGCCCACGCGGAGTCCCTTCTTGTTCGCGACCTCGCCGACGTAGCCACGGAGCTTCAACAGCTCCGCCATCACGTCGGCGGCAGTCCTGCAGACGGGCGTCGCGATCTCGAGCACTGACTGCATCAGCTCTGGGTTGATCCGGTCCTCGAGCTCGTGCCCGGAGACCGCGGCGAGCACCGTGTCGATGTGCTGCACGAGGTCGAACGTCTCGCCGTCGAGCAGCATGTACTCCTCCTCGACGCCGAGCGTGTAGGGGTCGCTTTGCCCGAACTTGTGGTCCAGCACGCTGCCGCCCGACGCGAAGCTCTTGCCGGTGATCGTCGCCGGGTAAATCTGTTTCAAGGGAGTACAGCCTCCACGTCGATCTCGACGTGCCAGCGCGGGTCGATCAGCTGCGCGATGACCGTCGTGTTCACCGGTCGAATCTGGCTGAAGATCTCCGAATGTGCGCGCGCCACCTCGGCGAAGACCTCGGCGCTCGTGACGTAGACGCGCGTGCGGACGACGTCCTCCGCACGGGCTCCTGCCTGCTCGAGCGCTGCAAGGATGATCTCGAAGCAGCGGCGGGTCTGCGAGTAGGCATCCTCCGGAGGGTCCGCGTCGTCCGGCATCACCGGGGCCGTCCCGCTCACGTAGACGTGACCGCCGGCGACGACGGCGCGCGAGTAGCCCATGATCGGCTCGTAACGCCCGCCGGAGGAGATGAGGCGCCGCTCCACGCGTCTAGTATCGCCGCGTCGTGGAGGCTCTGACGCACGTCGACGCTTGGTCGCCCGACAACGTCGCGGTCGGCGTCGTCAGCCCGGACGGGATCCGCGACTGGCACGGGGACGACGCGCGGGAGTTCCGCTGGGCCTCGGTCACGAAGCCGGTGGTGGCTCTCGCCACGCTCGTCGCCGCCGAGGAAGGCGTCGTCGACCTCGACGAGGAGGCGGGGCCGCGCGGTTCGACCGTGCGCCACCTGCTGGCACACGCCTCCGGGCTGCCCTTCGACGGGCCGGTCCCGATCGCAGCGCCCGGAGAGCGCCGCATCTACTCGAACGTGGGTTTCGAAGTGCTCGCGCAGCACGTCGAGCGCCGCGCGGAGATGCCGTTCGTCGAATACCTGACGGAGGCGGTGCTCGAGCCGCTGGAGTTCTCCGGCGAGCTGCGGGGCTCGCCGGCGTCGGGCCTCTACGGGACGCTCCTCGACCTGCTCGAACTCGGTCACGAGCTCCTCCGGCCGACGCTCGTCTCGCCCGAGACTCTCGCGGAGGCGACGAGCGTCGCCTTCCCAGGGCTCGTCGGCGTACTCCCCGACTTCGGTCGAATGGACCCGAACGACTGGGGTCTCGGCGTGGAGATTCGCGGGTCGAAATCACCGCACTGGACGGGCACGCGCAACTCGCCGCGCACGTTCGGCCACTTCGGAGGGAGCGGCGCGTTCGTCTGGGTCGACCCGGACGCGAAGCTCGCGCTCGGGCTCCTGACCGACCGCGACTTCGACGACTGGGCCGAGGAGGCGAAACGCGTCTGGCCCGAGCTTTCGGACGCGGTGCTCGCCGAAGCGTCCCGGCTAAAGGCCTGATGTGAAATCACTGCGGCAGCGGCCGCGAAATGCGACTTGCGCCTCCACCAGCTACGAGTCGGCGAACACGGGGCGGACGTACTCGTCGAACGTCGCCCTGTCGCAGCTCGCGACCGTCGCCGGCGTGACCGCGCGCACCGATGCCGTGCGTGGCACGTCCATGGCGAGTGAGACCTCGCCGAAGTAATCGCCCGGACGCAGCATCGAGCGCGTCCCGCGACCTGCTTGGGTCACCTCGAGCATCCCGCTGAGGACGACGTAGAAGCGGTCCCCGGGCTCGCCCTCGATCACGACGGTCTTTCCCGGCAAGACGTCCTCGCGCCGCATGCGCGATGCGAGGTCGGCGAGCCGGTTGCCTGGAAGGGAGGCGAGGATCGCGATGCGCGAGAACTCGTTTGCCGCGATGGGGCTCACGAGTCGGTCTTTGTCGGCTGCTCGAACATCCCCCATATCCTGCCCGACGTGGGCGAGCTCGAGTCGTGGAAGCACTGTCCGCGCTGCGCGACGAGCATCGAGCCGCTCGACGGCGGCGCACGGATCGAGTGCACGGCCTGCGGTTTTCGCTGCTACGCGAGCTCGAAGCCCACAGCGTCCGGGCTCGTGCTCGACGACGAGGGCCGCATCCTGCTCGCCCGCCGCGCGCGCGAGCCCGACAAGGGCAAGTGGGATCTACCCGGAGGATTCCTGGACGAGGGTGAGGACCCCCGCGACGGGCTGCGGCGTGAGCTGATGGAGGAGGCCAGCCTCGACGTCGAGCCGCTCGAGTTCTTCGATGCCGTCGTCGACCGCTACGGCGACGAGGACGACGCGCAATGGACGCTCAACCTCTATTGGACGTGCCGCGTGCTCGACGGGACTCCGAGCGCGGCGGACGACGTCGACGAGCTCAGGTGGTTCGGCCGCGACGAGCTTCCGCCCGTTGAGCAGCTCGCCTTCCGCAACAACGCGAAGGTGATCTCACGCTGGCGGGACGAGCACGCGTAGCGCGCGCGGCTCGATCTCGAACGCGAGCGGCGTCGCGAGCTGCGCGGGTTCGCCGTCGATCGCTGCCTGCAGTGCGCCCGCGCGGGTGTCCACCGTGAACCGTTCGCCGCTCCGCTCTGTCCAGCGGGCGCGCAGGATTCCGCTGCCCGCGTAGAGGTGCAGCAGCCCCTCGTCCAGCCGGTCTCGCTCCCCGATCGACAGCAGGTCGAGCTTGTAGTCGTTGTTCGAGACGAGCAGGACGCGGCAGCGAACCGGCTTGCCGTCGACCGATAGCCCCCTCGTCGAGAGGTGGCGGAGGGCGATCAGGACCGCCCGCGCACGCGCGAGCGTCTCTCGTCGGCGTCTGTGCTCCTCCCGCTCGTGCACGAGCAGCGCGTACATCCCCAGTGAGACGTTGTTTAGGAACACTCGCCCGTTCACCCGACCGACGTCGACTTTCCGCTCGGCGCCGCCGAACGCGTCGAGCGCGGCGAGCGGGTCGTCGCGATCGAGGCCCAGGTCCCGTGCGAAGTGGTTGCGGGTCCCGAACGGGACGCACACGAACGGCAGGCCGCGCTCGATCGCCACCGCGGCCATGGGCGCGAGCGAGCCATCGCCTCCGGCCATCCCCAGCGCGTCGGCCTCAGCGCCCCGGGCGATCGCCTCGAGGTCGTCCCCCGGGCGGAAGAGGTGCACCTCGACCCCCCGGCGGCGCGCCTCCTCGGCGAGCTCCTCGGCGGACGGGCTGTCGCTTCCGGAGCGCGGGTTCACGATCAGGAGGCCTGCCACGCCGGGGCCACGGTATAGGCCCGCCCGACCGAAAAATGAGCCGAACGGCCCATGGCGGACCTGCACCCTTGTGCCGATCATTCGAGACATGAGCGAACGCGGCATCCACTCGATCGCCGACGACCTCTCGGACACATGGCTCGAGGACTGGGCCGGCGCGGGCGTCCTGGAGATCGAGGAGTACCTGGCGAAGCACGCGGCCTTCCACGCCTTCCTCGAGTCCTCCGAGGCGTAGCACTCGACCGGCAGGCCCCGTACGATCCCGCCACCGGGATCGTCGAAAGGAGCCGCCGTGAACCTGTTCGAGCGTTTGGATGCGGTCGCAGACCGCTGGAACGTCCTGCGCCACCCCTTCTACGAGCGCTGGGAGTGCGGAGAGCTCAGCCGTGAGGAGCTCGCCTACTACGCCGGCGAGTATCGGCACGCGGTGACGGCGCTGGCAGGCCTCGCTGCGTCGGCGTCCGACGCCGGCCACGCTGCCGAGGAAGCCGCACACGTTGCGATCTGGGACGACTTCGCCGCCGCGCTCGACGCCGACCTCGGCCGCGAGCCGCGCGCCGAGACCGCCGCTTGCGCCGAGGCCTGGAGCGGCGCCGGCGCCGAAGGCGCCGCCGCGCTCTTCGCGATCGAGTCGGCTCAGCCCGAGGTCTCGCGCACGAAGCTCGAGGGCCTCACGCGCTGGTATGGCTTCGAGCCGCACTCGAAGGGCACACGGTACTTCGAGCTGCACGCCGAACGGGACCACGAGCACGCGGAGCTCTCGCGCCGTGTCCTCGAGCGTGCACGACCCGAGGACGAGGACGGCATCGTCGCGGCAGCCGAGCGCGCACTTCGCGCGAACTGGGAGCTGCTGGACGGAGTCGAGCAGTTCGCCGGGGCTCGGTCGTGAGGGGCCGGCGGGAGGGGGTGAGGGCCGAAGCGCTTTGGCACGGGCTGCCCGGGCACCCGATCCACCCGCCGCTCACCGACATCACGGTCGGGACGTACACGTTCGCCCTCGCCGCGGCGACGGCCGACGTGCTCGAGATCAGCACGAACGCGGCGACGCACGCGTGGTGGCTCGCGCTCGTCTTCGCGCTCCTCGTGACGATCCTGACGGCCACGACCGGCTTTTTGGATTGGCTGCGGATCGAGACCGGCACCCCCGTCTGGCGGACGGCGACGGCGCACATGATCGCGATGCTGCTCGCAAGCGCGGTCTTCCTGGCCACCGCGGTGGTCGGCAAGGCGTCCTTCGACGCGGGCGATATCGACTCGGGCCCGTACGTGCTGACGATCGCGGGCTTTCTCCTGCTGACCGTCGGCGGCTGGCTCGGCGGAAGCGTCGTGTTCGTGCACGGCATGCGCGTGCTCAACCTGATCGACGAGCCGGCGAGCAGCGCGGCTGCACCCGTGGCGACCCCGGAGAAGCAAGAGGCCGAGGGCGCCTAGCACCCCCCGAACCTCCCAGAGGCTTGATGTGAAGTCGCTGCGAAAGGCGGCCGCGAAGCGGCCGCCTTTAGCAGTGCCAAGCGACTTGCGCCTCGACCAGCTACTAGGCCTCGACCGCGACGAGGCCGAGCTTGCTCTCGAGCGCGCTCTTGGGCTGCGCGCCGACCGCGATTCCCGCGGGTTCGCCGCCCTTGAAGAGCATGATCGTCGGGATCGAGACGATCCCGAACCGCAGGGCGATCTCCTGCTCCTCGTCGATGTTCAGCTTCACGACCTTGAGCTCGTCCTTGCGCTCGTCGGCGATCTTCTCGAGCACCGGGGCGACGGCGTGGCATGGGCCACACCACTCCGCCCAGAAGTCGACGATCACGGGCTGATCGCTCTGCAGGACCTCCTGCTCGAAGGTCTGGGTTGTCACTGCGTCCAAAATGCTTCCTTTCTCGATTGCCGTCCCGGTATTCAAACGCGTCCGTAGGACGGGTTGTTCCCAGGCCGGGCTTCCGCTAACGCCCGCCTACAATCGAGCCATGCCGCCGTTCCAGCCGCTCCCGGCCGTCCCGGACAACAACCAGCTCGAGCTCGAGATTCTCGACCTCTGGGACGAGGAGGGCACGTTCGAGCAGCTTCGGGACCGGAACCGCGGCGGCCCGAGATGGTCGTTCGTCGACGGACCGGTCACCGCGAACAAGAAGCTCGCGATGCACACCGCCTGGGGGCGGACCCTCAAGGACGTGTTCCAGCGCTACATGGCGCTCCGGGGGTTCGACCAGCGGTACCAGAACGGGTTCGACTGCCAGGGACTCTGGATCGAGGTCGGCGTCGAGAAGCAGCTCGGCCTGAACTCGAAGCGCGAGATCGAGGAGTACGGGCTCGCGGAGTTCGCGGGCAAGTGCCGCGAGGTCGTCGCGTGGTCGGCGAACGAGCTCTGGCGCGGCTCGAAGCGGCTCGGCCAGTGGATGGACTGGGGCAACGACTACTTCACCTTCAGCGACACGAACATCGAGTACATCTGGCGCTTCCTGAAGACCGTGCACGAGCGCGGCTGGCTCTATCTCGGGCACCGCTCCACCGAATGGTGCCCGCGCTGCGGCACGTCGCTCTCGCAGCACGAGCTCTCGCAGTCCGGCGTCTACCAGGAGCGCGCCGATCCGTCTCTCTACGTGCGCCTTCCGCTCAAGGAGGACCACGGCGAAGCGCTCGTGGTGTGGACGACGACACCGTGGACACTGCCCGCGAACGTCGCCGCGGCGGTCAAGCCCGACGCCGAATACGGCCTCCGAGAGAACGGCGAGTGGGTGGCAGTCGCGCGCTATCCCGACGAGAGGTTCACGCGAACCGTTCGCGGCGAGGAGCTCGTCGGGCTGCGCTACGAGGGACCGTTCGACACGCTGACGCCGGGCGCGTCGGTCGAGCACCGCGTGATCCCGTGGGACGACGTCACGCTCGACCAGGGGACGGGGATCGTGCACATCGCGCCCGGCTGCGGCGCCGAGGACTTCGAGCTATCGAAGGTGCACGACCTTCCGGTGCTGATGCCGGTCGACGAGGGCGGCCGCTTCTACGACGAGTACGGGTGGCTGCACCGGCTCTCCACCACCGAGGCCGCGGACCAGATCGTCGGCGACCTGAAGGAGCGCGGTCTGCTCGTCGAGGCGGGCCTCTACGAGCACTCCTACCCGCACTGCTGGCGCTGCGACACGCCGCTCATCTTCCGCATCGCAGACGATTGGTTCATCTCCGTCGACGAGCTTCGCCCGCAGCTGCTCGAGGCGAACGCTGCCGTTGACTGGACTCCGGAGTACATGGGCAAGCGCATGGACGACTGGCTGCGGAACATGGGCGACTGGAACATCTCGCGCCGGCGCTTCTACGGGCTGCCGCTGCCGATCTACCGTTGCTCTTGCGGGCACGTGAACCTGATCGGGTCGAAGGCCGAGCTCGCGGAGCGCGCCGTGCGGGGGATGGACCAGCTCGAGGAGCTGCACCGCCCGTGGGTCGACGGCGTCGTGATCTCGTGCGAGGGGTGCGGCGGCGAGGTCGAGCGGATCCCCGAGGTCGGCGATGTCTGGCTCGACGCCGGAATCGTTCCGTTCTCGACGCTCGGCTGGCAGAACCCCGAATGGATCCCGGGCGGGCACGCGACGGGGGCGGCTAAGGGGCTCTCGACCGCCGACCTCCCCGACCACTCGTACTGGGAGGAGTGGTTCCCCGCCGACTGGGTCTCGGAGATGCGCGAACAGATCCGCCTCTGGTTCTACTCGCAGCTCTTCATGTCCGTGGTGCTCGTGGGCCGTGCGCCGTTCAAGAGCGTTCTCGGCTACGAGAAGATGCTCGACGAGAAGGGCCGCGAGATGCACGGCTCGTGGGGGAACATGATCGAGGCGGAGGAGGCGTTCGAGCGCATCGGTGCGGACGTGATGCGGTGGCAGTTCTGCGCCCAGCCGCCCGACCGCAACCTGCTCTTCGGGTACGGGCCGGCGCACGAGGCCAAGCGCAAGCTGCTCACGCTCTGGCACTCGGTCAAGTTCCTCGTCGACTACGGGAACGTCGGGGACTTCACGCCGCGCATCGCCGATCTCCGCGTTGGCCCCGAGGTCGAGCTGCGCCAGCTCGACCGCTGGCTCGTCGCCCGCACGAACAAGCTCGTCCTCGACGCGACCGACGCGTTCGAGGCGCAGCTGACGTACCGGCTGATCGCCGCGTTCGAGGCGTTCGTGGACGATCTCTCGAACTGGTACATCCGCCGTTCGCGCCGCCGCTTCTGGGACGAAGACGAGGTCGCCCTGCGCACGCTGTGGTACGCGATCGTGCAGTCGCTCCGCGTCGTCTCGCCCGTCATGCCGTTCCTGACCGACCACCTCTGGCGCAACCTCACGGGACCGGCCGAGGGCGCGCCGGTGTCGATCCATCTCGCGCCGTGGCCCGAGCCCGGCGACGTCGACGAGGCGCTGCTCGCGGACGTCGCGGCCGTGCGCCGCGTGGTCGAGCTCGGTCGCCAGGCTCGCTCGACCTCCGGGATCAAGCTCCGCCAGCCGCTGCGACGCCTTGTCGTCCATGGCTTGGATCTGCGGGACGGCCACGTCGACGAGATCGCAGACGAGCTGCGCGTGAAGGAAGTCGTCTTCGGCGAGGTCGAGGCCACCGAGCTCCGCGTGAGGCCGAACCTCCCGAGGCTCGGTCCGAAGCTCGGCAAGGAGCTCGGAGCGGTGCGTGCCGCACTGCAAGCCGGTGACTTCGAGGAGCTCGGCGAGGGGCGCTTCCGCGCGGCCGGGCACGAGCTCGAGGCCGACGAGGTCCTCGTCGAGCGGCACGGGCTGGAGGGCTGGGCGGTCGCCGCCGACGACGGGTTGACGGTTGCGCTCGACACCTCCGTCGACGCCGAGCTGGAGCTCGAGGGTCGCGGCTTCGACCTGATCCACAAGCTGAACTCGATGCGCAAGGACGCCGGCTTCGAGCTGACCGACAGGATCAGGGTCGCGCTGCCGCGCGAGTTCGCCGGTTTGATCGAGGAGCACGGCGAGTGGATCGCCCGCGAGGTGCTCGCGGTGAGCATCGAGCTCGGCGACGTGGACGAGCCGGAGCTCGCGAAGGCGTGAACTGGAACCGCATCGTCGTCGCCGCGATCGCCGTGCTTGCGCTCGTCGTCGTGTACGACGCGTTGCAGGGTGACGACGGAGACTGACCGCCGGGGCTCGTCATCGGCGACTACCGGATCGATCTCGCGAGCTCGCGGGACGGCAGCCCGCTACCGGCCTCCATGCTGCGTCGCGGCGTTTCCCGGGCAGCCGTCCCAGCTCGCTCGCCGTCTCGAAGGTCGCGATCGACCCGGCACGGGACGATTGCCCTGGGCGTGTCGCATGTCCCCGGGAACCGGCCACCGACGAGCCGCGATCGAGCTCTGGCGCGGCGAGCAGCATCTGCGTTCCTTCTCGGTGCAGCCGGGCTCGTTCTCCGGCGGCCTCTGGTTCGCGCGCGGGGCGACGCGATTGCGACGATCGGCTGGGATGAACGCGGCTACCTCTATGACCTCATACGGCAGAGCCGCTGAGCGGCACCGCCTACTTCGCCTACGAAACCGGATGAAGCGCTGCGGCTGGGTACCGCTGGAGATTCCGGAGTACGTCGCGTACCACGACGAGGAGTGGGGCGTCCCCGTCCACGACGACCGCGTGCTGTTCGAGTTCCTCACGCTCGAGGGCGCGCAGGCCGGGCTGTCGTGGCTGACGATCCTGCGCAAGCGCGAGGGGTATCGCAAGGCGTTCGACGGCTTCGACGTGGCGAAGGTCTCGCGCTACACGCCGAAGCGGATCGAGAAGCTGCTCGCCGATCCTGGGATCGTGCGCAACCGGCTGAAGGTCGAATCGACCGTGAACAACGCGCAGCGCATCGTCGAGCTCGAGCTCCCGTTGTCCGAGCTCCTCTGGTCGTTCGTCGGCGGCGAGCCGAAAGTGAACCGCTGGAAGACGGTGCGGGAGATTCCCGCGGAGACGGCGGAGTCGAAGGCGATGTCGCAAGGAGCTGAAGCGGCGCGGCTTCCGTTTCGTCGGCCCGACGGTGTGCTACGCGTTCATGCAATCGGTGGGTCTCGTGAACGACCACACGGCGGACTGCTTCCTCAGTCCCCGGCGATGAAGAAGATCCAGCGTCCGTCTGGGCGGATGCCTGCACGCCAGCCGAGGTAGCCGACCTCGCTCTGGCCCTCGGGCAGGAGGTCGCCGAGCAGGCTCCGCTCGTATTCGCTCATCTCCCCGGGCTGCTTGTCGTAGGCGAAGGGCCAGACGAAGATCCCCTGCGAGAGGACGTACGGCAGCTTGAGCACGCGCGCCAGCGTGTCGATCGGGTCGGTGCCGGTCTGCTCTTTCGTCATTCGCCAGAACGCCAGCGCGCCGCCGGGCACGTTCTCGCCGAACGTGTAGCGGAACTCGTCGGGCTCGATCAGCGCCTCGAGCGCTTGCTCGTCGTGCGCCTCCGCGGCCGCGAGCAGCGCGGCATGCGTCTCCGCCACCGGTTCGGGAAGCCCGCTCACCGCCACCGGCGCCGGCTCGAAGAATGCGACCGTGCTCGCCGCGTGGTCGACGACCGACCGGTGGCGAAGCGAGTCGCCGGGCTGCGCCGTCGTCTGGATCACGATCGCTCCGCCCGCATCACGGCGGAGGAGATACCCGTACGTGCGCGTGCCTTGCGCGTTCAGCCCTTCGCCCGTCGCGACGAGCTCGAGCCGGAACCCGCGATGGCCGCCGATCGTCACCTGCTGCCGCACCTCGGTCTTCGCGTAGCGCGTATCGATCAGCGACGCCAGCGCCTCGTCGAAGGGCTGCTCCTGGGGCAGGACCTCGAGCGCGGTGCCTCCGAAGTCGCTGTCGGGCGGCACGGTGAACGGCTCCGGCTCGAAGAACCGGCAGGCGAGCTCGCCTGTCGCGGTGCTCCAGCCCGAGGGGTACTGGACGTCGTAACCTGCCGTGCCGTCGACGCAGTGGCTCCATTCCTGCTCGAGGTCTTGCGAGTCGCGCAGCAGGTAGCCCCCGGCGGCCGCGAAGAACGCGAGCGCGACCACGACGAGAATTGCCGCGACCGTCTTTATCGCTGCGACTCCGCGAGCGCGAGCTCGCGGCGGAGCTCGACCGGGAGGCGGAACTCGACGTCTTCTTCGACGAGTCGGTACGGCGTGATCTCAGCCACACCCCTCGCGCGGAACCAGTCGCAGACGCGGGTGACGAGCTTCTCCGGGGCGGACGCGCCCGACGTGACCCCTGCGGTCTCGACCCCGTCGAGCCACTCCTCGCGAATGTCCGTCTCGTCGTCGATCAGGTACGACGCGACGCCGCTCGCGCGGGCAACCTCCACGAGGCGGTTCGAGTTCGACGAGTTGCGCGAACCGATCACGAGCAGCAGCTGGATCTCACCGAGCATCTCCTTGACCGCCCACTGCCGGTTGGACGTCGCGTAGCAGATGTCCTCTCGCCTCGGTGCGTGGATGTTCGGGAAGCGTCGCCGCAGCGCTTTGATGATCTCGCCCGTCTCGTCGACCGAGAGGGTCGTCTGCGTGATGTAGGCGAGCTTTGCGTCGGCCGGGAAGTCGAGCGCCTCGGCGTCGGCGATCGACTCGATCAAGACCGTCGCTTCGGGCGCCTCACCCATCGTGCCCTCGACCTCCTCGTGTCCGGCATGACCGATCAACAGGACGGTGTATCCCTCGGCGGCGAAGCGCCGGGCCTGCACGTGCACCTTGGTCACGAGCGGGCAGGTCGCGTCGATCGTGTTCAGCGCACGAGCTGCGGCGTTGGTGTGCACGACGGGGGCAACGCCGTGCGCCGAGAAGACGATCGTCGACCCCTCCGGTGCCTCCTCTTCGCTGTCGACGAAGATCGCGCCGCGCTCCTCGAGCTCCCGGACGACGTGCGCGTTGTGCACGATCTGCTTGCGGACGTAGATCGGGGCGCCGTAATGCTCGAGCGCGAGCTCGACGGTGTCGACGGCACGCTCGACCCCGGCGCAGTAGCCGCGGGGAGAGGCGAGGAGGACGCGCTTGATCACGAGCGCAGCGTAGCGAGGTGAAAGAAAAGGCCGGCTGCTCGGGGGGTCGGTGCAGCCGGCCTCTTCAGAGTGCTCACCGCGGACTCAAGGCCAGATGGCCGCGGTTCGCATCGCCCAGTGCATCCAAGCTAGCTCCCGGGCTTCCCGGCCACAATGGGCCGTTCGGCCCATCTTTTGAAGCCGCAGGAGTGAGTCGCGCAGGCGGGAAATCGGCGCTTCCTTCCCTACAATCCGCTCGAAAGCCCAGTGACAACCGAGCAGCAGGCCATCTGGTTGAACGCCGTGCCACTGCTGGCGCTCGGGGTCGTATACCTCGCTGCCGGGGCCTCGCTCGCACCCGCCCTCCTGCAGGCGCGAGGCGCGGTGCGGGAGCTCGAGCTCGCGCTGGCCCTCGTCTTCCCCTGCGGCGGCGGCGCGGCGGTGATCTTCGGGCTGCTCGTGCTTCGAGACCGGGAGCCCATCGGCGGCTCGGGCTGGCCCGGCCTCGCGGCGGTCCTGCTCGCTCTCGTGCCCGCGGTCGTGTTCTTTGCCCGCTTTCGGGAGCGGACGCTGTTGCTCACCGGGCCAGGCCTCGCGCGCGCCGCCGGGCGACTGCGCGGCGCCGGGACGATCGAGGAGGCGTCCCGCGAGATCGTGGAGCGGGCGGTGTCGCTTGCTCGAACGGAGTTCGGCGCACTCACACTCATCGACGAGGGCGGAGCGGAGGCTCACGGCGTCGTCGCGATCGACCGAGGCGAGGAAGTCGGGTGGATTCCCGACGTGCGGATCGACCTGCGAAACGAGTCGTCCGGCGTCGCCAGCGCGTACCACGACGCGGCGGCCTTTGCCGTCTACGACGCTCAGGCATCGCAGCGGGTGAGCGCGCGGCTCGTCGAGGCCACCGGGGCGCGGAGCCTCGCGTACATCCCCTTGATCGCAGACCAGCGGGTGATCGGCGTGCTCGTCGTCGCGGCGACGACGAAACAGCGGGCGTTCTCCAACGACGACCTCGCGCAGCTGCAGGCGCTCGCGGCCGAGGCCGCACCGGTGCTCGACCGGTTCCGAGGCTCGGAACACGATCGCGCGGCTTCCGTCGCGCAGATCGCCGCTCGGATCCGCTCCGAGCCCGACCTCGACGCGGTGCTCGAGCACGCTGTCGCCGTCGTCGCGGCAGCGCTGCAGGCAGAGCGCTGCTTCGTCCGGCTGGGCGAGCCGGGTGGCGCACTGACCGTCAAGGCACAGTGGCACGGCAACGGACTGGAGCCGATCGGCGACTCCAGCATCGCCCGGCTCGCCGTCTCGAATCTCGCGATGCGTACCCGCCGGACGATCGCGCTTGCCGACGTTGCCAGAGCCGTGGAGCTCGAAGACGAGACACAAGGCGGACGCAGGAGCCTGCTCGAGCTCGGCTCGCGGGCCGTCGTCGCGACACCGATCGTCGTCTTCGACCGGCTGATCGGCGTGCTCGCCGTCCACCGGAACGTGCCGGGAGCGTGGGCTCCCGCGGACGTTGCGTTCGTGGAGGCGGTCGCCCGCGAGCTCGGCCTCGGGCTCGACACCGCGCGGCTGCTCGCGGACAACGAGCTTCGGCTCCTGCGCCAGACCGCGTTGCTGCACGCCGCCCAGACGCTGACGGGCGAGCTCGAGTTCCGCGGTGTGCTCGGAGCGCTCGTCAGCGAGGTCGTGCAGCTACTCGCAGCGGACGCGGCGGACTGCTGGCTCTTCGACGAGCGTCGGCGAACGCTCGAGTGCCGTGCCGTTCACGGCCTGCCCGAGAGCGAGCTCGGCCGCGAGATCGCCCCTGACGGAACGATCGGCGAGGCGATCGCTGCTAGGCGGCCCGTCCTCAGACGGGATTTCGCGCGCAGCGAGGAGCCGAACCCGTCGGCGCACTACCGCGAGTTCGAGGAAGTGATGGTTGCGCCGATCGTCGTCTTCGACGAGGTGCGAGGCGTGCTCGGCGTGTGCTCACGGACCGCCGGCCGCTTCGACGAGCAAGGGCTCGAGCTGCTCGAGGCGTTCGCCGCGCTCGCGTCGCTCGCGCTGCGGAACGCGGAGGCGTTCGAGGAGAGCTCGCGGCAGACGCGGATCCAGCGCGGCTTCTACCGCATCGCCTCCGTGCTCGTCGAGCCGCTCTCGCTCTCGGCCACGCTCGACGCCGTCGCGCAGGCAGCGGGTGAGGCGTTCGGCGCGGCGTTCACCGCCGTCGTGATGCCGAACGCGGGCGCGCTCAGACTGGCGGGCGGGCACGAGCTGCCTCCGTCGCTCGCGGCGGCGTTCGAGGGCGGGCTCGACGGCGAGCCGGACGTCCTGCGACTTGCGTCCGAGGAGCGTCGCATCCTCGCGACGTCGCAGATCGCGACGGACGACCGCTTCGCCGACCGCTGGCGCGCGCTCGCGGAGGAGTGCGGCTTTCGCTCCCTGCTCGTCATCCCGCTCGAGGCGGTGGGCGAGGACGCAGCGGGGCTCGTGCTCGTCTTCTTCTCCGACGAGCGGTCCCTGCGCGCGGAGGACGTCGAGCTCGCGCGCCATCTGGCAGGCGCCGCTCGCGGCGCTCTCGAGCGGAGCGGCCTGTTCGAGGGGGAGCGAACCTCGCGCGCGCTCGCGCAGCAGCTCGCGCGGACGGGCAGCGCGCTCGCCACAGAGCTCGACCCGGCGGCAGTTCTCGACGAGGTCGTCCAGCAGGCTCCGGAGCTGCTCGGCGCAGACGCGTGTGCGATCCGGATCCTCGAGGGCGACGAGCTGCTCGTGACGGCGGTCGCCGGCCGCGACGCGGAGGTCGCGCTCGGGGTTCGCAGCGAGACGGCCGGCTGGCTCTCCGGAGAGGTCTCCCAATCGCGGCGGCCGGTCGCCGTCGAGGACGCCTCGTCCGACGCAGCGCTCCTCGGCGCCGACGCGGTCCTCGCCGCCGGCTACAGCGCGTACCTCGGCGTCCCGCTCGTCGGGCCAGAGGCCTCGCTCCACGGCGTGATCGCGGTGTACAGCCGCGGCCCCCGCCGGTGGCGGGCCGAGGAAGTCGAGGCGCTGCTTGCACTCGCGGCGAACACCTCGGTTGCGCTCACGAACGCCGAGCTCTACCAGCGCGTCGCGCTCGACAAGGAGCGGAACAGCGCGATCCTCGAGAACATCGCCGACGGGATCGTGGCGCTCGATCGTGACGGAAACGTCGTGCTCTGGAACCGAGCGGCCGAGCAGGCGACGGGCGTGCCGGCCACCGAGGCGCTCGGCCGTTCGCCGGAACGCGTCCTTGGCCGGACGCTCGGCGGCGCCGCGCTCCTGCCGATCGCCCGCGGCGGCGGCGAGATCTGGCTCTCGGTCACCGAAGCGGTCATGCGCGATCCCGGTGGCCAAGTTGCGGGGCGCATCTACGCCTTCCGCGACATCTCCACCGATCGTTTCGTCGAGGAGATGAAGTCCGAGTTCGTCTCGACTGTCTCCCACGAGCTGCGCAGCCCGCTCACGTCGATTTACGGTTTCGCCGAGACGCTCTTGCGCGAGGACATCCTGTTCGGCGACGAAGAGCGACGCGTCTTTCTCGGGTACATCTCCTCGGAATCGTCGCGGCTGACGGGCATCGTCGACCAACTGCTGAACGTCGCTCGGCTCGACACCGGTGACCTGCACGTCAACCTGCTCCCGACCGACGTGCGGCCGCTCGTGACGGAAGTCGTGACATCCGCGGAAGAGAGCGTCGGACACAGCTTCGTGCTCGAGCTGCCGTCCGAGCCGCTCGCCGCGGAGGCCGACGCGGACAAGCTGCGTCAGGTGCTCTCACACCTCGTCGACAACGCTGTCAAGTACTCGCCGAACGGCGGCCGCGTCACGGTCGCTGCGCGGAAGAAGAGCGAGACGGTCGAGTTCCAGGTCGCAGACGAGGGTGTCGGGATCCCCGAGGAGGAGCACGACCGGATCTTCCGCAAGTTCTACCGCGCCGATCAGGAGCGAGGCGGGACCGGACTGGGTCTGTTCCTCGCGCAGGGGCTCGTCACCGCGATGGGCGGCAGGATCTGGGTCGAATCGGCCGAAGGGGAGGGCTCACGTTTCGCGTTCGAGCTTCCCGCGGCGCGGGTATAGGCGCTCGGATCCGGGCTTATGACCAGCGTTCTTGTCATCGACGACGAAGCTCCCATCCGGTTGCTCTGCCGGGTGAACCTCGAGGCGGAGGGAATGCAGGTCGCCGAGGCCGCCGACGGGCCGTCGGGGCTCGAGAAGGCCCGCACGAACCGGCCGGACGTGATCCTGCTCGACGTGATGATGCCGGGGCTCGACGGCTGGCGCGTCGCGGAGCAGCTCGTCGACGACCCGGCCACGCAAGGGATTCCGATCGTCTTCCTGACGGCACGGGCAGAGTTCCGCGACCGCGCGAAGGGGCTCGACATCGGCGGCGTCGACTACATCACCAAGCCGTTCAACCCGCTCGAGCTCGCACCGCTGGTACGCGATCTCCTTGCGCGGATCGAGCGCGGCGAGCGTGACGAGCTCCGGCGAGAGAAGCTCGCGGACCTCGAAGCGCTGATGGAGGAGTAGGACCTCCGACCGAAGCCCGTAGGACCTACGTCGGGTCTAACGCCCGGCGAAGTTGGCGGTGACGACCGCCGCGCCGCTGTAGCCGCCGAAGGTGCCGACGACGAGGCCCAGCCCGACCCGTTGGAAGCTCGGACGGAGCAGGTTCGCGCGGTGCGACGGGCTGGCGAGCCACATCTGCACGATCCCTGCCGCGGTCGCGTTCGCGCCGATGCCCCACGCGAGGTTCTCCCCGTAGTACGGGCCGCGGACGCGATAACTCGTGAGCCGGCGCTGGAAATCGCCGTGGCCGAACGTGCCGCTCCGGAGCATCGACCGCGACTTGGCACGGGCCGCGCGTTCGAGCCGGAGGTCGATGCGCAACGGCCCGACGCCGTGCTGCGCGCGGGCCTGGTTCATCGTCACGAGGAGACCGGCCTCGGCCGCTGTCGGCCTTGCCTGCGCCGGCGCGGCAAGCGCCAAAACGCACAAAAGCATGCTGAAAGCTATAGAAATATTCTTTGCAAGGGGGATCAAGCGGGTCAGAGTATGTCACCGGTCGGACAGCGACGTCCCCCAGAAGGGGGATGTGGGGCCTGGAAGTCCTAGCCGGGCGGCCCGGAGGTCCTACCGGGCAGTCTGCGCCAGCAGAATCCCGGCCAGGACGAGTGCCCCGCCGCCCAACTGGGCTGCGCCGAGCTCCTCGCCGAGCCACAGCCAGGCGACCAAGGTCGCGGCGACCGGCTCGAACATCGCCGTGATGCTGGCCCGGGTGGCCGGAATGAAGCTGAGCGAGCCGACCAGCAGCCCGAAGGGCACGATCGTCCCCAGCACGATCATCCAGACCATGAGTGACCAGACCGGCAGGCCCCAGGCTCCCGAGGCGGCGTCGTCGACCACGTCGGCGGGGAACGTCCACCACGGCTGAACGGCGGCCCAGAAGGCGGACGCGAAGAGAAAGCCGTACGTCGTCAGCGAGATCGCGTCGCGCCGACCGATCTCCCGCTCGGCGACGAGGATGTAGAGCGCGTAGCTCGTCGCCGCGAGAAGTGACGCGCCGACGCCGATCCCGTCCAGCGCAGCACCGCCCCACACCTCGAGCACGAAGGAGAGGCCGACGAGCGCCAGCGCGAGCGCGAGCCAGATGCGGCGGCGCACCTCCACGTGGAGGACGAAGCGGGAAAAGAGCGCGACGAGGAGCGGCGCGAGGTACTGGATCAGCAGGGCGACCGCGAGCGACATGCGGTGGATCGCGACGAAGTAGAACCACTGCACGAACGCGAGGCCGGCGATTCCGAACAACGCGAGGACGGGCAGCTCCCGCCGAGTGACCCGAAGCCGCTTGGGCGCGACGAGCGCGAGCCCGAGCGCGAGCCCGACGAACGCACCCGTCGAGCGAACCTCGCTCAGGCGGAGCGCGGAGACGCCCGAGTCGAGGATCACCTTCGAGACCACGCCGTTGACAGCCCAGAGCGTGGCCGCGGTCAGCACCATCGCGTAGCCGAGGAGCGGGTGCGGCTCAGGCGCCGGCGCGTCGTCGGCCTGAAGGAGGGGCTCGACCACTGCGCGAAGCTACACTCGCCCGCGACGGCGGGGCGTAGCTCAGCCTGGTAGAGCGCTGCGTTTGGGACGCAGAGGTCGCCGGTTCGGATCCGGCCGCCCCGACTGTTTTTTGAGGCGCAAGTCGCGATCCGCTTGCGCGGATCGCGACCGCTTGGCACCTAAAGGCGGCCGCCCGCGGCCGCAAGTTCACGATTGCTCACTCTCGCGCACGACTCGGGAGAAGAAGAACGCGAGCGCGGCGAAGAAGACGACCGCCGCCTCGGAGGACATCGTGACGCCGCCGATCTGCTGGTCCTCGAGCGCCGTCAGCCCCCAGTGGCCGTCGTAGAACGAGTAGACGCTGTCCGGGATCGAGCGCGAGCATCAGGCCCAGCGGGCTGATCAGCAGGAAGGCGGCGAAGACGTAGCCGGCCTTGGCGCCGTTGCTCATCGTGCCGTGGAAGAGGGGCAACCAGAGCGCCGCACCGGCGATGAGGTAGGAGACGTGCTCAGCCTGGAGGAGCGAGTCCGGGTGGCGGAGCGCCGCGTCGTAGAGCGGGGGCGCGTGCCACGCGTAGTAGACGAGGAGCCACAGCGGGAGCCCCAGCCAGGGAGGCACGTACCGCGCCAGGCGCCGGCCCAGCTCCGGCGGCAGCCCGAGCACGAGGAGCGCCGGCGCCCACTCGGCGAGCACCACGTTCTGCAGCAGGTGCGCGGTCAGCAGCTCGAACTGGAGGTCGTGCAGGGGCCCGGCAAGGGCCACGAGTGTGAGCAGCGTGCCGGCCGTGAAGCAGGCGAGGCGGCCGCGGCTCCATTTCACCGGGGCTACGCTACTGCTGCGCGCCCGTGGTGTAGTGGTAACACGAGAGCCTTCCAAGCTTTAGTCACCGGTTCGAACCCGGTCGGGCGCTTCGAAGGCTCGGAGGCTAGGGCGTGAGCTCGACGCGCTCGATCGTGACGTCCTCGCGCGGCTTGTCGTTCGCGTCGGTGCCGACGTTGGAGATCTCGTCGACGACGTCCATCCCGTTCGTCACCCGGCCGAATACGGTGTGCTTGCCGTCGAGCCAAGGTGTCGCCTCGGCGGTGACGATGAAGAACTGCGAGCCGTTCGTGTTCGGACCGGAGTTCGCCATCGCGAACGCACCGCGCACGACCTTGTTGTCGTTGAACTCGTCCTCGAACGTGTAGCCCGGCCCGCCGCGGCCGGTGCCCGACGGGTCGCCGCCCTGGATCATGAAGTCCGGGATCACGCGGTGGAAGATGACGCCGTCGTAGAACCCATCGCGCGCGAGCTTCAGGAAGTTCGCGACCGTCTTCGGCGCGTCGTCGTCGAAGAGCTCGAACTCGATCGCGCCCTTGTTCGAGTGAAGCGTGCCTGCGGTCACGTCGCGGGATGCTAGCGGCCCAGCCGTCCGGCGGTCAGGTCAAGCTCTCGCACATGGACCCGCTCGAGCGGATCGTCCGATTCCGCGCGCGGACGATCCTCGCCGTCCTTGGAATCATCCTCGCCGTCTTCGCGCTGCTCCAGGTCGTGTCGCTCGCGCGCCAGGTGCTGACTTGGATGCTGATCGCGGTCTTCTTCGCGCTCGCCCTCGATCCGCTCGTCAACCTCCTGATGCGGCGCGGGATCCCGAGGCGCGGGCTCGCGATCGGCGTTACCTACCTGCTCCTGCTCTGCGTGGTTGTCCTGCTCGGTCTGACGTTCGTCCCGACGCTCGTCGACGAGGTGAACAACTTCATCGACGCTGTGCCCGAGTACGTAAAGGACCTGACCGAGGGTCGCGGCCGCCTCGGCTTCCTCGAGACCGACTACCACCTGGTCGAGCGCGTCCGCGAAGCGGCATCCGGAACCGACATCAGTCGCATCCTCGGCGTCTCCGGGACCGCAGTCGCGGTGACGAAGGGGGTCGTGACGGTGATCGCGGCGACGATCACGATCATCGTGCTCACCTTCTTCATGCTCCTGGAAGGTCCGCGCTGGGTGGAGCGGTTCTACGAGCTGCTCCCAGCGAGCTCGCAGCCTCGGTGGCGGAGGATCGGCAAGGACGTCTACGCGACGGTCGGAGGTTTCGTCGCCGGCGCGCTGGCGATCGCGCTGCTTGCGGGCATCACATCCTCGCTCCTGCTCATAGCGCTTGGCGTCAGCTACGCGATCGCGCTCGGCCTGGTCGTCTTCCTGCTCGACCTGATCCCGCTCGCCGGGGCGACGATCGCCTCCGTCCTCGTCACGACCGTCGCGGTGCTCGACCAGGGCTGGACGATCGGCCTGATCGTGCTCGTCTGGTTCATCGTCTACCAGCAGGTCGAGAACCACGTCCTGTATCCGCTCATCTATTCGAAGACGGTCGCGCTCTCCCCGCTCACGATCCTCGTCGCGGTGCTGATTGGCGCTTCGCTGGCGGGAGTGCTCGGCGCTCTCGCGGCGATCCCGATCGCGGGGACGATCCAGGTGCTGCTGCGCCACTGGCTGGAGGCTCGCCGGGAGGAGCCTGGAGAGCCGGTGGTGGACGCCCCGCTCTGAACCCTGAGGTTTCGCGTTTCGGCGTAAGTCATATCCCTCAATCGAGTGTCGGACCAGCGGCCTTCATCTTCCGATCTTAAAAGCATGTCGGGTGGGGTTCGTACGTTGCTCGCGCTCGTCGCCGTACTGGCGGCTGCGGTCGCAGCGTCGCCTTCCGGGGCGCGAGAGCACGGGGGCCGTATGCTCACCGCCCGCAACGGGCTCGAGAGCGGCGTGCTGGTGGAGATCAATGCATTGCGCCGACAGCATGGTCTCGCGCCGCTTCGGCTCAGCGTCCGACTTCGTGCGGCTGCCGACGCGCACTCAGCGGCGATGGCGAACCGCGGCTTCTTCGCGCACGAGTCGGCCGACGGCACGCTCTTCTGGAAGCGCGTCGCGCGCTTCTACCCGCAGGGCTCGAGCCGCTACTGGTCAGTCGGCGAGAACCTGCTCTGGTCGTCGCCCGATGTCGACCCCGCCGGCGCGCTGCGGATGTGGCTGGCGAGCGCTCTGCACCGCAAAGTGCTTCTCACCTCCCGCTGGCGGGAGGTCGGCCTCTCGGCCGTGCACGTCAGCGCCGGACCGGGCGTGTTCAACAACGCGCCCGTCACCGTGCTGACCGCCGACTTCGGCGTCAGACGCTAGGTGCCTGAGAAAATCGGCGCTTCGCACGTCGATGTTCTCGGGGTTCTTCGGCCATGCGCCCGGGAGGATTCGAACCTCCGACCAACGGCTTAGAAGGCCGCCGCTCTTCCACTGAGCTACGGGCGCTCGTGGAAAGCGTAACCGGGAAACGGGGTTACAGCTCGCCCGGTCTCCGCCCACGAGTGCAGGCGGGCAGAGCCCGCCCGCCGTTTGGCGGAGCGCAGAGAGTGAGGGTTCAGTCGTTAAGCGGCGGCAGCGCGGCGCTGGAGATCTTCGAGAGCGGTTCCGGTGCTCTTGACGATGTCCATCGCGACCGCGATGTCTTCCGCGGTGAAGTCGCCCGACTCCTTGCGGTAGACCTCGAACAGCCCCCAGCAGCGGGCGTCCAGGCTGAGGGGAAGCATCGCCAGCGTCTCGAACGCAAGCTCGCGCAGGATGTCGGCCTCGTTCGGGTCGACGTCTGGATCGAAGAGCGAGACGCACCGCGGCTCGCCGCGCTCCACGACCTCCTGGGTGAGCGGAAAGTCGGGCAGCAGGTAGCTCCGGCCGAGCTGGACACGTCGTCCGTCGCGCGAGTGCTCGACCAGGTCGACGAGCAGCAGGCCGACGACGCGGGAGAGGTTGCACGCGTGGGCATCGAGCTCGTTCGTGAGAGCGACGCACGCCGTCTTCAGGACGCCGGCGATCGTCGTCTCGCGCGCGAGCTCCTCGGCGGGCGAAAGGGCCATTGGGGACGTATCGGCCGGCTGAACCCGAAGCTTGAAGCCGAGAGAGAGGGTGGCGGACGGGACTCGAACCCGCGACCACCGGGACCACAACCCGGGGCTCTACCAACTGAGCTACCGCCACCTCGCCGGGGACAGGATAGCCTCGGCGCGTGCGCGTCCTCGCGTCTCGACGTTTCCCGGGACCCGCCTGGGACGCGCTCGAGGACGTCGGAGTGGAGTGGCCCGTGGACGGCCCACGGCCCGGCGTCGAGGTCCTGGCG
Organism: uncultured Actinomycetes bacterium; assembly: GCA_963788055.1. Taxonomy (GTDB): domain Bacteria; phylum Actinomycetota; class Thermoleophilia; order Gaiellales; family Gaiellaceae; genus JACCTU01. The sequence continues at coordinate 728,316 of CAWBFA010000001.1, read as the reverse complement.
GTCGTCGCTGCCTCGGTCGGCGACGAGCTCCTCGACCTGCTCCCCGACCTCCGGCTCGTCGCGAACTACGGCGTGGGCTACGACGGGATCGACGTCGAGGCCTGCGCGCTCCGCGGAGTCGCGGTCACGAACACACCGGAGGCGCTGGGGATCGCCACCGCCGACCTGACGATGGCTCTCGTGCTCGCGGCTCGGCGGCGACTCATCGAGGGCGACCGGTTCGTTCGCGACGGCAAGTGGGCCTCGGGCTGGTTCGTCGGCGACTTGCTCGGGAGCGAGATCGGCGGGGCCACGCTCGGGGTCGTCGGCCTCGGCCGGATCGGCAGCGCGGTCGCGGAGCGCGCGCGTGCGTTCGGGATGAACGTGCTCCACACGCGCCGGGCCGACGACGGGAGCCCGGACCGTCGGGAGCTCGACGACCTGCTTCGCGAGTCCGACGTGGTGACGCTTCACGTCCCGCTCACCGACGAAACGCGTCGGCTGCTCGACGCGCGACGGCTCGCGCTGCTTCGTGACGGCGCCTGTCTGGTCAACACGTCGCGAGGCGCGATCATCGACGAGGACGCGCTCGTCGCCGAGCTCGTCTCGGGACGCTTGCGTGCCGGCCTGGACGTCTTCTCCCACGAGCCCCACGTCCCGCAGGCGCTTCTCGACTCGCCGAACGTCGTTCTCTCCCCGCACGTCGGGAGCGCGACGCGCGCGACGCGCGAAGCAGCGACGGCGGAGCTCGTCGCGAACATCACGGCCGCGCTCGAGCGGAGACCGCTGCCGAATCCGGTTCCCGGCTCGGCTAGTTTGTCCTGACGGCCCCGTAGCTCAGTGGATAGAGCGGCAGACTTCGAATCTGCGAGCGGTGGTTCGACTCCACCCGGGGCCACTCCCGACTGCTGGTGATCCTGGAGTCGACGCCGACTCCGCCCACACTGCGGCGGACAGATGGGCATGAGGAGGGCCCACTCCAAGATCGGCGCAGTCACACGCGCCGAGAGGGCGGAAGGGCCGGCAGCGGCCGGCCTCTCCCGCTCCTCATTAACTCGGGTCGGCTCTACGCCCCAGGGAAGATCGCGGCCTGGTACTGGCAGGCCAGCGGGCTGCAGAGCTGCGTTGCGATGTCGCTGATTCCTGCAGTCTCAGGCGTGTGGATCTGGACGGGGATTCTCCCCGGCTCGGCGGGTCCGTGGAAGCGCGCGAGCAGGATCACCGTCTGCGTCTGCGCGTCGGTCAGCCCCTCACAGCCCACTTCCTCGGTGAACTCGGGTGAGAAGCACCCCGACCTGTCGCCTTCCGCGAGATGGCCCGAGAAGGTGGCGACACCACTCCCGCCGACCACGTGACCCGCGGCGAACTGCGCGGAGACCGGCCCTGCCTCCCCGAGAATGACCCACCAGATCGTCACCGCCTCGCCGGCGGGGATCTGGCTCGTCCTGAACGTCATCGAGACGCCGTTGTCACTGCGAACGAGGGACGCCGTCCCGTACACGTCGGTCGTCGGCCCGACGCCCTCCACCCAGCCCAGAACGTCGGCCGTCTGCTTCGTCGCGGGGTCAGCAGATGCCGCGAGCGGCAGCGCGAGCGCACCGAGCGCCACTGCGATTCCAAGAACGAGTTTCATCGTGTCCTCCCTTCCTCTGTCGTGTTGATCTCCAGCGGCGAACCGACGCCGCGGACTACGCGGAACGGGGGGCCGTCCCGTCGAAGTAGGTCTGTGCCTTCGCCCAGCACCGGCGCGCGACCGCCCTGCCGGTCTGCCGTGCATCGAGGTCTCCCTGCGTGAAGTGGATTCCGCCGTAGCGGCGCGATATCCCCGCCTCCGCGGCGGCGTCGGAGAAGGTCGCCCACGTCAGCGTGAGATCTCGGGCCGGAACGAGCCCGGGCTCGACTCGCGAGCTTCCGCGGGAGATCGTGACCGACCCGCCGAAGCGGTCGCTACCGGTGAACAACCGGAGGATCTCCGCACCGGCCCCGCTGAAGTTGCTGTGACCCGACGAGTACTCGGCGAAAGGCGGTGTCGGGAAGCTGGTGGGCTGGTACGGGAACCAGGCCTCGCCGGCGATTCTCTGCGTACCTCTCCCGGGCCCCGCCCAGGCCGTGATCGTCTTGCCCTGGAAGAGCCAGCGGATCGCGGTGATCGGCCGCACCGAGTCGAACGCGACCTTGTTGTCCCAGGCGCAGCAGCCCGCGTCGGAGATCGCGTTCGTGAGCGCGAAGAACAGCTTGACGGCCAGGTCGAGGTCGTGCTCGCTCGAGCCGGTCCGGTCTCGGTGCGCGACCTGCTGGGCGAACAGGTTCCAGTGACCTGGCGGCAGCTCCGAGCGTGGGCCGTCGGCCCAGTACTCGGCGATCACCTTTTGCTCGTCCGTGAGATTCGCGCTCACCTCGATCAGCTCGTTGGCCTGCGCGAGGAACTCGGGCGAGCCGTGGCGGGCAGGTCCCGTCGGCGAGCGCAGCGCGCGCGCCGAGACCATCGCGAACGGGCGCACCAACTGCCAGTGGGGGCCGACGAACGACGGCGTGACGAGGTTTCCGGCGCCGTCGACGTAGGTGAGCGGTTGCCATCTGTTCACGTCGTGGACCGTCGACAGTTCGAGCGCCGCCCGCGTGTCCATCGCCTCGTTCGCTGGCGTGTAGCCCGTGTAGTCGGAGTACGGCACGCCGGGTTTGCCGCCGGGCTCGTCCCCGAGCTGGTTGGCGCCGTCGCGATGCCGAAACGTGAGAACCGCCTCCGCCGCGAGGTAGCCGATCCCTGCCGGCGCCGTGGTGTCTCTCGGGCCGTTGTCCGGATCCAGTCCGAGGCTCGCCATCAGCGGATCGAAGACGGTGGCCTTGCTTCCCGGGAACAGATCGACCGCCGCCCGGTACGTGGCATGGCTGACCGCCTCGACCTTGTTCTCGTAGCGCCGTTCTCGCGCGGGACGACGGAGCACGTCTCCTAGGCGCGTGCCGACAGCGATCCGGTCGTAGGCAGCCCAGGCGTCGTAGGCGCAGGTATGAGCGACTGCGAGCGCGCGTGCCACCATCGGCGGGCCCAGCTTCGATTCACGCACCGCCCGCAACAGCGCCTCGTTCCAGCGCACGACGACGTTGGGGGTGGTGGGCGCTGCACCTGCTTGCGCAGTCCGGGCGGTGGCGACGCCCGGCAGAATCAGCGCCAGTCCGCCCGCGCTTGCTGCCTGTAGAAACCTGCTCCGCGAGAGCCGCCGCTCTGCCGACGACCGCTCGTCAACCGCGCTTCCGCGCTCGGTCATGCCGCCACCGACACCGGGTCGGGTCGCACGACGACCGTGTCGGCGACCGAGACGATCTCGTCGACGGGCAAAGTCGCCGCGTAGGCATGACGGCGGATCGCCTCGGGGCTGGAGGCCTGGTAGATGCAGACGGTTCCCAGCGACCCGTCCGTCTCCGCGACGACGTAGCTGCGGATCCAGCGGACGTCTTCGGCCATGCGGTCACCCTCGACCGTCGTGCGTCGGGCCGCCTCCTGAAGCTCGTCCGCGGTACGCCAGCCATTGCGGCGGACAACGACGTACGTCTCCATCGCGCTCCTCTCCGACTCGCTTGCACGTCGATTCGCTCCGTCGACGGTAGGTGCGCGGCGCCGCCGCGACATCGGCGCGATTACTCAGGTTGGCGAGGAGGCCTACCTATCTTGGAGCAGGCCGAGCGAGGCCGCCTTGGCTGCGGCCGCGACGCGGGTGTCGGCTCCGAGCTTGCGGAGGATCGCTGACACGTGGTTGTCGACCGTGCGCGGCGAGAGGAAGAGCCGCTGCGCGATCTCCGCGTTGCGGAGACCCTCGGCGACGAGTGCGAGGACCTGGCTCTCCCGAGCTGTGAGCCCCGCTGCATTGCGACGAGTCGCCGGTCTCGCGCCGCGCCGGATGTCGCGGGCGCCGAGCGCGCGCAAGCGACGGGAGACGATCGCCGCCGCGGGACGTGCAACCAGTCGCTGGAGCTCGTCGAGGGCGCGACGCAGCTGCTCCTCGTCGTCCGACTGAGCCCGCGCGAGCGCCGCCTCGTAGGAGCAGCCGGCGTCGTCCCAGAAGGCGGCGGCGCACGCGTGGTCCCCGGCGAGTTCGGCAGCGTACGGCTCCGCGGCGGCGTTTGGGTCGACGTCGTCGACGCCAGCCCTACGCCGCCAGGCGCCGAGCTCGCCGATGGCCTTCCGGTCGGCATGCTCCAAGGCGAGGCGGAGCGGGTAGTCCGTTGTCGCGACGACGGAGTCATGGTCGCCGGCCAGCCAGGCGACTTCGGCCCGCGCCGCCACAGCAGGTCCCATGCGATGCAGCTCGTCTGTCGGCTCGGCCAGCGACCAGGCCTCGTCGAGGAGGTTGTGATGGCCGGGATCTCCTCGCCGAGCGCGGACGAGGCCGAGCACGACCAGCCCGACGATGCGAGGCATGATCGACGCACGGCGGAGCCGCAGCACGGCGGCGGCCGCGTCGGCTGCCTCGTCCCAGCGTCCCTGGTCGAGCTCGACCCGCGCGCGATATCCGAGCACATAGAAGCGGTAAAGCTCCAGGCCGTGATCGCTGCAGTAGGCGAGCCCTTGGTCGATGTAGCGGGCCGCGAGGTCGTATCGGCGAGCGGCAAGCGCCGATGACACGAGGAACGCGCTCGTATTTCCGGCAAGCTCGACCATGCCTGCAGCGCGAGCGCGCTCGAAGCACTCCTCGAGCGCGTCGGAAGTTTCGGCCCCGTTCCTGAAGTCCCGGGTAGCGATGATCGCGCGTATGCGGAGGATCAATTCCGCGTCGCCGAGCTCTTCTGCGAGCGCCAGGGCCCTTTCGGCAAACTCCCACCCCCGCCTCACATAGCCGTTCGCGAGCTCGCGACCCGGCGGCAGCGTCTCCAAAAGCGCGACCGCCTCAGCGGCCGCGCGGTTGGACTCCTCCGTGCGCCCGGGGCACCAGAGAATCTCGGAGAGCCAGCAGAGCAGCCCACCCTCCTCGAGCCGATGGCCCAGTGTGCGTCGCAGCTCGAGCGCCTCCCGGGCGTCGTTGATCGCGTCGTCGATGTCGTCGGTGAGGTAGCACTCCCGCGAGCGCTGCTCGAGCAGCTCTGCGCGCTCGCTGTGCGACAGACCGTCGCCGAAGCGCAAGACGCGGGCGTACTGAGCCGCCGCCTCGCGGTGGGCACCCACGGCCCCCGCGTGCGCGGCTGCGGCGGGAGCGAACCGAAGCACTCCTTCGGCATCGCCGGCCGCCTCCGCATGGTGCGCCAGCTGGGCCAGGTCGAGCGAGCCTCCCGGCGGCTCGGCGAGCGCCGCGAGAGCCGCCCGATGGAGCTCCAACTTCCGGCCCGGAGCGACGGAGTCTTCGATCGTGAGCCGAGCCAGCTCGTGCCGGAATACGATCCCGGCGGGGTCCGATCGCAGCATCCCGGACGCGAGGCACTCGTCCAGCCCGTCGATCGGCTCGCCGACGATTGCCTCCAGGAGCCAGGGCTCCGCCTGCAGCGGGAAGACGGCCACCACCTCCAGGAGCGCGCGTGCCGGCGGGCTCAGCCGCGCTGCCCGCGCCAGCACCGCATCCCGCACGGTCGCAGGGATCGCGCCGTTCCCGGACGCCAGCACCTCGGTCACGAAGAACGGGTTCCCGCCGGTCACCTGGTGGAGCACTTCGGCATCGACCTCGTAGGGCTCGGCAAGCCGCGCGGCGGCCTCGAGCGAGAGGGGCGCGAGGCCCAACCGTATGAGGCTCGAGCCCGAGGCGAGCTCGCCGAGCATGACCCTGACGGGATGAGTCGGGTCCAACGCCTCGTCGCGGTAGCTCAGGACGATCAGCACGCGTATCGTCTGGATCCGACGTCCGATCAGCCTGAGCACGTCGAGCGTCGCCTCGTCCGCCCAGTGGAGATCCTCGACCACCAGAACGGTCGGCTCGTTCGTTCGCAGCTCCTCGATCAGCGCCGCAGCGACCTGGTAGGGAACTGCCTCTCCGAGCAGCTGCTCTCTGAGCGCGGACCCCGCCTCGGGCGCAAAGTCGTGAATCGGCCCAAGCGGTCGCGGCGTGTAGAGCGCATCGCACACGCCGCGCAAAACCGTCGTCGGGCGAGGCAGATTCGCGCAGAACCTCTCGATCAGCGCCGTCTTGCCGCCACCTGCCTCCGCGCTGACGAGGGCCACGCGCCCTCGTCCCGCGGACGCCTGTTCGAATGCCGCCTCCAGCACGGCGAGCTCGTTCTCGCGCTCGACGAGTTGAAATACGCCGCCTTGCAGGTCACCGACTAGGCTCATTCGCCGCATCGTGACCTGCTAGAGCGATCACGGCAAGCGCGCTCGGGTCGCGCGGCATGCCGTGCGCGAGGATCGGCGAGTTTGTGGGGCAAGGCAGCCCTCAGTCACCAGACCTCTTCTCGCAATGTTCTTCTCGACCAGACCGAAGTCGACGCGCGCCTCCACGCCGGCGCGAAAGTGTGTGAAACCGTGCGATTCGTGCGACGCGGTGCAGACCCCGGTGCAGACCTCGCCAGCGAGAGGATGCCGGTCTGCAGGGTGACTCGATCCCTCCCGGGGCCACTCACCCCGGAAATCGCCGGCTCCGCCGGCTCAATTTCCGGGGTGTCGTGCGGCTCTCGGTCGCGCAGTGACGCGGCGCCGGCAAAGCCGGCACCGCCGCCAGTGTCCGGAACGGGCTTGGCGAACGCCGACGAGGTGCATAGGATCACGCCCATGCCTCGATACATGATCGAACGCACGTACACGGTTCCGATGGATGACGTACCGGTGGTCGCCACACGTTCGAAGGCGATCGCGCATCACCGGTTCCCGGAGATCGTGTGGGAGCACAGCCATGTCGTCTTGGACAGCGAGGGGATCCCGAAGTCGTTCTGCGTCTACTCGGCGCCGAGCGAGGAGATGGTTCGCGACCATGCAACAAGACTCGGTGACCACGTCGTCGTGGTGATCTACGAGATCGCGGGCGACGTCACGCCTGACGACTTCCCGCTCACCGAGGAGCCGGGCTAGCCGTCAGCCGGACGGAGGCGCTGCGCGTCGGCAGGAGGTGGAACTCCGCCTGCAGCGCGACGGCCAGCCGGCGCATGATGTCGCCGCGGCGCTTCTCGTCGTCCGCCGGGACGAGCTCGAGCGCAGCACGATAGAGCGCAACCGCATGCTGTTTGGCCCAGCCGCGCCCAGCCTGGTCGGCCGCCGCGACGAGACAGTCCACCGCCCGGTCGTGGTCGCCCGCCTCGCGCCAGTGGTGCGCGAGGGCCTCGTTCGACTGGCCGACGCCGCCGGTCGTCTCCTCCAGGTAGCCGGCGACCGCGGCATGCCGTTCACGACGTGCCGCGCGGGGAAGCCTGAGGTAGGCGACGTCGTGGATCAGCGCGTGCTTGAACGCGAACTGCTGATCCCCCTGAATGCGCGACACCGCTTCTCGGCGGATGAGGTCGCGTTCCTCGAGTGAGCCGAGGAGGTCGGAGAGGTCGTCCCGCTGGCACATGCGGGCGAGCGCGCCGCGCCAGAAGACGCGTCCGACGACCGACGCATCGACCAGAACGGTGCGCTCCGCGGGCGGTAGGGCGTCGAGGCGGGCCGCGACGATCGCTCGAACGCTCGTCGGGAGCTCGACCCGCCTCTCCCGCCGATCGCTCCGACAGCGACGCGGCGAGCTCCTCGATGAAGAGCGGATTCCCCTCGGCCGTCTGCGCGACCGCGGCCGCGCGGCCGTCCGGCGCATCGAGCCGCGCGAGCAGCCGCTCGGCGAGCTCCTCCGACGCGTCGTTCGACAGCCGGTCGAGGGGGAGCGCCGTGTAGGCGGGGAGCCCGCCGCCCCAGCCGGGCCGCTCGGAGAGCATCTCCGGTCTCGCCATCGCGAGCAGAAGCAACGGAACGTCGCGGACGCGGGTCGCGAGCATCTCGAGAAGGTCCAGCAGGCTCCCGTCGGCCCAGTGGATGTCCTCGAAGAGCAGGAGCGTCGGGGCTCGCGAGGCGAGCGACTCGACGAGCACGCGGGCTGAGAAGAAGAGCGTCTCGCGGTCGGCAACGTCTCCCTCGCCTCCGAGCCCGATCAGGATCGCGAGATGCTCGGCATGCGCGTGGGCCTCCGACGGGCCGACGAGCTCCACGAGCGCGCTGTGCGAGCTTCTCCTGCGCATCGGGCAGCTCGTCGCTGTCGAAGACTTGGGCAACCTGCTTGACGTGCTGTGCGAAGGCGCTGTAGGGACTGCTCGCCCCGTAGGGCGTCGAACGGCCTCGCATGACGCGGCCGCCCTGGGCTCCGATCTGCTGCGAGAACTCGAGCGCGAGACGCGACTTGCCGATTCCGGCCGGGCCGAAGACCGTCACGAGGTGAGGTCGGCGCTCTTCGGCGACGCGCTCCCAGATCCCGGTCAGGACGCCGAGCTCACGCTCGCGTCCGACCATCGGAACGGGCGTGGTCGGACGCTCGCCCACCGGGGAGACGGCCTTGAGCGCCAGCCAAGCGCGCACCGGCGTCGACTTCCCTTTGGCCTCGATGGGCGGCGAGGGGAGGTACTCGATCAGCCCGCGCGTGCTCGCCTGCGTCTCCTCTCCGACGAGGACGCCCCCGACCGGGGCGGCGGCCTGGAGACGCGCGGCGGTGTTGACGACGTCCCCGGCGATCATCGCCTCGCCGCGGCCGGGGCGAGCTTCAAGGCTGACGATCGCCTCGCCGGTGTTGACTGCGATCCGTAGCTGCAACCCGTCCTCGCCGGCCCAATCCCGGACGGCGAGCGCCGCGCGCACCGATCGCTCCGGGTCGTCGCCGTACGCCGTCGGCGCGCCGAACACGCCCATCACCGCGTCGCCGATGAACTTCTCGACCGACCCGCCGAACCGTTCGACCTCCGCGCGGACCCGCTCGTGGTAGGGGGTCAGGAAGTCGCGAACGTCCTCAGGGTCGAGGCGCTCGGCGCGTGAGGTGAACCCGACGAGATCGACGAAGAGCACCGAGACGATGCGGCGCTCCTCGCCCGTCCGGCCCCGCTCGACGAGCGAAGCGCCGCACGCGCTGCAGAACCTCGCGCTCTCGGGGTTCTCCTCACCACAGCGGGTACAGGTCGGCACGAGGAGAGATTACGTCGGAGGCCGAGGCGTCATCGGCGCTAGCCTCTGGCTGCACCGTGCGGGTGTGGCGGAACTGGTAGACGCGGCGGGTTTAGGACCCGCTGGGCGAAAGCCCTTGGAGGTTCGAGTCCTCTCGCCCGCATGCTGCTGCTTGAAGGGGCCGCGCGAATCCGCTCGCGCGGATCCGCGACCGCTAGGCCCTGGCGGCCTCCGCGGCCGCTTCCGCGAACAGACAGCGGTCAACGAATCGGCAGGACGAGCTGGAAGCGCGCGCCGTGCGGCTGGGCCTGTTCGTAGAACAGGTCGCCGCGGTGCGCCTGGGCGTACGAGCGGGCGATCGCAAGGCCGAGCCCGGTGCCGGGCCGGGACCGGGAGCCGGCGCTGCGCGTGAAGCGCTCGAACAGGTCGGGAACGAACTCGGGTGGCACGCCGTCGCCGCGATCCTCGACGGTGACACGGAAGTGACGGTCGTTCTGCTCGGCCGAGACCCGAACCGGAGCCGAGCCGTAGCGGTACGCGTTGAGCACGAGGTTGGAGACGATCCTGTCGAACGCGTGCGGGTCGACCTGGGCGACGAGACGCGAGTCGACGTCGATCACGACGAGGCCGGCGTCCTCGCCGAGCGAGGCGGTGACGATCTCCTCGACGCGCGGGCGAATCGCGAGCGGCGTCGGGTGGATGTCGACGGCCTCGGCCTCGAGCCGCGAGAGGTCGAGGAGCTGCTCGACGAGCGCCTTCATCCTGGTCGTCTGGCCTCGAAGGACGGACTCGAGCTCCTCGATCTGGGCGGGGCGGAGCTCGCCTCGTCGCATCTGGATCGTCTCGACCAGGCCGTGGATCGTCGTGACCGGCGTGCGCAGCTCGTGCGCCGCGAGGGAGACGAAGTTCGTCTTGATCTCGTCTGCCCGCTCGAGCGCCTCACGCATCTCGCGCTCGTGCGCGAACAGGCGCGCGCGGTCGAGGGCGAGCGCGGTCAGTGCCGCGAGCGTGCGGACGACCGCGAGCTCCTCGGCGCCGAAGAACGGCGTGTAGGTGGTCGTCCACAGCGTGACCACTCCCGCGGGGGTGTCGACGGCCACGATCCGGTCGGCCTCGTCGGCGGAGTCGCCCCATGAACCGAGGACAGTGCCCTCTCGGTCCCGGAACTCGACGGCCTTGGCACCGACGATCTCGCGCCATCGGCGGCAGGACCTGGCCGACGACCTCCTCCCGCGACATCGCTCCCATCAGCTCCGCGATCGCTCCCTGCAGACGCACCGTCTCGGGCCGCCGCCAGGCAGTGCGGAGGATCGAAGGGGGCGCGAGGCCGACCAGGAACGTCAGCGCGCTCAGGCTGGTCAGCAGCGTTGCGACGAGCGAAGCGACGGAGCCGTCGGAGGGGCTGGCCACGCTGATCAGAAGCGAGAGCGTGATCAGCATCGAGGCCAGCGCGAGCAACCGCATGCGCTTGCGCGGGACGCTCGCCTCGCCGCGCCCGGCCGTCCAGAGGCGGTACGTGACGACGATCGTCAGGAGCGTCCAGTGAATCGTGAACGCGGCCACGTAGAGCGCGAACGAGGTCGGCCATGCCTCGCCCTCACTCGGGAATGTCGCGGAGCGTGAACGTCCACACCAGGACGATCAGCGTGATCCCGCCGATCAGGAGCGACAGCGCACGACCCGGCGGCTTGAAGCTGACGGCGAACCGGTAGAGGAAATACGGGAAGAGAGCGAGCCCCGCGATCAGGCTCTTCAGGGCGAGCTTCTCGCCGGAGGTGGCCGGATCGTCGGGGAGCAGCGGGCCGACGTCGACGATCAGGGCGAGGGCGACGAAGGCCAAGGCTGCCCAGAGCCCTGCCAGCTCACGGTGGCGCAACCACAGCCAGACGGCGGCGACCGCGACGATCGTGTAGAGGCCGAGGTTGACGTACTGGGCGATATCGACGACGTCTTTCACCGGACCCGCTCCTTATCGTCCATGAGCTTGGGGGCTGTTAGCGCTGGGTCCCGAGGCCGCTCGGCCGCCGGCACACCCTCCAGTGACGCTCTCTTCGAGGCCGGAGGGCAGACCCATCCCGCCCCAGCGCGAAAGCCGTCCGGCACAATGCCCGGATGGAGCCCCAGCTCGAGGAGCTGCCCGACAACCGCGTCCGCCTCACCGTCGACGTGCCGCGGGCACAGCTGGAGCACGCGGTCGAGCACGCCGCCTCGGACCTGGCCGAGAGCGTCAAGATCCCGGGCTTCCGCCAGGGGAAGGTGCCGATGCCGGTGCTCTTGGCACGCGTCGGCCGCGAGCGGCTGCACAGCGAGGCCGTCGAGAGCCACATCGGCGGCTGGTTCATGAACGCCGCGGCGCGCTCCCGGATCCGTCCGGTCGAGCAGCCGCACTACGACTACGAGCTGCCGGAGACGCCGGACGAGGACTGGCGCTTCACGGCGACGGTGTCCGTCCAGCCGAAGCCCGAGCCTGCGGACTGGACGCAGCTCGAGGTGCCCGCGCCGGAAGCAGACGTGCCGGAGGAGCTCATCGAGCACGAGCTGAACGTCCTGCGCAGCTCGGTCGCCGAGCTCGCACCCGTCGAGGACCGTCCCGCCCAGCCTGGGGACACCGTCGTCGCCGACCTCCTCGTCGAGGGCCAGGAGCCCCAGCGCGACTACGTCGTCGAGCTCGGTGCCGGACGGCTCGTCCCCGAGCTCGAGAGCGCGCTCGTCGGAATGTCGCCCGGTGAAACCCAGGAGGTGCGCTTCGAGCGCTCTGCGGACGAGGCCGGCACGGTGGAGCTGACCGTGAAGGAGATCAAGGAGAAGGTGCTGCCCGCGCTCGACGACGAGCTCGCGCGCGCCGCAAGCGAGTTCGACACGCTCGACCAGCTCCGCTCGGAGATCGAATCGCGCCTTCGCGAGCAGATCGAGGAGGAGATCGAGGGCGCGGTACGCGCGGCCGCCGTGGACAAGCTCGTCGAGGCGACCGGCGTGCAGGCAGGCGGCCCACTGGTCGACGCCCGCGCCAGGACGCTCCTGAACAACTTGGCGCGCTCGCTCGCGGCCCGCGGCCTCAGCCTCGACACGTACGTGTCGCTCTCGGGCGTCTCGCCGGAGCAGCTCTCCGCGCAGATTCGCGACGAAGCGGCTCAGTCCGTCGCCCGCGAGCTCGTGCTCGAAGGCGTCGCCGACCGGCTCGGGATCGACGTACCGGACGAAGAGGTCGAGGCGCTCGTCCGCGAGGAGGCAGAGGCCGCAGGCGACGATCCCGACGAGCTGCTGCAGCGACTGCGCGACGCAGGAACGTTCGAAGACCTGCGCGAGGACATCCGCCTCAGGGCGGCACTCGACCGGGTGGCGTCCGAGGTCAAGCGGATCCCGGTCGAGCTGGCCGAGGCCCGCGAGGCGATCTGGACACCCGAGAAGGAAAAACCCGAGACACCGACAAAGTTGTGGACCCCCGGCACCAAGGAGACTGCATGAGCCCGCTTGTCCCAATGGTCATCGAGCAGACGTCGCGCGGCGAACGCGCCTTCGACATCTACTCGCGACTGCTCAACGAACGAATCATCTTCCTCGGCACGCCGGTGGATGACCAGATCGCGAACCTGATCGTCGCGCAGCTGCTCCACCTCGAGTCCGAGGATCCCGACAAGGACATCTCGATCTACATCAACTCGCCGGGCGGCGTCGTCTACGCCGGGCTTGCGATCTACGACACGATGCAGTTCATCAAGCCCGACGTCCAGACGATCTGCGTCGGGATGGCGATGTCGATGGGCGCCGTGATCCTCGCGGGCGGAACGCCCGGCAAGCGCTTGGCCCTTCCGCACTCGAAGATCCTCATCCACCAGGGCTCGGCCGGCTTCCACGGGCAGCCCACGGACATCGAGATCCAGGCGCGCGAGGTGATCAGCCTCAAGCGGCTGATGGAGGAGATCATGGCCAACCACACCGGCCAGGATCTTGAAAAGATCGCCAAGGACATGGATCGCGACTACTACATGACCGCCGAGGAAGCCAAGGAGTACGGCGTGATCGACACGGTCGTCTCCAGCCGCGACCCGATCAGCAGGGCTGCGGCGGCCTAGGCAAACCGTGGATTTCGCGCTACAAGGAGAGGCGATGCCGGAACGGCGCCCGCAGATCACTCGTTCGAGGGAGACGAGCCGGAAGCGATTCCGGGTACTAGTGACGGGCTGATGGCACGGGCGAGCGAAGGCAACGAGCAGCTTCTCTGCAGCTTCTGCGGGAAATCGCAGCGGCAGGTCAAGAAGCTGATCGCCGGCCCCGGGGTCTACATCTGCGACGAGTGCATCGATCTCTGCAACGAGATCATCGACGAGGAGCTCGACGACTCCCGCCCAGCTCGACCTCGACAACCTTCCGCGCCCGCGCGACATCTACGCGGTGCTGAACGACTACGTCGTCTCGCAGGAAGAGGCGAAGCGCACGCTCGCGGTCGCTGTCTACAACCACTACAAGCGCGTCCAGATGACCACCGAGGACGGCGAAGTCGAGCTGCAGAAGTCGAACATCCTGCTGCTCGGGCCGACCGGGTGCGGCAAGACGCTCCTCGCGCAGACGCTCGCGCGGATCCTCAACGTCCCGTTCGCGATCGCCGACGCGACCGCGCTCACCGAGGCGGGCTACGTCGGCGAGGACGTCGAGAACATCCTCCTCAAGCTGATCCAGGCGGCGGACTTCGACATCAAGAAGGCCGAGACCGGGATCATCTACATCGACGAGGTCGACAAGATCGCGCGCAAGGCCGACAACCCGTCGATCACACGCGACGTGTCGGGTGAGGGCGTGCAGCAGGCGCTCTTGAAGATCCTGGAGGGGACGGTCGCCTCGGTCCCGCCGCAAGGCGGCCGCAAGCACCCGCACCAGGAGTTCCTCTCGATCGACACGACGAACATCCTCTTCATCTGCGGCGGCGCGTTCGCCGGCCTGGACAAGATCATCGCCAAGCGGATCGGCAAGAACGCCGTCGGTTTCGGTGCCGAGATCCGCTCGAAGCACGACTCGGAGAAGAGCGAGCTGCTCTCCGGCGTGATGCCGGAGGACCTCCTCTCGTTCGGCCTGATCCCCGAGTTCATCGGACGACTGCCGGTCGTCTCCGCGGTGCACCAGCTCCAGCGCGAGGATCTCGTGCAGATCCTGATGGAGCCGAAGAATGCGCTCACGAAGCAGTACCAGCGCTTCTTCGGATACGACAACATCGAGCTCGTCTTCACGGACGACGCACTCTGGGAGATCGCCGACAAGGCGCTCGTGCGCGAGACCGGTGCCCGCGGCCTCCGCTCGATCATCGAGGCCGCGCTGCTCGACGTCATGTTCGAGCTTCCGTCACGGAAAGACGTCTCCAAGTGCGTGATCACGAAGGAGACGATCGCGAACGGGATCCGTCCGACGCTCGTCACGAGCGCCGGCGCCGAGGAAGAGGCCGACGAGCCGCTCCTCGCCGAAGAATCCGCGTAACCGTTTTTCGCCAATAGAGTGCGGCTCGTGTTCACGACCCGCCCCGAGCTGCACGGGACATTCGGGATGGTCGCCTCGACGCACTGGCTCGCCTCTGCAGTCGGGATGCGGTTGCTCGAGGCGGGGGGCAACGCGTTCGACGCGGCCGCGGCCGCCGGGTTCGTCCTCCAGGTCGTCGAGCCCCACCTGAACGGGCCGGGCGGCGACCTGCCGATCGTCCTCTACTCGGCCGGACGCGACGAGGTGCTCGTCGTGTGCGGGCAGGGTCCGGCACCGGCAGCCGCGACGACCGAGCGCTTCCGCGAGCTCGGGCTCGACCTCGTTCCCGGGACGGGTCTCCTCGCTGCGTGCGTCCCCGGGGCGTTCGACGCCTGGCTCCGGATGCTGCTCGAGCTCGGCACCGCCTCTCTTCGCGACGTGCTGCGAGCCCGCGATCGGCTACGCGCGCGACGGCCATCCTGTGCTGCCGCGCGTCGCCGCGGCGATCGCGGCGCTCGAGCCGTTCTTCCGCGCCGAGTGGCCGACCTCGGCAGCAACGTGGCTCCCCGTGCCGGCTCCGTGGTCGCGCTTCCGCAACCAGGCGCTCGCCGACACCTACACGCGCGTGCTGGAGGAGGCCGAATCCGCCTCGTCCGATCGCGATGGCGCAGATCCAGGCGGCTCGCGACGTGTGGTACCGCGGCTTCGTCGCGGAGGCGATCGGCGACTTCTGCGAGCACACCGAGGCGACGGACAGCTCGGGCCGAGCGCACCGCGGTCTCCTCGCCGCCGACGACCTCGCCGTGTTCGAGGCGTCCTTCGAGGCGCCGATGAGCCTGGGCTACGAGGGGTGGACGGTCTACAAGACGGGCCCGTGGGGCCAGGGGCCGGTGCTCCTGCAGCAGCTCGCGCTGCTGGAAGGCTTCGACCTCCGCTCGATGGGGGCCGGCAGCGCCGAGTTCGTGCACACGGTGCTCGAGTGCTCGAAGCTCGCGTTCGCAGACCGGGAGGCGTGGTACGGCGACCCCGCGTTCGCACGCGTCCCGCTCGACCGAGCTGCTCAGCCGTGCGTATGCGGAGGAGCGCCGCGCGCTCGTCACCGGCACTGCGTCGCGGGAGCTCGCGCCCGGGCTCGCAGGGGCGAAGCTGCCGGGCCCGCTCGCGGGTGAGCTCGCCGCAGGCGTCGGGGAGCCGACGCGGGGCGACACGTGCCACCTCGACGTCGTCGACCGCTTCGGGAACGTCGTCTCGGCGACGCCGAGCGGAGGCTGGCTGCAGAGCTCACCGGTCGTTCCGCAGCTGGGCTTCCCGCTCGGAACGCGCGCGCAGATGTTCTGGCTCGAGGACGGCCTGCCGAACTCGCTGGAGCCGCGCAAGCGCCCGCGAACGACACTCTCGCCGTCGCTGGCGCGGCGAGACGGCGAGGTGCTGTCGTTCGGGACGCCGGGCGGAGACCAGCAGGATCAGTGGTCGCTCGTCTTCTTCCTCCACCACGTGCTCTTCGAGGAGAACCTGCAGGCGGCGATCGACCTGCCGATGTTCCACTCGAACCACTTCACGAGCTCGTTCTACCCGCGCGCAGGCGAAGCCGCTGAACGTCGAGCTCGAGGCGCGCTTCGCACCCGCGGTCGTCGACGAGCTGCGCGAGCGGGGTCACGACGTCGACGTCACGGACGATTGGTCGCTCGGTCGCCTCAGCGCGGCGTCGCGCGACGCCGGCGGCACGCTGCGCGCCGCCGCGAACCCGCGCGGCATGCAGGGCTATGCCGTCGGGCGCTGACTGGGTCGCGTCGCTCGACCCGTGGCCCGAGGAGTTCGGTCTCGGGCGCATGCGAGTGCTCCTCGACGCGCTCGACAACCCGCAGCTGCGGTATCCGTCGATCCACGTCGTCGGCACCAACGGCAAGTCGACGGCGACAAGGACGATCGAAGCGCACCTCGCGGCGACGGGTCTACACGTCGGCGCGTACCTCTCGCCGCACGTCCGCGGCTGGAGCGAGCGCATCCGGGCCGGCGGCGAAGAGGCGGACTTCGAGCGCGCGATCGACCGGGTGCGCGAGTCCGCGGTCGCGGTCGGCGCGACGCAGTTCGAGGCGTTGACCGCTGCCGCGTTCGCGGAGTTCGCCGCGAGCGACGGTCGACGTGGCTGTCGTCGAGGCGGGCCTCGGTGGACGCCACGACGCGACGAACGTGATCGACGCGCCCGTCGTCCTGCTCACGAACATCGGGCTCGAGCACACCGACGTGCTCGGCGAGACCCGCGAGGAGATCGCGCGCGAGAAGCTGGCCGTCGTCTCCCCCGACGCGATCGTCGTCCTGCCCGACGGCGAGTTCGCGCAGCTCGTGTCCGGCTCGCAGGTCCTGTTCGGCGGCGCCCGCGAGGCCGCAGGCGCGTTTCTCGGCGCGGGTCTCGACGCGGACGTGGAGGTCGAGCTGCCGGGTCGGCTCGAGCGCCGCTCCGAGTCGGAGATCTGGGACGGTGCGCACAACCCGGACGGCCTCGACTGGGCGCTACCGCGCCTCCCGGGTGGCAGCTACACGATCGTCGCGTCGATCCTTCGGGACAAGGACGTGGACGGGATGCTCGAGCGCCTCGCCCGAGTGGGCGGGCATCTCGTCGCGACCTCGTCGTCGAACCCGCGGGCGTTGCCCGCGGCGGAGCTCGCCGTCCGGGCGGCTCGCTGGTTCCCGGAGGTCGAGGCCGTCGACGACCCGGTGGCCGCCGTCGAGCGGGCGAGGCAGGATCCGCCGGTGCTCGTGACGGGGTCCCTCTACCTCCTCTCGGATCTGGCCGCGCGAGAGGAGCAGCGCGTAGAGTGACGAAGCTGGGAGAACAGCTGACCGTCGTCGCGTTCGCCGCGTTCGTGATCCTCGCGATCGTCGGGGCCGCGTTCGGGGTCGGGTATCTGGTGGGAAAGCTCCTTTTGTGACCCTCGACTCCGACTTCCTGACCATCGCCCGGAACCTCGCGTTCTTCTTCCTCGTCGTGTTCTGGGTGGCGACGGCATACTGGGTCTACAAGGACGCCCGGCGCCGGATCGAGGACCCGTGGATGGTGGGCATGGCGACGGTGCTGGGTGCGATCCCGCCCTTCCTCGGGCCGATCATCTACATGTTCTTCCGCCCGCCGGAGTACCTCGAAGACGTACGCGAGCGCGAGCTCGAGATCAAGGCGATGGAGAAGCGGCTCGCCGTCCGCGACCTCCACTGCCCCGTCTGCCGGGCCGAGGTCGACGTGTCGTACCTCGTCTGCCCGGTCTGCACGACGAAGCTCAAGCAGGCGTGCGTGAACTGCAAGCAGCCGCTCGAGGCGCTCTGGCAGATCTGCCCGTACTGCGAGACGCGTGTCGAGACGCCCGCCACGATCGACTTCGGCGACACCTGGGAAACGCCCAGACGGAGACGCGCCGAGTAGGATTCCGCGCTCGAATGGCCGTCGAGCGCACCCTGATCCTGATCAAGCCGGACGCCGTCGAGCGCTCGCTCGCGGGCGAGATCCTCGCGCGCATAGAGCGGCGTGGGTTCGAGCGTCGTCGCCGGAAAGCTCCTGCGTGTCTCGCGCGAGCTGGGCGAGGTGCACTACGCGGAGCATGCGCGAGAAGCCGTTCTTCGGCGAGCTCGTCGAGTTCATCACGTCGGCGCCGACCTGGGCGCTCGTCGTCGAGGGCGAGGGGGCGATCGCGACGATGCGCAAGACGATCGGCGCGACGAACCCGGCGGATGCCGAGCCCGGAAGCATCCGCGGCGACCTCGCAACCTCGATGCCGAACAACCTCGTCCACGGCTCCGACTCGCCTGAGTCAGCTCAACGCGAGATCGCGCTGTGGTTCTCGGACGATGAGCTCGTCTGAGCTTCCCGAGTACGCCGTCCGCAACCGCGCGAGCTGGACGAAGTCGAACGCCGACTACACGCACGAGCAGGGAGTGCGCGCGTGGAAGCAGGAGGAGGTCACCTGGGGCGTCTTCGGCGTCGCCGGAGTCGGAGCTGAACGCGCTGCCGCGACGTCGAGGGCAAGGACGTGATCGAGCTCGGCTGCGGCACCGCGTACTTCTCCGCGTGGCTCGCACGCCGCGGCGCGCGGCCGGTCGGCGTCGACGTGACCCCTGCGCAGCTCGAGACCGCGCGGCAGATGCAGCGGGAGACCGGGATCGAGTTCCCGCTCCTCGAGGCGAACGCCGAGGATGTCCCGCTCCCGGACGCGTCGTTCGACGTCGTGGTCTCCGAGTACGGGGCGTCGATCTGGTGCGACCCGTACAAGTGGATTCCCGAGGCTGCCCGGCTGCTTCGTCCCGGCGGCGAGCTCGTCTTCCTGCGCAACTCGACGCTCTCCGTGCTCTGCGCCAACCTCGAGGGCTGGTCGGAGACGCTGCAGCGGCCGCAGCGCGGGCTGCACCGGATCGACTGGGAGGACGAGGACACGACCGAGTTCCAGCTCGGCCACGCCGACCTGTTCACGCTGTTGCGCGAGTCGGGCTTCGACGTGCTCGACCTGATCGAGATCTTCGCGCCCGAGGACGCGGAGAACCACGCCTACTACCACTCGAACGCGGAGTGGGCGAAGAAGTGGCCGTGGGAAGAGATCTGGCGGGCGCGCAAGCGCGGATGAGCTGCCCCGCCCGCGCCGCCGCTGCTGCTCGCGTCGACGTCGCCGCAGCGTCGCAAGATCCTCGAGCAGCTCGGCATTCCCTTCGAGGTCGTCGCGCCCGACTACGAGGAGCACGACTCGCCCGGACGCCGATGCGGTCGAGCTCGTGAAGGAGCACGCGCTCGGGAAGGCGCGCTCGGTCGCCGACCGCGCGGACGAGCGACCGGTGCTCGGCGTCGACACCGCCGTCGTGCTCGACGGCCGCGCTTACGGCAAGCCGAAGAACGCCGGAGGACGCGGCGGAGATGCTCGACGCGCTCAGCGGGAACACGCATCTCGTCGTCTCCGGTCTCTGCGCTGCTCACACCCGGCTGGGAGCTGGTCGACCACGTCGCGACGCGGCGTCACGTTTCGGCCGCTGACGCCGCGCGACGTCGCCGTCGTACGTCGCGAGCGGCGAGTGGGAGGGCCGCGCGGGCGCGTACGCGATCCAGGGCCTCGGCGCCGGGCTGGTGCAGTCGATCGAGGGCGACTACCTGAACGTCGTCGGCCTGCCGGCGGCGCTGCTCGTCAGCCTGCTCGCCGAGCGCTTCGCAGGCGTCTACGGCTTCGGGTAGCTCAGGGCGAGCAGCGCGCGCCGATCGCCGGGAGCCGTGTGGCTGCGCACGCTGGAAGCTGGCCGCCGCTGCGCAGGGCGAGGACCGCGACGCGCACGGCTTCGTAGGCGAGTCCCGGCACCTCGACCAGGACGATGTGAGGGAACTGCGGCGCGTGGGCGACCAGGACGTTCGTCCCGCGCCGCCGGATGTCTGCGGCGTCGGCGGGCAACGTCGTGGTGAGCACGACGACGGGACGTGAACCGAAACTCACGCCGGCGATCCGATCGACGTCGGCCCTCGCATCCCAGTTCTCGTTGTTGACGCCGGGGCGCGCGAATCCCGCGACCGACCCAGGCCCGACGGCGTCGAGGAAGACCAGGCCTGCGACGTCGTCCGGATACCACGCGAGATACGCGGAGAGCAACAGGCCGCCGAAGGACGACCCCGCGAGCAGGTAGGGGCCGCGCTCGCCGGCGGTCGCGAGCACGGTGCGGAGCTCCCGCGCAAAGGTCTGCGATGTCGAGGGCACGCTGTCCGGGCGAGGGTCGCTGGCGGAAGGCACGGGCACGACGGTGTGCGGGCGGTCGTAGCTGCACACACGCGTCTCCGTGCTCAAGGCGTACTGAACCTTCCGTGCCCCGTGCCGCGTGGCGATTGAACCTGCCTCGAAGACGACGGTCGGACTACCCGCGCCGACGCACTCGAGGTGGAGGCGGTAGCCGCCGACGTCGACGAGCGCACCCGCAGGTGCCGGCGGCTCGGGCAGGGTCGGAGGCGCTGTGGGCGGCGGTGCAGGCGGTGCAGCGAAGCGAGTCAGGCGGCCTGAGTGACAGTGGAAGCGGTAGCGGTGGTACCGACGATCGAGGCCCTTCGTGCAGCGCGCTCCCGCTCGCAGGCACACGTGCTTGCCCGCGATCGTCGCGGAGGTCGAACCGGCTTTGCAGTGCCGCGCAGGCGACGTCGGGCTCAGCGCGCCGGTAGCGCCTGCGGCTCCGGCAAGCGCGAGCGATCCGATCGTCAGGACGATCCGTGCGGCTCGCATCTGCGACGCGAGATGCTACTTCGGCTGCGCGTCGATTCCAAGCTGGAAGGGGCCTGCGCCGCTTCCCAGGTACGCTGGGCTGTCCCTATGGGCGTCTTCAACTCTCTGACAGGCTTCGGGGGCCGCGACATGGCCGTGGACCTCGGCACCGCGAACACGCTCGTCTACGTGCGTGGGCGCGGGATCGTGCTCTCCGAGCCGAGCGTCGTCGCGATCGACCAGCGCACCGGCGAGGTGCACGCGGTCGGGGTCGAGGCGAAGCGGATGCTCGGCCGCACGCCTGGGACGATCAGCGCGATCCGCCCGCTGAAGGACGGCGTGATCGCCGACTTCGACGTCACCGAGCAGATGCTCCGCCACTTCATCCAGAAGGTCCACCAACACCGTTTCGCGCACCCGCGCGTCGTCGTGTGCGTGCCGTCGGGCGTCACCGGCGTCGAGAAGCGCGCGGTCGAGGAGGCGACGCTCTCCGCCGGCGCGCGTCAGGCGTACCTGATCGAGGAGCCGATGGCCGCAGCGATCGGCGCAGGGCTTCCGGTCGCCGAGCCGACCGGCAACATGATCGTCGACATCGGCGGCGGCACGACCGAGGTCGCAGTCATCTCGCTCGGCGGGATCGTCGTCTCGCAGTCGCTGCGCGTCGGCGGCGACGAGATGGACGAGGCGATCGTCAACCACATCAAGAAGGAGTACAAGCTCCTGATCGGCCAGCAGACCGCCGAGGAGATCAAGCTCGAGGTCGGCTCCGCGTTCCACCTGAAGGAAGAGGTCTCGGCGGAGGTACGCGGTCGGGACCTGATGAGCGGGCTGCCGAAGACGGTCGTCCTCACCTCCGAGGAGGTCCGCACGGCGCTCGACGACCCCGTCGCCCAGATCATCGACGCGATCAAGTCCACGCTGGACAAGACCCCGCCGGAGCTGGCCGCGGACATCATGGACCGCGGGATCGTCCTCGCCGGGGGCGGTGCGCTCCTGACGGGCCTCGACGAGCGGCTCCGCCACGAGACGCTGATGCCGGTCCACCTCGCCGAGAGCCCGCTCACCTGCGTGGCCGTCGGGTCGGGCCGGAGCCTGGAGGAGTTCGAGGTGATCCACCGCTCGGCTCGTGCCCGCCGCAACAATCACCGGCGCTAGCGGCTTGCTGTGAAATTCGCCGCGACAGCGGCCGCGAAGCGGCCGCCTTTAGGGTCTTGCGCGTCGCGGATCCGCGCGAGCGGATCCGCGGCCTGCGCGGCCACTAGCGCGCCAGCCCGCTAACCTCTGGCGAAGCTCGTGCCTCGCAACCGAACCGCCCGTTTGGCGGTGCTGGGCCGTCCCGTCCAGCGACCTGCCGCGCCGTATCCCTCCCGAGCCCGCAGCGCGACCAGGCGCCGCGTGGTGGTGGGCATCCTCGTCGTGCTCTCGCTCGCGCTCCTCTCCATCTACTTCCGCGAGTCGAGCGACGGGCCGCTGCACGGCGCGCAGGACGTCGGCGCGACGGCGATCCGGCCGTTCCAGGTCGGGGCCGAGCGCGTCGCGCGCCCGTTTCGCGACCTGTACGGCTGGTTCGACGGGATGCTGAACGCGAAGGACGAGAACGAGAAGCTGCGAGAGGAGAACGCGAGGCTCAGCCTCGAGGCGATCCAGAACCAGACCGCGGTCCAGGAGAACCTCGACCTGAAGCAGCTGCTCGACTATCAGGATCTGCCGGGGCTCGAGGACTACCGGTCGGTGAACACGCGCGTCCTCGGCGAGCAGTCGCCGTTCGGCAAGCGCCTCCTGATCGCGGCGGGGTCGGACGCGGGAATCCGGATGCACGCGCCCGTGCTCTCCGCCGGCGCCCTCGTCGGCGAGATCACCGAGCTCTCCGGTGACACCGCCGTCGTGACGCTCCTCACCGACGAGTCGAGCGCGGTCACGGCGTACTCGATCCGCACGAGCGCGCTCGGTCTGATCCAGTCCGGCGAAGGCGGCTCGCTCGCCTTCGCCAACGTCACGAAGGACAAGGACGTCGCGCGCGGCGACCTGATCGCGACCGCGGGCTCGAGCGTCCCGCGCTTGCCGTCGCTCTTTCCGCGCGGGATCCCGATCGGCACCGTGACGAGCGCGTCGCAGAGCGACACCGAGCCGTTCAAGCAGATCCAGCTGGTGTCGAACGTCGACCTCTCGAACTTGCGCGCCGTCACGGTGCTCGTGCGATGACCGCCGACGTCCTGAAGACGTTCGCGCTCGTGTTCGCCGCCGTCGTGCTGCAGTCGTCGATCGTCGGCTCGATCGACATCGCGGGCGGAACACCGGACCTCCTGCTTGTCACGCTCGTCGCCGTCTCGCTTCTGCGCGGAGCGATCTGGGGCGCCGCGGCGGGCTTCGCGGCCGGCCTCATGCTCGACACCGCGAACCTCGCGCGCCTCGGCGAGACCTCTCTCTTGCTCACGGTCGCCGGCTACTGGATCGGCCGCTACGGAGAGACCACCGGCCGCGACCGCACGCACGCGCCGCTGCTCTCCGTCGCCGTCGTCACGATCCTCTACTCCGTCGGCGCGCTCGCGCTGCACGTCGTCCTCGGCGACCCTGTCGACGCCGGCACGGTGCTCGTCGGCGCGCTCATCCCGGGCGTGCTGCTGAACCTGCTCCTCGCGTTCCCCGTGTACGCGCTCGTGCGGCGCGTGCTGGGCCGCCCCGAGTGGGCGACGCAGGAGGTGCGCCTCCTTGGCTGACCGCGGCAACGGGCGCTCGCCGGGACGCTTCCTGCCGCCCGACCCGCGGGTCGTCGAGCCCTACCGCCTGACGCCGAAGCTCGCGCTCCGCCTGGCGATCCTCGGCGCGGTCGCGCTCGGCGTCTTCGCCATCCTCTTCCTGCGCCTCTGGGCGCTGCAGGTGCTCTCGGGCGAGCAGTACCTGCGCGCCGCGCAGAACAACCGGCTGCGGACCGTGCGCGTCGAGGCGGCCCGCGGCGTGATCCGCGACCGCAACGGGAACATTCTCGTCGGCAACGTCGCGGGGACCGCCGTGCAGCTGTGGCCCGCCGACCTGCCGAAGAAAGGCCGCTACCAGATGCTGAAGCGGCTCGGCAGGGTGCTCCACGTCCCGGCGCCGCGGATCGCCCGCGAGGTCGACCGGCGCCGCAACGACCCGCTCACCCCCGTCATCGTCAAGGAGAACCTCGACCGCTCGGAGCTCTTCTACCTCAGCGAGCGCTCGCGGGAGTTCCCGGGGATGAAGCTCGTCCAGGGCAACGTCCGCGACTACCCGTACGGCAAGCTCGCCGCGCACGTCCTCGGTCACGTCGGTGAGGTGACGAAGGAGCAGCTGCAGGAGCGCGCGTACGCGGAGCTCGTGCCCGGCGACAAGGTCGGCCAGGCCGGGGTCGAGGCGGCCTTCGACCGCTACCTCCGCGGAACGCCGGGCCTCCAGCGCCTGCTCGTCGACTCGCTCGGCCAGCCGCGGAGCGACTTCGAGCCGCTGAAGACGCCGATGCCCGGCAACGACGTGACGCTGACGATCGACGCCGGCCTGCAGTACGCGGCGGAGCGGGCGCTCGAGCACGGGATCCGAATCGCGCGCGACTCGCAGTGTCTGGGCGGCTGTTGGAACGCGAACGGCGGCGCGATCGTCGCCCTCGACGCGCGCAACGGCGAGGTGCTTGCGCTCGCCTCGAACCCGACCTTCGACCCGCGCATCTTCGTCGGCAAGCCCAACCCGTGGCGAATCCGCCCGCTCGTCGTCGAGAGCTCGGCGAAGCGCAACAACTACCCCGGCCTCAACCGGGCGCTCGCGGGCGTCTATCCGCCGGGTTCGACCTTCAAGCCCGTGACGGCAATCGCGGCGCTCGAGGAGCACGTCGTCACGCCTTATGAAGCGCTCCCGTGCACGCCGTCGTACACGTACGTCGGAGAGAACGGCGTCCCCTACATCTTCAACAACTGGAACCCGTACACGAACACCGCGATCACGATGCCGATCGCGCTCGCGTGGTCGTGCGACACCTACTTCTACCGGCTGGGCGAGGAGTTCTACAACAAGCCGACGTCGCCGCTGCAGGAGTGGGCGAGCCGGTTCGGCTTCGGCAAGGCGACGGGGATCGAGCTTGGACCGGAGGCGACCGGGCTGGTGCCGACGCCCGCGTGGCGGCTCAAGGCGTACGCCGACGACCCGATCGAGAAGCTCTGGAAGCCGGGCGACTCGATCCAGCTGACGATCGGGCAGAAGGACATGACCGCGACGCCGCTCCAGATGGCGCGCTTCTACGCGATGGTCGCGAACGGCGGGCGACTCGTCACGCCGCACCTGTTCAAAGACGTCCAGGGGCCGGGCCAGCTCTCGATCGTTCCGCACCCGACGCAGCCGGCGCCCGAGCGCATCAAGGTCTCGCCGTCAGCGCTCTCGGTCGTGCGCGAGGGGCTCTACCGCGCGACGCACGATCCGGATGGGACCTCGACCGCCGTGTTCTCGTCGTTCCCGGTCGAGATCGCGGGCAAGACGGGGACTGCCGAGAAGTACTCCAGCGAGTACAAGCGGAAGTTCGACCAGGCGTGGTGGTGTGGCTACGGGCCCGCCGACGACGCCGAGCTCGTCGTGTGCGCGCTGATCGAGAACGGCGGCCACGGCGGTACGGCAGCCGCCCCCGCGGCGCTCGACGTCTTCGCCAAGTACTTCAAGAAAGACGTGGGGGAGATCAACGTGGTCTCCACGTCGGAGACCGACTGATGGCAGCCGACTGATGGCAGTCGACTACGCAGGCCCACGCCGCGCGCGGACGCGCGCACGCCGCGTCGAGGCCGGGGCTGAGGCCTTCGCCCGGAACTTCGACTGGGTCCTGTTCGGAGCCGTCGCTGCGCTCGTCGGCTACGGCCTGCACCTCGTCGCGGGGATCACACGCGACGACGTCGCGGGGAGCCCCGACTACTACGTCGTCCGCCAGGCGGTCTACGCCGCCGTGGGGGGGCTTGCGATGCTGGGCGCGTCCCTGCTCGACCCCGATCTCTACCGGCGCTACTGGCGCCAGCTGTACGCCGTCTCGCTGCTGTTGCTCCTGTTCGTGATTCCCTTCGGGACCGAGGCACGCGGCTCGCAGCGGTGGATCGGCGTGGGCTCCCTGACCTTCCAGCCGTCCGAGCTCGGAAAGCTTCTCATCATCCTCTCGGTGGCCGGCTTCCTCGCGGAGCGCGCGCGGCGCGTCGGCGAGGTCGGGACGGTGCTCGGCGCGATCGGGCTGACGGTGGTCCCCACCCTCCTCGTGTTCATGCAGCCCGACATCGGGACGTCGCTCGTCTACGGCGCGGCGCTCGCCGCGATGCTCTTCGTCGCCGGCACGCGCTGGCTGCACGTGACCGCCCTCGTCACGACCGTCGCCTTTGCCTTCACACTCGTCGTCTGGCTGCTGCCGTCTCTCGGCGTCGACGTGCTCGAGCCGTACCAGCGCGACCGCCTCACCGCGTTCGTCGACCGGGAGTCCGACCCTCAGGGGGCGAGCTACAACGTGCAGCAGTCGATCCTCGCGGTCGGCGCGGGCGGAGTGCGGGGCCGCGGGGTGGACAACTCGACGCAGACGAACCTCGACTACCTCCCCGAGCACGCGACCGACTTCGCGTTCGCCTCGCTCGCCGAGCAGCGCGGCTTCGTCGGTGCGGCGATCCTGCTCCTGCTCTATCTGCTCGTCGTCTGGCGCGGGCTGCGCGTCGTCACCTACGCCTCGGACCCGTACTCCGCGATCGTTGCGGCCGGGATCGTCTTCGCGCTCCTCTTCCAAGTCTTCGTCAACATCGGCATGACGATGGGGATCGCGCCCGTGACCGGCATCCCGCTCCCGTTCGTGAGCGTCGGCGGCTCGTCGCTCGTCACGAATCTGCTGGGCGTCGGAGTGCTGCAGGCGATTCACGCTCGTGGGCGACGACGGTAGTGCGCAAGCTTCCGCTCGCCCCGCTCGCCGTCGCCAAGCTTCTTCGCGATCTCCGCTCGTCGACGTCGGATCGTCGGCCACTCGTGCTCGGAGGCGCGCGGTCGCTCGTCGATGCACTGCGCCGCGAGCTGGTCCGTGACGGCGACGAGAGCGCGGTGCGCGACGCGACGCTCGGCGCGGTCGACGGTGCGGCTGGGCTCGTGTACGTGCTCGCCGGTGAGCCGACGGACGAGGACGAGCGCGCGTTGCGCGCTGCGGACGTCGCGGGCGTCCCGGTGATCGTGCTCGGACCGGAGCCGACGACGCCGGTGCCCTACGCGCTCGCCACCGACGTCCTTCCGCTCCGGCCCGGCGAAGGCTTTCCGCTCGAGGAGCTCGGCCGACGGCTCGCGGCGAAGGACGAGGACGCGGCAGTTGCGGTTGCGGCGAGGCTGCCCGCGCTCCGGCACGGCGTTGCAGAGGCACTCGTCTCGCGCGTCGCGCGGCAAAACGCGTTGATCGCCGCTGCCGTGTTCGTGCCGGGCGTCGATTTCCCGGTGCTGACGCTGAACCAGCTGCGGCTCGTGCTGCGTCTGGCGAGGGCGTACGGGCAGGAGATCGACGCTGAGCGGCTGCCGGAGATCCTCGGCGTCGTCGGCACGGCGCTCGGATTCCGGGCCTTCGCGCGCCAGGCGCTCGGCTTCGTCCCGATCGCCGGCTGGGCGGTGCAGGGCGGCGTCGCCTACGCGGGCACACGCGCCCTCGGCGAGGCGGCGATTCGCTATTTCGAGACTCTGGCCTCAGGCAGCGGCGGTGCGGAGTCGGGCGCGCCGGGCACGGATCGCGCGTAGCCGCTGGCTCAGCCGGGCCCACGCCCAGGGCTCGACCTCCTTGTACCGGGCTTCCGACTGACCCCTGGTCGATTCCAGGTACTCGAACCAGGCGTCCGCCTCCTCGATGAGGAGCAGCTCGAAAGCCTCCTCCGTGGGGCTCATCGGGGCCTCCTCGCGGTAGCTCACCGCCGCAAGGCTAGGTCCTGAACCGGACGGCAGAGCCCGCCCGGGGGCACTGGTACCCTGGTTGGAGCGATGCACGAGTTTTCGCCTCTGACAATCCAACGCGCGCCCCGGTCGCCTGTGGCGGCCGACGTCAGGCCGCGCGCACAGCAAGGAGACACCTTTTGCCACTTCCCTGGTTCCGCCGAAAGCGCGCTGAACAGGAGCAGGCGCCCGCACCTCGGGCAGCCGCTCCGGCACCGCCGACAGACGTAACGACCACCCCCGCCGCGACAGGCGGGGAATCGACAGCAGATCCGACGCGCCCGAAGCGGCGCCGTGGCACGCGAGGCGGCAAGGGCCGCAAGAAGACCGCGACCGCGAGCGCGACGGCGTCCCCAACGGAGGCCGCGCCTGCGAAGACCGAGCGCAAGAAGCAGCCCGAGCGCACGGAGAAGAAGAAGGAAGAGGTTCGGTCGCAGCGCCGCGAGCGGCGAGCGAACCAGCCTCGTCGCCGGCCGCCGCAGAAGCGGCCCCCGCTTCCGCCTGCGAAGCGCGAGCTTCTGGTCTCGACCGACGTCGGCGAGCAGCGCGTCGCGATCCTCGAAGACGACCGCGTCGCCGAGGTCTACCTCGAGCGGCCGGAGCGCCGGTCGATCGCCGGGAACATCTACCTCGGCACGGTCGACAACGTCCTGCCCGGCATGGAGGCCGCGTTCGTCGAGATCGGTCTCGAGAAGAACGGCTTCCTGTACGTCGACGAGATCGTCGTGCCCGAGCTCGAGGGCAAAGGCCACGGCCGCAAGATCCAGGACCTGATCAAGCGCGGCGAGCAGGTGCTCGTCCAGGCGGTCAAGGACCCGATGAAGTCGAAGGGCGCGCGGCTCACGACCGAGATCTCGCTCCCCGGGCGCTTCGTCGTCTACGTCCCGTTCGGCGAAGGGCTCGGCGTCTCCCGCCGGCTCGAGGACGACGAGCGTGCGCGCCTGAAAGAGATCGTCAAGTCGCTCAAGGTCAAGGAGGGCGGCGTGATCGTCCGCACGGCCGCGGAGGGCGCATCCGCCGAGGACGTCGAGCGGGACCTCGTCTTTCTCCAGAAGCTCTGGAAGTCGATCCAGGATCAGGCGAAGGCGTCGAAGCCGCCGTCCCTTGTCTACCAGGAGTCGGAGCTGCCGCTTCGCGTCACGCGGGATCTCTTCACCGCAGACTTCGAGCGCGCGCTGATCGACGACGACACGGCGTACAAGCGCGTGGTCGGCTACCTGAAGAAGACCTCGCCCCACATGGTGGAGAAGGTCCAGCGCTACAAGGAGAAGACGCCGCTGTTCGAGTCGTTCGGCGTCGACGCGGAGATCAGGTCGACGCTCGACCGCCGCGTCAACCTCCCGTCCGGCGGCTATCTGATCTTCGACTACGCCGAGGCGTTCACCGTCATCGACGTGAACACGGGCCGCTTCGTCGGCTCGCGCTCGAAGAGCTCGGGCGCGCGCCTCGAGGACACGATCACGAAGAACAACCTCGAAGCGGTCAAGGAGGTCGTCCGCCAGCTGCGGCTGCGCGACATCGGCGGGATCATCGTCATCGACTTCATCGACATGGCGAACCCGTCCAACCGCCAGACGGTCGAGGACGCGCTGCGCAACGAGCTCGAGCGCGACCGGACGAAGACGTACGTCGTCGAGATCTCTCCGCTCGGCCTCGTCGAGATGACGCGGCAGAACGTCACCGATGGGCCGCGCGAGATCCTGACGAAGAAGTGCCCGACCTGCGGCGGCGACGGGATCGTCGTCTCCGAGGCGACAGCGGCGGTCGAGCTCGAGCGCAAGCTGCGCTCGCTCGCTGCATCGAAGCCGCGCACGAAGGCGTTCCGCATCGAGGTCTCGGCTCGGGCGGCGAGCATCCTGATCGGACCCGGCGCCGTGCGTCTCGAGCAGATCGAGGCGTCGACGAAGCGACGCTTCTTCCTCGAGCTGAAGGACGACCTCCACTCGGAGCACTTCGCGGTGCTCGAGGAGGGGACGATCGAGAAGCTCGCCCCGCAGGTACCGGTCGAGGAAGGCGCAGAGCTCGACCTGAAGCTCGTCGAAGTCGGGCTTTACGACCCGAACGCCGCGGTCGCGAAGCTCGACGGTCTCGCCGTCACGGTGGCGGGTGCGGCGAAGCTCGTCGGCAAGACGGTGAACGCGAGAGTGAATCGCGTGCTCGATGGCACTGCGTACGCCACCATGCTCGGCGAGCCCGCCGCACAAGCTCCGATCACCGCGGAGCGCGAGGCGGAGAAGCCGACGCGGCCGTCGCGGGCGAAGAGCGCCGCGGCGAAACCCGTGGCAGAGGCGAAGCCCGAGTCGGCGGCGGCCGATGCCGAAGTCGACGAGGAGGCCGAGCCCGAGGCCCAGATCGAGCCCGAGCCGGAAGTCGAGCCGGCGGCCGAAGACGGCGCCGAGACGCTTGCCCCGAAGAAGAAGACGCGGCGCGGGACGCGCGGGGGCCGACGCCGCCGCAAGACGGGAACCGCTGCTGCCGCAAGCGCGAACGGCGGGGTATCCGCCGAGGCCGGCGCGCCGCGGATCCACATCCCGGACCGCGCGCTCGACGAGGAGCCCGAGGCCGAAACGGTCGAGACGTCTGCAGAGTCCGAGCCCTCAGAGGACGGCGCAGAGCCCAAGCCGAAGAAGAAGACGCGGCGAGGCTCACGCGGAGGCCGCAGGCGCAGGAAGCCGGCGGGCACGACAGCTTCGGCCGATCAGTCCGACGAGCCGAGCGAGAGCGCCGCCTAGCTCCGCCCTCGGCTACACTTCCCCGGCCTCGCGGGCCGGTGCCCGCGTTTTTCACGCTATGGCTTACGCGATCATCTCAGTCGGAGGGAAGCAGTACCGCGTCCAGGAGGGCGAGAAGCTCACCGTGGACCGGCTCAAGACCGAGGAGGGCAAGACCCTCAACCCGATGGTGCTCCTCTTCGGCGACGAGAAGAAGACCGAGCTTTCGCCGAAGAGCGTGACCGTCACCGCCCGCGTCGTCGGCCATGTGAAGGGCGAGAAGATCCGGATCGGCAAGTACCGGAAACGGACCGGCTACAAGCGCCACACCGGCTTCAGGGCGTCGCTGACCGAGCTCCAGATCGAGAAGATCGGCGCGGCGCGCGGCGCGTCCGGCTCGAAGACGGAGGCGGCGCCGGCGAAGCCCACCACTGCCGCGAAGCCTGCGGCGGCCTTGCCCGAGAAGGGTGAGCGGGTCGCGGGGATGCCGAAGGACTACGAAGAGCTGACCGTGGCAGGCATCGCGGAGGCTGCGCCGGGCTGGCGCCGGCCGATGCTCGAGGCGGCGCTCGCGTACGAGCGTGCGAACGCGGCGCGCAAGGGCGCGATCGCGGCGCTCGAGTCGGCGCTCGCGGCGAGGGAGGAGCACTAGATGGCACACAAGAAAGGTCTCGGGTCGTCGCGGAACGGTCGCGACTCGAACCCGAAGATGCTCGGCGTGAAGATCTTCGACGGCCAGGTCGTGAAGGCCGGGATGATCATCGTCCGCCAGCGCGGCACGCGGTTCCGCCCGGGCGAGGGCACCGGCATCGGCCGTGACGACACGATCTTCGCCAAGCGCGACGGTCGGGTGACGTTCCGGACGAGCGGCGAGAAGCGCACGATCTCGATCGTCGAGTAGGAGTCGATCTGAGCCATCGCGGCAGCGGCCGCGGAGCGGCCGCCTTTAGGTACAAAGCGGTCGCGGATCCGCGTGAGCGGAGTCGCGACTTGCGCACCTCCAGCGATCACGCATCATCCCCGCAGATGTTCCACGACAAGGCTCGCATCCACGTGCAGGCGGGACGGGGCGGCGACGGCGCGCTGTCGTTTCGGCGCGAGAAGTTCGTCCCCAAAGGCGGTCCCGACGGGGGTGACGGCGGTGACGGCGGCGACGTCGTGCTCGTCGCGGACCCGGATCGGCGCGACCTGTCGCGCTTTCGGCCCAACCAGTGGATCAGAGGCGGTCGCGGCGGCAGCGGCGGCGGCTCCAACAAGCACGGCGCCAACGGTGGGCTCGTCGCGCTCGGCGTTCCTGTCGGCACGCAGGTCTTCGACGAGCACGGACAGCTGGTCGCGGACCTCGCACGGGCACAGGCGCGCGTGGTCATTGCGCGAGGCGGGAGCGGGGGACGCGGCAATCGGCGGTTTGCAACGCCGTCACGTCAGGCGCCGCGCTTCGCCGAGACGGGCCTGCCCGGCGACGAGGCGACGATCGAGCTTCGCCTGAAGCTGCTCGCGGACGCTGCGCTCGTCGGTCTCCCGAACGCCGGGAAGTCGTCGCTCCTCCGCCGAATCTCGAACGCAAAGCCGAAGGTGGCCGAGTACCCGTTCACGACGCTCGCACCGGTGCTGGGGACGGTTGAGTCCCCGGAGGGACGCCAGCTCACCGTCGCCGACGTGCCGGGACTGATCGAGGGTGCGAGCGAGGGCGTCGGCCTCGGCCATGAGTTCCTGGCCCATCTCGAGCGCGCTCGCCTGCTCTTGCACGTGATCGACGCGTCCAAGGACGTCGAGTCGGCGTTTCGAACGATCGACCGGGAGCTGGCGCAATACGGCGCGGGGCTCGACGAGCGGCCGCAGGCCGTCGTCCTGAACAAGATCGACCTGCTCCCCGAGCCGCCGGAGTTTCCGCTCTCCGACGAGCGCGTCCGTCGCGTGTTCGCGGTCTCGTGCGCGACAGGCGCTGGGATCGAGGAGCTGCGCCGGACGCTCTTCGAGCTCTGTCCGCCCGAGACGCCGGCGCCGCCCGTCGAGGAGGGGGCGGAAGAGCTTGCCGAGTTCCTCG
Organism: uncultured Actinomycetes bacterium; assembly: GCA_963788055.1. Lineage (GTDB taxonomy): Bacteria > Actinomycetota > Thermoleophilia > Gaiellales > Gaiellaceae > JACCTU01. The sequence goes on along the minus strand of CAWBFA010000001.1, from coordinate 695,982 downwards.
TCTATCGCCCCGAGCCCGCCGCGCGCGGCTATCGCATCCTGCGGACCGACCGCGGGTTTCGCGTGACGGGCTCCCCGCCCGAGGGTGAGGAGCTCGAGCGCGCGCTCAAGGCCGCGGGTGTACGCAGCGGCTCGGAGGTCGAGGTCGGCGACGAGACGATGGTCTGGGAGTGATCGGGCTCCTCGGCGGCGCGTTCAACCCGCCGCACAACGGCCATGTCGAGCTCGCCCGCCGCGCACTCGAGGAGTTCGACCTCGACCGGCTCGACGTGCTGGTGAGCGGCGATCCCGCGCACAAGGACGTTGACTCCCCGGTCGACGTGCGCGTCGTCCTCGCCGAGCTGGCGTTCGAGCACCTGCCGCGCACGAGCGTTCGAGCGGATCCGTACCGGTACACGATCGATCGGCTTCGCGCGGAGCCTCCACCCGACGAGGCGATCTTCCTCATGGGCGCCGATCAGTACCGTGATTTCCCGAGCTGGAAGGAGCCGGACGCCGTGCTCGAGCGGGTCCAGCTCGGCGTGGCGACGCGCGCTGGCGTCGAGCGGCCGCCGATCCTCCGGGGTCACGAGGGCCGCGTCCGGTTCTTCGAGATCGACTCGCCGCCGATCGCCTCGAGCGAACTGCGCGCCCGTGCGCGCCGCGGGGAGCCGCTCGACGGGCTCGTTCCATCACCCGTGGCGGCCGAGATCGCGCGCCGGGGGCTCTATCGCGGCGGCGCTACACTGACGGCGCCGTTTCCACGAGGAGACCTGACCGACTGACACCGCTCGAGCAAGCCCGCCGCATCGCCGGCATCGCCCAGGCCAAGCTGGCGCGCGACGTCGTCATCCTTGACATGCGGCCGGTGTGCACCTACACCGACTTCTTCGTGATCGCCACCGGCCAGAATCCGAGGCAGGTCACGTCGATCTACGAAGAGGTGCGCGAGCGCCTGAAGAAGGACGCGCGCACGATCCCGCACACGGCCGACGGCACGCGGGAGGCGAGCTGGATCGTCGCCGACTACATCGACGTCGTGCTGCATGTCTTCACGCCGGACGCGCGGATGTACTACCGGCTCGAGGATCTGTGGGACGACGTCCCGAGCGTCGAGGTCGAGGCAGCCGCGGTCTGACCGCGGCTACACTGCGCAGCTCTGGGGCCGTAGCTCAGCTGGGAGAGCGTCGCGCTGGCAGCGCGAAGGTCACGGGTTCGAGCCCCGTCGGCTCCACCTCGGAAGCCGCCTCTGAGGCGGCTTCTCGCTTCGAGCCCTCACCGCAAGTTTTCGCTCGTTGCGGGTTCTTAGTGTCCATGGGGCGCGTTCTCCACGACTCGAGCAGCCGGTAGCCGTGCTCGCCTGGCTGGACGAAGAGGACGACGCCACGCTGGAGGAGCGCCGCCTGGAGGCGCTGCTCGGGGCCGTCAGGCGGCTGTTCGAAGCGCTTCGATCTCGCGGTTGACCGCGAGGCGCTCGAGCGCCTGAGCCTCGATCTGTCGGACACGCTCCCGCGTGAGCCCGAGTCGCCTGCCGATCTCCTCGAGGGACTTCGGCTCCTCCGCGCCGTCGAGGCCGTAGCGCAGACGAAGCACGTTCCGCTCGCGCTCGGGGAGCTTCTCGATCGCCCGGTGGAGCGTCTCCTGCTCGAGGCTCACCTGCACCTCTTCCTCGAACTCGCCGCTCTCGTCCTTGAAGAGGTCGCCGAACGTCGAGCCCCCCTCTGAACCGATCGGCTTGTCGAGGCTCGTCACCGCGCGGGCGGCCTGTCGAACCTCGCGCACCTGCTTGAGCGGAAGCTTTGCGGCCTGCGCGACCTCTTCCTCGCTCGGGGGGCGACCGAGCGTCGCGGTCAGGTCGCGCTCGGCCCGTGCGATCTTCGTCTCGCGCTCGACGATGTGCACCGGGATGCGAATCGTCCGCGACTTGTTCGCGACGCCGCGCTGGACGGCCTGACGGATCCACCAGGTTGCGTACGTCGAGAACTTGAAGCCGCGACGCCAGTCGAACTTCTCGGCGGCGCGGATCAGGCCGATGATCCCTTCCTGGATCAGGTCGAGCAGCGAAAGGCCGTGGCCCTGGTACTTCTTCGCGATCGAGACCACGAGCCGCAGGTTCGAGTTGACCATCAGGTCTTTCGCTTCCTTGTCGCCGCGCTCGATGCGCTTCGCGAGCTCGACCTCCTCCGCAGCGGTCAGCAACGCGTACCGGCCGGCCTCGTTCAGGAATAACTGCAGCGCGTCGGTGGTTGCAGACGCGAGGTCGCCGTTCACGTAGACCGGGTCGCCCGACTGCGCCTTCGAGCAGTCGTCTGTGAGCTCGATCCCGCGCTCGTCGAGCTCCGCGTGGAGCACCTCGAGCTCCTCCTCGCCGAGGTCCTGCTCCTGAATGAACTCGGAGAACGCGGAGAGGTTGAGGCAGCCCTGCTCCTCGCCTCGCGCGATCAGCGCCTGGATCGATTCGGTCGCCATCAATGGTCTCTTCCCGCTGCGCCTCAGCCCTAACGCTCAGGCGGAGTGGTGAAGCGACGAGTTCACCTCTTCCTTACAACGGCGGATGGATCGTTTCGGTTTTGGCACAGAGCCGTTTCCCACCTGTGACGGGCACCGGATTAGCGTCGCGGAGGTGGTCGAACAGGAGGTTCGCATGAGCGCTCTGGCCGTTTCTCCGGCCGTTTACGAGCCGCCCGCGCTCGGCTGGCGCGGGGAAGTCGCAACCGAGCAGCCGTGGCTGGTCTTCGCCGTCTGGGTGTTCACGCTCAGCGCGGCGCTCGCCTGGGCGGCGTACTGCATCCACCAAGGCGGCGATCCGGACATCGACATCGGGTGGTTCCGGATCAAGGTCTCTTGCACCAAGAACTAGCCGTCGCGCAGCGGGAGGTCGGGGGGCCTCCCGCGGCGGCTGCGCTCGTGCGGCCGGTTGCGCCCCTCGTCGTGCGTGGGCTGCGGATCGTCTACGGACCGACGCCCGCGGTCGACGAGCTCGACGTGACGGTCGAAACGGGCACCGTAGTAGGGCTCGTCGGTCCGAACGGATGCGGGAAGACGACGACGCTGCGGGCGGTGCTGGGGCTGATCGAGCTCGACGCGGGAACGATCCACGTCCAGGGTGTTCGCGGCGGGACGCTGCGTGCGCGGGCGCTCGTCGCATCCGTGCCCGACGAGCCCACCGGTCTCGACGAGCTCTCGGTCGCCGAGCTCCTCCAGCTGACGGCTTCGCTCTGGCGCGCAGAGGGCGACTTCGCGCGCCGTGCCGAGCTGCTCCTCGGCGTGTTCGGGCTGCGTGACCGCCTGCGGTCGCAGCTCGGCTCGCTCTCGCACGGGCAGCGGAGGCTCGTGTCCGTCGTCGCGGCGGTCGCACTGGACAGGCGGCTGGTGCTCGTCGACGAAGCGACGGCAGCTCTCGACCCCGAAGCGGTGATCGCGCTGCGTGAGGTCTTGCGCGTTGCCGCTGAGCGCGGCACGGGCGTCCTCGTCGCGACGCAGGACTTGCATTTCGCAGAGCTCGTCTGCGACAGGGTCACGCTGCTCAGCGGAGGCAGGGTTGTCACCGAGGGAACGATCGCCGAGCTCCGTCGCAGGCACTCAGCGGCCACGCTGGAGGAGGTCTTCGTCGCCGCGCTCGGCGTGGCCGGCCGGCTTCGAGAGCTCAGGGATGCGCTGGACGCTCTTTAGCTCGACGTGGCGTTGCGCCTGGCGGCGCCTTCGTCCGGCGCTCGCGCAGAATCCGCTGCTCGCGGTCGGTGCCGTGGCTGCGTGCGCCGTGGTCCCGGTCTTGGCGGTCGTCGCAGGGGCTCGACTCGACGCCCGGTACGTGGAGCTCACACGCGACGAGACAGTGCTCCGCTCGCTCGCACTCGGACTCTGTGCAACGGGACTCGTCGCGGGAGCCGCGGTCGCGCTGCTCGCACCCGGGCTCACGCAACTTGGACGCGCGCTCGAAGCTGCGCCGATCTCGAGAGCTGCCGCCGCGTGGGCGCTCACCGTTGCTCCGGTGTGCGTCGGCGGCGCGGCGCTCCTCGTGCCGTTCCTGCTCTTCGCGGTGCCTTTGGGCGGGGTCGAGGGGTTTGTGCTCGTCGAGGCGACCGCGACCGGTGCGGTGCTCGGGGCTGCCTGCGGTGAGGGGCTCCGGCTCAGCTCGCGGCTGGAGCCGCCCGGGCTCGCCGTACTCGGGTCGGCCATCGGTCTCTGGGCTCTCTGCGGCGGAGCGATAGGGGCTGAGTGGTACGCGGGTCCGGCCGGCTCGGTAGCAGGGCACAGCTCGCTGCCGTCGGTGTTGCTGCTCGCGGTGTTCGCGCTCGGGGGTGTCGGCCTCTGGCTCGCGGCGTGCGCCGCACGGTCGAAGACCCAGGTCCGCCGCCGCGACGTCCGCACGACGAGCCTCCCCAGGCGGGCCGTTCCCGCGGTGGCCGTCGCGACCGCCCGACGAATCGTCCGGCATCGAGAGCTCCGCCTGCAGGCAGCAGCCGCGGTCGTGCTTCCCGTTGCCGTCGGCGCCTCGCTCGGTGCGGCGCTCGAGGTCGGCGGCGGGCCGCTCCTGACGTTCGCGGCCGGCTTGTCGATCACCGCGGCCGCGTTACTGCCCGCGGCGGCCTTCGGGCTCGGGCGTGACGCCGGTTGGCTCTTCGGCGTTGCGCCCAGGTCGTCGCGCGTTCTCGCCGGCGCGGTCGCGCTCGGCGGTGCGGTCCCGTCGCTGGCGGTCGTCGCGGCCGCCGCCCTCGTCTGTGTGCCGTTCGCGCGCGGCGACCCACCGACGTATCTCGAGCTCGAGGGCACGGCCGCGTTCGTGCTCGGTTGCGCCACCTTCGGCGGTGCGGCCGTCCCCTGGCGCCCCGACCGGCTACTCCAACAGCTTGCGTCGTACGGCAGCGTGATCGCGGTCGTCGTCTTCGCCTGGCTCGTCGTCGGAAGGCTGGAGGGTGTCGGGGGGCTCGACGGGACCGTGTTCACGCTGGTCGCGGGGAACCTCGTGCTCGCGCTCGGCGTCGCCGCCGCGGGAGCGATCGCCCGATGATCTCGGCGCACGACCGAATCGCGCTGCCGTCGTCCGTGGAGCACCGCGCCGGCAGTATCTACGACCACGTACGTGGTCTGACGCTGCCGCTCAACACGACGGGCGCGGTGATCATCAAGGCGCCGACACCAGCAGCCGCGTCCCGCGCGCTTCGACGCGGTTTCGCGGTCGATGAGGAACGCGCGCTTGCCGACGCGATCGCCTTCTGCGCCGAGCTGAACGAGCGGCTGCTGCTGAACGTCTCGCCTTCTCGCGGACCGTTCGTCTTCGCGGTGCGCTGGCTCCTGCACCTGCCCTTCATGCTCCCGGCACGAAGGCTCCCGCGTCTCCCGGCGCGACGCCGCCACGTCGACACAAGCTCCCTGAGCGCAGTCCTCTTGACAGGCGTTCGCGCGACGCTGCCGTTCGCGTCGCTCGCGACGATCGGCGCATTTCTCCTCGCCGCTCTCGTGCTCGGAGGCCTCGGCGCTGCGTCGGCCTTGACGGCGCTCACGGTCGGAGCCGCAGTCGGGAGCGGTGTCGTCGTCCACGAGCTCGGTCATCTGATGCTGCTGCGCGGCGTGCCCGCGTGCGCGGTGACCCGCGGTGCGAGGCTCTGGCTCCTCCATCGGGCGCTCGGACGGCGGCGCGAGGCGCTCGTAGCGGCCGCCGGCCCGACGGCTGTCCTCGCGGTCGCGGCGCTCCTCCTCGCCGCGCCCGGTCCGGCCGGGACCGTCGCCGGTCTCGTGCTGTCGGTGCACGCGCTCGGGTTCACCGTGCTCACCGGTGATGGGAGGACGCTCTGCGCGCGGCCGTGACGGCGTTCGCGCTCGGCGCCGCAGCCACCGCGTTGCTCGCGGTTGCCGCCGCGCTCGGTCTCACCGCGCTCGCAGACGCCTCGGGACGGGAGACCTTCGAGGTCGGGCTCGGCGGGCTCGGGCTCGTGTCCTTCGAGCGGACGGCCCACGGTACGGCGACGACGTTCGGGCCGGCGCTCGCCGTGCTGCCGCTTCTCGGCGGGGCTCTGAACGCCTCGGGGGCCGCGCTCCTGCGCCGCAGCAGGGGGAGGTCGGCGTGACCACGGTTCGCGTAGACTCGCCGCATGAGCACCGCCGCGTGGGAGCTCATCTTCATGATGCTCGTGCTGAAGCTGCCGATCCTCTATCTCATCGGTGTCGTCTGGTGGGCGATTCGCTCGACACCCGACCCTTACGCGCCCGCTGCACTCGTACCGGCAAATCCCGACACCCCGCCGAACGAACCTGCGGCGTCCTGCACCTGGCGCGTCCCCCGCCGGCCGATCAACCCGCGTGGGCGCCCGCACGTCGCTGCGCGAGGAGCGCGGCGTTGAGCGTCTCCGAAATCGATCGACGCGGTCCCGCCGAGACGCTGGCCGGCTACATGTCTGCAACGGCGATCTTCCTCGCGGCGATGGCGCTCGTCTACCGCCCGGTCGTGCTCGCACTGTGTGCACTGGTGCTCAGCCTGACGGCGACCGCGATCGGCGGACGCTGGGGCCGCCTGCACGCGATCGCGGTGGGCGCGGCGACGGTCAGCTTCATCCTCGGCATGACGATCGCCGTGGTGACGAACCGCCCCATCTTCTGAGCCTGCTGCTACAACAAGCGTTGTGAGCGCGTTCGATGTCGACGGACTGAACGCCGGCTATGCACGGGCGCTCCTCGACGAGTACCTCGAGAATCCCGAGGCGGTCCCGTCGGAGTGGCGGCGCCTGTTCGAGAGCGGCGACAGCGAGCTCGTGGCGACCCATCCCGGGCTGCTGAAGCTGCTCGAGACCATGCGAGCGGACGGGAACGGGGACTCCGCCACATCGGCACCCGCCGAAGCAGCGCCGAAGGCCGCGGTCGAGCCCGCCGACGACCTGCTCTTGGGTGGGGTTGCCGCCGCAATGGCGCTCGTCAAGGCACATCGCATGCACGGCCACCTGGCCGCGAACCTCGATCCGCTCGGGTCGGAGCCTGTCGGCGATCCAGCGCTCGAGCCCGAGCGCCTCGACCCGCCGCTCACCCCGGAGCTGCAGGCTCGGATCCCGGCGCGCTACCTGCGCCTCTACGTCCCGGGCGAGACGCTCGCCGACGCTCTGCCTGCGCTCCACGAGACCTACTGCGGGACGATCGCGTACGAGATCGAGCACATCTCCGACCACGAAGAGCGCGTGTGGCTGAGGCAGGCGATCGAGTCCGGCCGCTACCGGCAGCCGCTCTCCCCCGACGAGAAGCGCATTCTGCTCGAGCGCCTGACCGAGGTGCAGGTCTTCGAGCGGTACCTCCAGCGCGCGTTCCTCGGCCAGAAGCAGTTCTCGATCGAAGGGCTCGACTCCCTCGTGCCGCTGCTGGACGAGACGATTGAGCTCGCGGCGGAGGGCGGAACACACCGGATCGTCCTCGGCATGGCACACCGGGGTCGCCTCAACGTGATCGTGCACACGCTCGGCCGCCCGTACGAGTACGTGCTCGTCGAGTTCGAAGGCGAGCGGACGATCGACGCGGTCGTCTCCGATCCTGAGGGCGGCACGGGCGATGTGAAGTACCACCTCGGCGCCGACGCGACGCGGTCGACTCGCTCGGGCGAGATCCAGCTCACGCTCGCGTCGAACCCGAGCCACCTCGAGGCGGTCGACCCGGTCGTCGAAGGGATGACACGCGCGGAGCAGACCGACCGCGGCACCCGTAAGGGGCTCGCCGACCCGACCGTCGGGCTCCCGGTCCTGATCCACGGAGACGCGGCGTTCCCGGCACAGGGCGTCGTCGCCGAGACGCTCAACCTCCAGGCGCTGCGCGGCTACTCGACCGGCGGCACGTTGCACGTGATCTCGAACAACCAGGTCGGCTTCACGACCGATCCGGGCGATGCGCGTTCGACCCGCCACTCGAGCGACCTCGCCAAGGGCTTCGACGTGCCGATCATCCACGTCAACGCCGACGACCCGGAGGCCGCGCTCTCGGCGGCGCGCCTCGCAACCGCCTTCCGGCGCCGCTTCTGCCACGACGTCGTGATCGACCTCGTCGGCTACCGTCGGCACGGCCACAACGAACAGGACGAGGCGGCGTATACGCAGCCACTGATGGCGGAGCTGATCGCGCGCCACCCGCCCGCGCGCGAGCTGTACGCGGAGCGCCTTGTCGAGGAGGGCGTCGTCACCGAGGAAGAAGCGCAGCAGCTCGTCGCGTCCGTGGAAGCGAAGCTGAAGGCGGCTCACGAGCGCCTCCGCGAGACGATCGGCAAGCCTGCTCCCGAGCGCGACGGGCGGATCCCGCGCTCGAGCACGGCCCCGGTGATCACGGCTGTTGCCGCAGATCGGCTCCGCGAGCTGAACAACGAGCTGCTCACGGTGCCGGAGGACTTCACCGTCCACCCGAAGCTGGTGAAGCAGCTGCTGCGCCGAGGTGAGGGCCTCGAGGCCGGCGGCATCGACTGGGGGCAAGCCGAGGCGCTCGCCTTCGCGTCGCTCCTTGTGGAGGGGATCCCGATCAGGCTGTCCGGTCAGGACACCGAGCGAGGCACGTTCTCACATCGCCACATCGTCCTGCACGACGCAAAGAACGGTGCGGTCTACGCGCCGATCCAGCACCTGCGCGACGGCAGCGCGTCCTTCGAGGTGTTCAACTCGCCCCTTTCCGAGTACGCCGCCGTCGGCTTCGAGTACGGCTACTCGGTCGCCGCGCCCGAGGCACTGGTGCTCTGGGAGGCGCAGTTCGGGGACTTCGTCAACGGCGCGCAGATCGCGATCGACCAGTTCATCGTCGCCGGCCTCTCGAAGTGGGGCCAGACCTCCCGGCTGACGCTGCTCTTGCCGCACGGGTACGAAGGGAACGGCCCCGAGCACTCGAGCGCCCGGCTCGAGCGCTTCCTGCAGCTCGCCGCGCAGGAGAACATCCGGATCGTCAACCCGACGACGGCCGCGCAGTCCTTCCATCTGCTCCGCCGCCAGGCACTCGATCCGGCGGCGAGGCCGCTCGTCGTGATGACACCGAAGGGCCTCTTGCGCCTCCGGGCGGCGATGAGCCGGCTCGAGGAACTGGGCGAAGGCGCGTTTCGGCCGGTGATCGACGACGCGGACGCCGACCACACGACCGCGCGGCGGCTCGTGCTTTGCACCGGCAAGCTCTACTACGACGTCGTGGGCCACGAGACGCGTGCGGTTGCAGGCGATGTCGCGGTCGCGCGCATCGAGCAGCTCTACCCGTTCCCGGCCGACGCCGCTGCCGAGCTCGTCCGCGGCTACGGCGCGCTGGAGGAGATCGTCTGGGCGCAGGAGGAGCCGCAGAACATGGGGGCGTGGCGCGCGATCCGCCATCGCCTCGAAGACGCGGCCTCCGTCGCGGGCGTGCCTGTGCGCTTCGTCGGTCGCCCATGGCGCGCGAGCCCGAGCGAGGGCTACCCGACGGCGCACCTGCGCGAGCAGGACCGGATCGTCAGAGAGGCGCTCGGCGCAACGACCTAGAGGCTTGATGTGAAGTCGCTGCGACCGCGGCCGCGAAGCGGCCGCCTTTAGGGGTCTTCGCGCCTCGCGGATCCGCGCGAGCGGATTCGCGACTTGCGCAGCTAGTGGCCGCGCGGCAGCCGGCCGCGCCAGTACTTGACGGCCGCCGCGGCGGCCCTCGGCGCCTGCTTCCGGGTCGCGTTCATGATCTGCCGCCGCTGCTCGGGCGGGAGGCGCCGCCACACCTCGAAGGCGGTGAGCGCGAGACCGATCGGGCTGGGACGGCGGACGCGAGGCATCCGGACATCCTCGCACGCCGGCGGACTTCCCAAACGCCTGACAGCCCCGGGACGATCGCCCTCATGTTTTCGCCCCATCCGGCCGAAGTCACTCGAATGAGGAATCGACACCCCGGGCAGAGCGATTGATCCGTCTCAGCGCTCGCAGCTTCAAGTTCAAGCTCGTCCTCTACTTCGTCCTGCTCTCACTCCTCCCGGCGGCGGCCGCCTTCTGGGGCTTCAGCTCGGTCGCCAAGCAAAGCGAGGTGCGCCGGGTCGACGCGCGGCTTCAATCAGGACTTCGTGCCGCGATCGCCGCATACGGCGAGGACCTCGATGCAGCAACGCGCCAGGCCTCCAGGCTCGCGAACGACCCGGCCTTGCAGCGTGCGCTCGACCGCGGCGACGCGGCGGCGACGCAGGAGCTCCTTCGGAACGCACACAACGTCAGAGTCGAGACCCCCGAGTTCGTATTCGGCGACCGGCCGGTGCTCGCGGCCGAGCGCCGCGTGCGTGTCGTCGGACCGGACACCCTGCTCGGCTACGTGATCGCCGTGGTGCCGTTCGACCAGGCGCTGCTCCGCAAGGCGAAACAACGGTCGGGTCTCGGCGAGGACGAGCAGTTCATCGTCGTCGATCGCGGCAGGCTGGTCGTCGGCGCGGGGTGGACCCAGGCCAGCCTTGACGTCCCGGCCGAGCAGCCGACGACCGTTTCGATCAACGGCAAGCGACAGCGCGTCCTCATCGCGGCGACCCGCGGTCACACCGGCGAACCGACGCTCGGCGTCACTGCCCCGCAGGACGCGATCGACGCGGCGGCGATGGGCATCCGGCAGCGGCTGCTGCTGGGCTTGCTCGCGGCGCTCCTCCTGATCGCGTTCGTCGCCTACGTCGAGGGTCGCTCGGTGGTGCGCACCGTTTCGAGCATCGCGCGCGCCGCCAACGCGATCGCGCGGGGGAAGTACGACGAGCGTGTCCCCGTCCGCGGGCGCGACGAGCTCGCGAGGCTCGGCAACTCGTTCAACCAGATGGCCGACCAGCTCCAGTTCCGGCTGCAGGAGCTCGAGTCCGAGCGCCGCCGGCTCCGCGACGCGATCTCACGCTTCGGCGACGCGCTCGCCGCGACGCACGACTCCGACCAACTGCTGCGCGCAATCGTCGAGACGGCGGTCGAGGCGACCGGAGCGTCGGGCGGAGTGCTGATCGGCGCGGACGGCGAGGTCGTCGAGGTCGGCACGCCGGGCGCGGGGTCCGACCAGCTCGAGTTGCCGCTCCGGGCGAGCAAGAGCACGTTCGGAACGCTCTTCCTCTTCGGCCGGCACTTCGACGAAGAGTCGCGCCTGACGGCCGCCTCGCTCGTCGGCCAGTCGGTGATCGCACTCGACAACGCGAACCTGCACCGGATCGTCGAGCGCCAGGCCTTCGTGGATGGCCTCACCGGTCTCGCGAACCGCCGCCAGGCCGAGGATGCGCTCGCAACCGAGCTCTCGCGCGCCGACCGTTTCGGCGGTCCCCTCTCGGTGGTGATCGGCGACCTCGACGACTTCAAGGCCGTGAACGACGACTACGGACACCCTGTCGGAGACACGGTCCTCCGCGAGTTCGCCCGCGTGCTCGACCGCTCCGTCCGAGACGTCGACGTCGCCGCCCGGTGGGGCGGCGAGGAGTTCCTGCTCGTCCTGCCCGGCACCGACGCCGATGGCGCCGTTCGCCTCGCCCAGCGGATCCGGGAGCACCTCGCGGACACGACCCTCCTGAGCTCCGAGGGCCTTCCCATCTGGGTCACGGCCAGCTTTGGGGTCGCGGAGGCTCAGGAGGAAAGCGGGCCCGCAGACCTCGTGGCAGCGGCGGACGCGGCCCTCTACGAGGCCAAAAGGAGCGGAAAGAACCGCGTCCGGCGGGCTCCGGTGGGTGTCGACGTCCACGATCTGCGCTAACCTCCCGCCCCAGGTCTCGTCAGACTTCACCGTGGCCTTACAATCGGCCCCCGCCCTGTCCCACCCCGATTCGGAGGAGTTATGGCAGTAGAGAGCCCGTCGTTGTTCGCACAAGTCATCCAGGAGCATCTCGAGCTTCGCGACCGCAACTCGCAGCTCGAGAACCGGATGCCGATCGACCAGTACATGTCGCAGGATCCGTTCGAGAACCACCCGCTGTTCAAGACCGAGGAGCAGGCGCGGATCGAAGACACCATGGAGGGCCTCGAGGCCACCCAGGTCGTCTCCGTCGTGAGCCCGCTCGGTTGGCCCGGCGAGGACGCCGTTACCGGCGAGGAGACCGAAGAGGGGCTCTGGACCCGATCGCGCGACTTCGACTGGGGCGACTGAACAGCCGGGCACTTCGCGTTTTTCGTCACCCCAGCCGGGGTAGACGCTGGTTCACCACCATCGAGAGGGGTTGATCACGCATGAAGATCTTCAGGCTCGCGGCGCTTGGGGCTGCGCTGCTCTACTTGTCCGACCCGGCGCGTCGCGCCAAGCTGCGCGACCGCGTGCTGGCACTCGTCAGCGGGAGTCGCGCAACCGCCGTCGACGACCAGACCCTGCAGGCGAAAGTCGAGTCGGAGGTCTTTCGCGGCACTGAGGCGCCGAAGGGGGACGTAAACGTCAACGTCGAGCTCGGCGTCGTCTACCTGCGCGGCGAACTGGAGGACCAGTCGCTGATTCAGGAGCTCGAGCAGCGCGTCCGCACCGTCCAGGGCGTCGACAGGGTCGAGAACCTGTTGCACACTCCGCGCACCGAAGCGTCGGCGCAGACCTAGAGCAGCGCGGCGACCCGTTCGAGATCGGCGACGAAAGCCGCGTACTCGGCGTCGCGGTCCTCGGCGCGGAGGATCGCGGACGGATGGATCGTCGCGATCACGACCTCAGCGAGCGGGGAGTCGACCGGCGCTCCGCGCTGCTTCGTCACTCGGAACGCTCGCCCGAGGAGCGCCTGCGCAGCGGTCGCACCGAGGCACACGAGCACGCTGGGCTCCACCACGGCGAGCTCTGCGTCGAGCCACGGCCGGCAGGCGGCCAACTCCGCAGCGTTCGGCTTCTGGTGGATCCGCCGCTTGCCACGTGGCTGCCACTTGAAGTGCTTCACCGCGTTCGTCACATAGACGCGTGATCGATCGATCCCGACCTGCTCGACCGCTTGGTCGAAGATGCGCCCCGCGGGGCCGACGAAGGGACGCCCGAGCGTGTCCTCTTGATCGCCGGGCTGCTCGCCGACGAACATCAGCTCCGCGTCCTCAGGCCCCTCGCCGAAGACCGTCTGCGTCGCGTTGCGCCACAGGTCGCAGCCGTGGCAGAGCTTCGCGGCCTGGCGGAGCGACTCGAGGGTGAGCAGCTCGGGCACGTAGTCGGCGGCGCTCACGTCACCCTCGCAGGCGCGGCGTCGACGAGCTCGTGCTCGCCGCCCTCAACGAGCAGCGCGAGCCGGTCGACGATGTCCCACGCGTCAACGAAGCGCGTGTAGAGCGGGGGAAGGCCGAGCCGGATGGAGTCGGGCGAGCGGAAGTCAGGGACGACGTCGGCGCGCTCGATCAAGGCGCGGCAGATGCGCCACCCGTCCACGTGGCGGACGGACACGTGAGCGCCGCGGCGCTCGGGATCTCGTGGCGTCCCGAGCTCGAACCCGAGCTGAGCGAGGCGCTGGTCGCAGAGCGAGACGACGAGCTCGGTCAAGGCGACGCTCTTTCGACGGAGCGCGTCGATCCCTGCCTCGCGAATGAGCTCTGCCCCGACCTCGACGGCTTCGAGGCCGAGGATCGGCGGCGTCCCCGCGAGGAAGCGGCCGATCCCCGGAACTGGGTCGTAGGCCGGCCCCATCGCGAACTGTTCGCGCTGACCGAACCAGCCCCAGATCGGCGAACGCAGCTCCTCCTGCAACGCGGCGCGGACGTACAGGAACGCAGGCGAGCCGGGACCGGCGTTCAGGTACTTGTACGTGCAGCCGACGGCGAGGTCGACGCCCGACGCCTCGAGGTCGATCGGCGCAACCCCGGCCGAGTGGCTGACGTCCAGCAGGACGAGTGCGCCTGCGTCGTGTGCGGCGTCCGTGATCGCGCGCACGTCGGCGAGCGCACCGGACCGGTATGCGACGTGGGAGAGACAGACGAGCGAGACGTCCCGCCCGGCGCAGGCGCGAGCGACGTCGTCGGCGGTCGGCCCGTCGATCTGGTCGGCGTCGAACGCGACGAGCTCGCCGAGCCCTTCGAGCACGTACCGGTCGGTCGGGAAGTTGTCCACGTCCGTGACGAGCACGCCGGGCTTCCGCGCGAGCGCGGCCGCAGCGAGCTTGAACAGGTTCACGGTCGTCGAGTCGCAGACGAGCACTTCGCTGGGGTTCGCGCCGAGCACCGCATCTGCAAGCAGGTCGCCGACCTCGAGCGGACGGTCGATCCACTCGGGCCAGGCGGTCACGAGCTTCGAGCCCCACGCGACGACGACCCGCTGCAGCCGTTCCCTCGTCTCGTTCGGCAGGCGTCCGAGCGAGTTCCCGTCCGCGTAGAGGACGGGACCCTCGATCACGAACCGCTCTCGGAAGGGCCCGAGCGGATCCGCGCGGTCGAGCGCCTCCGCGTCGGCCCGCGTCACGGCAGCCGCTCGACGATCGCGGCCCAGCTCGCCGATGCGGGGTCGAGACACTCGAAGTGGCCCTCGTCCGTCTCGACGAGGTCGACGTCGTCACCGGCCCGGCGAGCCTGCTCGGCGTACGCGCGGCTCATCTCGGCGGGGACCGTATCGTCGCGCCGCCCGTGCACGAGGAGCTGGGGGACTCCGAGCGGCAGCCGCTCCGCAGGCGATGCCTCCGCATAGCGAGCAGGCACCTCGTGAGGCGCTCCGCCGAGAAGCTCCGCGGGGGCGCGGCGGCTCAGGCCGAGCTGCCAGGCCTCGGCGAGGTCGACGACACCGGCCTGCGAGACCGCCAGCGCGGCGCCGCGCTCGGCCGCGAGCCAGAGGGCGAGGTGACCGCCGGACGAGTGCCCAAGCGTCACGAACGGCCTCTCGGTCTCGGCGGCGGCGACCGCCGCGCGGACGTCCTCGAAGGTCGTCGGCCAGCCGCCACCCGTGCCGACCCTGCGGTACTCGACGTTCCACGCCTCATACCCTCGCGCGGCCAGGTCGACGCAGAGCGCATCCATCAAGTCAGCCGCGTACGGAGCACGCCAGAAGCCGCCGTGAAGCACGGCCACGACCGCTCGGCGACCTCCACCGGGCTTGTGCACCTCGACTTGCTGGTCCGGGTGGTCCCCGTAGCTGTGCCTCACGCGAGAGTTAACACGGACGTCACGTCACGAGGCTACCCTCGGCGGGATGCTGCGCTGGTCCGGTGTCGCGCTTGCATCACTCGTGCTGGCACCGGCTGCGCAGGCTGCGCTTGCGGTCAGCGCCTCGGTTGAGCCCGGCGCGCACGCGACCACGTTCACGTGGACGACGAGTGGTCCGGCACGCGTCACCGTGGAAGTCGGCCGAACCACCGACTACGGCATCTGGCTTCGTACTCCCGTGCGCGAGCGCACATCGGGTCGAGCGCTGCTCGGGTCACTCGAGCCGTTGACCACGTACCGCTACCGCGTGACCGCGCGCCGAGGACGTGTCGTTACGCGCTCGATCGGCACGTTCACGACGCGGGCGTTTCCGGAGTGGACGGTCGGCGCGGTGATCGACAGCACGCTGCACGTCGACGGCCAACCGTTCTTCCCGCGCATCGTCTACGGCCAATGTGACTGGGCGTACGCGCAGAGCCTGGACGCCGGCGTCAACCTCTACATGGGGAGCGGGTGCAGTACGCCGTGGGTGCAGCTCGATGCGCTACGCGCGCGCGCGGTCTCCGCGATCCCTGCGGTCTACAAGGACGTCGCCGACGGACGGGGCACGATCGGGTGGTACCACCGCGATGAGGCTGACCTGTACGGCCCGCCGGAGGCGCTGCCCTTCCACCCGCCGTGGCAGCAGTCGAGACGCGTCACGTTCCTGACGCTTTCCGGGCATGTCTACAGCGGCTCAGCGGGCATTCCGGCCGGTCGCGCGGTCTATCCGAAGTTCATCGCCCGCGCCGACATGATCGGCTTCGACTTGTACCCGCTGCAGGTCTGGTGCCGCCGCGACGCGTTCCACGCGGTCTACGAGTCCCAGCGCGAGCTCGCCGCGCTCGCAGGCCCCCGTGCGACCTACCAGTGGATCGAAGTGGGGCGGATGGAGTTCTGCAACGGGCGGCCGGAGCTCGATCCCACCCCGCTCACGATCCGCGCAGAGACGTGGCTCGCGATCGCAGGCGGAGCGCGCGGGATCGGCTACTTCCCGGATCATTGGCAGCCCGCGGTCGCCCAGGCGGTCACGCAGCTGAACACCGAGATCTCCGCTCTCGCGCCCGCGCTGCTCGCGCGCTCGCTCCCCGCCACAGCGACGGCCGGCCCGGTGCGCGTCGGCGCGCGCAGTTTCAACGGCGCGACCTACCTGATCGCGGTGAACACCTCGTGGCGGCGGGTGGCTGCGAGCGTCGGCGTCTCCGGCCTGCGCGGAGTCGCACGCTCCTTCGGCGAAAACCGTTCCCTGCCGGTCCGAAACGCAGCGATCCGCGATCACTTCGGGCCGCTGCAAGCGCGCGTCTACGTCGTCGATCCGTAGAAGCCGGCCACGTGGCTTGCGACGCGACCGTCGCTCAGCACGTCCGTCGAGTCGATCAGCTGGTCGATCGCGCCCACTCGCGGGAGGGCGCCCAGCCACGAGTCGGACACCGATTCGATACACGCGCTTGCAAAGCGACCCGCGTCAATGACGCGGAACGGACGCGAGTGGAAGTTTCGCACTGTCGGCTCGAGCTGCGTCGTGAGGCCGAGCGCGTTGTGCCTGCGGGCGAGCGCCTCGATCGCATCGACCCACGCAGACTCACGGGCGGCGAAGTCGCCGGCGGCGAGCAGGCGCTCGAGCGCGGGGCCGACCTCCGCGGCGCAGTCGAGCTGCACGAACGCCGTGCCGAGCCACTTCGCGTACGGCGCGTAGCGGCGCTCGAGCAGGAAGCCGAGCCTCATCGTGTCCCGAGCGAGCCGTGCGGCGACGATGCGCGAGCCGAGCTCGTCGTCGACCTCCGCGGTCCGGCCGATGAACGGCTCTTCCTGGTCGATGCGCCACCACTGGCAGCCGATGAGCCAACGCCAGACGTCGTCCGGGTACCACTCGAGCGTCTGCCGTAGCAGCTCGAGCTCACCCGTTCCGTCCCAGAAGACCTCCCCGCCCGTGATCTCTGACAGCAGCTGCTGCGGAGTCGTCAGCCACTGGTGGGTCGACAGACCCCGGCGCGCGTCATAGCCGAGTTGTCGCTCGAGCCACTCGCCGAGCGGTCTCACGTTCACATGTGACGAGACCGGAACGTCGTCCCACCCGTAGCGCGTCGGCCAGCCGCGGAAGTCGTCGGGCAGACCCGCGTCCACCGCCGCGCGGACGCGCTCGACGTCCGAGGCATCGACGAACACGCGCATGCGAGGTCCCCAGCCGTGATCCGTCGAGCGCTCGGTATCGAACCCCAGCACGTCGGAGCCCCAGCCGAGCAGGGCGGCCGAGTGCTCGACTTCACCGACGAGCTCACGGACGACCTCCTCATAGAACGCGCGCGCGAGCTCGCGCCCGGGAACGAACTCCGGCACGCGCGCATCGTATGCCCCGTTTGGAAACCGGTCTAGCGACCGCAGACGCGGAAGCCGTACGCCCTGACCTGCCGGTTGAGCTTGAGCGTGAACTGGACGTAGGCCGGGAGTGCCGAGGCGAGCGTTGCGACACGCGCGTTCGCGAACGCGGCCTGGATCCGACGGGCGAGGACGACTCCGCGGTCGAGTTGATCCAGGAAGCTGCGTGCCTTTGCGTCGTTGGCCGGCGCGCCGATCGCGCGGAGCTGTCGGTTGAAGCGGACCTGGATCCGGATCTGGTCGCTCCAGATCGCAGCAGCCGCGGCCAACTTCTTGTCGTCAGGGAGCGTGAGAGCAGCCTGGGCGCGCCGCTGCAGCGGCGCCAGCTCTCTCGCCACCCGCACGCAGAGCGCATCTCCGCGTTTGATGAACTCCGCCTTCGTCGGTGCAGCGACCGCCGTGGACGCTGTTCCGGCGAGGACCAGCGAGGTGAGCGCGACCAGGACGGGAACGAGGCGATGCATCCTTCCAGCGTCGGCGCCCGGACGGATTCCGGAGACACCCGAACGGGTCGGATTGCGAAAATCGCACGGCGGAGGCGGCGCGCAGGCGCCGCCTCCGCCCGAACTAGCGCCTCACCACGTCCAGTTCGCGAACCAGTCGAAGACCGTCGCCGCATCGGCGGCCGGCTCGACGACCTCGGCCGCCGGCTCGACCGTCGGAGCGACGGTCGGAGCCGCCGCCTTCGGAACGGCCAGCGCGCTTGCCGGCGCGCAGAGCGCAGCGACCGCGGTCAAGCAGACAATCGCGCGACGCCACCTGCCCTCACCCTTTCCCCACAGGGCGGAACCCCTCGAATCACCATGCCGCATGTGTCTTTGCCCTTTCTCCCTGGGACCGCAGAGCGCGGTGCCCTCGCCTCACCGTAAGCAGAAGCGGAGTGCCAACATCCCCCATCCGAGGGAACCGCCTACGGAGTCGGCCGGACCAGCCTGCTTCCAAAAGCGCGGGCCGTCGGCGTGAACGGCAGTGCCACCGTGTTGGAGTCGTAGACGAGACCACCGCCGGTGTAGCCCGCGTCGGAGCCGTTCGGGGCGACGCAGTAGATCCGCTTCGCCGGCGGGATCCGCGCAGCCTGCACGACGACGGAGTACGCCGGTGGATCCGCCGACGCCGGCGAAGCGGCGCCGGACGTTACCCCGACCGCGAGCACCGCAACCACAAATGCACCGATGAGACGTTGCCGAACGCCGTCCGCACGACGATAGTCGAATACGCGCCACACCGATACGCGGACTTCACGCCGAGTAGCGGGGCCTGGTCGCGCTTGGGCTACCCGTCGACCGAGAGGTCTGTCACGATGGCGCGGAAACGGGGTCCTGACTGGGAGGCGTAGAGATGAACGAGAACCGCTCGATGGCAGGATGGATCGGCTTTGCCAGCATGTTGTTGCTCCTCCTCGGCGTCATCGACTTCTTCCAGGGGCTGATCGCCGTGTTCGAGGACGACTACTACGTCGTCACCCCGGCGGGCTTCCTGGCCGTCGACCTGACGACGTGGGGTTGGACGATGATGGCCTGGGGCGTGCTGCTGGCCCTTGCGGGCATCGGGCTGGCCGCAGCGCAGGGGTGGGCGCGCTGGTTCACGATCGTTGTCGTTTCGCTGAACATCCTCGGGCAGCTCGGATTCGCCGGTAACAGTCAATACCCGCTGTGGGCGCTGACGGTGCTGACGCTGAGCATCTTCGTCCTCTACGCGCTCACGGTGCGTTGGAGCGAGAGCAAGGCCGAGCTGCCGGTCCGGTAGCTCACCGGAGCGTGGCATGTGGCCTCGGTGCCGCCGGCTGTCGGCCGGCCGGCACCGAGGTCAGGGCAGCGAGTGAACGGGAGCCTCGGCAACCCTTGCTGGCAGTAGAGAACCCGCTGTTTCCAGCGGGTTCGGAGGTGGAGCGTGCCGGGATCGAACCGGCGACCTCCGCCTTGCAAAGGCGGCGCTCTCCCAGCTGAGCTAACGCCCCGAGCGGGGGCAGTGTAGCCCCCGCACGGGGCGGGTTTTCGGTGGGTTAGGCCGCGCGCTCCAGCCGCTCTTCCAGGCGGGCCCGCTTGACGATGGTCTCGGGGTCGCCGAAGCGCATCCGGGCGCGGAGAGCGCGGTGCTCGTTCCAGAGCTCCTCGAGGCGGCTGTTGAGCTCGCTGAGCTCGGCCGCCGTCTCCGGGTCATGGCCCTCGGAGAGCAGGCGGTAGAGCTCGGTGCGCCGCTCGCTGGCGCGCTCGATCTCGGTGTGGATCTCCTGCGTTGTCATGTCCCTTCAAACGAGGAACCTACCCTCGACATTCCCTAGCGTCGGGGACCGAAGAGGAACCAGGCAACGACCGCGAGGCCGACCACTGCGGCCGCGATCGCGACCCCCAGCAGGGCGGAGTCGCTCACTCGTAGCCGAGCTCCTCGAGGCGGCCCTCGTCGAGCCCGAAGTAGTGCCCCAGCTCGTGGAGGACGGTGATCCGGATCTCCTGCTCGAGCTCCGCCGGGTCGGGAAACTCGGCTTCCAGCGGCAGGCGGTAGATCGTCACCTTGTCCGGCATGTACTCGCCGCCACCCTCGAAGAGGCCGAGCAGGTCGGGCTCCTCGGCGTGCTCGTCCTCGACGACCACCGCGACGTTCTCCAGCCGGCGGGCGATGTCGGCGGGCAGCGCGTCGAGCGCTTTGGTGACGTGCTCGTCGAAGGTCAATAGCGTGGGCTGAGAGGCGAACGCTCGCGGAAGAGGAGGACGGTCACCACGCCGAAAGCCAACCCTCCGAGGTGCGCGAAGACTGCCACCCCGCCGCCCGTGGGCGGGTGCAGGAACTGGAAGCCTGCATCGATGAGCTGGAAGGCCACCCAGATGCCGAGGAAGAAGACCGCGGGGATCTCACGCAGGAAGAAGATGATGCCGAGGATGATCACCGTCAGCACCTTCGCCTGCGGTAACAGCACGAAGTAGGCGCCGAGCACGCCGGAGATCGCCCCGGAGGCGCCGAGGTTCGGAATCGCGGCGGATTCGGGAGCCATCCAGAGCGTGACCACCGTCTGCAATGCCGTCGCGGCGTAGCCTGCGAGGAGATAGAAGATGAGGTAGCGCACGCGGCCCATGGCGTCTTCGACGTTGTTGCCGAAGATCCAGAGGAAGAGCATGTTGCCGCCCAGATGGATGATGCTGCCGTGCATGAACATCGAGGTGAACGACGTCAGCGGCCAGTCGGCGCCGGTCACCGGGCACGAATTGTTCACCTCGCACGGCTGGTACGCGAGCTCGCTGATGGAGCCCTCGAGGTCGGGCGTCTGGTAGAGGAAGAAGACGAGCACGTTCGCGACGATCAGCCCGACCGTGACGATCGGGAAGCGCTTCGTCGGAACGTTGTCTCTGAGCGGGATCAACGCACGGTGAGAGCCAGGAGCGCCTTCTGCGTGTGCAGTCGGTTCTCCGCCTCGTCCCAGAGCGCCGATTTCGGCCCGTAGGCGATCTCTTCGGTGATCTCTTCGCCGTAGTGCGCCGGCAGGCAGTGCAGGACGATCGCGTCGTCCTCGGCGAGCGCGAGCAGCTCGTCGCTGATCCCGAAGCCGCGCAGGTCGCGCAGCCGACGCTCGCGCTCCTCCTCCTGGCCCATGCTCGTCCAGACGTCGGTGTAGAGGACCTCGGCGCCCTCGCTCGCCTCGCGCGGGTCGTGCACGACGCGCACTGCGGCGCCGGTCTCCTCGGCGGCGGTGCGCGCGACGTCGAGGGCGCCCTCGTCGGGCTCGTACCCGGGCGGGACGGCGGCGGTGAAGTGCATCCCGAGCTTGGCAGCGATGACCATCAGCGATGCGCACACGTTGTTGCCGTCGCCGAGGTAGGTCAGCCGAACGCCGTCGAACCGACCAAGACGCTCGCGGATCGTCATGGCGTCGGCCAGCGCCTGGCACGGGTGCGAGCTGTCCGTGAGGCCGTTGATCACGGGGATCGTCGCGTTGCGGGCGAGCTCCTCGACGTCGGCCTGGTCGAAGGTGCGGATCATGATCGCGTCGAGGTAGCGCGAGAGCACGAGCGCGGTGTCTTTCACCGTCTCACCGCGGCCGAGTTGGAGGTCCGACGCGGAGAGGTAGAGCGCGTGCCCGCCGAGCTGCCACATGCCGACCTCGAAGGAGACGCGCGTCCGCGTCGAGGGCTTCTGGAAGATCATCCCGAGCGTCCGGCCGGGGAGGAGGCGATGCTCCTCGCCGGCCTGCCTGGCCCGCTTGAGCTCGCCGGCCAAGTCGAGGACCCGCAGGAGCTCATCCCGGCTCCAGTCGGCGACCTTCGTGAAGTCCCGACCCTTCAGGTCTTCGGCAACCGCGAGCACCGGACGATCCTAGTGCTCGCCCCGGCGGCTCTTGATCGCGGCCCACAGAAGGACTCCGCCGATCGCGACGGCGGTCGAGATCTCGACGATCAGCCCGGCCGTCCCTCCGTGGCCGAGGATCAGCCTCGCGACAGCAACCACAGTCCTCCCACCGTGTAGAGGACCATGAGCGCCAGCAACGCGTACTGCGTGCGCAGCGCCACCTTGGTCGAGCCGAACAGGGCGAGCGCCTTGTCGTGTGCGATCACCAGCCCGAGTACGTGGCCCAGAACGAGCGCACCGGATTGCAGATACCAGATCTGGTTCGCGGTCAGCGGCTGGACGTTGACCCGGTAGTCGAGCGTGCCGAACAGGTCCCACCCGAAGCCGAACGGGTCGGACGCGAGCGGGATCGCGAGCTGGCCCTGCACGAGCAGGAGTGTCGCGTAGTGGGCGACCACGTACGCGATCGCGATCGGGATCAGGCTGCCGATGAACGCCTGCTCCAGCCGGGCTTGCCCGCGTCCGATCTTTCGGGCGACTTCGACGGCAGCCACATACGCGCACGCGACGAACGCGACGCCGGCGGCCAGGCCGAGAAGGTTGAACGCGATCGCGCCGAGCTCGCTGTCGATCCGGAAGAGCCGGTCCTGCCAGTAGCTCGTGCGGCTGAAGCCGTCGAATGCCACCGACCCGAGCATGACCGCGACGAACGCGACCGTGCCGGGAGACTCACGGTCGCGCGCGACGTTGTCGAGCGGGCGGCGGAGCGCGAGTCGTCCCTCGCGCAGCGTCAGGATCGACAGTCGGGAGAGCAGGCCGAAGTAGGAGCTGAACGCCTCGCCGTTTCGCAGCCAGACTTCTCGCCCGAACGCAGCCATCCCGACCCAGGTGATCCAGCTGTAGATCGCAACGGCAAGCGCGAGCATCCGCGGGTCGGAGGGGTCCGTGTACGCGAGCTCCAGGGCGGCGAAGGAGAACAGGAGGAAGGCGGCCGGCCAGCGGCCGAGTCGCGCCGGGTAGTCGAACGGCGGCTCCCACTCGAGGCTCGCTTGGCTCCAGCACCACGCGATCAGGTCAGCCGCAGCGCGCCACGGGTTGACCCACGCCCAGACGTTGCCGAACAGGATCGTGAGCGGGACGAGGCCGAGCCAGAAGATCACCCAAATGAAGGTCGGGGCGATGTTGGTGCCGACCGAGCGCTCGCCGACGAGCGCCGCCACGAAGACGACGACGAAGAGACCGAGCCCGAGCGCGCCGAGGACGATGCGGAGCGCGGCCGTGGGGACTTGGACGAGCCGGCGAAGGTGCTCGCGTTGGAGGATGGGTGTCCTCCAGAGCGCACCGAGCGCGGCGAAGGAGAGCACGAGCACGGCGGCGGCGCCGTAGTACGCGAGCCACATCGGGATCGGCGGGTCCTGCACGTTGCCGATCCCGTGCGCGAGGGGGAGCAGCGTCACGGAAGGACGGTCAGCTGTGCGATCTGCTTGCCACGGCCCTCGAGCTCGATCACGAAGCGTCCCGTGAGCGTCGCTGTGAACTGGATCCGCACCGGCTTGCCCGGGGCGACGTCCGCCATCAGGTCGAAGCCGTGCACGTGCACCTCGTCCGAAACGTCGGAGCGCACGACGACGACGACCGGGTCTCCCTTGTGCGCCGTGACGCGGACGATCCCGTCGACGGGCTCGCCGCCGCGGATCGTCACGACGAGCTGCACGGGCTCGGGCGCGGCGGTCGGTCGTCGTTCCCGTCTCGGTGGTGGGTCGGCTCGAGCATCGGCGGCGCGGTCACCGCCGTCGACGTCGTCCCTGCGCCTTCCTCGTCGTCGTTTCCGGGTCGGAAGACGAGGAACAGCGCCGACGAGCGCGACGAGCACGACGAGACCGATCAGCGGCCGCATGCCTCTCATCTGCCGACGATACGAGTACCGGATTTGCCCTTCAGCGTGTCGGCGAGACCGGCCGGCGAGCAGATCAGGGCCTCCCCTCCGGTCTCGCGCGCGAACCGGGTACACGCCTCCACCTTGGGCCGCATCGAGCCGGCGGCGAGCGCCGGCAACAGCTCGTCCGCCTCGTCGGGGATGAGCGAGCGCACTTCCTGCTCGGCTGAGGTGCCATAGCCGCGCAGCAACGCGGGCACGTCCGTGAGGACGACGAGCCGGCGGGCGCCGAGCGCGGTCGCGAGCAGCGCCGAGGCGAAGTCCTTGTCGACCACGGCGTCGACGCCGTCCGGCCGGCCGCTCCGCTCGACGACCGGGATCCCGCCGCCGCCGCACGCCACCGCGACTATCCCGTCGTCGAGGAGCCGCTGCACGGCTTCCAGTTCGACGATCGAGCGGGGCTGCGGCGACGGCACGACGCGCCGCCAACCGCGCCCTGCATCCTCGGCGAGGAGCCACCCGCGCTCGGCCTCGAGCCGCTCCGCCTGCTCGCGCGAGTAGAACGGTCCGATCGGCTTCGTCGGCTCCGCGAAGGCAGGATCGTCCTCGTCGACGCGGACGTGGGTGATGAGCGCGGCGACGTCACGCTCGGCGACCGCGCCCAGCTCGAGGACGATCAGCGAGCCGATCTCCGCCTGCGTCTGCGCGACCGCGAGCCAGAGTGGGAGCGGGGGTACCTCGTCGGCCGCACGCTCGCTGCGCAGGAGTGCGGCGCCGACCTGCGGCCCGTTCCCGTGCGTGACGACGAGCGGCCCGTCCAGCAGCGGAACGAGCGCCGCACAGTGCTCACGCAGGTTCGCGCGCTGTTCGGCGACGGTGCCGCGCTCGCCCTCGCGAACGAGCGCGTTGCCGCCGAGCGCGACGACGGTCGCGCTCACACGGGGACCGGCTCGAGCAGGCCCTTCTCGGCGAGCACGTCCGCGAGCGTCGGCTCGCCGACCTCCTGGAGCCGATACGTGACGCGAAGCGCTGGGCGGTCGAAGTCGACGAGCTTTCGCAGGTCGATCGGCGTGCCGATCAGGACGAGGTCGGCATCCGACGCGTCGATCGTCTTGCGGAGGTCCTCGATCTGCTCGTCGCCGTAGCCCATCGCCGGCAGCAGGTTCCCGATGTGCGGGTAGTCCTCGAAGGTCTTCGCGATCGTGCCGACCGCGAAGGGCCGAGGGTCGATGAGCGCCGCAGCGCCGTGCTGTTTCGCGGCGAGCACGGCTGCGCCGTAGGTCATCTCGCCGTGCGTGAGCGTCGGGCCGTCCTCGATCGCCAGCACGCGTTTCCCGCGGATCTCCGACGGGTCACCCTCGACGTGGAACGGCGACGCGGCGAGCACGACGACAGCGTCCGGCGCGTGCTCGTGGATCGAGTCGAGCACCGAGTCGATCCCTTCCTGAGGAGCGCTGTCGACCTTGTTCACGACGCAGACGTCGGCCATGCGCAGGTTCGTCTCGCCGGGGTGGTAGCGAAGCTCGTGCCCGGGTCGGTGCGGGTCGACGACGACGATGTGCACGTCGGGTCGGACGAACGGCGTGTCGTTGTTGCCGCCGTCCCACAGGATCACGTCGGCCTCCTGCTCGGCCTGCTCGAGGATCGCGGCGTAGTCGATGCCGGCGAAGACGAGGTTCCCCTCCGCGATGTGCGGCTCGTACTCTTCGCGCTCCTCGATCGTCGCGTCGGCCGCCTCGAGGTCCTCGTAGCGCTCGAAGCGCTGCACCGCCTGCTTCGTCAAGTCTCCGTACGGCATCGGGTGGCGGAGGACGGCGACCTTCTTGCCGGACTCGCGCAGCAGCTCGGCCACGCGACGCGTCGTCTGGCTCTTGCCCGACCCGGTGCGGACGGCGCAGATCGCGACGCAGGGTTTGGTCGACGCGAGCATCGTGTCGCGGGGGGAGAGGAGCAGGTAGTCGGCGCCGGCGGCGAGCACGCGCGAGCCGACGTGCATCACGTGCTCGTGCGTGACGTCCGAGTACGCGAACACGACCTGGTCGATCGCGCGCTCGCGAACGATCTGCTCGAGCTCCGGCTCGGGCAGGATCGGGATCCCGTCGGGATACGCGTCGCCGGCCAGCTCGTGTGGGTAGACACGGCCGTCGATGTTGGGGATCTGCGTCGCCGTGAAGGCGACGACCTCGACGTCGTCGCGCCCGCGGTAGACGACGTTGAAGTTGTGGAAGTCGCGGCCCGCGGCACCCACGATCACGACCCGCGTCCGCGTCATGCATAGAGCCTATTCACTCACGCAGACGACGTCCTGTTGCTACGTTCGTGGCCGTGATCAGCCGCGCGATCGCCGTGGTGGTCGACGCTCGCCGTAGTGACCGCCGCGGGCGGAGGTGCTCTCGGCCCGGGAGGACGCGCGAAGCAGACCGTGAGCCTCCTCGCGTCGAAGGGCCCGCGCCCGGCGGGTGAGCCGGGGGCGGAGGCTTTCGCGCAGCGGTTCGTCGCGGCGGAGCTGAGAGATCTCGGGTACCGGGTGGTGCTTCAACGAGTCGACTTGCCAAACGGCCGCTCGACCCGGAACGTCGTCGGACTGTCCTCGGGGCGGCCGAAGATCGTGATCGTGGCCCACCTCGACGGCGTCCGGGGGAGCCCCGCTGCCAACGACAACGCGTCGGGAGTGGCGGTCCTCCTCGAGCTCGCTGCCTCGCTCCGAGGACAGCCCGGCGTGCTCGTCGCGGCGACCGCCGCGGAGGAACGGGTCGTCACGGGCTCGCGGGTGCACCTCGGTTCGCTGCGGCTGCTGCGCGGGATCTCGCCGCAGGCCAGGCTCGGCGTTCGGCTCGCCGTCGCGCTCGACATGGTGGGCGTCGGGACGCGCCTGCACGTGCGTGGGATCGAACGGGGGCCGAACCGAAGCGCGAGGCTGTTGCTAGGCGAGGGAGGCAGCACGTATCTCCGGGACGACGGCGACTCCGACCACGCCGAGCTCACGCGGAACGGGCTGCCCGCCGCGTGGCTCCAGTGGCGAACCGACGCTTGCTGGCACGAGTCCTGCGACGTCGCAAGCCGCGTCGACGCGCGCAAGCTGGAGGCGGCGTTTCGCGTCGTGCTCCTCGCGGCGAGCGCCGCTCTGAAGAGCTAGGCCGCGGTCTCGCGCACGCGCTCGGCGACCGATTCCATCTCGATCGAGCCGCCGGTGACCTCGCGCAGGAGCTCGTCCGCGTTCATGCGCTGGCCTTCGGACCACAGCTCTCGCACGAGGGAGCCGGCCGCGCGCTGCGTGTACCAGTCGCGCCCGAACTTCTCCTGCAGGAACGTGGAGAGCTGCGACTCGAGCGCCCAGGCCCGGAGGTATGCGTGCACGTAGAAGCGCCCGTCCATGTCCCAGAGGTAGTCCTGGGGCGCCGGCGTGATCTTGAGCGCGTCCGCCTGCAGCTCGACGTAGCGGGACTGCAGCGCCTTCGGGTCGTCGGCCTGGTGGAACTCGATCTCGTAGAGCAGCTTCGCGCAGTACCGGCGGACGAAGTAGAGGAGGATCGCGGCGCCCTCGGCGGCGTACTCGCGCGGCTTCGGGAAATCGAGCATCCGCGAGAGCCAGCCGGCGTCGTTGGTCAGGTGCTCCAGGAGCATCGCCCAGCCCTCGGTGACCGCGTTGTCACCGAGGCGCTTCTCCTCGACCGCGAGCGACGACGACGTGTGCGCGAAGTGCTCGGCGTGGCCGGCCTCGTGGAAGAGGGCGCTCCAGTCGTCGGCGCCGCCCGTGGGCTTGATCACGAGCATCACCTTGTCGGGAACCTCGATCGGCACGCAGAACGCACGCGGGTCCTTGAGCGGGCGGTTCTCGACGTCGAGGTGGACGTTCTCCTGCCCCTCGAGGTCGACGCCGAGATCCTTGAGCGTCGCGCGAAGCGCGGGGAGCATCCGGTCGGCGGGGAACCCCGCGTCCCACTTCGTCGCGCGCATCATCCGGTCCTTGTCCCAGCGCTCCGCCTCCGAGAGCGGCATCCCGACGCGGTCGCGGAAGAGCTTGTCGCCGAGCTTCGTGTGCAGCTGCTCGGTCGACGTCAGGAACGCGCGGCACTGGTCGGCCAGGCCCTCGAGATCGAAGCCGAAGTTCGTGTACAGCTCGAAGTAGTTGTCCGCGCCGAGCTCTCGCACCGCGTCGCGCACGCGTGCGTGCGACTCGAGGTAGAGCGGGTTCAGGTGCTCGTCCACGAGCTCGTTCCGCAGCCGCTCGAGGCGCTCGCGCTTGCCTCGGTCGGCCTCGTTCATGATCGTCGGCTTGATCATCCGGAACGGGATCTCGTCGCCGTCGACCGTCGTCGTGAGCTCCGTCTCCGCCTGGGCGAGCTTCTCCTCGAGCTCCTTCGTCAGCTGACCCAGGTAGCCCTCGCAGGCGAAGCGCCAGAGCTCCCGGATCCCCGAGCTGCCGTTCACCGCCGCGCCGATCGACTGCGCCTGCTCCATCGTGGTCAGATCGGCGAACTCCCGGTAGATCGCCTCGAGCTCGAGCCGCTCCTTGTGGCCGGCGAAGTGCAGGTAGTACTCCTCGTCGAGCCGTGCGATGAAGCGGTCGGCCCGCTCGCGGTAGGCGTCGAGGTCGCGTGCCGAGGCCGGAGCAACGGTCGTCATCGGGTTCGTAGGATAGTCAGATGCGCGAGATCAGCCTCTCCACCGATCGGCGGACCCAGCTCGTGGACATCACGGGACAGGTCCAGGAAGCGCTCGACGGCGACGCGGCCGCGGCGTCCGCAGCGCTCATCTTCGTGCCCCACACGACGGCGGGCGTCACGATCAACGAGCACGCCGACCCGGCGGTCGCGCGTGACTTCGAGAAGGCGCTCGAGCGGATGGTCGCGGACGAGTGGGGGTGGGAGCACATCGAGGAGGGCGAGGAGAACGCGCCGTCGCACATCCGCGCGTCGCTGATGAGCCCGCAGGTGCTCGTGCCGATCCGGGCGGGGCGGCTCGCGCTCGGAACGTGGCAGGGGATTTTCTTCTGCGAGTTCGACGGGCCCCGGAAGCGGACCGTCTACGTTTCGACGCTGCGCTAGATGATCGAAGTCGAGAACCTCACGAAGCGCTTCGGCAGCGTCCTCGCTGTCGACGGCCTATCGTTCCGCGCCGAGCCGGGGAAGGTGACCGGCTTCCTCGGCCCGAACGGCGCGGGCAAGACGACGACCCTCCGTGCGCTCGTCGCGCTGCTTCATCCGACCGCGGGCACCGCCACCGTGCTCGGCCGTCCGTACGCCGAGCTCGAGAGCCCGGGCCGCCGCGTGGGGGCGATCCTCGAGGTGAACGCCTTCCACCCCGGGCGTTCCGGCCGCAACCACCTCCGGACGCTCGCGGTCGCGTCGGGGATCGACGAGTCACGCGTCGACACGGTGCTCGCGCTCGTCGACCTCTCGGCCGCGGCGAACCGCAAGGTCAAGGGCTACTCGCTCGGCATGAAGCAGCGGCTCGCGCCTCGCGGGCGCACTCCTCGGCGAGCCCGAAGTGCTGATCCTCGACGAGCCGGCGAACGGCCTCGACCCGCAGGGCATCCGCTGGCTCCGCGACCTGCTCAAGAGGCTCGCCGACGAGGGGCGCACCCTGCTCGTCTCCAGCCACGTGCTCTCGGAGATGGCACTGCTCGCGGACGACGTCGTGATCATCGCGAAGGGCCGCTCGGTCACGCAGGCGCCGATCCAGACGATCCTCGCGAGCGGCGGGCACGGCACGCGCGTGCGCACGCCGCAGCGAGACGCACTCGCCGCCGCGCTGAAAGCGCGCAGGGCATCGAGTCGACCCCGTTCGAGGACGACGCGCTCGTGTCGAGTGCAGAGGCGCCGCGGATCGGCGAGCTCGCCGCGCGGGAGGGCATCGTCCTGCACGAGCTCGCGGCGGTCGCCGAATCGCTCGAGGACGTCTTCCTGCAGCTGACCGAAGGCGAGAGCTCGCCGTCGTGAGGCTGCTCGCCGCCGAGTTCCTGAAGCTGCGAACGACGCGCACGCCGTGGGTGCTCTTCGGCCTTGCGGTGCTGATCAGCGGCCTGATCGCGGCGGGGTTCGCCGGCTTCGGCGGGTTGGACGCGGAGAACGAGGACACGCCGGCGCTGGCACTCGCGCAGGCGGCGTCCTTCTTCGCGATCCTCGCGACCGTGGCCGGGATCCTGCTCGTCACGAACGAGTACCGGCACGGGACGGTGATGACGACGTTCCTCGCCGAGCCGAGGCGCGAGCGCGTGCTCGGCGCGAAGCTCGTCGTCGCGCTGCTCACCGGCGCAGGGTTCGGCGCTCGCCTCGATGGCCGTGTCCACGCTCGTCGCGGCACCGTGGCTCGCGGTCGCGCGGCGAGCCCTCGCTGCTCGGCGGCGAGCTGCTGGAGGGGTCCGGGCGCGTCGTGCTCGCCTACGCGCTCTCGGCGGCGCTCGGGCGCAGCCGTCGGCGCGATCCTGCAGAACCAGGTCGGCGCGATCATCACGGTCTTCGTCTGGTTCCTCGTGGTCGAGTCGATCATCGGCGTGCTCTCCGGGCTGATCTTCGCCGACGAGCTCGGCGAGCCGGACCCGATCACGCCGTACCTGCCGGGCTCCGCGCTCGGCGGCATCGTCGGCGGCGAGGGCAACGAGTTCCTGCTACGCGGGGGCTGGGCCGCTCTCCTCGCGCTGGCCTACGTCGCGGGGCTCTCGCTCCTGGGAGCGCTCTCGATGACGCGCCGCGACCCGTAACCTCACGGCATGGCCCCGCCCGTTGCGAAGGACGAGGAGCTCGAGCTCACGATCGACTCGCTCGCCTACGGCGGCAACGGCGTCGCGCGGTTGAACGGGTTCGTCGTGTTCGTGCGGCGCGGGTTGCCGGGCGACACGGTGCGCGCGCGTGTCACGAAGGTCAAGCGAAACCACGCCGAGGCGCTCGCGACGGAGATCCTCGCGCCGGGCCCGGTGCGCGTCGACGCCCCGTGCGCGCACTACCCGGCCTGCGGCGGCTGCCGGTTCCAGGATCTCGCCTACGACGCCCAGCTGGCAGCGAAAGCCGACCAAGTCGCCGATGCGCTGCGCCGGCTCGGCGGGATCGTCGATCCGCCGCTCGAGCAGATCGTGCCCGCAGCGTCGGTCTTTCACTACCGCAACAAGATGGAGTACTCGTTCACGCAGGACGACGACGGGCCGACGCTCGGCCTGCACAGGGCGGGGCGCTGGGACGAGGTGCTCGAGATCGAGCAGTGCTGGCTCACGACGGACCTGGGTAACGACATTCGCAACGCGGTTCGGGCGTGGGCGCGCGAGGAGGGGCTCGAGGCGTACGACCAGGAGACGCACCGCGGGTACCTCCGTCACCTCGTCTTTCGCGAGGGGCGCAACACGGGCCAGGTGCTCGTGCAGCTCGTGACCGCGGAGGGCGAGCGCTTCGAGACCGGCTACTTCGTCGAGGCGATGCGCCGCTTCCCGGAGGTGCGCTCCGTGCACTGGGCGATCAACGACTCTCCTGCAGAGGTGACGAACCTGCCCACGAAGCTCTTGTGGGGCGACGACTCGATCGAGGAGCAGCTGTGCGGCCTGCGGTTCCGCGTCAGCCCGAACGCGTTCCTGCAGACGAACACGGAGATGGCCGAGCGCCTCTACGGGATCGTCGGCGACTACGCGGCGCTCACCGGCCGGGAGACCGTGTGGGATCTCTACTGCGGGATCGGCTCGATCGGCTTGACGCTTGCGCGGAGCGCGCTGACGGTCTGGGGGATCGAGGTCTCAGAGGAGTCGGTCGCGCGAGCGATCGAGAACGCGGAGCTGAACGAGATCACGAACACGGCCTTCTTCGCCGGCAACGTCGGGCTCGCGGTCGAGGAGCTGCTCGAGCGCTCCGGGCCGCCCGACCTCGTCGTCGTCGACCCACCCCGCGCGGGGCTCGCGGGCAAGGCGCTGCGCCGCCTCGGGCGAATCGGCGCGCCGAGGATCGTCTACGTCTCGTGCAACCCGACGACGCTCGCGTCCGACCTGAAGACGCTGCGCGAGCAGTTCGGCTACGAGCTCCGCCGCGCCCAGCCGGTCGACATGTTCCCGCACACGCCGCACGTCGAGTGCGTGACCCTGCTGGAGAAAACCGGTCCGACCGCCGAGTCGTAGAGACGGCTAAGGAGGCGGGTCTTCCCCTGCCGACTCCCGATGGGCGGGCGACCTGGGCTCCCGCGTCGCCCGCCCGTCTCCTCGCTCCGCACGCCACATGCGCCAGAGCAGGTCGGCGTTGGCGACGAGGAAGCCGATCGCGAGCAGCGGCAGCGCGGGCAGGCCGTCGACGTCGAGGAAGTACGTCCCGGAGAGGGTCAGCCCGAAGGATGCGGTCATCGCGAACCAGGTCGCGCGACGTCTGAGCTCGAAGCGATCGGCCGCGGCGAGGAAGAGCGCGAAGAAGAGCAGGTCGGGGAGACCGAGCTTCGCCGTCGAGTCCACGCTGTCGACCCGCAGGTCGGTCGGGGCGCGGCGGTCGGAAGTCGGCCCGCCGTGGCGCTCGCCTTCGTTCGCGTCCTCGGCCCTGGCGACGATCGACGCCGAGCCGCCCTCGTCACGGGCGACGACCCGGTAGCGGTAGTCGCGGTCGGCGTCGAGCTCCGCCTCGAGGAATCCGATCCGGCCGTTGTCGTTCTCGTCCCGGATCGGCTCGTCGTTCCGCTTGCCGCCGGGGTCGCGGTAGACGTCGAACGTGCTCGTGCCGTCGAGCGGCTCGCGCCAGCCGACGAACGCCTGCCGCTCGCCCATCACCGGGAACGAGAAGGAGAACGCGTTGAACACCTCGGGACGCTCCGTGATGATGTGGCGCGTCGGCCCTCGCCAGACGGAGTAGGAGTCGACGACAGGGATCAGCAGCGCGACGAGCGCGACCCAGAGCGCGGTCTCGAAGAACCCGAGGAACCAGAACGCCACCGTGGTCGCGGCGCCGAGCTTCGCGAAGTTCGCGAGCACGTCCAGGCCGACGAGGCTTGCGGCGACCGCGAGCGCCACGAATGCGACCGCTATCCAGAGCAGCCGGTTCGCGTGACGCAGCGGCAATGCAACCCAGACGAGCGCGAACACCGCGGGGATGAGCACGAACGAGACGAAGAGCACGTCTCCCTTCGTGGGCAGGTTCGGCAGGAGCCGGAAACCGAGGTAGTACGCGAGCAGCACGCCGAGCAGTGCGAGCCCGGCGGCGAGGCGCGGCGTCAGTAGGGCGGAAGCTCGGCCCACCACGCTCCGACCGTCTTGAAGGCGTGCCAGAAGCTCGTCTTCGCCGCTTGGTCGTCGAGCGAGGCGTCGATGTCCGGAACGACGAGCGCGTCGATCGTCGGCGTGAAGCGCTGGAGCTCGCCGAGCCGCTCCTCGACCGGCGTTGCGAGCGGAAACGCGAGCGAGTTCACGAACGCGAGCGCGTCGTCTCCCATCACGACGACGAGCTTCGGCTGGACGATGTGCAGCTCGCGGGTCAGTTGTGCGCGCGCCTCGTCCTCGTCCTGTCCGGCGAACTTGATGCAGTTCGTGCCGTAGACGGCGAGCGGGTCGATCCGGAGCCGCTGGAGCGACTTCAGGATCGCCTGGCCGGCGCGCCCGAAGAACGCAACTCCCTCCTGCGCCTCTGCGGGCTGCGGGCCGTACTTGACCATGAATACGTCCGCGAGCGGGTGGCCGGAGCCGATCACGGGGAACGCCCCCTCGGGCGCGGACCGAGCGATTTCCTCCCCGAGCTCGTTCGTCTCGGAGATCGCTTTTTGCAGGTACTTCTCGGAAATTTCGTCGGAGGGCACGGCTACCAAGGGCGGGTCCTAGGGATTCGGGATCAGCGGACCCTTTCCTTGGCCTGGGCCGCCCACTTGAGCGATTGGAGGTAGAGGAGCGACCGCGGCCGGCGCTGGACCTGCGCGCTGCGGAGGCTGAGCAGGAACTCCTCGGGCCCCTCGAACGCGCGCATCCGCAGGACGCCGGTCCCGACGCCCTGGAGCACGTGGGCGTCCGACCCCGCACCCATCTGCATCCCGTACTTGCGCGCGAAGCGCAGCGCTTCGTCGTTGTACGCCTCGAACAGCAGCCGCGCGTTGTAGACCTCGAGCACGTCGATCTGCGCGAGCTGACGATGGATCGTCGTCGGGTCGGGAACGGTGTGGATGCGGTCGAAGGGGTGGGGGAGGTACACGATTCCGCCCTGCTCGCGGATCGCGGCGATGGTGTCGGCGAACGACATCCCGCGCGGGATCTCCTCGCGGAGGAACAACCCGATCACCTCGCCTTGCTCGTCGGTCTTGACCTCCTCGCCCGGGATCACGATCAGCTCGCGGCCGCGTGCCTGCTCCAGCGCTTCGAGCGCGCCGCCGAAGACGTTGTGGTCGGTGACCGCGATCGCACCGAGACCGGTCTCCTCCGCGTAGTCGAGCAGTTCGCCGACCGGGATCTGACAGTCGTGCGACCAGCTGGTGTGCAGGTGCAGGTCGGCCAGGATCCACGGCCGGTCCGCGAGCGGGTCCCCGTCACGCATCGGGCGCCGCAGTGTCGCGAGCCCTTCGTAGAGCGCGGCGAGCTCGCGCGCGACCGCTCGGAAGCTCTGCGGCTCTGCCCACGCACGAGCCTTGCCTGCCTCTCGTGTGCGGTGCTCGGCGTCCTCGACGAGCCGGGCGACCGCGGCCGCTGCGAGCGCCGGCTGCTCCTCGACGCCTGGGGGATCGACGATCGCAGCGCCCGCGGCGGCCGCCTCGAGCCGGAGCCGGTTGAGGCCCTGCGGTGCCGGGACGAAGATCGCGCTGCTGTTCAGGAGCTCCGCGCGGGACTCGCCGGAGCGAAGCGTCTCGATCCTGACGCGGTCGAGGACGGAGCGTGGCACGAACGGGCGCCCGAACATCGACCTGGTGCGGACGAACACCACTTCCCACCCGGGCAGCTCACGGAGCGCGCGGAGCACGGCGCGCGCGACGGGCCGCGCCGACGGGCGCCACTCGATCGCGATCACGTTGCGCTTCGGCGCTGGCGCGAAGCGCTCGACGTCCACTCCCTCCGAGACGACGCGGTAGTCACCCGGGAAGCGCTCTGCGGCCGCCGCCGCGGTGCGCTCGGTCGTTGCGAGCAGCGCGTCGGTCCGGTTGAGCAGGCGCTCCCGTTGCGCCTTGCCCGGGGGGTACGCGAGCCGCTCCGGCGAGAAGAACGACGCGACCGCGAGCGTCTTCGCGTCGCGGAGTGCAAGGTAGGAGAGGCTCGGCAGGCCCGGCTCGATCCCGTGCACGACGTCGTACCGCCCTTCGCCGAGCGCGAGCTCGAGGTTGAAGCGAGCACCGACCGGGACCCCCATCTGCGACCGACGGGAGATCGGCACCGCCGGCCCGACGGCGATCAGCTCCGCGTCGGCGCCGCTCTGCAGGATCTGTCGCCCGGCTGCGAGCTCGCGCGCGCGGTTCGACGGGGCGAGCACCGTGACGTGATGGCCGAGCGAGCGCAGCTCGCGCGCGACGCCGTCGACGTGCTCGTTGACGGAGTGCGGCTGCGACCAGGAGAAGGGCGTGACGAGGCAGACTCGGAGGCCCATCGAGCCCCGAGTCTAGCCCCGCCTCACGAGACCGCCGAGACGCCTTCGCGGGTCCGCCGGTTCTCCTCGATGAAGCGCTCGACCGCGTCGTGCGCGTCGTCGTCCTGGATCTGCTTCGGCGGCGACTTCATCAGGTAGGCGCTCGGGCCCTCGAGCGCGCCGGCGACGCCGTTGTTCAGCGCGAGCTTCGCAAGCCGGACCGCGTCGATCACGATCCCCGCCGAGTTCGGCGAGTCCCAGACCTCGAGCTTGAGCTCGACGTTCAGCGGCACGTCGCCGAAGCTCGAGCCCTCCATGCGGATGTACGCCCACTTGCGGTCGGTCAGCCACGGCACGTAGTCGGACGGGCCGACGTGGACGTTCTTCTCCCCGATGTCGTAGTCGAGCATCGACGTGACCGCGTTCGTCTTCGAGATCTTCTTCGACTCGAGGCGCTCGCGCTCGAGCATGTTCAGGAAGTCGGAGTTGCCGCCGACGTTCAGCTGCATCGTCTTGTCGAGCTTGACGCCGCGATCTCGGAAGAGCGACGTGAGCACGCGGTGCGTGATCGTCGCGCCGACCTGGGACTTGATGTCGTCGCCGATGATCGGCACCCCGGCCTCCTCGAACCGGCGCTGCCAGTACGGCTCGCGGCCGATGAAGACCGGCATGCAGTTGACCATCGCGCAGCCGGCTTCGAGGATCTGCTCGGCGTACCACTTCGTCGCCGACTCCGAGCCGACGGGGAGGTAGTTGACGACGACGTCGGTCTTCGTCTCCTTGAGGATCCGGACGACGTCGTCGGTCTCTCCGGGCGCCTTGTCGACGACCTCGGAGAGGAACTTGCCGATCCCGTCGTGGGTCATCCCGCGGGAGACCTTGATCCCGGTCTGCGGCACGTCGGCGAACTTGATCGTGTCGTTCGGGTGCGCCCAGATCGCGTCGGCGAGGTCCTTGCCGACCTTCGTCGTCGTGACGTCGAACGCCGCGGTGAACTCGATGTCTCCGACGTGGTAGCCGCCGAGGTCGACGTGCATCAGGCCGGGGACGAACTGGTCGGGCGTCGGCGTCCTTGTAGTACTCGACGCCCTGCAGCAGCGCGTTCGCGCAGTTGCCGACGCCGACGATCGCGACGCGGACCTTGCCGTCGTCCTTGGGTCCACCGTTAGTCGAAGCCATCTAGTTCGCTCCTCTGGATCGCAGTTGCTTGTATCGCACGACTGCTATATAGCACAACTGCGATAGGACGCGGAGCCGCTGCTGGGTACGGATAGTCGGCGAGACTGTCGGGGGGGCCGGGTCCAGCCCGGCCCCACGTGATACGTCTTCAGCCACTCGCCGGAGTCAGCTGGAGCTCACCGGTCCACTCAGACGCGGTCGGCGGGCCGCTCACGTAGTTGCTTCGCTGGTGGACCTGCGCGCCCGCGAACGAGCCCTCCGTGACCGTGCCGTTCAGCACGATGAACCCGGCCGGGCTGTCTGTGCGCATTCATCACGGCGGTGAATGAGATGTCTCCGACCGTGATCCACTCGGTCAGCGTGAACTGGGCGGCGTGGCCGGTGGCCCGGAAGGTCGTTGGATCGACCTGCATCTCGATCGTGACGACGCTCCCGGAGCTACTCTCGCAGTGACCGACGGTCTGGTCGCACATCTTCTCGTACGGGATCACGATCGGCGCGCTGGACGCGGACGCCCGGGCCGCCCCGAACGCGACGACCCCGACGACCGCTACGAGCAGGATGACGTTGCGCTTCACGATGGACCTCCTTCGTCCGTGGGACCACCTTCGTCGACGCCGATCTCCGCGGCCGCCACGATTCGGGCGAACGGCACGCCTGCGACCTCGTTGACGTCCCTGACGTCGGCAGCGCTCTCGGCCTCGAACCGAGAGAAGCACGAGTCGTCCGAAGCGACGTACGTCGAGCCCAGGTACACCACGCCGCGTCGTGCCCTCGGGAGGCGAGCGAGCGCGGCCTCGAGCCACGCGCGGTTGCGTCCTGGGAGGTATCTCTCCACGATGTAGATCGGCATCGGCTCGACGTTCGCGCACAGGTCGTCGGCCATCAACCGCGCGAAGTTGTGGATTTACTCCGGCGTGCTTGCGGCGATGCGGGCGGCGAGCTCGGTGCGTGAGCTGACGCCGAGCTTGCGGTAGATCTTCGAGAGGTTCCACGCGACCGTGTTCGGGCTGATGCTCAGCTCGGCCGCCACGTCGCGGTTCCTGCGGCCTGCGACGACGAGCTCGACGATGCGGCGCTCCGTCTCGGAGAGCAGCGCTCTCCGGGGCTGTCCGTCCGCCGATCCGCCGCAGCTCCGAGCGTGCCTTCGCCGCCCAACGTCTCGCGCCAAGCCGATCGAAGCTCTCGGCGGCGAGCTCTCAGCGTCTCGCGCGCGGCGCGCTTGTGGTCTGCGCCGGCGCTGCACGGAGCCGAGTGCCAACAGCGTCCGGGCGTGTTCGAATGGGTTCGTCCCCTGCGTCAGCGTCGGGCGCCGGAAACCGCCGTCTTCGAGCGCCTCGATCGATACCTACAGCTCGTGCTCGCCGTGGCGGATCGGCCTCGGCAGCGGTAGGCGAGCGCAACGGAGCCGGCGCGTATCCGACTCGGCGGCGTGGGCGTCGAGCAGCGTGCTCAACAGTCGTTCGGCTCCGGCAAGGTCGCCGATGGTCGACGAGCGCCTCGATCCCGACCGAGCCTGCGAAGCTGGGCGTTAGAGGCCTCATCCAGCGCTCCGTGACATCGGCGAGGAGCGGTGCGGGTCAGTCTCCAACTTGCACGTGCGTCCGTAGCCGCACGACAGCTCGAGCGAGGCGAGCGCGCGTGTCAGTCGAAGGATCGCTCTCGAAGTACCCGGCGTCGGCCGCGACGCAGCACGAGCTCAGTGAATCTCTCGTCGCGTTTTGCTCGGCTTCAGCCTCCGTATAGGCGTCGATCTCGGCCAGCACCATCCGACAGGTCGACCCCTCTGTCCTGCTCGCTGGCCCGTTATTGCCGTGCGAGCTCCGGATCGCCTTCTTCGCAAACTCGTCTGGCCGTGTCTCAGCGGCCCGAGGATCGACGTGCATCAGGCCGGGGACGAACTGGTCCGGGTCGGCGTCGCGGTAGTACTCGACTCCCTGCAGCAGCGCGTTTGCGCAGTTGCCGACGCCGATGATCGCGACACGGACTTTGCCGTTGTCAGACATTCGGGGTGTCTCCTCTGGTTCGAAGTTGGCTGCGCACGTGCAAGACGCGCTGAAGGACGGTGATCCAGGCCGTCGCGGCGAGCACCCCGAGCGCGAGCTCGAGCGGGACCCATGGCGCGAGGACCAGGCCGGCCGTGATCACGACGACGCGCTCGGCGCGGGAGCCGATCCCGACGTCGCCGCGCAGGCCGAGCGCCTCGGCACGGGCGCGGGTGTAGCTGACGAGGAAGGAACCGGCGATCGCGGCGACGGTCAGGCCGACGCCGAGCTCGCTTCCGTCGCGCGTGAACACGAGCGCGATCGCGCCGAGCATGAGCCCTTCACTGATCCGGTCGGTCGTCGAGTCGATGAACGCGCCGAACGGGGTGGTCTTGCCGCCCGCCCGCGCGAGAGCGCCGTCGAGGATGTCCAGGATCGAGCCCAGGACGAAGAGCGCCGCGCCGAGCCAGAAGAACAGCAGCTCGTTTCGGTACTCGAAGTACACGAGCACCGAAGCAAGCGCACACAGTGTCACCCCTGCGGTCGTCAAGGCGTTCGGCGTGACGCGCGTCTGCGTGAGGCCGGTGATCGAGCGAGAGGCCAGGCGTCGCACGCCGCTCGTGTAGGTGTTCTTGACGCGTCCGAGCGTCATCGTGTTAGATCGCACACCTGCTATATAGCATACGTGCGATACCGCCGCTCAGAGGCGGCGAAACAGAAGGCGGCGCTCCAGCACGAGCGCGGCGACCGCTGCGACGAGCACGCCGGCCGCGATGTCCAGCCAGAAGTGGTTGCCGGTCGCCATGACCGAGAACCAGACCCAGGGGGCCCACGCGAGCCAGAGCGCCTTCGCCCACCAGCGCGTGACGAGCGCGGCCATGATCAAGCCGACGATCAGTGAGTCCGCCGAGTGGAGGCTCGGCATCGCCGCGTACGGGTTCGAGGCGAGCTGCACGAGCCCGCTGCCGTGGTTCAGGCTCGCGAAGCGCGCGAGCGTGTCCACGAAACCGACGTCCGGGAACATCCGCGGCGGCGCCGTGGGCAGGAACACGTACCCGGCGAGGCCGATCACGTTCGCGAGCATGATCACGTTGCGGAAGCGCGCGAAGACGTCGTTCCGACGCAGGTAGACCCAGAGGAGCGCGAGGCCGAGCACGGTGAACTGCGAGAGCCAGTACGTCCACGACGTGACGACCGCGAGCACCCGGGACGAGTCGACGAGGCCCTGCAGGCTGAGCTCGAAGAGCGTGTTCGCGCGGCTCTCGAGGTCGATCACCTTCAGGCCGTTCTCGAATGCCGCCGCAGCGTTCCGGTCGGCAACGCCGCGGGCGACCTGGTACGCGGCGAGGAACCCGAACCAGATCCCGATCTGCAGGAAGAGGTCGCCCCAGCCGCGGGGCAGGATCTTACGCTCGTCCGGTGAGGAGACGGCTGCGGCGGTCGTGCTCACGACCCGGGAATTCTAGTCCACGGGGCGGGGTGCTCCCCTATCCCCCGATCTGGCTCATCGACCGCGAGGCGCGGACGAATCCGGGCTCGTTGATGCGGTGCTTGAGCTCCTTGTGTGCGACGGCGGTTCGTAGAAGAGCTGTGAGTTCCTCGTCGCTCGCTCCCGCACGCATCGGGGTTTTCAGGTCCCACTCGCGACGGGAGAACAGGCACGTCCGGAGCTGACCATCAGCCGTGAGGCGGATCCGGTCGCAAGTGGAGCAGAACGGCTCCGAGACCGGATTGACGAAGCCGACCTCGCCGTTGCCGTCGGCGAAGCCGAAGCGCTTGGCGGTGGACGAGGCCTTGGCCGGGAGCTCGACGAGGGGGCCGTGCTCGGCCTCGATCAGCGCGCGGATCTCGCCTCCGGTCAGCACCTGGTCGTCGCGCCAGCCCTCGTCGGCGTCGAGGGGCATGAACTCGATGAAGCGGACGATGTACGGCTTACGTCGGGCGAGGGCCGCGAGACGCGGGACGTCTTCCTCCGTGAAGCCCTTGATCGCGACGCAGTTGACCTTGATCGGGCGGAGCTCGGGGTGGCGCTCCGCCTCCTCGAGGCCACGGAGCACCTTGTCGAGCGCGTCGCGCCGCGTCAGCTCGGCGAAGCGAACGTGGTCGAGCGAGTCGAGGGAGACGTTGATCCGGCGGAGCCCCGCATCGACGAGTGGCTTGGCCAGCCGGTCGAGCAGGACGCCGTTCGTCGTCAGCGAGAGGTCGCGGACGCCCGGCGTGTCGGCGAGCATCCTCACGAGGACCGGCAGGTCGCGACGGACGAGCGGCTCGCCCCCGGTGAGGCGAACCTCGTCGACGCCGAGCCGCGCCAGCACCGCCACGAGGCGCGCGATCTCCTCGAAGCTGAGCACCTCGGCCCGCGCCAGCCACTCGAGCCCCTCCGCCGGCATGCAGTAGGTGCACCGGAAGTTGCACTTATCGGTTACCGACACCCGGACGCTCTTGATCTCCCGACCCCAGCTGTCAGTGAGCGGTTCCACGACGAGAGCCTAGCGAGAGGTTTTCCTCCCGCCTGCTCCGAGAAGACCTGCGCCTCTCTGGTCTAGGCGGACGCGGAGTGCGACGCGGAGGCGCCTTCGGGCGTCTCCGCTCGTTCTGCCCACAGCTGCGCGAGATGCACGATCGTCTCGGCCGCGGCGCCCATGTCCGCGACGCAGATCCACTCGCGCTGCGAGTGGTACTGCTGGCCGCCGGTGAAGATGTTCGGGGTCGGCAGGCCGAACTCGGAGAGGCGCGAGCCGTCGGTTCCGCCGCGCACGAGCGAGCGGGCCGGCTCGAGACCGGCGCGGCGGACCGCTCCGTCCGCGAGCTCGATCGCATGCGGGACGGCGTCGAGGTACGCCTTCATGTTGCGGTACTGACGCCGCACCTCGACCTCGGCGCCGCCGATCCTCTCCGCCGTCTCGCGCACGAGCTCGGCGTAGCCCTCGAGCTTCTCGTCGTCGAAGTCCCGCAGGATCATCCGCACCTCGACGTTCTCCGCATCGCCTTCGATCCGCGTGGGATGGATGAAGCCGTCGCGCTCGTCGGTGCTCTCAGGCGAGACGTCACGAGGAAGTGCGGCGACGAAGTCGGCTGCGAGGCGGATCGCGTTCACGAGGATGTCCTTCGCGTAACCGGGGTGGACGGCGCGCCCGCGGAAGCGCACGCGCGCTTCGAGCGCGGAGAACGTCTCGTCCTGGATCTCGCCGGCGGTCGACCCGTCAAGGGTGTACGCGACCTCTGCTCCGAATCCTTCGACGTCGAAGTTGTCGACGCCGCGGCCGACCTCTTCGTCCGGGGTGAACGCGATCTTCACCGTGCCGTGCGGCACGTTCGGGTTGCGGACGAGGTACGCGACGGCGGTCATGATCTCCGCAACGCCGGCCTTGTCGTCGGCGCCGAGCAACGTCGTGCCGTCGCTGGAGATCAGCTCGTGGTCGACGTGGTTCGCGAGCTCCGGCCACTCGTCGGGGTCGAGCACCTGCGACGGGTCGCCGGGGAGTGCGTGCGGGCCGCCCTCGTAGCGGAAGACCTGCGGCTTCACGTTCTCGCCCGAGACGTCGGGCGACGTGTCGACGTGTGCGACGAGACCGATCGTCTGCGCGTCCGTGTTGCCCGGAAGCGTCCCGTAGACGATCCCCGCGTCCGACAGCTCCGCATCGAGCCCGAGCTCGTGTAGCTCGTCGAGGAGCACGCGCGAGAGGTCGAGCTGCCGCTCGGTCGAGGGCGCGGTCGGTGAGTCGGGGTCGGACGTCGTCCAGACCTGCGCGTACCGGACGAGTCGCTCGCGCGCGTCGGCGCCGAGCTCGCGAGCCAGATCGGACCGGTAGCCGTTCGCGTCCACGGCGCGAGAGCTTAGTCGGCCGAGGGCCTCGCCCGCGAAGCCACGTGTGTGGACGTTTCTCAACGTCCGGGGTCAGACCCCGCAACGCGCCTGCCCGCCCACCGACTTGGTCCCAGCGTTACGACGCACCGGCCGGGGTCAGACCCCGGAGGAGAAACGTCCACAGGCGGTCGCCGCTCGGAACCCCGCTGTAACGTCCGCGCGTGCCCGCGCTGCTCGCCCTCGTGGTCGTCACCGCGGTGTGGGGCGTCACCTTCGTCCAGGTCAAGGACGCGCTCGAGGTCTATCCGCTGTTCGCGTTCCTGGCCGTGCGCTTCGCGATCGCGACGCTGACGCTGGCCCCGGTCGCCGCGCCGCGGCTTCGATCGGCGGGCTGGAAGCCCGGCGCGCTCCTCGGCGGGCTCCTGGCGGTCGGCTATGCGCTCCAGACGGCGGGGCTCGAGCGCACGACGGTCTCGAGCGCGGGCTTCATCACCGGCCTCTACGTCGTGTTCACCCCGGTGTTCGCGTACCTCTTTTTCGGGATCCGCGTGGCCCGGATCGTCGTGGTGGGCGTCGGCCTCGCCGTGCTCGGGCTCGCGCTGCTGGCCGGCGTCGGTGTCGGCGACCCGGTCGGCGACGCGCTCGTGCTCGCCGGCTCGGCGGCCTTCTCGTTGCAGATCGTGCTCATGGAGCGCTACACGCACCGCTACGACCCGGTCGCGTTCACGTTCGTCGAGATGCTCTCCGCCTTCGTGGGCTTCAGCGTGATCGCCGTGGCGCTGGGTCAGGTCGAGGTGCCGCGTGGGTGGGTGGTGTGGGGAGCGCTCCTCGTGACCGGCATCTTCGCGAGCGCGCTCGGGTTCCTCGTCCAGACGTGGGCGCAGCGGCAGCTCTCCGCGGCGCGCACCGCGCTCGCCTTCGCGATGGAGCCCGTCTGGACCGCGGTGTTCGGCTTCTGGCTCGCGGGCGACCGGCTCGGCGCCGCGGGGTGGACGGGCGCCGCGCTGATCATGGCGGGGATCGTCGTCGCCGAGCCTGCTGCGGCCGACACTCTGCGCAGGCTCCTCCGCCGGTGACGGCGGTCTTCCTCGCGCTCGCCTCCGCCGCGTTGTTCGGCGCGATGACGGTCGCGGTCCGCCTCGGCCTCCTGCGCACGCCGGATGCGCGCCTCGGCGCGGCCGCGACTGCGCTCGTCGCGTTCGGCGTCGCGGTCGCAGCCGCTCCGTTCGGGGGCGGGGAGGCCAGCGGCCGCGACATCGTCGTCTTCGCGTGCGCAGGGCTGCTGGCGCCGGGCGTCTCGCAGCTCCTCTTCACACTGGCCGTGCGCGACGCCGGCGCCGCGCGAGCGTCGGTGGTCGTCGGCGCAGCGCCGCTCGTCACCGTCGCGCTCGGCCTGCTCGTGCTCGACGAGCCGTTCGAGCTCGCGCTCCTCGCCGGAGCTGCGCTGATCGTGGCCGGTGGCACCGCGCTCGCGTGGGAGCGGCTGCGGCCGGAGAGCTTTCGTGCGGTCGGGATGATCTGGGCGATCGGCTGCACACTGCTCTTCGCGAGCCGCGACACGTTCGTTCGCTGGTTCTCCGGCGAGACGCCGGTCGCCTCGACCGTCGGTGCCGCGGCGACGTTGTTCGGCGGCTCGCTCGTCCTGGGGCTGATCGCGCGCCGGGCGCCTTGGCGCCGTGCGCTTCCCTTCGTCCCGGCGGGCGTCTGCTTCGGGCTTTCCTACGTCTTCCTCTTCGAGGCGTACTACCGCGGGCGCGTGACGGTGGTCTCGCCGCTCGTCGCG
Source organism: uncultured Actinomycetes bacterium (assembly GCA_963788055.1). GTDB lineage: Bacteria > Actinomycetota > Thermoleophilia > Gaiellales > Gaiellaceae > JACCTU01. The sequence goes on along the minus strand of CAWBFA010000001.1, from coordinate 652,222 downwards.
ACCGAGTCGCTCTGGGGCGTGGGGCTCTCGGCGCTGCTGATCGGGAGAAGCGAGCGGGTCGGGAGGCGCCTCGTCCTCGGTGCGCTGCTGATCGTCGCGGGCGGGGCGCTGATCGGCGCCGCCCGCTAAAAGAGGCTTGATGTGAAATCGTTGCGACAGCGGCCGCGAAGCGGCTGCCTTTAGGGCTCTTCGCGCGACTTGCGCAGCTAGGAGCGCGTGACCCAGTTGACGAGCACGAGCGCGGCGCAGACCGCGATCACGCCCGCGAGCCCGACAGTCCCGCCGGCGATCGCGATCAGCGGAATCGCCGCGAGGAGCGAGACGATCGCGATCGCCGTACTCTGCTCGTTCGTCTTCGCCGGTGCGCGCTCCCGCAGCCGGACTTCCAGCCGCTCGGCGAAGCGCTCCACGAGCTCGTCCTCGTAGTCCGGGCCCAGCTCGCGCCGGGCCTCGAGCGCCGCACGAGCCTCATCCCGAGGCACCAGCTCCTCGCCCACGGGACGCATCCTAGCGCCGGGAGAATCTGCTACGTTCCCACTAAGATTTTCTCAAGGGAGGAACAAAAGCACATGGCAAAGACCATTGGCATCGACCTCGGCACAACCAACAGCGCGATGGCCGTGCTCGAGGGCGGCGAGCCGACCGTGATCCCGAACGCGGAGGGCGGACGCACCACTCCGTCCGTCGTCGCATTCACGAACGACGGTCACAGGCTCGTCGGGGCGCCCGCGAAGCGCCAACAGGTGACGAACCCGCAGAGCACGATCTTCTCGATCAAGCGCTTCATGGGCCGCAAGCACGACGAAGTCTCCGAGGAGATGACGATCGTCCCCTACGAGGTCATCAAGGGCCCGAACGGTGATGTGCGGGTGAAGGCCGGCGACAAGGACTACGCCCCGCCGGAGATCAGCGCGATGATCCTGCAGAAGCTGAAGGCCGACGCCGAGGCGTACCTCGGGGAGTCGGTCACCGACGCGGTGATCACGGTCCCGGCCTACTTCAACAACGCGCAGCGCGAGGCGACGAAGGACGCAGGCAAGATCGCCGGCCTCAACGTCCTGCGCATCGTCAACGAGCCCACCGCGGCCGCGCTCGCGTACGGGCTCGACAAGGACAACGCGGACCAGACGATCCTCGTCTTCGACCTCGGCGGCGGCACGTTCGACGTGTCGGTGCTGGAGCTCGGCGACGGGGTCTTCGAGGTGAAGGCCACCAACGGCGACAACCACCTCGGCGGCGACAACTTCGACAAGGCAGTCGTCGACTGGATGGTCGCCGAGTTCAAGAAGGACCAGGGAATCGACCTCTCGCAGGACCGCATGGCCCTGCAGCGCCTCTACGAAGCGGCCGAGAAGGCGAAGATCGAGCTCTCGTCGACGATGACGACGCAGATCAATCTGCCGTTCATCACCGCGACGCAGGAGGGCCCGAAGCACCTCGACCTGCAGCTCACGCGGGCGAAGCTCGAGGAGCTCGTCGCCGACCTGCTCGACCGGACGGTGGCGCCGACAAAGCAGGCTCTCGCCGACGCTGGCTTGACCGCGAACGAGATCGAGCACGTTGTGCTCGTCGGCGGCATGACCCGCATGCCTGCGGTGCAGGCGAAGGTCAAGGAGCTCACCGGGAAGGATCCGCACAAGGGTGTCAACCCGGACGAGGTCGTCGCCGTCGGCGCCGCGATCCAGGCCGCGGTGATCAACCGCGAGATCACGGACATCCTGCTCCTGGACGTCACGCCGCTCAGCCTCGGCATCGAGACGAGGGGCGGTGTGTTCACGCGGCTGATCGAGCGGAACACGACGATCCCGACGAAGAAGTCCGAGACGTTCACGACCGCCGAGGACAACCAGCCTTCGGTGGAGGTGCACGTGCTCCAGGGCGAGTCGGAGATGGCGTCGTTCAACAAGACGCTCGGCAAGTTCCAGCTCGTCGGGATTCCGCCCGCCCCGCGCGGCATGCCGCAGGTCGAGGTCGCCTTCGACATCGACGCGAACGGGATCATCAACGTCAGCGCGAAGGATCTCGGCACCGGCAACGAGCAGCAGATCCGGATCGAGGGCGGCTCAGGCCTCAAGGAGGACGAGGTCCAGCGGATGATCAAGGACGCTGAGGCGCATGCCGAGGAGGCGCACCGCCTGCGCGAGCTCGCCGACGCGCGGAACGTCGCCGAGCAGCTCGCGTACCAGACCGAGCGCACGCTCAAGGATCACCGCGACAAGCTCGACGAGGCCGACGCCTCGACGATCGAGGGTCGCGTGATGGAGCTCCGCGGGGTGCTCGAGTCGGCCGACGTCAACGAGATCCGCAGCAAGACGGAGGCGCTCGAAGAGGCCTCGCGCAAGCTCGCCGAGGCGGTCTACGCCCAGGCCACCGCGCAGGCACAGGCCTCGCCCGCCGGCAACGGTGCGCCCACCTCCGACGACGAGGTCGTCGAGGAGGGTGAGTACGAGGTCATCGACGAGGAGGAGGCGAAGACCTCGTAATGCACGAAGAGGTCGAGAACACCGAAGAGCAGACTGAGACCGACGAGCTCGTCGCCGAACGCGACGAGCTCGTCGATCGCCTCCAGCGTCTTCAGGCGGAATTCGAGAACTACCGCAAGCGGGCCGCGCGTGACCAGCAGTCGCTCGTCGCGCGCGCGCACGAGCGGCTCGTCAAGGAGCTCCTCCCGGTGCTCGACGACCTCGGCAGAGCGCTCGAGGCGGCCGAGCAGCACGAAGAGGCGGCACTGGAGGACGGCGTCCGTCTGGTCCACCGTCAGCTGATGGACGTCCTCGCGAAGGAAGGGCTTACCGAGATCGAGACCGACGGCGCGTTCGACCCGCACGTGCACGAGGCGCTGCTCGCTCAGCCCGCCGAGGCGGAGGCCGGGACCGTGATCGAGGTGCTTCAGAAGGGGTACCGGCTGGGCGACCACGTGCTGCGACCGGCCCGGGTGACGATCGCCGAATGACGACGCTCTACGAGACGCTCGGCGTTCCGAAGACGGCGTCGGCGGACGAGATCAAGAAGGCCTACCGCAAGCTCGCGCGGGAGCATCACCCGGATCGCAACCCGGGCGACGAAGGCGCGGAGACGCGCTTCAAGGAGGTCCAGTCGGCGTACGACGTGCTGAAGGACCCCGAGAAGCGCAAGCAGTACGACGCCTTCGGCGCAAACGGCGCGCGTGGCGGTCAGCAGGGCGGCGGCTTCAACTTCGACGTCGGCGATCTCGGCGACCTCTCCGATCTCTTCGGAGGGCTCTTCGGCGGAGGGGGGCGCGGGCGGCAGCAGCGCCAACAGCAGCGCGGGCAGCGCGGCTCCGACGTCGAGGCGCATGTGCACATCTCGTTCGAGGACTCGATGAACGGTGCGCAGGTCGTGGTGCCCGTCGAGCTCGACACCGCGTGCTCCGAGTGTCACGGCTCAGGCGCGAAGCCCGGCACGTCTCCGCGCATCTGTCCGGACTGCAACGGCCGCGGGGTCGTCTCCGAGTCGCAGGGACTCTTCGCACTCTCCCAGCCGTGCCCCCGCTGTCGCGGCAACGGGACCGTGATCGAGGACCCCTGTCCGAAGTGCAAGGGGTCGGGTCGAGAACGGCGCATCAAGCGCTACACGGTGAAGATCCCGGCCGGCGCCAAGGACGGCACGCGCATCCGCATGAAGGGCAAGGGCGAGGCCGGGTACGGCGGAGCGCCCGCGGGCGATCTCCACGTCGTGACGCACGTCGAGCCGTCGGATACGTACGAGCGCCGGGGGAACGACCTGCTCGTGACGGTGCCGGTGTCGTTCCCCGACGCGGCGCTCGGCACGACGGTCGAGGTGCCGACGCCCGACGGCGCCGTCTCGCTCAAGGTGCCGGCCGGCTCGGAGGACGGCAAGCTGCTCCGCATCCGCGGCCGCGGCGCACCGAAGCTCTCGGGCGGGGGTAAGGGCGACGTGCTCGCCCGCCTCAAGCTCGACGTGCCGAAGCGGCTGAACAAGAAGCAGCGGCAGCTGCTCGAGGAATTCCGGAACGTGAGTTGATGGACGACCGCGCGCGCTACATGATCAGCGTCGCCGCAGACATCGTCGGCATGCACCCGCAGACGCTTCGCATCTACGAGCAGAAAGGGCTCGTCAACCCGAAGCGGACCGCCGGAAACACGCGTCTCTATTCCGACGTCGACATCGAGCGGCTCCAGCTGATCCAGAAGCTCACGAGCGACCTCGGCCTCAACCTCGCCGGCGTCGAGCTCGTGCTCCGCCTCGAGGACGAGCTACAGAAAGCGCATGCGCAGATCGACCGCCTGCGGCGCCAGCTGCGCGACGAGGTGCAGAAGGTTCACCGACAGTACCGCCGCGATCTCGTGCTCTACCGCGACGAGCGGCTTCCCGAAAGGCAGTAGCGAATGGACTTCAACAAGCTGACACTCAAGAGCCAGGAGGCCGTGGGGGCCGCGCAGGAGCTTGCGCGCCGCATGGGCAACCCCGAGCTCTACCCGGAGCACCTGCTGCTCGCGCTGCTCGACCAGGAGCTGCCGCAGCAGCTCGTCCCGGACGCGTCGGCGCTGCGCGCGCAGGCGGAGACCGCGCTGCGCGGCAAGCCGTCGATCCAGGGTGCGTCGCAGCAGCCGCAGGTGGGCGCGGCGTTCTCGAAGGTCCTTGACGGGGCGTTCGACGAAGCGCGGAAGCTCAACGACGACTACGTCTCGACCGAGCACCTGCTGCTGGCGCTCGACGTCGTCCCGCGCGACGAGCTGTTCGCGATGATCGACGAGGTGCGAGGCGGTCGCCGCGTTACCTCGCAGGACCCCGAGGAGACCTACCAGGCGCTCGAGAAGTTCGGCCGCGACCTCACGCGTGCGGCCGAGGACGGCAAGCTCGACCCGGTGATCGGCCGCGACGAGGAGATCCGCCGCGTGATCCAGGTCCTCTCGCGCCGGACGAAGAACAACCCGGTGCTGATCGGCGATCCCGGCGTCGGGAAGACCGCGATCGTCGAGGGTCTCGCGCAGCGCATCGTCGCCGGGGACGTCCCGGAGGGTCTGAAGGGCAAGCGCGTCTGGGCGCTCGACATCGGCGCGCTGCTCGCGGGCTCGAAGTACCGCGGCGAGTTCGAGGAGCGCCTGAAGGCCGTCCTGCAGGAGATCCAGAACGCCGCCGGCCAGATCATCCTCTTCATCGACGAGCTGCACACGATCGTCGGCGCCGGTGCGGCGGAGGGCGCGGTCGACGCCGCGAACCTCCTCAAGCCGATGCTCTCCCGTGGTGAGTTGCGGGCGGTCGGCGCGACGACGCTCGACGAGTACCGCAAGCACATCGAGAAGGACGCCGCACTCGAGCGGCGCTTCCAGCCGATCTTCGTCGGCGAGCCGTCGGTCGCGGACACCATCGCGATCCTGCGCGGGCTGAAGGAGCGCTACGAGGCGCACCACGGCGTGCGCATCCGCGACGCCGCGCTCGTCGCAGCCGCGGTGCTCTCAGACCGCTACATCACCGACCGGCAGCTCCCCGACAAGGCGATCGACCTGGTCGACGAGGCTGCGTCGCGACTCCGCATGGAGATCGACTCTTCGCCGCTCGAGCTCGACGAGGCCGAGCGCCGCGTGCGCCAGCTCGAGATCGAATTGGCAGCAATGGGCAAGGAGTCCGACGACGTGCGCGAGCCGGTGGAGCGGGCGCTCGCCGAGGCGCAGGAGCGCCGGAACGAGCTCGCCGCCCGCTGGTCGAAGGAGCGAGAGGCGCTCGAGCGCGTCAAGGAGATCACGAGACGGATCGACGAGCTGCGGATGGAGTTCGAGCGCGCGGAGCGTGCCGGCGACTTCAACCGCGCGGCCGAGATCCGCCACGGCGAGCTCCCCGAGCTCGAGCGCGAGCTCGACGGCCGCCAGACCGTCGCCAACCCGATGGTCAAGGAAGAGGTCGACGAGGACGACGTCGCCGAGGTCGTCGCGCGCTGGACGGGCATCCCCGTCTCACGCCTGCTCGAGGGCGAGACCGAGAAGCTGATCCACATGGAGGAGCGGCTGCACCAGCGCGTCGTCGGGCAGGAGGAGGCGGTCGAGGCGGTCGCGAACGCGCTCCGGCGCGCGCGCACCGGCCTCCAGGATCCGAACCGGCCGATCGGCTCCTTCGTTTTCCTCGGCCCCACCGGCGTCGGCAAGACCGAGCTCGCACGCGCGCTCGCCGAGTTCATGTTCGACGACGAGCGCGCGATGGTGCGGCTCGACATGTCCGAATACCAGGAGCGGCACACGGTCGCCCGCCTGATCGGCGCGCCGCCCGGCTACGTCGGCTACGAGGAGGGCGGCCAGCTCACCGAGGCGGTGCGGCGGCGCCCCTACTCCGTCGTCCTCCTCGACGAGATCGAGAAGGCGCACAACGAGGTGTTCGACGTCCTGCTCCAGATCCTCGACGACGGGCGGCTCACCGACGGCCAGGGTCGCACGGTCGACTTCCGCAACACCGTGATCATCATGACCTCGAACGTCCGCTCCGCCGAAGAGCTGCGCGAGCGCTTCCGCCCGGAGTTCCTCAACCGGATCGACGAGATCGTCGTGTTCGAGCCGCTCATGCGGGAGCAGCTCGGCGAGATCGTCGAGCTCCAACTCGTGCGGTTGCGTGAGCGCCTCGCCGAGCGCGGCCTGCAGCTCGAGCTGACGGACGCTGCGAAGGAGCTCGTCACGGAGGCCGGGTGGGACCCGACCTACGGTGCGCGACCCCTCAAGCGCGCGCTCCAGCGGCTCGTCGAGAACCCGCTCGCGCTGCGGCTGCTCGAGGGCGACTTCGGCGAGGGCGACACAGTGCTGGTGGACGCCGCCGACGGCGAGCTCGTCTTCACGAAGCCCGTCGTCGCGGAGCCGGCCGTCGCCTAAGACCCGGGGTGCGCGAGTCCTAGTTGGTCGCTGAAGCGCGCGTCCGGTGCGAGCGCTGACCACTGCGCCGCCGCCGCGGTTCGTGTGTGCACGCCGAGCTTTTCGAAGATGTTCTCGAGGTGCTTCCGCATGCGACCGGCGTCGTGTCCCGATTACCGAGGACCTCGACGCGCTCGACCACGACGCAGCCGGAAGAGAGATCGGCGTCCTGGTATCCCACGAGCGCATCTGCGGGGATCACGTGAGCGAGACGCTGCAGGACGACCGGCGGGAAGGACTCCCGGCCGGTCGCCGACGCGCCCTCGTGAACGATGTCGAGGAGCGCAGCGGCGTCGCGCTCGCTCACAACTGACACGACTTGAAGATACGACGATCGTCGTATTCCCACAACTGGGGCCGAGCGGGATCCTCACTGCAACCGTACGACGCTCGAGGCGGCGCGGCCGCCGAAGAGGAGGAGCAATGAGACTTTCGCCTTTGCGCGCGCTGCTGATACTCGGAACGATCGCGCTCGGCGTCCCGGTCGGCATCGCGCTCGCCACTCCGGGATCCGGGGTCATCGCGGCGCCCGTGATCGCACGAGCGACAGTGGACATCGACAACTTCAAGCTCAAGCTGCACGACTCGTCGAATCCGGCGGACGCTGTGATTCAGCAGGTGACGATCGCACCGGGCGGCTACACGGGCTGGCACACGCATCCTGGGCCCGCAGTCGTGCTCGTGAAGTCGGGTGAGTTCACCCTCTACGAGGGCGACGATCGCTCCTGCACCGGGACGACGTACCGAGCCGGGCAGTCCTTCGTCGACGCGGGTTACGGGAACGTGCACATCGGTCGCAACGAAGGCGCGACGAACGTCGAGCTCTGGGTCGCCTACCTCGACGTCCCGGTCGGCGGCGCCTTCCGAATCGACGCGTCCGCGCCGGGCAACTGCACCTTCTGATCGAAGCGATTGAGGAGCGCTGCGGGCGGAACGCCGAACCGCGATCCGAACGGATCAGCCGCAGCCTGCGAGCTGCCCGAACATCCCGTAGCGACGAGAGAGGAGAGGCGGGCGCAGGGTCCGCGCCCGCCTCTCGAGAGCGTTTCGGCCCGCTAAGGTCTTCATCGCCGAAGATGATCACAGGCAGCGTCGTGTTCCGGCAACGTGTCGCACTTCCGCCAGGGTCGGTCGTGCGCGTCCGACTCGAAGACGTCTCACGCCAAGACGTCGCGGCCGCGATCGTCGCGGAGTCTCTGACTGTGACGAGGGGAGAGCAGGTTCCGATTACCTTCGAGCTCGAGGTCGACCGTTCGACACTCGACCCGCGTGCGCAGTACGCGCTTCGGGCGGCGATCGAGATCGGCTGCGCGCTCGCCTTCGCCACCACCGCATCGCACGCGCTGCCCGCCGAAGGCGCGACGAGCGGGATCGAGCTGCTGGTCGAGCAGGTAACCGCGCCGGCAACGCCCTTCGATGGCACGCGGTGGATGCTCGTCGAGCTCGAGGGGGAGGGGGTGGCACCGGCCGGCGACGATCGAGCTCCGCACCTCGTGTTCGACGCCGCGGCGTCGCGCGTGTCCGGCTCGGGCGGCTGCAACCGGCTCGCGGGAAGCTTCGAGCGGAACGGCGACGACCTGCGATTCGGACCGATCGCCGCGACGAGGATGGCCTGCGCCGAAGAGGTCATGCGGCGCGAACGCGTCTTTCTCGACGCGCTTGGGACCGTGACACGGCACCAGGTCGAAGGACGCACGCTCGCGCTGCTCGCCGGCGAGCGCGTCGTTGCGCGGCTCGCGGCCTCCGGCGACTAGGCGACGTCGGGAAAGAAGTCGGCTCCGCCTTGCTCCGGCGGTGCCCCGACGATGAAGAGCATCGCCTCGTCGGCGCCGTCGTTGCGGATCTGCAGCGGCGTCCCCGGCTGAACGATCACGACCGACCCGGGCGACAGGTCGACCCGATCGGGCGGGTCGCCGAGGAACATCGACGGCGTTCCGGCGACGACCACGAACGTCTCTTCCTGCACGTGGTCGGCGTGACGCTTTCCTCGCGCACCCGCGGGGTAGCGCCAGAGGTTCGCGCGCGCCTGCGTCATCGAGTCGGAGAAGCGAGCGACCCGTCGCCCCGAGCCGTCGTCGCGCTCCTGCCAGTCGTTCGTGTCGGCCGTGAAGACGGTGTAGGTCATGGCGCGCACGGTAGCGTCCGGCACCGTGCCGCCGCTGCCGCCGCCGCTCCCGCCTGCCGAGCGCACGGTCGGACAGCTCGTCGCCGAGTCGATGCGGCTCTATGGCCGGCGCCTCTGGCCAACGCTCGCGCTCGGAGTTCCGCCGTCGATCCTGAACCTGCTTGCTCGGACACTCGACGAGGGCGCGCTGCTCGTCGTCGTGCCGGTCGTCGGCGGAGTGCTCCTCAGCGCGTCGTACCTTGGCGCGGTCGCGCTGGCCGCCGAGCGCCCTGTGCGGGTCTGGCAGCCGCTCGTCGCGGGGCTGCTCGTGTTCCTGCCGTTCCCGTTCCTCGTCGCGTTCTTCATCCTGCCCGGTCTCGTGTGGCTCGCAGCGCTCGGGCTGGTGGTGCCAGTGCTCGCACTCGAGCAGGTCGGCTTCGGATTCGCCTTCCTGCGCGCCTACAAGCTCGCACGTGCGGACTTCGTCCACGCGCTCGGCTCCCTCGCGACGCTCGCGATCCTGGTCTTTCTCACGCAGAGCGGCCTCTTCTTCCTCCTGAGGGGCACGAGCGACCAGACGCTCGCGATCGCCTCGTTCGTCGCGAGCCTGATCGTGTCGCCGCTCCTCTTCCTCGGCGCGGCGCTCCTGTACTTCGACCAGGAAGCGCGCGACAATGCGATGCGTGTACCACGGCGGTAGCCGACAGCTACAGGACCGATTCGACACGCGCCGGCTCGCCGACCGGATCGAGGAGCGGATCGTCAGCGAGACGATCGACGACGACGACCGCGCCTTCATCGAGGCGCGCGACATGTTCTTCTTCGCGACCGCGGACGCCGACGGTAAGCCACAGTGCTCGTACAAGGGCGGAGAGCCCGGCTTCGTGCGGGTCCTGGACGAGCGCACGATCGCGTTCCCCAGCTACGACGGGAACGGGATGTACCTCTCGATGGGGAACGCGCTCGTGAACGCGAACGTCGGCCTGCTCTTCATCGACTTCGAGGGTCGCAAGCGGCTGCGCCTGAACGGCGTCGCCTCGGTCGACCTCGACGACCCCCTTCAGGCCGAGTGGCCGGAGGCCCAGTTCGTGCTGCGCGTGCGGGCGACCGAGGTCTTCCCGAACTGCCCGCGCTACATCCACGAGTACCGGCTCGTGCAGCGCTCCCGCTTCGTGCCGAAGACCGACTGCGAGACGCCGGTTCCGGCGTGGAAGCGGAGCGCGTGGGCTCACGACGCGCTGCCGGAGAACGATCCTGCGAACGACCCCGCACGCGAAGTCATCCCGCGTTAGGGTCCGGGCCATGGCAACCTACATCCTGCTTTCCACGCTCAGCACGCAAGGCGTCCAGACGCTCAAGTCGAACCCCGACCGGCTTCGCGAGGTGAACAAAGACGTCGAGGAGCTCGGCGCGCAGGTCCTCCATCAGTGGGCGACGCTCGGCGAGTGGGACTTCGTCAGCGTTGTCGAGGCTCCGGACGTCGCGACGGTGGCGCGGGTCAGCGTTGCGCTCGGCGCGCGCGGCTCGACGAAGATCGAGACGCTTCCGGCGCTGACGATCGACGAGCTGCTCGCGGCGCTCGAGTAGTCAGCGCCGCTTCGTGAAGACGTAGTCGGTCTTGCGCGCCTGGAAGTGGCAGGACGTGCAGACCTGCCCGCGCGCGAGCTCGCTGAAGCGCGCGCTTCCGGAGGAGCGGGTCCACTCGATCATCTGCCAGCCGTTGTGCGGCCCAGTCGCGCGGAGCTTCCGCATGACTGCGATCAACGTGACGGGCGCGCCTGCGCGCTGCCGTCCTTCCTTGACGATCACCGTCCCGACCGGGTAGCGACCGGCCCGCGGCAGCTTCGACGCGTAGACGTTCTTGATCGAGCTGTGTGCGTCGACCGCTCGGCGGGGAATCGGCTTCGAGTTCAGCTTCGTCCAGCCCGTGTAACCGGCGGTGTACCTCGGTAAGCCCGGGAGGGGTGTCGCGCCGGCGAGGCCGACGACGAGTGGGAGGGCGATGAGTGCGCGCACCTCTCTATTGTCGCGCGAGCGAGCCGTACGTTACGGCGATCTCGCCGGCGAGCCCGGCGTTGTCCGCGACGAGGGCACGGTTTGCCTCGAGCGTCCGCCCGCCGCTCTCGCGGTGGAGCCAGGAGAGCACGAACGGCGTCACCCCCTGGCCGCTGACACCCTCGCGACCGGCCTCCTCGAGTCGCCTGCTCGATCAGGCTCTCGACGTCGTCGAGGCTCTGGGCCGGCGGGTTGCCGACGAGAATGCCCGCGCCGCCCAGATCCCAGTGTGCGCGCGCGATCTCGGCCGCCTCCGGCGCCGACTCGACGCGCGCGGAGACCGGCGGCCCGCCCGCGGCGACATAGAAGAGCGGCAACGTGTCCGTGCGGTAGCCGAGCGTGGGCACGCCCAGCGTCTCCAGCGCTTCGGCCGTGGCCGGCACGTCGAGGATCGACTTCGCACCCGAGGCGACGACGACGACCTGCGTCCGCGCGAGCTCGCCGAGGTCGGAGGAGACGTCCGGCCGCTGCGTCCAGCCGCGGTGGACGCCGCCGATCCCGCCCGTGCCCATGAACCGGAGCCCGACGGTGCGCGCGACCGCGAGCGTCCCACCGACCGTCGTCGCCCCGACGACGCCTTGCACCACCGCGGCGGCGATGTCGCGCGGCCCGAGCTTGCGGGCGCTCGCGCCGAAGCGCTCGAGTTCCCGCTCGTCGAGACCGACGCGCACCTCTCCGTCGAGCACCCCGATCGTCGCGGGCGTCGCGCCGGCCTCGCGCGCGCGCCGCTCGCTTTCGAGCCCGACCGCGACGCCCTCCCCGGGTGGGAAGCCGTGCGCGACGAGCGTCGTCTCGAGCGCGACGATGGGCCGGCCGTCTTCGAGCGCCGTGCGCACCTCCTCTGAGAACGTGATCACCGTCGCTCCTCCATCTCGACGAACGACACCTCGCCCCAACGGTCGAACGTTCGCACGTGCTCGCCCGTCCGCTGGAACCCGGCGCGCTCGTACACCGCGATCGCGCGCTCGTTGAACGCGGCGACGTTCAGCGTGACGCGGCGATCGGGAAACCGGCCGTGTGCGAACGCGACGCCGTCGAGGAAGAATTCGAGGCCGAGTCCCTGACCCGTCAGGTCGGGTCGAAGCCCGAGGCCGATCTCGACGATGTCCTCCCGCTCGTCGAAGTAGTAGAACCCGACGATCTCGTCGCCGTCTCGCACGACGTAGAAGCGCTCGGGATTCAGAACGGGCTCGTCCTCGCCGTTGTAGAAGTCGTAGGGTGGGTCGTAGCGCCAAGCGTCCACGACCGCCGCGTCGGCCGAACGGAGCGGCTCGATCTCCCTCACCACGGAGATCGACTCCGCCGCGGAAAATGCGGAGCATTTTCTGCGGTCATCACCAAGGCATCGTGCCGAGCTTCGCGACGCAGCGGGCCGCCGCTTCGAGCCCGAGCTCCGCGCCGCCGACGAGGTACCCCGCCGCGAGCGCGTCGCCTGCGCCGGTCGTGTCGACGACGTCCGCCTCGGGCGCGGGGAGCCTGCGCCCGTCCGAGAGCTCGATCCCCTCCGGGCCGAGCTTCAGCACCCATTCCTCGACGGGGAACGTGCCACCGATCTCCTCGAACTCCTCGGCGTTGCCGAAGATCACGTCGGGTGCGAGCAGCTCGAGCCGCCGCACGAGCTTCTCGGCACCGAAGTCGCGGATCAGGCTCCACGACGAGAGGTCGACGCTGATCCGGCCGCCCTGGCCGCGCACACCGCCGGCGGCCTTCGCGGCGGCCTCGTCGATCGGCGAACGGAAGAGCGCGTAGCCCGTTACGTGCAGCCAGTCCACGCCGCCGAACCACTGCATCCGGAGCTCGTCGGCGCGGAGCTGCGGCGCGACGCCGCGGTCCGACGCCATCGAGCGTTCGCCTCCCGGCGCGACGATCGAGACCACGACACCGTTATGGCCGTCGACGGCCGGGCCGAGGACCTCGACACCGTGGGCGGCGAGCTCCTGCGCGACCAGCTCGCCGGCCGCGTCGGACGCACGCTTTGCGACGAGCCGGCCCTGCTCCCCGAGCTCCGTCGCCCAGGCGGCGACGTTCGCAGCCTGGCCGCCCGCGCCGGTCCGTGTCTGCGCCGTCGCGTCCGCGCCGACGTTGAGCGGCGTGTCAAGTCGTACGACGACGTCGAGCAGGAGGTCTCCGAGTGCGCAAACCATCATCGGCCTACAATCGTCCCATGGACGAGCACGATCGACGCAGCCGAACGCGTTCGTTCCTGATCGGGGGCGTCGTTGGCGCCTCGGCCGCGATCGCTGCGGCGCGGCGTCTGCGGCCGAAGCAACGCCGTCGCCGCCTCACTCCTGCCGGGCTCGCGGCGTTCGAGGACGCGCCGTGCTACCGGGAGATCATCGAGCTCGAGGAGCGGAGCACTCAGTAGTCGAGCAGCCCGAGCCGGTCGGCTGCGCGCCGCACCGTCACGAAGTTGATGTCCGCGTCCCCGATGAAGAGCGACTTGCCGACGACCATCACCTGCGCTGCGCGCTCGAGGTACCCGGCGGGTGTGCCGGTCTCTTCCCTCGTGCGGATGACGAGGTACGGGCCGAACACGCGCGCTTCGTAGTCCCGCGCCGGACGGGGTAGGCGCTCCTCGATCTTCAGGCCGCGCGTGCACGTGCAGTTGTTCGTGTCGTACGCGTCGAAGACCCAGACCCCGCGGCCGAGCGGTCGTTGCAGTGCGTCGAGCCGCCCTGCGGCGAGCTTCGAGTCGGCACGCGGGATCACGATGCGCGCCACGCTTGCGTCCAGCTCCGAAGCCTCCAGGTAGACGGGCTCGTAGCCGAAGAACACGTCGTTGGGACGGCTCGTCGCCGCGAGCCACCGGCCGGCCGCCTCGCGCGCGGCGACGCGCGCCGTCGGGTCGCCCGTGAAGAGCTGCGGCGTCTTCTCGTACGCCCACCCGACCTCGGCGACCACGAGTGCCGCGAGCGCACAGGCGGCGACCATGCGGCCGTAACGCCTGTCGAGCGCGACGAGCGCGGTCGCGAGCAGGAGCATGAAAAAAGGCAGCACGAAGATCAGATGCCTCGTCTCGGGCGAGGCCGAGTTCCCGAGCCGTGCGAGGAGCAACGCGAGCGTCGGCGTTGCGACCGCGCACGCCACGAGGTACGCCGCGATGCGGTTCTGCCGCCAGAGCTCGCGCGCGCCGTACGCGGCCAGCACCAGGATCGGCACGAGCAACACCCACCAGCCCGCGGTGAAGTCGCCGGCGACGTCCTTCAGGTACTGCAGCACCGGCAAGGGCGAGCCGAGCTTCCCGCTTTCGGTCCCCGTCACGCCGACATCGAAGCGATTCGCGAGCCGGAGGTCGGCGAGCCAGAACGGCGTGCCCAGCACCCCCACTGCGGCGAAGGCGACGATCGCCAGGCCCACACGTCTGCGGACGAGCAGGACGTAGAGCCCTTGTGAGGCGAGCACGAGCGCGCCGTACGGATGGCTTGCGACGCACGCGATCGCCGCAAGGCCCCACAGCCCGAAGCGCCAGGGGCCGCCGCGGTCGATCGCCCAGAGCAGCGCGAGGTACGAGAGCACGCTCGTGAACAGGAACAGGCTGTACATCCGGCCGTAGACGCCGTGGAACAGCAGCACCCAGCTCGCCGAGACGAGCACAGTGGTGATCAACCCGACGGCGCGGCCTGCAAGCCGCGAGACGAGGAGCGCAACGAGTGGAAGGCTCGCCAGCGCGAAGAGCGCCGAGCCGAGCCGCAGCACGGTCAGCCCGCCCCCGGAGTGCGCCGCGGCCGCGGCGAGCAGGTAGTGCAGCGGCGCACCGCCGCGCTCTTCGAGCACGACGTCGAGCAGGCGGCCGAGCGGCTGCCGGCCGACGAAGAGCGCGAGGGTCTCGTCCTCGTGCGGTGGCCAAGCGGTCAAGCGTGCGAAGAGAAAGGTGGCGACCGCGACCACGCAGCCAACGACGCCCCACCCGAACCACGCCTCCGCGATTCCGACCCGAGCGGTCCCCGAAGCGCTCTCCCGAGTCGTCGCGACCTGTGTCACGACGAGACGGTACCCGCGGAACACGCTGCTAGTCTCGCCGGGTGCCGATCTACGAATACCGTTGCCCGAACGGGCACGTGTTCGAGATCTTCCAGCGGATGGACGACCCTCCGCCCGAGAAGTGTGAGGTCTGCGGAGCGTCCCCGTTGCAGCGCGTTCTCTACCCCGTGGCGGTCCACTTCAAAGGGTCGGGGTTCTACTCGACGGACTACGGCCGCTCGCGCAAGCGCGGCGGCGGGAAAGAATCGGGCGATGGCAGCGGCCCGGACAGCAGCGGCTCGGACAGCGGCGAGAAGAAGTCCTCCGAGTCGAAGCCGGAGACCAAGCCCTCCTAACCGTCGACGCAGCCCGCGCCGAAGGGCCCGGTGCCGGGCGGCGGCGGTTGTGGCGCCGCGACGCCCAGGAACATCAGGATCACGTTCCGGTTCTCCTCGCTGCCGATCAGGAACGACTCGCCGCCGACCGAGGTCGGCGTTCCCCCGAGCCTGCACCGGAGCGTCGCGCCCGACCGGACCTTGACCGCCGCGAGCTGCGCGAACTGCCCGGCCGAGAGGTCGGTAGCGAGCGGCGCGATCAGGTCGTCGGCGAGGAAGGGCATCCGCACGAGCGTCGAGAAGCTCGTGACGTCGTCGCCGATCGCTCGCACGACTGCCTGTTGGCGCTCGCCGCGCGTCAGGTCGTTCTCTGCGGGGTCGAGCTGGTTCTCGCGGATGCGCGAGTAGACGAGCGCACGGCGTCCGTTCATCGTCTGCTCACCTGCCGCGAAGCGCCACCCGCCCCAGCGTTGGCACTGTTCCCGCGTCGCGAACGGGCAGTCGAAGCGGTTCGAGACGATCGGCTCCGGCACGTCGATCGTCACGCCGCCGAGTGCGTCGATCAGCTGCTCGAAGCTCTGAAAGTCGACGACGACGACGTGGTTGATCTGGAGGCCGGTGAAGCTCTTGAGCGTCTTCACGGTGAGCTGCGGGCCGCCGATCTGGAACGCGGCGTTGACCTTCGCGAAACCGTGGCCCGGCACGTCGACGCGCAGGTCGCGCGGGATCGACAGGAACGAGGTTCGACCCCGCCCCGGGTCCGTGCGAACGAGCATGATCGAGTCCGACCGGCGGGCGCTCTCCCGCCCGGCCCCGGGTCCGTGGTCGGTTCCGAGGAGCAGCGTGGTCGAGGGATCCGAGAGCAGCAGGCCGTTCTGCTCGTCGAGCGCGACCGGACCGAGGCGCTGGTTCGCGCCGTCGAGCGCGCGGGCGAGCGCGAAGTAGCTCACGAGAGCCCAGACGAGCACGAGCAGCGCGAGCACCACCAGCGTGATGCCGACCCGCCTGGGCCAACGGCGGCGGCTGCGGCGCCGCCGGCAAGGTGGGCGCTGCGGGGGCGACCGGACGGTCCGGGCCGCGTCCGTCGCGCCGAGGCTTCTGCTCGACGCGCCGCTGCAACGGGACCCTGCCCTTCGTCCGGCCGCCGCGATAGACGCGGTACGGCTTGTCTCCTCGGGCCATCGGGGCGGTTATCGTAGCCGCGCGCTCGTGGAGGCAAACCGCGTCATCGGCGTCGACCTCGGCGGGACGAAAATCGCCGCCGGGCTCGTCGACAGGTCCGGAAAGGTCGAGTCGCTCAAGGAGGTGCCGACGCCGACGGCGTCCGAGGAGGAGGTCGTCGCGGGCGATCGGCGACGCGGTCGCCGGGCTGGTCGGCGACGGCGTCGCGGCGATTGGGCTCGGGGTGCCGTCGACGATCGACCAGGCCACCGGGACGGCGGTCTCCTCCGTGAACATCCCGCTGACCGACGTCCCGCTCCGAACGCTGCTCGGCGAGCGCTTCGGATTGCCGTGCGGGATCGAAAACGACGCGAACGCCGCCGCGATCGGCGAGTGGCACGCCGGCGCCGGGCGCGGGACGCGCCACCTGATCATGCTCACCCTCGGCACCGGTGTCGGCGGTGGACTGATCCTCGACGGACGCCCGTACCGGGGCGCGCTCGGTGCCGCGGCCGAGCTCGGGCACATGGTGATCGAGCACGACGGCCGCCCGTGCCAGGGGAACTGCACGGGACGAGGACATCTGGAGGCCTACGCGACGGGACTGGCGGCGGCTGCCGACGCGCAGGCGGTGTTCGGCCCGGACGCGGACGCCCGCACGCTGCTCGATCGTGCGCACGACGACGATGAGCAGGCGCTCGAGATCCTCCATCGGATGGGCAGGCGTCTGGGCTCTGCGTTCGGCTCGCTCGTGAACATCTTCAACCCGGAGATGATCGTGGTCGGAGGGGGGTGGGGCGAGGCCGCCGGCGAGCTCTTGCTCGCACCGGCGCGCGAGGTGATGCTGCGCGAGGCGCTCTCGCCCGGCCGCGAGCTCGTCCGCGTCATGCCCGCTACGCTCGGCTCGGACGCCGGGGTCGTCGGCGCGGGCTTCGTCGCGTTCGAGGCGCTCGACGCGGCGTAGTGCCTCCGGCACACTGCGTCTGGCCCCCGATCACGCGGCGCCAGTCCACCCTCGCCCTTGCCAAGGCAACCGGCCTTGGCCGCGGACGAGTGCGGCCTCTGGCTTGGTGCTCGCGACCCAGAAGCGGGGCAGATTACCTGAAGGGGCACTGATGCCACTCGCCGTCTGCGCGACCCCGATCGGCAATCTCGACGACGTCACGCTGCGCGTGCTCGACGAGCTGCGCGCGGCTGACGTCGTGCTCTGCGAGGACACCCGCGTGACGCGCGTGCTGCTCGACCGCCACGGCATCGCGGCGAAGCTGCTGAGCTACCACGAGCACAATGAGGCCAAGCGGACCGCCGAGCTCGTCCCGAGGCTCGTCGCCGGCGAGCGGATGGCGCTCGTCACCGACGCCGGGCTGCCGGGTGTGAGCGACCCGGGCGCGCGGCTCGTCGCGGCGGCTCTCGACGCGGGCGTGCCCGTAACCGTGCTGCCAGGGCCGTCCGCGGTCGACACCGCGCTCGTGGCCTCCGGGCTCGGCGCGGACCGCTTCCAGTTCATCGGGTTCCTGCCTCGATTCGAGCACGGCTTGCGCGAGCTCTGGGCCGAGCTCGCACGCTGGCCGCACGCCGTCGTCGCGTTCGAGTCGGCGCAGCGGCTGCCGAGGTCGCTCCGGTCGCTCGCCGAAGCGATGCCGGACCGACAGGTCGCGGTCGCGCGTGAGCTGACGAAGTTCTACGAGGAGGTTGAGCGCGGCACGGCGGCCGAGCTGGCGGCGCGATTCGCCGAGCCGCCGAAGGGCGAGATCGTGCTCGTGCTCGGGCCCGCGGAGACGACGGCGACGTCCGAGGAAGAGGAAGCAGCCACGTCCGCGGTGGCCGAGCTCGTCGCTGCCGGACTGCCGCGGCGTCGTGCGGCGGAACTCGTCTCACGCTTGACGGGCGTGTCGCGCAACACGCTCTATGACCGCTCTCTGTAACAAGACCGTAACGACCTCTCCACATTCGCGTCGCCACCCGTGACAACGGTCGAAGCCGCTGCTACGTTCGACGTTCGGTCGTTCACCCCGCTGACAACGAAGGAGGTCCGACGATGCGTCGGCTCGCGGTCGTCTCGAGCGCGCTCATCGCGCTGCTGCTTCCGAATCTTGCGCACGCGTGGACCTGGCCGATCGACGGCCCGGTGCTCCGACCGTTCGCGTTCGGCTCCGACCCGTACGCGGGAGGACAGCATCGCGGGATCGACGTGGGCGGCGCGCTCGGCGAGTCGGTGCGCGCGCCCGCGACGGGGACCGTGTCGTTCGCCGGCTCCGTTCCCGGCGGTGGTCGTGCGCTGACGATCCGGACGGGCGACGGCTACTCGGTGACCCTGCTGCAGCTTGGGTCGATCGGCGTGGAGCGTGGCGACCAGGTCGCCGAGGGAGCGCGGGTCGGCACGATCGGCGAGAGCGCAGACGCTGTGACGCGCGAGCCGCACGTCCACATGGGTGTGCGGCGCACGGCCGACGAGGAGGGCTACGTCGACCCGATCGCGTTCCTGCCCGAGCGCCCGAAGGGCGTGGTTCCCACGCCGCCTCCGGCGCCGGCGGCGCCGGCGGAGACGCAGCCCGCGCCGCCCGCCCAGCGCGTCGAACAGCCCGTGCAGCCGTCGCCTCCAGCCGTTGCTCCGCAACCTGCGCCGCCGGCCGCCGTCGCTGGGCCGATCTGGAGCGAGGAACCCGCTGGCGTCGCGGCGGAGTCGGCCGACGAGGCAGGCAGGTTGGAGGTCGTGTCGTCGACGAGGCCTGCTCCGGCCCGAGGAGTCATCGTGCGCGCTGATGGGCTGCGAGCGCTCGCCCGCGTGGACGAGACGGCGGATCGGGAGCCGGCGCAGGCGGTCGCGAGCCCGGGGCTCGAGTCGCGCCGTGCAACCCGGTCAACCCCGTCGACGCGCCGCCCCACGATGGAGCCTTCGCTGCGGACGGCTGCCGGCACGCCGCTGCGATCGCGTGCACTCGCGTCGCGCGCTGCCGGTCCCGTTCCGCGCCGGGATCGAGCCGACTCGCGCCCCGAATGGCTCCTGCTCGGACTCGCGCTCTCGCTTCTCGTTGGGCTCGGGACGCTCGCGTACGCGGTCACGCGAAAGGCTCGACCTATCATTGACGGCGGTGAATCGCTTCTACCTGACCACACCGATCTACTACGTCAACTCGACCCCGCACATCGGGCACGCCTACACGACGATCGCTGCGGACATCCTCGTGCGCCATCACCGCCAGCGAGGCGAGGACGCGTTCTTCCTGACCGGGACCGACGAGCATGCGTCGAAGGTGTATCGGGTCGCGGAGGAGCGCGGTCTCGACGCGAAGGTGTTCGTCGACCAGATCGTCGAGGACAACTGGCGACCGCTGCCGGGGCGCGTCGGCGCGGAGCCCGACTTCTTCATCCGGACGACTGACGAGGAGCACAAGCGCTTCGTTCAGGAGTTCATCGAGCGAATCCGGGCGAACGGGCACATCTACGAGGGGACCTACGCGGGCTTGTACTGCGTGGGCCACGAGACCTTCATCTCGGAAGACGAGCTCGTCGACGGAAAGTGCCCTCTGCACGGGACGGTCCCTGAGTACATCGAGGAGCAGAACTGGTTCTTCAGGCTCTCGGACTTCCAGCAGCAGCTGCTCGATCTCTACGACGAGCGTCCGGACTTCGTGCTGCCGCGGTTCCGATACAACGAGGCGCGCAGCCTGATCGAGTCCGGGCTCGAGGACTTCAGCCTCAGCCGACAGGGACAGCCGTGGGGGGTTCCGATTCCATGGGATCCCGAGCAGGTCACGTGGGTCTGGGTCGACGCGCTGATCAACTACCTCAGCGCGCTGACGTACGCGCGCCCCGGCGAAGACCTGCGCGACCACTATTGGCCCGAGGTCCGCCACCTGCTCGGCAAGGACATCCTGCGGCTCCACTGTGTCCTCTGGCCGGCGTTGTTGCTCGCGGCCGGGTACAGCGTGCCGAGGCAGCTCTTCGTCCACGGCTACCTGCTGCTCGACGATCGGAAGATCTCGAAGACGCTCGGCAACGTGATCGACCCGCTCGACCTGGTCGGTGTCTATGGGATCGACCCGGTCCGGTTCTATGTGGCGCGCGCGGTCTCGTTCGGCCAGGACGGCTCGGTCTCGCTCGACTCGCTGCACGAACGCTACGAGAAGGAGCTCGGAAACGATCTCGGCAACCTCCTGTCGCGCACGACCGCGATGCTGGTCAAGTACCGGGACGGGCGAGTTCCCGCAGCGGAAAGCTTGCTCGAACCGGCGACCGTCGACGAGCTGCGCACCACCGTGGCGGGGAAGCTCGATGTCTTCGACATCACGGGCGCGCTCGACGCGATCTGGGACCTCGTTCGACAGCTGAACAAGCTCGTCACCGACACGAAGCCCTGGGAGCTGGCGAAGGACGATGCGAACGCCCCGCAGCTCGACCGCGTGCTCTACACGCTCGTGGACGGTCTACGCGCGACCGCGGTCGCACTTTCGCCCTACCTCCCCGAGACGTCGCCCCGCATCCTGGAGGCACTGGGTCAGCCGGACGACCTGGCCTGGGAGAACGTCGCCGTCGGGAAGACCGTCCCGACCGACGGCATCGAGGCGGCGCAGCCTCTCTTCCCGCGCCTCGAGGCTCCCGCGACAGCGGCGTGATCGACACCCATGCGCACCTCGACGCGTGCGCGGATCCGCCCGACGAGCTCGTTCGGCGTGCGCGCGAGGCCGGCGTCGGACGGATCCTCACCGTCGGCACGACGATTGAGCGCTGCCGCGCCGCGCTCGAGCTCGCAGAACGGCATGCCGAGGTGTTCGCGATCCTCGGGATCCACCCGCACGAGGCGAGTGGCGACCACGATCTGGACGAGCTGCGCGATTTCCTCACCGACCCGCTCGCAGTCGCGGTGGGGGAGACCGGCCTCGACTTCTTCCGCGACTACGCGCCGCACGACCGCCAGTTGGCGCTCTTCCGACAGCACCTCGAGCTCGCAGCCGAGCTCGGGAGACCGGTCGTGATCCACAACCGCGCGGCCGACGAGGCCGTGCTCGAGGAGCTCGGATCGTTCGGTGGCACCGTCGTCCTGCACTGCTTCTCTTATCCGTCGGCTCTCCCCGTCGCACTCGAGCGTGGGTACTACGTCTCGTTCGCCGGCAACGTCACGTACAAGAACGCGTCGGACCTGCGCCTCGCGGCGACGCAGGTCCCTGCGGATCTCCTCCTCACCGAGACCGACGCGCCATACCTCTCGCCCGAGCCGCTCCGTGGACGGCCGAACGAGCCGGCATACGTCGTGCACACGCTCGACGCCCTTGCCCGCACCCGCGGCGAGGACCGGGAAGCGCTTGCGGCGCAGGTCGACGAGAACGCGAAGCGTGCGTTCGGGCTGCCGTGAGCGTCGCGCCGAAGAAGGAGCTGGGGCAGCACTTCCTCGTCGACGAGAACATCCTCGGCGTGATCGGCCGGCTCGCCGAGCTTGACGTCGACGACGTCGTGCTCGAGATCGGACCGGGGCTGGGCGTTCTCACGCGCTACCTCGCCGCGCGCGTCGCCCACGTCCACGCGGTGGAGCTCGATCGCTCGCTCGAGCCGAAGCTCCGCGAAGCGCTCGCCGAGAGCCCGAACGTCGAGCTCCGCTTCGCCGACGCGCTCCGGCTCGACCCCGCGACGCTCGATCCCAAGCCCACGAAGCTCGTTGCGAACCTGCCGTACAACATCGCGACCCCGATCGTCGCGGAGAGCCTCGACGGCCTTCCGAGCGTGCTGCACTGGACGGTGATGGTCCAGCGCGAGGTAGCGGACCGCTTCTTCGCCTCGCCGGGAACGAAGGCGTACGGCGCCGTGTCAGTGCTCGTCCAGCTCGCGGCAGAACGCACCGGCTTTCACCCGGTCGCGCGAACCGTCTTTCGGCCGCGACCGAACGTCGACTCCGCGCTCGTGGCGTTTCGCCGGATGGGGCTGCCCGAGGACTTCGGACGAATCAAGCGCGTCGTCGGCGCGGCGTTTGCGCACCGCCGCAAGACACTCCCGAACTCGCTCGAGCTGTCGGGGCTCGCGTCGCGCGACGAGGCCGCTGCCGCGCTCGAGCAGATCGGCCGCGAGCCCGGCGTTCGCGCCGAAGCGCTCGAGCCGCAGGAGTTCGTCGAGCTCGCCCGCGCACTGTGAGCCGCGCGTCGGCGACAGCGAAGCTCAACCTCGCGCTCGTCGTGGGGCCGCTCCGGCCGGACGGCAAGCACGAGGTTGCGACCGTCATACAGCGACTCGCGCTCGCCGACCGTGTCGAGGTGAGCCCCGGCGACGGGTTGACCGTCGAGGGGTTCGCGGAGGACACGCTCGTCCGGGCCGCGCTAACCGCGCTCGCGCTCGAGGCCGGCGTGCGCCCGCGCTGGCGCGCGCGGATCGCGAAGCACATCCCCGTCGCGGCCGGTCTCGGCGGGGGAAGCTCCGATGCCGCGACCGCGCTCCGGCTCGCGAACGCGATGCTCGACGAGCCGCTCGCCGAGGATCGGCTGCACGAGCTCGCACGTGCACTCGGCGCCGACGTGCCCTTCTTCCTCGTGAACGGCCCCCAGCTCGGCGAGGAGGAGGGAGGAGCGTTGACACCGCTCGACCTGCCACAGGACTACTTCGTCGTGCTCCTCGTGCCGCGCGGCGTGGCGAAGTCCGCGACAGGCGCCGTGTACGACGACTTCGACCGTCGAGGCGGCGACGCCGGCTACGACGTCCGCCGGGCCACGCTTCGCGACGCGGTCTCCGCCGTCGCTCGTGCGCGCGATCTCGCCGCACTCCCGCCCAACGACCTCGTCTCCTCGCCGCTCGCCGACGAGTTGCGCGCGCTGGGCGCCTTCCGCGCCGACGTGACCGGAGCCGGCCCGACGGTGTACGGCCTCTTCCATCATCGGCAGACCGCGGTCGCGGCGCAGCGCCGCCTGCGGTCGCAGGGGCGGGTTTGGCTCACGGCACCCGCCTGGTACGGGTGAGGAGGGAACGGGCGACCGTGCACGCAGCCCTTCGGCGACCCGTCGGCGCTACGGCCGGGTGCTCTACGCGAAAGGGCACGCGGCATGAAGGAGACGTCACATTCCTTCCCTAAAGGCTTGAACGAAGTACTCCGTGTCCTCGTCGGGCACTGCGATTGCTGATCCCTCTCGAACAGCCTTCTCCGCCGATCGCATCTTCTCGATCAGGCCCTCGATGTCCGTACGTGAGGAGACCGACGCGTGGTGCCCCTCCACATAGAGCTCGGCGTCGAACCTGAGAATCGCGTCGTGGAGCGGGAACGCCAATTCGGCTGTCAGGACGCCCGCCGGTGAGTCGGATAGGCAATCGCCGAGGAAGAGCACGTGGTCGGGCTCGACGAACATCACGCTGGACTCGGCGCTGTGGTCGCCGCCGACATGTCGGACGCTGACCGTCACCCCTCCTAGCTCGATGTCGAGCCGGTCCTGGAAGACGATGTCGGCTGGAGCAACCTCGACGGTTCGTGGCGAGGGCAGTTCTTCCTTGACGTACGAAGCGTGTTGCGGGGACGCCTGGCCGTCGGCGACGCGCTGGTCGAGCCCTTCGTCGCTCCAGTCCATCGTCGCCAGCTCGAGCAGTCGCTCGGCGGTCAATGCATGGGCGATCACCTGGCCACCCAGCTCGGCCCCACCGAAGACGTGATCCCAGTGGGAGTGCGTATAGACCACAGCGCTCGGACGCGTCGCCGTTTCTGCTCCCAGTGCGTCAAGGAACGACCGTGTGTGAGCCCTCGACGATCCAGCATCCAGCATGAGCGTCCACCGATCGCCGACGACGCCACACACCGACGGACGGTCCGGCGGGCCGGGCGGCATCCAATAGACATGTTCGGTGATCTTGGTCAGTCCGCTCATCGCCCAATCTTGGAGGTTGTCGGGTGCGCACTGTCACTTTCAGTGCACCCGGCGGCCTGTGTTATCGACGACAGGCGCACGTCCGCGGGGACGGCATTTGTGAAGAGGGGTGCCCTTCCTACCTGGTACGGTTGACGCATGGTGCTCGTCGTCGAGCACGAGTCGAGTCGCGGGGGCCGCTGGCTCCGCCGCCACCGCACGCGTCTCGCGCTCTGGATCGCAGTCTTCGAAGCAGCGCTCGTCGTCTTCGGCGTGATCCCGCGCTGGCCCGCGTTCGTCGTCGCCGTCGCGCTCCTCGCGCTCTACGTGTTCGTCGGCCGGAACGTCCGCAGCGACACCGTTCGCAACGTCTCGTGGATCGGCGCCGTTTCCCAGCTCCTGATCGTCGCGCTCCCGGCGCTGCTCGCACTGATCACGTTCGCTGCGATCGTCGCCGTCGCGATCCTCGCCGCGATCGCCATGGTGTACCTCTTCCTGGACCGGCGCTAGACTCGACTCCCCACGATGGGGCGTAGCCAAGCGGTAAGGCAGCGGGTTTTGGTCCCGCGATCCCAGGTTCGAATCCTGGCGCCCCAGCAATCTGACCCATGAGCTCCGACCTCGCAGCTGTCGTCATGGCCGGCGGGCTCGGCACCAGGATGAAGTCGTCCGTGCCGAAGCACCTGCACCCGTTGCTCGGGCAGCGCGTCGTCGATTGGGTCCTCGAGACCGCACGCGAGACCGGTGCCGACCCGGTCGTCGTCGTGGCCTCGCCCGATACGCGCGACGCCTACGACGGCAACGTGGTCGTCGCAGTCCAGGAGTACGCCCGCGGGACCGGAGACGCGGTCGCGTCCGCGCGGCAGGCGCTCGACGGCTTCGAAGGGTCGGTGCTCGTCCTCGACGCAGCCGCGCCGCTGCTCACGGCGCGCCTGCTCGAGCAGTTCGTCGCGCAGCATCGTGCGGGCGCGGCAGCGGTCACGATCCTCACGATCGAGCCGGAGGACCGTTTTCCGTACGGCCGCGTCATCCGTGCGGCGGATGGAAGCGTCAGCGAGATCGTCGAGGAGCGTGACGCGACCGACGAGCAACTCGCGATCCGAGAGCTCAACTCATCGATCTACGTCTTCGACGCGGACGCCCTCCGCGACGCGCTGGGCAAGCTCGACGCACGCAACGCACAGGGCGAGCTCTACCTGACCGACACGGTCGCGCACATCGTCGCCGCTGGGGGACGCGCGGACGCGTGGCGCGCGGAGGACCCAACCGAGACGATCGGGATCAACAACCGCGCGGAGCTCGCAGAGGCTGCGGCAGTGCTCCGTGACCGGATCAACGAAGCGCACATGCTGAACGGCGTGACGATCGTCGACCCTGCGACGACGTGGATCGACGCGGCGGTCGAACTCGAGCCCGACGTCGTGATCCATCCGTTCACCGTGCTCCGCGGCGCGACCAGGGTTTCGAGTGGTGCCGAGATCGGACCGCACGCGGTCGCCGTGGACGCAGTGATCGGAGAACGCGTGTCGATCGGGCCGTTCTGTTACCTTCGCCCCGGCACCGTCCTCGACCCCGATGCCAAGGCAGGGACCTTCGTGGAGCTCAAGAACTCGCGGATCGGTGCCAGGACGAAGGTGCCGCACCTCTCCTATCTCGGGGACGCCGACGTCGGCGAGGACTCGAACATCGCTGCCGGGAACATCACGGCCAACTTTCCACACCAACCGGGCGAGCCCAAGGGCCGGACGACGATCGGCGACAACGTCAGGACCGGTATCCACAATGGCTTCGTGGCTCCCGTCGAGGTGGGGGACGATGCATGGATCGCGGCCGGATCGGTGATAACGAAAGATGTCCCGCCCGGCGCGCTCGCCGTTGCGCGGGCGCGACAGGAGAACAAGGAGGGCCGTGCCGGTCGAAAGCGCGACGACTGAGCTGTCCCTGCCCGGGCTGGATGTGACCCCGACGGCGCCGGAGTCGAAGCCGCACCACTGGATCGAACGCGGTCCGCGAAAGCGGCTGATGGTCTTCTCCGGCCGCTCGCATCCGGACCTCGCGCTCCGAATCGCCGAACACCTGAACGTCGAGCTCGGCGACGTCGAGCTGAAGACGTTCGCAAACGACGAGACCTACGTCCGGTACTCGGAGTCGATCCGCGGCGCCGACGTCTTCATCGTCCAGACCGGTGCGGCGCCCGTCGACCGCAACCTGATGGAGTTGCTGCTGATGATCCAGGCGGCGAAGCTCGCCTCCGCAAAGCGGATCACCGCGGTCATCCCGTGGTTCTCGTACTCCCGCCAGGACCGCAAGGCCAAGCCGCGCGAGCCGATCTCCGGCCGTCTGGTCGCCGACATGCTCCAGCTGGCCGGCGCCGACCGCGTGCTCACGATGGACCTGCACGCAGGTCAGATCCAGGGTTTCTTCACGGTGCCGGTCGATCACATGACCGCGCTGCCGCTGTTCGGTCGCCACTTCCGCGACCTCGGCTTCATCGGCGAGGGCGTGGTCTCGGTCGCGCCTGACGCCGGCCGCGCGCGCGTCGCCGTGCGTTTTGCCGAAATGCTCGAGGCCGAGTTCGCAGTGATGCACAAGACGCGACCTGCGCACGACGCGCTGCCCGTCACCGAGATCACCGGCCGCGTCCGCGACAAGATCGCGATCGTGGGCGACGACGTCACGACGACCGGAAACACGCTGATCGCGGGCGCCCAGGCGCTCAAGGAGCGAGGCGCGAAGGACGTCTGGATCTTCGTGACGCATGCGCAGCTGAACGCCGAGGGTCTCGAGCGCCTTGGCAACGCCGATGTCGCCGGGATCGTCGTCACCGACACTCTCCCGATCGACCCGCTCACCCGCCCGGACAACATGACCGTCTTGCCGGTGGCGGGTCTGCTGGCCGAGACGATCATGAACGTCTTCGCCGACGACTCGGTTTCGGCCATCTTCGGCGGGGATACGCAGCTCTTCTGATGCCGTTCAGGGTCCCGAGCCTGCTCTACGTCGCGATCGGCCTCGTGGTGGCCTTCGTGCAGGACTACCTCGACAGCCTCGGGACGATCTCGAGAATCCTGACCGCGCTGCTCGCGATCCTGATCTGGCCCCTGCTCCTGCTGGGCTTCGACGTCCGCGTCTTTCGGTAAGTGCCTCTCCGGGCAATGCCTTCCGGCTTCTGGCTCGCGAGCGACCCAGAAGCTCGAAAACATCACCCGAAGAAGCACTAGCCGCTAGACTCATCCGCCGGTCATGGCCGGAGAGCGAATCCGTCTCGAAGTCAAGGAGCGCGAGGAGGTCGGCTCGCGCATCTCACAGCGCCTGCGCAGGCAGGGGCTGATTCCCGGCGTTCTCTACGGCCGCTCCGAGCCGCACTCGATCTCGATCCCCGAGCGCGAGCTGCGCCGTGCTCTGACGAGCGACGGCGGCCTGAACGCGATCCTCGACGTCGTGCTCGAGGGCCAGCAGACGGCGCATCCGTCGATTCTCAAGGAGTACCAGCAGGACCCGGTCAAGGGCCGAGTGATCCACGTCGACCTTCAGGAGGTCCGGCTCGACCAGACGATCAACGCGACGGTGCCGGTGCACCTCGTCGGCGCCGAGGACTCCCCCGGAATCCGCGAGGGCGGAGTGCTCTCTCAGATCTCCCGAGACGTGAACGTCGAAGCGCTACCGATGGAGATCCCGGAGCACCTCGACCTCGACGTCAGCGGGATGCAGATGAACGACACGCTTCGCCTGTCCGACCTCCGCGCACCGGAAGGTGTCAAGCTCCTCGACGATCCCGAGGGAACGGTCCTCGCAACGGTGTCCATGCCGACGATCGAGGCCGAGCCCGAGCCCGAGGAGGTCGAGGGCGAGCTGGCCGAGGGCGAGGTGCCCGAGGGCGAGGAGGGCGAGGCCCCCGAAGGCGCGGCGGGCGAGTCGGCCGGCGGCGAAGCCGGCACCACCGAGGGGTAAGTGGCTTACCCGGCCGCGTACGCCGGGCTCTCGCCCGCGATCAGCGGCGCCATGCCGCGTCCTCAGTCGCGCCCGTACGTTTCACGTACGCACGCTCCCTGCGTCCTTGCCTGGCTTGCTGCTCGCGACCGAGAGCCTGCGGCACCACGACCGGGCGAACCACTAAATGCGCTTCCTCAAGCGCGGGGGACTCCTCCTCGTCGCTCGACCTGCTCGTCGTCGGCCTCGGCAACCCGGGCCGCGAGCACGCGCAGAACCGCCACAACGTCGGCTGGATGGTCGTCGACGAGCTCGCACGCCGTCACGGCGCAGTCGTTCCGAGGCAAGTTCTCCGGTCAGCTCGCGGAGCTGCGCGACGGCGACCTTCGACTCGGGACTCCTGAAGCCCGAGCTCTACATGAACGAGTCGGGTCGCTCGGTCGCACCGGCCGTGCGCTTCTTCAAGGTTCCGCCCGAGCAGCTGCTCGTCGTCCACGACGAGGGCGACCTCGACCTCGGCCGCTTGCAGGCGCGCGCCGGCGGAGGGCTCGCCGGCCACAACGGGCTCCGCTCGATCGCTCAGCAGCTCGGCACGCAGGACTTCCTCCGCCTCCGCATCGGGGTGGGCAGGCCGGAGCGCGGCGACCCCCGGCCGCTTGCCGACTACGTGCTCTCGAACTTCGAGCCGCACGACGACGCCGAGGCGATCGTGTCACGCCGCCGACGCGGTCGAGACCCTCGTTGCCGAGGGTCTCGAGCCCGCGCAGAAGCGGTTCAACTAGCCGAGCGCAGGGTTCTCGTCATCCTGCGCAGGCGGGACGCCGCCGGTTGTCTCATAGCAACCGTCCGCGTTCCCGGGTGTACCCGCGTCCGGCCCGTGATGCGCCGATTCGAGGCCGTACGCTGCGGGGTCGCCGCCGCACGTGACGCCGTTGACGAACGGTGCGTGGTTTTGGCTGTTTGCGATCACTTGGCCGGTGCCGCCGTGCGCGGGCTCTGCCTGATGCGGGTGCGCAGAAGCGACGTTCGCGATTGCGAGTGCGGCCAACGAGGCGGTCAGCATGATCAGCTTCTTCATCTCGTGCTCCTTCGTCTAGGGGTTGCAGCCTGGGGGTGCGGGCTGGTCGATCCGGAGCGCGGCGTTTGCCGTGCCCGCCGGCACGACATAGGCGATTTGAACCTTCGCCGGGGCGGTGCCTTCGTTCTTGACAAAGATGACGTGGTTCTGGCCGCGCTCGATGAAGCTCTGGCCCGTGGAATACTCACTCTTCGTGCAGTTCTGCTCGTAGCGCACGACTGCGCCCGATTCGACCGCGACGAGCAGCACGCCGGGGTGGCTGTGCCAGCCGGTGTGCCCGCCGGGTGCGAACGTGATCGTCTGGAAGACGAAGTCGCATTGCCGGTCAAGCGCGCACGCGATCATCGCGCGCGACACCGTCTCGCGCCGTCCGACGCGACGGATCGCGAACTTCCCTGAGGCGGTCTTAACACGTTTCCACCGGAAGACCGTTGTTTGCTGCGGCTCGTTGATGCTCAGTGCTTCGGCGGACGTGCCACGCGCGCCGAAGACCGGCGTGAGCCCGGTGCCAGGGGTTGCAAGCGCCGCTCCCGCGGCGACGGGTAGGAGCGCAGCAACTGCGAGCACCACGATGCGGCGGTGTTTCGGCGAGCTGTTCATCCAGATCCTCCTGCGTTCGACGCGGGTGAGACCGCCATCTCCAAGAGCGGGTGGAACGTCCTGGCCTCGACGCCGAGAGCCGTGGCCGCTGCCGCGGCGGAGCGCACCGAGTCGAACGCCCACCCTTCGATGACGAGGCCGGCGGTGTCCCCCTCGCGGACGAGCGCGACGTGGGTGATCCCGAGTTCGGAAAGTCGGGCGCTCGCCTCCGCCTCGAGCGGGACGTCCTGACCTTCGACGAGAAGCACTGCAAGCCCCATCGCCACGAGGCTAGGAGCGGAGCGCCCCTCCGATCATCGGGCAACTCCCGGATCCTCGAGGCCTGCGACCCTCGCCGCGAGCTCAGCGCGGTTGCGGACGCCCAGCTTTCGCAGGGCATTCGTCACGTGCCGCTCGACGGTCTTCTTCGACAGAAAGAGTCGAGCGGCGATTTCTGGATTCGAGGCGCCCATCGCAACGAGCCGGGCGATCTCGAGCTCGCGCTCGGTAAGCGGAGCATCGCGGACTGGGCGACGCCTCCATGTGCGGACCCCCTGCGCGCGAAGCCGCTGCCGTGCGACCTCGGCCTGGGTTCGCGAGCCGATCTCTTCGGCCAGCTGGCCTGCGGCGCGGAGGGTCGTCAAGGCGTCGTCGCCCTCGAGGAGGTCGGCCTCGTCGAGACGCAGCCAGACCTCCTCCACGCGGAGCTCGAGCCGTTCGGCCTCGCGTCGCGCGGCCCCCGACGCTTCTAGGGCGGACGCGTCTCGTTCCACTGCCGCGATCGCGGCGGAGGCACGCAGCCGCTGGTACACCGATAGGCCGTGGCTGCCCGGAGCGTGCGCACGCCAGACGCGCAGCTCGCGGCGCGCGTCGTCGGCCCGCCCGATTCGTGCCAGCGCGTAGACAGAGGCGAGCCGAAGCTGCCTCGCGCACCGAGGGCATCCGGCGAGGTCGGAGTCCGCCGACGCGAGCTCGAGCCGATGAACGACTTCCTCCTGTTCGTCTGGTCGACCGAGGCGTGCCAGCAGCAGGGCGATCACCTCGTGCTCGCCGATCCTGTAGTGAGGATCGGCGGTGGCTTCGACGTTCGCGACAAGGCGAGCGAGCGCTTGCCGCCAGTCGCCGCGAAGGACTTCGATCTCGGCCTGCAGCCTCGAGGCCGGCGGAGTCCGGTAGGAGGTCATTCGCAGCCGGTCCCCGAGCGGGGCGACCTCCGACGCGACCTGCTCCGCCTCTTCGAGGCGACCGAGGTCGTGCAACGTCTGGGCGAGGACGACGCCAGCCTCGAGCGCGACGTGCGGTAGTACCCGGCTGTTGGCAGTCCGCCACGCATCCCGAGCTGCGGTGGCCGCATCGCGAAAACGCCCTGCGTGGCGGAGCCCGTAGGTTCGGTGGAAGACGATGGAGACGTCCAGCGCGTCGCTCAACAACTCTTCCTCGTCGACGAGTCGGAGAAGCTCGTCCGTGTGATCCGCCTGCATCGCGGCACCCACTGCGGCCTCCAAGGCCGTCGCACAGGCGCGCCGTTGGCGAGGCGAGAGATTCGCGTGTCCGCCGGAGGTTTCGATCAGCTGCTGCGTCCGGCGGGCGGAGGCCTGAGCGAGGTTCTGGCCTTCTTCTTGGCGTCCCTCGATCCAGAGGCACGTCATCGCCTCGAGCGCGTCGGCCTCGAGCGTGCCGGCAGGGTCGACAGTGGCCGCCGCTCGAACGGCCGCCAGCAGCGTGCGGGTGCGGTCGCCGTCGTGACGCTCGAATGCGCCGCGCGTTGCGGCGAGCAGCGCGTCGACTCGGGTCCGCCCCGCTCAGGCGCGTAGCGGACGCATGACCGAGGCGATCGGCCTCCGCGAACGCGGCCAATTCGAGCGCAAGCCGCGCCACTGCGAGCCCCAGCAGTCCATTCTCCGGCTCCGAGGTCTCGAAGATGGACGCAAGTGCTGCCAAGCCGCTCGTTCCGAGCAAGGTGCGCTGCGGTGAGTGAACGAGCTGTTCGGCGAGGTCCGTCGCCTCGAGACCCGCCGCCAAGCGGTGGTCGAGCGCCTCGCGGAGGAGCCGCAGGTCACCCTCGGCGACCGCCTCCAGGTGCGCGGCAAGCCGTCGATGCAATTCCCGGCGTCTCCGCTCGGGCAGGTCCGCGTCTGCCGCCTCGCGGATCAGGTCATGCGAGGGGTGCAGGAACACTCCGCGACGAACCGCCACGCCTCGCGCGATCAGCTCGGCCGCCGCCGTGTCGGCGCGCCCCTCACGCCAGCGGAGAACCACGGCCGCCTCTTCGGGAGCGAGGGGCCGCCCGGCGACGACGAGGAGGGAGAGGAGCGCAGCCGCGTCCGAGCCGGCGCCGCGCAGACGAGATGTGAGCAGGCGGTGCTCGTCAGCGGCCATGTCCTCCGAGCGCGCGAGCGCTTCGAGCCAAAACGGCGAGCCGGCTGCTCTTGCTCGCCGCCGCTCCAGCGCCGCAGCGTCAAGACCGGGCGCGAGCGCGAGCAGCAATTCCGTCGCGGCGTCCTCGTCGAGCGGGACCCAGCTCCAACTGCGTAACCCGATCGCCCCCCAGCGCCGGTGCCAGAGATCGCAAGAGCGCATCCGCCTGCGTCGACGGGCGCGACGACGCAAGCAACGCGAGCGGCTGTCTCTCGGCTTCGGCGCCGCGAACCAGGTAGTGGACGAGGGCCAGCGACAGCTCATCGAGCCATTGCAGGTCGTCGATGACGAGAAGTGTCAACTCGTCCGAGCCGAAGAGGCGTAGAGCCGCTTCGAACACCCGGACCGGTTCCAAGGCCCCGGTGCCCTCGACGAGCAATCGTCGGAGCGTCGTTCCCGCCTGCTCGAGTCCACGGAGAAGAGGGGCGGCCGCTGCGAGCGGGACACTGCGCTCGGGCTCGTAGCCGACGACGTCGAACCGGCGATCAACGCGGGCGGCGGCCGCGGCCTCGCGAAGCAGGCGCGTCTTTCCCGACCCTGGATCGCCCAGGACGAGCCCGACCGCGGGTCCTTGGCGCGCGTCCTCGACCAGCGCTCGGAGGAACGCGAGCTCGTCTGTTCGTCCGACGAAAACGCCCCGGCTGGACACCTCGAACGTGGGTCTACGCTCAGTCCCGGCGGGACGCGTGTCCCGTCATTCGTCATGGACCGCCCGACGCTCGAGCTTCCCGTCCTGCACCCGCTCCTCCGCGAGGTCGAGGGGAGCGAGCGCCTGCGCGAGTTTTCGCAGGCGCTCCCCGCGCGCGCACGCGTCTCGGAGTCCGCGCTGCCGCTCGTCGTCGCGGCGCTCTACGAGGAGCTCGGCCGGGGGCTCGTCGCGCTCGCGCCCGAGGACGCCGACGCGCGCGACCTCGCCGAAGCTGCGGGCTGGTACCTCGGCTCCGAGCGGGTCGCGTTCCTGCCGAGCCGCGGCGTACGCTGGGAGTCGGGTCTCACGCCGCCGCCGCACCTCGTGGGCGAACGGGCTCGCGCGCTCGACGTGCTCGCCGACGGCGGCCTCGTGTGGGCCTCGGCGGCGGCGCTTGCCGAGCGAGTTCCCCCACGCAGCGACCGGCCCGAACCGATCCGCATCGCGGTCGGTGCGGAGCCGGGCGTCGAAGGCCTGTCGGAAGCGCTCGCGCTCGCCGGGTACGAGCGCGTCGAGCGCGTCGAGGACCGCGGGCAGTTCGCGGTGCGCGGCGGCCTGATCGACGTCTTCCCGACGACCGGCCGGGAGCCGATCCGCGTCGAGCTCTTCGGCGACGAGGTCGAACAGGTGCGCGCGTTTTCGCCGTTCACCCAGCGCGCACTGCATCCGGTCGACGACGCCGTCGTCTATCCGGCAGCCGAGCGCAGGCTCGACGCGCTCGACCCGAGCACCAGCTTGCTGCTCGCGGACGAGGGCGAGGCTCCGAGCGTTCCCGACGACCTCGTGCCCGTGCTCGAGCGCGCCCCCGACGTCGTGTGGGAGCCCAACGAGGTGAAGCGCGTCTGGCTCGAGGAGTTCGGGCGTGACGACTTCGACCTGAAAGGAGCGACTGAGCTCGACCCGCTGCCGTCGGGCCAGGCGTTCGCGTTCGAGGCGCAGAAGCCCGCGATCGCAGCGCGTGGTCTCGCCGAGGCCGAGAAGGAGCTCTCGGGGCTCGTGCGCGCCGGCAACCGCGTCGTCGTGTCGTTCCCGCACAGGGGCGAGGCGCTTCGCACGCAGAACATGCTGCGGCGGATCGAGGCGCGCGTGCTCGACGAGGGCGAAGGCTTGCCGAGCGAAGCCGGGCTCGTCTTCGCGATCGCGCCGGCGCGCCGCGGCTTCGTCTGGCGCGACCTCGGACTCGTCCTCCTGCCCGACTCGCAGGTCTTCCGTCGCCGCGCGCCGCGCGCCGCTGGGCGGCTCGGGCGAGCGCTCCAGTCGTTCGCCGACCTGCGCACCGGCGACTTCGTCGTCCACGAGGATCACGGTGTCGGGAAGCTGCTCGGCTTCGAGACGAAGACGATCGCAGGCGTCACCCGCGACTACCTCTTCCTCGCGTTCCGCGGGGACGACCGGCTCTACGTCCCGCACGAGCAGATCGGCAAGGTCTCGCGGTACATCGGGGCGGACGCAAAGGCTCCGGCGCTCTCGAAACTCGGGGGCAAGGCGTGGGATCGACTCAAGTCGCGTGCGCGCGCAGGGGTGCACGAGCTCGCGGGCGATCTGATCCGCCTCTACGCCGAGCGGCAGCAGGCGCCCGGCTCCGCGTACTCGCTCGACCACGAGTGGCTCGAGCGGCTGGAGGCCGAGTTCCCCTACAGCGAGACGGAGGACCAGCAGCGCGCGATCGAGGCCGTCAAGGAGGACCTCGAGGCCCCACACCCGATGGACCGGCTCGTCTGCGGCGACGTCGGCTTCGGGAAGACCGAGGTCGCGATCCGCGCCGCCTTCGCGGTCGCAGTCAACGGCAAGCAGACGCTGGTGCTCGCGCCGACGACGATCCTCGCGGAGCAGCACTGGAACACGTTTCGCGAGCGGTTCCGCGACTTCCCCGTCGAGGTGGAGATGGTTTCGCGCTTTCGATCGAGCGCGGAGACGAAGCGCATACTGGCCGACTTCTCCGCAGGAAAGATCGACGTCTTGATCGGTACGCACCGCATCCTCTCGCGCGATGTGATCCCGAAGGACCTCGGGCTCGTGGTCGTCGACGAGGAGCAGCGCTTCGGTGTCGCGCAGAAGGAGCTGCTTCGCCAGCTGCGGCTCGAGGTCGACGTGCTCGCGCTCTCGGCGACGCCCATCCCGCGCACCCTGCACATGTCGCTCTCGGGGCTTCGCGACATCTCGATCATCGAAACGCCGCCCGAGGGTCGCCGCCCGATTCGCACGCACGTCGGCGAGTACGAGGAGGAGCTGATCACGACGGCGCTCGAGCGCGAGGTCGCGCGCGAGGGGCAGGCGTTCTACCTCCACAACCGAGTCGAGACGATCGAGGAGGCGGCCGCGAAGCTGCAGCAGCTCAGCCCGAAGCTCCGCTTCCTCGTCGCGCACGGGCAGATGCGCGAACGCGAGCTCGAGGAGCAGATGCACGCGTTCCTGCGGGGCGACGCGGACGTGCTCGTGTCGACGACGATCATCGAGTCCGGCCTCGACATCCCGCAGGCGAACACGCTGATCGTCGAGCGCGCCGACACGCTCGGCCTTGCCCAGCTGTACCAGATCCGCGGACGCGTCGGCCGATCCGACCAGACCGCGTACGCGTACCTCCTCTATCCCGATGCACACGAGCTCACGCCCGAGGCACGCGCCCGGCTCTCGACGCTCGCCGACCACACCGAGCTCGGTGCCGGCTTCGCAATCGCGATGCGCGACCTCGAGATCCGCGGCGCCGGCGACCTGCTCGGCGCCGAGCAGTCAGGACACGTCGCCGCGGTCGGGTTCGAGCTGTACGTCGAGCTCCTGCACGAGGCTGTGGCGGAGCTCTCGGGCCAGCGCCGGACCGCGGCGCGCCCCGTGCGGGTCGACGCACGCGTCGACGCGTACGTCCCGGCTGCGTACATCGGCTCCGAGGCGCTCAAGATCGACCTCCACCGCCGCCTGGCCCTCACTGAGACCGACGACGAGCTCCGCGAGCTCCATGCGGCGACCGAGGACCGCTTCGGCCCCGTGCCCGAGCCGGTGGAGAACCTCTTCGCGATCCAGGACGCGAAGCTGAAGCTCGCACGGATCGGAGCGGACTACCTCGTGTACCGGGGCGGGCGCGCGGCTGTGGGGCCGATGGTGCTCGGCTCAGACGAGCTGCGGGAGCTTCGCAACCGCGTTGCCGCCGCCGTCTACAGCACGGGGAACCGGGAAATCACGTTTAGAACAGATGAATTCTCGGGGGCGACCCGCCTGGTCGATGCTATTCTCGACGCGCGCCAGGCTGCCTAGGCGCTTTTCTTCTGTGCGAAAGCTCGCCCTCATCGTCATCGCGCTCGCGTCGCTCACGCTCGGCCTGGCCGGGTGCGGCGGCGACGACCAGAACGTCCCCGACGGGGCGGTGGCGGTCGTGGGCGGCGAGGAGATCACGAAGGCCGAGTTCGACGCGCTGCTCAGCCGTGCGAAGACTTCCTACGCGCAGAACAAGCGTGCCTTCCCGAAGGTCGGCACACCCGAGTACAAGACGCTGCAGAACCAGGCCATCCAGTACCTCGTCCAGCAGGAGAAGTACCGCCAGAAGGCCGATGATCTCGACGTCGAGGTGACCGACAAGGAGATCGACGCCCGGTTGAAGCAGGTCAAGCAGCAGTACTTCGGCGGGAAAGAGGACGAGTTCCAGAAGAACCTGAAGTCGCAGGGGCTGACCGTCGATCAAGTTCGCAGCGAGATCGAGAGCCAGCTCCTCTCCGAGAAGATCTACGCGAAGGTGACCTCGGACGTGAAGGTCACCGACAGCGACGTCGAGGACTACTACAACAAGCACAAGGCCGACTACAAGGTGGCGGCCTCGCGCGACGTGCGCCATATCCTCGTCGCGAAGAAGGCGCGCGCGGACGACATCCACCGCCAGCTCGAGAACGGCGGGAACTTCGCCGCGCTCGCGAAGAAGTACTCGACCGATCCCGGCTCGAAGCAGAACGGCGGCAAGCTGACCGTCCGTAAGGGCGAGACTGTGCCCGAGTTCGACAAGGTCGCGTTCGAGCTCAAGAAGAACGC
This sequence comes from uncultured Actinomycetes bacterium, assembly GCA_963788055.1. GTDB lineage: Bacteria > Actinomycetota > Thermoleophilia > Gaiellales > Gaiellaceae > JACCTU01. The sequence goes on along the minus strand of CAWBFA010000001.1, from coordinate 615,214 downwards.
GCTCTCCGCGCCGGTCAAGACGCAGTACGGCTACCACATCATCGAGGCGCTCAGCGACGTGAAGCCTCCGTCGCAGACGCCGCTGAAGGACGTCAAGGAGCAGATCCGGCAGCAGCTGCTGCAGGAGAAGCGCCAGAAGGCGATCACGGACTGGTCCAAGGAGACCAACGACGAGTTCGAGGACAAGATCGCCTATCAGGTCGGCTACGCGCCGCCCGCCACCACCGGTACACCACCACCGCGACGCAGTGACCCTCACGGAGGCGCTGCTCGACCTGCAGCGTCTGACCGAGCGCTTACGGCGCGACTGTCCCTGGGACCGCGAGCAGACCGCGGCGACGATCGTGCCGCACACCGTCGAGGAGGCCTACGAGGTCGCTGACGCCGCGCTCGCAGGCGACGACGAGAAGCTGCTCGACGAGCTCGGCGACCTGCTCTTCCAGGTCTACTTCCTCGCGCTCCTCCTCTCCGAGCGCGGCCAGGGTGACCTCGAGGCGGTTGCTCGTGCCGTGTACGCGAAGCTCGTCCTGCGGCATCCGCACGTGTTCGGCGAGGTCGAGGCGGCGACCGCCGGCCGAGTTCGCGAGAACTGGGAGCGGATCAAGCGCGAGCAGGAAGGACGCGCAGGCGTCTTCCACCACGTCCCCGAGAACCTCCCGGCGCTGCTGCTCGCGCGCAAGGTGCAGCGGCGAGCGGCGGCGGTCGGCTTCGAGTATCCGAACGCCGCCGGAGCGCTCGCGGACCTCGAGGACGAGCTCCGCGAGCTCCACGCCGAGCTTGGCGACGAGCCCGCGCCCGAGATGCCGCCAGACCCGCGCCAGGCAGCCGAGCTCGGCGATGTGCTCTTCGCGGCGGTCAACGTCGCGCGCAGGCTGAACGTTGACCCCGAGCTCGAGCTGCGCCGCGCGACGCAGCGCTTCGTCGAGCGCGTCGAGGAGGCCGAGCGCCTCGCTGCGGCCGACGGCTCGGCCTGGAGCGAGCTCGCGCTCGACGAGCAGGACCGCTACTTCGACAAGGCGAAGGAGGCCGAGTGAGCGCAATCGCACGCGTGCACGCGAGGCAGGTGCTCGACTCACGCGGCAACCCCACCGTCGAGGTCGACGTTCAGCTCGAGTCGGGCGCCGGCGGTCGCGCGGCGGTTCCCTCGGGCGCGTCGACGGGAGTGCACGAAGCAGTCGAGCTTCGGGACGGCGGCGATGAGTACGGCGGGAAGGCCGTCACTCGCGCGGTTGCGAACGTCAACGGCGAGATCGCGAGCGCAGTCGTCGGTCGGGACGCGGAGGAGCAGGAAGAGCTCGACGCCCTGCTGCGGGAGCTCGACGGGACGCCGAACAAGGGCAGGCTCGGAGCGAACGCGATCCTCGGCGTCTCGTTGGCCGTCTCGAAGGCCGCGGCCGACGACGCCGGGCAGCCGCTCTACCGCGCACTCGGCGGCGCCGACGCCGTGACGTTGCCCGTTCCGATGCTGAACGTGATCAACGGCGGCGCGCACGCGGAGAACTCGATCGACCTGCAGGAGTTCATGGTCGTGCCGGTTGGAGCAGACTCGTTCTCGGAGGGTCTTCGTCTCGGCGTCGAGGTCTACCACGCGCTCAAACAGCTCCTGCGCGAGCGCGGCCTCGACGTCGGCCTCGGCGACGAGGGTGGCTTCGCGCCCGACCTGCCCTCGAGCGAGGACGCGATCGAGGCGATCCTCGAGGCCGCGGAACGGGCCGGGCACCTGGAGCGTGTCGCAATCGCGCTGGATCCGGCGACGAGCGAGATCTATGAGGGCGGCATGTACCGCTTCGAGGGCCGCGAGAAGTCCTCGAGCGACCTGCCGGCCTTCTGGGCCGGGCTCGTCGAGCGCTACCCGATCGTGTCGATCGAGGACGGCGCCGCGGAGGACGACTGGGACGCGTGGTCCCAGCTCACGCGAGAGGTCGGCGAGCGGGTCCAGCTCGTCGGCGACGACCTGTTCGTGACGAACCCTGAACGGCTCCGTGAGGGGATCGAACGCGGCGTCGCCAACTCGATCCTCGTCAAGGTCAACCAGATCGGCACGCTGACCGAGACGATCGAGGCGGTGCGGCTCGCGCAGGCAAACGGCTACACGGTGGTCATGTCGCACCGGTCCGGCGAGACCGAGGACACGACGATCGCCGACCTCGCGGTCGCGCTTGGCACCGGCCAGATCAAGACCGGCGCTCCCGCTCGTTCGGACCGGGTCGCGAAGTACAACCAGCTGCTCCGCATCGAAGAGGAGCTCGGGCCGCGCGCCGAGTACCCCGGCCGCGACGCGTTTCCTCGCTCGCGCACGTGAGCGGCTGACCCCCTCGCTACGCTAGGACCCATGTCCGCAGCCGAACCGCGACGCACGAAGATCGTCGCGACGATCGGGCCCGCGTCGGCGAACGTGCAGACGATCGAGGCGCTCATCCGCGCGGGCATGGACAGCGCCCGACTCAACTTCTCGCACGGGACGCACGAGCAACACGCCGAGACGGTCCGGCTGCTTCGCGATGCGCAGGAGGACATCCGCCGCCCGCTCGCCCTGATCGCCGACCTCCAGGGTCCGAAGCTCCGGATCGGCGATCTCCTCGAGGCGGTCTCACTCGAACGCGGCGAGGAGATCGTGATCGTCGGTGGCCAGGAGTCGATCGACGGCTGCCTTCCCGTGAGCCCCGCCGTGATCGGCGACGTGCTGCGACCCGGGCACGAGGTGCTGATCGACGACGGCCACGTCCGTCTGCTCGTGCGCGAGGTCAAGAGAGGGAAGGCGAGTTGCACGGTGATGGTCGGCGGCCCGGTGAGCGCTCACAAGGGCGTGAACCTGCCCGGCGTGCCGATCCCGATTCCCGCGCTCACCCGGAAGGACACCGAGGATCTCGAGTTCGCGCTCAACCTCGGAGTCGACTTCGTCGCGCTGTCGTTCGTGCGCTCTGCGGCGGACGTCCGTGACCTGCGAGCGCTCATCTCGCAGGCGGATTCGCACGCGCACGTGATCGCGAAGATCGAGAAGTCCGAGGCGGTCGACGCGCTCGACGAGATCCTCCAGGAGTCGGACGCTGTGATGGTGGCGCGGGGCGATCTCGGCGTGGAGATCGGGCCCGCCTCAGTACCGCTCCTCCAGAAGCGGATCATCCAGCGCGCGCTCGACCGTGGAAAGCCGGTGATCACCGCGACCCAGATGCTCGAGTCGATGATCCATCAACCCGAGCCGACCCGTGCCGAGGCCAGCGACGTTGCAAACGCCGTGCTCGACGGGACGTCCGCCGTGATGCTCTCCGGAGAGACGGCGGTGGGCGAATACCCCGTCGAAGCGGTCTCGTACATGGATCGGATCGCGCGCGCCGTCGAGCCGAGCCTCGGCTACCGGCACCAACTCCCCGAGGCCGGCGAGCAGCCGACGATCGGGGAGGCGATGTCGAACGCGGCCTGCGACCTCGCCGAGGCGCTCGGCGCGCGCGCGATCGTGGTGCCGACGTTCACGGGCCGGACGGCGTCCGTCGTCGCCCGCTTGCGGCCGCGCCGCCCGATCCTCGGGCTCAGCCACCACCAGTACGCGCTCCAGCACATGGCGCTCGAATGGGGCGTGACCCCGTGGGGGATCGAGGAGGCGCAGAACGTCGAGGATCTCTGGCAGGTGTCGCTCGACGCCGTGCGCGACAGCGGGCTCGTGACGGAGGGCGACCGCGTCGTGATCACCGCGGGCACCGCCGTGAACATCCCGGGCTCGACGAACGTGATCAAGGTCGAGGTCGCGTAGGAGTCGCCAGGCTTCGCGCGAAGTGGGCGCGACGATGGCGAAGGCTTCGCGTAGACCATCCCGCTCGAGCCTCGCGCTCCGCTGGCTCGCGGTCGGCGCGCTCGTGCTCGTCGGCCTTCTCTACTACCGGCCCGTCCGCACCTATCTCGAGCGGCAGGACGCCGCTGCGGCTCGGCAAGCGCAGGTCACGGCGCTCGCGCAGCGGCGCGCGGCGCTCGAACGGCGCCTGCGGTACGTTGAGAGCGAGGCCGCGGTCGCGCGAGAGGCCCGGAGGATCGGCTACGTCAAGCCGGGCGAGCAGCTCTTCATCGTCAAGGGGATCCCCGCTTGGCGGGCAGCCAAGCGAACCGGGGCTACGATCGCCCGCGGTGGACGATAGGCAGATCGTCGAGCGGCAACTCGGTCGGGCGCCACGCGCGTTTCGCCGCGTGGTCGTGCGCTGTCCCTGGGGTCGCCCTGCGGTGACCGAGCAGGCGCCGTTCGACGATAGCGGCGAGCCGTTCCCGACGACCTACTACGTGACGTGCCCGGCGCTGGTCGCCGCGATCTCCCGCCTCGAGGCCGCCGGTGGCGTCGAACGGTGGACCCGGGCGGCGCAGGAGGACCCCGAGCTCGCGGCGAGCCTCGAGTCCGCGCACGCCGAGCAGCGGCGCCTGCGCCCGGAGCTGCCGGGTGGGATCGGCGGCGCGATGCGCACGGGAAGCCTCAAATGCCTGCACGCGCACGCAGCGTTCGCGCTCGCGCGCCCCGGTTACGAGCTCGGGCGCCGGATCGTCTCGGAGGTCGAGCCGCTCTGGCCAACCGATCGCTGCTGCATGGACGAGGCCCACTAACCTCAGCGCATGGAGGCCGTCGCAGTCAGGCTGGCGCGGAGCCAGTGGGAGGAAGGGGGTCGGCGCTTCGACGAGGCGGTCAAGCTCGACCCTCGCTTGCTCGGCGCCTTCGACGCCGTGATCGACGACCTCCGACGCCGAGTCGGCCAGACGTTCACCCTCGAGGAGCTCGCCGACGCGTACGACGCGGCCGAGCAGTGGGCCCGCACGGCGGTCGCCGACCGCGCCGCCTTTCCCGGCTGGCCGCGACGCCTGACCGACGTCCTCGACGCGGCGTTCCACCTCTACGCCCGCGGCGCGACCGACTACGCCCCGTGACGCGGGCCAGGCGACGTCCCGACGCCCGCCGAGCCCTCGTCACGCGGTGGCTCGTCGTGCTCGCGGCGTTCGTGCTCGGGCTGGCGCTCGGCGGTGCGCTCGACGACGGCCCGGATCCGGGCACGACGACCTTCGACAGGACGTTGACGATCGTGACCCTGACGCCCACCCGTTAGGAACAGAAAGCTTTGGGTAGATTCTCGCGGCGATGACATTTCGCGACCCACCCGAAGGCCGCAGGGCGCCGGCGAGCGAGCCGGACTGGCTCACGCTCGGGCAGGCGGCCAAGTACCTCGGCGTCGCCCAGAGCACGATTCGCAAGTGGTCCGACCAGGGCCGTGTCCCCGCCTTCTACACGCCCGGTGGACACCGCCGCTATCGGCGGGGCGATCTCGAGACGTTCCTCGAGCGCTCAGGCCCCGGGGGGCGAACCGCGGGCGGGCCGACCGTGCTGATCGTCGACGACGACGAAGGCACGCGCGCGCTCGTGCGGGCGAGCCTCGAGCTCGAGGGGTTCGACGTTCGCGAGGCGGAAAGCGGACCGGAGGGCCTTTCCGTGCTCGAGGATGACCCACCCGACCTGATCCTGCTCGACGTGATGATGCCGCAGATGGACGGCTGGGAGATGCTGCGCCGCGTCCAGGAGCAGCACGGCGGCGCGATTCCGGTCGTCATGTTCAGCGGTCAGGTGGACGAGAACGCGGCCGGCGAGGCCGCCGAGCGCGGCGCGAGTGCGTTCATCGGCAAGCCGTTCGACCCCCAGCAGCTGCTCGAACGCGCGAAGCAGATCCTCGGGGCACGCCCGGTCTGATCTCCGCGGACCGCAATCTCGACCGTTGGATCGTCGAGCACCGGTTCGACTGGCTGGACCCCGTTTTCGTCGCGCTCTCGGTCGCGGGCTCCTGGGGAGCCATCTGGCTGGCGCTCGCGCTCGTGCTTGCGGTTGCCTGGCGCCGGCCGAAGGTGTTCCTGCTCGTCGCGGCGACCGCGCTCACGACCAACCTCGTCACCTCCCTGCTCAAGCTCGCGGTCCAGCGCGACCGCCCACCGACCGTCGTGCTCGACCCGAAGCCGCTGATGGACGTTCCGACCACCTCGTCGTTCCCGTCGGGCCACGCCTCGATCAGCTTTGCCTGTGCCTATGTGATCTCGCGCCTGGCCCCGCGCCTGACCGTCTTCGTCTACGTCCTCGCAACGCTGATCGCCTTCTCGCGCATCTACGTCGGCGTCCACTACCCGATCGACGTGCTCGCGGGGGCCGTCCTCGGCCTCCTCGTCGCTAAAGCTCTTCTGACGCTTCTAGCAGCCCTGCGACGATCACCGCGAGCCCCGCAAACAGGCTGATCCAGATCCCGATCCCGCGGCCGGTGTAGGGGAAGAACTCGTCCGGCACGGAGATCAGCCGGATCAGCACGATCGTGGTGGCGAGCGATCCGAGGCCGATCAGGATCAGGCTCTCCGGTACCGCCGCCGGGAGCTCGAAACCTGCCTCGCGGAGCGCCCAGAGCCCGAGCACGGCGAGCCCGATGAAGAACACGAGCTTGCCGAGGACGCCGACATGCCAGCCGATCACGGCAATCGTCGGACCGTCGTCCGAGCCCGAGTACCAGCTCATGAAGGCGGAGAGTGTGAGGACGAGCCCGGCCCAGCGCGCCAGCCGCTCGCCGAGGACCCAGTAGCCGCCCCCCGTGCGGGCTGCGACGCCCGGCCGCAGCAGGCGGCGACGGGCAGGACTCGTGGATTCGACGGGCGGAACCGGTTCAGGTGTCTGCATGGCGCGGGAGGAGTATGGTGGCTTCCAGGGATAAAGTCATCTTTCCACCGAAGGCGGGGGGTCGAGATGGAGAGGTTCGGCAAGGGGTCAGCCGACAGAATCGTCGCCGACGGGTTCGTGGAATTCCTGTCGAGCGGGGACCGCGCCACAGGTGAGTACCACTGCTCGGAGTGCGGGTACGGAGTGACCATCTTCGCCGTGCTGCCGCTCTGCCCGATGTGCGGTGGGACCGCGTGGGAGCAGTCCACCTGGAGCCCGTTCTCGCGCGCGCAAGAACGCGCCTAGCTAGTTGCGCAAGTCGCGAATCCGCTCGCGCGGATCCGCGACGCGCGAAGACCCCTAAAGGCGGCCGCTTCGCGGCCGCTGCCGCAGCGACCTAGCCCTAGTCCAAGCGAGCTACAGACCGAACAATCGCTCGACCTCGTTCCAGACCGAGAAGCCGAGGAGAAGCAGCGCGCTCGTCAGCAGGACGAGCACGAGCCAGAAGCGCAGCTGCGCAAGACGGCGCTCGCGGATGCGCTGCTCGCGTGCGAAACGCTTCGCACGCTCGAGCCGGTAGGCCCGCGCGACCGCCGAAGGGTCGACGGGGGGAGCCTGCCGCTCGCGCCGGTGGGTGCGCGCCGGCTGGGCCATGAGCCGGAGTCTAGAGGTACCCGGGCCGGGAGGCATACTGCGCACGGGCGGGATGGCAGTGCAGCCTGAGCGGAGCGAGCGGGCCGGGCTCGATCCGGGAGCGCTGGAGGCGCTCGCGGACGCAGGCCGGGCCGCTGCGCGGGGTGCGCGGCTCGGGGATGTCCTCCAGGCGGTCGTGCAGGCCGCGCAGGGCCTCACGGGCGCCGACGTCGCCCTCGCGCGTATCGTCGACGCCGACCGCCGCGAGCTGGTCGTGCGAGCGGTCGCAGGCCCCTCGGCCACGCTCACGGTCGAGCTCGAGGGCGGGCGCCTGCCGCTCGACGATCTCCCGCCGGGCGAGGTCGGGCTCGACTCGGCACCTGAGCAGGTGATCCGGTTGGCCGAGCGCCTGGATGCCGAGAGCGTGCTCGTCGTGCCTGTCCTGGTCGGCGATGAGGTGCACGGAACTGTCGAGCTCTTCCGGACCGAGGGCGACTTCGGCGGGAGCGCGCTGACCGCCGCCCGGCTCGTTGCGGCTCAGGTCGGTCTCGCTGCCCGCGCGTTCGGCGTCGACGAGCATCAGGACGGCAACCGCGAGTCACCGCTTCGCATCGCCGCGGACGCCCTCGCCGCCGGCTCGGACACCGCCCACAGCTCAACGCACGTCCTCCGGCTGGCCCTCGAGCTCACCGGTGCCGAGCGAGCCTCGCTATGGCGTCTCGAGCCCGACGGCAGACCGGAGCTGGACGCCGCCGCGGGGGCCGCCGGGAGGGGCCGCCACGTGCCGACCGTGGGCGTCCTGCAGCGCGGTGCGCGCTGGTCAGTCACCCAGCAGCTCGGCGAGCCCGCCTTCGGCCTGCTCGAGCTCGTGTTCCCGCCCGAGGTGATCCCAGGCTCCGATCTCGTCGAGCAGCTGAGCCACTTTGCGACGCGAGCCGCGCACGCGCTTCGGGCGAGCACGCGAGCGGGCCGCGTCGAGGCAGAGCTGGCGCAGACCCGCGCGCTGCTCGCCGTCGTCGGGCGAGCCAACCAGACGCTCTCGCTCGAATACACGCTCGAGACGGCGACGGAGCAGCTGGGGGAGCTCGTCGGGGCAGAACGGCTTGCTGTCTACCTGCTCGAGAACGGTGGGCTCACGACGGCGGCCGCGCGCGGGCTCGCCGGCCCGCATCTGCGGGCGGCGGAGGCCCTGCTCGAGCTCGCCCTCGGGCCGTACCGGGCGCGCGGCGTCGTCAGGATCCCGGACGCGTCGAAAGAGCCCCGCCTCGCGGCCGTCGCGGACGCGCTCGCAGAAGCGGGGATCGAGAGCGCAACGGCACTCCCGCTCACCGTGGGAGACGAGGTGATCGGGCTGCTCGCCGTCTACCCGACCGGTCGTGCGGAACCGGCTGTCGGCGAGCTCGAGCTGCTCTCCGCGCTCGCCGCGCGCTTCGCCGTCGCGGTCCAGAATGCCCGGCTGCACGAGGAAGCCACCCGCCTCGGAGGCGAGCTCGAGCAGTCGCTCGCGTCAGAGCGCGCGGCGGCGCGCCGGCTGGGGGCGCTCTACGAGATCTCGCGCTCGTTCGCGCAGAGCCTGTCGCTCGACGTCACGCTCGAGGCCGTCGTTCGGACGGTCGTCGAGCTCCTCGAGGTCGACGCCGCGGTGCTCCGCATGCCGGACCCACGGCGCGAGCAGCTCCTGCCGCTCGCACTGCACGTGGGAGAGGATCGCCTGCTCGCTCCCGTGCGCTCGATGCTCTTTCGACCCCAGGCGTTTGCGGGAACGCACATCCAACGCCTCTTCCGGGGTGGCGAGCCGATCGTGCTCGACGTCGGGACGGCGCACGAGCTCGGTGGGTCGTACGCGTTGCTCGTGCCGTTCCTCGAGCAAGGGTCGACCGCGGCGATCGTCCCGATCGCTACGCCCGCCGAGGTGCTCGGTTCGCTGACCCTGTTGTCGGTGCGTCCCGACCACCCGATCGACGAGTCGACGATCGCCTCCGCTGTCGCAATCGCCGGGCAGGCCGCGCTGGCGATCGACAATGCGCGCCTCTATCAGCAGCAGAAGGACTTTGCGGACGCGATGCAACGTTCTCTGCTGCCGCAGTTCCGCCCTGCGGTCGCCGGACTCGACGTCGGCGAGGTGTACGCGGCATCGGCGCACGTCGAAGTCGGCGGCGACCTCTACGACTACATGGCGCTTGCGGACGGCCGGCTCGCAGTCGTGCTCGGGGACGTGACGGGCCACGGGATCGATGCCGCCGCCGACATGGCGATGGCCAAGTTCGTCTTTCGGTCGCTCGCGCGCGAGCATCCCGAGCCCGGCGACTTCCTCGCAGCCGCGAACGAGGTCGTCGTCGGCGAGATCGCAACCGGGAAGTTCATCACGATGCTCTATCTGCTGATCGACGCGCAGACCGGGGCGGTGTCCGTCGCCTCCGCCGGCCATCCACCGCCGCGGCTCGTCGAGGCAGACGGTTCAGTGGCCGGCATCGACGCGCGAGGCCTCGCGCTCGGGGTCGACTCCGGGGTCGAGTACGAGGAGACGCGGGCACAACTGGAGCCGAACGGCTCGGTCGTGCTGTATACGGATGGCGTGATCGAAGCCAGGCGCGGCGCGGAGTTCTACGGCCAGGATCGGCTCGACGCTCTGCTGGCGCGCCGCCACGCGCTGCGCGCCGAGGACATCGCGGCCTCGGTGATCCAGTCGGCGCGACGGTTCACCGGCGGCGAGCTCCTCGACGACTGCGCGGTCGTCGTGCTGAAGCGCCGGGCGTGAACACACGCCGTCCCCTCTACGCGCTCGTGTTCCTCGCGGGCGTCGGAACGCTGGCAACGGAGATCTGCGCCTCACGCCTGCTCGCGCCGTACTACGGGTCCTCGACGATCGTCTGGGCCAACATCATCGGGCTCACGCTCGCGGCACTCAGTCTCGGCTACTGGCTCGGCGGGCGGATTGCCGACCGCAACCCGTCGCCGCAGCTGCTCGGACGGATCGTGCTCGCTGCGGCGGTGCTCGTCGCGGTGATCCCTTTCGTCTCGTCGCCGATCCTCGATGTTGCGGCCAACGGCCTCGACGAGGTCTCAGCGGGCGCTGTCATCGGCTCGTTCTTCGGCACGCTCCTGCTGTTCGCGCCGCCGGTCGTCCTGCTCGGGATGGTCGCGCCCTTCGCGATCCGCCTCGCGCTCGACGACGTCGAGTCCGCCGGCCAGGTGGCCGGCCGCCTGTATGCGCTCTCGACGGTGGGCAGCCTGGTGGGGACGTTCCTGCCCGCGCTCGTCACGATCCCGCTGATCGGCACGCAACGCACCTTGCTCGTCACCGCCGCTCTCCTGGCGGCGGCCGCCTCGACGATGCTCGGTCGGCGCTGGCTCGTCGCGACGGCAGGGATCGCGGCCCTGGTGCTCGTCCCGCCCGGTGCGGTGAAGGCGAGCGACGGCGACGTCCTGTACGAGGTCGAGTCGCCATATCAGTTCGTGCAGGTCGTCGAGCGCGGCGGCGCGCGGCGCCTGTACCTGAACGAGGGCGTCGCTGTGCACTCGCTCTGGCGGCCGGACACCGTGTTGACGGGCGGGGTTTGGGACGCGTTCCTCGCGTTGCCGGTGCTCCTCGACCGTCCGGTCCACCGCGTCGCTGTGCTCGGCAACGCAGGCGGAACGATCGCGCGCGCGTATGGGGAGTTTTGGCCGTCCGCGCTGATCGACGGGGTCGAGATCGACCCCGCGGTGAGCGAAGCGGGCCGCGAGTACCTCGGCCTGCGTGACAACCCGCGGCTCACTGTGCACGACGCCGATGCGCGCCCGTTCCTCCGCCGGACCGACGCGAAGTACGACCTGATCGTCGTCGACGCGTACCACCAACCCTACGTACCGTTCTACCTCGCGACGCGCGAATTCTTCCGGCTGGTTCATCGCCACCTTGCGCCTGGAGGGATCGTCGCGCTCAACGTTGCGACGGTGCCCGACGACCGCAGCCTCGAGAAGAACCTCGCGGGGACGCTCGCGGCGGAGTTCGAGTCGGTGCACGTCTGGCCGGTGCTCCGCTTCAATCACATAGTGATCGGGTTCACCGATCGCAACCTCCGCGGGTTGACGACGCACGACCCACGCATCGATTCGCTCGTCGAGCTGCTCGTCGACGGCGGGCTCTCGCCTCCCGTCGAGCCGCTCGCGCGTCCGTGGACTGATGATCGCGCGCCGGTCGAGTGGGTGACCGACCGGATGATCCTCGCGTACGCGGCCGAGGGCGGCCGGCTCGACGAGGACCTCCTGCCGACCGCGCCTTGAGAGCTTCTTTCACGATGAACCGTTGCGCCGAAGGCCCATCGTGAAAGAAGCTCTGAGGATCCTGCGCGGCGAGGGGCCGTCGATCCGGATCGGGCATCGCGGCGCCGCCGCCCTCGCGCCCGAGAACACGCTCGAGGCACTCCGCGCGGGGATCGCGCAGGGTTGCGACTACGTGGAGTTCGACGTGCTCTCGGATGCCGAGGGTGCTCTCGTGCTCGCGCACTCGGCGCACGAGCTGCCCGAGGACGTCGTCGGGCTCGACGACGCGCTCGCGCTGCTCGCTGCGGAAGGTGTGGGCGCACACGTCGACCTCAAGCAGCGCGGGCTGGAGGAGGCCGTGGGGAAAGCGCTGCGAGGCCACGATCTCCTCGAACGCTCGCTAGTGAGCTCGCTCGACCCTGCGGCGCTCCGCGATCTCCGCCGCCACGAGCCGATCGTTCGGGTCGGGCTTGCGTATCCCGAGGATCGCCATGGGCTTGCGGGCCGCCGGACGTTCGCGCCGCTGCTCGCGGGCGGCCTGGCCGCGATGAAGCTGACGCTCCCGCGACTGATCGGCCGCTGGCTCGAGCGGGCAGCCGCGTCCGCCGCGGTCGTCCATCGCCAGCTCGTCACTCCGTCGTTGATCCGTGCCTGCCACGAGCGGGGCGCGGCGGTCTGGGCGTGGACGGTCAACGACCCGACCGAGGCCGGACGACTGGTGGAATGGGGCGCCGACGCTATCATCAGCGACGACCCGCGAATTCTCGGGCCGAGCACGTCCAACAAGCCGAGCACCACGTGAAGCGCCTCTCGATCCTCGTCGTCGCACTCGCCGTTCTCGTCTGCGCGCCTGCCCGCGCGGCGGATGCGCCTACCACGGCAACGATCCCCGAAGGCGTCGTGATCGGCAACGTGCCGGTCGGAGGGCTGACGCCCGAGACGGCGACGGAGTACGTGCGGACGCAGTTCGCGCTCCCGCTCGTCGTCGGGTACGGCACGTACGTCTTCGAGGCGCCGACGGAGGCGCTCGCCACGGCGGCGATCCCGAAGGCCGTGCAGCAGGCGCTGACCGCGTTGCCGAACACGATCGTTCCGCTGACGGTCACGGTGCGCAGGGTGGCGCTCCGCGCGTACGTCGCGGAAGTCACCACGCGCTTCGCGCGCAAGCCCGTCGATGCTCGGCTCTTCCTGCGGAAGTTCAAGCCGTGGATCGCTCCGGAGAAGGACGGCCGTGAGATCGATCGCGCCGCCGCGGAGATTGCGCTCACCGCGGCGCTCGTCGAGGGCACGCGCGGGCCTGTCGTCCTGAAGCCGAAGCTCGTGAAGGCGAAGGTGACCCGCAACAGCTTCGGCCCGGTGATCGTGATCAAGCGCGGCGCGAACTCACTCTCGCTCTACAACGGGATGCGGTTCGTGAAGTCGTTCGGCGTCGCGACGGGACAGCGGCAATACCCGACGCCGCTCGGCCGCTTCCGCGTCCTCGTCAAGTGGAGGAACCCCTGGTGGTACCCGCCGGACTCGGCCTGGGCGAAGGATCTCTCACCCGTGCCGCCCGGCCCTGGCAACCCGCTCGGGACTCGCTGGATGGGCATCTCGAGCCCCGGGGTCGGCATCCACGGGACGCCCGACCCGGGATCGATCGGATACTCGGTCTCGCACGGCTGCATTCGCATGCGAATTCCCGATGCCGAGTGGTTGTTCGCCAGGATCCCGGTCGGGACGACGGTCTTCATCGTCTCGGCGTGAGCCGCGGGTGGTGGCTGTGCCCGTCTCATCGCATCCCGGAGGGCCCCGCCTATGAGACGGGCACAGCCACTTAAGGCTGCCGGGCAGCTCGGCGCGCTCGCGCTCGTGCTTGCCCTTCTCGGCCTGCTCGTCTGGAAGATCGCGAAGGACGACGCGCCGGTCGCGAACGTCGGCAAGCCCGTGCCGCGCTTCGACCTGCCGACGCTCTCAGGCAAGGAGCGAGTTGCGGTCGCGGACCACGTCGGCAAGCCGATGGTGATCAACTTCTGGGCGACGTGGTGTGTTCCGTGTCGCACCGAGGCGCCGTTGCTCGAGCGCGCGGCGAGGCGGTACAAGCAGCGCGTCGTCTTCATCGGCGTCAACGTGCGGGACTTCAACGGCGACGCAAAGGACTTCGTCGCGGAGCACGACCTCACGTATCTGATCGCATACGACGGGCCCGCGAAGCTCTGGGAGCCGTGGGGGATCACTGGTCTGCCTGAGACGTTCTTCGTCGACGGGAGCGGCACGATCGTCGCGCACAAGGTCGGCGAGTTCACCGACGAGGCCGAGCTCGACGAGGCGGTCCGGAAGACGCTCGCGTGAGGCTGCTCCTGGCGCTCGCGCTCGCGCTCGCGGTCGTGCCGTCCGCGCTCGCGAGTGAGCAGCACCCAACGCAGTCCGAGCTCGAAGGTGAGCTCGTCTGCCCGACCTGCCACACGACGCTCGACCAGTCGAGCGCGCCGATCGCGCTGCGCATGAAGCAGTTCGTGCGTACCCGGATCGCAGCGGGCGACACGAAGGGCGAGATCAAGGCGCAGCTCGTCGCGCAGTTCGGCAAGGGCGTGCTCGCGGCGCCGGAGCGGAAGGGCTTCGACCTGCTCGCCTGGGTCCTGCCGATCGCGGGGCTCCTCGCGGGTGCCGCGGTGCTCACCGTGCTCGCGTGGAGGTGGACCCGGCGCCCCGAGGACGACCTCCCCCTCCTCGAGTGACCGGCCAGATCGCCGCGGCGTTCCTCGCGGGGCTCGTCTCCGTGGCGGCGCCGTGCGTGCTGCCGCTCGTTCCCGGCTACTTGTCGATCGTGGCGGGCGGCTCGCCGACGCCGCGCCGAGTCCTGGCGGGGAGCGTTCCGTTCGTGCTCGGCTTCACGGTTGTCTTCGTCGTGCTCGGCGCGGGCGCCGCCGCGCTCGGGTCGGTGCTCGCCCAGGAGCGCCGCATCGAGCTCGCCGGGCTCCTGCTCGTCGTCTTCGGCCTCGCGTTCGCGGGGCTGCTGCCCTGGCCCGAGCGCATGCTTGCGCCCGGTCTCGTGCTGCGCGCACGAGACGGCTCGAGCGCGTTGCTCGGCGCGGCGTTCGCGGTCTGCGCCGCGCCCTGCGTCGGCGCTGTGCTCGGCTCGGTGCTCGTGCTCGCAAGCGCAAGCGGCACCGTCGCGAAGGGGATCGTGCTCCTGACCGCGTACTCGCTCGGGCTCGCCGGCGCGTTTCTGCTCGTCGGCGTCGCGTTCGCGCGGGCGATGAACGGCTTCCGCTTGTTGCGCGACAACTGGGTGAAGCTACGAGTCGTCAGCGGCTTCGTGCTCGTCGCGCTCGGCCTGCTCCTCTTCTTCCACCGCGAGTGGTGGCTCTACGTCGGCCTCCGGCGCGTCCTCGACGCGTTCGGCCTCGGCGAGGTCTAAGAGACCGTTTCGAAACGAGGAGCTGTGTCGCCGGGCTGCGCTGGGCGGCGTGATGCGGCGTCCTCAGTCGCGCTCGTATCCATCGGATACGAGCGCTCCCTGCGTCCTTGCCTCGCACCACCCATCTCACCCCGGCGACGAGTCCTCATTCCGAAACGATCTCTAGCTCCGGCATCGCACCGGGTCGGGCGCGTTCGACCTGCGCGAGCAGGGAAGCGACGTCGACGCCGCGATGCCGCGGTGCATAGGCCGCGAGCCGGCGCGATGCCTTCGCCAGCTGCCGGCTGCAGCCCGTCTCGTTCCCGCGGCCGTCCTGGTACCAGGCGACGACGACGTGCACGAGCCCCTGGAAGAAGTCGCGCTCGTCCGGGGTCGCCGCGCGCCAGGCATCCTCGAACGCCTCGTGCGCCTCGAAGTAGCGCCCTGCGCGCGCGAGCGCGAGGCCGTCGGCGAGCGACTTCTCGATCATGGAGAGCAGTGTTACCGTGTCGGGCGTGGCGACGATCCTGCTGTGTGGGGTCGACCTCTTCTTCCGGGGCAAACTCGACGCGCTGCTCCCCGGGCACCACCTGATCACGACCGAGAGTGTCGACCCGCCGGACGTTGTGATCGCCGACATCGCCCGGATCGATCCGATCGAGGTGGTCGACGCCTGGCCCGACGTCCCAATCGTCGGGTTCACGAACCACAACGACACCGGGGGCCTCCGGGCCGCCAACTCTGCCGGTTTCGACCACGTGCTCGCGAAGTCGGCGCTCGTGGAGCGGATCGGCGGGATCGTCGACGAGCTCGTCGCTGACCCTCGCTAGTCTTGGCTCGTGACGTACATCATCGCCGAGCCCTGCATCGACATCAAAGACCTCTCCTGCGTGGACGTCTGTCCGGTGGACTGCATCCACGAGGCCGAGCGGATCCTCGTGATCGACCCGGAGGAGTGCATCGACTGCGGGGCCTGTGAGCCCGAGTGCCCGGTCGAGGCGATCTTCCCCGAGGACGCGCTTCCGGACAAGTGGGAGCCCTTCGTCAAGATCAACTACGCCTACGGCGACGGGCTCGACGTCGTGAACACGCTCACGAACGAGTACGCCACCGAGCACAACGTCCAGAACCCGCCGCTGACCTGACGATTAGCCCCGGCGCGACCGGGGAATTCCGACCCGAACCGACGAAGGGGGTCGAGATGCCACAGCAGGCGTGGAGCAAGAAGCGCGAGCGTCAGTACAAGCACATCAAGGAGAGCGTCAAGGAGGGCGGCGCTTCCGAGGACAAGGCCGAGGAGATCGCGGCGCGGACCGTGAACAAGGAGCGCGCCCGCTCCGGCGAGGCGCAGACGTCGTCGAAGCTGTCGCGCACCGATGTCTCATCGAGCCGCCGCGGCGGGCTGCGCTCGGGGACGAATCGTCCCAAGGGCCGGACGAAGGAGCAGCTCTACAACGAGGCCAAGCGGATGGGCATCGAGGGGCGCTCGAAGATGACGAAGCAGCAGCTGCAGCGAGCGGTCGACCGTCGCGCATAAGTCACTCGACGCAGAGCCTCGCGGCATCGCTACGCTGAACCGCGGTGACGGCCCAGACCATCGACCACGTCGCGCTGTGGGTAGCTGACCGTGACGCGATCGCCGAACGGCTGATCGCGGACCTCGGCATGCACTCGATCGAGCGCACCGACCGCTTCACGCTCCTGGGAGCGGACGCGCGGCGCTTCAAGCTCACGCTCTTCGTCCAGGACGGTCCGCGTGCGCAGGGCGCCTTGAAGCACGTGACGCTCCGTGTCAACGACGGTCTCGACGGGTCCCACGACGTCGGCGAAGGGCTGACGGTGAACGTCGTTCAGGCGCCGACGGAAGTCGACTACGACCTCGATCACGTGGCGCTCTTCTCCGCCGACCCCGAGGCAACCGCGAACGAGTATCTCTCGCTCGGCTTCAACGAGGCCGAAGCGCGAGACGGTGTGCCGCGCGTCGAGCTCGGAGGCGCCTACCTCGAGTTCCACCCCGGCGATCCGAGCGAGCCCGAGAAGCCGCTCCTGAACCACCTCGCAGTGCTCGTCGATCACGCGGACGATGCGAAGCAGCTGCCCGCCGAGGTCGCCGACGTCGTCGACGCGCCGAACACGTACGCGGTGTTCGTCTGGGGGCCTGAGCGCGTGAAGATCGAGTACGTCGAGCACAAGCCGACGTTCTCGCTCGTCTGAGTCGTTGACGGCGACGATCGCCGGCGCGGGGATGGCCGGTCTCGTCGCCGCGGTGCGCGCGCGACAGCTCGGCGCGGACGTGACGGTGTACGAGAAGAGCGATCGCGCCGGCGGTTCGATGCTCCTGTCGAGCGGCGTCGTCTGGCGCCACCTTCGGTTCGAGGACTTCCGGCAGGAGTGCCCGGATGGCGACGAGCGCCTGCAGCGGCTGATCTGGGAGCGGCTCGACGAGTCGCTCGCATGGGTCGAGTCGACAACCGGCGTGCGGCGGCTCCGGGACGACACCGAGAACCCGCGCACGACCGGCCGACGCTACGAGCCGCGCGAGCTGACGGCTGCTCTCGTGCGCGAGGCGGGAGAGGTCAGGTTGGGAGAGCCGTTTCGACCGGCAGAGCGGCTCGTTCTGGCTACGGGCGGCTTCCCGGTTCGCGTCGCGCGTGAGCGTGGGCTGCTCGTGCGCTCGAACGCGTGGAGCGAGGGCGACGGGCTCGACCACGCCCGAGGTCTCGGCGCGGCGACCGCGGGCGACCTCGACGAGCTGTACGCGCGCGCCATGCCGGCACCGCCCGCGCGGATCGGCGAGTCCGACTACGTCCGCCTTGCACAGCTCTACGGCGGATGGGCGCGTGTGACGAACGAGGACGGCGAGGAGTTCTTCCCGCAGCCTCCCGCGTGGCACGAGAACGACCTGGCGCAGGCGATCGCCCGGCAGCCCGGGGGTACGGCCTGGTTCGAGCTCGATGACGTCGATGACCCGAAGGTCCAGGCAGCGCGTGAGGCGGGCGGCGACGTCGTCGAGGCGGACGGTCGCGTGCGCGTGCACGTGGCGGCCGGTGTCACGCACACGCTGGGCGGGCTGCGCGTCGACGAGCGTGCCCGCGTCCTCCGTGAGGACGACACGCCGATCGACGGCCTCCTAGTAGCGGGCGTCGACGCGGGCGGGATCGCGAGCGGCGGCTACGCGAGCGGCCTGGCCCAGGCGCTCGTCCTGGGACTGGTCGCCGCGGAGTCCCTTGCCGGCTAGGGGCGCTACGGCAGCGGCCGCGAAGCGGCCGCCTTTAGGTGCCAAGCGGTCGCGGATCCGCGTGAGCGGATTCGCGACTTGCGCCTCTACCAGCAATCAGCCCTGGGCGAAGGCGCAGACGCGGTCGTCGCCGGGCAGCGGAGACACACCGAGCTTCGTGATCTCGAAGCGCTTGTCGCCGAGCTCGACGCGGTCGCCGGGCTTCGGCGGCTCGCCCTCCTGCTCGCGCAGCTCGTAGCCCGTCGGCGTCCAGACGAACAGCAGGTAGGTCACGGCGCGGAATCCTACTGCGTGACGTACGGCGGAAGCGTCACCCGCACCGTCGTCCCGCCGTCGTCTTCGCGCTGATCGACCTCGAAGCTCGCGTTCAGCGTGCGCGCTCGCTCGGCGAGCGCGTCGAACGTCGCCCGCCGCCGCTCCCCGGGCGCGTTGTCGACGACCTCCGCCAGCAACCCGCCGTCCGGCCCGCCCGTGACGACGATCGACATTCGGGTGGGTGGGCCTCGCCGGATCGATCCGGAGGTCGCCTCGCGGATGATCTGGTAGAGCGCGGCCTGCGCCTTCTCGCCGAGCGTCTCGGCTGCCTCGACCTCGACGTCGATCTGGATCCGGTGCTCGAGCCCGAGGTGCTCGGCGAGCCCTTTGACCGCGGGGCCGAATCCCTGATCGCGCAGGACGACCGGCTCGAGGTTGAACGAGAGGTCGCGGAGCGCACGGATGGTCTGGCGGTGCTGACGGAGCGCCTTCTCCATCACCGGCAGGGCCTCCGGCGCGACGGACTCGCTGACCGCATCGAGCATCAGCGCGAGCCCCGACATCGACTGCACGGGCCCGTCGTGGAGAAAGAGCGCGAGCCGGCGCCGCTCCTCCTGCTCTGCGGTGACGATCTGCTCGGAGAGCCGGGCGCGTTCGGCTTCTCTGATCTTCGCCTCCTCGAGCAGCCGCGCGTTCTCGCTCTCGCGTGCCGCGAAGTCGGCGAGCACCGTCGCCCGCGCGACGTCACCGCGGGCGAACGGCCGGCCGCGCACGAGGTGGAGCGAGCCGATGTGCTCGTCGCGCAGTCGGAGGGGGACGAGGATGCCCTGCCGGCCGTTTGCCGAAGGCCCGGGCTGCTCATCGGGTCCGAGCAGTCGCGCCTGCGCGTCGAAGAGGCGCTCGGCCTCGACCCTCGCGCGCTCGAGCACCGACTGTGTCCCCCCGTGCGCGGCGATCTGGTGCATCGAGTCGATCAGCGCCTCGAGGAAGGCGGCCTGCCCGGCGAGCTCCTCCTCGATCTTTCGATGCCGCTCGCGCTGGACGAGGAACAGGTACGCGGCGACGAGAGCTGCGGCGGCGAGCGCGGCGAGAAGCAGCACTACCCCGAGCGTCGTGGCCTCGGTGCTCGCGTAGAGGACCGCCGCGACGACCGCGAGCGCGGCCGCGCCGACGAGCGCGGCCGTCCTAATCGATGATCGCGTCACGAAGCGCGATCGCCACGGCGTGGGTGCGCGTGTCCGCCTCGAGCTTGGCGAGGATGTGCCGCACGTGGCTCTTGACGGTCTCCTGGCTGATGAAGAGCTTCGAGGCGACGTCGGCGTTCGACATCCCGTCCGCGAGGAGCTGCAGGATCTCCCGCTCGCGGCCGGTGAGCATGTCGTCCTTGTCCTTGCCGGAGAGGAACGCTGGCATCAGCGCCGGGTCGACGTAGCCGTCTCCAGCCGCGACCTTCTCGATCGCGCGAAGCAGCGTCTGGTGGGGCGCCTCCTTGAGGATGTAGCCCTTCGCGCCCGACTCGAGACCGCGTCCGAGCAGGGAGCGCTCGCTGTACGCGGTGAAGATCAGCACCGCCGTCTCGGGCAGCTTCTCCGACAGGATCTTCGTCGCCTGCAGCCCGTCCATCCCGGGCATCCGCACGTCCATGATCACGACGTCCGGACGCCGGCGCTCAGCGAGGGCGACCGCGCTCGCCCCGTCCGATGCCTCGCCGATCACCCGGATGTGCGGGGCGCGGGAGAGCGAGAGCCGCAGCCCCTCGCGGACGACCTCGTGGTCGTCGACGATCAGGCACGTGATCTCGCGCTCGGAGGAGGAATTCGGTTCGGGGGAAGCTTCCACGGCGGCCTGCGGATTGTAGGGGCCAGGTCCGACCTCGCCTAGGACCCACCTAGACCGCGAGCGAGAGCTGCTCGGGTCTGGGCTCCGGCCGGATCGGCCTGGAACGCCGGTCGGCGATCTCGAAGCGACGGGAGAGGTCGGCGACCTGGGCCCGGACGGGCTTCGTGTGCTCGGCCGGGAGGTAGGCCTTCCGGGCGTAGAGCTCCTCGTAGAGGGGCACGAGCTCGGCCCAGTCCTCGGCCAGGTGCTCCATGAAGTGCTCGCGCGTGCCCGGCTTCAGAAAGAGCAGGTTGGCCCAGACCCCGGTCGCTCCTGCCTCGCGTGCCGCGCGAACGACTTCCGCGAGCTGCTCGGGACGGTCGGAGATCCCCGGCAGGATCGGTGCCATCCCGACGCCGGCCTTGATGCCTGCCTCGACGAGCTGCTCGAGCGCGCGGAGCCGCTGGCGGGGGTGGGCGGTCGACGGCTCGGTCTTCCGCCAGACGTCCTCGTCGAGCGTCGGGATCGAGAACGTGACGCTGACCGAGGCGTGTCGCGCGGCCTCGGAGAGCACGTCGATGTCTCGGACGATCATCGGGCCGCGCGTGATGATCGTGAGCGGGTTCGCCGCTTCGCCGAGCGCCTCGATGCACGCCCGCGTGAGCTTGTAGCGCCCTTCAGCCGGCTGGTACGGGTCGGTGGCGGCCCCGATTGCGACCAGATCGCTCTCCCACGAGCGTCGGGCGAGCTCCCTGCGGAGGACGTCCGCGACGTTCGACTTGACCCTGATCGAGGTGCCGTAACGGTCGTCGAACGGCCGCTCGGCTCGATGCTCGAAGGCTCGGACGTAACAGAACGTGCAGCGGTGGACGCAGCCCATGTAGGGGTTCAACGACCACTTGAAGGACATGCCGCGCACGCGGTTGAGCGCCACCTTGCACGGCTCCTCGCGATACTCGACCCCCACGTGACCAGTATAGAACACATGTTCGATGGGCTCGCTCGGCTCACGCTGCCGCTGCCGATGCGGCCGAGCCACGTGCACTGCTACCTCCTCGAGGGCGAGGACGGCTGGACGCTCGTCGACACGGGCCTCGCCCTCCCCGACCTGGACGAGGTCTTCGCCGAGGTGGCTCGCGAGCTGCACGTCTCCCGGATCGTGATCACGCACTTCCACCCCGACCACGTCGGCGGTGCGCAGCAGGCCCAGGCGGCGACGGGTGCGCCGGTGCAACAAGGCGCGCTCGACTACGAGCAGTGCGTCCACGTGTGGGGGAACGACGGCTGGCCACAGGTGATCGCCGACTGGTTCCTCGAGAACGGCGTGCCGCCTGTGGTCGCCAACGAGCTGCTCGAGGCGGGATCCGTGTACGCGCCGTTCATCCGCTACGTGCGCGACCCGGAGCTGCTTCACCCCGGCGACGTCGTCGACGGGTGGGAGGTGCTCGCGACGCCGGGTCACGCTGACGGGCACCTCGTGCTCGTCCGCGACGGGGTGCTCGTCGCGGGAGACCACCTGCTGCCCCGCATCACGCCCGCGGTCGGCCTCTACCCGGACTCGCGTCCCGATCCCCTCGGCGACTACCTCGACTCGCTCGAGCGCACCGCGGAGCTCGGCCTCCGGCTCGCGCTCCCCGGCCACGGCGAGCCGATGCCGGATCCGACCGCGCGGGCGCGTGCGATCGTCGCTCACCACCGGGCGCGTCTCGAGGACACGGCCGCGGCGCTCGGGGCGGAGCCGCGCACGGGCTACGAGGTCTCGTACCCGCTCTTCGGCGCCGACCTGAACCCGGGAGCCCGTCGCTTCGCGGTCGCCGAGACCCTCTCGCACCTGGAACGGCTCGTCCGCGAGGGCGGCGCGCGGCGGCACGACGACGCCGGGGCCGTCTCCTATACTCATTCCTAGCTTGGACGACGAGCTACCGCCTAGTACCCACGCCCCGGAGAGCGGGGCGTGAGCGATTTCCTCCGCATCATCCTCGTGTTCGCGCTCGTGCTCGCGAACGCGATCTTCGTGGCGGCCGAGTACGCGCTCGTGACCGCGAGACGCGGGCGCCTCGAGCAGATGAACTCGCTCCCGGCACGCCGTGCGTTGCGCCTGATGGACGAGCCGGTGCGCTTCATCAGCACGGTGCAGGTCGGGATCACCCTGTGCGGCATCGCACTGGGCTCGATCGGTGAGCCGCTGATCTCGAACTACGTCGACTCGTGGGTCTCGCATCTGATCGCGTACGCGCTCTCGTTCCTGATCCTGACCTACCTGACCGTCGTGCTCGGCGAGCTCGTGCCGAAGGCGGTCGCGCTACAGAAGGCCGAGGCCCTCGCGGTCGTGCTCGCCGTGCCGCTCGAGCTGCTCGCTCGCATCTCGTTCCCGCTCGTCTGGGTGCTGCAGGTTTCGGCGGACGCCGTCTCGAGGCTGTTCGGCGTCCAACCCGCGCCCGCCGGCGTCCACGGGTACACGCGCGAGGACATCCTGTACACCGTCCGCGAGGCCGAGGACACCGGCGCGATCGAGGAGGCCGAGGAGGAGATGCTCTACAAGGTCTTCAACTTCGCCGGCAAAGAGGTCCACGAGGTGATGGTCCCGAGGCCGGAGGTGGTGGCGATCTCCGTCGACCTGCCCCCGGAGGAGTGCCTCGCCGCGGTGATCGACTCGCCGTACACGCGCTACCCCGCGTACAAGGGCTCGCTCGACGACATCGCCGGGATCCTGCATGTTCGCGACCTCTTCTCCGCGCTCAACGACCGCGGGATCGAGAACGTCGTGATCGAGGACCTGCTGCGACCCGCGTTCGTCGTCCCGGAGACGAAGGACCTCGCCGCGCTCCTCGCCGACTTCCGCCGCACGAAGAACCACATGGCGATCGTCGTCGACGAGTACGGCGCGACGCAGGGGATCGTCACGCTCGAGGACCTGCTCGAGGAAATCGTCGGTGAGATCGAGGACGAGTACGACCTTCCCGACGAGGCCGTCGAGCGCGTCGACGACACGACGGTCAGGATCGACGGCACGTTCCCGATCGACGACTTCAACGAGCAGTTCGGGACCCAGCTCCCGCAGGAGGACTACCACACGGTCGCGGGCTTCGTCTTCGGCCTTCTGGGGCGAGCTCCGGAGGAGGACGACGAGGTCCAGTACGACGGCCTGGCGTTCCGGGTCCTCGAGATCGAGGGTTCACGGATCGAGCGGCTCGAGGTCCACTGGCTCCCGCCGCGCGAAGACGAGGATGCCCGCCTCGCGGCGGACGGCTGAGCGCGAGAGAATCCCGCCCGTGCACGTGCTCGGGCTGATCGGCGCCGTCCCGCTGGAGGAACTCGAGTGAAGGAGATCGGTGTCGGCCTGCTCGGGGTCGGCTGGATGGGCGAGGTGCACTCGACGTCCTACCGGCGCGTCCCGATCCACTTCCCCGAGTGCGACGGGCGGGCGCGGCTCGTGATCGCTGCGGACGAGGTCGAGGAACGGGCGCGCGCTGCGGCGGAGAGGCTCGGCTACACGGAGTGGTCGACCGACTGGCGCGCCGTGATCGCGCATCCGGAGGTCGAGGCCGTCTCGATCTGCGCGCCGAACTTCATGCACCGCGAGATGGCGCTGGCGGCGGTCGAGGCCGGCAAGCACTTCTGGGGCGAAAAGCCGCTCGGGGCGCTGCCGCAGGACACGGTCGAGATCGCCCGCGCCGCCGAGGCGGCGGGGGTTCGCACGATCGTCGGGCTCAACTACCGGAACCCGCCCGCCGTGCAGCACGCGCGCCGGCTGATCGCGGACGGCGAGCTCGGGGAGATCAACCACTTCCGGATGCAGTTCGTGGCGAGCTACTCAGCGAATCCCCGTGGCGCGCTCTCATGGCGCTTCTCGCGCGAGCTCTCCGGCCACGGGATCCTCTCCGACCTTGGCTCTCATGCGATCGACCTGGCGATGTTCCTCTGCGGGCCGATCGTTCGCGCTACGGCGACGTCGGC
This sequence comes from uncultured Actinomycetes bacterium, assembly GCA_963788055.1. Taxonomy (GTDB): domain Bacteria; phylum Actinomycetota; class Thermoleophilia; order Gaiellales; family Gaiellaceae; genus JACCTU01. The sequence continues at coordinate 591,037 of CAWBFA010000001.1, read as the reverse complement.
GATCCTGATCCCGGAGCGCCCGAAGGTGCAGATGGGCACGGGCACGCACTTCTCCGTCGTCGAGGGCGACGTCGAGCTCGGGCCCGTCGAGAACGAGGACTGGTGCGCGGCGCTCGTGGAGTTCGAATCCGGGCTCAAGGGCACGATCGAGCTCTCGCGGGTGATCGTCGGCGCCGAGGCGCGTTACTGGTTCGAGGTGAACGGCACCCGCGGCGCCGTGGCGTGGAACTTCGAGCGCATGAACGAGCTCGAGCACTACCGCGAAGGCGGCTCGGCGCGAGTGCTGATGGGCCCGTCCCACCCCGACTTCGCGCGGTTCCAGCCGGGGCAGGGGATCCCGATGGGCTACGACGACCTGAAGGTGATCGAGGCCTACCGCTTTCTCCAGTCGATCGCGGACGGCGTCCAGCGCGAGCCGGGCGTCCGGGAGATCGCCGCCACGGCGTGCGTCCTCGACGCGATCGCGCGCTCGTTCGAGAGCGGCGCCTGGGAGGAGGTTCGGGACCTCTAGGAGGGTTTGGTGGAACGGCCCGGCGGCACAGCGCCTGTTTCGCCAAACCCTCCTAGGCCACGTTCGGCGGGGTCTCGCCGCGCAGCACGGCGGCGACGCCTTCCGCCATCGCGCGGAAGACCGCCTCGCGGGCGCCGAGCGTGAGGCCGAGGGCGTGCGGCGTCGCAACGACGCGGGGGTGAGCGAACAGCGGGTGCATGGGGTCGGGCGGTTCCTCCTCGAAGACGTCAAGGCCGACGCCGCCGAGTCGGCCGTCCTCGAGCGCGGCGAGCAGGTCGTCGAGCGACGAGACGAGCCCGCCGCGGGCGGTATTGACGAGGACGAGGCCGGGCTTCGCGTGGGCCAGCAGCTTCGGCCCGACGATGCCGCGCGTCATGTCGGTCAGCGGCGCGTGCAGGGAGACGACGTCCGCGTTCTCGAAGAGCGCGTCCAGCGGTGTCGTCGCCTCGTCGACGAGCGGGTCGTGCGCGAGGATGTGCATCCCGAGCGCGCGCGCGAGATCGGCGAGCTCGCGGCCGATGCGGCCGTAGCCGACGATCCCGAGGGTCGCCCCCTCGAGATCGCCGAGCTCGAGGCGGTCGCGCGCCCCCCAGTCGCGCTCGACCACTGCGCGCTGGAGCTCGGCAAGCCGTTTGACGAGGGCGAGCATCAGTGTCAGCGCGCCCTCCGCGACGGCGCGCGCGTTCGCTCCCGGTGTGACGACGACCGGGATCCCGCACGCGGCCGTCGCAGCCATGTCCACTCGGTCGACGCCGACGCCGCTGCGCCCGATCACGCGGAGGCGCGGGGCCGAGGCGAGTTCGCGTTGCCCGACCGACGCGTCACCGCGCACGATCAGCGCCTCGGCGTCGGGCAACAGCGCGCGCCAGTTCTCCGCGACCTCGATCGGGCCGAGGATCTCGATCGCGACCGGGTGCACGGGGCCGGTCGCGACGATCAAGGCGCGGCCGCCGCGCGCGCCGCCTCGGCGAGGAAGAACGAGTCGGCGCCGACCGTGACGACGCGGAAGCCGCGCTCGAGCGCGCGTTGAGCATCCTCGCGAGTGCGCGTGAACAGTCCGGCGGCCTTGCCCTCTGCGCGTGCTGCTTCGACGATCGCATCGAGCGGCAGGTCGCTGGTACCGAGCGCGGCCCCGAGATCAGCCGGGCCGACGAAGAGCACGTCGACGCCCTCGAGGCCTGCGATCTCCCGGGCATCGTCCACCGCGCCGCGCGTCTCGACCTGAATCGCGACGAGAACGTCAACTTCCGGCGCACCGGCTCCGAAGTCCGCGCCTCGGTTCATGTAGGCGACGCCGCGGACGCCGCGCGGCGGGTACCGCGTCGCCGCGACGGCGACAACCGCGTCCGCCGCGGAGCCCACCCGCGGAACCATGATGCCGTCCGCGCCCGCGTCGAGCGCCCGCTGGACGCGAGGCCGTTCTGCGGACTCGACGCGCACGATCGCGCCGCAGGATCCGAGTGCCTGGAGCGTCGGGATCAGCTCTGCCTCCGTCCCGGCGCCGTGCTCGAGATCGACGACGGCGAAGTCGAAGCCCGCGCGCGCACAGATCTCCGCCGCGAGCGGCGAGCCCAGGTTGAGGAACGTCCCGACGACGCTCTCGCCGCCGCGAACTCGCTCAGTAATAGAACCGCTGGAGCTGCTTCCGCTCACGCTCGTACTCGCGCCGGGCGCGCTGCGCCTCGGCCTCGTCCGACACCTCCGGCGGCGCGACGTCCCACCAGACCTCGGAGCCCGGGAGATAGCGATGAGGCTCGGTCTCGCAGACGATCACGCACGCGCGCGACTCGCCGCGCGCCGCCTCGAGCGCTCCCCGGAACGCGCCCGGCGAGTCCACGTGCCACGTGCGGGCGCCCATTCCCTCGGCGATCTTCGCGAGGTCGAGGTTGAGGTATTCGCCGTCGAGTTGCCCGTCACGCCGCGCGCGGAACTCGTTGCCGAACATCCTCCCGTGTCGCCAGAGCTGGAGCCGCTGGATCGACTGGTAGCCGTGGTTCTCGGAGATCACGACCGTGATCTTCAGCCCCTCCTGGAGCGCGTTTACGAGCTCGCCGGGGTTGAGCAGGAAGGTGCCGTCCCCGATGTAGACGTACACCTCGCCGTCGGGCTGCGCCGACCGCACGCCGATCCCTGCCGGCAGCTCGTAGCCCATGCACGAGTAGCCGAACTCGAGGTGGCAGGCGCGGCCGCCGGTCGCATCCCAGATCTTGAGCAGGTCGCCGGGCGGCGTCCCAGCCGCGGCGATCACGGTGTCGCCCTCCTGCGCGACCTCGTTCAGGGTCAGGATCAGCTGCGCCTGGCTCATCGCCTCGCCCTCGACCGGGCGCAGCAGCGCCGCACGCTGGTCGAGCCACTCGCCGCGTGCGCGCATGACCTCGTCGCGGTACTCCTCGGCGGTCGACCATCCGGCGAGCGCCTCGCGGAGCGCGTCGAGCGCCTCGCGGGCATCGCCCACGACCGCCAGCGCCCCTTGCTTCTGGGCGTCGCGCCCCCAGACGTTGATCGCGACGAAGCGGACGTCGGCGTGCTGGAAGAGGCTGTTCGATCCGGTCGCGAAGTCGGTCAGGCGGGTGCCTACGGCGAGCACGAGGTCGGCGTCCGCCGCGAGCTTGGAGGCCGCCGGGTTGCCTTCGAGGCCGACACCGCCGAGCTGGAGCCACTCGTCGGCCTGGACCGCTCCCTTGCCGGCGAACGTCTCCGCGACCGGGATCCCTGCGGCGCGCGCGAGTGTGAGCAGCGCCTGCGTCCGCCTCGCTGTAGAGCACCCCGCCCCCCGCGATGACCAGCGGGCGCTCCGCGCCGCGGATGAGCTCAGCCGCCTCCGCGATCCGGCGCGGGTCGGGGAGCGGCCGCTCGATCCGCCACTCCCGCTCCTCGAAGAAGCGCTCGGGGTAGTCGAAGGCGTGCGACTGCACGTCCTGGGGGAGCGCGAGCACGACGGCGCCGGTCTCGACGGGCGACGTGAGGACCCGCATCGCCTCCGGGAGCGCGGTCAGGAGCTGCTCCGGGCGCGTGATCCGGTCGAAGAAGCGGGCCACGGGGCGGAAGCAGTCGTTGACGGAGACGTCGCCCGCGGAGGGATGCTCGAGCTGCTGCAGCACCGGCCCCTGATGCCGCGTCGCATAGACGTCGCCGGGCAGGAGCAGGAGGGGGAGCCGGTTGATCGTCGCGCCGGCGGCGGACGTGACCATGTTCGTCGCGCCGGGCCCGATCGACGAGGTGCAGGCGAGCGTCTGACGGCGACGGGTCGCCTTCGCGAAGGCGGCCGCGGCGTGCGCCATCGACTGCTCGTTGCGGCCCTGGTGGAACGTCAAGCCGTCGCCATGCTCCTCGATCGCCTGCCCGAGCCCGATCACGTTGCCGTGGCCGAAGATCCCCCAGATCCCGGGGACCAGCCGCCGGCGGTCGCCGTCCCGCTCGGACCACTGCGCCTGGAGGTAGCGAACCACTGCCTGCGCGGTCGTGAGTCGCACCGTGTTTATCCCAGCACCTCGCGATCCCGCGGGCTCCGGATCTCGTCCCGTCCTGCAGCAGACGTCCACTCGGCGGCGACGTACATCTGCATGCCGCGAGCCTACTCGCGGCGCTGGGGCTCGATCACGACCTTCATCGCTCCGGTCGAGGCGATCTTCCCCGAGGACGCGCTTCCGGAACTCCGGCCATTGTTAAGCCCGAGTTTCTTCGCTTTCGAGCCGGATTGACAAGCCGCGAAGCTCTTTGAGAGGGTCCTCGCCGTGGTCCGCGACGCGATCGGCGTCGGTGTCCTTGGCTACGGGTGGATCACCCGTGCCCACGCCCATGCCCTGCACACGCTGAACCACCTCGAGCCGCTGCCGCGGCGCGTCCGGCTCGTCTCCCTCGCCGGACGCCGCCCCGAGCCGCTCGAGGCGGCGGCGCGCGAGCTCGGCTTCGAGCGCTGGACGACGAGCTGGGAGGAGCTCGTCGACGACCCCGAGGTCGACGTCGTCGCGAACCTGAACGCGGTCGAGGGTCACGAGGAGCCGTCGCTGGCGGCCCTCGCGGCGGGCAAGCCGGTGCTCTGCGAGAAGCCGCTCGGGGCGACCCTCGACGAGGCGCGCGCGCTGCGCGACGCGGCCGAGGAGGCGGGCGTCGCGAACGCGGTCGGCTTCAACTACCGCTACGTCCCCGCCGTCGCACTTGCGAAGGAGACCGTCGACGCGGGACGGCTCGGGGAGTTGCGGCACTACCGCGCGCTCTATCTCCAGGACTACCAGGTCGCCGGCGGACAAGCGCGCTCGTCGGGTGGCGCGGGTGCCGTGCTCGACTACGTGCACCTCGTCGACCTCCTCCGCTTCCTCGTCGGGGAGCCGCAGGCCGTGACGGCGCGAACGGCGAGCTTCGTCTCCGACGTCGACGACGCCTACGCGGCGATCCTCGAGCTCGGCGACGGCGCGATCGCGACGCTGGAGGCGTCGCGGGTCGCGAGCGGCTGGAAGGGACGTCACCGGATCGAACTGAACGGAAGCGACGGGTCGATCTGGTGGGACATGGAGGACCCGAACCGCCTACACGTCTTCCTGTTCGCCGACGAGCGTGAGCGCCTCGGCGGCTTCCGGGACATCGTGGTGACGCAGCCCGACCACCCCTTCCTGGCCCAGTGGTGGCCGCCCGGCCACGTGCTCGGCTGGGAGCACAGCTTCGTCCATCAATGGCGGGACTTCCTCTCGGCGGTGCTCGAGGACCGCGCCGTTCCGGAGAGACAAGCGAGCTTCGAGGACGGGTATCGCGCGGCCATCCTCTGCGAGGCGATCCACAGGTCCGGGCGGGAAGGGAGGCGGGTCTCCATCGCAGAGACCGCAGCGGCGATCTGATCAAGCAAACGACGAGGAGGGAAGCACATGAGCGAGAACGACCGGCCGCTTGATGACCTGGACCCCGTCCAGGCCGCGCTGAAGCGCGCGATCTCGCGGCGCACACTGCTTCGCCGGGCCGCGATCGGTGGAGCCGCCCTGTCGACGGCGCCGCTGCTGGCGGCCTGCGACATCGGCGGCGACGACGACGAGGGCGCCGAGGGCGCGACCGCCACGGCCGCGGAGGGCAACCAGTCGAACCTGACGTTCTACTCCGTCACGCACGGGGAGTCAGGGAACGTGTTCTGGGCGATCTACCGAAACGGGATCCGCGACGGGGCGAAGAAGTACGGCGTCACCGTCAAGGACCTCCCGCTGGAGCAGTTCGCCGTCGCGGGATACGTCGACCTGCTGAACCAAGCGATCGCGGCGAAGCCGGACGGCATCTTCGCTTCGATCCTCGACCAGAACGCCGTCGACCAACCGCTACGTCAGGCGATCGAGTCCGGCATCCCGGTGATCGCCGTGAACGTCCCGGACACGAGGCCGCTCGAGGAGCGGATCCCGTACTTGTTCTACGTCGGCGGCGACGAGGAGGCAGGCGGGCGTCTCACCGCGCAGCGGCAGGCACAGGACGGCGCCATCAGGCACGGCGTCTGCATCATCCACGAGCCGGGCCACACCGGCCTCGAGGCCCGCTGCCGCGGTTACACCGCGGAGCTGACCAAGGCCGGAGCGAGGGTCGACAAGCTCCCGAGCTCGAAGGACGCGACGCAGGCGACCGAGCAGATCAAGAGCTACCTGCAGAAGAACACCGACGTCGACGCCATCTTCGGCGTCGGGCCGCAGCCGGCCACATTCGCCCTGCAGGCGCTCGACGAGCTCGGGAAGAAGGGCGACGTGAAGGTCTCGGCGTACGACATGACCGAGGACCTGCTGAACGAGATCAACGGCGACACGCTCGTCTCGACGATCGACCAGCAGCAGTACCTGCAGGGGTACGAGCCGATCCACTGGCTGCGGGGGCACATCGATCACGGCTTCGTGATCGCCCCCGGCGTCGACATGCTCACCGGCCCAGCGCTGGTGGACAAGTCGAACGCCGATCAGGTCGCCGAAGGCGTGAAGGCAGGGTTCAGGTAGATGGGGGCCGAGCAGACTCCGCTCGCAGAGCGCGAGGCTGCTCTCCCCACCCGGGGCGCTCGGGGGTGGACCGCAGTCCGCGGCCTGCTCATCGGGCGCCCCGAGACCGGGGCGCTCTTCGGCGCGGTCGTGATGTTCGCGATCTTCGCGCTCATCGCGCCGTCCGCGGACACATTCACCTCACGGACGTCGCTCGCCGGGCTCGTGAGCATCACCGCGGAGATCGGGGTCGTCGCGATGGGCGTGACGCTGCTGATGATCGCGGGCCACTTCGACCTCTCGGTCGGGTCGGTGCTCGGGTTCTCGTCCGTGATCGGGCCGTACCTGATCCTCAACTATGGGACGAACCCGTTCGTCGCCGTCCTCTTCGCGATTGGCGCGGCGATCTCGATCGGGCTCATCAACGGGTTCCTCGTCGTCGGGACGAGGATCCCATCCTTCATCGTGACGCTCGGGACGCTGTTGATCTGGCGCAGCCTGCTGCTCCGCGTCACCGAGGGCTTCCCGGTCGCGGTCGACAAGGACACGTTCGTGTTCAAGCTCTTCTCCTACCGGATCGAGGGGGGCTTCTTCCGCGGCTATCAGGTGTCGGCGCTCTGGTTCCTCGGCGTGCTCCTCCTGCTTTCGTTCGTTCTCCTGCGCACGCGGTTCGGCAACTGGATCTTCGCCTCGGGCGGGAACGAGCGGTCGGCCCGCTCGATGGGCGTGCCGGTCGATCGCGTCTGGATCATCCTCTTCGTGGTCACGGCGCTCTGCGCGTGCCTGATGGGTCTGATCCAGGTCGGACGCTTCAACACGGTCGAGGCGACACGCGGGGCCAACCTCGAGCTCCAGGTGATCGCCGCCGCAGTCGTCGGCGGGGCTCGGCTGAACGGCGGCTACGGATCGGTCCTCGGCGCGGCGCTCGGCGCGGCGATGATCGCGATGATTCAACAGGGGTTGGTGCTGTCCGGGATCGCGAGCTACTGGCTGAACTTCGCGGTCGGCCTGCTGATCATCGTCGCCGTGATCGTCAATCAGCAGCTCGGCCGTTCGAGGCCGCAGATCTGATGGGGAGCAACGGCACACCGCTCGTGGAGGCGCGGGGGATCGCGAAGAACTTCGGCCGGATCGTGGCGCTCAAGAACGTCAGCTTCACGCTCGGCCCCGCCGAAGTGCTCGGCCTGCTGGGCGACAACGGCGCCGGCAAGTCGACGCTGATCAAGATCCTCACCGGGCTGTTCCCGCCCGACAAGGGTGAGATCCGCTGGGCCGGCGAGCCTGTTCGCTTCGGCTCGCCGCGGGATGCGTACGACATCGGAGTCGCGACCGTCTACCAGGATCTTGCGATCGTCGACCTGATGTCCATCTACCGCAACGTCTTCCTCGGTCGTGAGAAGGCGATCACGAAGGGCTTTGGACCGTTCCGCTGGATCGACCGCAAGAAGGCGCACCGCGACGCTCGCGAGGCGATTTCCGACATCGGGATCGAGATCCGCGATGCCGAGGAGCCACTCGCCCGGATGTCCGGCGGCGAGCGCCAGTCGATCGCGATCGCGCGGGCCGCGTACTTCAATCCAAAGCTGCTGATCCTCGACGAGCCGACGTCGGCACTGTCCCTCCGTCAGACCAAGCGCGTACTGAAGTCGGTCGAGGAGGCCCGCAACAAGGGCATCTCGATCATCTTCATCACGCACAACGTCTACCACGTGTACCCGATCGCGGACCGCTTCGCGATCCTTTCCCACGGCGAATCGATCGCCGAGTTCGCGAAAGGCGTGCACTCGCGCGACGAGGTGGCGGAGCTGATCGTCACCGGGAAGGAGCACGCCCGGAAGCTCGGGTATCACGACGGCGGCTCGTGAAAGCGGCCGTCCTCGCCGACCTCGGCACGCTCGCGATCGAGGAGCGGGCGGAACCGGCGCTCGTTTCCGCCGACGACGTGCTGCTCGACGTCCAGGCCTGTGGGGTCTGTGGCACCGACCTGCACATCCTCAGCGTGCCGCCCGGACACCCGGCGAACCTCGGCGTGATCCTGGGGCACGAGTTCGTCGGGCGGGTCGCGGAGGTGGGCGGCTCGGTGACGTCGCTGGAGGTCGGTCAACGTGTCGTCGTGGCTCCGAACCTCTGGTGCGGCGAGTGCGCCTGGTGCCGCCGCGGTCTGCGGAACCAGTGCGAGAACGGGACGACCTACGGGATCTTCGTCGACGGCGGGCTTGCGCCGCGCGTCGTCGTCAAGTCGAAGGCGTGCTTCCCGATCTCGCCGGAGCTGCCGGCGCACGTCGCGGCGCTCGCGGAGCCGCTCTCGACGGTCGTGCACGGCGCGCGGCAGGCTCGCGTATTCCCCGGCGAGACCGCCGTCGTGCTCGGCGCCGGACCGATCGGCGCCTTCTTCTGCGCCCTTTTGAACGCCGCGGGCGCGAGCGTCGTCGCCGTGGAGCCTACGCCGGAGCGCGCGCAGCTCGCGCGTGCGATGGGCGCGGTCGACGTCGTCGCGCCCGGCGCGACCGCCGGGCTGCAGGCGGACATCGTGGTCGACGCGGTCGGCTCGCAACTCGAGACGGCGCTCGAGGTGGTCGCCCGCGGCGGACGTATCCTCCTCTTCGGTATGAACGAGCGCGCGCGCGCGGAGGTCGCGCAGTCACGGATCACGCGCGACGAGCTGACGCTGCTCGGGTCGTACGTCGGGCAGGACGTCTTCCCAGACGCGATCCGGCTGCTCGAGCAGGGTCGGATCGACTTCGCGCCTGTCGTGACGCACCGGATCGGCGTCGGCGAGCTTCCGGACGCGATCGAGGAGCTCCGCGCAGGCCGGGCGCTCAAGGTCGAGGTCGAGTTTGAGTGACTCGACCGAGGCGGTCGTGATCGGGCGCGTTGGCGTCGACCTCTACCCCAACGAACTCGAGACGCCGCTGCGCGCTGTCCGGACGTTCACGCGCTACGTAGGAGGGTTCGCGGGCAACCTCGCGACCGCGCTCGCGCGGCTCGGCGTGCGTTGCGCGATCGTCTCTCGGGTCGGCAACGAAGGTCACGGCGAGTTCGTTCGCGACTTCCTCGAGCGCGAGGGCGTCGACACGCGCTTCCTCGCGACCGACCCGTACTGGCAGACGCCGCCGACGTTCTGCGAGGTCTGGCCGCCCGACCGCTTCCCGCTCACCTTCTACCGTAAGCCGACCGCGCCGGACTGGCAGCTCTCGCCCGGCGACTTCGACGCCGAGGAGGTAGCGGCGGCGCCGCTTCTGTACGCGACCGGGACCGGCCTCGCGCAATCGCCGTCGAGGGAGACGACACTGGACGCTCTGCGCTCGCACCGCGGAACGGCGATCTTCGACCTCGACTGGCGGCCGAGCCTGTGGGACGACCCCGTCGCGTACCCGGCACTGGCCGCCGAGGCCGTGGCCGCCGCCGAGATCGTCGTCGGGAACGAGGAGGAGGTCGCCGCGGCGGCTCTGACCGAGCGGCCGAAGCGCCTCGTGCTCAAGCGCGGCGGCGCCGGTTCGCGGGTGTACGACGGAGACGAGGAGACAGATGTGCCCGTGCACCCGGTCGAAGTCGTGAACGGGCTCGGCGCCGGCGACGCGTTCGCCGCCGCGCTCGGCCACGCGCTCTTACGAGGCATGTCGCTCGTCGACGGCGTGCGCCGCGGGAGCGTTGCAGGTGCACTCGTCGCGGCGCAGCTCGCGTGCTCGGAGGCGATGCCGACCCTCGACGAGCTCGAGGCCGCGCTGTGACGCTGCACCGGCGGGCGGGCACGTGGTCGCGAATCACGCCCGCGGAGGCCGGCTGGCGCTACCTGACGTTCGGCGCCGAACGCCTCGACGGCTCACTCGAGCGCTCGACGGGCGGGGAGGAAGTTGCGATCGTGCTGCTCTCGGGCGCCTGCACCGCTGAAGTCGAGGGGGCGACGCTCGAGCTCGGCCCGCGCGCCGGCGTCTTCGAGCAGCTGCCGTGGACGCTCTATCTGCCGCGCGACACGCCGTACCGGCTCGCGGGCGACGCGGAGCTCGTTGTCGCGTCCGCGCCCGTCGAGCGGCGGCTCGAGCCGGTGCTCCAGCGCCCGGAGGAGGTCGAGGTGGAGGTCCGCGGCGCCGGCAACGCCACACGCCAGATCAACAACATGATCCAGCCCGGCTTCCCCGCGGAGCGGCTGCTCGTCGTCGAGGTGCTGACGCCGTCCGGTAGCTGGTCGAGCTATCCGCCGCACAAGCACGACGAGGATCGTCTGCCGGACGAGGTCAAGCTCGAGGAGGTCTACTACTACCGCTCGCGCGCATCCGAGGCGTTCGCGTTCCAGCGTCTTTACTCCCCGCAGCACGGCGTCGACGATGCGTGGACGGTCCGCGACGGCGACCTCGTGCTCGTGCCGTACGGCTACCACCCGTTTTGCGCCGCGCCCGGCTACGACTTCTACTACCTGAACGCGCTCGCGGGCGACCACCACTCGATGGCGAACACCGACGACCCGGCGCTTGCGTGGATCCGCGACACCTGGTCGGAGACTCCGAAGGATCCCCGCGTCCCGCTGGTGACGGCGTGAGCCGCCTCGCGCGCCGTCCTTGCGAGCGAAGCCGCCGATGAAGGTCGGAAACGCGCCGCTCTCGTACGGCGCCTTCGAGGTCACCGTCGGCGTGTACCCGAACGTTCCGGGGCCTGACGAGCTGCTCGCCGCGATGGCGGCTGCCGGGTACGAGGGCACCGAGCTCGGACCTCCGGGCTACCTCGGCGAAGGCGACGAGCTGCGCGCGCGGCTCGAGCGGCATGGGCTCGCGCTGACCGGCGGGTGGTGCCCGATCCGCTTCAGCGAGCCGGAGCACCTCGACGAGGACCTGCGCGCGCTCGAGCGGACGATCGACCTGTTCGACGCCGCAGGTGGGGGCGCACGCCCGGTGTTCGGCGACGGCGGGTCTGCCGAGCGTACGGCGAATCCCGGCCGCGGCGCGCCGTCGCTCGACGACGGAGGCTGGCGGCGCTGGGCCGACGGCGTGAAACGCGCCCAAGAGGTCGCGAACAACCGCGGCTTCGAGCCGACCCTTCATCCGCACACGTCGACGTTCGTCGAATCGCCGCAGGAAATCGAGCGCGCGCTCGAGTTGACCGACATCGGCGTGCTGGTCGACACAGGTCATCTCCTCATTGGCGGCGGCGATCCGATCGCGTCGATCCGGAGCTGGGGCGCGCGTGTCGACTACGTCCATGTCAAGGACGTGCGGCTGGACGTTGTGCGCGGGGTCGTCGCCGAGCGGGCCGACGTGGTCGAGGGATGGCGACGCGGCATGTTCTGCGAGCTCGGACACGGCGACGTCGACCTGCCGGCGTTCTTCGATGCGCTGCGCGCGGCCGGATACGACGGCTGGATCGTCGTCGAGCAGGACCGGATCCCGCGCGAGGATGAGGAGCTCGCTGAGTCCGCGCACGCGCAGGTGCGCAATCGAGATTGGCTTCGTGCGAACGTCGGCGTCTGATGGAGCAGCCGAGCTTTGACCTGACAGGCAGAGTCGCGCTCGTGACGGGCGCGGGCCGGGGAATCGGCCATGACGTTGCGCTCGCGCTGGTAGGAGCGGGAGCGACGGTCGTCTCGGGGATCCGCGGAGGAGACGCTCCGACCGAGAGCGTCACGGTCGACCTGCGTGACGATCGGTTCGATCAGGGCGGCCGTCGACACGGTCGTGGAGCGTCACGGTCGAATCGACGTGCTCGTCAACAATGCCGGCCTCGGCACCAACCACGACGCGCTCGACGTGACAGAGGAGGAGTGGGACGAACTGATGGCCGTGAACCTGAAGGGCCTCTTCTTCATCTGTCAGGCTGCCGGCCGCCACATGGTCGCGCGCCGCTACGGCCGGATCGTGAACATGAGCTCGCAGGCGGGGCACGTCGGCATCCGGCGCCACGCGGCCTACTCGGCTTCGAAGGGCGGCGTCGAGCTGCTGACGAAGGTGCTCGCGCTCGAGTGGGGGCCACACGGAGTGACGGTGAACACGGTCGCGCCGACGTTCGTTCGGACGCCCGGCACGGCGGAGCGGCTCGATCGGCAAGAGTTCCTGGACGACGTCCTGACCCGCATCCCGATCGGTCGCGTCGGCACGACCACCGAGGTCGCCGCGGCGGTGATCTTCCTTGCGTCGCCGTCGGCGGGGCTGGTCAACGGTACGAGCATCGTCGTCGACGGCGGTTGGACGGCCCAGTAGGCCGAACGGCGGCGAGGAGGGAGAAGCCCATGAAAACCAGTCTTGGCATCTGGGCCTTCGGGCCGATGGTCACCCGGTTCGTTCCGACGGGCTATCAGCCCGAGCACCGCGACGAGACGACGGCCCAGCGCGTCCGGCGGGCAGTCGAAGGGCTCGACGGCCTGATCGACGACTACGAGTTCCACTACCCGAACGAGCTCTCTCCGGAGAACCTCGACGAGGTGCGCGCGGCGCTCGGCGGGCACGACGTGTACACGATCTGCTCGGGCCTGCACCTGGATCCGGCCTTCGGAAAAGGCGGGCTCTCCTCACCGGACGATGCGGTCCGCGACGAGGCGGTTCGTCGGACGCTCGACGCCGTCGACTTCGCAGGCGAGCTCGGAGCGCACTTCGTGCTTTGGCCGGGTATCGAGGGCTACAACTACCCCTTCCAGACACCGTACGCCGACAGCTGGGCTCGCTTCCTCGACGGCGTCGGCCGGGCCGCGCAGCGGGCGCGCGAGCGCGGGATCAAGCTCTTCCTCGAGCACAAGAACTCGGAGCCCGCGATGAAGATCCTCATGCGGAACGTCGGCATGACCCTGCACGTGATCCACAAGCTGCGAGCGCAAGGGCTCGACAACGTGCAGGTGAACATGGACTGGCAGCACCTGCTGATGAACGGCGAGAACCTCGGGGAGTACGCGGCGATGCTTGCGGCGGAAGGACTGCTTGGGCACCAGCACGCGAACTCCGGTTGGGGGACCTTCGACGACGACAACATGGTCGGCGCGACGGCGTTCATGGAGACGCTCGAGCTCGCCGTCGAGCTACGCCGCGCCGGCTACGGCGAGACCGGCGAGCGCCTCGGCTTCGACCTCTACCCGTACACGGAGGACGCCGTTGCTGCCGTCGCGCGCTCGGTGCACCAGTGGCGTTTCATCTGGGACGTCGCCGGGCGGATCGACGACGCCGAGCTGCACGAGGCGCAGCAGGCGAAGGACGCCGTCCGCGCGTACGAGCTCGTGTACGCGGCGCTCGGGGCTTGAAGCACTCCTAGATGGCGGCTGAGCCAATCTTGGTCGGGCTCGACGTCGGGACGAGCGGCGTGAAGGCGCTGGCGATCTCCCCCGACGGAACGGTGCTGGCACGAGCCGGGGAGGAGTACGGGCTCTCGATCCCGCGGCCGGGCTGGGCCGAGCAGGACCCTGCTGACTGGTGGCGCGCCAGCGAGCGCGCGCTTGCCGCGCTGCCGCGTGCCACGGCGACTGGGCTCACGGGGCAGATGCACGGGCTCGTCGCGCTCGACGCGCGTGACCGCGTGCTCCGGCCCGCGATTCTCTGGAACGACCAGCGAACCGCAGTCGAGTGCGCCGAGATCGAGGAACGGATCGGACTGGATCGGTTGATCGCGCTCACTGGGAACCGCGCGCTACCGGGGTTCACGGCACCGAAGCTGCTTTGGCTGCGCAGGCACGAGCCGGACGTCTACGCGCGGATCGCGCACATCCTGCTGCCCAAGGACTACATCCGGCTGCGCCTGACCGGCGAGCGCGCGACCGACGTGGCGGACGCTTCGGGGACACTCCTTTTCGACGTCGCGGGAAGGCGTTGGTCCGACGATGTGCTGGACGCCTTCGAGGTGCCGCGCGCATGGCTGCCCGAGGTGTTCGAGTCGCCCGACGTGCCCGGCGCGCCGGGGGCGGGTGACCAAGCCGCCGGCGCGCTCGGTGTCGGCATCGACGCGTCCGGGGCCCGTCTCGGTCGTGCTCGGCACCTCGGGCGTCGTCTTCGCCGTGCTGCCGTCGTTCGCCGCTGATCCGCAGGCGCGCGTCCACGCGTTCTGCCATGCCGTCCCCGGTGCCTGGCACGCGATGGGCGTGATGCTCAGCGCTGCGGGCGCGCTTCGCTGGCTTCGCGAGTCCGTCCTGCGGCGCGCCCTACGAGGAGCTCCTTGGGGAGGCCGAGCGATGGGCGCCGGGCGTCGAGAGCCTGCTGTTCCAGCCCTACCTCGCCGGCGAGCGCACGCCCCACGCCGACCCGGCTGCCCGGGCCGCGTTCGTCGGCCTTTCGCTGCGGCACGACGCCGGAGCCTTGACGCGCGCGACGCTCGAGGGCGTCGCCTTCGGCCTACGCGATTGCTTCGAGCTCCTTCGCGAGCTCGGCGTCGAGGCGGGCGCCGGTCGCGTCTCGGGCGGCGGCGCGCGCAGCGAGCTGTGGTTGCGCATCCTGGCCTCGGTTCTCGGCATTCCGCTGGAGCGCACGGTCGTCGAGGAGGGCGCGGCCTTCGGCGCCGCGCTGCTGGCCGGCGTTCGCGCGGGGGTCTACGCGGACCTGCACGAGGCGATCGAGCGAGCGGTCCGCGTTCGCGACCTCGTCGCACCGGATCCGGATTGGCGAGGCATCTACGACGAGGGATACGCGCGCTACCGCCGTCTCTACCCCGCCCTACGACCGCTGGAGGACGTCTGAGCTCGCTCGTAGTCAGCGAAGGATGCGCACCAGCGCGGCCTTGCCTGCGCGAAGCACCGGCTCGCCGTGCGAGACGAGCACTCGCTGCACGGGCAGCTCGAGCAGCGGCCGCAGCGACTCGCGGAGCTCGTCGTGCGTGGCCTTGCCGAGCCAGCGCTCCGGGCACAGCCGCAGCGCGTCGCGTGTCGCACGAGGCTTCGCGCCGGCACCGAGGAAAACGTCCCCGACGGCGACTGCACGCTGCTTTGGCAGCCAGTAGACGACCTCGTTCACGCGGGCGGTCGCGAACGCTTGCAGACCGCCGGGGAGCTCGTCCCCGGGCCTGAACGCGTCCGTTACGTCGACGCCGCGGTTGCGGAGCGGCTGCGCGGAGCGCGCGTGCGCCCAGACGCTGCTTCGCCTTCAGCTCGGCGGTCGAGCGTCCGTGCCAGAACACGGTCAGCAGCACGTGGTCGGGGTTGCGCAGCCCGCGCGGCGGGTCGATCGGATCGATCAGCACGAGGCCGTCGGCGGTCTCGAGAGCGAGCGACCCGACCTGCTCCTCCCAGTGGTCGTGATACGCGGTCCAGCGGCGCAGGCCCGGCGCGATCTCGATCATGAGTCCAGGGCGACGCGCAGGGCCTCGCGTCCGTCCTCGAGCACCGGGTCGCCGTGCGTCAGCAGCACGAGCTCGGCGGGCAGCTCGAGGAGCGGCCGCAGCCTGTCGCGGAACGACTCGTGCGTCATGTCCTCTGCCAGCCACGAGTCGGGCTGCACGTGGAGGCCCAACTCGCCTCCGAGGAGCGCATCGCCCGCGACGACTGCGCGCTCGGAGGGAATCCAGAAGATCATCTCGTCGGTGTAGCACCTGAGCTGCGCAACGACGCCGCCCGGCAGCTCTTCGCCCTGCTCGAAGCCTTGAGCGGGAAGCGACAGCCTCGGCACGGCGCCTTTGGGCGCGTGCACGGTCGCTCCGAAGCGCTCGACGCAGTCGGCTGCGCTGCGCGCGTGCCAATGCACCGTCAACAGCACGGCGACCTCCTTCGACTCGACGAGCCCTTCGAGCAGCGAGGGCGGCGCCAGAGGGTCGATCAGGACGAGGCAGGGACCCGAGTCGTACGCGTACGACCGCACGTTGCGGTCCCAGCCCCCAGGGCCGCCTTGGTCCTCGGTCCAGTCGGGGTGCGCCGCCGTCCATGTCCAGAGTCCTGGGTGCAGCTCTTGCATCAGCGCCGAGCGTACCCGCGCCGTAATGATGTGATCATGCTCAGGCTCGCGCTGCTCTCGACGGCGCAGATCAACGACGCGATCATCAGCGGCGCCGCCGGTAGCGAGCTCGTGACGATCGTCGGGGCGGGGAGCCGCGACCCCGCGCGTGCGGAGGCATACGTCCGCGAGCACGGGCTCGAACGCGCTTGGCCCAGCTACGAAGCGCTCCTCGCCGACTCGGACGTCGACGCCGTCTACGTCGCGCTCCCGAACACACTTCACGTCGAATGGTCGATCCGCGCGCTCGAGGCGGGGAAGCACGTGCTCTGCGAGAAGCCGCTGGGGCGCGACTCAGCCGAGGTCGCGCGCGCGTTCGACGTGGCGGAGCGCGCCGGCCTCGTGTTGATGGAGGCGTTCATGTATCGCCACCACCCGCAGATCAAGCGCGCCCGCGAGGTGCTCGACGGCGACGCCGTCGGCGAGCTGCGCCTCGTGCGTGCGGCGTTCTGCTCGACCGTCGGCCGTCCGGACGACGTGCGGTGGATCCGGGAGCTCGGCGGCGGTGCGCTGCTCGACGTCGGCTGCTATTGCGTCAGCGGGATGCGGCTCGTCGCCGGCGAGCCCGAGGAGGTGTTCGGCGTGCAGACGCTCACCGCGGGCGGCGTCGATGTCCGCTTCGCCGGCACGCTCCGGTTCAGCGGCGGAGTGCTGGGACACTTCTCGTGCGCTCTGGACACTGCGCCGAGTCAGGCGCTCGAGGCGGTCGGCTCCGACGGCGCGCTGCTCGTCTCGCATCCCTTCACGGCGGACGTCGAACGCGTCGAGCTTCGCCGCGGCGAGAAACTCGAGGAGATCGAGGTGGAACACGTCGACCGCTATCGCCTCCAGCTCGAGAACTTCGCACGCGCGATCCGCGGGGACGAGCCGCCGCTGCTCGGCCGCGATGACGCAGTCGCCCAGGCACGCACGCTCGATGCTCTCTTTCGCTCCGCGGAAACCGGGCGCTCGGCTTCGCCGTAGAAGCCGAAGAACCCGACGGAGGAGAACGATGACCCGCATCCGCCTGACACTCTGCGTTTCGTCCGTGATCCTCGCCCTCGTCGCTGCTGCCCCCGCGACAGCCGCCACGAAGCTCGCGGCCACCGTCGGCCCCGGCTTCACGATCACGCTCAAGAAGGCGGGCAAGAAGGTGACGACGCTCCGTGCCGGCGCGTACACGATCACGGTGCAGGACAAGTCGAACTTCCACAACTTCTCCCTGTCCGGCCCAAGGATCAAGAAGTCGACGACCGTGGCCTTCGTGGGCACGAAGACGTGGAACGTGACGCTGCGGAAGGGGAGGTTCGCCTATGTGTGCATGCCGCACGCGTCGAGCATGCGCGGCAGCTTCACCGTCAGGTAGCGCGTTGATGTGAAGTCGCGGCGACAGCGGCTGCGAAGCGGCCGCCTTTAGGTACCAAGCGTCACGGATCCGCATGAGCGGATTCGCGACTTGCGCCTCACTCAGCTAGGTAGTGAGCGGGACGCTCGTGATCCGGCCGTCTGCGATCGTGAACGCGGCTAAATCGCCCGTGGCGGCAGAGAGGATCAGGTAGGGCTTGCCCTCCCAGAGCCCGATGTTCTCGACGTCGGTGCGCGACGGGCGCGCGGGCGACGAGGGGTGGGAATGGAACACGGCGAGCTCGTAGCCCTCGTCCTCGAGGAACCAGGTCTCGGGGTCGACGTCCAGCTCGAAGCGGTACGGCGAGGCGGCGGCGTTTCGCCCGGCGACGTATCTGTTCGCGACTCCGTCGCGTAGCACGACGAGACCGCACGCCTCGTTCGGGGCCTCGCTGAGGGCGTGGTCCGCCATCGCCTGCCGAATCTCGGCCGGCACTACCACCAGACGGTGTCCTCCATTGCGCTCTCGACGTCGTCGGACTCCCAGAAGTCGGCCGACAGGTACTTCCAGCCCGCGTCGGGGAGCACGCAGACGACGACGCCTTCCTCGCGCTCGGCCGCGAGCTTGTGTGCGACGTGCACGACCGCGCCCGAGGAAACGCCCGCGAAGATCCCGTCCTGGTCGAGCAGCCGATGAAGCCCGGCGACCGACTCCTCGTTCGAGACGAGCACCTTCCGGTCGAGCTTCGAGACGTCGAGGATCGGCGGGACGTAGCCGTCCTCGAGCGAGCGCAGGCCCATCACGGGATCGCCGGGCAGCGGCTCGGCAGCGGCGACCGTCAGGTCCGGGAACGACTCGCGCAGGCGCGCGCCGGTCCCCATCAGCGTGCCGCCGGTGCCGAGACCCGCGACGAGCACGTTGACCCGCTCGAGCGCTTCGGCGATCTCCGCGCCGGTGCCCTCGTAGTGCGCGCGCGGGTTGGCCTCGTTCGCGTACTGGAACGGCATGAAGTACTTGGGCTCGCGTTCCGCGAGCTCGAGCGCGAGCCGGACTGCGCCGTTCGAGCCCTCCGCGCCGGGCGACTCGATGATCTTCGCGCCGTAGAGCCGGAGCAGGAGGCGGCGCTCCTCGGTCGCGTTCTCAGGCATCACGCAGGTCAGTCGGTAGCCCTTGAGCTTCGCGACGAGCGCGAGTGAGATGCCGGTGTTGCCGCTTGTCGGCTCGAGCAGCTCGCGACCGGGCTCCAGTTCGCCCGACGCCTCGGCGGCTTCGATCATCGCCTTGGCGACGCGGTCCTTGATCGAGCCGGTCGGGTTCTGCCCCTCGAGCTTCGCGTAGAGCCGCACCGCGCCTTCCGGCTTCAGCTCGACCAGCGGGGTGTTGCCGACGAGGTCGAGCAGCGACGCCGCGACCTGCGGCTTAACCGGCACCGCCCGCCATGGCCGGCAGGAGGATCACGGTGTCGCCCGCCGAGACCGGCGTCTCGAAGCCGTCGCGTGTGCGGATGTCCTCGCCGCCGACGTAGACGTTCGCGTACTCGAGCTTGCCGCCGAGCGTGGGGAAGCGCGACCTCAGGTCGTCGAGCAGATCGCGCACGGTCTCGCCCTCGGCGATCACGTTGCGCTCGCCGCCGGTGTCCTCCCGCAGCGTGGGTGGAATTCGGACGACGCTCATCGAGCCGCGCAGAACTCTGCGTAGTCGATGTATTCGGTCACGGCCGGGTGCTCGCCGCAGACCGGACAATCCGGGTCCCTGCGGAGCGCCACCTCGGTGAAGGTCGCGCTGAGTGCGTCGAAGAGCAGCAGTCGGCCGACGAGCGGCTCGCCGATCCCCGTCACGAGCTTGATCGCCTCGTTCGCCTGCAGAGAGCCGATCACGCCCGGCAGCACGCCGAGCACTCCGCCCTCGGCGCACGAAGGCGCCAGCTCCGGCGGCGGCGGAGTGGGGAAGAGGCAGCGATAGCACGGCCCCTCTCCCGGCTGGAAGACGGTGGCCTGGCCCTCGAACCGGTAGATCGAGCCGTGCACGACCGGGATCCCGTGCCAGACGGAGGCGTCGTTCACGAGGTAGCGCGTCGGGAAGTTGTCGGCGCCGTCGACGATCACGTCCCAGCCCTCGGCCAGGATCCGGTCGATGTTCTCGGAGCTCAGGCGCTCCTGGAACGTCTTGACCTGCACGTCGGGGTTGAGCGCGGTCAGGGTGTCGCGGGCGGACTCGACCTTCGGGTCGCCGAGCCGGTGCGTCGAGTGCGCGATCTGGCGCTGCAGGTTCGACTCGTCGACGACGTCGTCGTCGACGATGCCGAGCGTGCCGACTCCCGCGGCGGCGAGGTAGAGCGACGCGGGCGAGCCGAGCCCGCCGGCGCCGATCAGGAGCACGCGCGCCTCGAGCAGCCGCCGCTGGCCGGGCTCGCCGAGCTCGGGGATCAGCAGATGGCGGCTGTAGCGCAGCCGCTGATCCGGTTCCAGGGTCGAGGGCACGACGACCGGCAAGCCGCTCTTCTCCCATTCCACGAATCCGTCGATGAGATGGCGCGAGCGGTCGTACCCGAGGGCTCGAAGAGTCGCGAGGGCGGCGAGCGACCGGCGCCCGTGGGCGCAGTAGACGACGACCTCGCGCGAGCGGTCCGGGAGCTCCCCGGCGACACGGTCCTCGAGCAGGCCGAGCGGGATGTGGACCGCATCCGGCACGTGGCCGAGATCCCATTCACCCTGCTCGCGAACGTCGAGGAAGAGCGCGTCTCCGCCGAGCAGGTCGGCGGCTTCACGCAGACTGAGGGTCGGAGTCTCGCTCGACGTTGCCATTGCTTTCGAAAGTGTAGCCAGCTGTTCCGTGTCCCCGCGTGCCCGCATCTGGACGATCGTCGCAGCGGCGTCCGCCGTGGCCGTCTCGGCGACGCTCGGCGTCGTCGCGCTGACGCGCGACGAACCCGCGACGTCCGCCGTCGATCCGCCGCCGCTCTTCCTCGACCTCGGCGTGCGTGACGACCCGGAGGCACGCGACCTGCGAAGGGCGTCGCAGCTCTACGCGGACGGCCGCCTCGACGCCGCGCGCGAGATCTTCGAGCGCTACCGCTCCCCGGAGGCGAGGATCGGCGCGGCGTTCGCGTCGTGGCCCGACACGATGCCGACACTCGAGGCGCTGCCGCAGTCGAGCTCCGCCGTGCGCCTCCACGAGGGCATCGTTCTCGCCGCGACTGGAGCAGAGCGCGCGGCGCGCACCGAGCTCGAGGCGGCGGCGCGTCTGCAGCCCGACACGCCGTACGCCGTCCGCGCCGACGACTTCCTGCACCCGAGGTTCGCGCCGGGGCTGCCGCTGTTCGTCCCGAGCGAACCGTTTCCGGCGGCGCTCGCCGACCGTTCGCCGAGCGAGCAGATCGCGCTCCTGGCCCATCTGCGGACGAAGAGCGCGCGGCTGCACTACGGCACCGCGCTCCAGCGGCTCGGCAGGCCGCTGAGCGCGAGGCGGACCTTCGACGACGCCGTGCGGCTCGGGCCCGACGACCCGGAGACGCTCACCGCCGCCGCCGTCTCCCGGTTCGACAAGGACGAGCCCGCGGCCGCGTTCTCCCGGCTCGGGCCGCTGACGCGCCGGTTCCCGCGCGCCCAGACGGTCCGGTTCCACCTCGGGCTTCTCCTCGTGTGGATCGGCGACGCCGAGGGGGCCAAGCGGCAGCTCCGGCAGGTGCGGGCCCTCGGCCCGGAAACCCGCCTGGGAAGGGAAGCGAAGCGCTTTCTCGACCGTCTGTAAGGCATGGGTCCAGGGTGAGAAACAGATGAGCCGAACGGCCTATGGCGGGCTTCCGTCCGCTCAGGCACACTTCCGCCGCCAGGGAAGGACGTTGACTCTGTCCGACTTGGCCGTAAGGTGAAGGTGAGGGTGGGTGTCGTGCAGCACGGGCCTTGGAGGGGGAACGTGAGCCAGACGACGGTGGTGCCGGGGGGAACGGAGCTGAACGTCGAGGCGATGCTCGCCACCGACGAGGCGAAGACCCTGCTCGAGACAGGCAAGCAGGCCGGCTCGCTCACGGCGGAGGAGATCGCGCTCGCGCTCGTCGAGCTCGACCTCGAGCCCGGCGCGCTCGACTCGTTCTACGACACGCTCGAGTCGCTCGAGATCTCCGTGGTCGAGGTCGTCGTCGAGGAGGAAGAGGTCGCTGCGCCGGTCGAGCGCGAGATCTCGACCGACTCGCTCCAGCTCTTCTTGAAGGACATCGGCAAGGTCGAGCTGCTCACCGCCGCGCAGGAGGTCGAGCTCGCGAAGCGCATCGAGCGCGGCGACCACGGCGCGAAGCAGGAGATGGTCGAGGCGAACCTCCGTCTCGTCGTCTCGATCGCGAAGCGCTATCGCAACCAGGGACTGCCGTTCCTCGACCTGATCCAGGAAGGGACGATCGGCCTCGTGCGCGCCGCCGAGAAGTTCGACTACCGCAAGGGCTTCAAGTTCTCGACGTACGCGACGTGGTGGATTCGCCAGGCGGTCGCGCGCGCGCTCGCCGACAAGGCGCGGACGATCCGCATGCCGGTCCACGTCGTCGAGAAGCTGAACAAGATCGCCCGCGCCGAGCGCAAGCTCCGAGCGGAGCTCGGACGCGAGCCGATGTCCTATGAGATCGGCAAGGAGCTCGAGCTCACCACCGACGAGGTCGAGCAGATCCGTCGAAGCGCGCAGACGCCGGTCTCCCTCGAGAAGCCGGTCGGCGACGAGGAGGAGTCCGAGTTCGGGCACTTCCTCACCGACGAGTCCGCGCCGGCGCCCGAGGAGGAGGCGGAGACGACGCTCCGCAAGGAGGCGCTCCGGAAGGTGCTCGAGATGCTCTCGCCGCGCGAGCGTGCCGTGCTCGAGCTGCGCTACGGCCTCGACGGCAAGCCGCCGCGCACGCTCGACGAGGTCGGCCGCACGTTCAACGTGACGCGCGAGCGGATCCGCCAGATCGAGAACCAGAGCCTGAAGAAGCTCCGCGCGTTGGCGGACAGCCAGACGCTCCGCGACGCTGCTGCATAGTCGTGCAGAAAGCGCGTTGCGCTTTCCGCGGTGAATAGACTTCCGCAGCCATGAACGCCGCGGCGCAGCTCGAGCAGCTCTACGACCTTCTGCGCATCCCCTCGGTCAGCGCCGATCCGAACCACGCGTCGGACGTTCGCCGGGCGGGGGAGTGGGTGCGCGACCTCGTCCGCTCCGCGAAGGGCGGAGACGCCGAGCTCGTCGAGACGGACGCGCAGCCGCTCGTGATCGGCGAGATTCCGGCGTCGACCGATCCCGACAGCGCGCCGACGGTGCTCGTGTACGGCCACTTCGACGTGCAGCCGCCCGCGCCGATCGACCTCTGGGACAGTGACCCCTTCGAGCCGACGGTGAAGGACGACTGGCTCTTCGCGCGCGGCGTCGCGGACGACAAGGGGCAGCTCTACTCGATCCTCCGCGCCGCGGTCGACCTCGCGGACGAAGGCGCGCTGCCGGTGAACATCCGCGTCGCCTCCGACGGGGAGGAGGAGATCGGCGGTACGTCGATCGTCGACTGGGTGAACGCCGACGAGCGTGGGGCCGACGTCTGCGTGATCTTCGACGGCGGAATGGAGCGCCGCGACGTCCCGCAGTTCTGCACCGGGACGCGAGGGCTCGTCGCGTTCGACCTCCTCGTCAAGACGGGCGCCCGCGATCTGCACTCGGGGATGTACGGGAACGCAGCGTTGAACGCGATCCACGCGCTGATGCAGGCCCTGGGCGGGATCATGCCCCGCGGTGGGCGCCTCCCCGAGCCGTTGCGCCAGGGGATCATCCCCGCGTCGCCGGAGGAGCAGGAGAGCTGGAGCGCGATCCCGAGCGGCGCCGAGATGCTCGGGGAAGCCGGCGCCTCGCCGTACGACGAGCGTGCCGCCGACGAGTTCTGGCTTCGCACGACCGCGGAGTCGTCCGTCGACGTGAATGGGATCCTCGGCGGGAAGCCCGGCCTGAAGAACACGACGACGGTCACGTCGGCGCAGGCGAACTTCACGGTTCGGCTCGCGCCCGGCCAGGACGTCGAGACGATCCGCAAGGCAGTCGAGCAGCTCGTGCGCGAGGCCGCACCGGAGGGTGCCGAGATCGACCTGCGCTACGACACGGGGACGCCGGCGTCCGTGGTCGACCCGCAGTCGCCGGCGATCCAGCTCGGGCTGAAGGCGTTCGAGAAGGTCTTCGGCCGCGAGCCGCTGCGCGTGCGCGGTGGCGGCACGCTTCCGATCATGGCGGCGGTCACCGAGCGGGGCATGCCCGTCGTTCTGACGGGCGTCGCCCTCCCGGAGTCGAGTGTCCATTCGCCGAACGAGAAGCTCCCGGTCGAGTACCTGGCGAAGGCGTACGACGCCGCGCGGGAGCTCTACGTGGCCTTCGCCGACCTGCCCCGCGCGGGCTAGGCCGAACTTTCGGGGTCAGACCCCGGAAGGTGTCAAGGGCAACGTGTGCCGGGTTTGTGACGATCAGTCCACGAGCCAGGCGTGGCCGTAGCGGCGCATCTCCTCGATCACCGGGAGCAGACCTCGGCCCTTCTCGGTCAGCTCGTACTCGACGCGCGGCGGGCGCTCCGGGTAGCTCGTCCGTTCCAGGATCCCGCCTTCCTCGAGCGCGCGTAGACGCTCCGACAGCGTTCGCGGGGAGATGCCGGGGCAGGCCGCCTCGAGCTCGGTGAACCGGCGCGCGCCCTCGGAGAGGTCGTGGACGAGGAGCGCGGTCCACTTGGCGCCGAGGATCTCGGTGCAGGCCGCCACCGCGCATGAGGTCGTCTCGTGGATCGGGTTCATCGTGCGCATCGCTACACGGAATATAGCGACACGGCCGGCTTAGGGGCTTGATGGAAATCGCTGCGACAGCGGCCGCGAAGCGGCCGCCTTTAGGGGTCTTCGCGCGCCGCGGATCCGCGTAAGCGGATTCGCGACTTGCGCAACTCACTTGTCGGAATGAGAAGCGTCCGTGAACTCGCGAAACTCGCCGGAGACCAGGTACGCCGTCCGCTCGCCGATGTCGACCGCGTGGTCGCCGATCCGCTCGAAACACCGCGAGACGATGATCATGCGCAAGCCCCACTCGTGGAGCTTCGGGTCGCGCCCGAACGAGAGCACCTGCTGGACGAAGCGGCGGTTCGCGCGGTCGATCAGCTCGTCGAGATCGACGAGCGTCTCGGCCTGCTCGAGGTTGCGGGAGGAGAACGAGTCGAGCGCGACGCGGATCATTTCCTCGGCCCGCGCACCCATCTCCTCGAACGCGTCGACGAACATGCGGTCCGGCGCAACGGGAGGCGCAAGCTTCACGAGCTTCGCGATCGTGACGCAATAGTCGCCGATCCGCTCGAGGTGCAGGTTGACGTGGAGCATCGAGAGCACGAGCCGGAGGTCGGTCGCGACCGGGGTCTGCCGCGCGAGCAGGTCCTGGATGCCCTCCTCGACCGCGAGGTACCGCGCGTCGATCTCGTCGTCGAAGGCGATCACCTCGTCGGCGAGCTCCTCGTCCTGCTGGACCAGCGCGTTCAAGGCGCCGCGCAGCGAGCGCAGCGCAAGCGTTCCCTCCTCGTGGATCGACGCCTCGAGCTGATCCAGATCCTCCTGGAAGCCGACCCTCATCCGAACCTCCCTGTCACGTAATCCTCGGTCCGTTTGTCGCTCGGCTGAGTGAAGATCTTCGAGGTCTCGTCGTACTCGACGAGGAGACCGGTGCGATCCCCCTCCGGCGCGATGTTGACGGAGAAGAACGCGGTCATGTCCGCGACGCGGGCTGCCTGCTGCATGTTGTGCGTGACGATCAGGATCGTGAAGTCGCGCTTGAGCTCGTGCATGAGGTCCTCGATCCGCGTCGTCGCGATCGGGTCGAGCGCGGAGGCCGGCTCGTCCATCAGGATCACCTCGGGCTCGGTCGCAAGCGCGCGCGCGATGCAGAGCCGCTGCTGCTGGCCGCCCGACAGTCCGAGCGCGTTCTTCTTCAGCCGGTCCTTGACCTCGTCCCAGAGCGCCGCCCGCCGTAACGCCTGCTCCACGCGCTCGTCGAGTCCCTTCCTCCACCCGAGCACGCGCGGCCCGAAGGCGACGTTGTCGTAGATCGACTTCGGGAAGGGGTTCGGCTTCTGGAAGACCATCCCGATCTGCTTCCGCACCTCGACGGGGTCGACGTCCTTCCCGTAGAGATCCTCGCCGTGGTACAGCACCGTTCCGTGGACCTTCGCGCCGGGGATCAAGTCGTTCATTGGTTGAAGACGCGGATGAACGTGCTCTTCCCGCAGCCCGACGGCCCGATGATCGCCGTCACCTGTTTCTGTAGATCGGGAGGGAGACCTCCGTGCACGGCGAGGTTGCCGTCGTACGAAACGCCGACGTTCTGCACGTCGAACACCGTGGCGCCTTGTGCGCGCGGGCCGGCGCTGCGGGTCAGGCCTTCGGCGATCTTAACGGGCGCATCCGTCACGCTCATCACCACCTCCTCTGGTAGCGGTTCCGAAGCCAGATCGCCACGGCGTTGAGGCTCAGCAGGATGCCGAGCAGCACGATAATCGCAGCCGCGGCGAGCTGCGGAACTCCTCCTGGGGAAGCCGCACCCACTGGTAGACCTGGATCGGCAGCGCCGTGAACGGCCCGAGGATCGTCGGGTCGAACGCGACGTAGGTCACCGCTCCGACCATGATCAGCGGGGCCGTCTCGCCGATGCCACGCGAAACCGAGAGGATCGAGCCCGTCGCGATCCCCGGGAGCGCGGCCGGGAGCACCTGCCGCGACGTCACCTGCCACTGCGTCGCGCCGAGCGCATACGCCCCCTGCCGGATCGTGTCGGGGACCGCGCGGAGTGCCTCGCGCGACGCGATGATCATGTTCGGCAGGACGAGCAGCGTCAGGATCAGCGCGCCGGCGAGCAGCACCTGGCCGAGCCCGATCCCCCGCACGATGAACGCGAGGCCGAGGATCCCGTAGACGATCGAAGGGACGGCTGCGAGGTTCTGGATGTTCAGCTCGAGCAGCCGGTTGTACCAGCGCTTCCGATCCGCGTACTCCTCGAGATAGATCGCCGTTCCGACGCCGATCGGGACGGTGAAGATGATCACCATGATGACCGAGGTAGATCGTTGCCAGAATGGCTGGCCTCGCGCCGGCGATCGCCGGGTCGATCGAAGGCGGGGTCGTGAAAAGCGTCTTGTCGACGTACGGCCAGCCTTTCCGGAAGACGTCGACGAGCAGCGTCACCAGCGTGGCGAAGGCCACGATCAGCGAGAAGAGCAGCATCAGCGCGGAACGCCTCGCCCTTGACGTCGCGCCTGCGACGCTTCAGCGCTCATTCGTACTCCTCCCGAAAGCGCTCCACGAGCCTGATCGAGATCACGTTCAGGATCAGCGTCATCACGAACAGTGTTGCGCCGACCGCGAAGATCGTCTTGTACTCGACCGACCCGGTCGGCACGTCGCCTGCACCGGTCGCCGCGATGAACGCGGACATCGTCTCGACGGCCGCACGCGGGTCGAAGGTGAGATTCGGCTGTTGGCCGGCCGCGACGAGCACGATCATCGTCTCTCCGACCGCGCGGGAGATGCCAAGCACGAATGACGCGGTGACCCCGGAGATCGCCGCCGGCACGACGATGCGGGTCGCGACCTCGCGCCGGGTCGAGCCGAGCGCGAACGCTCCGTCGCGAAGGTCGCGCGGAACGGCGGCCATCGCGTCCTCCGAGAGCGAGGCGACGGTCGGAAGGATCATCACGCCCATCACGAGCCCGGCGGAAAGCACGTTGAAAATGTCGACGCCGACTCCGAGGTCGCGAAGGAGTGGCGTGAAGAACGTGAGCGCGAAGTACCCGTAGACGATCGTCGGGATTCCGGCGAGGAGCTCGAGCATCGGCTTCAGGAACTTTTCGTGTACGAGCGCTCGCGTATTCGCTGAGGTAGATCGCCGACCCCAACCCGAAAGGAATCGCGACAAGCACCGCCCAGAACGTGACCGAGAGCGTCCCGACGATGCAGCGGCACGACGCCGAACAGCGCCGGCTCGAAGAGCGGCGCCCACTCCGTCCCCGTCAAGAAATCGACGATCGAGACCTCCTGGAAGAACTCGAACGCCGGGATGAAGAGCGCGGCGATGATCCCGACGGTCGTCAGGACGGAGATGAGCGCGCAGAAGCGCGAGGAGCCCCTTGATCAGGAGCTCCCCGTACCGAATCCGAGTGGACCGCAGCCGAGGGCGCCGCCTCCGCGCGGACGGCCAATAGGAGCCGCGCCCCAGCTCGGCCTTCGCCTTCGTGAGCTGCTCGTCGGTCAGCGGCACGAACTGCGCCGCCTCGGCGATCCCGCGCTCGTTGTCCAGCATGTACTGGATGAACGCCTGCACCTCGGGCCGCGTCAACGACTCCTTCTTCGCGTAGATGAAGAGCGGCCGTGACAGCGGCACGTAGGTCCCGTTCTGGGCGGTGTCCACGGAGGGCGCGACACATCCGTCGCCGCCGTCGATCTCGACCGCCTTCAGCTTGTCCTTGTTCTGCTCGTAGTACGAGAGCCCGAAGTAGCCGAGCGCGCCCTCGTCACCGCTCACGCCTTGAACGATCACGTTGTCGTCCTCGGTCGCGGAGTAGTCCGAGCGGCTGCGACCCTCTTCGCCGTTGATCTCCTCGGTGAAGTAGTCGAACGTCCCGGAGTCCGTCCCGGCCCCGTAGAGCTTCATCTCCACGTCGGGAAACGACGGGTCGACGTCCTTCCAGCTCTTCACCTTGGAGCCCGGTGTCCCAGATCTTCTTGAGCTGCGCGACGGTCAGGCAGTCGGCCCAGTCGTTCTCGGGGTTCACGACCACCGTGAGCGCGTCGTTCGCGACCTGGAACTCGACGAACTCGATCCCCTTCGCCTTCGCAGGCCGCCTTCTCGTCGTCCTCGATCGTGCGCGAGGCGTTCGAGAGATCGGTCTCACCGCGCAGAAGCGCTCGAACCCGCCGCCGGTGCCGGAGACGCCGACGGTGATCTGGACATCGGGGTTGTCGCGCGGAATGCTCCGCGGCCGCCGTCGTGTACGGGGCGACCGTGCTCGAGCCGTCGGCCAGAATCCGCCCGGAGAGCTCGCCGGGGCCGCGTGCCGTGCCGCGGAGCTGCCGTCGGTCCCCGCCGCAGCCGGCGGCGGCAAGTGTAAGGAGGACCAGGGTGAATCCGAGGATGCGCATGCGCAGAGAATCCTTTCGTTGCTGGGCTGGTGTCAATTGTCCGGACCGGTGCCGGACGGATGGGTCGAGGTGCGGTCAACGTCTGGTGACGATTTGGTAACGCCCTAGGCGGCCTGGGGGAGCGACCGGCGCCGAGCGCCGAGAGCGCCTGGGCGAAGACGTCGCCTCCCTGGAGGGCGTAGTCGGCGGTGAAGTCCACCGCGCCGTTCAGCTCCAGCACGACGTACGAGCGCCCGTGCGGGAGGAGGTCGACCCCCACGAGGTCGGCGCCGACGGCTGCGGCGGCTGCGAGCGCGAGTGAGCGCGCGCGTCGTCCGGGCATCACCGGGTGGCGCGTGCCCCCGAGGGCCACGTTCGTGCGCCACTCTCCGTCCGCGGCGACCCTCGCGATCGCGCCGACGACCTCGCCGGCCGCGACGAGCACACGCAGGTCGCGCCCGACGGCTCGACCAGCTCCTGCGCGATTGCGCCCTGCTCCTGAAACCAAGCGCTCGCCGCGGAGCTCCTGCAGGCAGCGTCGCAGCGACCGCTTCGTCGTGCAGAGGTGAACGTGACGGCCCCAGCTGCCGAAGCGCGGCTTGATCACGACCGGCAGCTCGATCCCCGACGGGCTCGCGCCTGCGGGGAGGAACGCGGTCCGCGGGTGCGGCAGGTTGACGGCGCGCAGGCGCAGCGCGGTCTCGAGCTTGTCGTGCATCGCGACGAGCGCGTCCGGCGGGTTGAGCACGGTGACTCCTCGGCGCTCGAGGCGGCGCAGCGACCAGAGTCCGGGCTCGATCCCGTCGAGGGTCGCCGGTCGTCGAGCCGTGCGAGCGCGACGTCGCCCGGCCCGAGCGTCTTGACGGCCCTGCCCGGAGGTGAGGAGCGTCGGCGCCGCGCTCGCGCGAGGTGTGCGTTCGTGCCGGTGCGCCGGTAGGCGACGAGCGCGAGCATCGGGATGACAGCATGGTCAGCGACGCGTCCGCGCCACCGCGTTCATGGGGTTTCTCACCGTGTGTTCACCGATTGGGGAAACCTCAAGCCCGGCGGAAACCGTGAGCGCACCGTCAGTCCGCCGCCGGGCGAGCCGGCGGCCTCGACGGTTCCGCCCGCCGAGGTCACGACGTGCTTGACGATCGAGAGCCCGAGCCCGGTTCCTCGCGAGGAGCGGGCGCGATCGGCGCGATAGAAGCGCTCGAAGAGCCGGGGCAGGTCGTCCTCGGCCGACGCCCTGCCCGTCGTCGGCGACCGTGACGACGACGTCACCGTCGCGCGGCTCCGCGGAGATCCGGCAACGTGCACCCGGGCCCGCGTAGCGGATGGCGTTCGTGACGAGGTTCTCGAGCACGACGCGAAGCATCCGCGGCCGGAGCGGGTACCTCGAGCCCGTCCGCGACGTCGACCTCCGAGCGTGACGTCCGCCCGCTCGGCCGACTCGGCGTGCTCGCGACCACCTGCTCGGCGGTCTCGCCGGATCGGCGTCGCGCCGACGCCACGACCTCGCGCCCGGTCTCGAGCTCGGAGAGGAAGAGCACATCGTCGATCAGGCTCGCCGATCTCTCGACCTCGAGCTTTGCGCGCTCGACGAGCTCAGCCGGGTCCTCGCCGGGCAGTGTCGCTGTCTCGAGCAGCGACATGAGCCGTGCAAGCGGGGTGCGGAGCTCGTGCGAGACTGCGGCGGTGAAGCCGGAGCGCAGCTCGTCGTACGCAGCGTTCTCCTCGGGCTCGCTCAGGTAGACGAGCGTCTCGCGGGAGCCGTTCACTTCGTAGGGCACCTGGACCGCACGGAGCGACGACTCCGGCAGCAGCCTGCCGACTGCGAGGTCGGGGAGCGCCTCGCGCGCGCGCCGGCTGGCGGCGACGACGCGCCCCTCGCGGTCAAGCGCGACGAGGATCTCGCGGCTCTCCTCGATCGCGGCGCGCCCGCGGGCCGCGTCGAGCCATGGACATCGGTTCTCGTGTCCGCTGCGTCCGCCCCGGAAGAGCCTCTTCACCACCTCGTCACCACTTTCTCACCGCGCATGAACCCTGCCGCACCCGGGCGGCAACCATCATCGGAGCCGCATGGCCAAGGTGCTCATCGTCGAGGACGACGAGGTTATCGGCCGCGGGATCTCGGGCCACCTGGCAAACGCGGGCTTTGAGCCGCTTCTGGTCGCTCGGGGCGAGACAGGGCTCGCGCGGCTTCGCTTCGAGCGGCCGACGTCGTGGTGCTCGACCTGATGCTCCCCGGCATGCACGGCTGGGAGCTGATCGAGACGGCGCGCGCGGAGGGGATCGGCACCCCGATCCTCGTCGTCAGCGCGCGCGGCGCCGAGCAAGACCGCGTGAAGGCCCTCGAGCTCGGCGCGGACGACTACCTTGTCAAGCCGTTCTCGATGCAGGAGCTCGTCGCGCGCGTTCGGGCGGCCGCGCGCCGCGGCGTGCGCGCGCTGGAAGAGACGCGCGGCGAAGCGATCGAGCTGGAGGAACTGCTGATCGACCCTCGCGAGGTGCAGGCCTACGTCGACGGTGAGAGCGCCAACCTGACGCCGACGGAGTTCCGGCTCCTCTACGCACTTGCGCAAGAGCATGGCCGCGTCGTCACGCGGGAGGAGCTGATGCAGCGGATCTGGGGGCGACGGCAACGCCCTCGCGACCGCACGGTGGACGTCTTCGTCCGTAAGCTGCGCAACAAGATCGACCGCCACGCCCCCTCACACACGTTCCTCCACACGAGACACGGAGTCGGGTACAAGCTCCAAGCGCTGCCGAAGTAGTGGCGCGCGGCCACGACGCAGGGACGCGCTACATCAACCGCGAGCTCTCGTGGCTGGACTTCAACGCGCGCGTGCTCGACCTCGCGGCCGACAACTCCGTGCCGCTGCTGGAGCGAGTCAAGCTCTGCTCGTTCTTCTCGGCGAACCTCGACGAGTTCTTCATGGTGCGCGTCGCGGGTCTCGAAGGGCTGACGTCCGCGGGGGTCCCGGTTCACTCCCCCGACGGACGGTCGCCTCAGCAGGCGCTGACCGAGATCCGTGAACGAGTGTCCGAGCTCGTCACGCGACAGGCTCGTCTCTGGGCTCGCGAGCTGAGGCCCGGGCTCGCCGCGGCCGGGATCGTGGTGGGTGGGGTCGAGGAGTGCACCGACAAGGAGCGCGCCGAGCTGACGGCCCGTTTCGAGCGGGA
The DNA here is from genome assembly GCA_963788055.1 of uncultured Actinomycetes bacterium. Lineage (GTDB taxonomy): Bacteria > Actinomycetota > Thermoleophilia > Gaiellales > Gaiellaceae > JACCTU01. The sequence continues at coordinate 559,085 of CAWBFA010000001.1, read as the reverse complement.
GATCTACCCGGTGCTGACCCCCCTCGGCGTCGGCCCCGGCCAGCCCTTCCCATACATCTCGCCTCTCTCGCTCTCGCTGGGCGTCTTCGTGCGCGACTCCGACACCGGCGACGAGCGCTTCGCGCGCGTCAAGGTTCCGGAAGGGATTCCGCGCTTCGTGAAGGTCGGGCGGCGGGGGCTGTTGATTCCGCTCGAGCACGTGATCGCCCACTTTCTCTCCACGCTGTTCCCGCAGATGGATCTTGCCGAGCGTGCGGTGTTCCGCGTCACGAGAGACGCCGACTTCGAGGTCTCGGACGAGGCAGACGACCTGCTCGAGGCCGTCGAGCTCGAGCTGCGGCGGCGCCGGTTCGGCGACGTCGTGCGCCTCGAGGTCTCGTCGCAGATGTCGGACGGGATGGTCGAGCGGCTCAAGCTGGGTCTCGACGTGGACGACACTCATGTGTACCAGGTCGGCGGCCTGCTCGACCTCTCGGAGCTTGCACAGCTCCTGCGCGTCGAGCGACCGGACCTCCGCGACCCGGCCTGGCTCGGAGCAACACCGCCCCGCTTCGCGGCCGGGACGGCGAACGGCGACCTCTTCGCCGAGATCCGTCGCAGCGACCAGCTCGTCCACCATCCCTACGAGTCGTTCGCGACGACCTTCGAGGCGTTCGTCCGCGCGGCCGCGAAGGACCCCGACGTGATCGGGCTCAAGACGACCGTCTACCGGACGAGCGATGAGTCGCCGCTGGTGCCGGCGCTGATCGAGGCAGCGGAGGACGGCAAGCAGAGCGTCTGCCTCGTCGAGCTGAAGGCGCGCTTCGACGAGCGTCGGAACATCGAGTGGTCGCGCAAGCTCGAGCGCGCCGGCGTGCATGTCGTCTACGGATACCCGAGCCTGAAGATCCACCTCAAGGCGACTCTGGTCGTGCGGCGCGAAGGCGACAGGCTCCGCCGCTACGTCCATGTCGGCACGGGCAACTACCACGCCTACAACGCGCGCACCTACGAGGACTTCGGGCTCTTCACGGCCGACGAGGACATCGCCGCCGACGTCGCCGACCTGTTCAACCACCTGACCGGCTTCGGCAAGCCACAAAAGTTCCGCAAGATCGTCGTCGCGCCGTACGACCTGCGAGACCGTCTCGTCGACGAGATCCGGCGGGTCGCCAAGGCGGCCGGCGACGGGAAGCCGGCGCGGATCCGCATCAAGGTCAACGCGCTGACCGATCCTTCGATCATCGACGAGCTGTACGAGGCGTCCAGTGCGGGAGCCCGTGTCGATGCGATCGTCCGGTCGATCTGCGCTCTCCGGCCCGGGGTGAAGGGGCTCTCAGAGAACGTCCACGTTCGCTCGGTCCTCGGGCGGTTCCTCGAACACAGCCGCGTCTTCCACTTCGAACGCGACGGCGAGTCGTCCTGGCTGATCGGCAGCGCCGACCTGATGCCGCGGAACCTCGACAATCGGCTGGAGCTGGTCGTGCCGATCGAGAACGAGCGGCTGCGTTCGCGTCTCTCGTCGGTGTTCGACACCCTGCTCGCCGACAACTCCGGAGCCTGGGAGCTCGACGCCGAGGGCGTCTGGCGACGCCTCCGTCCGGCGAAGGGTCACCGGGCCCGCCACGCCCACGACGTCCTGATCAAGCACGCCTCACGGCCGCCCCGCCGCGCCGTGGCGAAGCGGCGATGACGTCCGAGAGCACTGCGACGATCCTGACCATGCGCGTAGGGGTCGTGGACGTCGGCTCGAACACCGTTCGCCTGCTCGTTGCGAGGCGCAACCCGTGCCTCGAGCCGCTCCACCAGGCACGGGCCTACCTTCGGCTCGGCGACGAGATCGACCGCAACGGCTGGATCTCGGAGGCAAAGCTCCGCGAGACGGTCGAGTGCGTACGCCGTTACGCGAAGGAGGCGATCGAGCACGGCGCCCATCACGTCGACGTGGTGGTCACCGCGCCCGGCCGGCTCGCCCAGAACGCGGACGAGCTCGTTGCGGCGCTGGAGCAGGGCGCGGCCGCACGCGTCAGGGTGCTCACCGCGGAGGAGGAGGCGCTGTTCGCGTTCGCCGGCGCAATCGCCTGCGTGGAGAACGTGCCGGAGAGCGTCGCAGTGTGCGACAGCGGGGGCGGGTCGACGGAGCTCGTCGTCGGCACCCACGGGTCGCCGCAGTGGGTTCGCTCGCTCGATCTCGGCTCGCTGACCGTGCGCCGGCTGCTCCCCGACGATCCGCCGGGAGTCGAGGCGGTTGAGGCCGCGCGCGCGATCGTTCGGGAGCGCCTCGAGGGCGTCCTCCCGCCGTTTCCGATGGCCGCGTACGCCACCGGCGGCACTGCGCGAGCGCTTCGCCGCGTGATCGGACGGACCCTCGAAGCCGATCGGCTCGAAGCCGTGATCGCCTGGCTTGCGACGCACCGCGCGAAGGAGATCACCCGCAAGCACGACCTCGACCCGAATCGCGCCTGGACGCTGCTCGGCGGCGCGATCGTCCTGGCCGAGGTGCAGAGCCGCCTCGGGGTGCCGTTCGAGGTGGCAAGGACGGGCCTGCGCGAGGGCGTCGCGTCGATCGCGTTCGCCGAGCTGGCCGCGGCCTAGCGTTCCGACAGCAGCTCGAGCTGTTCGACCCCGACGTCGAACGTCACGCGGTCGGGAACCTCTGAGATCGGCACCCACGCCAGCTCGTCGATCTCGTCGTCCGGAGCGAACTCCCCGCCCAGCGGTCGCATCAGGAACCACTGGACGACCTTAGGCCCGGCGAGCGACTGATACCGGGTCTCGCCGAGAGGACGCTCGATCTCGCAGCGAAGCCCGGTCTCCTCCTCGATCTCCCGAAGAGCGCAGTCTTCGTCGCTCTCGCGCGCCTTGCACTTCCCCTTCGGCAGCGACCAGTCGCCGTAGTTCGGCCGGTGGACGATCAGGATGTTCCCGTCGCGGACGATGATGCCCCCGGCGGCGCGGATCACTCGATCGCCTTGGCGAGCTTCCGCCAGGCCTTCGGAACCTTCGCGCGCGCCGCGGCCCGGCGGGCCCGCTGACGCTCGACCAGCCGCCCGATCAGCAGCGCGGTGGCCGGTTCGGACATCGCGCGGAGCCGCTCCTCCGCGACGACGGCATCTTGGTGCTCGCCGACGACGTCCTGGAGTCGCGTCGCGCGCGTGACCACGTCCTTCTCGCCGGCGGCCTCCGCCGCGTAGCGAACCCGCTTCGCCTGGATGCGCGCGTTGTGGAGCGCTTCGTCGGCCTCCACGTCGGCCATCGCCCGCCGGAGCTTGCGGGCCTCGGTGTCGACGAGCCCGTTCATCGACCCGTCGCGCAGCACAACGCTCGAGCAGAACGCGTCGAGCTCTTGAAGCAGCCGCGCGAAGGCAGGCGAGTCGAGCGCCGCCCGGGCCGAGCCGTACGCCTCGCGACGGACGTCCTCGGCGCGCGCCAACAGCTGCGCGACCGCGTCGGGGTCCTCATCGAGCTCGGCGGTGGCCTCCTTCAGGTAGTCCAGGAACACGTCGGCGTCGCGGGCCGGGCCGATCGCGCGCCCGAGCTCACGGAGCTCGTCCCGGAGCGACTCGGCACGCTCGTCGTCCAGGAAGGGGCGAGCGGCGCGCAGCAACGCCCGCATTCGGCGGATCGCAACGCGCAGCTTGTGCAGCTCGTCGGGGTCCGCATCGAGCTGGACGGCGGGCGCCTGCTCGCGGATCGCCGCAACCTGCGCCTGGAACGCCTCTCGGAGGTCGGGCATCCTCCGATCGTAGAGGAGGAGCGGGCGCGGGGGAGCGTTCGCTCCCCCGCGCGCCGCGGCTTAACCGACCTGCCGGAGAACGACGTTGTAGTGGTAGCGCGAGCGCTTCGCCTGCGCGGTCGTGAGGGGCACGAAGTCGGCCTTGGCGGCGATCTTGATCTGGTTGTTCAGGGCGTAGCCGATGAACGACCGGACCTCGGCCCGCTTGAACGCGTCCCGCTTCGCGTACACGTAGAGGCCACGCGAGAGCGGCTTGTACCGCCGATTCTGGATCGTCGCCTTCGTGGGCTTCACGCAGCCGGCCCCCGCGTCGACAGCGACGTCGTTCAGGCGGCTCTTGTTCTCCTCGTAGTACGAGAGTCCGAAGTAGCCGAGCCCTCCGCGGGTTCCGGACACGCCCTGGACGAGGATGTTGTCGTCCTCGCTCGCGGTGTAGTCCGAGCGGCTGGCCTTCGCCTTGCCGTTGATGAACTCCGTGAAGAAGTCGAACGTTCCGGAGTCCGTGCCAGGCCCGAACAGCTTGAGCGGGACGTCCGGGAAGCCTGAGCGGATGTCCTTCCAGTTGTCGACCTTCGACCCGGTGTTCCAGATCTTCTTCAGCTCGGCGGTCGTGAGGCAGGTCGCCCACGTGTTCTGCTTGCTCGTCACCAGGGTGATCCCGTCGTTGGCCACGGTGAACGCGACCCACTTGACGCCGTTTTCGCGGCACTTCGCATATTCCGCCGTCTTGATCGCCCTCGAGGCGTTCGCGAGATCGATCTCGCCGCGGCAGAACTTCTCGAAGCCTCCGCCTGTGCCGGAGATCCCGACCGTGATGCGGACCTTCGGCTGAACTTTGCGGTACATCTCGGCAGCCGCAGTCGTCCACGGCCCGAGGGTGCTCGATCCGTCCGCTGTGATGTTGCCCTTGAGCTGCGGTGCCTTCGCCGTTCCGGCCACCACGGAGACGCCCGCGACGACCGTGAGAACGAGCGCGAAGATCCCGAGCCGGGCCAGACGCTTGCGAATCATTGCTCCCCTTTCGAGTTCTGGCTGATGGCCTCATGGTCGCGGCGACGCCGTGCGGTATGGGCTACGCGTTGGTGAACGACAGGTGACGCAGTGGTGACCAGGCGCGAGGCAACCGAACGCTGACGCGTTGTTCACCGTTCCGCGGCCCATGCGGGCCGCAGGGGTCGCAGACTGTCCGCGAGGCCAGCGTTGTCGGGCGCCGCCGCTCCGGCCGCGGCGCCCCGCACCGCTCTATGGTTCGGCCCGCAATGGCCAAAGTGCTGATCGTCGAGGACGACGACGTGATCGCGCAGGGAATCGCCCGTCACCTCGAGCGTGCCGGCTTCTCGCCGGTCCGCGTCGGAGACGGAAAACAGGCGCTCGCGCGGCTCCGCTTCGAGCAGCCGGACGTCTGCGTGCTCGATCTGATGCTGCCCGGCCTGGACGGCTGGGCGTTCATCGAGACGGCCCGCAGCGAGGGCATCGGGACGCCGATCATCGTCGTGAGCGCGCGCGGGACCGAGCATGATCGCGTGCACGCGCTCGAGATCGGAGCCGACGACTACCTTGTGAAGCCGTTCTCGATGAAGGAGCTCGTCGCCCGCGTGCAGGCGGCGGCGCGACGGGGCGCACGGCCTGCCCAGGAGTCGCGAGGTGACGCGATCGAGCTCGAGGAGCTCCGGATCGACCCGCGCGAGGTCCAGGCCTACATCGACGGGCGGAGCGCGGAGCTGACGCCCACGGAGTTCAAGCTGCTCTACACGCTGGCGCTCGAGCCCGGCCGCGTCGCCACGCGCGACGAGCTCCTGCAGAAGATCTGGGGACGGCGCGAGACCCACCGGGACCGCACAGTGGACGTCTTCGTGGGCCGCCTCCGCGAGAAGATCGACCGTCGCGCGTCGAAGCACACGTTCGTCCAGACGCGCTACGGCGTCGGCTACAAGCTCGAAGCGGTACCGAAGTAGTCACCGCATCGCGCCCCCAGCGCGGCCCGGCGGCACAGCGCCTCATTGTGAAAGGGTTCTTAGGCTGGGGTGTGGACGGCGCCGCCGAGGATCTGCGGCGTCTCGCCGTCGAGGTACCGCAGGAGCAGCGTGCACACTCCGTCGTCGCCGGCCACCTCCGCCTCGACGTGCCACTCGGTGCCGCTGCGCCAGACGTGCTTGACGTCGACGGCTCGAAGCGGCATCGGGAGCGCGGCGACGATCGTGCCCAGGTGCGTCTTGAAGGCACCGGCGGCCGCCGCCTGGAACGGCGCCAGGTCGTCCTGCATTACGGCGCTCGTGTACGAGACGGTCCAGTCGCCGATTTGCTGGGGGGTGGCCATCGGGGGCGCCGACCATAACCCGTTTGGACGGGTATTGCTAGCTAACCCCAGGGCGGGGGGTTGTGCAGCCAGCGTCCGGCGATCATCGTCGACACGACCTCGACGTCGGCGAGCGCATCGGGCTCGACCGAGTACGGATCCCGGTCGAGCACGACGAGGTCCGCCGCGAGCCCGGGGAGGAGCCGCCCGCGACGATGCTCGTCGCGTGAGATGAAAGGCGGGGTTGACGCAGGTCGCGAGCAGCGCCTCGTCGAGCGTGACGGCCTCGTCCGGATGCCATGGCTCCCGGTCGTCCCACGTCTTGCGCACGCCGGCCGCGACCCCCGCCCACGGGTCGAGCTCCTCGATCGGCGCGTCCGAGCCGTTGGCGACGAGCGTGCCGGCGTCCCACAGCGCGCGCCAACGGTACGCGCGGTGCGACTCGCGTCCCCAGAAGCGGTCGGCGAGGTCACGGTCGGAGACGGCATGCGTGAACTGCACCGACGCGGCCACGCCGAGCTGCGCGAAGCGCGGCACGTCCTCGTCCGCGAGCAGCTGCGCGTGCTCGATCCGGTGCCGGAGACCGAGCGGCCGCCAGACCTCCTGCGTCGCCTCGAACGCGTCGAGCGCCTCTCGGTTCGCGAGGTCGCCGATCGCATGAACCGCAACGGGGAAGCCGGCGCGTGCGCCGCGGCGCACGACTTCCTCGAGCTCTTCGCGCGAGGTGATCTGAACGCCGGAGCCGTCGAGCAGGCGAGCGGTCTGTGAGCCGAGCGTTCCGTCCATGAACGCCTTCAGGTAACCGACGCGCAGGAAGTCGTCGCCGAGGCCCGACCGCACGTCCACGGACTCGAGCTCGCCGACCTTCTCGTGCGGCAGCGACTGCCAGACGCGGAGCGTCAGCGCCTCGCGCTCTCGGAGCGTCTGCCAGAACCGCAACGCTCCGAGCCAGCCGTCCTTGTCGTGCACGGCGACGACGCCGCGGCTGTTCGCGAGCTTCATCCCTGCTCGCATCGCCTCGACGTACTCGTCGTCGGAGATCTCGACGTGGCGGTCGCGGAACGTCCAGCACGACTCCTCGCGCAGCACACCCGTCGGCTCTCCGCGCTCGTCGCGCTCGACGACGCCGCCATGCACTTCGAGGTCCCCGTTCGCACGAGCGAGCGCGGCGGAGTTGAGCCAGACCGAGTGCGAGTCGCGCGCCATCAGCGCGATCGGGATGTCGGTCGTCAACGCGTCGAGCTCGTGCTTCGTCGGCTCGACGCTCGGCGACCAGTCCCCGCTTCGCCAGCCGCGGCCGCGGAGCCACGCGCCGCGCGGCACCTCCGCGGAGCGCGTCGCGCACGCGGGCGACCGCCTCGTCGAGCGTCCTCGTGTCCTCGAGCCGCAGTTCGCTCTGCGCAACTGCCCAGGTCGCGAAGTGCACGTGCGAGTCCGTGAAGCCGGGCAGCACGCAGCGGCCGCCCAGGTCGACGACCTCGGGCGAGGCGAGCGCGGTCTCGTGCGTGCCGATTCCGCCGGCGATCCGGCCGCCCGCGATCGCGAGCGCCCTCGCGACGGGCAGCGACGCATCGAGTGTGCGAACGACACCGTTCTGCAGGATCACGACGCGGACTTTAGACTCGCCTCGCCTGTCCAAGAGAAAGGGGAGAGTGTGAAGCGACTTCTGACACTCGCCGTGGCGGGGGCGGCGGCGCTCGTGCTGGCGCTGCCGGGCACGGCGATCACGAACGGGCAGCTCGATGGGGAGCTCCACCCCAGCGTCGGCGGGTTCATGGTGTTCGCGAACGGCCGTTGGCAGCTGATCTGCTCGGGAACGCTCATCACCACGCGCGTGTTCTTGACCGCGAGCCACTGCACCTCGTTTGCCGAGGCGAACGGGTGGCCCGTCGCGGTGTCGTTCGACTCGACCGACGTGGAGAACACGAGCGACATCCGGCCGGCGACGTCCGTGACGAACCCGGACTACCACGCGCCGTACGCAAACGACGTCTCGCTGCTCCTGCTGACCACGCCCGTGACCGACCGAACGCCGATGGCGCTCGCGCCGGTCGGCTATCTCGACGGGCTCAAGGCGAGCGGTGCGATCAAGAGTGCAACGTTCACGAACGTCGGCTACGGGACGCACGAGAAGGGGCAGGGCAAGGACGAGGACTTCGTCTTTGACGGCGACCGGTGGTTTTCGTTCTCGTCGTACAGCTCGCTGACCAAGGAGCAGATCCACGTCCATCAGAAGGAGAACGCCGATGAGGGCGGCTCATGCTACGGCGACTCCGGTGGACCGACGCTGTTGGGAAGCCTCATCGTCGCGATCGTCAGCACCGGCGACGTCCCCTGCTGGTCGACGAGCGTGAACACGCGCGTCGACACGACTGCAGCGCGGGCCTTCCTGGCGCCCTACCTGGCGCTCCACTAACGCTCGACGGGCTCGCCGCACCCGCGCTACTTTGGGCGGGTGCGGCGGCTCGTCCTGATCGCGCTGGTCTGCGCCGCCCTGCCGGGCACGAGCGCCGCAAAGCCTGCGGCGGTCAACAGGCCGTTGCTCGGGCTTGCCGGAGACACCGCGCGGTTCCAGGCCCATACCGCACAGCGAACGTCGGTGCCGTCGGTGTTTCTCGGCTGGGGTCAGGGTCAGACGTGGGGCTCGCCGTTCGCACGGCTGTTCGCGACGCTCGAACCGATCCCGATGGTGCATCTGGGGACGAAGGCGAAGCGCGTCCAGCGCGAGGCGATCTCGCCGCAGGCGATCGCGCAGGGGCGCGGCGACTCGTACCTCTTTGCGTACGCCGACGCGATCGCTGCCTACAACGCGCGGATCTACGTTCGCGTGCTCGCGGAGATGAACAACCCGGGGACGCTCTACTCGCCGCGCGACCGGCAAGGTCGCTCGCGCGGCCCAAGCCACTCGCCGGCGCAGTACGTCCGCGCGTTCCGCCGGGTGTACCTGATCCTCCACGGCGGCACGGCCGCAGAGCTCAGCGCGAAGCTGGCCGCCGCACGCCTGCCGGGGATCTCGCGCGACGTGCCGGTCAATCCCGCGTCGCGGCTGACGATCATCTGGAACCCGGTCGCCGGGATCTCGCTCGCGAACGAGTTCTACCCCGGCAACACCTACGTCGACATGGTGGGCAACGACATGTACGCGTCGACCCGAGGCGTCGCGTCGTACACCGCGAACGAGCAGCTCTACCGCCGCCACGCGTCGAAGCCGTACGCGCTGCCTGAGTGGGGGCTCCAGGGGATCGACGACGAGACGTTCGTGCGGCGGATCTGCACGTTCCTGAAGACGCGCGCGCGCACGCGGCTCGCGGCGTACTACGAGGCGAGGCCCGGGTCGCCGTTCGACCTCGCGAGCAAGCCGAAGAGTCGCGCCGAGTACAAGAGGTGCGTCACGCCGATCGGCGCCGCCCCGTAACCTCGAACGAAGGGAGAACCATGCTCGATCACGTCTCCGCCAAGGTCACCGACGTCCCCGCCGCGAGGGGCTTCTACGAGCAGGTGCTCGAGCCGCTCGGCGTCAAGCTGATGATGGACGGTGCAGAGGAAGGCTGGTGCGGGTTCGGCACCGGCTCGGGGATCCCCCAGTTCTGGATCACGAACACCGAGGGACGCGGCGCGGCGCACTTCGCGTTCACGGCTCCCGACCGCGCGACCGTCGACGCCTTCTACGAGGCTGCGATCGCCGCGGGCGGCAAGGACAACGGTCCGCCCGGGCTGCGTTCGCACTACCACGAGAACTACTACGGCGCGTACGTCCACGACGCCGACGGCAACAACATCGAGGCGGTCTGCCACAAGCCTGAGTAACCTAGGAACGTGTCGTTCGACCCGCTGACCGACGAGCAGCGAGAGATCCGCGAGCTGGTCCGGCAGCTCGCGCGCGAGCGCATCGCGCCACGCGCTGCCGAGATCGACGAGTCGCATGAGTTCCCGTGGGACGTCGTCGAGCTCTACCGCGAGCACGGCCTCTTCGGGCTCTTTTTCGACGAGGCGTACGGTGGTCTCGGCACCGGCAAGCTGCTCGCGCTGATCGCGATCGAGGAGGTCTCGAAGGTCTGCGCGACGAGCGGGCTGATCCTCGCGGCACATGAGCTCGGCTCGCTCGGTCTCAAGCTCGCGGGAAACGACGAGCAGAAGCAGCGCTACCTGCCGCGGCTGGCTTCGGGCGAGTTGCTTCCCGCGTATGCGCTCACCGAGGCGGGGTCGGGCTCGGACTCCGCGGCGATGCGCTCAACGGCTCGCCGCGACGGCGATGTCTACCTCCTGAACGGCTCGAAGCGATTCATCACGAGCGCAGGCGTCGCGGGCGTCTACACGGTCTTCGCGAAGACCGACCCCGAAGCCGGCCACCCGGGCATCTCCGCGTTCGTCGTCGACTCGGACACGCCTGGGTTCGAGGTGACGCGACTCGAGCCGAAGCTCGGCATCACGGGCTCGACGACGGGTGAGCTCGCGTTCGAAGACGCGCGCGTTCCCGTCGAGAACCTCCTCGGCGAAGAGGGCGAAGGCTTCAAGATCGCGATGCGCATCCTCGACCGCTCGCGGCCGGGCATCGGCGCGCAAGGGCTCGGGATCGCGCAGGGCGCGACCGACTACGCGCTCGAGTACGCGAAGTCCCGGGAGACGATGGGCAAGCCGATCGCAGAGCACCAGCTGATCGCGGCGAAGCTCGCAGACATGGAGACGGCATGCGAGGCAGCCCGCGGGCTCCTCTACCGCTTCGGTGAGATGGTCGACGCGGGAGTCGACGGCGCCGACCTCACGAAGGCGTCGGCGCAGGCGAAGCTCTTCTGCAGCGACACCGCGATGTGGGTGACGACCGAGGCCGTGCAGATCCTCGGCGGCTACGGCTACATCAAGGAGTACCCGGTCGAGCGGATGATGCGCGACGCGAAGATCACGCAGATCTACGAGGGCACGAACGAGATCCAGCGCCTCGTGATCGCGCGCGAGATGGTGAGAGAGAACCGGGCGTTCCTGCTCGCAGGCGTCGCCTGAGCGGCTCGGTGCGGGAGGTCAAGCTCTCCAGCGCGGACCGCGTCCTCTTTCCGGACGACGGGATCACGAAGGGCGACCTCTTCGAGTACTACGGAGAGGTCGCGCCGGCGATCGTGCCGCACCTGAAGGACCGGCCGTTCACGATGAAGCGCCAACCGCACGGGATCACGCAGGAGAGTTACTTCCAGAAGCAGGCGCCGAAGGGAATACCCGACTGGATCCCGACGCGGCAGTTCACGACTCAGCCGCGCGAGGGCGGACCGCGGCTCGTCGACTTCGCGCTCGTGAACTCGCGCGACGCGCTCCTTTGGATGGTGCAGATGAACTGCATCGACATGAACGCGTGGTACTCGCGCGTCGACAAGCCCGAGCGTCCCGACTACGTCGTCTTCGACCTCGATCCGCCTGACGACGGCTTCGCGAACGCGATCAAGGTCGCGCACCTCGTTCGCGAAGCGCTCGAGGAGCTCGACCTCCGCTCGTACGTGAAGACGAGCGGCGCGTCCGGGATCCACGTGCTCGTCCCGATCACGCGGCGGTCCAGGTTCGACGAGACCTACGAGTTCGCCGAGCGCATCTCGCGTGGGGTCGAGGAGCGCAACCTGGGCCTGGCGACGACGCGAGTGGCTGAAGAAGAAACGTCCGGAGGGCTCGGTGCTCGTCGACCACCGGCAGAACGGGCACGGCAAGACGATCGCGTCCGCGTACTCGGTGCGGCCGCGCCCCGGCGCGCCCGTCTCGACGCCGCTGCGCTGGGAGGAGCTGACGCCGAAGGTTCGTCCGCGCGACTTCGGGATGCGCGAGGTGCTCGCCCGCATCGAGCAGCACGGCGACCTGTACGAGCCGGTGCTTCGCGGCGGACAGTCGCTCGGCCCGGCACTTCGCAGCCTGCGGTGAAGGCCGTCGTCGTCGGGTCGGGCCCGAACGGTCTCGCGGGCGCGCTCGAGCTGGCGCGTGCAGGGCTCGACGTCGAGGTCTACGAGGCGCAGGACACGCTCGGCGGCGGCGTGCGCTCGTTCGAGCTGACACTGCCCGGCTTCGTGCACGACGTCTGTTCCGCGATTCAACCCCTGGGCGCGCACTCGCCGTTCTTCCGCTCGCTCGAGCTCGGCGTCGAATGGATCTACCCGGACGCCGAGGCTGCGCACCCGCTCGACGACGGCACGGCGGTCCTGCTCGAGCGCGACCTCGACGCGACTGCGCAGGGGCTCGGCGAGGACGGGCATGCGTACCACCGGCTCGTCGCCCCGCTCGTCGAGCACTGGCAGCTCGTCGAGCCTGTGCTGGTCGGCCCGCACCCGCCGTCGGCGCGGGCGCTCGCCCGCCTCGCTCGCTCGCTCGGGCCGCGCCACGCGCTGCACGGGCTCGCTGCCGCGCGGACGGTCGCTGAGGGCGCGTTCGCGACCGAACGGGCGCGTTCGTTCTTCGCCGGACACTGCGCGCACTCGATGCTCCCGCTCGAGCGCCGACCGAGCGCGGGGTTCGGTCTCTCGCTGCTCACGCTCGGGCACGTCTTCGGGTGGAGTTTCCCGCGCGGCGGCGCGCAGAAGCTGACGGACGCGCTCCTCGCGCGGCTCGCCGAACGCGGCGTTCGAGTGCACGCGTCGAGCCCGGTCGACGCACTGCCGGACGCGGACGTCGTGCTCGCCGACGTCGCGCCGCGCGAGCTGCTCCGTCTCGCTCGCGGCCGTCTGCCGGAGCGCTACGAGCGGGCGCTTCGCCGCTACCGACACGGCCCCGGGGTGTTCAAGCTCGACTGGGCGCTCTCCGAGCCGATTCCGTGGCGGGCACCCGAGGTCGGCCGCGCCGCGACCGTCCACCTCGGCGGCACGCTCGACGAGATCTCCGCCTCCGAGTGGGCCGCCTGGACCGGCCGCAGGGGACCCGCCCCGTTCGTCCTTCTCGCACAGCACACACTCTTCGACCCGTCGCGCGCACCCGAGGGCCGGCACACGGCGTGGGCGTACTGCCACGTCCCGAACGGGTCGGGCGAGGACTACACCGACGCGATCGAGGCGCAGGTCGAGCGCTTCGCGCCCGGCTTCCGCGAGACGATCCTCGCCCGAAGCGCCTGGGGACCCGCAGAGATCGAGGGCCACAACCGCAACCTCGTCGGCGGTGACGTCAACTGCGGTGCGATGGACCTCGGCCAGCTCTTCACCCGGCCCGTGCGCTCGCGGGTGCCCTACCGCACCCCGCTCGAAGGCGTCTACCTCTGCTCGGCGGCGACCCCTCCGGGCGGCGGCGTCCACGGGATGTGCGGAATGTCGGCCGCCCGCGTCGCCCTGGAGGATCTCTCCAAACGCGCGTAGCATGCGTCCCGTGAGCCAGATGACCGTCCACGTCCGGAGCGCTCACGAAGGGTCGTTCTCGGTCGGCTGGTCGGGCCCGCACTCGCTCGTCGTCGACCGCGGGCCCGCGGACGGCGGCCAGGGGATGGGCTTCGACGGCGGCCAGCTGCTCCTGCTCGCGCTCGGCGCGTGCTTCGCGAACGACGTCTTCCGCGAAGCGGACAAGCGAGACCTCGACGTGCTCGGCGTCCGCGTCGTCGTCGAGTGCGACTGGGAGGGCGAGCCGCCGCGTGCTGCGAACGTGCGCTACTCGACGCGCGTGGAGGCCGAGGCGGCTGAGGACGAGATCATGGAGCTGATCCGCCACGTCGACGAGATCGCCGAGGTGCACGGGACGCTCCGCGACGGAATCCCCATCGAGCTGGCCGAGGCCGAGGCCGTCTCGGTGCAGGTCGAGACGCGCGCGCTCTAGCCCGAGAGCCTGGAGAGCACGGGGTCCGACCCGCCCCAGAGCTCCGGCGCCGGCGTCAGCGGCACCCAGCGGTAGAGGAACACGAGCCCGGCGTCGTCTCCGTGTCCGGCGACGACGTGCTCCCAGGCGTCCGGCGCGCCGGGCGCCTCCACCTCGAAGGCGTGGTTCGTGTACGACTGCCCGTGCGGGAGCTCGCGCGGCGCAAACGTCGCGAACTTACGAACGACGCGCGCGTCGGCGAGGCCCGACTCCTCCTCGAGCTCGCGCAGCAGGCCCGCTTCGAGCTCTTCGCCGGGCTCGAGCCGCCCCGCCGGGACCTGAGTGCCCGCGTTCGGGTGGTCGCGGTGGTCGAAGACGAGCAGCTCCTTGTGCCCGTCGCGCTCTCGCGTGACGTACGCGAGCACGCGTTCGGTGTACTTCACGCCTGGGATTCTCGAGCGCGGAGCTTGGCCTTGTGCGCGCGCTTCGCTTCCTGGTAGCGCGCGAGCGCCTCGGGGGAGTCGACGTCTCCGAGCGTCGGGTGATTCGGGACGAGCGGCTCGGCCGCGGTGACGCCGAACCGCTTCGCCAGCACCGCGCTGAGCGACGTGACCTTCATCTCACCGAATCCAGGCAGCGCGCCGATCCGTTCCCGCAGGTCGTCGCTGTCGGCCGCTTCGCTCCAGACGCGCTCCGCCCGGCCGCCGTAGTCGTCGACGAGCGTCGCGCAGAGCTCTTGCACGCGGCGGGCCATGTTCCCCGGGAACCGGTGCACGGCCGGCTTCTCGCGGAACGCGACCTCCAGCGTCGTCGGGTCCATGTGCGCGATCTCCGTCGCGTCGAGGTTCCCCAGCCGCTCCTTCAACTTCTGCGGTCCGAGGAACGCCGTCGGGACGGTCACCTGCTGGTCGAGCGCGAAGCCGATCAGGAGCGCGAGCGGATCCTCGGCCAGCAGCCGGTCCGCCTCGTCGTTCCCGGTGAAGTAGAGCCGTTCCGGGTTCACGGGGAAAGCTTACGGGTACGCGACAGACATGTCAGAGCCGATCAAAGAGGAGATCCGCAAGACCGCCGAGGGAACCGACGAGGCGACACCCGCGCGGTTGCTGTTCGGCATCGCGCTCACCGTCTGGGTCGCAGCTGCCGTGCTGACCGCCGTCCTGCTGCTCGTCGCGTGGCTGGCCACGCGCTAGGAGGGTTTGGCGGAACGGGTCTCGTCGTCGGGGTGCGATGGGTGGTGCGAGGCAAGGACGCAGGGAGCGTTCGTATCCGCAGTGCTACGGGCGCGACTGAGGACGCCGCATCGCGCCGCCCAGCGCGGCCCGGCGGCACAGCGCCCGTTTCGTCAGCCCTCCTAATCGGCGAGCAGGAAGCGCAGCGCGTCGGGTAGTCGCCGCGCCCAGTCCGTCTCGAAGTGCGCGCCGCCGGGCTCGAGCACCGTGCGCAATGAACCGTCGTCGAACCGCTCCCGGAGTAGCGCCGCCATCCGCTCGAAGCCGTCGACGTACATCCGGCGCGCTTCCTCGTCTTCCGGCATCTCTGCGTCACCGACATCGAGGTAGATCCGCGCATCGGGCGCGGGCGTCCGCTCGACGAGCTCGAACCAGTGGTCGTCTCCCGTCCACCAGAACGCCGGGCTGAGAACGCCGGCGAAGCCGAACACCTCGGGCCGGGTGTACACGGCGTGCAGGCTCGCGACCCCGCCGAGCGAGGAGCCTGCTATGCCGGTCCGCTCCCGCCGCGAGTCGACGTCGAACGACGACTCGACGAGCGGCCGCACGGTGTCCACGACGAACGAGAGGTGCTGCTCGATCTTCGCGCCGGAGTATTCCGCGCCGCGCTCGTCACCCGCCGAGGCGGGAATGCCGACGACGATCGCCTCGATTCCCTCACGCGCAAGCTCCTCCATCGTCTCGTCGACCCGCCACTCGACTCCGCTGTACGCAGTCGCATCGTCGAACAGGTTCTGGCCGTCGAGCATGTAGACGACGGGGAAGCGCCCGGCTTCTCCGTGAGAGGGCGGGAGGTAGGCGAAGAGGTCGCGCTCGGTGGCGCCGCGCAGCACGCGGACGTCACCGACGACGCTCTCGCCCCGGAACGGCTCCCAGTCCATGCCGGGACGCTAGCCGGACGCGTAGTCGAAGTCGGAGGCGAACGCGCAGTTGCCCGAGAGCTCCCACCGGAACGGCTCGTCGTCGACGACGAGCTCGTCGGCGTAGAGCTCATAGCCCTCTCGGTCGTAGCCGGGAATTCCGCAGGCGACCCGTTCATCGGTCACGACTGGTTTCGTCGCACGGAGCCGCGCAACACGACCGACGCGCAGCGCATAGCCCTCGCCGTCGGGAGCCAACTCGATCGGGCTGACCCGAACGTCGATCAGATTGCGTGCCTTCCGCACCCAGGGCAGCACGCTCACGTGGCCACCGTCGACGCGGCCGAGGAAGACGTTCTCGAGAGCGGCGCGCTGGCGCGAGTCGCCTCGCTCGTCCACGTGGAGCACGATGCTCCACGGCGAGCCGGGCTCGTCGTCGTCGTAGCGGCAGACGAGGGCGGTTGCGAGGCCCGAGACGTCGACGTCCTCGACGCGCCCCTCCTGGATCGCCCAGGAGAGGACGCCGTAGCAGATGCCGTACGTCGAGCGACCGCCCTTGACGTCGCCGACCATCCGGCAGGGGCAGATCGCCTCGCAGTTGCAGGACTCGAAGTAGGCACCGCGGACCCGGTAGCTCACAGCAGGGCCACCGCGCCGAGCGCGAGCGCGACCGCGATCCCGAGGCTCGCCGCCATCCCGAACGGCGTCACCTTCTGCAGCGCTGCGAGTGCGCCGAAGACGAGCATCGCCCAGACGTTCACGGCGCCGAGCGCGATCACCGCGACGACGAGCCCGGCGCAGCAGCCGGCGCACCAGAGGCCGTCGCGCACGCCCATCACGAGGCCTCCTGCGGTGCCGTCGCGCCAGCCGACGACGATCCGCGCGAGCGGCGTGCGACACCGCGTCAGGCACCGCCGGGAGACCGGTGAGGCCTGGTACACCGCCGCACCCCCGAGCGCCGCCGCCGCGGCATGTCCCGACGCCTCCATCATCGCGAGCGGCATCACCAACGCCCCGAGTCCCGCCCAGACCGCCGTGTATCCGAGTGCGAGCGCGCCGGTGTGCTGGGCAGAGCGCGCGGTCGCGAAGTCGAGGCGGAGGAGCGGCAGCGCGCTCGGCAGCATCGTCGCTCCCATCACCGCCATCGACCCGCCGACCATCGCCGGAGTGATCATCGCGGCGACTCTACGACGCGCTTCTGTCGGGATCCACCCAGGTCGTACACTTGTTCGCGTGGACGCGCTTGCGCCGTTCAGCCCGTCGACCCGCGCCTGGTTCCAGAACGCGTTCCGGGAGCCGACCCCTGCGCAGGCGGCCGGGTGGCCGGCGATCGCCACCGGCGAGCACGTCCTGATCCAGGCGCCCACCGGTTCCGGCAAGACGCTCGCCGCCTTCCTCTACGGGATCGACCGCCTCAACTCGACGCCGGGTGAGGGCCTCCGTCTGATCTACGTCTCGCCGCTCAAGGCGCTCAACTACGACATCGAGCGCAACCTGCGCGGCCCGCTCGCGGGTCTCCAGTCGAAGCTCCGCGTCGGCGTGCGCACCGGCGACACGCCGCAGAAGGAGCGGCTGGCGATGGTCAAGGACCCGCCGGACATCCTGATCACGACGCCGGAGTCGCTCTTCCTGATGCTCACGTCGGCGGCGCGCGAGATCCTCCGCAACGTCGACACGTTGATCCTCGACGAGGTGCACGCGGTCGCCGGCACGAAGCGCGGCGCTCACATGGCGCTGACCGTCGAGCGCCTGGAGGCGCTGAACGAGACGACCTTCCAGCGCATCGGCCTCTCCGCGACGCAGCGCCCGATGGAGGAGATCGGCCGCTTCGTGTCAGGTGCGCGTCCGATCCGGCTTGTCGACGCGGGCACGCGCAAAGAGCTCGATCTCCAGGTGATCGTGCCCCTCGAGGACATGCGCGAGCCCGGCCAGGGCGCCGACGTGCAGGACATCATCGACACGGTTGACGGGTCGCCGCAGCAGTCGATCTGGCCGTCGATCTACCCCAGGATCCTGGAGCTCGTCCGCGAGCATCGCTCGACGATTGTCTTCGTGAACAACCGCCGGCTCGCCGAGCGCCTCGCGCTTCGCCTCAACGACCTCGCGAACGCCGACCAGGAAGCAGGAGAGCACGAAGAGATCGCGCGCTCGCACCACGGCTCGCTCGCGCGCGAGCAGCGGCTGATCGTCGAGGAGGAGCTGAAGGCCGGGCGCATCCCCTGCCTCGTCGCGACCTCGTCGCTCGAGCTCGGGATCGACATGGGCGCGGTCGATCTCGTGATTCAGGTCGAGTCGCCGAAGTCGGTCGCGCGCGGTCTGCAGCGCATCGGTCGCGCGGGCCACGAGCTCGGCGCCGTCTCGCGTGGGCGCATCTTTCCGAAGTTCCGCGCCGACCTGCTCGAGTCGGCCGTCGTGGCGCGTCGCGTGCTCGACGGCGACATCGAGGAGACGGTCATCCCCCGCAACCCGCTCGACGTGCTCGCGCAGCAGATCGTCGCGATCACGGCCGACGAAGAGATCGCAGTGGACGATCTGCACCGACTCGTGCGCCGCGCGTACCCGTTCGCGGAGCTCTCGCGCGCCCAGCTCGAGAACGTGCTCGACATGCTCGCGGGCCGCTACCCCTCCGACGAGTTCGCCGAGCTGCGTCCGCGCATCGTCTGGGACCGCACGGCAGGCGTGATCCGCGGCCGCACCGGCGCGCGCAAGCTCGCCGTCACGAACGCGGGCACGATCCCCGACCGCGGCCTCTTCGGCGTCCACCTCGTCGACGGCGGGGGGAGGGTCGGCGAGCTCGACGAGGAGATGGTCTACGAGGCGCGGGCCGGTCAGACGTTCCTGCTCGGTGCCTCGACGTGGCGGATCGAGGAGATCACGCGCGATCGCGTGCTCGTCTCTCCCGCGCCCGGTGTGCCGGGGGCCGTGCCGTTCTGGAAGGGCGAAGGCGTCGGCCGCCCGTACGAGCTGGGCGCTGCGATCGGGAAGTTCTCGCGCGAGCTCGTCGCGCTCCCGGAGGAGAAGGCGCTCGCGAAGCTGCGCGACGAGCACACGCTCGACGACAAGGCCGCGCGCAACCTGCTCACGTTCCTGAACGAGCAGGCGGCAGCGACGGGCGTCGTCCCATCTGATCGCACCGTTGTGATCGAGCGCTTCCGCGACGAGATCGGCGACTGGCGCGTCTGCTTGCTGACGCCCTTCGGCGGTCGCGTGCACGCGCCCTGGGCGCTCGCGCTCGCCGCACGGCTTCGCGAGTCGCTGGGGATGGACGTGCAGTCGATCTGGTCGGACGACGGGATCGCGCTGCACCTGCCCGACGCCGACGCGCCGCCCTCGACCGAGGATCTGATGATCGCCCCCGAGGAGATCGAGGAGCTCGTCGTCGGCGAGCTCGCGGGCTCGGCGCTCTTCGGCGCGCGCTTTCGCGAGAACGCCTCGCGCGCGCTGCTGATCCCGCGGCGGCGCCCGGGACAGCGCACGCCGCTCTGGCAGCAGCGCCTGAAGGCGCAGTCGCTGCTGCAGGTCGCGCGGCAGTACGGCTCGTTTCCGATCATCCTGGAGACGTACCGCGAGTGTCTGCAGGACGTCTTCGACCTGCCGGCGCTGCGGGGGATCCTGCGCGGTCTGAAGCTGCGCGAGCTCGACCTCGTCGACGTCGAGTCGCAGTCGGCGTCGCCGTTCTCCTCGTCTCTCCTCTTCGACTACATCGCGACCTACATGTACGAGGACGACACACCGCCCGCCGAGCGCCGTGCGCAGGCGCTCTCGCTCGACCGCGACCTGCTCCGCGAGCTGCTCGGGCAGGAGGAGCTTCGCGACCTGATCGACCCGGGCGCACTCGAGGAGGTCGAGGCGCAGCTCCGCGGCAAGGCGCGCAACCCGGACGAGGCGCACGACGTCCTCCGTCGGCGCGGCGACCTCCGCGAGGGCGAGTACGACGCCGGGTTCGCGGAGACGCTGATCCGCGAGCGCCGCGCGTTTCGCGCGCGCGTCGCGGGCGACGAGCGCCTGATCGCCGCCGAGGATGCGGGCCGCTACCGCGACGCGCTCGGCGTGATGCCACCGGGCGGGCTGCCCGACGCGTTCCTGACGGGGTCAGACCCCAATACGGCTTTGCAACAACTCGTCCTCAGGTACGCAAAGGGACGCGGCCCGTTCACGACCGGTCAGGCGATCGAGCACTTCGGCCGCGACGTGGAGCCGCAGCTGCGCGAGCTCGAGCGAGAGGAGAAGCTGATCCGCGGCGAGCTCCGGCCCGGCGGCACGGAACGCGAATGGTGCGACCCGGACGTGCTGCGCCGCCTACGCCGTGCGTCGCTCGCCGCGCTCCGCAAGGAGGTCGAGCCCGCCGAGCAGGCGACGCTGGGGCGATTCCTGCCGAGCTGGCACGGGATCGACCGCCGCGCGACGCTCCGGGAGGCGCTCGTCCCGCTGCAGGGGCTCGCGCTCCCGGTGAAGCTCTGGGAAGCCGAGGTGCTGCCGCGGCGGGTGCCGAACTACCAGCCGCTTCAGCTCGACCAGCTCTGCGCCTCGGGTGAGCTCGTGTGGGTCGGCGCGGGCCTCGACCGCGTCGCGCTCTTCTTCCGCGAGGACGCGGGCGTGCTCGGCCGTCCGGCCGCCGCGCTGCCGCCCGAGACCGAGGCCGCGCTGAAGGTCCGGGAGGCGCTCGCCGGCGGCGCGAAGTTCTGGTTCGACCTCGTCGAAGCGACCGGGCTCGAACACGCGGAGGTGCTGCCTGCGCTCTGGGACCTCGTCTGGTCGGGGGAGGTCAGGAACGACGCGTGGACGCCGCTTCGCGCTGGCAAGCGCTACGAGTCTCCGCGTCCGCACCGCATGCGTGCGCGGCGCTTCTCGCGTCAGCGTGCGAACGCGAACACGGCGACTCAGGGCCGCTGGTCGCTGACCGACAACCTCTTCGCCGATGCGCCAGACCGCCGGGCGCTCGCCGAGCTGCTCCTGGAACGTCAGGGCATCGTCACGCGCGACGGCGTTCGCGCGGAAGGGATCACCGGCGGCTACGGCGCGGTGTACGGGGAGCTTCGTGCGCTCGAGACGCTCGGCGTCTGCCGGCGCGGCTACTTCGTCGAGGGACTCGGCGGGGCGCAGTTCGCGCTCGCCGGCGGAGTCGAGCGGTTGCGCGAGCTGCGGCCCCGCGACGACGACGAGCCCGAGGCGCTCGTGCTCGCCGCCGCCGACCCGGCTCAGCCGTACGGCGCAGCGATCGCGTGGCCGAAGCGCGCGGGCGGCCGAGCGGCACGAGTCGCCGGCGCGTACGTCGTGCTGCTCGGCGGCGAGCCGGCGCTCTACGTCGAGCGTGGAGGCAAGTCCCTCGTTGCGCTCCGCGAGCCCGACGAGGACTGGCTGCGCGCGGCGCTCGCCGCGCTCGTCGACCATGTGAAGCGCCGCGGCCGCACGCGCCTGGCCGTCGAGCGCTTCGACGGCGAGCCGGTGGGCGAGACCGAGGTCATGCCGCTCCTGCTCGAGGCTGGGTTCCTGCCCGGTCCGCGCCGCGCCGTCCTTCGCCCGTGAAAGCGGTCGCGGCGCTCGCCGCGCTCGTCGTCCTCGCCGGGTGCGGTGCGGGGGCGCCGGAGCAGGAGGCAGCCGAGCGGGCGCTCGCGCGCATGACCAATACAGATCAGGCGAGGTGCACGGCGCGGGCGCGCGTCTGGTTCCGCGACGGGGAGCCCGCGAGCGTCTTCGTCTGCGCGGTCAAGGTCGGCGACGGGTTCTGCGACCGCTACCGCGTCGACCGGACCGGGGCGCAGTTTCGCGCCAGCGTGCTCGAGCGGCACGGCGGCTGCATCCTCCCGGTCGGTTGATCGCTCAGCCGAGGGATGCAACCAGCTGCGCGCTGCGCCGATTTTCACCTCGTAGGCGTTTGCGGCCGACGCCAGGTCTCGAGTTCGGAGGGCACATGGACCCGGTGCAGACGAAGCTCTTTCTGCTGATGACGCTCGTCAGCCTGCTTTTCGCATCGCAGCTGATGACGCAGGGCGCCTTCGCAGCCTTGCCGTAAACGTCCTGCGGCCGGTGGCGGTCAGGCCAGGCGTCCGAGCACGGCGCCGAAGACGGCATGCCGCACCGTCGCCTGGGAGAACGCGCGCGGCGTCACGAGCTTTGGAATCCCTTCGCTTCCGCGTGCCGGGTGGCGCCGGTCGACGAGCGCGGAGAGTGGGTACAGGGCAAGGTGCTCGAGCATCGCCAGCCGGAGCGCCGACCAGCCGCGTCGCCGTTTCGCCTCGCGGTACCCGAGGCCGAACACGGCGCCGTTCGCCGTGTGCAGCAACAGGCCGACCGGCCGCCACGCGCGCCGGCGCGTCACGAACTTGCCGAGCACCGCGACGTCCGAATAGTCGTAGCGGAAGAGGCGACGGTCGAGCGGCTCGAGCAGTGCCCACGCCGTCGCAGCCACCGCACCTGCCGCCGCAAAACGTGCGGCGTCGCTCATCGCGTCAGCTTACGTGGACGAATCTCTCGCTACCCTCGAGAACGTGCCCGAGGGCGATTCGCTGCGACGGGCCGCGGCGCGCTTGCAGCCGCTCGTCGGCGAGCGGGTCGAGGTCGAGACGCCGCACCCACGCGCGGCCGTGAAGCGGATTGCGGAGCGGCTCGACGGGCGGCGCCTGGAGGCAGTCGAGGCGGTCGGCAAGAACCTGCTGCTCCGCTTCGAGGGAGGTCTCGTGCTGCGAAGCCACCTGCGCATGACGGGCCGCTGGCGGCTCGAACCGCGCGGCGCGAGGAGGGTCGGTCGGCCGTGGCTCGTCGTGCGCGGTGCAGAGCATGAAGGTGTGCTCTGGAACGGCCCGGTGCTCGAGCTCGGACGCGGCGACGCGGCGCGAAGGCTCGGTCCGGACGTCCTCGACGATCCCCCGGACCTGAACGCGATCGTTCGCAACCTGCGAGCGACCGATCAGGAGCGCGAGCTCGGAGACGCGCTCCTCGATCAGCGGCTGGTCGCGGGGATCGGGAACATGTGGAAGGCGGAGGCGCTCTGGGAGGTGCAGTTGTCGCCGTGGGCGTCTCTGAGGGAGCTCTCGGACCACGAGCTGCTCGGTACCGCAGCTGCGGCGGCGCGCCTGATGCGCGGTGGCGTCGAGACGGGACGACCGGGCCGGAATGTGTACCGCCGCCATGTCTGCCCGCGCTGCGGTGGCCGGATCGCGTCCCGCGGCCAGGGCGACGACAACCGCACGACGTACTGGTGTCCTGTCTGCCAGGCAGGAAAGGTCGTGCCGAGCGCGTAGGCGGGGGGTCCATGGCCGCCGTCCGCGCTCCGCATCTGTATCGCTCGCTCCGCTGCTTCTGCCTCGGCGCGTTCCACGTGCTCGCCGCGGAGGACGTCGACCTGCCGTTCGCGTTCGAGCAGCATGCGTCGCGCGGACGACCGGTCCTGTACGAGTACCGGCCGCTCGTGCGCGACTTCGTCGAGGCGCGCGCGCGAAAGCTCGAGAACCGGCAGGACGCCCAGCTCGCGGTAGAGGACCTCCGCGCGGAGCCCGCCGCCGCGATCTTCGGCGAAGAGCCCTTCAAGTGCGTACTGCTGCCGCTGATCCTCCGCGTCTCCGAATCGTGCGGTGGGTTCGACTGGGACGACTCGGCCTTCGACCGCGCGTACGAAGAGCTCGAGCAAACGCTCTTCAGCGGTCGTCGCGCGTACGCAGCGGTCGCACCGCTCGTCGGGCTGTCGCTCGGCGCGGAGCTCGCGCTGGCCGACGGGTTGCGCGTGCGTCACGCCGCGACGGGCGAGCTCGCGAAGCACTGGCCCGAGGCGCAGGGACTGCTCCCGCCGGAGTTCGGGCGCGACACCGACCGCCTCTGCGTGCTCGAGCTCCAGCGCGAGCTCGCCGCGGGGGAGGGCGTTCCCGACGCGGCGGGCGAGATCGGCGACGCCGTTACCGCGATCAGGCTCGCGACGTCGGGTGCGGTTGCGGCCGGCCCCGTCCTCTTCGAGCGGATCGATTGGCGGCCGTTCGGGATCAAGCCGATGCTGCCGATCGCGGGGGCGCAACCCGGGGGCGAGGCGACGCGCCTCGACCCGTTCCGCGGCCGGCTCGCAGGCGAGCTGCTCGAGCGGCTGCCGCTCGCCGACGAGGACCCCGAGCTCGGCGAGGCGCTCGACCGCTGGGAGCTCTCGCTCTTCCAGTCCGGCCCTTCGCGCGAGGAGCAGCTGCGCGAAGCGCTGACGGCGCTGCTCGGCGGGATGGACGGCGTGTGGGCGGCGACGATGCGCGCGTCGGTGCTGCTCGGCGAACGACTCGACGCGCCGCGGCCGGACGGCGTCCGCCGGGCGATCGTCGAGGCGCTCATGCACGGGGATCGTCCCGGGTTGGTGCGCGCGCTCGACGATGCCATGCTCGGGCTCCGCGAAGCGCCCACGGGCTACTTCGCCCGCGCCGCCGGCTGACACGAAGTCGACACAGAGTCGGCACAGACACTGCACGCCTTCGCGGCTACGGTCGACCCATGGACGAAGCGCGCGTCGTGCTCGAGCGAATCCGGCGGATCGACGTGCTGCAGCGCGAACGGGCCGGGCCGGACGCGCTGCTCGCCGAGGTGGAGCAGCTCGTCGTCGAGGCCGAGCGCTGGCTCGGTGCGGAAGGCGGCGACGACGAGGCGGCGGCCTCGCTCGACCGCGTCAACGCCGCGGTGACTCGTACTCGGAAGGTGATGATCCCGATGTGAGGCTGCCCCGGATACCGGCCGGCGTTCGCGCCGTGCTTCCGATCGCGGTCACGGTGCCGCTCTTCGGCGTCTCGTTCGGCGTTCTCGCCCGCGCCGCCGACATGGGTGTCGTCGCCCCGATCGTCATGTCGGCGACCACGTTCGCGGGTGGAGCGCAGTTCGCGGTCGCGTCGATCCTCGACGAGGGCGGCGGCCTCGCCGCGGCGATCGTCGCCGCGCTGCTCCTGAACGCACGCTACGCGGCGATCGGAATCGCGGTTGCGTCGATCTTCCGCGGCCCGCGCTTGCGACGGCTGCTCGAGTCCCAGCTCATCGTCGACGAGTCCTGGGCCCTGTCCGCACGCCCCGACGGGACATTCGATCGCCGCGTGCTGCTCGGCGCCGGGCTCACGCTGTACGTGACCTGGGTGCTCGGCACGGCGCTCGGGGTGCTCGGCGGCGGGTTCCTCGGCGATCCCGAGCGGCTCGGCCTCGACGCGGCGTTTCCCGCGCTCTTCCTCGCGCTGCTGGTGGGGCAGCTTGGCTCACGCCGCGCCGTCGCGGCCGCCGTGGCGGGCGGAGGCATCGCGCTGGTCCTCTTGCCGTTCACGCCGCCCGGCGTGCCGATCGTCGCCGCCGTCCTCGGCTGTCTCGTCGGGCTGCGCCGATGACGGTCTGGATCGCCGTCGCCGTCGTCGGCGCGGGGACGGTCGCGCTGAAAGGGCTCGGGCCCGCGCTGCTCGGCGCACGACCCTTGCCCGAACGCATCGCAGCCCTCGTCGGCCTGCTCGCCCCGACGCTTCTCGCTGCGCTCGTCGTGACGCAGACGTTCGGAACGTCGGACGGGCTCTCCGTCGATGCGCGGCTCGTCGGCGTCGGCGCAGCCGCGGTCGCCCTGGCGCTCCGCACTCCACTCATCGTCGCGGTTGCACTCGCGGCCGTCGCGACCGCGGCCACCCGCGCGTTCGCCTAGCGCCTACGCGAGCTCGCGCCGCAGTACCGATGCCGCCGCTCGGAGGGCGACCTGGGTCTCGTCCAGCCGCGGCTCGCGGGTCGTGAGCCGCTGCAGGAGCAAGCCCGGCACGAGGAGCGCGCGCGCGACGCGGTGCGTGCGGCCTTCGATCGCCACCCACAGCTCCATCGTCAGCGACAGGGAGAGCACCGCAACGGCGGCAGCCGGCACCGACCAGGCGATGCGGTCGAAGATCGCCGCGACGGGCAGTACGAGAGCCGCGAAGTTCGTTCCGCAGCGCGCGGCGAACCGCGACGGGCGGACCGCCCCGGACCACGTCGAGAGCAACCTGCGCTGCTCGACGGCTGCGATCGCACGGTGCTCGGCCCCGTGGAGGCGCAGCGTGCGCCCGCGCAGGATCCACCCGAGCATCGCGACCGACAGCAGCAGACCCGCGACGAGCTGGAGCCGCGAGGGCAGGACGAAGAGCGCGAGCGGTGCCAGCAGCACCGCGAACAGGAACCACCGCTCGCCGGTGCGAACGACGCCGTCGCGCCGCACGATCGGCGAGATTGAGGAGCCGAGGCGAATCAGGCCGCGGACGAGCGGCACTCGGCGCAACGCTTTCGGCGCGCGGGGCATCTCGCCCTCGCGGAGCGAGCCGTCGACGCCTGCGTAGGCCCAGTACTGCTCGCCGACGATCACGACGCCGTCGGGTCGCGCCATCCCGCCGAGGCGGGGCAGGCGCGGGAGCGCCTCGGCGCGCGCGAACAGCTCGAGGAGGGCCGGCTGGTCCACCCCTTCAGCATCGCCAAAGGAAGGTCGCCCGGCAACCCGCCGGGCGACCTATTCATTCGGTGTCTGGGTCCTAGTCGTTACCAGCGACCCCGGCCGAAAAAGCCGAGCAGCGCCAGAACGAGAACCACGATCAGGACGATCCAGAGGAGAGACACGAAGTCCCCTTTCGTCGATTGCCCGTCTCGGGGCGGTCATCTCTTGAACGGAGAAGTCCCGTGAGAGGATGCGGGTGTGATCTCCCACTGGGACGAAGCGGAAACCGAGCGGGCCGAGCTCGGACACCTCGCGGCGACCTGGACGGATCTCGCGGATGCGACCGGCGCACGCCGGCTCGGCGTGAACCGGATTCAGATCGATCCCGGCATGTGGTCCACACCCGCCCACGTCGAGAGCGGGGAGGAGGAGATCTTCTTCGTGCTCGGCGGCTCGGGCTGGTCGTGGCAGCAGCGCGGCAGCAAAGGAGAGGTGCGCATGCACGAGGTGCGCGAGGGCGACTGCATCGTGCACCTCGCCGGCCGCGAGCGACACACCCTCAAGGCGGGACCCGACGGGCTCGATGTCGTCGCGATCGGCAACCACGCGCGCACACAGTTCGCGTACCTGCCGCGCGCGCACGTCGGATGGCTCGGCGGCACGTGGGTCGACGCGGGCGGCGGCGACTGGCCGTGGCAGCGCGAGGTCGACGCGGGCGTCCCCGACCCGGTCGAGCCGAGCGAGCGCCCGGCGAACATCCGACGCGAGGAGGACGTCGAGCCCGCGTGGGACGGCGTCGTGTTCGCGATCGGGCGGGCCGCGGGCGCCCAGCAGTCGGGGCTCAACCTGGCGAAGCTGCGGCCGGGCGGCGAGGGCGCGCCGCCGCATTGCCACTCGGCTGAAGACGAGTTCTTCATCGTCCTCGACGGGGAGGGAGCGCTGCACGTCGAGCCGACCCCGGCCGGGCGAGAGTTCGGCCGGCAGCCGGAAGAGCATGCGGTGCGTCGCGGCCACGTCGTGTCGTTCCCTGCGGGCTCCGCGATCTGCCATTTCTTCACGGCAGGTGACGGCGGTCTCGTCTACCTCGCATACGGCACGCGCGAGCCGACCGATGTCATCTACTACCCGCGCCGCAACGCGATGTACTTCCGCGGTGCCGGCGTCATGATCCCGGCCGAGAGCATCGGTTTCCTCGAGAAGTGATCGTCGAGGTCGACCACGGCGCCGACGAGGTCGCGAAGAGTCGAGCACCTGATAAAGGAACAGGGCGGCTACCATCGAAACGAGCGTGGTCATGGCCCTTGCACGGCTACTTCCACGACCCAATACGCGGACCAAACCCGCGAAAGGACCGACCTTGGTACGGGTGATCGCACTCGCCAACCAGAAGGGCGGCGTGGCGAAGACCACGACCACCCTGAACCTCGCAGTCGCCCTGAAAGAGAAGGGGATGAAGGTCCTCTGCGTCGACCTGGACCCCCAGGGCAACCTGACGATGAGCCAGGGGCTGAACCCCGACGAGATCGACCGCTCGATGTACGACGTCCTCGTCCACAAGCTGCCGATCGAACAGGTGATCCAGGAGCGCGAGATCGACCTCGCCGTCTCCTCGATCGACCTCGCCGGCGCCGAGCTCGCCCTCTCCTCGATGATCGGACGCGAGCGCGCGCTCGAGAAGGCGCTCGTCTCGGTCCGCGAGGAGTACGACTACATCCTCTTCGACACGCCGCCCTCGCTCGGGCTCCTGACGATCAACGCCTTCGTCGCCTCGGACGGGGTGATCGTCCCCGTCCAGACCGAGTACCTCGCGCTCCGCGGCCTCGTCCAGCTCGAGAACACGCTCGCGATGGTGCGTGAGAACCTGAACCCGAACGTCCAGATCATGGGGATCCTCCCGACCATGTTCGACAGACGGCTGCTCAACTCCCGCGAGGCGGTGGAGATCCTCGTCGAGAACTTCGGCGACCTCGTATACGACACGAGAATCCGCAAGCTGGTCCGTTACGCGGAGGCGCCGGTGAAGGGTCAGTCCGTGCTCGCGTACGATCCGACCGGCGAGGCCGCGAAGATGTACCGCGAATTGGCGAAGGAGGTGCTCAATGGCTCGAAGGCGAGCGAGCATGCGTGAGGGTCCGCTCGCGGAGCTCTTCCGCGCGACCGAGGCTGCACAGCGCCAGGCCGAGCGCGAGGCGGCGGGGGAGACCCCGTCGCAGACGCCTGCGGAGAGCGATCCGGTCGAGCCGCACGAGGAGACCGTCGAGCACGTCCCGACGTTCGAGCGGGCCGCGCCCGCGCCGCCGCCGGTCGCGCCTCCGCCGGTGACGCCGGAGCCCGAGCGTCCGCCGCTCGCCGCCGTGCCGGAGCCGGAGCACGAGCCCGAGCCCGTCCCACGCTACGAGCCGCCGGTCATCGCGGCTCGAGCCGCTGCCCGAGCCCGCGCCTCGCCTGCACCGCGTACCGCGCGCCGACTCCGGCGCATACCTCGCCGTGATCCGCGTCGTCGGCGTCGGCGGCGCCGGCCTGAACGCGATTCACCGGATGATGGACGCCGGGATCAACCAGGTCGAGTTCGTCGCGGTCAACACCGACCTGCAGCAGCTGCAGATGTCGGATGCCGAGGTGAAGCTCCACATCGGCCGCGACCTGACGCAAGGCCTCGGTTCGGGTTCCGACCCGCAGGTCGGCAAGGCCGCGGCGGAGGAGTCGCACGACCAGATCAAGCACGCGCTTCGCGGTTCCGACATGGTGTTCGTGACCGCGGGCGAGGGCGGTGGCACCGGCTCCGGTGCGGCACCGGTCGTCGCGCGCATCGCCCGCGAGCTCGGCGCGCTCACGGTCGGAATCGTCACGACGCCGTTCCCCTTCGAGGGCACGAAGCGCAGGGCGCAGGCAGACGCGGGAGTCGACGAGTTGCGGCGCAACTGCGACACCGCGATCGTGATTCCGAACGCGAGGCTGCTCGAGGTGCTCGACAAGTCGACCTCGATGCTCGACGCCTTCAAGATCGCCGACGACGTTCTCCGCCAGGGAGTCCAGGGCATCACCGACCTGATCACGCTGCCCGGCCTGATCAACCTCGACTTCGCCGACGTCCGCACGATCATGAAGGACGCCGGGACAGCGCTGATGGGAATCGGCTTCGCGACGGGCGACAACCGTGCATCCGAGGCTGCGGAGCGTGCGCTCCGCTCGCCGCTGATCGACACGGAGCTCGTGGGCGCGAAGGGGATCCTGCTCTCGATCGCCGGCGGCAGTGACCTCTCGCTGCTCGAGGTGAACGAGGCCGCCGAGGTGATCCGCCGCGGCGCGACGGACGACACGAACATCATCTTCGGCGCGACGATCGACGAACGGCTCGTCGGCCAGATGTGGGTCACCGTCGTCGCAACAGGCCTGCGGGACAAGAACGGCCGTCGGGAACGAGAGCGGGAGCGCCCGCTGTTCGGCCGCGACGTCGGCGGTGGCGGCGACGACCTCGAGGCACCGAGCTTCCTGACCGACCTGTAGACGAGTCGGCACACACTCGGCACGGTCGCGTCACAGACGCGTCACGCGAGCCTCGATAGCGTTGGTCATGGGACGCTCGTTCGTCCCCCCATGGGGGTGGACCGGGAGGCGCCCGCGCGCTAGTGGACGAAGACCATCGAGCCGACGAACGCGGCGGCGACGACCGTGGTCGCCCCGGCGACCGCCCAGCGCGGGACCGGGACGCGCGAGAGGTAGAGCGTGCTGACCGACCCGAACGTGAGCCCGACGAGCGTCTCGACCGCGTGGAACGCGATCCCCGTGGAGAGCGCGGTGGTCGTGTCGACCCCCTGCGCCTGCAGCGCGATCGCGATCGCCCCGCTCTTCAGCCCGATGTTGCCGGGCGTGAAGGCGAACAGCCCGGCGAGGTCGATCGCCGGGACGACGAGGAGCGCAGTCAGCACCGGCGCCGGAACGCCGACCGCGGCCGCGACCGCCGCCGCCGCAGCGACCCGCGCGACGGTTGCCGCGGCGACCCACGCGGGCACCCGGCCGAGCAGCGGGACGACCAGGAGACCGAGGACCGCGATCGGTTTCAGCGTCGCGAGCAGAAGGATCCCGGCGCACCCGAGCCGCACCACGGCGACGCTCGCGAGCGCCTTGCCGGCGGTCAGGATCCGGTGGTCGTCGGGTGAGGCCTTCGCGAAGAGCGCGAGACGAACCGCGTCGCCCGCGTGCGCAGGCGCGAGCGAGTTGACGAGCGAGCCGACTCCGTAGCGCGCATAGGCGTCGATCCGGTCGGGCAGCTTCGTCGCTGCGCGCCAGGCAGAAGCCGAGCAGAACAACGCTGCGACGAACGCAGCGGCCGCGAGCCAGAGCCAGCCTGCGCTCGCGTCCTCGAGCGCGACGAACGCCTCGCCGAGCTGATCGCGAAAGAGCTGGGGCATGAGCGCGAGCAGACCAAGCGCCACCATCCCGGCGGCTCCGATGAGGATCGTGCGCCTGTCGATGGCATCGCGAAGCATCACTGGGTCACAATCGACGGAAGGTCCGGCCGGTTATCGGAGAGTCGAGAGTCGAGATGGGGAAGAGTCGGCCAGAGGTGTCGAGAGCAACAGAAGCGCTGTCGGCGCAGGTGCTGTCGCGGGGTTTTCCCCTTTGAGAGTAGCCGGGGTAGGCGAATCTTGCGGACCTGCGACCTTCGGCAGATCGAAGTCCATTCCGAGGGCCTGCATCAGCAGGAACGACGCTGCGAACAGCACCGCACCCGCGACGGCAAGCCGGGCGTCGTCGCGATGCTGACCGAGAAGACCTCCCACGTCTCTCCTATCGGCGCGTAGGCTCAATCCATGAGGGGCGCAGTCGCCGCGGGGCACCCGCGCACCGCCGAGGTGGGCGCCCGGATCCTGGAGCAAGGCGGCAACGCGGTCGACGCCTGCGTGGCCGCAGGGTTCGCCTCATGGGTGACCGAGAGCCCGCTGACAGGCCCGGGCGGGGGTGGATTCATGCTCGTCCACACCGCCCGGGACCGCCGAACGCGCGTCCTCGACTTCTTCGTGGTGGTCCCGAGCGGCCCGCTTGCGGAGCCCGAGGCGGTCACGGTGATCTTCGAAGGCACGCAGACACAGGTCTTCCGGATCGGCCCCGAGACCTGCGCTGTCCCCGGAACCACCGCGGGACTCGAGTCCGCGCACCGTGCCTACGGCTCGCTCCCGTGGGCCGACCTGGTCAGGCCCGCGGTCGAGCTCGCGGACGGTGGGTTCGAGGTGACGGAGCGCCAGGCATTCCTTCACCGGATCCTCGCCCCGATGCTCGCCGCGACGCCGACCAGCGGGCTGGAGACCGGAGATCACCTCGCCTGGCCGGACCTCGCCCGCACGCTCGAGCGGATCGCCGCGAGCGGCGCTGCGACGGTCTACGCCGGCGACGTCGCGGAGAGGATCGTGCGCACCGTTCCCGCGATCACCGCCGACGACCTCGAGGGCTACCGCGTGATCCGGCGCCGGCCGCTCCGGGCGCCCTACCGCGGCGCCGAGTACATCTCCAACCCCCCGCCGTCCTCCGGCGGCGTTCTGATCGCGTACGGGCTCAGACAGCTCGAGGACCCCGGACGCTCCGGCTCGCCCGCCGCGGTCGCGCTGCTGGCCCGCGTGATGGAGGACCAGACACGCGCCCGCGCCCGCAAGCTGACCCGCGCGCTCGGCGAGGTGGGCGGGACGACCCACATCAGCGTCGTCGACGCCGCCGGCAACGCCGCGGCCCTCTCCGTCTCTACGGGGAGCGGCTCGAACGTCGTCGTCCCCGGCACCGGGATCCATATGAACAACATGCTCGGCGAATTCGACATCGCCGGTGCTCTACCGAATCCAGGTGAGCGGATGACCAGCATGATGGCCCCGTCGCTCGTGCTCGAGGACGGCCGCCCGCGCCTCGTCGTCGGCAGCGCCGGGTCGAGCCGGCTCCGCGGCGCGGTCATGCAGATCGTCGTCAACGTGCTCGGCCACGGCCTCGACGTCGCGAACGCGATCGCCGCGCCGCGCGTGCACCTCGAGGGTGACGTCTTGCACCTCGAGCCGCCGCTCGAGGTCGGCCAGGTTCCGTACGAGGTCGCGCACTGGAACGAGCGCAACCTCTTCTTCGGCGGCGTCTCCGCCGTCGAGCAGCTGCCGGATGGAACGCTCGGCGCGGCCGGGGACCCGCGGCGCGGCGGCGCGGGCCTCGTCGTCTCCAGCTGAGATCCCCCGAACGAGCCTGCGCGGCGCGTTCGGCAGCGCCGATCTGATCACTGTGGCGTACGACGTCGACTCCGCGCCGGCCGCGCTGCCCGCTCCGCGCGAGCGGTCCCAGAGCGCCCACTCACTGCTCGTCATCGCGGCGTTCGCAGCCGCCGGAGCCCTCCCTGCCCTGCTCTTTCGAGTCTTCGACGTGTCGCTCGCAGTGTCGGCGCCGATCCTGATTCTGCTCGCGGTCGTCTACTGGGCCGCGGGCTCGGACAGCGCCCTGATGGCGCGCGGGGCGAAGGGACGAAACGGCGAGCTCGTCGTCGGAGAGGCGCTCGAGGACCTGCGCTGGGAGCAGTACATCGTGCTCCACGACGTCCCGTTCGCCGGGGAGGGGAACATCGACCACCTCGTCTCGGGACCGAACGGCGTCTACCTCGTCGAGACGAAGTTCGGCAGCTATCTCCCCGTGCACCTGAAGAAGGCGAAGCGCCAGGCCGAGCAGCTGAGCGCCGAGCTCGGAGTCCCGGTCACGCCGGTGCTCTGCGTTGCTGCGAGCCAGAGCGAGACGTACGGCCACGGCGGCGTGTGGGTGGTCGGATTCGACGCGCTCCTCCCGTGGATCCGGCAGCAGAGCAACCCGCCGGTCGACTTCGAGCGCCTCGCCCGCTTCTCGGCAGGGCTCTGAGCAAACGATGAGGCTGCGACGCGCTCTGATCGTCTTCACCGTCGCCGCGGTGCTCGTCCTGCCCCTGCTGCGCACGGGCGAGGTGCAGCTCGTGTCGGTCGCGCTGATCGTCGCGCTCGCCGTCGCGCTTCACCGCGCGGGCCCGCAGCGGGTCTAGACCCTGAGCGGGCACTAGCCTTGGCGGCGTGAGCCGCGACTTCACGATTCGCTCCGCCGAGCCCCGCGACGCCGCCGCGCTCGTCGCGCTCGCGAACGAGGTCGGCGCCGAGCCGGGCGGCTGGCTGATCACGACCTCGAACTGGCGGAGCGTGAACGACGAGCGCCGTTACCTCCGCTCGATCCGGCGCTACCCGCACGCCGCCGTGTACGTCGCGGAAGCCGAGGAGGGGGTGGTCGGCCGCCTGTCCGTTGGCCGCGATCCACATCCGGCGAGCCACCACGTCGCCGACCTCGGCCTGATGGTCGCGGAGAGCCACCGCCGGCGCGGCGTCGGCCAGGCTTTGCTCGAGGCCGCGGTCGTGTGGGCGCGGGCGAGCGGCGTGAGCAAGCTCGAACTGCACGTGTTCCCGCACAACGAGGGCGCGATCGCCCTGTACGACCGGTTCGGCTTCGAGCGCGAGGGCTACCGCAAGCGCCACTACCGGCGCCCGGACGGCTACGTGGACGCCATCCTGATGGCCTACGAGGTCACGTAGGCTCGAGGGCACCAGCGATGCAGACGACCGTGCCGATGCTGACCTACGAGGACGTCGGGGCGATGGCCGACTGGCTCCGCGCCGCGTTCGGGTTCCGCGAGAGCGGCGAGCGCTTCCACGACGACGAGGGCCGCGTGAACCACGCCGAGCTCTCGTACGGCGACGGCGAGGTCATGCTCGGCTTCGCGAGCCCGCACTACCGCGGCCCTCGGCGCCACGCAGAGGAGTGCGAGCAGGCGCGGCGCTGGCTGGACAACCCCTACGCGGTCGACGGCGTGCTCGTCCACGTCGAGGACCTCGACGCCCACCTGGCGCAGGCACGCGCAGCGGGCGCCGAGATCCTCCGCGGCCCCGACGACCAGCCGTTCGGCCGGCTCTACACGGCCGCGGATCCCGAGGGCCACCGCTGGATGTTCCTCGAGCCCGCCTGACCGTTCCCCGCAAAGAGCGGATGATTTCGGTGGCGCACCTCTTGTACGGCCCCTTGTGCTCGACTACTTTCCCCGATGCGCCGAGCACGGCGCGCGACTAGGACGAAACTGATCCGGGTGGCTGTACCTGCAAGGGGAACGTCAGCCGGATGAGTGGACGAAAGCGCGACCGGCTCGGCGAATTTTTATGGTCCCGTTCAGGCAACGCCGAGGTCGTCCAGTCAGGACGTCTTCGCCGCGCGCCGATGCGGCCCCGCAAATTGCGACAACTTCCGTTCGACCTGCTCTTGTCGGACCGCTCGCGACCGGATACGTTGGTCAAGCGCCAAGCACGGAGCGTAACTAGGTCGAAGTTGATCCGAGTGGCTGTACCTGCAAGGGGAAAGTCAGCTGGATGAACGGACGAAAGCGCAACCGGCTTGGCGAATTCTTTGGTCCAAGAGCGCGCCCGAGAGGGCGCGCTCTTCGTTTTAAGCGACCGGGTTCGCGAGCACGCCGATCCGCTCGACCTCGACCTCGACGAGATCGCCCGGCTTCATCGCGATCGGCGGGTCGCGGAAGACGCCCACACCGGACGGCGTGCCCGTGAGGATCAAATCGCCCGGCTCGAGCGTGAAGGCGGCCGACGCGTGCGCGATCACGGCCGGCACGTCGAAGAGGAAGTCGTCCGTGCTCGCGTCCTGGAGCGTCTCGCCGTTCAGCCGCTGCGTCACCCGCAGGCCGGAGCCGTCGCCGAGCTCCTCGACCCCGACGAGCGCCGGAAGCACCGGGCAGAACGTGTCGAAGCTCTTCGCCCGGAGCCACTGCCCGTCCTTGCGCTGCAGCGTTCGCGCGCTGACGTCGTTCGCGACCGTGTAGCCGGCGACGTGCTCGAGCGCAGCCGCTCGCGGGATCCGCCGCCCCGCACGGCCGATCACGACCGCGAGCTCGGCCTCGGAGTCGACGTGGTCGTCTTCCGGAGGCAGGACGATTGCCTCGCCCGGCTCGATCAGTGCGGTCGGCAGCTTGGCGAAGAGCAGCGGCTCGGAGGGTGCGTCGCGGCCGCCCTCGGCAGCGTGGTCGCGGTAGTTCAGCCCGACACAGACGATCTTGCGCGGCGCGTCGATCCCGAAGCGCTCGCGCCAGAGCTCTCGGATCGTCAACTACCGGTGCCCGAGCCGCAGCACACGGACGGTTAGCTTCCAGATCACCGTCGACTCTCCGGCGCGTCTGCGTCCCGCGCGCTGTGATCGAGAACGTCTTCTTGTCGATGCCGCCCGCGGCCAGGGTGATCGCCGTGGTGGGCTGGTTGGCCAGGAAGTAGAGGAGCGCGTTGTTGGTCGGTTGCCGGCACTCATGCGGGCGGTAGCCGGCTCGCCGGCGCGGATCGAGTCCCCAGGAGATCCGGACCCTCGAGCCCGTCTGGCGCGAGGCGACAGTGCCCCGGCTCGCCGGAGTGAAGGCAAAGGTTTCCTTGCAGTTGCCGCTGTCCTCTTCCTCGTAGTCGTAGAAGTAGATGCCGCGCACCGGAAAGCGCAGCTGGAAGGTCTTCAGCCCGCCCGACCCGTCCGCCGTCGGGAAGCCGGGGGCGGGCCGAGTCCCGCGCGCGTGCGGCGCGACCGACCAGGTCAGCCGCTCGACGCCGAGCTCGTCGCGGGTCTCGATCATCATCGTGCCGCCCGTCACGCGGTAGTAGTACGTCGGCGCCGAGGCGGCCGGAGCCGCCGCGAGCAGCGCAAGCGCGAACACGAGTGCCGCAGCTCGGATCACCAGTGCAGCGTATGGGCTCACCCGAGGGCGTTCAAGAGCCGCTCGAGCCCGAGCTCGACCGCGTCGTCGGGGGCGGCGAGCGAGATACGGGCCCAACCCGCTCCGCTCGGCCCGAAGCCTTCGCCCGGCGCCAGGGCGAGACGGTGCTCGGTCAGCAGCCGCTCGGCGGTCAGCCCGTCGGGGAGCTCGAGCCAGACGTAGAACGTCCCCTCGCTGACCGCGCGGAGAGGAAGCGCCCCGAGCACGCGGTCGCGGCGGGCCTCGTAGCGTGCACGGCGCACCTCGACCGAGTCCTGAGGGCCGGTCAGCGCGGCGATTCCGGCCTCCTGCACGCCGCGGAAGACACCGGCCCGGTTGTGGTCTCCGAGCAGGTTGATCCGCTCGACGATCTCCGCGTTGCCGACGACGAACCCGAGCCGCCAGCCCGCCATCCCGTACGACTTCGACATCGAGAAGAGCTCGACGCCGGCCTCCTTGGCTCCGGGCGTCGCGAGGAAGCTCTCGGGCGCGCGGCCGTCGAAGACGAGGTCGCCGTAGGCGAAGTCGTGGACGACGAACGCGCCGTGTGCAACCGCCGCTGCGAAGACGCCCTCGGGTGCCGCAACGGCGCAGGGGTTCGAGGGGTAGTTCAGGTAGATGACGTCCGCCGCTCCGAAGTCGGGCTCGGTCGGGGAGAACCGCCCCAGAGTCGCGTCGGCGAGCGCGACCGCGGAGAAGTAGTCCGGGTAGCCGGGGTCCGGGAGGAGCACCGTGTCGCCGCGCTCGGCGAGCACGAGGCAGAGCTCGACGAGCGCAGTCTTCGTTCCCGGCACGACGGCCACCTCGCGCGCGGGGTCGAGCTCGACGCCGTAGACGTCGCGGTAGCGCGCCGCGACCGCTTCCTTCAGCTCGGGCATCCCTCTGAACTCGGGGTACCCGTGCGAGCGCTCGTCGGCGGCCGCCCGCTGCGCCGCCTCGATCACATGCGCGGGCGGGCCGACCTCAGGGTTCCCGCGGCCGAAGTTGACGAGCGGCTCGCCGTCCTTCGCCGCCTCCGCCGCGACGCGCGCAAGCAGCGCCGTGAAGTACTGCTGCGGCAGGCGCTCGAGCCGGTCGGGTCGTTTTGACATCGCCACGGCACGTGACATACTCGTCCAGCGCCGAGACCGGCGCGGCGAAGAGCTCAGCCAGCAGGCGAAGCCCGCAAGGGCGACGTCAGCCGGCGGAGCACCCGCCGCGACGCCTCGGCGCTTTTCTTTTCACAGAGTCGGCACACGGCGTTCGCCTGCCGTGGGCTTCCATGACGGGGTGGACGCTCCCGCCCGGCTCGGGGATCGGAGGCCGACCGTCCGCCAGGTCTACGCCCTGGCCGCGGCACTCTGCGAGCGACTGGGGGAGGAGTTCCCTCCCTCGAGCGCGGACGCGTCGGAGCTGATCGAGCGCCTCCGGCGCGAGAACGGCCACCCGGCGCCCGCGCTCGAGGACACGCCGCCCCGGCGCCGAGGATTCTCGCGTGGCTGAGCGGGGACAAGCCTTCTGTGCGAGTCGCCCTCGTCACCGGCGCGAACACCGGCATCGGCCGCGCGATCTCCGAGCGCCTGCTCCGCGACGGTTTCGCGCTCGGCTTCGCAACGCACTCGGAGGACAAGGTGACCGCGGCGGAGCTGAGCGCGCTCGGCAAGCTCCATGCGGTCACGGGCGACCTCGCCGAGTCCGATATGCCGGCGTTGATCGTCGCCGAGGTCGCGGAGTTCTTCGGCCGGCTCGACGTGCTCGTCAACAACGCGGGGGTGACGCCGGCAAAACCCGCGCTCGAGCTGACGGTCAAGGACTTCGATCAGACGTTCGCGGTCGACATCCGCGCAGCGTTCCTCGCCTCGCAGGAAGCCGCGCGCCGGATGCGCGACGGAGGGGTGATCGTGAACATCACGTCGGTGCACGAGCACATCCCGCGCCCGGGCCTCGCGGCCTACGCGCCCGCGAAGGCAGCCCTCGGAATGCTGACGCGGAGTCTCGCGCTCGAGCTCGCTCCGAAGGTGCGCGTCGTCGCCGTCGCCCCGGGTGCAATCGCGACCGGCCGGAACGTCGAGGCGGAGGAGCTCCGGCCTGAGATCCCGCTGGGTCGTCCGGGCACGCCGGAGGAGATCGCCGCGGCGGTCGCGTGGCTCGTCTCGGACGACGCGAGCTACGTCACGGGCACGAGCATCCTGGTCGACGGCGGCATGGCGCAGCAGGTCGTCGAGCGGCCTGCGGAGGGGTGAAGGCTCTCAGTCCGCCGGGGCGGCGAGCTTGGCGAGCAGCTCGCGCCGGCTATGGATGCCGGTCTTCTCGAACACCGACTTGAGGTGATCCTGAACGGTGTGCGGAGAGATGGCGAGGCGTTCTGCGATCACGCGAGTGTCGAACCCTGCGACGAGCAGCTCGACCAGCTCACGCTCGCGCTGCGAGAGCGCGTATGCGCGGCACAGGAGGTCGAAGGTCTCGTTCGCGGTCGCGGCCCTGAGGTTGACCGCGATCTCGCCGTCGCGTTCCCCCTCGAGGGCTGCAGCTTCGATCATCACCCACCTGCCGTCCACAGCCCGTACGAGCGCGTGCGCACTGACCGCGGGAGTGTTTGCTCGGGCGCGGGCCGCGGCGGGGTAGACCACGCTCGGCAGCATTCCGAAGCGCGCGTAGAGCGCTGCCGACGGTAACGCGTCGCTCCACGCGCGGGCGCCCACGGTCCAGCTGACTGCCCGCAGGTGCTTGTCGAGCACGATCACGCCGGGCGGGCTCGGCTCGACGAACCCGCCCTTGCTCGCGTACATGGTGCCGCGACGCAGGGCCGACCCGATGCTCGGACCGACCTGCTCGAGCAGCACGAGATCCTGCTCGTCGAACGGACGATCCGCGCTGTCACGGTACGCCTCGATCCAGCCCCAGCAGCCAAGCGTGTCCCGGCACGCGACGCTCATGACGTCGCCCACACCCGCGGGCCGCATCACCTCGTCCCAACGCAGAGAACGGGCGAGGTCTCCTCCCGCCTCGGCCTTGAGGCTTCCGGCGGAGTGCGGCCGGCCGGCGACGACGTGCTTCGCCGCAAAGTTGTCGCCGGAGTACTCCAGCTCGAGCATTCGAGGAACTCCGGTTCCGAAGTTCAGCTCCGCCAGGCCGCTGTGCGGGAGCAGCGTCTCCGGGTCGGCAAGCGGAGCGCACCAACGATCGAAGCCGATCACGCGCTGGAGCTCGACGACCGCCTCGCGCCGGAGCGACTCCGAGTCGAGCCCGGAGTCGCCGAGTTTCTGCAAGCGCTCCCGGCAGCCAGAGCGCTCGCGCTCGGTTGTCACAATCGCAACGATACGTCGGCGACGATCCAGTCTCAACCCCAAGTTCTTGGGATTGCTCAGGTGGTCGATTCCGGCTCTGATGGCTGTTCGATGAGAGGAGTCAACAGATGAGCAAGTTCGTGTTCACACTCGCCGCTGTCGCGGCGGCGCTCGTCGTCGCGGCGCAGGCGACCGCGGCGACGGTTCCGTACGAGGCGACGTACGTCGAGCCTGCGCCGATCAACACCGGCTTCGCCTGCGCGCCGGGAACCTCCTGCGGCACGGCGAGCATCAGTGGCCTCGGCCACTCCGACAACCAGGTCGTAGTGTTCAACGCCTGTGGGTTCGGGTGCCACATCCGGACGGTCACATTCGACGACGGCAGCACGCTCGTCATCCGGACCGAGGACCAGCCGAGCGGTTTCGCCTTCACCTCACCCGGCAACTCGGGCAGTCACGGCTACATCGGCTTCCCCGGCCGGCCCGGAAACCCGCAGTTCCTCGAGATCACCGAGACGATCATCGGCGGAACCGGACGATTCGCGGGCGCCACCGGAAGTGGGACTGGCACGGTCGCGCTGCACGGAGGCATGGCGATCGGCAAGACCTCCGGGACGATCACGCTCCCGTGATGCGTCGCGGTGGCGCCGCTCCCGGATGGGGAGCGGCGCCACCGCTGAACGTCAGGCCGCCTCGA
Organism: uncultured Actinomycetes bacterium; assembly: GCA_963788055.1. Taxonomy (GTDB): domain Bacteria; phylum Actinomycetota; class Thermoleophilia; order Gaiellales; family Gaiellaceae; genus JACCTU01. The sequence goes on along the minus strand of CAWBFA010000001.1, from coordinate 519,135 downwards.
GTGCCGGAACCGCGTCGACCTGCTCCTCGGCGAGGTCCTCGCTCCGCACGACGAAGAGCGCGACGAACACGCCGACGAGCGCGACCGCCGCGGCGCCGTAGAACGCCGCCTGGAAGCCGTCGGTCAGCGCGACGGGCACCGCCGAGCCGGACGCGAGCGCGTCGTTGGTCGACGAGGCCGCGACGGCGGACAGCACCGCGATCCCGAGCGCGCCGCCGATCTGCTGCGACGTGTTGATCAGCCCCGACGCGAGGCCTGCCTCGGACGGGTGCACCCCCGCGAGCGCCGCGATCGAGATCGGCACGAACGAGAAGCCCATCCCGATCGAGATCAGCAGGAACCCGGGGAGGAGGTCGCCGAGGTACGAGCCGCCGACCGACACCTGCGTGAAGTAGAGGAGCCCCGCGGAGAGGAACGCCATCCCCGCGACGAGCACCGGCTTCACGCCGACGCGCGTCACGAGCTGCGCCGCGAGCCCCGACCAGAAGATCGCCGTCCCGGCCACCGCGAGGTACGCGATGCCCGTCCTCATCGGCGAGTAGCTCGAGCACCTGCTGCATGTACAGCGTGAGCACGAGGAACATCGAGAAGAGCGCAGTTCCGAGGATCAGCCCGGCGACGTTCGCGCCGGCGACCGTGCGCAGCCGCCAGATCGAGAACGGCATCAGCGGCTCGGCCGTCCGCGACTCCCAGACGAGGAAGGCGCGCGAGCAGCACACCGGAGACGGAGAAGAGTCCGATCGTCTCGACCGAGCCCCAGCCGTAGTGGTTGCCGCGGGTGAGCGCGAAGACGAGCACGACGAGCCCGCTCGTGACGAGCACCGCGCCGGGCACGTCGAAGCTCTTGACGCGCGCGTCACGGCTCTCGGTCAGCAGGATCGGCGCGAGCACGAGGCCCAGCACGCCGACGGGGATGTTGACGAAGAAGATCCACTCCCAGCTGAGCCAGTCGGTCAGGACGCCCCCGAGCAGCACGCCGGCGACCGCGCCGAACGCGCCGACCGCGCCCCACGCGCCGAGCGCCGCGTTCCGCTCCTTGCCTTCCGCGAAGGTCGTGCTGAGGATCGAGAGCGCTGCGGGCGTGATCATCGCCGCGCCGAGCCCCTGCAGCGCCCGCGCGCCGATCAGCGCGCCCTCGCTCCAGGCGAGCCCGGACAAGAGCGACGCGCCGGTGAAGACGATCAGCCCGGCGACGAACACCCTGCGCCGGCCGACGATGTCGGACACCCGCCCGCCGAGCAGGAGGAAGCCACCGAAGAAGAGCGCGTAGGCGCTCACGACCCACTGGAGGTTCTCCCGTGAGAACCCGAGGTCGGTTTGGATGGACGGAAGGGCGACGTTCACGATCGCGATGTCGAGCACGACCATGAACTGGACGCCGAGGAGCAGTGCGAGTGCGAACCACTTCCGTCGGGCCGTATGCGATCATGGATGCGTCCTTTCCTTCGAGTGCTGTGTCGGGTACTAGACGATTGCGATTCCTCAGAATCGACTTGCCACCCTACAGGACGCACTTGCAATTTGCAATCTTCCCCTTGCCGAAAGAAAGTTTCCGCGCTAGTATCCAGCTTCGTGACAAAGCACTACGACCAGTACTGCCCGATGGCCCATGCGCTCTCGCTGGTCGGGGAGCGCTGGTCGCTGCTGATCGTCAGGGAGCTCCTGCGGGGCCCGAAGCGCTACACCGACCTGGCCCACGGCCTGCCCGGGATCGGCACGAACATCCTCGCCGCGCGCCTGCGCGACCTCGAGGAGGGCGGGATCATCGAGAAGCGGAAGCTCCCGCCGCCGGCGGCCTCGACCGTCTACGAGCTGACCGAGTACGGCGCCGGCCTCCAGGAGGCGCTCTACGCCCTGGCCCGCTGGGGCGCGCGCTCGCTCGGCCCGCCGACGCAAGAAGGACGATCTCTACGAGGATTGGGGCCTGAACGCGCTGCCCGCGGTGTTCAACGCCGACGTGGCGCGCGGGCTGACGGAGACGTACGTGCTGAAGATCGGCGAGGACGTCTTCACCGCGCGGATCGTCGACGGCGTGCTCGAGCCGTCGTGCGGCGCCGCGCCGGACGCCGACCTGGTCGTCGAGACCGACCCGGAGACGTTCTTCCTGCTCTGCGCAGGCCAGCTCGAGCCGAAGGATGCGGTGAAGAGCGGCCGCGTGCGGCATCGAGGGCGACCGGGCCGTGTTCGAGCGCTGCTTCCGGGTGCTGACCTTCGCACCGCGCGTCACCGCAGCGGCGTAGCCGCGGGGCGACGGAGGCAACCGTGAGCGATGCCGAGAAGGTCCTCGAGCAAGCCAGGTGACACGCGCTGGCATCGAGACCAAGAGGACGCAGCGGCGTCTAGGTCGGGAGCGTCAGCCGAACGGCCGAGCATGAGGAACGTCTACCGAGAGGGGACTCCCGAAGCGTGGCGAGTGCCAGACGCCAGCCGTTGCCTTCACGCACCCACACGTCGGTGTAACGGAACGTCATCGCGAACGCGTCTCCGTTGGTGAGTCCCCTTCTGCGAGCCGACTCCGCGACAACGACAGCGACGTCGCCGAACCTCCGCGTCGCGATCAAACGCAGGTCGAACTCGTCCAGGGTCATGCGGCTCTGGCGAGCGCGCTCTAGCCACGCACGCTTCCCGACGGGCTCAGCCAATCCATCCAGCTGTCGTGATCAGAAGTCGTCGTCGGAGGAGCGTCTGCATGCCGCCGTTCCGGTCGGCTACGGCGCAAGCGCATCCAAGCAGTTTGCGCTCGACGTCGCTCCAGCTCGTCCACGCGAGTGCGACCCTATCGACTGCGAGCCCAGCGTCGGCTGGGCTACGTCGACAGAGAACGACCGCCTGCCTGCCCGCGAGTGTGCGGGAATGTCTCTTGAGCGCCGAGACCGCTCGTCGAGTGAGCTCTCAGATCCAGCTTCGTTAGGGTCGGTGCGTGTTCTCTGCTGGGCCAGCTCTCGAGCACGGCCGACTCTCCTGGTTCGACCGACACAACGAACTAGGGCGCCGTGCCAAATCGACGGTGACAGGGTGACTCACGAGACTCGATACGCAAAGACCGCGGACGGCGTCTACATCGCGTATCAGGTCGTCGGGTCGGGTCCGGTGGACGTCGCGATGGACTTCCACGCCTTCGCAGGCAACGTCGACCTGATCTGGGACGAGCCGGATTGGGGTCAGCTGCTCGTCGACATCACTGAGTTCGCGCGCCTCATCGTCCACGACCGGCGCGGAAGCGGTGCCTCGACGCGCAATGTTCCGCCTCCAAACCTCGAGACCCGCGCCGCCGACCTGCTCGCCGTGCTCGACGAGGTCGGTTCCGATGCGCCCGTGCTCGGTGCGGCAGCGTCCACCGGCGCGATGCACGCGCTGTTCGCGGCGACCTATCCCGACCGGACGTCCGGGCTCGTCTGGAACTACCCGCGCGCGCGGCTCGCATGGGCTCCCGACTACCCGTGGGGGCAAGGACCGGAGGCTTTCGAGGCGGCTCTCGTGCAGGCAGCGAGCTGGGGCACGACGGACTACGCCCGCGAGCTAGCCCTCTCCCGCGCCGCCCAGCGCGCCGGCATCCCGGACGGCGAACGGCACACGCTCACGGTGGATGAGGAGCTCATGCGGCGCTACGCGCGCGTCACCCGGAACACGGTGAGTCCCGACGTCGCCGAGGCGCTGACGCAGATCTTGTGGCAGACCGACGTACGGGACATCCTCCCAAGCGTGCACGCGCCGACGGCGCTCGTCATCGGGGAGGGCGACGCGACGGCCGAGGTGGAGGAAGCCCAGTACGTCGCCTCTCTCGATGCCCAACGCCGACGGTGCAGGTGCTCTCCGGTCGATCGGGGCTCCAGCGCGAGACCGTGATGGAGATCATTCGCGGGCTGGCCGGTCTCGAGCGGCAGCAAGCGATCTCGACGGTGCTCGCCACGGTGCTCTTCACGGACCTCGTCGACTCGACGCGAAAGCAAGCGGAACTCGGGGACCGCCGCTGGAGGGAGCTGCTGCTCGCTCATCACTCGCTGGTGCGCGATGCGCTCTCCCACTGGGGCGGCACCGAGCACGACACGGCCGGCGACGGCTTCTTCGCCAGCTTCACGGGACCTGCGCGCGCCATCCACTGCGCCCACGAGGTTGCCGAGCGTGTCGCTGGCCTCGATCATCGAGACGCGAGCCGGCGTGCATATCGGCGAGTGCGAGATCATCGACGGGAAGCCCGGCGGTCTGGCGGTCACTATCGCCGCGCGTCTCCTCGGCGTCGCCGGTCCGCGCGAGGTCGTCGTCTCGCAGACCGTCAAGGACCTCGTCGCGGGAAGCGGCTTCTCCTTCACCGATCGAGGAGAGCGGGAGCTCAAAGGTGTCCCAGATCTCTGGCGGCTCTATGTCGCCGAGCCCACCGAGGGGAGAGCTAGTCGGGGATAAAGACCAACTCTGTAGTGACAGCCCCCACAAGGCTCGCGAACGCAAAGAGAGAGGAGGGGGCCTTGCGGCCCCCTCCTCGACTCACGCGGTCGTGGTCGCGAACGCCTCCTTCGAGCGCCGGTCGATCTCCTCCGGCGTGACGTCCTCGACGTGCGTGGCGATCTGCCAGTTGTGCCCGTACGGATCGGTCACGCTGGCGAACCGGTCGCCCCAGAACATGTCCTCGGGCTCCGACGTCGACGTCGCGCCGGCGTCGAGCGCCTGCTTGTACGTCTCGTCGACGTCCTCCGAGTAGATGAAGACCCCCACCGTCGTGGCGCCGATCTCCTTCGGATTCTTGGTCCGCGCCTGCTCGAAGGGATCGGAGAGCATGATCAGCGAGTCTCCGATCTCGAGCTCGGCGTGGCCGACCTTGCCGCCGGGCATCGGCATGAGGACGCGCTCCTTCGCGCCGAACGCCCGCTTGTAGAACTCGATCGCGCCCGTCGCGTCGTCGACTGCGAGGTACGGGGTGATCGTGTGGTACCCCTCTGGAATCGGCTTCACCGCCATCTAAACCCTCCTTCCGGCGTGTGTTTTCCGAACCGACCTCGATGTTACGCCCACCCGCTAGGGTCGTGACGATGGGAAGCGTCCTCGCGGAACGGGTCGAGGAACTGCGGAGCGACCACTCCCACGGCGGCAGCTGGATGGCGCGCCGTGCGGTCGAGGCGCTCGCCGAGCTGGCCGGCGAACCTGCCGAATCCTCCCAGGAACTGCTGGAGCGTCTGGATGCGGCGGGCCGCGAGCTGGCGGCGAGCCGGCGCGCGATGGGCGCGATCGCCGGTGCGGTCGGGCGCGTGCTCGCGGCTGCGCACCACGAAGCGCACCTTGCGCCGGAGGAGCTGCGCCGCCTCGTGCAGGAGGAGGTACAGCGGCCTCGTCGACAGCCGCGACCGGGCGGCGGCGGCGATCGCGATCCAGCTGACGCCGTTTCTGACCGACGCGTTCGTCCTCACCCATTCCGCCTCGGCGACCGTGCGCGAGGCGATCCTGCACACGCCGCCCGAGCTCGTCTTCTGCACCGTCTCCGCGCCGTTCGAGGAGGGCCGTGCGTTCGCCGAGGATCTGCGCTCCTCCGAGCTCGACGTCGAGCTCGTCGACGACGCGGACGCCGAGCAGGCACTCGAGCGCGCGTCGCTCTTCCTGATCGGCGCAGACACGGTCTTCCGGGACGGCGCCGTCTGCAACAAGGTCGGCACGCGTCCGCTCGCCGAGGCGGCGACGCGGCTGGGCATCCGAACCGATCGTCGCGTGCGAGGTGATCAAGCTCGCGCCGATCGACGCACCGGCGCGAATCGACGACGAGAACTTCGACATCACCCCGCCGGAGCACATCGACGAGATCGTGACCGAGGAGGGCGTCTACGCGAGCCACGACGTGCGGACGCTCATCGACCGCACGCCGTTTCTCTCCGAGGGCTACGCGCTGCTCCGTAGCTAGGAGAAAACAGCGGGGCCGGCGACCAGCCTGCGGCCGCCGACCCGGTGCTGTTCCTTGTTACTCGCGGCCGGTGTCGCTGAAGCCGCTTGGCTGCGGGGCGCTGCCGACGGTGCTCATCAGCCGCCCGGAGCGCTGCGCGAGCTGCTCCGATACCCGCTTGACCTCCTCGAGCGTGTGCTGTTCCTGCTCGAGGTTCTGCTGGAGCAGCGAAACGACCTGCTGCTCACCCATCGCCCGTGCCTGGGTGATCAGATCCTCGTAGAGCGCGATCTCGACGTGCTCGGTCTCGGCCGCGCCACCGAGGAGGACCGTGTCGAGGATCTCGTCGTCGGTCTTGTCGTAGAGGACGTCGGCCTGCTCCGCGAGCCCCATGACCACGGGGTTCGTGCGGCCGGTCGCCTTCTCGCCGAGGACGTCGAAGGCCTGCTCGATGTTCTTGATCTGGCCCTCGGTCTCCTCGCGGTGATGCCGGAACTGCTGCTTCAACTCTTCCTTCTGCGCCCGCTTCTCGAGCTTCTTCAGCATCGTGAGGATCTTCTTCTCGCCCGAGAGCACGGTGCCGAGCTTGTACGCGAACAGCTTGCGCGGATCGTTGATCAGCGCCATGTATCGACCCCCTTCTGTCGTGATCGCGTTGCAGGTACCCGCGCGCAGTTCGGGCTAACGGGGCTCGGCGGCCGGATTCCCGCTCTGTGCGAGATTCGGCAGCGCGGCGGCTCGAGCCGTCGGCGGATCGCTAAGAACCTCTAACTCAATGAATTTCTGGAGTCTCCGGTAGATGACGCAGCAGGCGAGGGCGGGCAAGGGCGAAAGGGTAGGGCGAGAGGCGTCCTTGTAATCCTCTGCGGCGAGCGGGAGAATCGAGGCGCGCCGATGGCGCTTCTGGCAGGGGAAGGGAGAGGGGGATGTGAGGTTTCCGACGAGGGCGAGGCCGCCCCTTCTCCGACTCTGCGCCCTGGCCGGGCTGAGTGTCGGGCTGCTCTTTCCGGCAGGCGCGGCGCAGGCGACGGCGACCGGGACGGTTGTCGCCTGGGGCTGTAGCGTCGGCGACTACGGGCAGTGCAGCGTGCCGGGCGGCCTTACCGGCGTGACCGCGGTCGCCGCCGGCGCGTTTCACAGCCTGGCGTTGAAGAGCGACGGCAGCGTGGTCGCCTGGGGCTGCGGCAACGACTACGGCCAGTGCACCGTGCCGGCGGCCTTGACCGGCGTGACCGCCGATCGCCGCCGGCAACGATCACAGCCTGGCGCTGAAGAGCGACGGCAGCGTGGTCGCCTGGGGCTGTGTGCACGACTTCGGCCAGTGCAGCGTGCCGGCCGGCCTGTCCGGCGTGACCGCCATCGCCGCGGGCAGTTATCACAGCCTGGCGCTGAAGAGCGACGGCACCGTGGTCGCCTGGGGCTGCGATACCGACTACGGGCAGTGCACCGTGCCGGGCGGCCTCTCCGGCGTGACCGCCATCGCCGCCGGCGGCTCTCATAGCCTGGCGCTGAAGAGCGACGGCAGCGTGGTCGCCTGGGGCTGCGGCGACCACGACTACGGCCAGTGCACCGTGCCGGCGGCCTCACCGGCGTGACCGCGATCGCCGCCGGCAACTATCATAGCCTGGCGCTGAAGAGCGACGGCAGCGTGGTCGCCTGGGGCTGCTGCACGCTACGGGCAGTCCACCGTGCCGGCCGGCCTGACCGGCGTGACCGCGATCGCCGCCGGCTTCCACAGCTTGGCGCTGAAGAGCGACGGCACCGTGGTCGCCTGGGGCTGCGGCGGCGGCGCCGACTTCGGGCAGTGCAGCGTGCCGAGCGGCCTCTCCGGCGTGACCGCGATCGCCGCTGGCGACTTTCAAAGCCTGGCGGTGGTCGGCGCCCCGAACCGGCCGCCCGACTGTTCCGGGGTGACCGCGGCGCCCGACTCGATCTTCCCCCAGATGCGCGACCAGATGAGGCTGGTCACGCTCTCCGGGGCGACTGACCCCGACGGCGACACGCTCGCCTACCAGATCGACGGCGTGACACAGGACGAGTACGTGACCGGTATCGGCGACGACACGTTCCCGGACGCCGCACTCACCTCTGCGGGGGCGAGCTCGAACCAGGTCTTCGTCCGCTCCGAGGCCAACTCGCATTTCAACGGCCGCGTCTATCGGATCGCTTACACCGTCTCCGACGGCAAGGGCGGCAGCTGCTCCGGCACCGCAGGCCCGAGCGGGAACACGACCGCCAAGGTCAGCGTGCCGCGCACGAAGAGTACGACCGCAATCGACAACGGCAACGCGATGAGTTGGGACTCCTTCACGGCAGCGCCTGTGCCGTAGACACGCCGAACACCGGGAGACTCACACGACCAGAGAAGCCCGCTCCCCGGATCGCGCGCGCTGCCTCCTCGGACCGGACCCGGGTCGCTTCTCCTTTCAGTCCTGGGAGATGTCCGCCACCTTGGCGCCGGTGACCCGGACGAGGTCGTCGCGCGCAACCCGAATGGACTCGTCGTGCGAGCCCGCCTCGAGCACGACCGACTCGCGCTCGGCGACCCGCCGGTCGACCACGACCGGGTCGCGCGGGCCGCCGAGCGGCGGCACCGCGCCGAGCTCGAACTCCGGGTAGTCGCGGGCGAGCGCCTCCTCGCTCGCGAGGTGCACCTTCTTCTTGCCGGCGCCGAGGAAGTCGCCGAGCTTCCGCAGGTCGAGGCGCTCGGAGGCGGGAAGCACGGCGCGCGCGTAGCCGTCGGGCGTCTCGACGACGAGCGTCTTCGCGACGTCGGTCGGGTCGACGCCGAGCGCCTCCGCCTCGGCGAACGCGGACTCCGTGTGGCCGTGTGGGAGGAGCTCGTACTCGACCCCCTCCGCCTCGAGCACCCGCGTCAGGTCCTTGCTAGCCATGGACTACCTCCTTCTTCTCACCAGGCAGCGGCGCGGCTGTCCCGCTCGACTGCGTCAGGTTCCGGATCTCGCGTACGGCGACGGACAGCCGCGCGAGGTCGTCGACGCCGCCGGCCTTGATGTCGCCGAGCACTTGCAGGCAGCGCTCGACCGCGTCCTTGTTCCGCGCCGCCCACGCGTCGATCCGCTCGCGCGCGCCGACGCCGTCGGAGCCCGCGCGGATCACCTCGGCCGTCAGCGCCGCCTGCTCCGCGTAGACGTCGTCGCGGAGCGCGGCGCGGGCCATCGCCTCCCAGCGGGTGTCGCGCGGGAGCGCGACGATCCGGTCGCGCAGCCAGTGCAGCTCGAGGCGGGCGCCGAGCGCGAAGTAGACCTCGGCGACGGTGGTCACCTCGAGCCCCGACGCCGCGGCGATCTCCGCGACGTCCAGCGTCGGCACGAGCGCCTCGACGAACGCGACCCGCTCCGCGAGCGGCTGCGGCACGCCGGCCGCGGTTAGCTGCTCCGCGTGGCCCTGCGCTACCGCGAGCTCCGCGGGGTCGAGCAACGACGCCAGGCGCTTGGCGCAAGCCGACGTGCTCTCCGCGTAGAGCGCAACGGTCTCGGCGACGTCGAGCGGCCGCCGGCGGTTGCGCAGGAGCCAGCGCGTGCTCCGCTCGAGCAGAACGCGCGCCTTCAGCAGCATCGCCACCTGCGCCGCGGCCGGAACCTCCCCGTCGAGCGCCTCGATCTCGGCCCAGAGGTTGCGCAGGCCGAAGAGCTCGCACGCCGCGCTGTAAGCGCGGACGACGTCCGCTGCGCCCGCGCCGGTCTCGTCCATCAGCCGGAACGCGAACGTCGAGCCGGCGTGGTTGACGAGGTCGTTGACGGCCTGCGTGACGACGATCTCGCGCCGGAGTGCATGGCGGTGCAGCTGCTCCGGGAAGCGCTCCCGCAGGCGCGTGGGGAAGTACCCCGCGAGCACGCCTGCGAGGTTCGGGTCCTCCGGCAGGTCGGAGGCGAGCAGCTCGTCCGCGAGCACGTTCTTCGTGTACGAGAGCAGCATCGCGAACTCCGGCGCGACGAGTCCGCCGCCCGCGGCCTTCCGGTCGGCGAGCGTCTCGTCGCTCGGCAGCGCCTCGAGCTCGCGGTTCAGCGCGCCAGACTGCTCGAGCGCGCGGATGTAGCGCTCGTGCACCTCGAGCATCGACGCCGCCTGCGCGGCCGACGTCGTGATCGCGCGCGCCTGCTCGTAGTTGTCGCGCAGCACCAGCTCGGCGACCTCGTCGGTCATCTCCGCGAGCAGCTCGTTGCGCTGCTTCTCGGTCAGGTCGCCGTCGGCGACGATCGTGTCGAGCAGAATCTTGATGTTCACCTCGTGGTCGGAGCAGTCGACGCCGGCCGAGTTGTCGATCGCGTCCATGAAGATCCGGCCGCCGCCGAGCGCGTACGCGACGCGGGCGCGCTGCGTGAAGCCGAGGTTGCCGCCCTCGCCGACGACTCGAGCTCGGAGCTCCTCGGCGTCGACGCGGACGGCGTCGTTCGCCTTGTCGCCGACGTCGGCGTGCCGCTCGTCGCGCGCCTTCACGTACGTGCCGATGCCGCCGTTCCAGAGCAGATCGACGGGCGCGCGCAGCAGCGCCCGGATGAGGTCCGTTCGGCGTCAGCGACTGAGCCTCGACGCCGAGCGCCTCGCGCACCTCGGGCGAGAGCTCGATCGACTTCGCGCTGCGCGGGAAGACGCCGCCGCCCTTGGAGATCAGCTTCGGGTCGTAGTCGGCCCAGGACGAACCGGGCAGCTCGAAGAGCCGCTTCCGCTCCGCGAGGCTCGCCTCGGGGTTGGGGTCCGGATCGAGGAAGACGTGGCGGTGGTCGAACGCGCCGAGCAACTTGAGCCGCCGCGAGAGCAGCATCCCGTTCCCGAACACGTCGCCGGACATGTCGCCGATCCCGACGGCCGTGAAGTCGGCCCCGTCGATGTCGAGGCCGAGCTCGCGGAAGTGCCGCTTGACCGACTCCCACGCGCCGCGCGCGGTGATCCCCATCGCCTTGTGGTCGTAGCCGGCCGAGCCGCCCGAGGCGAACGCGTCGCCGAGCCAGAAGCCGTACTCCAGCGAGATCGCGTTCGCGATGTCGGAGAACGTCGCCGTGCCCTTGTCGGCCGCGACGACGAAGTACGGGTCGTCGTCGTCGTGGCGGAGGACGTCGGGAGGCGGAACGACCTCGCCGGCGGCGATCGTGTCGGTGACGTCGAGCAGGCCGCGCATGAACGTCCGGTAGCACTCGACCACCTCGGCCTGCAGCTCCTCGCGCGTCGCACCCGGGGGCGGGCGCTTGACGACGAAGCCGCCCTTGGCGCCGGTGGGGACGATGACCGCGTTCTTGACCGTCTGCGCCTTCATCAGCCCGAGCACCTCGGTGCGGAAGTCCTCGCGCCGGTCCGACCAGCGGATCCCGCCGCGGGCGACCTTGCCGGCGCGGAGGTGCACCGCCTCGACCCGCGGCGAGTAGACGAAGACCTCGACCAGCGGGCGCGGCTCGGGCAGGTCGGGGATCAGCTCCGGGTCGAGCTTCAGCGACAGGTACGGCTTCGCCTGCCCTGCCGCGTCGGTCTGGAAGTAGTTCGTGCGCAGGACGGCGCGGACGACGCGCAGGAAGCTGCGCAGGATCCGGTCCTCGTCGAGGCTCGCGACCTCGTCGATCGCCGCCTCGATCTCCTTCTCCAGGGCGCGCGCCTTCGCGTCTGTGTCCTCGAAGCGGGTGGGGTCGAGCCGGAGGCGGAAGAACTCGACCAGCCGGCGCGCGATCGCGGGGTGAGCCGCGAGCGCGTCCTCCATGTAGCTCTGGCTGAAGGTGCTCCCCGCCTGGCGCAGGTACTTGGCGATCGCGCGCAGCACGGTGATCTCGCGCGCGGTCAGCCGCGCGCCGAGCACGAGCCGGTTGAAGCCGTCGCTCTCGGCGTCGCCGCGCCAGACGCGCGCGAACGCGTCCTGGAACGTCTCGCGGACGTCGTCGGCCTGGAACTCCGCGCCCTCCTCGTGCTGGAGGCCGAAGTCGTAGATCCAGACCGGCGGGCCCTCGCGCGGCCGGACCTCGTACGGCCGCTCGTCCGTGACCTTGACGCCCATCTTCTCGAGCAGCGGCATCACGTCCGAGAGGACGATCGGCCTGCCGGCGCGGAGCAGCTTGAACGCGAGGTGGTCGTGCGCCGACGCGTGCGGGAGGTAGAGGCTCATCGCCGAGGTCGCCGTCCGGGCTCGAGCTTCTCCATCCGGTTCACGTCGAGCACGGCCTGGCGCGCGGGGAAGTCCTCGCGGTACGCGCCGGGGAACGCCTCGCCGTACTGCTCGAACAGCGGCCCGGCGCGGTCCTCGCCGAGCTGCTGCACGAGCGCGTCGCGGAAGTCGTCCGTCCAGTCGCGCGTCGCCGCCGCGAGGCGCGCCTCTATCTCCGCTGCGTCGTACTCGGGGTCGTGCCCCGGCTCGGTGTAGATGACGAAGTGCAGCCGCGAGAGGACCGACGCCGAGACGTGCGTCTCGTAGTCGACGCTGACCCCGCCGAACGCCTCCTGAAGGATCTCCTCGACCTTGCGCCGGTTCTCGGTGTTGAAGCGGTCGCGCGGCAGGAAGACGAGGCAGGAGAAGAAGCGCCCGAACACGTCGCGCCGCACGAAGAGGCGGACGCGCCGGCGCTCGCCCAGGTGGAGGATCCCCATCGCGATCTCGAGCAGCTCGTCCTCCGAGATCTGGAAGAGCGCGTCGCGCGGGTACGTCTCGAGGATCTCGACGAGCGCCTTGTGGTCGTGGCTCCCGGGCAGCAGGCCCGAGCGCTCGAGCACGCGCTCCGCCTTCTGCCGCAGCACGGGGATCTCCCACGGCGTCACGCGGTAGGCCGTGTGCGTGTAGAGGCCGAGGAAGCGCCGCTCGCCCGCGACCTCGCCCGCGTCGTCGAAGCGCTTGACGCCGACGTAGTCGAGGTAGACGGGCCGGTGCACCGTCGCGCGCGAGTTCGCCTTGGTCAGGTTGAGCAGGTGCTTCTCGCGCGCGCGCCTGCGCACCTCCGGCGGCAGCACGGCGAAGCTCGCGGAGACCGGCTCGGCGCCCTTCTCGCGCAGGATCCCGAGGCCGCTGCCGGAGACGGCGCGGAGCACGTCCTCGCCCTCCTCGCTCAGCATGTCGTACTCCCGGTAGCCGAGGAACGTGAAGTGGTCGTCCTCGAGCCACTCGAGGAACGCGCGCGCCTCGGCGAGCTCCTCCGGGTCGACGGGCGGCGGGTTGGCCGCGAGCTCGGCGAGGATGTCCCGCGTCCGCTGCCGTATCGGCTGCCAGTCCTCGACGGCAGCGCGCACGTCGCCGAGAACCCGCTGCAGGTCGGCGCGGAGCTCTTCGATCGCCGCCGCGTCGGGGAGCCTGTCGAGCTCGACGTGGATCAGCGACTCGTTCTGTCCGTCGTCGCCTCCGACCTCGAGCAGCCGGCCGCTCGTCGTCCCGGCGCAGCCGCATGATCGGGCGGACGACGAGGTGGATCGCCCGCCCGTGCCGGCTCACCTCCATCGAGACGGAGTCGACGAGGAACGGCATGTCCTCGACGACCGTCTCGACGACCGTGTGCGGGGACTCCCAGCCGTGCTCCTCGAGGCTCGGCGTGTAGACGTGCGCCTTGAGCTCGCCGGGCCGGCGGACGCGCGCGAGACCCCAGTGCGCGAGCGCCGCCCCGGCGAGGTCGAGCTCGCTCCGGTCGATCAGGTCCTCCGGCGCGACGTTCGCGTAGTAGGAGCGGACGAACCGCTCCACGTCGGCCGCCTCGGCGTCCTCGGCGGTGTCGCGGGCGCGCGCGGCGACCGCCTCCAGGAGAGCCACCTTCGTCTCGTGCGGGCTCGTCGCCACTCGGTCTCGCTTCCGGCGTTGAAGTATGGACCGTGTCCGCTCGCCGAGGCTCCCGCGCCCCGGCTGGCCTCGCAACGTCTTCCGGCTGCGGCTAGGCGAGTTGGCTTAACCGTTCCCGCCCTTCAGAAGGAGTAGGGTCCCCTAACTGGCCCCGCGGCCAGAACCCCGGCCGAAAGCCCGCATTCTCCCGACGCGCCTCGGCGCGCGAGACGTAGGAGCCTAGGCAAACAGGATTCGACTTGCGGGGCCAGCCTTCGTTGTGCCGCTAGACCCGCGCGGGGCGGAGGCTCTCGATCCGCTCCCGGATCGCGCGCCGCGCCTCGTCGAACACGACGGGGTCGCGGAAGAGCTGGAACTGCGCGTTCGAGGCCTGCGCGAACGCGTCCAGCTGGAACGCGAGGTCGCGCGCGCTGATCGAGTCGTCGATCTCGCCGGCCTCCTGCGCCTGCTCGACCGCGTGCTCGAGGTAGGAGAGCCAGCTCCGGATCATCTCGCCGACCCGGTCGCGAACCTGCCCCGGCCGGTTGTTGAACTCGGCCGAGGCCGAGGCGAAGAAGCACCCGCCGGGAAAGACCTGCCGCTCCGCGTAGTCGACCATCCGCTCGCAGAGCGCCCACACGCGCGCGACCCCCTGCGGCGCCTCGCGCGCGGGGTCGATCACCTCGCGCCGGAACAGCGCCGCCGCGTGGTCGACGGTCGCGAGCTGGAGCTCCTCCTTCGACCCGAAGTGGGCGAAGAGGCCGCTCTTGCTCATCTCCATCGCCTCGGCGAGCCGCCCGATCGAGAGCGGCTCGAGGCCCTCCTGGGTCGCGAGGCTCGGCGGCGGTGTCGAGGATCGCCTCGCGGGTGCGCTCTCCCTTGGTCTTCAGCACGGTCGTTCCAGTATAGAGCAGCCTGTGGACAGGCTCAAGCGAAGAGCACTTGACAGAAAAGAACGATCGATCTATTCTCGCAGCATGCAGATCGACCACCTCACCGTTCCGGTCCGCGACTACGAGACCGCCAAGCGCTTCTACGCCGAGGCCCTCCGGCCGCTCGGCTTCGAGATCCTGCTCGACTGGCACGACCGCAAGCGCGCCTACTTCGGCGTCCCGGACCGCCCGAGCTCGTTCTGGGTCGTCGAGTCGACCTTCGCCGGCGCGCTCGAGGTCTCCCTCGCGGTGCCCGACGCCGGCTCGGTGGCCGCGTTCCACGCGGCGTCGCTCGCCGCGGGCGGCCGCAGCCTCGCGGAGCCGGGCGTCCAGCCGGAGCACAACGACGGCTACTACGCCGCGCGGATCGCCGACTTCGACGGCAACTCGATCGAGGCCGTCGCCCGCGTTGCGGTCGAAGCGCCCGCTCTGGCGGCTTAGCGCTCGTCAGCCGCACATGGTGAAGGGCCCCGTCTCAGTCGCTCCAGGAGTAACGTGGCGACGTCGCTATGAGCGCTACTGCCGACCGGTTAACACCTGAGGCGCCCCTTTACGCTCCGATCAGCCGACTTCTCGAAGCGATGGAGTTCGCCGTCTGGGAGCAGGCGACGATTCGCGTGGTGGTACAGCACCTCCGCCACGTCGGCTGGCGTTGGCGTGGTGAAAGCATCGAAGCCGCTCGTTGTCGAGGTAAAAGCCGGGAAGGCTGACGTCGGCCTTGCTCAGGCCGTCGCGTACGCGGTGGGGTTCGATCGCGTATATGTGGGGGCAGAGGAGGCACTGTCCGAGGTTGGCTACCTCTCGAAGGTGCTCGACCGTCTTGGACTCGGGTACATTCGAGTGGAAGCGGGAAAGGCGTCCGTTGAGCTGGAGCCGCGGAAGCAGCAGCTTTGTCTTGCTCCGCGCGCTCGCGATGAGAACCTCGCGCGTATACGTCTGAGACACCTCTGGAGCGACGAGGTTGTCGGGGAGCAAACGAGATTCGGGAGAGACCGCCGCGGTCCTCTGTGGGGTGTTACGGGGACGACCAGCGAGTGGCAGATCTGCGCGCTGCTCTATCCGGGCAGCACCCACACACCCTTCTGTCGCTGTTGCCGAATCGAAGGCACTCGGCTCGCGTTCTCGCACCACCGCGCCTCGCCTGACGAGCTCATCCGCAGTCATCGAGCAGGCAGGTGGGCGCGATGTGGAGGTTCGACTACGGCGTCGTGAGCATCGATTCCAACCGAGGTACACAGATGCGATGGCATGGCGGCCGGCCGAGGACTGCTTGCGCTTGCTGAGCTCCTTGACACTGCACGGGACATCGTTGGCCGCGGCGTCGGGCCCTGGTTCGAGGTTCGCACAGATGATGGCCGCACGCAGTGCGTCTGACAGAGGGTGGACGGCGCCGAGCCGAGCTTCGCGCGGCCCTCGAGCAGATGCGACCTGTCCGGGACAGGCTCAACAGCATCTCTGGGCTATAAAGCCGTCTAAGAGCCCAGTGGCGGCCGATAGAGCCGATGGACCCACTGACCACGGTTGACATGTCTCCGAGCAGGACAAGCACATTGCCCGGAGACAAATGGCAGGGGGTCAGCGGTAGACAGGGGTTGGGAGATGTGGGCTCAGTCGCCTTGGCCACGTGGGCATGGCTGCGGCGCAGATCGTCTCTGTCGTCCAATTCGGGGGATCGGCCCGCAGTCGTGGTCGACGGCAAGAACGGATGATCGAAGTCTCCGACGCTGTCGTTTTTGGCTGGATGGCGGAGCGGCTCGGCCACTACGTGTACGTGCTGACCGATCCGCGTAACGACGAGATCTTCTACATCGGCAAAGGGAAGGGCGACACGGGTTTACAAGCACGCAGCGCACGCGCACAAAGTTCCAGGTGAAACCGGCACGGAGCTCAAACCTCGACCGCATCCGAGCAATCCATGGGTCGGGGCGTGACTCGTCCACCGTCGACATCCCCCTTCGTCACGATCTAACGGATCAGGAAGCCTACGAGGTTGAGGCGGCAGCGATCGATCTAATAAGGCTCGGTGGCGGCGAGCTCACTAACCGGTCACGGGGTAAGTGGGCCCGTTCGACGGCACCTGGATCGAGAACGAGAAGGACAACGACGCCTTCGTCGCGGAGGAGGTCCGGCTGCTCGCCGGAACCGCCTGGCTCTTCTCGCGCGAGCAACTCGACAGCAAGCTCGACTACCTCGTGATCGACGAGGCCGGGCAGGTCTCGCTCGCCGACGCGCTCGCGATGGGCACGTGCGCGCGAAACGTGATCCTGCTCGGCGACCCGCTCCAGCTCGCGCAGGTCTCGCAGGGCGTGCACCCGCGCGGGACGGGCTGCTCGGTGCTCGAGCACCTGCTCGGCGACGACGCGACCGTGCCGCCGGAGCGCGGATCTTCCTCGAGCGGACACGCCGAATGCACCCGGACGTGTGCCGCTTCGTCTCGGAGGTCGTCTACGACGGCCGGCTGCTGCCGCTGGAAGGGCTCGAGCGGCAGTCGATCGACGGCGTGGGGGCGGGTCTTCGCTACGTGCCCGTCGAGCACGAGGGGAGGTCGCAGGCCTCGCCGGAGGAAGCCGAGGCGATCGCGCGCGAGATCGAGTCGCTCCTGGGGAGGACGTACACGGCCGCGGACGGCCGCACGTGGCCGCTACGGCACGAGGACGTCCTCGTCGTCGCGCCGTACAACCAGCAGGTGCGCAGCCTGCGCGCGGCGCTCCCGCCGGCGGTGAGGGTCGGCACCGTCGACAAGTTCCAGGGCCAGGAGGCGCCGGTCGTCTTCTACTCGACGACGAGCTCGAGCGGCGAGGAGGTGCCGCGCGGCCTCGAGTTCCTGTTCTCGCGCAACCGCCTGAACGTCGCGATCTCGCGCGCGCAGTGCCTGGCCGTGCTCGTCGGGAGCCCGCGGCTGCTCGACGTGCGCACGCGTTCGGTCGACCAGATGCGGCTCGTGAACGCGCTCTGCCGGTTCGTCGGAGATGTCTCTTGAGACATTACATCACTTCAGTAAAGTGATGTAAGATGTCGCGAATGAAGCGTCTCCAGATCTCGATTGAGCCGGAGCTCGACGCCGCGCTCGGACGTGCTGCACGGAGCCA
This sequence comes from uncultured Actinomycetes bacterium, assembly GCA_963788055.1. Taxonomy (GTDB): domain Bacteria; phylum Actinomycetota; class Thermoleophilia; order Gaiellales; family Gaiellaceae; genus JACCTU01. The sequence continues at coordinate 501,513 of CAWBFA010000001.1, read as the reverse complement.
GGGCGTCTCGAAGGCCGCGCTCGTTCGGCGGTTCGTCGCGCAGGAGCTGAAACCGCTGCCGCCGATCGAGGACGACCCGCTCTGGGATTTCGTCGGGAAGGATCGGGGCGCGTCGCGACGTTTCCTCCAGCGTCGACGACGTCGTCTATCCCCGTTGATCTTCGTCGACACGTCGTTCTGGGTCGCAGCGCGGATGCAGCGTGACGCACACCATCGTGACGCGGTGGAGCTCCTCGAAGAACAGCGCGATCACCGGCTTGTGACTTCGAACCACGTGCGCGGCGAGACGTGGACGTTCCTCCGACCGCCGGAGCGGGCACGTCGCCGCGGTCGCATTCCTCGACATGCTCACTCGAACCGACCCGGGTCGAGGTGGTCACGGTCGAGCCCGAGCTCGAGGAGCGCGCGCTGCGGTGGCTGCGTCGACACGACGAGCGCGAGTACTCGTTCGTCGATAGCACGAGCTTCTTGTTGATGCAGTCGCTGCGGATCCGGCAGGCGTTCGCGTTCGACGGCGACTTCGCGGCCGCGGGGTTCTCCGAGCTCAGACCCTGAGCGGGTACGGAACCCTGTCCCGCCGACCGACGAACGATCTGCGGGACCTTCCGAGAACGGTTCAGGAAGCGGGACTCGAGACGCTCGACAGGATCGCGGTCGATCCGAGGCCGAAGGCAAGGAACTGGTGGGACGGCTCCGCGGACTCTGGTCGGCGCGCGTCGGGAACTACCGCCTTCTGTCCACCGTCGGGCGAACAGGGGTTGGGGTGATCGTGCGAGCGATTCGACACCGCGCCGTCGTGCATCGCGGCCGATAGCGGGCTTGATGGACGCGTCCGTATAAGCGTCTAGCGAACTAGACGCTTATACTGCGACCATCGCCACATGACCGGTGGCGAGGTGCTCCGACGACTGCGGAGGTGTGGCTGCGAGGTGGTCCGGCAACGAGGCTCTCACGTGCGTGTGCGCTACGGGCGCTGCCAGACGACCGTGCCGGTGCATGCTCGGCGCGATCTACCCGCGGGGACGTTGCGAGCGATCGAGCGCGACCTCGAGCCATGCATCGGCCGAGAGTGGCGGCGATGACGAAGAGCCGCTATCGCGTGGTCTTCGAGCGCGATGACGGACGCGCCTGGATCGCGCACGTCCCGAGCGTCCGAGGTTGTCACACCTACGGCCGGACGATCGACCAGGCCCGAAAGCGGATCCGCGAGGCGCTGGCTCTGTGGGTCGACGACGCCGAGTCGGCCGAACTCGTGGAAGACGTTCGTCTGCCTCTCGCGTGCGCTTGAAGCGGTGCGGCGGAGTCGCGACGCCCGTCGCCGGGCGACTGAGCAGCGTGAGAAGGCGCACGACACGACGGCCGAGGCGGCACGCACGCTCGTCGAGGAGCTCGATCTGGGGCTCCGCGACGCCGCTGATCTCCTTGGCCTCTCGCACCAGCGCATTCAGCAACTCGTTCGGAGCTAAACGCCCGCCGTTGCGACGGTGTGGTGCGTTGGCCAGACTCGGTTTGGCTACGAGACGCGGTACCTGAGCGTCGTCCGCGCCCGCGAAGCGCCCTGGCTGGCGACAAGCGCCACAGACAGGCCCTTGCCACGCGCCCCTGCAGGGACGGTGAACGAGCACCTGGCGGTCGCGCCGTCCCAGACGAGCCGGACGTTCCGGTAGCGCTTGGCGCCCACGAAGACGCGGCAATGGAGGGACGGGCCGCCGCCGACGAAGAGGACGCGTCCGGTGAGCTCGAAGGGGGCGCCGGCACGAGGGGGATCGGGCGACCCGACGAGGTTTTCGATCCGGATGTCCACCGGCGCTGCAGTGGCTGCGGAGGTCGCGAGGGAAGCAGTCAGCAGCACTACGCACACTGCACGGAGGCGACCCGTCTCCATGCTAGGTAGATACCCGCCGAGCGGGCGTGTGAGCCGGACAACACGCAATTTGGGGCCAATCGGGTGCCAGCAGCGCTTGACAAACGTCTCTCGCCGCGAGATCGTCTGCCGGAGCAACTGGGGAGAACGGTCGATTGCGATCGACCTCGGAACCGTTGCTGCGGCGCATTCGCGCTCCTCGGCCGGGCGGTAGGCCAAGGGCCCCTCCTCGCGTGTCCTCTCGCACAGGACCCCGCAACTTATTGAGGAGGCACCGCGATGGTTGCCTATGGAAGTGAGAAACCCAACTACGGACAGTTCAGAGAGGTCCCGCACTCGATCAGAGTGCGGCAGCCGGACAAAGGGCCCGACTACAGCGGGTTCGTCATCGTCCGCCTGGCCCCCGGGGCCGCGGGCAGCAAGGCCGACGACCTGCGCAAACTCGCGCGAGAGGAGAAGCTCGGCGGACTCGAGAGCCTGCTCGAGCAGCACGACCAGATCGAGACGACCCGCGTCGTTCGCAGCCTGCCGCCCGACGATGTGCTCAGGCTCGAGCGTGAGGCCTACTCGAGCGAATTCCCGCCGCTGAACAGCCTCACCGCCTACTGGCGGCTCGACTGTCGGTCGTCGCGCGAGATCGAGCGGCTCGTGAACGAGCTGAACGAGCTGCCGGAAGTGGAGCTCGCCTACCGCGAGATGGCAGTCAGTGACCCCATCGTCAACGCCGCCGACGACACCTTCAACGGGACGCAGAACTACCTCGACGCCGCGCCGACCGGAATCGACGCGCGTTGGGCGTGGACGCAACCGAACGGCGAGGGCGCCGGCGTCGGGGTCATCGACCTCGAACAGGGTTGGTTCCCCGGCCACGAGGACCTGAACGGGCCGACTCTGATCTTCAACGACAACCGCGACGGGATCGGCGGCTACCAGGGCAACCACGGCACCGCCGTGCTCGGCGAGATCGCGGGCGTCGACAACGCGCTCGGCATCGTCGGGATCGCTCCGTCCGTGGCGTCGGTGCGGATGGTCTCGCACTACGAGGCCGCGACGACACGGCCCTGCATGTGGCCGACGCGATCGTCGCCGCGATCGCTGCCATGCCCGCAGGCGATGTCCTGCTGCTCGAGGTGCAGCGCAACTTCCTTCGCCGAGCGAGACCGACGCCGCCGACTTCGACGCGATCCGCCTTGCCGCCGCGCAAGGGATCATCGTCGTCGAGGCGGCCGGCAACGGCGGGATGGACCTCGACACCTGGACGTTCATGGGTGCGACGATCCTGAACCGGACGAGCGCGGCGTTCCGCGACTCGGGCGCGATCATGGTCGGCGCGGCGCTGTCGCCGCTCCCGCACGACCGCGCGAACTTCTCGAACTTCGGCACGAGGATCGACTGCTACGGCTGGGGCGAGAACGTGACCTCGGCCGGCTACGGCGATCTCACGCCAGCCGGGACGGCGGATAACAGCACGTACACGGCCGTCTTCAGCGGCACGAGCTCAGCGTCGCCGATCATCACCGGCGCGGCGCTGGTGGTGCAGGGGTCGTACGAGGCCGCGAGCGGCACCCGCCTGTCACCGATGCAGATGCGGACGCTGCTCTCGAACCCGGCCACCGGGACGCCGCAGGGCGGGACCGTCGCCGGGAACATCGGCGTGATGCCGAACCTGCAGGCGATCATCCAGACGACGCTCGGGCTCGTTCCCGACATCTACCTCCGCGACGCGGTCGGCGACTCGGGCGTGATCCCGAGCGCGGGCGCGATCAGCGTCAGCCCGGACGTGATCGTCACGACCGCGGCGGTCGCAGATCCGACCGCCAGCTTCGGCGAAGGGAGCGGCACCGAGAACGTGGCGACGCTCGGGAGCCTGGTCGAGGCCGGGCAGGACAACTTCATCTACGTGCGGATGAAGAACCGCGGGAACGGGACGGCGAACGGCACCACCGCGACCGTCTACTGGAGCGACGTCGCGACGCTGATCACGCCGGGCATGTGGAACCTGATCGGCTCGAGCGCGCCGGTCAACGTGCCGCAGGGCGACACGCTCGTCGTCACCGACCCGATCACCTGGAGCGCGGCAGACATCCCGGCCACCGGGCACTACTGCTTCGTGGCGACCGTGAGCCACCTCCAGGACCTCGAGCCGCCGCTTCCCGCAGCGACGGACTGGGCCGGCTTCCAGGCCTATATCCGCAACAACAACAACGTCACGTGGCGGAACTTCAACGTCGTGGACGTCTTGCCCGATCCCTCGGCCGACCCCGTCGAGGCGAAGTTCATGATCGTTGGCGCACCCGACCGCGTACGGATCTTCGACTTCGAGATCAGGCAGCAGGTCCCGGAGGGGATGCAGATCTGGCTCGAGCTACCGCTCGCGCTGTTCGCCCCCTTCCGGCGGGCCGGTTTCGTGAAGGCGGAGTTCGACGAGAAGGAGCAGCGCGTTCGCGTGCTGTTGCCGTCGTTGCGGTCGCTCTGGGTCAAGAAGGTGCGGTTGGGGCCGGATGAGCGGCACCGCTGCAGCTTCTTCATCCGCGGTGTGAAGGAACTGGAGCACGGGCTCCACGCCGTTGCGATCCGGCAGGTCTACCGGCGCGAGGAGGTCGGCCGCGTGACCTGGGGCATCCGCGCCGCTCGCAAGAAGGGCGGGAAGCGCCAGTCGTGAACACCACGCCGCGGGGGCCGGCCTATCGTCGGCCCCCGCGGTCGCTCAACCGATCGTTCCTCGACGCGCGATCCATTCGGTGGGCTGGCCGGTGACGCGGGTTATCGCGTCGAAGTGGCGGTCGTAGTGCAGTACGCAAAGGCCCGAGATCGCCGCGATGGCCGCAACGAACAAGTCGACAGGCGTCGGACCCCGGTGCTGGCTTCGCCTCGCGAGGGCTGTCTGCGTCCGCTGTGCGAGCGCGACCGCCTGCTCGCCGAGCCCGAACCGCGGGAATCCCTCCAGCTCTTCGCGGCGGGCGACATAGTCAGCCGGCCCTTCGTGCCGAATAGAGAAGCTCCAGCTCCACCGGGGGGCAGAGCGCAAGCTCGTCTAGCTCTATCAGCGCGGCCCAGCGGGCGGCGATCTCAGGAGTCGCCTGGCTTCGATTCCACGCGCTCGTGTCCGCGAGAAAGCGGGCCACCTACGGCGTGCGCAGGCGCCGGAGCTCATCGGGGGTTGGGCCGATCCCACCTTCACGCTCGATTCGTCGCAGGAGGCGTCGCCTGGCGTCGAGCCGAATAACCTCGTCGAGCGCGCTATCGACCGTCTCGGCCAATGTGGAGGTTCCGAGGATCTTCCTTGCCTTCGCGAGCTTTTCGCGGTCGATGACCAGTGAGGTCTTGTCCGGTTTAGATATCTGCTTGGCCACTCGGCGATATCTTACAGGAGGCGTCCGACCAGCCGCTTTAGACTGACCCGGCGTCATGGGTCAGGCCCCGTTCGTTCACCTTCACGTCCACTCCGAGTACTCGATCCTCGACGGGGCGTGCCGCATTCCCGAGCTTGCTGCTCGGGCGGCTGAGTTCGAGATGCCCGCGGTCGGGCTCACCGACCACGGGTCAGCCTCGCCGGGGCGGTTCAGCTCGTCAAGGAGACCGGCAAGCACGGGGTCAAGCCGGTCATCGGCTGCGAGGTCTACGTCGCCGAAGACCGCAAGGCGCAGGCCAAGGGGTACGCGCACCTGACGCTGCTCGCGGCCGACAACGCCGGCTACTCGAACCTGATCACGCTCTCCTCGCTCGGCTACCTCGAGGGCTACTACTACAAGCCGCGCGTCGACTGGGCAGCTGCTCCAGCAGCACTCGACCGGCCTGATCGCGCTCTCCGGCTGCCTCTCCGGGAAGGTCTGCAAGGCGCTCGAAGAGAACCGCGAGAACGACGCCGCCGCCGAGCTCGACCGGCTCGGGCAGATCTTCGGCAAGGACTCCGTCTACGTCGAGATGCAGAACGCCGGGCTCGACGTGCAGGCGCGGATCAACCCGGTCCTCGCGCGCGCCGCCGAGACCGCCGGGCTGCCGCTCGTCGCGACCGGCGACGTCCACTACCTCCGCCACGAGGACGCGCGCGCGCACGAGGCGCTGCTCTGCATCCAGTCCGGCGACTCGCTCAAGAACCCGAGCCACTGGAAGTTCGACACCGACCAGTTCTTCTTCAAGTCGCCCGCCGAGATGGCGCTCGACTTCCCCGGCTACGAGCACGCGATGGCGCGCACGGTCGAGATCGCCGAGCGCTGCAACGTCACGATCGAGCTCGGGAACATCCTGCTGCCCGAGTTCCCGACGCCCGACGGGCGCGACTCGTTCGAGTACCTCGTCGAGCTCTGCGACAACGGGCTGGCGAAGCGCTACGACAAGGTCACGCCCGAGCTGACCGAGCGGCTCAAGTTCGAGCTGAAGACGATCCGCGAGATGGGCTTCTCCGACTACTTCCTGATCGTCTGGGACTTCATCCGCTTCGCGCACCAGAACGGGATCTCCGTCGGCCCCGGCCGCGGCAGTGCCGCCGGCTCGCTCGCCGCCTACTGCCTCGAGATCACCGACATCGACCCGATCCGCTACGACCTGCTCTTCGAGCGCTTCCTCAACCCGGGCCGCAAGTCGATGCCGGACATGGACATCGACTTCGCCGTCGAGGGGCGCGACCGGGTGATCAACTACGTCGCGGAGAAGTACGGGCGCGACCGCGTCGCGCAGATCATCACCTTCGGGACGATGGCCGCGCGCGCGGCCGTCCGCGACGCCGGCCGTGTGCTCGAGATCCCCTACGGCACCGTCGACCGCATCGCGAAGATGATCCCGGAAGGGCCGGGGCAGACGCTCGACGCCAGCCTCAAGAACGGCCAGCCGCTCAAGGAGTCCTACGACGCCGAGCCGATCACGCGCGAGGTGGTCGACCTCGCGCGGCCGCTCGAGGGGCTGACCCGCCAGGACTCGATCCACGCCGCCGGCGTCGTGATCGGCGCGCGGCCCCTAATAGAAGTAGTGCCCCTCCAGCAGAAGGGCTCCGACCAGGAGGTCGTGACCCAGTTCCCGATGAACGACGTCGAGGCGCTCGGGCTGCTGAAGATGGACTTCCTCGGCCTGCGCAACCTCGACGTGATCGACAAGGCGTGCGCGCTGATCGGCAACCTCGACATCGGGAAGATCCCGCTCGACGACCCGAAGACCTACGCGATGCTGCAGAAGGGCGACGCGATCGGCGTCTTCCAGTTCGAGTCGTCGGGCATGCGCGAGGCGCTGCGGCAGGTCAAGCCGACCGTCTTCGACGACCTGATCGCGCTCGTCGCGCTCTACCGGCCGGGGCCGATGGGCTACATCCCCGGCTACGCGAAGCGGAAGAACGGCCAGGAGCAGGTGTCGTACATCGACCCGCGCCTGAAGGAGATCACCGGCAAGACGTACGGGATCTGCATCTACCAGGAGCAGTACCTCGAGATCGCGAAGCGGATCGCCGGCTTCACGCCCGCGGAGGCCGACGACCTGCGCAAGGCGATCGGCAAGAAGATCCACACGCTGATGGCCTCCCTCAAGGAGAAGTTCCTGGAGGGCTGCGCGAGGACGAGCACGAGCACGCAGGTCGCGCACCAGCTCTGGAAGGACATGGAGGCCTCGCAGGACTACTCGTTCAACAAGTCGCACGCGGCCTGCTACGCGCTGATCGCGTACCGCACCGCGTGGCTCCGCGCGAACCACGCGCGCGAGTACATGGCCGCGCTCATCTCCTCGGTGATGAACACGAAGGACCGCGTGCCGTTCTACGTCAACGCGTGCCACGAGCTCGCGATCGACGTGCTGCCGCCCGAGGTGAACACGTCGCGGATCGACTTCGCGGTCGTCGAGGGGCAGATTCGCTTCGGGCTGAACGCGGTCAAGAACGTCGGCGGGCCTGCCGCGCGCGCGATCGTCGCCGAGCGCGAGTCCGGCGGGCCGTTCACCTCGATCTGGGACTTCGTCGAGCGGGTCGACGCGCAGTCCGTGAACAAGCGGTCGCTCGAGTCGCTCGTCAAGTGCGGCGCGCTCGATGGGCTCGGCGCGACGCGGATGGGGATGCTCGCGGTGCTCGACCAGGCGGTGCAGTGGGGAAGCTCGCGCCAGGCCGACAAGATGGCGGGCCAGTCGTCGATCTTCGACCTCGACGACACGCCCGCCGCAGAGCGGCCGCGGCACAACCCGACGATCCCGCCCGGCGAGTTCGACGGGAACGAGCTGCTGAAGCTGGAGAAAGAGGTGCTCGGGCTCTACGTCTCCGACCATCCGCTCTCGGCGATCCGCGACCAGCTGCGCAAGCGGATCGACACGCCGATGACCGAGCTCGGCGCGCGGCGCGACGGCGACGTCGTCACCGTCGGCGGGATCGTCGCGAACCTCAAGCAGATGACGACGAAACGCGGCGAGCCGATGGTCTTCCTGACGCTCGACGACGTGATCGGCTCGGTCGAGGTCGTCGTCTTCAACTCGGTCTACGCGGCGAGCCACCAGCACCTGATGACCGACAAGGTGCTCGTCGTCAAGGGCCGCATCGACCACAAGGAAGGCGAGACGAAGCTGATCGCGATGGAGCTGACGCCGTTCGAAGCGGTGCCCGAGCGGAAGGTGCTGCACCTGAAGCTCGACGCGCGGACGACGCGGGCGGGGATCATCCGCGAGCTCGCCGATCTCTTGCGGTCGTACCCGGGCGATGCGTCGGTGTTCGTCGCGATGACGACCTCCGCGGGCGCGCAGACGCTCGAGCTCGGCCCGGGCTACCGCGTCAAGCCGGACTCCGACCTCTTCGCCGAGGTCAAGGCCCTGCTCGGGCCCGCAGCCGTCGTCTGACGGCCTCGACCTTCGGGTAGCCGGGCCCTACCTGCCGGGCGGAGGCGGAATCCCGTCGTGCCCCTTTAGTGGGAGAGGAGGGGGAGGGCACATGGCGGCGAGAAAACTGAGGGTTGCTGCGATCGTTTTGCTGGCACTGACCGTGCCGTGCGCGTCGGCATTCGCCGCGCCGCCGAGCGACCCGCCCGGGAAGAGCGGCGACGCGCCGGGGCATCAGAAGGACGAGGGCAGCCCCGCAGAGCCGACCACGCCGCCCGGCCACGCCGAGAGCGAAGCCGCGGAGCCGCAGGCCGCTCCGGCGGTCGACACCGCTCCGCCGGCCGAGTCCCAGGCGCCCGTCGAGTCACCGCGCTTCACGAACGCCGCCGGGAAGCCGAAGCACAACGTTCCGGCGGCCGCGGAGGCTGCTCCGGAGGCGAGCGTCTCCGCCCCGGGCAACTCAGGCCGCCACAAGATCACCATCTGTCATAAGGGGCACGCGATCACGGTCGACGTCCATGCGGCGACGGCGCACGTGGAAGGCCACGGCGACAACTACGCGGTGGCCGGCGTAAAGGGTCGTGCTGCGTGCCCGCACTCTTCGGGGGCGCCTGCGCCCCAGAGCGAGACTCCGTCCGGTCCCGGCGCCGTTCGCCCGGACCCCTCTGTGGTGGTCGCCGAGGCCGGACGGGGGACGAAGGATCCCGGCGTCGGTCGAGGATCCTGCCAGCCGCGCCCGCGGGCGGGTACGGCGTCTCGGCGACCTCGTACGAGCAGAGCGGCGGAGTCCTGGCCGCGACCGCCGTCGCCGGCGGCTCGCTGCCGTTCACTGGAGCGCCGCTCGACGTGCTCGTGCTCTTCGGCGTCGGCCTCATCGGCGGCGGTCTGCTTCTGCGCTGCGCGTCGCTTGGCTGGGCACCGCGTCGGTCTTCGTCTCGATGAGCCACGGCGTAGTCTTCGTGCTTGGGCGGCGTGATCTTGCTGCTCTCGTGCTGATCGGGCCGATCGTGCACGGCGCAGTCGTGGGAGTCCGCAGGATCGCCGGGCCGTAGCGAATCATCGCGCCGCTGTGCGGTCGTTCTAGCCGTCGGCCTGCACCTCCTGGAACTCCGGCCCCGAGAGGCGTAGGGTCGGTGTGTCCTCGAGTAGGAGGTGACGTATGCATGCACGAGTCGCGGAGTTCGACAATCCGCGCTTGAGCGACCCTTCCCTCGTCGATGAGCTGTCGAGCGCCGCGCGCGAGAGTGCGCCGAAGTGGCGCGAGGCGTTGCGCGATGCGCAAGGCCACTTGATGCTCGTCGATCGGGAGAACGGGCGCGGCCTCGGGATCACGCTCTTCGGGAACGAAGAGCAGATCCGCGAGGCGGAGCCGGTGTTCGAGCGGATGGGGGACGAGATTCCCGAGGAGACGCGCGGCCGGCGTACGTCGGTCAGCGTCTACGAGGTGATGTTCCAGGAAGGTGGAGATGGAGCGAGAGCCGCTCGCGTCAGCCGGTTCGACGGGGACCCCAAGCGGGTCGACGAGGAGACGCGCGAATCGCAAGAGACCATTCTCCCGCGCGCCCGCGAGATGGCTGGTTGGAGAGGCGTCCTGTCGCTCGCCGATCGCAAGACCGGCCGCGCGGTTGTGATCACGCTCTGGGACAGTCCGGAGTCGATGCGGGCCTCGGAGGAACGCGCCGACGAGCTGCGCCGCGCCAGTGCGGATGCCGGAGGCGGGGCGATTGTCGGGGTCGAGCGCTACGAGGTGGCGATGGCCGAGAACCTCGCGGAGGCGGGAGCACCGCGCTGATCGTCGAGTAGGTGGCGTGTGACCGGCCCTGACCGGTCACGCGCCGCTCGCTTAGAAGCTCTAACTGAATGAAGGGACCCGCGCTGCGGTGGCGAAGCCTGGGAGCACTTCACCGACCGCCGCGACGACATTCACGAAGGCTTCCTCGCCCTCGCCTGCTGCCTCATCTGCTGGCGACGACTTGAGACCTCGATCGGTTAGGACTTGTCGCCGCCCTGTTCACCGCCGCGACGTTGACGTGTTCGTGGCTGCCGTCGCAGAACGGCTTTGCGCTCGAGTGGCCGCAGCGGCAAAGAGCGATCGTGTCGCTGAGCTGGTACGGGTTGCCCTCCCCGTCGAGGAGCGCGACGCCGCCTTGGATGAGGTAGGGCCCGTTGTCGGTCGGTGTGATCGTGACGTCGTTCACCGTTTCTCCGTGGGTGGTTTGCGCGTCCGCCCGGTGTGCGAGCGGGCGCGCTTGGTGCGATTGACGGGGCTAGAGGCCCGGAGGCGGGCCGGGAGGGCCGAGGATCTCCATCCCGTTGCGAGCGGCGATCGGGAGCAGTCGCTCCATGTCCGGAGGAGCCTCGAGCGGCGGCGGCAGCACCCGCTCGGTCGCCGGTTCACCGACTTCTCTCAGGAAGCCCTCGAAGTGGAAGGGCTGGAAACCGATCAGGGCCTTCGCCCCGTCCGTCTCGGCGATGAAGGTGTGCGGGACTCCCTTGGGGCCGAAGGCAAACGAGCCGGCCGGGAGCGACAGACGCCGCTCGCCGACGTAGACGGTGAACTCTCCTTCGAGCACGTAGAACCACTCGTCCTCGTCGGGGTGGACGTGCCAGGGCGAGCCCTCGCCTGCACGCACGGTGACCTCGAGCAACCCGAACTCGCCGTTCGTCTCGGCGCCGCTGATCTTCACGATCTCGAGCATCCCCAGCAGCCAGTGCGCCTCCCCCTCGTCCTTGCCAAGCAGGTAGCCGTCCTTCGTGCCCTCTGCAGCAACGGCGGTCATCTCACTTACTCCCTCCTGTCGCGAACTGATACCATCTAGAACAGTCTATGAGCGAACAGTTGCAAAGAGGACTATCGCAGAAGGGAGAAACACTGTCAAGTCCCTCCCCGGAGCGGCTGCGCGCCTGGCGCCTCTACTTCGAGAGCGCACTCGCGCTCATCGACGTCCTCGACGCCGAGCTCGAGCGCGACGCCGGCATGCCGCTGCGCTGGTACGACGCCCTCGTCCACCTCGAGGAGGCACCCGACGGCCTGCGCATGAACGAACTCGCCGAGCGAATCCTCTACAGCAAGAGCGGCTTCACCCGCGTCGTCGACCGACTCGAAGAGGCCGGCCTCGTCCAGCGCGTCCGCCCCGAAAGCGACCGCCGCTCAATACTCGTCGTCCTCACCGACAAGGGCCGCACTGCGATGGAGCGAGCGCGCCGCCATCACCGGCACGCGATCGAACAGCACTTCTCCCGCCACCTCTCCGACACCCACATCAAGACGCTCACCCGCGCACTCGAGAAACTCAGCGCCCACGCCCGCCCCCTCCGCCCAGGACGCATACGAAGCTAAAGACTCGAAGCGAACGCCGGCGACCTCATTGAGTTAGGAGTTCTTAGACCGCCTGCGCCTCCCACACGCTGTTCAGCCCGCTCTGCATGTAGGCGACGTACGCCGGCGAGAACACGATGTAGAGGACGAGGCCGAGCCAGCCGTTGATCGGCTCCTGGCCCGCGATCCGCTGGGCCGCCTGCACGCGCTTGAAGGTCGTGATCGTCGTCCAGATCGCCGGGACGATGATGAGCGCACCAGGGAAGACGGCGAGCAGCGACTTGGTCGGGTTGTCGCCGAGCTCGGTCGTGCCCTTCGCGCGTCCGTAGTCCATCATCTCGCGGTTCGCCGAGTACCACCAGAAGAGCACGTAGATCCCGAGGGTGATGATCGCGAAGATCGCCACGGCAATCGGGTTGCGGATCCACGCCTGGGCGTTCGAGCCTGGGATCTGCACCTGCTGGGCCATCGATGGTCCTTTCTCGAGGGTGACTACAGCGACTCGGGTGCGAGCCGGCCGCCGAGCTCGCGCAGGATCTTCACGGCGATCGAGGGAGCCTCGCCGAGCACCCGATCGAAGTCGCGGCCTCTGATCACGAGCAGGCGGACGGGCGAGGTGGTCGTGACGGTTGCCGTTCGCGGCGCCTTCGCGATCAGTGCGAGCTCGCCGAAGAAGTCGCCGCCGGACATCGTCGCCACCTTACGGCCGTTTCGGCGCACCTCGACCGTCCCGTCGATCAGCGCGAAGAACTCGTGCGCGGCCTGACCTTGCTCGATCAGGGTTTTACCTTCGGCAACGTTCGTCTCGTCCGCGATCGCCCCGATCTGCTCGAGCTCCCGCTTGGAGCAGCCGCTGAACAGCGGAACGGAGGCGAGCAGCTCGAGCTTGGCGTTCTTGCGCAGGCGCACCGCCCGACGCTACCACCCGGCTTGCGCTCGGTCTTACACTGGTTCACGTGATCATCTGTACGAATTGCGGCGAGGAAAACCCTGCTCGCTTCAAGCTGTGCGGGTTCTGCGGAACGCCCCTCGCCATCTCGCTTCCCGTCCACGAGGTCCGGAAGACCGTCTCGATCGTCTTCTCGGACCTCAAGGGCTCGACGAACCTCGGCGAACAGCTGGACTCGGAGTCGCTGCGCGAGGTCCTGACGCGGTACTTCGACGTCATGCGCGCGGTGCTCGAGGAGCACGGTGGCACCGTCGAGAAGTACATCGGCGACGCGATCATGGCGGTCTTCGGCCTGCCGACGCTCCACGAGGACGACGCGCTTCGTGCCGTTCGGGCTGCGTTTGAGATGCAGGCCGCGCTCGTCCGGGTCAACGAGGAGCTCGAGCGCGGTTGGGGTGTCCGCCTCACGAACCGGACCGGCGTCAACACGGGCGAGGTCGTCGCCGGGAACCCGATCGAAGGGCAGCGGCTCGTGACCGGCGACGCGGTCAACGTGGCGGCACGGCTCGAGCAGGCGGCGGGAGCGAACGAGGTCCTGCTCGGCGACTCGACGTACCGGCTCGTCCGCGACGCGGTCGACGTCGAGCAGGTCGAGCCGCTCGAGCTGAAAGGGAAGTCGGAGCGCGTCCCCGCATACCGGCTGATCGGCGTGCCCGCGGTCGCACGAGCGGCGAGCGGCGCGACGCAGCCGATCGTCGGGCGAGAAGCGGAGCTCGCTGCGCTCAGCGCCGCGCTCGACGACTCGGTCGACTCACGCGCACCGCGGCTCGTCTCGCTCGTTGCCGAGGCCGGGGTCGGCAAGAGCCGCCTCGTCGACGAGCTCGTTCGCACGCTCGAGGGGCGCGCATGGGTGTTCCGTGGGCGCTGCCTCCCGTACGGCCGAGGCATCACGTACTGGCCGATCCGCGAGATGCTCCGCGAGTCGGCACGGATCGCCGACGACGACAGTCCCGCCGTCGCGGTCGAGAAGCTCGTCGAGGTCGCCGGTGCCGACGTCGCTGCGCGTCTCGCCGCCGCCGTCGGCCTCACCGACGACCAGTACCCGGTCAACGAGGTCTCGTGGGCGGTCCGCAAGCTGTTCGAGACGCTGTCGGCGACCCGGCCGATCGTGTTCGTCGTCGAGGACCTCCACTGGGCGGAACAGACGCTGCTCGACCTGCTGGAACAGCTCGTCGCCTCCGCGGAAGCGTCCCTCCTCCTCGTCGCGGCCACACGACCGACGCTCTTCGATCACCGGCCCGAATGGGGCGCGCACGAACGGGGACGCCGCCTCGAGCTCGCCGCCCTCTCGGCCGACCAGAGCCGCGTCGTGGTCGCGAACCTGATCGGCGAGGCACGTATCTCCGACGCGCTCCGCGACCGCATCGTCGACGCGGCCGCGGGCAACCCGCTCTACGTCGAGCAGCTCCTCGCGTACGCGCTCGAGGAAGGGGAGGAGGCGCTCGACACGATCCCGCCGACGATCCAGGCCCTGCTCGCGGCGCGCCTCGACCTGTTGACGCCCCCCGAGCGGAGCGCCGTCGAGTGCGCGGCCGTCGTCGGCCTTCACTTCACGGCCGAGGCGGTGCAAGCGCTCGTGCCCGAACCCCTCAGCGCGTCACTGTCCGATGAGCTCGCCTCGCTGATGACGAAGCGGCTGATCGAGAGCGACCCGAGCACCGCGGAGACGACGCACCGGTTTGCGCACGCGCTGATCCGCGACGCCGCCTACGGGGCCTTGCTGAAGCGCACCCGCGCGGGCTTGCACGAGCGCTTCGCCGACTGGGCCGAGGTCGTCAACCGCGACCGCGATCGCGAGACGGAGTTCGAGGAGATCCTCGGCTACCACCTCGAGCAGGCGCACGACTACCTGGCGGAGCTCGGCCCTCTCGACGATCACGGGCGCGCGCTCGGAGTGCGTGGAGCCGCGCGACTCGGCTCCGCGGGCAGGCGCGCGTTCGGACGCGGCGACATGCCTGCCGCCGCGAACCTCCTGCGCCGTGCTGCGTCGCTGCTCGATGCCGACGCGCGCGAGCGGCTCGAGCTCCTGCCGGAGCTCGGCGAGGCGTTGATGGAGTCGGGCGAGTTCGCCTGGGCGGAGGTCTTTCTCGACGAGGCCGTCGAGGGCGCGATCGCGCTCGGCGACGTTCGGCTCGAGGCGGATGCCGCGTTGACCCGCTTGCTCGTCCGCCACCACGCGGCGACGGATCTCGACGCGTGGCGCAGCGACGTCGAGTCGGAGACGCAGCGGCTGATCCCGGTGCTCGAGAGCGCGTCGGCCGACTACGAGCTCGCGAAGGCGTGGCGGATGGTCGCGTTCATCCACGGGCCCGTGTGCCGCTGGGAACAGGTCGCCTCGGCGCAGCAACGCGCCGTCGCGCACGCGCGCAAGGCGGGGCGGGCGCGACAGGAGGCGCGCGCCTCGTCGGGGTACACGATCGCGCTCCGCGACGGCCCGACGGCGGTCGCGGACGCGATCGCGCGGTGCGAGGAAATCGTCCAGGCGGGTCTCGTCGACCGGCAGGCAGAGGCGCTCGTGCTGTGCTCGCTCTCATACCTCGAGGGGATGCGCGGCAACTTCGAGCGGGCGCGCGAGCTGTACCTGCAGGCGCGCGGGCTCTTCGAAGAGCTCGGCGCCGCGGTGCTCGCCGCTCACACGTCGCTCACGTCCGGCCGGGTGGAGCTGCTCGCCGGGAACGCCGCGGCGGCGGAGGCCGAGCTGCGCCGTGACTACGACGCGCTCGGCGTGATGGGCGAGCGGTACTTCCGGCCGCTCGTCGCGGCTGTCCTCGCGCAGGCGCTGCACGCGCAGGGGAAGCTCGCGGAGGCGCGCGAGCTCGTCGCCGAGGCCCATGGGATGGCCGACGAGGACGACATCGAGACGCAGGCGGTGTGGCGTTCCGTCGCCGCGCGGCTCCGCGCCGAGGACGGGGCGGTCGACGAGGCCGAGGCACTCGCGCGCGAGTCGGTGTCGCTCCTCCGGTCGACCGACGCGCCGGTGATGCAGGCCGACGTCCTTCTCCATCTCGCGCTCGTGCTCCGTGAGCGCGGCCAGCTCGACGACGCGCGCGGGGTGCTCGAGGAGGCGCGCGAGCTCTACCGGGCCAAGGGCGTCACGCCAAGCGAGGCGAGGATCGGCGAGCTCCTTTCGGAGCTCGCCGTCGACGCCGAAACAGTCGCTTCTTACCCCGCGTAGCCCGGGTCGCGCCCGGTGCCCTGCACCTTCAGCTGGAAGATCGCGCCCTTGCTGCCGAGCTTCGCGCGCGTGTCCGGAAGCTCACACGAAAGCCGCCCGGCCGGTGGCACGCCGTTCACGCAGAGCGGAACGATCTGCGAGGTCGTCTGGTCGTCCGGGAAGCCTAGGAACTCCCGGAGCACGAACCTCGAGAGCGACACCGGGAGCTCGTAGATGCGGAAGCGTCCAGCGAGCCGAGCGCGTCGGGGAGGGAGGCGAACCAGAACCCTGTCCCGCACGGTGTCGTCGGCGACCCGCACCTCGCGTTCGGGTTCACGCCGGTCTCGCCCGCAACGGCCCAGTTGCACGGGAACCCGAGCGACACGGCCCCGTAGCCGAGTGTGGACGTCTGCGGGTCGGCCGCTGTCGGAGCCGAACCGGTGATCGCGCTCGTTGCGGCGGACGGGCTCGTGCAGTTGCTGTCGACGTCGACCTCGCCGGGCTCATTCGCAGGCCCGTCTGAGCCGTTCAGGATCGTCGTGTTGACGGGCGTCGCCACGGTCGAGTCGTTGTTCGGGTCGTTCTTGTACGCAAGGCGCGCCGAGATCACGAGGGCGTCGCCGACGTCGACCAGCGGCGCGTCCCAGCGGATCACGCGGCTCGCCGTCCCGGGCGCCGGAACCTGGGGGAGGTCGCAGGAGACGCGGACGACACCCCTGTGTTCGTCGCCGGAAGTGCAGCCCCGCGTCGAGCTGGGTGATCGTGACGACCGGGCTGGATGTCAGGTCGACCTGCAGCACGGCCTGCGTCACCGTGCTCGGTCCAGTTGTTGATGAGCTTCGCGATGGTAAACCCGTCGCCGCCTTCCTCCACGAACGGCACGGGCCCTGCGACCAGGTTGAGCGTGCTTTTCTCGCTCCCCGCGAACCCTGTGGCAGCGAACGCCGCCGCCGCGACGATCGCCCCGATCGCAAGTGCGATCAAGGCCTTGTAAGACCGCTTCATACTGCCTCCCTCATATACGACGCCAGCGACGATCGTGGCAGGTTTCGGTACCTAATTCAACGATTTGCCCCGGAACGATCAGTTAAGCCGCGGTGTAGAAGCAGCGGTGGTGGACCGGCCACTCGACGAACACGAGCTGATCGAACGGGCGAAACGTGGAGACGCTTCGGCATACGAGGCGCTCGTGAGAGCGCACCAGGGAATCGCGTTCCGAACCGCGTTCCTGATCGCTCGCGACCCCGCGGACGCCGAGGAGGCCGCGCAGGACGGGTTCGTGAAGGCCTACCGGGCGCTCGGGCGCTTCCGGCGCGGGGCGCCCTTCCGGCCCTGGCTGCTCCAGATCGTCGCGAACGAGGCCCGCAACCGACGGAGATCGGCGGGCCGGCGCGCGAACCTCGCGCTGCGCCTGGCCGACGAGGCCCGCCCGGGGGACGCGGTCCCGTCCCCCGAGGCGGCGCTGCTCTCCGACGAGCGGCGCGCGGAGCTGCTTGCCGCCGTCGAGCGGCTTCGGGAGGAGGAGCGGCTCGTCGTCTCGTGCCGGTTCTTCCTCGGGCTCTCGGAGGACGAGACGGCGCAGACGCTCGGGGTCAAGCTCGGCACGGTCAAGTCGCGCACTTCGCGCGCGCTCGAGCAGCTGCGCGAGGAGGTGGAGCGGTGAACATCGAGCAAGAGCTTCGCGCGCTTCCGATCGCGTTCCCGGAGGAGCCCGACCTCGCGCCGCGCGTGCTCGCGCGGCTCGAGCGGCCCGCGCGCCGATGGTGGCTCGCGCCTGCTCTGGCCGCGCTCGCCGCCGCGGGTGCGCTGCTCGCGATCCCGCAGACGCGGGCCGCGATCTTCGACCTGCTGCGGATCGGCGGCGTCGACGTCCAGCGGGTCGAGACGCAGCCGCGCGCACCGGTGCGCCCGCCCGCGCTCGGGCGAGAGGTGCCGTTCACGGAGGCGCGTGACGCCGTCGACTTCCCGCTCCTCGCGCCGCGCGGTTCGTTCACGGCGTACGTCGACGAGCCGATGGTCAACCTGCGCTGGAAGCACTACGTGCTCTCGCAGTGGCGAGGTGAGCAGGTGCCGTTCGCGCAGAAGCAGGTCGGCCCCGGCTCTCGGATCGTGGTCGTGACCGTCCGCGGCGTGACCGGCGTCTGGATCACGGGCGCGCGGCACGAGATCATCTACCGCGACCCCGTGAGCGGCCAGGTCGTCGCGAAGTCGCGCCGGCTCGCGGGCAACGTCCTGATCTGGGAGGACGGCGGCGTCACCTACCGGCTCGAGGGCGCCCGGACGGTCGCCGACGCCCGTTCCGTCGCCCGGAACCTCAAAGCCCCTTAGCGGTGTAGAGGACGTAGCGAATGAAAGGAGAGCTCCCGATGCGCGCATTTCTCCTCGCCGCCACCGCGGCGCTCGTGCTCGCCGCGCCGGCGGCCGCGGGCGGCTGGGCGACGGCAGGCCTCGGTCCGCCCGACGGCGGGCTCGGCGCCGGGGACACCTGGAACGCCCAGGTGACGATCCTCCAGCACGGCGTGACCCCGCTCGTCGGCGTCTCGCCCGTGGTCAAGATCTCGAAGGGCGGCGAGACGCACGACTTCCCCGCCGCTCCGACGAGTGAGGCCGGGGTGTACCTGGCGAAGGTGAAGTTCCCGAGTGAGGGCAAGTGGACGTACCAGGTCGACGACGGCTTCGGTCAGACGCACTCGTTCGCCGCGGTCCAGATCGGCTCCGGCGGCGGCGACGGCTTCTCGATCCCCGGCTGGACGTGGGGGCTCGGGGCCGCGCTGGCCGCGCTGCTCGTCCTCGTCCTGGTCGCGCGCCGGTCTCGGCCAGCGGCCGCGCCGGTCGCGCAGCCCTAGGTTCGGCGGGCGGGCGCATTTCGCGTCCGCCCGTTGACTTCTCGTTAACAGAACGAATCCCTCTGTAAGGGGACATCCGCTCCCGTCGTTTTGACGAAGGGTGAAGTGGTAGATAAAGGGAGCGAAAATGACTGCGGCTGAGACTGATACCAGGGACGGCACCGAGATCGAGCGGATCGAGCGCTGGCGGGCCGAGGCGCTCGAGCGTGCGGGCTACGAGCCCGGGGCGGCCGCAGAGCTCGCGTCGCGCCTGGACATCGACCTGCACCTCGCGAGCGACCTGCTCGCAGCCGGCTGCTCGCAAGAGCTGGCCCTGCAGATCCTGATCTAGCCCGCCCCCGTCTGGCGCGGCGTGCAGAATGCCGCCGTGCTCGCCAGCATCCCCTCGCCGTCGTCCGGCCAGTTCGACCTGCCGGGCCCGCTACCGGCGGTTCACGCGTACGGGCTGACGCTGCTCGTCGCGATCATCGCCGCCGTCCTCCTGACGAGCTGGCGCTGGGGCCGGCGCGAGGGCGACACCGACCTGATCCTCCGGATCGCCGTGTGGGGCGTCGCGGCCGGGATCGTCGGCGCGCGGCTCTACCACGTCGTCACCTCCTGGGACGACGTCCCCGACCCGAAGTGGAAGGGCGTCTTCGAGGTCTGGGAGGGTGGCCTCGGGATCTGGGGCGGGATCCTCTTCGGCGTGCTCGCGGGCGCCTGGGTGATCAAGCGCTCCGGCGGGAGCGTGCTGCGCGCGATGGACGTCGTCGCGCCCGCGCTCCTGCTGGCGCAGGCGATCGGCCGCCTCGGCAACTGGTGGAACCAGGAGCTCTACGGCAAGCCGACCGACCTGCCGTGGGGGCTCGAGATCGACGATGCACACAACCAGGACTATCCGCCCGGGACGAACTTCCACCCGACGTTCCTCTACGAGGCGCTCGTGGAACCTGCTCGGGGTCGTGGTGCTGATCCTGGTCGGGCGGCGCTGGCGGATTCGGCCGCCGGCGCTCTTCTCGCTCTACGTCGCCTGGTACACGTTCGGCCGCTTCCTGCTCGAGCAGTTGCGGATCGACCCGTCCGGGATGTTCTGGGGGATGCGCGTGAACGCCTGGGTGTCGCTCGTGCTCTTCATCGCGTCCTCGCTCTTCTTCATCTACTGGCAGCTGTACGACGGGAAGCTGCCGCGGCTCAGCTTCCGGCGCGGACGCGCCGAGCCAAGCGGCCGGCGATGGCCGTGCCGCGCGGGCGCCGCGGGAGCGGCTCGGCGACAGGCCGCTCTGGCCCGCGTCTGCGCGCTGCCGCGCTCGGACCTATTGGTAGGACGCGCCGGCTCGAGCGCGGTGCCCAGGCCCGTGGTCGTGCGCGAGCTCGAGCTGGATCTGGACGCCTTCGAGGGCCCGTTCGACCTCCTCCTGAGCCTCGTGCTCCGGGAGGAGCTCGACCTGGCCGAGGTGGACGTGGCGGGAATCATCGTCGCCTTCATCGAGCGGCTCGCCGAGCGCGACCAGCTCGATCTGGAGGCCTGCGGGGAGTTCCTGGTGCTCGTCGCCGCGCTGCTCGAGCTGAAGGCGCGCGGGTTGTTCGAGGAGGATGCCGACCTCGCCGAGCTCGAGCCCGAGGAGGCCGCGGAGGAGCTCGCGCGGCGGCTCGAGGAGTACCGCCGCATGAAGGAGGCTGCGGGGTGGTTGACCGAGCGGCTCGCCGCAGAGCGCGATCGCTTCTTCCGGCTCGGCCCTGCGCCGCTCGCGCCGCGGACGGAGCGGAAGCTCGCTCCGCAGGAACCGGAATCGCTCGCCGCGGTGCTGCGGGTGCTCGCGCAGGAGCCGCCGAACGTCTCCCTGGCGCACATGGCGCTTCGCTTCCCGCCGGTGTCGCAGTTCGTCGAGCGTTTTCGCGCGCTTTTGGCGCGGCGGACGCGGTTCGACTTCGATGAGGCGGTCGACGGGCTGTCGCGGATCGAGGTCGCCGTCGCCTTCCTCGCCCTGCTCGACCTGAAGCGCGCGAACGAGATCGCGATCGAGCAGGCGGCGCCGTTCGCGCCGATCAGGATTTCCCACCCCGACGTCGAAAGGACCGAATCGTGGACCGTCCGCTCCGCCTGATCACCGCCAGCCCGGTCGACCAGCTCGCCCGGACGATCGAGGCGCTCCTCGTCGTCGCCTCGCAGCCGCTGACCGTTGCGGAGCTCGTCGAGGCGGCCGCGGACGACCGCGAGCGCGTGGAGACGGCGCTCGGTTTGCTCCGCGAGCGCTACAGCGAGGGGCGGAGCGGGATCGTGCTCGAGCAGGTCGCCGGCGGTTGGGCCTTCCGAGCGGCGCGCGAGGCGGCGGAGGCGTGTGGTCGGCTCTTCGAGCGGCCGGTGCAGCGCTCGCTCTCACAGGCGTCGTTGGAGACGCTCGCGATCGTCGCGTACCTCGGGCCGTGCACGCGGCCGGACGTCGCGCGGATCCGCGGCGTGTCGGCCGACTCGGCCGTGGCCAATCTGGTCGAACGGGGGCTGATCTCGGAGGCGGGACGTGACGACGGCGCGGGCGGCGCTGTCCGCTACCGGACGACGCCGTTGTTCGAGCGGGTGTTCGGGCTCGAGTCGCTGTCCGAGCTGCCGCGGCTCGACGACCTCGGCGGCGACGTCGACGAGATTCGCGACCGGCTCGTGTCGGTCGCCGAAAAGCGCCCGGCCTAGCTAGGAGGGTCACCGTGGAAGACGGCCTCGATGTTGTGGCCGTCGGGGTCGAGCACGAAGGCGGCGTAGTAGGAGTCACCGTAGGGCCGCATTCCGGGCGCGCCGTTGTCGCGGCCGCCGGCACCGAGTGCGGCCGCGTAGAACGCGTCGACCGTCGCCTGGTCGGGCGCGTCGAAGGCGACGTGCGTGCCGACCGACGGGGCTGATGTCTGCTCGAGCGCGAACGGCTCCTTGTCGCCGATCCCGTAGCCGAGCGAGACATCTCCTTCGTAGACGAGCTCCCACCCGAGTGCGGCGAGCGCTGCCGAATAGAACGTCCGACTTGCGGCGAGGTTGCTGACCGGCAGCTTCAGGTGGCCGAGCCGCGCGGTCACACGCGCGGGACGACCTCGCGGCCGAGCAGTTCGACCGTCTCGAGGTCCTCGTGCCGGATGTGCTGGAGCATCACGCGCTCGACGCCGACCTCCTCGAGCCGACCGAGCCCTTCGATCAGCTGCTCCGGCGTGCCGGCGGTGCCGCGGGCGCGCGCACGGTTCACGGCCTCTTGCGGCGACGTCGGCGAGCCCCAGCGCTCCATCGAGACGCGCGCTTTCTCGAGCAAGTCGTCCTCGTCGGCGCCGAGCAGGAAGCCGGTCATGATCGACATCCGGAGGGTCTTCGGGTCGCGCCCCTCACGCTCACACGCCTCGTCGAGCGCCTTGCGTGCAGCCGCATAGTCCTCGAGCGAGGCGCCGATCACGTTGTATTCGTCGGCGAACCGCGCCGCGGGAGTCGCAGTGCCCGGCTTCGCGCGACCGCCGACGAGCAGCGGCGGATGCGGGTCCTGCACGGGCTTCGGCAGGGCTGGGCAGTCGGTGAGGCGGTAATGCCTTCCCTCGAACGTGACGTGCTCCTCCGTCCAGAGCCGGTGCACGATCTCGAGCTGCTCCGCGAGGTGCTCGAGCCGCTCGCGCAGCGGTGGGAACGGGAAGCCGTACGCCTCGTGCTCGAGCTCCATCCAGCCGGCGCCCATCCCCAGCTCGACGCGGCCGTCGGAGATGTGGTCAGCGGTGGTGACGGCTTTCGCCAAGAGCGACGGGTGCCTGAACGTGATCGGCGACACGAGCGCGCCGAACCGGAGCTTCGTGGTCAGCGCGGCGAGGCCCGCGATCGTCGTCCACGCGTCATGCGCAGCGCGGTCGTGCGGGAAGGACAAAGAGAGATAGTGGTCGGAGCGGAAGAGCGCCTCGATCCCTACGCGCTCGCACGTTTCCGCGAGTGCGACCCATTGCTCCCAGTAGACGCCCTCCTGGCCCTCGATCATCAACGCGACCCGCACGGCCGCGCACTCTAAATGCAGTCAGCCCTGGTGGCCGAAGTGCGAGACCCAGATGCGACTGTTCGCCACGCCTCGGAAGTCCGGGACGTAGACGAGCGCGATCCCCTGCTCCGTCCACTCCGGCTTGAAGAGGTTCGCACGGTGCTCGGGCGAGTCGAGCCAGCCGAGCAGCGCGCCGCGGGGGCTCCCCGCCTCGACACTGCCCCATGCGAGGTTCTCGCCGAAGCGGCTCTGGATGTCGCTGCGGAAGTAACCCGAGTCGGCGAACCGCTGGCGGACGTCGAAGCCGCACGCATCGTGCGCGAACTGGTTGCAGCGGACGATGTCGTCTGCCTTGAACTTCGCGGAGCTCATCAACGCGGGCGAGATGTTCAGCGGGCCGACCCCTGCGACCCCGCGCGCGTAGTTCAGCAGACAGAGCTCGACCTGCTCCTCGACCCTGACGCTCGCGCTGAGATCGTCTGCGCGCGGGCAGAACGTCTCGGGCGCGACGTAGCGAGACCACTTCCCGGAGGCCTGGAGCTGCGATGGAGCCTGGGCGGCCTCGGCGGCCTGCGGCCGCTCGAGCGAAAGCTTCGTGCCGAAGTACGCGCCGACGAGCAGCACGACCGCGACGAGCGCTGATCGCGCCCCAGAGGAGACCGGAGGAGGAGCGGTCCATCTCCCGGGTATCGGTTCCGGCGCCTGTGGACTTGACGTCACCGAATCGATACGGCCCGTCACAGACACGTCACGTTTCCGCGTCTATCCTCAAAAGCGGGGGCAGGGCGCGAAAGCGCCCCGGGGGAAGGAAAAAGGTGGCCTGGCTCGCGGCTACAGGCGGCGGATGATCTCTTCCGCTTCCTCGCGCGTGAAGCCGCGGAGCGTTTCCGTGTGCTCGGCGCCGTGTCGCTGGAGCTTCATCAGGATCTCTACCGCCAGCTCGTCATCGGGGGCTTCGAAGATCTCGACCACGTCGTAGCGCCCGAGCGTGACGTAGACGCCGATCAGGCTCCCGCCGGCCTCTTTGATGATCCGCTCGCCCTCCTCGACCCGCTCCCGCCACGCCGGCAACCCCGCCATCCCCTGGGACGTCCAGCGCATCAGCGAGATGTAGTGCGGCATTGGGCAATCTTATGAGCTGTGCGGCTGAACGCCTACCTCGCCCGCGCGGGCGTCTCGTCGCGCCGCGGTGCGGACGAGCTGATCAAGGCCGGACGGGTGACGGTGAACGGCGAGCCGGGTCAGCTGAACACGTTCGTCGAGCAGTCCGATCGCGTCGAGGTCGACGGTCGGCCGGTCGCCCCGCAGCGCCTCGCCTACGTCCTCCTGCACAAACCTGCGGGGGTCGTCACGACGGCGCGCGATCCGCAGCGACGACCGACCGTCGTCGACCTCGTCCACCACGAGGCGCGCGTCGTTCCGGTCGGGCGCCTGGACGCCGATACGACCGGCGCGCTCCTGCTGACGAACGACGGACCGCTGGCACACCGCCTCGCGCACCCTCGCTACGGCGTCGAGAAGGTCTACGAGGTCGACGTCGAGGGCGACCCGAGCGACGACCAGCTGCGCCGCCTCCGCGAGGGCGTCGAGCTCGACGACGGTCGCACAGCGCCCGCACGCGCGACGCGGCTCGGGCCGAATCGCGTCGAGCTCGCGATCCACGAGGGGCGCAAGCACCAGGTCAAGCGGATGTGCGCCGCCGTCGGGCTCCCGGTGACGCGTCTCCACCGTCCACGCTACGCGGGGCTCGAGCTCGGTGAGCTTCCGTCGGGCGCGTGGCGTGAGCTGACGGAGGACGAGGTCGAGCGGCTGCGCGCCGCTACTCGAACCACGCGATGACGGCGACGATCAGGTAGAGCGCGACGAGCGCCCAGCCCTCGAACGGGAGCGCCTCGCCGTCACCGGTGATCTGCCACATCGCAAGCGCCATCAGAACGAGTGCCGCGATCGCCACGGGCCCGAGGACGAACGTCAGCCTGTGCTCGAAGAAGAGCGAGAGGAGGACGAGCATCGGGAAGAGGAAGACAGCGATCTGCGCGACGGAGTTCTTGATCACCGAGATCGCGAGGTCGCTGTGACCCTTCGCCGCGAGCGTGACGCCCACGACGTGCTCGACCGCGTTGCCTGCGATGCCGACGATCACGACGCCGGTGAACGCGCGCGAGATCCCGAGCGTGTCGATCGCACCGCCGAGCGAGCTGACGAACCAGTCGGCGACGAACGCCGCGCCGACGCCGCCCGCAGCGAGCAGCACGATTCCCCACTGGAACGAGAACGCGGGCGCCTCCAACTGTGGCTCTGCACTTTCCGGGCCGCGGAGGTAGCCCCAGAGCCAGACGCCGTAGACGCTCAGGAGCAGCACCGCGCAGATCGCCGAGATCGTGACGTCGTGCTGGCTCGCGCGGTCGTCGACCTCGTGCGAGATGCCGACGAGCGCGATGATGAAGATGGCGAGGATCAGGAGCGTCGCCGTGTCGTTCGGCAGTCGCGCCTTGAACCGCATCACGCCGTCGTCGGCGTGCAACGCGCCCGCGAGGATCGCGAGACCGAGGACGAGGAACGCGTTCGCGAACAGCGAGCCGAGGATCGCCGTCTGCGCGACGAGTATCTCGCCTGCGGAGATCGCGAACAGGACGATGAACAGCTCGGGCAGGTTGCCGAGCGTGGACTGCAGCACGCCGGTCGTGGCCGGCCCGAACCGAGCGCCGACGGCTTCCGTCCCGGCGCTGACAACCCACGCGAGGGCGGCGAGCGCGAGACCCGACACGATGAACACCGCCACCGCGTCGGCGCCGGCGAAGTGGAGCGTTCCCGCCGCGACGGCGAGAGCGAACGTGCCGGCGAGCAGGATCGCCCGCGTCATCGAGATGTCGTTCGGTATCGGGGAATCCTAAGCGTGTCCTTGGCCCGCGACCCGAGCGCGCGCAACGAGCGCCAAGGCGGGTACCGTGCACGTGTGACCGTTGACCAAATCGTCTACAGGAACGGCGAGCGCGTCGCCGACGGAGAGGCCGGCTCCGACGGTGTGGCTTGGGTCAGCCTCGCGGACCCAACTCCAGACGAGATCGAGAAGGTCGGACACGACTTCAAGCTGCACCCGTTGGCGCTCGAGGACGCCGTTCACGCGCACCAGCGGTCGAAGCTGGAGCGGTACGGCGACACGCTGTATCTCGTGCTTCGGCCCGCCAGGTACATCGACGAAACCGAGACGGTGGAGTTCGGCGAGCTCCACGTCTTCGCAGGGCCGCGGTTCCTGATCACGATCTCGCACGGCTTCGCTCCCGACCTCGGGCACGTTCGCGAAGAGCTCGAGGCACGGCCCGACCTCCTCCGGCTCGGACCCATGCCGATCGTGTACCGGATCGTCGACAACTTCGTCGACGAGTACGCGCCGGTCATCGACGGCGTCGAGAACGACATCGACGAGATCGAGACAGAGGTGTTCGGCGGCGTCACCGGCGTGTCGCGCCGCACGTACGAGCTGTTGCGCGAGGTGATCCAGTTCCGACACGCGGTCCAGCCGCTCTCAGCCGTCCTCGAGGCGCTGATGCAGGAGCCGCAGGTCCTCGAAGAGAAGCGGCATCTACCTGCGGGACGTGCACGACCACGTGCTCCGCATCCAAGAGAAGGTCGACGCGTTCCATGAGCTGCTTCGGAGCATCCTCAACGTCAACCTGACGATCGAGACCAAGGCGCTGAACGAAGCGTCCAACCGACAGAACGAAGAGGTGAAGAAGATCTCGGCCTGGGCGGCGATCCTGTTCGCGCCGACGCTCGTCGGGACGGTCTACGGCATGAACTTCGACGACATGCCCGAGCTCCACTGGAGGTTCGGCTACCCGATGGCGCTCGGGCTGATGCTCCTCGTTTCGGTGAGGCCTCTATGTCCTCTTCAGGCGGCGCCGCTGGATCTGAGCGTCACGAGAAGCGGACGAAGCCCATCCTCGTGTACATGCGGTCGAGCGTCGGGTTCGCGACGGCGGCCGCCTTCTCGGCGCCCTGCTCCATCAACCTCAGCAACGCGCCTTCGTCTTCGCGCAGCTCGTTGTAGCGCTCCCTGAACGGGGTCAGCAGCGTGACCACCGCCTCGCCGACGTCCTCCTTGAACTGGCCGTACCCCGCGCCGTCGTACCGGGACTCGACCTCCGCGATCGACGCGCCGGTCGCAACGGCCATGATCTCGATCAGGTTCGAGACGCCCGCCTTCTCCTGCGGGTCGTGCTTGACCTCGCGCCCCGAGTCGGTGACTGCTGTCTTGAACTTCTTCCTGATCACATCCGGCTCGTCGATCATCCGCACGACGCCCTGCGGCGCACCGCGCGTCGTCGACATCAGGCGGTCAGGCTCCTGGAGGTTCCTGACGCGCGCGCCTTCTTCGGGGTAGACGCCGCGCGGTACGACGAGCGTCTCGCCGAAGCGCTGATTGAAGCGCTCCGCGATGTCGCGCGTCAGCTCGACGTGCTGGCGCTGGTCGTCTCCGACCGGGACGACGTCGGTGTCGTAGAGCAGGATGTCCGCGGCCATCAGGACGGGGTAGGTGAAGAGGCCCGCGGAGACGAAGTCCTGCTCCTCGGCGCGCTCCTTGAACTGGGTCATGCGCCGAAGCTCACCGAACGCCGTGACGCCTCCGAGCAGCCACGCGCCCTCCGCGTGTGCGGGAACGTGGCTCTGAACGAACACGATCGAGCGGTCAGGGTCGAGTCCGGTGGCGATCAGCCAGGCGAAGACGGAGAGCGTCGACTCGCGCAGCACCTCGGGCTCGAACGGCGTCGTGATCGAGTGCATGTCGACGACGCAGAAGACCGCCTCGCCGCCCGCTGCGGCCGCTTCCTCCTGCGTGCGGACGTACTGCCTGAACCCGCCGCTGTAATTGCCGAGCGTCTTGTCGCCGGAGGCGCGGATCCCGGAGAAGACCCTCATCGTCCGAGCTCGCGCTTGGTCAGGTCGAGGATCTCGCGGTAGAGGCCGCGGAGGCCGTCCTGCGAGATCGGTCCGCGGTTCGCGCGCGAGAGGTCGCGCAGGACCGACTCTTCCTGCTGCGGATCGACGAACGCGATTCCCTGCTGCTCCTTGTGGCGCTTCAGCCGACCGACGAGCTCGATCCGCTTGTTCAGCGCGCGAACGATGGCGCGGTCGTTGTCGGAGATCTGTCCGCGCAGCTCCTGGATCACCCGGTCCGTGTTCTCCTCGCTCACCAGGTCGTTGAGACTACCGCCCGTAGACTTGGCGAATGTCCACGCAGGCGGCGCCCGAGCTGCTGATCGTCATGGGGGCGGGCGCGACGCCCGACCAGACCGAGCACGTCGTCGCCCGGCTCGCCGAAGTCGGCGTGTCGGCGCGCGTGTCGAGCGGCCGCGAGGCGACGGTGATCGGAGCGATCGGGGACCGCGACCTGCTCGCGTCACTCCCGCTCGAGGCCTACCCCGGCGTGCACCAGGTCCTGCCGATCGTGAAGCCGTACAAGCTCGTCTCTCGCGAGCTCGCCGCCGACATGACGATGATCGACTCGCTCGGCCGCCGGCTGGGCGACTCCTACTTCGGGCTGATCGCGGGGCCCTGCTCGGTCGAGACACGCGAGCAGACGCTCGAGACGGCTCGGGTCGTCGCCGCGGCCGGTGGGACGATGCTCCGCGGCGGCGCCTTCAAGCCGCGCTCGTCGCCGTATTCGTTCCAGGGCCTCGGGCAGGCGGGGCTGGAGATCCTCGCGGAGGCGCGCGACGAGACGGGACTTCCGATCGTGACCGAGCTGATGGACGTCCGCGACGTGGAGGCAGTCGTCGGGCTCGCCGACGTGATCCAGATCGGCGCGCGGAACATGCAGAACTTCACGCTTCTCTCCGAGGTCGGCCGCTCCGAGAAGCCCGTGCTCCTGAAGCGGTCGCCGTCCGCGTCGATCGAGGAGCTTCTGATGGCGGCCGAGTACGTCGTGCGAGAGGGGAACGACCAGGTGATGCTCTGCGAGCGCGGGATCAAGACCTTCGAGACGTCGACGCGGTACACGCTCGACATCGCCGCCGTGCCGGTGCTCAAGCAGGAGACGCACCTTCCTGTCGTCGTCGACCCCTCGCACCCGGCCGGGCGCCGCGACCTCGTGCTGCCGCTGACGCTCGCCGCGGTCGCCGCGGGCGCCGACGGCGTGATCGTCGAGGTGCACCCCGATCCGGAGCAAGCGCTTTCCGACGGGCCTCAGCAGATCCCGACCGGCGACTTCCCCGACTTTGCGCGAGAAGTGTTCGCGCTCGTCGAGCTGGTGGGCAAGACCGCGGGTTGAGATGCCGATCCGCTCACTCGCAGTCGTCGGCACCGGTCTAATCGGCGCCTCCGTCGCACTCGCCGCCCGGCGGGCGGGAGTGGAGGACGTGCGCGGCTACGACCCCGACGAGGAGGCGCTTTCGGGCGCTGTCGAGCGCGGCGCCGTCGAGGCTGCCGGCTCGCTCGGCGAGGCGGTGGGGGACGTGGAGCTCGTCGTCGTCGCGGCGCCGGTCGCGCGACTTGCCGCCTCCGTGGCGGAGGTGCTCGAGGCGTCCAGTGGGACGGTGACCGACGTCGGCTCGACGAAAGGCGCCGTCGTGCGTGCCGCGCGCTCCGACGCGCGCTTCATCGGCGGGCACCCGGTCTGCGGGTCGGAGGCGCGCGGGCCGTCGAATGCGCGCGCCGAGCTCTTCGACGGCGCGACGTGGTTCCTCACCCCGGTCGCGCAGACCGATCCGGAGCGCTACCGCACGCTGCACGCGTTCGTGTCTTCCGTCGGAGCGGTCCCCGTCGCGGTCGACCCCGACGCGCACGATCGGCTGGTCGCGCTGACGAGCCACCTTCCGCACGCGCTCGCCAACCTCCTCGTCAACCAGGCGGGCGCGACGCGCATCGATGGCCACGAGCCGCTCGCCGCGGCCGGTGGCTCGCTGCGCGACATGACGCGCGTCGCCGGAGCGAACCCACGCATCTGGATCGACATCTTCCTCGACAACGCCGGTGCCGTTCGCGAGTCGCTCGGCGAGCATCGACGGCGGATCGAGCAGCTCGAGGCTGCGCTCGAGTCGGGAGACGCAGGCTTCCTCGCGCGCTGGATCGCCGAGGCGTCGGGCAACCGGCGGCGCATGCTCGCCGACGCCTACGAGGATCCGGGCGCGCTGCAGCGGCTGCGCGTGCACGTGCCGGACCGTCCGGGCGTGCTCGCGGGGATCACGCAGGCGCTCGGCGCCGAGCGGATCAACATCGAGGACTTCGAGCTGCAGCACATGTCGCCCGAGCGCGGCGGCGTGCTCACGGTGCTCGTCACCGGCGAGGAGCCTGCACGCCGCGCCGCCGAGCTGCTCGAGGCGCAGGGCTACGGGGTCGTGATCTCGCCGGTGGTCGACGAGTGAAGGTCGAGCCGGCCCGTGCGCTCGTCGGGCACGCGGTCGTGCCGGGGGACAAGTCGATCTCGCACCGAGCCGTGCTCCTCGCCGCAGTCGGCGAGGGGGAGACCGAGATCACCGGCTTCGGTCGCTCGGGCGACACCGAGTCGACGCTGCGCGCGGTGCGCGCGCTCGGCGCGGAGGTCGACGAGCCGGACGTCGACGTCGTTCGCGTGCGCGGTCGTGGGCTTCGGGGGCTCGTCCCGCCGGCGGATCCGATCGACTCGGGCAACGCGGGGACGCTGATGCGGCTGCTCGCGGGGCTGCTCGCCGGGCAGGAGGGCCGCTTCGTGTTGGCCGGCGACGAGTCGCTCTCGCGCCGGCCGATGGAGCGCGTCGCGGCGCCATTGCGCGAGCTCGGTGCGCGCGTCGAGACGACCGACGGCCACGCACCGATCGTCGTCGAGGGCGGCAAGCTGCGCGGGATCACGTACGAGCTGCCGGTCGCGAGCGCGCAGGTGAAGTCGGCCGTGCTGCTCGCCGGGCTCTATGCGAAGGGCCGCACGACTGTCGTCGAGCCGGCGCCTACGCGCGACCACACCGAGCTGTTGCTCCAGCACGCGGGGGTCGACGTCGAGCGCAAGGGGCTCTCGGTGAGCGTCACCGGCGTCGAGCGGCTGGAGCTCGACCGCGTCGAGGTTCCGGGCGACTTCTCCTCAGCAGCGCCGTTGATCGTCGCGGCGACGCTGTTGCCGGGGTCCGAGCTCTACCTCCACGGCGTCGGGATCAACCCGACGCGCACGGGCCTGCTCGACGTGCTCGAGCGCATGCGCGCACGCGTCACCCTCTTCAACAAGCGCAAGCTCGGCGCCGAGCCGGTGGCGGACATCGAGGTGCGCTCGGCGTCGCTCGTCGCGACGCGCATCGCTCCGAGCGAGGTGCCGCGCATGGTCGACGAGCTCCCGCTCGTCGCGCTCCTCGCGGGACTCGCGCGAGGCGAGACGGTGATCGCCGGCGTCCAGGAACTGCGCGTAAAGGAAACAGATCGTGTCGAGACCGTGAAAGATGTGCTGAAACCCCTTGGCATCCGGGTCTCCGCGGGCGAGGATGAACTGAGGGTGGTGGGTGTCCCCACCCGCCCAAAGGGGGGTGGCAGCGCTGATTCGCACGGCGACCACCGGATCGCCATGCTCGGGGCCGTTGCCGGGCTCGTGTCGCGCGAAGGGGTGCGGCTCGAGGGGGCCGAAGCGGCGGCGGTAAGCTTCCCCGGTTTCTTCGAGCTCCTCGACTCGGTGAGCAAACGATGATCGTCGCCATCGACGGGCCCGCGGGCGCGGGCAAGAGCACGGTGGCGAGGCAGCTCGCCGCGCGACTCGGCTTTCGCTATCTCGACACCGGCGCGATGTACCGCGCGTTGACCTGGCTCGCGCTCGAGCGCGCGGCCGACCTCGAGGACGCAGAGGCGATCGGAGCGCTCGCCCGCGAGCATCCGATCAGCTTCGAGGACGAGCAGCACGTCCTGATCGACAACCGTGACGTGACCACCGAGATCCGCGAGCCCCGGATCGACAAGGTGGTCTCGTCGGTCGCGCGCCATCCGCAGGTGCGCGAGGTGATGCGCGAGCGTCAGCGCGAGCTCGGCGAGCACGGCAACGTCGTGATCGAGGGGCGCGACATCGGGACGGTCGTCGCGCCGCGCGCGGAGGTGAAGGTGTACTTGAACGCCAACGAGTCCGAGCGTGCCCGCCGGCGCATCGCGGAGCGGCCGGGTCTCGCCGCCGACGCGCTTGCGACTGACCTCCGTCTGCGCGACGAGCGTGACTCGGCGCAGATGCGTCCCGCGAACGACGCGGAGCAGATCGACACGACCGCGCTCACGATCGACGACGTGGTCGCGCGAATCGAGGAGCTCGTGCGCTCGAGGCACCCGGCGTGAATCGCGTCGACGTCGCGTGGAAGATCGGCCGGCTGACGATCGGCTCGCTCGTGCGCGCGTTCGTCCCGCTCCGCGTGTACGGGACGGAGCGCGTCCCGCTCGAGGGCGGGCTGGTCATGGCGTTCAACCACTTCTCGTGGATCGACCCGCCGGTGTTCGGGAACGCCTCGCCGCGCACCATGTACTTCCTCGCGAAGATCGAGGCCCACCGCATCCCCGGGCCTCGGGCAGCTGATCCGGGCCTTCGGGACGATCTCCGTACGGCGCGGCGAGTCCGACCGAGAGGCCGTCCGGCTGATGCGCCAGGTCGTCCGGGACGGGCGCGCGCTCGGCCTCTTCGCCGAGGGGACGCGCCAACGCGGCGGGGTGCCGGGGAAGATCCAGCCGGGCGCGGCGATGGCCGCGCTCCAGGAGGACGTGCCCGTCGTTCCGGCCGCGATCCACGGGTCGCAGATCTGGCGGCCCGGCAACTGGAAGCCCGTCTCGGTGGTCTGGGGCGAGCCCGATGCGGTTCGAGGGACTGCCGAAGAACGGCAAGGGCTACCGCGAAGCCTCTGCGGAGATCGAGCGCGAGATCCACCGGCTCTGGCGCTGGCTTGTCGAGGTCCACGAGGCCGGGCGACCGGCGCAGGTGGAGCTGCCGTGAGCTCGCGGGCCGACGAGCTGATCGGCACCGTTGCGATCGTCGGCTTCCCGAACGTCGGCAAGTCGACGCTCGTCAACCGGCTGAGCGAGACCCGCGCGGCCGTCGTGCACGAGACGCCCGGCGTCACGCGCGACCGCAAGGAGCTGGTCGTCGAGTGGAACGGCCGCCGCTTCCTCGTGATCGACACGGGAGGCATCGACATCGCAGACAACGCCGAGATCACGCGCTCGATCGCCGACCAGGCGCGCGAGGCGGTCGAGCAGGCCGACCTCGTGCTCTTCGTCGTCGACGCGCGCATCGGTACCACCCCCGGCGACGAGGAGGTTGCGGAGATCCTCCGGCTGTCGCACAAGCCGGTGCTGATCCTCGCGAACAAGATCGACGACCCGGCACAGGAGGCGAACGCGCTCGAGTTCCACCGGCTCGGCCTCGGAGACCCGATCCCGCTGTCCGCGATGCACGGTCACGGCACGGGCGACTTGCTCGACGACATCGTCGACCGGCTCGAGGAGCTTGGAGGCACGCGCCCCGAGCTGCCCGAGGACGCGATCCGCGTCGCAATCCTCGGCCGCCCGAACGTCGGCAAGTCGTCGCTGCTCAATGCGTTGCTCGGCCGCGAGCGCGTGATCGTGTCCGAGACCCCGGGCACGACCCGTGACTCGATCGACACCGTGCTCGAGCGCGACGGGCGCACGTTCGTGCTCGTGGACACCGCGGGCCTCAGGCGCAAGCGCCGACACCGTCAAGGAATCGAGTACTACTCGGAGCTTCGCGCGGTCGAGGCCGCCGAGCGTGCCGACGTCGCGCTCGTCCTGATCGACTCCAGCGAGGGGATCGTCGAGCAAGACCTCTCGGTCGCCGACGTCGCACGCCGCGCGAACAACTCGACCCTCGTGGTGCTCTCGAAGTGGGACGAGTCGACGATCGACGTCGAGGACACGCGCAAGCAGCTGATCCGCCGCATCCGTCAGCGTCCGCCGATCATCGCCGTCTCCGCGAAGACGGGCCGCGGCGTCAACCGCCTGCTCGACGAGGTCGAGAAGCTCTTCGAGAAGCACACGTCGCGCGTCGCGACCGCCGAGCTCAACAGGTTCCTCGGCGAGCTGCGCGAGGCGCGCCAGCCGCCCTCGCGGAACGGTCGAAGCCTCAACCTTCTCTACGGCACGCAGGTCGAGACGCGGCCACCCCGGTTCAAGCTCTTCGTCAACGATCCCTCGCTCGTCACCCGTGACTACGGCTACTGGGTCGAGAACAACCTTCGCGAGCGGTTCGACCTCACCGGCGTCCCGGTCGTGATCGACTTCGCGCCGAAGTGAAGACGGTCGTCGTCGGAGCCGGCTCGTGGGGGACGGGGTTCGCGCGCCTCCTCGTCGACCGCGGGCACGACGTCACCCTCGCCGCGCGCGACCCCGAACAGGCGCGCGCGGTCGAGGAGACCCACCGGAACCCGCGCTACCTGAGCGACGTCGACCTGCAGGGCATCCGCGGGTCGACGATCGAGGAGGCGCCCTACGAGGAGGCCGAGCTCGTCGTGTTGGCGGTTCCGAGCCGCTCGTTCGGCGACGTCGTCGCAGGCATCCCGGGCGACGCGCCGATGCTGAGCCTGACGAAGGGGCTCGATCCGAAGACCGGCGAGCGCCTCTCGACGCTTGTCCGCGACCGGCCGGTTGCGGTGCTGACCGGCCCCAACATGGCGGAGGAGATCGCGGCCGGGTTGCCCACCGCAGCCGTGATCGCCTCGGAGGACGTACAGCTCGCCGAGCGGCTGCAGTCCGAGATCAACTCGCTCGCGTTCCGCGTCTACTCGAACACCGACCTCGTCGGTGTCGAGCTGTGCGCAGCTGCGAAGAACGTGATCGCGCTCGCGGCCGGCGGTGTCGACGGCCTCGGACTCGGCGACAACGCCAAGGCGGCTTTGATCACCCGTGGGCTCGCCGAGATGGGCCGCCTGGGGGAGGCGGCCGGCGGCGACCCGGACACCTTCGCGGGCCTCGCCGGGATGGGCGACCTGATCGTCACCTGCTGGCACCCGAGCGGCCGCAACCGCAAGGCCGGTGAGCTGATCGCGCGCGGCATGTCGCCCGAAGACGCGGTCGCGGAGATCGGCCAGACCGTCGAAGGCCTCACGACGGCCCCTGTCCTGAGGGATCTCTCTCACCGCCTGGGCGTCGAGCTGCCGATAACCGAAGGCGTGTGTACCGTGCTCGGAGGAATGGAGCTCTCGGATCTGCTCGCGAACTTGATGGGTCGGCGGCCCACCGAGGAGTGAGGGTCTGGCTCGCAGCGGCGCTCGGCGTGATCGCACTCGCAGGCTGCGGTGGCGACGACACGGCGGGCGCGTCGGCGATCGGGCTCGCACCGGCGGACGCGCTCGGCTACGTCGAGCTCGACACGACCCTCGACTCAGGCCAGTGGCGCAAGGTGCAGGCACTGCTCGACCGTTTCCCGAGCCGGCCGCAGCTCGTCGCGGAGCTCGACAAGCAACTCTCCGAGGAGCAGCTTCAGTGGGACCGTGACGTCGATCCCGCTCTCGGCGACACCGTCGCCGTGATCTGGATCGGGAGCACGGCCGAGGACGTCGTCTGGGCGACGCAGCCCGAGGACGAAGCGAAGCTTCGTGCGCTCGTCGACAAGCTCGCAGCCGAGGCCAAGACCAGTTACGTGATCGGGGAGGCCGAGGGATGGGTCCTCGTCGCGGAGCGGCAATCGGCGATCGACACGCTGAAGGCGGGAGAGGGTGAGCTCGCGGACGACGACGGCTACCAGGCCGCGCTCGACGAGCTCCCCGACGAGCGGCTCGCCTACGGCTGGGTGCGCGAGCAGGCGCTGCCCGACGACGTTCCGAACCTCGCGTTCCAATGGGTCGCAGGCGCGGTCGAGGCGCGCGACGACGGCGCCGCCGCAACGTTCGTCGAGCGCCTGACGGCCGACGCCGGGCAGTCCTACGCGTCACGCCGGGTCGACGAGGCGCCCGCCGATGCGCTTGCGTTCCTCTCGTTCGACACGGCGAGCCTCCGTGGCCAGACCTCGTCGCTCGCGCCGCTCGCGAACCTGCTGGGTATCCGTCTCGACCAGCTCCTCGGGGACATCGAGGGCGAGGGCGCGTTCTGGGTCCTGCCCGCCGCCGGCTTCCCCGAGCTGACCCTCGTCCTGACGACGTCGGCGCCGGCGCGGACGCAGCTGCAGTTGCGGCAGCTGTTCGAGGGTGCGCCGCTCCCGGTCCGCATCGGCGTGGTCGAGGGCCAGGTCGTTGCGACGACCGCGTCGAGCCCCGCGCAGGCGCTTCAGCGGGCGAGCGCGGGCGGATCGCTCGCCGACAGTGAAGACTTCCGCGAGGCGAAGGACGCCGCCGGGATGCCCGACGAGACCACGGGCTTCCTTTACGTCGACGTCGCGGATGCGCTGCCGCTGCTCTCGCTCGCCGGCTTGGCGGGGGCCGACGTGCCGAAGGACGTGCTCGAGAACCTGCGGCCGATCAGCTCGGTGGTGGCGTGGAGCCAGGCGGACGGGAACACGTCCACTCAGACGGTGTTCGTCCACATCCAGTAGGTAGGCTGCCGCCGATGGCGGGCCGCGAGTTCCTCTTCACGTCCGAGTCGGTCACCGAAGGACACCCGGACAAGATCGCCGACCAGATCTCGGACAGCGTCCTCGACGCCGTGCTTCGTGACGACCCGGACGGCCGCGTCGCGTGC
The DNA here is from genome assembly GCA_963788055.1 of uncultured Actinomycetes bacterium. Lineage (GTDB taxonomy): Bacteria > Actinomycetota > Thermoleophilia > Gaiellales > Gaiellaceae > JACCTU01. Next base: position 465,025 of record CAWBFA010000001.1, on the reverse strand, counting down.
GAGACGCTGATCACGACCGGCCTCGTCGTCGTCGCCGGTGAGATCACGACCGAGATCTACGTCGACATCCCGAAGCTCGTGCGAGAGCGGATCGCGCAGATCGGCTACACGCACTCGGAGTGGGGCTTCGACGCGAACACCTGCGGCGTCGTCGTCGCGATCGACGAGCAGTCGCCCGACATCGCGCAGGGCGTCGACACCGCGTACGAGGTCCAGCACGACCCCGGCGACGACGATCCGCTCGACAAGGTCGGCGCCGGCGACCAGGGGATGATGTTCGGCTACGCGTCGAGCGAGACGCCCGAGCTGATGCCGCTGCCGATCATGCTGGCGCACAAGATCTGCAAGCGGCTCGCCGAGGTGCGCAAGGCGGGGATCCTTCCGTACCTGCGACCGGACGGGAAGGCGCAGGTGACCGTCCGCTACGAGATCGACGAGCACGGCGTGCAGCGCGTGCTCGGGATCGAGCGCCTGCTCGTCTCGACGCAGCATGCGGACGGGCTCGACGCCGACGCGATGATCAAGCCGGACATCATCGAGTACGTGCTGCGCCCGATCCTGCCACGCGACCTCTTCGACGAGAAGCGGCTACAGGAACGCGACTTCGTCTACGTCAACCCGACGGGCAAGTTCGTGATCGGCGGACCGATGGGCGACACCGGGCTCACAGGGCGCAAGATCATCGTCGACACGTACGGCGGCGCGGCCCGCCACGGCGGCGGCGCCTTCTCGGGCAAGGACCCGACGAAGGTCGACCGCTCTGCGGCGTACGCGGCGCGGTACGTCGCCAAGAACGTCGTCGCGGCGGGTCTCGCGGAGCGCTGCGAGATCAATGTCGCGTACGCGATCGGCGTGGCGCATCCGGTCTCGGTGACGGTGCAGACCTTCAACACCGAGCACGTGCCGGTGTCCAAGATCGAGGCGCTCGTCAAGGAGCACTTCGACCTGCGGCCGGCCGCGATCCTCCGCGATCTCGAGCTGCGGCGGCCGATCTACACCAAGACCGCGGCCTACGGGCACTTTGGACGCGACGACCACGACTTCTCGTGGGAGCGCGTCGACAAGGCCGCCGAGCTCCGCGAGGCCGCCGGCCTCAACGGCGAGCCGCCCTTTCCGGTGAGTGCGGGCGAGCCCGTCGGCGCCGGCGAGCGCGAAGCCTGACCGAGCCGCCGGCACCGAACCCGACCCGGCCTCGCTCCGACCTTCCCCGCCTGCTCGCGATCGGGGCGCTCGTCGTGATCGCGCTCTGGCTCGCGTTCGGAGGGCTCGGCGGCTGCTCTGCCGTCGTTCGACAATCCGTTCCGCACCGAGACGGTCGACCGCAGCAGCCCCGTCGTGCTGAAGTCGATCCAGAACCTGCGCCGCTTCCAGGCTGCGTCGGGGCACTTCGAGGTGATCGTCGACCTCGAGAAGGACACGCGCTTCGTCCCGTCTCCGATTCGCGGCGAGCGAGTGCTGTTCGTCGCGGTCGGCGACGTCGATGCAGGCGTCGACTTCTCCGGGGTCAAGGGCGACGCGGTGCGCGTCTCGAACAATCGGCGGAGCGTTCGAGCTCGAGCTACCGCACGCAAAGTTCTTCGGCGCGCGCGTCGACCCGACGCGCAGCTACGTCTACGACCGCGACCGCGGCCTGATCGACCGCGTCGCCTCGATCTTCCAGGACAACCCGACGAGCGAGCAGGAGCTCTACGTTCTCGCCGAGGAGAAGCTGATCGACGCGGCGGAGAACGACTCGGGGATCCTCGCCCGGGCCGAGCGGAACACGCGCCTGATGCTGCTCGGGCTCTTCGAGGCGCTCGGGTTCACGAGCGTTTCGATCGAGTTCGTCGACGTCGCGCCGTAACCTCCGGGGTCTGACCCCGGTGGCGGCCGAACGGACGCGTCTCCAGTTCCATTTGCAGGCCTTTTCGACCTCCGGGGTCTGACCCCGGGCTCGCCTAGGCGGGGCGCACGAACAGGCCTTCGGCGGCCTTGTCGCTCAGCGCGACCTCGCCGCCGTTCAGCTGCACCGCGAACGGCTCGGTCGAGCGCACCTCGAGCTCGCGGCCGGGCTCGAGGCCCTGGTCGTAGAACCAGTGCAGCAGGTCGCCGTCGTGCTCCGCCAGCCTCACGATCGTCGCCTTCGTGCCTGCGGCGAGATTCGCGAGGGGTGCGAGCTCGTCGTTCTCGCGCTGCTCGAAGTCGGGATCGACAGGCCAGCCGTGCGGGCAACGCTCCGGCTGTCCGAGCTTCTCCGCGATGCGGTCGACCATGTCGTCGCTGAACGTGTCGCCGAGCTCGTCTGCGTACACGTGCGCTTCCGCCGGCGTGTAGCCCATGAAGTCGGTGAGCAGCCGCTCGATCAAGCGGTGCTTGCGCACGACCTTCTCGGCGCGCGCGCGTCCCGTCTTGGTGAGCAGCGCCTCCTTGTGCTCGCCGCGCTCGATCAATCCCTCCGACTCGAGCCGCTTGAGCATCTCGCCCGCCGACGCGCGCGAGACGCCGAGCATCTCGCCGACGCGCACCGCGACCGTCGGCAGCCCTTCGGCCATCGGCCGGTACTCGCCGATCGGGAAGGCCAGGAAGTAGATCGTCTCGAGGTACTCGTCGACCGAATGTCCCTGCGGCGCCACGGCGGTGGAACTCTACCCGGGCGCCGACACGTCGGACCCGCGCCTCGCGGCGAGCAGGTAGACGAACGGCGCGGAGACGAGGATCAGCAGCAGCGCAGGTGGCGCCGCGCGCGAGTATGAGCCGAGCGCGGTGTACTTCCAGATCTCGGTCGCCAGCGTCTCGAAGCCGATCGGCCGCAGGAGCAGCGTCGCGGGCAGCTCCTTCATCGCGTTCAGGAAGACGAGCGCAGCGCCCGCGAGCAGCCCGCGGCGGATCAGCGGCACCGTCACCGTGGCGAGCACGCGCAGCGGGCCGTACCCGAGGCCCCGCGCGGCCTCCTCGATCCGCGGGTGCACGGACTGAAGCCCAGACTCGACGCCGGCGAGCGCCTTGCGGGAAGAACCGAACGACGTAGGCGAACACGAGCAGCGCGAGCGTCTGGTAGAGCGGCGTCAGGTAGTTCGCCGTGAAGAACACGAGCGACAGCGCGATCACGATCCCGGGTAGGGCGTTGCCCGTGTATCCGAGCCGCTCGAGCGCGCGCGTCCAAGGCGCCGGGTAGCGCTCGGCGAGGAGCGCAACGGGGAGCGCAGCGACGACGGCGATCACCGCCGCGAGCGCGGAGACGGAGACGGACGAGAGCGCGGCCCCCCACGCGAAAGCGATCCCACGGCCGAGCTCGACCCCGCGCACCGTCCAGTAGACGAGCACCGACAGCGGCACGACGAGGAAGAACGCGACGGTTGCGGCGCAGAACGCGAACGCGGGCCAGCGCCAACGACCGAGCGGGATCGTCGTCGGCGGCCGCGCGGCACCGCTTGCAGACGCTCGCACACGACGGCGCGATCGTTCCTCGAGCACGAGCAGAACGGCTGCAAAGGCGACCAGCACGAGCGCGAGAACCGCTGCGGGCGTCCGGTCGAAGAGCGAGCGGTACTGCACGTAGATCGACCGGGTCAGCGCGTCGTACTGCATGAGCGACACAGCGCCGAAGTCGGAGAGCGTGTAGAGAGCAACGAGGAGCGATGCCGCGCCGAGCGACGGGCGTAACGCCGGCAGGGTGACGCGCCGGAAGACGCCCCAGCGCGTCCGCCCGAGACCACGTGCCGCGTCCTCGAGCGCGGGGTCGAGACCGCGGAGCGCCGCGCCCGTGAGCAGGAAAACGTACGGGTAGGTCGAGAGCGTGAGTGCGAGCCACGCGCCGACGAACCCGTAGATCTCCGGCAGCCGCTCGACGCCAAGCGGTTCCAGCAGCTGCTGCAGCAGCCCGCGCGGGCCGAAGGCGCCGAGCAACGCGAGCGCGGCGACGTAGCTCGGGATCACGAGCGGAAGCGGCGCCGCGACCGCGATCAGGCGCCGAGCCGGCAGGTCGGTGCGCGCGACGAGCCACGCGAGCGGCAGGCCGACGAGGATCGCCGTGCCCGTCACCGCCGCGACGAGCGCGAGCGTCTTGGTGATCAGCGTCAGCGTGCCCGGCCGCCCGAGTACCTCGAGCACGTCGAGCCCGCCGCCCGCGGCGCGCAGCAGGAGGTAGGCGAGGGGGAGGACGACGAGGGCGACCGCCGCAATCGCCGGAACGGCAAGTGCGACGGGCGCCCTCGCGCGACTCACGTCGTGAACCCGTACTCGTTCAGCAGCTCGAGCGTCTTCTCGAGCTCGGGGCCGAGGTCGTCGAGCTTGATCTGCGGACCCTCGAGCGAGTCGAGGGGCGGCAGCCCCTGCTTCGCGTCGATGCCTGCGACGAGTGGGTACTCGGCTTCCTCCGCCTCGTCGACGTAGAAGCGCTGGCTCGGCATCGGAGAGCAGGAACTCGACGAACCGCTGTGCGGCATCGGCGTGATCGGCGCTCGACAGGATCGCCGCTCCGGCGACCGACACGAGCGCGCCGGGATCCTCGCCGGTCAGGAAGTGGTTCGCGACGGCGGCGTCGGGGTTCTCCTCCTTCGCGAGGTAGAGGTAGTAGTGGTTGACGAGCCCGAGCTCGATCTCGCCTGCCGCGACGGCTTCGACGACCGGCAGGTTCTTCTCGTAGCGCTTCGGGTCGTTCGCCTTCAGTCCCTCGAGCCAGGCGCGCGTGCGCTCCTCGCCGAGCTCGAGCAGCATCGCGCTGACGAACGCCTGGAACGACGCGTTCGTGGGCGCGATCCCGATCTTGCCCTTCCACTTCGGGTCGGTGAGGGCGAAGACCGAGTCGGGCACCTCGTCCTCCGTGAGCTCATCGGTGTTGTACGCGATCACGCGCGAGCGGCCCGAGGTGCCCACCCAGTGGCCGTCCGGGTCGCGGAAGCGTGCGGGCACGCGGTCGAGTGCGGCCTGCGGCAGCTTCGCGAGCAGGCCCTCGCGCTCGACGGCGCCGAGCGAGCCGGGGTCCTGCGCGAAGAACACGTCTGCGGGCGAGTTGTCGCCCTCCTCGGCGATCGTCGCCGCGAGCTCGGCGCTGTCGCCGTAGCGCACCTCGACGTCGATCCCGGTCTCCTGCTCGAAGCGGTCGAAGAGCGGCTCGACGAGCTCCTCTTCGCGGCCCGAGTACACGACGAGCTTCTCGTTCGCGCCTGGGTCGTCGTCGCCACCGCAGCCCGCCGCGACGCCGAGCAGCGCCGCAACTGCCAGCACCGATCACCTTCCGCACGTTCGCTCCCTCCCAGATTGTCAGGTCCGCCTTACAAGCGTCGGAAGCCTATGTAAGGCGGTCCTGACGCGTCAAGCGGGAACCCGCTCGAACACCGTCACGTGGCGCTCGTGCGGGTGAACCGAGACGCGCGAGCCGAGCGGCACGACCTCGGTGGAGGGGCGCTGGGAGATCACCGTCGCGCCGTCGGCGAGTCGCACGCGGTAGAAGACGTCGTGCCCGCGGAACTCGCGGCCGACCACCTCGCCGATGCCCGGCATCGTCGAGTGAGAGCTCGAGCTGCTCGGGCCGGATCAGCGCCTCGACGTTCGTGCTGCCGTTCAGGTTCGCGACGGGGAAGCGGCCGATCAGCGTCTTGACGAGACCGCCGTCGACCGTGCCGGGGACGAAGTTCGCTGCACCGACGAACTCGGCGGCCCAGCGGTCGGCAGGGTGGAGGTAGAGCTCTTCCGGCGAGCCGGTCTGTACGACGGTGCCGTCCCGCATCAAGGCGATCCGGTCGGCGAGCGAGAACGCCTCCTCGCGGTCGTGCGTGACGAACAGCACTGTCACGTCGATCCCGCGCAGGATGTCGGCGAGCTCGGCCCGCATCGAGGCGCGGAGTAGCGGGTCGATGTTCGACCACGGCTCGTCGAGCAGGACGACGGAGGGCCGCGGCGCGAGTGCGCGGGCGAGCGCGACTCGCTGCTGCTGGCCGCCCGAAAGCTCGTGCGGGAAGCGCTGCGCGTAGTCGGTCAGCCCGACGAGGCGGAGCAGCTCCGGAACGCGCTCGCGGCGGTCACCCCGGCGGACGCCGAAGCCCACGTTCTGCTCGACGCTCAGGTGCGGGAAGAGCGCGTACTCCTGGAACACCATTCCGATCCCGCGCGCGTGGGACGGGACCCAAACCCCGGGGCCGACGACGGGCCGGTCCTCGATCGCGATCTCGCCCGCGTCGGGGCGCTCGAAGCCTGCGACGAGGCGGAGCAGCGTCGTCTTGCCGCAGCCGCTGGGGCCGAGCAGGGCGACGAACTCGCCGCGTTCGATGCAGAGCTCGCTCTCGAGCACGGCGGCGACGTCGCCGAAGCGCTTCGTCACGCCGTGGGTGCAGATCGTCCCGCAGGCCATCTTCCTGATTGTAAGGCACGCCTGACATCAGGCGGCGGGTGCTCCGCCCGCCGGACTACGCTCGGCGGCGTGAGCCGCTTCGCGTCCGTCTACCCGCTCCTCAGCGCGAGGGCGCTCTCCTCCCGGATCTTCACCTATGAGGTGCCGGACGAAGTCGAGAAGGGCGCGGTCGTCGAGGTGCGCTTCGGCCGGTCGAAGGCGCGCGGCGTCGTCGTCGACGTCGACGGCCGCGCTCCGGAGGGGATCGAGGTCGCGGCCATCGAGCGGGTCGTCGAAGAGCTCCCGCCGGCGCTCGTGGATCTCGCCCTCTGGCTCGCCGAGTACTACGGGTCGACCCCCGCGCGAACGCTCGCGCTCGTCGCGCCTCGCGTGCGGAAGCGACGCGGCGAGCGCCCGTCGCCGCTCTCGCGCGAGGGGCTTGTTGGCGAGAGCGAGCCTGAGCAGTTGACCGACGAGCAGCGCGGAGCGGTCGAGCGGATCGTCGGCGCGCTCGGCCGCGGCGGGAACGTGCTCCTCGCGGGTGCAACCGGCAGCGGCAAGACCGAGGTCTACCTCCAGGCGTGCGCGGCTGCGCTCGAACGCGGGCTCGGCGCGATCGTCCTCGTCCCGGAGATCGCGCTCACGCCACAGGCGGCCGGGCGCTTCGCCGCGCGCTTCGGCGACGGCCTGGCGATCCTCCACTCCGGCCTCACCGATGCGGAGCGGCGTGACGAGCGCGAGCGGATCGCTCGAGGGGAGGCCCGCATCGTCGTGGGCGCACGGTCGGCGATCTTCGCGCCGGTCCGCGACCTCGGCCTGATCTGTGTCGACGAGGAGCACGACCAGTCGTACAAGCAAGAGTCCGACCCGCGCTACGACGCGCGCACCGTCGCCGCGAAGCGCGCTGCGCTCGAGGGCGCGGTCGCCGTGTACGGCAGTGCGACCCCGCGGCCCGAGAGCTGGGAGCGCCTCGAACGCGTCGATCTCGGCGGGCGGCTCGTCGGGTCGCTCCCGCCGGTGCGCGTCGTCGACCTTCGCCGTGAGGCCGGGTACCCGCTCTCGGCGCCGCTGCTCGCCGCGCTCGGCCGCGTCGCGGAGGAGGGCGGCAAGGCGATCCTGCTGCTCAACCGTCGCGGCGTCGCGCCGGCGATCCACTGCCGCGCCTGCGGGACGACGCTCCGCTGCCCGAACTGCGACGTCGCGCTCGTGCTCCACCGCGACGACGTCCTGCACTGCCACCACTGCGGGCATGCGGTCGCGTCGCCCGAGACGTGCCCGGCATGCGCGTCACCCGAGCTCGCGCGGATCGGCGCGGGCACTGAGAAGCTCGAGAAGGAGCTCGCGGCGCGTGTGCCTGAGCTCGAGCGGATCCGGCTCGACGCCGACGTCGTCGCGGAGCGCGGCGCGGTGCCCGAGGCGCTGCGCCGGTTCGCCGAGACCGACCGGGCCGTGCTGCTCGGGACTCAGATGGTCGCGAAGGGCCATCACTTCGCCGGCGTCTCGCTCGCGGCCGTCGTCGACGCCGACACGCAGCTCGGGCTGCCGGACTTCCGCGCCGAGGAGCGGACGTTCGCGCTGCTGACGCAGCTCGCGGGGCGCTCCGGCCGCGACGCGCCCGGTCGGGTCGTCGTGCAGACCTTCCAGCCGGACGCGCGAGCGGTTGCCTTTGCCGCGCGCCACGACGTCGCCGGATTCCTCGAGGGCGAGCTCGAGCGCCGCCGCGAGCTCGGCTACCCGCCCTTCTGCCATCTCGTCCGTGTGGTCGTCGCCGGGCCGGAGCCGGAGCCGCCGCTCACGGCGCTGAGAGAGCTCGCGTCGAGGTTCGAGGAGGGCGAGCTGCTCGGGCCCGCGCCGCTCCTTCGCCTTCGCGGCCGCCACCGCGCCCAGCTGATCGCGAAGACGACCGAGCCGCGACGCGTCGCAGCGCGCGCGGGCCGCCTCCTGGCCGAAGCCGCTCCCGCGATGCGCCGAGCTGAGCTCACGGCGGTGGTCGACGTGGATCCGCAGAGTCTCTGAGGTCGCGCCAACTACACTCCCGCCGTGGCGGAGGACGCGGGCGAGCTGCGCGACACGGGCGAACTCGACGCCGAGGCGCTCGCACGCCGGCGTCTCGCGCTCTCCCAGATCCGACAGTACCCCGACCCCGCGCTGCGGATGCGCGCGAAGGAGGTCGACCAGTTCGACGACGCGCTTCGGCAGCTCGCAGAGCGGATGACCGCGCTCATGGTCGACGCGCACGGCGTCGGCCTCGCGGCGACGCAGGTCGGCGTCCTGCAGCGGCTGTTCGTCTTCCAGTCCGGCGACGACGACCCGCGCGTGCTCGTGAACCCGAGGATCGTCGAGAGCAGTGCCGAGCTGGAAGCGGACGACGAGGGCTGCCTCTCGATGCAGGGAGTGCTCGTGCCCGTCGAGCGCAGCGTGACGGTGACGATCGAGGCGCAGGACCTCGACGGTGACGACGTGCGGCTCGATCTGGAGGAGCTTCCGGCGCGCGTCGTGCAGCACGAGCTCGACCACCTCGACGGGGTACTGATCGTCGACCGGACCACCGACGACGCACGGCGCGAGGCGATGGCGACGCTTCGCGCACAGTTGTCGCTCGCTTGAGCCGACTCGGCGTCGCCGCGACGGCGCCCTTTGGAGCAGACCTGCTCGAACGTCTCGCCGAGCGCCACGAGATCGCATGGTTGCTCACGCGGCCCGACCGGCCGGCGGGCCGCGGGCGCAAGGTGCGCCCGCCGGCCGCCAAGGTCGCCGCCGAGCGGCTCGGGCTCGAGGTCCGGCAGCCGGAACGTCCGACCGTCGACGACGTTGCCGGCGTGGACACGATCGTCCTCGTCTCCTACGGCGTACTGATCCCCGACGACCTGCTGGCCGCCGCCCTCTGGCTGAACGTGCATCCGTCGCTGCTCCCGCGCTGGCGCGGGGCCGCCCCGGTCGAGCGAGCGCTGCTCGAAGGCGACGACGAGACCGGCGTGTCGATCATCAAGCTCGTGAAGGAGCTCGACGCCGGGCCGATTGCAGCGCAGCGGGCGTTTCGCATCGGCGACGAGGACGACGCGGGCGCGGTCTACCAGCGCGCGGCCGAGCTCGCGGCGGACCTGCTCGACGAGGTGCTGCCGGAGCCGACCTTCCGTGAGCAGGAAGGCGAGCCGACGTACGCGCACAAGCTCGAGGCGAGCGATCGGCAGCTCGACCTCGCCGATCCCGAGGACGCGCTGCGTCGGATCCGCGCCCTCTCGCCCCACATCGGCGCGCGCGCGGAGCTCGACGGCCGGCCGGTCACGATCTGGCGAGCGCGCGTGGAGAACGGCAAGCTCGTCCCGCTCGAGGTGCAACCCGACGGTCGCCGCCGCATGACGTACGAGGAGTTCCGCCGGGGTCTGCGGTGATCGCGCCCGCGAGACGCGTCGCGTACACCGTCGTGCGACGCGTGTTCGAGGACGAGTCGTACGCCGATCGCTCGTTCCGCACCGTGGCGGCCGACCTCGACGACCGCGACCGCGCACTCGCGCAGCGGCTCGCCTACGGAACGGTGCAGCGCGTCCGCACGCTCGACCACGCGATCGAGTCGATCGGCGGCCGTCCGGTCCGCAAGCTCGACCCGCCCGTGATCGCGGCGCTCAGGCTCGGCGCGTACCAGGTCGGCTACACCGAGCTGCCGGCGCACGCGGTCGTCGACGACACGGTCGAGCTTGTCCGCCGCGCCGGGGTGGAGCGCGCGGTCGCGTTCACGAACGCCGTCATGCGCCGGCTGACGGATCGCCTCCGCGGCCTGCTGGGCTCCCTCCCGGAGGGTCCGCTCAAGCACTCCTATCCCGACTGGATCTACGACACGTGGCGCCGCGATCTCGGCGAGGACGCCGCGCTCGCGCTGATGCGCGCGCAGAACGAGCCGCCGGAGACCGTCATCCGGCTCGTGCGCGGCGATCCTCCGGGGGAGCCGACGGACGTGCCCGGCGCGTACCGCGTCGACCGCGTCGACGAACAAGCGCTTGCGGAAGGCCGGATCTGGCCGCAGAGCCGGGGTTCGCAGCTCGCCGGCCTCGTCGTCGGCGCGCGCGAGGGCGAGCGCATTCTCGACTCGTGCGCCGCGCCCGGAGGAAAGGCGACGATGCTCGCCGGCGAGGTCACCGCGGTCGAGCTGAATCCCGGTCGCGCGCGGGAGCTGCGCGAGAACGCTGCGTTGCTCGGCGCCGCGAACGTGCACGTCGTCGAGGCCGACGCGACCGCGCTGCCGCCCGAGCTCGATGGGTTCGACCGGGCGCTCGTCGACGCGCCCTGCTCGGGGCTCGGCGTCCTCGCTGCGCGCCCCGATCTTCGCTGGCGTGCCCGCCCGCTCCCGGACCTCCAGCTCGCGCTCCTCCAGGAGGCCGCCTCGCGAACGCGGCTGGGTGGAATCGTCGTGTACGCGGTGTGCACGATCAACGAGGACGAGAACGAGGCAGTGGTCGACGACTCGGGCCTCGAGGTCGACCCGCTCGGCGACGAGTGGCCGCAGTTCGCGCACCCGAAGCGCTCCGAGTTCCTGCTGACTCGTCCCGACAGGGATCGAACGTCCGGGTTCTTCATCGCGCGACTCAAAGCTTCGTAAGATCGCGCCGTGCCCTGGCGCGAGTGGGTCCGCACGGTCGAGATCGAGCCGTCGCTCTACGCGGCCGACTTCGGCCACCTCGCGGACCAGATCGAAGTTCTCCTGCACGCGGGAGCCCGGGTGTTCCACTTCGACTGCGGTGACGGCCACTTCGTCGAGCCGGTCACGATGGGACCGATCGTCCTCGCGTCCATCTCGGAGCAGATTCACGCGATGGAGGGGCGGATCGACTGCCACCTGATGGTCGAGAACCCGTCGAAGCACTTCGGCGCCTTCGCCAGCGCGGGTGCCGACAGCGTGACGTTCCACTACGAGGCCGTGCGCGACGTGCGCGGCAACGTGCAGGCCGCCCGCGAGCACGACCTCGAGGTCGGGCTGGCGTTCAAGCCGGGCACGCCGGTCGCGGAGGCCGTCGCGACGGCGGAAGGCGTCGACGTCGTGCTCTGCATGAGCATCGAGCCCGGGTACTCGGGCCAGGAGTTCCTGCCGGAGTCGCTCGAGCGGATCCGGCTGACGCGCCAGTTGCTTCCGAAGGAGGTGCACGTGCAGGTCGACGGCGGGATCAACGAGGAGAACGTGCGCGCGGCGTACGAGGCGGGCGCGACGCTGCTCGTCTCCGCAAGTGCGATCTTCGGACGGGAGGATCTCGCGCGGGCCTACCGCCGCTTGGTACAAGCGCTGGCGTGAGCCACATGAGGAGGGCGCTCGAGCTCGCCGAGCGAGGGCGCGGGACAACCCACCCGAACCCCGTCGTCGGCGCGGTCGTCGTCACCCCGGGGGGAACGGTCGTCGGCGAGGGCTGGCACGAGCACGCAGGCGGGCCGCACGCCGAGATCATCGCGCTCCGCGCCGCCGGCGGCCGCGCGGCAGGGGCGACGCTCTACGCGACACTCGAGCCGTGCTCGCACTTCGGCCAGACGCCGCCGTGCGTCGACGCGATCGTCGGCGCGGGAATCGCGAAGGTCGTCGTCGGATCGGACGATCCGTCGCAGGCAGGCATCGAGCGTCTGGGCGAGCTCGGCGTGGAGGTCGAGGTGCTCGAGCTCTGGGAAGCGCGACGACAGAACGAGGCGTGGCGCACGTGGGCGACGCTCGAGCGGCCGTTCGTGACGTACAAGGCGGCGGTCACGCTCGACGGCCGCGTGACGATTCCGGGCTCGCGCTGGATCTCGGGCGAGGATTCGCGGCGGCTCGTCCACGAGCTGCGTGCACGGTCCGACGCGGTCGCGGTAGGAATGGGGACCGTGCGCGCCGACGACCCGCGAGCTCGACGCACGCGACGTCGCCGTCGAGCGTCAGCCGCGGCGGATCGCGTTCGGGCTCGGGCCGCTCCCCGACGGCTCGACGTTGGAGCTGCGCTCTGGCGAGCCGGTCGAGGAGCTGCGTGCGCTGGGGGCCGAAGGTGTGCAGTCGCTCCTGCTCGAGGGCGGCCCGACGATCGCGACCGCGTTCCTCGAGCGTGAGCTGATCGACAAGCTCCTGCTCTTCGTCGCCCCGAGGCTCTCGGGTGCGGGACCGCCCGTCTTCAAGGACTTCGCAGAACCGCGCGAGCTGACCCACACCTCGGTCCGGAACGTCGGCGAAGACGTGCTCTTCGAGGGATACCTCCGCGAGCCGTGAAGTTCGGACTGCTCAGCTCGAACATCGGCTCGTACTCCGAGCCTCACACCGCGGTCCGCGTCGCGCAGGCGGCAGAGCGCGCGGGGTGGGACGCGTACCTCATCTGGGACCACCTCGGGTTCGTTTGGGACGGGCCTGCGGCCGACCCGTGGGTGACGCTCGGCGCGGTTGCGGCGTCCACCGAGCGGATCCTGATCGGGACCGGCGTCACACCGGTGGCGCGGCGCCGACCGCACGTGGTGGCGCACGAACTGGCCACGCTCGACCGTCTCGCGCCCGGCCGCGTCATCTTCGGTGCCGGCCTCGGCGGCGGTCACGGCGAGTTCGCGCGCTTCGGCGAGGACGAGGACGCGCACGCGCGGGCAGAGTTGCTCGACGAGGGGCTCGACGTGATCCGTGCGCTGCTCTCCGGCGAGCAGCTCGACCACAAGGGCGAGCACTTCACGGTCGACGGGGTCACGCTCGCCCCCGCACCTGACCGCCTGCCGATCTGGATCGGGGGCACGAGCCAAAGAGCGCGGGCTCGCGCGGAGCGCTTCGACGGCTGGTTCGCGGACACCGCGAGCCCGAGCGAGATCACGACATCGCCCGAGGACCTCACCGCGATGCTCGAGGGTTACTCCTTCGACGACGTCGCAGTCATGGGCTACTCACAACCCGGCGAACGTGAGCTTCACGACGCCTATGCCGAGGCGGGGGCGACGTGGTGGGTCGAGCAGATCCACGACGGCCGGGGAGAGATCGAGACAGTCCTCGCTCGGGTCGAGGCGGGCCCGTAGCCTTTCGGGATGTTCACGGGGATCGTCAGGGAGCGCGGCCGGGTCGCCTCGTTCGACAACGGGCGGCTCGTCGTCGAGTCGACGCTCGAGCCAGGAATCGGCGACTCGGTCTCAGTGGACGGCGTCTGTCTCACGGTCGTCCAGGCCGACCGCGGCACGCTCGAATTCGACGTCGTCGGCGAGACGAGCTCGCGTGTGAAGCCGTTCGGCGCGGAGGCGAACCTCGAGCCCGCAGTCCGTGCCGGGGAGCCGCTCGGCGGCCACTACGTCCAGGGCCATGTCGACTCGGTTGGACGGGTGCGTTCGTTCGACGGCGAGCGGCTCATCGTTGAGGCGCCGCCCGAGCTCCTGCGCTACTGCGTGGAGAAGGGCTCGATCACGGTCGACGGCGTCGCGCTCACGATCGCAGCGCTCGGCGACGAGAGCTTCGAGGTCGCGCTCGTCCCGCACACCCTCGAGGTGACGACGCTTGGAGGAAAGCGGCCCGGCGACGAGGTCAACCTCGAGGTCGACGTCCTTGCCAAGTACGTGGAGCGCCTGGTCGAGACTAGGCTTACGACGTGAGCACCACAGTCGAGACGCGCGCGCCGTTCGCGACCGTCGAAGAAGCAATCGAGGACATTCGCCAGGGCCGCTTCGTCGTCGTCGTCGACGCCGAGGACCGGGAGAACGAGGGCGACCTGACGATCGCTGCACAGTTCGCGACGCCCGAAGCGATCAACTTCATGGCGACCCACGCGCGCGGGCTGATCTGCCTCTGCCTGACCGAGGAGCGCTGCGACCACCTCGGGCTCGAGCAAATGGCGCGCGAGAACGAGACGCCCCTCGGCACGGCCTTCACCGTCTCTGTCGAGGCGCGCGAGGGCGTCACCACCGGGATCTCCGCGCCCGACCGGTCGCACACGATCCAGGTCGCGATCGACCCGTCGAAGGGCTCGCACGACCTCGTCCGTCCCGGCCACGTCTTTCCGCTTCGCGCGCGGCCCGGCGGGGTGCTCGAGCGCTCGGGCCAGACCGAGGCTGCGGTCGACCTCGCGCGCCTGGCCGGCCTGAACCCGGCGGGCGTCGTCTGCGAGATCATGAACGAGGACGGGACGATGTCCCGCGTCCCGGACCTGACGATCTTCTGCAAGCGGCATGGGATCAAGCTGCTGACGATCGCCGACCTGATCGAGTACCGCCGCGCGACCGAGAAGCTCGTCGAGCGCGTCGCACAGGTGCGGCTTCCGACCGCGTACGGCGAGTTCACCGCGGTTGCGTTCCGCGAGACGCTGACCGGCAAGCCGCACGTCGCGCTCGTCAAGGGAGACGTCGAGGGCGGCGAAGACGTGCTGGTCCGCGTGCATTCCGAGTGTCTGACCGGGGACGTCTTCCATTCGCTGCGCTGCGACTGCGGCGACCAGCTCGAGCTCGCGCTGCGCCGCATCGACGACGAGGGCCGCGGCGTGCTCCTCTACATGTCGCAGGAGGGGCGCGGGATCGGACTGCTCTCGAAGCTGCAGGCCTACGAGCTGCAGGAGGCCGGGCTCGACACCGTCGAGGCGAACCTCGAGCTCGGCTATCCGGCCGATGCGAGAGAGTGGGGGATCGGCAACCAGATCCTGGCCGACCTGGGCTTGACGACGATCCGAATCCTGACGAACAACCCGAAGAAGCTGACCGGCCTCGAGGGCTACGGCCTGACCGTCACCGAGCAGGTGCCGATCGAGGTCGAGCCCAACCCGGAGAACGAGCGGTACCTCGCCGCGAAGCGCGAGAAGCTCGGGCACCGGCTGCACCACCAGGATCGCCGCTTCGAGGACGACTGCCGAGTGACGGAGCCGGCCGAGCTCCCGCAGCTCCGCGCGCCGGATCAGCACGCCGAAGGAGAGCTCGAGCTTCCAGACGGCGTGCAGGTGCTCGAAGGCTCGCCCGTCGGGGGCCGGCGGGGCGTCGCCGTGCTCGTCGCGAAGTTCAACGGCGAGATCACGACCCGGATGCTCACGTCCGCACTCGAGGAGCTCGAGCGCGCCGGCGTGGCACGCGAGGCGGTGACCGTCGTGCCCGTGCCGGGTGCCTTCGAGCTCCCGCTCGCCGCGCTGGCGCTCGCGAAGACGCGCCGCTTCTCCTGCATCGTCGCGCTCGGCTGCGTCGTCCGCGGGGAGACCGCGCACTTCGAGTTCGTCGCGGGCGAGGCGGCCTCGGGACTGCAGCTGGCCGCGATCGAGACCGGCGTTCCGGTCGCCTTCGGGGTGCTCACGACCGAGAGCGTCGAGCAGGCCGAGGCCCGCGTGGACAAGGGGGCCGAGGCCGCGCGAACGGCGCTCGAGATGGCCGACCTCTTCGCCCAGCTCCGCGCGAGCGCCGCGGCGGCCACGTAACAGACTGTTACGAGCCCTCGGCTACACTGCCCCGGCCATGCCGAAGATCTGTGCAGTCTGCGGGAAGAAACCCTCGTTCGGGAACAGCCGGAGCCACTCGATGGTGGCGACGAAGCGCCGCTTCGACCCGAACCTCCAGCGCGTCCGCGTCAACCTGGGCGGCAAGGCTCAGCGCGCGTACGTCTGCACCCGCTGCCTTAAGGCCGGCAAGGTCACCAAGGCCCTCTAGTCGTTGGTTGAGGCGCAAGTCGCGAATCCGCTCACGCGGATCCGCGACCGCTGGCGCAGCAACTTTCACATCGCCCTCTGGGCCTCTCAGCAACCCGGCGCCCCGTTATCGGGTCTAATCCTGGCGTGGAGGCGGCTCACTCCCTCTCCGCACCACTCGGGAGGATCACGATTGCGCCGGAGGTCGTGGCGCACATCGCCGGCAACGCTGCGCTCGAGTCGTACGGAGTCGTCGGCATGTCGGCCCGAGGGCGCGTCGGCCGGCTGCTGTCGCGCGAGCGCGTCGGGCAGGGGGTCGTCGTCGGGCGCAGCGACGAGGGCGTGACCGTCGACCTCTACGTCGTCGTCGAGTACGGGCTCAACCTCGCCGAGGTCGCGTCGGGTCTCCGGAACCGGGTGGCGTACGACCTCGAACGTCTGACCGGTCTCAAGGTGGCGTCCGTCGAGGTGCACATCCAGGACGTGAAGACCAGATGACGCCGCTCGAGCTCGCCCGCGGAGCGCTCGCCGCGCTCGAGGCGAACCGTCAGCGGATCGACGACCTCAACGTGTACCCGGTCCCCGACGGCGACACCGGCACGAACCTGACGCTGACCGCCCGCGCGATCGTCGACGCGCTCGAGGCCACGGAGTCGACCGAGAGGCCGACGCTCGCCAAGGAGGTGACGCGCGCGGCGCTGATGGGCGCGCGCGGCAACTCGGGCGTGATCCTCTCCCAGATCGTGCGCGGCTTCGCCGATGTCGCCGGGGACGCGGAGCCGCTCGACGCCGAGGCCCTCGCGCGAGCGTTCCGAGGAGCGAGCGACGCGGCCTATCGCGCGGTGCGACGGCCGGTCGAGGGGACGATGCTGACGGTGATCCGCGAGCTCGCCGAGGCCGCGGAGCGCGACGACAGCTCCCGGTCTCCGGCCGAGCTGCTCGTCGAGCTCGTTCGCGCCGGCGAGGAGTCGCTCGCGCGCACGCAGGACATGCTCGACGTGCTGCGCGACGCCGGAGTTGTCGACGCGGGCGGGGCAGGCCTCGTCGAGATCGTGCGCGGGCTCGCCGCGACCGCGACGGGCGAGCCGATCCCCGAAGCGCCGGCCCGGGAGTCCCTCGGCGTCGACGCGATCCACCAGGAGCTCTCCGAGTACCGCTACTGCACGACGTTCGTGATCGAGGGCGAGGGGCTCGTTCGCGAGGAGCTCGAGGGCGAGCTGGAGCGGCTCGGCGACTCGCTCCTCGTCGTCGGAGACCCCTCGGCGATGAAGGTGCACGTGCACACCGACGAGCCGGGCTCTGCGCTCGCGATCGGCACGAAGCGCGGCACGATTGCAGGCGTCGAGATCGCGAACATGCACGCGCAGACGAAGCACCGCTCGGAGCGTCTGCTCGAGGCCGTCCCGGATGTCCTGACCGAGGTCGTCGCCGTCGTCCAGGGCGACGGCAACCGGCGCCTGCTCGAGACTCTCGGCGCGACGAGCTTCGTCGAGGGTGGGCAGACCATGAACCCGTCGACCGCCGACCTCGTCGCCGCGGTCGAGCGCACCGGCGCCGCGGAGGTCGTCCTGCTCCCGAACAACTCGAACGTGATCATGAGCGCGGAGCAGGCCGCGCAGCTCGCGAGCAAGCCGGTGCGTGTGGTCCCGACCGACTCGATTCCCGCCGGGCTCGCCGCGATCGTCGCCTTCGACGCGCAGCGCGGCTCGGAGGAGAACGCCGCCGAGATGCGCGAGGTGCTCGAGTCGGTGGCGACCGGCGAGGTGACCGTCGCCTCCCGCGACGCGCAGCTGAACGGGCTCGCCGTGCCGAAAGGCGCATTCCTCGGACTCGCCGACGGCGAGGCCGTCGCGGTCGGCGAGAGCTTCGACGACGTCGCACGCCAGGTCGTCGAGCGTCTGCTCGCGGAGCCGCGCGGCATGTTGACGCTCCTGCGCGGCGAGGAGGCGCCCAACGTCGACGCGCTCGTCGCCTCGCTCGCGGAGCAGCACCCCGACCTGGAAATCGACGTCCAGGACGGCGGCCAGCCGCACTACCCGCTTCTGCTCTCCGCAGAGTGAGCGATGCGCCCGTCAGCGTCGTTCTCGTCGAGGACAACCAGGTGTTTCGCGAGGCGCTCGAGCTGCTGCTCGGGCTACGCGACGACATCGACGTGGTTGCCTCGGTCGCGGAGGGAAGCATGGCCGTGCCCGCGTGCGTCGAGCACGAGCCCGACGTCGTCGTGATGGATTACCGGCTCCCGGGTTTGGACGGCGTGCAGGCGACGCGGGCGGTCGTGGCGACCTGTCCCGGCACGAAGGTCGTCGTGCTGACCGCATCTGCGAACCTCCGCGAGATGAAAGCGCTCCAGGAAGCCGGCGCGGTCGCCTGCCTGACGAAGGACCAGGATCTCGACGAGATCGTCGGCGCGATCCTGAGCGCGGGCGCGCGGCCGTGAAGCTGACCGCCCAGAACACCGCGATCGTCCTCGATTCGACGGCGGACTTCCCGGAGGCCGCCGAGCGGTTCCCGAACTGGCGGATGGTCCCGCTCTACGTCCGGTTCGGCGACGAGAGCTACCGCGACTACGTCGAGCTCGGGCCGCACGAGTTCTACGACCGGCTGCGCGCGTCCCCGACGACGCCGACGACCTCCCAGCCGACGCCGGGCGACTTCGCCGCGACCTACTCCGAGCTCGCGGCCTACGAGCGCGTCCTCTCGATCCACATCCCTGAGTCGCTCTCGGGGACGATCCAGAGCGCGCGTGTCGCTGCCGAGGACTTCGGCGAGAAAGTGCGCGCGATCGACTCGGGCACGGCGTCGGCCGCTATCGCGATGCTCGGCTTCGCGATCCAGCGCCGCCTCGAGCACGGCACGACCGATGAGGAGGTCGACGCGCTTGTCGAGCGCTTCAAGGAGAACGCCGGGCTGCTCTTCACGGTCGACACGCTCGAGTTCCTGCAGCGCGGGGGGCGCATCGGCCGCGCGGCCAAGTTCGCCGGGCAGCTGCTGCACGTGAAGCCGATCCTGACGATCGAGGACGGCGAGGTCGTGCCGCTGAAGCGGGTGCGCGGTGCCGCGAAGGCGTTCGCCGAGTTCCAGCGGCAGTTCACTGAGTCGACCATCGACACCGAGCGTCTCCGCGTCGGCATCGCGCACGCGGAAGCGCCGGACCGGGCTGAGCAGCTGCGCAAGATGGTCCGGGGCGAACGGCCGCAGGCGCAGGTCGAGATCGTGACGACCCTCGGCGCAGTCGTCGGGACGCACGCCGGTCCAGGCACAGTCGGCTTCTTCTGGTTCACCGATAGCTAGCTGCGCAAGTCGCGAATCCGCTCGCGCGGATCCGCGCCGCGCGAAGACCCCTAAAGGCGGCCGCTCTCGCGGCCGCTGTCGCAGCGACTCACCTCGATCGTCTCGCGGTCCGTCCGGACAGCGTTCCTATACTCGAGCCGGCTCTGGTCGTGTTGGCGACACCGATCCGCATCGCAGCGGGTTTCTCGGGCGTGGACCCGCCCGGGCATTGGCCACCCTCGCGATCGACGCCTCGGCCCGAGCGGCTCGAGCGCGCGCTCGATGTGCTGCCGGGGATCGGGGTCACGGTCGCGAAACGGCTTGCCAAGCTCGGGTTGAGCACCGTCGGCGACTTGCTCCGGCACGCGCCCTTCCGCTACGAGCCCGCTGCGCCCGAGCTGCGGATCGCCGAGCTCTTCGGCGAGGAGGAGGCGGCGATCTCCGGCGTCGTGCGAAGCGTCCGGAAGCGCCGGGCGCGCAAGCTGACGATTCTGACTGCGAGCGTCGAGGACGAGAGCGGCCGCATCAACGCGGTCTGGTTCAACCAGGAGTGGCTCGCGGACAAGCTTCAGCCCGGGACGCACGTCCGCCTGCGTGGGCAGCGGCGCCGCAACGACTTCGTGGTCAAGAGCTACGACCTCGGCGAGACAGCGCAGACCGCCGACTTCGCGCCGGTGTACCCGGCGAGCGAGGACGTGACGACGAAGCGGCTGCGCGCCTTCGTCGAGTCGGCGCTTCCCTACGCCGGCGACGTCGGCGACCTGCTCCCCGCGATGCTGCGCGCGCGGCTCGAGCTCCCGATCGCACGCGACGCGCTCGTCGCGCTCCATCGGCCCCAGTCGGAGCAGGAAGCGGAGCGCGGGCGGCGCCGGCTCGCGTTCGACGAGCTGCTCGAGCTGCAGCTCGCGCTCGCCCTCGCGCGCCGCGACCGCGAGGACGCGACGGCGCCGAAGCTCGGTGCGCCCGGCGAGCTGATCGGGCGCTACCGCGCAGCGTTGCCGTTCGCCTTCACCGAACACCAGGAGCGCGCGATCGCGGAGCTCGACCACGACCTCGCGCGCGGCACGCCGATGCAGCGGCTGCTGCAGGGCGACGTCGGCAGCGGCAAAACGGTGGTGGCCCTCTATGCACTCTTGCGCGCGGTCGAGCGCGGGTATCGCGGCGCATTGATGGCGCCGACCGAGACGCTCGCCGAGCAGCACTTCCTGACGATCGACCCGATCTGCGTCGCGCTCGGCGTACGCGCCGCGCTGCTGACGAGCCACGTGAAGGCAGGAGTGGGAGACGCGCAGATCGTCGTCGGCACGCACGCGCTGATCCAG
Organism: uncultured Actinomycetes bacterium; assembly: GCA_963788055.1. Classification (GTDB taxonomy): domain Bacteria; phylum Actinomycetota; class Thermoleophilia; order Gaiellales; family Gaiellaceae; genus JACCTU01. The sequence goes on along the minus strand of CAWBFA010000001.1, from coordinate 444,566 downwards.
GAGGGCGCCGAGCTCTCCGATCTCGGCGTCGCCGTCGTCGACGAGCAGCACCGCTTCGGCGTCGAGCAGCGCAGCGCGCTCGCAGAGGGGCGCTCCCCGCATGTCCTGCACATGACCGCGACCCCGATCCCCCGCACGCTCGCGCTGACGCTCTACGGCGACCTCTCGGTGAGCGAGATCGCAAAGCCGCCGGCGAACCGAAAGCCGATCGTCACGCGCTGGATCCCACAGGAACGCAGCTCCGAGGCGTACACGCGCCTGCGGCGCCTCCTCGAGGAAGGGCGTCAGGCGTACGTCGTGTGTCCGGTGATCGAGGAGTCGGAGACGCGCCAGGCGAAGGCGGCCGAAGTCGAGGCGAAGCGTCTGAGCCACGGTGAGCTGAAGGGCTTCCGCGTCGGCTGCCTGCATGGACGGCTCAAGCCGGCAGACCGCCGCGCGCTGATGGCGCAGTTCAAGGCGCGCGAGCTCGACGTGCTCGTCGCGACGACCGTGATCGAGGTCGGCGTCGACGTCCCGAACGCGACGGTGATGATCGTGCAGGAGGCAGACCGCTTCGGGCTGGCCCAGCTGCACCAGCTCCGCGGACGTGTGGGGCGGGGCGGAGAGCAGTCGTACTGCCTGCTCGTCTCGCGTGCGAGGGACGAGCTGACCGACTCCGCACGCTCCCGGCTCGAGGCGATGGTCGAGACGACCGACGGCTTCGAGCTCGCCGAGCGCGACCTCGAGATCCGCGGCGAGGGCGAGCTGCTCGGCACGCGGCAGTCGGGCGCCTTCGGCCTGCGCTTCGCCTCGCTCCGGGGCGACCGGGACCTGCTCGAGCTCGCCCGCCGCGAGGCGGAGGGGCCTGGCCGGCGCAGACGGGCTGCTCCAAGCGACCGTCGCCGCAAGGGCTCAGGCCGCAGCCGCGCGTAGCCGAGGCATTGTACGCGCGCCTCGATCGCGCGCGATCATTCGGACGAAGCGCGGTCAATCCGAGGAGTGTCGCGGTGAGGGTCGTCGTCGCCATCGCGGCGGCAGCGGCTGTCGCGCGAGCGTGGTGGTCCACGCCGGCAGGAGGCATCGCCGAGCTCGCCGCGACGCCTGCCCAGGTCTGGGTCTCGGACGGAACGATCCACGCGATCGCCGCGACGCCGCGGTCGGTCTACGTCGGCGGCGAGTTCAACCTGCTCGGGCCCGTACCACCGGGTCTGGGTCGAGCTCGCGCCCTCGGGCGTCGTCGGCCGCGCCGTGGCCGGCCGTCGACGGGGACGTCGCAGCGCGCGGTCGCCGACGGCCGCGGGGGCTGGTATCTCGCCGGCAACTTTCGCAGCGTCGGCGGCGTCGCGCGCGCGCAGGCTCGCCCGGCTGCGGAGCGATCGCACCGTCGACCGGAGCTGGAACCGCCGGCCGGCACCGGATCGGTCTCGGCGCTCGCGCGTCGCGGCGAACGCGCTGTCGTCGGCGGTGACTTCGCGAAGGTCGCCGGCAAGCCCGAGCACGGGTTCGCACGCGCTCGACGGCCGCACCGGCCGGCTTCTCCCTCTGCGGCTGGCGCTGCGCGGGTCGACGAGCGCGCTCGCGTCGAGGGCCGGCTCGCCGTTGCTCTACGTCGCGGGCGACTTCTCCCGGACCGGCAAGAACACGCGCTCGATGCTCCTGCGTTCGATGCGCGCAGCCGGCAAGATCGCGTGGCGCCTCCCGACGCCGGGCCGGATCGACGACGTTGACCTCTTCGTCGCGGCTCGCTGCTCTACGCGGCGGGCTCGTTCTCGCCGATCGGCGGCAGCGAGCGCGAGGGTGTCGCGGCGGTCGATCTTACGTCGACGTCGGGCGACGCGGTGGGCGCCGCAGATCGACGGCTACGTCGCGATCGCGGTGCCCAGCCCGAACGGGCGAGTCGTCTATCTCGCGGGCGAGTTCGCCGCCGTCGGCGGCAGGTCGCGACGCGGGCTCGCGGCCGTCAGCGCGCGAACGGGCAGCGTCACGCCTTGGGACCCGAACGTCGGCGGGACGGTCGCCGCGGTCGTCCCGAGCGCGCGACGGCCGCCGTCGTGTACTTCGGGGTGAGTTCGAGAGCGTCGGCGACGTCCGAGCGCTCGAATCTCGCAGCGGTCGACGCGGCGACCGCGGTCTGCCGACGCCGTGGGACCCCGCGACGAACTCGAGCGTGAACATGCTCGTTCGCTCGGCGGGCGGGGCGCTGCTCGCCGGCGGCGACGTTCGCGACCGCGGCCGCGCTCCGACGCAATGCGCTCGCGGCGCTCTCGCCCGACGGCTCGAGCGTCGTGCCGTGGACGCCGCCGATGCGCGGCATCGTCCGTGCGCTGACGTCGCTCGCCGGACGGCGGACGCGTGTACGTCGGCGGCCGGTTCGTCCTCGGGTCGGAGCGAAACGAGCGGAGCATCGCGACGATCGACGCGGCCGCCGGTGCGATCGAGCCGTTCAGCGATCCGATGAACGCAGCCGTCTGGACGATCGCGCCGACGGCTGACGGTTCGACGATCTACGTCGGCGGCGGCTTCACGACGGTGAAGGGACAGCGGCGCACGCGGCTCGCGGCGCTCACGCCGACAGGCGACCTGACCGCGTGGAACTCCGGCGCGAACGCGCTCGTGCGGACGATCGCGACCGCCGGGCGACGTCCTCTACTCGGCGGAGCGCTTCGGCTCGATCGGCGGCGCCGCACGTCGACGACCTGGCCGAGGTCGACGACGTCACTGGCCGCGCGACGGGCTGGGACGCCCAGGCCGAGGACGACGTGCACGCGCTCGCGCTCGTCGGCGAGACGCTCTACGTCGGCGGGCGAGTTCGACGTCGATCGGGCGGCGCTCGCGCCGCTACCTGCGGCGCTCAACCGCGGCCGACGGCTCGGCGACGCTCTGGGATCCGAGCCCGAACGAGACCGTCCACGCCGCTGAGGTTCGCGCCGGACGGCTACGCGGCTCGTCGCCGTCGGCGACTTCACGACCATCGGCCGGATCCCCCGCGACGCGGCCGAGTTCGAGCTCCCGTCCGGACGGCTGACCGACCTGGCGTCCCGTCGCTGCCGCTCTCCGCAACGGCGCTCGACTTCGCGCCCGGCCGGCGACGACGCTCTTCCTCGGCGGCGACGGTGGCGTGCTCGTCTTCCGCTGAGCGTTCAGGTTGAATGGCGGCATGTGCCGAAACATCCACACGCTCTACAACTTCGAGCCCCCGGCGACCGAGGACGAGGTCCGCGGCGCCGCGCTCCAGTACGTCCGCAAGGTCAGCGGCTTCACGAAGCCGTCGCAGGCGAACGAGGCGGCCTTCGACGCGGCGGTCGACGAGGTCGCCGACGCGACGCGCAGGCTGATCGGCTCGCTCGTGACGACGGCCGCGCCGAAGGACCGCGAGGTCGAGGCGGAGCGGGCGCGCGAGCGGGCGAAGAAGCGCTTCGCGACGGCGTAGCTCGTTGCGGATCATCGCGGGCACGCACAGGGGCCACCGGATCGCCGCGCCCAAGGGGCGCGACACCCGCCCCACGAGCGACCGCGTCCGCGAGAACGCGTTCAACCTGATCGGCCCGGTCGACGGCGCCGCGGTGCTCGACCTCTTCGCCGGCTCGGGCGCGATGGGGCTCGAGGCGCTCTCGCGCGGCGCGGAGAGCGCGACCTTCGTCGAGGCCGACCGACAGGCGCGCGCAGACGATCGACCAGAACCTCGCCAAGCTGCGGCTGACGGGCGCGCGCATCGTGCGCGACGACGCGATGCGGACGCTCGCCGCGGAGGCCTCGGCGGGCAGGAAGTACGATCTCGTGCTGGTCGACCCCCCGTACGACCTCTACCTCGGACCTGGAACCGATGCTCGCGCGCTATCTCCCGCACGTCCTCGCCGAGGGCGGCCTCGTCGTCGTCGAGACGGGCGCGCGCGTCGAGCCCGACCTTCCGCTGGAGCAGCGGACCTCTCGCAAGTACGGCTCGGCGCGCGTGACGCTCTTCGAATGATCACGGCGATCTGCCCAGGGTCGTACGACCCCGTCACGTTCGGCCACGTCGACGTGATCGGCCGCGCGGCTGCGATCTTCGACCGCGTCGTCGTCGGCGTCGTCGGCGCGCCGCGTCACAAGACGCCGCTCTTTTCCCTCGATGAGCGCGTCGAGTTCCTGCGCGAGGCTTTGTCGGACCTGACGAACGTCGAGGTCGACGTCTTCTCGGAGCTCGTCGTCGAGTTCGCCCGCAAGTGGGAGGCGAAGGCGATCGTCAAGGGCCTCCGCGTGATCTCGGACTTCGAGTGGGAGTTCCAGATGAACCAGCTCAACCGGATGCTCGCCCCCGAGATCGAGACCGTCTACGTGATGGCGAGCCCGCAGGTGAGCTTCGTGTCCTCCAGCGGCGTGAAGGAGATCGCCGCCTTCGGAGGAAAGGTGGACGAGCTCGTGCCCGAGTCAGTGGCGCGACGGTTCATCGAGCTGTACCCGCAAGGCCGACCCGGGACCCCCGAAAACCCCCAGGAGTAGACTTCCAGCCCATGGACGTACTGGTTCTGATCGACAAGCTCGACGACCTCGTGCACAACGCGAAGGCCGTGCCCCTCACCGACCAGGTGCGGATCGACCGCGAGGAGATCTACGACATCCTCGACCAGATGCGCGCGACGATCCCCGAGGAGATCAAGCAGGCGCGCTGGATCGTCAAGGAGCGCCAGGACATGCTCGCCGAGGCGAAGCGGGAGGTCGACCGCCTCCTGGCCGAGGCGCGCGAGCAGGCGGTGCGCGAGGCCTCGCAGACCGAGATCGTCAAGCTGGCCGAGCGGCAGGCGCAGGACATCGTCGACGAGGCACGTCGTCAGGCACGCGAGACGAGGCTCGAGATGGAGGACTGGGCGGACGGGATCCTCTCGACGCTCGAGGTCAACCTGGAGAAGTTCCTCACGGCGGTCAAGCGCGGCCGCGAGCGCCTCCACGAGCGCTCGCAGGAACACGTGATGGCCGGCGTCGCAGACGCCGTGACGAACGAAGACCCGTACCAGTAGCCGCGAAAGTGCTTCGCACTTTCCGCGGATAAGCGCACGGAACCCTCAGCCGCTGTGTTCTCCCGGCGCGGCAGAGCCGCGCCTCCGCGGCGACGCAATCTCGGACGACGGTGAGCCGGCTAGCGGTACGCAGCCTGCGCAGACCTCCTGCGCGAGCTCGACGAACGCGCGAGCGGCTGGGCTGCGGTGGCGGTCGCGGTGCCAGACGACGGCGATCGTGCGCGGCGGGACGTCGTCGAGCTCGACGACGCGCACGCGTTCGTCCTCTTCGTCGACCGTCAGCCGTGGGACGACCGCGGCGCCGAAGCCGGCCGCCACCATGCCTTGCACGGTCCCGTTGTGGTCGGAGCGGAAGACGAAGCGGAGCGGCTCGGGCGAGAAGCTCTCGAGCTGGTTCAGGCCGCGGCAGTGCCGGAAGCCGATCAGATCGAGCCCGGCGGCGGCGGCGAGCGTGGTCGTGTCGGGATCATCCGCGTTCGCCGGCAGGACGAGCACGTAGGGGTCGCGGAGCACCTCGGCGTGCTCGAACGGCCCTTCGGGCACCGGCAGGTCGGCAAAGGTCAGGTCGAGCTCGCCGCGCTCGATCTGGCCGAGCAGCTCGACGTCGTTCGCAGCCTCCTCGAGCGAGACCTCGACGCGGGGCCAGCCGTCGACGAAGCGCGACATCAGCGTGGGGAGGATGTGCTCCCCGACGCTCTGGTAGACGCCCACGTGCAGCGTGCCCGCCAGCCCGCTGCCGAGTGCGTCCATGTCCGCCCTGGCCGCGGAGAGCCGGGAGACGATCGCCTCTGCGTGGCGGAGCAGCAGCTCGCCGGCCTCGGTCAAGGAGACCTTGCGGGGCCCGCCCGGGCGCTCGACGAGCTTCTCGCCGACGATCCGCTCGAGCGTCGCGATCTGCTGGCTGATCGCGGACTGGGTGTAGCCGAGCGAGACGGCGGCGCGCCCGAACGACGCCTCACGCGAGACGGCCTCCAACGCGATCAAGTGGCGAAGCTCGATGCCGAACCAACGATCAGGATCCATGATGGAAACTTACCAAAACCCGATTTGTGCTTATGGAAGCCCATGCCGATACTGGGTGTCATGGAGCTAGTGATCCTCGCCTTCCTCCTGCTGATCGGCCCTCTGGCCGTTCGCTACGGCGCGGACTCGCGTGTGACCGACACTCGCGACCGACGCGGCCCGTGGCGCACCGGTTAGGGGCCCCGACCGCAGCGGTCTGGGCCGCGCTCGGCGCGATCTACGTCATCTGGGGTGCGACGTACCTCGGGATGGAGATCGCGATCGAGTCGATCCCGCCGTTCCTGATGGCCTCGCTCCGGTTCCTCGTCGCCGGGGCGATCCTGTTCGCGATCTTCAGGCCGCGGGAGCGGCCCGACGCTCCGCCACTGGATCTCCGCGGCGATCGTGGGCTCGTTCCTGCTCGTCGGCGGCAACGCGCTCGTCGCGGTGGCCCAACAGCGGATCGACACCGGGGTCGCAGCGCTCATCGTCGCCACCTTCCCGCTCTGGATCGCGACCTTCGACTTCGCCGCGAACGGCCGGCGACTGAGGCCGCTGTCGATCGTCGGCGTGCTCATCGGGTTCGCAGGGATCGCGCTGCTGATCCGACCCGGCGGCGACATCGACCTGCTCGGCGCGCTCATCTGCCTGTTCGCGCCCGTGTCGTGGACGATCGGCTCGCTGTACGCCCGCGGCGCTCGGCTGCCCGAGAACCTGCTGCTCGGCTCGGGGATGGAGATGCTCGCGGGCGGGGCGATCCTCGCCGGGGTGGGCCTCGCCTCGGGCGAGCGGCTCGAGGTCGGCGCCGTCTCGGGTCGCTCGTGGGTCGCGCTCGCCGCGCCTCATCGTGTTCGGCTCGATCGTCGCGTACTCGTGCTACGTCTGGCTGCTCACGGTCGCGCCGACCGAGCTCGTCAGCACGTATGCCTACGTCAACCCCGTGATCGCCGTGCTCCTCGGGGCCGTCATCCTGGACGAAGCGATCACGTCGTGGGTGCTGCTCGCCGGCGCCGCGATCGTCGCGTCCGTCGTCCTGATCGTGAGATCGCAGAGTGCGCCTCCGGCCGAGCCGGTGGTCGAGGAGGACGCTGCTACGCTGGCCGCATGACCAGCTTCAGCCTTCGGGCGTTGAAGCTGCGGTCGGGCGAGCAGTTTCAGGACGAGATCGACGTGCAGCTCGTGCCGCTCGAGTTCGGCGGCCAGCGCTACCTCCCCGTCCCCGAGCACGTCCCCGCCGAGCTTCGCGCCACCCGTGCTTCCACCGGCACCGTCTTCGAGCTCTCGTTCGACGGGCGGCTGCACGGTCCGTGCCAGCGCTGCCTCCGCGACACCGCGATCGACCGCAGCATCTCGGTGCGTGAGTACCACGCGTCGAGCCCCGAGGCCGACGAGGAGCTTCGCTCGCCGTACGTGTCCGACGACAACCTCGACCTCTCGGGCTGGGCCCGCGACGCGCTCGTGCTCGACCTGCCACCGCAGATCCTCCACGACCCGAACTGCGCGGGCCTCTGCCCCGTCTGCGGCAAGGACCTGAACGTCGAGCCGCACGAGCACGAGGAGGAGCGCTCCGACCCGCGCTGGGCCGCCCTCGAGCAGCTACGCGGGCAGCTCTAGCGTCCCGGTCGCGGCGAACGCCTCCAGGAAGCGTCGGTCGTGCGTGACGAGCACGATCGTCCCCTCGTAGCCTTCGAGCGCGCGCTCGAGCTCCTCGATCGCTTCGAGGTCGAGGTGGTTCGTCGGCTCGTCGAGGACGAGCGCGTTCGCGCCCTGGGCCGCGAGGAGCGCGAGAGTCGCCCGCGTTCGCTCGCCCGGCGAGAGCGAGCGCGCCGGCCGCGTGACCTCGTCCGCGTAGAGCGCGAACCTGGCGAGCAGCGTCCTGGCCTCGCCCTGTCGGAGGCCGGTCCGCTCGATGAACGGCGCGAGCAGCGGCTCCTCGCGCTCGAAGAGGGAGCGGTCCTGCTCGAGCACGCCGAAGCGCGTCGAGGGGCCGACGTGCCGCGCTCCGCTCACGAGCGGGAGCTCGCCGAGCAGCCCCAGCAGGAGCGTCGTCTTCCCGCTCCCGTTTCGCCCGACGATCGCCAGCCGGTCGCCCTGGCGGAGCTCGACGGAGATCGGCCCGACGGAGAAGTCGCCGCGCTCGACGACGGCGTTCTCCAGTCGCGCGACGACCTCGCTGCCGCGGACACGAGCTTCCAGCGCGAGCGCCAGGCGCCAGGGCCGCCACGGCTTCTCCACGGGCTCGAGCTGCTCGAGCCGGCGGTCGGCCGCGCGGACCTTCGACGCGAGCGCGTGCGTCGCGCGCCGGTCCGCGCCGCCGGTCTCCCGGGCGAGCTTGCGCGAGGACGCGCGTCGTGCTTGGCCCTGCCGGTCGCGCCGGAGCGCCTCGAAGCGCTCCTTCTCGCGGGTGTACTCCTCGTACGCCGCCTCGTGCGCGCGCCGCGCCGCCTCGCGCGCCCGCTCGTAGTCCGACCACGAGCCTGCGAACTCGCTCACGCGGCGGGTCTCGCCCTCGAACTCGACGATTCGGCTGACGACGCGCTCCAGAAACGCGCGGTCGTGCGACACGACGACGATCGACGCAGGCGTCCGCCCGACGAAGCGCTCCAGCAGACGGAGCCCGTCGAAGTCGAGGTCGTTCGTCGGCTCGTCGAGGAGCAGAACGTCGTCGTCCGATGCGAAGATCTCGCGGAGCGCGGCACGCGCAGCCTCACCGCCGGACAGCCCGGGGCGCTCGCGCTGCTGCGCGAGGTAGCGCACGCTGAGGTCGCCCGGGCGGCGGGTGACCCGGCCGGAGTCCGGCTCCTCGAGCCCGGCGAGCACCCGGAGCAGGGTCGTCTTGCCGGCGCCGTTCGGCCCGACGACCCCGATTCGCGCTCGCGGAGGCACGACCAGCGAGACGCCGTCGAGGACGACGTCGCCGCCGTGGCTCTTCGAGATGTCTGTCGCGGCGAGGGTGCCGCCGTGCGCGCGCATGCGCTGAACCTCCTGGGAGTCGCAGGGACGAGAGCCTGGTTGCGATCTAGAGGTCGCGCATAGAGGAGCCCAAGGGCTCGCGCTGATTATAGAACCTCGCTACTCTTCCCCGGCTCATGGCCGTCCCCAAGAAAAAGACCTCGAAGGCCCGCAGGGACAAGCGCCGCGCGACGCACCGCATCGAGGCGCCGCGCGTCAACCTCTGCCCGCAGTGCGGCAACCCGAAGCAGCCGCATCGCATGTGCCCGATCTGCAAGACCTACAACGGTCGCGAGGTCGAGCCGCTCCGCATCCAGGCTCCGTAGGCCGATGGCTGACCCGCGTCGCGGTCGACGCGATGGGGGGCGACCGCGCTCCTCAGGAAATCGTCGCCGGGGCGCTCGAGGCTCGGAGCGACCAGATCGAGCCGATCCTCTTCGGGCCGCCCGGGCTCGACACCGGTGGGCTCGAGCTCGTCGACGCGCCGGACGTGATCGCGATGGACGAAAAGCCCGCCGAGGCGGTCCGCTCGAAGCCGGGGAGCTCGCTCGTCGCGGCGAACCGCGCCGTCGGCGAGGGGCGGGCGGACGCCGTCGTCTCCGCAGGGAACACCGGCGCGATGCTCGCGGCCGGGCTGCTCGAGATCCGGCGGCTCAAAGGGGTGCACCGGCCGGCGATCGCCGTCGTGATCCCGGCGCGCTACGGGGCCTCGGTGTTGATCGACGCCGGAGCGAACGCGGACTCCCGCCCCGAGCACCTCGTCCAGTTCGCACACATGGGCTCGATCTTCGCCGAGGAGATCCTCGAGCGGACGAACCCCGAGGTTCGGCTGCTGTCGATCGGCGAGGAGCCGGAGAAGGGCAACCACCTCGTCCTCGAAGCGCATGCCCTCCTCAGCGAGAGCGGGCTCAACTTCAAGGGGAACACGGAGGCCCGTGAGCTGCTGCGCTTCGCGGCCGACGTCGTCGTCGCCGACGGCTTCACGGGGAACATCGCGCTCAAGCTGCTGGAGGGCACGATCAAAGAGCTCCTCGACGCGCTCCGCGAGGAGATCTCCTCCACGACTCGCGGAAAGCTCGGCGGGCTGCTGATCCGGCCCGCCGCACGCGGGCTCCGGAGCCGCCTCGACCCGGACACCTACGGCGGCGCGTACCTCCTCGGGCTCCGCGGCCTCTCGGTGATCGCGCACGGCGACTCCTCGAGGACGGCCGTTGCCAACGCGATTCGCCTGGCCGCGCGCGGCGTCCAGCAGGGCGTCGTGGATCGTCTTTCGGAGCGGATGGTGGTAGATTCCGCGCGCCCCGGCGTACCTAACCAAGCGAGGTGAGATGGCAGCGTCGCGCGAGGAAGTCTTCGAGCGTGTGAAGGAAGTCCTGACGGAGCAGCTCGGCATCGACGAGAACGAGGTCACCGAGGAGGCGTCCTTCACGGAGGACCTCGACGCGGACTCCCTCGACCTCGTCGAGCTGATCATGGAGCTCGAGGACCAGTTCGGGATCAAGATCTCGGACGACGACGCGCAGAAGATCACCACCGTCGGGCAGGCCGTCGACTACGTCTCGACGCATCAGTAGCGAGACAGCCGCGCTCGAGCGGCTGATCGACTCGCTGCCGCCCGCTCGGCTCGAGCAGGTCTTCCGCCATCCTTCCCAGACCGAGGATCGGGTCGAGTCGTACGAGCGGCTCGAGTTTCTCGGCGACAGCGTCCTCGGCTTCGTGGTCGCGCGCGCGCTCTACGACCGCTACCCCGACTTCTCCGAGGGTCAGTTGTCGAAGATTCGCGCCCACGTCGTCTCGCGGCGTTCGTGCGCGGTCGTCGCGGCCGGTCTGGGCCTCGACCGCCGCCTGGAGGAGAGCGGCGAGATCCCTGACGATCTCCGCCGTTCGACGAACGTCCTCGCGGCGCTCATGGAGGCGGTGCTGGCGGCGCTCTACCTCGAGCGTGGCCTCGAGGAGCTCGCGGGCCCGGTGATGGAGGCGTTCGAGCCGCGGATCGAGGAGGCCCTCACCGAGTCGGTCGACCAGAAGACCACGCTGCAGGAGGAGCTCGCAAAGCGGGGTCAGCGCGTCGAGTACGTCACGCTCGCGACCGTCGGGCCACCGCACGACCGGACCTTCACGTGTGCCGCGACTCGTCGACGGCGAGCAGGTCGGGACGGGCGACGGGCCGGACGAAGAAGGACGCCGAGCAGGAGGCCGCGACGGCCTCGAGCGCTCGGGCTGCTTCGAGCTAGAGGCTGGGTTCGCTGCGCGTGCGCCGAGGCTAGCCGGTCTTCGCGACCTCGCAGCAAGTAGAGCCATCCGTGGCTCCCGCTAGCCTCCCCCTCGCGTGCACCTGAGCGCGATCAAACTGCGCGGCTTCAAGTCGTTCCCCGATCCGGTGGAAATCCGGCTCGAGCCCGGCGTCGCCGTGGTCGTCGGGCCGAACGGCTCGGGGAAGTCGAACGTCTCCGATGGGATCGTCTGGGCCGCGGGCTCGCTCGCGCCGTCGGAGCTGCGCGCGGAGAAGCCCGACGACGTGCTGTTCGCCGGCTCGGCCGGGCGGAAGGCGACCGACTTCTGCGAGGTCGAGCTGCTGTTCGACAACGCTGACGGCGACGGGCCGGTCGACTACTCGGAGCTCGCGATCTCGAGGCGCCTGCATCGCGGGGGTGAGGGCCAGTACCTGGTCAACCGCACAGGCGTGCGCCGAATCGACCTCGTCGAGCTGCTCGCGGATCTCGGGCTCGGCGGCGGGATGCACTCGATCATCGGGCAGGGGAAGGTCGAAGAGGTGTTGTCCTCGTCGCCCGAGCGGCGGCGCGAGATGATCGAGGAGGCGGCTGGGCTCGGGCGCTTCAAGCGTCAGACGTCACCGCGCCGAGCTGAAGCTGCAGCGCGTCGCGATCCAGGTGGAGCGCGCGCGCGACGTCGAGGCGGAGGTGAAGAAGCGGTTGCGGCCGCTCGCGCTCCAGGCGACTGCAGCCGAGCGCGCCGAGAAGCTCGTCGGCGAGATCGCCTCCCTGCGCGCGCGGATCGCTCAGCTCGACCTCGACGCGCTCGGCGGCCGGCTGGCCGAGGGCGAGGAGCGCCGCACCGCAGCCTCGCTCGCCCGTCGTCACGTGAACGAGCGGCTCGAGGCACTGCTCGCGGAGAGGAACGAGGTCGAGGAGGAGCTGACGGACGCTGCGGGCAGGCGTGAGGAGTCGACCGCCGCGCTCTACCGTCTCCGCAGCGCAGGCGAGCGGCTGACGCTTCGCCTCGAGTCGATCGCCGCGCTCCGTGCGGGGCTGCCGAGCTCGCAGGAGACGCTCACCGACGGCGCGGAGCTCCGACGCGCGGCCGCCGACGCCGCCGCGAGCAGCTCGGCAGCGTCCAAGGAGCGCGAGGAGCTCGCAGAGCGGCTCTCGCTCGCGCGCACACGGCTCGCGGCGCTCGAGCGCACGCTCGCCGAGCGCGAGGGTCTTCCACCGGCCGCTCGTGCGCTTGCCGAGGAGGGCGAGCGGATCGCGCTCTCGCAGCTCGACGTCGCGCCCGGGGACGAGCGCGCGGTGGCCGCTGCACTGCGGTCGAGGGCGTCGGCGGTCGTGGCGCCGGATGCGCAGGCCGCGCTGACATTGCTCGAGCGAGCTCGTGCAGCGGGGCTCGGCAGCCTGACGGTCGTCATGCGCGTGCCTGAGCCGTTCCGCGAGGCGCGCGTCGTCGCGAAGGAGGACCTGCTCGCGCAGAGCGAGCGCGCCGTGACGCGCGAGGGCTTCGGGTACGACCCCGCGAGCGGGGAGCTGTGGTTCGCCGGCGAGGCGGCCGAGGCGGTGATGCTCGAGCTTGAAGCGCGTAGGCGCGAGGTCCGCCGGGAGATCGACGAGCTCGACGTGTTGCTTGCGCGCGCCGCTGCGCGGGCGGGCGAGGCACAGACCGCGGCGGCCGAAGCACGCGCAGCGCTCGACGCTCTGCCGTCAGGGCGGCTCGATCCCGTCGTCGCCGCGCGGCTCGCCCGCATCGCCGACCGCGCGGTCTCCGCGCTCGAAGGCGCCGTCGAGTCGAGCGCGCGGCTCGAGACGCCGATGCGCGCTCGTGTCGATGCCGGGTCACATCGCGCGCAGGAGCTCGGTGAGGCTCTGCGTACGCTGGGAGCGCAGGAAGTCGAGCTTCGCCGCGAGGCGGCTGAGGCCTCGGAGCGGGCGAGCGCAGTCGAGGTCGAGCTAGCACGGATCGAGGCCGACGCGGCGGAGGCGCGCCGCCGGCTCGAGGCGGCCGACGCCGAGCCCGCCGAAGGCGACGACCGCGACGGGCTCGCGGAGCGTGTCGACCGGCTCGAGAAGCGCAGGCTGTCGCTCGGCCAGGTGAACCCGCTCGCGAAGCAGGAGTACGACGCCGAGAAGGAGCGGCTCGAGGAGCTCTCCACCCAGCGGGCAGATCTCGAGGCAAGCCTGGCCGAGCTCGAGAAGCTGCGCGCCGAGCTCGACGAGACGGTGCGGCGACGCTTCGCGGAGACCTACGCCGCGGTCGAGTCACACTTCGAGGAAGTCGCGACCACGCTCTTCCCCGGCGGCGAGGGCCGGCTCCGCCTCGTCGAGCCCGAGGGCGAGGAGGAGCAGCCGGGCATCGAGGTCGAGCTGCGCCCGGCTGGCAAGCGCGTCACGCGGCTGTCGCTCCTGTCCGGCGGCGAAAAGGCGCTCGGCGCGATCTCGTTTCTGTTCGCGCTCTTCCTCGCGCGCCCGTGCCCGTTCTACCTCCTCGACGAGGTCGAGGCTGCCCTCGACGACACGAACATCGGGCGCTTCGTCGAGCTGCTCCGCCGCTACGCGGACCGCGCGCAGTTCATCGTGATCACGCACCAGAAGCGAACGATGGAAGCAGCCGACACGCTCTACGGCGTGACGATGGGCCCTGACGGCGTCTCGCAGATCGTCTCGCGTCGCCTGCCGCGCGAAGACGCCGTGGCCGTCGGCGCGGCCTAGCGCCGCGCGCGCTCAGCGACGAGCTTCGGCGGCGCGGCGATCGCCCGGGCATCGTCGAGGCGTTTGCGCAGGTCCCTGCGTCCGATCGCCTTCGGGCGCGCGAGCACGTAGCCGCCGCACGTCGCGCCACGTCGCTATGCGTCGAGGCTATCGTGGCGCGGCGATGCCGAGGTCATGGTCCGAGCTGCTGGGTGAGGACCGCGCCCAGGCCGAGTCGGTAGAAGAGGAGCAGGGGTTCTTCGGTCGGCTGCGCGACTCACTCGGGCGTTCACGCCGCGCGCTGATCGAGCAGCTCGAGGTCGCGGTCTTCGACCCGAGCGACGAGGCGGCTTGGGAGCGGCTCGAAGAAGCGCTGATCACCGCCGACGTCGGCGTGCCGGCCACCGCCGAGATCGTCCGCCGGCTGGAGCAGCGCGGCGAGCTGCTCGACCTGCAGGGCGCGCTCGTCGACGAGTTGGCAGACATGCTCGGCGAGCCCGCGCGCCTCGACGTGAGCGCGCGGCCGACGGTGATCCTCGTTGTCGGCGTCAACGGAACCGGCAAGACGACGACGATCGGCAAGCTCGCGATGAGGCTCGGAGAGCACGGCCGGCGCGTCGTCGTCGGAGCAGCGGACACGTTCCGAGCCGCAGCCGAGGAGCAGCTCGAGATCTGGGCCGAGCGAGCGGGTGCCGATTTCGTCGGCGGCGAGCGCGGGGGCGATCCCGCGGCTGTCGCCTACGACGCGATCGGGCGCGCGGAGCGAGACGGAGCGGACGTCGTGATCGTGGATACCGCAGGCCGCCTGCACACGCAGTCCAACTTGATGGAGGAGCTCGCGAAAGTTCGTCGCGTGATCGAACGTCGGCGGGAAGGCGCGCCGCACGAAGTGCTGCTCGTCGTCGACGCGACCACGGGACAGAACGGCCTGCAGCAGGCGCGGCTCTTCGGTGACGCGGTCGGCGTGACCGGGGTCGCGCTGACGAAGCTCGACGGCTCGGCGAAGGGCGGGATCGCGGTCGCGATCGCGCACGAGTTGGGGCTGCCCGTGAAGCTCGTCGGCGTGGGGGAGGGGCTCGAAGACCTGCGCCCGTTCGACCCGAGGGACTTCGCCCGGGCGCTGGTCTCCGGCTAGCCCGCGATCTCGGCCCAGCGCTCGGCGATCACGTCCGGTGCGACCGGCTCGCTGCCGAAGTCGACGCCGGTTTCACGCGCGCGTACGCCGCTTCCAGACCCGTCCGGCGCCGGTGACGAGCCGACCCTACCGGCGAAGTCGATCATCGCCGCCTGAATAGCGCACTCCCCCTAGGGGGCACGACGGCCCCTACACAAACGCTAGCGAGGGCCGTCGTGCGTGTCTGTCACGCCTTCGTGACGATTCCGGGCCGATCGATCCCCAGCTACCGCTCGATGGCGAACGCGATGTTCACCGTCGTGCGGAACTCGGTGATCCGGTCACCCTCGACCTCTGCGCTCATCGAGACGACGTGCGCGCCTGAGATCCCCCGCAGGGTCTTCGCCGCCTCCTGAACCGCCACGTCGGCCGCCTTCGCGAAGCTCTCGGGCGACGAGCCGATGATCGTGACCACCTTCGCAACCTGGGCCATCCTGCTCCTTTCCTCGGCAGTAGCCGGGGGATCGTAAGGCCGCCAGTACACTTCTGCCGCCGTGTTCGACACGCTCTCCGACCGCCTTCAGGGCGCTCTCGGCGATCTCAGGAAGCGGGGAACGCTCGACGAGGAGTCGATTTCGCGCGCTATGCGCGAGATCCGCCTCGCGCTGCTCGAAGCCGACGTGAACCTCGACGTCGTGAAGGACTTCACGGCCCGGGTGCGCGAGCGCGCTATGGGCCAAGACGTGGTCAAGTCGGTCACTCCGGGCCAGCAGGTGGTGAAGATCGTGCACGACGAGCTGACCGCCTTGATGGGCACCGGTGACTCGCGCCTCGTCTACACCTCGAAGCAGCCGACCGTGATCCTGCTCGCCGGCCTGCAGGGCTCCGGCAAGACGACGGCTGCCGCCAAGCTCGCGCTGCTCCTCGGCAAGGACGGCAAGCAACCGGCGCTCGTCGCAGCGGACTTGCAGCGCCCCGCCGCGATCGAGCAGCTCGAGCAGCTCGGACGGCAGATCCAGGTCCCGGTGTACAGCGAGGAGCGCCGCGATCCTGTCGCTGCCGTCCGCGACGGGCTCGCACGGGCGCAGGCGGAAGGGCGCGACACGATCATCCTCGACACCGCAGGACGTCTGCACGTCGACGAGGACCTGATGGACGAGCTTGCGCGCGTGCGCAAGGAGGCGCGACCGCACAACGTCCTGCTCGTGCTCGACGCGATGACGGGGCAGGAGGCGGTGCGCGTCGCGCAGAGCTTCCAGGAGCGCGTCGCGTTCGACGGCGTCGTCCTGACGAAGCTCGACGGGGACGCGCGCGGCGGCGCCGCGCTCTCGGTCAAGGCTGTCACCGGCCGCCCGATCAAGCTCGTCTCCGTCGGAGAGAAGCTCGACCAGCTCGAGTACTTCCACCCCGATCGGATGGCGTCGCGGATCCTCGGCATGGGCGACGTGCTCTCGCTCGTCGAGAAGGCGGAGCAGGCGATCGAGGAAGACGAGCAGCAGGCGATGGAGGACCGGATCCGCAAGGGCAAGTTCACGTTCGACGACTTCCTCTCGGCGCAGCGCATGCTCCGCAGGATGGGGCCGCTGCAGGGCGTGCTGAAGCTGGTCCCGGGCCTCGGCGCTCAGCTGAAGGGTGTCGACATCGACGAGCGCGAGCTGAAGAAGGTCGAGGCGATCGTGCTCTCGATGACGCCGCACGAGCGCAACACGCCGCACGTGATCGACGGTAAGCGCAGGCTCCGCATCGCGAAGGGCAGCGGCACGTCGGTGCAGCAGGTCAACCGGCTGCTCGAGGCGCGCAAGCAGATGGAGAAGATGATGAAGGGCATGAGCAAAGGCAAGATGCCGCAGATGCCGGGCCTCACGCCCGAGCCGGGAAACGGAGCACCCGCCCGCGCCGTGCCGCGCAAGTCGAAGAAGAAGAAGCGTCCCAAGAACCGGAGGTGAGATGGCAGTTCGCATGAGGTTGGCGCGGATCGGATCGAAGAAGAACCCGATCTACCGCGTCGTCATCGCCGACTCGCGCTCGCCGCGCGACGGCAAGTTCATCGAGATCGTCGGTCGCTACAACCCGCAGACCGACCCGTCGACGATCGAGTTCAACGAGGACAAGGTGAAGGACTGGCTCGGCAAGGGCGCGCAGCCCTCGGGCACGGTCTCGAGGCTCCTGAAGATCAAGAACCTGAACGCCTGACGTGCCGGAGCTCGTCGAGTTCCTCGCACGCAGCCTCGTCGACGACCCCGACGCCGTGCGCGTCGAGCGAGAGGAGCGGGACGACGCGCTCGTGTTGCACCTGCACGTCGCTCCCGACGACGTCGGCAAGGTGATCGGCCGCCAGGGCCGGATCGCCCGCGCACTTCGCGCGGTCGTCCGTGCCGGTGGAGTGCGCGAGAACCGCCGCGTGCTGCTCGAGATTGCCGGCTAGCGTTGCGCGTCGCGGCGCTCTACGACATCCACGGGATGCTCAAGCCGCTCGAGGCGGTGCTCGACGAGGTCGCTGAGACGGACGTGATCGTCGTCGGCGGCGACGTCGCCAGCGGCCCTCAGCCGGGCGAGACGCTCGAGCTGCTGCGCTCGCTCGGAGACCGGGTCCGGTGGATCCGCGGAAACGGCGACCGCGCGCTCGCGACCGGTGACGCCGGAGACGTCGACCCGGAGATCCAAGCGTCGCTGCGCTGGACGGCCGAGCGGCTCTCGGACGAGCAGCGGGGCTTTCTCGGCTCGCTGCCGGAGACCGTGGTCCTGGAGGTCGACGGGCTCGGTGACGTGTGCTTCTGCCACGCGACGCCGCGAAGCGACGAGGAGATCGTCACGCGGGCGACTCCGGACGAGCACCTGCGCAAGGTCTTGGCGCGGACGAGGGAGTCGGTCGTCGTCGCGGGCCACACGCACATGCAGCTCGACCGGCGCGTCGACGGCTTCCGCTGGGTGAACGCCGGGTCCGTCGGCATGCCGTACGACGGCGAGGTCGCCGCGTTCTGGGCGCTGCTGGGACCGGACGTCGAGCTTCGTCGGACGCCGTTCGACGTCGAGCGCAGCGTCGACGCAGTTCTCAGGTCCGGCTGGCCGGACGCGAACTCCTTCGTCGAGGAGAATCTGACGAAAGGCCGTTCGGCCCGAAGACGTGGTTCCGGTGTTCGAGGGGTTCGCGATCGACCGCGGCGAGCGGTGACGGAGCTC
Organism: uncultured Actinomycetes bacterium; assembly: GCA_963788055.1. GTDB lineage: Bacteria > Actinomycetota > Thermoleophilia > Gaiellales > Gaiellaceae > JACCTU01. The sequence goes on along the minus strand of CAWBFA010000001.1, from coordinate 426,426 downwards.
GTTTCGATCGGCCGCGTGGGGAAGCCTCACGGGATCGGCGGGGCCTTCGTCGTGGAGCACCCGAGCGACGACCCGGCGCGCTTCGCCGTCGGCGCCGAACTCGTCGCGGGCGACGCGCCGGCACGCGTCGAGGAATCGAAGCGCTCGGGCGGCCGGCTCGTGGTGAAGCTCGACCGGCCCGTCGACCGCGGCACCGAGCTCCGCGTGCCGAAGGCGTCATTGCCGGCTCCCGAGCCGGACTCGTTCTACGTGTTCCAGCTCGTCGGGCTCGACGTCGTCGAGGAGGGAGGACGGGAGCTCGGGCAGGTCCGCGACGTCGCCAACTACGACGCGAACGACGTCCTCGAGCTTGACTCCGGCACGCTGCTGCCGCTCGTCGAGGCGTGCGTCCGCGAGATCGACCTGGAAGGCCGGCGAATCGTTGTCTCGCGCGGCTTCGCCTCCCCTGAGTAACCTCACGGCCCGGTGCAGATCGACGTCTTCACGCTCGTCCCGCACGCCTACGCCTGGCTGACCGAGCAGCGTCCTCTCGCTGCGGTGCTCGGCGACGGCCTCGAGCTGCGCCTCTTCAACTACCGGGACACGTCTCCGCTCAGCTCGCGGCAAGTCGACGACGAGCCGTACGGCGGCGGCGCCGGCATGGTGCTCCGCGTCGACGTGGTCGCGGCGGCGCTGGACGCGGTCTACGGCGGTGCGCCGGACCATCGAGTCGTCGCCATGACACCGGGCGGGAGGCAGTTGACGCAGGAGGTGGTCGAGGAGCTCGCCGGAGAAGACCGGCTGACGATCCTCTCCGCACGGTTCGAGGGCTTCGACGAGCGGATCGTCGCGAACCTCGCGTCGGACGCGATCTCGATCGGCCCGTACGTGCTTTCGAACGGCGACCTGCCGGCCATGGTGCTCGTCGACGCCGTCGTCCGGCTGCTGCCGGGCGCGCTCGGGAGCGCCGAGTCGAGCGTGCACGAGAGCTTCTCCGCCGAGCTCGAGCGCGGCGTCGAGTACCCGCACTACACCCGGCCCGCGGACTACCGCGGCTGGGCCGTGCCGGACGTGCTCCTGTCGGGCGACCACCGACGGATCGAGGCGTGGCGGCTCGAGCAGAGCCGGCTCCGGAGCGTCCGCGGGTGAGGAACCCGATCGAGCGGCTGGGGCTGCCGCACGCGTGGACGGTTGCACTCGACTGGCTCGTGACGATCGTCGGGGCGATCGCGATCGTGCTCGCGATCAAGGCCTGGGTCGTGAACCCGTATCGGATCCCGACCTCGTCGATGGAGCCGCGGCTGCATTGCGCGGCGCCGGGCCCGGGCTGCCTCGCCCGGTTCTCCGATCGCGTGCTCGCGAACCGCTTCATCTACCACTTCAAGGACCCGGAGAGGGGCGACATCGTCGTCTTCAACACACCTCCCCGAGCGGCTCAGCAGTGCCCGCCCGCAGGCACGTTCGTCAAGCGGATCATCGGCCTTCCTGGGGAGACGTGGGAGCAGCGGGAGGGTGAGGTGTACATCAACGGGAGGAAGCTCAACGAGCCCTACATCCCGCCGGGCCGCCGCGACTTCAACACCTTCGAGCCGCGGAAGATCCCCCCCGACAACTACTTCGTGATGGGGGACAACCGCACTCAGTCGTGCGATTCGCGCGTCTGGGGGACGGTCCCGCGGGAGAACCTGATCGGCAAGGTCTTCGCGACCTACTGGCCGCCGAACCGGATTTCCTTGCGCTAACATCCCGCTTCGGCCTTTTCCTCGGCCTCCTTTCTTATGAGCAACGTGATCGATTCCATCGAGCGCGCCCAGTTGCGGAGCGGGATCCCGCAGTTCAAGGCGGGCGACACCGTGCGGGTGCACTTCCAGGTGATCGAGGGCCAGCGCCGGCGTGTGCAGGTCTTCGAGGGGATCGTGCTCAAGCGCCAGGGCGCAGGTGTCCGCGAGACGTTCACCGTGCGCAAGCAGTCGTTCGGAGTCGGCGTCGAGCGGACGTTCCCGCTCCACTCGCCCAAGATCGAGCGGCTCGAGGTGATGGCGATCGGCGACGTCCGGCGGGCGAAGCTGTACTACCTGCGAGGCCGGGTGGGCAAGAAAGCCCGCGTGCGCGAGAAGCAGCAGCGTCCAGGGGCCGCCGGGGTGGTCGTGGAGGCTGAGGCGACGCTCGACGCAACCGAGGACGCACTCGCCGAGACCGAGCCCACTGAGCTCGAGCAGGAGGCCCCCGCCGCGGCGGTGGAGGCCGAGCCTGCCGAGGCCGAGGGTGGGGACGCCGCCGAGGGCGAGTCCGAGCCCGAGCCCGAGCCCGAGCCTGCCAAGGCCGAGGCGTAAGACCTTTTCCACAGCGGGTCGCTCCGGCTGAGGCCGGGGCTATCCTCGGCGAGTGCCTCCGAGCAGCGGCCAGCGCCTCCTTCGCTTCGACCGACGCCTCGGGGCGCGCTTTGTGGCGGGCGTCGACGAGGCAGGCCGGGGCTCGCTCGCCGGGCCGCTCGTCGTCGCGGGGGTCCTGCTCGACTACGAGTGCCTGCGCGACCACCGTGTTCGCCCGCTCGCGCTTCTGAACGATTCGAAACAGCTCAGCCCGGACGAACGCCAGGAGCTCTTCCGCGCAGTCGTCGGGTGCGCGGCGAAGATCGCGGTGCGGATGTACTCGGCGCGCGAGATCGACCGCAACGGGCTGCACCGCTCGAACCTCGCGGGCATGCGATCCTGCCTCGCCGCGCTCGCGCCGCCTGCGGAGGTCTGCGTGGTCGACGGCTTCCGCCTCGGCCCGAGCGCGCCGCCTCACCGCGCGATCGTCGACGGCGACACGAAGAGCGCAGCGATCGCGGCCGCGTCGATCGTCGCGAAGGTCGTACGTGACCGCGCGATGCGCCGAATGGACGCGGTCTTCCCGCACTACGGCTTCTCCTCGCACGTGGGGTACATCACGCCGAATCACTCTGCGGCTGTTCGTGCCCGCGGGCCGTCGCACATCCACCGGCGCTCGTTTCAGGCGCTCTGCTACGCCGACCTTGCCGAGACGGGGGTCGGGGCAGCAAGCTGAGCGCCGCGCGGTCCGGCACTACCGGCTTCGCGGCTACCGCATCCTCGGCGTCAACGTCTGGACCGCCGGGTACGAGCTCGACCTGATCGTCCGGCGCGGCCGACGGCTCGTGTTCTGCGAGGTCAAGTCGAAATCGGGGACCCGGTACGGCAGCGCCGCCGAGATGGTCGACCGCGAGAAGCAGCGCCGGCTCTTCCGGGCCGCCGAAGCGTGGCTCGTCCGGAACCCGAACCTCCGCGGGCTCCGAATCTCGTTCGACGTCGTGGCCGTGGACGAAGGCCACCTTCGTCGGCTTCGAATAGGAGATCCACTCTGAGCCGCGAAGTCCGTGCCCGGCGTGGCACAGACGCAGGAAGCCCTCTACGACGACATCGACCTCGAGCTCTCCTGGTCCGAGCGGGATCTGCCCGAGCGCGTGCGCACGAAGCACGTCAACCGGCTCCATCCGTACCTCGGCAAGTTCATCCCGCAGCTCGTGGAGACGCTCTTGCAGCGCTACGTCCCGCCGGGCGGCCGCGTGCTCGATCCGTTCGCGGGTTCAGGGACGACCCTCGTCCAGGCACTCGAGAGTGGCCACGACGCGACTGGCGTCGACATCGCAGCGTTCAATGCGCTCTTGATGCGGGTGAAGACGGAGCGCTACAACCTCTTCACGCTCGAGCACGAGCTCCGCGATGCGTGCGCCCGACTCGAAGGGCTCGAGTCGACGGCGACGGCTCGCGGGGCGCCGGCCTACGTCCGGCGGTGGTTCGCGCCGGAGGCCGCAACCCAGCTCCTCGGTTTTCGTTCGTGGATCCCGGACTACGAGCACGCGGACGTGCTCAAGGTCGTGCTGACGCGGGCCGCACGCTCGGCGCGGCTGACGACGCACTTCGACCTCGACTTTCCTCGCACGCCTCAGCGCGAGCCGTACTGGTGCCACAAGCACAAGCGGGAGTGCCGACCGGTGCAGCGTGCAGACCACTTCCTGCGCCGCTACGCGCTCGACACGCTTGCGCGCGTCCACGCTTTTGCCCGGGTCCGCAGGCGTGGGAGGACCGCGAGCGTGCTCCACGGCGACGCCCGCGAACTGGAGCTCGGCGGCCCATACGCGGCGGTGATCACCTCGCCGCCGTATCCGGGGCTGATCGACTACCACGAGCAGCACAGGTACGCCTATGAGCTGCTCGGGCTCGAAGACCGGGGGACGTTCGAGCTGGGGCGGGGCTCGACCAAGCGCGCGATCGCGGAGTACACGGAAGGCGTGGCCCGCGTGCTCGAGCGCTCGGCGGAGTGTCTCCGCCGCGGCGCGCGCGTGGTCGTGGTCGTGAACGACCGGCGCGATCTCTATCCGGAGATCTTCGAACGTGCGGGGTTGCATCTCGAACATCGCGTTCGTCGTCACGTAAACCGACGCACCGGACGACGAGCTGGCGAATACTTCGAGGATGTGCTGATCGCGGGCAAGTCGGCACGAAGTTGACACACATCTGACACGAAGCCGCGCGGGCGGCGACCTAACGTGGCATCGTGCTCGCGCGCGCAGTCACGCATGCTCTGGTCGGCCTCGAAGCTCGTCGCGTCGAGGTCGAGGCCCATCTCCAGGGCGCGCTGCCCGCGTTCACGATCGTCGGGCTCGCCGACCGCGCGTGCCAGGAGGCGAAGGAGCGCGTCCGCAGCGGTGTCCGCTCGGCGGAGTGCGAGTGGCCCGAAGGCCGGATCACGGTCAACCTCGCGCCGGCCGCGCTGCGCAAGGAGGGTTCGGGTTTCGACCTGCCGATCGCGCTCGCGGTGCTCGCCGCGTCCGGCCAGATTCCGCGCGCCGAGCTCGAGCGGCACGCTGTCCACGGCGAGCTCGCCCTCGATGGACGTGTCCGCCCGGTCGCGGGTGTCTTCGCGGTCGCCGAGGGCGCGAAGCGGGCGAGTCTGCCTCGGATCATCTGCGCTGCCCAGACGGCACCTGAGGCCGCGCTCGCCGGGATCGAGCCGGTGCCCGTGTGGCACCTGGCCGAAGCGGTCGCCTACCTTCGAGGCGAGCTGGAGCCCGAGCCTGTCCCACCTCGAAACGGCGCAACGCCGGCGGCCGTACCGGATCTCGCCGACGTCCACGGCCAGGAACGCGCTCGACGCGCGCTCGAGATCGCGGCGGCCGGGCGGCACAACCTGCTCCTGGGCGGCCCGCCGGGCACCGGGAAGACGATGCTGGCGCGCCGGCTTCCCGGGCTCCTGCCCGAGCTCGACGAGTCTGCCTCGCTCGAGGTGACACGGATCCACTCGGTCGCGGGCATCCTCCGCGTCGAGCATCCGCTCGTCACGATCCCGCCCTTTCGCGCGCCGCACCACACGGCATCCGCTGCGGCGATCGTCGGCGGCGGACGCGGGCCGCGACCGGGGGAGGCGAGCCTCGCGCACCATGGAGTGCTCCTGCTCGACGAGCTCCCCGAATTCGTCCGCCCGGCGCTCGAGGCGCTTCGACAGCCGCTCGAGGACGGCGTGATCAGCGTCGCCCGAGCCGAGGGGACGGCGCTCTACCCGGCGTCCTTCCAGCTGGTCGGGACGATGAATCTCTGTCCGTGCGGTGCGCGGGGGGATCCGGCCGTTGCATGCACGTGCTCCGCGCAGCGACTGGCCGCGTACGGCAACAAGCTCTCCCGCGCGCTCCTCGACCGCTTCGATCTCGTCGTCGTGGTGCCGCGGCCTCGCGCCGTGGAGCTCGCGGCCGGGAAGGGCGAGGCCTCCGCGGCCGTGCGCGAGCGCGTCGCAGCGGCGCGTTCCCGACTCGGGGAGCGCGTGCCCGCCCGAGACGTGAAGGCGGATGCCTTGCTCACCCGGGCGGTCGACCAGCTGCCGCTGTCGGGGCGAGGACGAGCACGCGTCGCCCGCGTCGCGGCGACGATCGCCGCGCTCGCCGGAGTCGACGCGGTCGAGGCCACGCACGTCGCCGAGGCGCTCTCCTACCGTGCGCCGAAGGAGCTGAAGGGGCCGTGAGTGAGCTTGCCCTCGCTGCCTTCGCGGCCGAGCGCGGCGTCCACCCGCGCACCGAGGCGCGAACCGCACGCTTCGCGGCCTTCGCGGCGAAATTCGACGCGCGCGCATACGTCGAAGCGCTGGAGCATCGTGGCCTGAGGTGGATCGGCCGCTCGGACCGCCGGTTTCCGCCCCTACTGCGGGCGATCAGCGACTCGCCGTCGGGACTCTTCCTTCGCGGACGCGCCGAGCCCGAGCTTCTCTCGAAGCCCGCCGTCGCGATCGTCGGCGCTCGCGCCTGCTCGGGTTACGGTGCGCAGGTCTCCCGGATGCTCGGGCGCGAGCTTGCGGCGGCCGGGCTCACGGTGGTCAGCGGTCTCGCGCGCGGGGTCGACGGCGAGGCGCACCGCGGCGCGCTCGAAGCGGGCGGCGCCACCGTCGCCGTGCTCGGCTGCGGGGTCGACCGTGACTACCCGGCTGCGCACGCCCAGCTCGCCGGGCGGATCGCCGGCACGGGGCTCGTCGTCTCAGAGTACGCACCGGGTGTCGAGCCCGCGCCGTGGCGCTTTCCGGCGCGGAACCGGATCGTCGCAGGGCTCGCGCAGGCCACCGTGGTCGTCGAGGCTCGCGAGCGGAGCGGCGCGCTGATCACTGCGGACTTCGCGCTCGAGGAAGGGCGCGAGGTGTACGCGTGTCCGGGCGAGATCACCTCAACGCTGAGCGCGGGAACGAACACGCTGCTCCGGCTCGGAGCGACGCCGCTGACCTCGTCCGCCGACGTGCTCGAGCTCTTCGGGCTCGAACCGCGGCGGAAGCCGAGGTCGACCTCACCGAACCGGCCCGAGCGATCCTCCAGCGGCTCGACCGCCCGACAAGCGCGGACGAGCTCGTGCGCTCGGCGGCCCTCGACGCCGGCGTGGCGGCGGCGGCGCTCTCCGAGCTCGAGCTCGCGGGGCTCGTCGCGACGAGCGACGGCGTGTACCGGCGGACAAGGCGGTGACGACGATCGACGCATGGCGTCGTACTGGCTCGAGGAGCGAGGGAAGTGTCAGGCAGCCGTGATCGTTCACCGCCATCCGCACGATCTGCGGCACCGCTTCGCGAGTGTGCAGATCCGCCGCGGTGTTCTCTGCCGCCAGACGAACCAAGGGGGTCGGACGCACGCCGAACCTGGACAGCCGCGCGTCCAACCGTCAGGCTGGCGTGCACACAGAGTGTCTTCTAGAGAGATATCGAGAGGGAGTGACTTCTTGAAGCAACGTCTTGCAATCGTGGTCGCCGTGCTCGCGTTCGCGCTGCTTGGAGCCGGTTCGGCGCTCGCGTTCGACTGCATCCGCGTTTCGTCGTCGCTGCAGGGGCTGAAGCAGTCGACGATGTCAGGCAAGTGGCTGCTCTTCGACTTCAGCAGCGGTCCAGGCGCTCCAGCAGACGCTCGCCCAGATCGGCATCGAGGTCACGAGCGAGGATGCGCAGTGTGCGAGCGACGCCTACTCCGAGTCGGGACAACCGCTCTACTTCGCGCTCGGCATCGGCGTCGCCGGCGGCGAGAACGAACACGCGGCCGCGGGCGGCGTCCTCGCCCACAACAACCCGAACGAGTCAGTGCTCGGTAACGGCAAGGGCATCGACCACCTGGAGAACAGCGAGATCTTCACGGCGCTCGAGGAAGCAGCCGTGTCGTGCGGCATTCCGGTCGAGGAGGAGTAGCTCCGGTCGGCACCCGCCTGGCGCGGCTGATCCTCCGACGGCTCCGGCACGTTCACCGGAGCCGTCTTTTTTGGGGCGTGGCGGCGGCGGCGCTCTCCGAGCTCGAGCTCGCGGGGCTCGTCGCGACGAGCGACGGCGTGTACCGCCAGACACGGCGGTGACTACGATCGACGCATGGCGTCGTACTGGCTCGAGGAGCGGGGGGAGCCGCTGCCGCGGACCGCCCTCGCGGGCGTGCCCGAGGTCGAGATCGTCGGCGGCGGTGTTACCGGCTGCTCGTGTGCGCTTGCGCTCGCGCAAGCGGGGCTACGCGTGCGATTGCACGAGGCGCGCGAGATCGCGGGTGGCGCGAGCGGCCGAAACGGCGGCTTCGCGCTGCGCGGCGGCGCGATGGCGTACGACGTCGCTCGAACGCAGCTCGGTCGCGACTCGGCGCGCGCATACTGGCAACTGACAGAGCAGGCGCAGGCGCGGCTCGCCTCGATCGCGGGCGACTCGTTCCGGGCGCTCGGCAGCCTTCGGCTCGCGGTCGACGAGGCGGAGCGAACAGAGCTGCGCGCAGAGTTCGACGCTCTTGTTGAGGACGGGTTCGCGGCCGAGTGGCTCGACGCGGACGAGCTCAGACCGCCGTTGCGCGGACGGTTCGCCGCGGGGCTCGTGCACCCGCCCGACGGGGCGATCCAGCCCGCGCGCTGGGTCCGCAGCCTGGCCCGGCTCGCGGCCGCTGCAGGAGCCGAGCTGCGCGAAGGCAGTCGCGTCGGCTCGCTCGACGAGCTCGAAGCGGAGCGCGTGGTCATTGCGACGGACGGGCTCGGACACGGGCTCGTGCCCGAGCTCGACGCACGCGTCCGTGCGACCCGAGGCCAGGTGCTGGTGACCGAGTCGCTGCCCAAGCTCTTGTTCGAGCGGCCGCACTACGCGCGCTACGGGCTCGACTACTGGCACCAGACGCGTGACAGACGGCTGGTGATCGGCGGCTCGCGCGACGCCGGTGCCGACGACGAATGGACCGACGACGAGTCGGTGACCGACGCCGTGCAATCGCAGATCGAGGCGCTCGCACGCGAACTCCTCGGGCGCGCCCCCCGCGTCACGCACCGCTGGGCGGGGATCTGGGGCACGACCGACGACCTGCTCCCGCTCGTGGGACAGCTTCCCCGTGCCCCCCGCGTCTACGTCGCAGCGGGGTACTCCGGCCACGGGAACGTGCTCGGCTTCGCGTCGGGCGAGCTCGTCGCGCGCGCGCTCCAGGGCGACCGTGACCCGATCCTCGACCTGCTCGAGCCGGCGCGCGTCGCCGTTGTTTCCTAGAGGCTGATCCTCGGCAGGTCGAGCTCGTCGACCCGCTCGAGCGCCGCGAGCGCGATCGCGAGGTCCTGGATCGCGAGTCCGGTCGAGTCGAAGACCGTGACCTCCTCGGGCGAGCGCCGTCCCTCAGCGGATCCTGCGAGCACCGCTCCGAGCTCGATCACGTCATCGCGCTCGAGCACACCGGCCTCGACCGCGTAGGCGATGTCGCCACCGTGGCTCGCCTGCTCCCACTCGTCGGAGAACACGCGCACGCGCGCGAGCTCCTCGACGGCGATCTCCTGTTTGCCCGGGCCGTCCGCTCCCATCAGCGAGGCGTGCTGGCCCGCGACGAGTGCACCCTCGGCGATCAGCACCTCGCGTCCCGGCGTGACGGTGACGACGAGGTCTGCGCCGAGCGCCTCCTCGCGGGACGCGGCGACGTCCGCACCGAGCTCCGCCGCGACGCGTCGGGCCGTCTCCGCATCCGTGTCCCACATCGCTACCTGCCGCCCGCGGGCGAGGAACGTCCGCGCCGCTGCGCGACCGTTGACACCGGCGCCGATCACCGCAGCGCTTCCGGCGTCCGCCCGGCCGAGCGTCTCAGCCGCGAGCACCGCGGCGGCGCCGGTCCGGAGCGCGGTCACGGCCCCAGCATCGAGCACCGCGCGCAACACGCCGTTCGAGGCGTCGGAGACGAGCACGACCCCCATGACCGTCGGGAGCCCGACGGCGGGGTTCCCTGGGAACGAGGTCACCCACTTGAGGAGCGCGTGCCCTCCGCCGAGCGCAGGCATGGCGCGGAAATCGCCGGCGGGATAGGCGTGCACGTAGACCTTCGGCGGCATCGTCCACTCGCCGCGCGCATACGCAACGAACGCGTCGCGGACTGCCTCCAGCGCGCGCTCCGGTGCGACCGCCTCCTCAACGGCGGCGCCGTCGAAGAACGGGACGTCGGGCAGGCTCAAACCGCCTTGACCGCCGCGACGAGCCGCTCGAGTGCGGTCTTCGCGTCGTCGAAGAGCATCACGGTCTTCGGTTCGTAGAAGAGCGGATTGTCGACACCCGCGAACCCCGTCGCGAGCGAGCGCTTGATCACCACGACGTTGTGCGCCTTGTCGACGTCGAGGATCGGCATGCCGTAGATCGGGCTACCGGGTGAGCTCCTGGCCGCAGGGTTGACCACGTCGTTCGCTCCGACCACGACGACGACGTCTGTCTGCGGGAACTCCGGGTTGATCTCGTCCATCTCGAAGAGCTCGTCGTAGGGGACGTTCGCTTCCGCGAGCAGCACGTTCATGTGGCCCGGCATTCGCCCCGCGACGGGGTGGATCGCGTAGCGGACGTCGACACCTTTGCTCTCGAGCAGCTCACCGAGGGCCCGGACGTCGTGCTGAGCCTGCGCGACCGCGAGGCCGTAGCCCGGGACGAAAACGACGCGATGCGCGTACGCGAGCATGAACCCGATGTCTTCCGGCGAGGCGGTGCGCACGCTCGCGCCGTTGGCCGAGGCGCCGGCCATCGCAGGCGCGGTCGCCGGCGTCGCGCCGAACGCGCCGAAGAGCGTTTGCACGAGCGGCCGGCCCATCGCGCGTCCCATCATCACGGTGAGGAGCGTCCCCGACGCGCCGACGATCGTCCCGCCGATGATCAGCGCGGTGTTGTGCAGTACGAAGCCCGTCGAGGCGGCCGCGAGGCCGGTGCACGCGTTCAACAGCGAGATCACGACCGGCATGTCGGCGCCCCCGATCGGAAGCACGAACAGTACGCCGAGTACCGCGGCGGCAAGCATCAACAGCACGAGCCAGAGCCCGTTCTCGGTCACTGCCGTCAACGCGACGAGCGCGACGAGCACCAGCCCGAGCACCGCGTTGAACACGTTCTGGCCGGGGAAGACGAGCGGCCGCCCGGCGATCAGTTCCTGCAGCTTCCCGAAGGCGACGAGCGACCCCCAGAAGCTGACCGACCCGATCACCGCCGAGAAGAGGATCCCGACGAGCAGTTCTCCCGCGAGCCCGCCCGACTCCGGCGCGTGGCGGTGGAACTCGGACGCGGCGATCAGCGCAGCCGCTCCGCCGCCCACGCCGTTGAACAGGGCGACCATCTGCGGGATCTGCGTCATCTTGACGGCCCGCGCCGAGAGCACGCCGATCACCGAGCCGACGGCGATTCCCGTGAGCATCAGCCAGTACGAGTCGATCTCTCTGATGAAGAAGGTGAAGCCGACGGCGATCGACATCCCCACGGCGGCGATCCAGTTCCCCGATCGTGCAGTACGAGGGTGTGAGAGCCGCTTGACGCCGACGATCAGCAGGATCGCGGCGACGAGGTACGCGACGTCGATCCAGGTGCGGCTCATCCGTCCGGCTCGTCCGGCCGACGCTGCTTGAACATCTCGAGCATGCGGTCGGTGACGAGGAAGCCGCCGACGACATTGATCGTCCCGAACACGACCGCGACGAAGCCGAGCACCTGCTCGATCGTCGAGTCGGCGGTTCCGACGATCAGCATTGCGCCGATCAGGACGATGCCGTGGATCGCGTTCGTTCCCGACATCAGCGGGGTGTGCAGCATCGCCGGCACCTTCGAGATCACCTCGAACCCGACGAAGATCGCGAGCGCGAAGATCGTCAGCTCGAGCACGAGCAGAACGTTCACGCAGGCACCCCGTCACGCCGCGTGACGCACGCTCCGGCGACGATCTCGTCGTCGAAGTCCAGCCGCAGCTCGCCCTCGGGCGCCAGATGCTGCAGCAGAGACGTGACGTTGCGCGAGTACAGACGCGACGCGTCGTACGCCATCGTGCTCGCGAGGTTCGTGAGCCCGACGATCGTGACGCCGCCCTCCGAGAACTCCTCGCCCGGGCGCGTCAGCTCGCAGTTTCCACCGGTCTCCGCCGCGAGGTCGACGATCACCGATCCGGGGCGCATCGCGCGGACCGCGCTCGCCGGAATCAGCCGCGGCGCCGCGCGCCCCGGGATCGCCGCCGTGGTGATCACGGCATCGAACTCCGGGATGCGCTGCTCGAGCGCTTCCTGCTGCTTCCTCTGCTCGTCCTCGGTCAGCTCACGCGCGTACCCGCCCTCGGTCTCCTCACCGACGACGCCGAGGTCGAGGAACGCGGCGCCGAGCGACTCGACCTGCTCACGCACGACAGGCCGCACGTCGAAGCCCGAGACGACCGCTCCGAGCCGCCGCGCCGTCGCGATCGCCTGCAGTCCCGCGACGCCGGCGCCGAGCACGAGCACCTTCGCAGGCGGCACTGTGCCGGCCGCGGTCATCAGCATGGGCAGGAAGCGGGGGAGCCGGTCGGCCGCGATCAGCGCGGCCTTGTACCCCGAGACGGTCGCCTGCGACGAGAGCGCGTCCATCGCCTGCGCACGCGTGATCCGCGGAATTGACTCCATCGCGAACGCGACCACGCCCCGGGCCGCGAGCCGGTCGATTCCCGCGCGGTCGGTCAGTGGCTGGAGAAAGCCGATCAGCACCTGGCCGTCATGCAGCCGCTCGACCTCTGCGGCCGCGGGCGCTTGGACCTTGACGACGGCGTCCGCGTCCCAGGCAGGCCCGAGTTCCGCGCCGGCCTCGCGGTACGCATCGTCGGGGTAGGAGGCCTCGACGCCGGCCCCCGGCTCGACGACGACGCCGATTCCGGTCTGGGCGAGCCGACCGACGGAGTCCGGGACGAGCGCGACGCGCCGCTCCCCGGCCGCGGTCTCCCGTGTGACCCCGACTCTCACCGCGACGATCCTATTTGTGTGCAACGGGAAGGGACGCAGGAGCCCACCGCGAAGTCTGGCGTCCATGCTTGCCGAACTGACCGAGGCGGTCGAGGCGCGGCATCCCTGGACCCAGGGTCACGCGCACCGGGTCGTCGCCCTGGCGGTCTCGGCGGCGCGGACACTCGGGTGGAGCGACGAGGTCCTCGGGAACGTTCGCGCGGGCAGCCTCCTCCACGACGTCGGCAAGCTCGCAGTTCCGGCGGCGATCCTCGCCAAGCCGGGGCCGCTCACGCCGATCGAGCTCGCCGAGGTTCGCAGACACCCGGCCGCCGGTGCGGTGCTCGTCTCGTCGCTCCCCGGTGCGCGGCGTGCGCTGCCGGCGATCCTCCACCACCATGAGCGCTGGGACGGCACCGGCTATCCCGGCAGGATTGCCGGAGAGGCGATCCCGGCCGAGGCACGGCTCGTCTGCATCGCGGACGCCTACGACGCGATGACCTCGCACCGGCCGTACCGCGCGACGCTCACCATCCGCGCCGCCCTCGAGGAGCTTCGCCGCTGCGCCGGCACCCAGTTCGACCCGCTGATCGCGCACGCCTGCATCGAGGCGTGGTCGGCGCGCCTCAAGCTCGCGGTCTAGGGCCCATTGAACTCGCTGCGACAGCGGCCGCGAAGCGGCCGCCTTAGGGGTCTTCGCGCGTCGCGGATCCGCGCTAGCGGATTCGCGACTTGCGCAGCTAACTAGAGCGCTCGCGAAATCCTGCGACAGCGGCCGCGAAGCGGCCGCCTTTAGGGGTCTTCGCGCGTCGCGGATCCGCGCTAGCGGATTCGCGACTTGCGCAACCAGCTAGAGCGCCGCCCAGACCTCGAGCTTCGTCTTCACGCGCCGGACCACCTCGTCGGTGTACTCCGACGTGCCGAGATGCCCGCCGAGGTCCGCGGTGCGCTCGCCCTCCGCGACGGCCTCGAGCGCCGACTCGCGGATCGCCCGCGCCGCCTGTTGCTCTTGCTCGTCACCGTGCATCAGTAGCGCCGCCGCCGCGAGGATCATCGCCATCGGGTTGGCGATGTTCTTTCCTTCGAGGGCCGGCGCGGTCCCGTGCGCGGCCTCGGCCATCAACGCGCTGGGGACGTCAATCTCGTCGAACGCGACGAGCAGCGACTCGGAGCCGGCAATCGAGCCGAAGAGGGGCAGCACGAAGTCGCTCAGGATGTCGCCGTCGCGATTCAGCGACGGGATCACGAGCGGGTCCGACGCCCGCGCCATCAGCAGCGCGAACGTCGCGTCGATCAGTTGCGGTTCGTACGGCACGTCGGCGTGCCGCTGGGCGGCCGCGTCCATCTCCTCCTTCAGCATCCCCTCGTACGTCGGCGAGACCGTGTACTTCGGGCCGCCGAAGACGCGCGCGTGCGTCCGCTCCGCGAGCCGGAACGCATACTCGGCCACCGAGCGGCAGATCCGACGCTCGATCTTCTCCGTTCGGTACGCGACCTCGTCCTCGCCCTCGCCTTCGCGCCACTCCTTCGCTCCGTACGCGTCGCCGACGGCCATCCGCACGACGGAGATCGGTGCGAACACGCCGCCGATCGGAACGACGCCGGGAATTCGCCGCCCCGTGCGGACGATCACGCGTCCCCCGATCTCTTCGCGAAGGATGCGGTTCGGCGAGCCGACGTCTCCGCGCTCTTCCGGAGTGATCGTCGCGGCCTTCAGCCCGAGCCCGTGTTCCTTGATCGCCGCGGCCGCCTCGTACACCACCGCGTTCTCGGTCGCGCGGCGATTCTCGAGCGAGAGGTCGTAGCGCGGGAACGAGAGATCGAGTCCGATCACGTCCGGCTGGAGGACGCGCAGCGCCTCTTCGAGAAGCTCCTGGCCGGTCTGGTCGCCCTCGAGCACGACGATCGTGTTCGTGTCCACGGCGGCCGAGATTACCGGGCGCGGTCGCGGGTTAGACCGCAGTCATGGCACGCACAGGGGGTCTGCGTCGCCGCGGCTCGAAGAGTCGCGGCTTTCGCTACTTCGGCGCCAACGGGCATGAGATCACCGATCCCGCGAAGCTCGAGCGGATCGAGCAGCTGCGCATCCCGCCCGCGTGGCGCGACGTGTGGATCTCGCCGAGCCCCGGTGCGAAGCTGCAGGCGGTCGGCCTCGACCGCGCGGGCCGCAGGCAGTACCTCTACTCGGCCGCGTTTCGCGAGCAGCAGGAGCGGGCGAAGTACGAGAGGCTCGTGCGCTTCGGCGACCGGCTCCCGCTGATCCGCACCGCCATGGCCGAGGACATGGACCGCGAGCCCCTCGACAGGGCCCGCGTCTGCGCAATCGCCCTACGTTTGATCAACCTCGGCTGGTTCCGTCCGGGTTCGGAGCGTTATGCGAAGGAGTCGCGTACCTACGGGATCACGACGCTGAGGAAAGGGCACGTCAAGGTGCGCGGAAACAGGATCTCGCTCGACTTCCCCGGCAAGCACAAGGTGTGGGTGCGGACCGCGGTCCTCGACGCGGAACTGGCGGATGCGCTGGAGGAGCTGCTCGACCTCCCGGGCGGACGCCGACTCTTCCGCTATCGAGGGGAGGAGGGCGAGCTGGCGAACTTGAGCGACCGGCATCTCAACGAGTACGTGCAGGAGCACATGGGCGAGGATTTCACGGTCAAGGACTTCCGCACCTGGGGCGGCACGTTGCTCGCAGCGATCGGCCTGGCCGAACGCGGTGCAGCGGAAACCGAGACGCAGGCCAAGAAGAACGTGACTGCCACGTGCCGCGCGGTCGCGGAGAAGCTCGGCAACACCCCGGCGGTCTGCCGCGCTTCTTACATCAGCCCGCCCGTGATCGAGCAGTACCTGGACGGGCGCACGATCGCCGATTTCCGGCCGCGGCATTTGCGCATCGTCTCCGCACGGGATACCGGGCTCGATCTGGAAGAGCAGGAGCTCCTCAGCCTGCTTCGGTCGTGGCGAATTCGGCAGTCTCGCGCGGCCGCATAGTTTCCACTGTCCTTTCTCGGCTAGAATCGCCTTGATCCCATCATCGCGAGGAGGAAAACTTGGCGAGAAAGACCGTGCTCGTTTGCGACAATTGCAGCAACGAGATCGACGAATCGAAGGGCGCCGTGATGCGCATCAACTTCAACGACGCGCGCCGCGGCTCCAAGCAGGCGGACCTGTGTGACACCTGCGCCGGAAAGATGCCGGGACAGGCGGCTGCCAGACGCGGCCGCAGGCCGAAGGCGGCCTCGGCGGGCTGAGCGAAGGGCGGGGCAGCCACCCGCCCGAACGTTTCGCGCACTTTGCGGGGAGCCGTGTCCGGAGGCGTCGGGACCGGGCTCTACGATGGATGGGTTGTGGGTCTGAGCCTGCTCGTCGGCCCCGCGAACGCGGGGAAGGTCTCGCTGCTCCTGGAGCGGTATCTCGATGTGCTCGGCGAGGGGCGGGAGCCGACATTGATCGTGCCGAGCCGGTCGGACGTCGATCGGGTGGAGCGGGAGCTCGTCGTCAGGCACGGCTGCGTCTTCGGCGGCTCCATCGGCACCTTCGACGACGTCTTCGAGCGGCTCGCCTACGCCGGGCCGACCCGGCCGCTCGCCACCGACGCGCAGCAGCAGCTCGCGCTCCGGCGGGCCGTCGCGCGTGCGTCGCTGAACGGTCTGTCCGCGTCCGCGCATTCCGCCGGGTTCGCCGACACGCTCCGCGAGGCGATCCGCGAGCTCCAGGGCGCGCTGCTCGAGCCCGACCGGGTCGACGGGGACCTCGCGCACCTCTACGCGTCCTACCGCGCGGAGCTCGACACGCTCGGGGTCTGGGACCGCGAGCTCCTTCGTGCCGAGGCGGTTGCGCGCCTGAGGGACAGGCTCGACGCGTGGCACGGCGAGCCCGTCTTCGCCTACGGCTTCGAGGACCTCACCGCCGCCGAGTGGGCGCTGCTCGAAGCGCTAGCCGGGCGCACCGAGGTGGTCGTCTCGTTGCCCTACGAGCAGGGCCGCGCCGCATTCGCGTCGCTCCGGATTACGGCCGAGGACCTCGCCAGGCTCGCGGACGGTCGGATCGAAGAGCTTCCGGCCGCCTATGCCGAGGTCGCGCCACCCGCCCTCGCACACCTCGAGCGCTCACTCTTCGAGGAGCCGGCCCCCGGCGCCCCGCCGCTCGACGGCGCCCTCGCGTTCCTGGAGGGCGCGGGTGTGCGCGGAGCGCTCGAGCTCGTCGGCGACGAGGTGCTGCAGCTCGTGCGCGGCGGAACGGCGCCGGACGCGATCGGCGTCGTGTGCCCGTCCCTCGGCCGCTGGCGCGCGCCGCTGGAGACCGCCTTTCGCACGCTCGGGATCCCGTACGCGTTCGACGGCCGTGGTCGCCTGGCCGAGACCGCCTTCGGGCACGCACTCCTCGCGCTGCTCCGCTACGCGTGGGCCGACGGGTCGCGCGCCGACCTCTTCGCGTTCCTCCGCTCCCCGTACTCGGGGCTGACCCGCGCGCACGTCGACTTCGTCGAGGGACGCCTGCGCGGACGCGCGGTCGCCGAGCAGGAGCGGATCGAAGCGGTCCTGCAGGAGCTCCGAGGCTCGCCGCTCCGGCAGCTCGAGGCGCTGCGTTCGGGGACGCCGGCGGTGGACGCCGTCCGCGCGCTCGCGCAGTCGATGCTGCGCGCGGCGCACGGGCTCGAGCATCCTCCGGTGGGGGAGAGCCCCGCGAGCGACCTCCGCGCTCTCGACGCGTGCCTGCGCCTGCTCGACGAGCTCGGCAGGTGGGAGCGGCTGGTCGACGAGCCGGTCGGCCCGGACGACGTGATCGCGACGCTCGAGCGTGCGCGCCTGCGCGGCGAGCGTGCCGAGCCCGGCAAGGTCGCCGTGCTCGATCTCGACCGCGCACGCACGGCCCGCTTCGAGGTCGTCTTCGTCCTCGGGCTGGAAGAGGGCAGCCTGCCGCGGCGCGGCGGCGGGACGCCGTTCCTGGACGAGGAAGCCCGTGAACGCCTCGGCGGACGACTGCAGCGCGCCGACCAGGTCAGTCGCGACCGCTACCTCTTCTACACCGCGTGCTCGCGCCCGACGCGCCGTCTGTACCTCGTCCGCGAGTCCGCGAACGACGAGGGCAGCCCGAAGGAGGCGAGCCCGTTCTGGGACGAGGTGCGCGCGCTCTTCCCGCGGGAAGAGGTCGAGCGCGCGACCACGCGGCGCCGGCTGTCGGAGCTCACGTGGCGGCTCGAGGACGCGCCGACCGACCGCGAGCGGCTGCGCGCACTCGCCTCGATCTCGCGCGACCACGGTGCAGAGGCAGACGGGATCGCGAGCGCGAACGGCTGGGAGCGCAGGCTCGCCCGCGCTCGGCGCGCCGAGCACCGGCCGACCCGTCTCAGCCATCCGCTCGTGCTCGAGACCCTCGGTGCTCGCACGACCTTCCCCGTCACCGAGCTCGAGCGGATGGCCGACTGCTCGTCCGCGTGGTTCGTCGACCGCCTGCTCGACCCGAAGACGATCGACGCCGAGGTCGACCCGAAGCTGCGCGGCTCGGTCGCGCACAACGCGCTGCACAAGTTCTTCGCGGCACTGCCCAAGGAGCTCGGCACGGACCGCGTTCCGCCCGAGCGGGTCGACGCCGCCGTCCGCTTGATGCGCCAGTGCCTCGACAAGGCGCTCGAGGGAGTACGCATGGAGATGACGACGATGCAGCGCCGCGAGCTCGACGCATCGCTCTGGCGCGACCTCGAGGCGCTCGTCCACTTCGAGGCTGACGCCGACGCGCAGTTGGTGCCGAAGCGCTTCGAGGTCTCGTTCGGGATGGAGCGCTCGCCGCAGGAACTCCAGCGTGGGCTCGACCTGGGCGAGGGGCTGACCCTGAGCGGGAAGATCGACCGCATCGACACCGACCCGTTCAGCGCGCGCGGGATCGTGCAGGACTACAAGGCGGGCAAGAGCGCGCACTCGGCGAGTCAGATCGAGAAGGAGTTGCGGCTCCAGATCCCGCTCTACATGCTCGTGCTCCGCGACCTGGTCGGAATCGAGCCCCTCGGCGGGGTCTACCGGCCGCTCGCCGGCGACCGCAAGCCGCGCGGGTTGCTGCGCGCAGAGGCGAAGGACGAGGTGCTCGCCGGCTACGCCCCGAAGGACTACGTCGAGGACGACGCGTTCTGGCAGCAGGTCGAGACCGCCCGCGATAACGCACGCGGGCTCGCGCAGCGCATTCGCCGCGGTGACGTGCTCCACGATCCGCGCGGCGGTGAATGCCCGCAGTGGTGCCAGCTCTGGCCGATGTGCCGGGTGCGTAGGCCGTGAGTGCGCTCGCCCCGAACCCGGAGCAGCGCGAGGCGATCGCGGCCGAGGGTCGCGTGTTCCTCTCCGCCGGTGCGGGGACGGGCAAGACCGCCGTCCTCGTCGAGCGGTTCGTGCGCGCAGTGTGCGACCGCGGGCTGGACGTCGGGTCGCTCCTCGTGATCACGTACACGCGCAAGGCAGCAGGCGAGCTCCGCGCGCGGATTCGGCGCGAGCTGCGCGAGCGCGGCCGCCACGACCTCGCGCGTGAGCTCGACGGTGCCTGGATCGCGACGATCCACGGCTTCTGCGCGCGGCTGCTCCGGACATACCCATTCGAGGCTGGGCTCGACCCGCGCTTCCGCGAGCTCGACGGCGCGCAGGCCTCCGTGCTCGCGGGCGAGGCGTTCGCGGAGGCGCTCGACGAGTTCTGCGCCGGTGAGGAGCCCGAGCGTCTACAGCTGCTCGCGACCTACGGCACGGCGGCGCTGCGCCGGATGCTGATCGGCGTCTACGAGACGCTGCGTTCCGCCGGGCGTGAGCTCGTGCTCGAGCTCGGCGAGCGTGCGCCGCTCTCCGAACGTGTCGAGTCGCTGCGCGACGCCGCGCGCTGCCTCGCGACCGACGCGGACGCGACGGAGCTCCAGCGTGCGAACGCCAGGCGCATGCTCGAGATCCTCAGCGGCTCGCCGGGAGCCGACCGGCTGGTCGACCTCTCTGCACACAAGGTGCGCAGCAGCGAGCGCACCGCGTCGTACGAGGAGGCGCGCAAGGTGGTCGAGCGATCGGCGCTCGATGAGCTCGCCGTTCGGGATCGCGATCTCCTCCAGGCGCTGCTCGAGTCGTTCGCGCGCGCGTACGACGCCGCGAAGCGCCGCGAGGGGGTGCTCGACTTCGAAGACCTCCAGCTCACCGCGCGCGACCTGCTCCGAGCGAACCAGGGGATCCGCGAGCGCGAGCACTTGCGCTTCGCGGCGATCATGGTCGACGAGTTCCAGGACACGAACCGGCTTCAGTGCGAGCTGATCGATCTCGTCGCCGAGGGCCCTGCCAGGCCCGAGCTCTTCTTTGTGGGCGACGAGTTCCAGTCGATCTACGGGTTCCGGCACGCGGACGTGCAGGTCTTCCGAGAGCGTCGCGAAGCCGAGGGCGGAGGTCTCGCGCTCGTCCGCAACTACCGCTCGCGGCCCGAGGTGCTTGCCGCCGTCAACTATCTGTTCAACGACGAGTTCGGCGACGAGTTCCAACCCCTCGCGGCGTCGGGCGAGTTCCCGGACCCCGTGTTCGGCCATCCGGTGGAGCTGCTGGTCACCGAGAAGGAGACGTACGCCGACACAGGCGTGCACTGGCGGCGCGCGGAGGCGAAGCACATCGCGCGCCGCGTTCGCGAGCTCGTCGACGAGGGCGCGGCGACGCCGGGCGAGATCGTGCTGCTGTTCGCGGCCGGCACGGACGCGGAGGCATACGAGGAAGAGCTGCGCAAGGCAGGGCTTCCGACCTATCGCGCGACCGGCCGGGGGTACTTCGGGCAGCAGCAGGTCGTCGATCTCCTCTCGTACCTGCTGTTGCTGCAGAACCGCTACGACGATCAGGCGCTCATCGCGGTGCTCGCCTCCCCGTTCGTCGGCGTGTCGAACGACGCGCTCGTCCTGATCCGGCGAGCCGCGTCCAAGCGGCCGCTCTTCACCGGAATCGAGAAGGGCTTGCCGCCCGAGCTCGACGAGCGCGACGCGCAGCTGATCCGTGCCTTCCTCCAGCGCTACGAGCGTCTCGTCAAGGCGCTGCCGCGCCTGCCGCTCGAGCGACTGTGCGAGCAGATCGTGTCCGAGCACGACTACGACCTCGCGGTGCTGGTGCAGTGGGACGGCCGCCGCCGGTACGCGAACCTGCGGAAGCTCGCGCGGCTCGCGCGCTCCTACGAGGAGCTGCGCGGCCCGAACGTCGAGGGGTTCGTGCGCTTCGTCCGTGACCAAGAGGCCGTCGGCGCGAAGGAGCTCGAGGCGGTCGCGGAGGAAGAAGGCTCGGACTCCGTGCGGCTGCTCACGATCCATGCCGCGAAGGGACTCGAGTTCAAGGTCGTCGTGGTCGCCGACGCGGGACGAGACAAGCGCGCGCCCGACGGCGACGAGATCCTCGCGCTGTCCGACGGCCGCTTCGGCTTCAGGGTCGCCGACCCGGCGACGAGCAAGCGGCGCGGAGCGTTCGACTACGACGAGGTCCGGCACGCCCGGGAGGAGGAGGACCGCGCCGAGCGGCTCCGGCTCTACTACGTCGCGATGACCCGCGCCGTCGATCGGCTGATCGTCTCAGGGGCGATCGATCGCGAGAGCACCGCCGACCGCTCGACGCCGATGGGGTGGGTGCTGCAGCGGCTCGACGCCGCCGACGAGCTCGCAGCCGCGAACGGCGCGCCGCTCGAGCTCGTCCGCGGTGACGCGCTCGTGCAGGTTCGCTTCGACCGGTATCGCGAAGAGCCCGAGTCGCCCGAGGAGACCGCGGAGCCCGGCCAGCTGGAGCTGTTCAGCGAGGGTGCTGTCGAGCCGTTGCCGCCGCCTGCGCCGACGCTCCCCGAGCTTCAGGCGATTCCCGAGCCCGCGCTCCACCACGTCCGCCGCCTCTCCTTCACCGCGCTGTCGCTGTTCGAGACGTGCTCGTACCGCTACTTCGCCGAGCGCGTAGCAGGCATGCGTTCGCTGGATGTCCAAGCAGTCGGGCACGAAGGACTGTCGGGCACGGCGATCGGTAGCGCCGTGCACGCAGAGCTCGAGCACGTCGACCTGGCGGCGCCCGCGCTCGCGCCCGGCTGGGAGGAACGCGTCCGGGCCGCGTATCCACACGCGGCCGACGAGGAGGTCGATCGGATCCGCAGCCTCATCCAGGCGTACTGCACCTCGGAGCTCGCAACCCGCGTGTCCGGCCTCGACGGCGTCGCGAAGGAACGGCACTTCACCTTCGAGCAAGACGGCGTGCTCCTGCACGGCTACCTCGACACGTACCACCGAGCCGGCGAGCGTGCGCTCGTCGTCGACTACAAGTCGAACGTGCTCGAGGGGCAGGAGCCCTCGGAGATCGTCGCGCACTCGTACGAGCTCCAGCGGCTCGTCTACGCGCTGGCCTGCTTCCGCGCGGGCGCCGACGAGGTCGAGGTCGCGTACCTGTTCCTCGAGCGGCCGGACGAGCCCGTCGTCACGACCTTCACGCGCGACCGTGTGCCGGAGCTCGAGGCGGACCTCTCAGCTGCGATCGCGCGCCTGCGCGCGGGCGAGTTTCGGCCAACGCCGAGCGAGTACGCGTGCGCCGGCTGCCCGGCGCTCGACGTCGTGTGCGCCGGTCCGCGATTGCCGGTCGCCGGCGGGATGCTGCAGGCCGTCGGCTAGACGATGCGCTGGTCGGAGCTCGAGCGCGAGGCGCCGGAGCTCAGCGCTCTCGGGCGTGAGCGCCTCGAGGCGGCGAGGCTCGTCATGCTCGGCACGATTCGGTCGGACGGGACCCCACGAATCAGCCCGGTCGAGCCGTTCCTGCTCGAAGGGCACCTCCTTTTCGGTGCGATGACCCGCTCGGCGAAGGCGCGAGACCTCACACGGGACCCCCGCTGCGCCGTTCACAGCATCGTGACCGCGCCAAATCAGGGAGAAGGAGAGCTGAAGCTGTTCGGTCGCGCCGACCAGGTGCGTGATCCCGCTCTGCGCAATGCGAGCGACGAGCCCTGGTGGGTTCCGCTCGATGATGATCGTGCGCTCGTCCTCTCCGTCGATGTCGACCGCGCCGTGTTCGTGAGCTGGGATCTTGCGGGCGGGTTGATGACGGTGCGACGGTGGTCGCCCGAACGCGGCAGCACGATCTCGACGGCGTCCTACCCGTGAGGTCGTTCGTCCCAGAGGCACGGCGCCGTGTACCCGGAACCAAGCGCGAGCGCGTCCGCGAGATCATCGATCGCCTCGCGCGCGAGCACGAGGACGCGACGATCGCGCTCACGTTCCGCGGCCCGTTGGAGCTTCTGGTCTCGGTGATGCTCTCCGCGCAGACGACAGACGTGAACGTGAACCGCGTTACCGCGACGCTCTTCGAGAAGTACCGCCGCCCTGAGGACTACCTGGCCGTGCCTCCGGAGGAGCTCGAGCGCGACATCTTCACGACGGGGTTCTACCGCCAGAAGACGAGGGCGATCCGCGGGACGATGCGCATGCTGCTCGAGGAGTTCGACGGCGAGGTGCCGCGGACGCTCGAGGAGCTGACGCGCCTACCCGGCGTCGCCCGCAAGACGGCGAACGTCGTCGCGGCCGAGCTCGGAAACCCACAGGGCATCGTCGTCGACACGCACGTTCGCCGGCTCGCCCAGCGGCTCGGGCTCACGAAGGAAGACGACCCGGTGAAGATCGAGCGAGACCTGGTGAAGCTCGTTCCTCGGGAGGACTGGGGGCGATTCCCGCACCTGCTGATCTGGCACGGCCGGCGTGTGTGCCTCGCGCGTGCCCCACGGTGCGAGGTCTGCGTGGCGAACGACCTCTGCCCGTCGAGCCGCGTCTAGACAAGGTGCGCGAAGGCTGAGAACATACGCCCGGTGAGGTTCCTCACCGGGCTCGCCGCCGCCCTTGCCGCCCTCGCGCTGACCGGCACAGCCGCGGCCGGTTATCCGAGCTCGATGGCGTCGACCGGGGACTCGATCACCCGCGGCTTCAACGACTGTGCCTTCCCGTACATCGACTGCCCGGCCGCGTCGTGGTCGACCGGCACGAGCGGCTCCGTGAACAGCCACTATCGCCGGATCCTGGCGGCGAACCCGGCGATCGCCGGACGGAACCACAACGACGCCGCGAGCGGCGCCGACATGGCTGACCTGCTCGGCCAGGTTCAGCAAGCGGTCGCGCAGCGGGTCGAGTACGTGACGATCCTGATGGGCGCCAACGACGTCTGCGCATCGAGCGAGAGCGGGATGACTCCCGTTGCCACCTTCCGCGCACAGTTCGAGCAGGCGATGGCCGCGCTCGCAGTGGGCCTGCCGAGCTCGCGCGTGTTCGTCGCGAGCATCCCGAACGTCTACAACCTGTTCGCGATCTACCGCGGCAGCTTCGCGGCGCAGTCGGTCTGGACGCTCGCGGGTATCTGCCAGTCGATGCTCGCAAACGCATGGTCGAACTTGCCGTGGGACGTCGCGCGTCGCAACCGCGTCCGCCAGCGGAACATCGACTACAACACGCAGCTCGCGCAGGTCTGCGCCATGTACTTCGCGTGCCGCTTCGACAACAACGCCGTCTTCAACACGGGGTTCACGCGCAGCGACGTCTCCACCAGGGACTACTTCCATCCGTCCGTCGCAGGCCAGACGAAGGTCGCAGGCGTCACCTGGGCGGCGACGTTCGACTTCGCCGCGGGTTAGCGCGACCGCGGAGCGAGTGCGACCAGTAGGCCGCCGTCCTCGTCGTAGGCGGGGAAGAGGTCGGCGGTGACGGTCTTGTCGATCCCCGCCCGGGTGCGGAGCGCGAGCCGCTCGCCGAGCCGGCGGACGCCCCACTCGAGCGCCACGGCGATCGGGCTTTGGACCCCGTCGGTCCCGCGGAGCCCGAGCGCGTCGACGACATCCCGCCCGATCAGCTCCGGCTCGCGGTACCCGGTCAGCTCGAAGACGCCCTTGCCCGTCGCGAGCACGCGGGCGTCGCGGTCGCAGACCACGAAGCCGACGCCCGGCGCGGGGTAGTAGTCGTCCATCAACTCGAACAGGAAGCCGAACCCGCAGCGCTGGCACGCGGCCGCCTGGTCGAGCAGACCCTCCCGGCCGTCGTTGTCGATCGACCGGTTCTGGCAGTTTGGGCAGATGAAGTACGCCACGCGTCCGTCAGGACTCGACGCGAGGCACGGCGAGCGCATCGTGCACGTGTCCCGCTTCGGCCGCGAGGAAGCGCTCGGCGTCGAGTGCGCCCATGCAGCCGGACCCGGCCGCGGTAACGGCCTGGCGGTACGTGTGATCCTGGACGTCGCCGACGGCGAACACGCCGGGGACGTTGGTCTCGGTCGAGCGCGGGTTGGTGACCAGGTAGCCCGCTGTGTCGTGCTCGAGCTGGTCGAGGAAGAGCTTCGTGTTCGGGTCGTGGCCGATCGCGACGAACAGGCCGTCGGTCGGGTGGTCGATCACCTCGCCTGTCTCGACGTTCTCGAGCCGCAGACCGCTGAGCTTCCCCTCGTCGACGCCGAGGACGTCGACGACGACGTACGGCGTCAGAAACTCGATCTTCTCGTTCGCGCGTGCTCGGTCGGTCATGATCTGCGACGCCCGGAACTCGTCGCGCCGGTGCACGATCGTCACCTTGGAGGCGAAGCGCGTCAGGAAGATCGCCTCCTCCATCGCCGAGTCGCCGCCGCCAGCGACCACGACGTCCCGGTCGCGGTAGAAGGCGCCGTCGCACGTCGCGCAGTAGGTGACGCCGCGACCCTGGAGCGCGACCTCGGACTCCAGCCCGAGCTGGCGCGCGGTCGCGCCGGTCGCCACCACCACCGCGCGTGCCTGGTACTCGTCGTTCCCCACCCAAACGCGGAAGGGGCGCTCGGAGAAGTCGACCCTCGTCACGTCGTCGGTGATGAACTCGCTCCCGAACCGCTCGGCCTGCCGGCGGAACTCGACCATCATCTCCGGCCCCAGGATCCCCTCGGGGTACCCCGGATAGTTCTCGACATCGCTTGTGATCATCAGCTGGCCGCCCCACTGGAAGCCCTCGATCACGAGCGGGTCCAGGTTGGCGCGGGCGGCGTAGAGCGCAGCGGTATAGCCCGCGGGGCCGCCGCCGATGACGATCAGATCCCTGATTTCCATTGTGCTGTATTCAACGGTACCGACCGGACGCTTGTTCCAGCGGCGCGACGACTACAATCGCGCAGCCCGGGGCAGACCCGCTTTCGATGGCCGAACAGCTGACGTGGACAACCCTCCGCGATCTCGCCGGTTTCCGGTCGGAAGGGGGTTGTGCGATCAGCCTTTACCTCGACCTCGATCCGGCGGACAGCCCGACGCCGACCGCGGTCGACACGCGCGTCAACTCGCTGATCTCGGACGCCGAGAAGCAGGTCGAAGGGCGCCGCGACGAGCTGACGCACGACGAGCGGAAAGGGCTGAAGCGGGACTTCGACCGGATCCGCGAGTTCTTCGACAACGAGTTCAGCCGAGACGGGGCGAGGGGATTTGCCGTCTTCGTGTCCGGCGACTTCTTCCGGCCGCTCCCGGTGGCGGGCTCCGTGCCCGACGGGGTAAAGGTCGGGCGCAGCTTCCAGCTCGCGCCGCTCGCACAGCTCGTCGGCCGCGACGACGGCGCGATCGTCGCCTTCGTCGGCCGCGAGCGCGGCCAGGTCTTCCGTCTCCGGGCCGGGCGCCTCGAGGAGATTGTCGACCGCACGGAGGACCAGCCGGGACGCCACGACCAGGGGGGCTGGTCGCAGGCGCGCTACCAACGGCACATCGAGAAGCTCGTCGCCGAGCACCTGAAAGACGTCGCCTCGGAGCTCGACCGGGCCGTGAGGCGGCTGCAAACGCCGAAGGTGGTCGTCGTGGGCTCGGAGGAGACGCGCTCGGAGTTCCTGGAGACGCTGCCGCACGAGGTGAAGAGCGTCGTCGTCGGCACGACCGAGGCGGAGGCCCACACCGGCCCGACCGAGCTGCTCGAGCTCGTGCAGCCGCTGCTCGAGGAAGCCGACGCGGCTGACGAGCACGAGGCGCTCGAGCGTTGGCGCGAGGAGGCGGCCACGAACGGTCGTGCGGCGTCGGGCTGGGCCGAGACGCTGACGGCGGCCTGCGACGCGCGGGTCGAGCTGCTCCTCCACCAGGAGGGCGTCGACCGCCCGGCGTACGAGTGCCCGAAGTGCGGCCGCGCGTCGCTCGAGGGGGGCGAGTGCCCGCTCGACGGCACGACCCTCGAGCAGCGCGACTCCGGCTTCGACCTCGCGGTCCGCCAGACGCTGCTGCACGGCGGGTCGCTGCTCGACGTCCGCCACGAGGTCGGCCTCGAGCGGGTCGACGGCGTGGGCGCGCTTCTTCGCTTTTGAGGAGGGTCTGGCGACACAGGCGCTGTGCCGCCGGGCCCGCCAAACCCCCCTAAGAGCGCGGCGCGCGCACGACGCGGACGGACGACGCCGCTGCGCGCTGGACACGCTGGAGGCGCTGGACGTCCTCTTCGGTCAGCGACGTCTGCTCCGCTGAGGCCGTGCGGCGATCGCGGCGGCGCCGCCGGAACAGGTCGCGCAGGGGCATCGCGCGGGATCGTACGACGCCGGGCTAAGCGGCGTCCAGCGCCCTCGTCGTCTCGTCCGAGACGTCCGAGAGCTCCTGTGCGTTCAACGTCCGCGGCTGGAGGTCGACCGGGTCGATCGCGGGAAGCTCGTCACCGACGACGCCGTGCTCGCGGAACCGGCGACCAGTCACGAGCACGCGGGTCTCGAGCGTTCCGACGGTCTTGTTGAAGTGCTCGACGACGCGGCGGATCGACTGGCCGAGAGCGTGCACGTGCCCTGCCATCGTCCCGAGACGGTCGTAGAGCTCCTGCCCGAGCTCGTGCACCTCGCGCGCGCTCTCGGCGACGGCTTCCTGCCGCCACGTCGTGGAGACGGTGCGCATCACTGTGAAGAAGGTCGTCGGCGAGGCGAGGATCACGCCGGCCTGCCAGGCGTCCTCGGTGAGCGCGGTGTCCTGCTCCTGAGCGATCCGAAGGAACGCTTCGTCCGGAAGGAACATGACGACGAACTCCGGCGTGGGTGCGAACTGTCGCCAGTACGCCTTCGCCGCCAGCTTGCTCATGTGGTCTCGCACCTGCCGCGCGTGATTGGCCAGGGCGATCGCCCTCGCGTCCTCGCCGTCGGCCTCGAACGCGTCGAGATACGCCGCGAGGGGCGCCTTCGCATCGACGACGACGTTCTTACCGCCCGGGAGCTTCACGATCAGGTCTGGACGGAGGAGCCCACCTTCGCTGTCGCGCACCGACGCCTGCGACACGAAGTCGCAGTGCTCGAGCATCCCCGCAACCTCGACGACGCGCTTCAGCTGCATCTCGCCCCAGCGTCCTCGGACATGGGGCGTGCGCAGCGCCGCGACGAGGTTCCCGGTCTCACCGCGGAGCTTTTCCTGCCCCTCTCGCAGCGCGCCGAGCTCCTGGCGGAGCGCGCCGTACGCCAGCTGTCGCGCCTGCTCGAGCGAACGAACGTGGCCGTCGACCTTTTCGAGCGACTCCTTCAGCGGGCCGACGTAGCCCTGGAGCTTCGACTCCGCGAGCTGGAGGAACGCGCTGTTGTTCTGACGGAGCGCCTCGGCCGAGAGCGCGTGGAACTGCTTCTCCAGGTCGGCGCGGGCGCGATCGGCTGCCGCGAGCTTCTCCTCGGCCGTGCGGCGCTCGAGGTCCGCAGTCGCCTCGGCGGTCGTGATCCGTGCGCGCAGGACGAACCACGCTGCTGCACAGCCGACGAGGAGTCCGAGTGCGAACCAGGCCAGGGTCACGGCCAACGAACGGTAGAGAGCCGGTCGGACGGAGTCCCGCTGCTACCCTGCCGCCACTTTGGCCAAGAAAGCCCGTACGCCGCCACCGCCTCGGCGCGTGCAGGCCCCGAAGACGCGGAAGGACGAGCGCGACCAGCGCGGCCTCTGGGTGATTCTGGGCGCAGCGGTCGTCCTCGCCGTCGTCGCGAGCGTCGCCGGGTTCTTCCTCCTCCGCGGAGGCGACTCGAAGTCGGAGTCGGTCGCGCAGGCGGTGCGCGATGCGGGCGGCACCTACCAGACGTTCAAGGGCATCGGGTACTTCCAGCACATCCCCAACCCGGCGGCGACGCCGAAGGAGTGGAACTCCTTCCCGCCGACGAGCGGGCCGCACTACGGGCAGTGGGTGATCTGGGGCGAATACGACAGGCCGCTCCAGCTTGCGCGCGCGGTGCACAACCTCGAGCACGGCGGGATCGTCATGTACTACGGCGACAAGGTGCCGGACGAGGAGGTCGCGAAGCTCCGGCGCTTCTACCGTTCAGACCCGGTCGCGATGCTGCTCTCCCCGCTGCCGCGGCTCGGGAACAAGATCGCGCTCACCGCGTGGAATGCCCCGACGAAGAACGGCCAGGTGCAGACCGACGACTCGCGGGGAATCCTCGCCGAGTTCACGCAGGTCGACGAGAGCGCGTTCGAGACGTTCCGCGACGCGTACCGGTTCCAGGGGCCTGAGCGGATTCCGCCCGAGAGCCTCCAGCCCGGCTCTTAGTAGCCTGGTCCCGCCGGGGTGGCGGAATTGGTCAGACGCGCCCGACTTAAAATCGGGTGCCCGTCCGCGGGCGTGCGGGTTCGAGTCCCGCCCCCGGCACTGGCCAGAAGTCGAGTGGGGGAGCCGATAGCGTCCAGGGCCGTGCGCCGGGCCGCCCCCGAGATCGCGCTCTTCGTCGTCTCGGCCGTCGTGCTCGCGGTCCTCTGCTGGCAGATATCCGACTGGGCGGTGATGACCGACGAGCTGCTCTACGAGCGTCTGTCGCTCTCGTTCGTCGACGGGGCATTCCTGCCGACGCTGCACGGCCAGCACGTCGACGTGTATGCGGTGCTCTACCCGTTTCTGCTCATGCCGGTCTTCGCGCTCGTCGATCTGCCCGAGGCTGTACGCATCGTTCACGGACTGAACGGCGTGCTGTTCGCGAGCGCGGCGATCCCGACGTGGCTGCTCGCGCGCGAGCTCGCCCTCTCACGTTTGTTCGCGGTGGCGTCGGCGTTCTTCGCGGTCGCGCTTCCGTGGACCGTGATCGCCGGCTTCGTGATGACCGAGTCGGTCGCGTATCCGGCTGCGCTCTGGGCGTTGCTCGCGATCCAGCGGGCGATCGATGCACCATCGCCGCGGCGCGACGTCGTTGCACTCGCCGCGATCCTCGTCGCGACGCTCGCCCGACCGCAGCTCGCCGTGCTAGGCATCGTGCTCGTCGCCGCGGCAGCGGTGAATGAGGTGCGGTTTGGCAGGTGGCGTGCGCACGCCGTCGCGTTCGGCGTCGCCGCGCTCGCCGCGCTCGTCGTCCTGCTCGGGGGTGGTGGGCTGCTCGGGAGCTACGCCCCGGCGCTCGAGGGCGACGTGCTCTCGGTCGACGCGTTCCGGTCGGCGCTCGTCCACGTGAACGTGACCGCGGTCGCGCTCGGGATCGTCCCGCTCCTCCTCGGCGGCGGCTGGGCGCTCGCGGCACTTGTGCGGCCACCCGCCGAGCCGGAGCGGTCCGCCTTCGCCGGGCTCGTGGTCGCGGCCGTGATCGTGCTCGCCGTCGAATCGGGCTCCGTCGTGGTCCGTTTCGGCCTGGGGCTCGACGTCAAGGATCGCTATCTCTTCTACGTCGCCCCGCTCCTGTTCCTCGCGACCGCGTGCGCGCTCGACGACCCGCGCCCCCGCGTGGCCGGAGTGCTCGGACTCACGACGCTGTTCGTGCTCACGGTCGGGCTGGAAGACTTCGAGCCGGTCTTCGGCGTGAACGTCGACTCGCCCGCGTCGTCGACGCACGAGGCGCTGACGCGGTTCGGCAACGACGTCGGACTCAAGCCCGCAGATCTGCTTGCGATCGTCGGCGGGTTGCTCGGCGTCGCGCTGTTCTTCGCGCTTCGCCGGCTCCCGCGGCGGCCGCTCGCCGTCACGGTGCTCGCCGCACTCGTCGTGTTCGTCGTCGTCGAGACCGCGTACACCTGGAACCGGATGCTCGAAAGCTCGGGCCCGAGTGGACGCAGGCTCGCCGGTGCCCAGGCGCGCCAGCTCTCGTGGATCGACGCCGCGATCGAGGACGGCTCGGTCGCGATGTTCGCGTACTCCGTCGGGCAAGAGTGGTTTCCGAGCGCGTCCGCCTGGTGGGACGTCGAGTTCTGGAACGCCCGCGTCGACCGCGCCTTCCGTCTAGGCGGGTACATCACGTACACGCCCGACACGTTCCCGTCGCCGAACGTGCGAATCGACCCGCGCACGGGCGTCATCTCCGGTGCCGGGACACCGGACTACATCGTCCGCACGACGCTCGACGCGCGGTTCGGCCCTGCCGGGACACCTGTCGCAGCGGGGCCGGAGCTCGAGCTCGTTGACCTCGAAGTGCCGCTGCGCGCGCAGTGGGTCACGTTCGGCCTCGATCCGGACGGCTGGACTCGTCCCGAGCGGCGTGCGGTCCTCCGTGTCTACCCGCCGGCCGGGGTGGCGACCCTCAGCCTGTCCGTGAGCGCACCCGACGTCGAGGCGCCACGCACGGTGCAGGTCGGGGCGAAGTCGTTCGCGCTCGGGTCGACGGACACGGCGGAGCTCACGCTCGAGGTGTGCGTCCCGGAGAGCGGCTACGTCGACGTGCCGATCCGAGTCGACGGGTCGACGACGGTGCGCGCGATCCCACACGCGCCGCCCTACAGCGCGCGCTTTCGGAAGGTCGGCGTGCGGCTGTCGGAGATCCGCGCGGCCGCAACGGGTCGAACCTGCCAAACGTAGACTCCGCGGCGTGGCGAGCACGCCGACGCACGCGCCGGAGCAGACCCTCGAATGGGACACGCCGCTCTTCCGGCAGGCGTTGACGCAGTTCGAGCAGGCCCTTCCGCACGCCGATGTCGCGGACGAGGTCGCCGAGCGGCTTCGGTACCCGGAGCGCTCGCTCGTCTCGAGCGTGCCCGTCCGGCGTGACGACGGCCGGCTCAGCGTCTTCCCCGGCTACCGGGTCCAGCACTCGAGCGTGCTCGGGCCGACGAAGGGCGGTGTCCGCTACGACGAGAACGTCAGCCTGGGCGAGTGCGCAGCGCTCGCGATGTGGATGACGTGGAAGTGCTCCCTGCTCAAGCTTCCCTACGGCGGTGCGAAAGGCGGCGTGCGCTGCAACCCGCGCGAGCTGAGCCAGGCGGAGCTGCAGCGGCTCACGCGGCGCTACACGATCGAGCTGCGCGACTTCATCGGGCCGCAGGAGGACATCCCCGCCCCCGACATGGCGACGAACGAGCAGACGATGGCCTGGATGATGGACACGTACTCGATGCAGCACGGCTACGCGGTGCCCGAGATCGTCACAGGAAAGCCGATCCCGCTCGGCGGCTCCGTCTTCCGCCGCGAGGCGACGGGTGCGGGCGTCGTGATGGTGATCGAGCGCGCCTGCGCGCGGCTCGGCTGGAACCTCTCAGGGCAGCGCTGCGTCGTGCAGGGTTTCGGAAACGTCGGGGGCGTGGCCGCACACGAGCTTGCGGACCGGGGCGCGATCGTCCTCGCGGTCTCCGACATCTCGGGCGGCATCTACTCGCCGACCGGCATCCACGTCGCGCGCGCGCACGCGTGGGTTGCGGAACACGGGTCGCTCGCCGACTTCCCGGACTGCGAGCGGGTCACGAACGCCGAGCTGCTCGAGCTCCCGAACGACATCCTCGTCCTCGCGGCGCTCGAGGACCAGCTGACGGCCGAGAACGCCTCGCGCATCGACACGAAGCTCGTCGCCGAGGGCGCGAACGGCCCGACGGACAACGACGCGGACGCGATCCTCGTCGAGCGCGGAATCCCCGTGCTCCCGGACGTCCTCACGAACGCGGGCGGCGTGACCGTCTCGTACTTCGAGTGGGTGCAGGATCTCGGAAGGTTGTTCTGGACGCGCGAGGAGATTCGCGCGCGGCTTGCCGAGAAGCTCGGCGACGCGTTCGACCGCGTGTGGAAGCTCGCCGAGCAGCGCGAGCTGACCCTTCGCAACGCCGCGCTCGTCGCAGGGATCCGCGAGGTCGCGGCGGCACTCGAGGCACGCGGCATCTACCCGTGAGCAAGGTCCGCGACGCAATGATCGTCGACCCGCCCGCGCTCGAGGGCTCTGCGAACGCGCAGGAGGCCGGGCAGCTCTTCGACCGGCCGGAGGTGCGGAACGTGCTCGTCTGCGAAGCCGGCCGCTTGACCGGGATCGTCACGCGCAAGACGCTCGTGCGAGAGGTGGTCGCGACGGGATCGAACCCGCGCGCGACGCTGCTCCGCGACATCGCGGAGGAGCCGCTCTTCACCGTCGATGCCGACGCGGAGCTCGATGAGGCCTTTCGCGAGCTCGAGGAGCGCGACTTCGAGCGCGTGCCCGGTCGTCGAGAACGGACGTCTTGTCGGGGTGCTCTCGCGCGCGGTCGTCCAGCGTCGGCTCGCGGAAGACGAGCCGCCAGCGGAAGAGGAGTCCTAGCCGGCGACGGCGTCGGTCGACTGCGGCGCGCCGGCGCGGCGGCCGCGGACGAGCTTGCGCGCGTAGAGGCGCTCGTTGGCGATTCGGATCAGGCCCAATGCGTTCGACCCTTCGTCGGGGTAGGCCGCCCAGCCGAACGTGACGGCGAGCCCGTGCTCGGTCAGCCGTTGCTCGAGCCGGTTCGCGCGCTCTCCGGCCGCATCCTTCCCGCGGACGGTCGCGAGGATGGCGAACTCGTCGCCGCCGACTCTGGCGATCCGCTCCTCGGGCCCCAGCATTCGGCCGAGCGTGTCCGCGAGCTTCACGAGCACGAGGTCGCCCTCGCCGTGTCCGTCCTCCGAGTTCAGCTCGCGGAGCCCGTCGAGATCCCCGAGCAAGATCGCGAACGGCTCCTGAGCGGCGAACCGCTTGTCGACCTCGACCTCGAACCCGCGGGCGTTCGGCAGGCCGGTCAGCCGGTCGCGTGTCACGAGCACTTCCAGCCGGTCGATCAGCTCGCGGTTCTGTTCGGCGAACCAGCCGATGAGCGCGCCGGTCAGCACGTACGTGACGAGCCGGATCGGCGTGCTCACCGTCAGAAGGTCGAGCGTCGGGAGATTTGCGTTCGCGACGACCGCGATGGTGTAGAGGGCCGTCGCGACGACGCCCGCCGTCGCGCCGCCGCGCGAGCCGCTGACGATCGCGACCACCGCGATCGGCAGGTAGAAGAAGTGGCCGATGCCGAGGCCCGGCGACTCCACGAAGAGCAGACCGAGAAACGTCACGGCGTAGGCTGCTGTTGCACCCAGCAGGACCGCACGCCGATGCAGATGTGCCGCAGTCACCCCCTCAACGTGCCACGAAGCGTGGTTCCTCGTATCACTCGGAGGAGTGACTGGCTCGGGAGCTAGCAGCAGGTGTAGGCGCCCGGAGGCGCGTCGCCTTCGGCCGGCTCCGGCAGCTCCGCGGCGGCGAGCGCGATCCCGTCGAGGATGTCGTGCACGCTCACCGTGATCGCGTCGAGGCCGTATGCGGCGAGCACCTCGTGCGCGATCAAGGCGCCGGCGACGATCACCGGCGCGCGTTCGGGCTCGAGCGCAGGGACCTCGCGACGCTCGGCGAGCGGCAGCGCAGCGAGCCGCTGCAATTGCCGCTCGAGGCCCTCGCGGGAGATCCGGTGACCGTCCACGCGCTCGCGGTCGTACTCGTCGAGACCGAGGTCGAGTGCTGCCAGCGTCGTGATCGTGCCGGCGACGCCGATGGCGCGCGTGACGTCGCGCTGGGGAAGAAGTGAGCGGACGTACTGTGCACACGCCTCGAGCTCGTCGCGGGTCGGCGGATCCGTGTGCAGAAAGCGCTCGGTGAGCCGAGCCGAGCCGACGTCGATGCTCGTGCGCGAGTCGAGCGTGACGAGCTCGGTCGAGCCGCCGCCGATGTCGAGCACGAGGGTTCCCGGTTCGATCGTGCCGACGCCGCGCAGCATGAGGTCGGCCTCTTCGTCGCCGCTCAGCAGTCGCGTCACGAACCCGTACGACCACTCGATCTCACCGAGGAACGCTTCGCCGTTCTCGGCGTCGCGAACCGCGCTCGTCGCCACGAGCAGCGTGCGCTCGGCGCCGAGCCGGTCGGCTTCGCGCCGGTACTCGGTCAGGCAGTTACGGACGCGCGCGATGGGGAGGGGGAGAAGACGCCTGCGCTCGTCCACGCCTTCGCCGAGCCGGGTGATCACGCTGCGGCGGACGACCTCGCGCAGCTGACCGTCGTCGACGTCCGCGACGAGCAGCCGCGTCGTGTTTGTGCCCTGGTCGATCGCTGCGACGCGCACTACTTCTTCGGGTAGACGCCGACGATCCCCGACCACTGCTCGCGCACGCGCCCGAGCGCGCCGGTGAGGATCCCGAGCCGCGCACGCGATGCTTCGAGGCGCGCCGTGGCAGTCGCGAGCCGGTCGAGGTCCGGCGGTTCGTTCATGGCGAGGCGATCGAGCGACACCGAGAGCGCGTCGGTCGTCCGCCCGAACTCGCCGAGGAACTCCCGGCTCGTCCGCCAGAGCGTCAGCGAGCGTGTGACCACGAGGGCCAAAGACCCTGCTATCGCGAGAAAACCAGCGAGGAGCGCGACTGTGACGAGCGACAAACCGCTGCTATCATGCCGCTAGCGACGCGGGGTGGAGCAGTCAGGTAGCTCGCCGGGCTCATAACCCGGAGGTCGCAGGTTCAAATCCTGCCCCCGCTACTGGAAAGGCCCCGGAAACGGGGCCTTTCTGTTCTCTGAGCCAGGATGCGCGGTCAAAACTTTTGCCCAACTTTTGCCCGGAGCCTTCCGCGCTCCGTCAGGCGAGAGGACTCTGGCCCAGGCCAGTCTCCAACGCACGCTTCAGAGTCGTCGAAGCCAGTCGTCTCTGCAAAGGGTGTACACCGTCATCGGCTCGCCTGACCGCCCCCGTCCCGTACTGCGGACGGCGAATCCGAGCTTGGCCGCCACGCGGCGAGATGGTTCGTTCTGCCCGTCCTCGATATAGGCCGTAATCGTCTGAACGTCGGTGCGGCTCCAGAGATCATCGATCGCCGCTTCCATCGCCTCAGTCGCTATCCCTTCGTTCCGCCGCTCCTCGGTCACCCACCAGCCCGCCTCGACTTCATCCGCCGCGATGCCCTCGATCCCCTCACCGGCAAACCGCAGCTCGGCGCAGCCGAGAAAGCTGTCGTCACGCTTGTCCCGGATTGCCCACGGCCCGAAGCCGTGCTCCTGCCACTGCGGCTCGGCGGCGCGAGTGTCACGCAAAGCGTCCTCGGCGTTCCTCGATGCACGGGCATGCTCGGCTTCATCGAGCCCCGTCAGGGGGAGGAGGCTCAGTCGCCCTGTCCGGAGAACGATTCCGCCCTGCTCCGACTCCACCCGGCCACCCCCGTAGTCTCCCTGCAGGCTCGCCAGTATGGCGGGCCGCTCAGGGGGTCATTCCAGAACACTGGCCCAGCCGAGCTTCGCCGTTCTTGATTCCGGCTTCAGCAGAGGCGGTCAGGAGGAGGACAGCACGTACGTTGCGGCCTCGCCGAGGCTCATTGCCGTTCCTGATGACCAGGCTCGCTCCCAGGTCTCCGGGTCGCAGGCAGCCTTCGCGCGCTCGATGTCCGCTCGATGGAGTTCGGCGAAGACGGCCTCTTCGGGTCCGATGAGCGACTGATGGAGCTCCGCCACGGCGGCAAGGCGAGCTGCCCGCGTCGGGTCTCCTCTCGCGGCGGCGGTGCCAGCCAGGCAGAGGATCTCCGCAACCACTAAGGGCTTCATGCCGAGCTCCCGCGCGAGGCGCAGACTTTCTCGCGCGTGCGCGTCCGCCTCCTCCCAACGCCGCTCCCGGTAGGCGACCGACGCGAGGCCGCCGTGTGCGATCGAGATATGCCGTTTGTCGCCGATCGCGGTGGCGATCTCGGCCGCCTCCGCCCACATGGCGGCCGCCCGAGCGATGTCGCCCTTCAGGAGCGCCATTTCTGCGACGTTGGACAGCGACAGCGAGATTCGCGACACATCGCCGATCCGGCGACGCAGTGCCAGGCTCTCTTCGTAGTAGGCGGTCGCCTGCTCGTTCTCTCCGAGCGCCATTGTCGGCCCGCCGAGGTTGTTCAGCGCGACCGCGAGCACGTAGTGGTCTGACGCCTCGCGGGCGAGAGCGACCGCCTCCTCGCCCGCGGCCACTGCCGCGCGTGCATCGCTGAAGGTCAGGACACCGCAGACGTGAGCGGCGGCGATCGCCGCTGCCGAGGTGGCTCCAACCCGCTTCGCGTCGGAGAGGCTTGCCTCGAGCAGGCTGATCGCCTCGTCGCGGTCTCCCTGCTCGTTGGCGAGATAGCCGGCGCCGTCGAGCACCTTTGCGCGTGACTCCGAGGGCTCGTCCGGGCATGCGTCGAGCGCTCGCCGGAGCCAGCGGCGAGCCTCGCTGACGTGACCGTGCATGTACCAGAACAGCCACAGGGTGCCCGCGAGTCTCGCCGCGAGCTCGTTCTCGCCGTGGTCGAACAACCAGTCGAGGCTTCGGCGGAGGTTGTCGTGATCGTCCTCCAACCGTCGTAGCCAGGACGGCTGGTCGGCGCCCTTGAGGGCGTGCTCGGCCTCTTCGGCCAAGTCCAGGAAGTAATCGGCGTGCCGGCGTCCGATCGCCTCGGCCTCGCCTGAGGCCCCGAGGCGCTCACGGGCCAGCTCGCCGATCGTCTCCAGCATCCAGAAGCGTCCACCAGTCCTCCGAACGAGGCTCTTTTCGACGAGCGACTGCAGCCCGTCGACGTCGGCGCCCACGACCTCTTCGGCGGCTTCGAAGGTGCAGCCGCCCGCGAAGACCGCCAGGCGGGCGAACAGCTGACGCTCCGGTTCGCTGAGCAGCTCGTAGGACCACTCGATCGTCGCCCGGAGGGTTTGCTGGCGAGGATCGATGTCGCGTCCGCCCCTGAAGAGGTCGAGCCGCTGCGAGAGGCGCTCCCCGATCTGCGCCGGCGAAAGAACGGCGGTGCGAGCGGCAGCAAGCTCGACCGCGAGCGGCAGATCGTCGAGACGTCGACAGAGATCCGCGATCTCGTCGTCGCGCGGAAGCCGCGAGCGGGCGCAGAAGAGATCCTCGGCCTCCTCCTGCGCAAGCGGCGGCACCTGATACTCGACTTCGCCCTGCAGCCGCAGCAGCTCGCGGCTCGTCACCAGCAAGCGGAGATTGCGGCACGCGCCCAGCAGCAGGGCGAGCTCGACGGCCGCGTCGATCACCTGCTCGAAGTTGTCAAGCAGTAGAAGCAGCGTGCGGTCGCCGATCTGTTCAGCGAGACCGCCCCTCGCGCCGAGCGTCCGTGCGATCGTCTCGACGACGAGCCCCGGCTCGCGCAGGCTGGCAAGGCCGATCCAAAAGACTCCGTCCGGGTAGTCACCGACCACGTCGCCGGCAGCCTCGAGCGCAAGGCGCGTCTTCCCGGAGCCGCCGGGGCCGGTCAGGGTAGCGAGGCGGCCGCCGCCGTTACGTAGAAGCGAGGAGACCTCGGCGAGCTCTCGCTCGCGACCGACGAACGACGATGCCGGCGCCGGCAGGTTCGTGTTGTTCAGCGTCTTGAGCGGCGGGAATTCGCCGGCGCCGATCTGGAACAGCCGCACGAGCTGGTCGAAATCCTTTAGCCGGTGATCGCCGAGATCACGGAGAGCCCCATCGTCCACCAGGGCGCGTGTCGCTTGCGAGAGCAGCACCTGCCCTCCATGGCCGGCAGCCATGATCCGTGCCGCCCGATGCACATCCAGGCCGACGTACTTCGCGCCCACGAGCAGCGGCTCGCCCGTGTGTAAGCCCATCCGCACCCGTACCTCGACACCCTCCGCCGACCGCGCGGCAGCGTCGAGAGCCTGCTGCGCCTCCTCGGCGGCCGCGACGCCATCCCCCGCGCGGGCGAAGGTGACGAAGAACGCGTCCCCTTCGTTGTCGACCTCGTAGCCGTCGTGCCGAGCGAAGACTTCGCGGAGAAGCCGCCGGTGGTCCTCCAGCACCTCGGCGAAACGCTCCGTTCCGAGCCGCTGCAGCAGCCGCGTCGACCCCTCGATGTCGCTGAACAGGAGCGTGACCGTCCCCGAGGGCTGAGTCGCCACGGCCACATGATCGGCTACGAAGACACGCGCTACAACTCAGCGAACTTCGGACTTCTGGAAGCGTCGCCCCGAGGCGGATCAGGGGACATTCCTGAACACTGGCCCACCAGGCGGTCCTCTCCGCAGAGCAGGCGACTAGCTCGTACGGGCGAACGTTGGGCCATGACGGGAACCGTCATCTTGTTGAACGGGACTTCAAGCTCCGGTAAGGCGACGTTGGCGCGGGCGCTTCAAGAGTCGCTCGACGAGATGTTCATGCACGTCGAGATGGACTACATCTTCGAGCTGATGGAAAACGCTGGGTACAACGGCCCCGTGCAGCTCGGAGAGCCAGTCCCTCCAAAGCTCGCCCTCGGAACGGCGTTCATCCACGACGACTGGAAGTTCGTGCGAATCGAGTACGGCGAATATGGTCGAAGGGCATTCCGGAGCTTCTTCCCGATGGTCGCTGCTTTGGCCGATGGGGGCAACAACCTTGTCGTCGACGCCTTCTTGACCGAGCCGTGGATGATCCCGAGCGCGGCGGCGAGTCTCGCGCCGCTGCCGGCATACCTCGTCGGCCTTCAGTGTCCACTCGAAGAGTTAGAACGTCGGGAGCGCGAGCGAGGCGATCGCTTTCCCGGAATCGCCCGAGCCTCCGCCGAGACCGTTCATGCTCATGTGCCCTTCTACGACGTCGAGGTCGACACCGCGTCGAGTTCGGTCGAAGCCTGCGTACGTACGATCCTCACGCGGCGACAAGCGGGCGAGCCCGAGGCGTTCAGAGCCTTGGACGCGCATGGGGCCGGCGCGCTGACCTAGTCATCTCGAGCGACATTCCCGCACACTCGCGCAGGCTAGTTAGCCCTCCTCTGGGACGTGCCTAACCGCTAACCCTTGGTTGCGGCATGTCTTGAACGCTTGAATGAAGTACTCGGTGTCCTCGTCCGGCACGGCGATTGCCGCTCCTTCGCGTACTGCAGCCTCGGCTAGCCGCATCTTCTCGAACCAGTCTTCCATGTCGCTCCGCGAAGAGACCGACTCGTGGTGCCCCTCGACGTTGTGCTCGGCCGCGATCCCGAGAATGACGTCGCGCAGGCGGAACGCCGACTCCGCGGTCAGCGTGCCTCCGGCGACGGGGACATGCAATCGCCGAGGAAGAGAACCCCGTCGGGCTCGACGTACATCACGCTTGACTCGGCGCTGTGGTCGCCACCGACGTGGCGGACGTGCACCGTCACGTTGCCGAGGTCAATCTGGATTCCATCTTGGAAGACGATGTCGGCGGGAGCAACTGCGACCGCTCGCGGGGAGGGCAGCTCCGCCTTGACGTCCGCGGCATGCTGCGGCGATGACAGGCCAGCGGTGACCCGTCGGTCGAGTCCTTCGTCGCTCCAATCTCTGTCCGCCAACTCGATCAACTGCTCAGCCGTCCGCGCATGGGCGATCACGAGTCCGTCCACCTCAGCCCCGCCGAGGACGTGATCCCAATCTGAGTGTGTGTAGACGACCGCGCTCGGCCGCGTGCCGGTCTCGGTCAAGAGGTCGTCAAGGAACGCGCGCGTGTGCGCCGACGACGATCCGGCGTCCAGCATGACCGTGCGCCGATCGCCGACGACACCGCATACCGACGGCCGGTCGGGTGCGCCAGGCGGCATCCAGTAGACGTGCTCAGCGAACTTCGTGAGAACGCTCATCGCAACATCGAAAGTATCTCGCGGCAGCGCTCGGGGGCGCGAGAGTCGCAACCGTTCATCACCATGGCATTGGCCTCAAGCGACATTCTTGAACACTCGCCCAGCCGAGCGTGATCTCGCCTGGAACCTCAGAACGCATAACCCGGAGGTCGCAGGTTCAAATCCTGCCAAGCTATGAACCCAGTAGCGACCAGGCTTGAAGGTCGCGGGCTTTGGTGAAGGCGCTCGGGACGAGCGCCTTCACCAAGTATCTGGCGGGCGTTCCGGTCCAGCGAGACCGAGAGCCGGAAGGCGTCGAAGACGCGGCGCCGGAGTTCGGGGTCGGCGGCCACAGGTGGCTTGGGCGCTTCCCGGCCGAGACCGGTTGCGTTCGCGAGACGCGGAAGAGAAGATCCCGAGATCGACAGGAGTGTGCTCTATGCCAAGCGTGGCTGATTCGACCGAACGGCGCGATGCCCTTGTCGAGCGCCTGTTCATGAACGCTGTCGGCGCGTTCGATCTCTTCTCGGTGTACGTCGGTGAACGTCTCGGTCTCTACCGGATCATGGCCGATGATGGTCCTCTGACATCCGCAGAGCTGGCGCAGGCGGCCGGGGTGCACGAACGGTACGCACGCGAGTGGCTCGAGCAACAGGCGGCGAGCGACCTGCTGGAGGTGGAGATCGATGGGGAGCAGCGACGGTTCCGGCTGCCGGAGGGGCACGTCGAGGCGCTCCTTGACGTTTCGAGCGTGAACTACATCGCGCCGATGGCGCGCGCTGTCTTGGCTTCGATCCGACCGATTGACGCAGTGCTTGCCGCATTCAGGACCGGCGAAGGCGTGCCGTACGCCGACTACGGCGAAGAGTTGCACGAGGGCCAGGCCGCGTTCACGCGGCCGTTGTTCGAGAACTTGCTGGCGAAGGAGTGGCTGCCAGCGGTCCCAGAGCTCCACGAGCGGCTCCTCGCCGATCCGCCCGCGCGAGTAGGGGACATAGCGTGCGGCCAGGGTCGCTCGAGCATCGAGATCGCTCGTGCATACCCGAAGGTGTTGGTTGACGGAATTGACTCCGACCAAGCGTCGATCGGAATGTGCCCGCGGGAACCTCGCAGGGAGCGGAGTCGAGGGCCGGGTGACGTTCCACGAGCGCGACGCTGCGGACGCCGATTTAGCCGGCCGTTACGATCTCGTCACGATCTTCGAGGCGTTGCACGACATGTCGTACCCGGTGGACGTGCTGGCCGCCGCACGGGGACTCCTCAGCGACGATGGTCTCATGTTCATCGGCGACGAACGCACCGAGGACGCGTTCACCGCCCCGGCGGGCGAAGTGGAGAGGCTCTTCTACGGCTTCAGCGTGTTCCATTGTCTGCCGGTCGGCATGGTGGGGAAAGGCGCGGCTGGCACGGGCACCGTGATTCGGGCGGACACCGTTAGGCGGTATGCAAGCGAGGCCGGCTTTTCGAGCTGTGAGGTCTTGCCGATCGATAACGATTTCTGGCGCTTCTACCTACTCAAGCCATAACGCGGCCCCCCTCGGCGCGACATCACGCGTGACTCAAGTTCCTGCGCAGGGGGAAGGGTGCGTGGGTTCTCTACAACTGGGCGCCAACTTTTGCCCGAACTTTTGCCCGCCTGGGCTGACCTCGGATGACCTCACCTGAAGTGAAAGCGCGCAACCGCGCCGATTTCGCCGTTAGCGCACCTGGCAACGCATGACTCATAACCCGGAGGTCGCAGGTTCAAATCCTGCCCCCGCTACTGGAAAGGCCCCGGAAACGGGGCCTTTCTGTTCTCTGGTTAGGAGGCGAGGTCAGCAACTTTTGCCCAACTTTTGCCCGGAGGAGTCCTTTCCGGCCCGTCAGGTGAGAGGACTCTGTCCCAGGCAAGGTCACTGCCGCCTGGCGATACCGTTGTCGTGGAGAGAGCCGTGAGTCGGAACACCCATCCCAGTCCTACAGCCGCCAACGGTCGTGTTTCTGTTCGGACTCTCGCTGCCCCGACGCGCAGAGAAATCGAAGCACTTGCCGAGATCTTCGATCAGTATCGCGCTCACTACGGCGAGGACTCCGATGCCTCCCGATCAGCGTGCTGGCTGGGCGAGAACCTCAGTACGAGTCGCCTCCGCGTGTTCGTCGCTGAAGACAATGAGAGGTTCGTCGGGTTTGCGATCACGATGGAAGTTCCGGCTTCGTTGCGACTCGCCCACTTCTGGCAGATCCGAGACCTGTTCGTCCTGCCGACACACCGACGGCTCGGAGTTGGTCGCGCCCTCCTCGCTTCCGTCCGAGCGGCTGCAATCGCGTCGGGCGGACTGCGGCTGGTCTTGCAGACTGAGGATGACAACGACCCCGCCCTTCGTCTCTACGCCGACAGCGGCTACGCCATGATCAAGGGCTATTGCTCACTCATGCTGCCGCTCGACCCCTAGCCTCGCTAGGGCTAAGCGGATACCCGATGCGTCGCGCGCCGCTCAGGGGTCATTCCGGAACACTGGCCCAGGCCAGCGGCCCTACGCCTCGCCGGGAGGATCAGATCGCGCGCCACGTTGAATCGGCCGCAGCCGTCTGAGCTCGGCGAGGAACCGCCGCGCGTACACCCCGTCCGTCGTGCGCAGGACGACCTCACCGTCTGCTTGGCGCACGACGTACCCCTCAGTGACCCAGGCCGGGGCGAGGCCTCCTACCGGGCAGGTTCAGGTTGATGCGCCGACCGCCGCCCGAAGGACATCTTGCTCTAGCCCTCGCGGGTCGGGCAGGAGCTCGCGTACCTCTTGCGCACAGCGGCAGACGACAGCGATCTTGGCGGCCCACTCCAGCGCCTCCTCGCGTGAGCGCACATCGACTACCGAGAACCCGCCGATGACCTCCTTGGTCTCCGGGAACGGGCCGTCGGTGACCATCCCGTCGGTGGCCACGATGCTCGCCCTCTCGCTTTTCAGTCCGGCGCCGTAAACCCACACCCCGGCGTTCAGGGCCTCCTGGACCACCTCGATCGAGGCCTTGGTCACGGCGGGCATGTCCTCGTCGGGGATGTGGTCCATCGCGTGGGCACCGAACGAGATCAGGTATCGCGTCATCCCATGCCTCCCTTGTCTCCCGGCGGCCTCCTCCGGCCGCCTCTCACCCTTAGACGAACGGCTGCCTCAGGATTCGACACTCTGCCAGCATCAACGCTGGCCAGGCGAGGGTCCTGCGCCCAACTACGGAGTAGCGATAACCCCCGACCGGCTCAGGAGAGCGCGCGCTCGAGGGCGGCCCGATCGCGAGGCCCACCGTGCGTGGCGAGTACATGCTCGACCGGCCGCTCGAGCAGCGGGCGCAACCCCTCAATGACCTGCTTGGGCGTCACGCCGTCAGGTAACCACTCGGGCGGGATCTCGAGGCCATGGCCGAAGTCGACGAGCGTGTCGCCTGCGATGACCGCACGGCGGCTCTCGACCCAAAGCACGACGTCGTTCGGCTCCCTTCCCGGGAACACCTCGACTCCGACGGGCAGCCGATCGCCCGCCGAGAACAGATGCCCCTCGACCGCGTCCCCGGCTACCAGCCAGGCCACGTCCGGGCTGCCTTCGTCGGGCGGAGGCACGAATACCGGCGCGCTGAGTCGCTCCGCCAAGCTCCGGGTGTCGCGCTCGTGCCACGGGCACGTCAGCACGATCGCCGGCTGGCGGTCGGCCGCATGCTCGACGATCTCTCTCGGCACGGCCAGCGGATCGAACAGCAGCACCTGGTCGCCGTCGTCGATCGCGTAGGACGAAACCACTCCCGCCTTACTCGGCGTCTCAGCGGTGGCCGCGAGGCGCTGGCGAAGCGCCTCGTTCTCAGGCCCCGACCAGTCCGGGTGCGGTGCCTCCCAGTGCCACAGGCCCGTCCGCAACTCGCGCACGGCCGCATGCTAAATCACATGGACGCAGTCGCCGACGCTCGCCCAGAGGCCGCACTCGCGGGCGCATCCGGCGCGTAGCTCCAGAGTTGCGATTACACCCGACTGCGCTCAAGGGACAGGACACTCGCCCAGGCGGCTATGCCACGGCCGCGGCGGGATTCGGCTCATGAGAGGTCGCTCGGAAGGAGCGAGTAGATCAGTGCGTCCGCACGCTGCCGCTCGAACACGAGATAAGAGCGCAAGTGTCCTTCGCGCCGGAAGCCGGCTTTCTCCAGGACGCGCTGCGAGGCGATGTTGTCCGGCACAACCAGGGCCTCGACCCGCGCGAGCGGCGGCTCGGTCAAGGCCCATCGAGCGAGGAGACCAACTGCACGCGAGCCGAATCCACGGCCTCGCGCGAGAGGTATCAGCCAGTAGCCGATTTCGACTGTGCCCGGCTGCCGCGCCATCAACACGCCTGCGCCGAATGCCTCGTTCGAGGCCGCGTCTGCGATCGCTTGTGAGAGCCCCGTACCCTCGTCGTGCCGCGACCACTGCCGTTCGATCCACGCCAGACCTTCTGCGGGCGTGAACGTCGCCGGGACGGTGGTCCCCTTCGGTATGTCGGGATCCTGGGTCGCTTCCTCGACACACCCGAGGTCGTCTCGCGTCCACCGACGCAGCACGACGACGCCGTCGGTCAGTGGCGGGTCCGGATACGCAAGCGGCGCCGGTTGATCCGGCATCACATGAGGGTACGTCAGGCGACATTCCCGAACTCTCGCGCA
This sequence comes from uncultured Actinomycetes bacterium, assembly GCA_963788055.1. Taxonomy (GTDB): domain Bacteria; phylum Actinomycetota; class Thermoleophilia; order Gaiellales; family Gaiellaceae; genus JACCTU01. The sequence continues at coordinate 381,468 of CAWBFA010000001.1, read as the reverse complement.
CACGAGTGATCCGTCACCAGGGTCTCACTCCTCCGCCACCGAGCCGCTGCGCCCAGCGCTACCGGCTGGCGTGACGATGTCTTAGCCTCACGCTGTGCTCATCTGCGCGAGCTGCGGGCGGGACAATCCGCCGGGCGCCGGCTTCTGCAACAGCTGCGGCGCGGCGCTCGCATCCCCGGCGGCGTCGCGCGAGGTTCGAAAGACGGTCACGGTGCTGTTCTGCGACCTGACGGGCTCGACGGCGCTCGGGGAGCAGACCGACCCTGAAGCCCTGCGCGCGCTGCTCGCACGCTACTTCGAGCGGATGAAGGCGATCGTCGAGGCGCACCGCGGCACGGTCGAGAAGTTCATCGGCGATGCGGTGATGGCGGTGTTCGGCGTTCCCGCAGCGCACGAGGACGACGCCCTACGCGCATGCCGGGCGGCGGTGGAGATGCGCGACGCGCTGCCCGAGCTCGGGATCGCCGGCCGCATAGGCATCAACACGGGCGAGGTGGTGACGGGGACGGAGGAGCGGCTCGCGACGGGGGACGCGGTCAACGTCGCGGCGCGGCTCGAGCAGGCCGCCGCGCCGGGTGAGGTGCTGATCGGTCAGGCGACGCTCGCCCTCGTGCGCGAAGCGGTGGCGGCGGAGCCGGTCGAGCCGTTGACGCTGAAGGGAAAGTCGCATCCGGTGCCGGCCTTTCGCCTCGTCTCCGTCCTGGATGCGCCCGAGCGCAGCCATGCGTCGCGGTTCGTCGGTCGCGAGCGAGAGCTGCGATCGCTCGCGGAGGCGTGGGAGCAGGCCAAGACGGAGTCGCGCTGCGAGCTCGTGACGGTGGTGGGCGACGCCGGGGTGGGCAAGTCACGGCTCGTTGCCGAGGCACTGGCTGCGATCGACGCTCGCGTCGCCCGGGGTCGCTGCCTGCCCTACGGCGAGGGGATCACCTACTGGCCGGTGGTGGAGGTCGTGAAGCAGCTCGAGGCGCTCCCGTCGGATCCGGTCGCGGAGGCGGCAATCCTGTCACTGCTCGGCGAGTCGGACGTCGGGACGAGCGGAGACGAGATCGCGTGGGCGTTCCGGAAGGTGCTCGAGGAGCAGGCGCCGCTCGTCGTCGTCTTCGACGATCTCCAATGGGGCGAGGAGACGTTTTTCGATCTGGTCGAGTCGACTGCGCTGCTCTCGGCCGGCGCTCCGCTCCTGCTCCTGTGCATGGCGCGCCCGGAATTGGTCGAGCAGCGGCCGTCCTGGCCGGCGTCGTTGCGCCTCGATCCGCTCCCGCCCGAAGACGCAGATGCCCTTATCGGGCGCGACGTCTCTGCAGAGCTGCGCCAGCGGATCGCGCACGCTGCGGCCGGCAACCCGCTCTTCATCTCGGAGATGCTGGCGATGGCGGCCGAGGACGCGGAGGTCGAGGTGCCGCCCACGCTGAAGGCCCTGCTGGCGGCTCGCCTCGACCAGCTCGACGAGGCCGAGCGCCGGGTGCTCGAGCGCGGCTCCGTCGAGGGCGAGGTCTTCCACCGTGGCGGCGTGCAGGCGCTCACTCCCGAGGAAACGCAGGTCACGACCCGGCTCGCCGCACTTGTACGTCGCCGGCTCGTCCGTCCCGACCGCGCTCAGATCGCCGGTGACGACGGCTATCGCTTCCGCCACCTGCTGATCCGCGACGCTGCCTACGACGCGCTCCCCAAGGCGATCCGCGCCGACCTGCACGTCCGCTTCGCCGACTGGCTCGACGAGCATGGCCACACGCTCGTCGAGCGCGACGAGATCGTGGGCTACCACCTCGAGCAGGCGGCGCGCTACCGCATCGAGCTGGGCCAACCCGATCCCGACCTTGCGGAACGGGCTACGCTGCGGCTCGCCGCCGCCGGCAACCGCGCGGTCGACCGGCAGGACTATCGGACCGCAGCCGCGCTGCTCAATCGGGCGGCCGATCTCGTACGACCGCACAGAACCGACGTTGCGCTCGAGCTCGAGTCCGTCTGGGCGGGCGGGGAGTTCGATACGCATACGGCAGTTGAGACGGCGGAAGCGGTCGCCGAACGTGCCGAGGCCGCCGGCGACCACTCCGGGGCGATACTCGCGCGTGCGCTGGCCCTAGTGGGGCGCAACTACGCAGGCGAGCCCGACGCCACGGACGAGGTGATCGCGCTCTGCCGTGCTGCGCTTCCCCTCGAGGAGGAGCGGGACGATCCACGCCGCCTTGCGTTGCTCTGGGAGATGCTCGCCTCCGCCGCGGACTTCCACCAGCAGCACGACGACCTCGTCGAAGCGTTGCTCCAGGCGCTTCGCTACCAGCGCCTCGCCGGCTACTCACGGTCCGCTACGGAGCTGGAGTGGTCGCTGATCATCGGCCCGCGACCGGCCGACGACGCGATGCGCATGATGGACGAGCTCGCCGATTGGCGGCCCCCGGGTTCCCAGGACGGCGTGCGGGCAATGCTCCTCGCGATGCTCGGCCGCTTGGACGAGGCGTGGCCGCTCGCCGAGGCGCGGTCGAGCCACCTACGCGAGGTGACCGGCGACACCTCCCGGGACGCGTACACGATCCTCTCGCTGATTGCGACGATCGAAGGCGATCGGGAGCGCGCATGCCGATACGCCGCCGAAGAGATAAAGCTCATCGCCCATGTCGCCATCCCAGCGGCGACGGCCAAGGGCATGCTCGCACGCGAGCTCTGCTACCTCGCTCGCTTCGACGAGGCTGAGCGACTCCTCGAAGAGGCTCGGGCGGTCCCGCCGCCCGGTTCCGGCGTTCGGGTGATGGCCGCTGCTGCCGAGGCGCTGCTGCTTGCCCACCGAGGCGAGCTCGAGCAGGCGGAGGCGCTGGCGCGCACGGCAGTCGCTACCGCCGAGACCAAGACGGACACCGTGTGGTGGCAGGCGTTCACGCACGAGGACCTCGCCACCGTGCTCGAGCGCGCAGGACGGAGCGACGAGGCGCGCGAAGCGCTCGAGCGATCGCTCGCGATCTGGGAGCGGAAGGGCTGCCTGCCCTGTGCCGAACGCGTCCGTGAGCAGATCCAGTCGCTCGGCCGGGCGCAGGTCTGACCTCGACTCAAGGGTCATTCCCGCACGCTGGCCCACCACGAGCCGTCGTCGCTTGACACTCGGTAGCGTTTTCCCGATCTCGAGGGTCTTGGTGACTGGGATGTCGGGAACCGGCAAGTCGTCGGCTCTCGCCGAACTTGGCCGACGCGGTTATCGCGTCGTAGACACCGGTGATCCGGGCTGGCGCGAGTATCGCGAGTATGTTGAGTCTTCCGACGAGTTGCACCGCGGGGAGTGGCTCTGGGTCGAGGACAGGATCACCGGGCTGCTGGACTCCGATGATGGTCGCTCGCTCTTCGTTGAAGGGTGCGTGAGGAACCAGTCAAAGTTCTACGACCGTTTCAACGCGGTCGTCCTGCTCAGCGCCCCTGCTGACGTGATCCTTGACCGGGTCGCACGCAGAACGACGAACAACTACGGGAAGACTCCATTGGAACGAGCGATGATCTTGGATGACCTCGCCAGGGTCGAGCCGCTCCTCAGGGAGGGCTGCACGCATGAGCTGGATGCCAGCCGACCGCTCGCCGACATCGTCGCCGACCTGACCGCGATCGCGTCGCGCCCGATGACGACCTCCTAGGGACGCCTCCCTTCGAGGTACATTCCTGAACGCTCGCGCAGGCGGGCGACCTCGACCCAGAGCAGTTGATGGGGGAGCGTGTCGTGAGCGACGGACGGTGCTGCGCTCGTCACGCCCCGAGCGCTCACCCGCACGCGGAGCAGGTGACCTGGCCGTGGGGGAGGTACGGCTCGAACCAGATCGACGTTGGGCTCAAGTTGTTGACGGGTTCGGCCAGCCGATACGCCAGGACGACACCGTGGAAATTCGGGTCTTGATCGAATCCGGAAAGAGCGTCGGCGATCTCGCGAGCCTCCTCGGTCGTCAGCTTGGCGCAGTAAGTCGCCGATCGGCCGATAACGACCGTGCGGCCGCCCTCGCGTGCCTCGACCAGATCTCCCTCGGACCCCTCCAGGCTTTTGCCGCGGAGCACGTTCGCGGCCGGCGCCGGCAGCAAGGCGAGAAGCTGAGACACATCCTTCGGCGGCGAGGTGCCCATGCACGCTTGGTAGTGCGGCGGCACGTAGGCCCGGATCTCGCGCACGGCCCACGCGCTCGCTGGGAGCACCGACGCCGTGTCGGTGAGCAGCGCGTCGATCTTCTGGAGAGCCGCAAGCTGCCCCGGCGTGGTCGAGCCCTTAGGTTGCTCGCGGAGGCGGACGAGCCGGTCGCCGTCGCGCACTTCCACGCCGAACACCCCGTGATCGTCGTCGGTCGGGACCGTCTCGAGTGGAGTGCGACTGCCTTCGAGGAGTCCCAAGACCTCCGACCGCAGGAGCTCCACCCCCTCGGGCGTGAGTCGTTGTTCCAAGTAGCCCGAGCTGAGCTCGCTCGCGCCCTCGGGGATCCCGCCCCTCCGGCTCGCGGTCTGGCTCCAGATGATTCGGCCATCGGCGTACACCCAGACGCGGACGAGGGGTCTTCCTCCAAGGGTCTCGTTCCTCCCCAACCAACGGAGGACGAGCTCGCCGTTCTCCGGCGTGCTAGGCGTCGCTCCCTGGGGCGGCAAACCGATGAAGCCCCTGTCGAGGAAGAAGGCACGAACGCCGCCGATCGCCGAGGCTGTACCGACAACGACGATGAGAGCAGCCGCAACGAGCGCCACCAACCCACGCCGTGGAACCCGCAGTCGCGATGGCGGCTGACCGATCTCGGAGATGAGGTGGCCTCGGCGCTGCGCCAACCGGTGGGGCGGCAGGTCTCGAAGCGGCGGGATCGAGATCGAAAAGTCGCCCTTCATCGTTCGACGGGTTCCGTGATCGTTTGCATCCTGTTCCCTTCATGTCCGATACCGGGATCGAGTTCCTGCAGACGGGTCCGCGCACGTGAGAGGCGAGAGCGCACGGTTCCGACCGGAATCTGCAGAGCGACCGCCGCGTCCTCGTAGCTGAGCGCGGACCAGGCACAGAGCGCAAAGACCTCCTGCTCGCGACGGGGGAGTCGTCCGAGCATGGTGAGGGCACGGCCCATCAGCTCTTCGTCGTCGATCCGCTCGTCGCTGTCGTCCGCGAAGCTCGGCTCCGAGCTCGGCTGAGAAACGCGTCTGAGCGCCGCCGCGTAGCGACGTTCGGAGCGACGGCGATTGCGGACGACGTTGGTAGCGATCCCAAACAGCCACGGGAGTTCCTTACCGCTCGGCAGCTGCTTGTCGACACGTCGCCAGGCCTCAAGGAAGACGATCGAGACGAGATCTTCGGCGACTGCCCAGCTTCCAACGCGCCGGAAGCAGTAGTTGTAGATCGTCCGCCCGTGGCGCTCGAAGAGCATCCCGAATGCCTCGGAGTCACCCGAACGCGCCCGCGACCACAGAACGGAGTCATCGAGGTCCACTGCCCGTTCATGTCCAACCACGAGGGTCGGGTTCCCAACAACATCGTCGGAACGCATGGCCTCAGCCATTCTCAACCCTCAGGCCGGCACGAGAGAAGAGCCACCAGCGATCGTGCGGTGATGCGGTGGGAGCCAGCCAGGATCAGTGGGCGATGCGTGTTCTCAACGCCATTCCCGCACACTCGGGCAGCCGAGAACGGTTACGCCGGGCTCTACGGCAGCCGCTTCCGCCACTCGTCGAGCAGCCGGACGCGCAGCGACTCATCGGCACGACCATCCTCGAACCAGCCGGTCGCCTCACCGTCGTACTCGATCACGAGAGACGGACCGCCGTGCGTGAACTCGCAGGGCGTCCGATCAGAGCCTTGACGTCTTCGTACTGCGAGCGCTCGAGAGACTCTTTGACTTCGCCGGAACGAGGAAGAACAATGAAGCGATGCACCTGAAATCCGCTCCGTTTCTCGGAGTTTGCGTGGGAGCGGCGATCCTCGCGTTCGTTGCCGCACCGCAAAGCGCTCAGACGACCCCGACCGTTGCACCGCCAAAGTGCTCCGACGCCGGCAACCCGACGCTCTCGACCGGATATCTGCCCGGCCATGACGTGGTGCGGGTTTCCACGAACGACGGCTCCTCGCCGCCGACATGGACGAGGAACTGCGGGCCCGCGGTCGTCCGCGTGCATCTGCACGGCGCGTGGTACCGAATCAGCGGAGGGCGATGCGGGATGGGAGCGGTCATGTTCGGCGCCCAGATCGGTCTCGTGGGCGCCACTCCGGCCGCCCCTGCCAAGTCGTTCCTCTTCGCCGTCTCGGATCCGCGACACCGCTCGGGAGTCTTCAGGGTGTCGACCGCGACGATCCAGCTGCTCGGCCACGCCTTCGCGCTGCCCGGGGAGATCGCCACCGGCACGATCACGATCGGCAAGTCGATGCGAAACGGAACGTTCGCGTTGCGCCTCCGCGACGCAACCCGCCTCACCGGCAGCTTCACCTGCGGCTGACGCGGGCGCTCGAGCACGCCCAACCCGAGTCGTAAGCAGACTCCCGTCAAGCGACATTCCCGCACACTGGGGCAGGCGAGAATCGCCAGCTTGGACAGCGGGGACGGGCATGAGATAGTCGGCCGAACCTGTCCTGCGTGCAAGGGAGGCGAACGATGGCCGGCGTTGAGAAACGTGACTTCGAATCCCCAGACGAGAGTCGAACTCCCGACAAGACGCGAGTGGACGTCGTGCGCATGGGCGGCATCACCGCGGCCCGCTTCACGATGGAGCCTGGCTGGCGATGGTCTGAGTGCGTGAAGCCTGTCGCCGGGACGGATAGCTGTCAGCATCGGCACGTTGGCGTTGTGCAGTCGGGCAGGATGCGCGTGACCCATGACGACGGCACCGTCCTTGAGCTTGGACCTGACGACGCCTATGTAATCGAGCCCGGGCACGATGCGGAGATCCTCGGCGACGAGCGCTTCGTCGGCTTCGAGTTCGAGCCGCGGGCCGCTGAGGAGTACGCGCGCCGGTAGGAGTGGCGTGTGTCGGGCGTGCGCTCGTATCACGACCCGCACGCCCGACCTGATAGGCCGCGTGCTCGGGTGACACTCCCGAACGTTGGCACAGGCGACACCTGGCACAGGCGACGCCTCGCAAATTGCGATCCCATTCCTCGAACTACCGATTCGGGGCCGATAGCCTTTCCGTGTGACAAGACCACCGCCGGACCCGGCGCGAGGTGCGGAAGCGGCCAGGAAACTCAAGTCCTTGGGCGTCAAGGGCATCCTCATCAAAGCTGCAGAGCTTGGTTACATCACGCAGGTGACGTGCAGGATGCCCGAGTGCTTCTGTCCGGAAGAGCTGGGCGGTGCTATCCCTGTGCGAAGCCAGTCGCTCTCACCTACATGAACCCGGGACAGACGTTTTGGGAGACCGAGAAAGTGCAGGGCGGTTGGTATCGGACGTCTGCTGGGCTGAAGAGAAATGCTCATCCGAGCGGGTCTGCCGGCAAAGCCCTGCGTAACGGCTGAGGTGCTAGCGAACCGAGTGGGCCTGGTCGCCTTGCTCACGGGGCTCGGGCTGGCGCTCGCCCCGGTCGCCAACCCTGCGAGCTTGGACACCTCGGGGTTGGACATTCGTGTGCCTGAGGACGTACCGACGCTTCAGCTCGCGATCGGGCGCGCCGCGCCGGGCGACACGATTGTGCTTGCTGCCGGCACGTATCCCGGCGGCAACGTCGTCCCGCGCGAGAAGCACGACATCACGATCAGGGGCGTCGACCGCAACGACGTCATCCTCGACGGTGCGGACCGGCGGAGGAACGGGATCGTTGTCCACGCGGACGGGGTTGCCATCCTCAACCTGTCCGCGCACAACTTCCTGCGAAACGGGCTCTACTGGGAAGGGGCAGACCGCTTCCGTGCTTCGTACGTGACCATCTGGAACGTCGGGGGCTACGGCATCTACGCTGAGGACAGCGAGCAGGGGGTGCTCGACCACGACTATGTGTCCGGCGCCGGGGATGCTGCCTACTACGTGGGCGAATGCAAGCCTTGCCGCGCAACGCTTTCCCGGGTCGTTGCGAGTCTGTCGGCGGTGGGGTATTCGGGTACGAATGCCACCGGTGTCGTGATCCGCGATTCGGTCTGGGACCGCAACGGGGCCGGAATCGTGCCGAACACGTACGCGAATGAAGCACTCCCGCCGCAGTCGAGGACCACGATCGTCCGGAATTCGGTGACGAACAGCGGCCGCGCCCGTGTGCCGATTCAGACTGCGCTTGCGGGCTTCATCGGAATCGGGATCGCCGTTGCAGGCGGCAACCAGAACGCGATCGGCCACAACCGCGTGACACGAAGCGAGCGCTATGGCATTGCGGTCTTTCCGACCGCGCGGTTCGTCGTGTTCGACCCGGGCACACCCGAGCCGGGACCCCCGTGGCGCCCGCGCGGCAACCGTGTCTTCAAGAACGTGGTCAGGGGCAGTGGGCGCGCCGATCTCGCGCTCGCCAAGGGCTCGGGGAGAGCCAACTGCTTTACGGCCAACGCCGCAAGGCGTGCACTTCCCCGCGGCCTCCAGACGCCGACGTGCGTGCGCGCGTCGCCGGCTGGGGACGCCTCCGTCGCGGCAGATCTCACCCGCCCCGTCCGCGTGATGTTCGAACAGACGATGCGTCGCCGCAATCCTCCGTCGTACACGTCGATGCCGATGCCAGCTCCCCAGCCGAGCATGCCGGGCAGCGGCGCAGCGAGACGCCCCCTGAGGCCCTAGTGGGCCAAGCGTTCTCTGCGGAGAAGCCAAACCTTTGGCCAACTCTTGCCCACCTGAGCTGACCTCAGCTGGCGCGTCGATCGAGCGTGATGGAACCATGCTGTCTCGCCTCACTTGACCTGAAAGGCACCGTCTCAGTAACCCGGAGGTCGCAGGTTCAAATCCTGCCCCGCCATGTGAGTCCAAGAGGGGGAACCTTGGGTTCCCCCTCTTTCGATCTCCCCCTCCACCCACCATCGGCGCGGTTCGAGCAGAGTCGTCGCTGTGTTGGATCAGCTCGGAGCCGTGCGTATCAGCGCGATGTGGTCTACCGTCAGGCTGTGGACGAGGGTCAACTTCGACGGAAAGCGGAGCTGGCCGAGCTCTTGCTGAACGCGGCGCGGCAGTTGGGGGAAACCCTCGAGCCCGAGCGTGTGTACGAACGGTTTCACGAGCTGCTCGGCGATGTGGTCCAGCACGATGGCTTAGTCGTTTCGTCCTATGACGGGCGCGAAGATCTGATCCGGTGTGACTACGCCTGGGTTGAGGGGAACGTCGTCGATGCCGCGTCGTTGCCCCCTTTGCCCCTCAACCGCGCGGGCGGTGGAATGCAGAGTCGCGTGATCATGAGTGGCGAGCCCATGCTGTTCAACGACGTCGTGAATCGCGTCCAGGAGGTCAAAGGCGAGTACTACAACGTCGACCGTGAAGGCGAGATTCAGAGGATCCCGGAGTCAGGGCCGTCGGGAACAAGCGCTGCGATGATGGTGCCCGTCAAACACGAGGGCCAGGTGGTTGGCGTCGTCCAGGTGATGACCGACCACGGTGAGTACTCGGCGGAGCAACTCGAGTTGGTCGACGGTCTCGTCTCGCAGATGGCAGCGGCGGTGCGCAACGCCCGGCTTCAAAGAGAACAACGGCGGCTGGAGGCAGCCGAGGCTGCGGCTCAAGCGGTCGCGGCAGAGCGGCAGCAAGCGGCCGAGGTGCTCGAAGCCCTTGGGGACGGCATCTTTCTCGTTGACGCCGGCGGTGTCGTGCGACTCTGGAACCGATCTGCCGAGGCTGTCACCGACGTTGCCGCAGAGCACGTTCTCGGTCGTTCACCGGGCGAACTCTTTCCGAGTTGGCAAAGCGTCGCAGCTGCGATCTCGGTCGCCGAGCGGGGAACGAAGACGCGTCCGGTCACGCTTCCATTCGAGATTGAGGGCCGCGACCTCTGGTTGTCGTTCGTGGCCGTGCGTAGCGATGCGGGGATCGTGTACGCGTTTCGCGACGTCACGTTGGAGCGCCGGCTCGACGAAGAGAAGAATGACTTTGTCGCGACGATCTCGCACGAGCTGCGGACGCCCATGGCCGCGGTGTACGGGGCAGCCGAAACGCTCCTGCACCGGGGCATCGATCCCGCGACGGAGTCAGGGCGGAAGCTCCTCGAGATGATCTCGATTCAAGCTCTGCGGCTGAGTCACATCATCGAGGAGGTCTTGTTGACGCGAAACCTCGACCGAGGCGAGGTGCAGGTCGACCGACGAGCGGTGGACGTCGAAGAGCTCGTCCGAACGACGGCCCTGGCGATGCAGGGTCAGCTCCCGCCGCCGGCAACTCTCGAGGTCGACGTCCGGACCCACCGCGCCGCCGCTTCGGGTGATCCTGATCGCATCCAGCAGGTCCTCGTCAACCTTCTGGACAACGCCTTCAAGTACGGCGGCGGCACGCCGGTCACGGTCACGGTTGAGGAGGTCACACAGGGAGTCCGCGTCTCCGTCGAGGACAGGGGCCCTGGAATCACGCCTGCCGATCGCGACCGAATCTTCGAGAAATTCTTCCGAGCCGATCCCCAGTTGACGCACGCTCCCAGCGGAACTGGTCTGGGCCTCTACATCTCGCGCGAGCTTGCAAGGCGAATGGGCGGCCGCCTCTACCTAAACCCAGCACCGAACTCCGGTGCCACGTTCGTGCTCGAACTGCCACGCACGTAGCAAACAACGACACTAACCCGGTGTCGGACACCGAAGATCTATTGCGATTCGGCGTCGACGTGATGGCCTAGAACGGACGAGATTTTTGCCCGAACTTTTGCCCACCTCTGCTGACCTGAGTTGACCTGAGTTGCTCGAGCATTGCGGTTTTGACCGACGCCGACTACTCGTACGAGGGACAGCGCGTCATCGGATATCGGGCCCTTGCTCGGCGTTCCAATCGTGCTGGACGAGGAGCTGATCGGGTCATCGCGAGTGGAAGCGCGTGAGCATCAACTCACCTGCGGCTCGGGTTTGGCAGGAAGGAGGAGGGCCGCCACAAGCCCGATGAGCCCGATCACTGCGAGCGACGCCATCGCCCAGGCGTACGCGGCGTTACCCGTGGCGACGACGGAGACCAGGATGGTGCCGGCGATCGCCGTCCCGAACGACGAGCCGAGGTTGGAGACGCTCCGCGACAGCCCCGAGATCTCGCCTTGCAGCTCCTCGGGGAAGCTCGACTGGACGACGTTGACCGAGGGAGTGAGCATCGCGCCCACGCCGAGGCCGATTAGGAGCAGCCCGGGCACGAACGCCCAGACGCTGTCCCAGGCACGGACGAGGCCGAGCAGGAGCACCACCCCGGCCAGGGTGACGACGAAGCCGGCGACGATCAGCGTCTTCTGCGGGAACCGTTTGGCGAGTCGCTCGGCGGCGAGGGACGTGGCGAGGATGCCGAGCGTCGCCGCGGTGAAGACGACGCCGGTCTTGATCGCGCTGTAGCCGCGAACCTCCTGCAGGTAGACGGAGACGACGAACGACGTCCCCAGGAGCAGCAGCCACTGGATGTTCTGTGTGACGAGCGCGAGGTTGCACGTCCGGTTCTTGAACAGCCCGGTGGAGAGCAGCGCCTCTTTGCCGGCCCGCTCGCGGGAGCGGATGAAGAGGAAGAACGCCAGCAGGAAGAGCGCGCCGAGCACGAGGAAGATCACGAACAGCTCGTTGTTGCTGCCGGCTTGAAGGATCCCGAAGACGATGCAGAACATGCCGACCGCCGACAGGATCGCCCCGATCGCGTCGAACGGGCGGGTCGGATCGGCCCTGAGCGGATCTTCGAGGCGGCGGCTCAGCAGGACGATCACCGCGACGACGGCGGCCTGGAAGATGAACGCGGCACGCCAGCTGATCGCCGTGGTGATCAAGCCTCCGATCAGCGGCCCTGCCGCCGCGCCGATGCCCCCGAGCCCGCTGATCACGCCGAAGGCCCAGGCGCGCGAGGTGAGGTCGGTGAACCACAGCGTCGCGAGGATGTAGACCGGCGGGATCAAGAGCGCCGTGCCGACGCCCTCGAGCACCGAGTTGCCGAGGATCAGCACCCCGAGGTTCGGCGAGACCGCGCTGATCAGTGCGCCGATCCCGTACAACGTGAGCCCCAGCGTGAAGCACCGCTTGCGGCCCCATCGGTCGGTCAGCTTGCTGCACGGGATCATGAGGACGGCCATGATCAGCAGGAACAACGTGATCGCGGTCTGCACGCCCTTGACGGTCGTGTCCAGGTCCTCGCTGATGTCGTTGATCATCACGTTCATGTTCGAGCCCGCGAAGCTGCAGATGAACTGGGCGAGCGCGAGCGGAAGGATCAGGCGTCGCGCCGCAGCGACCGAACGCTGGAGAACCGGGGCCCCGCTGGCCGCGACCAGATTGTCAGTCACCTCGATCCAGACCTACGGCTACTGTCGGCAAGCAAGTCCGGCCCTCCCGTTGGCCCGGTGAAAGCTGGCTGATGACCGCGGTGTGGCCAATCTTTGCACGATGCTCTGGGTGTCTGGGGCGGGTCCGCCGCGAGTCGAGTCAGGGAGCACCACACCGTGGCAGCAAGACGGTGGAGTAGCAGTAGGTCGCCCTGACCGCCGTTCCTAGCCTCGCGAAGCGCTCGGTTGCTCGCTGTGGCACGATCCGCAACCGTGGATACGAGTCGGATCGCTGCATTTCCGGTCTTAGCTGATCTTCCTGCGGTGGAGCGCGACGAGCTTCTGTCAGCGATGAACGAGGTCGAGGTTGAGGCGGGTGCCAAGGCCATCACGCTCGACGACTACGGAGCCGCCATCTATTTCATCGAACAGGGAGAGGCCGATGTCCTGACCGACGATGACGAGGCGGTCCAGACTCTCGGCCCCGGCGACACGTTCGGCGAGATCGCACTCCTCCTGACGGGTCAGCGGACGGCGACGGTCGTGGCGCGCACGCCGATGCGGCTCCTCTCGCTCTCCGATCAGGACTTCCAGCGCATCCGAGCACGTGTACCTGAGCTCGAACGCTCGCTGCGCCGCCTCGGCGTCGAGCGCGCAGGTCGGTAGACGCACCGGAGCACGCGGCGAGGACAACGTCCCTCGGGGACATTCCTGACGCCTCGCGTAGACGAGGCAGCGGCCAGCCCGGTCTTGGTCCCGAGACGCGCGGCCCCTGCTCGAGAGCGCGCGTCTTGTCCTCGCCGGTCATGGGCGGCACCGACATGAAGAGAGGATGGCGAGCGAACGCCGCCTGCGCATCGCAGCTCGCCAGAATCCGGAGCATCCGCAAGCTGGACGTCCCCGGCCACGCTGCCGCCGGAATGATCGGGAACTTCACGCCGTCGCCGTGAGTTGCCGGGATCAGCGCCGCCGTCGGAACGTCACCAAGGAGCGTAGGATTCCGCCGTTGCCAAGGACCGAAAGCGAGGTTCGCTACCGAAAACGGCGAACGCTCCGAGAACACTTTGCCCAAGGCCGGATACGAGCTCGAGTTCGAGGACACGTTCGACGGCGGCGCGCTCGACGAGCGTCGTTGGATCCCGCATTACCTGTCGCAATGGAGCAGTCGGGAGCGCTCCGCTGCGCGGTACCGGATCGGCGGCGGCTGCCTGCGGTTATTGATCGAGGCCGACCAGCAGCCCTGGTGTCCCGAGTTCGACGGAGCGGTCAAGGTGTCGTCGCTCCAAACGGGCATGTTCGCCGGCCCGGTCGGAAGCACGGTCGGACAGCAGCGACTCAACCCCGACGCGGTCGTTCGCGAGGCACAGCAGAACATTCGGCTCTACACGCCCCAGTACGGTCTCTTCGAGCTGCGAGCCAAGGCGATCGACGACCCGCGCAACATGGTCGCGCTCTGGATGATCGGCTACGAGGACGAGCCCCACCGGTCCGCGGAGATCTGCGTGTGCGAGATCTTCGGGCGCGACGTGTCCTCGCATCAGGCCTCGGTCGGCATGGGCGTCCACCCCTTCGGCGACCCACTGATCGTCGACGAGTTCGCCGCGGAGACCGTCCCCATCGACGTTCGCGAGTTCCATGTCTACGCAGCCGAATGGACGCCCGAGCACGTCCTGTTCACCATCGATGGCGAGTTGATCAAGACCGTCGAGCAGTCGCCGGCCTATCCGATGCAGCTCATGCTCGGCATCTACGAGTTCCCCGATGACACAGCATCCGGGGGGACTGCGAGTGCCTACCCCAAGGAGTTCGTCGTCGACTACGTGCGAGGATGTCGCCGAAGCACTTGATCGCTTCGGATGGGCACGACCCGAGAGCGCCGGTGATGCGTGCTCGGGAGCATGACGACTGATCCCGGGACGGACTCCACGCAGGTACGCTCGCCGCACGTCCGCCTCGCGAGTGCCTTTCCGGCTTGCGGATCCGGATACTGGGGCTTACGCTCGCCGCGGAAGCTCTACGACACGGGAGGGTGTATGTCGGTTCGTCGCCTTTCGTTCCTCTTAGGCGCCGCCGCGCTCGCTGTGCCGCTGCCGGCCGGCGCGAACGGCCCGCCGACCGGTGACCCGAGTTGTTGGGGTCAGGCGTCGGCCGCGTTTGCGCAGTCCTCACCGGGTGCGCTGGGCGAGCACGCGTCGAGTCCGCCGCCGATCGACCTGAACGGCCCCCAGCCGGGGCGAACCGGCCTCGGGAACATCGCGCAGCTGTTCGACGCGCATGTCAGCGACCTGCCGCAGCTTCTCGGGCAGCCCTGCCCCTAGAGGAAGAGACGCACTGAACAGCCGGGGTCAGATCTCGAAGATCTGACCCCGGAAGCTACGGCGAAACGATCACGCGGAGGCAATTACGCTCGCCTAGCACATTCCACAAAAGTCCACTTTGACTCCGACACTGCGTTTCCCGACCGATTCTGCCCGATGTTCCGCGCCGGCCGACAGGTCGCACACATCGGTGCTAGGTTGGTCTGCAGCGCGTTTGGCTGAACGTTGTTGTAGCCGCCGAGGCTTTCTGCACCATCCTCTTCGTCTGTCACACCTGGCCTGAGCGCAAGCAGGAGTCCGTCCGGATTTCCTGCCCTGTGACATGAACCGAAGGAGCATCACATGTTTGCGACCATTCGCCGCTACGACGGTGTGGACCAGAATCGCATCGTCGAGCTGACCAGCAAGGTCAACGAGACGCTCGTCCCGAAGCTGAGCAAGCTGGACGGCTTCAAGGGCTATTACATGATCGAGGCCGGCAACGGCGTCATCAGCTCGCTCGGGATCTTCGAGACGTCCGAGCAGGTCGACGAGTCGGCAAAGCTCTCCAACAGCTGGGTCCGTGACGAGAAGCTCGAGACCGCGTTCCCGAACCCGCCGAAGATCACGACCGGCAAGGTTCTGTCGCACCGGAACGGCGTCACCGTCTAATTAGAACGTCTTGCGGGGAAGGGCCTCAACATCGGCCTCTCCTCTCGCGTATCACCCGAAGGCCCCGGAGACGGGGCCTTCGACGATTTCACGACTAGCGGGAAAGCGGTGGCTGCGGAGGGACGTCGCCGCGCCGTGCTCCGCCGGGTCGGGATGGTCTGCGCCGACCAGACAGAGCACGCTTCAGGAGGCGGTCGTCCGCGAGCGCGAGCTCGACCTCGACCTCGCCTGACGGTCCGTGCCTACCATGTGCGCTCGGAATGGCTGAGGTCGAACTCAACAGGCCCGCAGCGGCGTCCGGCGAGCTCGGAGCGCAGCTCGAGCAACACCGCGTGGAGCTGACCGCGTACTCCTACCGAATGCTCGGCTCGTCGTTCGAAGCGGAGGACGCCGTGCAGGAGACGATGATCCGGGCGTGGCGCGGCTACGAGCGCTTCGAAGGACGTGCGGCGCTTCGATCGTGGCTCTACCGCATCGCGACGAACGTCTGCCTCGACATGCTGAGCGGCCGTGAGCGCCGCGCACGTCCCATGGACCTCGGGCCTGCTCGGGAGCCGATCGAATCGAACCTGAACACGCTCCCCGAGGTCACGTGGATCGGGCCGGTGCCGGACGGGCTCGTCGTGCCCGAGGGAGATCCTGCGGACGTAGCGGTCGCGCGCGAGACGATCCGGCTCGCGTTCGTCGCCGCGCTGCAGCATCTGCCGCCTCGCCAGCGCGCAGTGCTGATCCTGTGCGAGGTGCTGCGCTGGCAGGCGAGCGAGGTCGCGGAGCTGCTCGAGACGAGCGTCGCGTCGGTGAACAGCGCCCTCCAGCGCGCGCGGGCGACGCTCGCCGACGGCAACGTCAGCACGACCGATCCGTCGCCGCCGCTGGGGGAGGAGGACCGCGCGCTGCTCGACCGCTACGTGGCGGCGTTCGAGGCCTACGACATCGACGCGCTCACGACCCTGATCCAGGAGGACGCGACGCAGTCCATGCCGCCGTACGACATGTGGCTGCGCGGGCGCGACGACATCTTCGAGTGGTGGTTCGGGCCGGGGATCGGCTGCCGCGGCTCGCGCCTGATCCCGACTGTCGGCGCGAACGGCTCACCTGCCTACGGGCAGTACAAGCCGTCGCCCGACGGCGGGTACGAGCCGTGGGCGCTGCAGGTGATCGAGGTCTCGGAGGGGCGAATCGGAGAGCTCACCTTCTTCCTCGACACCGAGACGCTGTTCCCGCTCTTCGGGCTGCCGGCTCGGCTCGACGCGTAGGTCGCCATGCTGGCGAATCGCTCGATGCCCGCGAGCACGGTGATCCCCGAGCTCGCCTACGACGACGTGGGCCAGGCGATCGACTGGCTCTGCACGAGGTTCGGCTTCACGGAGCGCTGGCGAGCGGGAAGCCACCGCGCGCAGCTCGCAGTCGGCGACGGGGCCGTCGTCGTGATGGAGAAGCCGGATGGTGGTTCGGTCTCCTCGGTGATGGTTCGTGTCGAAGCCCTGGACAGCCACCACGCGCGCGCCGAGCGGCAAGGCGTGCGAATCCTGCGGGCGCCGGCCGACTACCCGTACGGGGAACGGCAATACACCGCCGAGGATCTCGCCGGCTACGTTTGGACGTTCTCGCAGACGATCGCCGACGTCGCCCCCGAGGAGTGGGGCGGCACGTCCAGTGCGCTCTATTCGGGCAGGACGTCCGTCAGTCCCATGAACGAGACGAGCTCGAGCAGGGCTGGCGAGGCGTCGCGGAGCCGAACCTGGCAACCGTTCCGCTGCGCGGCGAGCTGCAGCCGCGCGAGGGCGTCGACCGTCACTGCGTCGGGATCGATCCCACCCACCCGGCAATAACCGACGTCCGCGCCGCTCTGTTCCAAGAGTCCGCAAATACGGTCGCAGAGGCCTGAGATGTCTCCTCGGGTGATGGGGCCTTCGATCCGGAAGACGATCGTGGTCGCTCCAGGTGTGGCCATCTGGAGAACAGACCGATTTCGAGAGGAAAACTCATCGGCGGGGAGCCGATGAGTTCTGCCGGCCCGGCCGGTCTAACGCTTCGAGACCGACATCGAAAGGAACGCCGATGACCATGGACAACCGCACCCGCTGGCTCGCGCTCTACGTCCTGTGCCTGGGGGACCTGATGATCGTCCTCGACGGGACGATCGTGAACGTGGCGCTGCCGTCGATCCGAGACGACCTCGGCTTCTCGCAGACCTCGCTTGCCTGGATCGTCAACGCGTACCTCCTGACCTTCGGGGGTTTTCTCCTCCTCGGCGGCCGGTTGGGCGATCTCTTCGGGCACCGGCGGCTGTTCCTCATCGGCATTTCCCTCTTCACTGCTGCCTCGCTCGCCTGTGGGCTCGCCAATTCTCAGGGAGTCCTCATCGCCGCGCGCGCGGTGCAAGGTGTGGGCGGCGCGATCGTCTCCGCGGTCGCGCTCTCGTTGCTGATGCTCCTCTTCACGGAGACGGCGGACCGCGCGAAGGCGATGGGGGTGTTCGGCTTCGTCCTCTCGGGCGGCGGTGTGATCGGCGTGCTTGCGGGCGGAGTCCTCACGGACTTGCTGAGCTGGCACTGGATCTTCCTCGTCAACATCCCGGTCGGCGTCGCGGTCTTCGTCCTTTCACTGCGGCTGCTGCCGACCGAGCGTGGCCCGGCCGCAAGCGGGCGCGTCGACGTGGCGGGCGCCGTCACGATCACGAGCGCCTTGATGCTCGCCGTCTACGCGATCGTGAACGGCAACGAGGAGGGGTGGAGGTCGACGCAGACGCTCGGCCTGCTCGGCGTGGCAGTTGCGCTTCTCGGAGTCTTCCTCGTGATCGAGGCGCGAATCTCCTCGCCGCTGGTGCCGCTCGGGCTGTTCCGGAACCGCAACGTCTCGAGCGCGAACGTCGTCGGCGTGCTCATGGCCGCCGGCATGTTCGCCTACTTCTTCTTCTCCGCGCTCTACCTCCAGCTCGTGCTCCAGTACACCCCGCTCGAGGTCGGCCTCGCGTACCTGCCGGGCACCGTGATCTGGGGAGCCTCCTCGCTCTTTCTCTCTCAGCGGCTCGTGATGAGCTACGGCATCAAGAAGCCGCTCATCGCCGGGCTCGGGCTGATGACGCTCGCGCTCGTCCTGCTCGCGCGGACCCCGGTCGACGGCAACTGGGCGATCGACATCCTTCCCGCGACGATCGCGCTCGGCATCGGCGCCGGGATCGCCTTCAACCCGATCCTCCTCGCTGCGATGAGTGGCGTCGAGCCGCAGCAGGCAGGGCTCGCCTCGGGAGTCGTCAACACGTCCTTCATGATGGGCGGCGCGGTCGGTCTGGCGATTCTCGCGAGCCTCGCCGCGTCGAGGAGCGACAGCCAGCTCGCGTCGGGAGACGGCTCGTTCGTCGCCCTGAACAGCGGCTACCACCTCGCCTTCCTCGTCGGCGCCGTGTTCCTCGTCGGGGCGGCAACGGTCGGGGCGGCGCTCCTTCGGGTCGACGCGCCTCAGGCGCACGGAGTCGAGGAGCCCGTCGCGGACGCAGCCTAGGAGGCGTGCAGAGCGCTCACGGCGGCGCCCGCTCGGCGACGAGGAACTCGTAGATCTCGGTCAGGTTCTCGAGGGCGAGCTCGAGGTCCTCGGGGGTGGACTCCCCCGTCTCGACCAGGCGGGCGAGCTCGCGCGCGCCGAGGAAGTCGCGAACGATGTCGGGGTCGTCCCCCTCGGCCACGACGGGGTCGTCGACCTCGTACCCGCGCTCCTCCAGCATCTCCCGCACGAAGCGCACCATCTCGGGCAGCGTCTGCTCTGGCTCGTCCGCGGCGAGGTCTTGTAACTCCTGCCACCGCGTCTCCCACTCGTGGAGATCGAGGCCGGGTTCGACCATCAGGAGATATTTGCACACCCCCTTCTCCCCAGAGGCCCTTCGGAGCGATAATCGGCTCCTGGCTTCCAAGGAAGGACATCTATGACTCGTACTGTTGAGACAGGCCGTCTTCGCCGGCTCTCGCGCGGGACGGTGTTTCGCGGCGCGCTTCTCGCCGTCGCAGCCGTGCTGCTCGTTGTTCCGGCTGCGTCCTACGGCGGGAAGAACGGAGCAGAACAGACCTCGGCGACGTCGCAGCTTCAGG
Organism: uncultured Actinomycetes bacterium; assembly: GCA_963788055.1. Classification (GTDB taxonomy): domain Bacteria; phylum Actinomycetota; class Thermoleophilia; order Gaiellales; family Gaiellaceae; genus JACCTU01. Next base: position 362,110 of record CAWBFA010000001.1, on the reverse strand, counting down.
TCTTCTCGTGGTGGACCGGCGGCGGTGAGGCCCACGGCCTCGAAAAACTCATCGTGATCTGGAACAAGCAGCATCCCAACGCACCGTTCAAGAACGAGACGGTGGCGGGCGGCGCCGGTTCCAACGCGAAGGCAGTCCTCGCGCAGCGGCTGGCGGCGAAGAAGCCGCCGGACTCGTTCCAGGGTCATGCCGGCGCTGAGCTGCAGGACTACATCAAGGCCGGTCAGGTGGAGCCGATCGACTTCATCTACAAGAAGTACGGCTTCGCCAAGATCATGCCGAAGCAGCTGATCAGCCAGATCACGTACAAGGGCCACCTCTACTCGGTCCCGGTGAACATCCACCGCGCGAACGTGCTCTGGTACAACCCGGCGGTTCTCAAGAAGGCCGGGATCACGAAGGTGCCGACGAACTGGGCCCAGTTCATCGCCGCGTTGAACAAGGCGAAGACTGCGGGCGTGATTCCGCTGTCGCTCGGTGAGCAGTGGACGCAGAAGCACCTGCTCGAGACCGTGATGATCGCGACGATCGGTCCGGCCCGCTGGGCCACGCTCTGGAAGACGGGCAACGGCTGGAACAGCGCCGGGCGTGAGGCTCGCGCTGACCCGGTACAAGACGCTGCTCGGCTACACGAACTCCGACGCCGCCTCGCTGACGTGGCAGGATGCGTCGAAGCTCGTCGCCGACGGCAAGGCCGCCTTCAACGTCATGGGCGACTGGGCCGACGGGTACTTCCGGATCGATCTGAAGAAGAAGCCGAAGACCGGCTACGGCTGGGCGGCAGTTCCGGGCACGGTCGGGATCTACGACTGGCTGTCCGACAGCTTCACGCTGCCCAAGGGCGCGCCGCACCGTGCGTCCGCCGTCCAGTGGCTCGGCTTCCTCGGCAGCAAGAGGGCGCAGGACACGTTCAACCCGGTCAAGGGCTCGATCCCGGCACGCCAGGATGCGAACCCGAAGCTGTACGACACCTACCTCAAGTGGGCGCTCACGCAGTGGAAGACCAACAAGCTGGCGGGCTCGCTCGCGCACGGCGTCGTTGCGAGCAACGCCTGGAACACCGACATCGACACGGCGCTTGGTCTGTTCCTCCAGAACAAAGACGTGGCGAAGTTCCAGTCGTCGCTCGTCACGGCGGCGAACAAGAACACGTAAGAACGACAGGCAGGACGACGAGTTAACGCGTGATGAGGGGAGTCCGGAGATGGGGGCCCGGGCTCCTCCTCGTCTCGCCGTCGATCATCCTGATCGCCGTCTTCGTCTACGGCCTGATCGGCTGGAACCTTCGCGTGTCGACCAGCGACTGGCGCGAGGCGAACCGGACGAACGGGTTCGTCGGGCTCGACGTCTACAAGGAGCTCCGAACCGACGAGCGTTGGTCGCTCGACCTTCGCCACCTTTTCCTCTTCACGATCGCGTTCATCATCGGCACGCTCGTGATCGGCTGGCTGCTCGCGTTGCTGCTCGACAAGGGCGTGAAGGGGGAGGGCTTTTTCCGCTCGATCTACCTCTTCCCGATGGCGGTCTCGTTCATCGCCTCGGGGATCGTCTGGCGCTGGTTGATGAACCCCGCTCCGGGCGACCGCGCCTCGGGCCTGAACGTCGTCTTCGACAAGCTCGGCGTCGGGTTCCTCTCGAACCAGTGGTGGCAGCATCCGGATTGGGGGGCACTGGCGCTCGCCATACCAGCGGTCTGGGCGCTCTCGGGATACGTGATGGCGCTCTACCTGGCCGGCTTTCGCGGTGTGCCCGAAGAGCTGCGCGAGGCCGCGCGAATGGACGGGGCCTCGGAGTGGCGTGTCTACCGCCACGTCGTCTTCCCCTACCTGCGGCCGGTCACGCTCGCCGCGCTGATCATCCTGGGGCACATCTCGATCAAGGTTTTCGACCTGATCGTCGCGATCGGCGGCAAGCAGATCGTCACCGAGGTGCCGGCCATCTACATGTGGGTGCTGATCTACGACGCACGCGACTACGCGAAGGGCGCGGCCATCGCGACGCTGCTCCTCGTCGGGATCTCGATCCTGATCATCCCGTACCTCATCTACACGGTTCGGCAGGAGCGTCGAGCGTGAGCACCACGACCGCGGCGCCTCCGGCGGTCGCGCCGGTCGAGGGGCGTTCCCGCCCACGTCGTCGCGTCCGAGCGACGCCCGTGAAGTACGCCGTGCTGATCGGCTTCGCGATCGTCGTGCTGACCCCGGTCTACGTCCTGCTCGTGACCAGCTTCAAGACGCTCGACGAGATCGACCCGGCGCATGCGTGGTCGCTCCCGCAGACGTTCACGCTCGACGCATGGCGCCAGGCCTGGACGCAGCTCTCGCCGAGCATGCAGAACAGCTTCAAGCTCGCGATCCCGGCGACGATCCTCTCCTGCGTGCTCGGGTCGCTGAACGGGTTCGTGCTCTCGAAGTGGCGCTTCCCGGGCGCGGACTTCATCTTCACCTTCTTCCTGTTCGGGATGTTCATCCCGTACCAGGCGGTGATGATCCCGCTCACGCTCTTGCTCGACGACATCCACTTCCCCGCGGGCATCCCGCGGCTGATCTTCGCCCACGTGATCTACGGGATCCCGATCACGGCCTTGATCTTCCGCAACTACTACTCCACGATCCCGGACGACCTGATGGAGGCCGCACGCATGGATCGAGCCGGGATGCTGCGGACCTACTGGTCCGTGATCCTGCCGCTCTCCGCACCGGCCTTCGTCGTCGCGGCGATCTGGCAGTTCACATCGATCTGGAACGACTTCCTCTTCGCGGTCTTCCTGATCACCGACCCGGCGAAGTGGCCGGTGACCGTTGCGCTGAACAACACTGCAGGCTCGCTCGTCACGCCGTTCAACCTGCAGATGTCGGCGGCGATCCTGGCGTCGCTCCCGACCCTCATCGTCTACATCCTGCTCGGCCGCTACTTCATGCGCGGGCTGATGGCGGGAGCGCTCAAGGGCTAGTGCTCCTCCAGGCGATACATGTCGGACTCTGGCCCGCGATCACGCGGCGCCGGACTCCACCCTCGCCCTTGCCAAGGCTGCCGCCTTGGCCGCGGACGAGTGCGGCCTCTGGCTTGGTGCTCACGACCCAGAGCCTCGACAGCATCACCTGGAGGAACACTGACTGAAATCGTCGTCAAGGAGCTGACGAAGCGCTACCCGAACGGGTTCGAGGCCGTGAAGCAGCTGTCGCTCGAGATCGGCGATGCAGAGCTCCTCGTGCTCGTCGGGCCCTCCGGTTGCGGCAAGACGACGGCGCTGCGGATGATCGCCGGGCTCGAGGACATCACGTCCGGTGACCTCTACATCGGCGGTCGCCGCATGAACGACGTCTCCGAAAAGGACCGCGACATCGCGATGGTCTTCCAGAACTACGCGCTCTACCCGCACATGACGGTCGCGCAGAACATCGGCTTCAGCCTGAAGCTCATGCGGACACCGAAGAGCGAGATCCGGGAGCGGGTACGGGAGACAGCGCGGCTGCTCGCGATCGAGCAGCTGCTCGATCGCCGGCCGAAGCAGCTGAGTGGCGGTCAGCGTCAGCGCGTCGCGATGGGTCGTGCGGTGATCCGCCAGCCGCAGGTCTTCCTGATGGACGAACCGCTCTCGAACCTCGATGCGCAGCTTCGCGTCCACATGCGCGGAGAGATCGAGAGCCTGCAGAAGCGGCTGGGCGTGACGACCGTCTACGTGACCCACGACCAGGTCGAGGCGATGACGATGGGCGACCGCGTCGCCGTCCTACGCGACGGCGTTCTGCAGCAGGTGGACACGCCCACGAACATCTACGACCGGCCTGCGAACCTCTTCGTCGCCGGCTTCATCGGCTCGCCGCCGATGAACTTCGCGCAGGCGAGGCTCGAGTCACACAACGGGTCGCTTCAGGTCACGCTCGGCGAACAGGCGATCACGATCCCGGCCGACGTTGCACAGGGCAAGGAGCTCGCAGCGCGGGAGGGGCGCGAGGTGATCGTTGGGGTTAGACCCGAGGACCTCGTCCCCGAGCACGGGGGCGCGAACGCCGCGACGCTCCGCGGACGGGTCGCGCGCGTCGAGGAGCTCGGCGCCGAGGTGCTCGTGTACTTCGCGGTGAACGCGCCTGGGCCCGAAGGGCGGGTCGGTCGTCGCGGCGGTCGCCGGTGAGCGAGCTCGACGACGCCCCGTTGATCGCGGGCGACGCCGGGACCGTGTTCTGCGCGACGTTCGAGCCGCGGACCCCGGTGCGGATCGGGGACACCGTCGAAGCCACGCTCGACACACGCCGACTCCACTTCTTCGACCCGGAGACCGACGCGGCGCTCTGAGCTAGCGCCCCCTGCTCGCGAGCGCGCGGCGGCCGCGCGGTGTCAGCGCGAAATGGAGGTCGATCAGCCCGTCGGCGAGTAGCGCCCGCCCCTCCGGCTTCTGACCGAGGGCGGTGGCCAGGTCACGCGGACGTTTCCGGGCAGAGGCCGTCGCCTCCGGGAAGCCGCTCGAGCAGCGACGCGAGCGTTTCGAGCTCCTCGTCGCTGAAGTACTCCTCGAAGACGGCGCGCACCGAGCCGACGTGGCCGCACGACGCGCGGGACAGCGACTCGCGTCCGAGCTCGGTGAGCTGCGCGTAGACGACGCGGAGATCGGCCGGGCAGTCGGCGCGTTCGACGAGGCCGGCCGCCTCGAGCCCCTCGAGCAGTCGCGTCACACCGGACGGCGTCAGGACGAGCCGCCGGGCGAGGTCGACGCGGCGTCAGACGGCCGCCTTCGGCCTGCGAGAGGAGCAGGAGCGCCTCGTAATCGTTGATCGTGAGGCCGTACTGCTGGAGCTCGGCGCTCAGGAGGCGGGTCGCGGCGGCGTGCCCACGCAGGAGCTGTCCCCAGGCCCGGAGGGCGGGGGAGGCATGGACTGGAGCGGTTTCGGGCATTACTTGACGACTCAAGGTTTCCTCGCTATATTGCTTGTGCACTCAATAGTAGACCACTCAACAGGAGGACGCAAGTGAGCACAACAGAGACCCTGATCGCCCCCGCCGGCACCTGGCAGCTCGACCCGGTGCACTCTCAGGTGGGCTTCGAGGTCGCCTATCTCTCCGGCACCTTCATGGGCCAGTTTCGCGAGTTCGACGGGAAACTTGTCGTCGAAGGGAACGACGCGACCCTCGAAGGCACCGTCAAGGTGGCCAGCGTCGACGCCAAGGACGAGAACCTGTCAGCGCACCTACAGTCGCCGGACTTCTTCGACGCCGAGCAGCACCCCGAGCTTCGCTTCACCGCGACCGACATCTCGTTGGACGGTGAGAACGTCAACGTTCGCGGCGAGCTCACGATCAAGGGCGTCACGCACCCGACCGAGGTGACAGGCACCGTCGCAGCGCCGCTGACGGACTTCGCCGGCCGTGAGCGGGTCGGGTTGCGGCTGACGACGACGATCGACAGGACCGCGTTCGGCGTGAGCTGGAATGCCCCGATCCCGAGCGGCGAGCCGGCCCTCGCGGACAACGTCTCGATCATCACCGAGCTCTACTTCTACAAGGAGGCGTAGGCAATGCGCGTCCTCGCCATCCCCGGCAGCCTTCGCAATGACTCATACAACGCGAAGCTGCTCTACAACGCGGTGGAGCTGTTCCCGGAGGACGCCGTCCTCGACCTCTGGGGCGGCCTGAAGGATGTACCGCCGTATGACGAGGACGACGACAACGGCATGGACGCGCCCGCCGCGGTCGCAGAGCTTCGGGATGCGATCGCGCGGGCGGACACCGTTCTGATCGCGACCCCGGAGTACAACCACTCGATCCCGGGGCAGCTGAAGAACGCGTTCGACTGGGTCTCACGGCCGGTCGCGACGAATCCGATGCGCAACAAGCCCGTGGCCGTGATCGGCGCGAGCACGAGTTCATTCGGCGGCGTGTGGGCGCAGGCCGAGCTCCGCAAGGTACTCGGCGCACTCGGTGCCCGCGTGCTCGACGTCGAGCTCGCGGTCCCGCACGCCCACGACCGCTTCGACGAGCAGGGGCGCCTCAGCGACAGCAATTTCGCCGAGCAGCTCGCGTCCGTCGTCGATTCGCTCGTCCTCGCCGCGGACGAGCGCGCCGCCCGCGCGCAGCTCACCGCATAGGCTTTCCGCCGTGGTCGAGCTGCCGCTCACCGGCGGATGCCTGTGCGGCGCGGTGCGTTTCGAGGTGAGCGAGCCGCTCGTTTCGTCGGGCTATTGCCACTGCACGCGGTGTCAGCGACGGACAGGGACTGCGGCGTCGCCGGGGGCACGGATCGCACCCGGCTCGCTGCGCGTCCTCTCAGGCGAGGAGCTGATCCGGGCGTACGAGCCGGACGACGGCTTTGCCAAGGTGTTCTGCTCCGCGTGTGGGTCATCGCTTTGGAGCCGGAGCCAGGAGGATCCCGAGGTCATCTCGATCCGGCTCGGCGCGTTCGACGCCGACCCGGGGATCCGGCCGACGTATCGCCAGTTCGTCGTGTACGCGGCGCCTTGGGAGCCGATCCCGGACGACGGGCTCGAGCGGTTCCCCGAGGGCCGCTCGCGCTAGCGCGGCAACGCGATCCACACGTCGGCTCCTTGGCCGTCCCGTCGGGCTCGTGCACCAGCGTCGCCGCCGTGCGCTCGTGCGATCGCACGCGTGATCGAGAGGCCGAGACCGGCACCCGCGCCCGAGCGTGCATCGTCCGCTCGGCTGAAGCGGTCGAACGCGCGCTCGGCGAAGCCGTCGCGGAAGCCGGGACCCTCGTCGAGGACGTGCAGCTCCACGAGCCCGTTTTTGGCCTCCGCGACGATGCGGACGGGGCCGTCGCCGTGTACGAGCGCGTTTTCGACGAGGTTGCCAAGTGCCTGTTCGACGCGCTCCGCGTCCGCGGTAAGGGTGAGCTCTGGCGTGGCGTCGACCTCGATCGTGCCGCGCGCCGCGAAACGCGAAGCGACGCGTTCTCCGAGCCCGCGTGCGCCGACCGTCGTGGGACGGAGCGGGAGCCGGCCGTCGTCCGCGCGCGCCAGGACCAGCAGGTCCTCGGCGAGACGCGACAGCCGGTCGCTCTCGTCGGCCGCCGACCTGAGCGCACGCTCGAGCTCCTCACGGGTTCGTTCGCGCCGGAGGGCGAGGTCGAGCTCCGCCCGCAGGAGCGCAAGGGGAGTCCTGAGCTCGTGGCTTGCGTCGGCGACGAAGCTCCGCTCTCGCGCCAGAGCGAGCTCGAGGCGTTCCAGCATGTCGTTCAACGTCGCTCCGAGCCGCGCGATCTCGTCGTTCGTCTCCGGAACCGGCAGTCGGCTGCCCGGCTCTGAGCCGGTGATCGCAGCCGCGCGGCGTCGCATCGACTCGACTGGACGGAGCGCTGCGGCCGCCAGCGCGTAGGCGAGGAGCGAAGCCAGCACGAGCGCAATCGGCGCCGCGACAAGCAGTTCCCCCAAGAGGCTCTCGAGTGCATCGGCGCGGCCCTCCGCGGACGTGCCCACGACGACGACCAACTGTCGGCCGTCGGTCGTGGTCGGGAGCGCGAGCAGCCGCGCCGGGTCGTCGCCGTTGATGCTCCCGTCGACGAAGATCGGACCGTTGGCAGCGCGCGCGACCTCCCCGCTCGTCGAGCAACTTCCTGCCGCGAACCTGCGCCGTGGCGTCGATCACATCCCCGTCTTGCCCGAGCAGCTGCACGAAATCGTCCTCAGAGCTCACGTCTGCAAGCGACCCGGTCCTGTCGACGAGCGCCGTCACGTCTCGCGCGCGGCTCTGCAGCCCGTCGTCGATCGTCTTCTCGAGCTCGGCGCCGAGGCGGAGGTAGAGGAGCATGGCCGTGGCCGCGAGCACGACCGCCATCGCGAGCGCGAACGCGGCCGTCAGTCGGAGCCGGATCGGCAGCGGTCGCATGGTCAGTCCTCGTTGCGGAGCCGGTAGCCGGCGCCGCGCACGGTCTCGATCAGCGTGTGCCCGAAGCGGCGGTCGATCTTCTCCCGCAGGTAGCGCACGTAGACGTCGACGACGTTCGAACGGTTCTCGTAGGCGACGTCCCACGCGTGCTCGAGCAGATCGAAACGTGAGAGCACCTCACCCGGCCGCCGCATGAACGTCTCGAGCACCGCGAACTCCTTCGCGGAGAGCTCGAGCTCGGTCTCGCCGTGCCAGGCGCGTCGGGCGCGCGGGTCGAGCTTGAGCGGTCCCACGACGAGCACGGGAGGCCGCTCGATCGGGCCGCGCCTGGTGAGCGCGCGCAGGCGCGCGAGCAGCTCGTCGAAGGAGAACGGCTTCGTCAGGTAGTCGTCGGCGCCGAGGTCGAGCCCGGTCACGCGGTCTTCCGCTCCGTCGCGTGCGGTCAGCAGCAAGACGGGTGACTGCACCGTCTGGTCGCGCAGCCGGCGAACGACCTCGAAGCCGTCGATGCCCGGGAGCATCACATCGAGGACGATCACGTCGTACTCGGTTGCGCCCGCGCGGACGAGCGCCTCCAGTCCGTTCGGCGCGAGGTCGACCGCATAGCCCTCCTCCGCGAGCCCTCGCTGAATCAACGAGGCGAGCTTCGGCTGATCCTCGACGACGAGCGCGCGCACGACGCCATTGTCGCCCGCGAGATGAGAGGAGGATGAGCTGGGGGCCGGGAGGAGCTCGCTTCGAGCTCCTCCCGGTTCGGACGTTGACGCTTACTTCTCGCCTGTGTCGTCCTGACCGCCGGCGTCATCGTCGTTCGACTCCGTGTCACCATCCACGGCGACGACGCGGTAGCTCGAATCGAGCCGGACGTCGACGACGGATCCGTCGGGCTTGCGGACCTCGACCTCGAACGTCGCACCCTTCTCGTTGTCCCGCTCCGTCGCCTGGACGGTGCCGCCGTCGGTCGCGCGGAGGGCGGCCGCGCCAGCGCGGTCGGCCTCGGACGAGGAGAGCTGCTGCCCCTCGTCCTCGCCGACGACGCCGGTGGCGTTGGCGATCGCGGCGCCGCCAAGAGCGAATGCTCCGAGGGCGGCGAGCCCCGCGAGGATCATGGTCAGTCGGCGTCTCATGTTCCTGAGTCTCCTTCGCTTGCCGTCTGGGCTCGCCCAGAGTAGGCAGCACCCGATGAGATGGCGATGAGAGTTCTGGTATTGTTCACCTACAGGTGAACAATACGGCCACCCAGCTCGACCGAAGCTTCGACGCGCTCGCGCACCCCGCGCGGCGGACGATCGTCGCCCGGCTCGCACGCGGCTCGGCGACGGTCGGTGAGGCCTCCCGCGGCCTCAGCCTCTCGAAGCCGGCGGTGACGAAGCACCTGAAGGTGCTCGAGCAGACGGGGCTCGTCAGGCGGACGGTCGTGGGGCGCGAGCACCGGCTCGAGCTGCGGCCGGCGCCGCTCGCCGAGATCGAGACCTGGATCGAGCGCCACCGGGCGCTCTGGGAGGCGAAGTTCGACGCCGTCGAGCGCCACCTGGCCGACGAACGAAAGGAGCAGGGATGACGGGGACGGAGCAAGAGACGATGCTGCGCGTGACGCGGCGATTCGACGCACCGCGCGAGCGCGTCTTCGACGCGTGGACGAACCCAGACGTGCTGCGGACCTGGTGGGCGGCCGGGCCGGACTGGAAGACGCCTACGGCCGAGGTCGATGCGCGACCGGGCGGTCGCTACCGCCTCTCGATGGAGGACCCGAGCGGCTCGGTGCACACCGTGGTCGGCGAGTACAGGGAGATCACTCCGCCCGAGCGGCTCGCGTACACGTGGTCCTGGGAGGACGGTCCGTCGGAGATGGAAGGAAGCGCCGATTCGCTCGTCGTCGTCGAGTTCCTCGAGGACGGGGCCGGGACCGAGGTCGTCCTCACACACACCGGCTTCGCGAACGGCGAGATCCGCAGCGAGCACGAGAAGGGCTGGACGGCGGTGATCGAGAACCTCGCGCGCGTCCTCGCCTAACGGTCGCGCGGCCGGCCGCGAGCTACTTGGTCGCACGTCGACGGTGCGCGTCCAACGTCGCGTTCAGCACGGCTGAGGCGACGATCACCCTCCCGGCGATATAGAGGGAGAAGAGGAGAGCCGTGGCGACGCCGAGCACGCCATACGTGTCCGCGCGTTCCTCGACGAGGCGTGACGTCACGTACACGTTGAAGGAGTTGAGGAACAACATTCCGAGAGCGAGCAGTGCGGCTCCCGGCACGAGTGCTTTCCAGCCGACGCCGCGGTGAGGAAGCAGCCGTGCGAACGCGACCCAGGCGCCCCCGAGCAGAATCTCGTACGCCAGCAGCGCCGTGACGCCGGCGACCTGGTCGTTGCGCCGGATCCAACCGACGATCACCACCGAGGCGAGCTGCGCGACGAAAACACCGCCGAACACCGCGAAGCCTTTCGACGAGAGCCGGACGCTGCGGCCCGATCCATGCCAGGCGATCGCGTGCACGATCGCGATCGCCCGGTAGAGCATCGCGGCCGCGTAGACGAGAATGGGCAGGGTCACGATGAAGATCGCCCAACGCGACGGGCTGCTCGCCGCCGCCGCGACCTCGCTTGCGACCAGCGCGGTCAGTCCCGATCGGGAGACGATCTCGGACGGGGTCTGCTCCGTGGTGTCGGCGTAGATCCCCAGACCGGCGACGAGGAAGAGCGCGAACGGCAGCAGGAAGACGAAGAATCGGTAGGCGAGCGCGCCGCCGAGCATCCCGCCGCCGATCGTCGAGTCCTGCTCCACGAGCTCGAGGACGAGGTCGAGCGATGCGTGGCGGCGTCGTGCGGCCTCGACCCGGGCTCGGAGGATGCGGCCTTTTGCCGCCCAGCGGGCGACCCGACCCGGGATCGTCGGCGCGGCGTCGACCTCGATCGTTGGTGCGCGTTCCCGGGAATCCGGCTCGCTCACCGCGAGAGCTCATACTCGGCGGGAAGCTCATCGAGGTCGTCGGCCGGCTCGAGCTCGACGCCTGCACGGGCGTCGAAGTAGACGTATGCGGTCGTCAGGGCGACGAACGGCACCGTCACGGCGTTGACGACTCCCGCGACGAGGTTGAGCGTCGAGAGCGGGGCGCTCGTCAGGACGATCAGGAGGGTGCCGACAAGCGGGCCGAGGACGAGCGCGAGCGCCGCCGCGAACACGGTCTGCGATGCGACTTTCAGCCACCGATGGCGGACGAGCTTGCGGCTTCGCCGCAGCGCGTCGATCGCGGAGCGACCCTCGAGCTCGACCGCGAAGACGGCGAGCACCCAGCGGACAGCAAGCCAGATCGCGATCGGGACAAGCACAACCGAGCTCACGAGGAGAGAGATCGTCCCGACGGCGATCGCGATCGCGCCGAGCAGCGGACGGGCGCTCTCGAACGCCAACCGGTACGCGCGGATCGGCCCGATCGGCCTGCAGGCGTCGATCTCCACGAGAGCACGGCCGGTAGCCGCGACTACGAGGAAGAGGCCGAGCAGCGTCAACGCGGTCCCGATCACGAATACGAGCAGTACGAGCAGCCCGCCGCTTTCCCCCTCGGTCGAAATCCCGGCAATGCTCGCCGCTCCGAGGACGATCGCCTGCAAGAGCGTCACGACGAGCGAGATCGGCACGAAGACGAGGCCGATGCCCAGGAACAACGGCACGCGTCTGGCGTACATCCTGGCTGCGGCCGTGGTGATCTGGCCCCACGCGCGACGGCGGGCCAGCCGAAGCGGCGCGCTCGGCCGCCACGTCGCGCGCGAGAGCCCGAAGACCACGAATGCGAGGAGCGCTCCGAGCACCAGCAGGATGGGCAGCGGGTCGTCGATGAGCCGTCGAAGCGTGTTCGAGCCCGCTGCGATCGCGCTGCAGAAGAAGTCGGTCGTCCCGGTCCCGAGGGCGCCTCCCGCGGGGACGGCGTAGCTCCGATCGCGCCAGTTCGTCGATACGCTGATCGGCTCGGTCCACGACGTCTTCAGGTTGGGGCCCGTTGGGCCGTTGAAGAACGCCTTCTGGAATTCACCCCAGCGGCCCTCGAACGAGATCCACGGAAAGCGGGTACGAGCATCGTCGGGATCGCTCGGAATCGTCCTCACGACCGGACGGAGGTCGACGCTCGGACTCGATGTGTCGTCGCAGCCCACGCCCTGCTGGGCCGAGCTGCCGAGGTAGAGCTCCGAGCCGAAGAAGTTGGCGTGAGACCCCGCTGCCGGATGGACGACCGGATGCGTCCGGTCAACGAGCTCGAGCTTGTCCTCGCCCCACGTCGCCCGCTCGGACCCTTCGTGCTGGCTGTAGCCGACCGACAATGGCCCGCGCTCGAGCGCCTGCCGCGCATCGCTCGCGTCGAAGATGAGTTGGATGTTCTCCCAGTCGCCTTCGTGGGTGTTGTTCCAGTCGTTGAACACGTAGTAGAGCCAGTACTGCAACGCGAGCTGACCCGGGTAGCCCGGATCCGTGGCGACGTGCGCGTAGACCGCGGGCGCCCGGCCGGCGGTGAGGCGGCCCGCCCACCGCTCGTAGTCGCACCCGGGATCGAGTGCGTTCCCGGGGAAGTCCAGGTGGTACTCGTAGAGGTTGCGGGACACATCCTCAGCTGTTGGGCCGACCTTGATCAGGTCGCCGGGTCCCCACGGCCCGCGAAGCGCGACCGTCTGCTCTCCGAACAGCAGATCGACGTCGATCGGCTCGTACGACTCGCCGTACCCGCAGTCCTGGGCTTGGGCGACGAGCCGCACGACCGGCGCGTACCGCTCCGCGAGTGCGGTCTCGTCGGCGAGATCGGCCGCTGCGCACGGCGCCGCGGCGAGCGACAGCACTGCGATCAGGGCGCACAGGCCGGGGCGTGAGCGCCGAGGCACGACCCTACGGCCCAGGTACGCGCGTGTACGAAACGACAAGTGTTCCGTCGGCGCTCAACAGCTGAAGCCGCTGCGCCTCGACGCGGTAACGCACGGCCGTCGGGAGCGCGCGGCGAGATACGCCGCTTCTTGCTCGTCTCACTGCGCGCGAGATTACCTTCGGTCTGCGGGCGGCGGCAATGCGGGTCGCGTCCTGCCTAGTGCTGCGTCGGCCCTGAGCGGACCTCGGCGCGGAAGTCGCGGATGCGGATCGCTTCGACGACGAGGCCGGTGACGAGACAGCCGACGACGATCGCCATCAGACCGAGGCTCGGAGCATCGGGAAGCGCCGCGACCGCGACGATCGCCGCGGTCGCGGCGCCAACCCGCTCCCAGGAGACGCGCCGGATGATGCGGTAGCGCGCGAGCGCGAAGCCGATCAGGAAGAAGCCCGATGCCCGCCGCGAGCGCGAAGCGGCCGGCGCCGGTGAGCGGTTCGCCGGGCTCCGCGACCGTCTTCTTCGCGGCGACCGCGAAGAAGATGATCCCGAGCACCGTGGGGTAGTGGCCGAGCGTGAAGACGTCGCGCGCGAGTGGCCCGCGACGTTCCGGCGGCTGGTTGCGCAGCACGCGCGTGAGCACTGCGGCCGTGAAGTCGAAGTACGCCCACCAGATCGCGGCGACGCCGACGAAGGCAACCCCCAGCGAGAGGGCGAACGCGGCGTCGCGCGTGTGGTCGGCGAGGCCCGACCCGATCGCGACGATCGACTCGCCGAGCGCAATGATGATGAAGAGCGCGTAGCGCTCCGCAAAGTGGTCGGGCGAGACGCGAAAGCCCGCGCCCTCCCCCGCGCGCAGCGTGCCCAGTACGTCGATCGCGAGGCCCGCACACCAGAAAGCGATCTGCAGTCGCCCGCCTAGGAACGCGCCGGCGAGGGCGAGGGCGGGGGAGAGCGCGAACCACGGAGCGAGGGCCAGGATCGCCCGCTGCTGGACCGGATCCTCACGGAGGCCGCCGATGTACAGCGCGAGGTTGAGCAGCCGCACGACGACGTAGGGAACCGCGAACCAGAGCACCTGGTCGCCGAACGCGTCGGGGACCGCGACCGCCATCCCGAAGCTCGCGCCCATCGCGGCGAGATAGCCCAGCCGAAGCGGGGGCCAGCTGAGGTCGATCGCATTCGTCGCCCACGCGTAGCCCGACCACGCCCAGTAGACCATCCCGAGCACGAGGGCGGACTTCGCGTATCCCGCCGCCGTCGGCTCGGCGAGCATCAGCGACGTCACCTGCGTGATCGCGAAGACGAAGACGAGGTCGAAGAAGAGCTCGAGGTAGGAGGTGCGGCGCTCGGTCTCCTCGACAGCCGCCGCTTCCATCGGCGGATCGTACGCCTGTCCGAATCGGACGATACGGTCCTGCCCCGTGCGCCTGATCGTCGCCCGCTGCGAGGTCACCTACACCGGCCGGCTCTCGGCCTACTTGCCCGAGTCGACGCGCCTGTTGATCGTGAAGGACGACGGGTCGGTGCTCGTGCACGCGGACGCCGGCGGGTACAAGCCGCTCAACTGGATGACCCCGCCGACCGTCGTCGAGGAGAGCACCGACCTCCTCGTCGTGCGCAAGCGGTCAGGGCGCACCGAGGATCGGCTCGAGATTCGTCTCGCAGAGGTCCTGATCGACCAGCGGCACGACATGGGGGAGGCTGCCGGCCTCGAGAAGGACGGCGTCGAGCGCGATCTCCAGCTCGAGCTCGCGGCGCAGCCGCACGCGATCGAGGACGAGCTCCGGCTCGTCCGGCGGGAGTGGCCCACGGACATCGGCCCCGTCGACTTGATGTGCCGCGACTGCGACGACCAGTGGGTCGCCGTGGAGATCAAGCGAATCGCGACGATGGACGCGGTCGAGCAGCTGAGCCGCTACCTGGAACGGATTCGGCTCGACCCCGCGATGGCGGGCTGCCGCGGCATCCTCGTCGCCCAGAAGGTGCGCCCGCAGGCGGCGACGCTCGCGGACGCCCGGGGCATCCTCACGCGCGAGGTCGACCTCGACCTGCTGCGGGGCCGACGCGAGCCCGACCTGACGCTCTTCGCGTAGGGTCGAAAACCGGGCTCGTCGTTCGTCTACACGAACCAGGGAACCCTTCGAAAGGAGTCGAGAATGGCGGACAAAGTCGTCCACTTCGAGGTCGTCGGCAAGGACGGCCCGAAGCTCATGCAGTTCTACGGACAGCTGTTCGGCTGGACCGTGAACGCCGACAATCCCATGGACTACGGCATGGTCGACGCCGCAGAGTCGGGCATCGGCGGCGGGATCAGCGGGGCGCAGGAGGGCAGTGACGGGCACCTCACCTTCTACGTCGGCGTCGACGACCTGCAGGCGGCACTCGACAAGGCCGAGAGCCTCGGCGGCAAGACCGTGACGGCGCCGATGGAGATCCCGAACGTCGTGACCTTTGCCATGTTCACCGATCCCGAGGGACACCTCGTCGGGCTTGTGAAGAACTGAACGAGTTTGCTGTCGGGCGCTGCGAGGCGCACACTGAAGCCATGTCGGACGGCGAGTTCGAGCTGAAGCAGGAGGCCGTCGACGAGGCCAAGCGCCTCGCGGCGCATCCCGTGCAGGAGGTCGAGCGTCTCGAGGAGACGGCGCGCGAAGGAAAAACCGCCGCCTCGATTCTGATCATCGTCGTCGGGATCTTCATCGCCGTCAGCCTCATCGCGGCCGCGCTGTACGGCCTCGTCGAGCTCGTGACCTGGCTCGTCGAGGGCTAGCTAAGCCCCGCGTCACGAGGCCGACACCGAACGTTCACGCCCGCGCTAGCGGCGTCGGAGCACGCTGACGTCGCCTTCCCGGCCGAGCAGCCAATCTCGCTCGGCCGACTCGAAGAACCGGGCCGCCGTCGCGCGGCCCGGTTCTCCGAGCAGCACCTCTGTGGAGAGCTGCGGCAGAAGCTCGAGCAGCGCGTCCACGTTCCGCGGCTCGTAGAGGACGTCGGCGCAGAGCACCAGGTCGAACGGCGCGCGTTCGACGAGCTCCGCCGGCCGTGACCAGTCCGCGAGGAGCGTCTCGACCCGTACGCCGTTTCGCTCGGCGTTCCGGCGCGTGACGTCGAGAGCCTCCGGCGCCCAGTCGGTCGCGAGAACGTCCGCACCGCCGAGGGCGGCCGCGATGCTCGGCAGGCCGAGGCCGCAGCCGAGCTCGAGCACGCGCCGACCGCGCAGATCCCGTGCGGCGACGACGGCGGCCAGCGCGATCCCGCTCGCCCAGAGCTGCGCCCAGTACGGCATGAACTCGTTCTCGTCGAAGCGGGCCTCGTCGATCATCGCGTCGGGGTCACGCGGTCGCAGGACGCTCAGGCGAAGTGGCCCGGCCGCGATCGAATCCTCGACGAGGTCCACGGGGGAGTTGTAGCGCCGCGAGCCGTGAGATCGCTGCGGAGCGGCCGCGGAGCGGCCGCCTTTAGGGGTCTTGCGCGTCGCGATCCGCGCAAGCGGATTCGCGACTTGCGCAGCCAACTCAGTTGAGCGAGGGGTCGACCGGCATCGTCGCGAGCAGCGCGAAGTCCGATCGTCCCTGGCGACGCAGCACCGAGCTCCACAACTCGTCGTCTTCGTCGCCGAAGACGTCCTCGCGCTCTGCCGGAACGACGATCCAGCCGTCGGCCGCGAGCTCGGCGTCCAGCTGTCCGGCGCTCCAGCCCGCGTAGCCGGCGAAGACGCGCGCGCGGCGGGTCGCCTCCGCGGCGAAGTCGATGTCGGTGTCGCCACGGACGAAGCCGACGTTCTCGAAGATCGTCGAGGCCGAGTCGTCGGGATCCTCGAACTCGGCGACGACCAGCACCGAGTGCTGGTCGACCGGCCCGCCGACGAAGACGGGCGCATCCGTCGGGACGAGCGGCGCGAGCCCGGGCACGGCCTCGGTGACCTTCGTCTCCGCCGGCCGGTTCAACACGAGCCCGAGGGCTCCGTCGTCGTCGTGCTCGGTCACCAGCACGACTGCGCGTCGGAAGTGCGGGTCGAACAGGTCGGCTCCGGCGACGAGCAGCTTTCCCTTCAGAGAGCTCACGTCAGTACAACGCTCTCGCCAGTCGCCGCCGATACTCCACTACCAGCGGATTCTCCTGCCCGAGCTCGCCGAAGAGCGCGACCATTGCCCGGCGAAGCAGTTCGCGGCGCTCGGGGTCCTGCGCCGCTTCAATCTCTTCCAGGAGGCGGGTCAGTGCCCGCTCGTGGTCGGCGTCCTCGAGCGCGTCGGCGACGTCCGCCAGCCCGAGCTGCTCCAGCAGGCCGGCGACCTCGCTCGGCGCGGCGAGCGCGTCGAAGAACTGCTCGACGGCCGCGGCAGGCCTCGCGCCGACGAACTCGGCGACGACGTGTCCGTTCTTGAAGGCCTTGACGGCCGGGATGCCCCGGACCCCGTAGCGCTCCGCGAGGTCGGGGTTCGCGTCGATGTCGACCTTCACGAGCTCGACCTCGTGAGCTTCCGCCGCACGCTCCAGGACCGGTGTGAGCTGGTGGCAAGGCCCGCACCAGTCGGCCCAGAAGTCGACGACGATCGGGCGCTCGCTCGAGCGCCCGATCACGTCGGCCTCGAAGGTGGCCGTGTCCGCGTCCATCCCGGAAGACTGCCACGGGGGAGTCGCCGCGTCGAAGCGCGCGAAGTCGACCTGGTGCCGAATCGGGTGAAGCGCCTACCGGAGGGCGCCGGGGAGCTCGCTCAGAGCGTCGAGCACGTCGTCCGCGGCTGCGAGCTCCGCGGGGCCGTACTCGCCCGTCGTGACCCCGATGGCGCGGATCCCCGCGGCGCGCGCGCCCTCGACGTCCCGCGGCGTGTCGCCGACGAGGACGATCTCGGCGAGCGGCGGGTCTCCGGCGCGGCCCCGGGCGAGGTGGATCAGGTCGGCCCGTTGCTCGGCATCGCAGCCGAAGGCACCCGTGGCCGGCGGGAAGAAGCGGTCCAGTTCGAGGCGCCTCATCCGAGCACGCGCGACCGGCTCGGGGTTGCCCGTGAGGAGCGCCAGGTCGTGCGTTCGCCCGAGCTCGTCGAGTGTCTCCTCGGCCAACGGAGCGGCCCGCCAGTCAGGAGTCGATGTGCGTTCGAGCAGCGGGACGTACTTCTCCGAGAACACGCGGCACCAGTGCGCGATTCCGGCGTCGATCGACGGCCGGTCGAGCCCTTCGCCCAGGAGGAGATGCCGCAGGCCTTGCATCGCGGTCTCCCCAGGAGCGTGCTCGGCGCGCGCGAAGCTCTCGTCGGTCAACTCATGGCCCCACACAGCTCCGACGCTCTCCACGAGCGCATCGACGTAGAGCCCGTCGGGCGTGAGGAAGAGCGTGCCGTCGACGTCGAAGAGGAGAAGCGTTAGACCGCGACCGTAGCGTCCAAGGCGGACCGCAGCGACGCGACGTACCGGCGGAGGGCATCCCGGCCCGCTTCGGCCGCGAGCAACGCCGCCGAGCCGACGACGACGCCGTCGGTGAGCTCAGCCGCAGCGCGTGCCTGGGCGGGCGTCGAGATCCCGAAGCCGGCGTGCAAAGGGACGTCGGTGAGCACCCGGACGCGCTCGACGAGCCCCGCGAGAGCGGGGGAGAGCTCGGCGCGGGCGCCGGTCGTGCCGGCCACCGTCACGAGGTAGAGCCATCCGTCCGTGCGCTCCGCGGCGAGGCGGATGCGCTCGTCGGTCGAGGTCGGGGCGACGAGCTGGACGCGCCGGAGCTCCTCGTGTGCGTCGGCGGGAAGGTCGGCCACGATCAGCGAGTCCGCGCCGGCTGCCCGCGCATCGGCGTCGAAGCGCTCCCAGCCGTATGCCTCGAGCAGCGACGCGTAGGTCATCGGAACGAGCGGCACGTCGACGAGTTCACGCGTGCGTGCGAGGCAGTCGAGGCACGCCTGGGTGCGCATGCCCTCGGCCAGCGCGCGCTCGGCCGCGGCACGCACGACGGGCCCGTCTGCGAGCGGGTCCGAGAACGGGAACCCGAGCTCGATGAGGTCGGCGCCGCCATCGACGGCCGCCGCTGCGAGCTCCGGCGTCTCCCGTCCGCACATCAGGTAGATCGCGAGCCGCTTCATACGAGTTGCGCGAGATCCTTGTCGCCGCGGCCCGAGAGGCAGACCACGACGAACTCCTCGTCCAGATCGAGCGAGCGCGCGAGCGCGTGCGCCGGTTCGAGCGCAGGGAGGATGCCCTCGGTGCGCGCGAGTCGGTGCGCGGCGGCGAGCGCTTCATCGTCGGTCGCGCCGACGTACTCGGCGCGGCCGGTGTCGCGCAGGTGCGCGTGCTCGGGGCCGACGCCGGGGTAGTCGAGGCCCGCAGAGATCGAGTGCGCGTCGAGCACCTGACCGTCCCGGTCGGCGAGCACCGACGAGCGGGCGCCGTGCAGCACGGCCGGCCGGCCCGTGCCAAGCGAGGCCGCGCCTGCGGCCTCGACGCCGACCAGCCGCACGTCGTCCTCGACGAAGCCCGAGAAGATCCCGATCGCGTTCGATCCGCCACCGACGCAGGCGACGACCGTATCCGGTAGCCGCCCCTCCGCTGCGAGCACCTGCTCGCGCGCCTCGCGGCCGATCACCGACTGCAGCGCCGCGACCAGCTCCGGGTATGGGTGGGGCCCGACGCACGAGCCGATCAGGTAGTGCGTCGTCTCGACGTTCGTGATCCAGTCGCGGATCGCCTCGCTCGTCGCCTCCTTCAAGGTCTTCGTCCCGAACTCGACCGGGCGCACGTCCGCGCCGAGCAGGTGCATGCGCTCGACGTTCGGGCGCTGCCTGCGAATGTCCTCGGCGCCCATGTAGACGACGCAGTCGAAGCCGAAGCGCGCACAGACCGTCGCGGTGGCGACGCCGTGCTGCCCGGCGCCGGTCTCGGCGACGATGCGCCGCTTGCCCAGCCGCCGCGCGAGCACCGCCTGGCCGAGCGCGTTGTTCAGCTTGTGGGCGCCCGTGTGGAGCAGGTCCTCCCGCTTGAGGTAGAGGCGCTTGCCGGGTGCAAATCGCTCGGCAAGCGTCAGCGGCGTCGGACGGCCGGCGTACGTCGTGAGCAGGTGGTGCAGCTCTGCGTGGAAGTCGTCGTCGGCGAGCGCGGAGCGCCACCCCGCCTCGAGCTCGTCTAGTGCCGGGATGAGCGTCTCCGGCACGTAGCGTCCGCCGTACTCGCCGTAGGTCAGCATCGAGCCGCCGCGACGAACGCGCGGACCTTCGCTTCGTCCTTGATCCCAGGCGCGATCTCGAGCGAGGAGCTGGCGTCGACGGCCCACGGCCGCACCGCCTCGATCGCGTCGCCCACGTTGTCCGGCGAGAGGCCGCCGGCCAGCATCAAACGACCGTCGAGCGACGCGGCGCGCTCGAGGTGGCCGGGATCCTCCGCCTGCCACGGAAGGTCGACGACGCGTGCGACCTCGACCCCATCGCGCAGGAGGAGCGCGTCCTTCGCGCGGTGCCCGTTCTCTCGCGCGTACAGCTGAACGAGATCCGCGCGTGTCTCGTCGACGTCTTCGACGAAGACCGCGACGGAGAGAACGGTGTCGGGGACGTCGAGTACGCCCGGCGCACGTCGTGGCGTCTCGCGCGCCAGGATGAAGCCGACGAGGTCTGCGCCGGCGTCGACGGCGACCGCGACGTCCTCTTCCCGGGTCAGGCCGCAGACCTTCACGAGCGGGCGCGAGATCAGCTCGGCGAGCTTCGCGGCGGGGTCGAGCGCACGCATGAGCGCGGTGCCCACGAGGATCGCGTCCGCGCCCGCGAGCTCCGCCGACGCGCCCTGGGCGCGGGTGTGGACGCCGCTCTCGGCGACGACGACGCGGTCGCGGGGGACGCGCGCAACGAGCTCGAGCTGCGCGCGACGGTCGATCGCGAAGCTGTCGAGGTCGCGCGCGTTCACGCCGACGATCTCGGCGTCGAGCTCCACCGCGCGTTCGAGCTCTCGGGCGTTGTGGGCCTCGACGAGCGCGTCGAGTCCGAGCGCTCGCGCATGGGCGAGCAGTGCCCGCGCGCGCACGTCGTCGACGTCGCGCAGCAGGATGAGCGCTGCGTCGGCGCCCGCAGCCTGCAGCTCGTCGAGGTCGCGGTCCTCGGTGAAGAAGCCCTTGCCGAGAATCGGGAGCTCCGTCGCGGCGCGTGCGGCACGGAGGTCGTCGAGGGAACCGCCGAAGCGGTCGTCGACGAGCACCGAGAGCGCGGCAGCTCCGGCAGACGCGAACCGCGCTGCGAGCTGCGCGGGGTTGGCGTCGCCGCGGAGCTCGCCGGCGGACGGTGAGCGCCGCTTGATCTCGGCGATTGCCCCAAGTCCGGGGGCGGCGATGGCGTCGCGAAACCTCACGCTGCCACGACCTCGCGCGAGAACGCGACGAGCTGGTCGAGCCTCGCAGCGGCTGCGCCCGACTCGAGCGCCTCGCGTGCGTACCCGAGCCCCTCGCGCAGATCGGCCGCATGTCCGCCGGCGGCGATCGCGCCTGCGGCGTTCAGCAGGATCGCGCTCTTCGCGCCGCCGTTCTCCGCTCCCTCGAAGATCGCACGGATCCGCGCCGCGTTCTCCGCCGGCCCGCCGCCGACGAGCTCGGCGGGGTCACAGCGCGCGACGCCGAGCTCGAGCGGGTCGATCATCCGCTCCCGCACGTCGCCGTCCTCCACTTCGCCGACGAGGTTCGGCCCGGCAGGGGAGAGCTCGTCGATGCCGGCAGCGCCGTGCACGACGAACGCGCGTCGCGCGCCGAGGCGCGCGAGCACCTCGGCGATCGTGCGCACGAGCTCTGGCGCGTACACGCCGACCACCTGCGCGCGCGCACCCGCAGGGTTCGTCAGCGGGCCGAGTACGTTGAAGACGGTCCGCGTCGCGAGTTCGCGGCGAACGGGTGCGGCGTGGCGCATCGCGGGGTGGTGCGTCGGCGCGAACATGAAGCCGAAGCCCAGCGCGTCGATCGAGCGTGCGATCCGCTCCGGCGCGAGCTCGAGCTCGAAGCCGAGCGCCTCGAGCACGTCCGCGGATCCCGACGACGACGAAACCGCGCGGTTCCCGTGCTTCGCGACCGCGGCTCCCGCTGCAGCCGCGACCAGCGCAGCTGCGGTCGAGATGTTCAGCGTGTGCGCTCCGTCGCCGCCCGTGCCGGCCGTGTCGACGAGGTCGGCACGCTCGGGGCGTACCGGCACGACGTGTGCCCGCATCGCCTCCGCGAACCCTGCGATCTCGTCCGCGGTCTCACCCTTCAGGCGGAGCGCGATCAGAAAGCCGCCGATCTGCGCAGGAGTAGCCTCGCCTCGCATGATGTGGTCCATGACCTCGCGCGAACGCGCCCGGTCCAGCGAGCGGCCGTCCATCAGCTCCGCGAGGGCGTCGGTGATCATCGCTCGAGAAAGTTCCTCGCCAGCTCGGGGCCGAGCGGCGTGAGCACCGACTCCGGGTGGAACTGCACGCCGTCGACGCGGAGCTTCTTGTGCCTCACGGCCATCACCTCGCCGTCGTCGGTGGTCGCGGAGACCTCGAGCTCGTCCGGCACGGTCGTCGCGGCGAGCGAGTGGTAGCGGCCTGCCTCGAAGCCGTCCGGAAGTCCGTCGAAGATGCCTCGGCCGTCGTGCGTGACGTGCGCCGCCTTGCCGTGGACGAGCTCGCGCGCGAAGCCCACCTCCCCGCCGAACGCCTCGACGATCGCCTGGTGGCCGAGGCACACGCCGAGCGTGCGCGTGGTGGGCGCGAGGCGCCGGACGACGTCGATCGTGGCGCCCGCATCCGCCGGTCGCCCAGGCCCCGGCGACACGACGAGATGCGACGGCGCGAGCCGCTCCGCCTCGTCCGCGTCGAGCTCGTCGTTCCGGAGCACGACGACCTCGCAGCCGAGCTCGCCGAAGAGGTGCGCGAGGTTGTAGGTGAACGAGTCGTAGTTGTCGACGAGCAGGATCACGAGCGTGCCTCCGCCAGGCGGATCGCCGTCTCGAGCGCGGCGAGCTTGTTCAGGCACTCCTGCTGCTCGGCCTGCGGGTCCGAGTCGGCGACGATGCCCGCCCCCGCCTGCAGGTACGCGACGCCTTTGTGCAGGACGACGGTCCGGATCGCGATGCAGGTGTCGAACGCCTCGCCGGGGATCGCGTAGCCGACGGCGCCGGCGTACGGACCTCGGCGGTACCGCTCGAGCTCGGAGATGATCTGCATCGCGCGCACCTTCGGCGCGCCAGAGACCGTCCCGGCAGGGAAGCACGCGCGTAGGAGGTCGAAGTGCGAGATGCCCTCGCGCAGCTCGCCTGCGACCTCGGAGACGAGGTGCGTCACGTGCGAGAACTGCTCCGCCTCCATCATCCGCTCGACGCGCACGGTTCCGGGCACACAGACCCGCGACAGGTCGTTGCGGCCGAGGTCGACCAGCATGACGTGCTCGGCGCGGTCCTTCTCCGAGCCGAGCAGCCGCTCGACGTCGCCGGCGCTGCGGGCGGTCGTCCCCGCGATCGGGTTGACGCTCGCACGTCGCCCCTCTGCCTTGACGAGCGTCTCGGGCGAGGAACCGACGAGCGCGAGGTCGTCCCCGAGCTCCAGGAGGAAGAGATACGGCGACGGGTTGACCCGGCGGAGCGAGCGGTAGAGCTGGACCGCGCCGGCGGAGGTCGGTCGCTCGGCGCGCTGGGAGAGCACGATCTGGAATGCGTCGCCCGCGCGGATGTGCTCCTTCGCAACGCCGACGATGCGCTCGTACTCGTGGCGGGAAGGGAGGCGGCGGAGCGCGCCCGACACGGCGCCGTTGCCGCCCGGGATCTCCCCGAGCGGCCCGTCGAGGAGCGACTCGACCTCCGCCGGGTCGCCGCAGAGCACCTCGGCCATCCCGGAGACGTGGTCGAAGCGAACGAGCACGTCCGCGACGACGAACCGCGACTCGGGGAGGTCCGGGCCGGCCTCCGGGAGCGGAACCGTGGGCTCCAGCTTCGCGACGTGTTCGTAGGAGACGTAGCCGACGACGGGCTCGCCGGTCGCCTCCGCCTCGTCCAGGTCGACGATCCGTGAGCCTGCTCCGACGAGCGAGTAGCGGCCGAGACGCCCGTGCTCGACCGACTCGAGCAGGAACGAGGCGCCGCCGGTCCCGCGCAGGCGCAGATACGCCCCGAGCGGGGTGAGCAGGTCGGTTGCGATGACGGTTTGCGCGATCACGGGTACGAAAAAAGCCCCTTCCGGGGCCGATTGAGCGAGACAGGCTGTTCTGGCTAGCGCGTCGCTAGCGCAGGCTCCTGCCCCGCTCGGTGCGCCATGCCCACCAGCTCTGCGGGGAAGGAGTCATCGATCGGAGCGTAGGGATCGTGCTCGGATCCGTCAAGGGTAGGCTCGCTTCGTGGCCCTGCCGCCCGTTCTTCGCTCGCTGCTCACCGCGCCGGGGCCGTCCGGGTACGAGAGCGCGCCGACGGCGGTGTGGCGCGAGGCGGGGTCGGCGTTCGCGCAGGTGACGGGCGACGCCCTCGGCTCGTCCGTGGCGCGCGTCAAGGGGACGGGGGACGGCCCGCTCCTCGCGATCGTCGGGCACATCGACGAGATCGGCTTGATCGTCACGCACATCGACGGTGACGGGTACGTCTACTTCCGGCCGGTCGGCGGTTGGAGCGCGGAGGTCCTTCGCGGGCAGCGCGTGACCGTCCTGACGAAGGACGGCGAGCTCTCTGGGGTCGTCGAGCGCGCGCGCCAGAAGGTGCGCAAGGGCGCGGAGCCGCAACCAACCGCGCTCGACGACCTCCATATCGACATCGGGGCGAAGCACGGCGACGAGGCGCGGCGCCTCGTGCGGCCGGGCGATGCTGTCGTGATCGCGGGCGAGCCCGTCGAGCTGCCGAACGGGCGCGTCGCGTCACGGTCGCTGGACAACCGGCTCGGCGCGTTCGTCGCGCTCGAGACGGCGAGGCTCGTGGCCGAGGCGGGAGGTGCGCCCGGGGACGTCGCGGCGGTCGCTGCGGTGCAGGAAGAGGTCGGCGACTTCGGGGGAGCGCGCGTGGCGACGTTCGCCCTCGAGCCTGCGATCGCGATCGCCGTCGACGTGACGCACTCGACCGACGTGCCGGGAGGCGACCCGAAGGTCGAGGGCGAGCATGGGCTCGGCAGCGGCCCGGCGATCTCCCGCGGCTCGTCGATCAACCCCAAGGTCTTCGAGCTGCTCGCTGAGACGGCCGAGGCCGAGCAGATCGAGTACACGCTCGAGGTCTCCGCCGGGACGACGAACACCGACATGGACGCGATGTACCTCTCGCGTGCCGGCGTCGCGACGGGGCTCGTCTCGATCCCGCTCCGCTACATGCACACCCCGACGGAGATCGTCGACCTTGCGGACGTCGAGAAGTGCTCCCGCCTGCTCGCCGCGTTCGCCCGCCGTCTCGAGCCGGGGGTCAGCTTCACCCGCTAGCGCCGGGGATCCTGTGGACGAATCCCATCGGGGTCTGACCCCGGAAGGCCGAACGAGTGGGGAGCCGGACGCTTTGCCCCGGCACCGAGCGGATTTCTACGCTTCCGGGGTCTGACCCCGGATGTAACGGATTGTCCACGGGGCGGACTCCTTCTCCGCGCCGCGGCGGGGCTCGCCCGCCTCTGGCGGCAGCTGCGCGCTTCGGCCCGTGGGCTACCCTCCGGCCGTGGCCCGTTCCGTGATCGTCAGCGCCGTCCGCACGCCGTTCGGCAAGCTCGGCGGTGCGCTCAAGGACTACGAGGCGCCGAAGCTCGGAGCGCACGTGATCAAGGCCGCGCTGGAGAAGGTTGGCCTCGAGCCGACCGAGGTCGAGTACGTGATCATGGGCGAGGTGCTCCAGGCCGGCGTGGGCCAGGCGCCCGCGCGCCAGGCGGCGATCGGCGCGGGCCTCCCGAAGGAGCTCCCGGCGGACACGATCAACAAGGTGTGCGCGTCGTCGATTCGTGCCGTGCAGATCGCCGACGCGATGATCCGCGCGGGCGACCACCACGTGGTCGTGACGGGCGGGATGGAGTCGATGTCGAACGCGCCGTACCTGCTGAAGAAGGCGCGCTTCGGCTACAAGCTCGGCGACGGCGAGCTGATCGACCACATGACGTTCGACGGACTGACGTCGAGCTTCGACGGCAAGCACATGGTCGAACAGGCGTCGTTCGTCTCGCGCGAGCTGGGGATCTCCCGCGAGGACCAGGACGCGTGGGCCCTTCGCTCGCACGAGCGTGCGGTCGCCGCGCAGGATGCGGGACGCTTCGCGGACGAGCTCGTGCCCGTCGACGGCTTCGAGGTGGATGAGGGCCCGCGGCGCGACACGTCGCTCGAACGGCTGTCTGCACTCAAGCCCGTGTTCGATCCCGAAGGGACGACGACCGCCGGCAATGCGCCGGGAGTGAACGACGGTGCGGGCTGCGTGATCGTGACGAGCGAGGAGTTCGCGCGTCGGCGCGGGCTCGAGGTGCTTGCGACGATCATCTCGCAGGCGTACGTCGCCGACGACTTCGCGTTCCTCGCGCGCACACCGGCCAAGGCGGGCGACCTCGCACTCGCGAAGGCCGGCAAGTCGATCGACGACGTCGAGCGCGTCGAGCTGAACGAGGCGTTCTCGTCCGTCGTCGTCAACTCGATGAAGATGCTCGGCGCCGACCCGGAGAAGGTCAACGTGAACGGCGGCGCGGTCGCGCTCGGCCATCCGATCGGCGCCTCCGGCGCGCGCATCGTCGGAACGATGGTGCACGAG
Organism: uncultured Actinomycetes bacterium; assembly: GCA_963788055.1. Taxonomy (GTDB): domain Bacteria; phylum Actinomycetota; class Thermoleophilia; order Gaiellales; family Gaiellaceae; genus JACCTU01. The sequence goes on along the minus strand of CAWBFA010000001.1, from coordinate 335,778 downwards.
CTGCGCCGCAACGGCGGGGGCCTCGGGCTCGCGGCGATCTGCTCGGGCGGCGGCCAGGGCGACGCGTTGCTCCTCGAGGTGTGACGCAAGCTCCTCGTTCGTTCTTGCCGTCGTCGCGCTCGCGGTGATCGCCGCGCCCGCCGCTTCGGCTTGCTCGTGCATCGCACCGGGAACGCCGCGCGCCGACCTCGCGCGTTCCGACGGCGCGTTCGTCGGCGTCTACCAGGGCCGGTACCGGCTCTCGGCGAACGCGTTCCTCTACAAGTTCACGATCGTCCGCAGGGTGAAGGGGAACCTTCCCGCGAGGACGATCCAGGTCGTCGCCGGGACCAACAGCGCCTCGTGCGGGCTCCAGGTGCGGAAGGGCCAGCGCGTCGCGCTCCTGCTGCAGCGCTCGGAACGGCAGTGGCGCTCGAGCCTCTGCGATCAGCGCGCCGCGAACTTCTTCCGCGGGGTCCCGTCGCGGATGCTCGCTTCCTGCGGCTAGACCGAAGCCGTCTCGGCCACGGCTGCGCGGAACGCCTCGACGAGGCGCTCCATGTCGGCGTCCGACGTTTGCCAGTTCGAGACCGACACGCGGATCGCGGCCCGATCGTCCCAGGTCGTCCCGCTGAGCCACGCCTCGCCGCTCTGCTGCACCGCGTGCAGCGCCTCCCTCGTCCGCTCGTCGGTCTCGAAGCGGAAGAGCACCTGGTTCAGGACGACCTCGTTCACCACCTCGGCTCCGGGAAGCTGCGCGAGCTCCTCGGCTGCATGTCGCGCGTGCGCGCATGAGCGCCTGATCAGCTCAGAGACGCCCGAACGCCCGAGCGAGCGGAGGGCCGCGTAGATCGGGAAGCCGCGCGCGCGGCGCGAGAACTCCGCGCCGTCCACGTGCAGCCACGCGCCGGCCTCTCGCGCGCGGGCGGCGATGGCCTCGACGTCGTCGCACGCGCCCGTGTTCACCTCGCCGACTTGCGCGCAGACGATCGTCGGGCGCTCGTCGAGCCCGAGGTCGTCGACGACCATTCGTCCTTGGTCGTCGGCGCGGACGATGTCGGGTGCGCCCATGCCGAGCAGTCGAAGCGCCCTGTCGATCGTCTGGCGCCGACGACGACGCGCACCGGCGGCGCGCCGTAGAGCCCGCGGTCCGCGAGCTCCCAGCCGAGAGCGTGGAGCGCAGCCGGCAGCGAGCCGCCGAGCACGAACCCGAACCACCGCCCGCCGGGCATGCCTGCGATGCCGGGATCCGCATCGGCCACGAGTTGCTCGAGCACTTCGCGCGCATCGATCGGCTCGTCCTGCAGGGGACGCGCCAGCGCCGTGCGAAGCGTGTCGAGGTCGATCGCCGGGAGCACCGGCCGCGTGTCGAGGGACTCGAGGAAGTCGGCCGAGAGCTCGGCGGTCCTGTGGAGCAGATCGCGCGAATCGGTCATCTCCGCCAACCTACAAGCGTCGGCTAGCCTCGCCGAATGCGCTTCGAGCACGTCCTCGTCGTCGGCGCGGGGCAGATGGGCGGCGGCATCGCCCAGGTCGTCGCGGCGTCGGGCCGGCGCGTGTCGCTCCACGACGAGCAGCCCGGCGCGACGGACCGCGCACTCGAGACGATGAGGAAGAGCCTCGCGAGGCTCGAGGAGAAGGGCGGCCCGCCGACGGACGACGTGCTCGCCCGTGTGCACGCCGTCGACGAGATCGTCCCGTCCGACCTGATGGTCGAGGCGGTCGTCGAGGACGCCGACGTGAAGCACGACGTCTTCCGCCGGGCCGACGACACGCTTCCGCCTGAGGCCGTTCTCGCCTCCAACACTTCCTCGATCCCGATCTCCTCGCTCGCTGCCGCCACTCGCCGGCCCGATCGGGTGATCGGCATGCACTTCTTCAACCCCGTGCCGGTGCTGAAGCTCGTCGAGGTCGTTCGCGGGCACGACACGTCGGACGAGACCGCGCGTTCGATCGTCGAGCTCGCGAAGGAGCTCGGGAAGGTGCCGGCCGAGGCGAACGACTTCCCCGGTTTCGTCTCGAACCGGATCCTGATGCCCTTCATCAACGAGGCGGTCTGGGCGCTGCACGACGGGGTCGCCGAGCCGGAAGCGATCGACACGATCGCGAAGCTCGGTTTCGCCCACCCGATGGGCCCGCTCGCCCTGGCAGACCTGATCGGGCTGGACACCTGCGTGGCGATCATGAAGGTGCTCCAGGAGGGGCTCGGCGACGACCGCTACGCCCCTTGCCCTCTCCTGGTGGACTACGTGGCCCAGGGCCGGCTGGGCCGAAAGACCCAGCGCGGCTTCTTCGAGTACTAGTCCTCAAGTCAACGCCGGTCTCTGCCGATACCGGCCACGACTAGGGAGGAGTGAAGGTGCGGGTGCTTCTCGTTGACGACGACGCGGGTCTCAGGGCGCTGCTGCGCTTGACCTTCGACGTCTTCGACATCGAGGTCCTCGAGGCCGCGGACGCAGCCGAGGCTCGCGAGCTGATCCGCGCGGATCCCCCCGACGTGATCGTGCTCGACGTCGTGATGCCCGGCATGGACGGGCTCGAGTTCTGCCGCGAGCTGAAGTCGAGCCTCCGAGACCCGCGAGATCGCCGTCGTCCTGCTCTCGGGATCCGAGGGCGGCTCACGCGTCGCCGCGGACGCCGCCGGCGCAGAGGCGTACGTGCCGAAGCCCTTCAGCCCGCTCGAGCTGCTCGCGGTCGTCGAACGGCTCTCGGGAGGTCTCTACGGCGTTCCCTTCCGCGCGACGAAGAAGACCGGCAGCGAAGGTGAGCAGCTGCTCCTCTATGCGCGTGACCTCCGTCACCTTCTGCAGGTCGAGCGCGCGCAGCGCTCCCTCGTGCAGCAGGCCTATCGCGAGACGGTCGCCGCGTTCGCAAGCGCTCTCGAGTCGAAGGACACCGGCACCCGTGCGCACTCACAGCGCGTTCAGCGCTACGCGATCGAGCTCGCGCGCACCATGGGCACCGAGCTCGCTGACGATCCATCCGCCGAGTACGGGTTCCTGCTCCACGACGTCGGCAAGATCGGGATTCCGGACAAGGTGTTGCAGAAGCCAGGCCCCCTCACCGAGCCGGAGCGTGCCCTGATGCAGACGCACACCGTGCTCGGCGAGCAGATGCTCGGCGGCGTCGCGTTGCTGCAGGGCCCCGGCGTGCACATCGTGCGCTCGCATCACGAGCGCTGGGACGGCACCGGCTACCCGGATCGGCTGGCGGGCGACGAGATCCCGACCGGCGCCCGAATCTTCGCGGTTGCGGACACCTTGGACGCGATCACGAGCGACCGTGTGTATCGCGCGGCGCTCCCGTGGTCGACCGCGCACGACGAGATCCTCGAGCAGTCCGGGGGTCAGTTCGACCCCGAGGTCGTCGACGCGTTCCTCGCCTGCGAGTCGACCCTGCGCGAAGTGCGCAGGGAGTTCGACACCGCTGCCTAGACCGTCTCTTCTTCCTGCTCGATCGGCGACTCGAGCTGGTGCCAGAGCACGATCTTGCCGTCGCGCACGCGGAAGAGCGCGAGCGCACGCGCGCCGGGGCCGTCGCAGCTGCGGCGGCTGCGGTTTCCGAGCAGGAAGGTCGCGCGCACCGTGTCGCCTCGCTCGCTGAGGCTGAGGATGCGGCCGGCGCAGGGAAGCGCTTCGTTCCACGCGCGAGCCTCGTCGAACGTCTCGAGTCGCCGGACGGACGCCCCCTGGACGACGCGCGCGCCTTCGGCGAAGAGGCGTGCCGCGCCCTCGTTGTCGTCCGTGTTGACCGCCTCGGACCACGCTCTGACGACGCTCTGTGGCGAGGGGTCGCCGCCTCCGCAGCCCGTCAGGACGAAGGCGACCAGCGCGAAGAGGCCGGCGGCTCGCACCGTCACTACGATAGTCCCGCCGATGCACTTCGAGTTGACCGACGACCAGCGCGAGATCCAGGCGCTCGCGCGTGACGTCGCGCAGGCCGAGATCGAGCCGAACGCGGCGGCGTGGGACCGGGAGCACCGCTTCCCGCGCGAGCTGTACGCGAAGCTCGCCGAGCTGGGGCTGATGGGCGTCTGCGTCCCGGAGGAGTACGGGGGTGCCGGCGCCGACTTCCTCTCGTACATCCTCGTGCTCGAGGAGCTCTCGCGAGCCGACGCCGGCGTCGGCGTGACGGTCGCCGTCCACACGAGCGCGTGCACGCTGCCGCTGCTCACGTTCGGGACGGACGAGCAGCGCGCGCGTTTTGTGCCGCCGCTGGCACGTGGTGAAGGGCTCGGGGCGTTCGCGCTGACCGAGCCCGAGGCGGGCTCGGACGCGGGCGCGCTTCGCACACGCGCAGAGGCCGACGGGGCCGGATGGCGTGTCACGGGCGCGAAGCAGTGGATCACGAACGGCGCATATGCGTCGACGTTCCTGCTCTTCGCGCGCACCGATCAGGACGTGCCGGGGGCGAAGGGCGTGTCAGCGTTCGTGCTCGACGCCGAGCACGTGCGGGTGACGCGCGACGAGGAGAAGCTGGGGCTGAACTCCTCGTGCACGAACGACATCGCGATCGAGGGAGCGGTTGTCGGACGCGACCGCCTGCTGCACGAGGAGGGCAAGGGATTCAAGGTCGCGATGGCGACACTCGACGGCGGCCGGATCGGGATCGCGGCCCAGGCGGTCGGCATCGCGCAGGCAGCGTTCGACGTTGCGCGCGAATACGCGAAGGAGCGTCGCACCTTCGGCAAGGCGATCGGCGAGCACCAGGCGATTCAGTGCAAGCTCGCCGACATGGCGACCGAGATCGACGCCGCGCGGCTCCTCGTCTACCGAGCCGCCTGGCTGAAGCAGCAGGGCCGACCGCACACCGAGGAGGGCGCCAAGGCGAAGCTCTTCGCCTCGGAGATGGCGCGCCGGCAGACCGGCGAGGCGATCCAGATCCTCGGCGGATACGGGTACACGAAGGAGTTCCCGGTCGAGCGCTACTACCGCGACGCGAAGATCACGGAGATCTACGAAGGCACGAGCGAGATTCAGCGCATCGTGATCGCGCGTTCGGTGCTGGGTCTGCGCCGGCACGAGCAGACGCTGGCGCAGGGCTAGCTAGGCCGCCACTCGTACCGCGCGTCGGGCTCTTTCTCCTCGTTGTCCTGCCCGTCCGTCAGCTGAACGAGCTCGAGCCCGTGGCGCTCGTAGAAACGGCGCGCGCCCTCGTTCTTCTGGAAGACCCAGAGCGAGAAGCCGGCGGGACGCACTTCCTTGGCCTGGGCGAGGAGCCGACCGCCGATGCCCCTGTTCTGCTCGCCGGGCTCGACGTGGATCTGGAGCAGCAGATCGGCGGAGAGGATCGCGAAGCCCAGGATGTGGTCGCCACCGTCCGCGACCCAGACCTCGTGATCGCCCAACAGGCCGCCGACGTACGCGAGATCCTCCTCGGGCGTGTGGAGCCGCGGGACGTATTCCATCCGGTCGTAGGTCGAGCGCAAGATGCGCGCGATCGGCGCAACGTCGTCGGGTTCACCACGTCGTAGCCGCATCGCCGCCTAATGTACGCGCGTGGCACGGAACCGCGACGAGCCCGTCAGGCTGACGAAGATCTACACGCGCGGCGGCGACCGCGGCGAGACGTCCCTCGGCGACGGGTCGCGCGCCTCGAAGCTCGACCCCAGGATCGGGGCCTATGGCGCGGTCGACGAGTTGAACTCGCTAATCGGCGTCGCGCTCGCAGGGCCGCTTCCCGACGCGATCCGCGCGGTGCTCGAGCGGGTGCAGAACGAGCTGTTCGACGTCGGCGCCGATCTCTCCGTCCCGTGGGAAGGCGGGGACGACAAGCTGCGCACCACGCAGAAGCAGATCGACGCGCTCGAGGCCGACTGCGACGTCTTCAACGCCGACCTTCCCGAGCTGAAGAGCTTCGTGCTCCCGGGTGGGGAAGAGGCCGCCGCACGCATCCACGTCGCGCGCACCGTGTGCCGACGCGCCGAGCGTGACGTACTCGCAGCGCCCGTCAACCCACTGGCCGTGGTCTACCTGAACCGCCTCTCCGATCTCCTCTTCATCCTCGCGCGCGCGGCGAACGCCTCCGCGGGGCGTGGCGAGCCGCTCTGGAAGCCGGGCAGCTCGCGCTGACCTTCGCCGCGTCGTTCGCGGCGGGGTACCTCGGATCGGCGGTCGGGCTCGTGCTCGGGACGCTGCGATTGCCCGCGATCCTGTTCGCGGCCGGCAATACCGCTGCGGCCGCCGGGACGAACATCGCGATCAGCGCCGCAGCTGCCGCGTCGGGCGGTTGGCGTCACGCGCGAGAGGGGCGCGTCGACTGGCGCGTCGTCGCCTGGATGACGCCGCCCTCCGTCGTGGGAGCGGTCATCGGCGCGCTCGTCGGGTCGAGCGTGCCGGAGCGCCTGCTCTTCGCGGGGATCGCGGCCGTGCTCGCATGGAACGGCATCGACCTGCTCGTGCGCCCGATCCGCGCCCGACCGCGCGCGGAGCCTCGTCTCTGGCCCGCCGGCATCTTCGGCTTTGCGATCGGGCTCGTCGGGGGCGCGATCGGTGTGATCCTCGGCACGCTGCGGATGCCCGCCCTCCTCGGGGCCGTCGGTCTGACCGCGCACAAGGCCGTCGGGACGAACCTCGTCGTCGGCTTCGCGCTCGGCGTCGCCGCCTTCGCCACGTACGCGGCGAAGCTCGAGGTCGAGTGGGATCTGCTCGCGGCCGGCCTCGCGGGCGCCCTCCCCGGAGCGTGGCTCGGCGCGCGGGTCACCGGCGGCCTCTCCGAGGAGACGCTGCGCCGCCTGATCGGGGTCGCCCTGCTTCTCATCGCCCTTGCGTTCGCGGTCCAGGCCGCGCTGGGCTAGTACGCGCGGCGGGTCGCGAGACGCTGGATCAGCTTCGCGAGATCCTTCGGCGGCGTCGAGCGCGGGACCGCGATCGTCGCTCCGGCCCGTACCGCCTGCACGAGACGGCGCGGGTCGTTCGTCAGGCCGATGATCCGCACCGTCGGGAAGACGAGGCGTAGGTCGCGGATCAGCTGGAGCCCGAAGCGGTCGACGTCGACGACGATCACCTCGACGTTCCGGTCCGGAGCCCCGGTGAGAGTCCACGCGTCCTCGCCGACAGCGGCCGGGACGACTTCCATGCCCTTGCTGAGCCCGCGCTCGATTTCCTTGCTGTTGTTCCCCGTGCTCGCGAGCACGATCTGTAGCGGTTTCTTCGCCCGAACGGGCTTCGCGGTCTTCTTGACGATCTGCGACGACGATCGACTTCTTGGCGGTCTCGCTGCCTGACCTGCACCGAGAACACGAGCCGGTAGCGGCCGAGCTCCGCCACGGTCGGCGGCATCGTGAGGCGCTTGATCGCTGTCCCGGCCTTGGCCAGGAACCGCCAGCGGTACGCACGCTTGCCCTTCGGGTCGAGCAGTGTCGTCGTGACAGTCGCGACCCGCGTCGTCTTGAGCCGAAGCGCGATCGACTTGCTCGCGGCGGGTGCGTACCGCTTCGTCGCGACGACGTCGAACACGAGCCGGGCCTGCGGTGCCCCCGGCGTGCCGAGCTCGAGGTCGATCTTCGCGCCGAGCGGCGCCATCAGTGCCGCGGCGGGCGTGACGACGACCGTGCCGTTGCCTCGCACCGTCCCGACCGCGAAGCCGCGGTTGACGAGGATCGCCCGAGCCTCGTCGAGCGTCTTGCCCGCGAGCGACCGACGTCGAGCGCAGCCCCGCGCTCGCCGGGCTGGCGTTCCCTTCGCCGTCGACCGCGACGATCGTGAAGACGCGCATGTCGGCGGGGTCGAACGGCCCGAGGTTGACCTGGTTCTCGCCGGGCGCCAGCGTCTGCGTCGCGATCCCGTCGACGTAGAGGAGAGTGGCGAACGGCTCGCCTGCAGAGTCGCGCGACGGCTTCCAGCGAAGCGTCAGCGACCCGTCGGCCTCGAGCTTGGCGGTGAAGTCGGTGGGAGCACGGTACGAGCGAGAGTCCCGGTGTCGAATGTGCCGCCGGTCGAGGGGGCGGGCGCCGGGACGCCGACCATGAAGGTGATCGAGAACGAGCTGGACTTGCCGGCGGCGTCGTGGACGGTGCCCTGGAGCGTGTGCGCGCCGTCGGCCAGCGAGCCTGTGTTGAACGTCGCGACGGCCCCCGAGAGCATCGGCATCACAGAGGGAGAGCCGTCGAGCATCCCGCCCGTAACCGACGCGATGTCCTCGCTCGCGGTGATCGTGATCTGGTTGGCGCTCGCGACGATCGAGCCGTTGGCCGGCACCGAGGAGACGACGATCGGGACGAAGTTGTCGATCCGCACCGCCGCGATCACGGACTGGCTCGTGTTGCCGACCGCATCGTTCACGACCGCCCGTAGGTCGTAGAGGCCATCCGCGACGGCCGTCGTGTCGAAGCTCGTCCCGTAGGGAGCCGAGCCGTCGGCGGCGATCGTCGTCCACGAGGCGGCGCCCGCCGGGCTGCGGCCGAAGGTGACCGTGATCGCGTCGCCTCCCGTCGAGGCGCTGAGCGCGACAATGCCGGAGAGCGGCGAGCCTGGATTGTTGAGCGAGACCGTCGGCGCGGTCGAGTCGACGTTGACCGTGATCGACGAGCTCGTGAACGTGTTGCCGGCCAGGTCGGTGACGACGATGCGCAGGTCGTGCGCGACGCTGGGCAGGGAGGTGACGTCCCACGTCGCGGCAAACGGTGCGCCCGAGTCGCTTGCGATGTCGCCGAAGCTGCCGACGCCGGACTGGCGCGCCTGCCAGGTCACCGACGCGACGCCCGATCCGCTGTCCGAGCCCGTGGCTTCGAGCGGCACCGCGGAGCTGCCGACGGTCGCGCCGCCGCCGGGTGCGGTCAGGAGTCCGCTCGGGTCCGTGTTGTCGACGCGGGTCGCGACTACGCCGCTCGTGCCGGAGTTCCCGCCCGCGTCGACCGCGATCGCGCGCAGCTCATAGTTGCCGTCCACGACGGCAGTGGTGTCGAACGACGCATCCCACGGACCGGCGAGGTCGGTCCCGACGGTCGTCCAGCCGCCGCCACCGGCGGGCCGGCGCTCGAAGGTCACCTGCACCGTGTCGCCGTCGGCGCTTGCGGAGAGGCCGATGGAGCCGCTCACGTTCGGCGGCGGCGAGCCGATCGAGACCGACGGCGCGAAGTTGTCGACCGTGATGTTGACCGTGCCGGTCGTGGTCGAGTTGCCGGCCACGTCGCTGATCACCGCGGAGATCGTCGCGCCGCCGTCGCCGCCCGACGCCGAATTCCAGCTCATCTGGAACGGGGCGCTGCCGGCGGTCCCGATCGAGCCGCCGTTGACGAAGTACTCGACACCGGCGATCGGGTTGTCGTCGGAGGCCGAGACGCCGAGCGTGATGCTCCCGGAGACGGTCGACCCGGACAGCGGGGAGGCGACGTTGCCCGTCGGTGCCGTGTTGTCCACGATCTTCGATGCGAGGTCGGTGGTGTCCGTGTTGTTCGCTTCGTCGGTGACGATGAAGCGCAGATCCCACGAGCCGTCGTCGGCCGAGGTGGTCCCCCAGGTTGCGCTGTACGGGTCGGTCGTGTCGACGCCGAGGGACGTCCACGTGCTGTCGCTCGAGCGCTTGTGCTGGAACTCGACCTGCGTCACGTCCGCACCTCCGGGGCCGCCCGTGCTCGGGTTCGCGGTCAGCGTGACCGTGCCGCGCAGGTAGTTGCCCGGGTCGTTCGCGCCCGGATCGGGCGGCGTCGAGTCGATCATCACCGTCGCCGTCTTCGGCGACTCGATGTTCCCGGCGACGTCGGTCGAGAAGAACGAGATCGTGTGGATGCCGTCGCCTGACACGTTGACGCTCGTGCCGGAGTTCCAACCGCCGCCGTCGACGGAGTACTGCGTGTTCGCGACGCCGGAACCGCCGTCGCTCGGGCCGAGGGCGACCGTGACCGCACCCGACTGCCAATTCCCGGGCGCGTCGTGCGACGTGTCCGGCGGGGTGTTGTCGACGCGCCTGCCGCCGACGATCGCCGAAGTGGTCTGGTTGCCCGCGACGTCGGCGACGACGACCCGCAGATCGTAGACGCCGTCAGGCACCGAGGTCGTCGCCCAGGTCTGCGAGATCCCCGTCCAGACGCCGCCGATCAGCGCCTCGTACATGACCACCGACACGCCCGAGGCGACCGGTGGCCCGGGCGGGTCGTCGACGACCGAGCTCAGGTTGACAGCGCCGCGGAGGTTCGCGCCGGGATCGTTCAGCGAGGCCGTCGGCGGCGTGTTGTCGATCCGTCGCGGGCCGACCGGTGCACCCTCGGTGACGTTGCCGGCGACGTCTGACGCAACCGTGCGGAAGAAGTAGAGGCCGTCCGGCATCGACGTCGTGTCGAATGCCACCTCGTACGGATCCGAGTTGTCCAAGCCGATCGTCGACCACGCGGCACCGTCGGGGCTGATCTCGAAGACGACGTTCGCGACGCCCGAGCCGGTGTCGCTCGCGGTGCCCTTGATCGGGACGACGGCGCGCAGGTTCGCGCCCGGGTCGTCGATCGCGGTCGCGGGCGGCGAGTTGTCGACGCGACGATCCTCGACCGCGGCGGCTTGCGTCTCGTTGCCGGCGTTGTCGGTCACGACCACGCGGAGGTCGTACAGGCCGTCGGTGACCGTGGTCGTGTCCCAGGCCGCGGAGGCGGTGACCCACGTGTCAGCGTCGGCGACCGAATACTGGTACTCGACGGAGGCGATGCCGGACGGGGTCGCACCGGGGTCGCTCTCGACCGAGGTGAGCGGGATCGTCAAGCGCAGATTGGCGCCCGGGTCGTTCATCGTCGCAATCGGCGGCGTCGTGTCGAGCAGCCACGCCCAGCTCGACGGCGTCGCGTCGACATTCCCGGCCGCATCGATCGCGCGCACGTCGAATGTCCGCGGGCCGTCGGCGAGCGGGGCGGTTGTGTGCGGCGTCGCGCAGGCTGCCCAGGCGCCGCCGTCCACGCTGCACTCGAAGGTCGAGCCGAGCTCGGTCGAGGAGAACGTGAAGTCGGGCGTCGAGTCGCGCGACGGGTCGCCGGGGGTCGTGACGAGGCTCGTGTCCGGCGTGGTGCGGTCGACGGTGATCTCGATCACGGCGCTCGCGCTTCGGCCTGCGAGGTCGCGCGCGGTCGCCTTCAGGTGGTAGACGCCGTCGGTGCCGGGGAGCGGCCAGGCTGCCTCGTACGGCCCGGCGTTGTCCGTCCCGAGCGAGCTGGAGCTCGTGCAGGCCACGCCTCCGGCGGTGCAGAGGAAGAACTCGACGTCGTCGACGCCGCTACCGAGGTCGGCGGCATCAGCGACGAGCGTGAACGGGTCGGCGTCGGTCCCGTTGACGAAGCCGAGGTCGACAGGAGCCGTGAAGGAGACCGTCGGGTCGGTGTTGTCGACGACCACGGAGACGACCGAGGACGTCTCGACGTTGTCGGTGTAGTCCGTCGCGATCGCGCGAAGGTCGTGCGCGCCGTCCAAGAAGGACGCCGTCGCCCACGAGGCCTGGTACGGCGCGCTCGTGTCGGTGCCGAGCGAGACCCAGGCACCGCCGTCGAAGACCTGCAGCTCGACCCGCTTGACGCCCGAGTGCGCGTCGGCAGCGTTCGCGTCGACCGTGACCGTGCCGCTGACCGGGCCTGGGTCGACGATCGAGACGGTCGGCTTCAGGTTGTCGACCCAGCGTCCGGTGAGCGCGGGGGTGCTGCTCGAGTTGCCCGCGAAGTCGATTGCCAGCACGCGCAGGTCGTAGAGGCCGTTGGCGACGCCGGTCGTGTCCCACGCCGCCGCGATGCTGCTCCAGGTGCCGGCGCCCGCGGGCGAGCGCTCGAAGCCGACGGAGGCCACGCCGCTGCCGCCGGTGTCGGTCGAGGTGGAGTTGAGATTGATCGTGCCCTTGAGGTACTGGCCGGGGTCGTCCATCGTCGCGACCGGCGGGACCGTGTCGACGACCCACGTGTGCGAGGCGGGGGAGGGGTCGACGTTTCCGCCGACGTCGGTCGCCCTGCACCTCGAACGTGTGCGAGCCCTCGGCGAGCCCGGTGTAGTTCCGTCGGCTCGCGCAGGCCACCCAGGCGCCGCCGTCGAGGCGGCACTCGAAGCTGGAGCCCGGCTGGTCGGCCGAGAACGTGAAGCTCGCATCGGCGCTCGAGATCGGCGTCGCGGGCGAGGTGTCGATCGTCGTCTGCGGCGGGACCGTGTCGACGGTGAACGTGCGCGACGAAGCCGTTTCGACGTTGCCGGCGGCGTCGACCGCGCGGACGCGGATCGAGTAGTCGCCGTCGGCCGGGAAGTTCGTCCCCGCGAACGCGAGCGACCAGGTGCCGGTGCCGGCTGCCGTGCGCCAGTTCTCGGAAGCGTCCGCGAACGCGGTCCCGTTCCAGTAGAGCGAGTTGGACGTGCGCTGGAGCGAGACCTCGACGCGGTCGAGCCCGACGCCGTCGGAGGCGGTGCCGGACGGGTCGGCCCAGCCCGCGCCGTTGTAGTTGCCGCCGTTCGCCGGGAAGCCGATCGCTGAGCTCGGCGCCGTCAGGTCGATCGTCCAGGTCTGCGTCGCCGGCGTCGGGTCGATGTTCCCGGCGCCGTCCTGCGCGCGAACGTCGAACGTGTGTGTACCGGCTGCGAGCGCCGTGTAGCTCTTCGGCGAGGTGCAGGCGGTCCACGAGCCTCCGTCGAGGCGGCACTCGAAGCTCACGCCGCCGGGTCCGCCGGAGAAGGTGAAGCTCGGATCCTGGCTGTTCGTCGGGTTCGCCGGGCCGGAGTCGATCGCTGTGTCGGGGGCGCTCGTGTCGATCGTGAAGGTGCGGCTCGCGGGCGCCTCGACGTTCCCGGCAAGGTCGCGTGCGCGCACGCGGATCGTGTAGCTGCCGTCGGACGGGAAGGCAGCGGCGGCGAAGGCGAGGTTCCAGGAGGCGCCGCCGGCGTTCTGCCAGTCCTCGGACGCGCTTCCGAAGGACGAGCCGTTCCAGTAGAGGCTGTCGGTGCCGCGCTGGATCGAGACCTCGACGCGGTCGAGGCCCGAGCCGCCGTCGGACGCCGTACCGCAGACGCCGCTCGGCGAACAGCCCGCGTTCCAGCTCGCGATGTTGTACGAGGCGGTGTTCACCGGAAAGCTCGTCGTCGAGCTCGGTGCGGCGGTGTCGATCGTCCAGGTGAAGCTCGCGGGCGTGGCGTCGGTGTTGCCGGCGGCGTCGGTGGCGCGCACCTGGAAGGTGTGGGAGCCGTCGGCGAGGCCGGTGTAGCTCTTGGGGGAGGTGCAGGCGTGCGAACGCGCCGGCGTCGAGCTTGCACTCGAAGGTGGAGCCGCCTTCGCTCGACGTGAAGGAGAAGTCGGCGTTCGCCGAGTTGCTCGGGTCGCTGGGCTGCGCGGTGATCGTGGTGTTCGGCGCGGCGGTGTCGATCGTCCAGGTGAAGCTCGCGGGCGTGGCGTCGGTGTTGCCGGCGGCGTCGGTGGCGCGCACCTGGAAGGTGTGGGAGCCGTCGGCGAGGCCGGTGTAGCTCTTGGGGGAGGTGCAGGCGGCGAAGGCGCCGGCGTCGAGCTTGCACTCGAAGGTGGAGCCGCCTTCGCTCGAGGCGAAGGAGAAGTCGGCGTTCGCCGAGTTGCTCGGGTCGCTGGGCTGCGCGGTGATCGTCGTGTTCGGCGCGGCGGTGTCGATCGTCCAGGTGAAGCTCGCGGGCGTGGCGTCGGTGTTGCCGGCGGCGTCGGTGGCGCGTACCTGGAAGGTGTGCGAGCCGTCGGCTAGGCCGGTGTAGCTCTTCGGCGTCGCGCAGGCCGCCCAGCCGCCGCCGTCGAGCTGACACTCGAACGTCGAGCCGCCCTCGCTCGAGGTGAAGGAGAAGCTCGGCGTCGGCCGAGTTGCTCGGGTCGCTGGGCTGCGCGGTGATCGTGGTGTTCGGCGCGGCGGTGTCGACCGTCCAGGTGAAGCTCGCGGGCGTCGGCGTCGGTGTTGCCGGCGGCGTCGGTGGCGCGCACCTCGAAGGTGTGCGAGCCGTCGCTCAGGCCGGTGTAGCTCTTCGGGCGAGGTGCAGGAGGCCCAGCCGCCGCCGTCCCGCTGACACTCGAACGTCGAGCCGCCCTCGGACGAGGTGAAGGAGAAGGAGGCGCCGGTCGCGTTCGTCGGATCGCTCGGCTGCGCGGTGATCGTGGTGTTGGGCGCGGCGGTGTCGATCGTCCAGGTGAAGCTCGCCGGCGTCGGGTCGGTGTTGCCGGAGGCGTCGGTCGCGCGCACCTCGAAGGTGTGGGAGCCGTCGCTCAGGCCGGTGTAGCTCTTGGGCGAGGTGCAGGAGGCCCAGCCGCCGCCGTCCCGCTGACACTCGAACGTCGAGCCGCCCTCGGTCGAGGTGAACGAGAAGCTCGGCCCGGTGTCGTTCGACGGATCGCTCGGCTGCGCGGTGATCGATGGTGTTGGGCGCGGCGGCGTCGACCGTCCAGGTGAAGCTAGCGGGCGAGGCGTCGGTGTTGCCCGCGGCGTCGGTGGCGCGCACCTGGAAGGTGTGGGAGGCGTCGGCGAGGCCGGTGTAGCTCTTCGGCGTCGCGCAGGATGCCCAGCCGCCGCCGTCGAGCTGGCACTCGAACGTCGAGCCGCCCTCGCTCGACGTGAAGGAGAAGTCGGCGTTCGCCGAGTTGCTCGGGTCGGCGGGCTGCGCGGTGATCGTCGTGTCGGGCGCGGCGGTGTCGATCGTCCAGGTGAAGGAAGCCGGCGAGGCGTCGGTGTTGGCTGCGCCGTCGGTGGCGCGCACCTGGAAGGTGTGGGAGCTCTGGCGCCAGGCCGGTGTAGCTCTTGGGCGAGGCGCAGGAGGCCCAGCCGCCGCCGTCGAGCTGGCACTCGAACGTCGAGCCGCCCTCGCGTCGAGGTGAAGGAGAAGGAGGCGCCGGTCGCGTTCGTCGGGTCGCTCGGCTGCGCGGTGATCGAGGTGTTCGGTGCGGCGGTGTCGTAGGTCAGCGAGTACGAGGCCGGCGTCTCGGGGTTCGCCGCCGTGTCGGTCGCGCGGACGCGGACGACGTAGTCGCCGTCGGCGGGGAAGTTGACGTTCGGGAAGGCGACCGACCACGAAGCGGTGCCTGCCGCGAGCCGCCAGTTCTCGGTGGCGTCGGCGAAGGCGGAGCCGTTCCAGTACTGGTCGTCGGACTCGCGTTTGATCGAGACCTCGACCTTGTCGAGCGCGACGGCGTCGGACGCGGTTCCGGCGATGTCCGCCCACGCCGCGGCGTTGTAGAAGCCGCCGCTGGTGGGGAAGGTCACGACCGAGGCGGGTGCCGTTGTGTCGATCGTCCAGGTGAAGCGACGCGGCGGAGGCGTCGGTGTTCCCGGCGGCATCGGTGGCGCGGACCTGGAAGGTGTGCGAGCCGGCGGCGAGGCCGCTGTAGCTCTTGGGCGAGGTGCAGGCGGACCAGCCGCCGCCGTCGAGCTGGCACTCGAACGTCGAGCCGCCCTCGGTCGCGGTGAACGAGAACGATGCGCCGGTCGAGTTCGTCGGGTCGTTCGGCTGCGCCGTGATCGACGTGTTCGGCGAAGCGTTGTCGATCGTGAAGGTCTGCGAAGACGGTGAGCCCTGGACGTTCGTCGCGAGGTCGGTCGCCCGAACGCGTACGAGGTAGTCGCCGTCCGCGGGGAAGTTGCCGGCCGCAAAGGCGAGCGACCAGGAGGCCGTGCCGGCGGCGAGCGCGCCAGTTCTCGGTGCCGTCGGCGAAGGCGGTGCCGTTCCAGTACTGGTCGTCGGAGGCGCGCTTGATCGAGACCTCGACTCTGTCGAGCCCCGCGCCGCCCGTGTCGGAGGCCGTCCCGCTGAAGGCATTCCAGCCCGCGTTGTTGTACGGGCCGGCGGCCGGGAAGGTGATCGCCGAGCTCGGAGCGGTCGTGTCGATCGTCCACGTGAAGCTCGCGGCGGAGGCGTCGGTGTTCCCGGCGGCGTCGGTTGCGCGCACCTGGAACGTGCGGGAACCGGCGGCGAGGCCGCTGTAGCTCTTCGGCGAGCTGCAGGCGGACCAGCCGCCGCCGTCGAGCTGGCACTCGAACGTCGACCCGCCCTCACTGGAGCTGAAGGAGAAGGAGGCGCCGGTCGAGTTCGTCGGGTTGCTCGGCTGCGCAGTGATCGACGTGTTCGGTGCCGTCGTGTCGACCGAGAAGGTGCGGCTCGCCGGAGCTCCGACGTTGCCTGCGGTGTCGGTCGCCCGCAGGCGAACCGTGTAGCCGCCTTCGGTGGTGAAGTTCGCGCCGGAGAAGGCGAGCGACCACGATGCGGTGCCGGCGGCGAGACGCCAGTTCTCGCTGCCGTCGGCGAAGGCGGTGCCGTTCCAGTACTGGTTGTCCGAGTCTCGCTTGATCGAGATCTCGACCTTGTCGAGCCCGGCGCCCCCGGTGTCGGAGGCGGTGCCGCCGAAGTCGTTCCAGCCGGCCAGGTTGTAGAAGCCGCCGGCCGCCGGGAAGACGTACGCCGCGCTCGGATCGGTGGTGTCGAGGGCCCACGTGAACGAGGCGGCGGTGGCGTCGGTGTTGCCCGCGGTGTCGGTCGCCCGCACCTCGAAGGTGTGCGACCCCTGCGTCAGTCCCGCATAGCTCTTCGGCGAGGTGCAGGCACTCCAGGAGCCGCCGTCCAGCCGGCACTCGAACGTCGAGCCGCCCTCGCTCGATGAGAACGTGAAGCTCGGCCCGGTCGCGTTCGACGGATCGGAGGGGGAGGAGTCGATGCTCGTGTTGGGCGCTGCGTTGTCGATCGTGAAGGTGCGGGAGGCGGGCGTGCCCTGGACGTTCGTCGCGAGGTCGGTCGCCCGGACCCGCATCGTGTAGTCGCCGTCCGCGGGGAAGTTCCCGGCCCCAAAGGCGAGCGACCAGGAGGCCGTGCCCGCGGCGAGGCGCCAGTTCTCGGTGCCGTCGGCGAAGGCGGTGCCGTTCCAGTACTGGTTGTCGGAGACGCGCTTGATCGAGACCTCGACCTTGTCGAGGCCCGCACCGCCGGTGTCGGAGGCCGTGCCGCTGAAGTCGTTCCACGACACATTGCGGTATGTGCCGCTCGCGGCCGGGAACGTGATCGCCGCGGACGGGTCGGTTGTGTCGATCGTCCAGGCGAACGAAGCTGGGGAAGCGTCGGTGTTGCCCGCACCGTCGGTTGCCCGCACGTCGAACACGCGCGATCCCTGCGCGAGACCGCTGTAGCTCTTCGGAGAGGTGCAGGCGCTCCACGATCCCCCGTCGAGCCGGCACTCGAACGTCGAGCCGCCCTCCGTGGACGTGAATGAGAAGGAGGCTCCGGTCGCGTTCGTGGGGTCACCGGGCTGCGCGGTGATCGACGTGTTCGGCGCTGCGTTGTCGATGGTGACCGTGTACGAGGTCGCGGCCTCGGTGTTGCTCGCGTTGTCGACTGCGCGGACGCGGAAGACGTAGTCGCCGTCCGCCGGGAAGTTGGAGGACGGGAAGGTCAGGGCCCACGAGGCGGTGCCCGTCGCGGTGCGCCAGTTCTCGGTGCCGTCGGCGAAGGCGGTGCCGTTCCAGTACTGGTTGTCCGAGGCGCGTTTGATCGAGACTTCGACCCGCAGGAGGCCGGCGCCGCCGGTGTCGGACGCCGTGCCGGCGGGGTTGTTCCAGCTCACGTTTCCGTACGTCGCGCCTGCCGTCGGGAACGTGACCGCGGCTGCCGGATTGGTGGAGTCCTCGACGTAGGAGATCGCGCTCGAGCAGGCCGACTGGTTGCCGGCGGCGTCGGTCGCCTTCGCCGTGTACGAGGTCGAGGAGTTGTCTGCGACGTTCGGGGGGTCGAAGCCCGCGCCGCCGAAGGCTGCGGCGGTGCCGGAGGCGACGGAGCCTCCCGTGCAGTCGTTCGTCGCGTAAAGGTTGACGGTGGAGCCGGCCTCGGCGGTGCCGGTGACGCGCGGGTCGTTGCCGTTCGCCGGCGACGCGGGCGTCGTGCCGAGTGAGGAAGGGGCGCCGGGTGCAGCGGAGTCCTCGACATAGGAGGTCGCGCTCGAGCAGAGCGACTGGTTGCCGGCCGCGTCGGTCGCTTTCGCGGTGTACGAGGTGGTCGTGTTGTCGGTGACGTCGGCGGGGTTGAGGCCGGCGCCGCCGAAGGCTGCGGCCGTGCCGGAGGCGACCGAGCCGCCCGAGCAGTCCGTAGTCGCGTAGACGTCGACGGTCGACCCGACCTCCGCGGTGCCGGTCACCCGCGGGTCGTTGTTGTTCGCGGGCGAAGCGGGGCTCGTGCCGAGCGAGGACGGCGCGGAGGGCGTACCTGTGTCGATCGTGATAGCGAAGGTCCCGATCGCGGTGTTGCCGACGTTGTCGGTCGTCCGGACTCGGAAGTTGTAGGTCCCGTCGGCGGGGAAGTTCGAGCCCGCGAAACCGAGGCTCCAGCTCGTCGTCCCCGTGGCGGGGTTCCAGACCTCGGAGCCGCTCGCGAAGGAGCCGCCGCTCCAGTAGTTGCCCGCGCCCTGCTGGATCGAGACGTCAACCGCCGCGATCCCGGACTTCGAGCTGTCGTCCGTGGTGCCGCAAAGGTCGCCGGGCCCCGTGGAGCAACCAGTGTTCCATCCCGCCGTGTTGTACGCCGCGGTGTCCGTCGGGAAGGTGACGGTCGCGGCGTTCGTCGCCGAGTCGTCGGAGAAGGTCAAGGTCGACAGCGCGAGCGAGTTCGTGGCTGCGTCCAGGGCGTCGACGACCTCGGTCGGCGAGCTGGTCGTTCCCTGCGCCCAGTTGAAGGTGTTCGAGTCGTACGGGCCCCCCAAGGGCGTCGCGACCGTCGACGGCGTGTGGGTCCAGTTCGTCGGCGTCCCGCCGAGCGCGTTCGTCCTGCTGCCGCCCGCCCCGGAGCCGCCGACGTTGTCGGTGACCGTGTTCCGCAGCCGGAAGCTTCCGCCGCCGGTCTGGACACCCCGGTACCAAACGGTCGTGCCGCTCAGGTAGGCGGAGCCGGCAGGGCTGACGCTGTTCAGCGCGAGGACGCCCGACGTCGGGCTCGTCCGGTCGATCTTGAAGGTGGCCGAGACGCCCGGCGACTCGGCGTTCGTGCCGTTGTCGGTGGCGACCACGCGGACCGTGTAGTTGCCCTCGGCGGGGAAGCTCGCGCCCGGCGAAGGTGTACGACCAGCTGACGTCATCTGCCGCCATCGTCGTGTTCAGCATCACCTCGGTCGCGCTGGCGAACGCGGCGCCGTTCCAGTAGTTGCCGGTCCCCTGCCGAATCGAGACCGCGACGCTCGCGATGCCGGACCCGGCGTCCGAGGCCGTTCCGCAGAAGCCGTTCGTCGGGCAGCCGGCGTTCCACAACGTGTTGTTGTAGTTCCCGCTCGCGATCGGGAACGCGAGGACGGAGGCGTTCGGGGCGGTCGAGTCCTGGGTCACCGAGATCGACTGCCCGGCGTTGCGCTCCAGAGTCCCCGTGGTCAGGATCGAGGAGCCGCCGGCGCCGAAGCCGTCGTAGACGCCGGACGCCATCGCGCCCGTCGCGTTTGCGACCGTCACGTGCAGTGGGCAGCCCGCGCCGGCCGTGCAGTTCGCGGGGAAGCCGTTGTTGCGGCTGATCGCCCCGACGCCGATCCGGAGTGTGTTCGCCGTGACCGCCGGCAGCGTGATCGTGAGCGAGTTGGCGGTCGCCCCTGCCGAGCTCACCGTGCCGGTGTTGTCGACCCCCGACCATGCGGTGATCGGCTGCAGTGGCGGCGGTGCTCGCGCTGATGTCGAACTGATAGGAGCTGCCGGCGCTGTCCGCTGCCGATGCGCGCTTGCGGAACGTGTAGAGGTTCACCTTCGGGTTGCCGGAGCCGACCGTCAGCAACACCTGCGTCCACTGCCCACTCGGGTCGGTGACGGTGTTCGTGCTCGACTTGATCGCGACGTGGGCGAGCAGGAAGTCGCCTTCCCGGACGGTGCTCGGAACCGTCGGCGTCAGAGAGAGCGAGCCTGCGCCGTTCTGCACGCCCGCGTTGCCCGCGCGATAGGCGATCGGATCGATCACATATGGAACCGGGAGCGCGGCGTCGTCGAGGTCGAGGGCGAGCAGTTGCGTCTCGCCGCGCTCGACGAGGCGCCACCGTGTGTGAGGCGGAGTGACGTCCTCGACCGTTGGTGCCGAAGATCTTCGCCGGCCCGAGCAGCACGTCGGCCACGCGACCCGTCTTCTCGTCGACGAAGCCGACCCGGCCGCCGTCGAGCAGGCGCGCCCGAGCCGATCCGTCGAGCTTCCAGGTCCACGTCCGTCGACCTTGACGGCCCTCGACCGTCAAGTACTGCTCGAGGCTTTCCTTCTCGAACGTGATCGTCTCCGAGCCGAAGGACGTCGTCCGGTGCGCGCCGCGTTCGTAGCGGCGCCACGTCCCCGAGCCGGAGGTGGCGAGCGTGACGGACGCGAGCTCGGAGGCGAGGCCGAAGCTCGCACCCGTCACGTTCAGGGTCAGACCCGGTTCCGGCGCACGGACCAGGGGCGACGCGGGTTGCGGCGAACCCAACGCGTTCCCCAGAAACGCCGGAGGCGAGCCTGCGGCTTGCTGCTCCTGTCTGCTGGCGAGCTGAGCGAGGAGCAGCAAACAGACGAGTCCCACCCCAAGGGCGGAAGCGAGAACGAACCGAGGGATGCGGAAGCGCCGGGGGTCACCCCAGCGCTTCGCGAATCGCCGCAGTCCGTTGGTGCTCGCCAAAACTCGCCTTTCCTTCGCACGTGCGTGCCCGCACGTATGAGAGGCATCGGTAGAAAGAGGTAGGGCTCTGGAGGTCCTGGAGGGGGAATTCCGAAACGGCGTAGGAAGTTCCCCCTTTTGGGTGACATCCGCGGACGTGGGCCGTTCAGGCGCAAGTCACGGCGAATCAGTGCCTCGACCTCGACCAGAGGTCGAGGGAGGTGTTGGAAGGGGTCTGGAGCCGCGTCTACCGGAGCGCGCGCCGGCCGTAGATCCCGCCGGCGACGAGGTTGCGGATCGACTCCGCCGACGCGACGTTCTCCTCCGGGTCCACCCAGCGCCCGTCGTCGAGAACCTGGACCGTGTTCTCGCGCAGCGAGACCATGATCACCGGCACCCGCGCGAAGCGCGCGTACGTCGCGGCGACGGCGCCTTCCTGCTCGTCGTCGACGATGATCGCATCCGGCTGGAGCGACCTGAGGAGACCGCCGAGCTCCGGCTGGCGCGCCGGGATGAACTTGCACTCGGCGAGTCCCTCGAGGGCGCCCGTCACGGCTTCGCCGAGCAGCGGGACGGCGCAGACGACGGCGACGAGCGGCGAGTCGCGATCGCTCATGCCGACCTCCCGTCCGCGACCGCCTCGTCGCGGTACGCGGAGACGTAGAACGCCGCCGCGGCGCGTCGCGACGGGACGTCGAGCTTCTGGAGGATGTTCTGCATGTGCCGCTTGACGGTGAACTCGGAGATCGTCAGCTCCTCCGCGATCTCGCGGTTCCGCGCGCCGCGCGCGACATGCGCGAGCACTTCTTTCTCTCGCTCCGACAGCACGGCCGCGCGCTCCCGTGCCTTCGAGCGCGCTTCGAGTGTGTGGATCGCGTCGATCATCAGTGCCGCCATGTCGCGCGTGAGCGGCGCTTCGCCGTTCACGGTTCCGCGCAGCGCGCGCACGAGCCCGGTGGACGAGATCTCTTTGTGGAGAAAGCCGTCCGCGCCGGCAGCGATCGACTCGAGGACGGTGTCGCGGGACGGCTGGAGCGACCAGACGATCATCGCCGCCCGGGTGCGTGAACGAACGCTGCGGACGAGGTCGACCCCTCCGGTGGGAGGCAGGTCGAGGTCGACGAGCGCGATCTCCGCATGGCCGCCCACGAGGAGCGCCGCGGCGTCGTCGGAGCCGCTCGCCTCGAGCACTTCGAGGTCGCTCTCGCGCTTCAGCAGGTTGCGGACGCCGGATCGAAAGAGCGGAAGCGAGTCTGCGACCAGGACGCGCGCGCGCCTCATGCCCGTGACCCCGAGTCGACGCTGATCCCTTTTCGCCGGCGGACCACGGTCGCGTGGTCCTCAGTTGTTCGCATCACTCCTCCATCGTGGTTCAGCGGGTGGGATCCGGCAATAGGTCCACCGCCCTACCCCCGTTGGTATCGCCGGCAGGCAGGACGGAAGGCCTCGAACCATCGGCGGTGGTTCCCCTTGGGCGAGCCGAGCCCCTGGGTCGTCCATAGGGATGTGGACGGAGGAGAGCGCCTCGGGTGCGGCTGCCTTGACTTTCCCCAGGCTCCACATCCCGCGGGGGCGCCGGATGTCGTCCGTACAATCGCGCGGGATGGCCACGACCGAGGACCGGCGTTACGCCTCAGAGCTCGAGGCGTGGAAAGAGCTCTACGAGGCGACTGCGCAGCGCGAGGGCGAGCTCTTCTCGACGATCTCGGGGATCGAGAACGACGCGCTCTACACGGCGGAGAACGTCGACGTCGAAGACCCTGGTTACCCGGGCGTCTATCCGTTCACGCGCGGTGTCTACCCGTCGATGTACCGCGGGAAGCTCTGGACGATGCGGCAGTTCGCCGGCTTCGGCACGGCGGAGGAGACGAACGAGCGGTTCCGGTACCTGCTCGACCACGGCCAGACGGGGCTCTCGACTGCGTTCGACATGCCGACGTTGATGGGCTACGACTCGGATCACGAGCGGTCGCTGGGTGAGGTCGGGCGCGAAGGCGTGGCGATCGACTCCCTGGAAGACATGGAGACGTTGTTCCGCGGCATCCCGCTCGCCGGCGTCTCGACGTCGATGACGATCAACTCGCCGGCCGCCGTACTGCTCGCGTTCTACGCGGTTGTCGGCGAAGAGCAGGGCGTGCCGATGTCGGAGCTCCGCGGGACGATCCAGACGGACATTCTCAAGGAGTACATCGCGCAGAAGGAGTACATCTACCCGCCCGAGCCGTCGATGCGGCTCGTGACGGACATGGTTGAGTTCTGCACGACGTCGATGCCGAAGTGGCATCCGGTCTCCATTTCGGGGTACCACATCCGCGAGGCGGGCTCGACGGCGGCACAGGAGCTCGCGTTCACGCTGGCGGACGGGTTCACGTACGTCGAATGGGCAGTCCAGCGTGGCCTCGACGTCGATGCGTTCGCGCCGCGGCTCTCGTTCTTCTTCAACGCCCACCTCGACTTCTTCGAGGAGATCGCGAAGTACCGGGCAGCGCGGCGGATCTGGGCGCGCGAGTTGCGCGAGCGTTTCGGTGCGAAGTCGCCTCGGTCGTGGCTGATGCGGTTCCACACGCAGACGGCCGGCGTGTCGCTGACGGCGCAGCAGCCGGAGGTGAACATCGTCCGGACGGCGCTCGAAGCACTGGCCGCCGTGTTGGGCGGGACGCAGTCGTTGCACACGAACTCGTTCGACGAGGCGCTCGCGCTGCCGACAGAAGACGCAGTTCGACTCGCATTGCGCACGCAGCAGGTGATCGCCCACGAAACGGGTGTCGTCAACACGATCGACCCGCTGGGTGGGTCGTACTACGTCGAGCATCTGACGAACGAACTCGAGCGGCAGGCGTACGAGTACTTCTCACGGATCGACGCCCTGGGCGGCGTCGTCGAGGCGATCAAGGAGAACTTCTTCCAGCGCGAGATCGCCGACGCGTCGTTCCGCTACCAGGCCGAGGTGGAGGCGAAGCAGCGGATCATTGTCGGCGTCAACCGGTACCAGTTGGACGATGAGCAGCCGTTGGAGATCCTGAAGATCGACCCCGCCCTGGAGCAGCAGCAGATCGATCGGGTGAAGGCGCTGCGCGGGAGGCGGGATGCCGTCGCGGTGGAGTCGGCGCTCGGGGCTTTGAAGGCGGCCGCCGCGCGTACTGACGTGAACCTGATGCCGTCCATCCTGGACGCCGCTCGCGCCTACGTGACGATGGGCGAGATGTGCGAGGCCTGGCGGGAAGTCTGGGGCGTCTGGCGCGAAACCCCGGTCTTCTGAACCCTTCCGGGGTCAGACCCCAAAAGGCGTCAAGCGCGCACCTGTGTCGACATTGCAACAAGTTGTTCGCAGAGGAACACCCGAGTCTGAGACCGGATCTACCGTGACGGCGAGTGGCGCGACCTCCCCGGATCACGGCTTCCGAAACCCACTATCACGTCTGGGTGCGTGCGACGGGGCGCGGGTCCTTCTTCATCGACTTCGAGGATCGCCAACGCCTTCTGCGCATCCTCAACTACACGTGCGAAAAGCACGGGTGGCTGGTCCGAGCGTACGCACAGCTCTCCACGCATCACCACCTGCTGGTCTGGACACCTGAAGACGACCTCTCTCGGGGAATGCAGCTGATGAGCGGCGTCTACTCGCAGACGTTCAACCGCCGGCATGCCCGGTTCGGGCACCTCGTATCGAGTCGATTCGCCTCGAAGGTCATCGACTCCGAGGAGTACGCAAAGGAAATCTGTCGATACATCGTGCTGAACCCGGTTCGCGCGGGTCTGTGCGAGAACCCCGAAGACTGGGTCTGGAGCAGTTACCGCGCGACGATCGGGCTCGCTTCAGGGCCGGAGTGGCTCGACACGACGTGGGTGCTCAGCCTGTTCGGAGACGACCTGTGGACAGGCGGTACGCGATTTCGTCAGTTCGTACGAGCCGCGCTCGAGCTGTCCGTCGAGCTGCCGGGGTCAGACCCCGGATGGCTGCCCTAGACGTCCACCTCGAGCCCGTCGCTCGCCTGCTCGAAGCGGCCGTCGAGAGCTCGCTCCACCGGTCGGTGCGTGAGCAGCAGCCGCTTCGCGCCCGAGGCGAGGAAGGCAATCTCAGCCTCGCGGGCCGACAGGTGGCCTCGCGGCTCGCCCTCGCGCTCGCCCGCGCCGTCGGCCAGCGTCGCCTCGCAGACGAAGAGGTCGGCGTCGCGAGCCAGCTCCGTGAGCCCCGCGTCCGGCCCGCTGTCCCCCGAGTACGCGAGCACCGACCCGTTCGCCGACACCCGGAAGCCGTACGCGTCGAGGTTGTAGTGGAGCACCTTCACCGGCATGACCTCCATGCCGGCGGTCTCGAACACCGTCTCGCGCTCGAACTCGCGTAGTGTGAACGCCTGCTCGAACATCTCCGGCTGACCGAGCCGCGCACCCATCTCGGCGAGCCGTTGCCTGCCACCCGGCGGCACCCAGAGCTCCGGTGCCTCGAGCTTGCTCGCCGGTCCGAACATCGCGCCCCAGACCCACGGCACGAGGTCGCCCCAGTGGTCGAGGTGCCAGTGGGTGATCGCGATCGCGTCGACGCGCGGCCAGTCTTCCCACTCACGCAACCGCGCGAGCACGCCCGGCCCGCAATCGAGCAGCACCCTGCCTTCGTCGGTCTCGACGAGATAGCCCGACTGCGCGCCGCCCGGGTTCGGCCAGGCCGGCGAGCAGCCAACGATTCTGAGCTTCACGTCCATATACTTGCGCAGCCGTGGCCAGCAAGATCCGCGTGGTGATCGCCAAGCCCGGCCTCGACGGACATGATCGCGGCGCGAAGATCATCGCGCGCGCACTCCGCGACGCCGGCATGGAGGTGATCTACACCGGCCTTCATCAGACGCCGGAGCAGATCGTCGAGACCGCGATCCAGGAGGACGCGGACGCGGTTGGTATCTCGATCCTCTCGGGCGCCCACATGACGCTCGTCCCGAAGATCCTCGAGGGCCTGAAGGACCAAGGCGCGGAGGACGTGCTCGTCGTCGTCGGAGGGACGATCCCGACCGAGGACGCCGCCGAGCTGAAGAGGAGAGGCGTCGCCGCCGTCTTCACGCCGGGTGCGCCGACGAGTGAGATCGTCGACTTCCTGCGCGCCGGCGTCCCAGCGTGAGATGAGCATCGGCGTCGAGCACGACGACGCCGTAGCGATCGTGACCGTCGATCGGCCCGATGCGATGAATGCGCTCGACGTCGCAACGCTCACGGAGTTGCGCGACCGCCTGCAACAACTCGCGACAGATCCCGAGACGCACGTGGTCGTGCTGACAGGTGCAGGCGACCGCGCGTTCATCGCCGGGGCGGACATCAAGTACATGAGTGCGCTCGACGTTACCCAGGCGAAGGCCTGGGGTGCGCTGGGACACCAGACGGCGCGACTGCTCGAGACGATGCCGCGGCCCACGATCGCCGCGATCAACGGGTTCGCGCTCGGCGGCGGCTGCGAGCTGGCGCTCGCCTGTGACCTGCGCTACGCGTCCACGAACGCGAAGCTCGGGCAGCCGGAGATCAACCTCGGGATCATCCCCGGCTGGGGCGGAACCCAGCGCCTGGCGCGCGCGACGACGATCGGCTTCGCGAAGGAGTTGATCCTCACGGGCCGCATGGTCGACGCGGCCGAGGCTCTTGAGCGCGGGCTCGTGAACGCCGTCTGCGAGCCGCAGGAGCTGATGTCGAAGTCGCTCGAGACGGCTCAGGCGCTCGCAAAGCTCAGCCCGATCGCGTTGGCTGCGGCCAAAGCTGCTGTGAACCGCGCCCTCCAGGGCGACCACGGCGACAACCTCGCCTCCGAGGCGGATCACTTCGGTGAGCTCTTCGCGAGCGACGATGCGAAAGAGGGACTGTCGGCGTTCGTCGAGAAGCGCGAAGCGCGCTTCACCGGCCGCTAGTTCAGCCGAGCACGAGGCGTTCGGTCGCCAGCATCAAGGGCGTGCCAAGCGCGGCCTCGATCGTCGCGGGCGCCTTCGCCGTCCAGGCGACCGCGGACTGGCCCTTCTTCAGCGCCGCGAGCTGAGCCGACCCGATCAGCGCGCCGAGCGGGTTCGAGATCACGACGCTCGGCGGAACCGACAGCTCGACTGTCCGCTTCAGGTCCGTCACCCGCAGCCCGCCGGGCCAGGACTGCAAGCGGTCGACCATCAACGTCAGCGACCGCGTCACGCCGTCGGCGGCGACGACCTTGCCGCGCAGCGCGGCCGTGAAGTTCGACGAAGGTTGCACCGGGAACAGCAGCTTCTTCGCTCGGTTCAGGTACGCGAACGGGCTGACCGCCGCCCCGTCGGCCGGATGCACTTCGAAGTGCAGGTGATAGACCGCCGCGTCGGCGTCACCGGAGTTGCCGTTGTAGGCGATCGGCTGACCCGCGACGACCCGCGCACCGTCCTTCAGATCCTTCCAGTACGACCCGCCGGAGACGCACTTGCCCTTGTTGTCGTTCTTGGCGGTGAGGTCGTTGTTCAGGTGGATGTAGATGTACGTCGTGCCGCTCACGCCGTACAGGTAGAGCATGCAGCCCGCTCGCGGGGAGGTCGTGTGGAACTTGACCTTGCCCGCTTCGACCGCAACGGCGGGCGACCGCCACGTCGTCATGATGTCGTTTCCCTCGTGCCGCCCTTGCCCGCGCGGTGAGCCGAAGTCGTTGAAGTACGTCGCCTTGCCGACGACGGGGAAGATCAGCTGCGGCACCTTCGCTTCTGTCGAACCGGGCGCCGACGCAGCAGCAAGCCCGGCGACGAGGGCGAGGACAACAGGTGCGAGGAGGCGGCGCATCGGGGAGCGGTTTCGCGTTTCCGGGCGGGGTGCCTTCATTAGAGTGCCACGGCTCGATGAAGATCGCAGTCTGCATCAAGCAAGTGCCGGAAGGTACCAAGCGCATCGACCGCGCAACCATGCGGCTGGACCGCTCGGGTGAGGGAGCGTTGAACGCGTTCGACGCACACGCGGTCGAAGAGGCGCTTCGGGTGAAAGACGCGGCGGGGGGCGGTGAGATCGTGCTCGTCTCGATGGGCCCGGCGAAAGCCGTCGACGCGCTTCGCAAGGCCCTCGCGATGGGCGCCGACCGCGCAGTGCTCGTCACCGACGACGCGGCGGCGGGCGCAGACCTCGTCGGCACGAGCCGCGTGCTTGCTGCGGTGCTCGAGCGCGAGCAGGCGGATCTCGTGCTCTTCGGCCAGCAGGCCGCCGACGCGGACGGTGCGGTGCTCTGGTCGGCAGTCGCCGAACGGCTGCGCCGCGCCGTGATCTCGCAGGTCGCCGAGCTGACCGTCGCCGACGGGAAGGCGCGCGGGAAACGGCAGACCGAGTTCGGCTACGACGTGATCGAGGCACCGCTTCCCGCGGTCGTCGCGGTCTCGGACGCGATCAACGAACCGCGCTATCCGTCGCTCAAGGGGATCATGGGCGCGAAGTCGAAGCCGCAGGAGACGATGACGCTCGCCGACCTCGGCGTCGAAGCGGGTGCGAAGACCGAGGTGCTCGCGCTGAGCGACCCACCGCCCCGCGGCGACACGACGAAGATCGAGGACGACGGCAGCGCGGCCGCGCAGATCGTCGAGTTCCTCGCCGAGAAGCGGCTGCTGTGAGCACGCTCGTCTTCCTGGAGCACCACGACGGCGAGATCCAGAAGGGCGCGCTCGGTGTGCTGGCGAAGGCAGCGCAGCTCGGCGACGCGGCTGGAGTGGTCGTCGGGTCGGGCGTCCGCGCGCTCGCCGAACAGGCCGGGAACTACGGCGCGAGCAAGGTTTTCGTCGCCGACGACGCGTCGCTCGACGCACCGCTGCCGCAGCCGCGCGTCGACGTGCTCGCGTCGCTCGTTCGCGACCAGGGGTTCGACACCGTGCTCTTCGCGGCATCGGTGCTCGCGGCAGACGTTGCGGCAGGGCTCGCGGCGCGCCTCGACGCCGGCCTCAACTGGGACCTCGCCGATCTTGCGGAGCAGGACGGGAGGCTCGTCGGAAAGCGTCCTGCGCTCGGCGACTCCGTTCTCGTCGACGTCGGTTGGAGCGACGGACCCGAAGCTCGCGCTGTTCCGGTCCGGCACGTTCGACCCCGCCGAGACGGGCGGAAGCGCGCAGGTCGAGGACGTTACGGTCGAGCTGGAGGAGCATTCGAAGGCCGCGACGATGATCGAGCGGGCGCACGCGGAGAGCGAAGGCCCGAACCTCGAGGAGGCGGACGTCATCGTCGCCGGCGGTCGAGGGCTCGGCGGCCCGGAGAACTTCACGCTCGTCGAGGAGCTCGCGAAGGCGCTCGGCGGCGCCGTCGGCGCGACGCGGGCTGTCGTCGACGCGGGCTGGTACCCGTACTCGACCCAGATCGGCCAGACCGGGAAGACCGTCGCGCCGAAGCTCTACGTCGCCTGCGGGATCTCCGGCGCGATCCAGCACAAGGTCGGCATGCAGAGCTCGGGCACGATCATCGCGATCAACAAGGATCCGAACGCTCCGATCTTCGAGTTCGCTGACTTCGGCGTCGTCGGCGACGTCCATCAGGTCGTCCCGAAGCTGACCACGCTCGTCCGCGAACGCCGCGGCGGATGACGCGCCCCGCGGACTACCCACCGCCGTTTTCGATCGACGAGGCGGTCGGACCGCCGACGGACCCGCCCGACGAGCGGATCGACGTCGGCGTGCTGATCGTCGGCGCCGGGCCTGCGGGGCTCGCATGCGCGATCCGCCTCGGCCAGCTGCTCGACGACGCGCCCGAGGTCCGCGCGCGGCTCGGCGAGGTGCCCGTCGCCGTGCTCGAGAAGGGCAAGCAGCCCGGCTCACATCTTCTTTCCGGCGCCGTGGTCAACCCGCGCGGCCTCCGGCGGCTCTTCCGCGGGCGCAAGCAACTCGACGACCTCCCGCTGCTCGGCCCGGTGGAGGGCGAGTCCGTCTACTTCCTCACCGCCGGCTCCGCGTTTCGCATCCCGACGCCTCCGACGATGAAGAACGACGGCAACTGGGTCGCGTCGCTCTCGCAGTTCGGCCGCTGGCTCGCGGCACAGGCGGAGGAAGGGGGCGCGATGATCCTGCCGGAGACCTCTGCGACGAAGCTCCTCGTCGACCACGGCCGCGTCGTCGGCGTCCGCACCGGAGACAAGGGACGAGGCCGCGAGGGCGAGCCGCTCCCGAACTTCGAGCCGGGCTCCGACCTCGTCGCGCGAGTGACGGTGCTTGCCGAAGGAACGCAAGGACACCTGACCGGGGCCGCGATCGAGCGCTTCGACCTCGCAGGCGACAACCCGCAGGTGTGGGCGCTCGGCGTGAAGGAGATCTGGCGCGTCGCGAAGCCGCTCGACCGCGTGATCCACACGATGGGCTGGCCGCTGCGGGGCGGCGCTCGCTACCGCGAGTTCGGCGGCTCGTTCATCTATCCGATGGGAGAGGACCACGTCGCGCTCGGCATGGTCGTCGGACTCGACTACCGCGACGCAGAGCTCTCCGTCCACGACGTCCTGCAGGAGTTGAAGACCCACGGCCTCGTGCGCAAGATCCTGGCCGGAGGCGAGCGTGTGGAGTGGGGGGCGAAGACGATTCCCGAGGGCGGCTTCCTCGCGCTGCCGAAGCAGCTGCACGCGCCAGGATTGCTTCTGTGCGGCGACGGCGTCGGGATGGTCAATGTTCCGGCCCTCAAGGGGATCCACTACGCGATCGAGTCGGGCCGGCTCGCGGCGGAGACGGCGTTCGAGGCGCTCCAGCGAGGACGGACCGCTGCGACGCCGGGCGCTCTCGAGTCGTACGACCGTGCCGTGCGCGACAGCTACATCTGGCAGGACCTCGAGCAGGTGAAGAACATGCGGCCTGCGTTCAGCCGAGGCTTCTGGGTCGGCGGAGCACTCGCCGGGATGATGACCGCGACGCGCGGCAAGCTCCCGCCTTTCGCGTTTCGCACCGAGCGCGACGCCGACGTCGAGCTGATCGTCACCGACCGTGCAAAGCGCTACCCCGCCCCCGACGGCAAGCTCACCTTCGACAAGCTCTCGTCCGTCTTCCTCTCGGGGAACAAGACGCGAGACGACCAACCGAACCACATCCGCATCCAACGGAAGGTCCCCCGAGAGCTTGCGGAGCTCTGGGTGCAGATGTGCCCGGCGCACGTGTACGAGGTCGGCCGGGCCGACGGCGACGGGACGGTCGAGGTGGACGTGAACCCGTCGAACTGCGTCCAGTGCGGCGCGATCACGGCGAAGGGCGGCCGGCTCACGCCGCCGGAAGGCGGCTCCGGGCCCGAATACCAGCGCACGTGACGCCGATCTCGCTCGACGACGTCGTGCGGGCGCGCGAGGCGATCGCAGGCCGGCTGCACCGAACGCCGACGTTCACGTCCGCGTCGCTCTCGCGCCTGACGGGCGCGGAGGTGCACCTGAAGGCGGAGCTCTTCCAGCGCACCGGCTCGTTCAAGCCGCGAGGCGTGCTCACGAAGCTCGCCTCGCTGACACCGGACGAGAAGTCGCGCGGGGTGATCGGGATCTCCGCCGGCAACCACGCGCAGGCGCTCGCCTACTGCGCGGCGCTCGAGGGAATCGACGCGCTCCTCGTGATGTGGCAGGGCGCCGACGCGTCGAAGCGCGCGGCGACGGTCGGCTACGGCGCCGACGTCCACCAGGAGGCGCGCGACCCGACCGAGGCGTTCGAGATCCTCGAGCAGCTCCTCGAGGAGACCGGCCGCACCCTCGTCCACCCGTTCGACGACCCGTTCACGCAGGCCGGGCAGGGAACGGTGGGCCTCGAGCTGATCGAGGACGTCGAGGCGGACGTCGTCGTCGTCCCGATCGGCGGCGGCGGGTTGATCTCCGGCGTCGCGACGGCGGTCAAGGGTCTGCGGCCGGCGGTGCGCGTGATCGGCGTCGAGCCCGAGACGTCGGCGGCGATGAAGCTCGCAGTCGAGGCCGGGAGACCGGTCCCGATCGCGCCCGTCTCGTTCGCCGACGGCCTGAACGCACCCTTCGCGGGAACGCATGCGCTCGCGGTCGTGCGCGAGCGCGTCGACGAGCTCGTGCTCGTCACGGAGTCGGAGCTCGAGGAGGCGTTCCGCTTCCTCTACGGCCGCGCAAAGCTCGCTGTCGAGGGCGCCGGAGCTGCCTCGACGGCTGCCTTGCTCGCCGGGAAGATCGCCCACGAGCAGGACGAACGCGTTGCGCTCGTCGTCTCCGGAGGCAACGTAGCCCCCGAAACCGCCTCTGCTATCCTGGCTTCGCGATGAAAGCCGGCATCCATCCTGAGTACGTGCTCTCGACCGTGACGTGTTCCTGTGGGAACACCTTCGAGACGCGGTCCACGAAGCCTGAGCTGCACGTCGAGATCTGCTCGAACTGCCACCCGTTCTACACGGGCAAGCAGAAGCTCATGGACACCGGCGGCCGTGTCGAGCGCTTCCAGCGTCGGCTCGAGCGCGCCGGCGGCGCGCCCCGCAAGGGCTAGCTCCCTCACTTCGATGCAGACGATCGGAGGCCAGGCGGTCCTCGAAGGCGTGATGATGCGCAGCCCGGCGCACTGGGCGTTGGCGGTCCGGAAGCCCAACGGCGAGATCGCGCAGCACACGACCTCGATCTCGTCGCCGATGGCGCGCCATCGGCTCTTCCGGCTCCCGGTGATCCGCGGCGTCGTCGCGCTCGGCGAGTCGCTCGCGATCGGCTTTCGGGCGCTCGCGATCTCGGCGAACTACGCGGCGCAGGACGCGGAAGCCGACGAGAAGGAAGAGATCGAGACCGAGATCTCGCGGGGCGCGATCTTCTTCGCGTTCGCGATCGCGATCGGGTTCGCGATCGCGCTCTTCAAGGTGACGCCCGCGTTGATCACGAACTGGCTCCCGATCGAGACCGACGGACTGTTCGTGATCGTCGAAGGGCTGATCCGCGTGACCATCTTCATCCTCTACATCCTCGTCATCTCGCTGCTTCCCGACCTGCGGCGCGTCTTCCAGTACCACGGAGCCGAGCACAAGGCGATCAACGCGCTCGAGGCAGGCGAAGAGCTGACACCGGAGAACGTGCAGCGTTTCTCGCTGATCCACCCCCGCTGCGGGACGGCGTTCCTGCTCTGGGTGATGGTGATCGCGATCTTCGTCTTCGCGTTCATCGGCCAGCCCTCGTGGCCGTGGCTGATCGCGAGCCGCATCCTGCTCCTGCCGCTGATCGCAGGCCTCGCGTACGAAGTGATCCGCTTTGCGGGCAAGCACACCGACAACCGGTTCCTGATGACGCTGCTCGCGCCGGGTCTCTGGCTGCAGCGGCTGACGACGCGCGAGCCCTCGCTCGACCAGCTCGAGGTCTCGATCCGCGCGCTGCGCGAGGTGCTCCGGCTCGAAGGGCAGGAGCGCCCCGAGGCGCGCCGCGTCGAAGTCATGGCCTGACGGCGATGGCGATCGACGCGCTGATCGACGAGCTCGAGCGCAAGTACCGCGAGACGCAGGAGCGGATGTCCGACCCGGCGGTCTACAACGACCACCGCGAAGCCGCCGAGACCGGCCGCCGGCTGAAGGAGCTCGAGGGTCCGTACAAGCTCGCGCAGGAGTGGCGCGGCGTGACTGCGGATCTGGAGGCCGCCCGCGACGACGGCGACCTGCGCGAGCTCGTCCCCGACCTCGAGGCGCGGCTCGCCGCTCTCGAGGAGGAGCTGAAGCTCGCGCTCGTCGAGACAGACCCGGCCGACAGCAAGGACGTGATCCTCGAGGTGCGGCAGGGCGTCGGCGGAGACGAGGCCGCCCTCTGGGCCGCCGAGGTGCTGCGGATGCTGACCCGCTACGCGGAGCGGCGCGGCTGGAAGACCGAGACGCTCGGCGGCTCGCCGAACGAGTTCGGCGGCATCAAGGAGATGACGATCGCGGTCAAGGGCGACGGTGCGTACTCGGTGTTCAAGTGGGAGGGCGGAACGCACCGCGTGCAGCGCGTTCCCGAGACCGAGTCGCAGGGTCGCATCCACACATCGACCGCGACCGTCGCCGTGATGCCCGAGGCCGAAGAGGTCGAGATCGAGATCGACCCGAACGACCTGAAGATCGACGTCTACCGCTCGACCGGGCCCGGCGGCCAGAGCGTGAACACGACCGACTCCGCTGTGCGGATCACGCACGTGCCGACCGGCACCGTCGTCGCCATGCAGGACGAGAAGTCGCAGCTCCAGAACAAGACGAAGGCGATGCGCGTTCTTCGCGCCCGGCTCTACGAGCTCGAGCGGGAGAAGCAGCAAGCCGCGCTCGCGGCGACGCGCCGTTCGCAGATCGGGTCGGGCGAGCGGGCGGAGAAGATCCGGACCTACAACTTCGCGGAGAACCGCGTGACCGACCACCGCATCCACCTGACCCAGCACAAGCTCGACCGCGTCCTCGAGGGCGAGCTCGACGATTTCACCGAGGCGCTTGCCGCGGAAGAGCGGCGCCGCGCGCTCGAAGCCACGCCGGCGTGACCGTCGGCGAAGTGCTTCGCCGGGCGACGGAGTACCTCGCCGGCAAAGGAGTCGAGAGCCCGCGGCTGGACGCCGAACACCTGCTCGGGAAGGCGCTCGGCATGTCGCGCGTCGAGCTCTACATGCACCACGACCGGCCGCTCGACGACTCCGAGCGCGCTGCGTACCGCGAGCTCGTGCGCAGGCGGGGCGAACGGGAGCCGCTCGCCTACGTGCTCGGGGAGTGGGGCTTTCGTCGGCTGACGCTGACGACCGACCGCCGTGCACTCGTGCCGCGCCCCGAGACCGAGGTGGTCGTCGAGCGCTGCCTCGCGCTCCTCGACGGCGGGACGCCCCGCGTGCTCGACGTCGGAACGGGAACGGGAGCGATCGCGCTTGCGATCGTCGATGAGCATCCGGGCGCGAAGGTGCGGGCGCTCGACGTGTCACCCGAGGCGCTCGCGCTCGCCCGCGAGAACGCGGAGCGAACGGGGCTCGAGATCGAGCTCGTGGAGGGCGACCTCGTGGGCGGCCTGGGAGACCGCGAATACGACCTCGTGGTTTCGAACCCGCCGTACATCGCCCAGGAGGAGTTCGCCTCGCTCCAGCCCGAGGTGCGCGACTGGGAGCCGCGACTCGCGACGGTCGACGACGAGCACACCGCGCAGATCGCGGAGCACGCGCTCGATGCGCTCGTGCCCGGCGGCCACCTCGTGCTCGAGGTCGCCGACATGCGCGCAGGTGCTGCGGCCGAGCTGCTCGAGCGCCTCGGCTATGCGGAGGTCTTCGTGACGGAGGACCTCGCAGGGCGGGACCGGATCGTCGAGGGCAAGCGGCCGTGATCGACGCCGCCGTCGCCGCGCTGAGCGCCGGGGAGGTCGTCGTTCTGCCGACGGACACGGTGTACGGGCTCTGCGTGACCCCGTACACGCGGGAGCCGGCGCGGAGGCTGTTCGAGCTGAAGGGCCGCGAACGGCAGCAGGCGATCGCACTCGTCGCCGCCGACCTCGAGATGCTGCTCGAGTGCGTTCCTGAGCTCCGAGGCCGCTCTGCGACGATCGCGCGCGAATTGCTGCCGGGGCCTTACACGTTGATCTTCCCGAACCCTGCTCAGCGGTACGGGTGGCTGACGGGGTCCCGGCCGGACACGATCGGGGTGCGTGTGCCCGTCATGGAGCCACGGCAAGCAGGTGCTCGACCGCGTCTGCGCGGTCGCCGCGACGAGCGCGAACCTCCACGGCGGCCCGGACCCGAAGGCGATCGGTGAGATCCCGCAGGAGATCCTGAACGGCGTCGCCGCAGTCGTCGACGGGGGGGAGCTACCCGGCGTTCCGTCGACGGTGATCGAGTTCACCGGCGACCGTCCGGTCGTTCTCCGCGAAGGCGCCGGCGACGTCGAGCGCGCTCTGGCGGTGCTGGCCTGAGGCACGAGTAGCATCCCCGGGGACCTCTCGGGGAAGGAGAGCCGAATGGCCGTCGCGCAGGAAACCCTCCAGCACCTCCGCACCGCCGGCCTCGCAGAGGTCGATCCCGAGATCGCGGAGCTGCTGACCGCCGAGCTCGAGCGGCAGCGCGGGCAGATCGAGCTGATCGCCTCCGAGAACTTCACCTGGCCGAGCGTCTTCGAGGCGGTCGGCTCGGTGCCGACCAACAAGTACGCCGAGGGGTATCCGGGCAAGCGCTATTACGGCGGCTGCGAGGTCGTCGACGAGATCGAGTCGATCGCGATCGAGCGCGCGAAGTCGTTGTTCGGTGCCGAACACGCGAACGTGCAGCCCCACGCGGGCGCGCAGGCGAACATGGGCGTGTACTTCGCGGCGCTCCAGCCGGGCGACACGATCCTCTCGATGAAGCTCGACTCCGGCGGGCACCTCTCGCACGGGCTGAAGGTCAACTTCTCCGGTCGGCTCTACACGATCGTCGGCTACGGCGTCGACCGGGAGACGTCGCTCGTCGACTACGACGAGGTGCTCGCGCTCGCGAAGGAGCACCGCCCGAAGCTGATCATCTGCGGGGGCTCTGCGTACCCCCGCGCGATCGAGGCCGACCGCTTCCGCGAGATCGCGGACGAGGTCGATGCACTGCTGATGTGCGACATGGCGCACTTCGCCGGTCTCGTCGCTGCCGGGCTGAATCCAAACCCGATGCCGCATTGCGACTTCGTCACCTCGACGACGCACAAGACGCTCGCCGGCCCGCGGGCCGGCTTCATCCTCTGCAAGGAGGAGTTCGCGAAGGACGTCGACCGCGCGGTCTTCCCTGGTATGCAAGGCGGGCCGCTCGAGCACACGATCGCAGCGAAGGCGGCGTGCTTCAGGATCGCCGCCACCGACGCGTTCCGCGACTACCAGTCCCAGGTGCGCGCGAACGCCGACGCCCTCGCCGAGACGCTGATGCAGGGCGGGCTCGACCTGCTCACCGGCGGTACCGACACGCACCTCCTGCAGATCGACCTGCGGAGCTCGGAGTGGACGGGCAAGGACGCGGAGGAGCGGCTGCACGAGGTGAAGCTGACGGTCAACCGCAACACGGTTCCGTTCGACGAGCGACCGCCGACGGTCGGCTCCGGTGTGCGCGTGGGCACGCCGGCAGCGACGATGCGCGGCTTCGACGAGGACGACTTCCGCGAGGTCGGCTCGGTGATGGTCGAGGCACTCGCGGATTCGCCGGACCTCGCCGGGCTGAACGCACGCATCGACGCCCTCTGCGCGAAGCGGCCGCTCTACCCGGGGTTCCGCGGCTACACCACGTACGAGTCCGTATCGAAGTGAGGCGCTGTGCCCCCGGGCCACGCTGGGCCGCGCGATGCGGCGTCCTCGGTCGCGCCCGTATCACTGCGGATACGAACGCTCCCTGCGTCCTTGCCTCGCACGACCCAGCGCACCCCGGCGACGAGGCCTCACTCCGACACGGACTCGTCGCAGCGTGAGCGTGAGCACGACTGCGACCGGCCGCGTCACGCACGTGACGCACCCGCTCGTCCAGCACAAGCTGTCGTACCTCCGCGACAAGGAGACGCCGACCGTCCACTTCCGGAAGCTCGTCGAGGAGGTCACACTGCTCCTGACCTACGAGGCGACGAAGGAGTTCCCGACGGAGGACGTCGAGATCGAGACGCCGCTCGAGACCGCGCCGTTCCCCCGGATCGCCGGCAAGAAGGTCGCCGTCTGCCCGGTGCTCCGGGCCGGTGTTGGGATGCTCGACGGGGTCCTCTCGCTCATCTCGAGCGCGCGCGTCGGGTTCATCGGGATGTACCGCGACGAGGAGACGCTCCAGCCGGTGCAGTACTTCGTGAAGCTGCCCGCCGACATGACCGATCGCGACGCGATCGTGCTCGACCCGATGCTCGCGACGGGGAATTCGAGCGCCGCCGCGATCGAAGTGGTCAAGGAGGCAGGGGCCCGCACCGTGACGCTCGTCTGCCTCGTCGCAGTGCAGGAGGGGATCGACCGCGTGCACCGCGATCACCCGGACGTGCACATCGTGTGCGCGGCGATCGACCGCGAGCTGAACGAACAGGGCTTCATCGTCCCCGGTCTCGGCGACGCGGGCGACCGGCTCTACGGCACGAAGTAAGAAGTAGGTCGTGCTGCTCGACGAGCTGAGGGACACACCCGAGGTCGTCTGGGGCTTCGCGCTCGCGCTCGGGATCGTGCTCCTGCTGACGCCGGCGATCGGGCAGATGGCTCGGCGCATCGGCGCCGTCGACGCGCCCGAGCCGCGGCGGCTGAACGAGCTGCCGGTGCCGCGGCTCGGCGGCCTTGCGCTCTTCTTCGGGATCCTCGTGCCCGCACTCGCGTTCCTCGAGATCACCGATGAGACGCGCGGTCTGCTGCTCGGCGCCGCGATCGCGACGACGGTCGGAGCGATCGACGATTTCAGAGGGCTGGCGTGGTGGCAGAAGCTCGCCGGGCAGGTGACCGCCGCGGCAGTGCCGACGGCGTTTGGGATCTATATCGACCGCTTCACGTTCCCGCTCCTGACCGACCCGTACATCGAGCTGCCGACGTGGCTCGGGGTCGGCGCAACGATCGTCTGGGTCGTCGCGCTGATGAACATGGTGAACTTCCTGGACGGGATGGACGGTCTCGCGGCAGGCGTCTGCGGGATCGCCGGTTTCACGTTCGCGGTGATCGCGCTCTCGCTCGGGAAGCCGACCGTCGCCGTGTTCTCGGCGATCGTCGCCGGAGCGTGCTTCGGCTTCCTGCGGCACAACTTCTTTCCGGCGCGGATCTTCATGGGCGATTCGGGAGCACTGCTGCTCGGGTACGCGCTCGCGACGATCGCGATCCAGGGGCTGCTGAAAACGGCGTCGACCGTCGTGCTGTTCTTCCCGCTCGTCATGCTCGCGATTCCGATCCTCGACACGACGTTCGTGCTGGCTCGGAGGATCAAGCACGGCGAGAAGCTCTACGCCGCCGATCAGGCGCATCTGCACTTTCGCTTTCTACGGCGCGGCTTCTCGCAACGGCGCGCCGCGCTCACGATGTACGCGTGGTGCGTGACGCTCGCGGGCGCTGCGTTCGCGACACGGTTCGTGCCGTTCCGCGAAGGAGGCGAGTGGCACCTGTGGCCGACGCTGCTCGCGGCCGTGATCGGCCTCGTCGCGGTCGCGTTCTCGGTCTACGTCGTCTACATCCTCGAAATCGTGAAGCTCACGAGCCTCCGGGGACGACGACGCGACGAAGCGGAGCGCGAGAGGCGAACGGCCTAAGAGCTCCTTTCATAATGGGCACAACGCTCATTGTGAAAGGAGCTCTAAGCGGACGCGTCGCGGATGAACGCTTCCAGCAGGGCGTTGAACGGCTCGCCGAGGCGCGGGACCGAGTGGCCCGCGCCCGGGAGCACCGCCCGCTGCGCGCCCAGGCGGTTCTCGAGCACGTCGCAGACCGCATCGAACGCGGCGTTGTGGCCGCCGGAGACGACGAGCTTCGGGAACGTCGTCGCCGCGAGCTCGTCGAGGGGGATCGTCGCCTCGTGCGGGTAGCGCTCGGCGATCGCCGCGCGGGCGCCGGCCTCGATCGCGGGCGGGAGCGGATCGCGCAGGCTGAGCGACGAGCCGACGAGCGGGAGGAAGAACTCGAGGTAGCCCAGCGGGTCGTCGGGAATTCCCGCTTCGAAGTGTCCGAGGAACTCCTCGACGGCCGGGTTCCCGCGCGCAAGGCCGAAGGCGGGCGGCTCGACGACCGTCAGCGAGGCGAGCGGCGCCCGCCCCGCGGCGATCAGCGAGACCACCGCGCCATAGGAGTGCGCCGCGAGATGGTCGCCGGGCTCGAGCAGCGAGGCGATCTCCACGGCCTGCTGCTCGAAGTCGATCGCGTCGAGCGGCGGGTTCGGCGGGTAGCCCGATCGAATGGGGACGACGAGCTCGAACTGCTCGGCGAGCGGTTTCTGCGCGTTCCACGTCAGCCATCCTGGCGCGACCGAGCCGTGCACCAGCACGAGCCGAGGACCGGCGCCTAGACGCTCGACATGCATCGCACAATCCTAAGCGGAAACCCGCTTGCCGAGCGGGTTTTCGCTGTCACGAGCTTTGGTATGCTCGCCTCGAGTGGTTGAACCCGCCCGCCCCTCTCTCCAGCTCGCCGGCGCAGGGGGAACCCTGATCGGGACGACGGCCGCTTGCGGCGTGGTGGGCACGTTGGTCGGCTGGGCGGTGGGTTCCTGGCCCATCGGCCTGATGGTCGGGTTGCTGATCGGGATCCCGGTCGGGATCTTCGCTGTGTACCGCCGTTACCGGGAGGCGATGTGAGGCTCGCGATGTTCGAGACGCCACGGCCGGTTCCCGGACGACGGCTCCCCGCGATCGCAGCGGCCGGCCTCCTCGCGCTTGCGCTGCCGGTCTTCGTCGTCACCGATCTGCCCGTCGGAGGTTGGGTGCTCGCGACCGTTCTCTGGCTCGCCTCACAGGCGATGTCGCTCCTGCTGGCGCGCCTCGGCGTGGGCACGGATAAGCTCGCGGCCTCGGGCGTGGTGGGGATCGGAATGACTTTGCGCTCGGTCGCGGTCGGCGTAGTGCTGATCGCGGTCGTCGCGTCTGACGCACGGCTCGGTCTCTCGGCCGCACTCCTGTACGCCCTCGTGTACACGCTCGAGCTCGGCGTCTCGCTGGCGACGTACTTCGGCCAGGAGTCGACGCGATGAAGCTGATGCTGCTGAATGCGCTGACGCTCGCCTCGGAAGCGCCGGCGGGCGAGACGACGAAGTTCGACCCGTCGCACGAGTTCGAGCTCCC
This sequence comes from uncultured Actinomycetes bacterium, assembly GCA_963788055.1. Taxonomy (GTDB): domain Bacteria; phylum Actinomycetota; class Thermoleophilia; order Gaiellales; family Gaiellaceae; genus JACCTU01. Next base: position 295,692 of record CAWBFA010000001.1, on the reverse strand, counting down.
TGCGTGGGTGTCGATCCACATCGGCCCGCTCGACATGTCGATCAACAAGGCGGTCGTCTACCTCTGGCTCGGCAGCTTGCTGACGATGGTGATCGGGATCCTGTTCATGCGCTTCCGCCTCCGGGTCACGCCCGACCGCCGCCAGACGATCGGCGAGCAGATCTACGACATCGCGCAGACGCAGATCGCCGAGCAGGGGTTGCCGACGAAGGCGATCGGCCGATGGTTTCCGTACGTCGCGTCCTTGTTCCTCTTCATCTGGACGATCAACATGATCGGCTTCATCCCGCTCCCGATCACGGGCGAGCGCTACGAGGTTTTCGGCGTCGAGCTTCCGGTCTGGGGGATCTACGCAGCGACCTCGTCCATCTCGGTCACGCTCGCGCTCGCACTGATGTCATGGATGTTCACGCACATCGAGGGCGTTCGTGCGAACGGGCCCGTTGGTTACTTCAAGAGCTGGATCCCCGACGTGCCGAAGGCGCTGCTGCCGCTGCTCGTTCCGCTCGAGATCCTCGGACAGTTCATGCGGCTCGTGTCGCTCTCAATTCGTCTCTTCGCGAACATGCTGGCGGGCCACATGCTGATCTTGACCTTCATCGGTCTGATCTTCGTCCTCGAATCGGTCGCAATCGCGGTGCTCGCGGTCCGCCGCTGCCACGATCTTCTACCTCTTCGAGGTCGTCATCGTCGTCTCGATCCAGGCGTTCATCTTCGCCGTCCTGTCAGCCATCTACATCGGTTCGGCGATCGAGCCGGACCACTAAAAGGAGAGGAATGTCCAATCTCGTTCTTGCCGCCACCGAGGGAAGCGTCGTCGACCTCGGCAAGGCGATCGCACTCGCGCTCGGGATCGGGCTCGGCTCGCTCGGCGCGGGTATCGGCATCGGCATCATCTTCGGCTCGATGATCCAGTCCGTCGCACGCCAGCCGGAGCTCCGCGGTGAGCTGACGGGGATCATGTGGATCGGGTTCGCACTCACCGAGGCCGTCGTCTTCTACGGCCTGGTCGGCGGCCTGCTCGCCTACGTGCTCGTCTGATCGATGCTGCCGCTTGCTGACAACACGCTGATCCAGCCCATCCCGGGCCTGATGATCTGGACCCTCATCTGCTTCGGGATCACGTTCTTCGTGCTCCGGAAGTGGGCGTTCGGCCCGATCCAGCAGATCATCGACAAGCGTCGCGAGCGGATCGCGGAGGCTCTTCGCGAGGCCGACAGGGCTCGCGACGAAGCGCGCAGGCTGCTCGAGGAGCACAAGAGCCTGATGCAGCAGGCGCGCGGCCAGGCGGAGGAGATCCTGTCGGAGGCGCGCCGCGTCGCGGAGTCTCAGCGCGAGCGCGTGCGCAAGGAGACCGAGGATGACCGGCAGCGGCGGCTCGAGGAGACCAAGCGCCAGATCGAGGCGGAGACGCAGCGCGCACTCGGCGAGATCCGACGTGCCGTTGCCGATCTCGCGCTCATCGCAGCCGAGCGGGTCACTGCAGGCGCGCTCGACGCGAAGTCGCATCGCAAGCTGATCGACGACGCGATCGAGGAGCTCGACTTCTCGAAGCTGGAGAAGGAACCGGTCTGAGTGTGCCGCGCGCCGTCGCTCACCGCATCTACGCTCGCGCACGCTCTGTCGTCGCCACCGCTCTCGCTCGCGCGCTCTTCGACGCTGCGAAGGAGGAGCAGCGGCTCTCGCAGGTGCAGGAGGAGCTCGGCGACTTCGTCGCGGCCACGCGAGAGGTGCCCGCGCTCCGGGCCATGCTCGAGAACCCCGAGATCGACCACCGGACCAAGCAGGCGGCGCTCGGCGAGCTGCTTGCGGGCGGCGAAGAGGTCGTGCGCAACTTTCTGCTCCTTCTGATCGAGAAGGGTCGCGCGACCGAGCTCGAGGAGATCGTGCGCGAGTTCGAGGCGCTCGTCGCCGCCGAGGAGAAGCGGCTCGCAGTCGACCTGACGACCGCGTACGAGCTCTCCGACGAAGACGCGACGCAGATCCTCGGGCAGATCGAGCGCCAGTCCGGTCGCCAGGTCGATGCGACGCGAAGCGTCGACCCGAGCCTGATCGGCGGCTTCGTCCTTCGGGCCGGCTCGTTGCTCGTCGACGCGAGCGTGCGCGGAAGATTCGAACGCCTACGACAAGACCTGAAAAGGAGCTAACCAGCCGTGAAGCTACGCCCCGAAGAGATCACCTCGATCCTCAAGCAGCGAATCGAGCAGTACGACGTCCAGACTGATCTCTCCGAGATCGGAACGGTCCTGCAGGTCGGCGACGGCATCGCGCGCGTTCACGGCCTCGACAACTGCGTCGCGCTCGAGATGCTCGAGTTCGAGCACGGGGTGACGGGCTTCGCGTTCAACCTCGAGGAGGACAACGTCGGCGCTGCGCTCGTCGGTGAGTGGGAGCAGGTCTCCGAGGGCCAGCCGGTGCGCCGGACGGGCAACGTCGCGTCGGTGCCCGTCGGCGAGGCGCTCCTCGGCCGTGTGGTCGACCCGCTCGGGAACCCGCTCGACGGCCTCGGCCCGATCGAGACCACTGAGCGGCGACCGCTCGAGTTCAAGGCACCGGGCGTCGTCGACCGCCAGCCGGTGAAAGAGCCCGTGCAGACGGGGATCAAGGCGATCGACTCGATGATCCCGATCGGCCGCGGCCAGCGCGAGCTGATCATCGGCGACCGCGGCACTGGCAAGACGGCACTCGTCGTCGACACGATCCTGAACCAGCGCGGGGGAGACCTGATCTGCGTCTACGTCGCGATCGGGCAGAAGTCGTCCACCGTCGCGCAGGTCGTCAATCGGCTTCGCGACGAGGGCGCGCTCGAGTACACGATCATCGTCTCCGCCGCCGCCCACGAGGCCGCGCCGATCAAGTGGATGGCGCCCTACTCCGGCACGGCGATGGGCGAGCACTTCCTCTTCCAGGGCAAGCACGCAGCCTGCTACTACGACGACCTCTCGAAGCACGCCGACGCCTATCGCCAGCTCTCGCTGCTGTTGCGGCGCCCGCCGGGACGCGAGGCGTTCCCGGGCGACGTCTTCTACCTCCACTCACGCCTGCTCGAGCGGAGCTGCAAGCTGAACGACGAGCTGGGCGGTGGCTCGCTGACGGGGATCCCGATCGTCGAGACCCAGGCGGGCGACGTCGCCGCTTACATCCCGACGAACGTGATCTCGATCACCGACGGCCAGATCTTCCTCGAGGCCGACCTCTTCTATTCGGGGATCCGCCCGGCGATCAACGTCGGCATCTCGGTCTCGCGCGTCGGCGGCAGCGCACGTACGAAGGCGATGAACAAGGTGGCAGGCCGCCTGCGGCTCGATCTCTCGCAGTACCGCGAGCTCGAGGCGTTCGCGCAGTTCGGCTCCGAGCTCGACGAGGCGACCCGCGCGACCCTGAACCGCGGCGAGAAGCTCGTCGCGACGCTGAACCAGCCGCAATACCAGCCGTGGCCGGTCGAGGAGCAGGTGGTCGCGATCTACGCAGGCGTCAACGGCTACCTCGACGACATCCCGACGTCGGAGGTCGTGCGCTTCCAGGAGGAGCTCCGCGAGTACCTGCGCTCGTCGGGTGAGATCTACAAGGAGATCCGCGAGTCGGGCGAGCTCTCCGACGAGCTCGAGAACACGCTCCAGGCGGAGATCGAGAAGTTCAAGCAGGGCTTCAACGTCGAGACGTCGTAGATGGCATCCACCCAAGACCTGAAGCGCCGGGTCCGCTCGGTTCAAAACACGCAGAAGATCACGAAGGCGTTCGAACTCGTCGCCTCCGCGCGGCTCAGGCGTGCGCAGGCACGGATCGAGACGATGCGCCCCTACGCCGACAAGATGCTCGAGCTGATGAGCGGAGTCGCACGCGCGTCCGTCTCGAAGCAGCGGCTCCCGCTCCTCCAGCGTCGGGACCCTCAGACCACCGCGATCCTCGCGATGACCGGAGACCGCGGCCTCGCGGGCGCCTTCAACTCCCAGGTCCTGCGAAGGGTGTTCGCCCTCGGTCGCGAGCTCGAGGCGGAAGGGCAGACGATTCGCTGGCTTGTCGCGGGCAAGAAGGGCCGCTCGACACTCCGCTTCCGCGGCTACGACGTCGCGAGCGACTGGACCGGCTTCAGCGACCGGCCGGCCTACACCGACGCGCAGGCGATTGCGCACACGCTCACCGAGCAGTACATCGAAGGCGCGTTCGATCGGGTGATCCTGGTCTACAACCACTTCGACTCTCCGCTCGTCCAGAAGGTGACCGAGCAGGAGGTGCTGCCGATCCCGGAGCACCTGCTCGAGACCGACGAGGAGGAGCGCCGCGACGACGCGATGCGCGGCGACTTCATCTACGAGCCCGAGCCCGAAGAGATTCTCGCCCGGCTGTTGCCCGTCTACCTGGAGACGGAGCTCTACCGCGCGCTGCTCGAGTCGGCGGCCTCCGAGCAAGGCGCCCGGATGACCGCGATGCGGAATGCGTCGAGAAACGCCGGCGAGCTGATCGACAGCCTCACGCTCGCGATGAACCGGGCCCGTCAGGCCGAGATCACGCAGGAGATCCTGGAAGTCGTGGCCGGCGCCGACGCGCTCGAGGGGTAGTTCGTCCGCCCAACAATCTCGGGCGGGCCCACGTCTTAGAGGTCACTCTGTCGACCTACAATCAATCCGAGATGGAGACCGCACCGATCGAAGCATCCGCGCTGGACCGCGCCACCGAGATCGCCGAGCGGCTCGTCGCGAACATCGAGACGGTGGTGCACGGCAAGAGCGACGAGATCAGGCTCGTCGTCGCCGCGCTGGCGTGCGGCGGACACGTGCTGCTCGAGGACGTGCCGGGGACTGCGAAGACCGTCCTTGCGCGCGCGATGGCGCAATCGATCGAGGGCGCGACCGCGACGCGCATCCAGTGCACGCCGGACCTGCAGCCGACGGACGTCACCGGGCTTTCCGTCTACAACCAGAAGGAGCGCGAGTTCGAGTTTCGCCCTGGCCCGATCTTTGCGAACGTCGTGCTCGTCGACGAGATCAACCGCGCGATGCCGAAGACGCAGTCGTCGTTGCTCGAGTCGATGGCCGAGAATCAGGTCACGGTCGACGGCGTCACGCGCCTGCTGCCGCAGCCGTTCCTGCTCCTGGCGACGGAGAACCCGATCGAGTACGAAGGTACGTTCCCGCTCCCGGAGGCGCAGCTCGACCGCTTCTTCCTCCGCACTGCCCTGGGCTATCCGCACGCCGACGACGAGCTGAAGATCCTGAACGAACAGCGGCACAGCCACCCGCTTGGACATCTGCGCGCGGTCATCGGCCTCGAGGAAATCGAGGAGCTGCGGGTCGGCGTCCAAGAGGTCTACGTCGCCCCGGTCATCCAGCGTTGGATCGTCGATCTCGTCCGCGCGACGCGCGAGGTCGAGGACGTCTCGATCGGCGCGTCGGTCCGTGGCTCGCTCGCGCTCGAGCGTGCGGTGCGTGCGTGGGGGCTCCTGCGCGGCCGGTCGTACGTCGTTCCGGAGGACGTCGAACGACTGTTCGACTCCGTGCTCGTGCACCGCGTCGTCTTTCGCCCGGCCTTTCTCGCGGAAGCGCGCAGGGTCGGTTGGGACGCGGCGATCGACCTGTTCCGGGAGCGCTGCCTCGCGCTGGCACCGCGGCCGCAGCCCCAGGACTTCGACCTCATCGTCCTGCCCCAGTAACTCGTGCCAGCCGCCGACCGGACCGTCCCGCTCCTTCCCCGGCGCCGGCTCGTCGGCCTCTCGTTCGGCGGGCTGACGAGCACGCGGCGCGGTCCCGGCTCGGACGTCGTCGGCTCGAGGCCGTACCAGCCGGGAGACGACGTCGGAACGATCGACTGGAATGCGTCGGCGCGTCTGTCCTCGGCGCGCGGCACCGAGGAGTTCGTCGTGCGCGAGAAGTTCGCGGAAGAGGCGCCGCGTGTGGTGGTGGTCGCCGACCGTCGCCCCGAGATGGACGTCTTCCCCTCGTGGCTGCCGTGGCTCTCGAAGCCCCAGGCGATGCTGCACGCCACCGTCGTGCTGTTCGAGTCCGCGATCGCTTCGCGCGGGATCGCCGGCTATCTCGACTTCGCTGAGGGGGAGGCGTTCTGGCGGCCGCCGCGGACGCAGCACGAGCCATGGGAAGTCACCGACCGGACCGCGTTCGGCGCGCCGAAGGACACGGTAGCCCGCTCTCTCACGCACCTCGTGGAGCACCGCCGCGCGCTTCCGACCGGCAGTTTCGTCTTCGTGCTCTCCGACTTCCTCGATCCGCCCCCCGAGGAGGCGTGGACCCGGCTGCTGCAGCAACGCTGGGACGTCGTCCCGGTCCTGATCCAGGACCCCGTTTGGGAGCAGGGCTTCCCGCCCATCGGCGGCGTGGTCGTGCCTTTCTGGGATCCGCGTGCCCGGCGCGTGATGCCGGTGCGGATCTCGGCAGCTGAGGCTGCGGCTCGCAGCGAGCAGAACCAAGAGCGCTTCACGCAGGTACTCGAGTCGTTCCGCGCCTACGACCTCGAGCCCGTCGTGCTCTCGTCCGACGATCGGTCGGAGATCTTCCTCTCCTTCCTCGAGTGGGCGGAGCTGCGCCGCTTCTGGCGCGGAAGGTCGTGAGCACGAGGCGGCGGCTGCCGTTCGTCCTCGCGCTCGCCGCGGTCGTGGTGGGGGCGGTCGTCGCGCTGGCGCTTGTCCTCCGAGACGAGCATGCTCCGACGGCCGGGCTTCCGGTCGGCGACGACGGGATCGCCGCGCGTGCGTCGCTCGGTTCGCGGACGCAGCTGTTCGGCCAGCTGCTGACCGCGCGGCTCGACCTGCTCGTCGACCGCGACGTGCTCGACCCCGCCAAGATCAGCGTCGACGCGCGGTTCGACCCGTTCACGATGAACGGCGTACCTGTCACGTCGCGCCGCGACTACCACCGCTTCACACGCCTGCGCTACGAGTACCGCCTCGACTGCGTGACGACGGACTGCGTGCCGGAGGGGGCAAGGAAGGACTTCGAGCTCCCGTCCGCTCCCGTGCGTTACGCGGGCCGACGGGTGGAGGTCGCCGAATGGCCCAGTGTGACGATCGCCTCGCGTTACCGCGAGCCCGAGACCAACCTGGGCCCGCGGTTTCAGGGCAGCGTCGACCTGCCGTGGCGGGCGAACGTGCGCATTCGCCCCGCGTCGTACCGCGTCGATCCGACGCTGCTCACGGCCGCTCTTGCCGGGCTCGGGGTCCTGCTGCTGCTCGTCTCGCTCTTCTTTTTGCAACGGGCATTTCCGAGCGCGCCGTTCGGCTTTCGCCGGTTCCGCCGCACGAAGCTGACACCGCTCGAGCGCGCGATTGCGGTGCTCGAGCGTGCGCAGAGCCAGGGCATCGAGCGCGAGCAACGGCTTGCGCTCGACCGGCTCGCACGGGAGCTGCGCACCGGTGGGCAGCACGAGCTCGCCGGCGACGCGCGAGAGCTCGCGTGGACGGCCGACGTCCCCGGGCCGGACCGGACGGCCAGGTTGTCGGAACAGGTCAGGGCTGTGATTGCGGGCAGGACAAATGGCCGCTCCTAGCTTTGCCCGCCGGGTGACGGCGATCCCCGTCGCGGACGTCGAGTCGCTGCGCCCGATGTGGATCCGGACGACCCTCGTTCGCCTCGTGCTCGCCTGCCTTCTGATTCTCGTGCTCGCGCTGGCGTTCGTCTCGGCGCGCACACTCGAGCCCGCGAAGGCATCGCTCCTCCCCCAGGACACGAGCGCTGTGGTGGTCCTCGACGTTTCGCAGAGCGTCACGGTCCCGGTCTACCGCCGTATTTACAACGCGATCAAGATGATGAGCGAGGGTGACCAGGAGGTCGGACTGGTCGTGTTCTCCGACGTCGCCTACGAGATGCTTCCGCCCGGTTCTGCGCCGGCTGAGCTGAAGCCGCTGCTTCGCTACTTCAAGCTGCGCGGTGGCCAGGATCCCAAGCGAGCTTCGGAGGCGGCCTACCCACTCAGCCCCTGGTCTGCAGGCTTCAGCGGCGGCACGAAGATCTCTGCCGGCCTCGAGATGGCAAGCGACATTCTCGAGCGGGAGAAGATCGAGAAGGGTTCGATCGTGCTCGTCTCCGATCTCGACACCGCGCCGAGCGACGAGCCGGTGCTCTCGCAGATAGTCGCAAACGTCGAGTCGAAAGGGGTCGCCCTACGCATCGTGCCGCTGTTCGCGTTCCAACAGGATCTCACGTTCTTCGGGCGGATCGTCGGCAAGAAGAACCTGGTCACACCGCCGCAACTCGCGGCGCAGAATCGGCGCAACGCTGAGTCGACGCTCTTCGGCGCAAACCCCTCCACGCTCTCGCTGCTCGGCGGGCTCCTCCTGTTCCTGCTCGCGGCGAACGAGTGGTGGGGCGCTCGAGTCGAGGTGCCGCGGAGATGAGTGTGAGGAAACCGATCGTTCCCCTCGTGCTCGCGAGCCTCGCCGCCGTCGCTGCCGTGTTGCTCTTGCTGGCCGCGGTCGACGTCAAGCGTTGGCAGGGGGGCTTGGCGAACGACGACGTACGCTTCAGCACGGCCCCTGCCGCCTCGGACCTCTGGCAGGTCAATGCCCTGCTCCCAGGCGACCCGGCCCGCCGCGTCCTCTCGATCTCCGATGACGTGCGCTACCGCCGAGCGGTGCAGGCATTCGTTGCCGCACACCCGCGTGAGCCCGGGTTTCTGCGCCCAGAGCTCGAGGCGGCGAGGGTGAAGGCCCAGGTGCGCCTGCGCGAGATCGCGCAACGCGAGACGAACGCGGAGCGGCGCTCGGAGATGCTCAACCTGCTTGGCGCGCTCTCGACCGCCGCGGCACGGTGGCAGCAGCAGACGCAGGAGCGCGTCGATTCGCTCGAGGCATCGGTCGGCTACTTCACCAGAGCGGTGCGCGCCGATCGCGCGAACGAGGATGCGATGTTCAACCTCGAGGTGCTCCTGCGGCGCCTGGGCGACGAGCCGCCCAGCTTCGAGACGCCCGGCGGCCGCTTGCCGCGCGACAATGCGTCGCTCGGCGGGCTGCGCAGTCCGGGTACCGGGTACTGATGGCGATCGACTTCCTGACACCGGAGGCGGCGCTCCTTGCCGTCGGCGCGCTCATCCCGCTCGTCTTGCTGCTCGACGGGGAGCAACGCGCCGACCGTGTGCGAGTAGCCCTCGGGCTCGGGAAGCCAGTCGCGTCGGGCCGGCGGCTGCTCGTCGGCAGCATCGTGACCGTAGCGCTCCTGCTCGGATTGGCCGCGGCGCAGCCTGTCATCGCGGTCAACAGAGGCACGGAGTCGCGCCGCGACGCCGAGGTGTGGTTCGTGCTCGACTCGTCACGCTCGATGCTCGCGTCGAGCACGCTCGAGGCGCCGACGCGGTTCGATCGCGCGCGTAACGACGCGCGCGAGATTCGGATGAAGCTCCGCGATGTGCCTTCCGGAGTCGCGTCGCTGACCGACCGCCTCCTGCCTCACGTCTTTCCGACCGACGACTTGGACGTCTTCGACGCCGTGCTCGACCGCGTTGTCGGGATCGAAAAGCCCCCGCCCACGTCGTTCAACGTGACCGCGACGACGCTCGGTGCGCTGACCGCGATCACGAACCGCAACTTCTACGCGCGCGAAGTTACGCATCGCGTCTTGATCGTCTTCACCGACGCGGAGAGCCAGCCGTTCGCCGCCGAGCGTATCGGCCGGGTCTTTAAGCGTCCGCCGGGAGTCCGGACCCTCTTCATCCGTTACGGAAACCCGGAGGAGCGCGTGTTCACACTCGATGGCGGCACTGAGAGCGGCTACATCCCCCACCCGGAGGCACCGGACGTGGCGCGAGCACTCGCTGCTGCGACCGGCGGGGAGGCGTTCGAAGAGAGCTCATCTTCCACTGCCGGCGTCGCCACGACCGTCCGAGAGCTCATCGGCAGCGGCGAGACCTACGTGGACGACGACGACCGCGACGAGGTCCCACTCGCGCCGTACGCGATCGCACTTGCGTTCCTTCCACTCGGCTTCCTGATCTGGCGCAGGAACCTCTAAAGTCAGCCGGCGTCGATGTGGGAGGGAGAACGTTGATTGGACTGGCGTCACTTCGAAAGGGCGCGATTGTGCTCCTGGCCGTGCTTGGGCTCGCCGCCGCGGGCTGCGGAGGCTCGGACGAGGAGGCCGCGACCACGGTTGCTGCGGTCCCGCCGGCGCAGACGCAGGCCGAGTGGATCGACCGGCTCGTCAACCGCTTCCTGCTCGACATGCAGAAGAACCTCAACGTCGTGAACGGCCTGCGGTCGAACCAGGCGATCATCAACATCCGGACCGGCAACGAGACGACGCTGAGCGTCCTGAACGAACGAATGACCGATCTTGCCGGATGCTCGCGCAAGCTCGCCCGGGTCGGTCCGCCTCCGGACAGCGAGGCCCCGCTCGGCCGGATCTACGACCGTTTCGGCAAGTCCTGCCCGTACTACGAGCAGATCGCGAGCGCCACGCTGAAGGCGGTCCCGCTGCTCTCCTCGCGCGACCCGGAGGACGTCGCGAGGGGTGAGAAGGAGTTCGCCAAGATCGCAGACCCGTCGTTCGAGGCGGCGCGCCACTTCGGCGCTGCACTCGAACTGCTCGACGCCAACAACCTGCTCCAGGCGTACCAGGGCTAGCGATCACCCTGTGCGGGCCTGCCGGCGGCACCTTAAGAGGCTCTAACAAAACGCGTCCGGCGTCGTCTGAGTGTCGAGCGGGGAGAGGCATGGCCTTTTTTCCGTGGCACGATGTCCCGCCTCGCGTTGGCGGGGTGCGAAGGATTGGATGTTCGGAGATCAGCTCCGGACTCCCAGCGAACGGAGGAACAGCACTATGCATCGAGGTCATTTCAGGCTCCTTCTCGGCGTGATGGTCGCCGCGATGAGCCTTGCCATCGCCGGTGCGGCCGGCGGCGCGCCGCAGAGAGCCAACGCAGGCTCCGTCGTCTTCGGCGCCGAGCAGGAGCCGCCGTGCCTGAACGGCGCCCTGGCGGGCTGCAACAACACCTGGACGTCGTGGACAGCCGGTGTTTCTCTCGCCAGCCTCTACATCGTCAGGCCGGACTTCAGCATCCAGCCGTACATGGCGAACGGCCCGGCGAAGGTCACCGACCGGAGCCCGTTCACCCTCCTCGTCAGGATCAAGCCGAAGGCGCGGTGGAGTGACGGGCGGCAGGTGACGGTCGCCGACCTGAACTTCACCTGGCGGGCGTTCGTCAACCCGCAGAACGAGGTCGCGAGCCGGAGCGGCTGGGACTCGATCCGGCGGATCATCGCGGTCAACTCGAAGACGGCACGGATCGTCTTCTCGAAGCCGTACGCCGGGTGGAAGGCGCTGCTCACGCAGTCGCTCTATCCGTCGCACGCGCTGACGGGTACCAACTTCAACGAGGTCTGGAACAACAACTACAACAACCCGAACGGCGGCGTCTCGATGGCGTCCGGCCCGATGAAGCTCCAGAGCTACACGCGCGGCCAGACGCTCGTGATCGTGCGCAACACGAGCTTCTGGGGCAAGCGGTCGTCGATCGACCGGATCACGTTCCGGTTCATCACCAACACCGACTCGGAGATCCAGGCGATTCGCGGCGGCGAGGTCGACGCGATCTACCCGCAGCCGCAGCTCCAGCTCGCCGCGCTTCGCGGGCAGAGCGGCCTCCGCACCCAGTCGAGGGCAGGCACCACGCTCGAGCACATCGACATCAACGTCGGAGCGGGCAACAGCAACCCGCTGCTGGGCCAGCGCTGGTTCCGCCAGGCCATCATCTATTCGATGGACCGGCGGGCGATGGTGCGGCAGCTGTTCCGGACGCTCAACCCGAGTCTGCCCGTGCTGCAGAACAACATGTACACCTCGAATCAGAAGCGAGTACGTGGGCCACTTCCAGCGCTACACCCGGAATCTGAACCGGGTCAACGCGCTGTTCCGGGCCCGCAACTGCACGAAGGGCAGCGACGGGATCTACGTGTGTGCCGGCCAGCGGGCCTCCGTCCGCTTCGGTACGACGTCCGGAAACCGTCTGCGTGAGCTCGCGCTCGAGATCCTGCAGGCGCAGGCCAAGTCCGCAGGGATCGAGTTCACTCCGGACAGCCAGCCCTCCCGGCTGTTCTTCCCGCGCCTCGCGGAGAAGAAGTTCGACCTCGCGCTCTACGCGTGGGTCGGCACCGGGGATCCGGCCGGCTGGATCGACATCTACGGCTGCGGCGGCGAGTCGAACTACAAGAACTACTGCAACCGCACCGCCACGTCGCTTCTCAGCAGGTCCGACCAGTCCCTCGTCCCGAAGACACGGGCTTCGCTCGTGAACCGGGCCGATGCGATCATGGCGACCGATGTGCCGGTGATCCCGCTGTATCAGAAGCCCACGTACTTCGTCTACAAGACGAAGCTTCGCGGCCTGGTCGACAACCCCACGCTTCAGGGGCCGACCTGGAACACGGAGTTCTGGGCGACGTCCTAGTACACTTGACGACCACTTAGGAACGCCGAGTCCCGCCCCGAGCATCACGCTCGGGGCGGGACGAAGCGTCTTTGAGAAGGAGCGAGGCGGCAGATGTTCACCTACATCATTCGGCGAATCCTGTACAGCATCCCCGTTCTCTTCGCCGCGAGCATCCTCATCTTCTCCGCGGTCACAGTCGTCGGGGATCCGCTCGCCGAGCTCAAGCAGAACCCGCGCTTCTCGAGGGTGACCGTGCAGCACATCATCGAGCGGAAGCACCTCGACGACCCGATTCCGGTCCAGTACGCCTACTGGGCCAAAGAGGTCGTCACGGATAAGTTCGGCACGCCGCTCCTCCAGCCCGGCGACCAAATTTGGAACGACCTGAGGCGTGTGATTCCGCACACGCTCCAACTGGTGCTCCTGGCGGAGTTTTTCGCTCTCATCATCGGAATCTCTATCGGCGTGTACTCCGCCATACGTCAGTACTCGATCTTCGACTACGCGGCGACGACCTTCAGCTTCGTGGGGTTCGCGTTGCCCGTCTTCTGGCTCGCGTTGATGCTCCAGATTCTGTTCACGAACGCGTTCCTGAAATGGGACGTGCGGATCTTCTACACGTCTGGCCTCAACTCAGCGGATACGACCTGCACATTCTGCGTCGACCGCCTACAGCATCTCGGGATTCCGGCGATGACGCTCTGCGTCCTCTCGATTGCCCAATACAGCCGCTTCCTGCGGGCGTCGATGCTCGAGGTGGTCAATTCCGACTACGTGCGGACGGCGCGGGCGAAGGGGCTTCCGGAAAAATCGGTGACCGTGAGGCACGCGGTTCGCAACGCGTTGATTCCGCTGGTGACCGTCGTCGCGCTCAACTTCGGCGCGCTCATCGGAGGCGCGGTCATCACCGAGACGATCTTCGGGCTCGACGGAATGGGCCCATATTTCATCCAGAACCTGCTCAGCCAGGACGTCTATCCTGTGATGGCGTGGCTGATGATCACGGCGACCGCGGTCATCCTGTTCAATTTGCTCGCGGACGTGGCATACGCCTACCTCGACCCACGGATCAGGTACGACTGATGTCGAGAAGCCGCGCAGGGGCGCGCATAAGTCGCTCATGACCGACCCGATGGAACGTAGCGGGGCCGGCAGACCGCTGCTCGATGTCGGGGTCGACGGAGCCACGGTCATTCCGGCGACTCCGGACTCCGACGGCCCGGTCCCCGAGGACGAGCTCGCGATCGTCCACGAGACCGGGCTCGAGCTCAAGTCCCGCAGCCAGTGGGCCTACGCACGGCGGCGCTTCCTTCACCATCGCCTCGCGATGGCGAGCCTGATCGTGCTGACCATCATCGTCTTCGCCGGCGTGTTCGCGAGTGTCATCGCCCCGTACTCGTATGACGAGATCGACCTCGCGAACTCGCTCAAAGCCCCGACTCTCGAGGACAAGCACTTCTTCGGAACCGACTTCCAGGGCCGGGACTACTTCTCACGCATCGTCTACGGGATCCAGACCTCGGTGCGCGTCGCGTTTATCGTCGCCATCCTCTCGACGCTGATCGGAACCACGATCGGTGCGCTAGCGGGCTACTACACGGGCGTGACCGACAACCTCCTGATGCGGGTCACCGACCTCGTCCTCACGCTTCCCGGGTTGGCGGTGCTGCTGACGGCGGCCGCGTTCCTGGGCAACGGGTCGCAGTACCGGGTCGCGGTCATCCTCGCGCTGCTCTTCTGGACCGGGCTCGCGCGGATCGTGCGGGGCAGCTTCCTCTCGCTGCGAGAGAAGGAATACGTCGAGGCGGCGAAGGCCGTCGGGTCGGGCGACCTACGGATCATGCTGAGGCACATGCTTCCCAACGTGGTCGGCCCGATCGTCGTCAACGCGACGCTGATCGTCGGAATCGCGATCCTCACGGAGGCGGCGCTGTCGTTCCTGGGCTTCGGCATTCAGCCGCCGACCCCGGCTCTCGGCAAGCTGATCTCGGACGGCCAGGAGCTTCAAGACATCGCCTGGTGGCTCGTCACGTTCCCAGGGCTGACGATCGTCCTGATCGTGCTCTGCATCAATTTCATCGGTGACGGCCTACGGGACGCGCTCGACCCGACGCAGCGGCGGACGCGTGCCTGACCGTGGCTGACCCGGTTCTCTCGATTCGGGACTTGGCGGTCGAGTTCGCGACCGACGACGGCGTCGTTCGCGCCGTCGACGGTGTGAGCTACGAAGTCCATCGCGGCGAGACGCTCGGGATCGTCGGCGAGTCGGGTTCCGGAAAGAGCGTCAGCCAGCTCGCGGTCCTTGGCTTGATCCCGCAACCACCGGGTCGAATCGTTCGCGGGGAGGCGTTCTTCGACGGGAAGAACACGCTCGAGATGTCGAAGAAGCAGCTCCGGAACATCCGGGGCGGGGACGTCGCGATGGTCTTCCAGGACCCGATGACCTCCCTGAACCCCGTGCTCAAGGTCGGCGACCAGATCGGCGAGGCAATCCAGGCCCACCGTCGCGTGAGCGACAAGGAGACCCACGAACGCGTCGTCAGGCTGCTGGAGCTCGTCGGCGTCCCCAATCCCGACCGGCGCTACGACCAGTACCCGCACGAGTTCTCGGGCGGGATGCGCCAGCGCGCCATGATCGCGATGGCGATCGCGAACGAGCCGAAACTGCTGATCGCCGATGAGCCGACCACGGCCCTCGACGTGACGATTCAGGCGCAGATCCTCGAGGTTCTGAAGAAGGCGCAGGACGAGACGCACGCCGCGACGATCCTGATCACCCACGACCTGGGCCTGATCGCGGAGATGGCGGACCGGGTCTGCGTCATGTACGCCGGCAAGGTCGTCGAGCTGACCGATGTGTACACGCTGTTCAAGGCGCCCCGCCACCCGTACACGGTTGGCCTGATGGAGAGCCTGCCGCGACTGACCGTCGAGGAGGAGTCGCTCCGTCCGATCCCCGGGCAGCCGCCCAGCCTCATCAACCGCCCCCCCGGCTGTGCCTTCCACCCGCGCTGCTTCCACTCCCAGGGCCGGATTCGCTGCCGCGAGGAGGTGCCCCCGCTGCGGAACATCGGTGACGCGCACCTGACCGCGTGCCACTTCGCGGAGGAGCTGGAGGGTCGGGTCGGTCATCTCGCGGAGCCCGTGCCCGCCGAAGGCCACTGATGGTGGCTCGCGAGCACGAGGAGCAGGAGCAGCACGAGCAAGAACAGCGCGAAGTCATGGAGACTGCGCCGGCAGGCAACGAGATTCTCCGCATCGAGAGCCTCGTCAAGTACTTCCCGATCCGCGCGGGCCTGCTGAAGAAGGTCGTCGGCCAGGTGCACGCCGTCGACGGCGTTTCGCTCAACCTCGTTCAGGGCGAGACGCTCGGTTTGGTGGGCGAGTCGGGCTGCGGGAAGACGACGCTGGGCCGGACGATCATCAAGCTCGTCGAGCCGACCTCCGGCCGAATCGTCTTCAACGGTCGGGACATCACGACCTTCACTCGGCGGCAGATGCGGGAGGTCAGGCGCGAGTTGCAGATCGTCTTTCAGGACCCGTACGCGTCACTGAACCCCCGGATGACGGTGCGCGAGATCGTCGCCGAGCCTTTGCGCGTCCACGGGCTGTACACGGGACGTCAGGGACGCGCCCGAATCGATGAGCTCCTGCGTACGGTCGGCCTCAGCCCCGAGCACGCCAACCGGTTCCCGCACGAGTTCTCAGGTGGCCAGCGGCAGCGGATCGGCTTCGCCCGTGCGCTTGCCCTCAACCCGCAGATGCTCGTGCTCGACGAGCCGGTCTCGGCGCTCGACGTCTCGATCCGGGCACAGGTCGTCAACTTGCTCGAGTCGCTGCAGAGCGACTTTGGCCTCACGTATCTCTTCGTCGCGCACGATCTCTCACTCGTCCGCCACATCTCCGACCGCGTCGCAGTGATGTATCTCGGCAAGGTGGTCGAGATCGGGTCGCGGCGCGAGATCTACGAGCAGCCGACCCATCCGTACACGCAGGCCCTGCTCTCGGCCGTCCCGGTCGAGGAGCCCACGCAGCGCGGCAAGCGCAAGCGGATCGTGCTCGAGGGCGACGTCCCGAGCCCGGCCGATCCTCCGTCGGGGTGCCGCTTTCGCACCCGCTGCTGGAAGGCACAGCCGATCTGTGCCGAGGAGGAGCCGGCGCTGATCGACCGTGGCCACGGGCATCCGAGCGCGTGCCACTTCGCAGAGATCGTCAAGCCGCTCGATATCGTCGAGACGGCCCCCTGAGTCGGCCGTCGCCCCGCGTCGACTCCATGTCTCCGCTCAACTCTCCCGCGCGCGCTGCCGATGGAGCCTTCGGGGGAGATTTGCCGGATTCGTCTAACCATTCACGAGCGATGTCGTCAGAACTAGGGTGCTGGACATGACAGTTCACGGGGTGACGTGCGAACGCGCGCGCCGTCTGGCGTCTCTCCGCCCGGACGGCGCGGGGTCAGATCTCGAGGAGGCATTCCTCACGTCCCACCTGGCCGAGTGCGCGATGTGCTGCGCGTACGCCGACGCGGTCGCGGCGTCGACGGCGGCGATTCGCGCAACGCCGCCGATCGAAAGCCCCGCGTTCGCCCTCCTCAGGCCGCGGCGTCGGATCCCCACGCGCGCGTTGCAGACGGCCGCCGCCGCAGTCATCCTCGTGACTGCAGGGGTCTCAGGCGTCGCCGGCCTCCAGCAGCAGGGCGACAACTCCGCGCCGACCGCGTCGCAGAGGCCCGCGTATCTCGACTCGGCGGGATACGAGCAGGCACTCATCGAGAAGCTCACGAGGGCGCGGGTTCGGTTCCATCAAGGGTCGCGGATCGCAAGCTAGCCGACGCAGCTCGAACGCTCCTCTCGATAGAATCGCCTTTGGGCCCCCGCTTCGCGAGCCCTCTGTCCTGACCGCACCAGCTTTGTAGGAGGCGCATGTCCACCCGGGAAAACGGTCGCAACGTCGGCAAGATCGTCGAGATCAAGGGTGTCGTGATCGACGCGGTCTTCTCCGACACGCTGCCCTCGATCAACAACGCTGTCTCGATCACGCTGCCGGGTGACGGCGGAACGCTGATCGCCGAGGTGCAGCAGCACCTCGGAGACGACCGCGTGCGAGTCGTCGCGATGGATTCGACCGACGGCCTCGCCCGCGGCATCGATGTCGTCGACACGGGCGCGCCGATCAGCGTGCCGGTTGGCGAGCCGACGCTCGGTCGGCTCTGGAACGTCATCGGCGACCCCGTCGACAACGGCGAGCCGCTCCCGGCCGGCGGCGAGCGCTGGCCGATCCACCGCGATCCGCCTGAGTTCCGCGAGCTGTCGCCGACCATGGAGATCTTCGAGACGGGCATGAAGGTGATCGACCTCGTCGCGCCGTTCGTCCGCGGCGGCAAGATCGGCCTCTTCGGCGGCGCCGGGCTCGGCAAGACCGTGCTGATCCAGGAGCTGATCAACAACGTCGCGACGCAGCACGGCGGCGTGTCGGTCTTCGCCGGAGTCGGCGAGCGCACGCGTGAGGGCAACGACCTCTGGCGCGAGATGACGGAGACGGGCGTGATCGACAAGGTCGCGCTGGTCTACGGCCAGATGAACGAGCCGCCGGGCGCGCGCCTCCGCGTCGGTCTCTCCGCGCTGACGATGGCGGAGTACTTCCGCGACGAGGGGCAGGACGTGCTCCTCTTCATCGACAACATCTTCCGCTTCGTGCAGGCGGGCTCGGAGGTGTCGGCGCTGCTCGGCCGCATGCCGAGCGCCGTCGGCTATCAACCGACGCTCGCCACCGAGATGGGCCAGCTCCAGGAGCGCATCACGTCGACGCGGGCGGGCTCGGTCACGTCGGTGCAGGCGATCTACGTTCCCGCGGACGACCTGACCGACCCTGCGCCGGCGAACACGTTCGCGCATCTCGACGCGTTCATCACGCTCTCGCGGCCGATCTCCGAGAAGGGCATCTACCCGGCGATCGATCCGCTCGACTCCTCGTCGCGCGCTCTCGACCGCACGGTCGTCGGCGACGAGCACTACGACACCGCGACGCGCGTGCAGGAGATCCTCCAGCGCTACAAGGACCTGCAGGACATCATCGCGATCCTCGGCATGGACGAGCTCTCCGACGAGGACAAGGTCGTCGTGCAGCGCGCCCGCAAGGTCGAGCGGTTCCTCTCGCAGCCGATGAACGTCGCGGAGGCCTTCACCGGCCAGCCGGGCGTCTACGTCCGTGTCGAGGACACGATCAAGGGCTTCCAGGAGATCATCGACGGGCAGCACGACGACTTGACGGAGCAGGCCTTCTACATGGTCGGCTCGATCGACGAGGCGACGATGAAGGCGCGCGGCGAGGATCCTGTCGCGGCCCGGCGCGCTGCACGCGAGACGGCCGGCGCGGCGGCCTAAGTGGCCCTCCCGGCACCATCGGCCGGCGCTCGGCACGCGAGCACGCGGCGCGCTGCCGCGTCCTCAGTCGCGCCCGTGCTTGACAGCACGAACGCTCCCTGCGTCCTTGCATCGCTTGGTGCTCGCGACCCGAGCATCCAGCCATGGCACCGGAAGGGCCACTAGAGGTGGCTCGGCCGCGCTTCGACGTCTCGCTCGTCACGCCCGACGGCACGGTGTTCGAAGGGGACGCGGAGATGCTGATCGTGCCCGGCGCGGCCGGTGAGATCGGCGTGCTCGCACGGCATGCGCCGCTCGTCGCGACGCTGAAGTCGGGGGCGACGCGGGTGCACCTCGGCTCCGAGCACGTCGAGGAGTTCGCGACCGGGCCGGGGTTCTTCACCGTTCAGCTCGACCGCGCGATCGCGCTCGTCGACCATGCGGTCAAGGCGTCCGAGATCGACCGCGAGGCGGCCGAGCAGATGCTCGAGGAGGCGAAGGCCGAGCTCGAGCTGATCGAGCGCGGCGAGTCGTCGGCCGACCGGTGGGTGATCGAGCAGCGGATCATCCACGCGGAGACCCAGCTCGAGGTCGCGACGGGCGGCAACCTCCGCGACGTGCGCGCGAAGATCACCCCCGGCACCCGCCACGAGTAGCCCTTCCGGACAGGCCGATACGCCGTCCGCCCGACCCTCGGTGCGCGACGGTGGCTGCTACGCTTTTTCGCGTCCCGGAGAGCTTTGAACGGCAGCTTGGCGACCGGGTTACCAAACGCCTAAAGAGCCCGGAGCCCACGCTCCCGATCCTCTTTCGGCCTGGGAGCGGTTTTCGTGAGCGAACGGATCGAACAGCTGAAGGACCTGCTCGAGCGGCGGATCGCCGTTCTCGACGGCTCCTGGGGCGTCCTCATCCAACGCGAGGTGAAGGGGGAGGAGGCGTACCGCGGAGAGCGGTTCCGAGACCACCCGCGTGACGTCGCCGGCGATCCCGACCTGCTCAACATCACGCGCCCCGAAGTCGTCCTCGGCATCCACCGCGACTACTTCGCGGCCGGCGCGGACATCGCGACGACGAACACCTTCACGGCGACCTCGATCGGCCAGGGCGACTACGCGCTCGAGCACGCCGTCTACGAGATGAACGTCGAGGGCGCGCGCCTCGCCCGGCAGGCCGCGGACGAGCTCGACCGCCCGGCGTGGGTCGCGGGGTCGATCGGCCCGCTCAACGTCTCGCTCTCGGTCTCCCCGCGCGTCGACGACCCGACGTACCGCTCGCACACGTTCGACCAGGTCGTGGAGACGTATGCCGACCAGATCCGCGCCTTGGTCGAGGGCGGCGTCGACCTGCTCCTGATCGAGACGATCTTCGACACGCTGAACGCGAAGGCCGCCGTCGCGGCGGCGCTCGACGTCGCCCCGGACATCCCGCGCTGGATCTCGTTCACCGCCATCGACAAGAGCGGCCGCAACCTCTCCGGCCAGACCGTCGAGGCGTTCTGGGCTTCGATCGAGCACGCCGAGCCGCTGATCGTCGGCGTCAACTGCTCCCTCGGCGCGACGGAGATGCGCCCGTTCGTCGAGGGTCTCGCGCGGATCGCACCGACCTACGTCTCCTGCCATCCGAATGCGGGCCTCCCGAACGAGATGGGCCTGCACGACGAGCAGCCGGGCGACACGAGCCGCTTCCTGCACGACTTCGCGGCGGAGGGGCTGCTCAACGTCGTCGGCGGCTGCTGCGGCACGACGCCGGAGCACGTCCGGGCGATCGTCACCGCGACAGAGGGCCTTCCCGCACGGCAGGTCCCGGCGCGGAGAGAGCGTCCGTCGTTCAGCGGCATGGAGCCCTTCGAGATCGGCCCGGACACCGGCTTCGTCCTCATCGGCGAGCGGACGAACGTCACGGGCAGCGCGCGCTTCCGCCGCATGGTCGAGGCGGACGACTGGCAGGGAGCGCTCGAGGTCGCGCTCGAGCAGGTGCGCGGCGGCGCGAACCTGCTCGACGTGAACATGGACGCCGACCTGCTCGACGGGGCCCAGGCGATGACGACGTTCCTGAACCTGATCGCCACCGAGCCCGAGGTCGCGCGCATCCCGATCATGGTCGACAGCTCGCGCTGGGAGGTGCTCGAGGCGGGACTCAAGTGCACACAGGGCAAGGGCGTTGTCAACTCGATCTCGCTCAAGGAAGGCGAAGACGCGTTCCTCGAGCAGGCCCGCCGGATCCGCCGCTACGGCGCCGCGGTGATCGTAATGGCGTTCGACGAGCAGGGCCAGGCCGACACGGTCGAGCGCAAGGTCGAGATCTGCGGCCGCGCCTACGACCTACTCACGCAGAAGGCGGGCTACCCGCCCGAGGACATCGTCTTCGACCCGAACGTGCTCGCCGTCGCAACCGGGATCGAGGAGCACGACGAGTACGCGAAGAACTTCATCGCGGCGCTGCCGCTGATCAAGGAGCGCTGCCCAGGGGCGCGCACCTCGGGCGGCATCTCGAACCTCAGCTTCAGCTTCCGCGGTAACGACGCCGTCCGCGAGGCGATGCACGCCGCCTTCCTCTACCACGCGATTCAGGCGGGGCTCGACCTGGGCATCGTGAACGCGGGGCAACTCGCGGTCTACGAGGACATCGAGCCGGAGCTCAAGGAGCACGTCGAAGACGTGATCTGGAACCGTCGGCCCGACGCGACCGAGCGCCTCGTGGAGCTCGCGAGCCGCGTCAAGGGCCAAGGCGCGACGAGGGAGCGCGATCTCTCCTGGCGCGAGGACTCGGTTGAGAAGCGCCTCGAGCACGCGCTCGTCCACGGGATCGTCGACTTCATCGAGGAGGACACCGAAGAGGCGCGTCAGAAGCTCGACCGCCCGATCGACGTGATCGAGGGCCCGCTGATGGAGGGCATGAAGGTGGTCGGCGACCTCTTCGGATCAGGCCGCATGTTCCTGCCGCAGGTCGTCAAGAGCGCGCGCGCGATGAAACGTGCCGTCGCCTACCTCGAGCCGTACATGGACCTGGAGAAACAGCAGGGCAACGGCGGGCCTCAGGGCCGGGCCGTGCTCGCAACCGTGAAGGGCGACGTGCACGACATCGGCAAGAACATCGTCGGCGTCGTGCTCGGCTGCAACAACTACGACGTCGTCGACCTCGGTGTGATGGTCCCGGCGGACAAGATCCTCGACACCGCGCTCGAGGTCGGCGCAGACGTCGTCGGGCTCTCCGGGCTAATCACCCCGTCGCTCGAGGAGATGGTCAGCGTCGCGCACGAGATGGAGCGTCGCGGCCTCACGCTGCCGCTCCTGATCGGCGGCGCGACGACGTCGAAGCAGCACACAGCGGTCAAGATCGCCCCGGAATACTCGAACCCCGTCGTGCACGTGCTCGACGCGTCACGCGTGATCGGTGTGATGTCCGATCTCCTGGACAGCGAAGGGCGTGAGCGCCTGGACCTCGAGAACCGTGAGCTGCAGGAACGGCTTCGGACGCAACACGCGGAGAAGGAGCGCAAGCCGCTGCTGCCGTTCGCCGAAGCGCGCGCGAACCCGCAGCGCCTCGACTTCACGGATCTGCCGGTCCCGTCGTTCACCGGACGCCGCGTTGTCGAACCGGATCTGGAGACGCTCGTCCGCTACATCGACTGGCAGTTCTTCTTCCACGCCTGGGAGCTGAAAGGGAAGTTCCCGGCGCTGCTCGACCAGCCGGCCGCACGAGAGCTCTACGACGACGCGCTCGCCGTCCTCGACCAGACCGTGGCATCGCGCGCGTTCCAGCCTCGCGGCGTGTACGGCTTCTGGCCGGCCCGGTCCGAAGGCGACGACGTTGTGCTCGACGACGGCAGGCGCTTCCATTTCCTGCGCCAGCAGAGCGCGTACGGGGACTCGCGACCGAACCGCTCGCTCGCCGACGTCGTCGGACCGAGCGGCGACCACCTCGGAGCGTTCGCGGTTGCCATTCACGGCGCCGACGAGCTCGCCGCGCGCTACCAGTCCGAGCACGACGACTACACGTCGATCATCGTCAAGGCACTCGCCGACCGACTCGCCGAAGCGTTCGCCGAGTACCTGCACGCGGTCGCGAGGCGGGAGTGGTACGAGTCCGGCCCCGAGCTCTCGAGCGAGGAGCTGATCGCGGAGCGGTACCGGGGGATCCGGCCGGCGTTCGGCTACCCGGCCTGCCCGGACCACTCCGAGAAGCGCACGCTCTTCGAGGTGCTCGGGGCGGAGGAGGTCGGGCTCGAGCTCACGGAGAGCTTCGCGATGCTGCCTGCCGCCGCGGTCAGCGGCATCTACCTGGCGCACCCGGATGCTCGGTATTTCAGCGTCGGCCGCGTCGGTCGCGACCAAGCGGAGGACTACGCCTCCCGCAAGGGCGTCCCGCTCGAGCAGGTGGAGCGCTGGCTCGCGCCGAACCTCACTTCGGCGCCGCGGCCGGAGCCGGCGCTATCCTGAGCCCCGGGGACGCCTTCGTGGCGTCTTCCGTTTTTCACATGAAGACGACGCTGAAGAGAGGCATCGGCCGCGCCGCAGAGCTGAACGGGAACGGGCACGCCGTGTTCCCGCCCGCGATCGGCGCTCCCATGCGCCGTTACCGCCAGCCCGAGCCCGAGCCGCGGAGCCTGGCGGGCCTCTTCGGCCGGATCTTCCTCTGGCTCGTGATCGTGGCGCTGATGCTCGCCGCCGGGATCGCGGGCGGGACGTACCTCTACGTGGAGCAGGACATCGCGAGCAGCCTCGGGCCGCGCTCGGCCGACGTCAAAGCGGCGCAGAAGACGCTCGACGTGGTGATCCCGGGCGAGCCGACGACGGCGCTCGTCCTCGGCTACGACAAGCGCGCCGGGGTGGAAGGCGCGGCGACGGGCCACTCCGACACGCTGATGCTGATCCGAGCCGATCCCGGCCTCGAGACCGTGACGATGCTGTCGTTCCCGCGCGACCTGCTCGTCGAGATCCAGGGCTGCAAGAACGGTCCCTTCACCTCCAGGATCAACAACGCGTACGGGGAATGCGGCTCGTCCGCAGCGATCGAGACCGTGCGGCACTTGACCGGCGTGCCGATCAACTTCCTCGTCACGGTGAACTTCCGCGGCTTCAAGCAGGTCGTCAGCCGGATGGGCGGCGTGTGGATCGACGTCGACCGGCGATACTTCAACGACAACTCGAGCGGCGGCGACCGCTACGCGACGATCGACCTCCAGCCCGGCTACCAGAAGCTGAACGGCGCGGACGCGCTCGAGTACGTGCGCTATCGCCATCTCGACTCCGACTTCTTCCGGCTGGCGCGTCAACAACAGTTCCTGCGGGGCGTCAAGCAGCGCGCGACCGACTTCCCGCTCCTCGACCTGCCGAAGCTCGTCAAGACCGTGACGTCGAACGTCGAGGTCGGCAAGGGCGACGGCACCCGCTTCGACGCGCACACGCTGCTCGACTACGCGGCCCTGGTCTACGGGCTGCCTGCCCGCCACGTGATCCAGACGAAGATCGACCTCAGCTGCTACCAGGGGCTGAACGAGGTCGTCGTGCCCCAGTCGTGCATCCAGGCCGCCGTGAACGACTTCATCCAGCCAGACGTCGACGCGCCGCTCAAGGCGACGGACGTGGCGTTGAAGCGGCGACGCGCCGACGCAGCTCCGCCGCCGTCCCAGACGACGGTCACGGTGCTGAACGGCAACGGCCAGGTCGGCTCAGCGACGTCCGCCGGGTCGCAGCTCGGTGCGCGTGGCTACAAGATCGTGACCAGCGGCGATGGGAACGCGCCCAGCTGGGAGTACTTCCGCACCGAGGTCTATTTCCAGGGTGCTGACGGGCGCGCCGCGGCGAACAAGCTTTCGAAGCTGTTCGGCGACGCGCAGGTGTCGAAGCTTCCGAAAGAGATCGCTCCGCTGTCCAACGGCGCGGACGTGACGGTGATCGTGGGCCAGACGTACCACGGGACGATCGCGGCCGCTCCGGCCGACCAAACGCCCGAGCGTTCTACGCCTGCCGTCCGATCGGACTCGGCCGCGACGCCACTTCTCCAGGCAGTCGCAAAGCGCGTGCCCTACACGCTGATGGTGCCGACAAAGGTCGAGCAGAGCTCCTCGCTCAGCACGCTCGCGCCGATCCGCGTCTACAAGCTGGGTGACCACAACACAGTGCGCCTGACCTACACCAACGGCAGCGTCGACTACTGGGGCATCCAGATGACCGACTGGGATGATGCACCTGCCCTCGAGGACCCGAACGAGGTGACGAAGATCGGCAAGCGAACGTACCGGCTCTACTACAACGGCGCGCACCTGCACATGGTCGTGCTGGAAGCCGGAGGCGCGACCTACTGGGTCGTGAACTCGCTGCTCGACAAGCTCTCCAACGAGACCATGCTCGCGATCGCCAAGGGTCTCCGTCCGCTGCCGCCGGGGTAGGCTTCGCGCCCGTGAGCAGGATCGGCGTCTTCGGGGCGGGGTACGTCGGGCTCGTCACTGCTGCGTGCCTCGCCGAGCTCGGCAACGACGTGGTCGTCCGCGACGTCGTCCCCGAGAAGGTTCGACCGGCTCCAGCGGGGCGAGGTGCCGATCTTCGAGCCGGGCCTCGACGAGCTGCTCGCGAGGAACGCGGACCGACTGACGTTCACCCTCGACGCCGGCGAAGCGGTGAACGGTGCCGAATTCCTGTTTGTCTGCGTCGACACCCCGCCGGTCGCATACTCGGGTGACGCCGACCTCTCCCGCGTCTGGACGGTCGTCGACGAGCTCCCGAATGTCGAGGGGAGCCCCGTGCTCGTGCTCAAGAGCACCGTCCCGGTCGGGACGGGCGAGAGGGTGCGCGCGGCGCTCGACCAGCGCGGGCTCGGGCACGTCGGCTACGCGTCGAATCCCGAGTTCACGGCCGAGGGACGCGCGGTGCGCGACTTCATGGAGCCCGATCGGATCGTGATCGGCGCCTTCGACGCGGACGACGGGGAACGGGTCGCGGGTCTGTACGCATCGCTCGAGGCGCCGATCGTCCAGATGGACGTCAACTCGGCCGAGATGGTCAAGCTCGCTTCCAACGCGTTCTTGATGACGCGCATCAGCTTCATCAACGAGATCGCCAACGTCTGCGAGGCAACGGGCGCCGACGTCGTCAAGGTCGCCGAGGGCGTCGGGCTGGACAGGCGACTCGGCCCGCACTTCCTGCGTGCGGGGGTCGGCTGGGGCGGCTCGTGTTTTCCAAAGGACTCGCTCGCGCTCAAGCAGCTCGCGGCGAACTCGGGTTACCACTTCCAGCTGCTGAACGCGGTGATCGAGGTAAACGAGCTTCAGAAGCGCCGCGTGATCGGGAAGCTCCAGCGCCATCTCGGGAAGCTTCGGGGCAAGCGTGTTGCGCTCCTCGGGCTCGCGTTCAAGGCCGGTACCGACGACACGCGAGAGGCGCCGAGCCTGGTCCTCGCGTCGCGCCTGATCGCCGAAGGAGCGGAGGTGCGTGCCTGGGACCCCGTGGTCGACGGCAAGCGGGTGATGCCGCAGGCGCAGTTGTGCTCGACGGTGCAGGAAGCCGTGCGGGGCGCGGACGCCGCCGTGATCGTGACCGAGTGGGATGAGCTGCGCGACCTCGCGCGTCCCGAGATCCGCGACCTGATGGCGCGACCGCTGATCGTTGACGGCCGGAACCTGCTCGATCCCGCGCAGGCGCGCGCTGCCGGGTTCGCGTACGAGGGGATCGGCCGGCCCGTCTCACCGTCGGACGTGCTGCCGGAAACGCCCGAGCGCGACCGCGAGCCGTCGACGTCCTAGTGGTGCTCCCGGCCTCGCCCTCCGGTGCCTGGCCCGCCGACACGCGGCGCGCTGCCGCGTCCTCAGTCGCGCCCGTACTTCGCAGTACGAGCGCTCCCTGCGTCCTTGCACCGCTTGGTGTCGACGACCCAGGCATCCGGCAACGAGACCGGAAGCACTACTAGTGGAAGCCATCCTCCTCGCGGGCGGCATGGCCGAACGGCTCGGCGACGCCGCGCAGGGGCGTCCGAAGGCGCTCATCGACATCGCCGGCAGCCCCCTCGCAGAGCACCAGATCCGACGCCTGGCTCAGGCCGGCGTCGACCGGGTGATCGTGAGCTGCCGCGCCGGGCAGGAGGAGGAATTCTCCCGTGCGCTCGAGGGGGTCGGCGTGGAGCTCGCGTTCGCAGGTGAAGAGGAGCCGCTCGGGCGTGGGGGAGGCCTCAAGTTCGCGGCGCGCGAGCGGCGAGATTCGGGCCCGTGCTTCGCGCTGAACGGCGACGAGCTCTTCGACGTCGATCTCGAGGCGCTACTCGCGCTCCATCGGGAACGCCGACCCGCGGCGACGATCACCGTCGCGCCGCTTCCGTCGCCCTTCGGCGTCGTCGACCTGGCAGACGACGGGACGGTCGAGGGCTTCCGCGAGGCGCCGAGGCTGCCGCACTGGGTGAACATGGGGCTCTACGTGCTCGACGACGAGGCGATCGAGCGGCTGCCCGACAAGGGCGACCACGAGACGTCTACGTTCCCCGAGCTCGCGGCCGAGCGAAAGCTGCTCGCCTTCAGGCACGAGGGGCTGTGGCTGACCGTGAACACGCCCAAGGACCTGCGCCGCGCCGAGGAGTACTTCGCCGCGGCGGAACCGGCGTAGCGAGCCGCATAAGATCGCCGCATCGACCCTTCGCCGAACCTGAACAGCCTGGACGCCTGGACCTTCGACCCGCGGCGCGTCGAGAAGCCGTGGGGCTGGGAGCTGATCTGGGCGGAGACGGGCGACTACGTGGGCAAGATCCTCTTCGTCGCGACCGGGCAGTCCCTGAGCCTCCAGTACCACGAGCGGAAGGACGAATCCTGGTACGTCCAGTCCGGCCGGGCCAAGCTCGAGCTCGGCTCGAGCGGTGACACCGTCCTGAACGAGACCGTGATCGGGCCGGGCGAGGCCTTCCACTATTCGCCGGGCACCGTGCATCGGGTCACGGCGCTCGAGGACACGACGATCCTGGAGGTCTCGACCCCTCACCTCGACGACGTCGTTCGCCTCGAGGACGCCTACGGGCGCGAGGGGACCTCAGAACCTTAACACTCTTGTGGTAAGGTCGTTGGCTGTGGACGCGATCACGGTCGGAGACGCCGCCGCCCGCACCGGCTGGTCGGCGCGGATGCTGCGCTACCTCGAGGCCGCGGGCCTCGTCGCGCCGCAGCGGACGGAGGCCGGGTACCGCGTCTACGGCCTCCGCGAGCTGAACCAGCTCAGATCCTTGAGGGAGCTGCGTCGCCGGTTCGGCGTCGAGCTCGCCGAGATGGCCTTCGCCCTGCGCATGCGGCGTGACCCCGAGCTCCGCGCCGCCGTCGACACCTGGCTGCACGGCAGCGGAGTCGACGCGCTCGACTGGGAGCAGCGCAAGCACGAGCGGCTGCTCGCCGCCTGACCCGCACTACACTGCCCGACCACTCACGACGGAAGAGGACGCATTGGCCACGACACGCAGACACGACGTGAAAGACCTGTCGCTCGCCCCCGAGGGCGTGCGGCGCATCGAGTGGGCCGACCGGCAGATGCCGGTGCTCGCCGCGATCCGGGACCGCTTC
This sequence comes from uncultured Actinomycetes bacterium, assembly GCA_963788055.1. Lineage (GTDB taxonomy): Bacteria > Actinomycetota > Thermoleophilia > Gaiellales > Gaiellaceae > JACCTU01. The sequence goes on along the minus strand of CAWBFA010000001.1, from coordinate 267,435 downwards.
GAGACGCGAGCAGCCGCTGTCCGGCTACCGCGTCGCGGCGTGCCTCCACGTGACGACGGAGACCGCGAACCTGATGCGGACGCTGAAGGCGGGAGGCGCCGACGTGGTGCTCTGCGCCTCGAACCCGCTCTCGACCCAGGACGACGTCGCCGCGGCGCTCGTCGACGAGTACGACATCGCCGTCTTCGCGATCAAGGGCGAGGACAACGACACCTACTACCAGCACATCGAGGCTGCGGTCGACCACAAGCCGCAGATCACGATGGACGACGGCGCCGATGTGATCGGCGTACTCCACTCCGCACGGCGTGAGCAACTCGGCGACGTGATCGCCGGCACGGAGGAGACGACGACCGGCGTGATCCGGCTCAAGGCACTCGAGCGCGACGGTGCGCTCGGCTTCCCTGTGATCGCGGTCAACGACGCGTTCACGAAGCACATGTTCGACAACCGCTACGGCACCGGCCAGTCGACGATCGACGGGATCATCCGCGCGACGAACGTCCTGCTCGGCGGGAAGCGGTTCGTGATCTCCGGCTACGGCTGGGTCGGCAAGGGCGTCGCGATGCGCGCGAAGGGGATGGGCTCGCACGTGATCATCACGGAGGTCGATCCGCTGAAGGCGCTCGAGGCGATCATGGACGGGTTCGAGGTGATGCCGATGGAGCAGGCCGCCAAGGTCGGCGACATCTTCTGCACCGCGACCGGCGACAAGTCCGTGATCCGGCGCGAGCACATGGAGCAGATGAAGGACGGCGCGATTCTCTCGAACACCGGGCACTTCAACGTGGAGATCGACATCCCCGCGCTTCGATCGCTTGCCAGCGAGACGCGCGAGGCGCGCCAGTTCGTCGAGGAGTTCACGCTCTCGAACGGCCGCCGGCTCTATCTGCTCGGCGAGGGCCGCCTGATCAACCTCGCCGCCGCGGAAGGGCATCCGGCGATCGTGATGGACATGTCGTTCGCGAACCAGGCGCTTGCCGCCGAGTACGCCGTTCAACACGCCGCGGAGCTCGAGCGGAAGGTCTACCCGGTTCCCGCCGAGATCGACGCCGAAATCGCGAAGCTCAAGCTCGCGACGATGGGAGTCGACATCGACACCCTGACCGACGAGCAGGAGCGCTACCTCGCGTCCTGGGACGAGGGGACCTAGGCCGCAGAAGGTGCTGCGCATTTTCTGCGGATGAAGGCACTGATACTCGCAGCCGGTTACGCGACCCGGCTGTACCCGTTGACCGAGACGATCGCGAAGCCGCTGCTGACGATCGGCGGGCGGCCGATGGTGGATCACATTCTCGAGCGGATCCGCGAGGCGGATCCGCTCGAGATTCATGTCGTGACGAACGCAAAGTTCGCGGGCGCGTTCTCCGAGTGGGCGCCCGCAGACGTGACGGTTCACGACGACGGGACGACGAGCGAGGACGACCGGCTCGGGGCGATCGGCGACCTCCGCTTCGTGCTCGATCGCGCGGGGATCGACGACGACTGGCTCGTCGTCGCCGGCGACAACCTCTTCGACTACAGCCTCGCCGACTACGTGAGCTGGTGGCGCACGAAAGGGGTCGCGAGCGCGGTAGCGCTCTACGAGCACCCGGAGCTCGAGCTCGTGAAGCAGTACGGCGTGGTCGAGCTCGACGAGCGAGGAGCGGGTCGTCTCCTTCATCGAGAAGCCGCCCGACCCGGTGTCGAACCTCGCCGCGACGGCGTGCTACGTCTTCCACCGCGAGCACCTGAAGCTCGTCGCGACGTACCTCGACGAGGGCAACGCGCCCGACCAGCCGGGCCGCTTCGTCGAGTGGCTCCACCGGCGCGCCCCCGTCTACGGCTATCGCTTCGCCGGCGAGTGGCTCGACATCGGCGACCGCGCGCAGCTCCTCGAGGCGGACAACCGAGCACGAACGCGTGCGGGCCTGTCCCCGCGAGCCGAGTACACGCTGGGCTGAACGACCATGAGCGCACCCCCACCCTCATCTTGGGTGGGGTCGCTTCCCGCCGCCCACGGCGGAGACGTTACCGCCGGCGCGCGGCGTCCTCCGTGCCGGGACCGTGCCGCTTCGTGTCCGCGACGTGGCGATCGCTCCACAGGGGCCGCGCGTTGCGGTGGGCGCTCGTACCGTCGACGCGTGGCCGCGATCCTCCTCGACTTCTGCTCCCGCAGCGCTGCGTCGCCTGCGGGATCCCGGGGGCGCAGGTCTGCCGCGCCTGCCTCGGCGCGCTCCCGCGCCTCCGAGGCCCCCGCTGCGAGCGTTGCTGCGCGCCCACCGCCTGGCCCGTCCGGCGCTGTCGTGAGTGCGCGGGGCGGCGCCTGGCGTTCGCGCGCGTACGCTCCGCGGTCGCCTACGACGAGGCCGTTCGCCGCATCTTTCACGCCTGGAAAGAGCGCGGACTCCGGCACCTCTGCGTCGCGGCCGCGGACGTCACCGCTCACGCTCTCGAGCCGCCGAACGGGCCGCTCGTCTTCGTTCCGCCCGATCCCGAGCGCCGCCGCGGCCGCGGCCACCACCCTGCGGAGGCGTTGGCGCGCGAGCTCGGCGTCCGCTGGGACGTACCCGTCCTCGCGCTCCTCTCGCGCGCGCGCGGCGCTGCGCGGCAGCGCGGTCTCACCCTCCCGGAACGCCGGGCAAACGTGCGCGGAGCGTTCACAGCCGGCCGATCCCCGTCGGCCGTGACCCTCGTCGACGACGTCTACACCACCGGCGCGACCGCCAACGCGGCGGCCTCTGCGCTCCGCCGCGCAGGCGCCCGGCGCGTCGAGGTCGTCACGTTCGCCCGCGCGGTCCGCGGGTATACAGTGACGACGCAGGCTTGACTCCGCCCGCAAGGAGGACGCGTTGCGACTTCAGGTGAAGGGCAGGAACCTCGACGTCACGGACTCCATCCGCAGCTACGCCGAGCAGAAGCTGAGGAAGCTCGACAAGCAGCTGAACGAGGCGACCGAGGTCGAGCTCGAGCTCGCAGTGGAGAAGAACCCCTCGATCGCCGCGAACCAGATCGCAGAGGCCACCGTGTGGACGAAGGGGCCGACGCTGCGCGCGCGAGAGGCCTCTGAGGATATGCGCGCCTCGATCGACCAGCTGACCGAGAAGCTGGTCCGCCAGGTCAGGCACTACCGCGACAAGCGAAGCTTCCGCGGCGCGCGTAGCCACGTTCCCGTCGACGAAGGAGTCCCGGCGTTGGAAGACGACCAGCTGAGCGATCAGATCGTCAAGACGAAGCAGTTCCCGGTCAAGCCGATGACCCCCGACGAGGCGGTCCTCCAGCTCGAGCTGATCGGGCACGACTTCTTCGTGTTCAAGAACGCAGTGACGGACGCGGTCAACGTCGTCTACCGTCGCAACGGCGGCGGGTACGGCTTGATCGAGCCGCAGACGTGAGCTTCTGGCGGCGCGAGAAGTCGCTGCACGAGCGCCTCGCCGAGCAGGGCGGGATGACGATGCCCACCGAGGTCGGCCGCGACGTCGCGCCGTGGAACCAGGCGGGCGTCCACGGGCTCGCTCGGCCCCGCCGCTGGGACTCGGTCGTCACTGTCGAGGCCGACCTGCCGGGGGAGACCGTGCACTTCGTGACGCTCGAGGACCGTACGACCATCGTCGACGAGGACGTCCCCGAGGACCAGCTCGCGCCGCTCGCCGAGGCCGTCGAGACCCAGGTCGACCCGCCGTACCGCGCCGAAGGCACGAAGCGCGAGGACCGGCTGTGGGCGGTCGGCGCGAGCAGGATCGCGGTCGCTCAGATCGACGACGAGATCGGGGGCGACACCGTCGAGCTCGCCGCCCGTGAGGGCGAGGTGACGCTCCTCGTGGACGGCGCCCACGTCTTCGGCTCCGTGCCTGCGCTCGAGGCCCTGGGGGCCGGGATGCCGTCGTACGTTGTGCGGGCCGACCGCATCGACGGCGACCTCTGGGAAGTCATCGTCCTGCCGCTCTAGGGCAGTTCGAGGCTGCCGAGGGAAGCCGGTACCCTTAGTCGAGCATGGCCCAGAGCATGGGTTCCTTCGAGAAGGTCCTTCGCCTCGGCGAGGGACGCCGCCTCAAGCGGCTGGCCGAGCAGGCCGCCTACGTCGGCACGCTCGAGCCCGAGTTCGAGGCGCTCTCCGACGAGCAGCTCGCAGGCAAGACCGCAGAGTTCAAGCAGCGCCTCGAGCGCGGCGAGTCGCTCGAGGAGCTCCTCTTCGAGGCGTTCGCGGCCGTCCGGGAGGGGTTCAGACGCACGATCGGCGTCCGCCTGTTCGACGTCCAGCTGATGGGCGGGATCACCCTGCACGAGGGCGACATCGCCGAGATGAAGACCGGCGAGGGCAAGACGTTCGTCGCGGTCCAGGCGCTGTACCTGAACGCGCTCGAGGGAGACGGCGTGCACCTGGTCACGGTGAACGACTACCTCGCCAAGCGCGACGCGGAGTGGACGAGCCCCGTCTACGAGAAGCTCGGGATGCGCGTCGGTTCATCCAGAACCAGATGCCGTTCGCGGAGCGCAAGGAGGCGTACGACGCCGACGTCACGTACGGGACGAACTCCGAGTTCGGTTTCGACTACCTCCGCGACAACATGGCCGTCTCGCTGCCCGAGCTCGTGCAGCGCAGCCACCGGTACGCGATCGTGGACGAGGTCGACTCGATCCTGGTCGACGAGGCGCGGACGCCGCTGATCATCTCCGGCCAGCCGGAGACGGCGGCGAGCACGTACTACGACTTCGCGCGCATCGTGAAGACGCTCGAGTCGCGCCCCGCGAAGATCCTCGCCAAGGGGGAGGACCAGTTCGCGGAGGGCGGCGACTTCGTCTACGACGAGAAGTTCAAGACCGTCTCGCCGAGCGAGGACGCGATCGAGAAGGTCGAGCGCGCGCTCGGGATCGAGAACCTCTACGACCCGCGGAACGTCCAGCTCGTCAACCACCTGACCCAGTCGCTGAAGGCGCAGGCGCTCTACAAGCGCGACATCGACTACGTGATCCAGGAGGGCGAGGTCAAGATCGTCGACGAGAACACCGGCCGGATCATGGAGGGCCGCCGCTGGAGCGAGGGCCTGCACCAGGCGATCGAAGCGAAGGAGGGCCTCAAGATCCAGGAGGAGCACGTCACGCTCGCAACGATCACGCTCCAGAACTACTTCCGTCTCTACGAGAAGCTCGCCGGCATGACCGGCACGGCGAAGACCGAGGAGAAGGAGTTCGTCGAGATCTACAACCTGCACGTCGTCGAGATCCCCACGAACGTGAACGTCGCGCGCCAGGACAAGAACGACTTCATCTTCCGCACGAAGGAAGGCAAGTTCCAGGCCGTGCTGCGCGACATCAAGGAGCGAAACGAGCAGGGCCAGCCGGTCCTCCTGGGCACGATCGCCGTCGAGACGTCGGAGTACCTGTCGCAGCTGCTCGAGCGCCAGGGGATCAAGCACAACGTCCTGAACGCGAAGCAGCACGAGCGCGAGGCGGAGATCATCAAGGACGCGGGCCAGCTCGGCGCGGTCACGATCGCGACCAACATGGCGGGCCGCGGCGTCGACATCAAGCTCGGCGAGGGCGTGCGCGAAGCCGGAGGCCTCTACGTGCTCGGCACCGAGCGCCACGAGGCGCGCCGCATCGACAACCAGCTTCGCGGCCGCTCGGGACGCCAGGGCGACCCCGGCGAGTCGCGCTTCTACCTCTCCGGCGAGGACGAGCTCGTGCGCCTGTTCGCGGGCGACCGGATCAAGAACATCATGCAGCGCTTCAAGGTCCCCGACGACGAGCCGATGGAGGCGTCGATCCTCTCGAAGCAGATCGAGAACGCGCAGAAGAAGGTCGAGGAGCAGAACTTCGTCATGCGCAAGAACGTTCTCAAGTACGACGACGTGATGAACTCGCAGCGCCAGGTGATCTATGCGCAGCGGCGTGGGGTCCTCGACGGCGCTGACATGTCGGAGGAGATCCGCGGCTGGATCGACGAAGTGGTCGAGAGCGCCGTCGACGTCTACACGCAGGCGGAGTACTCGGAGGAGTGGGACCTCGTCAGCGCTCACGCAGGCGATGCACGACCTCTACGGCTCGGACATCTCGCCCGAGGAGCTCAAGGAGGAGGTCGCGCTCGAGCGCGACGCACTCATCGAGGAGTTCCAGCAGGACGCGCGCGACGCGTACGAAGACAAGGAGCAGGAGCTGGGAGTCGAGCTGATGCGCGACCTCGAGCGCTACGTCACGCTTCAGGTCGTCGACAGCCGCTGGCGCGAGCACCTCGAGAACATGGACTACATGCGAGAGGGCGTCCACCTCCGCGCGTTCGCCCAGAAGGACCCGCTCGTCGAGTATCGCGGCGAGGGGCATCGGATGTTCGAGGAGCTCGGGTTGCAGATCCGCGAAGAGGTGGTCGGCACGCTCTTCCACGCGCAGCTCGCGCCGCAGGACGCCGAGCTGCTCGACCAGCAAGGCGAGCAGAACGGGGGCGCTCTCTCCTACGAGCACGACACCGCCGCCGGCGCGGGCGCGATCGCCGGCGCTGCGGTCGGAGGCGGTGCGGTCGCGACGGCGGGCACACTCGCGCCCGCTCAGACGGTGAACACGCAGCAGGTCGTGAAGAGCGAGAACCAGCAGCTCGGTCGCAACGACCCGTGCTGGTGCGGCTCGGGCAAGAAGTTCAAGAAGTGCCACGGTGCATGACCGGAAGTCCGGCAGCCGCTTCGCGGCTGCCATGACGACTTCCGGTCAGGATGCGTCGCTAGCATCGAGTCCGTGACCGAGACCGACGCACCGCTGGAGCAGCAGCTCGAGGAGATCGGGACCCAGCTCGCCTGGGTCCGTGATTACCTTTGACCCCGACTCGCTGAGGGCGCGCGTCGCCGAGCTCGAGGCGAGCATGGGCGAGCCCGGGTTCTGGGACGACCAGGCAAAGGCCGCACAGGTCTCGTCGGATCACTCGCGCCTGACGAGGCGGCTCGAACGCTACGACCGGCTCGTGCGCGAGTACGACGACGCACGTGAGCTGCTCTCGCTGGACGGCGACATGGCGGACGACATCGTCGCGATGCTTCGGCCGCTCCGCGCCGAGCTCGACCGCCTGCAAGAGGACGCGCTTTTCACCGGGGAGTACGACACCGGCGACGCGCTGATGTCGCTGCACGCTGCGACCGGCGGGATCGACGCACAGGACTTCACCGAGATGCTCCTGCGGATGTACCTGCGCTGGGCGGCCGACCGCGGGTTCCAGACGGAGGTGCTCGAGGCGACGCCCGGTGAAGAGGCGGGGCTCAAGTCCGCGACCGTCAGCGTCTCCGGAGAGAACGCCTACGGGATCCTCAAGGCCGAGCGCGGCAAGCACCGCCTCGTCCGCCTCTCCCCCTACGACCAGGCGCACAGGCGACACACATCCTTCGCACAGGTCGTCGTCGCGCCGCTGCTTCCGGACGACGCCGAGCTCGAGCTCGACGAGGGCGACCTGCGAATCGACACGTATCGCGCGAGCGGCGCCGGCGGCCAGCACGTGAACAAGACCGACTCGGCCGTCCGGATCACCCACATCCCGACGGGCATCGTCGTCCAGTGCCAGAACGAGCGATCGCAGACGGCGAACAAGCAGACGGCGATGCGCATGATCCGCTCCCGGCTCGCCGAGCTACAGCTCGAGGAGCGAGAGGCCGAGATCGCCCGGGAGCGCGGGGAGGCCGCGGACACCGGATTCGGGGGCGCGAACATCCGCAGTTACGTCCTCCAGCCCTACCAGCAGGTCAAGGACCACCGGACCGGCTACGAGGTCGGAAACGCGCAGGGCGTCCTCGACGGCGACATCGACGGCTTCATCCACGCCTACCTCCTCGCCCAGGCATCCGGAGAAGTCGTCTAGAGGGTCAGCTAGACTTGCCCGGCAAGGTCCTCACGTACCGGCGCAGGCGTGCCTGCCCTTCCCTTTCCCGGTGACGGAGCCCGAAATCACAGATACCGCGATCCCCCCGCTGACCGAGGCACAAGAGAGCGAGAACGGCCGGGTCGCTCCGGTCGCCGGCGCGGCGATCATGTTCGACTCGGTCACGAAGGTGTACGACCCGGGCGTGACCGCCCTCTCCGACGTCTCGTTCGTGATCGAGAAGGGCGAGTTCGTCTTCGTGGTCGGCGCCTCCGGTTCGGGGAAGTCGACGATGATCCGGCTGATCCTGAAGGAGCTCGACCCGACCTCCGGGCGGATCATCGTGGGCGGCCGTGACCTCTCCCGCCTGCGCCGCAGCAAGATCCCGCAGCTCCGGCGGAACGTCGGCTGCGTCTTCCAGGACTTCAAGCTGCTGCCGAACCGCACGGCGGCCGAGAACGTCGCCTACGCGCTCAAAGTCCAGGGCGAGAACCAGAACTCGATCCGGCGCAAGGTGCCGGAGGTCCTCAGCCTCGTGGGGCTCTCGCACAAGATGAACTCGCTCCCCGACGAGCTCTCGGGCGGTGAGCAGCAGCGCGTCTCGATCGCGCGCGCGTTCGTCAATCACCCGCCGCTCCTGATCTGCGACGAGCCCACGGGCAACCTCGACCCCGACACGAGCGTCGGGATCATGCAGTTGCTCTACCGCATCAACCGCTCGGGCACGACGATCCTCATGGTCACGCACGACCGCGAGATGGTCGACAAGATGCGTCGGCGCGTGCTCGCGCTCGCCGAGGGCAAGCTCGAGCGCGACGAGCGGCGCGGGGGGTACGTCGGCGAATGAGGTTCCAGCTCCTCCTGGCCGAGTCGCTCCGCTCGCTGCGCGCGTCGCTCTCCACGACCTTTGCCGCGACGATGACGGTGCTGATCGGGATGTTCCTGCTCGGTCTGTCGATCGCGCTCGGCTCCTGGGTCGTGTCGTGGTCGAACCACGTGAAGAAGGACGTGCAGGTGAAGGTCTTCTTCTGCACGGAGCACACGTGCGCAGGCGACGTGACGGACCAGCAGATCGGGACCGTCCAGCGCCGGCTCGAGGCCGACCCGAGGATCAAGGAAAACGGCGTGACGTTCATCTCCAAGGACGAGGCGCTCGAGATCATGCGCAAGCGCTCCCCGGACCTCGTCAAGGACCTCACGTACAACCCGCTGCCCCATTCGTTCGAGATCCAGCCGAAGCGCGCCGAGGACGTCGAGGCGATCGCGGCCGACCTCCGCGGGCAGAGCTTCGCCGGTGTCGAGAAGATCGACTACGGCCGAGCCACCGCCCGGCGGATCATTCGCGTCGGGCAGGTCATCTCGATCATCTTCTTCGGCGTCGTGGTGCTCTTGCTGGCTGCGTCGGGCCTGCTGATCGCGAACACGATCCGGCTCTCGATCTACGCCCGCCGTCGGGAGATCGAGGTGATGAAGCTCGTCGGAGCTTCGAACTGGTTCGTGCGCGGCCCGTTCATGCTCGAGGGCCTCTTCTGCGGGTTCGCGGGCGCGTTGCTCGCGATCATCCTGCTGCTCCTCGGCAAGGAGATCGCGCTGCCCGCGATCCTCGGCCGCGTGGACGCGGACTCGGATGTGAAGGCACTCGCCTTCGCGTGGACCGCGCTGATCTTGCTCGGGCTCGGGCTGCTGCTCGGAGCCGCCGGCTCCGGCTTGACGCTCCGCCGTTTCCTGCGCGTCTAGCGTGACCGACTACGTCGTGGTCGAGGTGTCCCGGCGGGGGCGGATGCTCGTCGGTGAGCCGATCTTCACGCCGGGCGTGCCGATCCCGCTCGACAAGCGCGGCCTCGGCGACCTCGGAGCGGGAGACCTGGCCGTGGTCAGGACACGGCGCGGCCGTGCGCAGCTCGAGCGGGCGCTCGGGCCCGCCGATCACATCGAGAACGTCCTCGAGGGGCTGCTCCAGCACGAGGGCCTGCGCCGCGAGTTCGAGCCGTTCGACCTCCCGGAGCCGAGCCTCGAGGGGCGCGTCGACCTGCGCGAGCTGGTGACTTTCACGATCGACCCGGAGACCGCGAAGGATTACGACGACGCGATCTCGACGCGGCGCGAGGGCGACGGGATCCGAGTCTGGGTGCACATCGCCGACGTGTCGTGGTTCGTGCCCGCCGGCTCGCCGCTCGACCGCGGCGCCGCCGACCGCGCGCTCTCCGTGTACGTCCCGGGGTTCGTAGCGCCGATGCTGCCGCACGAGCTGGCGGACGACGCCTGCTCGCTGCGCCCGAACGTCGATCGGCTCTGCGTCACGGTCGAGGTCGTGTTCGACGGATCGCTGGAGGCCGGCGAGGCAACCTTCTACCGGTCGGTGATCCGCTCGAACGAGCGGCTGACGTACGGGCAGGCCGAGTCGATCCTCGCGGGACGCGAGCGTGCGGCCGACGACGTGACCGAGGGGCTGCGGCTCGCCGAGACGATCGCGCTCGAGCTCAGGCGCCGCAGGTTTGCGCGGGGAGCTCTCCGGATCGCCGGGGCGGAGATCGCCTTCGCCTTTGACGGCGACGGCGGGATCGAGAAGGCGTGGCTCGAGTCCGAGCCGCATGCGCACGCGCTGATCGAGGAGTTGATGATCCTCGCGAACGAAGCCGTCGGCGGTCTGCTCGCGGGGCGGAAGCGCGAAGCGCTCTTCCGCGTGCACGAGCGGCCCGACCCTCTGTCGGTCACGCGGATGCTCTCGAAGCTCGCGTCGGTCGAGGTCCCGACTCCACCGGCGCCGGACGCCGATCACATGACGCCGCAGCAGGCGGCGAAGATCGCGGCCGAGGCGAGCGAGCGCGTGAGCGAGTTCGTCGCGCGTGCCGGCCGTGGACGCGAGGCGTTTCCCTCGCTCGTCCTGCGCGCCCTCAAACAGGCTCGCTACCACCCGCAGAACCTCGGCCATTCGGGGCTCGCGAGCACCGCGTACTGCCACTTCACGTCGCCGATCCGCCGCTACCCGGACCTCGTCGTGCACCGTGCGCTGCTGCGCGAGGTCGGCGCCACCGACGACCCGCTTCCCGAGGACCTCGAGTTCACCGCCGAGCACTGCTCGGCGAAGGAGCGCGAGGCGGGGGAGGTCGAGTACCGCGCGGACGACATCTGCCTCGCGTGGCTGCTCGACGACGTGCTCTTCGAGCGCGGGTGGGAGGAGCCGTTCTCCGGCGAGATCACGGGGATGATCGGCTCGGGCCTCTTCCTCCGCTTCGGCGACGTCTTCGAGGGCTACCTGCCGGCGCGGCGTCTCCCCGGCGACTACTACGAGATCGACGCGCTCGAGACGCGCCTCGTCGGGCGGCGGGGCGGGAGGACCTTCAGGCTCGGCGACCCGATCGACGTTCGTGTCCAGGAGATTCGGAAGAACGAGGGCAAGGTCGAGGTGTCGCTCGCATAGCCTCCAGGAACACAGGTAGCCGCACGACCGTTAGGAGAGACATGAGACTCGAAGGCATCCACCACGTGACGGCGATCACCGGCGACGCCCCGACGAACGTCGACTTCTACGCCGACACGCTCGGCCTCCGATTGGTCAAGAAAACCGTCAACCAGGACGACCCGACCGTCTACCACCTGTTCTACGCCGACGAGAAGGGCAGCTCGGGCAGCGACATCACCTTCTTCGAGTACCCGGGCGCCGCGCGCGGGCGCGCAGGTGCGGGGATGGTGCACCGGGTGCTCTGGCGCGTGGGCTCGGAGGATTCGCTCGACTTCTGGGCCGAGCGGCTCGGCGTGGAGCGCGCCGGAGACACGCTCCGCTTCGAGGACCCCGAAGGGCTCGGGCACGAGCTCGTCGTCGACGCGAGCGGCGAGGAGCCCCTGACCGCGGAGCACCCGGAGGTCCCGCCGGAGCACCGGCTGCGCGGCTTCGCCGGCGTGCGCGCGTTCACCGGCGATCCGGCCCGCAGCGACGAGTTCCTGAGCGCGCTCGGCTTCGAGCCGGGCTGGGTTGCTCGCGGCGAGAACCGCAGCAGCACGTATGAGTACGACGGCCCTCCTCCGGAGGCTAGCGGGAGTGCCGGGCGCGGGGACCGTGCACCATGTCGCGTGGGGCTCGACGCCTGAGGAGCATGAGGCATGGCGCGAGCGCGTCGAGGAGGCGGGCGGGCGACCGACGCCCGTGATCGAGCGCTTCTACTTCAAGTCGATCTACTTCCGTGAGCCGAGCGGCGTGCTGTTCGAGATCGCCACGCTCGGTCCGGGGTTCACAGCGGACGAGCCGCTGGAATCGCTCGGTGAGCGCCTCTCGCTGCCGCCGGCATTCGAGTCGCTTCGCGAGCAGATCGAGCCGAAGCTGACGCCGATCCGCAACCCGCGCGAGGCGTGGCAGAAAACCTGACCGCGGAGGTCCGCGAGGCGGAAGGCGAGCCTGAGGGCGCGCTCGTCCTCTTTCACGGGCGCGGCGCGGACGAGCACGACCTCGCGCCGCTCCTGGACGTGCTCGACCCCGAGCGGCGTTTCGTCGGGATCACCCCGCGCGGACCGCTGAGCCTTCCGCCGGGCGGTGCGCACTGGTATGCGGTGCGCGAGATCGGCTATCCGGACCCCTCGACGTTCCTGCACACGTACGGGCTCGTCGGCGAGTGGCTCGACGGGCTCGGCTTCCCGCCCGAGCGCATGATCCTCGGCGGCTTCTCCCAGGGCGCCGTAATGAGCTACGCGATGTCGCTCGGCCGCTGGCCGTGCGCGTCCGGCCTCGGTGCTCGCGCTCAGCGGCTTCGTGCCGACCGTGGACGGGTTCGAGCTCGACCTCGAGCCGCCGCTGACGCGCTACGCGATCGGCCACGGCACGTTCGACCCGGTGATCCGCGTCGAGTGGGGGCGCCGCGCCCGGGCCCTGCTCGAGGAAGCGGGCGCCGAGGTGCGCTACGCCGAGTATCCGCTGCCCCACGCGATCGACCCGCGATTCCTGCTCCAGGTGCGCGACTGGCTCACCGAGCGCGTCAGCTCGGCCGTCTGAGCCACAATGGCCGCGTGGCCGACAAGCTGATCGTCGACAACCGCCGAGCCCGGCACGACTACCACCTCACCGACCGCGTCGAGGCGGGCGTCGCGCTCGTCGGGACCGAGGTCAAGTCGCTGCGCCAGGGCCAGGCGAACCTCCAGCGAGCGTACGGCGAGATCCGCGACGGCGAGGCGTGGCTCGTCGGCGCGCACATCGCCGAGTACGGCCACGGCAATATCGTCGAACCACGACCCGGACCGCGACCGAAAGCTCCTGCTCAAGCGCCGCGAGATCGACTCGCTCGACGGCAAGGTGCGCGAGCGCGGCCTCACGCTCGTTCCGACCAAGCTCTACTTCAAGAACGGCAAGGTCAAGGTCGAGCTCGCCGTCGGCCGCGGCAAGCAGGCACAGGACAAGCGCCGCGACATCGCCAAGCGGGATGCGGAGCGGGAGATGGAGCGCGCCGTCAAGGCTCGACGCTGAGGAACGCGTCCTTCACGAAACCCTGACCTTCGGCCCGAATCCGGGGGGTTATCGAGGTCGTAGTCCCGGTACCGAGCAGGAAGTGGAGCACTTTTCGCTAAAGGCCCTCCGACCGTCACCCCGCGCGATGAGGCTCTCCGCGTGGGTACTCCGCGTCGGCCAGGTCGACGCGTCCATCGGCCAGGTTCGTTAGGAGCCAAACCAGCGCGCGAGCCGCGCCGTACCTTCGATAGCTTCCATTGCGTACACAACTTCAGGGGGGTTTGCACAGCATGCGGATCGCAGCACTCGCGGCGCTTGCGTCGCTCGTCCTCGCGACGGCGGCCGGCGCGGCGCCGAGACCCTCGGCGTACGTCGTGCCCGGCCCGGCTGTATTCCCGGAAGGCGTCGCCTTCCAGCCGTCGACAGGCGCGTTCTTCGTCAGCTCGACCGGCGACGGGACGATCTTCCGAGGCCACGTCTCGGAGTCGATGACCGAGATCTTCCTCTCCGGCGGCCAGGACGGCCGCACGACGGCCATCGGCCTCGAGGTCGACGACACCCGGCTCTACGTCGCCGGCGGAGCGACCGGGCGCCTCTTCGTCTACGACACCGAGACGAAGGCGCTGCTCGCGTCGTTCGCGACGGGCACCGGTGGGTTCCTCAACGACATCGCGACGACCAAGTCCGGCGACGCCTTCGTCACCGACTCGATGCGGCCGACCCTCTGGCGCATCTCGGCCGACCTGACGACGGTCGAGCCATGGCTCGACTTCACCGGGACGCCGGCCGCGTACACGCCCGGCTTCAATCTGAACGGCATTGTCGCCACGCCCGACGGCAAGTACCTGATCGTCGCCAAGTCGAACACGGCCGAGCTCTTCCGGATCGACCTGGAGACGAAGCAGGTCGTCGAGATCACGACCGACGAGCCGACCGGCGGCGACGGCCTGCAGCTGCAAGGCCACACGCTCTACGCGATCGCCGGAGGCGCGATCATCGAAGTGCGCCTCTCGGGCGACTACACGTCGGGCGACGTCGTCTCCCGGACGACGGATCCGTCGTTCCGATCGCCCACGACCAACGCGATCGCGCGCGGGCGGATGCTCGTCGTCAACTCGCAGTTCGCTCAGCGGCCGACGGGGACGCAGGTGCTCCCGTTTACCGTCTCGAGCGTCGCGATTCCGTAGCTCACTCAGCAGCCCACGGCGTACCCCTGCATCCCGCGACCGGACGCGCCGCGATCGGCGTCGAGGGACAACCGCGACCGCGCTGTTCGTCGCCAGCTGGGCCGACCGGAAGGCGTTCGTCTACAACGCGCGCACTGGAGCAGACATCGCGCGTACGACGCTCCCCGCCGGGGTTCATCAACGACGTCGTCGTGACCCGCACGGGTGCGTACTTCACGAACTCGAGTCGCGGAGTCTACCGCATCCCGATCGGGAACGGGGGCGGCTCGGGACGGCCGTGCAGACGATCCACTGACGGTGCCTTTGTGCACGGCAGCGGGGTTCAACGCGAACGGGATCGACGCCACGCGCGAACGGACGCTGGCTCGTGATCGTTCAGACCAACACCGGGCAAGCTCTTCCGCGTCCAATCCGGCGACGGGTGCGACGACCGAGATCGTCGCTCGGGGGGAGAGCGTCCCGAACGGCGACGGCCTCCTGCTCGACGGGAAGACGCTGTACGTCGTGCAGAACCAGCTGAACCGGATCTCCGTGTTCCGCGTGAACGCCGTCGCTCACGTCGGGCCAGGTCGTCACGCGCATCACGGACGCGCGCTTCGCGGTCCCGACGACCATCGACGACCTCGGTCGCAGGCTCTACGCCGTCAACGCGCGCTTCGGCTCGCCGCCTGCGACGACCGACTACCAGGTCGTCCAGGTCCGCAAGCCCGAACGGACAGCTGAGCACACGACGGGCGGGCGCCGACGCGGCGTCCGCCCGTCAGATCATTCGCCGCTCGGCCGCCCAGCGCGTCAGCTCGTGGCGGCTCGAGAGCTGCAGCTTGCGCAGCACGCTCGAGACGTGGCTCTCGACCGTCTTGACCGAGAGGTGCAGGCTCGCGGCGATCTCCTTGTAGCGGTAGCCGCGCGCGATCAGGCGGAGCACCTCCCGCTCGCGCGCGGTCAGCTCGTCCAGCTCGGCGTCGCGCACGGGCTCGCCTGACCCGAACGCGTCGAGCACGAAGCCCGCGAGGCGCGGCGAGAAGACCGCGTCGCCTGTCCGCCACGCGCTCGATCGCCTCGACGAGCTCGTCGCCCGAGATCGTCTTCGTCACGTAGCCGCGCGCGCCGGCGCGCACGACCGCGATCACGTCCTCCGCCGCGTCCGACACCGACAGCGCGAGGAACCGAACGCCGGGCCGCTCCAGCGCGACACCCGCGATCACGGCCTGACCGCCGCCGTCGGGGAGGTGGACGTCGAGCAGGACGACGTCGGGATCGGTCTCGAGGATCAGCGGGATCGCCTCGGCGACGGTCGCGGCCTCGCCGACGATCTCCACGGTCGTCGCCGAGCTCGCTGCGGACGCCGGCGCGGAAGAGCCCGTGGTCGTCGACGATCACGACGCTGCGCGCGCTCATGACGTCCCCCTCGGCAAGGTCAGCTCGACCTCGGTGCCCTCGCCTGGCGTGGACGTGACCGTCGCGGTCCCGCCGTGCCGCGTCATGCGCCCCTCGATCGACTCGGCGAGTCCACGGCGCTCGGCGGGGACGCGCCGCGCGGTCGAAGCCTGCGCCACGGTCGCGGACGAAGACGTTGATCGCGTCGGGTCGGCCTCGGCGTAGACCGAGACCTCGTCGGCTCCCGAGAAGCGCGCGGCGTTCGCCATCGCCTCGCGCGCAGCGAGCACGACTGCGCGCGCGTCGTCGTCCAGCGGCGCGTTGCCGGCGCTCGCGACCTCGACCCGCACGCCGTGCAGCTCCTCGACCTCGGCGGCGGCGTTGCCGATCGCCGCGACGAGCGTGTCCTCCTGGAAGAGCTGCCCCTCGGGGTACAGCCAGCCGCGCAGCTCGCGTTCCTGGCGCCGTGCGAGCTGCGCGACGCGCTTCGGGTCGTCGGCCTCGCGCTGGACGAGCGCGAGCGTCTGGAGCACCGAGTCGTGCACGCGGGCGGCGACCTCGGCGCGTTCCTCGGAGCGAATGCGCCGCGTCCGCTCGGCGTCGCGCTCTTGCGCGGTGCGCCAGAGCCACGGCCCGACGACGAGCAGAAGGCCGCCGGCGAACGCCGCCGGCGTGAGCAGCGGCCCGTCCGCGCCGGTGTCGCCGCCGCGCGTCAGCACGAGGACCGCGGCGCCGGCCAGGAGCACTGTCCCGACCAGCCGCTGCCGCCTGCGCCAGAAGAAGAACACGCCGGCTGCGGCGAGGGCCGCGGCCGCTTGAACGAAGCCGGGAAGCCCGAGCCCGTTCAGGGCGGCGATGGCCGCGAGAAGCAGCAGCGCGAGCCCGATCGCTGTGCGAGTGCCGCTCGTACGCGCGCCCGGCGCCTCGGGCATCAGGAGCGCGGCCGCGAGGTAGAGCAGGATCCCCGCGCCGCCGGCGAGCGTCAGGAGCGCGAAGAGCAGGCGCACGAGTGTCGGGTCGACCTCGAGCGCGCGCGCGATCCCCGCCGCCACGCCCGCGACCACGCCGTTGGCGCGGTCGCGGGCGGGGATCGTGCCGACGTCGACCATCGGGCTAGCCGAACGCCCTCTCGACGACGACCTGCCCGAGGCCGACGTGTGCGTCGATGTGCAGCGTGTCGCTCGCGCCGGTGCGTCGCCGAAGCTGTCCCGACACCTTTGCGTTCGCTCCGTCGTCCTGGCGGCCGAACACCACGACGTCGCCTGCCGACGCGGTTGCGTCGACGTCGACGGCGACGCCGTACGGGACGACCACTCGCAGCTCGCCGATTCCGACGTTCGCGTCGATTTCGCGGTCGCCGGAGAGCTCGGCGTTCGTCAGGTCGACGGTCAGGCTGCCGATCGCCACGTCGTAGGTCCGCTGGACGCTTGGCGCGTCGAACGGGCGGAACGTGCGGTCGCCGATCGGCCCGTCCAGGCGGACGTCGACGGCCGAGACCGTGACGGCCAGCGTCGCGAGCACGATCCCGACGATCACGAGGCCGCCGGTACGCCGGCGGAGGAACGCTCCTGCGGCGACGACGACGCCGGTCCCGATCGCACCCACGGCGAGCGCGATCGTCCAGGGCACGTCGACGCCAGTTGCCTCGAGCAGCGCGAGTGCGCCTGCGGCGGCCAGCAGGAGGCCGAACACCGGCAGGAACAGCGAAGGCTGCCGGGGCGCGCGGACCTCGGTGCCCGTTTCGGGCGCCGGCTCGCCGTCCTTCCCGCGCCGCTGCGCGATCACGATCGCGGCGCCGCCGAGCAGGAGCAGCGCCCAGGCGAACCCGCTGTTCGGCCAGAAGTCGGCCTGCGCGACGAGCGAGACGACGCGCGAGCCCGACGAGGGCGACCCCGGCCAGGAGCCAAGGGCGGTCGCGGTGGCGCCTGAGCGCCTCGGAGACGATCGAGTCGGTGCGGCCCTCGTCCGGGATGACGAGCGCCGCGGCGACGTAGATCAGGATCCCGGCTCCACCGACGAGCGTCAGGATCACGAAGGCGATCCGGAAGAACGTGGGGGACAGGTCGAAGTAGCGCCCGAGCCCGCCCGCGACGCCGGCGAGGATCCGATCCTCGCGGCTGCGATGGAGCTCTTTGATGGACGAGGTGGGGGTTTCGGTGGTGGTCATTTCTGCCTTTCGTGGGGGACGATCCCAGGATGCGCCCCGCCGGGTCGCTGCACCATCCGGCATCCCCCTGAATCGCCCCTGATCTTCGCGCCCCAGGGAGGTACGGGTAACCCCCGCTACAATGGGCTCAACATACGGGGGCGACCTGGTTTCGACGTGGTCGGTTCTCCGGCAGAGCTGCAAGCCGAGGTCCCGGAGGCCTCGTAAAACCCCGGGAACAACACAAGTGCGAACGAAGACAACGCACTCGCTCTCGCTGCCTAATCAGTAGCTGAGCGCGTCGCTCCCGAGCTGGGCCCGTGGCCCGGGCAGCGGCGACAAGCAACGGGCTCGGCACCGAAGGAAAGCGATCGCCGGAGGTGCGACACCTAAGGATCGCTGGCCCGGTCGGTGGGTTGCCCGCCACCAGCCGTCCGGGCGAGATCTCAAGGTGGGACATGCTTGTAGATGCTCTGTCGGTACGACGACGGACGCGGGTTCGATTCCCGCCGCCTCCACCTTCGGCTCAACCAAGCCGGTTCCGGAGCCGGTCGATTGAAAGCTTTCAGTCGGCCGGCTCTTCTCGTTCGCGACGCGAGCGCGCGAACGCCTCCATCGCTCGTTCAAGGTCGCTGAGGTCGTAGTGACCGTAGATTGATGCGGTTGTAGACAGGTCGCTATGACCGAGCGCCTGAGAAGCGGCACCGAGATCAGCGACGCGTCGAAGCTCCGTAGCGAACGTATGTCTCGCGCGGTGCATGTTCAGCCCGCTTGTCATCCCGGCGCCGACCAGCCCCGCTGCTTGCGCGTGCCGATACCACCAGCGGTGCATCGTCGGTCCGCTGCGGGCGTTCATCGCTTTCGACCGGGAGGGCAATGTGATGGAGCGCGTCAGTGGCTGACCGTCGAGTGAGGCGGTCGCGCAGGCTTGCGGTAACTCGCACTGCCGCTTTTCGTAGCCGCTGTCCTGGCGGCTCTCGCCATCAGCTCACCGTGGGATGCCGACGACGCAACCGACATCGCCGTTCCCTCGACGACGGGAACTGTCACCGTGCCTGACCTAGTCGGGGTTCCGCAAGCCGATGCGATACGTGAGGCCCGGGCAGCCGAATTGCGCCCGATCGTCACAACTGTCGAAAACGACTCATCGCCGGCGGGCATCGTGCTCAGCCAGAGTCCGCCGACTGGATCGGAAGTGGCCCACGAAGCGCGTATCTCGCTGGTCGCCGCGCAGTAACGTGATGTCCGACTAGCACACGACAGCACGCTGAGGGAACACGCCGTGCTAGGTCGACTCAGGGAACATTCCCGAGCGCTGGCCCAGGCGAGAGGACGGGTGGACAGCGCGGCCCGCCATGGGCAAAACTTCGGCGGATGCGGGAAGTCATCAGCACATCCGACGCTCCCAGTTCGCCGCTGTACAGCCAAGCGGTTAAAGCCGGAGACTACGTCTACGTCTCGGGTCTAGTCGGCGTTGACGTGACCACTGGAACCCTCGCCGGCTCGACGATTCACGAACAGACACGGCAGGCGCTCACGAACTGTCAGACGGTCTTGCATGCGGCGCGCGCAACGCTGGAGGACGTCGTCGAAGTTGGCGTACTCCTGACCAACCCGGCGGACTTCACAGGCATGAACGACGAGTACGCGATGTGGTTTCGAGCCGGGCCGCCGACTCGCTACGTCGCCAAGCTGGGGGTTGAACTGCCCGGGGTCCTCGTCTCCATTCGCATGACTGCGTTCGTGGGCTAGGTTCGACAGCAGCAGGGCGGACAAGCCGATACCGGCGCTGAGATCTACGATCAGCCTCGGCCGCGTGATTCGGGCATGGCGTGGAAGAAAGTTCCAGTGATATTCCCGGACTGCCCAGGGATCAGGGGACATTTGCGAACGCTGGCCCAGGCGAGACGGTCCTTACTCCGAGCGCTTGCCTCAGGGCCGTTGTCGCAGCCAATCATCGCGGGGAAGCGTGTAAACCGTCATCGGCTCGCCCGAGCGCCCGTGGCCTCGGCCGCGTACCGAGAATCCGAGCTTGGCTGCCACGCGGCGGGATGCTTCGTTTCCCCCGTCCGGGAGAGATACCCATGGGGTTTCGACGAGGAAGGGTGGCTTGTCCACCTGCGCGAAGTCCGCGAGGGCTGGGGCGATCGTGGGTTCATGAACGAGTACACGCGCATCTTGTCGCCTCAGATTACGGAGCCGGACGAGATTGATCTCCTCATCTGGCGGTGTCGACTCGCACTCAGTCCGACGGCCGCGGTCGACTGGTTTCGGATCGGGATGGAGACCGACATCATCGACATCCTGAGTTCCATCCGTGTGCCGACGCTCGTGCTCCACCGTCCGGACGACCCCGACAATCAACAGGGCGGTGCGGGGCCAGCGCACCTAGTAGCGGAGCGGATTCGTGGGTCGCAATCACGAGCGCTGCGTACCGACTTCTCGTCGTCGTTCAGCAGTGAGGCCGTCGATGCGATCTTGGAATTCCTCCGAGGCGAAGCCGCTGTCCCGGTGCCTGACTCCGTGCTCGCCACGGTGCTGTTTACCGACCTCGTCGGCTCGACTGAACGCGCCGCGAGACTCGGTGACCGAACTTGGCGCGACGTCCTGACGCGGCACCACGCAGATACTCGTCGCGAGCTGGCCCGCTATCGCGGGGTCGAAGTGGACACTGCCGGAGATGGGTTCTTCTGCCGTTTCGATGGACCGGCGAGAGCGATGGCGTGCGCTCGTTCGATCGTCGATGGGGCAAAAGAGCTCGATCTTGAGGTGCGGTGTGGGATCCATACCGGTGAGTGCGAGTTCGTGGGTGACAAGATCGCAGGTATTGCCGTTGTGACGGGCTCCCGCATCTCGGCGCTCGCGGCACCGGGCGAGGTGCTCGTCTCGAGCACCGTCAAAGATCTCGTCGCGGGCTCAGGTGTCTCGTTCGATGATCGCGGCGAGCACAACCTCAAAGGTGTACCGGGCACATGGAGGCTATACGCGGTCAGCGCAGAGTAGCCGCAGCCGGTGCGACGGAACGGCGATTGAAATCTTGCGCGGGTTCGATTCCCGCCGCAAAATGCATCGCCTGGTTTCACCGGGCCCTGGTGGCGCGTTCGAGAACACGCCCGACTGGTGGCATGTGCGGGGAGCGCCAAACGTGTCGCCCTTCGAAGGGCCAAGCGTAGATCGGGTTGCCGTCGCGAACCAGCTCGAGCAGACGTCGCGCGCCGAGCGCCACGGCGGACCACTCGTAGATGCGCTGCAACCGCGGCACGATCACCGCATAGTCGAGCAGCCGGCCAAGACGCTGCTCATCGCCGATATAGCGCTCCACGTCGAGCGCGAGCGGATAACGGTTTGGCAGTACGCGGCGGAGTGAGAGAAATACACCGGCCATACCGACGCGGGGGTCGCCGAGCAGGTGGCCGAGCGGAGCGAACCGTCCCAGTGCAAGGCGCGGCGCCCCGACGAGTGCGTGCGCGTAGAGCACGCGGACCAGAGCGACGTTCATGAAGAAGCGCTCCGGCGGGCTCTCTGCTTCGGCGAGGTCGCGGTGCTCCAGGTAGGCGTCCACGATGCTCGCGTTATGAGCTCGGTACCAGTTCCGCCCCGTCGGTTTCGCGATGAACTCCAGCCATAGCCGCACGGGCTGCGACGACGGCTCTCCGGCCAGGCCGCCGATGAGTGCGACGGCTTCGCATCCGTCCCGTAGCAGTCGCTCGTTGACCGCCCGCCACCACACGCTCCCGGGCGGCGAGGCGTCGAGCGGATTGAGGACACCACGGTGCGCCTGCCACCGCATGAACGACAACGCCGCCCGTCGGAACGGCAGGTGTTGCGGGGCGCGGCCGGTCGGCCCATGGTAGGTCCGCACGATCAAGGCAAGACGCGCCGCGGGATCGTCGCGCGGGGCCGCGACCTGCGCCTCAGCCGAGGCGATTGCAGCGCCTCCGTATTGGCTCATCGCCCAGAGTGATAGCGAAGTCCAGCGACAATCGCGCTCGAGCACGGTCCCACCAAGCCTCGGCGTGTTGACGTCGGTTCGAGCCCGGCCGACGCGACAGACTGTCGGCATGACGATCCCGCCTGGCGACGCTGTCCTCTCCTCGGAATGGCTCAGCAGGACGCTCGAGACGTCTGCCGATTGGTTCGATGGTGCAGTGCGGGTCGTCAGCGCGACCCGGATCGGCGTTGACTACGGCCTGAGCGGGCGAATCCATCGTGTGGTGGCCGAAACGCGAGGTCGATCGGTCTCGCTCATCGTCAAACAGGAGAGCTCGGCGCCAATCGAACGCGAGCTGCTCTTTCGCAGCCACTGCGGTCAACTCGTGCGCGGTTGCATTGCGGAGTGCTTCGGCGGTGCGAGCGACAGCAAATCCGGCAGCGGAGTGCTCGTCCTCGAAGACGTCGCCCCCGCCCAACAGGGCGACGTTCTCCGTGGGTGCGCGCACGCGCAAGCCGAAGCGGTTGTGCGCGCGCTGGCGCGTGTGCACGGAGCATCTTGGAGGGCTCGAGACGATCTGGTTCCTCCGAGCTTGCCTCGTTGGCGACCGGCTTCGATGGAGTCAGATCGCTGGACGGATCGCCTGGAGCGCGCTCGTGAACGGTTCCCGGGGATCCTGAATGGGAGTCTTCCTGCTGCAATTCAGGATCTTCCCGAGGAGGTCGCGAGTGCTGTTGAACAGCTGACCCGCGGTCCGGCGTCGTGGATCCACGTCGACGCCCACCTCGACAACGTTCTGTGGCGACCGGACGGGACTGCGGTATTGCTCGACTGGTGCAACGCAGCAATCGGGCCCCCGGCGGTTGACCTCGCTCGCTTCCTCGTCGAGGGCGTCGTCGACGCGTCGCAGCCGGAGCGGATCGGCGCTCTCTTGTCGACGTACGCGGACGAGCTACGGGCCCGAGGAGCTCGGGCGAGCCCGATCGAGCTGAAAGCCGGGTTTGGCCTCGCGCTGCGGCCGCTCTTGCAGGGTGTGATCGGCTGGGCGGGGCGTGAGGATCTCGAGCTCGCAGGTCGGCCCGCCGCGCTCTGTGAGAACGTCCTTCGAAGCCTGTGCAACTGGCTGACTACGAACGACTACGGGTGGCACGCGGGTGGCAAGGGGGTCGCGTAGTGGCTGACCTCGGCGGCAGTGCCGTCGCTCGGCTCGAACTCGGCGTCTTCCACGCGCGCCAGTGTCACCCTGGTCAGATGCTCGAGGCGTTAGGCAGCTGACCACGGCGTCAGCGGTTTGCTCAGACGTGGGCAAGAACGAGCTCGAGCGGTCGAGGCACTGCGTGAGGTCAAGCGCATCGACGAGCAAACGGGCGTATCGGATCTTTCGGCTGCCGCCGCTTCCCATGAAGCGCCGAAGCTGCTCCTCGGTCGTGCGTCCTTGCCACTCAGGCTGCTTCTGGAGGGTGCGGAAGGATCCGAGATCGCCCTGCTCGGCAACGACCTGTTCCACGGAGGCGGCACCGAGAGCGCGGATCAGCTCGTCCTCCAGGTCTGCGACGCACGCATAGAAGCCCAGCCGCTCCATGTCGATGCGATTCAGGTCGGACCCGAGGCCTGCCCGCTCGAGACCGCGCCGGAACTCACCCTCTTCTGCGGCGTCACAGAGACCCGCAAGCCTGACGTCGAGCCCCTGAGGGCCGAACAGATTCAAGAAGCGTCCTATGGACTGCGCACCGCCGATCGCCACGACAAAGACTCCCTCGGCGTCGAGATCCCGACCACGGCGCTCGGCGAGCGCTTCGACCGCGCGCTGGTCGCTGATCCCTTCCACGAGCACGACCGCGCGCAGGTCGACGCTCGCGGCCAGTGCGTGTGAGGCGGCAACAGGTGGAGCATCGTGCTTCTCTTCCATTTCCGCATCTTGCCGGTGGCCGGGGCAGGTCGGAGCGGGGGCTATCTTGAGTTCGTGCGGATACTCGCGCTCTCGCTGACGACTCTCGCACTCGCCGCGCCGGCCACACCCGCGACGACTCCCTCAGGGTTGCGCGGGATCGTCATGCGCGGACCGATCACGCCCGTCTGCGGGGTCGGCGTGTCGTGCGACGAGCCCGCGGCCAACGTCGTGCTGGTGTTCTCTCGGTCCGGACGCGTCGTCGCTCGCGCGAGGACAGGTCGAAACGGCGACTACCGGCTCACTCTGCCGCCCGGAAGGTACGGCGTGAGGACGACGACGCGCACGGTCGGCTCGGGTCTGTCGCCGCGAGTCGTCCTCGTCCCGCTCCACCGGGTTGCGCGTGTCGAGTTCGAGCTCGATACCGGCATCCGCTGATCGTCCAACTCAGGTAGCGTGGGCGACCGCGTCGCGGCGGCGCCGGTACAGGTGGCGCTGCAGGGCGAGCGTGGCGATGCCCGCAACGACGATGCACGCGAGGTTGAGACCCAGCTGTGCGACCGCTCCACCTACCTCGTCCCAGTCGCCGTACGCGGTCGCGACGCCCACGTTCGCGGCGGCAGGGATCGTCGTTACGGAGATCAGCACGCCGATCAAGGCACCCGACTTCGCCGTCGAGAGCGAGAGCATCCCCGCCACGCCGGCGAGCGTCGCCACGATTGCCGAGAAGATGTCGGGGTGTGAGATGAAGAGCGTCGCGGGATGATCACCGAGCGCTTCCGGGCCGCGGCCGAACGCCCGGAGCAGCAGGGTTCCGAGGATGGTCGCGGCGATGGCGAGCGGAAAGCCGACCGCGAGCGCGGCAAGCGAGCGCCGGGCGAGCGCGAGGCGGCGCTGAACGACCGCGACGCAGAAGCCCGCGAGCGGCCCGAACTCGGGCCCGACGACCATCGCGCCGATGATCAGGATCACCGAGTCGGTCAGGATGCCGGCACCTGCGATCAGCGTCGCGAGGACCATGAACGCGAGGAAGCTGAACGAGAGCTCGGCACTCTCCGAGGTTCGGTTCTCGACTTCTTCCCACACCACGGCATCGGCAGGCGATCCAACCGCGGCTTGCTCGGCCCGTCGGGCGGCCTGAGAGATCGCCGTGTCGATCTCCTCGATGGCGATCGTCCCCTCCCGCTCGACACCGAGCTCGCGTAGGTCGGCGAGCACGAGGCTCGCGTCCTCACGGGCGACGTCGCTGAGGATGAGATCGCCGTCGGGCCGCCGCGCGACGCCCGGAAGGTGGACGATGCTGATCACCGAGGATCTGGACGCGAGGGCATCGACCACCTGCGGAGCCAGCGTGGGCGGGGCGACGATGCGCAGGTGAATCATCGCGCTGTCGCCGTCACTCGTCGCCGATGAAGCGATACCCCATCCGGGGCTCGGTGAGGAAGTAGCGCGGTCGGGCGGGATCGGGTTCGAGCTTGCGCCGGATCTGAGCAAGGTAGACGCGGAGGTAGTTGGTCTCTTGCTCGTACTGCGGTCCCCAGACGTCCTGCAGGAGCTGGCGCTGGCTCACGAGCTTGCCCGGGTTGCGGACCAGCACCTCGACGATCTGCCACTCGGTCGGCGTGAGCCGGATCTCCTTGCCGTCACGAGTGACCCGCTTGTCGCTGAGGTCGACGGTGAAGTCGGGCGTGACGATGACCGCCTCTTCGTCCGCGGGGGCTGCACGTCGGAGCGCCGCGCGAAGGCGGGCGAGGAGCTCGTCCATGCCGAACGGCTTGGTGACGTAGTCGTCTGCGCCGGCATCGAGCGCAGCGACCTTGTCCGCCTCGCGCTCGCGGACGGAGAGGACGACGATCGGGACGCTCGTCCAGCCGCGAAGCCCACGGATCACGTCGACCCCGTCGATGCCCGGGAGGCCGAGGTCGAGGATGACGAGGTCCGGGTGTTTGCGCGCCGCGAGCTCGAGCGCGCGCTCGCCGGTCGGCGCGAGGTCGACGTCGTACCCCCTGGCGCGCAGGTTCGTGTTGAGGGCACGGAGGATTTGTGGCTCGTCGTCGACGACGAGGATCCTCGTCAATGTCATTGCGCCGCCTCGAGACGGACGACGACGGTCAGCCCGCCTCCGGGTGTGTCCTCGATCTCGATCGAACCGTTCATCGCTTCAATGAAGCCCTTGGCGACCGCCAGGCCGAGTCCGACGCCTTCGCTGCTGTTCGAGTCTCCCAGGCGCTGAAACGGCAGGAACATCCGGTCACGCTCGTCGGGCCGGACACCGGGGCCGCGATCGACGATCCGAATGTCGACGCCGCCGTCGACGGCACCGGCGACGACTCGCGGTGCCATACCCTCGGGTGAGTACGCCGCGGCGTTCGCGAGGATGTTGGCGATCGCGCGCTCGAGCAGCCCGGCGTCGGCGACGACGGGCGGCACGTCCTCGGACACATCGAGCTCGAAGTTGGTGCCGCGGGCACCGAGGCTGCGGACCGCGGCCGGGATGACCTCGTCGAGGCTGATCGCCTGCGGATTGAGCTCGAGAGACCCGGTCTGGAGGCGGCTCATGTCGAGGAGATTGCCGACGAGCGCGTCGAGGCGGTCGGTCTCCTCGTGGATCGTCGCCAGGAACTCGCCCTGCTCCGCGCTCGTCCAGTCCACGTCTTGCTGGAGGAGACTGGTCACCGACGCCTTGATCGCGGCGAGCGGCGTGCGGAGATCGTGCGAGACGGCGGAGAGGAGCGCCGTTCGGAGCTCGTTCGCGGCCGCGAGGCTGCCGGCCGTCGAGGCTTCTGCCTGGAGCTCCTCGAGCTGGAGCGATGCCGCGAACTCGCGGGCGTACGCGTCGAGAATCGGCCGGTCGTCGTCGGTCGGCGCTGTCGAGCTGGCCAGGACGAGGACGTGCGTCGGATCGACCTCTACGGTTGCCGCAGCCTCGGACGGTGTCGTCGGCGCTGGTCCGCTCGCGGCCTCGAGAATCCATTCGTCGCCGTTGCGATGCAAGACGCCCACGGCGTCGTAGCCCATGGCGCGGCGCAGGCTCTCGAGCAGCGCGTCGACCGAGATCGAGCCTGCGAGCCGTGCGAGTGCCTGGGCTTCGGCGCGAGCGCGCGTCCCCTCTGCGGCGCGCTTCGCCGCCAGCGCGACGAACGCGCTGACGAGTGCGGCAACGGCGACGAAGACGAACAGGGCAAGGATGTTCTCACCCTCGTTGATCGTGAACGTGTAGAGCGGCGGTGTGAAGTACCAGTTGGCAAGCAGAAAACCGGCCACGGCTGCGGCAAGTGCAGGCCACACGCCGCCGACGGCGGAAACCGCGACAACCAACAGCAGGAAGAGGAGCAGCACACTCGGCAATCCGAAGTGGTCGCGCAGGTTGGCGAGCACCAAGGTGAGAAGCGGTAGCCCGACCCCCGCGAGCGCGAAGCCCGCGATGATGCGGCGCCGCGGAAGGGTGCGCGGTCGGCGCCTGCGTGGTGGTCGGGCCGGCGTGGTCGGGTCCGCTCCTGCGTCCGCGCGGCTGATCACGTGCACGTCGAGACCGATGCCGGAGTCCCGGATCACCTCGTTGATCACCGATCCCTGGGTCAGTTCGCGCCAACGCGACCTTCGCGTCGCACCGAGCACGATCTGCGTCCCGTTCAGCTCGCGCGCCGCTTCGACGAGCGCTTGGCCGACGTCGGCGCCGACGACCTCGCGATACGAGCCGCCGAGTTGCTCGACGAGACGGCGTTGCTGGTCGAGCAGCTCCGCAGGCGCCGCCGCGAGCCCGTCCTGCGGGATGACGTGAACGGCGACGAGATCGCCGTTCGCGCGCTGGGCCATCCGTGCGGCGCGGCGCACGAGCCGCTCGCCGTCGGGGGAGCCGGTCAGCGCGACGAGGACGCGCTCTCGAGTCTCCCACGGTTGGTCGATCCCGTGGCGGGCACGGTAGTCGGCGAGGCCCTCGTCGACGCGGTCGGCGATCCAGAGCAACGCCAGCTCGCGGAGCGCGCCGAGGTTTCCCGGGCGGAAGTAGTTGCCGAGCGCGGCATCGATGCGTTCGGGGGGGTAGATGTCCCCCCGGGCGAGCCGCGCTCGGATCGTCTCGACCGCGAGGTCGACGAGCTGAAGCTGGTCCGCGCGGCGGACGACCTCGTCGGGGATCGTCTCCCGCTGCTTGACGCCCGTGATCTGCTCGACGACGTCGTTGAGCGACTCGAGGTGCTGGATGTTGAGCGTGGAGATGACGTCGATGCCGGCGTCGAGAAGCTCCGCGACGTCCTGCCAGCGCTTCTCGTTGCGCGAGCCGGGGACGTTGGTGTGTGCGAGCTCGTCGACGAGCGCCACCTCAGGCCGGCGTGCAAGCAGCGCATCGACGTCCATCTCCTCGAACTCAGAATCTCGGTAGCGGACGCGCCGCTGCGGAACGACCTCGAGCTCGCCGACCTGTTCGGCCGTCGGCCGTCGGCCGTGGGTCTCGTAGACGCCGACGACGACGTCCTCGCCGCGTTCGGCACGGCGGCGGCCCTCGTTGAGCATCGCGTAGGTCTTCCGACGCCCGGCGCCGCGCCGAGGTAGATGCGAAGCGAGCCGCGTGCCACGCCGGGAGGCTACGCCAGCTCGTCGAGCGCGAGGTTGAGCTCCAGCACGTTCACGCCCGCTTCGCCGAGAAAGCCCAGCGAGCGACCGGCGGTGTGCTCGTCGACGAGCTCGAGCACCTGCGCGAGCTGGAGGCCGCGCGCCCGGGCGACCCGCGCGGCTTGTGTGCGTGCGTTGGCCGGCGAGATGTGTGGGTCGAGGCCCGACCCGGAGGCCGTGACGGCGTCCACCGGCGCGCTGCCGGCGTTCGCCTCCTCGTAGGCCGACCGGCGCTCCCGGACCGCGTCGAGCAGCACCGGGTTCGTCGGCCCGAGGTTGGAAGCGGAGCTCGACATCGCGTCGTATCCGTCTCCCGCCGCCGAAGGCCGTGGCTGGAAGTAGCGCTCGCCTTCGAAGTTCTGGCCGATCAATCGCGAGCCGACCACGCTGCCGTTCTGCTCGATCAGCGATCCGTCCGCGCGACCGGGGAAGGCAACCTGCGTCACCCCAGTGACGGCCAGCGGGTAGAGGATCCCGGTCACGAGCGTCAGCGCGAGGAAGACCACGAGGGCAGGGAAGAGCTGGCGGCGCATCAGACGATCCCGAGCCCGCCGACGACGAGGTCGATCAGCTTGATCCCGGCGAACGGCACGACGAGCCCGCCGAGGCCGTAGATGAGGAGGTTGCGGCGCAACACGGCGGCCGCGGAGGCCGCCCGGAAGCGGACGCCGCGCAGCGCGAGGGGGATCAGCGCCACGATCACGAGCGCGTTGAAGACGACGGCGCTCAGGATGGCCGACTCGGGGCTGTCGAGGCGCATCACGTTGATGTCGTCCAGCACCGGGAAGGTGCCGGCGAACATCGCGGGGATGATCGCGAAGTATTTGGCGACGTCGTTCGCGATCGAGAACGTGGTCAGCGAGCCCCGTGTGATCAGGAGCTGCTTGCCGATCTCGACGATCTCGATCAGCTTCGTCGGGTTCGAGTCGAGGTCGACCATGTTCCCGGCCTCGCGTGCCGCCTGCGTCCCGGTGTTCATGGCCACGCCGACGTCGGCCTGGGCGAGAGCCGGCGCGTCGTTCGTTCCGTCGCCGGTCATCGCGACCAGGTTCCCGCCCGCCTGCTCTCGCCGGATCAGCGCCATCTTGTCTTCGGGAGTCGCCTCGGCGAGGAAGTCGTCCACGCCGGCCTCTTCGGCGATCACCCGTGCGGTGAGCGGGTTGTCGCCGGTGATCATCACGGTGCGGATTCCCATCGCGCGCAGCTCGTCGAACCGCTCGCGGATACCCGCTTTGACCACGTCCTTGAGGTGCACGACGCCGAGCGCGCGCCCGTTCTCGGCCACGGCGAGCGGTGTGCCACCCTCGCGTGCGATCCGCTCGATCAGCTCGTCGAGCTCCGCGCTCGTCGCACCGCCCTGGTCGGCGACCCAGCGCCGGACCGCGTCGCCCGCACCCTTGCGGATCGAGCGGCCGTCCAGCTCGACTCCGCTCATCCGGGTCTGCGCGGTGAAGGGGATGAGCGTTGCGCCGGCGAGGTCACGCTCGCGCAGCCCGAACTCCTCCTTGGCGAGCACGACGATCGAACGGCCTTCCGGCGTCTCGTCGGACAGGCTCGCGAGCTGGGCGGCGTCGGCGAGCTTCGTCTTGCTCACTCCAGGGAGCGGCAGGAACTCGGTCGCCTGGCGATTGCCGAGCGTGATCGTGCCCGTCTTGTCGAGCAGCAGCGTCGAGCAGTCGCCGGCGGCCTCGACGGCGCGCCCTGAGAGGGCGAGGACGTTGCGGCGCACGAGCCGGTCCATGCCGGCGATCCCGATCGCCGAGAGCAGCGCGCCGATCGTCGTCGGGATCAGGCAGACGAGCAGTGCGACGAGCACGATCGTGTCCTGCCGGTCGCCCGAGTAGATGGCGAACGGCTGCAGCGTCGCGACGGCGAGCAGGAAGATCGCCGTTAGTCCGACGAGGAGGATGTTGAGGGCGATCTCGTTCGGTGTCTTCTGGCGCGCGGAGCCCTCCACGAGGGCGATCATCCGGTCGAGGAAGCTTTCGCCCGGCCGCTGCGTCACGCGCACGACGATCTCGTCCGAGAGCACGCGGGTGCCGCCGGTCACCGCCGAGCGATCGCCGCCGGATTCGCGGATCACGGGCGCGGACTCGCCGGTGATCGCGGACTCGTCGACGCTGGCGATCCCCTCGATCACCTCGCCGTCGGCGGGGATCAGCTCGCCTGCCGAGACGACGACGACGTCGCCCTCGGCCAGCGCGCTCGACGGGACGTCCTCGAGCGTCGCGTCCGGCCCGCGGCGGTGCGCCACGGTCTCGGCGCGCGTCTTCCTGAGCGCCTCGGCCTGCGCCTTGCCCCGACCTTCCGCGACCGCCTCCGCGAAGTTCGCGAAGACGACCGTGAACCAGAGCCAGACCGCGATCAGCCAGGCGAAGACGCTGGGGTCGGCGATCGCGACCCCGGTCACGACGGCGCTCCCGATCTCGACGATGAACATCACCGGATTCCGCACCATTCGGCGCGGGTCGAGCTTGCGGACGCTGTCGACCGAGGCGCGGCGCAGGATCGCGGGGTCCAGAACCGACGACGAGGCGCGCGTCACAGACTCAGCTGCTCCACGATCGGCCCGAGAGCGAGCACCGGGAAGTAGGTCAGCCCGACGACGATCAGTACGACCGCGACGAGGAGCGAGACGAAGAGCGGCGAGGCGGTCGGGAAGGTCCCCGCACTCGCCGGGGCCGGCTGCTTGCTCGCGAGCGAGCCTGCGATCGCAAGGAGGGGCACGATCAGCAGAAAGCGGCCGCCGAGCATCGCCAGCGCGAGGGTCGTGTTGTACCAGTCGGTGTTCCCGGTCAGCCCTCCGAACGCGGAGCCGTTGTTGTTCGAGGCGGACGTGAACGCGTACAGCACCTCCGAGAGCCCGTGCGGTCCGGGATTGAGGATCGACGCGACGCCGGTGTCGAGCACGAGCGAGACCGCGCTGAAGGCGAGCACGAGGGTCGGAACGGCGAGCAGATAGAGGACGACGAGCTTCATCTCGGGTGCCTGGATCTTCTTCCCGAGGAACTCAGGCGTCCGGCCGACCATCAGCCCGGCGATGAACACGGACAGGAGGACGAAGACGAGCATCCCGTAGAGGCCTGCGCCGACGCCCCCGGGCGAGACCTCGCCGAGCATCATGTTCACGAGCGGCACTGCGCCGCCCCCCGGCGTGAAGCTGTCGTGCGCCGAGTTCACAGCCCCCGTCGACGTCCCCGTCGTGGAGGCGGCGAAGAGCGCCGACGCGGGCGCGCCGAAGCGCACTTCTTTCCCCTCCATGTTCGCGCGCGGCTCGCATCGACGCGTGGGTTCCCGTTGACCTCGTAGTAGGTGGCGACGGCGGCCGAACCCAGCCAGAGCGCGAACATGGCGGCGAAGATCGCCCAGCCCTGGCGCTGATTTCCGACCATGCGGCCGAACGCGTAGGTGAGCGCGAACGGGATCAGCAGGAGCGCCAGCAGCTCGACGAGGTTGGTGAAGGCGGTCGGGTTCTCGAAGGGGTGCGCGGAGTTTGCGTTGACGATCCCGCCGCCGTTCGTTCCGAGCTCCTTGATCGCCTCCTGGCTCGCGACCGGGCCGCGATAGATCGCCTGCGCCGTGCCCTCGACGGTGCGCGCCTCGGCAGGCCCGCGCAGCGACTGCACGACGCCCTGGCTCGCGAGCAGCAGCGCGATCACGATCGACAGCGGCAGCAGGACGCGCGTCGTCGACCGCACCAGGTCGACCCAGAAGTTCCCGATGGTGGCGCTGCGCCGGCGCGTCAGCCCGCGGATGAGCGCGACTGCGACGGCGATCCCGACGGCGGCCGAGGCGAAGTTCTGCACCGTCAGCCCGACCATCTGCGTCAGGTGGCTCATCGTCGACTCGCCGCCGTAGTTCTGCCAGTTCGTGTTCGTGACGAAGCTGATCGCCGTGTTGAACGCGAGTGCCGGTGGCACGGCGTCCACGTCGGTCGGGTTCAGCGGCAACGTTCCCTGCACGCGCTGCAGGATGTAGAGACCGACGACGGAGACCGCGCTGAACGCCAGCAGCGAGATCGCGTAGAGCGTCCACGGCTGCTCGCGCCGAGGGTCGATCCCACCGAGCCGGTAGAGGAGCCTCTCGACCGGCCCGAAGATGCGGTCGCCGGGCGCCGGGCCGTCCCCGTAGACGCGCGCGAGATACGGGCCGAGCAACCGCGTGCCGGCGAGCACGAGCGCTACGAGCACGCCGAACTGAAGCCAGGCTGCGCCGCTCACGTGTTCATCCGAGGCGCTCCGGAACGAGCAGCGCCCACAACAGGTAGACCAGCAACGCGACCACGAGGACGATCAACAGAACGTCCCCGATCGTCAACGCTCGTCCTCCGGCTGCTCGAGGATCCGCGCACAGCCGCGCACGTAGAGCGCAGCCAGCGCGAAGAACGCAAGGACGACCGCGATCAGCAGGACGTCGAGCACCCGACGAGGTATAGCGCTGTCGGCCGTGCAAGGGGCGACGTTTGACGAAAGCTCTACGCCGACCCGCGGAGTCTTAGCGCCCCCTTGACGCTCGGCGGACACCGCGGCCCGGCTTGCGTCTCTCCGCCTGCCCGGTGATACTCCCAACCGTGCGCGGTGACGGCTACGGCTCCGAGCTGCTTGTCGCCCTCCTCATCGGTTGGGGAGTCAACGTCGTCGCGCTCCTCGTCGTCGACTCGCTCTTCGACGGGGTCGAGATCGGACGCTGGGGCGGTGTGCTCATCGGCGCGGCGGTGCTCGGGATCGCGAACGCGATCGTCAAGCCCATCCTCGCGCTGCTCGCCTTGCCGCTGATCCTCGTCACGCTCGGGCTCGCGTACTTCGCGATCAACGTCTTGATGCTCGCGCTCGCGGAGTGGATCGCGCCGGACTTCACGATCGACGGGTTCTGGACCTACATCGGTGCGACGATCGTCGTCTGGCTCGTGAACTGGATCCTGCACAGCGCGCTCGGGTCGTTGTTCGGCGGGCGCGACACACAGCGCGTCGTCGTCTAAACCGCGACGCTCAGACAGCCCATGAAGGAGCTCGTCCGCCCGATCCTCGAGGCTGCGGAGCGCGATGCCAACGTCGTCGGCGTGCTGCTGAAAGGGTCGCAGTCGATGGGAGCGGCCGACGAGGAGTCGGACTGGGACGTCGTCGTCGTTTTGCTCGACGGTGAGCCGTCGCAGACGAGAGACGGCCGGCTCGAGTTGATCACGACGACGCTGGAGCGCGTTCGCGGCGTCGACTCGTGGGAGCTGCCCGCCCTCGCGCACTCGCGCGTCCTGCTGGACAAGACGGGCGAGCTCGCAGAGGCGGTCGAGGCTGCTCGTCACCTGACGCGCAAGGAGCTCGCGAACCTCTACGACAATTACCTCAACGACTTCTACCGCTCGTTGAAGGCCTGGCGACGTGGCCGCGAGCTCGGAGCGAGGATTCTCTCGGGCCGGTCGCTCTGGTGGCTCGGCGACCTCCTGATGGGCCTCGAGGGGGCACGCGCGCCGTACACGGAGTACTGGGGTGGTCGGCTCGGCGAGCTCGAGCCGCTGATCGTCGAGGTCGCCCGCACCGCCGATCCAGGCAAGCAGCAGGAGCTCCAGGCGGCCGTCGAGCAGATCGCGACGGCGCAC
This sequence comes from uncultured Actinomycetes bacterium, assembly GCA_963788055.1. Lineage (GTDB taxonomy): Bacteria > Actinomycetota > Thermoleophilia > Gaiellales > Gaiellaceae > JACCTU01. The sequence goes on along the minus strand of CAWBFA010000001.1, from coordinate 233,455 downwards.
GGCTTCCGGGACGTCTACGACGCTTGGAACGGCGACATCGACCGCGCGATGGGCTTCCGGTTCGAGTGAGGCCCGCGCTCGTTGTCGACGTCGCGCTCAAGCTCGCGCTCGTCGCAGCGCTCGCATTCGGCACGCTCTCCGGCCTCGAGCGGTTCGAGGGCAAGGCGTTCGGCGCCCGGCTGATCGCATACCCGCTCGCCACGCTCGTCGTTCCGGCGGTCTGGTGGATCTGGTCGAGACGCCCGCCCTACCCCTACGCCGCGGACATCCTCTTCACGCTGCCGTTCCTGATCGACACGCTCGGGAACGTCTTCGACCTCTACGACACGATCGGCTGGTGGGACGACGCGAACCACTTCGTCAACTGGGCGCTGCTGACGGGGGCGTTCGGCCAGTTCCTGCTGCGCCTGAGACTCGGGGTGCTGAACACGTTCGCGCTCGCCCTCGGCTTTGGTGCCGTCACCGCCGTCCTCTGGGAGTTCGCCGAGTACGTGACGTTCATCCGCAACTCGACCGAGCTGGACACGGCTTATACGGACACGCTGGGCGACCTCGCGCTCGGTCTCACCGGCTCGACGGTGGCGGCATTCGTCACGGCAGGTTTCCGGCACCGCCTATGATCCCGCGATGCGCGGGATGAAGCCCGAGGACATCTACGCGCTCGAGGGGGTCTCCGACCCACGCCTGAGCCCCGACGGCGAGACTGTCGCGTACGTCGCCTGGTCCATCGACGGCGAGGCGAACGAGTACCGCGGCAACGTCTGGCTCGCGCCGGTCGACGGCTCCGAGCCGCCGCGCCGGTTCACGACCGGCGAGCGCCGCGACGGCGAGCCGCGCTGGTCGCCCGACGGGAAAAGTCTGGCCTTCGTGTCGAGTCGCGCCGAGAAGGAGCCCGGGCAGCTGTACGTCATCTCGTTGCGCGGCGGCGAGGCGCAGAAGCTCACGAAGCTCAAGGAGGACGTGCGCGGCGTCGCCTGGTCGCCCGACGGCACGACGATCGCGTTCACGTCGCGAGTCCGCGACGAAGCGTCCGAGGAGGAGGACGAGCGGCGCAGGCCACCCCGTCGCGTCACGCGCCTCTTCTACAAACTCGACGACGAGGGCTGGATCGCCGATCGCCGCTCCCAGCTCTTCGTCGTGCCCGCTGACGGGAGCGCGGAGCCGAAGCAGTTGACCGACGCCGAGCAGGACAATGCTGCGCCGGCCTGGTCGCCCGACGGCTCACAGCTCGCCTTCGTCTCGTCGCGCGGCGACGACTGGGACACGCGGCTCGTCTCCGACCTCTACCTCGTCTCGCCCGACGGAGGGGAGCCGGAGCTCCTGACCCACGGCGACGGCGAGTGCAGCAGCCCCTCGTGGTCGCCCGACGGGACGCGTGTCGCCTACCAGTACCTGCCCGACCCCTGGGTGTGGGGGAGGCACACGCAGATCGCCGTCGTCGACCTGGCCACGCGCGAGCGCGCGCTCCTCACCGAGAGTCTCGATCGTCAGTGCGCGCCGTATCCCGCCCTGCGCGAGCCGGTGTGGGACGGGAATCGGATCCTGTTCGGCGTCGAGGACGGAGGGAGCGTCCACGTCTACGCGGTGCCCGCGGACGGGTCGATCCGAGCCCAAGCCGTTGCTCGGCGGCGAGCGGGTGGTCAAGGGCTTCGACGTGAAGGGCGACACGCTCGTGCACGCGGCGAGCACGCCGTCGACGTTCGCAGACCTGTACGTCGGGGAGGCGCGCATCACCGACGCGACCAGGGCATTCCCTGCGCAGCTCGTGCAGCCGGAGCGTTTCACGGCGCGCTCGAAGGACGGCACGGAGGTCGAGGCGTGGATCGTTCGACCTGCCGGGTTCGAGGAAGGCGAGCGATACCCGGTCCTGCTCTCGATCCACGGAGGGCCTTTCACCCAGTACATCTCGAGCTTCTTCGACGAGTTCCAGGTCTTCTCCGGGGCGGGGTACGCGGTCGTGTTCGCGAACCCGCGCGGCTCGTCGGGCTACAGCGAGGACTGGGGGACGGCGATCCGCGGGCCGGTGGGCGGCGTCGGTCCGGGGTGGGGCACGGTGGACTTCGAGGACTTGATGGCCGTGATGGACGAGGCGCTCGAGCGCTTCGACTTCCTCGACCCTGAGCGCACCGGCGTGCTCGGCGGCTCGTACGGCGGCTACATGACGTCCTGGATCGTCACGCACACCGACCGCTTCAAGGCGGCGTGCTCCGAGCGCTCGACCAACAACCTCTACACCGCGATGGGGTCGAGCGACGTGTTCTGGGCGTTCAAGGGCTACTTCGGCGCCTTCGCGCACGAGGCGACGGACGCCTGGCTCGAGCATTCGCCGTCCGTGTACGCGGACCGGATCAAGACGCCGCTGCTGATCATGCACTCGGAGGGCGACCTGCGCTGTTCCGTCGAGCAGGCCGAGCACCTGTTCATCGTGATGCGCCTGCTGGGCAAGGAGGTCGAGTTCGTGCGCTTTCCCGGAGAGAGCCACGAGCTCTCGCGCTCGGGCTCGCCGGTGCACCGCGTCCAGCGCTTCGAGGTGCTGCTCGACTGGTTCGACCGCTATCTGAAGAGCTAGCGGCTGTGAAGTCGCTGCGCCAGCGGCCGCGAAGCGGCCGCCTTTAGGGGTCTCGCGCGTCGCGGATCCGCGCGAGCGGATTTGCGACCTGCGCAGCAAATTAGTCCTCGGCAGCGAGCTGCTCGGCCAGGAGCGAGCACGCGTACGCGCGCCACGCGACGTCGCGTGAGGCGAGGAGGCCGCGGACGGCCTCGCTGACGTGAGGGAAGCCCTTCGCGTCTTCCAGCAGGCGGAACAGCCCGTCCTCGAGTGCATCTCGACGTTCCTGCGCGTCGAGCTCGCTCGCCAGTCCGATCACGGCAGGGCCGTCGAGATCGAGCCCACGCGACGGATCGCCGCCGGCCGCGAGCACGAGCAGCGCGCGGCGTGCCGCCCCTCGAAGCTCGTCGCCGTCGACCTGGATCTCGCGACCCGCGACCGACGCCACGGTGACCACCGCTGTCGCCTCGTCGGCGTCGGCGAGCAATGCCTCGAGCTTGTCCAGCCATGGCTCCTGCATCGACGGGGACGCTACGGGAGAATCGCGCCGTGAGCTACGCGACCAGGTTGCAGCGGCTCGGCGCCTGGGCGATCGAGCTCGTCGTCGTCTCGGCGTTCTTCCTCATCGCGCTGGTCCTCGCCGGCCGCAGCTACTTCGCCGTCTTCGTGATCGCGCTGACCGCCAACTGGCTCTACTTCGCCGGACTCGAGAGCTCGGGTGCCCAGGCGACCCTCTCCGGCCGGATCCTCGGGCTTCGCGTCACGGACCTGGAGGGTGAGCCGATCAGCTTCAACCGCGCAACCTCACGGTACTTTGCGATGTACTTCAGCGCGCTCACGCCGTTTGCGATCGGATACCTGATGGCGTTCTGGACGAAGCGGCGCCAGACGTTGCACGACTACGTGACGAGCACGCTCGTGCTGAGGAAGTGACGGGCGCTCGTCGGCCGGAAGATCGCGGGCTATCGCGAGGCCTGCGGGGGACGGCTCCACCGTCGACGAATCGGCAGCCGGAGGAGCCGACCTCATGCCGCTGATGTTGATCGCGAGTTCATCCGGCGACTAGTGTCGTCCGCGTGATCTCACTCGACGGATTCGAACGTGGCTAGCCCGCTGATCGGCATCACGACCTACGTCGAGCCGGCGCAGTGGGGCGCCTGGGAGCTCCCCTCCGCGCTGATCCCGTATATGTACGTGCAGGCGATCGAGCGCGCCGGCGGGCGTGCGCTGCTCGTGCCGCCGAGCACCGAGGCCATCGAGGAAACGCTCGACGCGCTGGACGGGCTGCTCTTCTCCGGCGGCAGCGATCTCGACCCGACCACGTACGAGCAGGTCCCGCACCCCGAGACGACCGGAACGCGTCTGGACCGCGATCGGGGTGAGCTTGCGCTCCTCGGTGCGGCGCTCGCGCGTGACATGCCCGTGCTCGCGGTCTGCCGCGGCTCGCAGGTGCTGAACGTCGCGCGCGGCGGCGATCTGGTGCAGCACCTCCCGGAGGTCATCGGCGACGAGCGGCACAAGCACACACCGGGCGTGTTCGCCGACCACGACGTGAAGGTCGAGTCGGAGTCGAAGCTCGGAGGGCTGCTCGGCGAACGCGCACCCGTCAAGTCGCACCACCACCAGGGCTACGGGCGGATCGGTGAAGGGCTGCGCGAGGTCGCGTGGGCGGACGACGGCACGGTCGAGGCGCTCGAGGATCCCGACAAGCGCTTCGCGGTCGGCGTGCTCTGGCACCCGGAGGCCGGCGACGACCGCGCCCTTTTCGAGGCGCTCGTCGACCAGGCGCGCGCCTACCGGGAGCACAAGGCGGCGGCGCGCACGTGACGTTGACCGTCGTGAACCCGGCGACGGAGGAGCCGATCGACGAGCTGACACAGGCAGGCGTGAAGGAGACCGATGCCGCGGTCGCCCGCGCGAAGGCGCAGCACGACGAAACCGTTGCGTCGTTCGTCGACGGCAACGTCGTCTTCCCGGCGAGGTGCCGAGCGGCCCGGGCTACTGGTACCCCGCGACGCTCGTCGAGGCGACGAACGACGACCGGATCGCGGGGGACGAGATCTTCGGCCCTGTCGCCTTCGGCCGGGAGCTCGGGATGCAGGCGCTCGAGGGCTACTCCGAGGTCAAGAACGTGTTCCTGGCGACGTGATGGGCAGGCTCGACGGCAAGGTCGCGGTGATCACCGGCGCAGGCGGCGGGATGGGCCGTGACGCCGCGATGCTCTTCACGGAGGAGGGCGCGAAGGTGTGCGCCGCGGACGTGCAGCTCGCCGCCGCCGAGGAGACCGTCGCGTCGTGCGCCGAGGGAAGCGCCTTCGCGTTCGCGGTCGATGTCGCCGACGAGGAGCAGGTCGCCGCGATGATGCGCGCGACCGCCGAGCGCTTCGGCGGGATCGACGTGCTCTACAACAACGCGGGGATCTCTCCCGACGACGACGCTTCGGTCCTCGACACGTCCGTCGAGGCGTGGGACCGCGTGCAATCCGTCAACACGAGAGGCGTCTTTCTCTGCTGCAAGCACGGCATCCCCTACCTGCGGAAGCGGGGTGGAGGCTCGGTGATCAACGTCGCGTCGTTCGTCGCGATCCTCGGAGCCGCGACCTCGCAGATCTCCTACAGCGCCTCGAAAGGGGCTGTCCTCTCGATGAGCCGAGAGCTCGCGGTGCAGTTCGCCCGCGAGGGAATCCGCGTCAACGCTCTCTGCCCGGGGCCGGTCGAGACGCCGCTGCTGCTCAACATCTTCGGCGACGATCCGGCCGCGCTCGAACGACGTCGGATCCACTGGCCGACGGGCCGGCTGGCGAAGCCGCGCGAGATCGTGAACGGAGCGCTCTTCCTCGCGAGCGACGAGTCCTCGTACGTGAACGGCGCGACGTTCCTGGTCGACGGTGGGCTCACCGCGGCGTACGTCACGCCCGAGTGAGCGTCGAGGTCGTCGAGTACGACGACGCATGGCCGGCGCGGTTCATCGCGGAGGCCGATCAGATCCGCGCGGCGTTGGGACCGAGCTTCGCAAGATCGACCACGTCGGCTCGACGTCCGTGCCGAGGGCTCGCAGCGAAGCCGGTCGATCGACATCGCAGCTGTCTGTCGAGTCCTACGACAAACTCGACATCGCGGCGTCTGGAGGACGCTCGGCTATCGGCACGTCCGCGAAGACGAGTGCTGCTGCCGAACCGGCGGTACTTCAGCAAGCCCGGCTACGAGCTGCTCGTCATATGAGCGGGAGGACGAGGAGTTCCTCGACCACGTGCGGCTTCGCGATTACCTACGGTCGCACGACGAGGATCGCGAAGCCTACGGCGCGCTCAAGCGCGGCGGACTACGAGGATGCGAAGCGCGCCTTCGTGGCGCGGCTGGTCGAGATGCTGCGCCGGGGCTAGGTGCCGACGACCTGGACGACCCAGCGCCGGTCGCGCTCGCGGTCGAGCTCCAGGAAGAGCACGCGTTGCCAGGTGCCGAGCTGCAGCTTCCCCTCGACCACGGGGACCGACTCGCCCGCCGACCCGAGCAGCATCGACATGCAGTGCGAGTGGCCGTTCCCGAACTCGGCGTCTTCTTCGCAGATGTTCTCGGTGCGCTTGTCCCAGTCGTCGTGCGCGTAGTACTCGTCGCTCGGCACGAGTCGCTTCAGCATCGTCGCGAAGTCCTCGAGAAAGCCCTTCTCGAACTCGTTGACCCGAACGCAGCAGGTCGTGTGCGGCGAATAGACGCACGCGATCCCCTGCGCGATCCCGCTCTCCCGAACGACCTCGTTGACCTCGTCGGTGATGTCGCGGACAGAGAGGCCCCCGGTCGTCCGAAACTGCGATTCGCGCTGGAAGACCTTCACCGCGCGAGATCCTAGCGGCCGCCCAGAACGAACGGGGTAGGAGAACCCGCGTTACCCTGAGCCGGGCAGCGGGCCCGTAGCTCAGCGGTCAGAGCAGCGGACTCATAATCCGTCGGTCCCAGGTTCGAATCCTGGCGGGCCCTTCTGCCACCCGCACGGCTATGCGCATTCCGCATTCCTCCGTGGGTCACTTGTGCCGGGAGTGTCGGAATGCTCATCGCGTGCTACCCCCCGTGCTACCCCCGGGGATTCGCCTAGCCGGGCAACGGGGCGTCCACGAGCCGCGCTACCCTGTTGCATCAGCGCGCCGAGGAGGTGGGGACTACGAGAACGCTGATCGCAACCATCGCGGCCACGCTGGCGCTTGCTGGCGCAGCGCGGCGAGATGCCGTACAACAACGGGTCCACTGAGCTGACGGGCCGCGCGGCCGTGGGTTGGGGCGTCGTCGGGCACAACGGCTCATGGTTGTACGGTGATGGTTCCGCTTGTGGCGCGGAGTGTGCGTACGCGTTCGCCTGGGAGCGGTGCCACTTCGACGTCTGTTCTCCAATCGCGGGGGCGATCGGGCGGGTTTACAAGGTGCGCTCAGTTGACGTGGGTAGCCGACTGCGGGCGGTCGTGACCGCGACGAAGTACGACTGCAACGCACACGGCTCGACTGCCGCTGGGTGTCACGAACTGCAGCATCGCCGCAGACGGAAGTCGTTCCGAAGCCGAAAGGCAAGGCAAAGCCGAAGCCGAAGAAACGGCCCCGCGGGTAGTACGCAGTCTTTTCCCGCCGGTCGTGCGCCCCGTGAACGCCCAGGACGTGCCGTCGGTGGTCGGTTCGTTGCCGCGGACAACGGACTGGGCCCGGACGGCCGACAGACACTAGCGCGGAGGTGGAGACGGGAATGCTCCAGCCCTCTACGAGGGTGTTTGCTCCATCGCGTAGGTGCGTCCGTCAATCGTCACTCGGACGAGCGGGATGTGGTTGTTTGCCAGACACTTGTGAAGGGTCGAGAGAACGTCACCGATCGCGAGCGACCTGCTTTCCACATTGATGTCCCAACGCGAGCCCGTCCGCTCGACTCTGGTGCCCCACTCGGCGAGTGCCTCGGCGACACAGGTCGCGTCTATTTCACGCTGTACGTGAACGATGAGAGGGAGCGGCCGCACGCTGATCTCATTTTCGGCGGTTCGCGACATCAGTCAAGAGCCGATTCTGAGAACTACCTCAGCCGTAACCCCAGCGACCTCATCACCGTTTCAAGACGGACGGGAACTCTAGAGAAGGGGGTCTGAATGGCCACTATTGACATGTGGACGTACCGAGACACGGCCTGGTCGGGGACCGATTTGGCCGGCTACGAGGTCGAAGCCACAGACGGCGGGATCGGCAAAGTCGATGAGGCAACGAATGAGGTTGGCGGCAGCTACATCGTTGTCGACACCGGCCCTTGGATCTTCGGGAAGAAGGTTCTGCTTCCCGCCGGCGTGATCCAGACGGTCGATCACGACGAACAGAAGGTGTACGTCAATCGGACGAAGGACGAGATCAAGAACAGTCCAGAGTTCGACGAGGCGCACTATCGCGAACCGGCATATCGCGATCGTGTGGCCCAGTACTACGGTCGCGGTTCAGACACGACTATCTGAGATGAAGGTTTCGAAGGTGGGAGCGGTCGAGACGGCCGCTCCCACCAACGCTGAGGCGAGCGTCAGGTCGGAGATAGCCCGGAGAGCTATTGCTTTCTGTGATCAGGCTCTCGATTTGCTCTACAGAGAGCATCGAGAACTCGAGACGGCTCCTTCGAGGCTTGGAGGACGTCGTTACGGCGATGAAGCCGCGCGAACCGAACTGATTCGGCTAGAGACGAGCGTCGAATCGCAGAGGTAAGCCCCGCTGCGACTCTCTGCCTCAACTCGTTTTCTGTCAGCAGCACAGGGAAACGTCGCGGTACTCGTCGACAGACTATGGGAGGAACGCATGATCCGTCCCGGTGACGACGTTGCGCACGTCCATGCGGATCCCGCGCGGATCGAGCAGGTGATCGTCGACCTCGTCTTGCACGCGCGCTCGGCGATGCCGAGCGGTGGCACCCTGACCGTCGAGACGGCAAGTGTCGACTTCTCGCGGAACGGCAGCGACAGCAATGGTGCAGGCCGTCACGCCATGCTCGCGATCAGTGACACCGGCAGCGAGACCGGGGACGAGCGTGGGGAACGGCTGGGCCTCGGCCTCGCGACCGTCTACGGCGTCTCTAGTACCCGTAGGTGCCCGCTGTTGATCCGCTCGCGGGGCTTCCTTGACAGAACGCTTACCACGATTCGGGGGCGTTGCTGGAACCACAGGTGAACTCAGCCGCCGCGCGGGTTGTGCGCGCGGCAGACGGCTCGTAGGTCTGCGTCTGGGACGTTGAGCGTGGTTCCCTGGTCTGAGGAGCCCCGTGGCGGGACGCGGTACCCGTTGCGGATATTGGGTGTGAGTTCCGCGGTCAGGGCGGAAGTCGTCGCGTCGGTCACCTGTTAAGCGGCGGCTCGCTCGGAGCGTCGAGAGCTGACCCGCACGGCTCGCACGGTGCCGACCCCCGTGCCTACCTCAGCCACAGAAAACACCGATTAGCAGGGGCGTCCGAATCCTGGCGGGCCCTTCCCCGTCGCCTTTAGGCGCTCCAGGCCGGCCGCAGTCGGCAGTCAGCATCTCTACCTGAGGCCTCGGACGCCGACGTGCTAGCCCCGCTCGGCTGAGCGTAGCCCGGTCAGCGCCCAGAGCCCGAACAATCCCGCCAGCGGGACGGCGATCCCGAACGCGATCGCGACCTCGTCGGTCGAGCCGGCGAGCAGGCTGCGCGCGCCTTCGAGGAACGCCGTGAACGGATTGATGCTCGCGACCGTGTGGATCCAGCCGGTGAGCAGGTCGATCGGCACGAACACGGGGGCGAGGAAGATCAGGAGGAAGATCGGGAACTGCATGATCGGCCCCGCCTGCGTCGAGCGAAGCCGCAAGGCGACGCCCGCCGCCCAGAGCGTGCCGATCAGGTTGACGATCAGCCCCAGGACGAGCAGCGCCGTCAACTCGGGGGCGTTGCCGAGGATCTCCATCCCCATCAGCAGGCCGATCGCGAGCACGACCGCGGTGTTGAAGGCCCAACGGATCATCGTCGCGAGCGCATAGCCGACGAGGATCCCGCTGCGCCTCGGGGCGGCGATCAACAGGCGACGGGCGAAGCCGCGCTCGAAGTCCTGCGCGATTCCGAAGCCGGTGAAGACCCCGGCCATCGCGGCGGATTGGAGCAGCACGAACGCGAACTGGAACGTCTCGTAGCCGGGCTCGTAGTCGAAGCCGGGCACGCGGTCGACGCCCGAGAGCGCGCCGGCGAAACCGACGAAGAAGATCACCGGGAACATCAGCGCGGGCAGGAGGAACGAGAGGTTCGTGAACGACTTCTTCAGCACCCGGAACGCGACGGCGAGCGCGACGTGGATCACGTGCGCGTCATCCTTGCGCGGAAGGCGCGCGCCGAGAATGCGAGCGAGAGGACGATCGCGCCGAGCGCGACACCGAAGCCGATCGCGAGCGCCTCGAGATCCCAGCCTGCCACCACGAGCGAGCGGAGGCCCTCGATCAGGTACGAGACCGGGTTCACGGTCGCGATCCAGTGGAACCAGCTGTTCTCGATCAGGTCGCGCGGCATGTTCATCGACGAGAGGAACAGGCCGACGAAGAAGAGCGGGAAGATGCCTTGCACGGCCTCCGCGGATCCGCTCCGGAGCGCGACGAGCATTCCCGTCGCCCCGATCGCGACGGCGCCGAGCGAGGCGAGCAGGAACAGCACGGGCACGCCGAGCGGCCCCGCCTCGAAGTGCGCGCCCATCAGCAGCCCGCCCGCGAAGTAGATGCAGTACTGGATCAGCACGAGCGCGACGCCGCCGGCGAGGTTACCGAGCATGATCGCGACGCCTCTCGCCGGCGTGAGCGCGAGCCGGTTGAGGAAGCCGGTGTCGATGTCGCGGCCGAGCTCGACCGCCGAGTTGAGCGCGGTGAAGAGCGCACCGTGGATGAACGGGATCGCGAACATGAAGTCCACGTACGAGTCGGCGGGGAAGCCCGGCAGTGACGCCGCGCGATCGAGGCCGCTCGCGATCACGAACAGGAAGAAGAGCGGGAAGACGAGTGCGAACGCCATCTGCCCCGGTTGGCGGATCGAGCGCATGAAGGCCCGCCGGCCCAGGATCGCGATCTGCGCCGCTGCGCTCAAGCCCCGACGTGCTCCGGCTGCGCGTCGGCCTGGCCCTCGAGCCGATGGCCGGTCTTCGCGAGGAAGACGTCGTCGAGCGAGGGCTCGTCGAGCTCGAGGTGGGCGACCTTGAGGCTCTCGGCGTCGAGCGCGCGCACGACGTCGGCGAGGTCGTAGCCGGCATCCAGGCGCACCGCGAGCCGCCCGGGCTGTGCCTCGACCGGCGTGCCGAAGCGGTCGAGTGTCCTGACGATCGCATCGCGCTCGTCGGGGTCGGCGGGCGCGACCTGCACGGTGGGGCGGCCGATCTCCGCCTTCAGCTCCGGCGGAGTGCCTTCGCCGACGATCCGGCCGTGGTCGATGATCCCGACGCGATCCGCGAGCACGTCCGCCTCTTCGAGGTACTGCGTCGTGAGGAAGACGGTCACGCCGTCCTCGCGCGCGAGCCGCGCCACCTCGGCCCAGAGGGCGTTGCGGCTCTGTGGGTCGAGCCCGGTCGTCGGCTCGTCGAGGAAGAGGATCGACGGCCGGTGGAGAAGCGCAAGCGCGAGGTCGAGGCGACGTTTCATCCCGCCGGAGTACGTCCTCACCTTGCGCTCGGCGGCGTCGGTGAGGCCGACGCGCTCGAGCAGCTCGTCCCCGCGAGCGGCGCGCTCCTGACGGGAGAGGCCGTGCAGCGACGCCTGCAGCCGGACGTGGTCGCGGCCGGTCAAGAACGGGTCCAGCGCCGCCTCCTGGAGGGCTGCGCCGATCGCCTCGCGCACCTTCGGGCCGTCCTTGACGACGTCGTACCCGCCGACGACGGCGCGGCCGCCGGTCGGAGGCATCAGCGTCGTGAGCATGTGGACGGTCGTCGACTTCCCGGCGCCGTTCGGGCCGAGGAACCCGTAGATCTCGCCGGTGGCGACCTCGAGGTCGATCCCGTCGACTGCTCGAACCGCTTTGAACTCGCGGACGAGCCGCTCAGCGACGATCGCGCTCACCGTGAAACCGTAGCGACGGCCGGTCCATCCGCGGGACCGAGGCATACTTGAGGCGTCAATGGAGCGCTCGATGACAGGACAGGCGACGCAGGCCGAGACCGAGTTCGAGCCGTTCGTTCGCTTCTTGCGGGCCCACGCGGCGATCGTCGGCGAGCTCTCGTCCGAGCTCGTGGCAGCGCACGGGCTCACGATCAACGACTATGAGGTGCTCTTGCGGCTCGTGAGGGCCGACGGCAACCGGATGCGCAGGGTCGACCTCGCGCAGGAGGTGCTGCTCACGCCCTCGGGGATCACGCGGCTGCTCGAAGGGCTCGAGCGGGAGGGGTACGTCGAGCGCGTGGCCTGCAAGGAGGATCTCCGGGTGAGCTACGCGCAGCTGACCCCTGCGGGGCGGGCGAAGCTCCGCGCCGCGGGCAAGACGCACGTCGCCGGCATCCACCGGCTCTTCCTCGACCATTTCGACGACGACGAGCGCGCGGTCCTGGCCGAGCTGCTGGGGCGGCTCACCGGCGACGAGGACGACGAGGATTGCGCCCCTGAGTAAACTGACCGCGATGCTCGACCTCGGGACGATGCGGGTCAAGACGGGCCTCGCCGAGATGCTCAAGGGCGGGGTGATCATGGACGTCGTAGACGCCGAGCAGGCGCGCGTTGCCGAGGATGCGGGCGCGGTCGCCGTCATGGCGCTCGAACGCGTACCCGCCGACATCCGCGTGCAGGGCGGAGTCGCGCGCATGTCGGACCCCGAGATGATCCGCGGGATCCAGGAGGCGGTCACGATCCCGGTGATGGCGAAGTGCCGGATCGGCCACTTCGTCGAGGCGCAAGTCCTCGAGGCGCTCGAGATCGACTACATCGACGAGTCGGAGGTGCTGACGCCCGCCGACCTCGAGCACCACGTCGACAAGTGGAAGTTCACCGTGCCGTTCGTCTGCGGCTGCACGAACCTCGGCGAGGCGCTGCGGCGCATCGCGGAGGGCGCCTCGATGATTCGCACGAAAGGCGAGGCCGGCACGGGCGACATCGTCAACGCGGTGACGCACATGCGCTCGGTCTACGGCGGGATCCGCCGGTTGCAGACGCTGCGCGAGGAGGAGCTCTACTCCGAGGCGAAGGAGCTTCGCGCGCCGTACGAGCTCGTGAAGTGGGTCGCCGAACACGGTCGGCTCCCCGTCGTGACGTTCACGGCAGGCGGGATCGCGACACCCGCCGACGCTGCGCTCTGCATGCAGCTCGGCGCCGACGGCGTGTTCGTCGGCTCGGGCATCTTCAAGTCGGGCAACCCCGAGACGCGCGCAAAGGCAATCGTCGAGGCGACGACGCACTTCAACGACCCGAAGGTGCTCGCCGACGTGTCGGCTGGGCTCGGCGAGCCGATGGTCGGTATCTCCACCGCCTCGCTCGACCCGTCGCAGCTGCTCGAGACTCGCGGCTGGTAGCAGCAGGCAAAATCAAGCCGTGAAGATCGGCGTCCTCGCAGTCCAGGGGAACTTTCGTGAGCATCTGGCGATGCTGCGCGGCCTTGGCGTAGAGGCCGTGGAGGTGCGCAAGCCGGAGCAGCTCGACGGGCTCGACGGGCTCGTGATCCCCGGCGGGGAGTCGACGACGTTCATGCGGCTGATGCGCCTGTACGGGCTCGACGAGGCGGTCCGGCGGTTCGAGCAGCCGGTGTTCGGCACCTGCGCGGGGATGATCGTGCTCGATCGCGACCACCTCGGGCTCGTCGATCTCGTCGTCGACCGCAACGCCTACGGGCGGCAGGTGGCGAGCTTCGAGGCCGACTTCGACCTCGCGGGAGAGGTGGAGCCGCTGCGCGGCGTGTTCATCCGCGCGCCGCGCGTTCGCGACCTCGGTGACGGCGTGGAGGTGCTCGCCGAGCACGACGGCGAGCCGGTGCTCGTGCGCGACGGGCGCTTCCTCGTCGCGTCGTTTCACCCGGAGCTGACCGACGACACGCGCGTGCACGAACGGTTCCTCGAGATGGTGGAGGAGGAGACTGGTGTCCGGGCATAGCAAGTGGTCCTCGATCAAGCACAAGAAGGGGGCGGCCGACGCGAAGCGCGGCAAGCTTTTCTCGAAGCTCTCGCGCGCGATCATCGTCGCCGCGAAGGAGGGTGGGCCGGATCCTGCGGGCAACCTCGCGCTTCAGAACGCGATCGAGAAGGCGCGCTCGTACTCCATGCCGAAGGACAACATCGAGCGCGCGATCGCGCGCGGCTCGGGCCAGGACGCCGACGCCGCCACCTTCGAGACGATCGTCTACGAGGGTTATGCCTCCGGTGGTGTCGCGGTGATCGCCGAGGCGCTCACCGACAACCGCAACCGGACCGCGGCCGAGGTGCGCCACATCTTTGCGAAGCACGACGGGAACCTCGGCGAAGCGGGCTCGGTCGCGTGGTTGTTCGAGCGCCGCGGCATCGTCGTGGTCGACGGCGGCGCGGACGAGGACGAGCTGACGCTCGCGGCAGCCGAGGGCGGCGCGGAGGACGTGCAGCGCGACGGCTCGACGTGGGAGGTCAGCGCGGCCCCGGAGGACCTGAGCGCCGTGCGCGAAGCGGTGGAGAGCGCAGGCTTCACGGTCGAGAGCGCCGAGCTCGCGCTGCTCCCGAAGACGACGATCGAGGTCGACGACGAGGGCCAGGCGAAGAAGGTCCTTCGCCTGATCGACGCCCTCGAGGAGAACGACGACGTGCAGGAGGTCTACGCGAACTTCGACATCCCGGAGCGGATGCTCGAAGAAGCCGTGTCCTAACCGGCGGGCGCAGAGCCTCGACCGCGTCCGGGTGCCAGGCCCGCTGAGGAGCCGTCACGCCGTCTCCACAGGCGCGTTCTCCAGCCGGGGTCAGACCCCGTCCCGGAGATGCTGCGATGGCGAGCCGATTTTCCCCGCTCGACGGGCGATCGGGGTCAGACCCCGGAAGGTGTCAAGTGCACGGTGTGGCGAGTCTGTGTGAAGTCGTCCACACGGCGACGGCGAGGTCCCTGCTGTTGTCGATCTGGACCTGGCTGGCGTCATCGCGGCCGGCGAAGGCGTCGCCAGGGACACCTCGCGTCCGTCCCGAAGGACCAACGTCGCGTCGTCCATTGGGCGAGACGCCCTGAAAGGAACGTCCGACCGCGTGCCTAATGTCTCCGCGTGAAGGTCGTCGTCGGAATCGACCCAGGAACGGCTGCTTGCGGGTACGGGATCGTCCACGAAAGCGACGGGCGCCTCCGGGCGCTGGACCACGGCTGGTGGAAAACCGCCGCCGGGCAGCGACCGGAGCTCCGGCTGAAGACGATCTTCGACGGGGTCGCCGGGCTCATCGCGGAGTACGCGCCGGATGCCGTCGTCATCGAGGAGTCGTACGTCGGCGCCGACGCCCGCATCGCACTCTCTGTCGGGCAGGCACGGGGAGCCGTGCTCGTCGCGTCCGCCGTGGCCGGCGTCGACTGCGCTGAGTACGCGCCGGCCCGCATCAAGCAGACCGTGTGCGGCTACGGACGCGCTGACAAGCCCCAGGTCCAGCGCATGGTGAAGACGATCCTCGCGATGCCTGCAGAGCCGACACCGTCCCACGCGGCCGACGCGCTCGCGGTCGCGATCTGCCATCTGCTCGCCTCGCCGCTCCTGAGGGCGAGCGCATGATCGCGCGCCTCCGTGGCACGCCTGTCGCGCGGACCGCCGAAGGCCTCGTGCTCGACGTCAACGGCGTCGGCTACCTCGTGCAGGCCACGCCGAGCGCTGCGGGGAAGGGCGGCGACGAGATCACGGTCGAGACCTACCTGCACGTCCGCGAGGACGCGCTCCAGCTCTACGGCTTCGCGGACGCGGCGGAGCGCGAGCTCTTCGTACAGCTGCTCGGAGTCAACGGCGTAGGCCCGAAGGTCGCGCTCGGGATCGTCTCCGGCTCGCGACCAGCGGAGCTGCGGCGCGCGATCGTGCGAGAGGATCTCGCGCGCTTCCAGGCGATCCCCGGGATCGGCAAGAAGACGGCCGAGCGGATCGTGCTGGAGCTGAAGGAGAAGATCGTCGTGGAAAGCGCCGACGCGCATTCCACCGACCTGACCGCGCGCGACGCGCTCGTCGAGCTCGGTTACAACGTCGTCGACGCCGAGCGCGCGCTCGCCGAGGTCGATCAGGACCTGACGGTCGAAGAGCAGGTACGCGCGGCGCTCAGGCGGGCCGCGTGAGCACCACACAGTTCCTCGCGCCCGACGTGCGTCCCGAGGAGGACGAGCTCGACCGTTCGCTCCGTCCGCGCAAGCTCGACGAGTTCGTCGGACAGTCGCGCGTCAAGGAGCAGCTCGAAATCTCGCTCGACGCGGCAAAGGCGCGCGGCGAGGCGCTCGACCACGTGCTGCTCGTCGGTCCGCCCGGGCTCGGGAAGACGAGCCTTGCGTTCATCGTGCGAGAGGAGCTCGGTGTCGGAATCCGCACCGTCGCCGGCCCCGCGCTCGAACGTAAGGGTGACATGGCGGCGATCCTGACCGGGCTCGAGGAGCGCGACGTCCTGTTCGTCGACGAGATCCACCGGCTGAACCGCGCGGTCGAGGAGATCCTCTACCCGGCGCTCGAGGACTTCAGGCTCGACATCGTCGTCGGCCAGGGGCCTGCCGCTCGCACGCTCACGCTCGACCTTCCGCCCTTCACGCTGATCGGCGCGACGACGCGCACCGGGCTGCTGACGACGCCTCTGCGGGACCGCTTCGGCATGACGTTCCGCCTCGACTACTACACGCCCGAGGAGCTCTCGACGATCGTGAACCGCTCCGCGCGCATCCTCGGCGTCCAGGTCGATCCCGAGGCGGCGGTGGAGATCGCGGGACGCTCGCGGGGCACCCCGCGCATCGCGAACCGGATCCTCCGCCGGGTACGCGACGTCGCCGAGGTGCGACACCAGGGAGCGGTCACGACCGACGTTGCGGCCGAGGCCCTCGCGCTGCTCGAGGTCGACGCGCTCGGCCTCGAGCGAACCGACCGCGCGCTGCTTCGCGCGATCGTCGAGAAGTTCGGCGGGGGCCCGGTCGGCCTCTCGACGCTGGCGGTGGCGCTCGGTGAGGAGCCCGACACGATCGAGGACGTCTACGAGCCGTTCCTGCTTCAGCTCGGCTTCATCCAGCGCACGCCGCGCGGCCGGATCGTCACCGACCTCGGCCGCGAGCACGTCGGCGCGACGGCGGACGACAAGCTCTTCTAGGAGCGCTCCTAGCGCACCGGCTGCCAGTCCGGCTGCGTCTGGTCGATCAGCAGCTCGGCGGCCGGGGCGGGGTTCCGGGTCAGCGGCGACGAGCGGCCTCCGACCGTGACGAGCTGCAGCCCGAGGAAGTTCGCGACGCCGAACTGATCCGTGACCACGAGAAGCGTTCCGTCGGGTGACCACGCCGGGTCGTCTCCGCCGCCCAGCAGGCGCGGGTCGGTGCCGTCCGCCGCGACGCTGATCAACCCGAGGCGGGTACCCGCTGCAAGCCGCGAGCCGTCCGGCGACCAGCTGGGCGCTGACGGGATCAGGTCCCCGCCGAGGCCGCCGCCGGCCCTGCGTGTCCCGTCCGGAGCCGAGGTCCAGAGCTCGCGCGCGCGGCCGACCGTGCAGCGGCTCGTGTTGCAGGAGCGTGTGAGCGGCGCGACCAGAAAGGCGATCCGGTCGCCGCGCGGGGACCACGCCGGATCGAGCTCGAGCTCCGGCGTGTGCGTGATTCGCCGCTGATGCGTCCCGTCGGCATCCATCACCCAGAGGTCGGAGCTCGGCCGCTCGTCGCGACCTACGAAGAGCCGCCCGCGGACGAAGAGGATGCTGCGCCCGTCGGGACTCCAGGTCGGACTCCCGTCCGAGAGCGCGTTTCGGGTGAGCCGGCGCTTGCGCGTCCCGTCGGCGTTCATCACCCAGATCTCGGTTCCGGCGGTCCCGGTGCCGAGCCGTCTCCCGGTCGAGTGGACGTAGGCGAGCCGCCGACCGTCCGGTGACCAGGCAGGCTCGAAGTCGCCGGACGTCCTGGTCGCTGTCGTCAGGGTCTGACGGCCGGTTCCGTCCAGGCGGATGGAGACGATCGTCGGTCCCCAGCCGGCGCCCGTGCGCCCGAGTGCGGACTCGACATACGCGACCCGTCCGTTCCGTCCGGGGTACGCGCCGGTGGCCGGCGCCGCGCAGACGAACGCCGCGGCGAGGACGAGCGCTCCCGCGCGGAGCATCGACGCAACCGTATCGCGCCCGCGATGCGGGTTCATCGTTTCGTGGGCAGGAGGGCGGCCGGAGCCGCCCCTCCTAAGGCCTACCCGAGACTCCCGCGGACCGCGCCCGCCGGGAAATCCGTCGTGTGCACGTTGTTGTAGAAGCTCGCGGGGCTCGCGAGGATCTCGTCGATCAGCGTCTGAGGCGTCGCGGTGCACCCGCTCGAGACGGCGCTCGCGTCCGGTGCGTTCATCTGGACGACGATCCCGCCTGCCGAGGTTCGCGCCCCTCGGTGGATGTGCGTCCCGACCGAAGGAAGCCTGATGTTCTGGACGCGCACCCGGTAGCAGACCTGTCCGGGGCGGAAGCGGAACACGGTCGTGCCGGCTCCGTCCAGGTCGCCGAGGTTGCACGTTCCCGCAGCGTTGCACTCGGCGGCTCCGTTCAACGTCACAGTGATCACACGACCCGCGTCGTCCCCGGACGTGCCTGCGAGCTGGCCGCGAACCGCACCGCCCGGAAACTCCGCCGTATGGACGTTGACGTAGTAGAGCTGCCGGTTCGCCAGGATCTGCGAGACGAGCGCGCGCGCGACGGTCACGCAGCCACGCGATTCACCGTTCGCTCCGGGCGTGCGCAGCGGAACCACGATCGGGCCCGCTACACCCGCGCCGCCGCGGTGGATGTGTGACGCGGCCGCAGGGCCGCTGAGGTTCTGAACTTCCAGCGTGAAGCAGAGCTGCCCCTGCCCGCTGCGCAGTCGCACGACGGCTTCACCGGTGGCGACGGGATCGCCGCTGGGAGTCTCGGCGTTTCCCGTCAACGTGACACGGAGTGCCGTGCCTCCGGTGGTCGCGGACAGGATCGACCGAGGGCACGCGCCCCTCGGCGCCGGGATGATGTCGGCTGCGTGGCGGAGATGGGCGCTCCGCTGCCGCGCGCTCACAGCAAGCTTGACGTACGGGCGTGTTGCGGAAGAGGTGCGGTGGCAGATCGCGACGGTGGCGGCGTGGACCTCCGTCGAAGTCGTGCGGGCCTCTGCCGTCGCGAGCGCGGCGGTTGCGGCGAGCACCGGAATCAGCAGAACGAGCAGGCGCTTCACGTCGTGTCCCCCCTAGGTCGTCGGTCCCCTCATCCCGTGTACGAGGGGCGCGCGCGGGCGGATTCGATCCGGAGTTCCTAGCGCCGGAACTGCAGCTCGTGCCAGCTCGGCACGGGGGCGAGCTCGAGCAAGGCGCGTCCGCCGTTCGGGTCGCGGTAGCCGAAGTCGGCCGCCTGGTCGTCCCAGGCGACCTCGAGGAGACCCTCCTTGACCCGGTGGTCGAGCCAGGCGCCGCGGAAGACGAGCTTGCGCAGCCAGTAGACGAGCGACTCGCCCTCGACGAGCGAGATCCGTTCCCAGTGGCGCACGACGTAGCGGCCGAGCGTGGAGCGCGGCTCGACGATCAACCCGTCTGCGGCGAGCTCGACGAGATCGGACGTCTCCTCGGGCTCCAGCTCGTTGCCTCCGATCAGCCCGAGCCGCACCGCAGCAGCGGTCACCCGCTGCTCGAAGTCGTCCCCGTTGAAGCTGAACCGGTACCCGAGGAACTCGACGACGTAATCATCCCCCGAGGTGTAGTTCGCTTCGGCCACCGACAGAGGATAGCCCGCGACTACGCTGCTTCCGTGAACGCACGCACCGGCGCCGTGTCCGTGCTCGCCTGCGCAGTCTTGGTCGTCGTTGGCAAGCTGCTCTTCGACCTCTCGTGGGAAAGCGCGCTCGTGCTCGCACCGGTTTTCGTGTTCGGCCTCGGTGCGATCGCCTTCCTCCTCGTGCTCTGGACGAAGGTGATCCGCGACTCACTGCGCAGCTAGCGCGGCGACGAGCGCGTCCACGTCGCGCGGCTTGTTGTACGGGCCGATCGAGAGCCGCAAGAGCGGCTCGCCTTTGCGCGCGAAGACCGGAACTTCGATGCGGTGCTCGTCGTACAGGCGGCGCTTCAGCGCGTCGGGGTCGTCGGTCGGAACGCGGAGGCTCGCCATCTGCGCCCGGAATGGCGGCGCCGCGATCGGCTCGAGGCCGTCGAGCTGCGTCAGTTGCCGCACCGAGTCGGAGAGAATCCGCCGGCAACGTTCCTGCACGCGGGGCCAGTCCTGGGCCTCGAGCCACTCGATCGCGGCGGGAACAGTGAGGTAGGCCGACGGGTCACGCGTTCCCTGCAGCTCGTTCCGCGTTCGAAAGCTCGCACCGTCGCCGTGGCCCCAGCTGACGATCAGCCCGCGGACGTCGTCTTGCCGTGCGGGGTGCACCGCGAGGAACCCCGCGCCCTTCGGCGCGCACATCCACTTGTGGCAGTTGGCGGCGTAGAAGTCCGCGCCGATCGCCTCGAGGTCGAGCGAGAGCTGCCCCGGCGCGTGAGCGCCGTCGACGATCGTCGCGAACCCACTCTCTCGCGCACGGGCGACGATCTGCGCCACGGGGAGGACGGCGGCCGTCTCCGAGGTGACGTGGCTGACGAATACCGCGCGGGTCCGCGCGGTCGCGCCCGCGAACAGTTGCTCCACGACGTCCTCCGGGTGCTCGAGTGGGAGCCCGACCTCCGCACGCACGTATCGCGCGCCTGCCTTCGAGCAGACGTCGTCCCAGGTCAGGTCGCACGCGCCGTACTCGAGGTCGGTCCCCAGCACCTCGTCGCCGGGCTCGAGCGTAAGCGCTCGCGCCGCGAGGTTGACGCCCGACGTCGCGTTCGGGACGAAGACGAGGTCGTCCGGATCCGCGCCGACGTAGGCGCCGAGTGCCGCGCGCGCATTGGCCAGCAGGCCCGTCAGCCGGTGGTCGACGAACTCGACGGGCTGCCGCTCGAGCTCGCGCTGCCACTCCTGGTAGCGCTCGAAGACCGGCCGCGGGCAGGAGCCGAACGAGCCGTGGTTCAGAAAGACGACGTCCGGATCGAGGAGGAACTCAGACCGCACGGGACACGTGCGCGCGCGTCACCTCGTCCGGCGAGGTGCACCCACAGAGCCCGAGTGCGAGCTGCAACTCGTCGCGCAGGAGCTCGAGCACGCGCTGCGCGCCGTCCGCACCGTCGACCGCAAGCCCCCAGAGCACAGGACGTCCGACGAGCACCGCCCTCGCGCCGAGCGCGAGCGCGACCATCACGTCGACGCCCCGCCTGACTCCACCGTCGACGAGCACGTCGACCCGGTCGCCGACGGCCTCGACGACCTCGGGCAGGACGTCGATGGATGCGGCGACGCCGTCGAGCTGCCTGCCGCCGTGGTTCGACACGATGATTCCCGCTGCACCGTGCTCGATCGCGAGCGCTGCGTCCTCGGCCGTGTGGATTCCCTTGACGAGCACGGGCAGGCTCGTCTCGCCGGCGAGCCTTTCGACGTCTCGCCAGCTGATCGAGGGGGAGATCAGCTTGAAATGCTCGGTCACCGATGTCGAGCGCATCGAGCCGAGCGCCGCCTCGAGCGCGGGGACGGCGGGCTCTTCGGGGATCAGCCAGCCCGTGCGAATGTCCCGCTCGCGGCGGCCGAAGTACGGCGCGTCGATCGTGAGCACGATCGC
Source organism: uncultured Actinomycetes bacterium (assembly GCA_963788055.1). Taxonomy (GTDB): domain Bacteria; phylum Actinomycetota; class Thermoleophilia; order Gaiellales; family Gaiellaceae; genus JACCTU01. Next base: position 212,167 of record CAWBFA010000001.1, on the reverse strand, counting down.
GCGAAAGCCTGCCTCGACCGCCTGATCGACGATCGAGCGGGTCACGCCGTCGTCGCGGAAGACGTAGAGCTGAAACCAGCGCGGCGCCGCGGGCGCGGCCGCGGCAACCTCCGCCGGCGAGGACGTCGCCATCGTCGACATCGTCATGATCGTTCCGAAGGCCGCGGCCGCACGCGAGGTGGCGACCTCGCCGTCTGGGTGCGCGTGGCGCTGGTAGGCCATCGGGGCGACGATGATCGGCGCCGAAAGCTCGTGCCCGAGCACCGTCCGCGCCGTCGTGACGTGCGCGACGTCACGGAGGAGCCGCGGGCGCAGCGTCCAGCGGCGGTACGCGCTGACGTTCTCGCGCAGCGTCCATTCGTCTCCGGCGCCCGCCGCGAAATACCCCAGCGGCCCAGGGGGCAAGAGCTCGGCGGCCCGACGCTCGTAGTCGAAGACGTTCAGAAGGTCGTTCACTGGCGCAAATCTAGTGCCGTCCGACCGCCTCCGTACCGTGACCGCACGATGCAACAGGGCACGTGGACGATCCGTCCCTGCCCGCACGATGAGGCGAGCGCCCTCGCGCGGGCGCTCGGGATCAGCTGGGTCACCGCCAGCGTCCTCGTCCGGCGCGGGTACGGCGACCCCGGAGCGGCGCGAGCGTTCCTCGCCGCCGAGCCGCCGCGTCACGACGCGGGGCTGCTCGGCGACACCGCCGCTGCGTGCGACCGGATCCGGGCCGCGATCGCTGCAGGCGAGCGGATCTGCATCCACGGCGACTACGACGTCGACGGGATCTGTGCGACGGCGCTCGCCGTGACGTCCCTGCGCGAGCTCGGCGCGAACGTCGACTGGCATCTCCCAAGTCGCTTCGACGAGGGCTACGGGCTCGCCGCCCAGACGATCGAGCGGCTTGCGGAAGAGGGGTGCTCGCTCGTGCTGACCGTCGACTGTGGGATCACCGCGGTCGAAGAGGTCGCACGCGCAAAGGCGCTCGGTCTCGACGTGATCGTCACCGATCACCATCGTCCGGGCGAGACGCTCCCGGACTGCCCGATCGTGGCCACGCGTCCTTCGCGCTATCCCTTTCCCGAGCTCTGCGGCACGGGTGTCGCCTACAAGCTGCTGGGCGCGCTCGGCGCAGACGTCGACAAGCACCTCGACCTCGTCGCGCTCGCCACCGTGGCCGACGTCGTGCCCCTTCTCGACGAGAACCGCGCGCTCGCCAGCGCCGGCCTGCGCGCGCTCGCACGCACGCAGAAGCCCGGCCTGCAGGCGCTGATGCGCGCTGCGCGCGTCGACCCCGCGATCGTCGACACCGGCGCCGTCGGGTTCCGACTCGCGCCGCGGATCAACGCTGCCGGACGGCTCGGCCATCCAGGCGCAGCGCTCGAGTTGTTGCTCACGGACGACCGCGAGGAAGCGTCGCGGCTCGCCTCCAGGCTCGAAGAGCTGAATCGCGAGCGCCAGCAGGTCGAGGACAGAATCCTCCGCGAGGCGGTCGCGCAGGTGGCCGAGTGGCCGGAAGCAAAGCAGCGTTGCCGCGCGTACGTGCTGGCCGGCGAGGCCTGGCACGAGGGCGTGATCGGGATCGTCGCTTCACGGCTCGTCGAGCGCTTCAACCGACCGGTCGTGATGATCGCCGGCGGTGACGAGCTCTGGAAGGGCTCGGGCCGCTCGGTGACGGCGTTCGACCTGCACGGCGGCCTCGCCGCCTGTGCGCACACGCTCGAGCGTTTCGGCGGCCACCGCGCTGCGGCCGGGCTCTCGATTCGCCCGGAGAACGTCGAGGAGTTCGCGCGCGCGTTTGCTGCGCACGCCGAGCAGCACCTCGTCGAGGAGGACCTGCGCCCCGTGACGCACGTCGACGCGGTGCTGCCGCCGAAGACCGTGCCGACGCTCGAGCTCTGCGAGGAGCTCGCGAAGCTGGCGCCGTTCGGGCTCGGCAACCCCGAGGTGACGATGCTCGCCGAGAGCTGCGAGCTCCGCGACCTCGCGACGGTCGGCGAGGGCAAGCACCTGCGCTTCCGCGTGCGCGCCGGCGGGGCGATCGCGTTCGGCCTCGGCGCCCAGCTCGAACGCTTCCAGGCGGAGAGCCGCTTCGACGTCGCCTTCCGGCTCCAGGCGAATCACTGGAACGGCACTGTCGCGCCGCAGCTCGTCGTGCGCCGGGTGTTCGACGCGCCCGACGGCTATCAGGGGCTGCGCGACTGGCTCGTCGCAGAGTTCCGGAAGGACGAGCGCGAGCCGGTCGCACAGGAGATCTTCGAGGAGCTCGGTCTCGCGCCCGGCGTCGAGCCGCGGAGCCTGCTCGAGTCGGAGCGCTTCCGCGCACTGCTCGAGGAGCCGGCGCTCGCGCGCGCCGCGTGATCGTCCGTTCCGAGCGACCCGACGACAACGAGGCGATCGCGGCAGTCGTCGAGGCTGCGTTCCGTTCTCCCGTCGAGGCGCGCCTCGTCGAGGCCTTCCGGGCGTCGGCGGGCTACCTGCCGGAGCTGGCGCTCGTCGGGGAGGAGGACGGTGAGGTCGTCGGCCATGTCATGTTCACGCTGACCGAGCTCGTCGACGGGACGAGCATCCTGATGCTGTCGCCGCTCGCCGTTCGGCCCGACCGTCAACGCATGGGCGTCGGGACCGCGCTGGTCCGCGAGGGCTTGCGCGCCTCCGCCGGGCGCACCGAGCCGCTCGTGATCGTGGAGGGAGACCCGCGCTACTACTCGCGGTTCGGCTTCGTCCCGGCGTCGGAGCTCGGCCTCGAACGTCCGTACGACGGCATCCCCGAGGCCGCGTTCCAGGCCCTGCGCCTCCCGGCGTACGTCGAGGGGACCTCGGACGTGTGACGTACCCGCCGCCGCTCACGCCCTTCCACGAGGCCTTGTAACAGACTGTTACTTGCCGAACGAGACGCCCGCGCGGCGCCTCGGCCGGGGCCGAGCCTCGGCGGCGGCGCGGTCGAGCGCGACGAGCGCCCGGGCGATTTCGCGCGCTGGGTTTCGCCGGAGTCTGCGAATTCGGAGCACGAACATCTCTTGTTCATCGGCCGATCCGCCGATCCTCTATAGGCAAGACCCCCGTCTACACTGGGAGAAATGACGGTCGTCGACGTCACCGAGAAGCACAAGGACCTCGTCGATGAGCTGCTCGCAGCCGTCTCGGAGTCCAATCCCGACGCCGACCTCGAGTTGCTGGCGAGGGCCTTCGGCTACGCCGCGACGGCCCATGAGGGCCAGGTCAGGCGCTCGGGGGAGGACTTCATCTGGCATCCCTGGTCCGTGGCGAAGCTCTGTGCCGAGCTCCACCTCGACGAGCAGACGGTCGCCGCGGCGCTCCTCCACGACGTCGTCGAGGACACGGACGTCGAGCTCGACGACCTGCGGGCCGAGTTCGGCGACGAGATCGCCCAGCTGGTCGAGGGTGTGACGAAGCTGACGCGGATCCAGTTCCAGACCCGCGAACAGGCCCAGGCGGACAACTACCGCAAGATGATCGTGGCGATGGCCGACGATCCGCGCGTGATCCCGATCAAGCTGGCGGACCGGCTGCACAACATGCGCACGATCGAGCACCTGCCGAAGCAGAAGCAGGTGCAGACGTCGAAGGAGACGCTCGAGGTCTACGCGCCGCTCGCGCACCGACTCGGCATCCACGCGTTCAAGTGGGAGCTCGAGGACCTCTCGTTCGAGACGCTGCACCCGCGAAAGTACGAGGAGATCAAGGCGCTCGTCGCGGACCGCCGCGCGAACCGTGAGGCGCACGTGCGCGAGGCCGCCGCGCAGCTCGAGGCGGAGCTCGACAAGGTCGACATTCCCGCGGAGATCTCCTCGCGCGCGAAGCACTTCTACTCCATCTACGAGAAGATGGCGAAGAAGGGCCGCGAGTTCAACGAGATCTACGACCTCACCGCGATGCGCGTGATCGTCGAGCGGAGCGGGGAGGAGGGAACGCGCGACTGCTACGGCGCGCTCGGGCTGATCCACTCGCTCTGGAAGCCGATGCCCGGCCGCTTCAAGGACTTCCTCGCGATGCCGAAGTTCAACGGCTACCGATCGCTGCACACCACGGTGATCGGGCCTGAGGGGCGGCCGCTGGAGATTCAGATCCGAACGCGCGAGATGCACGAGATGTCCGAGCTCGGGATCGCGGCGCACTGGGCGTACAAGCACGGCCAGGCGCCCGACGAGCAGTGGCTCGCCTGGGTGAAGCAGCTGATGGACTGGCAAGCCGACGAGGCAGACCCGCGCGAGTTCATGCGGAACTTCCGCACCGACCTGTTCGACGACGAGGTGTTCGTCTTCACGCCGAAGGGCGAGGTGAAGACGCTGCCCGCCGGCGCGACGCCGATCGACTTCGCCTACGCCGTGCATACGGACGTCGGTCATCGCACAGTGGGAGCGAAGGTGAACGGCCGGATCGTCCCGCTGCACTACCGGCTGAAGAGCGGCGACTTCGTCGAGATCCTCACCGCGAAGACCGGGCGCGGCCCTTCGCGCGACTGGATGTCGCTCGCCGCGTCCTCACGCGCGCGCAACAAGATCCGCCAGTGGTTCTCCCGGGAGACCAAGGAGGAGACCGAGGCGAAGGGCCGCGAAGCGCTGGAGGAGGCGCTCAAGCGTCAGAACCTGCCCTACCGCAAGCTCGCCGGCTCGGCCGTCCTCGCGCAGGTCATCCGTGACTCCGGCTTCAAGAAGGCCGAGGACTTCTACCTGGCGCTCGGCTCCGGGAAGCTCCAACCGGCGCAGATCGTCAAGAAGGTGCTCCAGCGCCTCAAGACGGAAGACGTGCCGGAGGAGGAGACGCTTCCGAAGAAGCAGACGCGAGCCAAGCCGATGGACGACGGCGAGATGGGCGTCATCGTGAAGGGCGCGCAGGGCGTGCTCGTGCGGCTCGCGAAGTGCTGCACGCCGGTCCCCGGCGACGAGATCGCCGGCTACATCTCGCTCGGCAAGGGGGTCACGATCCACCGGCTCGACTGCCCCAACGTCAAGGCGCTGATGCGGAACCCCGAGCGCTTCACCGACGTCGAGTGGTCGGACAGCCACAAGACGAGCTTTCGCGTCCACATCGCTGTCGACTCCTGGGACCGCCCGCGCCTGCTCGAGGACGTCGCCCGCACGTTCGCTGAGCACGGGGCGAACATCGTCTCGTACGGGGGAAGCGTCGAGGACCAGCTCGCAAAGAACTGGTACGTCGCCGAGGTCGGTGACATCAAGTCGCTTCGCAGCCTGCTGACGGCGCTCCGGAACGTCGACGCCGTGTTCGACGCGTTCCGCGTCACCCCGTCCCAGGGATAGCGGGCCACGGTGCGTGGCTCGACTCGTCCCTGGGTCGAGTGACTGATCCCCCGATCGGTCGAGGTACCTGATTCGAGGGATAGCAAGACCCCGCCAGCTGAGTACAACGTGACGGGGGAGGGGGCTCCGAGGAGGCTGCGGCGCCCGGGTGCTGAGGACACACCCGGGCGCGCGGCTTAAAGGCCGCGGAAAATGCTTCGCATTTTCCGCGGCTGACAGTAGCCCGAGATCAACGTTGCGACGCGTTCCAGAAACGGGCCGTCGCTCGGGGCGGTGCCCGCCACCTCGAGGTCGGCGAGCTTCGTGCCTTCGAACTCGATCGGGTAGCGACTCGTGCCTTCCTGGTGCACGTCGTCGAAACGGATCGCGGCTTGCGGATAGAGCTTGTCGAGCACGGCAAGCGTCTCGCGAAGGACGTCTTCGGCGTCGCCGCCGCGGTTGACGATTCGATCGACGGCTTCGAGCGCTCCGTTCCGCTCGTCCGCCGTCGTCACAGCTCGAGATCGTCTCCTTCGAACGCGCGGACCGTCTCGCGGAAGGCGTCGGGGATCTCGCAGGCCTTGCGCTCTTCGAGGTCGACGAGCACGAGCGTCTGCGTCGCCGTGACCATGAGCAGGTCGTCCTCGGCCCGATACGCCGCGAACTCGTAGGTGGCGCTCGTCCGCCCGATCCGGGCGAGGCGGACGAAGACCTCGATCAGGTCGTCGAAGACCGCCGGTGCGTGGTACTCGACGTGCATCGCGCGCATCACGAACTCGTTGCCGCCGAGCGCTTCGGTCGACAGCCCCAGATGCCGGTGGTACTCGACCCGCGCCAGGTCGAAGTACGGGATGTAGCGGCCGTAGTAGACGATCCCTTGAGCGTCGGTGTCGGAGAAGCCGACGCGCGTGTGGGCCGCGTACTTGAACGGCGGCTTCTCGTCCGTCGTGAAGCCGAGCTCGAGCGTCATTCCCGGATGACCGAGAGCATCTCGTTGCGCTTGCGCTCCATCAGCTCCTGCGAGAGCGCTTCGAGGTTGAGCCTCAGCAGCGGCTCGGTGTTCGAGGGACGGACGTTGAAGTGCCAGTCCTCGGCCTCGACCGACAGGCCGTCGAGGTGCGAGACCGTTCCCTCGGCACCGAAGCGCTCCTCGAGCTCCTCGAGCTTCGACGGGACGTCCGCGACGGGCGTGTTGAGCTCGCCGGTGAGGAAGTACCGCTCCCGGTAGGGCGCGAGGAGCTCGGAGAGCTTCCGCCCGCGCTTCGAGATCAGCTCGAGCATCAGCAGGAAGGGCACGACACCCGAATCCGCCTGTGTGAAGTCGCGGAAGTAGTAGTGGCCTGAGACCTCGCCGCCGAAGACAGCATGTTCCTTGCGCATGCGGTCCTTGATGAAGGCGTGGCCGACCCGGTTGATGAGCGGCACGCCGCCGGCGCGCTCGATCGTGTGGGGGACGGCCCAGCTCGCGCGGACGTCGTAGATGATCTTCGCCCTGGGCTCCGTCTCGAGGATCGACTCGGCAAGGAGCGCGGTGACGAAGTCGCCTGGAACGAAGTCGCCGGTGTCGTCGACGAAGAAGCAGCGATCGGCGTCGCCGTCGAACGCGACGCCGAGGTCTGCGCCCTCCTCGAGCGTCTTCGACACGATGAACTCGCGGTTCTCGGGCAGAAGCGGGTTGGGCTCGTGGTTGGGGAACGTGCCGTCGGGCTCGAAGAAGTACGTTCGCGCGTCGATCGGCAATCGCTCGAGGATCGGCGGCAGCATGACGCCGGCCGTCCCGTTGGCCGCGTCGATCACGACGGTGAGCGGCTGGATCGCGGCGACGTCGACGAACGAGAGCACGCGCTCGACGTACGGCGGCCAGATGTCGTACTGCTCGACGTGTCCGACTCTGTGGCTCTGAGCCGCTTGCTCGCCGAGCGCTCGGTCGCGGATCTCGAGCAGTCCGGACTCTCCGCCGACCGGCAGCGCTCCACGCCGCACGATCTTCATCCCGGTGTACTCCTTCGGGTTGTGCGAGGCGGTGACCATGATCCCGCCGTCGAGCGAGAGCTCACCGACGGCGAAGTAGACCATCTCCGTCCCGACGAGCCCGAGATCGAGGACGTCCGCGCCGGCCGACGCCGCGCCGTCCATCGCCGCCTCCGCCATCGACGGCGATGACACGCGCATGTCGCGCCCGACGGCGATTCGCTCTGGCCCGAACTGCTCGACGAACGCCCGTGCAACCGCGCGCGCGCCGTCCTCGTCGAGCTCCGTGGGGTAGATCCCACGCACGTCGTACGCCTTGAACACCTTTGGCTCGAGCACCGCGAGGATGCTAACCGGGGGAAGAAACCCCGGTGGAGAGCCGTCTAGAGAGAGATGCCCTCCAGGCGATCTCCTCCGGCTGCGCGGAAGCTGCCGCGAGCCCAGCAGCGTTTCTACACTTATGGGAGTGGAACGCAAGCTGGCCACCGTCCTCTTCGTCGATCTGGTCGACTCGACCGGGCTCGTCTCCACGACCGACCCCGAGATCGTCCGGCGGCGGGTCGACCGTTTCTTCGAGCAGGCGTCGGAGTGCATCAAGCGCCACGGGGGGCTCGTGGAGAAGTTCGCCGGTGACTCGGTGATGGCCGCCTTCGGCGTCCCGCAGGCCCACGAGGACGACGCGGAGCGAGCGATCCGCGCCGCGCTCGAGATTCTCGACGCCACGACCGACCTCGGCCTCGAGGCAAGGGTTGGCGTCGAGGCGGGCGAGGTCGTCGTGGGTGACGGGGATTCGACGTTCGCGACGGGCGAGGCCGATCAACCTCGCCGCGCGCCTCCAGCAGAGCGCGCGCCGCGAACCAGATCTTGATCGGCCCGAACGCGTACCGGCTGACGCTCGATCGGATCGAGGTCGAGGACGTAGGCCCCGTGCAAGTCCGCGGACGCAGCGAGCCGATCTGGGCGTGGCGTGCGGTCGGCGCGTACGACCGCGGCGCGACGATCTCCAGCCTCCAGGCGCCGCTCGTCGGACGCGATGTCGAGCTGAGCCTGCTCGAGAACACGTTCACCCGCGCCGTCCGCGACCGGCGCGCGCACCTCGTGACGATCTTCGGCGAGCCGGGTGTGGGCAAGAGCCGCCTCGGCGCGTGAGTTCCTGGAGACGCTCGAGGGAGCAACCGTCCTCCAGGGGCGCTGCCTGCCCTACGGCGAGGGGATCACGTACTGGCCGCTCGCCGAGATGGTGAAGGTCTCCGCGGGCATCCACGACGACGAACCGGTACGCGAAGCGTTCGACAAGCTCCGCGCATGCTGTGAGGACGAGGCGATCGCCGATCTGCTCGCCAACGCCTCGGGAGTGCTCGAGGCCGTCGAGGCAGAGGCGACGGGCCAGGAGATCGCCTGGGCCGCGCGCGAGTGGTCGGCGAAGCTCGCCGACCCGCAGCCGCTCGTGCTCGTCTTCGAGGACATCCACTGGGCCGAGGAGCCGCTGCTCGAGCTGATCGAGCACCTCGCGGAGTACGTGCGAGACGCGCCGCTGCTCATCCTCTGCCTCGCGCGGCCCGAGCTCCTCGAGATTCGGCCGTCGTGGAGCGGCGGGCGCCTACGCTCCGCCGCCGTCGAGCTCGAGCCGCTCGCCGACGACGAGGCGGAGCAGCTGATCGACGCGCTGATCGCGGGGACGTCGCTCGACGGGGAGTGCCGTGCAGAGATCCTCGACGTCACGGAGGGCAACCCGCTCTTCGTCGAGGAGACGGTCCGCATGCTCGCCGAGTCCGACGGAGCGCTCTCGATCGCCGACGGCATGCCGAACACGCTGCAGGCGCTGATCGCGCGCCCGCATCGACCGGCTGCCGGCGGCCGAGAAGCGGCTGATCCAGCGCGCCGCGCTGGTCGGACGGATCTTCTGGGAGGGCGCGCTCACGCACCTCTCGCCCGAGCTCGACGAGATCGGCCCGCAGCTCGAGAGCCTCGTGCTGCGCGAGCTCGTCCTGCCCGAGGCGCGGTCCTCGATCTCCGGCGAGCGCGCGTACAAGTTCAAGCACGTCCTGATCCGCGAGGTCGCCTACGCAGGGCTTTCGAAGTCGGCCCGCGCGGCACAGCACGCGCGGTTCGCGGCGTGGCTCAAGGAGCGCGCCGGGGAGGAGCTGCTCGAGATCCGGGCGTTCCACCTCGACCGTGCCGCCTATCTGCTTTCCGAGCTCGATGGATCGACGCCGCCGGACCTCGCGGCCGAGGCAGCCGAGGCGCTCGAGGCCGCCGGCCGCCGCTCGATGGCGCGCGAGTCCTTCGCGACCGCGCGGAAGCTGTTCCTGCGGTCCGTCGAGCTCGGGCCGAACGTCGAGCGGCGTTGGCACGCGGCGCGCGCAGCACAGCGGCTCGGCGACATGCACGCGGTCGCGTCCGAGATGGAGAAGGTCCGCGAGCTCGCGGTGGAGCAAGGGAGCAAGAAGCTCGAGGCGACGGCCCTCGCCGCGCTGGCCGAGGTCGCCCTCTACACGCAGGCCGACCTGCCGCGCGCAAAACAGCTCGCGACGCAGGCGCTCGAGACCCTCCCCGACGACGCGCCGATCGGCGCGAAGGTCGAGGCGCTGAACGTCCGCGTGCAGATCGCGAACTGGATCGGCGACCACGAGACGTCCGAGAAGTATCTGCGGATGTGCTCGACGCCGCCCACGACGCGCAGCGGAAGGACCTCGAGGCCAGCGCGATCCAGGGTCTCGCGTCGCTCTACATCACGAAGCTCGACCTGGACGCGGCGAAGAAGCTGCTCGAGCGGGGGATGGAGCTCGCGGAGGAGAGCGGCGGCGTGCTCGTCAAGGCCGCGGTGCTCGAGCGCTGCGGCAACCTGAGCCTGATCGAAGGGGATCTCGACGCCGCAGAGGGCTCGTTCACGCAGGCGCTCGACCTCTATCGGGAGGTCGGCTTCGCTGCGGGCACGGCCTGGGGGCTCAAGCACCTCGGGACGCTCGCGTGGAAGCGTGGCGACCTCGCGCAGGCGCAGGAGCAGTACCGAGAGGCCGTCAAGATCCTGAAGAAGCTGGGCGACCGCGCGTACCTGTGCGAGGCGCAGCGCTCGCTCGCCGAGCTGCTCGTCGACGAAGGGCGCATCGACGAGGCCGAGCGCTTCGCGCTCGAGGCACGAGAGACCGTCGGCCCGCACGATGCGCTCTCGCAGATCACGACGACGTTCGCGCTCGGTGTCGTGCGTGCGGCGCAGGGACGCGACGAGGAGGCGGAGACGCTCTTCCTCTCGGCCCTGGAGCGCGCTGAGGCCGGCCCGTTCCGGCTGATCGAGCGCGAAGCGGTCGACCGCTACGCGCGGTTCCTGCGTGACCGCGGGCGCGACGACGAAGCGGCCCCCTTCGAGGACCGCCTCGCCAACGGGCCGCTCGCCGCGGCCGCCTAGTCGCTCACCAACTCGTCGGCTTGTCCGGCTCGTAGAGCCAGACGTCGAAGAACAGGTCGAGTTCTTGTCCTGAGATCCGCTCGGCCAGGGCGATGAACTGCGGCGTCGTGACGCTGCCGTAGCGGTTCTGCTGAACCCAGCTGCGCATGAGGCTGAAGAAGGCGAACTCGCCGATCTTCACGCGTAGCGCCTGCAGGGTCATCGCGCCGCGGTAGTAGATCGTCCCGTTGAAGACGAACGCAGCCGAGCCGGGGTTCCCGGGCGGCGGCGTCCAGAACAGGGTGTCCTGCGGCGGCGTGTTGTAGAGGTTGTCGAAGTACTTCTGCGCGGTCTTGTTGCCGGTGTGCTCGCTCCAGATCCACTCCGACCAGGTCGCGAAGCCCTCGTGCAGCCAGATCTCGTTCCAGCCGGTCAGGGTGACCGCGTCTCCGTACCACATGTGCGACAGCTCGTGGGCAACCGTCAGCTCGTCGGGCATGCGGTCGTACACCGGCTTCGTCTGCGTCTCGAGCGAGTAGCCGACGTTCTTGGCACTGTCGGCGATGCCGCCGACCGCGCTGAACGGGTACGGCCCGTAGATCGACTCGTAGAACCGCACGATCTCCGGCATCAGCCGGAAGACGTTCCCGGTCGCGAGCTGCGGATCGATCGCGAGGTAGGACTCGATGTTCCCGATCGTCGAGATCGTCAGGTCGAACATCCCGATCGTCGAAGTCGCCAGATAGGGCGCCATCGGCTCTGGCTTGTTCCAGACCCACGTCGTCTTGCCGTCGCTCGTCGTGTTCGACTCGAGGACGCCGTTCGCCATCGCGGTCAACCCGGCAGGCACGGTGACCCGGAAGCGGTACGTCGCCTTGTCTTTCGGCGTGTCGTTCACCGGATACCACCCGGGCGAGCCCTGCGGCTCGCCGACGACGAACGCTCCGTCGTCCGTCGGCACCCAGCCCTCGATCGAGCCGTCGGGGTCCCTGACGACGGACGGCGTCCCTGCGTAGTCGATCGTGACGGTGAAGCTTCGACCCGAGGCGATGCCGTTGGGCGGCGTGATCACGAGCTCCTGCTCGCCTTCGCGCGAGTACGTGGCAAGCTGCCCGTCGACGAGCAGCCGCGAGATCGTGAAGCCGCGGAGATCGAGGTCGAAGCGCGACAGCTTTTGCGTCGCCCTTGCCGCGATCACAGCGGTGGCGGTCACCTGGTTCCCCGCCGGCTGCCAGTCGAGCGTCAGGTTGTAGCTCGTGACGTCATACCCTCCGTTCCCGGCGTTCGGGTAGTAAGGATCACCCGCGCCGGAGGCGCCGGGTGTGAAGGCTGCCGCCAAAGCACCACCCACTACGGTCAAGCCGATCACCGTGCTGAGGGCGGCCACCAGTGCCAGCTTCTTCATTAGCTCTTCCCCCCTTCTCGTTGAGCGAAGAGGCGATTCTCGATCGTGCATCAGGACTCTGCAAGAGCGCATGGTGTGTGGGTGGTGTGGTGTGCTAGAGACCGTCGCGAGAGAGGGGGAGGACGTTCAAACGACTCTTCGCGACCTGCGCGGCGCTTGCTGCGCTCACGGCCACATCGGGCGCCTCGGGGGAAGCGAGTAAACCAGCTTGTTTTGCCAGGTCGCCGCTGCGCGATGCGCCGTGACGACCGCATCACGGCCGGCCGGCTCGGCGTCAGATGTCTATTCTCGGCCGGTGGCGACTTCGACCGTCGACGCCCTGCGCGGCGCGCGCATCTTCGCCGGCCTCTCCGACGAGGAGCTCCGAAGGGTCGCCGAGATCGCATCTGAGGTCGAGTTCGGCCAGGGCCACGTGCTGACGGAGGGCGGCCAGGTCGGCAGCGGGATGTTCGTCCTCCTCGAGGGTCGCGTCTCCGTGCACGCGCGCGGCGCCGACGTCGAGTTGGGCCCCGGGGAAGTGATCGGCGAGCTCGCGCTCCTGCGCCGCGACGCTCGGCGGATCGCGAGGGTCCAGGCGCTCACGCCGGTGCGCTGTCTCGCGATCGCGCGTGAGCCCTTCCGCGCGCTGATTGGCTCGGACGTCCACCTGGCGGTCGCGCTGCTCGAGAGCATCGCCGACCGCGTGCCCGACTAGATTCGGGCTCCCGCGAGGAGCGCCTCGCGGATGGCAGAGCTCGACTCCAGATCCGGCGCCTCGCTGATCACCGTCGCCGGGCGCTCGAAGGTCGCGAGCGCTTCGCCGAGCGGCTCCGCACGCAGCGTGCCCTCGCCGTACGGCAGGTGCTTCGTCTCGTTCCGGTTCGCGAACGCGATGTCGGAGAAGTGGATGTGGAAGGGCGCGCCCTCTTCCAGGACGGCGTCGGCGCCGGCGAGCGCGTCGGCGAAGAGCGAGGTCTCCGTGTAGGCGCCGTCGCTCGTTGCGTGCATGTGGGCGAAGTCGATCACCGGGCGCACCCACTCGAGCCGCGACGAGATCTCGAGCACGTCGTCGAGCGAGCCGAGCTCGCGGACCCGACCCATCACCTCGATCCCGAACGGCACCGCGCGGTCCTTCTTCTCCAGGCGCTCCCGCAGCTCTCCGAGCTGCTCGACGACGGAGTCGATCGCCTCCTCGCGCGTTCGGCCGAGCAGGAAGCCCGGGTGGAAGACGACGAGCTCGGCGCCGGCGGCCTTCGCGACCCCCGCGGAGTGGTCGAGCATCCCGACGGCCATGTTGAGCTTCTTGCCACGTTCGGCATGGCCCATGAAGCCCGCGATGGGCGCGTGCACGGAGAGGACGATCCCGTGCTCCCGCGCGAGCTCTCCGAACCGCTCCGCCCAGGGGTAGTCCATCCAGAACTTGCCCTCGAAGTCGATCTCGCAGGCCGTGTAGGCCCGCTCCAGCAGGAGCTCGATCGCCGCCTCGGGGCTCTCCCGTGAGGGCACCCTGGCACCCCCGAACCGCAGCTCTCCCATGGAGCCATCATGCCGTCCGACCCCGGTCCTACGCTTTCGGGCATGCAGAAGAGTCCCACCCGGATCGACCTCCTCGAGCTCGACATCGACCTCCGGCTCGCCGACCTCTGGCGGGAGGCGGGGGAGATCTCCGAATGGAACATCGACGTCGTCGCAGCCTTCATGCGGGCCGCCTACGGCAAGGGCTACTGCGACTCGCTCACCGAGGATTCACCCGGGTCGCTCTGCGTCGACCACGGGTACCGCGTGCCCTCCAGGCGCGCAGCTCGGTCCGAGACCTAGGGCTAGACTCTCCCCGTGGCCCGGAGGTCGAACCCGGCGCGGCTCGTGCTGGCGCTGTCCGTCGCGGCGGTGCTCGCGGTCTTCCTCGTCTACGTCTCGCTCGCCGGAGGCGGCACGCCCGCCGTCCAGCCCTCCGAGCTGAACGGCCGAACGGAGGTCGTCGTCCTGAGCGGACGCGTCGTCGGCCCCGTGCACAGGGGCGAGGTCACCCGCTTCCGGCTCCGCGACCCAGAGGGGACCGCGACGGTGCGTGTGAGCTACGCGGGGGGGCTTCCCGACCAGTTCAAGATCGGCCGCGACCTGCGTGTCGATGGGCGGCTGCGGCAGGGCGTCTTCGTGGGCAAGCCCGGGACGATGGTCACGAAGTGCCCCTCGAAGTACGCGCCGAAGCAAAGCTCGAGCTAGGGCATGGCTGAGCTCGGCCGCGCGGCACTCGTCGTCTGCCTTGGGCTGTCGCTGTACGCGCTCGTCGCCGGGTCGTGGGCGCTCGTCGCGCGGCGCAGGCGTCTCGCGGTCTCCGCGCAAAACGCACTGGTGGCCGCGTTCGCGTCGGCGCTCGTCGGGTCGCTCGTGCTCGTCGTCGCGCTCGTGCGGCATGACTTCTCGTTCGTCTACGTCGCGCGGCTGACGAGCGAGCAGCTCCCGCTCGGCTACACGCTCTCCGCCTTCTGGGGCGGCCAGGAAGGGTCGCTCCTGCTGTGGCTCGTCGTGCTCACCGCGTACGCCGCGCTGGTCGTCGCGACGTCGCGGCGGAGGCGCTCCGAGTTGCTGCCGTGGGTCATCCCGCCGCTCGCGCTCGTCGCGGTCTTCTTCGGGTTCATGCTCGTCGCGATCTCGAGCCCGTTCGAGACGCAGCTCGCACCTGCAAACGGCGCCGGACTCAACCCGAGCCTCCAGAACCCCTACATGGTCGCGCATCCGCCGCTCCTCTACCTCGGCTACGTCGGGCTGACCATCCCCTGGGCGTTCGGGATGGGCGCGCTGCTCGCGCGCCGCGCGGACGAGGCCTGGATCATCGCGACGCGGCGCTGGACGCTCGTCGCCTGGACGGCGCTCGGCGTCGGACAGCTGCTCGGCGCCAAGTGGGCGTACGAGGAGATCGGCTGGGGCGGCTACTTCGCATGGGACCCGGTCGAGAACGCCGCGCTGATGCCGTGGCTCGCGGCGACCGCCTTCCTGCACTCGGTCATGATCCAGGAGAAGCGCGGGATGCTGAAGGTCTGGAACCTGCTGCTCGTGATCCTCGCGTTCGGGCTGTCGCTCTTCGGGACGTTTCTCACGCGTTCGGGGATCCTCGACTCGATCCACTCGTTCACCGAGAGCTCGATCGGGCCGTGGTTCCTCGGCTTCATCGTGCTCGTGCTCGCCCTCTCGCTCGCGCTCGTGTTCGCGCGGCTGCCGCTCCTGCGCTCGCGGACCCGGCTCGAGTCGCTCGTCTCGCGCGAGGCGACCTTCCTCTACAACAACCTGCTGCTCGTCGCGCTCTGCCTGACGATCCTCTGGGGTGTGGTCTGGCCCCTGCTCTCGGAGGCCGTGCGCGGGGAGGCGAGCGTCGTGGCGGGTCCGTACTACAACTTCTTCCTGCGCGTCTTCGGGCTGCCGCTCTTGCTGCTGATGGGGCTGGCCCCGCTCGTCGCGTGGCGGCGCGCATCGCTTCGTTCGCTCGGGGCGTCGTTCGCCTGGCCGGCCGGGATCGCGGCGGGAGTCGCGGTCGTGCTGCTCGCGCTCGGCGCGGGCTCGTCCCCGGTGGGACTCCTCGCCTACACGTTCTCCGCGTTCGTCCTCGGCTCGATCGCGTACGAGTTCGTGCGCGGCACCCGGGCAAGGCGTGCGCTCGAGGGCGGAAGCCGCCTGCATGCGTTCTCATCTCTCGTCGGCCGAAATCGCCGCCGCTACGGCGGGTACGTCGTGCACGCGGCGATCGTCCTGCTCGCGATCGGCATCGCGGGCTCCGCGTACGACACCGTGCGCGAAGCGCGCCTGGACCGCGGCGGGCAACTCGAGGTGGCTGGGTACACGCTCACCTACCTCGGAACCACGGAGCGGATGAGCGCGAACGCCCGAGAGCTGCGAGCGCAGGTCGACGTGAAGCGCGACGGACGCGACCTCGGGATCGTCGAGCCCGGGAAGAACTTCTACCCGGTCGAGCAGCAGGTGTCGGCCGAGCCGGCGATCCGCGCCGACGTCCTGAGCCTCGGCGATCTGTTCGTCATCCTGGAGAACTCGAACGCTGACGGAAGCGTGCGCCTGAAGGCGCTCGTCAACCCACTCGTCAACCTGATCTGGCTCGCCGGGCTCGTCTTCCTCACCGGCTCGCTGATCGCCCTCTGGCCCGACCCGGCCGAGGAGCGTCGGCTCCTCGAGCGCTATGCGCTCGCTCCTGCATGACCGTGGGCCTGCTCCTCGGGGCGCTGCTCGCGCTCTCCGTCGTCATCTACGTCGCCGCGCCGTTCCTGCGTGAGCCAGACGCCCCGCTCGACCGCCTCGCCGGGCGCAACGAGCTCGAGCTGCAGCGGCTCGCGCTGATCGAAGAGCGCGATCGTTTGCAGGAAGCACTCCGCGAGCTCGAGTTCGACCACCGCACCGGGAAGCTCTCGGACGAGGACTACCGCACGCTCGTCGGACCGCTACGCCGGCGCGTCGCGGACGCGAGGCGTGCGCTCGAGCCTCGCGGGGAAGGGAGGGAACGTGTACGCGCAGCCAGCTAATTGCGCCAACTGCAGCGCCCCGCTCCCGAGGGGTGCGCGCTTCTGCGCCTCGTGCGGGGCGGCCGTCCAGAGCGGCGACACCGTGCGGGCGGAGGTGCCGCCCAACGAGACGGGACCGGTTCCGGTGACCGTCGCGCACTCGGCACCGCGCTGGTTCGGCCTGCCGCCTCCGACTCTCCTCTTCGCCCTCGCGGCCGTGCTCCTGGTCGTCGCCGTCGCGTTGCTCGTACTCGGGAGCTGGGTGGCCGGGCTCGTGCTCCTGGGGGTCGCGCTCCTCTTCGCGGCGGGGTTCCTCGAGGCGGGGCGCCGGAAGCCGGACGCGGCGATCGTCACCGCCTCGGTCGGCGCGGTTGACTCGGCGCGTGCCCGGGCGGGGTACACGGCCCAGGCCTTCCTCACGCGCTCCTCGGCGCGGCGGGAGATCAGCCGGAGGCGCGGCGAGGCGATGCGCCTCGGCGGCGAGCGCGACCGCCTCCTGAGAGAGCTCGGCGCGGCTATCTACTCCGGCGGCGACGGAGCCGGCGAGCGCGGGGCGATCGCCGCGCTGGACGAACGAATTGCCGGGTTGGAACAGGAGGCCTCGGAGATCGCGACGCAGGCCCAGGAGCGGGTCCAGGCCGCCAGGCTGCAGGTGCAGCCGACCGAGATCCAGGCGCCGGACGGCGACTAGCGTCAGAAATCGCTACCCTCGCGCAGGATTCCGCGCACAGCAGGGACAGCCGAGCGCCCGACGAAGTCAGCCCGCGTGACCCGACGCGTCCTTCTCCTCCTCTTCCTCGCTCTTCTGACGGCCGCGCCCGCGGCCGGTGACAACGTCACGCGGAAGCAGGCGGTCGACTCCAAGATCTCCAACCTGCAGGACAAGATCGCAGCGGCCAGGGCAAAAGAGCAGCGGCTCTCGTCGGAGATCGCCGACGTGTCGGCCAGGATCCGCACGCTCGAGTCGCAGGTCGGAGACGTCTCGACCGACCTGGCGCTGCTCGAGCAGGACCTCGCGCTGCAGCGGGAGAAGCTCGCGCGGATCACCGAGCTGTGGCGGCTCCAGACGGAGAAGCTCGGCTTCCTGCGCCGGCAGCACGAGCAGGCGATCGACCGCCTGAGCGACCGGCTCGTCGCGATCTACCAGTCGGGAAACCTGAGCACGGTCGACGTCATCCTCGACTCGTCGAACTTCAGTGAGCTCGTGACGCGGCTCGACTACGCGCGCGAGCTCGCCGCGCAGGACGAGCGGATCGCCGAGTCGGTCGGTCTGGCGAAGGACCGGATCCAGGTGCAGCAGGCGAGCACGACCGTCACACGGAAGAAGGTCTTCGCGGTCGCGCAGGCCGTCGCCGCGCGCGCACAGCAGACCCGGGCTGTCCGGAACCAGCTCGTCGCCCGCGAGAACTCGCTCGCCGGTACTCGCGCCGAGCGCCGTGAGACGCTTGCGTCGGTTCAGCAGGAGAAAGCCGAGTACCTCCACGAGGTCGAGGCGCTCGCGGCGGTCAGTGCGTCGCTCGCCTCGCGGATCCAGACCTCGCAGTCCGGATCGGTGGTCGTACCCTCCTCGAGCGGGCTGATCTGGCCTGTCTCAGGCCCCGTCACGAGCGGCTTCGGGTGGCGCTGGGGGCGGATGCACGAGGGGATCGACATCGCCGTCCCAACGGGAGCGCCGGTCTCAGCTGCAGCCTCTGGCCGCGTCATCTACGCCGGCTGGATGGGCGGCTACGGCAACCTCGTCGTGATCGACCACGGGGGCGGTCTCGCGACCGCCTACGGCCACAACTCGTCGATCGTCGTCGGAAACGGCGGCTCGGTCTCCCAGGGCCAGACGATCGCGTTCGCCGGCTCGACGGGCCACAGCACGGGGCCGCATGTCCACTTCGAGGTTCGTGTGAACGGCGCGGCGGTCGATCCGCTCGGCTACCTCGGCTAGCGTTTTCGGCTCGGCAACGCCGGGGACAAGTCGTCAGTCAGTTACCCGAGAGAAGGAGCCACGTGAGCCCACTTCTGCTGATCCTGATCCTCATTCTGATCTTGTTCGTCCTGGGAATCACCGGCGTCGTCAAGGTGCTGCTTTGGGTCGCGATCATCGCCTTTCTGCTCTGGCTGATCGGCTTCTTCGTCCGCGGCCGGCAGTGGTAGGCCGTTAGCGGTGCGAAGACCCCTGAAGGCGGCCGCTTCGCGGCCGCTGTCGCAGCGTTCTCACCTCAAGCCGCTAGCGAAGGACGTGCAGGTCCGGCAGGTTGCGGTACCGCTCGTCGAGGTCGAACCCGTAGCCGACGAACAGCTCGTCGGGGACCGTGAAGCCCACGTGGGCGATCGGGAGGTCCTCGACGAGCCGTCGGTATGGCCGGTCGAGGAGCGTCACCGCCGCGAGCGACGCCGGCCCGCGCAGGCGGAGCGTCTTGCAGAGGTAGTTGAGCGAGAGGCCTGTATCGACGACGTCCTCGACGATCACCACGTGACGGCTCTCGATCTCCGAGTCGAGGTCCTTGAGCAGCCGGATCCCAGGCCCGTCGGCGTCGTACGCGGCGAGCTCGAGGAAGTCCAGCTCGTGGGCGACCGCGAGTGCGCGCGAGAGGTCGGTGACGAAGACGAGGCTCGCCTTCAGCGGGGCGATGAGCAACGGGTTTCGCCCCTCGTATTCGAGCGTCAGCTCGTCCCCGAGCTGCCGTACGCGGGCGTCGAGCTCCTCGCGCGTGAGGTAGACCTCGCCGACGCGCGGGTCGACTAGCTTGCGAGATCGAGTCTGTATCGCTCGGCCAGACGCGAGATGTCGCGCTTGTAGAAGAGCTTGACGTTGACGTCGGGGTAGCGCTCGCGCAGCTTGCGCAGCTTGCGGTTCTTGCGCGTCACGAGGGACTGCTTCATCACGGTGATCTCGACGTAGAGGTCCTGCTCCGGGAGGTAGAAGTCGGGCGTGAACGCTTCGACGATGCGTCCCTCTTCCTCTTCCAGCACGAACGTGCGCGGCTCGTACTCCCAGGGGACGCCGTAGTAGTCGAGGACGCGCGCGCAGGCGACCTCGGCCTGGTTCGCGAACGCCGGCGGAACCGAGCCGCGATATGCCTGGAAATTCCAGGTTTCTGCGGGCATCTCCAGGCAGGGTAGCAACGGCCTCGGACGCCGAGAACTCCGCTGGCGCGGCGCGGGGGCACAGTGCCGATTATGGGCGGAGTTCTTACACTTGCGAAAATGGCGACCGACGGACACGCGGGCTACACGATCGCGCACATCTCGGACCTCCACTGCGGCGACCCGCACTTCCAGCCGAGCCTACTCGAACGGGCGATCTCGGAGATCAACGAGCTCGGGCCGCGCGCCGTCGTCTGCACCGGCGACCTGACCGTCTTCGGGTTCAAGGAGGAGTACCGGCTCGCGCGGGAGTACCTCGACCGGATCGAGTGCAAGTCCGTGGTCGTGATCCCGGGCAACCACGACTCCCGCAACGTCGGCTACGTCCACTTCGAAGACCTCTTCGGCGACCGCAATTCCGTCCTCAGCGTCGAGGACTGCACGGTGGTCGCGATCGACTCCAGTGAGCCCGACCTCGACCACGGTCACGTCGGGCGAGGGCGTTACCGCTGGATCGAGGAGCAGTTCAACGCGGCGGGGCCCGGGCTGAGAGTGTTCGCACTGCACCACCACTTGCTGCCGGTCCCCGGGACGGGGCGCGAGCGCAACGTCGTCTACGACGCCGGCGACGCGATCGAGTGCCTCCAGCGCTCCCACGTCGATCTCGTGCTCTCGGGGCACAAGCACGTGCCGTATGCGTGGCGGCTCGAGGACATCTTCGTCGTGAACGCCGGGACCGTCTCGACGCTGCGCCTTCGCGGGAAGACACGCCCCTGTTACAACGTGATCGAGGTGACGGGGCCGCACGTCGCCGTCTGGCGCAAGTACCCGTTCCACGGCCAGGAGAAGATCATCCAGTTCTCCACCGACACGCGTTCGTTCGAGAAGTACACCGCGCGGATCGAGGGAGAGGTCACCACCCGCTCATGACGGCTGCTCCCGCGGAAGCAGCCGTGACCCGCGCGCTGGCGATCATCGACGGCGAGCACTACGTCTCGACAGTCCGGGACGCGCTCGAGCAGCTGCCTTACGAGTTCGTCGCGGCTCATCTCGTCGGCGGAACCGAGAAGCTCCGGGGCGGCGAGGAGTACGGCGTGCCGCTCGTGGACTCGCTGGCCGCGGCGCTCGAGCACGAGCGCGGAGCTGGTCATCGACCTCTCAGACGAGCCAGTGCTCGGCCCGCCCGATCGGCTCCGCCTGGCGAGCCGCGCGCTTGCGCTCGGTCTTCCGTACGTCGGCGCGGACTTCCGCTTCGATCCCCCGGCGCTCGAGCCGTTCGAGCTCCCGTCGATCGGGATCGTCGGCACCGGGAAGCGCGTCGGGAAGACCGCCGTCGGGGCGCATGCAGCGCGCGTGCTCTCCGATCGCTACGACGTCGTGGTCGTCGCGATGGGCCGCGGCGGCCCGGCGCGGCCCGAGGTGGCCGAGACGCCGCCGACCGTCGACGAGCTGCTCGCGCTCTCGCGCGACGGTCGCCACGCCGCATCGGACTACCTGGAGGACGCGGCGCTGGCCGGCGTCGTCACCATCGGCTGCCGGCGTGCGGGCGGGGGCCTCGCGGGGGCGACGTTCGTCTCCAACGTGCAGGAGGGCGCAGCGCTCGCGGCCGAGCGCGGGCCTGACATCGTCCTCTTCGAGGGCAGCGGGGCGGCGTTTCCGCCGATCGACACGAGCAAGCGCGTGCTCGTCGTGGGCGGAGGGCAGTCGCCGGAGGTCGCGACGGGCTACCTGAACGCGTACCGCATCTTCGTCTCCGACCTCGTGCTCGTCGTCGGCGCGAGCAGGTCGGCCGCGGCGGTCCGCGAGCTCACGGACGCGCCGGTCCTCGAGGCGCGGCTCCGTCCGCGTCCGCTCGAGCCCGTCCAGGGGCCGGTCGCCGTGTTCACGACTGCTCGCACCGATGCGCTCGACGGAATCGCGGCGGAGCTGGCGGGGCAGGGGGTCGACGTGCGGCACGTGTCGTCCAACCTCGCCGACCGCGACGCGCTCCGCGCCGAGCTCGAGCGGGTCGACTCCGAGACGTTCCTCGTCGAGCTCAAGGCGGCGGCGATCGACGTCGTCGCGGAAGCCGCGGCCGAACGTGGGGCTCGGGTCGTGCTGCTCGACAACGAGGTCGTCGCGGAAGGCCTCGACGAGCAGCTGCTCGCGCTCGCCGAGGACGCCGTTCGCGAGCAGGTGCGTGCATGACGAGTCAGCCGCGCCACACGGACCCGCTGCCGCTCGGCGGCGACGGTGTCCCGTACTCGAAGGGCCTGATGGCGCGAGCGCTCACGGCGGTCGGCGTCCCGACGATGCGCGCGCACGATCTCGCGCGGCGGGTGGAGGAAGACCTGCGCGCGCGCGGCGAGACGGTCGCAGACCTCGACCGGATCGAAGAGCTCGCCGAGAACGACGCCGCGATGGGCAGGCTGCGGCGGTACTTCGCGCTTCGTGAGCTCGACTTGCCGGTGATCGTCCTGCTCGGCGGCGCGACGGGCACCGGAAAGTCGACGGTGGCGACCGAGCTCGCGTACCGACTCGGGATCACGCGTGTGACCTCGACGGACTTCATCCGCCAGACGATGCGCGCGTTCTTCTCGCGCGACTTCATGCCGTCGATCCACTACTCGAGCTTCGAGGCGGGGGAGGCGCTCCGCGAGCCCGAGGAGGCGGACGACCCCGCGATCGCGGGTTTCCTCGAGCAGTCGCGGAGCGTGCTCGCCGGCGTGCACGCCTCTCTCGACCGTGCACTCGAGGAGGGGTGGTCGATGGTGCTCGAGGGCGTCCACCTCGTGCCCGGGCTCGTCCGGCCTCCGCCCGAGGCCGAGCAGGCCGTCGTTGCGCGCTGCATCCTCGAGATCCAGGACCCCGCCGTCCACGAGACGCACTTCTACGTCCGCGACGCCTCGTCGGAGGGCATGCGCCCCGTGGCGCGCTACCTCGACCGCTTCGACGAGATCAGGCGGATCCAGGACGAGCTCGTCACGCGAGCGCGCCGCGAAGGTGTCACGGTGATCGAGTCCGAGAACGTGGACAAGGCCGTCATGCACGCGCTCGAGCTCGTGCTCGCGGGCGCGGAGCAGGTAGAGCGGGTCAAGTGAACGACCGCTGGCCGTCGTGCCTGTGCGAGTCCTACGCGCGGGTGACCGAGCGCGCCGCACTCGCCGGCGCACGCTGGCTCGGACGCGCCGACATCGAAGGAGCCGAGGAGGCGGCGTTCTCGGCGATGCGCGGGTCGCTCGACGAGCTTCCGATCAGCGGACGCATCGTGATCGGCGCGCCCGAGGACGACGGCCCCCTGCCGGTCGGCGCCACCGTGGGCGCAGGCGGCGAGGCCGTGGACCTCGCGCTGGACCCGCTCGAGGGACGGGGAGTCGTTGCACGTGGCGGTCCGGGGGCGATGTCGATGATCGCCGTCGGCGAGCCCGGCTCGCTCCTCAATCTGCCCGACATGTACATGCGCAAGATGGCGGTCGGTCCACGCGCACGTGGCGCGATCGACCTCAACAAGCCGATCGAGGAGAACGTCCGCGCGATCGCCGAGGCGTTCGGCCGGAACGTCAACGACATCACGACGATCGTGCTCGACCGACCGCGCCACCACGACCTGATCGAGGAGATCCGCCGCGCAGGCGCGCGGATCAAGCTGATCCAGGACGGCGACGTGACGGCCTCGATCTCGGCGGCGATCCGCGGCACGAACGACCACCTCGCGATCGGGATCGGCGGCACGCGGCAGGCCGTGCTGAGCGCCGCGGCGCTCCGCTGCCTCGGCGGCGAGCTCCAGGCGCAGCTCTGGCCGACGACCCGCGGCGAGATCGACGAGGCGCGCGAGCAGGGGATCGACGACGTCTA
Organism: uncultured Actinomycetes bacterium; assembly: GCA_963788055.1. Classification (GTDB taxonomy): domain Bacteria; phylum Actinomycetota; class Thermoleophilia; order Gaiellales; family Gaiellaceae; genus JACCTU01. The sequence continues at coordinate 188,761 of CAWBFA010000001.1, read as the reverse complement.
CCGCGTCTTCGGGACCGAGGAGCTCGCGCCGGGAGAGGTGATCGTCGCGGCCACGGGGGTCTCGAACGGCGACCTGCTCCGCGGCGTCCGTTTCTACGCGGACAGCGCGCGGACGCACTCGCTCGTGATGTGCACCCGCTGCAACTGGGTGCGCTTCGTGGACGGGATCCACTTCTTCGCCCGGGAGCGGCGCGACGAAGTGCGGCTCCTGGGGTACTAGCTAAGGCTGGGGGCATGCCTACGAAAGACGAAGTCGTCGAGGCGCTCCGCGCGGTCGAGGATCCCGAGCTCGGGATGGACATCGTCGACCTCGGGCTGCTCTACGACGTGGAGGTCGACGGGCCGAAGGTGAAGGTGATCCACAGCCTCACGTCGATGGGTTGCCCCGCGGGTCCGATGATCCAGGAGGACATCGTCAGCGTCGCGTCCGCGGTCGAAGGCGTCGAAGAGGTCGAGATCGAGCTGACCTGGGAACCGCCGTGGACGCCCGACCGCATGTCCGACGACGCCAAGTTCATCCTCGGCTTTGGCTAGCCAAATCCGAGCGTTCAGGGCCCGTCCGGGTACACAACGGCGCGCGCCGCGTGTGCGGGATGCATCCCTTGAGCGATCACTCGACCGCCGTGAGGTCTCGCACGCGCGCGACGGCGGCGGTTCGGGTGTGAACGTTCAGCTTCGCGAAGACGTTCTCGAGGTGCGTTCGGACAGTCGTGCGTGAAACGACGAGTCGGCTGGCGATCTCGCTGTTCGTGAGACCGGCTGCTACAAGCTCGAGCACCTCCCCCTCGCGACGCGTGAGCAGAGGCAGCCTGCGGCGTCGCTCCCAGCGTTCCCGGATTCCCACGAGGTGCGGCCGGAGAAGCTCGAGCAACGACCGGTCGCGCTCGTCGAAGTCCCGGTCGCGTGGTCCTCGAACGAGGAAGAAGCCGCGTAGCGACCCCGGTAGGCGCCGAGAGCCAGACCTTCAACTCGTGCTCGACGCCGGACGGTCGCATCACTTCGCAGTACCACGGGTTGCGGTGCAGACGAGAGCGCGTGAGAAAGTCGCTGACTTTCAGAGCTGAGCCCGGCAGGTCACGCAGGTCACACGGATCATCCCGCAGCGGCCAGGAGGCGACGGTCGCCAGGACGGCGTCCGAATTGCCCCAGTCGAACGGGTCCGACTCCGCAGGGTCGTCGACGAAGAATGTGTTGGCGGCCCCCTCGGCGATGCCGCCGTCCCCGTACTCGAAATAGCCCGCACGATCGGCAGGGATCATCCGGAGCAGGGTCTCGATCGTGGGACGCTCGAACGGCTGTGCGAGATGACTGGCTGCAGCTTCTGAAACGAGTGCTAACGCTGCGTGATGATCGCGTTCGCTCAGACGTGTGGCGATCGGCACAAGCTCAAGATACGACGTATGTCGGATCGACGCAACCGGCGGCGCCAGCCACGCTCGTCCTGTGCCGATTGCACATGAGCAGACGAGCAGAAGGGTGGGGCAATGAAGCTTCAGCAAAGACTCGCCATCGCCGCAACCGGGATCGCTGTACTCGCCGGGGCGGCCGCAGGGATCACGCTCGGAAGTCCGAGCCCAGGCGCTCGGGTTTCGCAAGGACTCGAAGCGGACTCGAACCAGGTCCTGGAATGGAATCAGGTCTTCATCGAGACACTCATTGCGACGAATACGGCGAACTCGGCGAGTCAGCGCCTCGGAGCGATCGTTCACACGGCCATCTTCGATGCCTTCAACGGAATCGAGCGCCGTTACACGCCGGTCTTCGTCCAAGACGTCGCCGACAATGGAGAGGCTCTCGCTCCTCGGGGAGCTTCGAGGCGAGCAGCCGTCGCTGCTGCCGCGTATACGGCGCTGGTTGCCCTGTTCCCCGCCCGAGAGCCACAGTTGAGTGAGAGTTATGAGGCTTCGCTCGCGGCGCTTAGCGACGAGGGCGGAGACGGCGGACAGTCACGGGAGCGCGGCATTGCGTGGGGCACACACGTCGCGCGGGCCGTACTTGCCTGGCGCGCAGGAGATGGTTTCAACGCGACCTACCCGCCATTCATCGGGGGAACAGCGGTCGGCCAGTGGCGCCCGATCCCACCCTCCGCGGCGATGAGCGCGCAAGGGTTGGCATTTGCTGCGCCGTTCGTCGTCGAAAGCACCTCGCAGTTCCGGCCGGGACCCCCGCGCCCTCTCGCGAGCGATACATACGTGCAGGACTTCAATGCAGTAAAGGCGCTCGGTCGCCGAACGGGATCGACGCGTACCGAAGCTCAGACGGAGCTCGCGCCTTTCTGGGAGGGCAACGCCAGCGTCCATTGGAATCAGGCCGCAAACCAGATTGCGCGCGCCAATCGGCTTTCGATGTCCCAGAGCAATCGACTTCTCGCAGTTCTCAACATCGCCATGGCGGACACGGCATTCACCATCTGGAGCGCGAAGCGGTTTTATGGCACCGATTCGACCGAAGTGACGTGGCGGCCGTTCACCGCGATTACGTTGGCGGACACTGACGGCATTGCGGAAACAGCGTCGGACACCAATTGGCTGCCGCTCGTCGCGACACCCGCTCATCCTGAATATCCTGCGGGCCACCCGGCCCTGAACGGCGCTGCCGCGACCGTCCTCTCGAGTCACTTTGCCGACGTCGAGTCAATCACGCTGACGACAGGGCAGGTCAGCAAGACGTACGCAGACATCTCGCAAGCGCGCGCCGATGGGAACACCGCGCGGATCTGGGGCGGAATGCATTACCCGAGTACGGTTGCGGTCAGCGACGCTGTCGGCGAAGCGATCGCCAAATATGTCAATGCGAACGCGATGTTGAGAAGCGGCCCTCTTCCGCCCTGGGTCAGGTGAGACACACCACGAGAGGTCTTTCAGTCGTCCCCGCGAGCCTCTGTGACGCGCCCGTTCAGGGGATCGCGAGGACGATCTTGCCGAGCTGCTCGCCCGCCTCTAGGCGCTCGTGCGCTTCGCGGATCGCCTCCAGCGGATAGACGCGGTCGATCACCGGCTTCGCGCGGCCGCTGCGGACGAGCTCGTAGGCGGCTTCGAAGTCGGCCCGCGTGCCCATCGTCGAGCCGACGATCGTCAGCTGCTTCCACCACACCCGGTGGAGCTGCGCCGGCGGGTTCGGGCCGCTCGTCGCTCCGCAGACGGCGATTCGCCCGCCGGGAGCGGCGACCGCGAGCGAGGTCTTCCACGTCGCCTCGCCGACATGCTCGACGACGACGTCGATGCCCGCGCCGCCGGTCGTCTCTTTCGCGGCCGCTGCGACGTCGCCAGTCGCATGATTGACGACCGCGTCCGCGCCGAGCTCCCGCGCACGCTCGAGCTTCTCGTCGCTCGATGAGGTGACGAGCACTCGCGCGCCGAGCGCCTTCGCGATCGTCAGGGCCGCCGTCGCGACTCCGCCTCCGATGCCCCAGACGAGCACCCACTCGTTCTCGGCGAGCGCCGCACGCGTCCTCAGCATCCGGTACGCCGTTTCGTAGACGAGTGGAAACGCGGCGGCCTCCTCGAACGAGAGCGCGTCGTCGAGCGCGTAGACGTTCGTCGCGGGCAGTGCGATCAGCTCCGCGTTCGTCCCGTCGGTGTGCTCACCGACCACGGTGATCGAGCGACCATGCTCGAGGCCGGGATTGATCACCACGCGCTGTCCGAGCGCAAGTCCTTCGACGCCGTCCCCCAGGGCCTCGACGGTCCCTGCGCCGTCGGCGCCGAGGATCCGCGGCTTCGGCACGGAAGGAAGGCCCTTTCGCACCCAGAGGTCGAGGTGGTTCAGGGCGCTCGCGCGAAGGCGAATGAGCACCTCGCCGGGCCCGGGCTCGGGGTCGGGAGCATCCTCGTACCGGAGGACGTCGGGGCCTCCGTCCTCGTGGATTCGTACGGCTTTCAGGGCACAATGAGTTCGATGACGGGGGCTGAGCTTAGTCGGCTCGCGGACGAACTCGGCCTCGATGCGGTCGGGGCAGCGCCCGTCGTCGCCTATACCGGGACCGAACAGCACATCCGCGAGCGCCGCGAGCGAGGCCTGTTCGCGGACATGCAGTTCACGATGGCGAAGCCCGAGGTCTCGTGCCACCCGGAAACGCTGCTCCCCGGAGCGCGCACGGTGGTCTCCGCCGCGCTCTGCTACTACGCGCCAGGGCCCGAGCAGCCCGCCGGCACAGGCCGGTTGCCGCGCTACACGTGGCGAGACGCCTACGCCGAGCTCCGCGAGAAGCTCGACGCACTCGGCCGCGCGCTCGGAGGCGAGTATCGCGTGCTCGTCGACGAGAACGACCACGTCGACCGAGAAGGCGCATTCCGCTCGGGTGTGGGCTTCTACGGCAAGAACACGCTCCTGATCACGCGACGCCACGGCTCCTGGGTCGTGCTTGGCACGGTCGTCACGGAGGCAATGCTCGAGGCGACTCCGCCGCTCGGCACCGATTGCGGCGAGTGCAGGCTCTGCATCGACGCGTGCCCGACCGGCGCCCTGGACGAGCCGGGCGTGCTCGATTCGACCCGCTGCCTCTCGTACTGGACGCAGTCCCGCGCCTCGATCCCCGTGGAGTTCCGGGAGCCGCTCGAAGACCGGGTCTACGGCTGCGACATCTGCCAGGACGTCTGTCCATGGAACCGAGGAGTGGAGCGGCGGAGGGCGGACGAGGAGCACGGCGAGCCGTTCATCTCGCTCGTCGACTGGCTCGAGGCGGACGACACCGACCTGCGCGTGCGCTACGACCGGCTCTACGTCCCGCGCAACGACTCGCGTTTCCTCCGCAGAAACGCGCTCGTCGCCGCGGGAAACGTCGGGGGAGCGCCCGAGCGCGCGGCGGTCGCGTCCTACGCCGACTCCGACGACGAGCTGCTGCGCGAGCACGCGCTCTGGGCGCTCGATCGAATCGAGGAGCGGTCGTGAACGACAGGCGGCTGCTCGACGTCGAGCGCTGGATCGCGTGGGTCCGCTTGGGCGCCGTCGGCTTCGCGATCGTCGAGGTCGGCATCTTCACCGAGTCCTTCCCGTCGGGGTACGAACGCCTCGCCTGGGCGCTGACCGCGGTGTTCGCGGTCGGCGCGGCGCTGCTCTTCGCCGCGAGCCGGCCGGGGAGGAGAGCTTCGCCGTTCCTCGGTGCGGTCGCGCTCGGCTTCGACACGGCGGTGATCGGCGGCTACGCCCTTCTCTTCACGTACGAGTACGGAAGCCCGACCCGGTGGGCGCTCATCTTCCCGGTCGTCGAGGCGGCCCTTCGCTTCGGGCTCCGCGGCGGCGTCATCGTGCCGCTGTTCCTCCTCCCGATGCTCGCGTTCCTCGAATGGTGGCGGGCCGATCGGTTCGGGCCGCCCTCGTTCAACTGGGACCGCGTCAGCTTCCCGTTCGCGATCCTGCTGCTGACCGGGCTGATCGTGGGCTGGCTCGTCGCCAGGCTGCGACGTGAGGCGGCGATGGCCAAGGCGCAGGCGGCCGAGGCCGAGCAGCTGCGGGATCGGCTCGGCCGCCGCGTCGACCTGCTCGAGGCTGCAGGCCGCTGTGCGAGGGCGCTCGCGTCCTCGCTCGACCTGGACGAGGCCTTCGGCGCCTTCATCCGCGAGCTCCGCGGGCTCGTCCCGTTCGACCGGACGGCGATCGTCCTCGCGGAGGGCGGCGTCGCGCACGTGATGGCGACCTCGGGCGTCGCGTCCTCCGAGGTGTTTCCGCCCGGCAGCCATCGGCCGATCGAGGGCTCGCTGCTGGAGGAAGTGCTCCGAGGCGAGACGATCTACCGCGAGGAAATGGGCGGGAGTCACGCTTCTACGAGGAGGGCGAGCTGGTCCGGCTCGGTCTGCATTGCCGCGTCGTGGCGCCGCTCCTCGCGGGCGCGCGCGCGATCGGGATGATCTCTGTCGTCCGAGCGAAGCCGCGGGCGTTCACGCAGGAGGAAGTCGAACTGCTCTCGCTGCTCGGACGTTTCGTCGCGACGGCCGTCGAGAACATTCGGGCCTACGACGCCGAGCGCACGACCGTCGAGGAACTGCGCCGCCTCTCGGCCTTGCGCGCGGACTTCGTCTCGCTCGTCTCGCACGAGCTGCGCAGCCCGATGGCGACGGTGATCGGTTCCGCTCGGACGCTGCAGCAGCGCTGGCGCGAACTGAAGCCCGAGCAGCGCGATTCGTTCCTCGCGCTCATCGCCGACGAGACGAACAGGCTCGCGACGCTCATTGCCGACGTGCTCGACACGTCGCGGATCGAGGCTGGGACGTTCAGCTACACGTTCGCCGACGTCGACCTCGCCGAGCTCGTGCGAGAAGTCGTGGCCGCTGCCGAGGTCGGACAGGACGAGGTGCCGCTCGCGACGTCGCTCGCCGATTCGGTCCCGCCGATCCGCGGCGACCGCGAACGGCTGCGTCAGGTGCTCGCGAACCTCGTGGAGAACGCCGTCAAGTATTCGCCTTCGGGCGAGCCGGTCGAGGTCAGCGCCGCTCCGCAGAACGGGAACGTCGTCGTGAAGGTGCGCGATCGCGGACCGGGGATCGCGACCGAGGACCAGACGCTCATCTTCGAGAAGTTCGGGCGCGCGCGATCCGGCAGGGCACTGCCGGGGACGGGGCTCGGCCTCTTCATCGCGCGTTCGATCGCGGAGGCGCACGGCGGCACGCTCGACGTGCGCTCGGCACCGGCCGAGGGCGCGACCTTCACGCTCGTGCTCCCGACGTCCGGCTAGACGGTCACACGCATCCGTGCCACGCCGAGCTCCTGTGCGAGCTCCTTGGCACGGCGCGCGATCACGGGCCGTAGCTCGACAGGCTCGAGGACGACGGCTTCGCCGCGCTGGCCGAGCACCTCGCCGATCAACCACTCCTCGCTGCCGATGCGGACTTCGCGGAGCGCGGTCCCGTCGCGGAGCAGCACCGCACCGCGTTCGACCTGCCAGCGGGCGACCTCGGGCGAGTAGAGGATCCGCGCGAGCCGCGCGTCCCGAAACTCGTGCGGGTCGAAGCCCTCCCGCGGCTCGAAACGCTCCTTGGTGATCTTTGCCGAGCGCATCCGGTCGAGGCGGAAGCTGCGTTCCGCGTCGCGGGAGCGATCCCACGCGTGCACGAGCCAGTTCGGCAGCTCACGCTCGAGGACGTACGGCTCGACGACCCGCTTGGACCACGTCTCTTCGCCCTCCTTCTGGTACTCGATCTCGACGAGGCGCCGCTCGCGGATCGCCTCGCTGAGCGTCTTGACGAAGTCCTCCTCTTCGGTGCCGACGTGCGACTCGGGGTGTTGCGAGAGCTCGAACTGCCCGAACGTCTCCTCGAGCTTGCGCCGCACCTTCTCGAGCGGGTTGTGCGACTCCGCAGCGATCATCGGTCCGACGAACTCGAGGGCCAGCGTGATCGCGCGCGCCTCGAGCGGGGTCAAGCGCGGCGCAGACCTGAACGTGTCGCCGTAGAGCTCCTTGTCGACGCGAACGACGTCGCCCTGCAGCTCCGCGTAGACGGCGTAGCACCCGCCGCCGAAGTTGACGAGCGAGAGGAGCGCGAGGTGATCCTGCAGCTGGTCTTCCGGGATGTGGAAGTTCTCGACGAGCTCGCGTGCAGGGATCTCGGCGGACGGCTCATCCCCGCAGCGCGCGAGCAGGTACGCGAGCAGTGCCTGGAGCAGGCCGAAGCGCTCGGGCACGACCGGGCCGGCCGGGCGGTCGACGTCGCCTTCGCGTGCGCGCCGGACCTTCGGCGCGACGGGCTCCGGCGGCGTGCCCTCGTGCATTTCGCGCACCTTGCGAAGTGCCGACCCGATCACGCGCCGTAGGTCGTCCGGCTCGACGGGTCGGGCGCGTCCGTCCTGGCGCAGCACCCACGACGCGAGCAGAGGCAGCGACGCGTAGGGCGTCACGAACACGTCGTCCTCGAAGCGTCCGCGGTCGCCGAACTCGCGGCGCACCCACCACGCCGTGTCGGGCGCCATCTCGATGCGCGCCTCGCCGGACGCATCGCCGATCTGCCAGTTCGGCCTACCGCGGTGGTCGTCGATGTCGAACTCGACGGGCGTTCGGAAGTCGCGCTCGCGTCTCGTCGCGAAGCGGATGTCGCCGCGGATCCGCGACACCTTGAACGTGCGGATGTCCTTGCGCCCCAGATCCTGGCCCACGACGTACCAGCCTTCGCGGTCGCGGAAGAGCCCGTACGGATTGACCGTGCGCTCCTGCTCGCGGTCGCTCGAGATCGACCAGTAGCTGAACTTGGCGGTCCGCTGCTTCGAGATCGCGCTCTCGAGCTTGCCAAGCCGGCCGGGCATGTCGGCCGAGTAGTCGGGGTCGTCTACCTCGACGCGCAGCGCGGTCTGCGTCGGCGTCGCCGCGAACCCGGGGCGGCCGAGCGCGAGGTTCTGGAGCGCGAGACGGAGCGGCTCTGCGTACGCGAACTTCCCCTCGAGCATGTAGAGCGAGGTCTGGAGCGCAGCGAGCTCGTCGTTGGAGAGCTCGAGCGGGGGCAGGAAGTACTGCTCGGACGTGAGCGTGTAGAGCTCTTCGCCCGTGTACTCGTCGCGCTGCGACTGGAGCGGCACGCCGAGGGCGAGAAGCTCGGCGCGGTCGGAGTAGAACCGCCGCGCGAACGCCTCGTCCGACATCTCCTGGTAGCCCTCGACGTTCTGCTTCACGTCGCGCGCGGTCAACGGCCGCCGCTCGGCCATCAGGAAGGCTACGAGGGAAAGCTGGCGGATTAACTTGTCAGTGTCGTGCGACAGGGCGCAGCGACTCTAGCGCGTCTTTACGCTGCGACCTTCGAGCGGGATTCCAAATGTTGATGCGAGGGGCAGTAGTCGCGCTCGGGAAGCGGGGTGCGCTGGCACGGCTTGCCCTTGCGGGTAGTCGCGCGGCAGCGGGCGATCCCGCCGTCGAGAGCTCCCTGCTCGATCTGATCCTCGATGAACGCGCAGGCAGCGCTGACGCCTTCTTGCACCGCCCATGCGACCTCGGCCTGCACGGTGATCGGGAAGTAGCGGCGGATGTCCTGGAAGAGCGCGCGCTCGGGCTTCGCGAAGTAGAGCGGGTCGGCAGCGAGCCGCTCCATCGTCTGCTCGCACGCGTCGAGCACCTCGCGGCGGAACTCGAGCTGGGTGTCCCCGTCCACGTACGGGTCGATCAAATCCCGGATCGAGCGATAAATCGCCCGTGAGTACTGATACATGCAGTGCTGAAGCTGGAGTGTCTGCTCGTCGATCATGCTGTCGTTTCCTCGCAAGAGCGTCGTCAAATGGCTGTTAACCGCGGGTTAAATCTCCGGGCGAGACCCCTTGAAACCGAGTCTATACAGATCGGGGCCGTGTTACAAAGTCGGGGGCCCCGTTGCCTTGTGAGAGAACGTCAGTGGCTGATCTGACGAATGTAGGCGGCCGAGTAGAGGCGCTGGACGCGCCCGATCCCGTTGAGGGCGCCTCGCTGATCGGGGTAGATCCCGCTGAAGACGACGTAGTAGCCGGGGTGGAGGCTCGAGAACTCGCCGGCGTCGATCACGCCCACCTCGGGCAGCCCGGTGGCGAGCACCTGCCTGGCCTTCTCGATCGCCTGCGCCCGGCCGCCACTCGCGGGCAGGGAGGCGATGACGATCGTGTAGCCGTTCTGGCTCGGGGGCCAGTCGATCAGCTGCGGGGCGGGGGGCGGCTCGGTCGCCGCCGCCCTCGTCTCGGTCTCCGTCTCCGTCTGCGCGGTCGTCGCCGGCTCCGTGAGGGCGGGCTCGGTCGAGGGCGTCGAGAGAGAGCTCGGCCCGGTCGCGGCGATCACGTCGGGGCCGTCGTCGTTGCCGCTCGAGATCAGGATCGCGACGCCCGTCATCACCGCGGCGACGAGGAGGGCCGCGAGGATCGGCCAGAACCGGCCCGGTCCGCGCCGCTGCCAGGCCGTGCCGACGGTGGCGGCGAGACTGCTGTCAGGCTGCCGTAGGCCGCACTCGAGGCAGTACTCCTGTCCGGGCTCGACGTGCGCGCCGCACCGTGGGCAGGAGCCGCCTCCGCCGCCGGCCGTCACGCGTCGTGCGCCGCGACCGCGCCGCAACTCGCGCAGAACTTGGCGTCGGCCGGAAGCGCGTGGCCGCAGCTCGTGCAGGCGACGAGCGCGTCTCCGGCCGGGCGGCCGCAGTTCGCGCAGAAGTGCTGACCCCACAGGACGGGCGCCCCGCATGCGCACCGTGCGGACGGCGGCGAGCGGCGGACGCTGGTGGCGGCCGACAGGAGCATCTCGAGCTCGTGGAGGCGGTCCTCGAGGCCGATCAAATCCGCCGCCTGCTCGTAGACGAGGTCCTCCCGGAACTCGTCTCGGCGGACCATCTCGAGCACGATCCCGCCCAGGTCTCGGATTCGCTCCTCGCGGAGGCGGAGCAACGTTCGCCGTTCGCGCCGCAGCTGGCCCGCCGGCGGGAGGGGCCTGCGGGCCGGTGCCGCCGGGGCGGGCTGCGCCTCCGGCGTCGGGCGGAGCACGCGCGACAGGAACGAGCTCATCTGCCGCGAGTCTAACGCCGTCCTAGCGAGCTTCTGGCCGCTGAGGAAGCTGGAGAACGACCAGCCGCTCCTCGGTCATCTCGCGCACGGCCCACGCGGGCCCTTCGCGCGTGTTCCCCGAGTCCTTCACGCCCCCGTAGGGCATCTGGTCCGCACGGAACGTCGGGGCCTCGTTGACGATCACCCCACCGAACTCGAGCCGTTGCGCGGCGGCGAGCGTGGGGCGGAGGTCGAAGCTGAAGATCGCCGCCTGCAGTCCGTAGCGCGTCGAGTTCGCGAGCTCGATCGCCTCGTCGAGCGAGTTCGTCCGCGTGAGCGTCACGACAGGGCCGAAGACCTCCTCCTGCTGCACCTTGTCAGCGGGCGCCGGGTTCGCGATCACGGTCGGACGAAGCAGTCCGTCGGGCGTCAGATCGCCTCCGGTGAGGACCTCGCCGGAGCTCGCGCGGATCCACTCGAGCACACGGTCGCGCTCGTGCTCCGCGATCAGCGGACCGACGTCCGTCTCGTCGTCACTCGGGTCGCCGACCTTCAGCGCCTCGACCTTCGGCACGAACTCGCGCACGAAGTCGTCCCAGGCATCCGCCATCACGAAGATGCGCTGGACGGAGATGCAGCTCTGGCCCGCGAACGAGAACGCGTTCGCTGCGAGCTTGTCCGCGGTCGACGGCGGCGCGTCGCAGCACACGATCGCCGGTGTCGCGTTGCCGAGCTCGAGGTTGACCTTCTTGCGCGGGGCGCGTTCCCGGATTCCCCAGCCGACGCCGCCCGAGCCGGTGAACGTGATCAAGCGGACGCGTTCGTCCTCGACGAGCACGTCGCCGATCTCCGACGCAGGTCCGACGACGACGCTCAACCAACCCGGCGGCAGGCCGGCCTCCTCCTCGAGCTCGGCGAGCAGCAGCGCAGAGAGCGGCGTCTGCGTCGCGGGCTTCAGGACGACCGGGCAACCTGCCGCGAGCGCGGGCGCGATCTTGTGCGCGACAAGGTTGAGCGGGAAGTTGAACGGCGAGATCGCTCCGACGACGCCGATCGGGACGCGGAGCGTAAAGGCGAGCTTTCCCTCGCCGGCCTGCGATCCCTCCATCGGAATCATCTCGCCGGCGAGCGTGCGTGCGACGACGGCCGCGTACGTGTACGTCGACATCGCGCGCGCCGCCTCGACACGCGCCGCCTTCATCGGCTTCCCTGCCTCCTCTGAAATCGTGCGGGCGACTTCCTCGTGACGACGCCCCAGCGCGCCCGCGACTTTGACGAGGATCTCCGCGCGCTTGTGCGCGGGCAGCGGGTTCTCGAGCACGCGGGCCGCAGCATCGAGCGCGCGCCGCGTCTCGTCCGCGCCGCCCTTCGCGACGCGGCCGACGACGTCGCCCGAGTACGGGGAGCGCACGTCGATCCAGTCGCCGGTCTCGACCCACTCGCCGGCGACGAACAGCTTCCGTTCTGTCGCGGTCGCGGCCATGCGGAAAGTCTAGGCCCGAGGGGTCGTGCTAGGGCGTCGTGCTAGGGCGTCACCGTGTCGAGCCGCTCGCCGAGCGCCTCGAGCACCTTCCGCTGGATCAGAGGGCGACTGGTCGAGCATCCGCCGGAACGAGCGGTCGGTGATCACGAGCGCCCGTGTCGGCGAGACGGTCGTCACCGTCGCCGTGCGCGGGAGCTTCGTGATCAGCGAGATCTCGCCGAAGAAGTCGCCGTCGGCGAGCGTCCGGAGTTTCTTCTTGCCGCGCGTGACCTCCGCCGTGCCGCTGATGATCACGAAGAACTCGCGACCCGCCGCGCCCTCGCGGGCGAGCTCCTTGCCTTCCTTGAAGTCGAGCTCGTCCGCGATCTTCCCGATTGCCTCGAGCTCCGGCCCCGAGCAGCGCGAGAAGAGCGGCACCTGCTTCAAGAGCTTCTGCTTCGCAGTCCGTCGCAGTGCCACGACTCGACTCTAAACTTGTCGCATGGGCAAATGGAAGTCCGAGGCGCTGATCGTGGACGCGGTCCGCTCGCCGATCGGGCGCCGGAACGGGACGCTCTCGGGGACGCGGGGTGACGAGCTCGCCGCCCAGGTCCTGAACGGGTTGGTCGAGGGCGCAGGCCTGGAGCCCGGCGAGGTCGAGGACGTGCAGATGGGCTGCGTGACGCAAGTCGGCGAGCAGGGCTGGAACGTCGGCCGGATGGCGGTGCTCGTGGCGGGGTGGCCCGAGACCGTCAGCGGGACGACCGTCGACCGGCAGTGCGGCTCCTCGATGCAGACGAACTTCAACGCGGCCGCCGCGGTCTGGTCGGGCCAGCTCGACGTCGTCGTCTCCGCGGGGCTCGAGATGATGTCGCGCGTCCCGATGGGCTCGAACGGCGGCGACCTGTCGGACCGACTGCTCGAGCGGTGGCAGATCGTGCCGCAGGGGATCTCGGCCGAGGTGATCGCCGACGAGTGGGACATCTCGCGCGATGAGCTCGACGCCTACTCCCTCGAGTCGCACCGGCGAGCGATCGTTGCGAGCGACGCGGGGAAGTTCGAACGGGAGATCGTTCCGATCGAGCTTCCGGGCGAGCTGCAGCCGGCGGGGGCCGCCGTCGCGACGACGACGTTCGCGGTCGACGAGACACCACGCCGTGACACGTCGGCTGAGAAGCTCGCCTCGCTCGCGCCGGCCTTCCTCCCGGAAGGAAAGGTGACCGCCGGGAACTCGAGCCAGATCTGCGACGGCGCGGCCGCGGTCTTGATCGCGAGCGAGGACGCCGCCTCACGGCTCGGTCTGGCGCCGCGTGCGCGCTTCGTCTCGTTCGGGCTCTCCGGCGTCGACCCGTACCGGATGCTGCACGGCAACCCCGAGGCGTGCGCGAAGGCGCTCGCGAAGGCGGGGCTCGACTGGGACGACATTGCCGTCGTCGAAGTGAACGAGGCGTTTGCGTCGGTCGCGATCCAGTTCATGCGCGACACGGGCCTGACCGAGCGCTGGGCGGACGTGAACCCGAACGGCGGCGGGATCTCGCTCGGCCATCCCCTCGGCGCGACCGGCGCCCGCGTGACTGCCACGCTGCTGAACGAGCTCGAGCGCCGCGACGCACGCTACGGCGTCGCGTGCATGTGCATCGGGTTCGGCATGGCGATCGCCGGCGTGATCGAGCGTCTCTAGCTTGGCGCGGGAGATCGGGACCGTCGGGGTCGTCGGCCTCGGGACGATGGGTGCCGGCATCGCGCAGATCGCCCTGCTGGCCGGGAACGAGGTCGTCGGGCGCGAGGTCGGCGAGGAGCTGAACGAGCGCGCGCGCGGGCGGATCGAGCACTTCCTCGGCCGCGCCGTCGAGAAGGGCAAGCTCGAAGCCGGTGAGCGTGACGCTGCGCTCGCGCGGCTTCGCACGACGACCGAGGTCGGCGAGCTCGCCGGCTGTGACCTCGTGATCGAGGCGATCGTCGAAGACCTCGACGCCAAGCGCGAGCTGTTCGCCGAGCTCGACCGGGTCTGTGCGCCCGACGCGATCCTCGCAACGAACACGTCGGCGCTCTCGGTCACCGAGATCGCGGAGGCGACGGAGCGGCCGGAGCGCGTGATCGGGATGCACTTCTTCAACCCGGCGCCGCTGCTGCCGCTCGTCGAGATCGTTCGCACCGAGCGGAGCGCCGAGTCAGCCGTCGACGCTGCGCATGCGTGGGCGGAGGGCGCCGGGAAGCAGCCCGTCCGCTGCAACGACACGCCGGGCTTCATCGTCAACCGAATCCTGATCCCGCTTCTCAACGACTGTGTGCGCGTGCTCGACGAGGCGGGGGTGAGCCCGGAAGACCTCGACAAGGCGATGACGAACGGCGCCGGCTGGCCGATGGGGCCGTGCGCCTTGATCGACCTGATCGGGATCGACATCCACGTCCACGCGTCGGAAGCGCTCTACGGAAAGCTCGGGGAGGCGCGGATGGGCCCGCCGGAGCGGCTCGTCGCGATGCAGACCGAAGGAAAGCTCGGCCGCAAGAGCGGGGAAGGCTTCCACCGCTACGAATAGCGTCCGGGGTCGAGGCTACGGTCTCGGCATGGCAGGAGAGGGCGAGCCCAGCCGGAACGAGATCCGCATGACCCAGCGGGCCCGGACCGAGCGCATCGAACGGATCCTGGTCGCGCGGCTCGAGGAGCTCGGGAGCGTGCTCGAGCGGTCCGGCGCACCGGCCGGGTCCGTCGCACGCCTGCTCGAGTCCGCGTCGGTGGCGACGATCAACGCGATCGCGCTCAACCTCCTCAGCGAGGAAGCGGCAAACGCGATCTGGCGCGGCGCCGCCGAGCGCCATCCCGAGCTCTCGTTACGCCGGGCCGCCTGACGCTCGGGGTGAAATCGCTGCGGCAGCGGTCGCGGATCCGCGCGAGCGGATTCGCGACTTGCGCCTCTACCGGTTGATGAGGCGCGCCCAGACGTTCTCGACGAGCCGCGAGACCTGAGGGTCGTCGATCGAGGCCGCGAAGTTCAACACGCCGGCGGCGAACACCTTCGCCCCCGCCGGCGTCTCGTAGTACGTCATCTCGGCGGAGCGGCCGGCGCCCATCAGGTCCTTGATCTCGGCGAGCAGCGTCGTGCCTGCGGGCGACGAGTCCGTGCGCGCGTCGAGCTCGATCCCGTAGCGCCCGAACGACGAGCCGTTGCCGAGGCCGGTTCCCTCGAACACCCAAGGCGCCGCGTCGGCGCCTCGGACGACGAACGGGCCCTGCCGCTGTCCATAGTCGGACGCGACGTACTGCACGCCGACGAGCGCGGACTCCGGTCGCCCGAGGTCGCGCCAGAGCTGCTCGCGCACGAGGCGGCGTCCGTCGCGGCGCACGCGGCAGAAGAAGTTGTTCGCCGAGAGGAAGAGGAGGTTGCCGCCGAGCTCGCGGTAGCGCTCGACGACCTCGAGCCCGAGCGAGGTCACGTACTCCGCGTGCCCCGGGAAGACGACGAGGTCGTACGCGCGTCGCAGGGCGTCGCCGGTACCGGCTCCTTCGACGTCGTCGTCGGACAGGAAGTCGACCTGCTTGCCGGTGCGGTTCAGCCACGCGACGAACGCGAGGTCCCAGTCGCGGAAGCGAAACGGCACGCCGAAGTCGAGGAACGGACGCGAGACGTCGACGCTCCGGATGTTCGAGCTGACGTACCAGCTGTCGCCCCAGCCGTCGCCGTCGGCGTCGTGGAAGTTGTACGCCTGCCACGTGTGCGTGGAGAGGACGACGCGACGCGGTGCTCGCCGAGCGTCCGGGGTCGCACGATGAACGGCGCATAGCCGACGCTGCCGTCGTCGGCGCGTGCGCGCACGAAGTAGAGCCCGCTGCGCCACTCTCCGGCACGCAGGAAGCGCAGTCCCGACGGTGCGTCGCGGTGGGCGCGCCAGTCGACGTGTGCAGGCGGCGTCACGGCGACGCCGTTCGTGCGCAGGTCGCGCTCGACGAAACGCTCCGGCCCCGCGTAGTGGAAGACCTGCACCTCGAGCGAAGGGGCGTCGCTGGCGATCCGCAGGTCGGTCGGCTCGCCGGGCGCGTAGCTCGTCTTCGCGAGCGCGACCTCGACGCCGAGTACGCGCACGACCGGACCCGTCACCTTGCTCCCCGGCCGGTGCATGCCGTAGGTCCGCCGCCGCCCGCCCGCGCTCACGACGGCTCGCAGCTGGTACGTCCTGGGCTGGAGGTCGCGGGGTGGGCGCCACGTGACCTCGTGCGCGCCGGCGGCGAATGAACGTTCGGCCTTCCACACGATCTCGCCCAGCGGCTTGCCGACCCGGATCGTGTCGGTCCTGACGGCCTCGAGGCGCACCCGTGCCCGCCCGGTGAGCGAGAAGCGGATGAGCGCCCGGCGCCGCTCGGGCCGGCGCGGGTTGATGGTGGTCAGGTGAGGCCCGTCGCCGGCGAACGGCCGTCCCCCGCTCGAGGCACGCAGATCGCGGAGCTGGGGCACCGGTGCGGCCGCCCGGGAGGCTGCCGGGAAGCCGAGCACCGCCGCGATTGCCTGCAGGAACTGGCTCCGTCGCATCGACCCGCGGTACGGTAGCTCCGCCCGGAACTGGCCCTAACGTTTTCCATACCTTACGATCAGGTTGCGCATATTTCCGCGCTCGATACTCAGACCAATGCGGCGCCTCGTCGTCTTCACGACCCTGCTCGCCCTCGCGCTCCCCGCTGCGGCATCGGCGGCCGTGCGAGCGCCGGGTGACGGCACCCTCTCCGTCCGCGATCTCGACGGCTCGATCGCGGTGGTTGCGAAGGGCGGCGTGATCGGCCGCTGCAGCCAGTGCGTTCTCGTCCTCGACGAATGGAAGACCGACGAGATCCTTCCGATCGTCACCGGGGCCAGAGGGACCGACCTCGACGACGACGGGGCGAAAGAGCGCTTCGTCGGCAAGGACCTCCGCTGGAAGGTGATGGGCGGGTCGTTCAGCATGATCGTCCGCAGCGGCGTCGACGTCGATCTCTCCCTGGTCGGCAAGGGCCGCGTCCGGTGGATCCGGGGATCGAACGGCACCTATGTGCTGAACGGCGGCGACCCGGAAGAGGTGTTCTTGAGTTCGTCGAGCTTCCAGCTGAACCCGGTCGCCGCGACCAACCCGTAATGGCGGCCCAGCAGACGCAGACCGTCCTGGTGGTCGAGGACGAGTCCTCGATCGCGTCCTTCGTCTCGCTCTACCTGAAGAACGCCGGCTACGTCGTGCGAACGGCGGCGAACGGCACCGAGGCGCTCACGCAGGCCGCGAAGGGCGACGTGACGCTGATCATCCTCGACCTGATGCTTCCGGACATCGACGGGATCGAGGTCTGCCGCCGCATCCGCAAGAGCTCGGACGTGCCGATCCTGATGCTCACCGCACGCGACGAGGATGTCGACAAGATCATCGGGCTCGAGGTCGGCGCGGACGACTACCTGACGAAGCCGTTCAACCCGCGCGAGCTCGTCGCGCGCGTGAAGTCGATCCTTCGCCGCGCCACGCCGGACCGGCGCGAGAAGGAGAGCGCGCAACTGCAGCACGGCGACCTGAAGATCGACGCAGGGCGTCGCGAGGTGCGCGTCGGCGAGGAGGAGATCCAGCTCGCGCCGAAGGAATTCGACCTGCTCTGGGAGCTGCTCGACCACAAGGGCCTCGTGTTGACCCGGGACCAGCTGCTCGAGCGGGTCTGGGGGTACACGTTCGCCGGAGACACGCGGACGGTCGACGTCCACGTGCGCCAGCTGCGGCGGAAACTGGGCGACGCGTCGCCGATCGTGACCGTCTGGGGCGTGGGCTACAAGGTCTCCCCGGCCCGCGACGCCGCATAGGAGCCCCCGGCCTGACCAGGAGCTGTGCCCCCGGCGACGAGTCCTGGTCAGACCGCGGGCTCCGCGCCTACCCTTAGAACCGGCATGTTCCGGTCGCTTCGCTTCAGGCTCCCCGCCCTGTTCCTCGCAGGGATCGCGATCGCGCTCCTGATCGCGGCGGCGCTCGCGGTCAGGCTGTTCCAGGACTACGCGCGGGAGCAGTCGGTGCGGGAGCTCCAGCGCGAGGCGGCGGGGCTGACCAAGCTGTTCGGGCCGCAGATCGGGACGGGCGCGAAGCCGTACGGGGCGAGGGCGCTGGAGGAGGCGACCGGCGACCGGATCTACTACACGGGGATCGCGCTCTTCCCCGGGGAGAACTCCGGCTTCCGGCCGCTGCCGCAGAACATCGTCGACGTAAACGCCCTTCCCGCGGACCGCGGCACCGTGTTCGAGTTCACACCGAGCGACGACGACCGCAAGTACCTCGCCGTCGCGCGGCCCTTCGAGGTCAACAACGTGCGCTGGGGCGCGTTCGCGGTGGCGAAGCCCCGCGCGGAGCTGCAGGCGCAGTGGGTGACGCTTCTGAGGCGGCTGGCGTTCGGCATCGTCGGCGGCCTGATCGTCGCGGCGGGTCTCGCGTGGTGGCTCTCTCGCCGGATCTCGGTGCCGATGCGCCAGCTCGCGGGGGCGGCCGACCAGATCGCAGAAGGACGCTACGAGGTCGTCATCCCCGATGTCCCGTCCGGCGACGAGATCGGGCACCTCGCGGACCGCTTCCGCGAGATGGCGGTGCGCCTCGCCGAGTCCGACGAGCGCGAGCGCAGCTTCCTGATGTCGGTCTCGCACGAGCTCCGCACGCCGCTCACCGCGATCCGCGGCCACGTCGACGCACTGCGCGAGGGTGTCGTCGAGGATCCCGAGCTCCGCAGCGCGTCGCTCGACGTGATCGCGCTCGAGGCCGACAGACTGTCGCGACTCGTCGGCGACATCCTCGACCTCGCGAAGCTCGACGCCCACCGCTTCACGCTCCTGCAGGAAGAGGTCGACATGCAGGCGCTGTGCGAGCAGGCGTACACGGCGTTCACCGAAGAGGCAAGGCGGCGTGCGATCGACTACCGAAGCGACGTCGAGGCGCGTCCGGTGATCGTCACCGACGGCGACCGCGTGCTGCAGATCATCTCGAACTTGCTGCAGAACGCGTTCCGCTGGACTCCCGACGGCGGGCGGATCGGGCTGAGTCTCGAGCACGCGAACGGCAACGTCCGCGTCGCGGTGGACGACACTGGCCCCGGCATCACCCCGGACGAGCGGGAGCGCATCTTCCGCCCCTTCGTCTCCCGGGACGGCGCCGGGGGAACGGGCCTGGGCCTCGCGATCGCACGGGAGCTGGCGGCGGCGCTCGGCGGGCGGATCGACCTCGAGAGCGAGCCCGGCCGCGGCAGCCGGTTCCTGCTCGTCCTGCCGAGCTAGACGCGTGATGTGAAATCGGTGCGACAGCGGCCGCGAAGCGGCTGCCTTTAGGGGTCTTGGCGCGTCGCGGATCCGCGCGAGCGGATTCGCGACTTTGCGCAGCTAGTAGGAAGTCGCTACTCGCCGCTGGCGGGGCGGCGCTCTTCGATGCGGTAGACGACGGCGCCGGTGCCCGTCTGCAGGTGCTGCTCGAGGCGAGCGAGCCGCTCGTCGACGCCCTTCCAGCCCGAGGTCAGGAGGTCGACGAGGAGCCCGAGGTCGTCGACGCGCGCATGACGCTCCGCGAGGACGTCGCCCTCGAGGCGCTCGAGGCGGCGGATCACCTGGTTCATCAGGCCGCGAACCTCGGCAAGCTGCCGGCCGATCGGGCGCGCCTCGGAAGCGACGCCCTCCTTGACGGCCTCGCCGACCTTATCGGGCAGGCTCGCCTCGAGCCCCGCCGCGGCCGTCGCAAGATCCTCGCAGGCCCTGCCGGGCGCGCTCGAGCGCCGCCCCGACATCCGCTGCGTCCGTGCGTCCCTCGGCGGCCTCTGCGAGACGCTGCCGCGCGCGCTCGATCGCTTCCTGATCCATCGAGCACAAGTCTAACCTGGCCGTCGGATGAAAACCTCCGAGCTGGACTACGAGCTGCCGCCGGAGCTGATCGCGCAGCGGCCCCTCGAGCAGCGCGACAAGTCGAGGCTCCTGGTCTTCGACCGGGCGAGGGGCGAGGTGCGGCACCGGCGCTTCGTCGAGCTGGCCCGAGAACTTCGTGGCGAGCTCGTCGTCGTCAACGACACGCGCGTGGTCCCGGCGCGCATCCCGATCGAACGGCCGAGGGGCGAAGTGCTGCTGCTCGAACGCGTCGAGGGCGAGCTCTGGGAGGGGCTCGCCCGGCCGACGCGGCGGCTGCGCGCGGGAAAGCGCTACGGCCCGGTGGAGCTCCTCGAGCACCTCGGGGACGGCCGTTGGCGGCTGCGCCTCGAAGGTGAGCCCGCGGGAGAGGTGCCGCTGCCGCCGTACATCGACGTCCCACTCGAGGATCCCGAGCGCTACCAGACGGTCTACGCCCGGGACCCCGGCTCGGCGGCGGCGCCGACCGCCGGGCTGCACTTCACGCCGGAGCTGCTCGCGGCGTTCGACGTGGAACGCGTGACGCTTCACGTCGGACTCGACACGTTCCGCCCGGTCGCGGTCGACACCCTCGAGGAGCACGCGCTGCACGGCGAGCGCTACAGCGTGCGGCCTGAGTCGTGGGAGCGGATCCGCGGAGCCGATCGCGTGCTTGCGGTCGGGACGACCTCCGTCCGCGTGCTCGAGACCCTCGCGCGCGGAGGCCCCCTCGCGGGTCGAACGTCGCTCTTCGTCACTCCGGGCTTCGAGTTCCAGCGCGTCGACGCGCTTCTGACGAACTTCCACCTGCCTCGGTCGACCCTACTCGCGCTCGTGATGGCGTTCGCGGGCGTGGAACAGACGCGCGAGCTCTACAGCGTCGCCGTCGAGGAGCGCTACCGCTTCTACTCCTTCGGCGATGCGATGCTGATCCTGTGAGCTACACGATCGAAGCAACTGACGGCGCGGCGCGCACCGGCGTGCTCCACACCGCGCACGGCGACGTGCCAACGCCCGCGTTCATGCCCGTCGGGACGAAGGCGACCGTCAAGAGCCTCCACCCCGACGAGCTGCACGCGCTCGGCGCGTCAATCGTCCTCGCCAACACCTACCACCTGCACTTCCGCCCTGGCGAGGACGTGATCGAGGAGCTCGGCGGCCTGCACGCGTTCATGGGCTGGTGCGGTCCGATCCTGACCGACTCCGGCGGCTTCCAGGTCTTCTCGCTCCGCGACACGCTGCTCGGCGTCGACGACGACGCGGTCACGTTCCGCTCGGTCTATGACGGCGAGGCCGCGCGACTGACACCGGAGGACGCGGCGGAGATCCAGCGCGCCCTCGGCTCCGACATCGCGATGTGTCTCGACGTCGTCCTGCCCGTGGACTCGCCCCGCGCGGAGCTCGAGCGCGCCGTGCGCCGCACGACCGAGTGGGCGCGACGGCAGCGGCACGCGGCACGCGCGCCGGGTCAGCTCCGCTTCGGGATTGCGCAGGGCGGCGTCGACCGCGAGCTCAGACGCCGCTCGCTCGAGGAGATCGTCGAGCTCGACTTCGACGGCAACGCGATCGGCGGGCTCGCGATCGGCGAGTCGCGCGAGCAGCTGTTCGAGACGACCGCGTGGGCGACGGAGCTCCTCCCGCACGACAAGCCGCGCTACTTCATGGGCATCGGGGACCCGGAGGGCGTGCTCGAGGTGATCGCGCGAGGCGTCGACATGTTCGACTGTGTGCTCCCGACGCGCACCGCACGCACGGGGAGCGCGCTGACCTGGGAGGGCCGGCTGAATCTTCGGAACGCCCGTTTTGCGCGCGACCCGCGCCCGCTGGACGAGGCCTGCGCGTGCCCCGCGTGCGAGCGTTTCTCGCGCGCGTACATCCGCCACCTGGTCAACCAGCAGGAACTGCTCGGACTGCGGCTCCTCAGCCTTCATAATCTCCGGTTCCTGATCGACCTGACCGCGGGTGCCCGTGCGGCGATCGAGCGGGGCGACCTCGCCGCCTACCGCACGGACGCGCTCGACCGGCTCGCCGCGGAACCTGCAACGAAAGGCCGCTGAATGGAGTTCCTACCGCTCGTCGTTCTCGCCGTCCTGTTCTGGGTCCTGATCATCCGGCCTCAGCGCAACCGCGCGAAGCGGCAGGGCACACTGATCGAAGGCCTCGAGCGCGGCCAGGAGGTCGTGACCGCCGGCGGGCTCTACGGCCGGATCGACCACGTCGGCGACGACGACCTCCTGCTCGAGATCGCTCCGGACACGGTCGTCCGCGTCGACAAGCGGGCGGTCACGCAGCTCGCTCCGGAAAGCACTGAAACCAGCCCATCGCAGCTAACCTGAGCGCGGCTTGAACACCCGCAGGTCGTATCTCGTCCTCGTTTCGCTGATCGTCCTCGCCCTCATCGGCGTGGGCCTGATCGCGCTGCCCCAGTCGCCGCTCTACAAGAAGCCGGTGCTGGGCCTGGACCTCCAGGGCGGCCTCGAGGTGGTCCTGAAAGCCGATCCGCCGCCCGGCCGGACGATCACGGAGGGCGACCTCAAGCGCTCCGAGACGATCATCCGGAACCGCATCGACAAGCTCGGTGTCTCCGAGCCGATCGTGGCGCGGCAGGGGGAGGACCAGATCTCCGTCCAGCTCGCGGGTGTCACGGACGTCAACCGCGCCCGGGAGCTGATCGGCAAGACCGCGCAGCTCGGGTTCTTCGATCTCGAAGCCGACCTCGTGCCGCCGTCGATCTCGCAGGGGATCCCGATCCCGAACGAGCGCCTCTACGACCTGCTCGTCGGTCAGCAGTCGTCGATCCAGGAGGGCGGTGGGAAGGACTGGCGCGTCTTCGACGTGAAATCGAAGAAGGTGATCGGGGGGCCGTTCCCGACGAAGAAAGCTGCGGAGAACAGCAAGGTCTTCACGGAGGGCGGCAAGGATGTCCGTGCGTTCGGGGTGCCGAAGAACCGCATCGTCATCACCTGCAGCGCCGAGTCGGCCGTGATCTGCCCGCCCGGCGCGAGCACCCCGGTTCCGGGCGTCACCTACTACTACCTCTTCAAGTACCAGCCGTTCAACGTCGAGCACCCGATCCCCGAGATGAAGGGTGACGACCTCAAGCTCTCCGGAACGCGCCAGGACTTCGACACGCAGAACGGCCAGCCGATCGTCCTGATGCAGTTCACGAAGGACGGGACGAAGAAGTTCGGCGAGATCACGCGTGAGCTCGCGCTGCGCGGAAAACGCGTCAGCTTCGGGGGCCAGGACCAGTTCCAGCATTTCGCGATCGTGCTCGACGACGAGATCCGATCGTGGCCCTCGATCGACTTCAACGAGAACCCGAACGGGATCTCCGGGTCGAACGGCGCGCAGATCACCGGCATGGCCGGGCTGAACGAGGCGAAGGACCTCGCGATCGTGCTCCAGACCGGTGCGCTGCCGGTGGAGTTCAAAACGCTCGAGGAGACGCAGATCTCCGCGACACTCGGCGAGGACTCCCTGCGGCAGGCGTGGCAGGCGGCGATCGCAGGGCTCGTGCTCGTCGCGCTCTTCCTGCTGGTCTTCTACCGCTTCCTCGGCCTGATCGCCGTGCTCGGCCTCGGGATCTACGCTGCGCTGCTCTACGGGGCGATCCTGCTCTTCGACGTGACGCTGACGCTGCCGGGCTTCGCGGGGATGATTCTCACGATCGGCGTCGCGGCCGACGCGAACATCGTCGTCTTCGAACGCATCAAGGAGGAATCGCGCGAAGGCAAATCCGTGCGCGCTGCGATCGCCTCCGGGTACGGCAAGGGGCTCTCGACGATCATCGACGCGAACGTCGTGACCGCGATCACGGCGCTCGTCCTCTTCTCGCTCGCGACCGCGGGGGTCAAAGGCTTTGCGCTGATGCTGTTGATCGGTACCGCGATGTCCGTCGTGACCGCGGTCTTCGCGACGCGCGCGATGCTGGGGCTGCTCGCCGGCTTCCGTTGGTTCGACAGCCCGGCGTTCATGGGCGCGACCGGGGCGAAGATCCCGAACTGGATCCGCCACGACTACGTCGGCAAGCGGAAGATCTGGTTCGCCGTCTCCGGCGCGGTCATGGCGATCTCCCTCGGATCGCTCCTGCTCCAGGGCCTCAACCTCGGGATCGACTTCCGCGGCGGCACCGAGATCTCGTTCCAGACCGCTCAGCCGGTCGCGCTCGAGGACGTCCGCGCGCAGGCAGCGAGCATCGGGCAGGAGGGCGCGACGATCCAGGGTGTCGGCGCCGAGACCGGCAACCAGGAGTACCGCGAGTTCCAGATGCGAACGCGCGCCCTGAAGCCGGACGAGCAGCAGGCACTGACGGCGGCGCATCAAGACCGACGTTCGATGCGGAGACGAGCTCGAACACCGTCTCCGCGAGCTTCGGCAGCCAGATCGCGCGCAGCGCCATGTGGGCGGTCGTGTTCTCGCTGCTGCTCGTCGTCGGCTACATCTGGGCGCGCTTCCAGTGGAAGTTCGCGGTCGCGACGATCGCCGCCCTCCTGCACGACGTCCTGATCGCGGTCGGCATCTACTCGCTCTTCGGGCTGGAGGTCTCGACCGCCACCGTGGCCGCGATCCTGACGGTGCTCGGCTACTCGATCTACGACTCGATCATCATCCTCGACCGCGTGCGCGAAAACATCCCGCTGATGCGCCGCGCGTCGTTCCGCGAGATCGGCAACGTGTCGCTGTGGGAGACGATCCGCCGCTCGCTGGCGACGACGTTCATCACGTTGCTGCCGATCGGCGCTCTGTACTTCTTCGGCGGCGACACGCTCAAGGACTTCGCGTTCGCGCTCCTCGTCGGGATCGGGTCCGGTGCGTACTCCTCGATCTTCCTCGCGGTGCCGCTCCTGTCGTGGCTGAAGGAGCGCGAGCCCGAGTACGCGAAGCGCAAGGAGACCGACGTGCCCGAGGACGATCTGCTCGTCGCGGAGGAAGCGATCCACGCGGCCGCCGAGGAACCCGTTCCCGAGATCCCGCTGCTTTCGCCGACCGAGCGCCCAGCAGGCGACGGGGCCGCGGCAGCGAAACGCGAACGTCGACGCCAGCGGCGCAGGACACGCCCTCATGGCCGAGCCCGCTAGCGGCGCGCGAAACGTCGTCGAAGCGCTCGTCGGGTGGGCGCGCGACGAGAGCGGTCGGGTCAGCGAGCGCGCCTCGGAGAACGTCGGCGCCCTGCTTCGCGAGCTCGGCTTCGTGACGCAGAGCGAGCACGAGGACCTGGAGCTGCGCGTCGCTCAGCTCGAGCACCGCCTCCGACTGCTGGAAACCGCCCGGCCTCCTGTCACACTTGACGGCGATGGCGCAGGCACCGACCCGGAATCTCGGCCGACTTTCTGAGATCGCGCAGGTCGCGGTCCGGCACGGCTTCGGCTACTTCTTCGAGCGCCACAAGCTGACAGACCTGCTCCCGTGGGGGGAGCGACCTCCCGATCCCGAGGAGCGCTCGGCGCGCGGCGTTCGCCTGCGCGAGCTGCTCGACGAGCTCGGCCCGACCTTCGTCAAGTTCGGACAGCTGCTCTCGACCCGCCCGGACGTCGTGCCGCCGGACATCATCGCCGAGCTGCGCGGCCTGCAGGACGACGTGCGGCCCGTGCCGTTCGCCGCGGTGCGCGAGGTGATTCAGAGCGAGCTCGGGCTCGAGCTCGAGAAGCTCTTCGTCGAGTTCGAGAAGCAGCCGATCGCGGCGGCGTCGATCGGCCAGGTGCACCGCGCGGTGCTCCCGAACGGCGACCGGGTCGCGGTCAAGGTGCAGCGGCCGGACGCGCCGCGCCAGATCGAGGCCGACCTCGCGCTCCTGTACCAGGCAGCGCGCGTGATCAAGGAGCGCGTCCACGCACTCGACTTCATCGATGCGCGCGAGCTCGTCGACGAGTTCGCGCAGCAGATCCGCGGCGAGCTCGACTACACGCGCGAGGGTCGGAACGCGGAGAAGTTCCGCCGCAACTTCCGGAACGACGAGCGCGTCCACGTGCCGAGGGTCTACTGGAGCTACTCGCGTAACCGTGTCCTGACGCTCGAGTTCATCGACGGCGTGCAGCTCGTCGACCTCCCACCGGAGACGCCGCTCGAGCGGCGCCGCCAGGTCGCGTACACGATGACCGACGCGTGGATGGCGATGATCTTCCGCCACGGCTTCTTCCACGGCGACCCGCATCCCGCGAACGTGCTCGTGCTGGCGGACGGGACGATCGGGCTCGTCGACTTCGGCGCCGTCGGCCGCCTGACGGACGAGGACATGACGAAGCTGACTCGGCTGTTCATCGACGTGGCACAGGAGCGGGTCGACATGCTCCCGAAGCGCCTCGGCGACCTGGGCGTGCGCTATCCGCCCGAGCGCGAGGACGACTTCCGCGCGCGGCTCAACGACCTCTACTACCGGTACTACGGCGCAAGCCTCGCGGAGATCGATCCGCTCGAGGTGATCCGCGAGACGTTCGACCTCATCTACTCGATGAACCTGCACCTGCCGTCGCGCTACCTGCTGCTCGACCGCGCGATCGCGACGCTCGCCTCGGTCGGTGTCGAGCTGTACCCGGACTTCAACGTCTTCGAGGTTGCGAAGCCGTATGCGCGCGCGATGCTCGTCGAGCGCTTCGCGCCGGACCGGGTTGCGAGTCGCGCGCGTCGCGAAGGGATGCGCCTGGGCGAGATGGCGCTCGAACTGCCGTACCAGGTGCACGACGTGCTGGAGGAGATGCGGGACGGCCGGCTCGAGGTCGGCTTCGTGCACAAGGGGCTCGACGAGTTCATGCATCGGATCGACGTGGTCTTCAACCGGCTGGTGATCGCGCTCGTCGTGACGGGCGGACTGATCGGCTCGAGCCTGATCGGGATCTTCGCCGAGGAGGGGCCGAAGCTCCTCGGTCTGAACCTGGTCTCGGTGCTCGGCTTCTTCCTCTCGGCGGTGCTCGGGGTCTGGCTCTTCTGGGGCGTCGTCCGGAGCGGCCGGCTCTAGCAAGCTGCGCAAGTCGTGAATCCGCTAGCGCGGATTCACGACGCGCGAAGACCCCTAAAGGCGGCCGCTTCGCGGCCGCTGTCGCAGCGATTTACACCAACCGTCCGAGCCAGCGCAGCAGCTCGGCGTTCACGCGCTCCGGCGCCTCGTTCTGCACGAAGTGGCCCGCCTCCTCGATGCGAACGACCTCGATGTTCGTCGCGTGCGGGCGGAGCCGGTCGGGATCGGCGAACCCGGGGGCGAGGAAGCGGTCGTGCATGCCCCAGATGACCAGCGTCGGCGCCTGGATCGGTCCGCCGAGGCCGACTCCGCGATGGAGCAGCGCGTTCCTGAACGCCGTCCGGTAGTAGGCGAGCGGTCCCTTGAGCTTGCGCGGCTCGTCGAACGCGTTGCGGTAGTGCTCGAGCTCCTCGTCCGTCCACGCGGTGCGCACGTGCGAGCCGCCGCGGAGGGCGCGTGCGATGCGGGCGCCGCGGTCCTTCGAGAGCTGCCGTTCGGGGAGCCACGGGATCTGGAACTGGAAGATGTACCGAGACCGCTTGCGCTGCTCGCCGCTCGCGAGCATCTCCTCGCGCAACAACCGCGGATGCGGCGCGTTCATGACGACGAGCCGCTCGACGTGCTCCGGGTGCAGGTGCGCAGCCGCCCACGCAGCGACGCCGCCCCAGTCGTGTCCCATGACGGTCGCGCGCTCGCGGCCGAGTGTCTCGATCAAGCCCGCAGCGTCGTTGCCGAGCGTGCGAAGGTCGTACGGGCCGCGCGCGACGGTGCCGTCGTAGCCGCGCATGTTCGGCGCAACGGCTCGGTAGCCGGCCTGCGCGAGGGCTGGCAGCTGATGGCGCCACGAACGCGCGAGCTCGGGGAACCCGTGCATCAGCAGCACGAGTGGTCCATCCTCCGGCCCCTCGGCGAGCGCCTCGAAGCGGATCCCGTTCGCGTGCAGGATCATTGAAGCGTGAGGTGCTCGACCGCGCCGCTCGTGGTCAGGCCCGGCTGCGGCCCGCCCGCGATCACATACACCGTGCGCCCGGTCGCGACGACGCCGAGGCCGTGGCGTGGGGTGGGGAGGTCCGGAAGCCTGCGCCAGCGCCTGCTCGCCGTGTCGAAGGCGTACACGCTCGCGATCGTGCCGCCGGGCGCCTCGCCGCCGACCGAGACGATCGTGCGGCCGACCGCGGTCGCGCCGGTTCCGCCGCGAGCGGAGGGGACAGGCGGGAGGCGCGTCCAGCGGCGTGCGCCGGGCTTCCAGCTCTCGAGGACGCGCAGGTTCGTGTTCAGGCCTGCTGTGCGGCCGGCGAGCGCGTACACACGGCCGCCCGTCGCGGTGACCGCGAGGTGCTCCCGAGGCGTCGGGCCCGGGATCTGCCGCCAGCGGTTGCGTCGCAGGTCGAGGGCGTACGACGCACGTGTGAGTCCCGCGGGCCCGATTCCCGCGATTACGTAGAGCGTGTCGCCGATCACCGCGGCGCCTCCTGCCGCACGTCCTGCAGGCAGCTGGACGAGCTCGCGCCAGCGCTCGCTCTCGAGGATGAACGCGCGGTTGCTCGGCGCGTTCCTTCCCGTGTAGCCGCCGACGACGACCGCCTTTCCGCGCCAGGTCGCGGCCATCGCGTGGTTGACGGCGACGGGCAGGTCGGGCAGCCGCCGCCACCGTCGCGTCGCCGGCGTGTACGCGTCGGCCTGCGCGGAGGTGTCGCCCCACGGGAGGTAGCCACCGACGACGACGAGCTCGTTGCCGCTGCGCGCGGCGGCAACCTCGGTGCGTGGAAGCGGGAGCGGTTCGCCGCGCTCCCAGCGAGGCGTCGCGGCCTGCGCGCACGCCGGAACGACCACCGCCGCGACGAGCGCAGTTCGCAGCGGACGGCTGTCGATGAACCGTCGCAAAGTTGCGAGAAAGGACATCTCGACCGCCTCGAACGCCGATGTTAGCTTCGCCTGAATGTCTGCGGCCCTCCTCCTCGCCGAGTCGGAGCACGTGACGCGCGGGTTTCTCGAGCGTCATCTCGCGCAGGACGGATTCGAAGTCGTGGGCGCACGCGCGTGCGGCGAGGCGCTCGAGCTCGCCGAACGTGCGCGGCCGGACCTCGTCCTCGTCGGCACCCCTCTCCCTGACGCCACAGGCCTCGAGCTCTGCCGGCGCCTGCGCGAGGGCGAGCCCGGCCGCTGTTGGAACCGCGACGTCCCGCTCATTCTCCTGGGCCAGCCCGACGCGGACGCCGTCGACCGCGTGCGCGCGTTCGATCGCGGGTGCGACGATTACGTGCTCAAGCCGTTCGTCTACGACGAGCTGCTCGCGCGGATTCGCGCGGTGCTGCGTCGCGCGGTGCGTCCGCAGAGCGACGTGCTCGAGGCGGGTGACGTTCTCGTCGACAAGCGCACGCGTCGCGTCAGCGTCCAGGGGCATCCGGTCACGCTGTCGGGCAAGGAGTTCGAGCTGCTCGCGAAGCTCGCGGAGGACCCGCAGCGCGTGTTCCCGAAGCAGCAGCTCCTGCGCGACGTGTGGGGCTTCCGTTCTCCGAGCGCGCGAACGCGCACGCTCGACTCCCACGCGTCACGGTTGCGGCGCAAGCTCGGCGCGGCGGGCGGCGGGCCGTACGTGCTGAACGTGTGGGGTGTGGGGTACCGGCTGCTGCGCAGCTAAGCGAGGTTGGCGGCACGTGGCGGGCGGATGCTCCGCCACGTGCCGCGATGGCGCCTAGTTCGGCGGCCAGGGGCCGTTGGCGAGCAGCGCCGCCAGCGCTGTTGCGCTGATCACGAGGCTGAGCAGCCGAGTGCGGGTCATGACACACCTCCTTTCCTTTGCCCCTGAGGAACGGGGCTCCAAGCCCCAGAGAAGGCCGATCATCTCCCAGCTGACCACTTTTGTCGTCGGCCTCCAGGTGTCTTTGACAACCGCTTCGCGAGGGTGAATGATTCGACGGTCGTGAGGCCGGATCGACTCTGTGCGTAGGGACGAAACAGTCGGTGAGCGGCTCCGGCGGCTTCGTCTCGACCGCGGCTTGTCCCAGCGCGAGCTGGCCGCGCCGGGTGTGTCATACGCGTACATCTCGCGAATTGAGGCGAATACCCGACGCCCGTCCGTGAAAGCGCTGCGCATGCTCGCGCCGAAGCTCGGCGTCACGGTCGAGTACCTCGAAACCGGCTCGGACGTCCGGGACGCCGACGAGCGCGAGCTGCGGCTGGCCGACGCCGAGCTGACGCTGCGCCTCGACGTCGACCCGGAAAGTGCGCGCCAGTCGTTCGGGAGGGTCCTCACCGACGCGCTAGCGGCCGGGGACGAGCGCTCGACGACCCGCGCCCGCATCGGGCTCGGGCTCGTCGCGCACCAACTCGGCCGTCACAGCGAGGCGATCACGTACCTCGAAGAGGCGGTCGCGGGTGGCGTGCTGGCCCCGGCGCTCCGTCCAGACGTGTTCGGCATCCTGGGACGCTCGTATGCGGCGGTCGGGCTGGTGGATCGCGCGATCGAGCTCTTCGAGCGCTGCCTGCAGGAGACCGCCGAGGCGGAGCCCGCAAACGTGACCGCCTACGCCCGCTACGCGAGCAACCTGAGCTCTGCACTCGTGGACGCCGACGAGCTCGAGCGCGCAGGCGAAGTGTTGACGGACGCGATCGAGCGCGCAGGAGACTCTGCAGACGTCTATACCCGCATTCGCCTCTACTGGTCGCTGGCCCGTCTGACGGAGCTCGCGGGCCGGTCACTCGAGGCGCTCGAACACGCACGTCGCGCGACCGCTCTCCTCGAGGCGACGGACGACACACTGCACCTTGCCCGCGCGTACGTCCTTGTCGCCTGGATCCTCGGATCTCAGGGGAGGGCGGAGGACGCGCTCGCGAACCTCGAGCAAGCGGAGCGGTTGTTCGGTGACTCGGCAGACTCGACCGATCTCGCCCACCTCGGCGTTGAGCGCGCTCGGATCCTCGCTCGGCTCGGGCGCGGCCCCGAGGCGGTTCAGCGCGCGCGGGCCGCGATCGAGCTGCTCGGGGAGCACCACGGCGGCGAGCAGGGGACAGCGTGGTGGGCGCTCGCCGAAGGACTGGTGCTCGAGAACGAGATCGAGGCTGCGATCGAAGCGTTCCACAAGGCGATCGGCCTGCTCGAGTCCAATGCGCGCTGGCGTGAAGCTGCCGAGGCGTCACGGCGCTGCGCGAAGGTGCTGCGCGACACCGGGCGCGACGTCGAAGCCCTCGACGTGCTCGAGCGGGCGACGGACCTCGCCGCGCGCTCCCATCAGCCGCGCACCGGCCTCGAAGCCCAGAGCTAGGAGGGCTTGGCGAAACGGGCGCTGTGCCCGTTCCGCCAAGCCTCCGAGTCGCTCGAGTTCAGGCGCAGGAAGCTGCGGGGAAGGCCGGCTCGACCCTGCTGCCCGCACTGGTCGCAGCTCACCCAAGCAGCGTAAGCGATGCGCCCTCGAGTTGCAGGAGGCGTTCCTTCCGCTCGAGCCCGCCTCCGTAGCCGACGAGGCTGCCGTTCGCGCCGACCACCCGGTGGCAGGGGAGGACGATCGGGATGGGGTTGCGGTTCATGAACGTCCCGACTGCTCGGGCGGCACGCGGGTTCCCGGCCCGAGCGGCGAGCGCGCCGTACGTCGTCACCTCGCCGTAGGGAACGCGGGCGAGCTCGTCCATCACGCGGAGCCGAAACGCATCGAAGCGGACGTCGATCGGCATCTCGAACGCCGTCCGCTCGCCTTCGAAGTACTCACTCAGCTCGCGCCGCGGCTCGTCGACGGCCTTCGGCGCACGCAGCACCTTCGCGCCGAACAGCCGGGCGAGCGGGTCGAGGTCGCGGTCGGGCTCGGCGTCGAACCCGATGCGGCACACGCCGCGCTCGGTCACGGCGACGAGAAGCGCCCCGATCGGCGAGTCGACGAGGTCGTAGGCGACGTCGAGCGAGCCGTCGGAGGCGGCGCGCTCGCGGAAGCGGCGGTCGAGATCGGCGGAGACCTTCACAGCGTCACACCCTTTCGTCGGAGCCTGCGGACACCGGAGGACGTCGCCTGGCGCGCCGCTTCCTCGCTCGAGTCGAGTGCTACGGCGATGTCCGAGTACTCGAGGTCGTAGCCGTAGCGCAACACGACGGCCGCTCGTTCCTTCGGCGGTAGGCCGTCGGCGAGGTGCTCCAGCTCGGCGTAGGCCGGCCTGGAGTCCTCGGCCGTCGGCTCGTGGACTGCCGTCGTCGGGCGCCGCCTGCGGAAGTCGTCGACGGCGACGCGAGCGGCGATCGTGAACACCCAGGCCCGGAGGTTCCCGGCGTGCGAGAGCGACTCGTAGCTCCGAAGCGCGCGAAGGAATGTCTCCTGGAACGCGTCCTCCGCGCGGTCGCGGCCGACACGCCGGACGAGGAACCCGAACACGCCGTCGCGGTGCTCGACGTAGAAGCGCTCGAATGGGGGGATCGTCGCCACGGCTTCCATCATCGTCTTGAAACGGTGGTGCGCGCTCAAATGTGAGACTGGCGGTCGATGAACGTCGCCGTGGTCGGCCACGTCGAGTGGATCCAGTTCGCCCGGGTCGAGCGAGTTCCAGAGCCCGGGGAGATCGTCGCCGCCCACGAGACCTGGGAGGAGGCAGGCGGAGGCGGAGCGGTCGCTGCGGTGCAGCTCGCGAAGCTGAACGGGTCGGTCACCTTCTACACGCTGCTCGGAGACGACGAGCTCGGCCGCCGCGCGCACGAGCAGCTCAGCGGCCAGGGAGTCCAGATGGAGGCCGAGTTCATCCCGCGGCCGACCCGTCGCGGCTTCACGTTCGTCGACGACAACGGCGAGCGGACGATCACCGTCCTCGGCGACAAGCTCCAACCGAGCACGAGCCACCATCTCCCGTGGCTGGAGCTCAGCCGCGCCGACGGCGTGTACTTCACCGCTGGCGACGTCAGCGCGCTCGAGGCGGCGCGCCGGGCGCGTTTGCTTGTCGCGACCTCGCGGGAGCTGGCGACGCTGCGCCGGGCGGGCGTCGAGCTCGACGCGCTCGTCGGGAGCGGGGAGGACCTCGGCGAGCAGTACCACCCGGGCGACCTCGACCCGCCCCCGCGGCTCGTGGTGTCCACCGCGGGGCCGCTGGGCGGCTGGACGCAGCCGGGCGGCCCTTTCCGGGCGGCGCCGCTCCCGGCGCCGGTCTCCGACGCCTACGGGGCGGGCGACTCCTTCGCCGCGGCGCTGACGTATGGGCTGGCGAGCGGGCTCGACCGTGAGGCCGCCCTCGACCTCGCGTCCCGCTGTGGGGCGGCGGCGATGACCGGGCGGGGCCCCTACGAGGGTCAGCTGAGCTCGGCGTAGCCCCTCACCCTTCGGAGGGGTTGCCAAGTGGGGGACTGTGGTTTAGAGTGGGGGAAAGTGGAGATCGACCGCGAGGCCCCACCACATGCTCCTCGGCGAATACGCGCACACCCTCGATGACAAGAACCGTCTTACGCTTCCGGCCAAGTTCCGCGAATCCTTCGTGGGCGGGGGCGTCGTCACGCGTGGGCTCGACGGGTGCCTCTACCTCTTCGCCCGGGAGAACTGGGACGACCTGGTCTCCGGCCGGCTCTCCGAGCTCGACCCGCTGCTCGAGGAGACGCGGCTGATGAACCGCTACTTCTTCTCCGGCGCGGCCGAGGCCGAGCCTGACAAACAGGGCCGGATCAACGTTCCCCCCGCGCTGATCGAGCACGCGCACCTGGGCCGCGAGGTCGTTGTCGCCGGGGTCCA
Organism: uncultured Actinomycetes bacterium; assembly: GCA_963788055.1. Lineage (GTDB taxonomy): Bacteria > Actinomycetota > Thermoleophilia > Gaiellales > Gaiellaceae > JACCTU01. The sequence goes on along the minus strand of CAWBFA010000001.1, from coordinate 155,398 downwards.
CGACCATCTGGAGATCTGGGACCGCGCCGCCTGGCGCGAGCACCTGAAGCAAGTCGAAGGGAGCGCGCAGCATGTTGCCGAGCGTCTTGCAGCCAAACGAGACTGACCACGTCCCCGTTCTCGCCGAGGAGGTGCGGCGCCTGCTCGCCGTGCGCCCGAACGAGACGGTGGTCGACGCGACGTTCGGCGCAGGCGGCCACGCTGCGATCCTCGCTGAGGGTCTGCGCGGCAACGGCAAGCTGATCGCCATCGACCGCGACCCGAGCGTTCGCCCGTACTTCGAACGGTTCCGGCGGCGTGCAGGAGTCCAGTCGCGGTTGTTGCGAGGCGACTTCTCGGTCGTCCTGCGCCAGCTCGCCGACAATGGGGTGCGTGCGGACGCGATCCTGCTCGACCTCGGCGTCTCGTCGATGCAGATCGATCGGCCCGAGCGCGGGTTCTCGTACGCCGCCGACGCGCCACTCGACATGCGGATGGACCCGACGGCCGACCTCTCGGCACGGGAGCTCGTCAACGAGTCGCCCGAGCGCGAGCTCGAGCAGATCTTCCGACGCTACGGCGAGGAGCGCTATGCGAAGCAGATCGCCCGCGCGATCGGCCGGCGCCGCCGCGAGCAGCCGTTCGAGCGGACGAGCGAGCTCGTCGAGACGATCCGGGCGGCGATCCCCGCGCCCGCGCGCTTCGGCGAGGGGCATCCCGCCAAGCGCGTCTTCCAGGCGCTCCGCATCGCCGTCAACGACGAGCTGGGGGCGCTCGAGGCCGCGCTCCCGTCCGCGGTGGCGATGCTCCGTCCCGGAGGTCGGCTCGCCGTGATCAGCTTCCACTCGCTCGAGGATCGGCTCGTCAAGCGTTTCCTGCGCGAGCGCGAGCGCGGCTGCACCTGCCCGCCCGACTTTCCGATCTGCGTCTGCGGACGCGAGCCCGAGCTGCGCTCGCTCTCGAAGCGGGCGGTGCGTCCGAGCGCCGAGGAGATCGCCCACAACCCGCGCGCTGCATCGGCGCGGCTGCGCGCGGCGGTCAAGACCTGAACATGGCCGGCTGGACCTCGGCGGCGCGCGTCGAAGCACCGGCGGTCTCGCGGCCGCGACCCCGCCGCGCGTCGGCGGCCCCCCGGCGTCGGCTCGCGGGAGGCGTCGTCTGGATCGGGGTGCTCGCGGTGCTGCTCGTCGGCGTCGTCGCGCTGAACGTCGCCGTGCTTCGCCTCAACATGCAGATCGAGAAGCTCGGTCAGCAGCGCCTGGAGCTCGAGGCGCAGAACGCGCTGCTCGAGTCGAAGGTGTCGAGCACGCTCGCGCCGGCCCGGATCGAGCGCGAGGCGCGAACTCAGCTCGGGCTCGAGCCCGCGGCGGAATCGACGTACGTCGACGTCCGTCCGGGCCGGTGACCTCGAAGGTCGTCAACCGCCGCATTCGGCTGCTCTTCGTCCTGCTTGCGCTCGCGCTCGCCGGGTCACTGGCCCGCGCGGTCTGGCTGCAGGGAGTGCGTGCGCAGCCGCTCTCGGAGCGGGCGGCGACACAGCAGCGGCACACGGTCGAGATTCCGGCCCGCCGCGGCACGATCTTCGACCGCAACGGTGTCCCGCTCGCCGTCGGCGAGCAGGCCACGACCGTGTACGCGGACCCCACGCAGGTCGCGAACCCACGTCTCGTCGCGCTCGCGGCGGAGAAGGCGCTCGGGCTCGACGCGGAGACGATCTTCCCGCAGCTCGCAGACACGTCAAGCGCCTTCGTCTACCTGCAACGAAAGGCCGATCCGGCGAAGGCCGACCTCCTGCGACGGCGCGGGCTCCCCGGTGTCGGTTTCTACGCCGAAGAGCGCCGCCGTTATCCGCAGGGCACCGTCGGCGCGCAGGTTCTCGGCTTCGCCGGCCAGGACAACAAAGGGCTCGCCGGGGTCGAGTTCCAACTCGACGACGTGCTTCGAGGTCGACCCGGCCGGGAGACCGTGATCCGCGATCCGTTCGGACGCGTCGTCGACGTGCTCAGCGAGACGGCCGAGCGGCAGGGTCGCGACGTCTTCCTCACCCTCGACCACCGCATCCAGGCGAAGGCGGAAGACGTGCTGCGGCGCACGGTGCGCCGCTGGGGTGCGAAGGCGGCGACCGCAGTCGTCCTCGACCCGCGCACGGGCGAGATCTACGCGATGGCGACCGCACCGACCTTCGACGCGAATCGCTTCGCCGAGACGAGCCCGGACAAGCAGCGCAACCGCACGGTCAGCGACACCTACGAGCCCGGCTCGACGTTCAAGCTGATCCCGGTCGCCGGCGCGCTCTCCGAAGGGCTCGTGACGCCGCATTCGGCCTTCACACTCGCGTCGTCGATCCGCGTCGCCGACCGGGTGATCCACGAGCACGAGCGGCGGCCGACGGTGCGAATGACGGTCGCCGACATCGTCGCGCAGTCCTCGAACATCGGGGCCATCACGCTCGCGCAGCAGCTCGGCTCGGAGCGGCTCGAGTCGTGGGTCGATCGCTTCGGGTTCGGCAGGCGGACCGCGGTCGACTTCCCCGGCGAAACTTCCGGTCTGGTGTTGCCGCTCGAGCGCTGGTCCGGCTCGACGATCGGCAACCTCCCGATCGGCCACGGGATCGCCGTCACCCCCGTGCAGATGGCGGCCGCGTACGCGGCGGTCGCGAACAACGGCGTCTGGCTGCAGCCGCACCTGGTCGAGCACGTCGTAGGTCGGTCGGCGGCACGGGTCGACCGGCGGCAGATCCTGACGCCCACGGTCGCGTCCCAGCTCGCGACGATGCTTACTGGCGTCGTCGCCGAGGGGGGCACGGGCCACGCCGCCGCGGTGCCCGGCTACCACGTCGCGGGCAAGACCGGCACGGCCGCGAAGCCGCTCCCCGACGGCAGCGGGTACTCGACGTCGCGCTACGTCGCGTCGTTCGTCGGGTTCGTCCCCGCGACGAGGCCGCGGCTCGTGATCCTCGTCACCGTCGACGAGCCGAGCACGATCTGGGGCGGCGTCGTCGCGGCCCCGGCGTTCCAGGAGCTGGCCCGCTTTGCGCTCCAGTACCTCGAGGTCCCGCCGGACAACCCCGAGGGCTGACCAGCGGAGCGAAAGGCAGCCCCCCTCCCGGGTGGGGGCTTGGCTCCACCCGCGTTCCCCGCTTCGAGCGTAGCCCCGCAGGTGTGACCGAACAAGACGCGAACCGTCACGAACGTGGAACATCGCCGGATAGACTCGGCCGCCGAGATGCAGCTCGAGCGTGTGATCGCAGCGCTCGCACCGAATGACGTGGTGGGCCGCGCTCCGGTCGAGCTGAAGGACCTCGCCTACGACGCGGAGGCCGTAGTGCCGGGCGCACTCTTCTTCTGCGTGCCGGGCTCGCGCGCCGACGGCCACGACTTCGCTTCCGACGCGGTCGCGAGGGGGGCAGCCGCGCTCGTCGTCGAGCGTCTGCTCGAGCTCGACGTACCGCAGCTCGTCGTCGACGACTCCCGACGGGCGATGGCGACCACTGCCGACGAGTTCTTCGGCCACCCGACGGGCGAGCTCGACGTGGTGGGCGTGACCGGGACGAACGGCAAGACGACGACCGCCTATCTGCTCTATGCAATCCTCCAGGCGGCAGGCCGGAAGCCCGGCCTGCTCGGGACCGTCGAGACGCGCGTGGGGGACCAGCGTCGCGCGGCTGTGCGAACCACCGCGGAGGCGATCGACCTGCAGCGCGCGTTCCGCGAGATGCTCGACGCCGGGAACCGAAGCTGCGCACTCGAAGCCACGTCGCACGGCTCCGAGCTGCACCGGCTCGACGGGATCCGATTCGCCGCGCTCGTGTTCACGAACCTCACGCAGGACCATCTCGACTTCCACGGCACGATGGAGCGGTATTTCGAGGCGAAGCGCAGGCTGTTCACGCAGGGCGCACCGGCTGCCGTCAACGTCGGCGACGAGCATGGCCGACGGCTCGTCGCAGAGCTCCCAGGAGCACTGACGTTCGGCTTCGCAGACGACGCCGAGCTCGGGCCGAGCGCGCTCGACGGCGTCGACCTCAAGCTGCGGGGACGCTTCAACGTCGAGAACGCGCTCGCCGCTCTCGCCGCGTCGCGGCTGCTCGGGATCGACGACGCCGATGCCCGGGCGGGGCTCGAGTCCGTTCGCGCGGTTCCGGGACGTTTCGAGGAGGTCGACGAGGGCCAACCTTTCACGGTGCTCGTCGACTACGCCCACACGCCCGACGCTCTCGCGAATGTCCTGCGGACGGCGCGCGAGCTCGGCGGGCGGCTGATCTGCGTCTTCGGTGCGGGTGGCGACCGGGACCGCGACAAGCGTCCCCGGATGGGCCGCGTTGCATCGGAGCACGCGGATGTTGTGATCGTGACGTCGGACAATCCGCGCTCCGAGGACCCGCGCGCGATCATCGACGAGATCGTCGCCGGAGCCGCTGGCCGCTTCGAGGTCGAGCCTGACCGGCGCCGCGCGATCGAGCTCGCGCTCGACGAGGCTCGGCCCGGAGACGTCGTCGTGATCGCCGGCAAGGGTCACGAGCAGGGTCAGGAGTTCGCGGACCGCAAGCTGCCGTTCGACGACCGCGAGGTCGCGCGGGAGCTGCTTCGAAGCGAGAGGGTGCAGGCGTGATCCCGCTGACGGTCGCGGACGTCGAGGCACTCGGAGCGGGCCGCGTCGACTCCACCGGTGAGCGGATCACCGGCGTCAAGATCGACTCGCGCCTCGTCGAGCCGGGGGATCTCTTCGTTGCGATCGGCGCGGGCAAGGAGTTCATCCCCGAGGCTCGTGCCCGGGGCGCATCGGCGACGCTCGTGCCGCGAGATGCGTTCGCGGCGCTCGGGGCGCTCGGCAACACGGTTCGGGAACGCAGCCGTGCGCGAATCGTCGGGATCACCGGCTCGACGGGGAAGACGTCGACGAAGGACGTCCTCCATGCGCTCTGCTCGCCGGTCGCGCGCACCGTGGCCGCGGAGGCAAGCTTCAACAACGAGCTCGGTGTCCCGCTCACGCTCTGCCGGCTCGAACCGGACACCGAGGTCTGCGTGCTCGAGCTCGCGATGCGCGGGCTCGGACAGATCGCTGCGCTTGCCTCGACCGCACAGCCCGAGATCGGCGTGATCACGGGCGTCGGGCCCGTGCACCTCGAGCTCGTCGGCACCGTAGCCGCGGTCGCGCAGGCGAAGGCCGAGCTGATCGAGGCGCTTCCCGCAGGCGGCGTCGCGATCGTCCCCGCGGACGCGAACGAGCTGGCTCCGTACTTGCGCCGCGATGACCTCGAGGTCCGGCGCTTCGCCCCGCGCGACATTCTGAGTGCCGAAGTGCACGGCGAGCGCACCCGCGCGGTGCTCTCGGTCGGTGCACGCCAGCTCGAGCTGACCTTCAACTTCGTCGCGCGGCACCACCTGCTGAACGCCCTGGCGGCACTCCATGCGTACGACGCGCTTGGCCTGCCGCTCGACCGGGCACGGGAGGGAGCGGCGGCGATCACGTTCTCGCGCTGGCGCGGCGAAGAGCTGCCGCTCGACGGAGGCGGGCTGCTGATCAACGACGCGTACAACGCGAACCCCGTGTCGATGCGAGCGGCCCTCGATCACCTCGCCGACCGTGCCGGCCCGCGGCGTCGAGTCGCCGTGCTCGGAGACATGGCCGAGCTGGGCCCGGACGGACCGCGCTACCACCGCGATGTGGGGCGTCACGCCTCGACGGTGGGCGTCGATGTCCTGCTCACGGTCGGTCCGCTCGCCGTGCACTACGGAGACGGGGAGACGGAGATCCCCACGGTCCGAAGTGTCTCCGGCGTGGACGAGGCGATCGCGGCGCTCGACGAGCTCCTGCAGCCCGGCGACTGCGTGCTGGTCAAGGCGTCGCGCTCCGTAGGGCTCGAAGTGGTCGCGGAAGCGCTCGCGGGGGCGCGGGTTTGAGTCGCGTGATCATCGCCGCGATCGTGGCGATGCTCCTCTCGATCTTGCTCGGCCCGCGCTTCATCGAGTTCCTGCGCCGCAAGGAGCTCGGGCAGTTCGTCCGCGAGGAGGGTCCGCAGGGCCACGTCGTCAAGCAGGGAACGCCGACGATGGGCGGGCTCTTGATCATCGTTACGGCGTCGGCCGCGTTCCTGCCGCTCAGCCGCTACTCGACAGCCGGCCTGACCGTCTTCTTCGCGACCGTCGCCTGCGCGGCGATCGGTTTCCTCGACGACTTCATCAAGCTGACCCACCGTCGCTCGCTCGGCCTGTCCGGCCGCTGGAAGCTGCTGATGCTGTTCGCGATCTCCGCCGTGATCGGCTATCTGTCGCAGGATCGCGAACTGACGACCGAGATCTACGTGCCGATCGTCGGCGCCGACATCGACCTGTCGTGGGCGTGGTACGGGCTCGTCTTCTTCGTGATCGCCGGCGCCGCGAACGGCGCCAACCTGACCGATGGGATCGACGGTCTCGCAGCGGGCGTCTGCACGATCGCGCTCTTCACGTTCACGGCGATGAACGTGCTCACGTTCGTGCGCGGTGGGCAGCGCGGCGTCGAGAGCATCGCTGCGGTCGACATGGCGACGCTCGGCGCGGCGCTGATCGGCGGCGCGATCGGGTTCCTCTGGTACAACGCCTTCCCCGCGGAGATCATCATGGGCGACACGGGGTCGTTCGCGCTCGGTGGCGCACTCGGTGCGTTCGCGCTGATGATGAACGTGGAGCTCCTACTGCTGCTGATCGGCGGGATCTTCGTGATCGAGGCGCTGTCGGTGATCATCCAGGTGTTCACGTTCAAGTACCTCGGCAGACGCGTGTTCCTGATGGCTCCGATCCACCACCACTTCGAGATGAAGGCCTGGTCGGAAACGAAAATCATGGTGCGCTTCTGGATCGTGACCGGGATCCTCTGCGCCGCCGCGTTCGCGCTCTACTACCGCTTCTTCTTCGAGTTCCGCCCGGACCTGCTGCGGTGACGCTTCCGCGGAGCGCGCTCGTGCTCGGTCTCGCGCGCTCGGGGCAGGCAGCGTTCGCCGCGCTCGAGCGCCGCGGCGTGCGCGTCGTCGGCGCCGACCGCGAGCTCGGCAATGACGAGGACGTCTCGCTGCTCGACGACGTCGAGCTGCTCGTCAAGAGCCCGGGGGTGCCGGGCGAGTCGGTGCTGGTCGTCGAGGCTCGCCGCCGCGGAGTCCCCGTCTGGAGCGAGCTCGAGCTCGGTGCCCGCCTGCTCGACAACCCGCTCGTCGCGGTGACCGGGACGAACGGGAAGACGACGACCAGCGAGCTGCTCGGCGCCATGCTCGGCGTGCCGGTCGCGGGCAACGTCGGCGTGGCGCTCTGCGAGCTCGACGGGGCCGTCGAGCCCGGCTCGTGGGTCGTCGTCGAGGCGTCGAGCTTCCAGCTCGAGGACGTCGACTCGTTCCGGCCGCTCGTCGCCGTGCTGCTCAACCTCGAGCCGGACCACCTCGACCGCCACTCCTCGTTCGAGGCGTACGCGGCCGCGAAGCTCCGCATCTTCGAGAACCAGGAGCTCGGGGACGTCGCGGTGGTGCCGCGCGGCTTCCGCGCGGTGCCCGGCGGAGCACGCCGGGCTGACTTCGACGCGGACGACCCGCTACCCGCCGAGCCGCTGCTCCCAGGCGCGCACAACCGCGAGAACGCTGCTGCGGCAACGGTTGCGGCGCGCGCGGCCGGTGCGACCGAGGAGGAGATCGCGCGCGCGCTCCGCGACTTTCCGGGCGTGCCCCATCGGCTGGAGCCCGTCGCAGAACGCGACGGTGTCCTGTTCGTGAACGACTCGAAGGCGACGAACGTCGCGGCCGCCCTCCGTGCGCTCGCCGCCTACGACCGGCCGCTGCTCCTGATCGCGGGTGGGCGGAGCAAGCGTGAGTCGTTCGCCCCGCTGGCCGCCGCCGCCCGCGGGAAGGTCGAGCGCGTGTTCCTGATCGGCGAGGCGGCACCCGAGCTCGCGGAGGCGCTCGGTGACGTTCCGCACGAGACGAGCGGCGATCTCGAGACGGCCGTGGCCGCCGCGGCCGCCGCGGCTCGGCCCGGCGACGTCGTCCTGCTCGCTCCCGCCAGCGCCAGCTTCGACCAGTTTCGGGACTTCGAGGAGCGCGGAGACGAGTTCCGGCGCCTCGCGCAGGCGCTCTTATAGCTGCGCAAGTCGCGAATCCGCTCGCGCGGATCCGCGACGCGCGAAGACCCCTGAAGGCGGCCGCTTCGCGGCCGCGCTCGCACCGATTTCACATCAGACCTCTAAGGAGTCGCACCCCGCGCGTCGAACTCGCGCTGGGGAGATGAAGAAGGCGCATCTGGAATGGCATGTGCTCCTGCTCGTGACGCTCGGGCTCGTCGCGTTCGGGCTCGTGATGGTCTACAGCGCGACCTCCGCACCGGCGGCGCTCGGCGGGGGCGACCCGACTCGCTACCTTGCCCGCCAGGGCGTCTACGCGCTCATCGGCATGTGCCTGCTCGCGGTCGCCGCCCGCACCGACTTCCGCGTCTGGCGGAAGCTCGCGCCGCCGCTCCTCGTCGTCTCGTTCGGGCTGTGCGTCGCCGTCCTCGTGCTGGGCGACCCGATCAACGGCGCTCGGCGCTGGCTGACGTTCGGCCCCGCGGTCTTCCAGCCGTCGGAGTTCGCGAAGCTCGCGCTCGCGGTCTGGGCGTCCGCCTACCTCGCCCGGCGCCGCGCGCCCCAGACCCTCGCGGAGCTCGCGCGGCCGATCGGCCTCGTCGCAGCCGTGTTCTGCGCGCTCATCCTCCTGGAGCCCGACCTCGGCACGGTGATCTGCATCGTGCTCATGCTCGGCGGCCTGCTGCTCGTCGCCGGAACGCCGGTTCGGCTGCTCGGCACGGCCGCGGCGATCGCCGCGGCCGTCGGGATGGCCGCGATCTGGATCGAGCCCTATCGGCGCGCTCGGGTGCTCAGCTTTCTGAACCCGTGGGACGACGCGCAGGGCGCGGGCTTCCAGTCGGTGCAGGCGCTGATCGGCCTCGGCTCGGGCGGCCTCTTCGGCAAGGGGCTCGGCCAGGGCGTCCAGAAGATCTTCTACCTCCCCGAAGCGCACACGGACATGATCTTCGCGATCGTCGGCGAGGAGCTCGGGCTGATTGGCTCGACCCTCGTGATCGCCGCCTACGGGGCCTTCGCCTACGCCGGGCTCCACGTCGCGCTCCGCTGCGCCGACCCCTTCGGCAAGCGCCTCGCGGCGGCCGTGACCGCGCTCGTCTGCGGTCAGGCGGTCGTCAACCTGGCGGCTGTCCTGGGCCTCGCTCCGCTGACCGGAATCCCGCTCCCGTTCGTGTCCGCGGGGGGCTCGAGCCTCGTGGTCATGCTCACTGGTGTCGGCGTCCTCCTTAACATCGCCTCCGGTGGAGGACGAGCGCTCGCTGCAGTGCCTGATCGCGGCCGGAGGAACGGCAGGACACGTGCTGCCCGCGCTCGCGGTGGCGGAGGCGCTCCGCGCGCGCGGAGCGGAGGTGACGTTCGCCGGGTCGCCGGAGCGCGTCGAGGCTCGGCTCGTCGCTGAGGCCGGCTACTCGTTCGACCCGTTCCGCAGCAGCGGGTTCCCACGCCGGCCGGGACTGCAACTGCTGCGTGGCGTGGCGCAGGCGCTTCGCGCGCCGTTCGCCTGCCGAGCGATCCTCGAGCGGCGGCGCCCCGACGTCGTGCTCGGCGGGGGCGGTTACGTCGCCGGGCCGATGGTGCTCGCAGCGTGGACGAAGCGGATCCCCGCGGCGATCACCGAGGCCGACGCGCACGTGGGGCTTGCCAACCGGCTCGCGTCACCCTTCGCACGGCGCATCTTCCTCGCCTACCCGCACGAGCGGACGACCCAGAAGCAGCGCGCCGTCGGCAGGCCGATCCCATCGCGCTCGCGGGCCGTGCCGCGCAACGAGGCGCGCCGCGAGCTCGGCCTTCCGCTCGAAGGTCGCGTGCTGCTCGTCGCCGGCGCGCTCGCGGGCGCGCGCTCCCTCAACGAGGCCGCCGTCGAGGCGTTCGCCGAGGACGGCCCCGCCGTGCTGCATCTGACAGGCGACCGAGACTTCCAGCTCGTGCGCGCCCGCGTCTCGCGGGACGACTACGTCGTGCTCCCGTCGACGGAGCGGTTCGGTGCGGCCCTCGGCGCCGCCGATCTCGCGCTCTCGCGTGCGGGCGGGTCCGTGTGGGAGCTCGCCGCCGCGGGGCTTCCCGCGGTGCTCGTCCCGTATCCGTACGCGACGGCCGACCACCAGACGCGAAACGCGGAGCATTTCGAGCGAGCAGGCGGGGCCATCGTCGTACCGGACTCGGAGCTCGAGCGCGCGGTCGACGTCGTCCGGTCGCTGCTCGCGGACGAGGCCGAGCTCGTTGCGATGCGCGAGGCGATGCTCGGCGCCGCACGTCCGGACGCCGCAGACGAGATCGCGGAGGAGCTGGTGCAGCTTGCGGCGGCCGCTCGCCGGTAGGCGCCTCTGGTTCGTCGGGATCGGCGGTGCCGGGCTGTCGGGCTACGCGCTGCTCGCGCACGCGTGGGGCGCTGAAGTCGGCGGGTGGGACCGCGTGGAGACGCCGTACCTCGCGAACGTGCGCGCGGCGGGAATCGACGTCTCGATCGCGCCCGAACCGGATGTCCCCGACGGATGGGAGGCAGTGGTCTCGTCCGCCTTCGGCTTCCCCGGCACGAGCCGCGCCGAGCTGCTCGCAGAGCTCGTCTCGCTGCAGCGGTCGATCGTCGTCGCGGGCGCGCACGGCAAGACGACGACGACGGCGATGATCGCGTTCGTGCTCGACCGGCTCGGGCTCGACCCCTCGTTCCTGATCGGCGGCGAGATCCCGCAGCTCGGCGGGAACGCCCGCGCGGGGGAGGGGTGGCTCGTCGTCGAGGGAGACGAGTCGGACCGGACGATCTCGTCGCTCAGGCCGGAGATCGCCGTCCTGCTCAACGTCGACCTCGATCACCATGCGACGTTCGGCTCGCGCGCGGAAGTGCAGGCGCTGTTCGACGAGTGGCTCTTGCACGTGCCGAACGTCGTGCGCGGAGAGGAGCTCGAGCCCGTCTCGTTCGAGCTGCAGCTGCCTGGTGAGCACAACCGGCGGAACGCGGCCGCGGCGCTGGCCGCCCTCGAGCTCGCGGGGGTTGACCGCGCGAGTGCGACAGCGGCGCTGCAGGAGTTCCGGGGAGTCGGCCGCCGCTTCGAGCTTCGCGGCGGCGACGGGGTTCGTGTCTACGACGACTACGCGCACAACCCGGCCAAGGTCTCAGCCGCGCTCGCCGCCGCACGCGAGGTCGAGCCGCGCCGAGTGCTCGTCCTCTTCCAGCCACATCTCTACTCCCGCACGCGGCACCTCGCGCGCGACCTCGCATTCGCCCTCAGCGCGGCCGACGCGGTCGCCGTGACCGACGTGTACGCGGCGCGGGAGGAACCGCTGGAAGGTGTGACGGGCAAGCTCGTCGTCGAGGCGCTCGCCGAGCTCCGGCCCGGGATGCCCGTCGCGTGGACGCCGCGGCTCGAGGACGGCGTGCGCTTCCTCGCCGTCCGCGCGAGGAGTGGAGACGTCGTGCTGACGCTCGGTGCCGGCGACGTCGACCGCGCGGCCGGCCTTCTCGTCACGGAGCTGTCGTGAAGCCTGAGGAGGGTGTTGTGCTCGGGCGCTTCACCACGCTCGGCACCGGAGGCCCCGCACGCGCGTTCGCGCGCCCCGAGAGCCTGGACGAGCTCCACGACGCGCTTCGCTGGGCCGCGGAGCACGACGCGGGCGTCGCGACCGTGGGGCTCGGCTCGAACCTCCTCGTCGCGGACGAGGGAGTCGATGCGCTCGTGCTGAAGCTCGCAGGGGCGCTCGCAAAGGTGGAGCTCGACGGCGAGCTCCTGCGAGCCGGCGGCGGCGCGGCAAACGCAGTCGTGCTACACCGCGCGCGCGCAGCCGGTCTCGGCGGCTTCGAGTTCGCCTGCGCGATCCCCGGGACGATCGGCGGCGGCGTCTGGATGAACGCGGGCGCGTACGGAGGCGACTTCGCGAACGTGCTCGAGCGCGCGCACGTCGTCGACCTCGACGGAGCGCGCTGGCTCACGCCCGGCGAGCTCGGCCTGCGTTACCGCCACTCAGAGCTCCGGCACGGGCAGGTCGTGGCCGAGGTCGAGCTACGACTCGCCCCCCGTCCAGTCGACGAGATCAAGGCGAAGATCACGGAGCTCCAGGCGCGGCGCAAGGCAGCGCAGCCGACGAACAAGCGCACGTTCGGCAGCGTCTTCAAGAACCCCGAGCACGAGCTCTCCGCTGGCCGCCTGCTCGAGGCCTGCGGGCTACGCGGATTCCGGCTCGGCGGTGCTCAGATCTCTCCTCGGCACGCGAACTTCATCGAGAACGCGGACGGTGCCGCGACCGCAGACGCGTTGGGCCTGATTGCACGAGGCACGCCGCCGTGCCTGGGAGCAGTACGGCGTCGAGCTCGAGCACGAGGTGGAGTTTCTCGGTCCGCTCGAGCTGCCGCCTCTCGAGCGGTAGGAGCGCCGGACCGGGCGGCGAAGTTGCCGCGATGGCCCCCAAGGACCAGCGGTCGCGTGCCTGCGCGAGGGATTCGACGGTGGAACTGCCGCACGGGCGGCGCCTCGAACTTCGCCGGCTGCTGCCGTCAGGGCCCTCGCTGCTCGCCGGCTTCAGCCTGCTCGCGCTCGGCGTGGTTGCGTACGGCGTCGCGCATGAGACGGGCCTCTTCGCGATTCGCCGGATCGAGGTCGTCGGCGCGCCGCCCGGCGTGAGCGCGCGGGTCGGCGCCGCGCTCGAGCCGCTCGAGGGCCGGAGCCTCGTCGGACTGCGCGCGGCGGACCTCGACCGGAGGATCGTCGGGCTGCCGGACGTGATCGGCGTCACGCACGACCGCGCGTTTCCGCACACCCTGCGTGTCTATGTCCTCCCGGAGCGCGCGTTGCTGGTCCTGCGACGCGGGCAGGAGTCATGGCTCGTCTCCGCGCGCGCCCGGGTGGTGCGACCGCTCGAGCGGGGCGCACTTCCGGGGCTTGCCCCGGATCTGGGTGCCGCGTGAGGTGGACGTCGGCGTGGGGGACACGCTTGCGGACGGGCCCGCGCGCCGGGCGGTGCGGGTGCTGGTGCTCGCCCGCGAGGGTCTGCCGGCCCGCGTTCGTGCGGTCGAGCTCGACGGACCGGAAACGACCCTCGTCCTGCGCTCCGGAATCGAGGTGCGACTCGGGCGCGAGCACGACCTGCGGCTCAAGCTCGCGGTCGCCGCCGAGGTGCTGCCGCGGCTTGCCGACGGGTCGGCGTACCTCGACGTCGCCGTCCCGGACCGACCTGTCGCGGGCTCGATCGAGGCTCAAGCTCAACTCGAGGTTGACTCCGGCGAGAGGTGGCAACGTTGACACGATTGACAAGCGCGCGTACCCTCCTGTGCAGAAACGCCCTGCACAAGCCCTAGGCTCCAGTCAAGCTTTACGTCGAGGGACATCCAGAGTGAGAGACCAGACCGGCAACTATCTCGCGGTGATCAAGGTCGTCGGCGTCGGCGGCGGCGGCACGAACGCCGTCTCGCGGATGGTCGAGGCCGGGCTCTCCGGGGTCGAGTTCATCGCCGTGAACACGGATGCGCAGGCGCTCCTGATGAGCGAGGCCGACGTGAAGATCCACATCGGCTCGAAGGAGACCCGGGGCCTCGGTGCCGGCGCCGACCCGCAGGTCGGTGAGGCCGCGGCACAGGAGAGCCGCGACGAGCTGAAGGAGGCGCTGAAGGGCGCCGACATGGTCTTCGTGACCGCGGGGGAAGGTGGCGGAACGGGGACCGGCGGCGCGCCGATCGTCGCCGAGCTCGCGAAGGAGGAGCTGGGCGCGCTCACCGTCGGCGTCGTCACGCGGCCGTTCTCGTTCGAGGGCCGCCGCCGCGCCGAGCAGGCGCAGGTCGGGATCGGCAACCTCGCCGAGAAGGTCGACACGCTGATCGTGATCGAGAACGACCGCTTGCTCCAGGTCGTCGAGAAACGCACCTCGATCGTCGACGCCTTCGTGATGGCCGACGACATCCTCCGCCAGGGCGTGCAGGGGATCACCGACCTGATCACCGTTCCCGGGCTCGTCAATCTCGACTTCGCAGACGTGCGCACGATCATGCGTGACGCCGGTTCCGCGCTGATGGGCATCGGCGAGGCATCGGGCGAGAACCGCGCCGCTGAGGCCGCACGGACGGCGGTCTCGTCGCCGCTCCTCGAGGCGTCGATCGAGGGCGCGACCGGAATCCTGCTCAACGTCACCGGCGGGGAGAACATCGGGCTTTTCGAGGTCAACGAGGCGGCTGAGGTCGTGACCGGCGCCGCCGACCAGAACGCGAACGTGATCTTCGGCGCCGTGATCGACGACAGCGTGGGCGACGAGGTGCGCGTGACCGTGATCGCGACCGGGTTCGGGCCCCAGCGAAGGCGTCGCAAGCGCGAGGAGAGCCTCGTCGCGCCCGAGCCGCGGGCTCGCGAGGGCTTCGAGATCTCGGACGAGGCGCTCGACGTGCCGTCGTTCCTGCGCGACGACTGACGCAGGTTTCAGATCGTCCCCACGCGGTAGAGCAGGGTTGCCCTCAAACAGGCCGGCGCTCGTCGTCGGCCGTACGACCCGGTCGTCGCTCCGGCTCAGCCGGAGCGACGCCGTTTCGGGGCAGGTCGCGGAAGGGCTCTTCACTAGGATCGAGTGCGCATGCAGACGCTCCTCCGCACGCCGCTCCACGACAGGCATGTCGCGCTCGGGGCGCGGCTCGTCCCGTTCGCGGGCTGGGAGATGCCGGTCCAGTACGAAGGGGTAATCCCGGAGCACCGGGCGGTGCGGACCGACGCAGGCGTGTTCGACGTCTCGCACATGGGCGAGCTCGAGGTCGAGGGCCCGCGCGCGAAGGAGCTGCTTCAGGGGCTGCTCTCGAACGACCTCGACAAGATCGGCGCGGGCGAGGCGCAGTACACCCTTCTGACGAACGAGCAGGGCGGAATCATCGACGACCTGATCGTGTACGAGCTCGAACCGACACGCTTCCTGCTGATCGTCAACGCGTCGAACCGTGAAGCGGACTACCGCTGGCTGAAGGAGCGCGAGATCCGCGGCTCCGAGGTGAGCGACCGCTCGAACGAGTACGCGCTCCTCGCCGTGCAAGGGCCGAAGGCGTTCGAGCGGCTCGGCCTGCCGGCCGGGAAGAAAACCTTCACCTGGGAGATGGGGGAGGTCGACGGGGTCGAGGTGATGATCAACCGGACCGGCTACACCGGCGAGGAGGGCTGCGAGCTGATGGCGATCGCGGAGGACGCCGGCGAGCTCTGGGACTCCGTGCTCGCGCGCGGCGTCGTGCCGTGCGGGCTCGGCGCGCGCGACACGTTGCGGCTCGAGGTCTGCTACCCGCTGCACGGGAACGACATCACGCCGGAGGCCGACCCGATCTCCGCGGGCCTCGGCTGGTTGTGCGCGCTCGACAAGGAGTTCACCGGCGTGGACGTGCTGCGCCGCATCAAGGCCGACGGGCCGGAGCGCAAGCTCGTCGCGTTCGTGATGGAGGAGAAGGCGATTCCCCGGCAGGGAATGGCGATCACCAAGCCGCCCGGGGAAGTGACCTCCGGATCGCACTCGCCGATGCTCGACGTCGGGATCGGGATGGGCTACGTCCCCGCCGGCGCGAGCGCACCCGACACCGAGCTCACGATCGACGTGCGCGGACGCCCGAGGCGCGCGCGCAGCGTCGCCAAGCCGATCTATCGACGAGAGGAGCACGCCTAGTGGCCGCCGAGGAGAGGTACCCGGACGAGCTGAAGTACCACCGCGAGCACGACTGGGCGCGGATCGACGCCGACGAGGCCGTGCTCGGGATCACGTGGTTCGCGCAGGACTCGCTCGGCGAGCTCGTCCACTTCGAGCCGCCTGCCGAGGGGCAGGAGATCAAGCGCGACGCGTCCTACGGCGAAGTCGAGTCGGTCAAGGCAGTTTCGGACGTGATCGCGCCGCTCTCCGGTGAGGTCGTCGAGGTGAACCGCAAGGCCGTCGACGAGCCGGAGACGGTCAACGAGGATCCCTACGGCGAGGGCTGGCTGATCCGGATTCGGCTGAGCGAGCCGTCGGAGGCCGACGAGCTCCTCGACGCCGGCGCGTACCGCGCGTTCCTGGCCGAGCAGTGACGCCGTTCGTCTCCCTGACCGAGCGCGACGAGCGCGAGATGCTCGACGCGATCGGCGTCTCGTCGGTCGAAGAGCTCTTCCGCGACGTTCCCGAGGGCGTGCGCTTCCGTCGCGAGCTCGCGCTCGAGCCCGCGCTCTCGGAGCCAGAGGTGGTCGCGCACCTCGAACAGCTCGCCGCGCGCAACGTCCGGGACGAGGTCTCGTTCCTCGGCGCGGGTATGTACGACCACTACGTGCCGGCGGTCGTGGACGCCGTCCTCCAACGCGGAGAGCTCCTCACCGCCTACACGCCGTACCAGCCGGAGATGAGCCAGGGCGTGCTCCAGGCGATCTTCGAGTACCAGACCGCGATCTGCGAGCTGACCGGGATGGACGTCTCCAACGCGTCCGGCTACGACGGGACGACGGTTGCGGCGGACGCCTGCTACGTCGCGAAGCACGTGACGGGCCGCTCCAAGGTCGTCGTCACCGAGGCGACGAACCCGCAGGTGCGCCAGGTCGTGAAGACCTTCGCCCCGGGTTTCGGGCTCGAGGTCGTCGAGGTACCCCATCGCGACGGAGTGACCGATCCCGAGGAGCTGGCCGAGGCCGCACGCGACGCGGCCTGCGTGATCTTTCAACAGCCGAACTTCTTCGGGAACCTCGAGGCCGCACCCGAGCTCGCGAGCGTCGCGAAGGAGGCCGGGGCGCTGGCCGTGGCGCACGTGGACCCGCTCAGCCTCGGCGTGCTCGAGGCACCGGGCCGCTACGGTTGCGCACTCGCGATCGGGGAAGGGCAGGGGGCCGGGAACCACCAATCCTTCGGTGGACCGCACTACGGCTTCCTCGCAGCCCGGTCGGAGTTCATCCGCCGGATGCCGGGCCGGATCGTCGGCGAGACGGTCGACGCCGCGGGAGAGCGCGGCTATGTCCTCACCCTGCAGACGCGGGAGCAGCACATCCGCCGCGAGAAGGCGACGTCGAACATCACGACGAACCAGACGCTGCTCGCGCTCGGCGGCCTCGTCTACCTCTCGTGGCTCGGTCCGCAGGGGCTTCGCGAGCTGGGGGAGACCTGCCTCGGCCTCGCCCACCATGCGAAGACACGTCTGCAAGAGGCGGGCCTCGAACCGACGTTCTCCGGACAGGCAACATTCAAGGAGTTTGCAGTGCGCGTCGGACGAAACGCCGCGGAGGTCGTGCGCGACGCGCGCGCGCAGGGCGTGCACCCGGGCTACCCGCTCGGCCGCGACTACCCGGGCCTCGACGACTCGCTGCTCGTCGCGCTGACGGAGAAGCGCACACCGGCCGACATCGACCGCCTCGTCGAGGTGCTCGCGTCGTGAAGCTGATCTACGAGAAGTCGCAAGCCGGCCGCACCGCGTACACGCTGCCGCGGCACGAGCTCGAGACGCCGGAGCTTCCCGAGTCGCTCCGCCGCTCGGAGCCGCCGCGCCTCCCGGAGCTCGCCGAGCCCGAGCTCGTCCGCCACTTCACCGAGCTCTCGACGCGCAACTTCGGGATCGACACCGGCTTCTACCCGCTCGGCTCCTGCACGATGAAGTACAACCCTCGCGTCAACGAGCGCCTCGCGGCGTTGCCCGGCTTCCGCGACCTGCATCCGCTCCAGGAGGAAGAGGGCGCGCAGGGCGCCCTCGAGCTGATGTGGCGCCTGCAGGAGGCGCTCGTCGAGATCTCGGGCCTGCACGCCTGCTCGCTGCAGCCTGCCGCGGGGAGCCAGGGTGAGCTAACTGGTCTGCTGCTGATGCGCGCGTACTTCACGGAGCGCGGGGAGCACGAGCAGCGGCGCAAGATCGTCATCCCCGACAGCGCGCACGGCACGAACCCCGCCTCGGTGACGATGGCCGGGTACGAGCTCACGCCGGTCAAGACCGACGCACGCGGCAACATCGACGTCGAGGACCTGCGCGGCAAGGTCGACGAGCACACAGCGGGGCTGATGATCACGAACCCGTCGACGCTCGGCCTGTTCGACGAGCACGTCGAGGAGATCGCGCGCATCTTCCACTCCGTCGGCGGGCTCATGTACTACGACGGCGCGAACCTGAACGCCGTCTGCGGCATCTCGCGGCCGGGCGACATGGGGTTCGACATCGTCCACATCAACCTGCACAAGACGTTCTCGCAGCCGCACGGCGGCGGTGGGCCGGGCGGTGGGCCGATCGTCGTGCGTGACACGCTCGAGCCGTTCCTGCCGGTGCCGCAGGTGGTCCGCGACGGCGACACCTTCCGCCTCGACTTCGACCGCCCCAAGTCGATCGGGAAGGTGCGCGGGTTCACGGGGCCGTTCGGCGTCTTCGTGCGCTCGTACGCGTTCATCCGGATGTGGGGACCGGAGCTCAAGCGGATGTCGGAGATCGCGGTCCTGAACGCGAACTACCTCCTCGCGCGACTGCGCGACGCGTACGAGCTTCCGTTCGACCGGCTCTGCATGCACGAGTTCGTCGTGTCGGCGCGGAACCTCAAGCGCGAGCAAGGCGCGACTGCGCTCGACGTTGCGAAGCGGCTGATGGACTACGGCTTCCATCCTCCGACCGTCTACTTCCCGCTCATCGTCCCCGAAGCGCTGATGATCGAGCCGACCGAGACGGAGCCGAAGGAGGTGCTCGACGAGTTCTGCGACGCGATGCTCGCGATCGCGCGCGAAGCTGCCGAGTCGCCCGAGCTGCTGAAGGACGCACCCCACGACCGGCCGGTGCGCCGGCTCGACGAGGTCCGCGCGGCGAAGCGGGCGATCGTGCGCTACGGCTTCGAGGAGCACCCCGATCTCAGCGGCGAGCCAGTCGAGCCCCGCCAGCTCGAAGCGCAGAAGGGCGCATGATCCGCGTCTGGCGCATCCCGTTCTCGACGAACGTCGAGCGGGTCGCGCTGGCGCTCGGCCACAAAGGGCTCGAGGCCGAGTGGATCGACGTCGACCGCAACGATCGCACCGCAGTGATCGAGGTGAGCGGACAGCCGCTCGTGCCGGTGCTCGAGGACGACGGCACGCTCGTGACCGACTCGACCGCGATCCTCGAGTACCTCGAGGCGCGCTATCCCGACCCGCCGCTCTACCCGCCCGACGAGGCCCGTCGCGCCGAGGCGGTCCTGCTGATCGACTGGTTCAACCGTGTCTGGAAGAGGCCGCCGAACGAGCTCGAGCGCGCGCTCACGGTGGAGGAGCGGGTCGAGAAGCGCATCCGTGCGCAGGTCGAGGAGCTCGAGCGCTCGCGCGACCGCTTCGAGTCGCTCCTCGCCGACCGGACGTACATGCTCGGTGACGAGTTCGGGGTGGTCGACTGCGCGTTCTTCCCGTTCCTCAAGTACGGCGTGATCGTCGACCCCACGGACACCGAGCCGTTCCACCGGATCCTGGTCGAGCATCTTGCGCTCGACGGCGCGTATCCGCGGCTCGAGGCGTGGATCCGGCGAGTCGACGAGCACCCGCGGGCACAGTGAGCTCGTGAGCGAGCGCCGCTCGACTCGGCAGCCAGGGCCTTGAGGTCTCCGCGCAGAAGGCCTCGGCTGCATGGGGATGTCCGAGTTCTACGGCACGACCGACGAGGCCGAGTCGATCGCGACGATCCACCGCGCGCTCGACCTCGGCGTGACGTTCCTCGACACCGCCGACGTCTACGGCGTCGGGCGCGAACGAGCGGCTCGTCGGCGAGGCGATCGCAGGCCGACGCGACGAGGTCGATCTTGCGACGAAGTTCGGCAACGAGCGGAAGCCCGATGGCTCGTGGGTCGGCGATCAACGGGAGACCCGAGTACGTGCTGGCCGCCTGCGAGGCGTCGTTGCAGCGGCTCGGCGTCGACGTGATCGATCTCTACTACCAGCACCGTGTCGACAACGCCGTCCCGATCGAGGAAACCGTCGGAGCGATGGCCTCGCTCGTCGCAGCCGGGCAAGGTGCGCTACCTGGGATCGTCGGAGGCGGGGACGGAGACGATCAGACGCGCGCACGCGGTGCATCCGATCAGCGCACTCCAGACCGAGTACTCGCTGTGGACGCGCGACGCGGAGGCGGAGATCCTGCCGATGGTGCGAGAGCTCGGGATCGGGTTCGTGGCCTACAGCCCTCTCGGTCGCGGCTTCCTTACGGGGAGTTACCGGAGCGCGGACGAGTTCGGCGAGGGCGATCGGCGAAGAGTGTTGCCGCGCTTCCAGGAAGAGAACCTCGAGCGCAATCTCGCGCCTCGCGGACGAGCTGCGTGCGCTCGCGGAAGAGAAGCGCGTGACGGCGGCGCAGCTCGCGCTTGCCTGGGTGCACTCCCGCGGCGACGACGTGGTCCCGATCCCCGGGACGAAGCGCCGCCGCTACCTCGAGGAGAACGTCGGCGCGCTCGAGGTCGAGCTGACGGACGACGAGCTCCGGCGACTCGACGAATCGTTTCCTCGCGGGCGCGGCGGCGGGCGACCGATACCCCGACATGTCGACGGTCAACCGCGTAGCCGCGAGCTGGCCGCACGCGGCCGCGATGTCGCGCCCGCGCGTCAGCCTGACCGTCGCCGGAATCCGCGCACGGTCGAGCACGTGCTTGAACGCGTCGATCGCCTTGCGGGACGAGCCGTCGTACATCCCCGTCGGGTTGTACGGGATCAGGTTCACCTTGAAGACCTGCGGATCGAGCAGCGCCGCGAGCTCGCGCGCCTGCTCGACGCGGTCGTTGACTCCGGCGAGCATGACGTACTCGACGAAGACCTTGCGCCGGCGCAGGCGGAAGTAGCGAACACACTCCGGCGAGGACCTCGGCGAGCGGGTAGCGGTCGTTCACCGGCATGATCGTCGAGCGGAGCGCGGGGTCGGCTGCGTGCAGCGACAGCGCGAGCCGGATCGGCTCGTCGACCTCGTCCACGAAGCGCCGCAGGCCCGGAAGCCAGCCGATGGTCGAGATCGTCGTGCGCCGGTGCGTGATCCCGAGGTCGGGCAGTCGGCGCGCCGCGTCGAGCACGTGGTCGAGGTTCAGCATCGGCTCGCCCATTCCCATGAAGACGCAGTGGTCGACGGTCTCGAAGCGGCGGAAGTGGAGCGCCTGGTCGACGATCTCCCAGGCGGTCAGGTTGCGGCGGAACTGCATCGCCCCGGTCGCGCAGAACGTGCACGTCAGCGGGCACCCGGACTGCGACGAGACGCAGATCGAGCGACGACCGTCGCGATAGCGCATCAGCACGGCCTCGACCGGATGTCCGTCGTGCGTGTGGAAGAGCGTCTTGACCGTCCGGTCGCGCGCCTCGTCCTGCCGCACCACGGTCAGCGTCGAGAGTGGCACCGACGACTCGAGCTCGCCGCGCAACGCTGCAGGGAGGTCGGTCATCTGCTCGTACCCCTTCGCTCCGCGCGCGACCCACGACCAGACCTGTCGGGCGCGGAACGGCGGCTCTCCGCGCCGTTTCAGCTCGGCTTCCAGCAGGGCGAGGTCCATCGGCCCACGGTAGCGAGCGTAGGCAGCTAGGAGGGTTTGGCGGAACGGGCCTCGTTGCCGGGGTGCGCTGGGTGGTGCGAGGCAAGGACGCAGGGAGCGTTCGTATCCACTGGATACGGGCGCGACTGAGGACGCCGCATCGTGCCGCCCAGCGCACCGGCGGCACAGCGCCTGTTTCGCCAAGCCCTCCTAGAACAGGTCGGCTTCGTCGTCGGGCTTGGGGCCCATGTGGTCGCCGCGCCTGCGCCGCACGCTGTAGACCGTCCCCGCAAGCAGCGCCGCGACCAGCAGCGGCAGCGGGCTCAGCCACGCCACCGAGAGCCAGACGAGCCCCAGCATCGCGGCCGCGCTCCAGCGGACGAGCGGCTCACGCTCGACGAGCCCCCACAGCAGCTCGATTCGCTCCATTTGCTCCCTCCTCCCGTTCAGCATCGACTCCGATGCGGCAGCGGTGCATCCCTGGTTCGGGCGAACGGTGAAAGGATCTGTCCGATGGCGCCTCAGACGTGGCACTACGGCCTCGTTGCCAAATGGTGGGCCGAGTTCAACGAGGGCGGTCCGGAGGTCGCGTACTTCCAACGCTTCGTCGAGGAGGGGCAGCCGGCGCTCGACATGGCCTGCGGAACCGGCAGGCTGCTGCTCCCGTACCTCCGCGCCGGTCTCGACGTCGACGGCTGCGACGTCTCGGAGGACATGATCGCGCTCTGTCGCGAGCGGGCCGAGCAGGAAGGTCTGACGCCGACGCTCTTCGTCCAGTCGATGCACGAGCTCGACCCGCCGCGCTCGTACCGGACGATCATCGTCTGCGGAGGCTTCGCAGTCGGCAGCGACCGGGCGCACGATCTCCAAGCCCTCTCTCGCTTCTACGAGCACCTGGAGCCCGGCGGCACGCTGGTCCTCGACAACGAGGTCCCGTATGCGAACGCGCGGCAGTGGAGCCGGTGGCTGCGCGCCGAGCGTCAGGAGCTGCCGCTCCCCTGGCCCGACGGCGACCGGGATCGTCGGCGTGCGTCCGACGGCAGCGAGCTCGCACTGGAGGCGCGACTCGTCGCACTCGACCCGCTCGAGCAGCATGCGACCCTCGAGATCCGCGCGCGGCAATGGCGGGACGACCAGCTGGTCGCCGAGGAGGTGCACGAGCTCGACCTCGGCCTCTACTTCAAGAACGAGCTCGCACTGATGCTGGAGCGCGCCGGGTTCGAGGTCGTCGCAGTCCACGGCGACCACAAGGACGAAGCGGCGACGTCGGACCACGACTTCGTGGTCTTCGTCGCCCGGAAACCGTTGTCGGTAGTAGCCTGACGCGCCGCATGTGGTGGCGCAACGCCGTCCTGTACCAGATCTACGTCCGGTCCTTCGCCGACGCGAACGGCGACGGGCACGGCGACCTGCCCGGGCATCCGTTCGAAGCTCGACTACCTCGAGTGGCTCGGCGTCGACGTGATCTGGCTGACCCCGATTCACCCGTCGCCGAACGCGGACTGGGGCTACGACGTCTCCGACTTCCTCGGCGTGCATCCCGACTACGGAACGCTCGACGACCTCGATGCGCTCGTTGCCGACGTGAACGCGCGCGGGATGAAGCTCGTGCTCGACCTCGTGCCGAACCACACCTCGAACGAGCATCCGTGGTTCTCGGACCCCGCGAAGCGCGACTGGTACGTCTGGGCGGACAAGCCGAACAACTGGGTGTCGACGTTCGGCGGCTCGGCGTGGACGAAGGATCCCGAGGTGGGCAGGTACTACCTGCACAACTTCCTCCCCGAGCAGCCGGACCTGAACTGGTGGAACGAGGACGTGCGCCGGGCCTTCGAGGAGACGCTCCGGTTCTGGTTCGACCGGGGCATCGACGGCTTCCGGATCGACGTCGCACACGCGTTGATCAAGGACGCGGAGCTGCGCGACAACCCGGTCGTCGGGAAGGCGAAAGACCGCCGGGAAGAGCGCGTCTACAACATGAACCGGCCCGAGGTGCACGAGATCTACCGCCGCTGGCGCACGATCGCGCGCGACTACGACCCCGAGCGGCTGCTCCTCGGCGAGACGTGGGTCTCGAATACGGCGGAGCTTGCGAAGTACTACGGCCACGACGACGAGCTCCAACTGCCGATGAACTTTCCGTTCACGCTCGCCGAATTCGGCGCCACCGAGCTGCGCCAGATCGTCGAGCGGGCCGATGACACGTTCCCCGCGGGAGCGTGGCCCGTCTGGTGCGCCTCGAACCACGACATCGTCCGCTTTCCGACCCGCTGGTGCTCCGGCGACGAGTCGAAGATCCGCTGCGCGCTCATGCTGCTGCTCGGGCTGCGCGGCACGCCGATCCTCTACTACGGCGACGAGCTGGGCATGGAGCAGGTCGCGATCCCGGAGCGCGAGCAGCGCGACGGTGCGCACAGCCGCGACGGCGCACGCACGCCGATGCCGTGGACGCCGACGGTCGACCACGAGTGGTGGGTCCGCCACGGTGACCTGACTCGCAACGTCGAGGACATGCGCGCCGACGAGACGTCGACGCTGTGGTTCACGAAGCGACTGCTCGAGCTGCGCCGCGCGACGCCCGAGCTTCGGCTCGGCCCGTACTCGACCCTCGATGGTGGCCCAGGCGTCTGGGCTTGGCGGCGCGGGGAGGGATCCGCGGTGGCCGTCAATCTCTCGGATCACCCACGGGTCGTGCGGGACCTCAGCGGCACGATCCGCCTGGACACCGGGCTGGCGCGCGCCGGGGAAAACGTGGCCGGAACGCTTGCAGCTTGCGCCGTGGGAGGGAGCAGTCGTCGGAGCGTGAGCTCCGCATGACAGAATCCACAACTGGGTAGTACAAGGGGTCACTGGGGTTTGAAGGAGGGGGTACGTATGGAGAATCGCGCCAGGAGGATCGTCCTCTTCGGTGCGCTCGCCGCGTCGCTGGGCGTCGCAGCACTCGACAGCGGCGGCGAGCCAAGGCAAGACCGACGCGCAGGCTACGCCGGCGGCTCAAGAGGTGACGGGGTCGATCAAACTCGCCGGCTGGACTTCCGGCGGTAGCACGGAAGGCGTGCTGTTGAAGCAAGTGCTGGCCGGCTTCGCGAAGAAGTACCCGAAGATCAAGGTGACCTACACGGCCCTCGATCCGTACCAGCAGAACATGCTGGCGCAGTTCGCGGCCCGGAAGCCGCCGGACGTCTTCTACGTCGACTCGAACGACTTCCCCGACTGGGCGAAGCAGGGCCTGCTCGAGCCGCTCGGTCCGTACATCGCGAAGTACAAGTTCAGCACCAAGCCGTTCTTCCCGAGGCTGCTGAACGCGTTCCGGTACAAGGCCAAGCTCTACGGGTTCCCGAAGGGCTTCTCGCCGCTGTCGATGCAGGTCAACACCGCGATGCTCTCGCGAGCCGGCGTGAGTGCGCCGACGACGTGGGCGCAGCTGCGGGCGGTCGCTCAGCGGATGAAGGCGGCGAACATCCCGGCCGGCGGACGTCCGATCTGCCTGCAGCCCGAGTGGGCTCGCATGCTCGCGTTCGTGTACCAGAACGGTGGCTCACTGCTGAACGCGACCAAGACGCGGGCAACGGTGACCACCCCCGCGGTCCGTGACGCGGTCAACTTCTACGTCGGGCTGATCAACGACGGCCTCGCCGGGACGCAGCAGCAGCTCGGCGCAGGCTGGTGCGGTGAGGCGCTCGGAAAGGAGAAGGCGGCGATCATTTTCGAGGGCAACTGGGTCATGCCGTTCATGGCGGAGCAGTTCCCGAGCGTGAATTACCGGGTCAACCGCATGGTCAGGAACAAGCAGCCCGCGACACTGAGCTTCACGGTGTCGTACTCCATCGCGAAGGCCTCGAAGAACAAGGCCGCCGCGTGGACGCTGCTGACGTACCTCACCGGGAGGCAAGGGATGGCAACGTGGACGTCCAAGGGACTCGAGCTGCCGTCCCGCAAGGACGTCAGGCTGCGTGTCCCCGGCCGGACGGCGTTCATCGCGGACGCGGCGGTTGGACGTGCCTGGCAGTTCGCACCGGGCTTCTCGGCGGTGATGACGGTCGCGAACAACGAGCTGACCGCCGTGATCGAAGGGAAGCAGACGGTCAACGGCATGCTGGTGAAGGTCCAGGAAGCCGCGAACGAAGCGCTCCGGTAGGGAGCGACGAACGAACGGTGGAGGCTCCTTCGGGAGCCTCCACCTGACTTCCGGGAGGTTCGTTGGCGATCGCCGTGGCCGAAAAGAGGCGGGACTCCCTCGGGAGCGCGAAGGTCCGCGAGGCTCTCGTCGGCTACGCGTTCGTGATCCTGCCGCTCGCGTTCTTCTTCCTCTTCTTCATCTTCCCGATGGTCTACGCGATCTACATCTCGCGCTACGACTGGGGAGTGCTCGGCCCGATCGACGCGGTCGGATTCCAGAACTACCGCGACCTCTACCAGGACGAGCTCTTCCGAAGGGCGCTGCGCAACATTCTCCTCTACACGGCGTTCGTCGTTCCCGCGCAGATGGCGCTCGGGCTCCTCGCGGCGGTGATCGTGAACCAGAAGATCCACGGGCGGCCGTTCTTCCGCGCGGCCTTCTACTTCCCGTCGCTCGCGTCCTCCGCTGCAATCGTCGCGATCTTCATCTACCTGCTGAACGCGGACGGTCTCGTGAACGCGATCCTCGGCACCAACATCACGTTCTTCGCCGACTCTGACACTGCGTTGCCGTCGATCATGGCCCTGAACGTCTGGACGACTTCGGGGACGATGATGCTCTTCTACCTCGCGGCGCTCCAGTCGATTCCGCCGGACGTCTACGAGGCGGCCGCGATCGACGGCTCCAGCCCATGGCGCACATTCTGGAAGATCACGTTCCCGTTGCTCAAGCCAGGGCACTTCTTCGTCCTGGTCGTGTCGATCATCGGCTGCCTGAAGGTGTTCGACCAGATGTACATCGTGTCCGGGGGCACGGGTGGCCCGAACTACTCGACGTTGACCGTCGTGCTCTACATGTACCAGACGGCGATCAGCGATCTTCGCTGGGGCTATGCGGCGACGATCGGCGTCGTGCTGTTCCTGGTGATCTTCGTCTTCACGCTCGTCCAGCGACTGCTCTTCGGCCGGGCCGAGATCTCCTGATGGCGGTGGAGAAGGAAGCCGCGCCGCATGTGGCCACGATCGAGCAGCTTGCCCGGGGAGAGGACCCAGCCTCCGGCGCTCCGGTCGGGGAGATCCCTGGCCGCGGCGCCGGTTACAGGGCGACAAAGCTCTTGGTCTACACGCTGCTCGTGGCGCTCGCGCTTCTGTACTTCGTCCCGTTCTTCTGGAGCGTCTCGACCTCGCTGAAGACGATCCCCGAGAGCGTCCAGGGCTTCGACCTCATTCCGAACAACCCGACGCTCGAGGCGTACCGAGAGGTGCTGACCGAGTTCAACTTCGCCCGCTACGCCGCGAACAGCGCGTTCATGGCCACCTCGGTGACGCTGCTCAACCTCTTCCTCTGCTCCCTCGGCGGCTACGCCTTCGCGCGTCTGCGCTTTCCGGGACGCGAGGTGCTGTTCATGCTCGTGCTCGCGACGCTGATGATTCCCGACCAGCTTCGCTTCGTTCCCGTCTTCCAGATCCTCACCGACTTTCCGCACACGTCGTGGAATCTCGACTTCCCGCCGGTGCACTACAACCTGATTGGCACGTACCAGGGGTTCATCCTGATCAACGCTGGTCCTGGCGACGAACCTCTTCTTGATGCGCCAGTACTTCCTGACGATCCCGAAGGACTTCGAAGAGGCTGCGAAGCTCGATGGCGCCGGCTACTTCAAGACCTACTGGCGCGTGATGCTTCCGCTCGCCGGCCCTGCGCTCGCCGCAGTGACGATTCTGACCTTTCAGGGGATGTGGAACGACTTCTTCTGGTCGCTCGTGATCCTCCAGGATCCCGACCACTATTCGCTGACGGTCGGGCTTTCGAGCTTCATCGGGCAGTACCAGACGCTCTGGCCGCAACTGATGGCGGCGAGCGTCATCTCGATCATCCCGATCGCGCTGCTCTTCGTCGCCGCTCAGCGGTACTTCGTCGCCGGCGTCACGGCGGCAGGGGTGAAGGGATGAGCGTCGGTGCGTCCCTGAGGAGCGCGGTGCGCGACTTCTACCAGCAGTCGTGGCGCCTGCTCGTGCTCAACGCGGCTCTGTCGGCCTTCGTGCTCGCGGTCGTCGGCATCGGATTGTGGTTCGCGCCCGCGCTTGCGCTGCTGGTGTTCGTCGGGCCGCTCGCCGCGGGGCTCATGCACTGCGCCGTGACGCTCGCGCAGACGGACGAGCTGCGCCTTCGCGACGCGGTCGACGGGCGTCCGGATGCACTGGCGGCGAGGGCTCGTGCTCGGCCTGCTCGCTCGCCGTCGTGGTCGGCGCGGCCGGCGTTCGCTGTGCCGTTCTACGCGGGCAATCGGCGGGTGGTGGTGGGTGCTCGCGCTGGTCGCGCTCTACGTGGCGGTGCTCTTCGGGGTCGTCCAGCTGCTGCTCTGGCCGCTGGCGGTCTTCGAGCACGACCGGCCGCTCGCCGACGTCGCGCGCGATTCGCTCGTCCGCTTCCTTCGTCGCCCCGTAGCTGGGACCGCGCTTGCCGTCGTGCTCCTCGACGATCAACCTCGTCGGGCTCGCTGCGGCTCTGGTCCCGTTCCTGACCCTCAC
Source organism: uncultured Actinomycetes bacterium (assembly GCA_963788055.1). Classification (GTDB taxonomy): domain Bacteria; phylum Actinomycetota; class Thermoleophilia; order Gaiellales; family Gaiellaceae; genus JACCTU01. The sequence goes on along the minus strand of CAWBFA010000001.1, from coordinate 127,301 downwards.
CGTCGCGTACTCGTTCCTTGCCGCGGCGCACTTCGCTCTGCCCCGTCCGAACCAGGAGGAACCACCGCATGGCCAGCGTGAGCTTCGAGCATGTGACCAAGGTCTTCGACGGGACACCGGCGGTGAACGACCTGTCGCTCGAGATCGGCGATGGGGAGTTCATGGTGCTGGTCGGTCCCTCCGGGTGCGGCAAGAGCACCGCGCTCAGGATGCTGGCCGGACTCGAGGAGATCACGAACGGACGGATCCTGATCGGCGACCGGGTCGTGAACAACGTCGCCCCCGCGTCGCGCGACATCGCGATGGTGTTCCAGTCGTACGCCCTCTACCCGCACATGACCGTGTACGACAACCTCGCCTTCGGCCTGCGCAACACGGGCGTTCCGAAGCGTGAGATCGACGACCGCGTGCGGCGGGCGGCGGAGATCCTGCAGATGGACGAGCTGGTCAAGCGGAAGCCCAAGCAGCTCTCCGGCGGTCAGCGGCAACGCGTGGCGCTCGGCCGCGCGATCGTGCGCGAGCCGAAGGCGTTCCTGATGGACGAGCCACTCTCGAACCTCGACGCGAAGCTTCGGGTCGAGACGCGCGCCGAGATCCTGAAGCTTCAGGATCGCCTCGGCACCACCACGATCTACGTCACGCACGACCAGATCGAGGCGATGACGATGGGCGACCGGATCGCGGTCATGAACGCCGGGGTCCTGCAGCAGGTCGGGACGCCCGAAGAGGTGTACACGAATCCCCGGAACGTCTTCGTGGCGGGGTTCATCGGCTCCCCCGCGATGAACCTCGTGCCGGCCCCTCTGGTCGACGCTGGGGGGCCCAACCGCATCGCTGGCTTCCGGCCGGAGCACCTGCGGCTCGGGCAGGACGGCGCGAACGCGTACCGCTTCGATGCGCGCGTCGAGGTCGTCGAGTACCTCGGCGACGAGCAGCTCGTTCACCTCATCCGAAAGGACACGCCGCTGCTCGCGAAGCTCCCCGTCGAGCAGCAGATCGAGACGGGACGCGACGAGCAGTTCGCGGTCGCCCGGGACAAGGTCGTCCTCTTCGACGCGGAGACGCAAGAGCGCGTCGGGTAGCTTGCGAGCGTGATCGAGCTCCGCTCCGACACGCTCACCCAGCCGACGCCGGGCATGCGCCGGGCGATCGCCGAGGCCGTCGTCGGGGACGAACAGAAGCGCGAGGATCCGACCGTCCTCGAGCTCGAGTCGCGCGCCGCTGAGCTGCTCGGCCAGGAGGCGTCCGTCTATCTCCCGACGGCGACGATGGCGAACCAGATCGCGATCCGGATCCTCACCGAGCCCGGCGACGTCGTGATCGCCGAGGAGCACTCGCACCTCTTCATCGCGGAGCAGGGCGGCCCCGCAGCGCACTCCGGGCTCTTCACGCGGCCGCTGCCCGGCTATGCCGGCCGGCTCGCGCCGGAGCAGATCCGCGCCGCGATGACCGACCCTCGCTCGGGGCACGAGCCCGTGACGAAGCTCGTCTCGGTCGAGAACACGCACAACTCGTCCGGCGGCCGGGTCTGGCCGCTCGAGGAGCTCGCCGCGGTGGTCGAGACCTCGCGCGACCTCGGGCTGCGCGTGCACCTCGACGGCGCTCGCGTGCTGAACGCCGCGGTCGCGCTCGGCGTGCCGCCGGCCGAGATCGGCGGAGGCTTCGACACGGTCACGCTCTGCCTCTCGAAAGGTCTCGGCTGCCCGCTCGGCGCGGTCGTCGCCGGCTCGGAGGAGCTGATGGTCAAGGCGCGGCGCGCGAAGCACCTCTTCGGCGGCGCGATGCGGCAGGCCGGGATCGTCGCGGCCGCGGGCGTCTACGCGCTCGACCACCACGTCGAACGGCTTGCCGACGACCACGCGCGCGCGCGGCGCCTCGCAGAGGGTCTCGCCGCCGCCGGGGTCGCGATCGACCTCGACGCCGTCGAAACGAACTTCGTCCAGGTCGACGTGGAGCCGTATGGGCTGACGAAGTGGGAGGCCCTCGCGCGGTTGAAAGAGCACGGCGTCGGCATGTCGGCGACCGTGCACCCGTCGACGCTGCGCGCGGTTACGCACCTCGACGTCTCGGACGACGACATCGAGCGTGCGATCGACCTGATCCCTCGCGCGCTCGGCGTGCTTGTCGAAGCCTGACCTTCTCGAGCTCGCGCTCGCGGAGCACGGCCTCCCGAGCATCTCCGCCACCGTGTTCGAGGACGGCGAGGTCACCTTGGCGCAGACGGTAGGCGACGCCCGGCCGGACACGCAGTACGCGATCGCGTCGGTCACGAAGACCTTCGTCGCGGCGGCGCTGCTCGAGCTGCGCGTCGACCTCGACGAGCCGACTCGGTTCGGAACGCCGAGGCAGCTGCTCTCGCACACGTCGGGTCTCCAGCGCGAGCTTCCCGGCGAGGAGTGGGCGACGCTCGAGTTCCCGGCGCGGGAGGAGGTCATCGCCCGTCTCGACGAGGCCGAACGCGTGCTTCCGCCCGGACGGTTCCACTACTCGAACCTCGGCTACCTGGTGCTCGGCGAGCTCGTCGCGGAGCGGGCGGGCGAAGCCCCTCGAGGAGGCGATCCGGGACGCTGCTGCTCGAGCCGCACGGCCTACGCCGGACGACGTGGGGGCCGCAGGAGCCTCACGCACGCGGGTTCCTGCGCGACCGCCACGAGCGGACGCTCGTGAAGGGAGGGACGAGCGCCTCGGGCGGGCTCTGGAGCACGGCCGGCGATGTCGCCCGCTGGGGGACGCACCTCCTCGGCCTGGAGGAGCTCCACCGGCCGTACGCGCACGCCGGCTGGGACGAGGCGTTCGGGCTCGGCGTGGAGTGCGTGCGCGTCGACGGCCGTGAGCTCTGGGGGCACGAGGGCGCGACGGTCGGCTTCCGATCGATCCTGCTCTACGACCGCGACGCGAACGCGGGCGCTGCGGTGCTGACCAACGCGACGCAGTTCGAGGGCGTTCGCGCGCTCGCGGCGTCACTCGTTCCGCAGAGCGGCAGCCGGCGCGTCGACGAGCAATCGCCGCCCGAGATCGAGGGGATCCTCGGCTCGTGGTGGTCGGAGGGCATCGAGCACCGCTTTCGCTGGACGGGTCGGCTCGAGAGCGACGACGCGGTCTTCGTGCAGGAAGCGCCGGACCGCTTCCGCTCGGCGAGGGGACACGAAGAGGGCGAGCTGCTCCGCGTCGTCCGTGACGAGGACGGTGAGCCGATCGAGCTCTGGTGGGCCGGCTACCCGTTCCGGCGCAAGCCCGGCTACTCGTACTGAAGCGCTTCGAGCACGTTCAGCCGAGCCGCCCGCCGCGCTGGGAAGACGGCGGCGATGATCCCGACGAAGATCGTGGCGATCATGAACACGATCAGCGATGTGACCGGGAGCGTGAAGTCGATGAAGTCGACTCGCGCCACGAGCAGCGCGCCGAGCACGACACCGAGGAGGATCCCGAGTGTGCCGCCGATCAGCGCGGTGATCACGCTCTCGTGTCGGATCATGCGCCGTACCTGCCGTCGGGTCATGCCGATCGCACGAAGCATTCCGATCTCACGCGTACGCTCGAAGACCGTCAGCACGAGCGTGTTGATGATCCCGAACAGCGATACGACGACCGAAAGTGCGAGCAAGACGTAGAGGATGTTCAGGACGGTGTTCAGCCCGGAGATCTGGTTGTCGATGAATTCCTCCCGCGTCGCCACCTTGGCGTTCGGGAACTCCTTCAGCGCCTCAGTCAGCTTCGCCTGGTTTGCGGCCGTCTGGCCGCCCTGCATCCGCACGAACGAGTAGAGGTCTTGCGGGTTTGCGTTGTGGCGGTCCCATTCAGCGGCCGAGATCGTGATCGGGCCGAAGGGCGAGCCTCCAGCCGGTGGGTCGAAGATGCCCCTGATCCGGTACGCCTTCTTCTCACCGTTCGCGAACGTCACGGTGACCAGCGACCCGATCAGCAGGTTGTGGTCGTTGGCGTATCCGTCGTCGACGAAGGCACCGTCGTTGCCGAGCTCGGCGAGAACCGCGTTCGAGCCTTCTTTCCACGTCATGTTGAAGATCGTGCTCGTCACCGGATTCACTGCTGTCGCGAAGAACTTGCTGCCGAACGCCTGCGCGTCGCCGGTCCGGACGTTGCCGACCGCGATGACACCCGGAACCTGCGCGATTCCCTCGGCGACGGAAACAGGGATCGGCGTGAAGTTGTTCTGCGCGGTCACCGCGTAGTCCGCATCCTTCCAGAGCTCCTCGACGGCACCGCGGAACGTCGACGTGATCCCGGCCGCCAGCACCGCGACGAGCGTCACGAGCGCGAGCCCGATCATGAGCGCTGCTGCGGTCGAGGCCGTTCGCTGAGGGTTTCGCCGAGCGTTGTCGCGCGCGAGCGTTCCTGCGGAGCCGCCGAGGCGCGTCGCCGGCCAGCCGAGCGCGAACGCGAGCGGGCGGATGAAGCGCACGGAGAGCAGCGAGACGCCGAAGAAGACGAGCAGCGCGCCAAGCCCGAGCCAGATGAGGACGCCGGTCGTCCCGAGGCTCGGCGCAAACAGGCCAAAGAGGAGCGCCGCGAACCCGAGCGCGGTCAGCAACGCGGAACCCAGCGTACGGTAGCGGGCGAACCGGGACTCCGGCAGCGTCGCGCCTTCGCGCACGGCCGCGATCGGTGGAACGCGCGTCGCGCGCACTGCGGGCCGCAGGCTGGCGAGCAGCGTCACGATGGTTCCGACGAGCAACGAGACGACCACCGTTCGTGTCTCGAAGACCAGGCCGCTGTTGGGAAGCGTGAAGCCGACCGCCTTGAACAGCGAAAAGAGGAGCTTCGCCAGCCCGAGTCCGAAGAAGAGCCCGACGATCGACGCGAGAACCCCGACGACGAGCGACTCCATGACGATCGAACCGAGCACCTGTCTCCGGGATGCACCGATCGTCCGGATCGTCGCGAACTCACGAGTGCGCTGCGCGATCGTGATGCCGAGCGAGTTCGCGATCACGAAGCTGCCGACGAAGAGCGCGACGCCGGCGAACGCGAGCAGGAACCCACGAAGGAACGTGATGAACTCGTTCGTCTGTGATGCGTCCTCGCGCGCCTGGGTCGCCCCTGTCTTGACCTGCGCAGTCGGTGGGATCACGTTCTCGATCGCGGCCACCAGCTGCGCCGGCGCCACGTTGGGTTCGGACGAGACGGCAATTTCGTCGAGGCGCCCCACCTTGCCGTAGAGGCGTTGCGCCGTCGGGAGGTCGAAACCCGCGAGTGTCGCGTCGCCGATGGTCGACAGAGACTCGCCGAAGCGGACGATCCCGGAGATGCGATAGTGCTGCACCGGCCCTTGCGACTGGACGCCGATCGTGTCGCCGACGCGGAAGTTCTCCTTGTCGGCGGTTGCCTCGTCGATGACGATCTCGTTCGGCCCCGGCCAACTGCCGGCGACGAGCCGCAGGGGGTTGAAGGGAGAGTCGCCGCGGGCGATGCTGAAGCCGATACTCGGTGCGTTGCCGACGATCGCCTTGCCGTCCTTGCCGATCAAGATCGTCGTCTCGCTGTCGACGCTGCCCTCGGCCTCCTGGACCTCGGGCAGCGCCCGCACCGTGCTGAGCAGCGACTCGGGGAGCGTCGGTGCCTCGCTGCCGCCCCCGTCGGTCAGCTCGAAGGCGGCTTTGCCCGAAATGACGGCGTCGGAGCCCTGGCGAGAGTCGGTGAAGATCGAGTCGAACGCCTTGTCGATCGAATCGGTCAGGACGAACGTGCCGCTGACCATCGCGACTCCGAGCACGATTGCGATCGAGGTCAGGGCGGTTCGCAGCTTGCGGCCGAGCAGACCCTTCAGTGCGAACTTGATCACGCGGCCGTAATCGCGTCGAGCGCAGCGAGGATCTCGGGCTGCGTCGAGCGGGAGAGCTCCTTCACGATCTCACCGTCCGCCAGGAACAGCACGCGGTCGGCGATCGCCGCCGCGCGAGGCTCGTGGGTCACCATCACCGTCGTCTGTCCGTACTCCTCGACCGAGTGCCGGAGCAGTTCGAGGATCTCGCTGCCCGTCTTCGAGTCGAGGTTGCCGGTCGGCTCGTCGGCGAAGATGACGGTAGGCCGCGACACGAGCGCTCGAGCGATCGCGACACGCTGCTGCTGTCCACCCGACAGCTCCGAGGGCCGGTGCGTCCGGCGATCGGCAAGTCCGACGTTCTTCATGAGCTCCTCGAAGAACCCCTCGTCGGGCTTCTCGCCGGCGATCGAGAGCGGCAGAAGGATGTTCTCCTCGGCGGTCAGCATGGGCAGGAGATTGAAGAACTGGAAGACGAACCCGATGTGGCGTCGACGAAGCCGGGTCAGGTCGCTGTCCCCGAGCTGGGCGATCGCCGTGCCGGCGATCGTGACCTCACCAGAGGTCGGCTTGTCGAGCCCGGCCAGGATGTGCATCAGCGTCGATTTGCCGGACCCCGACGGGCCCATGACGGCCGTCAGGTCGCCCTTCGGGATCTCGAGCGAGACACCTTGGAGCGCGTGAACGGCGGTCTCGCCCTCGCCGTACACGCGTGTCAGGTCGCGCGCGGTCACCACCGTGCCGTTCGAGCTCATGACGCCAAGCTACCTGTCGCCTGCAACGAAGAATGCGGTCGCCGCGGCGCCGTAGGTGAAGATCAGGAGAGCACCTTTCGGCCGGCTCGAGCGTCCGTTGGCGAGCAGGATCGCCGTAACGGCGGCCGAGCCGAAGAGCACCGCGATCTCGACCGGACGGAACGAGAGCGCGAGCGGGTCGATCAGCCACGAGAGGAGCACGACGGCGGGAATCAGGAAGACGGCCACCTGCGCGCTCGACGCCAGTGCGATCTCGGCCGCGAGCTTGATGTTCCCGCGATGCGCGACGACGACGGCGCCGCCGTGCTCGGCCGCATTGCCGACGATCGCGATGATCACGGCCGCGACGAAAAACTCCGAGAGTCCGGCGCTCTTGGCGAAGTCGTGAACCGATCCGACGAGGATTTCGGCGATCACCGCGGTGACGACCGTCGCGCCCCCCAGCACGAGAAGTGAAGTCCGAAGCGACCACGCCTCCATCTCCTTGGCCTCGTCCGCGACATGCATCAACCTGTGCCGCCGCAGGGAGTACCACGTGACGCCGACGTAGATCACGAGCAGAACCACGGACGGGATCACCGACAGCTTTGCCAGCGAGCTCCGGTCCGGATCGCCCTCCCAACCCGGGATCGCCGGGATCAAGAAGAGGACCGCCGCCACGGCGACGAGTCCGATCGAGAGGAACGACGACGCACGATCGAGCGCGCCGCGGCCGCCGAAGAGGAGCGAGAACCCGAGCACGAGCAAGAGGTTCCCGACGACGCTGCCCGTGAGCGACCCGCGCACGACCTCGAACAGTCCGTCCGAGACCGCGAAGAGCGCGATGATCAGCTCGGGCGCGTTCCCGAACGTCGCGTTCAGGAAGCCGCCGACGCCCGAGCCCGTGTGGTGCGCCGCGTGCTCGGTCGCCTCGCCGATCAGCCATGCCAGCGGTATCAAGCTGATCGCGGCGAGCACGAAATCGACGGTCGATCCCGGATGTACGAGGAAGTGGATTGCGATCGTCAGCGGCGCGAGGCCGAGCGAGGCCATGAGGATGCGCCGCGTCACGGCCCAGTACGTTACTGACGCGATGGTTGAGGCCGTCCTCTTCGACTGGGGCCACACGTTGATGGACTGGGTGTGGGACGACGACCTGCTTACGGCGGGCCACGAGGCCGGACTGCACGCGATCGGCCGCGAGAACGCCGAGCTCACCGCGCGTTTCAAGGAGGCGTACGAGCCGCTCTTCTGGGCTCCGGGCACCGTGGAGGAGCTCGAGTATCCAGCGTTGGTGCGGCGGCTCCTGGCCGACGTCGGCATCGACGTCAGCGACGAGGAGCTCGCGCGCTTCCTCGAGGCGGAGCACGCCGCCTGGGCCCCCGCGCGCCGGCTGGGCTCCACGTCGCACGCCTTGCTCGAGTCGCTCCGGAACCGCGGGCTCAAGCTCGGCGTCGTCTCGAACGCCTTCGACCCGCCTGCGCTTCTGCACCGCGATCTCGCTGACGCCGGGATCGCGGAGAGGATCGACTACGCCGTCTTCTCCTCGGAGGTGGGGCGGCGCAAGCCCGACGCCGCGATCTTCCAGCACGCTCTCGACGCGCTCGCCGTCCAGGCTGAAGGCGCGCTCTTCGTCGGCGACCGGCTCTACGAGGACGTGCGCGGCGCAGCCGAGCTCGGTATGACGACCGTCCAGGCGCTCTGGTTCCGCGCCGACGACCACCCGGACGGCGCCGAGCCAGACTATCGGGCGTTCACGCAGATGGACGTGCTGAACGTGGTCCGCCGTCTGAATGGTGAGTAGCCGCTCACTCGCGACTACTCCTGAAAAGCTGTTCTGTCAAGTCTTGCGCAGCCTGCCTCGCGTACCGACAATTCGCCTATGGCGTATGTCGAGCAGCAAGCCGGCACGCTCCCCCTGCGGCCCCAGGACGAGGTCGAGTGCCGCCGGTGCGAGGTGCACTGCGACAAGGTCGTGCATCCCTCGGCCTGCATCGCCAAGGCGTGCCCCTTCCTCTACGCCTACGAGGCCCATGGGCATCGCTACGTCGGCTGCATGCAGAAGGTCTACGCCGTCGAGATCGACCTCGACAAGCTCGAGGCGGCGGAGCGGCGCGGCGGCTTCGGCGCGGTGAGGGCGATTCGCCAGCCGCTCCCGATGTGCCACACCGAGGTCGAGAGCACGTACGAAGCCCGGACGAACGACCTCGGCTGCGTCAACCCGGAGTTCTTCGAGCTCCCCGACGGCCAGCCGAACTTCCGGATCTTCGCTCAGATTCGATCCTAAGCGCGGCTAGGGGAATCCATGGCGAGCCGCCGCGGAGCGGCCGCCTTTAGGGGTCTTGAGCGGCCCGAATCCGCGCGAGCGGTTCGGGACTGCGGGCTAGATCCAGCGCGCGTGGAGTTCTCTGGTCTTGCGGATCTCCTCGGCGTCGGGGCCTCGGTCGTCGGCGCCCGGGACCTCGAGGATCGCCGGGAGCTCCTGCACCTTCGGGTGCCCGAGGAAGGCGCCGAGCCCTTCGCCCATCGCCCCGTCGAGGATGTTGTCGTGGCGGTCGCTGTTCGAGCCGAGCGCCGTCTTCGCGTCGTTCACGTGGAGGCAGCGCAGACGGTCGAGCCCGACCGTCTCGTCGAGCTCTCGCAGAACCGCGTCGACGAGCTCGGGGTCGGTGACGTCGCGCCCCGAGACGTAGAGGTGACACGAGTCGAGGCAGACGCCGAGCCGCGGGTGGCGGTCGAGCTTCTCGAAGAGCGTCGCGAGCTCCTCGATCGAGCGGCCGATCGTGCCACCGGCACCCGCAGAGTTCTCCATCAGCAGCCACGTGCGCTCCGAGCAGCCCTCGAGTACCTGCTCCATCGCGGGCAGCACCCGCTCGAGCCCGTGCTCGAAACCGGAGCCGAGATGCGAGCCGACGTGGAAGACGACGCCGTCGGCCTCGATTGCGCACGCGATCTCCATCGTGCTGCGCATCGCGACAAGGCTCTTCTCGTAGACCTCGTCTTTCGGGGCTGCGAGGTTGACGAGGTAGATCGCGTGGCAGAAGACGGCGCCGATCCCGGTCTCCTCGCGACGTGCGCGGAACGCCTCGTACGTGTCGGGGTCGGGAGTCGGCGGCTTCCACGCGCGAGGGCTCTGGGTGAAGAGCTGAACCGCGTCGGCGCCGATCTCGACCGCCTTGTCGAGCGCGCCCTTCACGCCGCCCGAGCAGTGCGCCCCGATCAGCACGCGAACTCCGCGAGCCGAGATGCCTCTTCCTCGAGCTCCCGGCGGACGACGCGAGGGAGCGGAGCGAAGGGCTCGACCACGACCTTGCCGTTCTCGTTCCGCCAGCGGCCGGCGACGACGCCGTCGACGAGGAACGTCTGCGCGACGTCGCCGTTCTTCGCGATCACGGTCTTGCGGTACTCCTCCGGGAGCACGCGGCGGCGGTCCGCGAACGCGAGCAGCACGTTGTCCCACTTCGGCAAGAAGCGGATCGGCGCAGGCGTGTCGGCGTCCGGGAGCGGCGCGCGCGGGAGGTCGATCAGCTCGCGGCCGTTCTCGTCCCGGAAGCGTCGCAGCGGCTCCAGCGTGTCGAGCGCGTCTGCGAAGTCGGTCACCCGCATGCCCGACCAGTCTGCGAGATCCGCCCGAGCCGCGGGGCCGAACGCGCCGAGGTAGCGACGGACGAGCTCGACCCGCGCGACCGTCGGGTCCGGCAGTTCCGGCTCGTCGATCGACGCGAAGAGCGCCTGCGGCCTCGACGACCACAGCGCGGTCTCCGCTGCGTGCAGGACGTGCGCGCCGGTGCGAGCGGCGAACCAGGCTCTCCGCCGGGTCAGCTCGTCGACCGTGCCGTGCTTCTGCTCCAGGTGCTCCATCACCTGTTGGAACGTGAGCGGCCCGTCGGCGAACAGCGCACGGATCGCGGGCACGAGCTGCCGGCCGAGCTCCACCGACACCGGGTCGCCCCACGGCCGGAGTCCCTGGAGCGCCGAAAAGAAGAAGGGGTAGTCGCGCGCGGTCACGAGGTGGAGCGTGCCGCGCATCACCGTCGCCTTCACGACCGTGCCCGAGCGGATCGCGCGCTCGAGCGTTTCGCGCCGGAACCCGGTCACGCGCGACCAGAGACCGACGTACGGCGCCTGCGGCCACTGCGCCTGCATCCCCGCCAGGCGCTCGATCACGGCCGTCGTAGAGGCACGCCTGCGCTCGAGCAGGAGCTGCCGCGCGAGGGTTGCGCGGTTCAGCTCGCGGAGCGTGAGCACGCGCGTCACGCGAGAAACACCTCGAGCTGCGCCGCCTCGTCGGCGAGCTCGCGCCGAATCGCGCGCGAAACCGGCGCGAACGGCTCGACCACGACGCGCCCGGCCTCGACTATCCACGTCCCCGCGACGAAACCGTCTACGAGCACGGCCGACGCGCCGCCGAGCACGAGCTTGCGGACCGCATGCTCCTCGGGCAAGACGCGCCGCCTGTCTGCGTGCGCGATCAGCAGCTCGTCCCAGCGCGAGAGGAAGCGAACCGGGGCCCGCTCGTCGCCGTCTGCCAGCGGCGCACGCGGCAAGTCGATCAGCTCACGTCCTTCCTCGTCCACGAAGCGCCTGAGCCGAAGCGACTCGAGTGCGGGGTCGAGCGTCTTCAGCAGCTGCCCGCTCCAGGCCGCGAGGTCGGCCCGCGTCGCCGGCCCGAACGCCGCGAGATACCGCTTGACGAGGTGCGCGAGGGACTCGGCGAGCGGCGGCCGGCGGAATCCGGCCGCCCTGAAACGCACGCCGCGGACGAAGCCCCACTCGGCGGCGTCCGGCGTCGGCTCGAGCGGGATCAGGTGTCGGAGCCAGGCGAGGTCGCGGCGGTTCTCGATCTCGCCTGCCGATCCTCGGCGTTCCTCGAGGAACGCGACGAGCTCCCGGCTCGACCTCGGCTCGCGGCGCACGTACGCCCTCACCGCGGCGACGAGCTCCGGCTCGGGCTTCGCGCGGCCGTTCGACCACGGTGCCAACTCCTTCTGGAGGGCCGTCACATAGAGCGGGTAGTCCCGTGCGCTCACGAGGTGCAGCGTGCCCCGCATCAGCGCCGCCTTCACCACCTGCTCGCGCCGGAGCGACCGCGTCAGCTGATCCCGCCCGAAGCCTTCGAGTCGCGACCAGAGCGCGATGTACGGCGACGGAACCCACTGCGCCTGGAGGGCGCCGAGCCGCTCGATCGCGCGTGCCGGACCTAGCCTCTCACGCCGAAGGAGCAGCTGGCGGAGGAGGAGCGTTCGATTGAGCTCCCGGAGCGTCAGGATGCGCACGCACCTACGCTATCCACGTGGTTAGAGTCCGCTTCGCACCGAGCCCGACCGGGATGCTCCACATCGGGGGCGTTCGAACGGCCGTCTTCAACTGGCTCTTCGCGCGGGCGCACGGCGGCGAGTTCAAGCTGCGGATCGAGAACACGGACACGAGCCGCGAGGTCGCGCAGGCCGTCGACCAGATCCAGGAGTCGCTGCGCTGGCTCGGGCTCGATTGGGACGGCGACCATACCTTCCAGCTCGACCGGATGGACGACTGCCGCCTCGTCGCGCAGCGCCTCGTCGCCGAGGGCAAGGCCTACGAGGACGAGGGCGCGATTCGGTTCCGGATGCCGGACCAGGGGACGACGGGCTGGGACGACGTCGTCCGCGGGCGCATCGAGTTCCCGAACGACCAGCTCGAAGACCTCGTGCTCGTCCGCTCCGACGGCCGCCCGACGTACAACTTCGCGTCGCCGATGGAGGACGTGTGGGACGGGATCACCCACGTGATCCGCGGCGACGACCACGTCTCGAACACCCCGAAGCAGATCAATCTGATCCGCGCGGTCGGGGCCGAGCCGCCGATCTACGCACACGTCCCTAGCGTGTTCGGGACCGACGGGAAGAAGCTCTCGAAGCGCCACGGCGCCGTGAGCGTCGAGGAGTTCCGCGACGCCGGGTACATCGCGCCGTCGCTGCTCAACTTCCTCTCGCTGCTGGGCTGGGCGCCCGACGGCGAGACGACGATCATGTCGCGGGACGAGCTCGTGGAGCGCTTCGACCTCTCACGCGTCCAGTCGAGCCCGGCCGCGTTCGACTTCGAGAAGCTCGACTGGATGAACGGCGTCTACCTGCGCGCGCTTCCGCCCGACGAGTACGCGCACGAGCTCCTCCTGTACCTCGGCGAGCAGGGCTACGACTGGGACGCGGAGCTCGTGCACAGGGCGGCCCCGCTCGTGCAGGAGAAGATCGAGAAGCTGGGCGACTTCCCGACGTTCGCGGGTTTCCTCTTCGGCGACGTGTCGCTCGACGGGCACCAGCTCGACAGCGCAGTCCTCGAGGAGGCCGAGCGCGCACTCCGCGAGGTCGAGCCGTTCACCGCTGAGTCGATCGAGCCCGCGCTTCGTCAACTCGCGGAGCGGCTCGGTCTGAAGCCGCGCGACGCGTTCCAGCCGATCCGGATCGCCGTGACGGGCTCGAAGGTGTCGCCCGGACTGTTCGAGAGCCTCGAGCTCCTCGGCAAGGAACGGTCGCTCGAGCGGCTCAGCGCCGCCGCCCGATCCTGAACGGCTTGGGCGGCGACAGGGGGTCGAGTGCGCGCTCGAACAGAAGCCAGGCCCGCCGACGGAAGGCCGTCGTCGGCTGCGGGAGCCCTTTCAGGCGATCTCGCGCCACCGCTGGCTCGGAGCCATGGGAATGCGTGCGCTCACCGCGCATTACGACTTGTAAACGGGCTTGCGCACTCCGGAGATACGGCGGCTTCGCTAGCCTCCGGCAATGGCGTCGGGGGGCGGCACAGTGCTCGTCGTGGACGACGAGCCGTCACTTCGTTTGCTCTGCCGGGTGAATCTCGAGCTGGAGGGCCTCCGCGTGCTCGAGGCAGGGACGCTGGCCGAGGCGCGTGCGCTGCTCGAGCGCGAGAGGGTCGACGTCGCGGTGCTCGACGTTCACCTCGGGCCCGACGACGGACGCGACCTGCTCGACGAGCTGCGCGCCTCGGAGTCCGCGACGCGTGTCGTGATGCTGACCGGAAGCGTGGAGCCGACCGGCGGCCGCTTCGCCGCCGCCGACCGCGTCGTGACGAAGCCGTTCGAGCCCGTCCACCTGGTCGCGACGGTGCAAGAGCTCGTCGACCGCGCTCATGTAGATTCGACTACGTGAGCGTCACCGCGGTCCGGACCCCCGCCGAGTACGAGGCCGAGCTCCAGCGGTATCTGTTCGAGCGCTCCGAGGAGGGACGGGCGGTGCGCGTGGGGGAGAAGGAGACCTCCGAGCAGGCGGCGATCGTCGCCCGCTACGCGAACCTCTTCTCCCGCGAGCAGGTCGAGGCGCTACGGGAACACGAGAACCACGGGGCTGCGGGTCTCGAGCGAGAGCGTCTCTACCGGCTGCGGAAGACGTGTGAGGCAGGGATCGTTGCCGCCGAGCTGGCCGAGCGGGAAGACGCGCTCGAGAACGCGCTGCTCGCTGCGCGCGTGCAGTGGCAGGGCGAGGAGCTGCCGCTTCGCGCCGCGCAGGCGAAGCTCGCGGTGCTCGCCGACTACCGGGAGCGGGAGGAGCTCGGCCAGCTCCAGGCGCTTCGCTCCGCCGACTTCAACGACGACCGGCTCGAGCTGATCACCGCAAGCGAGGAGCTCGAAGCCGAGCTGTCGGGCGAGCCCGACCCCGTCGCGCGGATCGAGGAGGAGAAGCAGATCTCGCTGGGAGATCTCGAACGCGCGCTCGCCGAGACGAGCCGAAGCGTCGACGGCGCATGGCAGCGCATGCGCGCGGACTGGTTCGAGCGGCTGCTCGGCCCTGACCGCGACGACGTGCCCAGCTCGGCGCACGTCGCGTGGCTCCGCCGGCTCTCGCCGCTCGAGTCCACGTACACGAAAGAGCGCTCGGTCGAGGTCTGCATGGACACGCTCACGCGCCTCGGGTTCGACCTCGAGAACGATCCGAACATCCGGCTCGATCTCGAGGATCGCCCGCAGAAGTCGCCGCGCGCGTGTGTGATCGCGTCCGACCCCCCGACGGTCGTCCACCTGATCACGCGGGCGCAGGGTGGTCTCCACGACTACCAGGCCTTCATGCACGAGGCCGGCCACGCGCTGCACTACGCGGGCGTCGACCCTGGGCTCCCGTACACGTTCCGCAAGATCTCCCGGGACCACGCGCTGACGGAGATCTACTCGTACATCCTCGAGGCGATCACTCGCGAGCCGGGTTGGCACGACCACTACTTCGGCGCGCCGGAGAACGCACAGGCGCCGGTGTTCCTCGAGGCGCTGCTCTTCCGCCGCTACACCGCAAAGCTGCAGTTCGAGCTCGAGCTCTGGTCCGACTTCCCGAACGGGGCGGGGGGCGACGAGTACTCGAAGCGCCTGACCGACGCGACGGGGATCCGCTACCGGCCCGACGCGTTTCTCTCAGACATGGATGCGGGGTTCTACTCAGCGGACTACCTGCGTGCATGGATCCGCTCGGCGCAGTTGCGCACGTACCTCGAGCGTGAGATCGGCACCGACTGGTGGCACAACCCGAAGACGGGCGACCACCTGCGCGCGCTCTGGAGCGAAGGGACGAAGCCGTCGAGCGAGGAGATCGCAGCCCGGATCGGGTTCGAGCCGCTCGACACGCACCCGCTCGTCGCGGAGCTCGGCGGCTAGTGGCCGCCGCCGTCCGCTACGACGCCTACTACACCTACGACGAGCTGACTTCGCTCCTGCGCGAGTGGAGCGAGGCATACCCGCAGCTCTTCTCGCTCGAGTCGATCGGGACCTCGTACGAAGGGCGGGAGATCTGGCTCGTTACGGTCACGAACGCCGCGACCGGGCCACACGACGAGAAGCCGGCGTTCCTCATCGAGGCGAACATCCACTCCGTCGAGGTGACCGGCTGCACCGCGGCACTGCACCTGCTCGAGCGGCTCGTGACGGCCTACGGCTCGGACCAGAAGGTGACGCGCGCGCTCGACACGCGGACGTTCTACGTCATCCCTCGCTTGAATCCCGATGGGGCGGAACTCGCGCTCGCCGAGCGGCCGCGCTACGTGCGCTCGTCGGTGCGCAAGTACCCGCTGCCGGAGCGGGAGGACGGCCTGCAGGCCGAGGACGTCGACGGCGACGGACGAATCCTGACGATGCGACTGCCCGACCCGAACGGCAACTGGAAGGCGCACCGCGACGAGCCGGCACTGATGGTGCGCCGCGACCCGGACGAGGACGGCGGCGAGTACTACCGCCTGCTTCCAGAGGGGACGATCCAGAACTACGACGGCGTCACGATCAAGCTCCCGCCGCCGACGGAGTCGCTCGACCTGAACCGGAACTTCCCGGGCGAGTGGGGACCCGAAGCCGATCAAAAAGGTTCCGGGCCGTACCCCACATCGGAGCCGGAGATTCGCGCGATGGTCGAGGCCGTCGTCGAACGCCCGAACATCTGCGGCTACGTCGCCTACCACACGTTTTCCGGCGTGCACCTGCGCCCCTACGCGTCGTATCCCGACGATCATCTGCCGACGGCCGACCTCCGCGTGTTCAAGCAGATCGGGGAGGTCGCAACCGGCTTGACAGGCTATCCCGCGGTCTCCGTCTTCCATGACTTCGCGTACGACCCGAAGCAGGCGATCAAAGGCTCGGCGCACGACTTCATGTACGACCAACGCGGCATCTTCTCGTGGACGACCGAGTTCTGGAGCCCGATCCGCCAGGCCGGGATCACGGACTACAAGTACATCGAGTGGCTGCGCGACCACCCGCCGGAAGACGACGTCACGCTCTACCGCTGGTCGAAGGAAAAGCTCGGCGGCCGCGGCTACGTCGACTGGACCCCGTACGAGCATCCGCAGCTCGGCCCGATCGAGATCGGCGGCTGGGACGTGTTCTACGCCTGGTACAACGCGCCGTTCGAGCAGCTCGAGTCGGAGGTCGCGCCGCATACGGACTTCGCGCTCTTCCACTGCCTGATTTCGCCGCTGCTCTCGACGCGCTCACTCGACGTCGAAGGCGTGGGTGAGGGGTTGTTCCGCGTGCAGCTCGTCCTGGAGAACACCGGCTGGCTTCCCACCAACGTCTCCGAGCTCGCGCTCAAGCGCCAGGCCGTGCGCGAGCTCGAGGTCGAGCTTGCCCTGCCCGAGGGCGCACGGCTCGTCTCGGGAGAGCGGTCGACGAAGGCGGGCCAGCTCGAGGGGCGTGTGCACAAGCGCTCGACGATCTGGTGGGCGACGAACGACGCGACGACCGATCGCGCCAAGCTCGAGTGGGTCGTCGAAGCGCCGCACGGCGGAGACCTCGGCATCGTCGCCAGACACCAGCGGGCAGGCACCGTCCGCGAAACGGCGCGGCTCGTGTAGTCCGAACGCCGGCGTAGGCACGTTCCTGGAGCGCCCCCGACCGCCCACGCCGGAGCGTGCGTCCGCAGCGGTCGCCCGGGGACTAAGCGGCTCGCTCGGACAGTTGCGTCGAGATTCGTTTGAGCTGCCGCTCGCGCGCCGCGAATGCCGCGACCACTTTGGGGTCGAACTGGGTACCGCTGTTGAGCAGAATCTCGTCGATCGCGGCGTCCCAGGACAACCTTCTGCGGTACGGACGATCGGTACTGATTGCGTCGAGCGTGTCGGCGAGGGCGAAGATCCGGGCCGCGATGGGGATCTGGTCGCCGACGAGTCCGTCCGGATAGCCGGAGCCGTCCCACCGCTCGTGATGTGAGCGTACGACGTCGAGGCCGGCGCCTTCGAGCAGCGGAATGCCACGGAGAATCTCGACGCCGAGGAGTGGGTGCTGCTGCATCAAACGGCGCTCGGGGGCATTCAACGGCCCTGGCTTCTGAAGGATCGTCTCCGGAATCCCGATCTTTCCGATGTCGTGGAGCAGGAACCCGAACTCGAGGCTCGGATCTCCCACCACCGTCGCATCGAGGGCCGTAGCGAGCTCGAGGCCGTAGTGCTGGACGCGGCGGCCGTGAAGCCCCGTCGCCGGATCTTTTGCTTCGAGGGCGTCGGCCAGAGCCGTGACGGTCTGCCGGTACGCCTGCTGGAGCAGCAGACGTTGCCGCCGCTCGCGCTCGACGACTTGGCTCAGGTCGCGCGCGTAGATCAGGAGCTGCTCACCTTCGGCTGCCGTCGAGTCACGAGCCCCGAGAGCGCTCGAGTCGCTGACCCCGTCGAGGAGCGTGACGAGCTCGATCGGGCTGAACGGTTTCCGCAGGATCGCGTCGGCGCCTGCGCTACGAAGCGCTTCGGCGTCGAGATCGGCACCGGTGAGCAAGATCACCTGTGGTGCGAGGGCTGAGTGCTTCAGTTGGCGGCAGAAGGAGAGCCCGTCCAGGGCCGGGAGGCCCACGTCCAGGATGACGACCTCCGGACGCCAGAAACGCGCCAGCTCCGAGGCCGACTCGGCGGACCCTGCCTCCTCGACGTCGAACTCACTCGCAGGCAACGTCGTTCGCAGGAGCAGCCGCAAGCCGGGGTCGTCGTCGACGAGGAGAACCTTGTGTCGCTCCGGGCTTTCGCTCTCGGTTGACGCCTGGCGCGGTCCTCGGTCAGCCGTGTCCCGGATCACGTCGGGGCGTTGTTCCGTGCGCTCCGCGTTGCGACGGGCAAGCCTGTCGGCGTCGGTTCGACCGCCGAAGCTGAGGAACTGCGCGATCACCAGCCCGGCGACGACGGCGACGGCCAACCACACGAGCACGCCGACCAGGACCCAGGTCCCCCAACCGGGCATTCTCTACGGCTCCACTGGCGGTTTTGCTCTCATCGGCTGAACACGGTGAGCCGCAGTGAAGCACCGTCTCTCTCAAGGTAATGCCCCCAGACTCTGCGTGTGCGGTTTCACCTGCGAATCACTCGATCGAGGGACTCGGCGAAGAGGAAGGCGCATTGCTAGGTCACTGTCCGGTAGATGAACACAACGATTGCGATGATCCAGCCGAGCTCGAGCAGCACGAGCACGAGGGCGGGGACGAGCATGAGGGACTTCGTGCGGCGGCGAGCCGGCGGCTGCCCCGCGGGGCGTTGTCTCTCGCGTGCCCGATCGTCCGGTGCCACGATCCTGACCTCCCCGTGCCGCCCTTGACGTACCACTGCAAGTCCCCCCGCGGCATGTAAAACGACCCTCCGCTCAAAAAGCTTCGTCTCCCAGGACGAACTTGCGCTTTTTTCGTTGTGCGGGTTTCGTTAAGCCGAAGCGTCTTGGTGCGGGTGATCTCGGAGTTGATCTGGTCTCTCCGAGCTCGTACGCTCCCAGTTCGGGACGCAGCGCACGCACGAGCCGCGGGAACATGTCGGATTCGATCGTCGTCATCGACACCTCTGAGATCCGCGAGGGAAAGCTCGAGGAGCTCAGGACGGCGCTGATCGAATTGGTCGAGTTCGTGGAAGCCAACGAGGCCGATCCGATTGCCTACAACATCTACTTCGACGAGGAAGCCAGCCGGATGACGGTTGTCCAGATCCACCCGACCTCGGCGTCGATGGAGTTCCACATGAACGTGGCCGGCCCGGTCTTCCGGAAGTTCACGGAGTTGGTCACGCTCACGAGAATCGACTTCTACGGTAAGCCGAGCAACGCGCTGCTGGAGCAGACGCGCCTGAAGGCGCAGCTGCTGGGGAACGCGACCGTCGTCGTGAACGAGCTCCATGCTGGGTTCACAAGGCTCGAGCCCGGTGCGGCGCACCGCAGCACTTAGACGCGCTCTCGACAGAAGGGGCGCCACGACGACGAGCCCCGTCAGAGGGACGATGCCGAAGTGCCGTTCGTCTGACCTGCGACGGCGCTCTAGCTCAGGGAGTGCAGCGCCTGACGATCCGCGAGAGCGGCGTTTGCGCGCACGGTGGCAACGTCCGGCCGGCCCGAACCGCAGCGACTGCGACTCGGATCGCCTCGTAGGCGAGACCCGGTGTGTCGAGGACGACGAAATGGGTGTACTGCGGAGCCTCAGCGACGAGGATGTTCGTCGAACGGCGGCGCAGGTCGGCGGCTTCACCCGGATATTGCGTGGTGACGACGACAACGGGACGGGCACCGAAGCTCAACGTTCGCAGGCGGTCAAGGTCGCCTGAGCCCTCCCACACTTCCGCAGAGCCGCCGACCCGGATGTACGTTTCGGCCGAGCTGGGCGCTAACGCGTCGAGGAAGACCAGGCCGGCGACGTCCTCCGGGTAACGCGCGGTGAACGTCGAAATCAGCAAGCCGCCGAAAGACGAACCCGCGAGCACGTACGGTCCCGGCACGTTCGCGTTCGCAAGCAGTGTGCGTAGCTCTCGCGCGAACGTCTCCGACGTCGGCGCGTCGCCCGTCGGGCGTGGGTCGCTCGCGCTCGTCCCTCCGGCCGTCGTCCCCGGACGGTCGTAGGAGCAGACGCGACTCTCGCTACTGAGCGCGTACTGAACCTTTCTCCCGCCATTGCGCGTCGCCGTCGCGCCGGCCTCGAGCACAACCGTTGGCGCGGCTGACCCCACGCACTCGAGGTGGAGCCGATACCCGCCGACGTCGACGAGCTGTCCTGCGGGAGCCGGCGGCTCCGGCAGCGTCGGCGGGGCGGCGGGCTGGGGCGCGGCCGGGAAGCGGGTCAAGCGTCCGGAGTGGCAGTGAAAGCGGTAGCGGTGGTACGCGCGGTCGCGGCTCTTCGTGCAGCGCTCTCCGGCCTTCAGGCAGACATGCTTGCCCGAGATCGTCGCCGGCGTCGCTCCGGCGCGACAATGTCGTGTGGAGGAGCTCGGAGCGAGCGCAGCCGCGGCCCCGGCGGCCGCGAGCGCGACGACCATCGCAAGTGCTGCCGCTCGCACGCATCGCATCGGCTGCCACTAGCGTACTCTCGTCACGCTTGGGTCCCAAACGACGCGTGTGTCGCGAATGTCGCCTGAGCGTTCGCCCTAGCCGTCGTGGCATACGCTCCCGTCCGTGAAGGACTACTTCGGCGAAGAGGTCGCGGCCCGCTACGACGACGACGGCCCGATGTTCAGCGCCGAGGTCATCGGCCCGACGGTCGAGTTCCTCGCGGAGCTCGCTGGCGACGGTGCGGCGCTCGAGCTCGGCATCGGCACGGGCCGCGTCGCGGTCCCGCTCGCGCGGCGAGGCGTGCGCGTGCACGGTATCGACCTCTCGGAGGCGATGGTCGCAAAGCTGCGCGAGAAGCCGGGCGCGGAGGCGATCGGCGCGACGATCGGCGACTTCGCGACGACCCGCGTCGACGGGACGTTCCGGCTCGCCTATCTCGTCTTCAACACGATCATGAACCTGACGACGCAAGACGCGCAGGTCGCGTGCTTCGAGAACGTCGCACGGCATCTCGAGCGGCGCGGCTACTTCGTCATCGAGGTCATGGTCCCCGACCTCCGCCGACTTCCGCCCGGCGAGCGCTACGTCCCGTTCAACGTGAGTGAGACGCACGTCGGCATCGACGAATACGACGTCGCGAGTCAGGGACTGATCTCGCACCACTACACGAACCGGCTCAGCTCGGGGCCGTTCCGCTACGTGTGGCCCGCGGAACTCGACCTGATGGCGCGCATCGCAGGCCTGACCCTGCGCGAGCGCTGGGCCGACTGGGACCGTTCGCCGTTCACGAGCGAGAGCCGCAAGCATGTGTCAGTCTGGGAACGAGCCGGATAGCGGGCAAGGCCCTCAGGCGTTGGCTGCAGGTGCCCTGTCTTCCGGGTCGGTGACTCCGCCGGGGTTACGGGGAGTACCCCTCAGTCACCTCACCCTTGTGTGCGGCAAATGCAGCCAGAACCTCTTCCTTCTCCCTCTCGGGCACCTTGAAGAAGTCAAGCGTTCGCCCAAGTTCAGCCGCGACTTCATCGAACTGGGCGGGAGAGATCTTCAGTTCGCGGTGGGCTTCTTCCAAGCCAAGAGGAGTACTGCCTGGTTTCGTGGCTGCATATTGCTGAGGGCCGCCGGCAATGTTGCAGACCCATAGCGTGCGCATGAATTTGAGGCCTGGAAGTCTGCCCAGATTGTTGGTGTGCCATTCCCTGAGGGCGGGATTCTCCGATGTCAGGCCGACAATCGGGTTCTGCACGACCGCTTCGCTGAAGTGGTCGACCACTGCCGCGATGGCGAATGCGCCACCAAGCCTTTCGTACAGACTTGACTCCGTCATTGTTGGCTCCTCTGTTGCTTCTGGAAGCGGCCCACCGGGTTCGTCAGTGGTTGCTTCCGTCGGGGGAAGCACGCTCTGCCAGCTACTACGCCGAATCTGGCCGGCACGGTTTCCATCTCGCCGCTTGGATCCTGAGCGCGCTTCGTGACTGGGCAAGGCCTGGGCGGCTCCCCTTCCTGGCGTCGGTGAATGGTGCAGCCGAGCGGGCCGCGACTACCCGCCAGGCGGTGCCGGTTGTCTAACAGACGACCTCGGAGATTGAAAAGCCCGAAGAAGTTGAGGCGCGAAGCGCCGACTTCTTCGGGCGAAACTGGTGACACGTGAAATCGGCCACGTCTGCACGTTCTGTGCCTCGGTGAACTTTCGAACGGTCAGATCGATTACGCGTCGCACCACCCGCGTTTTCGCGGCATCGGGAACTCGGCGACGTCTTGCGGCTGTCCAACCACTGGTCGAGCCCTTCCTGTCGGTTGGCGCCGGCCGGGGAAGGCTGCATCAGCGGACGTCGGCGGACGCTTGTGGGTTGGTAAAAGGGTTCTACCGATGTGGGACTGGCTTCCCGAATGGGACACGACAGAGTGGGCCTTGGTGGTCTCGACGGTGTTTACCGCGGCGGCGGCGACGGCGGCCTGGCTGTCAGCCCGCGCGTCGCTGTCGGCCATCCGTGGTGCTCGAGTCCCGTTCGTCTCCGGCGGAGTGCTGTACGGCATAAACACAGGCAGACTCAGCTTGAGCTTTGCAAACGCAGGGCCGGCCCTGGCCGTACAGGTTGTGTACTTCGCCGTCGGTCCCGGCTGGAAGGCCGGCGGTACGGTCGGAGACGGGCATCTTGCGGCCGGGGACAAAGTCACGATCGAGTTGCCGTATTTTGGTGGTAGAGACGAGGACGTCTATCTCGTTTGGGGGTGGCGAGATCTCGACGACAACATCTACCAACGGAGGGACGATTGGAAGACGAAGCGAATCTCTCGGCGTGGCTACTTGCGGCAGAAGGACCACACGCTGGGGGGCATGTTCCACAGCATGTATCCGGACGTCGCGATCCCAGAGAAGCCGACGCTCGAGCGCGGCAGCCCGCGTCGCGGAAGACGACGCGGCTCCGGAGTGAGCACCGAGTGAACACCGCTTGCTCACGGACGACACACCTGGCACGCCTGACCCGCCTAACCATGCGGAACCTGCGCAGCCAGGCGCGCCTCTAAGGCCCATACGGGATTCGAACCCGTGTCAGACGTGGACGCGGTTCCCGAGCCGCTTCGCCAGAAACTCGAAGAGCTGCGGGCGCAGAATCGGAACGCGCGGGATGGACGCGCCTGACCTTCTCATCGGCAAGGCATGCGATTACGAGGTCCTGGCGGCTTCACATGCCGAGCGGGCTGCGCTGGAATCGGGCGCGGAGCATCGGCGGCGGCTACAGCGGTCACGGTCGCGGCGATTGTCCTGCGAGAGGTCGCGGCTGCACTCGACGCGCGCGCTGGCAGATGACAGGGCTACTCGCGTTTCATCATGGCGAGCGCTTCGAGTTCGAAGTCGACGTAGTGGTCGCCGGAGACGTCGACCATCGCTTCCTTGATCGTCCCGCCCGTGAAGGCGTAGGGACTCGTCCCCGAGTAGTCGTCGGTCACGGGCTCCCCAGGGTCCTTGCCGACGTTCAGACCTTCACCGACGAGTGAGAAGTTGCCGGGCTGGGTCATAATCTGACCTTCTCCGACCTTCTCGTCGTCGATGAAGAGTGAGAGCGTGCCGGCTACAGGCATCGTGCCATCTTCGCGTACGAAAGAGGCTCCGAGAATCGTCCTCCCGGTTGGGATCGTCTCGGTGGACTCGACGAGTTGCTCGTTGCTGCCGACGAAGTTGTAGACGTACTTGAGCTTGCCATCCTTGACGTAGAGCGAGTGTCCGCCGAAACGGGCGCCGTGGGAGAAGAGCACACCTGCGGCATCCTCCGACTCGATGTCTATCTCGACCGCGATCGAGTAGCTGCGGTTGCGAATGTTCACGGCCGCCGTCTCAGGCACTTCGGCCGTGCCGGGGTAGTAGACGTATCGGTCGCGGGCGGGCGCCATCTGGGGGCGCGTCGGATCGCTGAGGACCTCCACCGCGGTGCGGTCGAGGAGTGGAAAGCCGTTGTACATACCCGCCAGGTGGAACCAGTGGTTGATCATCGCCTGGAGCTTCACGGGGTTCTCGCTCGCAAGATCGTGACTCTCCGTCGGGTCCTTCTCCGTGTCGTAGAGCTCCCAGCGGTCCTGGTCGAAGTGACCCCAACCGGCGATCGTCGGGTGCACGCTCACGGCCTTCCAGCCCTTGTGCCAGACGGCGCGTGACCCCAGCATCGAGAAGAATCCGCTCTCCTTCGGCGTCGGCACGTCATCGCTCTCGAAGGTCGTCTTGAAGCTCACACCTTCGAGTGGGATTTGCGGATAGCCCTTCACGACCTCGGGCATGTCGATGCCCAGCAAGTCGTACATCGTCGGCACAACGTCGGTCGCGTGCAGGAACTGGTGCCGGATCTCGCCGCGTGCCTCGATGCCGTTCGGCCAGGAGACGACCATGGGGTCGGCGACGCCGCCCTCGAAGTTGTAGCGCTTCCACATCTTGAACGGCGTGTTGAACGCCCATGCCCAACCGACCGGGTAGTGGTTGTAAGTCGACGTCGAGCCGAGCTCGTCGAGGTACTTCAGGTTTTCCTCGATCGAGTCGGGGATCCCGTTGAAGAACTTGTTCTCGTTGACCGACCCGTTCGGGCCACCTTCTCCACTCGCGCCGTTGTCGGAGACGAGGACGATGATCGTGTTCTCACGCTTACCGGACTCCTCCAAGAAGTCGAGTAGCCGCCCGATCTCGTGGTCGGTGTGGGAAAGGAAACCGGCGTAGACCTCAGCCATGCGAGAAAACAGCTGCTTCTCTTCGTCGGAGAGCGAGTCCCACGGCCTGACGACGTCGACCTGGTTCCAGGGCGTGCCGTCGACGCTTTTCTCCTCGACGTAGGGATTGAGCGGCGTGAGTTCCGCGTCGCCGGGAAAGATCCCAAGGTTCTTCTGCCGCTCGAACACGACCTCGCGGTAGGCCTCGTAGCCCATGTCGAACTTGCCCTTGTACTTCTCGATCCACTCCTTGGGAGCGTGATGCGGCGCGTGCGTTGCGCCGGGGCAGAAGTACATGAAGAACGGCTTGTCAGGCGCGATCACCAGTGCGTCCTTGATGAACTCCATCGCCTTGTCGGTCAGGTCAGTGGTGAGGTGGTAGCCGTCCTCCGGCATCGCAGGCTGTTCGACCGGGTGGTTGTCGTAGATCAGGTCCGGATACCACTGGTTGGTCTCGCCGCCGAGGAAGCCGTAGTAGCGCTCGAACCCGCGCCCGATCGGCCAGTTGCGCTTTGTCGAGGCCATGTTCATCTCGTCGGCTGCCACGAGGTGCCATTTCCCGAGCATGTACGTGTTCCACCCACGCTCCCCGAGGACCTCCGCGATCGTCGCGCACTCGAATGGGATGTGACCGTTCGAGTTCGGGTAGCCGGTGGTGGCCTCGGCGATGCAAGCCATTCCGTTGGTCGTGTGGTTTCGTCCGTTCAGAAGCGAAGAGCGGGTCGGCGAGCAGAGCGCAGTCGTATGCCAGTTCGTGTACGTCAGCCCGCTTGAAGCCAGCCGGTTGATGTTCGGCGTCTCGATCAGGCCACCCCAGGGCTCCATCGCCGAGAAGCCTGTGTCGTCGAGCACGATGTACAGCACACTCGGTGCTCCCTCAGGGGCAACGGGCTGGAGGTATGGCTCCCAGTCCGGGGTCGAGTCCCGATCGTCCAGGGCGATCGTCCCACGGAATTGCTTGCTCATCCGATTTGATCCCTTCGGACAGAACGCAGGCCGGCGGCCACGCAAGATGCTCTGAGACTGTTTCGATAACCGAAGGCGGTTCGCATCACCCGAAACGGGCGATCGCCATCGTGGAGTTCGGTTTTCCGAGAGGTTCTCGCCGCGAAGCCTGAGCTGGCCACTCGCGGGGCCGCGCCGCCGTCCCCTGGCGAAGCCAGGCCGGCGACGCGGGACCATCTGAGCGACCACTCGTAGCTTGCCGCATGGGTCCCGGTTTACAGCCGTTGGTACGAAAGGCCCATACGGGATTCGAACCCGAACGGGGCTGTTCCGACAGGTTCCGCCGGACGCGTCACGAGCCGTCAAAAAGGCGCTTATGCAGGGCCTTCGCACACTCGGTGAGGCGCCATAGACCGACACATTCCGACCCGTTCCGACCGCCTGAATCGGCCCGGTGGGTCCAAAACGGGTCCAACGCTGAACACAGACACCGACTCCGCACCGGCATAGCAAACGCGCAATGATGCGAGCTCGACGCGGCGTGCGTGAGCGTGCTGTCGGCGTACGCGTCCGCGTCCTCGAACTCGGACGGCACCGGGGTCTCGGTCGGAGGGCTATGAAACTCAGCCGCGGCGCATTAAGGTCGTCTCGGTTTCGATGCGAACGATGCGGCTCGCGGGGGTCGCTGGAGTTCTCCTTCTCTTGACGGCGGGAGTCGTGGTCGTGCGAGCACCGGCGGCGACCGCGAAGCACTGCAAGGCCGGAACAGCGTCCGCGACGATCGCGGGCAAGCACGTCTGCCTCAAGCCGGGCGCCCGCTGCACGAAGCGCAACGACCGCGCGTATCACCACTACCGCTTCCACTGCCACTCGGGCCGACTGACGCGGTTCCCCGCTCCTGCGCCTCAGCCTGCGCAGCCGCCGACGCTGGCGGAACCGCCCGCGCCAGGCGGTCAGTTGATCGACGTCGGTGGGTACCGGCTGCACCTCGAGTGCGTCGGCACCGGCTCGCCGACGGTCGTGATCGAACCGGGCGCGTTCGCGACCCGGCTCTTCTACCGAAAGGTTCAGTACGCGCTAAGCGCGGAGTACCGTGTCTGTTCGTACGACCGCCCCGGGAATGTCATCCCGTCCCCGAGCGCCAGCGATCCGCGGCCGCCGACCGTCCCGACGACCTCGGAGACGTTCGCGCGCGAGCTCCAGACGTTGCTCACGCGCGCGCAAGAGCCCGCGCCATATGTCCTTGTCGGCGCATCGTTCGGAGGATTGCTGGTCTCGACATTCGCGTTGCGGTACCCAGATCAGGTCGCAGGGCTCGTGTTCCTCGACGCCGTTGGACCGGATTCCGCAGAGTTGATGACGCGACTGGGGGTAGAGGGGTGGGACGCCCGCGCTGACGCGGCGGGCCTGACCGCGCTGAGCTTCGGAACGCGACCGGTCGTGGTGCTCACGACGACGATGCCCGGTGCGATACCCGATCTGCGTCGCCGCGGCACCAGTGTCCTCGGCGCAGAGGCGCCGCAGTACGGGCACATCATCGCGATCGAGGCGCCGGGGCTCGCGTACGAGGCCATCCGGGTCGCCGCGGCAGCAGCGCGCGCGGGCGGGCGGCTCCCGCCGTGCGGGCAGACGCCGCTGGCGAGGCTCGTCCGGCGCTGCTCGCCGTAGCGCGAACGGCGCCATACATCAACGGTAGAAGGTGGGCACGGAGGAGGGGGCACCATCACGAGCCACCTTTCACTCGAAAAGAGGGTCCACCCAGCGAGGGCGGACCCGCCCGCCCTTGAGCAGGCGGGAGTTGTCAAGGCTCAAGGAGATGGGCGCCTTGGCCGACCGCGTATGCCTCGCCCAGCCACGCGGCGAACTCGTCATCGAGCTCCTCAGGACCTGCGACCCGGAAGCGATGCACGAACAGACGCTTCGTGTACGGGCTAGACCGCTGGATACGAGCATCGACAACGCGCCGCTGGAGGTCGAGATACCCGGTCAGGGATGCCTGTCTCGGCGTTACGCCGGCGAATCCTCGGCGGCTCCCCTTGAGCGTGATCGCGGACTTCGCCACCGAGTAGCTGAACGGGCCACAAGCCTCAGCGAGTCGGATGAACCGGCTGTAAAGCACGACGACCTGCTCCGGCTTGTCGCGCAGATGTCGCTCGACGGTCCACTCGTCGTCCACCAGCCGACGGTATCGGCTAGAGGGCTCACGCTTCGGCTTTGCGACGGCCCCGCCCGCCGAGGAATCCCGAGCTCGCCACTCCGCTGAGGGGGAGGGGTGCCTCTGGGGAGTCCAATTCGGGACTCCGACTGCGGGATGCAAGCGGATTCGATTCCGATTCAGACCTTCGCAACGAAGCCGCAGACGGCCTCCGAGGGCTCTCAGGTGCTGACCCGCTGATGACCCGCGCTCAGCCGTGGAGCGATGCGGGCTCATGGAGCGACCTTCTGCTTGTCAAGTACCCGCTCAGTCGGCTACGAGGGCAGGGACAACGGTGCGGCACGTCCCTGCCTCAGCAGCGACAACCAGGCAAAGGACAACCATGCGAGCGCGCCAGCCTCCTAGGCTTGCGCTCACCCTGGAACCGATGTAGAGGTTCGACTCGATCACGACTTGAACCAGCGCTCTCGCCGTGTCGATGCGAACGCCACCTTGTCCGCTGCGAGCTCATGTGAGGGCCCCACGAGCTGCGCCGTCGGCGTTGGCCCGCCGAAGAAGTTGGCTTCGACCTTTCCGACCATTCCGCCGCCGAACTCGATGTAGCAGCTGCCCGCGCCTTCGTAGGGCTGCTCGAGCACGTCGCCGTGGAGGCGGGCGGCGATGTCGTCGGCCACGACACGAGCGGCGGCCTCCGCGAACACACCGGCCTTCGCCATTGGCAGACCGGTGACGTCTCCCACGGCATAGACGCCCGGGAAGCGGGTCGCCAAGTTGCTCTTCTCCACCGGCACCCAGCCGTCGACCGCGAGGCCGCAGCTCTCCACCACATGAGGCACACGGTGCACCGGAATCCCGACGAACAGGTCGTAGGAGATGCTGATGCCGGTCTTAAACCGCGCCTCGTTGTTGCGTGTGTCGAGCTCCACGACATGCTGGTTCGGCACGTACTTGATGCCACGCTCCGTCAAGGCGTCGAGGATGCTCTGGGAAAGTTCTTTCGTAATCGGAACCGGAGCCGCCATCGGGCCGACGATACGAATCTCGACCGAATCACTGACGCCGCGCTCGACGAAGTGATCGTGAAGGAGGAGCGCGCCCTCGAACGGCGCGGGCGGGCACTTGAAGGGGTGGCCGAGGATCCCGATCAAGATCTTCCCCGAGTCGAAGTTCGAGAGCACGTCGCGCATGCGCTCCGCTCCCGCGACCGAGTAGTACTCCACGCCGCCCTCTTCGAAGCCGGGCGTGGCTGCGAAGTCGTAATCCGCCCCCAACGCGACGACCAGGATGTCGGCGTCGTACGAGGCTGCGTCCGTCGCCACCTGCCGTTTCTCCGGGTCGATCGAGACCACCCGCTCCTGTCGGAACTCGACTCCCTCTTTGGCGATGTCGCGGTAGTGCAGCAGGACGTCCGCTCTCGACTTCCGGCCGAACAGGATGTCCAGCTTCGAGAATCCGAAGCTAAATGACTCGTTCTGGTCGAGAAGCGTGACGCGGACCTCGCCCGCGAGGGACTCGGAGAGTCGCGTCGCCAGTTCCAGGCCCGCGAAACCTGCACCAAGGATCACGACGCGCTTCATCGCCGTGACGACGATAGCGCGCACGGCGCGGAGCTTCGACCGCTTCGCCCACCGAGCGAATGGGGCCCCAAACTCCTAGCTGCGTTGGAGGGGTGGGGTACCTCGCTGCACTGGAGCTTCGTATTGCGGACGTAGACGGGATCCGGTTCGCAGATTCGGGCCTTGATCCCGACCACGGCTCCGACCACAACGCTGCAGGCGTGCACGGCACCTGATGGCTCCGTTGCGCGCGTCAAGCGGCGCACCGCCCCAGCTTCAGTCGTTGGGGGTCACGTGCTGTACGCGCTTCGGCTCACCAAGATGCTCCGTCAATTTTCATTGCAGCGCGAAGCTGCTGGATCTCAGCGAGCGTCATCTTCTCCACGTCCTCGAGGGTCTGCGGGTGATCTCGACCTTCTCCTGCGGCTTGCCGTACACCCTCATCAGAAGTGCCTCGGCTGCGCGCCAGTCTCCCGAGTCGATCGCCTTGAAGAACACGCCGACGATCTCCTCGGCGCGCTCCTGCACCATCAAACTCTCGGCGATCCATAGCGTTGCGGTAGCTCGGGCCCGTGTGCGCAGAGCCGCCGAACGGAGAGCGGGCGCGCTGTTCCGGCGGCATGAGCCCCGCGACGCTTGCGCTGTCCTCAGCCCACCGTCGAGCGGATCTGAGCGAGCTGCGCCTCGATCTCGCGGATCATTCGCGTGGCTCTGACGGAGCGATAGTACGCGAGCGCCAGTTCGAACTGCTCGGCGGCCTCCGTGGTCCGGCCCTCCTCGAGCAACGCCTCGGCTGCGACGACGCGTAGATCGGTCGCAACGTCGAGGTCGTCTGTGCTCGTCGCGATCTCTGCGGCCTCGACGAACCGTCGATCGGCGGCGGCCGCCTTGAACATTTCTCGGCGGCGCTCCTGGCGATCGTTGTCGAGCGCGCGGCGAACGGCGTCGCGGAAATCAAGCCGGTCGGCCGCGAGAAGGAACCCCGATGAGTACAGCGGAGACTGTGGATCCGCGGCGAGCATTTCCTGGGCGAACTTCCTCGCCTCGTCGAGGCGACCGAGCTTCCCGTACATGTACGCGGCGTCGCCGAGGGCCGCAAAGAACGTTTGCGGGTCTTTCACCGATCTGGCAACGGCGACCGAGCGTTCAAGATCCGCGCTCGCTCCGTCGACGTCGTCGCGGACGAAGCGAGCCCACGCGCGACACAACCGCATCATTGCCTCTTGGTAGTGCGGACGCCCTGCTTCGCAGTCAGCGAGAAAGGCGTCGATCAGCGGCAGGGCTTCGTCCCAGCGGCCCATCGCGAACAGCCGACCGGCGCGGTTGGCCTGCGCGTAACGAGCTCCTTCCTCATGTCCCAGCCGGAGCCAGAGGTTCTCGGCTTCACTCAGGAGCTCGAGCTCTCGCGGGCCGTCATTCGTTACATGCGAGAGGTTCTGGTACCCGCGGGCTGCGGCGGCGAGGTAGTTCGATGCGAGGGCGAGCTCGATTCCGCGTTCGATGTCATCGCGACCGCCGTCGTCACCGGTTAGGAAGCGTGCCGTGCCGACGGAGATCAACGTCTGGGCGTGGGTCTCGGTGAGGCCGAACGTCTCTGCCATCTTGATTGCCTCGCGGCCGACGGCGATCGCAGCTTCTTGGTCGTCCGCAAGCATCCGAAAACGAGCCACGCTCGCGACCACGCGCGCTTTGGACGGCGACGGCGGTCGGTCCCGGGTGAGGGCGGTCGCCAGCACAAGATGCTCATCGGTCTCATTTCGACGAGCCTGGATCCAGGCGAGCTCCGCGAGGAACGTCGCGACCTCCGCAGCGCGTTCGTTCTCACCTGCGGCAAGCAGTTCCGAGAGCGCCTTCTCGAGCACAGGGCCGCGCCGTTCGTAGCCGCTCGAGAACAACGCACGGGCATGCGCGAAGAACACGGCGAGCCGACGGGAATCCGCTTCCGGTAACAACTCCAGCGCTCGTTCTAGTACGCCGCCGCTGAGGCGAAGGCATTGACGGCCGAGGCTCGCTCGCCCGCGCGGATGAGCGAGCACAGCGCGCGCTCCGTCAGCTCGAGCATCAGGCCCTGCGAGCTTGAGGGCGCTCACGTATGGTGCGCGAGCATCTCGGCGTGGTCGTCCGGGCGGCCCAGCGATTCGATCCACGCCGCAGCACGTTGGTGCTTGTCGGCCCGACGCGCACGTAGGATCTGCGAGTACGCGACGTCGCGCACCAGGACGTGGCGGAACGCGTACTCGCTCTCGTCCTCCACCGACGATCGCCGCGCTCGCTGCACGAACTGCTTTCGTTGCAGCGCACGGAGACACTCCTCCGCCGTCGCGGCGTCGATCCCGTCGACCGCCACTAGCGCTCCGCGCCAGAAGACCTTGCCGAACACCGCTGCGTTCTGCAGCACGCTCTTCTCCGCGCGTGGCAGGGCGTCGAGCCGAGCGGCGATCAGGCCTTGCACCGTCTCCGGCAACGGCAGCGGCCCGGCGTGCTGACGCTCCTCCCACATGTGCACGTACTGCTCGGCGTAGAACGCGTTGCCCGCAGCGTGCTCGGCGACCGTCTGCTCCGCCGCGGCTGGGAGGATCTGCTCGTCGTTCAGCGCACGCACGAGCTGCAGCGTCTCGTCGGCCGAGAGTGGCGCGAGCGATAGCGTCGTCGCGTTCGCCTTGCCGCCGCCCCAGCTCGGGCGCCTGTCGAGCAGCTCCGGCCGCGTCGTCGCGACGATCAAGAGCGGAACGTCGGCGATCCGCTCGACCAGGCTGTCCACGAAGTCGAGCAGGGCATCGTCGGCCCAATGCAGGTCTTCGAAGACGATGACCGCCGGTCGCCAATCCGCGAGCGCCTCGAAGAAACGCCGCCATGCCGCGAAGGCCTCGCTGTCGCGTTGATCCGCCGGGGTCTCGCCGTTGGCAGCCAGCCCTGCGAGCGGGCGCAGGTGGCGCTCGACCCAGTCCGCCTCCGCGGCGCCGTCGACGAGCGCGAGCACCGCACGCGCGAGCTTTGGTTGCACCTCGGTGTCGTCATCATTCTCCAGGATCCCGGCCTGCGCCTTGACGATCTCGGCAAGCGCCCAGAAGCTGACACCGTCGCCGTAGGGGAGGGAGCGTCCTTGCCGCCAGGTGACCATCTCGCTGTCGGCCTCGACGTTCCGCATCAGCTCGAAGACGAGCCGGCTCTTCCCGATCCCGGGGACGCCGACGAGCGTCACCAGCTGCGGGAGCGCTCCTCGCGCGCGCGCCTGAGCGCACCGGCCAGGACGTCGAGCTCGAGGTGCCGCCCGACGAGTTGCGTGCGGACGTGCTGGAAGAGATCGACGCCGAAACGGGAGCGCGCCTCGAGCGCCTCCCAGACGCGGATCGGCTCCGCCTTGCCTTTCGCCGAGACGGGCTCGCGCGCGGCGAAGTCGATGATCGCTCTCGTCCCGCGACGAGTCGTGTCGTCGACGAGGACGCCGTTCGGCGGCGCGGCCTCCTGCAGCCGGGAGGCCGTGTTAACAACGTCGCCCGAGGCCATCCCCTCGCCAGCCACCGGCTGCGCGCCGAGCCGCACGAGCGCCTCGCCGGTAGTCACCGCGATCCGCACCTGGATCGAGTCCTGCTCCCTCGCCCAGTCACGAATCGCGAGACCCGCGCGCACGGCGCGCTCCGGGTCGCCGTCGTGCGCCGTCGGCGCACCGAAGAGGCGCGACGACCGCGTCGCCGATGAACTTCTCGACGGTTCCGCCGTAGCGCTCGAGCTCGGAGCGCACGTGCTGCCAGTACGGATCCTGAAGCGCCCGCACGTCCTCCGGATCCATGCGCTCGGCCCTCAGCGTCGAGCCGACGAGATCGGCGAACAGGACGCTGACGACCTTGCGCTCCTCGCGAGCCGCCGCCGCGGGAGTCAGCGGCGCGCCGCAGGCGTCGCAGAAGCGCGCCCCAGCGCGGTTCTCCTGGTCACAATGCGGACAAGACCGTCATGCCGCGAGTTTAGGACGGCCGTCGTCCGCCTGTGGGGTGCGCGAAGTCTAGTCACAGCGCCACGCGCCCTATCGGGCGGGCCGACAGAAGCGAGAACAGCAGGTCCACAACGACAAGCTCGATGAGCAGGCAGCCCTGGAAGCGGCCCGTCTCGAACAGCAGCGCGAGCCTCCGGACCTGATCGGCCGTGTCGCCGCGTGAACTTCCTGACTAGAACCTCACTAACGGCACGACGGCCGCCTGTCGCAAACCGCCACCGAAATGAGAAAACCCGCTGAGCGCAGCGGGTTACGAGAAGCGGATGATGGGACTCGAACCCACGACCTTCTGCATGGCAATGACTCGGCCAGTGAGATTGGAGACGACGCGGGCGGTCACTTCGGGCTTCCCGCGCCACGCACTCGTGCCCATGCCAGCCGAGAAGGATCGGCCGCCCCTGCGGGCGGCCGATCGGTTCCTCGATGTGGCAGGCCAAGTCGACCCGCAAGCGTCTACGGCTTCCGCGGGTAGCCCGACGCCGCCATCACGGCACCTGCGATCGCGCGGTACCCGGCATCTGTCGGGTGCGGATCCCCCTTCGAGCAGATGAACGAAAGCGCGCATAGCCGAGCCCTTTGCATTCGCAGGCTTCCGGGCGGGTTGAACACGGCACGGGTGTTCGCGAACCGAGCACGCGCCGCCGTCGCGGCTCGTGCAATAGCCGTGTCGAGCGAGCGGTAGACCGGCCGGAGCTGTTCGAGTGAATCCGGGTCGATGTTCCAGGCGCCCGTCACGATGATCTCGCTGCCGGGCGCCGCGGCCCGGAGGCGCTCGAGGATCGAGGTCAGGCGCGAACCGAACGACGCGATCACGCCGGGCGCGCGCTTGCGGACGCAGGCGAGATTCCCCTTGCACGTGTCGAACACGGGAAACCAGTCGTTGCCGAACAGCGTCACGGTGACCGGACTCACCTGCCCGGAATGAGCTTGGAGGAAGGACACGGCTGCGTCGAGCTGGGATCCCCGGAACGGATCGTGCAGAGCCTCGACGTCGGCGAGCCCCTCGCATCCACCCCGTGTGAACGTCACGGTGGATTCACCGGGACATCCGTAGTTGACGACGCGGATCTTCGGAGCGAGCTTCCGCAGACGCGCGGCGAAAACGTCGACGTAACCGGTGTCGAACGCTGACGGAGGAGATGCCTTCGGTTTGTTCGGCTGGAAGCCGTAGGCGATCGAGTCCCCTAGCGCCAGGTAGTAGCCAAGCGGAGGCTCGTAGACGGGTCGCTGCGACGTGCCACTCATCGCGGTGCCTGAAGCGCAAGACCTACTGGATAGCCAGGCTCAAAAACAAGACCACCGCGGCACCGAACATCAGTTTCATTCTCATCGCGCACCTCCATTGAGTTGACCTCCCTCAACGGTGGCGATCTGGAGCGCCCGGCACTATGCCCCGGGCAGGCCGACGTCGGTTGCGCGTTGGGAACAGTTTCTGACCGTTCGGCAAGGGTGGACCGGGCCGACGACCGCCATTCAGCCGGCGGGCCACTCCGAGCACGTCGCGCGATAGTGCGTCCCCGGCGGCAGGTACAGCTTCCATTCCTCGCGGCTCAGGTTTCGGCCCACGATCGCGCAGGCACGCCGGCGCCAGACCGCCGGGTCGACATCCCACAGCATCGCGAGCGTTTGACTCCCGCGACGGCCAGCAGCTTGCCATCCGGGCTGAATGCGTTCCGCAGCGCCAGGAACGGCGGAGGTCGATCGTCGGCACGAGCGAGCCGGGCCTCGGGCTTCCGACCAGCTCGTCGCCGTAGCCGAGACCTGTGGCCGGGTCCCACAGCCTGGTCCCGCCGAACAGGCTCGTGGTTGCGAGAAACGAGCCGGCCGGATCGAACGCCGCCCCGGTGACGGGACCGGTGTGGCCGGAGAGCGGCGGAAAGGCCGGCCGCTGATCGGCCACGCGCCACACCCGCACCGGTCCGATCGCTCCGCCGGCGGCGACGAGCCGGCCGCTCGGATCGAACGCGACGCTCGGGAAGCCGTCGTCCGCCACCTTCATCGGCTTGCCATGGCGGGCCTGGGTGGCCACATCCCACAGGTCCAGCCGCCCAAAGTAGCTGCCGGTCGCCAGCAGCGTGCCGTCCCGGTTGAACGCCAGCGAAGCACCGATCCGGCGCCCGGCGCGATCTGCCGTCCCACGCGACGCCGGGAATCCACGTCCCAGAGCTGCACCTTGCCCTGCCGCTGCTGGCCGTAGAACCCGTCCTCGCCGTTCGGGTCCACGGCCACCGCAAGCAGCCGACCGTCGGGGCTGAAGGCGACCTGCCAGACCGCGGCGCTTCCCACGTCGAGCGGGGAGCCGACGGCCGCCCCGCTCTTCGGATCGAAGAACCGCACCTTGCCGTCGATCGTTCCGACGGCGATGAGTTTCCCGTCGGGGTGGAAAGCGACGGCGGTGACGACAGAACCGACGTCGACCCGGAGAGCCTGTCGTCGCGTCGCCGTGTCGTACACGATCGCGCCGCCGTCGAACCGCCCCGCGACGAGCCGCTTGCCGTCGGGGCTGAACGACACGTCGGTGGTCAGGTCGGTCGGAGCCGCCGAGTGGCTTTCCGATCACCTGTTCTCCGCTCATGTTCCAGACGACCGCCGAACGCAGGTGCGAGCTCACCAGGGTCCGGCCGTCGGGGCTGAACGCGACATCGTTGACCGGGCTCGTGTCGGCCATGAGCGGCGAGCCGTACGGCGCGCCGGTCTTCACGTCCCAGACGAAGACCGGCCCTTCGAACGAAGCCGCGGCCAGCAGCCGTCCATCCGGACTGAGATCGAGCGAGCCGGCAGGCTTGCTCGCCGACCGACAGCGGCGGGCCGACCGATCGTCCCGTTCCGACGTCGACCATGGACACCGAGCCGGAGTCGTCGCTCGCGATCAGCGTCCGGCCGCCGCGGCGAAGATCGCCGCGTCCACGTTTGCGCTCCCGATCGCGAGTGGCTCTCCGACCCGGCGCCCCGTGGCGACCTCCCAGATCCCCACGGTCCCGGGAGCGCCCGGGACGGCGATCCGCCTCGAATCCGGGCTGAAGGAGATCGAGTGCGCGCCGCCCGTCCCCGGCGGGTTGGTGGTGATCGGCCGGCCGATCACCTGACCACTCGCGGCGGCCCACAGCGTGACGTGGTTCGCCTGCTGCGCGCCCGAGGCGATGACGCTGCCGTCCGGGCTGTAGCGAACGACTGAGAGCGCGGGCTCATCCGACGTCGCCGCCGCCGGGTCCGTCAGCTCGCGAAGCTCCTTCCTGCGTCGATACGTCCCACAGCTCGACGCGGCCCTCTCCGCCCGCGATCGCCAGCGTTCGCCCGTCGGGGCTGAAGTCGACGCCCTCCCAGCCGCCCTGCGACGATCGCAGTGGCGGGCCGATCGGACGTCCATGTCGCCGTGTCCCAGAGCGTGGTCCCATGCTGCGTCACGGTCGCCAGGAGCTTGCCGTCCGGACTGAACGCGGTGGCGTTGACAGGCGAGTCGAATCCCTGGAGCCACGCGCGGATCCGCGAACCCTGCTCGAGCGCCCCCAGGAGCGCGCTGCGCGAGTCGACGGAGTCGTCGCGGCGGCCTGCCTCGAGTGCGAGAAGGAGTGCCAGGTCGGGATGTTTTGCCGCAGCCTCGCGCGACTGCGCGGCCAGGCGCCCCGCCTGGGCGACGGTCGCCGAGTGGCGCGCGTGGCCGCGCTGGACAAGCGCCACGGCGCCCGCGACGAGCGCGAACGCGAGCAGAACGCGACGCCGGCGAGCAGGATTCGCAGACGACGGGCGCGGCGCCGCGCATCCCTCAGCTCGCGCTCCTGGGCGGCGCCGCTCGCCTCGAGGAAGGCTCGTTCATCTGCAGTGAGGTCGACGCGGCCATCTGCCCAGTCCAGCGCGGCCGCGAGCCGCGCACCTCGATACAACTCGCCCGGGTCCCGTCGCATTGCCTCCCATGCCTGTGTCGACCGGGTGAGGTGTCGGTGGACGCGCAGGCTCTCACGGTCCTCGTTCAACCACCCGCGGAGCCTCGGCCACTCGCGGATGAGCGCTTCGTGGGCGAACTGCACGGTCCCTTCGTCCACCGTCACCAGCCGCGCCTGAACCAGCTTGTCGAGGAGGTCATCCACCGCCGATGCGGTCTCGGATTCCGCGGCCAGCTCCCGCAGCGGCACCCGACGACGGGTGTCCTCGGTCCCCTCGCCGGGCTCGGTCAGCCGGAGGAATGTGCGCCGAAGGAGCCTCTGTTCGGACTCGGTGGCGTTCTGGAAGAGCTCCTCGGCGGTTCGGGTGATGGCTCCGCGCACGCCGCCGGCCTCCCGGTACCCGGCCAGCGTCAGGGTCCGCCCGTCCCGCCGAGCCCACGTCTCCATGAGCGCATGCGAGAGCAACGGCAGAGCGCCGGGCTCGCCGGCCGCATCTCGAAGGATGAGCTCGACGAGGCCGGGTTCGCATTGAAGCCCTTTCGCCTTCGCCGGCTCCTCGATGGCTCGCTGCATCTCGTTCTGGCTCATCGGGCCGAGCAGCACGTTGTTCGCGGACACGTGGGCGGCGAGCTCTTCGTGCGCCGTGCAGTGGCCGTAGAAGTCCGCTCGCAGCGAGACGAGCGTCTTCCCACGGCGGTCCAGGAGCTCATCGAAGAACCGGGCGCGAAGTGACTCGTCCGGACAGAGGGTGAAGGCCTCCTCCAGCTGATCGACGACGAGAAGATCAGCATCGTCATCCGGGTTCGCGGCTTCCAGCGCCCTGAGCGGATCCGGCCCGGG
Organism: uncultured Actinomycetes bacterium; assembly: GCA_963788055.1. Lineage (GTDB taxonomy): Bacteria > Actinomycetota > Thermoleophilia > Gaiellales > Gaiellaceae > JACCTU01. The sequence goes on along the minus strand of CAWBFA010000001.1, from coordinate 89,491 downwards.
CGTGAGGAGGGCCGTGCTCGACACCCCAGCGACGTCACCTCGCCTCGCGGCCGCGATGACCCCCGCCCGGACCAAAGACGACTTCCCGGAACCGGAAGCCCCGACGATGGCGACGAACCGACCGTCGGCGAGTCGGGCCAGGACGTCGTCGAGGACTTCGTCGCGACCGAAGAACAGATCCGCGTCGTCCGGCTCGTACTCCAGGAGGCCGCGATACGGGCACTCGGCCGGCGACGGCACCGCGTGCAACGACGGCGTCGACAACGCGTACACGTTCTGCGGGCCACCGAAGCCGCGCAATCTGTGAGGCCCCAGGTCCACGAGACCGAACCCATCGGGAAGACGGGTTGCGAGGACCCCAGCGGTGGCCTGTGAGAGAAACACCTGTCCTCCCTCCGCCAGAGCACGGACACGCGCGGCGCGATTCGCCGTCGGCCCGAGGCGACCGCCACCGCCCTCGACCTCGCCCGTATGCAGCCCCACCCGGATACGGACCCGAATGTTGTCCGGCCACGGCTCGGCCGTCATCGCGCCAATGAGGTCGGACGCTGCGCAGGCGGCCTCGGCGGCACCGGTGAAGACCGAAACGGTTGAGTCGCCCTCGCCCATCGACTCGAGGAGCCGGCCGCCGTGTCCCTCGACCACCTGGGCCACGATCGCGTCGTGGCGAACGAGGACGCCGCGCATCGCCTGCGGATGAGCCTCCCAAAGACCCGTCGAGCCCTCGATGTCGGTCATACACAGCGTGATGACGCCCGTAGGGAGGTCGGCTTCCCAGCCGGCGCGAAGACGCTCGATCAGTTCGCCGGCCGACGAGGGACGTCTGGAGGGATCGGTTGCGGTGCCGAGCCTGATCGCCTCTTCGAACACACGTCGCCGCTCGCGCGTCGAGACCGGACGGCCACTCGGGAGCTCCCCCTCGCGGCGGGCTTCCCGTGAGGAGCGTGAACGCGGTCATGGCGAGGGAGAAGATGTCCGAGGCCCGGGTGGGCGGCTCGCCTGCCGCCACCTCGGGCGCGACGAATCCCGGGTCCCCGCCCGGCGCGACCCCGTCGCCGGTCGAAGCGATCCCGAAGTCCACGACGACGATTCGGCCGTGCTCCGTGAGGACGAGGTTGGCGGGCTTGACGTCGCCGTGGACGACGGGCGGATCGTGCCCGTGCAAGAACGTGAGGGCTTCGGCCGCCTGGGCCAGCGAGCGGAGAACGGTCGAGGGCGGCAGCCCGGGTGTCCCCTGCTCCGCCAGAAGACCCCCCAGATCGGTCCCCTCGATCCAGTCCATCACGATGACGTACTCGTCTTCGTGGAAGAAGTCGTCGCGCACCAGCGGCAGGCCGGCGTGCGGCTCCAGGGAGAGGAGGATTCGCGCCTCCCGAAGGAGCTCCCCCCGAGCAGATCCCGTCGGCGCGATCGGATCTTCAGGGCCACCAGCCGGTCGTGCTGCCGGTCGAGAGCGCGCAGCACACGCCCTTCGCCTCCCGAACCGACCACCTCGAGGGGCTCGTAACGGTTGCCGAGGAGCTCGGTCGTCATCGCGGATCAGCCGTTGGACGAAGGTCGCCCAGCTTGACCGCCCCGCGGGCGACCGCCGCGTTTGCGAGCTGGACGCGTCTTGCGTTCGCCGTGCGCGCCGACGTCGAACTTGACGTACAAGCGCGACAGGTGCTGTTTCACCGCGGCCTCGGAGACGACGAGCTCCGCGGCGATCGCTCGGATCGATGCGGGCTCGGTGAACGCGTCGCCCGTCAGCAGCGGGCGGCACAGGGCGAGGAGCACATCGCGCTCGCGCGGTGTGAGTGGCGGCGCCTGACCAATCGCGGCCGTCTCCTTCCCCCGGCCGGCGCCGCGGAACAGCAGGCGGAGTCGCCCGAGGACGATCTCATCGCCCGAGTGCAGAGCTCGCTCGCCGATGATCCTGCCTCCGTTCACGAAGGTCCCGTTGCGAGAGCCGAGGTCGCGGACGCACCAAGCGTCGCCGAATCGCTCGAACACGGCATGCACGCGCGAGACCCCTTCGGCATCCACGACCACATCGTTCGACTCGAGGGTTCCGACCGTCATCCGCTCGGAGTCCAGCGCTCGAAGCTCGCGCCCGCTTCGGCCCCACACCTCAACGTAGCTGCTCACCGCAACGCCACGCTAGGAGGCAACAGAGGAGCAGTCAACCAAGTGGACGTATTCGAAGATCTGACGCCGAAGGCCGTGGAGACCAACGTCAGCTCATCCTCGGAAGGCTCGGCTTGCGCGCTCGCGGGTCGTCACCTACCTCCGCGGCGCCGCGCACACGCTGGGACACATCTGGGACGCACGCAGTCCAGCTAGGCAACAAAAACCCGCCTGAGCGGGCTTGTCTTAGAGCGGATGATGGGACTCGAACCCACGACCTTCTGCATGGCAAGCAGACGCTCTAGCCAACTGAGCTACATCCGCGCGCCGGCCAGTATAGCGGCGGCTCTTCTTCGCTCCCGTCGTCTCCGAGTACCCGTCGCCCGATCAGGCAGGCAGGATCGGGTGCGCGTAGTAGCGCCGGACACTCGAGCCGATCCGAGAGACGTCGGTCCCGTAGACGTGGATCGAGATCGCGGTGTGGTCGCCCGCATTGCGGACGCGGTGAATGTCGCCCGGCGGTGCGAATCCGCTCACTTCCCCTGAGCTGTTCGTTCTGGTCCCAATCTCGACGAGGCATCCTCGTTTCTCGTCGAGCGTGAAGAGTTCCTCGTGCTCGACCCCCTGGATGACCCCGAACACGCACCAGGTCACGTGATCGTGGATCGCGGTCACCTGCCCGGGGTGCCAGACGAGCGCAACGATGGAGAATGTCCCGTCGGGCTCGGTGTGGAGCACGTGGCTGCGGTAGCTCTCCGGGTCGCCGATCCGCTGCTCGGCGGTGAGCAGCTCGGGCAGCGGTAGATGACGGGCCAACTCGCCGGACACGAGGAGCGCCATCTGCTCCCAGTCGGCCTGCTTGCCGACGACGGCTCGGACCGCAGCCACCAGCTCGTCCAGCCCGGGCGCGAGGGGCGGCGCGACGTTCCTTCCGCGGAAACTCATCGCCTAAGACCTCCGACCTTCGGCTGCCAGAGGGCGATCTCGGCGCCGGCGGGAACTGCGACGATGCTTCGCCACCCCGCCGGACCCTCTCGGGGCTCGAGCGGCACCGACGCCCCGAGCAGTCGCGCCTGCTCGGTCGCTTCGGCGACGTCGGTGACCTCGACGTAGGGCAGCCACAGCGAGCTCTCGGTGTCGCGCTCGACGACACCGCCCTCGATCCCGTTGCCCAGGTCGAGCGCGAGGTACGACCCGCAGTCGACGGCGATCTTCTCCGCATGCCATCCGAACAGCTGCGTGTAGAAGGCGCAGGCGCGCGAGAGATTTCCTGTGTGAAGCTCCAGGTGGACGACGGGATTGACGCAGGCCGGCCTCATGCCCTGCTTCTCTGGACCGGGCGGATCTGAAAAACTCATCGGGGAGGCGATGAGTTCGGCGCTCGGCGCCGGTCTAAGCTGGTGAGGATGGCTATCACTCCCATCGCATCGATCCAGGACCGAGAGCTGCTCGACGCCGCCCGCGGCGGCGACGAGGACGCCTTTCGCCGCATCGTCGAGGACCATCGAGGCGGGCTCCACGCCCACTGCTACCGGATGCTGGGCTCGCTGCACGACGCCGAGGACGCTCTCCAGGAGACCCTCCTGCGCGCGTGGCGCGGCCTACCCGGGTTCGCGGGTCGAAGCACGCTTCGCTCGTGGCTCTACACGATCGCAACCAATGCGTGCCTGGACGCGATCGCGCGACGGCCGAAGCGCGTGCTTCCGATCGACTACGGCCCCGCGACGACCTTCACGCACGACCTCGGTGAGCCGCTCGTCGAGTCGGTGTGGATCGAGCCGTACCCGGACGGGACGCTCGGGCTCGGGGAGGGCTATGCCGCGCCCGACGCTCGCTACGAGCAGCGCGAGGCCGTCGAACTCGCCTTCGTCGCGGCGCTTCAGCACCTTCCGGCCACCCAGCGCGCGGTGCTCGTCATGCGCGAGGTGCTCGGCTTCTCGGCGAGGGAGGTGTCGGAATCGCTGGAGACGACCGTCGCGTCGGTGAACAGCGCCTTGCAGCGCGCACGCAAGACCATCGACGAGCGTCTCCCCGAGCAGAGCCAGCAGGAGACATTGCGCTCGCTCGGCGACGAGCGGACCCGAGAACTCGTCGACGCGTACGTCGATGCGTGGCAACGAGGCGACGTCGACATGCTGCTGGAACTGCTGGCCGCGGACGCCGTCTTTTCCATGCCGCCCTGGGCGAGTTGGTGGCGCGGCAGCGAGACGATCGCCGGCTTCGCACAGGCCGCCGTTGAGTTTTGCGCCGAGGCACGCGCCGTGCGGACCTGCGCGAACGGGCAGGTGGCCGTCGCCTACTACCAGCGGAACGGTGAGACCGGACGCTACACGGCCGTGGCGATCGACGTGCTCACGTTCGAGGGCTCACGGATCAAGGAGATCACGGCCTTCATCCTCCCCGAGCTCTTTCCGCACTTCGGACTCGCGCACGAGCTCGCGGCTTAGCGGCGACGTCACTCGGGAGCGTCGAGAGCCTCGTTCACGAGCCGGTCCGCGAGCTCGTTGTGCTCGCGGCGGACGGCTCTGTACGACACCTCGCCGATGCGGCGCGCGACGCGCTCCGCCTCACCATGGAGCTTCTGCAGCGCCGCGTTCTTGACGCGGTACTCGCCCGTCATCTGCTTGACGAGGAGCTCCGAGTCCGAGACGACGTCGACCTCGTCCAGTCCCAGCTCGACCGCCTTCTCGAGCCCGGCGATCAGTGCGCGGTACTCGGCGACGTTGTTCGTCGCGACGCCGATTCGCTCGCCGTGCGCTGCCAGCAGCGTGCCGTCGTCGGCCTCGAGCACGTAGCCGTACGCGGCGGGGCCGGGATTGCCGCGCGCGCCCCCGTCGGTGAACAGCGTCGCCTTCACGAGTCGAAGTTCAGCAGCATCCTGCCGTAGCGGTCCTCGGGCTCGTACTCGATCCACCCCAACCTCGAGTACAGGTGCTTCGCAGGGTTGGCCGCGTCGACGCTGAGCGAGAGGCGCGCGAGCCCGTCACGGCGTGCGCGCTCGGCCGCGGCGCCCATGAGTGTCGCCCCCACTCCCTTCCCTCGGTGGCCATGGGCGACCGCGATCGCCAGCTCGGGCGTCTCGTCGTCGACGTAGCCCTCGCCGTGGTCGCCCTCGGTGAACAACCGGTACCAGACGCAGCCCACCGGCTGCCCGTCGTCCTCGGCGATCAGCGCGACGTCACCCGCACGGCCCCAACCGTCATGAAACCGAACCACCTCCGGGTGGGCGAGCACGAACTCGAGCGGATAGCGCTCAGCGTGGGGCTGCCACATCAGCGCCGCGTACAGCATCTCTCGGAGGAACGGCAGGTCCGCTTCCTCGAGCTCGCGGATCGCGACCGCCACCGCGCCGCTTCGTGTCACTCGTTGTCGATCTGCGCGCGCTGCAGCTTGCCCGAGTAGTCGACGTAGATCGCCTTCCACTCGGTGAAGACGTCGAGGGCAGCCTGTCCGGCCTCGCGGTGGCCGTTGCCGGTGTCCTTCGTCCCGCCGAACGGCAGATGAACTTCTGCGCCGGTCGTGCCGGCGTTGATGTACGTGATGCCCGTGTGCAGGTCGCGCATCGCGCGGAACGCACGGTTGACGTCCTGCGTGAAGATCGCAGACGAGAGCCCGTACTTGACGCCGTTCACCGCGCGCACCGCCTCGTCGAAGTCCTTGACCTTGATCAACGCCGTCGTCGGGCCGAAGATCTCCTCCTGCGCGATCCGCATTCCCGGATCGACGTCGCCGAAGATCGTCGGCCGGTAGTAGAAGCCCTTGTCGAGGCCGTCGCCCGTCGCGACCTCGCCGCCGGTCAGCAACGTCGCGCCCTCGTCCTTGCCGATCTCGGTGTACGCATGGATCTTCTCGATCGACGCGCGGTTGATCACCGGCCCGAGATCGGTCTCCGGCTCCCAGCCCGGCCCGAGCCGCATCCGCTCCGCCGCCGCGACGAGCCGCGACTGCAGCTCGTCGTAGACCTGCTCGTGCACGACGATCCGGCTCGCGGCCGTGCAGCGCTGGCCCGACGTTCCGAACGCAGACCAGACGATCCCGTCGACGGCCAGGTCGAGGTTCGCGTCGTCCATGACGACGATCGCGTTCTTGCCGCCGAGCTCGAGGTGCACGAGCTTCAGCTGGTCCGCCGCCGTGTGCGTCACGCGGACGCCGGTCTCGCGCGAGCCGGTGAACGTGATCACCGGCACGTCGGGATGCTTGACGATCGCTTCGCCGACCTCCTCGCCGTAGCCGTGCACCACGTTCACGACCCCGGCAGGGAGCCCCGACTCCTCGAGCAGCTCGACGAAGCGCTCCGCCAGCAGCGGCGTGTCCTCCGCCGGTTTGAAGACGACCGTGTTCCCGCAGACGAGTGCCGGTGCGATCTTCCAGCTGGGGATGGCGATCGGGAAGTTCCACGGCGTGATCACGCCGACGACGCCGATCGGCATCCGCACGCTCATCTGGAACTTGTTCGGCAGCTCGGACGGCGTCGTCTGCCCGAACATGCGCCGACCCTCGCCGGCCATGTAGAGCGTCATGTCGATCGCCTCCTGCACGTCGCCGGCGGCTTCGACCATGACCTTGCCCATCTCCCGGCTCATCAGGTCTGCGAGGTCGTCCTTGTGCTCGACGAGCAGGTTCGCGAATCGGTAGAGAACTTCGGCGCGCTTCGGAGCCGGCGTCAGCCGCCAATCCTCGAAGGCCGCCTTCGCAGCGGCGACCGCGCGGTCCACGTCCTCGGGGGATGAGCGCGGAAACTCGCCGATCGCGTCGCCCGTCGCCGGGACGATGCTGTCGAAGGTCTCGCCGCCGACGGCGTCGACCCACTCGCCGCCGATGTAGTTCTGGAACTTCTTGGTTCCCGTGATCGCCACGGGCGCCATGCTATCCCTCGGTGGTGTCCGGGAAGGTCCCCGGAATGCGCGCCCGGCGGCGGTCGCGGGTCTCGCGCTTCTCGCCCTCCGGCGCGGCCTTGCCCCGCCGACGGTCGTGACCCTCGCGGCGGTCGACGATCACCGTCACGTTCGGGTTGTCCTTGTAGTACTCGACCATCTTGTCGAACAGCTCATCCTTGAGCTCCGGCGGGATCACGCAATAGATCACGCTCTGATTGTAGGGAGCGCTTCGGTTCTTGCTAGAGGCGAGCGATGTCGGGGACAAGCCTTCCGTCCTCCTCGAGGTGCGCGTTCCAGTGTCCGAACGACGACTCGAGCTCCCGCGGATCCTGACCCCGCTCCGCGAGGCGGACCGGCTGGGCCGACTCGAGGCTGACGCGGTACTGGTACCAGGAGATGTCCCAGACGATCGTGACCACCAGCTCCGACTTGACCCCGGAGAGGGAAACGATCGAGGCGCGCGGCTGACCGAGGCTCTTCGCGATCCCGCCAACGGTGCGGCGGTACTGGCTGGCGTTGAACAGATCGGCCGCTTCGACCATCGCGAGCTCCGGCTCGGACAGCCGGCGGAGGATCGGTTCGGACGCGACCGGCGCATCGTGCGGCGGGCGCCGCGTCTCGAAGATCGAGCCGAGCCGGCGCCGCTTCCGCCGCACCTCGGGAACCGTCGGGCTCGTCGGGCTGCCCTCCTTCAGCCAGCCGTACTCGGCCGCCTGCTCCTGGCAGAGCGGGCAGACGTCGACGAAGTCGACGCCGTTCGGCGCGAACCGGATCGCGCGCTCCCCGAGCAGCAAGGAACGCTCACAGATCGCGCACGTCCGGGTGACGGTCGTGCTCGTGATGCGTTGCACAGCGGTCCGAGTCTAGCCCCGCCCCGGCCTGCCACCCGCGTGCTAAGGTCGTCCGATATATGTCAGATACATACGTCAAGTCGTGAAGCACCGCCGCGGCTTCCGGTTCCTCGAGCCCGGCCTGCTGGCGCTGCTCCGTGAACGTCCGACGCACGGCTACGAGCTGATCGCCGAACTGCCGGCGCTCGTCGGCACCGAGCGAGTCGACGTCGGGAACGTCTACCGCGCGCTTCGCGGGATGGAGGAGCGCGGGCTCGTCACATCGGAGTGGAGCGACGAGCTGCCGGGCCCTGCGAAGCGGACCTACGAGATCACGGACGAGGGCCGACGCGCGCTGGAGCGCTGGTCGCACTGGCTGCGCGAGGCCCGGACCCGCATCGACGCACTCATCGAACGACTGGACGAGGGGAGGTGAACATGCACGGACATCGCCATCGCCGCGGAGGTGGACGCCTCGGCGGCCGCTTCTACGAGCGCGAGCGCGTGCTCGAGCGGTTGGAGAACTACCAGCGCGACCTCGAGCAGGAGCTCGCCGACGTCTCCGAGTTGATCCACAGGCTCAAGAAGACGCCCGAACCACAGAACGCCTGACGAACTGCCTGGGTGAGCTCCGCGGAAAGTGCGCAGCACTTTCCGCGGCACCTAGACCTTTGCTTCTTCGCGGTCCTTGCGGAACGCCTCCATCACCTTCTGCGCGACGTGCGAGGGAACTTCCTCGTAGCGCAGGAAGTGCATGTGGTAGTCGCCGCGTCCCGCCGTCATCGACGTGAGGGACTGCGCGTACGTGAGGATCTCCGCCATCGGCACCTCGGCGTTGATCGTCGTCATGCCGCCCTTCGGCTCCATCCCGTGCAGGCGACCGCGCCGCGAGTTGAGGTCGCCGTTCACCGCGCCGACGGCTTCGTCGGGCACGGTGATCTCGACCTCCATGATCGGCTCGAGCAGAACCGGGTCGGCCTTCTCGTACGCCTGCTTGAACGCCATCGAGCCGGCGATCTTGAACGCCATCTCCGACGAGTCGACGTTGTGGTACGAGCCGTCGACCAGCAGCACGCGCACGCCCGACACGGGTGCGCCGGCGAGGTCGCCCGACTGCATGGCCTCCTGGATCCCCTTGTCGACTGCCGGCCGGTAGCTCTGCGGGATCACGCCGCCGACGATCTTGTCCACGAACTCGTAGCCGGTGTGCCCCTCGATCGGCTCGAGGACGATGTGGCAGTCGCCGTACTGACCGCGACCGCCGGTCTGCTTCTTGTACTTGCCCTGCGCACGCGACTCCTTGCGGATCGACTCCTGGTACGGCACGCGCGGGGGCTGCAGCTCGACGTCGACCCCGAAGCGCCGCTTCAGCCGGTCGACGCCGACCTCGACGTGCATCTGCGAGAGCCCGGAGAGCAGCTGCTCGCCCGTCTGCTCGTCGCGGCGCATCATCAGCGTCGGGTCCTCCTCGGCGAGACGCCGGAGCGAGGTGGCCATCTTCTCCTCGTCGCCCTTCGCCTTCGGCTTGATCGCGAAGCTCATCACCGGCTCGGGGAAGGCGAAGCGCGGCAACTCCACGGCACGCTCGGCGTCGAGAAGGAGGTCGCCGGTCTGCGTCTCCTTCAGCTTCGCGACTGCTCCGATGTCGCCTTCGCCGATCTCCGTCTCGTTCGTGTGCTCCTTGCCCTGCATCACCATCAGCGCGCCGAACCGTTCCTTCGAGTGCGCGCGCATGTTCGTGAGCGTCGCGTCGCCCTTCACCTGTCCCGAGAGCACGCGGAACACGTTGATGCGTCCCGCGAAGGGGTCGGCGATCGTCTTGAAGACGAACGCCGCCGTGCCGTCGCCCTCGATCTCGATCGGCGGGCCCTTCTTCGCCGGCGACGGCACGCCCTCGACCAGCAGGTCGAGGAGCGCGTGCGTGCCGAGGTTCTTCGTCGCCACGCCGCAGGCGACCGGAAACACCTCACCGCGGGTGACCGCGGTCTTCAGCGCGCTCGCGACATCGTGCGCGTCCAGCTCCTGCCCGTCGAGGTAGCGCTCCATCAGCGCCTCGTCCGTCTCGACGACCGCGTCCAGAAGCTTCTCGCGGTACTCGTTCGCCTGGTCCGCCATCTCAGGCGGGATCGCGACCGGCTCCCCCTCCTTCTCACCGTCGGGGCTCATGTACGCGCACATGTGCAGCACGTCGACGATCCCCGTGAGCTCGTGCTCCGACCCGATCGGCAGGTGCACGGCGACACACTTCTCCGAGAGCTGCTCGTGGATCGAGGCGAGCGTGCGGAAGAAGTCGGCGCGCTCGCGGTCGAGCATGTTCACGAACAGCAGGCGCGCAAGGCCCAGGTCGGAAGCGCGCGCCCACTGGCGGCTCGTGCCGACCTCGGTGCCCATGACGCCGGAGAGGACGAAGAGCGCGCCTTCGACGACGCGCAGCGCCGCAATCGCGTCACCCTGGAACCCGGGATCCCCGGGCGCGTCGATCAGGTTGATCTTCCGCTCCTGCCACTCCAGGTGCGCGAGCGACGAGGAGAGCGACATCTGCCGCTTCTGCTCGTCGTCGTCCCAGTCGGTGACGGTCGTCCCGGTCTCGATCGTTCCGAGCCGGTTGACCATCCCGGTCTGGAAGAGCAGCGCCTCGACGAGCGACGTCTTGCCCACGCCGCGGTGTCCGACGACTGCGACGTTGCGGATCTTCCCGGGCTCGTAGGCCATGCGGCGCGTCCTCCTCGGTCGAAAAGGTCCCTGGGCGGCGATCCTACCGCCCCTTTCGACGGAGGTCAGTCGTTCAGGAACGGGCGGCCGGGGCCGCTGGCGATGCGCGCCTTCAGGCGCAGGATCGCCTTCGTGTGCAGCTGAGAAACGCGCGACTCCGTCACGCCGAGCACCTCGCCGATCTCCCTGAGGGTCAGCTCCTCGTAGTAGTAGAGGGTGATCACGAGCTTCTCGCGCTCTGGCAGGCGCGAGATCGAGTCGGCGATCATCTCCTTCATCTCGGAGCGGTCGAGCGCCGTCGTCGGCGCCGGCCCCTGCGTGTCCTCGATCGTGTCGATCAGGGCGACCTGGTCGCCGGTACCGCCCTGCACCGTCCAGAGCTCGTCGAGCGCTGCGATCGAGGAGCGTGAGATCTCGGTCAGGCTGTCGTCGAGCTCGTCCTGGGTCAGGCCGAGCTTGCCGGCGATCTCGTCGTCGTTCGGGGCGCGACCGAGCTTCGCCTCGAGCTCGGCGATCGCGCGCTCGATGTCGCGCGCTCGGGCGCGCACGGAACGCGGCACCCAGTCCATCGCGCGGAGCTCGTCGATGATCGAGCCCTTGATCCGCGCGATCGCGTACGTCTCGAACTTGATGTCGCGGTCGGGGTCGAAGCGCTCGATCGCCCCGATCAACCCGAGGAGGCCGTACGACGCGAGATCGCCTTCGTCGACGTGCGCCGGAAGGCCGGAGCCGAGCCGGCCCGCGACGTACTTGACGAGCGGCGCGTACGTGAGGATCAGACGGTCGCGAACCCCCTGGTCTTTCGTCCGGACGTACTGCCGCCAGAGCGTGCCGGTGTCTTCCTTGGTCTCCCTCGCCTCGGCCATACGGGGAGAATACGGCGCGAAGCGGAGGATTCCTCAGCGCCTCAGGCCGCGGAGGGCCATCGTGGCGAGCCAGGCCGACAGAACGGCGGCAGCAAAGGCGATCGGCCAGACCTCCGAGCGGAACGCCGCGACCGCGATCCCGGCGAGCCCGAGTGTCAACACGAGGAAGAGAACACCGAGGGCGCGCCGCTGCGACACGCGCCGAGCGTAGCGCCGCCAAGGCCGCGTCTACACTGAGCCGGCAACCTAGGGGCGTAGCTCAATTGGTAGAGCACCGGTCTCCAAAACCGGGGGTTGCAGGTTCAAGTCCTGTCGCCCCTGCAAGAGAAAGGCCCGCAAGCGCGGGCCTTTCGTTTCTCCCGGCTGATACTCGCGGGACAGTTCAGCACTATCTTCAACGATTGCGTCGCCGACACCAACGGTTTGTATGTCTTCGGTAACGCCAATCAGTCGAGCAACTACTCCTGCTTCAGGTTCTAGCTTCTGAACCCAGCCTGGGCGGGCTGCGCTGACCCCGGAGAGTGTGTCGATGAGGCGTTTCCAGAGCGTTTTGGTTGGGTCCCTCCCCCGTGTTGTCTGTGGCAGTGGCGGGGCGTCCTGAGGCTTCTCAGGCTCTCAACCCCGAATGAGCGGGTGTCCGAGAAGTGCTCTGCCGCGGTGGGGCAGCGTCGTCCGTACCCCCGCGACGCTGGGCATCGTTCTAAGTGCGGCGGCCGAGCTTGTTGGGGACTGGCGATGGTCGCCTTATGGGGAGAGCCCGCTTCGGCGGGCTCGTCCTTTGTCCCTGGCTAGGACGCAGGTTGTAGCTCGGCACGAGCATGTGGGCGGGCGCAGTGACGTAACGAAGGTCGGTCACGCTGCGACTAGCCACGCCTCGCCCTTTCCGAGTGCCGCCCACAGGCGGAGGTATGAGTCGAGCTCGACTTCGGGCTGACGGAGTTTGGGGTCGATTGGGAGGGCTCGGACGTCGACGTCGAGTACGCCGGGTGCGACGACTTGGACGCTGCATTCGCAACGTCGGAGGTGCTGGACGAGGCCGTCCGTGTTGGCTGGGTCGGTCAGGTGAACACGCATTGCCGCAGAGGGTGGATGGAACCCTCGTCGCAGGTTGCTCAGCCTGGTTCGAGGCTCACATCACCCGTTTGAGGGGCGGGACGTTGAGGTTTCGTGAATCGGGCCGCTGCTTGCGCCGATCTCGATTGCGCCTGAGCGCTTGAGATCCCGAGCTGGCCCGGGTGTTACGGTGCCCGGGAGCTACTGCGTCAGCGGCAGTTTCGAGGGGGGCAGGTTGCCGCACAAGAAGCGCCGCGAGGGTTCCCGGTGAGTAACCGGGGAGGGCAGTCGCTCCCGACTCGTCCTGCCTCGATGCGGCGTTGTCGCCACCAAAGCAGGGCTTTGCTGCGATTGCGTCATTCGGGGCGGGTCGCGCTGCGGGGCGTTAGCGACGTTGGTCGTTGCACCGCTTGCTCTCTTTGCCGGCCAGACGACCCGAGCTTGCGGCCGCAGCACGGCTTGAGGTCGTCGACCTGACCGTGCAGAACGACGGGCAAAGGTCGTCCGCCATCGATGTGCTGGTGGTCAACAGAAGCGAAGAGAACGGGCTCGCGAAGGTGGTGTCGGCGCCGTCTGTCGTCGTCACGGCAGCCGCCAAGCCGGCCTTGACCCCGCCCGCAACGCCGAAGCCTGTGTTCGGGATCGCGACCGGTCTTCAACCGCTCTACTACTCGGGCAAGAAGCTCGCCGCGTATCTCGACATGATCAAGGGGGTCGGCGCGCGCTACGTGCGCACCGACATCAACCTCCGCCAGATCTTCGCGAACCCCGCGAACGCGAACAACGGCCTGAGCTCGCCGTTCTGGCGTACCGCCGACCGGTACGTCGCGGCGGTCCAGGCGCGTGGGATGAAGGTCCTCTGGATTCTCAGCAACACGCCCGTCTGGGCCATTGCGCCGGGGTACAGCGGTGTCTGGGCACCCTGGGCGAGCAACGAGCACTTCGGCGAGGCCGCGCGCAAGGTCGTCAAGCGCTACTACCCGCGCGGCGTCCGCGTCTACGAGATCTGGAACGAGCCGAACTACTCGTGGTTCTTCGGGAACAACCACGGCCGGGCTTACACCGACGAGGACGTCGCGAAGTTCGGGGGCATGATGCGCGCCGCCTACCGAGCGATGAAGAGGCAAGCCCCTGGCGCGACGGTCATCGGGCCGGGCCTCGGCCAGGCAGGATCGTACGAACAAGTCGGAGGCCCCGGTTGGATGAACGAGCAGCGGTACCTCGAGAAGCTCTACGACCCGCGGATCGGGAACATCAAGGGCCACTTCGATGCGCTCTCGATCCATCCCTACGGCGACTTCATCTGGGGCACGAACCCGAGTCGGTACTACAAGTACGTGAGCGGAGCCGACGACTGGGTCGGGTGGAACAAGATGTTCCAGACGAACGTGTCGATTCGCTCGATCATGATCGCCAACGGCGACGGCGACAAGAAGATCTGGGCGACCGAGATCGGCGCGCCGGCGAAGCGCGACAACGAGGGCGCGTGGAGCCAGGGGACGGGAACGACGGAGGCCGTGCAATCCGAGGTCGCACGGCAAGTCGGGCAGCGGTGGCGCTCGCTGGCGTTCGCCGGCGGGTTGATGTGGTACGCGGGCATCGACAACTCCGCAGCGACGGTCGGAGACGAGCGCTGGGGATTGCTCCGAAACGACTGGTCGCACAAGCCCGCCTACGCGTCCCTGCGCAAGTCGTTCACCGGCGCGAGGTAGACGCTTCGCCTGTCTGCGCCAGGCCGCGCGCGATCGCTTCCTAGCCACAGGCGCACATGAGCGCGTCACGAGAAGACCTGCCCTCGCTTGCGAATAGGCCGTTTTAGGGCAAGGTTGGTCGGACTCCAAGACTACCGACTAGTTCTTGTACCTGCGACAGTGACGCGAGATTGGTTGTCGCGGCGCATTGGGCGAGACTCGTAGACGCCCGACGCACGGCTTTCGTCCCTCCCCTAGACCCGTCTACAGACCTCCAAAACCGGGGGTTGCAGGTTCAAGTCCTGTCGCCCCTGCAAGAGAAAGGCCCGCAAGCGCGGGCCTTTCGTTTACTGACACGAATAGGATTGCGCCGTGCCGTTCACGCTCAGGAACATCAAGGCGGATCTGGAGGACATCGGCTCGAAGTTCGACGGCGCGCCGGACCTGGAGTTCCGCGCAGCGACCAAGGCGCTCGAGCTCGAGAAGTCCGGCCTGAGCTATCAGCGCGTCCCGCCCGGCTATCGCTTTCCGTACGGCCATACGCACCACAAGCAAGAGGAGGTGTACGTGGTGCTGCGCGGGAGCGGGCGGATGAAGGTCGACGACGAGATCGTCGAGCTCAAGGAATGGGACGCGGTGCGCGTCCCGCCCGGACTGTGGCGAGGCTACGAGGCCGGGCCGGAGGGCCTCGAGCTCCTCGTCATCGGCGCGCCCAATCTCGGAGAGGATCCGCGCGGCGACGTCGACGGCCGGCGCGACTGGTGGGCCGACTAGGCGCGGCGCTAGCATTGCGCGGCGCCCCTCTGCGGTGCGGCTGACAGAAGAGGCCTGGCCCGGACCTACTGCCGGGCCTTTCTCTTGCGCCGCAGAGGGGTTCTCCTACTCGAGCTCGTCGGCCTTCGCCCGCAGGCGCTCGGCCTTCTCGGCCGCGCGCTTGGCGGCACGGCGAAGCTCGTCGAGCTCGCGCTCTGCTTCGCGTGCCCGCGCGGCGACGGCCTCGGCTGCGGCGGTCGCCGTGTCGGCGTCTTCGCGGGCCTTCCGCGCGCGGCTCGTGTCCGGGGGCTTCTTCTTCCGATCTTTCGGAGCTGCGGGCTTCACGCCGGCCAGGGCGCCGAAGCCCTGCGGCTCGAGCTCCTCGCTCAGGCGTCCCTCGCGCAAGAGCCCTCTCCCCTCCTCCGTCGCGGAGCCCGCGCGCAGCGTGCTCGCGACGCGCTCGAGCGTCGAGTCGTTCGCGGGGTGACCGCCGGCCCGGAGCAGGTCGGCGGCCTGGGAGCGCAGGCGGCGCAGCGCATCGCGCTCGGCGTCTCGCGCGCGCTCGAACGCCTTCTGGTCGCCTCCCTCGACGGCCTTCTTTTGCGCCTGCTCGAGCTGCTCTCCCGCGCGGAGGAGGCGGCGGATGTCCACCTCGCGCGAGCGTGCGAGCTGGTTCACCGTCCACGCAGGCACCGTCGGCTTCTTCAGCTGCTTGACCGACGCGTCGCCGAGCCGCTTGGCGAGCTCGTTCCGCGCCGCGGTGAACTCCTCCAGCGGCAGCCCGTAGAGCCGGTCGACCTCGTCGGCCACGGTGTCATTGTCGCGAACCTGTGTCACGCTGTGGAGGTGCGCGTCCTCCTCGGCGCGGCCGTCGCGGTCGCTGCGCTCCTCCTCGTGCCGACTGCCCCCGCGGCGATCGCTCCGCTGCGCTGGTGCGGGAACGATCTCGCCCAGTCGGACCGTGTGCACGACCGCATGGGCGGCGAGCAGATCCACGTGATCTACGCCCTGCCCTCCGACGGCCCGGACCGTTTCGCGGAGCTCGCCTCGCCGATCGCGACCGACGTCGCCGCGATCGACGCGTGGTGGCGGCGCGAGGACCCGACGCGCGCCCCGCGCTTCGACCTGTTCGAGTTCCCCGGCTGCGAGAGCCGCTTCGGAAACCTCGACCTCAGCTTCGTGCGCCTCCCGGACCCGACCTCGGTGTACCTCCCGGACCTCGATCGGTTCCAGCGCATCGCCACACAGCTCGCGGCGACGCCGTACGTGTTCGCGGCTCCCGACAAGAAGTACCTCGTCTTCTACGACGGCGTCGTCGCGGACAGCAGAGTGTGCGGAACGGGCGCCGGCGGCCGGACGACCGGCGGGCCGCTCTCGTACGGGATCGTCTACCTCCGCTCGGGCTGCGACCTGACGATCGGCGACGGAGGCGGCTCTGCCTACGTCGGAGCTCACGAGCTGCTGCACGCGCTCGGCGCGCTCCCGCCGGGCGCGCCACACCCGTGCCCCGGGGACGACGGGCACCCGTGCGACAGCTCGGTCGACGCCCTCGCGACCTTCTACCGCGGCGGTCCGCTCGACGGCGCGATCCTCGACGTCAACCACGACGACTACTACGCGCACGGCGGCCCTTGGTTCGACCTCCAGGACTCGCGCTGGCTCCTGCACGCGGCCGAGCAGGTGCAGCTGAGCCTGAGCGTCGAGGGCTCCGGCTTCGTGACGAGCGGCGTCAACGGCCAGGAGTGCGACGGCTCGTGCACCACCGAATGGGACGCCGGCACCGACATCGAGCTGGTCGCCGACGCGCTCCCCGGGTTCGGCTTCGGCTCGTGGACCGGCGCGTGCGCCGGGACGTCCGACTCGACGTGCTTCGTCGAGCTCGGCGCGACGACCGAGGCCGGCGTCGTCTTCCGGCCGCTTCGCCGGCTCGCGCTCCAGATCACCGGGCGCGGAACGGTCGCGAGCTCCGACGTGATCTGCTCCCGGTCGTGCTCGACGCAGCGGGTCGAGGGGACACGGGCCGTGCTCCGCGCAAGGGCCGCGAAGGGCTGGCGGTTCGTCCGCTGGACCGGCGCCTGCCGCGGCACTCGCCCCGCCTGCACCCTCCAGCTCGGCACCGGCGGGGCAAAGGCCGGCGCCGTGTTCGCCCGGCGCGCGTAACCGAACCGCGCCAAGCGACGTTGTGTCGACGCGGCCCACGCGGCCGGCGCCAAGGGCTACCTGACGAAGGACCGGATCGTCAGCGGGCTCCTCCCCGCCCTGCTCGCAGCGGCCGAGGCGCCCGCTAGGCTCAGCGGCGATGGCAGTGCTGAGCTCGCAGGTCGAGCGCGAGTCGGCTGACTTCGACCGGCGCAAGGCCCGGATGGCCGAGCTCGTCGCGGAGCTCCGCGAGCGCACGGCCCGAGTCGCGCAGGGCGGCGGCGAGAAAGCGGTCGAGCGGCATCGCTCCCGCGGCAAGCTGACCGCGCGCGAGCGCATCGACCGGCTCCTCGATCCCGACACGGCCTTCCTCGAGCTGAACGCGCTCGCGGCGTGGGAGCTGTACGACGACCAGGCGCCGAGCGCCGGCATCGTCACGGGAATCGGCGTGATCGAGGGCCGCGACTGCGTGATCGTCGCGAACGACGCGACCGTGAAGGGCGGCTCCTACTTCCCGCTGACCGTGAAGAAGCATCTGCGCGCCCAGGAGGTCGCGGCGCAGAACCGGCTGCCGTGCATCTACCTCGTCGACTCCGGCGGCGCGTTCCTCCCGCTGCAGGACGAGGTCTTCCCCGACCGCGACCACTTCGGACGGATCTTCTTCAACCAGGCGAACCTCTCCGCCGCGGGAATCCCTCAGATCGCGTCGGTCATGGGCTCGTGCACCGCGGGTGGCGCATACGTGCCCGCGATGAGCGACGAGACGATCATCGTGCGCGGCACCGGAACGATCTTCATCGGCGGCCCCCCGCTCGTGAAGGCGGCGACCGGGCAGGACGTCACGGCCGAAGAGCTCGGCGGCGCGGACGTGCACGCACGCCGTTCGGGCGTGGCCGACCACTACGCGACGAGTGACGAGCACGCTCTCGCCCTCGTCCGTCAGATCGTGCGCAACCTGCACACCGCGAAGCCGGCGCCGCCGTGGGACGTCGCGGAGCCCGAGCCGCCCGCAGCGAACGTGCAGGAGCTCTACGGGCTGATCCCCGACGACCACCGCACGCAGATCGATCCGCGCGCGATCATCGCCCGCATCGTCGACGGCTCGCGCTTCGCCGAGTTCAAGGAGCTCTACGGCGAGACGCTCGTCTGCGGCTTCGCGCGGATCGAGGGCTTCCCCGTCGGGATCGTCGCGAACAACGGCGTCCTCTTCGCCGAGTCCGCACAGAAGGGCGCGCACTTCGTCGAGTTGTGCGCCAAGCGCCGAGTGCCACTCGTCTTCCTGCAGAACATCACCGGCTTCATGGTCGGCAAGGAGTACGAGGAAGGCGGGATCGCGCGCGACGGCGCGAAGATGGTGATGGCGGTCGCGAACGCGCAGGTGCCGAAGTTCACCGTCGTGATCGGCGGCTCGTTCGGCGCCGGCAACTACGCGATGTGCGGACGCGCGTACGAGCCGCGACAGCTCTGGATGTGGCCGAACGCGCGCATCTCGGTGATGGGCGGCGAGCAGGCCGCGACCGTGCTCTCGATGGTCGGCGACGCCGACCCGGACGAGATCCGCGAGAAGTACGAGCGCGAAGGGAACGCGTACTACTCGACCGCACGCCTCTGGGACGACGGGATCATCGACCCGCTCGACACTCGTCGGGTCCTGGCGCTCGGGCTCTCGGCCGCGTTGAACGCGCCGATCCCCGAGACGACGTTCGGCATCTTCCGGATGTAGATCGAATCGAGAGGAGCGGCCTCGTGCAACACACGATCGAGCTGAACGACGACGAGCTGAAGCTCGTCCGCAGCGCACTTCACTCGTATCTGGACGACTTCGGCCACGACGAGGCCGACATCCTGCGACAGGTGAAGGATTTGCTCGAAAAGCTGCCGTATCACGAGCGCTTCTTCGAGCAGTGATCGTCCGCTTCGTCCTCTGGAACCTCGCGGACTCCATGACGACCATCGAGGAGCTGCGCCGCTACCTGCGTGAGGAGTCCGTGGACGAGTGGGAGGACGTGGACGGCCTGAGGTTCAAGGCCTGGATCTCCGACCCGGCAACCGACCGCTGGGGCGCCGTCTACTTCTGGGAGTCCGCCGAGGCGGCCGAGCAGGAGGTGCCCTCACGAGCCCGCGAGCTGATCGGCAAGGACCCCGACGTGATCGAGGTCTTCGACCTCGAGGCGACGGCCGAAGGACGCTTTCAGGACGAGAACCTCTCGCGGCTCGGCCTCGCGTTCGAGTAGCCGCTAGAGGACGAGCGTCTCCGGAAAGCCCGCGTCGCCCTCGAACCGCTCGAAGCGGTAGGGAGAGAGGTCGAACGGCGGCTCGTCGCCGAGGAGCTCGGCTGCAGCTGCCTCCCCCACCGCCGGGCTCTGCATGAAGCCGTGCCCGGAGAAGCCGCACGCGGAGTACACCCCGTCTGCGACCCGGCCGATGATCGGGTGCGCGTCGGGGGTCATGTCGTAGAGACCCGCCCACGCTTCGTCGATCGTCGTCCGCGCAGCCGGCGGGTAGCGATGCGCGAGCCGCTCGAGCCGGTCGTCGAACACCGACTCGTCCACGACCTCGTCGAACCCCCAGCGCGGCTCCGCGTCGCTCATCGCGAGCACGAGCCGGTCGCCGCGGCGCCGGAAGTGGAACCCCGTTTCCGCCTCGACGACCATCGGCAGGTCGGCCGAGAGCTCGAGCGGGCCGGTCAGGAGGAGCTGGCGGCAGAGCGGGCGCACGGGTAGCTCGACGCCTCGGGCGGCGGCGACGTCGGCCGAGCGCGGACCGCACGCGACGACGAGCGTGTCGCCCTCGACTCCCAAGGCGTCGGTGTGCTCCCGCAACTCCACGCCGAGCTCGACCGAGCGGCGAACGAGCTCACGCGTCACCGCCGCCGGGTCCGCGCAACCGTCGCTCCAACATGCGACCGCGCCCAGGACGTCGTCGGCACGCAGCCCGCCGATGCGCGCCGCGTCGACGCGCTCCACCGGTACGCCGAGCGACGCCTGCAGCTCGCGACGTTCCTCGAGCCCGGCGAGCCCTTCCTCCGTCGTTGCGAGGAACAGGTAACCGACCTGGTCGAAGAACGGCGACCCGAGCTCCTCGAAGAACCTGATCGACTCCTGCGCGAGGCGCACTTCCGCCGCGGTCGAGAACTGCTGCCGCACGCCGCCCATCGCCTTCGCAGTGGAGCCGGACGCGACTTCGGCGACGTCGGCGAGCACGACGTCGCGCGCGCCGCGTCGAGCAAGGTGGTACGCGATCGACGCCCCGATCGCACCGGCGCCGGCTATGACGAATCGAGCCACCGGTCGAGCTCCTTCCGCTCGTCGTCGGTGAGACCACGGAGCGGCGCGCGCACGTCCTCACGGATCGGAACGCCGCGGCGCGCGACGATGCGCTTGAGCGCAGCGTGGCGGGGAAAGCGCTCCACGGCGGCGCGCAGCTCGCCGATTCCCGCTGCCTCTTCGCCGTCGGGGTCCCGGACCGCGATCGCCACGCGCTCGGGAAACGCGGACGCGAGCGCGGACACGGCGCCGACCGCCGACGCGCGCATCCCCTGGGCGATCAGCGCCTCCGGGCCGACGAAGACGTCGAGACCGTCGACGAGGTACGGCGCGAACGCTTCCCACGGCGCGTCCGAGACCTTGAGCCCTGCGAGGTTCGGGGCCAGCTCTCGCAAGCGTGCGAGCACCTCGAGCGGAACCGCGTACCCGCTCGCGCGTGCGAACTCGTAGACGTAGAACGGCGTCGGGGAGCAGGCGGCGGCGGCCGCGGCGAAGTGCGCCAGCAGCGCCCGATCGTCCAGCGGGAAGTACGGCGGTGCGATCACGGCGACCCCGTCCACGCCGGCCGCTGCGGCGTGCTCGGCGAGCTCGACCGTCCCCGCGGTCGACTGGGCGCCGCAGTGGGCGATCACGCTCAGGCCGCCGGCGAGAAAGAGCTCCGTCACGCGCTTGCGCTCCACCGCCGTGAGGAGGATCCCCTCGCCGGTCGTTCCGAGGGCGAGCACGCCGTCCAGGCCGCGCAAGAAGTCGCAGTAGGGCCCGAAGGCGTCCTCGTCCAGCCGCGACCCGCCCTCGCGGAGCGGCGTCAGTGCGGCGGCGATCGCACCCCTCAGCACGCGCGCAATCTACGCTTCGCGGCCGTGACCGCACTTCGCATCGAGCGCGACGGCCCCGTCCTGCGCGTGACCCTCGCCCGCCCGGACAGCCGGAACGCCTTCGACGCGGCCCTGATCGCCGAGCTGCGCGATGCGTTCTCCGACGTCGGCGACGCGCGAGCGGTCGTGCTCGCGGGCGAGGGCGAGAGCTTCTGCGCCGGCGCGGACGTCGAGTGGATGCGCTCGTCCGCGGAGCTGAGCTACGAGGAGAACGTCCAGGACGCCCGCCGGCTTCGGCTGATGCTCGAGATGATCAACGACTGCCCGGCGCCGGTCGTCGTCCGCGTGCACGGCCATGCGCTCGGTGGCGGTGCCGGCCTCGTCGCCTGCGCGGACATCGCGGTCGCGGCCGAGGAAACGGAGTTCGCGTTCTCCGAGGTGAAGCTGGGCATCGTCCCGTCGGTGATCTCGCCGTTCGCGCTCGCGAAGATCGGGCCGAGCGCGGCGCGGCGCTACTTCGTCACCGGCGAGCGATTCGACGCCGACACCGCGTTGCGCCTCGGGCTCGTGCACGAGGTCGCCGAGGACCCGGACCCCGTGGTCGAGCAGCTTGTGGACGAGCTCCTCAGCGCAGGCCCGGAGGCGGCACGTCACGCGAAGCGGCTCGTGCTCGACAGGCTGGACGGTCTCGCGACCGAGCGTCGCATCGCCGAGCGCCGCACGAGCGAGGAGGGCCAGGAAGGCCTCCGCGCGTTCTTGGACAAGCGCAAGCCGAGCTGGTAGCGCGTGCGCAGGCTGCTCCTGCTCGTCGGCGCGATCGTCTTCGTCGACACGATGTTCTTCGCCGCGCTGACGCCGCTGCTGCCGCAGTACGCGGACGAGCTCGGACTCTCGAAGGCCGGCGCGGGCCTGCTCGCCGCGTCGTATGCGCTCGGCGCGCTCGTCGGCGGGATCCCGGGCGGGATCTCGCGCGGCGCGCTTCGGCGTGCGCCCGACCGTGCTCGTCGGCCTCGCCGGCATGGCGATCACGACCGTCACCTTCGGCTTCGCCGACTCGATCTGGCTGCTCGACACCGCACGCTTCCTCCAGGGCGTCGCGAGCTCGTTCTCCTGGACGGCGTCGCTCGCGTGGCTCGTCGCCGCCGCGCCGGCCGAGCGCCGCGGAGAGACGATCGGCGCCGCGATGGGTGCCGCGATCGTCGGAGCGCTCTTCGGGCCGGTGCTCGGCGGGATCGCGTCGGTCGTCGGCACGGGCCCGGCGTTCGCGAGCGTCGCCGTCCTCGCACTCGTCCTCGGCATCGCCGCCTGGCGGACACCCGCGTTCACGCCTGAGCACCCACAGCCCCTCAGCAGGCTCTTCGGCGCGCTCCGCGACCGGGCCATCGTCGCGTCGATCTGGTTCGTGCTCGTGCCCGCGCTCCTCTTCGGCGCGCTGAACGTCCTCGGTCCGCTCCGCCTCGACGTGCTCGGGTTGAGCGCGCTCGCGATCGGCGCGACGTGGCTCGTCGCCGCGAGCTTCGAGGCGGCGCTCTCGCCGCTGATCGGACGGTTCTCCGACCGCCGCGGCCGCCTTGCCCCGCTGCGCGTGGGCCTGATCGGCTCGGCCGCCGCGACGGCCGTGCTTCCCTGGATCGACCGAGGCTGGGCGCTCGCTGCTGCGATCGTGCTCGCGGCGTGCGCGTTCGGAAGCTTCTGGACGCCCTCGATGTCGATGCTCGCCGACCGTGCCGAGGCGATCGGGCTCGACTACGCGTACGGGTTCGCGCTGATCAACCTCGCGTGGGCGCCGGGTGCCGCGGCCGGTTCCGCGCTCGGCGGCGCGGCGGCGCGCGCCACGTCCGACGCCGCCGTCTACCTGACGCTCTCCGCGCTCTGCGTCTTCACGCTCGTCGTGCTCGTGCCGCACCTGCGAGAGCCCGCGCCCGCGACGCGCTAGCGCGTCAGGACGAACGTGCTCTGTCCCGCCATCTTGCCGTAGCGGCGATCGGCGAACCGGCCGAAGCCGGGCCAGACGTGCCAGCGGCACGATGCGCGCGGCAGCGTGTACGAGCGACCGGCGAACTTCCCTTGTCGCGGCACGACGAGCCGCGTTTTCTTCGGCCACGCGGTGAGCATCTTCCGGCCGCGACACCAGACCTGCAAGTTGTAGTACGTCGCCTTCTCGACGCCGAGCCACTCGAAGACGATCGGGGACCTGACCCGCGCTCCCTGCGCCGGGTTGTAGAGCGGCGGCAGCGGCATCGCGGTCGCCTTCTGCTCCGCCGTCGCGTTGGCCGCCTCGTCGGCCGCGGACACGCGGTACTCGTACTGCGTGCGGTTGTCGATGCCGGTGTCCTTGTAGAAGTCCGCCTTGCCGCTGTAGACGACCGTCTCGGTCTCCCCGGCGCGGCCGGGTGCACGGACGACGCGCACCGACGAGACGTCGGTCGAGATCTTCCACTTCAGGAGTGCGAACTTGTTCCCGACCTGCGCGACGACCGTCGAGAGCGACGGAGGCGTCGCGTCGTACTTCAGCCGGAACCCCTTCGCCACGCTCTCGTGACCCGCCTTGTCGCGGCACGTTCCGCTCACCTGCGCCGTGCCGCTGTCGGGGCCTGCGTACGTGAGCGAGCTGCACGACTCGATGCCCGACCCCGCGTCGTCACCGGTGAACGTCACAACGACCGGGTGGTTGAACCAGCCCGCCGCATCGGCCGGTCTCGCCGTGACGAGATCCTTGACGGTCGGGGCCGTCGCGTCGTACGGGATCTGCACAGCACCCGAGCCGGTGTTCCCGGCATTGTCGCTGCATGAGCCAGACACCGAGCCCATGCCGTCAGGCCCCGAGTACGTCCCGCCCCCCGAGCAGCCCGCAAGCCCGGAGGCGTTGTCCGAGCCGCCGAAGGAGACGCCGACCGGCCGGTTGTACCAGCCGTTCGAGTCCGGGCCGCGTTCCGGAGACCCGCTCACGCCCGGACCGGTCGAGTCGTACTTGATCGTCGCGCCGCCGCTCGCCGGATTGCCCGCGACGTCGGTGCAGCTGCCGGGAACGGATGCCGAGCCGCCGTCGGGGCCGGAGTACGTCACCGCCGAACACCCCGCGACCCCGGACAGGTTGTCGGTCGCCGTGAAGCTGACCGCGACGGGGCGGTTGTACCAGCCGTTCGCATCGGGAGCGCGGCCGAGGCTCGAGCCGGTGATCGCCGGGCCGGTGTCGTCGTACTTGAACGCGGAGCTCGCCGCGCTCGCGCTGTTACCGGCGTTGTCGCTGCACGTGATCGCCCCGGTTGCCGAGGTACTGTCGGGACCGGAGTACGTCCCGCCCGAACATCCGGCGAGACCCGAACCGGGACTCGGGTCGGTCCCGCCGCCACTCAAAGCGACGGGTGCGTTGTACCAACCTGCCTGGTCCGCTGCCCTGGTCGGGCTTCCCCCGGTGACCGTTGGCGCAACCGAGTCGATGCGAACATTGACCGTCTTCTGGTCAGTGCCTTCGCTGTTCGAAGCCGAGCAGGTGAGCGTCGTCGTCCCCTGCTGCGTCACCGGGAAGGAATTCGGGCCGACCTGGAAGCAGTTTCCACCCGGCGACGTTCCGTCGGGCACGGTGAACGTCACGGTGATCGACGAGGTGAACCATCCGCTACCCGGGGTGCTGGGCATGCTCACCGAGATCGATGGGAACGCAGCCTGCGCCATCGGAACGAGCGTCAACGACGCGAAGGTGAGGTAGACGAGGACCCGCTTCACCGCAGGTTCCTCCGCACCTCGACGAGCACTCCGAGGAACGACCCGCTGGCGAGGATCACCGCGAACAGCGCGAGCACCGCGAACGTCGTCGCGACGCGGGCGGGCTCGTCGAGCACGAGACCGGTCGCTGCACGCACGACGAGCGGCGGATCGCGCGGGACCGAGCGCACGACCGCCTGCGGCTTTGCCGGAGCGCGCGTCGCGCGCGGTGCCGCCTGCGCACGACGCGCGGCTCTCGCTGCAGGTCGTGGAGCCGAGTACGTGGGTTGCACTACGACGGGCGCCGTGCGAAAAACGACGACGGGCGCCGTGCGAGAAACGACGACCGGGCTCGACCGCGTGACGGCCCGCGGCGCGCCGAGCGGTGCGGGATCGGGCGTCGGTCCGCCGGTCGCGCCCGGCACCGGATCGGGCGTCGGCTGCCCGTTCGCGGCCGGAACGAGCGCTCCGACGACGAAAACGAGCGCGGTGTACCCCAACACTCCCCGCAGCCGCAGCAACGATCCGCGTCGATCTGACATCGAGGACCTCCCCTCGTGCCCTTCGTTGCTTGAGCGCAAGCTACTGCGAACTCCCATGGCTTTCAAGACCAGTCCTCGGGCTTGACGCCCGCCGGCCGATGTGCTCGGCCGGCGGGCGTCCACCCGGTCTTCACACCGCCGTCTGGCTGGCCGACTGAGCAGCGCGATTGCGACTCGCGCCGTAGCCGTCCGCAGAGGCGTCGTTGGACTGCGACGTCGGGCCGCCGCTACCCGGACTCCAAACCGACAACGGCCCGTTCGCGTTCTTCGGGGCCTGCTGAAGCGCGGCCGCGAGAACGAGTGCGAGCTGGTTGTTTTTCGCTTCCTGGCCTGCCGCCTGAATCCCGAGCTGGGCGCCTGCGCCCGACTGGGACTGGGTGGCCGACTGGTCGGCGCGGTTGGAGTTGCTGCCCTTGGCGCGGGAGTCGACGCTGTTCGACTGCCGCACCGAGCCGCCGCCACCAGGGCTGAGCACGCGCACGGGGTCGTTCACGTTCGACGCCCCGGACGGGCACCCGCACGGCGAGCGGCCGGCCTTCTGCTCCGCGAACGAGGCCGCGAACGCACCCTGCGAGCTCCAGGAGGACTGCCCGAGCGCCTGGATCCCGATCCCGGACTGGCAGCCGCACGTTCCGCCGCTGCCGTGCTGGGTCTGGGTTGCGTCCTGATCGACGTCGTTGCGGTTCGATGCCGATGCGTTGCTGTCGACGCTGTTCGACTGGATCACGGAACCGTCGTTGCCGGGGCTCAGAACCCGGAGCGGCTTGTTCTCGTTCGACGCCCCGTCCTGCAGCGCCGCCGAGAGCGCGAGCGCGCCCTGTGCGTTCTTCGCTTCCTGGCCTGCGACTTGGATCCCGAGACCCGAGCCGGCTCCGGCCGACTGCGTCTGGGTCGCGTCCTGGTCAACGTCGTTGCGGTTGGAGGCTCGAGCGTCACTGTCGACGCTGTTCGTCTGCCACACGTTTCCGTCGTTGCCAGGGCTCTTGACCCTGATCGGATCGTTCGAGTTCGACGCGTCCTTCTGGATCGCCGCCGAGAACCCGAGTGCGAGCTGCTCGTTCTTCGAGGACTGGCCGGCGACCTGGATTCCCGTCGAGCCGTCGTGGCACTTGCAATCACTGCCACCCCGCTGGGTCTGATCCACCGTCTGGTCCACGTCGTTCGAGTTCTTCGCACTCGCGTCGGAGTCGACCGAGTTGGACTGCACGACCGAACCGCCGTTCCCCGGGCTCAGCACCCGGATCGGGCTGTTGTCGTTCTTCGCGTCTTCCTGCTTGGCAATCGACGCCGCCAGCGCGGCCTGCTCGTTCTTGGACTCCTGACCGGAGATCTGGATGCCGGTTCCCGAGCCGGGCCCCGCGGACTGCGTCTGGGTCGTGTCCTGGTCGGCGGAGTTGCGATTGGAGGCCTCGAGCGTCACTGTCGACGCTGTTCGTCTGCCAAACGTTTCCGTCGTTGCCGGAGCTTCCGACCCTGATCGGTTCGTTGGTGTTCGATGCTCCCTTCTGTTCGGCGGCCGAGAAGCCGATCGCGAGCTGCTCGTTCTTCGCGGACTGGTCGGCGATCTGGATCCCCGTCGAGCCCTGGCAGCCACATGAGCCGCCACCGCTCTGGGTCTGAGTCGCCGTCTGATCCGCGTCGTTCGAGTTGCTGGCGCTCGCGTCGGAGTCGACCGAGTTGCTCTGCACGACGTTGCCGCCGTTGCCCGGGCTCAGCACCCGGATCGGCGTGTTGGTGTTGCTGGGATTGTCCTGCTTCGCGATCGACGCCGCCAGCGCGGCCTGCTTGCTGCGGGCGTCCTGGTCGGAGACCTGGATGCCCGTGCCCGAGCCGGACCCTGCGGACTGCGTCTGCGTCGCGTCCTGGTCGGCGGAGTTCCGGTTGCTCGCCCTCGCGTCGCTGTCGACGGTGTTGGACTGCCGGACGTTTCCGTCGTTGCCAGGGCTCAGCACGCGGATCGACGCGTTCGTGTTCGAGGCACCGTTCTGCTCCGCCTTCGAACCCGCCAGCGCCGCCTGCTCGTTCTTCGCATCCTGGTCGGACGTCTGGATGCCGGTCGAGCCGGCGCAGCGACAGTCACTGCCACCGGACGACTGCCTCTGCGTCGCGTCCTGGTCTGCGTCGTTCGAGTTGGTGGCGTTCGCATCCGAATCGACCGAATTCGTCTGCGAGACGTTCCCACCGTTCCCCGGGCTGAGAACCCGGACGGACACGTTCGTGTTCTCCGGGTTGTTCTGCTTGGCCTCAGAC
Source organism: uncultured Actinomycetes bacterium (assembly GCA_963788055.1). GTDB lineage: Bacteria > Actinomycetota > Thermoleophilia > Gaiellales > Gaiellaceae > JACCTU01. The sequence goes on along the minus strand of CAWBFA010000001.1, from coordinate 61,886 downwards.
GCAGCCAGGGCCGCCTGCTGGTTCTTGGCGTCCTGGTCCGAGGTCTGGATGCCCGGTCGAGCCGGCCTGGCAGCACGTGCCGCCGCCGGACGACTGGGTCTGCGTGGCGTCCTGGTCAGCCGAGTTGCGGTTCGACGCCGATGCATCGGAGTCGGCGCTGTTCGACTGGGACACCGAGCCGTCGTTCCCCGGGCTCCCGACCCGCACCGGCACGTTCGTGTTCGACGCATTCGTCTGCGTCGCCAACGACAGTGCTGCTGCGGCCTGCTGGTTCGCGGCGGACTGGCTCGAGGACTGGATGCCGGTCGAGCCGGACCCGCAGCACGCCCCCGTGCTGCCGGCCGACTGAGCCTGCGTCGCGTCCTGATCAGCCGAGTTGCGGTTCGACGCCGTTGCATCGGAGTCGACGCTGTTCGACTGCGAGACCGAGCCGTCGTTCCCCGGACTGAGAACCCGGATCGAGACGTTGGTGTTGCTCGGATTGGTTTGCGCTGCACCGGCCGCGGCTCCCGCAACCTGCCCGCTTGAGGCCGACTGGTCCACAGTCTGGCTTCCGACGGACGGTACGGCTGCCGTGGCGAGGCCCACTCCCGTGGTCAGCGAGAGAACGGCCGCGATGAGCGCGATATGCCATCGCTTCATTGAGGTTTCTCCTTCAAACCGTCTTCGAAGTCGCGCCTGGGCAAGCCGCCCGAAGCGCGTCGAGTCGAAGGCGGCTCGCTAACCCGGGCGCTCGAGCCGTGACGCGCGCGGCCGGAGACGTCGACGGTCTCTCGGCGATCGCACGCGCCGCGCACTGAACGGAGGAACGAAGAGGTAGGAGGCGAGCATTGCCACGAGGGCGGCCGCTGCGACGCCCGCGGAGCTTCCGCCGGTGCCGGCGACGGACGAGCCGCCCGGCATGGGCATGGGAGGCCGCGGCCCCGGTCGCGGCGAGCGCGCCGGCGGCGTGCCGGTTGAGGCACGCGGCGCTGCTACGGCGACGGGGGCCGGCGATGCATCCCACGCGCTCGCGACCCCGGCGCCGTACGCGGGCTGCGGCAAGCGCGCGGGCGCGGGGCGCGAGCGCGTCCGAGCTCCCGGCACGACGTTCGACGCCGGCGGGAGCAGACCGAGCTCGCCTACGAGTTTTTCGAGTTCCGGTGCGAGGGGAAGCGCCAATGGGGGGACGGGATCACCCAGCGCCGAGATCGGCGGCACCGCCGGTACGGTCAGGGCCGCGACGGCCGACGGAGCAGTCACCAGCGAGGGGAGCACTGCAGCGACAACCTCCGAAACAGCCGTCACGACCTGCTGTACGACGGTCGCCGCCACATCGGGGACCGTCGGGCCCGTCGCAGGAGCCGCACCGACCGACTCGGTTACTCTGCGCGACCGTCTGCGCGATCGCGTTCACGGTGGCCGAAGTCGCCTGCGCGACAGCCGCGATCGTCTGCGTCACAGCCCCGTTGTCGCCTGGGCTGCCGACGCGAATGGAGATGTTCGAATTTTGCGGCTGATACTGCGTTGCTGCATCTTGATACTGCCCGCTACCGGCGGACGCATTCGGTGATGGCAGTTGAAGTTCCAGTTCCACGTCCAGGTCCCGTCCACAATCGCTTCTGTTCTGGGGGCACCGCCGACGGATCGCAGTTCCAGTTCCAATTCCAGATCCAAGTGGAGGGAAGCGAACTCGTCGTCGAATTCTCGGTAGAGATATGTGGGGTTGTGGGAGGCTCCGGAGAGACGACGGTCGCGGTCTCCTGCGGAACGGGCGGTACCACGTCCGCGACGGGCGGCGCGGCCACAAGCGGCGTGCTCGCGGCCTCGTTGCTCGGCGTCTGATACTGCGTCGCGGGCGGCTGATACTGGCTTTCCGTGGGCGTTTGCACCGTCGACGGCGTCACAGCAGGAGCGTCCGGCACAGGTGTAGGCACCGTTGGGACGACCGGAGGCACAAGAGACCCTTCAGGTACGACGGCGACGGTCGAGGCGACGTCCTGGATCACCGCGGCGACGTCCTCGGCGGATGTCGGCAGAGGCAGCTCTTGCGCGTGGCCGGGGGCAGCCGCAACGAAATACAGAACTGACGTCACCGCAAGCGTTTGCCAGACCTTGCGCCTCATGTTCTGTAAATACCCCGAACGTTTCGCGTTGAGTCGCGAAGTACGTCGAAACGAAATTGCATTTCACATGTCGTCGCGCTACAGTCGAACTCAGTCCGCAGATCCTCTGGGGAGGAGGCAACGGCGCTGCAGACGATGCACTTAGCGAGCGCGGAGGCCACACCATCTGACCGCGCAACGCGCGAGCAGCTGATCCTCGACTACCTCCCGCTCGTTCGTTCCGTGGCGCGCGACTTCGTTCGCGACGGAACGGAGCTCGACGACCTCGTGCAGGTCGGAACGATCGGGCTGATCAACGCCGTCGACCGCTTCGAGCCGACACGCGGCGTCAACCTCGCGGCGTTCGCACGGCCGAACGTCGCCGGTGAGATCCAGCGCCACCTCCGAGACGCAGTGCCGACGGTGCGGCCGCCGAGGCGGCTGCACGAGCTCAACGGCACCCTGAGACGGCTGCGCCGCGAGCTCGGCGGCCGACTGGGCCGCCCCGCCTCGATCGGCGAGCTCGCGGAGGCGGCCGGCACGTCGACGGCCGAGGCAGGCGCGGCGAGCGAGCTCGACCAGAACGCGGTCCCGATCGAGGACGTGCCCGTGCCTGCGGGCGATCCTTTCGACGCGAGCGACGACCGGCTGTTCGTCGCGTCGTGCCTTGACACCCTCGACGGGCGCGAGCGGCGCATTCTCGAGCTGCGCTTCTACGGCGGCCTCACACAACGTGAGATCGCGCGCGAGGTGGGCCTCTCCCAGATCCACGTTTCGCGGCTGATCGAGCGTTCGTTGCGCACGATCCAGCGTCGCGCGGGCGGTTGGGCGAGTTACGAGGATTGTGGTACCACCGCGAAACTCATACACTGACGTGGATGGCGCAGCAGCAGGCGAAGCGCATCGAGGAGGGGAAGCCCGCATATAGCGGGCGTCTGCTCCTGCGGATGCCGCCGGAGCTGCATGCCGAGGTCGCACGCAAGGCGGAGCTCGAGCGCACGTCTCTGAACCAGTTCATCACGGCCGCGGTGGCGGACGCAGTGGACGGCAACGGGGCCGGCACGAACGGCGCCCACCCCCAGTCGGCGCTGGCCTCTCCACGGGCGATCACGGCGGCGCTCGTCGTCAACTTCGTCGTACTCACGGTCGCAGCGCTGACGGCGGTGATCTTGCTCGTCCTGATCTGGCGCGGGTCGGTCTAGCCCGCCAGACGCGCGCGTAGGCTTCGCGCGCCATGGCGATCCGGAAGCTCCTCGTAGCGAACCGTGGCGAGATCGCGCTCCGCGTCTTCCGCGCCTGCCGCGAGCTCGGCATCGAGACGGTCGCGGTTGCACCGCAGGCCGACAGCGGCGCGCTTCATGCCCGTTCCGCGGGCGAGACGGTCGAGATCGCGTCGTACCTCGCGTCCGAGGAGCACATTCGCGCGGCGAAGCAGTCGGGCGCCGACGCGATCCACCCCGGCTACGGCTTCCTCGCGGAGAACGCCGACTTCGCGCGCGCGGTCGAGGCGGCGGGGCTCACGTGGGTCGGGCCGACGCCCGAAGCGCTCGAGACGGCCGGCGACAAGCTCCGCTCGAAGCAGGTCGCGCGCGAGGCGGGCGTGCCCGTCGTCGAGTCGGGCGAGCCTGCGGAGCTCGGTTTCCCGCTGATCCTGAAGGCGGCTGCAGGCGGTGGTGGCAGAGGGATGCGCGTGGTCCGGAGCGCCCACGAGCTCGCGGAAGCTCGAGCGGCGGCGAGCCGCGAGGCGAACGCGGCGTTCGGCGACGGGACGGTCTTCGCCGAGCGGTACGTCGAGCGACCGCGGCACATCGAGATCCAGCTGCTCGGAGACGTCCATGGGACGGTCGTCTCGCTCGGCGAGCGCGAGTGCTCGATCCAGCGACGCCACCAGAAGGTGCTCGAGGAAGCGCCGTCGCCCGCGCTCGACCACGCGCTCCGCGCGCAGATCGGCGAGGCCGCCGTCGCGTTCGCGACAGCCATCGGCTACCGCGGCGCGGGCACGGCCGAGTTCATGCTCTCGGGCCGCGACTTCTGGTTCCTCGAGCTGAACGGGCGCATCCAGGTCGAGCATCCCGTGACCGAGCTCGTCACCGGCGCAGACCTGGTGAAGGAGCAGCTGCGCATCGCGCAGGGCGAGCCGTTGAAGGCAAGTAACACTGTGTTACTTGGCCACGCGGTCGAGGTCCGCCTCTACGCCGAGGACCCGCGCACGTTTCTCCCGCAGGGCGGGACGCTCGAGCGCCTGCGCCTGCCGACCGGCATCCGCGTCGATGCGGGCGTCGAGGAGGGCGACGAGATCGCGCTCTCCTACGACCCGATGATCGCGAAGCTGATCGCGCACGGCGAGACGCGACACGAGGCGCTCGAGAAGCTCCGCGACGCGCTCGCGGAGACGGAGGTGGAGGGCGTCGTCACGAACCTCCCGTTCCTGCGCTGGCTGGTCACGCACCCGAAGGTGCGCGCGGGTCACACGACGACGGCGTTCCTCGTCGAGAACCCACCGCTCTCGGAGCCGCCGCCCCGCCCTGCCGAAGCGGCGTGGCGCGGCGGCTGGCGGCTGAACCTCGCACCTCCCGCGCCGCAGCCGCCGCCGGACGTCGACAGCGCCGCGCAGGATCACGCCGCGCCGGGCGCCGAGCAGAGCGCGCTGACCGCGCCGATGCCCGGCACGGTGATCCGGGTCGCGGTCGCGCCGGGCGACACCGTGGCGCCGCGGCAGACGCTGCTCGTGCTCGAGGCGATGAAGATGGAGACGCCGGTCGTGTCGCCCTACCAGGCGACCGTTCGCGCCGTGCACGTCGCGGAAGGCGACCGCGTCGCGGGCGGCGCGCTCCTCGTCGAGCTCGAGGAGTGAGCTAGGCCGCTGTCGGCGTCGGCGCGCGGAAGCGCCAGACGCTGTACGCCGTCATCGCCCCGATCGCGGCCGCCATCAGGAGGAGCGTGCCGACGTCGTCGCCCGTCGGCTTCAGCGCCATGTCGAGCACGACGGAGAAGAGCACGACGAGGTCGACGCGCGAGATCAGGAAGAGCCGTTTCGTCTCGGCGACGGCGTCAGGGCTCATCCCCCGGTCCCGCTGCATGATCGCGCCGACCTTCTGCGCCTGGCGGCTGATGAAGAGCAACCCTGTGAGGAAGGTGATCGCGTAGCCGACGAGCCCGAGCACGATCCAGAGCTGGTCGAACGCCCAAGGGCCTTCGATCGTCAAGAGGATCCCGAGCACGAGCACTGACGAGCGAGGCGGGGACGAAGAGCCGGTTCGTCAGCCAGTGCGTGTCGTCCAGGAGACCGCCGATGCGCTCGAGATTCGACTCCCGCACGGCGCGGAAGCCCAGGATCTGGAGGAGGAACCCGGAGCCGAGCCAGATGATCGCGAAGGCGATGTGCAGGAACAGCAAGATCTCGTAGTACGTCATGAGCCCTTTCGACCTCGGACGGAGCGACGAGCGTAGTGCGCTAGCCGGACTGCTTCAAGGCATCGGTCACGTCGCGCAGGCGACGGATCGCTCGGGAAGCCCCGACCCGTTCGTGGAACGCCAGAGCGAGTGCTGCCTGCTCCGCCGCTTCGCCGTGCCGCCCATCCGCTGCGAGGCGCTCCGCCGCGAACGTCCTGCACTCCGCTTCGTCCAAGGCGAGCCCGAGCTCGGCGTACACCTCGGCTGCCGAGACGTAGTCGCGCTCGAGGAAGCGTTCGGCGGCGACTTTCCAGGGCGTGTCGGGCGAGCGCTGCGCGAGGAGCCGGGCGAGCTCCTGGTCCCGGCCGAGCAGGTGGAGAGCCGGGCCTAGGTCCGCCAGCTCGAACGTCAGCTCGTACCCGATCTGGTCGATCGCCGGGACGAGCTCGTCCGCGTGCACGTCGGCGCGGTCGAAGGCCCCGGCCTGCGCGAAGAGGCCAACCGCGGACGAGAGGTCGGGCACGACGCGCTGGGGATCCCCGATGCGTCGCGCGTCCTCGGTCGCCACCTCCACATCCTCGAGCCCTCCCTCGAGGTCGTCGCGCATCAGCCGGATCCGACCGCGGTTCTTCAGCACGTTTCCCTTCTGGTAGTCGGCGCTGTGCGCCCGGTCGAGGAACTCGTCGATCGTTCGCAGCGCGCTCTCCCACTCGCCGCGCTTGACGGCCATCGTCAAACGGAGCCCCGCGCGTACGAACGCGCCGAGTGAGTGGTCGCCGAACTTCTCCGCGTACTCGATGCTCTCCTCTGCCAATGCTCGCGCCCGATCGACCTGACCGGCTCGCCAGAGGACGTACGCGAGGTTGTTGCAGGCGCGGACGATCTCCGACGAGTTGCGCGCTCGAGCGATCTCGATCGCCCGCTCCAGCGATGGGCCTGCCAGCGACGGATGCGCCAGCGATTCGGCAGTGCCGAGGCTGATCAACGCCCCCATGCGGAGCTCGTCGTCGTCGAGCTCCTCCGCGAGGGCGAGCGCCTCCTGGGCGAGGAGCTCCCAGCCGCGCAGGCCGGCGATCGACTGGTAGCGCGCGAGCGTAGTCAGCGCCCGCGCGCGCGCCCGAGGTGGCCCATGCCGGGAGAGCTCGAGGGCGTGCTCCACGCAAGCGAGCGTGGCGTCGCGCCCGCCGCCGAGCCAGGTGAGGGTCGCGATCGTCAGCGTGGCCTCCACCGCGGGCTCGACCTCGCCGAGCGCCAGCAACTCGTCGCGCGCAGCCTCGAGCTCCTCCCGGCCGAGTCCCTCGGCATGGAAGCGTGCGAGCCCGTAGCGATAGAGCACCCAAGGGCGAGCATCGTCATCCGGCCACAGCTCGAGTGCATCGGCGAAGAAGCGAGTGGCCGGCTTGAACGCGTTCAACGACAGCGCGTGCTCACCGGCGTCGCGGAATGCAGCACGCGCGCGTCGTTCCAGGTCCGGCGTCGGCTCGCCGCCTGCAGGCGCGAGCTCGAGCGCGCTCTCGTAGTGGAACGCGAGCATCTCGGCCTTGTCGTCGGCACGATCCTTCGACAGCGAGTCGATCCACTCCGCTGCCAGGGCGTGCTTCACCGCGCGACGGGCGCGCGGGATCTGCGCGTACGCGACGTCGCGCGTGAGGATGTGGCGGAAGGCGAACTCGTCCTCACCGTCGACGGACGATCTCCGCGCGCGCCGGACGAAGTCGCGCTCCTCGAGCAGTCGCAGCCGCTCCTCGACCTCGACCGAGCCGAGCGCGGAGACGGCACCGGTCCAGAACTGCTTCCCGACGACTGCCGCGTTCTGAAGCAGTTCCTTCTCCTCGGGCGGAAGGAGATCGAGGCGCGCCGCGATGATCCCCTGCACGGAATCGGGGACGTCGAGCTCGCTTTCGACGCCCAGCTCGGCGACCATCCGCGCGAACTCCTCGGCGTAGAGCGGGTTCCCACCGGCGCGCGCGAGGAGGCGAGCGCGCGTATCGTCGTCGATTGCGGCGCGCTCCACGTGGGCGGCGAGGAGCGATGACGTCTCGTCGTCGTCGAGCGGGGCCAGCGAGACGGTGATGGCGTTCAGTTGACCGCCGCCCCAGGTCGGCCGCCGGTCGAACAACTCCGGCCGTCCCGTGCAGAGGACGATCAGCGGCACGCCGCTCGCTCGCCGGACGAGCTCCTCGAGGAAATCGAGCAGCCCGTCGTCCGCCCATTGGATGTCCTCGACGACGAGCACGAACGGATGCTGCTCCGCAAGGGCCTCGAACAGCCGACGCCAGGCCGCGAATGCTTCGCTGCGCCGATCGCCCGCGAGCGCCGAGCCGGAGTCGAGGCCGACGAGCGGGCGCAGGTGGCGCAACGCCCACTCGGCTTCGGTTGGGTCGGCGAGGGCGAGGCGCGTCACGCGCTCGAGCTTCTCTTCAGCGTTGCGCGCGCCGTCCGTCTCGAAGATCCCCGCGTGGCTCTTGATGATCTCTGCAAGTGCCCAGAACGTGACGCCGTCGCCATACGACGGGCAGCGACCCTGCCGCCAGTATGTGAGTACCGAGCCCGACTCGACGGTCTTGAAGAGCTCGTAGACGAGGCGGCTCTTGCCGATCCCGGGCACGCCCGTGACGGTTACGACCTGCGGCTCGCGCGCGCGCCGAACCCGCGCGAGGGTGTCGACGAGCAGCCGGAGCTCCTCGCGCCGGCCGACGAGGTCGACACTCTCGCGCGCTGCCGGCTCGACGCCGAGCCTGGCGCGCGCAGCGACGACTTCCCAGACCCGAACGGGCTGCGACTTCCCCTTTGCGTCGACGTGTGCCTCCTCGCGGTAGTCGATGACGCCGCGCGTGAAACGGTAGGTCGCTTCGTCGACGATGATCCCGTTCGTCGGCGCCGCCGACTGGAGCCTTGCCGCGGTGTTGACGACGTCGCCAGACGCCATCCCCTCCCCCTCGCTCGGTCGCGCGCCGAGGGCGACGAGCACCTCTCCCGTCGTGATCCCGATTCGTACATCCAGGCGACCTTCCTCGACCAGCGAGTCCCGGATGCGAAGCGCGGCGCGAACTGCGCGCTCGGGATCGTCCTCATGCGAGACGGGTGCGCCGAACAGCGCCATCACCGCGTCGCCGATGAACTTCTCGACGGTGCCGCCGAAGCGCTCGAGCTCTTCGCGAAGGAGCGCGTGGTATGGCGCCAGGACCGCCCGCACCTCTTCAGGATCGAGCCGCTCTGCCTTCGACGTGAAGCCGACGAGGTCGGCGAAGAGCACCGAGACAACCTTGCGCTCCTCGCGGGGCGCCGCGGGAGCTTCGAGCGCAAGGCCGCACTCCGAGCAGAACTTCGCGCCCTCACGGTTGGCGAACCCGCACGCTGCGCAAGAAGACACCCTGGGATCGTCGCGTCAGGAACGCCGCAAGGCAAGGCCTACGATCGCCAACTCGAAGGACGCGAGCTCGCCCGCTTCCTCCGTGTACGGAGCGCCCCCGAACGTCAGGAGCCCGGCGTAGTCCGGCTTGTCGCCGAGCGGCTGCCACCGCTCGAGTGGGTCGACCGGGCTCAGAAGAGCTTCTGGAGCTTCATTGCGGCGCCCATGTCACCCTTGATCTTGAGCTTGCCGCTCATGTAGGCCGAGGTCGGGTTGAGGTCGCCCGAAGCGACCTGCTCGAACGTCTCGCCGGACGTCGTGATCGTGACGTCGGCGTCCCCGCCGCCCTCTGTCACGGAAACGCTCCCGTCGCTGACGTCGACCTTCCACTGCCCCTCGCCCTCGATGTCGAAGAGGTACGAGTTGTTCACGCCGGCCGTCTTGGACGAATCGACGCGTGCCTCCAGGCCCTCGAAGAACTCTCTCGTTTTCATGGCGCGAGCCTACTACGCGGCGGCAGGCAGGTACCGGCGGATCAGGGCGCGGGAGAGCTCCCACTGCGCCTCGACGATCGCCAGCCGGTTCTGCTCGAGCGTCGGCGGCCCCGCGAGGTCCTGCCGGAGGTCCTGACGCTCGCGCGTCAAGGTTTCCAGCCGCAGAAGGAGCGCTTCGACGCTCGGCTCGCGGGTCGCAGACCGCATCAAGGTGGGTATCGGCACGGTGACGGGGTGGGTAAAGGGCGGTGAAACCCGCACCCGCAGCCTAGGAAGGCGGTCGGATAGCATCCCCGGCCGCGTGGACCTCGACCTGACCCAGGAGCACGAGCTCGTCCGCTCCACGGTTCGCGAGTTCGCTGAGCAGCGCGTCGCGCCGCTCGCCGAGGAGCTCGACCGCGAGGGTCGCTTCCCGTACGAGCTCGTTGCGGAGCTCGCCGAGCTCGGGCTGATGGGGATGACCATCCCCGAGGAGTACGGGGGCGGCGGTGCCGACACGGTGTCGTACGCGATCGCGGTCGAGGAGCTGACCCGAATCGACTCGTCGGTCGCGATCACCGTGGCCGCCCACCACTCGCTCGGGACGCTCCCGATCTACTACTACGGCACCGAGGAGCAGAAGCGCGAGTGGCTTCCTGAGCTCGCGTCCGGGAAGAAGCTCGCGGCGTTCGGGCTGACCGAGGCGGGCGCGGGCTCCGATGCGGGCAACACGCGCACGACCGCGGAGCTGCGCGACGGGCAATGGGTGATCAACGGCTCGAAGATGTTCATCACGAACGCGGGCACCGACGTCACCGCGTGCGTCACGATCACTGCGAGCACCGGCGACGGCGAGATCTCCAACTTCGTAGTCCCGAACGGGACCCCCGGCTACGAGATCTCCGAGCCGATGCACAAGCTCGGCTGGCGCGCGTCGGACACGCGCGAGCTCTCGTTCAAGGACGTCGCCGTGCCCGAGGGCAATCTGCTCGGGCCGCGTGGCGAGGGCTTCAAGCAATTTCTCGAAATTCTCGACGGTGGCCGCATCTCGGTGGCGTCGATGGGCGTGGGGCTCGCACAGGGCGCGTACGACCTCGCGTACGCCTACGCGAAGGAGCGCGAGCAGTTCGGCAAGCCGATCGCGAAGTTCCAGGCGGTCCAGTTCGCGCTCGCCGACATGGCGACCGAGATCGAGGCGGGCCGTGCGCTCGTCTACAAGGCGGCGTGGCTGAAAGACCAGGGACGCCCGTTCGCGCGCGAGGCAGCGATGGCGAAGCTCTACACGGGACTGCTCTCCAACCGGGCGGCAAACGCGGCGCTGCAGCTCCACGGCGGCTACGGGTTCATGGAGGAATCTCCGATCTCGCGGCTCTACCGCGACCAGAAGATCCTGGAGATCGGAGAGGGCACGAACGAAGTGCAGCGCATGGTCATCGCGCGCCTGCTCGGCCTCTAACGCTTCAGGAAAGCTAGCGAGGCAGGGTGGTACGGTTGCTTCGGCGGATCGCGTAGTAACGACCGCTTATTTCACGTATAAGACCACCTCATGTTGTTTCGACAGTTCGTCGACTCCGACCTCGGCTGCGCCTCCTACCTGATCGGCTCCGAGCAGGCCGGCGACGCGATCGTCGTCGACCCCGCGTTCGCGATCGAGCAGTACGTGGAGGAGGCGAAGCGCCACTCGCTGCGCATCGTGCGCGTCATCGAGACGCACAACCACGCCGACCACGTCGCGGGGCACGGTCGGCTCGCGCTCGAGCACGGCGCGCGTGTCTCGATCCATCCGCTCGCGGAACCCGAGTACGACTTCGACCCCATGGTGGACGGAGACGTGCTGCAGGTCGGCGAAGTCACCGTGCGCGTGCTGCACACGCCCGGGCACCGGCCCGAGCACTGCGCGCTGCTCGTCGACGAGCAGCTGCTGCTCACCGGTGACTCGCTCTTCGTCGGCGACGCCGCCCGGCCGGACCTCGCGATCGGGGCCGCAGAGGGCGCCGAAGGGCTCTTTCACAGCCTGCGGCGCCTCGAAGAGCTTCCCGACGACGTCGCCGTGTACCCGGGTCACGTCGCAGGCTCGTTGTGCGGCGCGTCGATGAGCTCGGATCCCTCGTCGACGATCGGGAACGAGCGCCGCTCGAACGCCGCCCTCCGCATCGACGCCGTCGACGACTTCGTCGCGGATGCGCTCTCGAAGAACGCGCCTCGGCCGCCGAACATGGACGTGATCGTCGCGCTCAACCGCGGGCCGTTCGTGCCGGCGCTTCCGCCCCTCTCCCCCGCCGCCGATGTCCGAGGCGCGACCGTGCTCGACGTGCGCGACGCCGAGGAGTCAGCCGCCGGGCATCTCCCGGGCGCCCTCAACGTGCCGCTCTCGGGCAACTCGTTCGCCACGAAGTCTGCGTTCGTGCTCGGCGACGGGCCTGTCGTCGTGCATGCGAGGTCCGATGCTCAGGCGCAGGACGCAGCGCGGGCGCTTCGCGCCGTCGGCCTGCTCGAGCTCGAGGGGTTCGTCGTCGACCCGCCCGGCAGCGAGGAACGGCTCGACCCGGTCGACATCGACGAGCTCGAGCTGCTCGTGCGGCAGGACGCCGTGGTCCTGCTCGACGTGCGGGAGGCCGACGAGCGCGACGAGGGCTACATCGTGGGCTCGCGGCACATCCCGTACCGCCTGCTGCCGGCGGTCTCCGACGGCCTCGCCGACCGGACAGTCGTCACGATCTGCAGCACGGGCGCCCGCGCCGGCATCGCGGCGAGCGTGCTGGCGGCACGCGGAGTGGACGCCCGCCCCGTCCTGAACGGCGGCGTCGAGGACTGGCAGCAGCGAGGCGGCAGGACGATCGAGTTTCGCCGCTGCGGCTCGTAAGCTACGGCATGACCACGCCAGCGGGGAACGCCGTGGCGCGCGAGCTCTTCGCACCGCTCGGTCCGACGTACGATCGCTACGCACGCATCCTCTCGCTCGGTCAGGATCCGCGCTGGCGCCGGTTTCTCGTCTCGCGAGTGCCGGTGGCTCCCACCGAGACGGTCCTCGACGTGGCGTCGGGAACCGCAGCCGTAGCGATCGAGCTCGCGCGCCGCACCGGCTGCTCGGTCGTCGGGCTCGACCAGAGCCAGGAAATGCTCGCCGTTGGCCGCCGCCGCGTCGAACAGGCTGGACTCAACGCCCGCGTGCGACTCGTCCGGGGGTATGCCGAGCAACTTCCGTTTCAGGACGCAACGTTCGATGCAGTGACGTTCACGTACCTGCTGCGCTACGTCGAAGATCGCGACGCGACCATGCGCGAGCTGGTTCGGGTCACCCGTGCCGGCGGGACGGTCGCAGCGCTCGAGTTCGGGGTCCCTCCCGCCCCGCTCTGGGGCGTGCTCTGGGAGCTGTACGTCCGACTCGTTCTTCCCATCGCCGGTCGTGCGATCTCGCCGGGCTGGGGCGAGGTGGGCCGCTTCCTCGGCCCGAGCATCCGTGCGCTGCCGCCGCCCGAGCAGCTCGCTGACGTCTGGCGCGCCTCCGGCATCACGGACGTGCGCTTTCGCCGCCTGAGCTTCGGCGGCGGCGTCGTTATGTGGGGCCGGCGGGAGTGAACGTCGAGCAGCGTCCGGCGTTCTACGCGCTCCCGACCGGCGGCTGGCGCGACTACGTCACGCTGCTCCATCCGCCCTACACGCTTTGGCATCTGTCCTACGTCGTGATCGGCGCAGCGCTCGCGCCGACCCTTCCCGTCGACCGACTGCTGTGGGGTCTCGCCGCGTTCTTCCTCGCGCTCGGCGTCGGCGCGCATGCGCTCGACGAGCTCAACGGACGCCCGCTGCGGACCGCGATCCCAGCTCGGATCCTCGTCGCGCTCGCGACCGCGTCGATCGGGGGCGCCGCCACGATCGGTCTCGCCGCTGCCTTCGCGTGGACGCCGTTGCTGCTCCCGTTCGTCGTCTTCGGGACGTTCATCGTGGTGGCGTACAACCTCGAGCTCTTCGGCGGCCGCTTCCACTCCGACCTCTGGTTTGCGCTCGCCTGGGGCGCGTTTCCCATCCTGACGGCGTACGTCGGCGCGGCCGAGACACTCCGCCCAGAGGCCCTGCTCGCCGCAGCCTTTGCGGCGTTCCTCAGCCTGGCGCAGCGGCAGCTCTCGACGCCGGTGCGCACGATCCGACGCCGCACCGATCGCGTCGCGGGCGCGATCTCGTTCACAGACGGTGGAGAAGAGCCGATCACGCGGGAAAGCCTCCTCCGCGCTCCCGAGGCAGCCCTCCAAGCGCTCGCCTGGGCGATCGTCGCGCTCGCGCTCGCACTGCTCGTGCTGCGCCTCGGCTAGCGGCGGGAAGAACCGCGGGCGCATGGGCGTCTTGTGGGCATGAGCCTGTACGAGAGCCAGTCCCACCAGGAAATCGCCCGCCAGCGTCATGCGCAGGTGATCCGGAACGCGACGATCAGATACGCGGCGAAGCCCAGCTACGAGCCGAAGCAGCCCGCTCGGGTCGAGCAGCGGCCCAGCAGGCGCCTCGCCTTCGCGTCGCTCTTCCGGCGAACGCTTCCCGCCTAGCGCAGGCGTTCCACCGGGTAGCCCCAGCGCTGCATCGCGTCGACGAGCGCGAGTGCGTGCGCGGCGTCCCGAGTCGAGAGCGTGAGCTCCACCTCGGTCTCCGCGACCGAGAGTTGGATCCCCTCCCGATGGTGCTCGACCGAGACGAGGTTCACACGCTCCTCGGCGACCCGCGAGAGCAACTTGACGAGCTCGCCGGGCCGGTCGGGGATCCGCGTTCGCACGACGAGATAGCGGCCGGCGAGCGTGAGACCGTGACGGATCACGGTGATCAGGAGCGACGGGTCGATGTTCCCGCCCGACAGGAGCACCGCGACAGCCCCCTTTCCGCCGACGCGGTCCGCGAGCAGCGCGGCGAGCGCCGCCGCTCCGGCACCCTCGACGAGCAGCTTTGCGCGCTCGAGCGAGAGCACGATCGCCTGGCTGATCTCCTCGTCCGTGACCGTGACGACGTCGTCGAGCAGGTCGCTGACGATCGACCTCGTCAGCTCTCCGGGGTTCTTGACCGCGATCCCTTCCGCGATCGTGAAGCCGTGTGACACCCCGCCTGCGAACGGGGCGCACGTAGCGGCCTGCACGCCGACGATGCGCAGCCCGGGCTTGAGCTCCTTCGCTGCGATCGCGATGCCCGACGCAAGCCCACCGCCGCCGATCGGGACGACGACGGTCCCGACGTCCGGCAGTTGCTCGACGAGCTCGAGCCCGATCGTCCCCTGGCCCGCGATCACCCGCTCGTCCTCGAACGGGTGCACGAACGTTGCGCCGCTCCTGTCCGCGAACGCGTTCGCGTGCTCCTGCGCGTCGTCGAACATCTCGCCGCCGAGCTCGATCTTCGCCCCGTAGTTCTGCGTCGCCTCGACCTTCGCCACCGGCGTGTCCTGGGGCATGAAGATCGTCGCGTCGATGCCCGCCTCGCGCGCCGCCCAGGCCACGGCTTGCGCGTGATTCCCCGCGCTCACTGCGACGACGCCGGCCACGCGCTCCTCGTCCGAGAGCGACGCGATGCAGTTGACTGCGCCGCGGATCTTGAACGAGCCCGTCCGCTGAAGGTTCTCAGCCTTCAGCCACACCTCGCGTCCGGTCATGCGCTCGAAGGACTCGGAGCCGTAGACCGGCGTCTCGCGCGCGGCGCCGTGGATCCGCTCGCGCGCAGCGCGGATGTCAGCGAGTGTGGGCGCTGTTCTCGTCTTCAACCTTGAACACCTTCTCCATGATCTCGCGAACCGCGGTCAGCGGGTCGAGCTCACGTCGCTGAACCTCGTCGAGCAGCCGCCGGAGCTCGGGGTCGTCGCGCACGGCATGTTCGAGGTGGGTCTTTGCCCGCGCCGACGCCACCGCGAACACCTCACCCGCGAGGTTCCGCCGGCGCCGCTCCTCGAGGCCGCCGGCCTCCTCCAGGAACGACCGGTGGCGCTCGACCTCCTCCCACACCTTCTCGACGTTCTCCGAGCGCATCGCTTCCGTCAGGACGATCGGCGGCTTCCACGCCCGCTCGTGGTCGAGAGCGAGGATCGAGCGCACCTCGTTCAGCATCGTCTTCGCAGCGGGATGGTCGGACTTGTTGACGGCGATCACGTCGGGGATCTCCATGATGCCCGCCTTCAGCGCCTGCACGGAGTCACCGGACCCAGGCATCAGCACGAGCAGCACGGTGTCTGCGACGCCGATCACCTCGACCTCGCTCTGCCCCGCACCCACCGTCTCCAGGAAGATCACGTCCTTCCCTGCGGCGTCGAGCACCAGCATCGCCTGCAACGTGGACTCCGCGAGCCCGCCGAGGTGCCCGCGGGTCCCCATCGACCGGATGAAGACGCCCGGGTCGAGGAAGTGGTCGGCGAGCCGGATCCGGTCACCGAGCAGCGCGCCGTGCGTGAACGGGCTCGACGGGTCGACCGTGATCACCCCGACGGACAGCTCCTGGTCGCGGACGTGGCGAACGAGCGCGCCGATCAGGGTCGACTTTCCGACGCCGGGCGGCCCGGTCACGCCGATCGTGTACGCCCGCCCCGTCTCCGGGTAGATGTCCCGGACGACCTCGTACGCGAGCGGGTCGGAGTTCTCGACGAGGGTGATCGCGCGCGCCAGCGCACGCGTGTCGCCGGCGCGGACGCCCGCGGCGAGGGTTTCGCGCGTCCACTCCCGCCGCTGCGCCACGGCCGCGAAGGTTACTCGTGCAGCGCGCCGAGCTCGGCGGGGTCGGGCGCCGCCGCCGAGACGATCGGAAACGGCTCCACCTCCGCCAGCTCCGCGTCCGCGGGGATCCCTCGCGCGAGCGCATACGACGCGACCGCGGCGACACCCGCCATCATCGAGGCGACGCCCCAGGCCCACCTCGCGCCGTACGCATCCGAGATGAACCCGCCGGCGAGCATGCCGATGAAGAGCGCGCTGTAGGTCAGGCTCATCGCAAGCGTGAACGCGCGGCCGCGGAAATGATCCGGTATGCCTCGTTGCACGAGCAGGCTGTTCACGACGACCGCGATCCCGTTACCCAGGCCATACGCCACGACGAAGATCGCAGCCACCCACACGCTCGACACGACGGCCGTCGCGCCGAGCATCAGCGACATCAACCCGATCGAGCCGCCGTAGGCCACCGCCGTCCCCCAGCGTGCGGCAGCCCAGCCCGCGCCGAGGCTTCCGAGAATCAGGCCGAGCCCCGACGCCGCCATCAGGAGGCCGAGACCGAAGTTGCCCGCACCGAACGCGACCTTCGCGAGCTCGACCTCCGCGACGTCGGAGTTGCCGATCGCGAGCATCGCAAGGCTCCACCCCACGAGCACCGTCAGGAGCGCCCGCGATCGCCCAGCGAGCTTGAAGCCCTCGGCGAGGTCACGCCAGTGGCCCTCGCTCAAGGCCTTCTCGGTCTGGAGCTTGTGCTCCGCGATCCGGGCGATCAGCAACGCGGAACCGAGGAAGGTCACAGCGTTGAACCAGTACGCGATGTCCGGAGTGGAGAACGAGAGCAGGACGCCGCCGAGCAGCGGACCCAGCATCCACGTGATGTTCTCCGCCGCCTGCAGGATGCCGTTCGCATCCGCGAGCTCGTCGTCGTCGACGACGTTCGGGAGCCCGGCGAACAGCGCCGGTCGGAAGAATCCGGTCGCGAACCCGACGACGCCCGCAAGTGCGACCAGCTGTGCGGGGCCGGTCGTGAACGGCAGTACGACGAACACGGCACAGCGCAGAAGGTCGGACGCGACCATCAGCTTGCGTCGCGAGAAGCGGTCGACGAAGGAGCCCAGCAGCAGCCCGATGACGATCATCGGAACGAAGTCGGCCACCAGGAGCGCCGCGACCCACTTGCCCGAGTGCGTGCGGTCCCAGATGTCGACCATCAGCGCCATCACCGCGAGGCGCGTTCCGAGCCCCGAGCCGACCGCGGCGAGGAAGAGCAGACGGAAGTCTCGGGCGCGTCGAATCAGGGCAAGTTGGCGGCCGGCCACGGGCTCACGCTAGTACAGGGGTCAACGGGGCGCGCCCCCCACCGGGGGCTACGCCTCGGCGGCAGCGCGGACGCGGCCGAGAGCCTCGTCCAGCGCAGCGTTGTCCTCTTGGGACCCCACGGTGACCCGGATCGCGCTCGGAGCGCCGAAGCCCTCGAGTGGTCGAACGATCACGCCGGCGCGGAGCAGCGCCTCGAACAGCGGTCGCGCATCCTCTTCCCCACTCTCCGCATAGACGAAGTTCGCGACCGCGGGACCTGCGCACTCCAAGCCGTGGCGCTCGAGGATCTCGACGACGTGCTGCCGCTCCTGCGCGTTCACGCGTCGACGTCGCTCGACCTCGGCGTCGTCGTCCAGGCTCGCGACGGCTGCGATCTGCGCCTGCGTGTTCACGTCGAACGCGCGACGGACCTTCCCGACCGCCGCGACGACGGAGCTGCTCCCGACGCCCCACCCGACCCGCAGCCCGGCGAGCCCGTAGATCTTCGAGAACGTCCGGACGACGAGCACACGGTGGCCCTGCAGGAAGTACTCGATCCCGTCCGCGTACTCAGGATCGTCGATGTACTCGAAGTACGCCTGGTCGAGCACCGTCAGCACGTGCTCGGGGACACGCTCGAAGTACGCGTCCAGCTCAGCGCGAGTGTTCATCGTGCCGGTCGGGTTGTTCGGGTGGCAGACGTACACGACCTTGGTGCGGGGCGTGATCGCAGCGAGCACTGCGTCGAGGTCGTAGCGGGCGTCCGTCAGCGGAACGCGAACCGGTGTCGCGCCGAGCTTCAGCGCGTCGATCACGTAGCTCGGGAAGGACGGCCAGCCGCAGACCACCTCGTCGCCCGAGTCGAGGAACGCCTGCGAGACGCAGTCGATCACGCCGTCCGCGCCGGAGCCGACCGCCACCTCCTCGAACGCAACATTCCGGCGTTCAGCGAGTGCGGCGCGCAGGCGGAACGCGCCGCCGTCCGGGTAGCGGTTCAGGTCGCGCGCAGCGCGATCCATCGCCTCGAGGGCGGCCGGGAAGGGCGGGAACGGCCCCTCGTTCGACGCGAGCTTCACGACGCGGTCGAGGCCGAGCTCGCGCTGGACCTCGTCCACCGGCTTGCCTGGCTCGTACGCCGTCAGCCCCGCGACGGCGGGGTTCACGAAGTCGTCCTGGATCTCCGCCGGGCCCTGGGGCACGGCAGAAACTCTACTCGCCGGCCGGCGGAACTCCGTCGTCGCTCGTGTGTCGCCAGAAGAAGATCACCGCGCCGGCGGCGGCGAGCAACGGGAGGATGATCAGGAGCCTGCGCGACTTGCGTTCGTTGGCGTGCGTGGCTGCGCGAGCCTTACGCGCTGCGATCTGCTTCGCGGCAGTCCACGTCGCCCACCCAAGCATGGCGTTGCGTCGGTTCACGATGCTCATCCGGCGAGCCTACCCTTGCGGCCGGAAAAGCGAACCGCCCTACGGCCGGTCGCCCCCGCCCTTCTTCGGCATGGGCTTCGCCTTTTTCGCCTGCCCGGGCGGCGCAGGCTTCGGCTTCGCCGTTCTGACCGCGGCCTTGCGTAACTGGCCCGGCGGAGTCACCCTGATGCTCGCGATGGGAGCCGCCTGCTTCTTGGCCTGCCCAGGCGGGACCGGCTTGGCTTGGCGCGACACCTGACCGGGAGCGACCAACTTGCCCTTGGTCTTCTCCTTGTCTCTCGCCGCCGCCGGGCGCGGCCTCGTGGCGGGCGCTCGCAGCGGCGCGACGATCGGGGTCGCGGGCCTCACGGCAGGCGTCGTCGCCGGAATGACGGCCCCGGGCTGACGCGACGGCGTCGACAGCTCTCTCGCGCCCTCGTAGCCCACTCCGGTCGCAACAACGCCGGCGGCGACGAAGGCGGCTGCCTTCAACGCGACGCTGCCTCCGACCACGGCGCTCCCGCCACCGAACAGCGACGTGAGCGACGTGGGAATCGGGACGAGCGCGAGCGCCTTGAATGCCTGCTTGTGCGCGCGCTGGCTGCGCGCCAGGCGTTCGCACTCCCTGCACTGCCGCAAGTGGGCGCGCAACGCCGAGCGCTCGGGTCGCGCCAGTCGACCGTCGGCCTGACGGGAGATCGCGAGCTCGGCGTCGGCGCAGGTCAGCGTCCCCTCGAGCTGCTCCCGCAGCGCGCGGCGGGCACGGAAGAGCAGCGTCTCGACCGCGCTGACCGACGTCTCGAGGATCTCCGCGATCTCCGCGTACGAGCGACCCTCGAGCTCGCGCATCACGAGAGCTGCGCGCTGGTTGAACGCGAGGTGGCCGAGCGCGCGCTGGATGTCCTCCGCTCGCGGGCCGCGGTCCTCCTCAGGCACGATCTCGCCGACCCGATCGTCGAACTCGACCTCGTCGGGGCGACGCTGCGCCTGGCGGAAGCGCTGTCGGCAGACGTTGTGGGCGATCGCGATCAGCCAGTTCTGCGCGTTCCGCGGCCGCTCGCCGCGCTGGTACGCGCGATAGGCGTTCAGGAACGTCGTCTGCGCCACGTCCTCCGCGTCGGCGGGCTGCCGCAGGACGGCGAGCGCGTACCGGTAGACGTCACCGACGTGCTTGCGGTAGATCCGCTCGAACGAGCGGTCCGCGCGCAACTGCTCCGCCAGAAGGGGCGTCATATCTTCTTTGATCCCGCTCCAGACGGAAACTTGCGTTCGGCTAGGGCCCCACACCCGGCAAGACGACCTTCGGGAGCTCCACGGGAAGCGGGGGCAGGCTCGGCACCTCGACCTTCACCTCGACCGGAGGCACCGCAGGCAACTCTACTGGCAGAGCGGGCAGTTCCAAGGACAGCGGCTTCGCCACGGCGGGGGCTGCCGGGTCGGTCGCCGGAGCGGGCTCGGCGCCGGCGACGGAGACTCGAGTGAGCGTCGGCGGCGGCACGTGTGCGCTTCCCTGCTTCGTCGCGCGGGTCGGGCGTGCCGCAGCCTTCGCCGGTCGGACCGCGCGCGGCGTCCGAGTCGTGCGGGCCATCGGCTTCGAGACCGAGGCGACCTCGACGAGCTGCGAGCGCTCGAGCTTCTTCGGCGCGGACACGGCGTCGGCTGCCTGCTGCGTGGCGCCGACCGCTGCGACGCCTGCGGCGAGCAGCGCCGCAACCTTCACCGCCACGCCGCCCCCGACCGCGGCGCCGCCGCCCCAGGACGCGAGCGAGGCAGGCAGCGGCAGCGGGCCGAGGCTGCGCAGCGCGGCGCGCCGTGCGCGCTGCCGTCGCGCGAGCGAGGCGCACTCCGCGCACTCGCGTAGGTGCGCGCGGAGCTTCGGCCGCTCGTCGTTCGGGAGGCGTCCGTCGAGCTCGAGCGAGAGCACGCGCTCGGCCTCGCCGCACGTGAGCGTTCCTTCAAGCTGCTCGCGGAGAGCGCGTCGCGCGCGGAAGAGCAGAGTCTCCACGGCGGAGGTCGACAACTCGAGCACCTCGGCGATCTCCGCGTACGTACGCCCCTCGAGCTCGCGCATGACGAGCGCTGCCCGCTGGTTGAACGAGAGCGCGCCGACCGCACGGACGAGCTCATTTACGTCGACGTCGACCTCGCCCCCGCCGACCGGAGCGGGCTCGAACTGCTGCTCTTCGAGTGCAACTTCTCGGGGACGGCGCCTCGCGTCGCGGATTCGCGTCCCGCAGGTGTTGTGCGCGATCGTGATCAGCCACTGGCGCGGATGCCTCGGGCGCTCGCCTCGCTGGTACGCGCGGTACGCCTTCAGGAACGTCGTCTGGGCGACGTCCTCGGCGTCGTCGCGGTTGCGCAGGATCATCAGGGCGTACCGGTACACGTCCTGGACGTGCGAGCGGTACAGCCGCTCGAAGGCCTGCTCGCCTGACTGCCGATGAACGAGGATCGGGGTCATCGTCCGGTTGGACAACGAGCGAATGCCCGGACGCGATACGCGCCAACCCTCCGAAATGTGGAGAAAGCGGCGACAGCGGCGCGAAGCGGCCGCCTTTAGGGGTCTTCGCGCGAAGCTTGCGCAGCTAATTAGGCCCGGGCGGGGGCGCGCTTGCGGTTCGGCAGGTGGATCGCGCGGCCGAGAGCCACGAGGCCGGCTTCCTTGATCGCCTCGGAGAGCGTCGGGTGCGCGGTCATCCCGTCGGCGACGGTCTCGACGGTCGCCTCGGCGTCGATCGCGACCACGCCCGCCTCGATCAGGTCGGTGACGTGCGGGCCGACCATGACCAGTCCGAGCAGCTCGCCGTACCGCGTCTCGTGGATCGACTTGACCCAGCCGACGGTCTCGTTCTGCATCACCGCGCGTGCGTTCGCGACCCAGGGGAACTGGCCGACGGCGACGTCGTCGCCGTACTGCTCGCGTGCCTCCGCCTCGGTCAGGCCGACGCCCGCGATCTCCGGGTCGGTGTAGATCGGGCGCGGCACGGCGCGGTTGTCGACGACGGCGTCGTGACCGCAGGCGTTCTCTGCCGCGACCTCGCCTTCGCGAAAAGCCGTGTGCGCGAGCTGCCAGTAGCCGGCGCAGTCTCCGACCGCGTAGATGTGCTCGACGGTCGTGCGTCTGCGCTCGTCGGCGGCGATCCCCTTGCGCTTGTCGAACTGGACGCCGATCTCCTCGAGCCCGAGGTTCTCGATGACCGGACCACGGCCGACCGCGACGAGCATCAGGTCCGCCGTAACGGTCTCCCCTTCGCCGAAGTGGACGGTCAACTCGGAGCCCGAGTCCTCGACCTTGGTGCAGGTCTTGCCGAGCTGCAGCGCGATCCCGCGCTTCCCGAACTGCTTCGCCAACTCCTTGCCCGCATCCTCGTCCTCGATCGCGATCAGCTGCGGCAGCATCTCGATCACCGTCACCTCGCTGCCGAAGCGGTCGAAGATCGAAGCGAACTCGACGCCGATGATCCCGCCGCCGAGGATCACCAGACGCTTTGGCACCTCGGTCTGCGCGAGCAGGCCGGTCGAATCGACGCAGCGCGGCGAGTCGAGGCCGTCGATCGGCGGGCGGAGCGGGAACGAGCCCGTCGCGATCACGGCCTGCTTGAACGTGACGTCCTCGCCGCCCTCGACCGCGATCGTGTTCGCGTCCTTGAAGCGGCCGGCGCCCTTGACCCATTCGACGCCGTTCGCCTTGAAGAGCGATGCGACGCCGCCGGTCATCTGCTTGACGACGCCGTCCTTCCACTGGCTCGCAACCGCCATGTCGAGCTGCGGCTCGCCGACGTTGACGCCGAACTTGGCGAACGACTCGTGTGCTTCCTTCAGCGCGAACGCGGTCTGCACCCAGGCCTTGGTCGGGACGCACCCGACCCGGAGGCAGGTTCCGCCGAGCTCCGGCTCCTTCTCGATGCAGACGGCCTTCGCGCCGAGCTGTGCCGCGCGGATCGCTGCGGTGTAGCCGCCGGGGCCGCCTCCGAGAACTGCGACGTCACATTCCACGGGCGGGATCGTATCGGCGGGTCAGCGCCCGCCGCAGAGGTCGCCCGCACAGTGGTCGAGCGCGCGCACGAGGGCGCGGAGACGGCGGCCCGCGTCGGTCAGGCGGTACTCGACGCGCGGCGGGCGGCCCTCCAGCACGAGCCGCTCGAGGATCCCCGCGTGCTCGAGCTCCTCGAGGCGCTGCGCCAGCGTCTTCGGCGTGATGCCGACGATCGTGCGCTTGAACTCGTTGAAGCGGATCGCCCCGCCGTGCGAGGCGTAGACGATCGCGAGCACCCAGCGGCGCCCGAGAAGGTCCGCCGCACGGGCGACCTCCTCGGGCAGCTCCTGAGTGGTGTTACGCGGCGACTGCACGGGGAGCGGCCTCGGGCTCGAGCGCGAGCTCGAGCACTTCGCCGAGCGTCATCACCGGATGGAAGGCCAGCTCCTCGCGCACGTCTGCGGGCACGTCGTCGAGGTCTGCACGGTTCCGCTCGGGGACGATGATGTCCTGCAGCCCGGCGGCGTGTGCGGCAAGCGCCTTCTGCTTCAGGCCGCCGATCGGCAGCACTCGTCCCTGCAGCGTGACCTCGCCCGTCATCCCGACGGTGTGCTTCACCGGCCGCCCCGAGAGGAGCGACGCGAGCGCGGTCGTGATCGCGATGCCCGCGCTCGGCCCGTCCTTCGGGATTGCGCCTGCGGGGACGTGCACGTGGAACGTCGTGTCGTCGAACGCGGCCTCCTCGATCCCGAGCTCCGACGCGTGCGAGCGGATGTAGGAGAGCGCGATCTGCGCGGACTCCTTCATCACATCGCCGAGCTGGCCGGTCAGCACGAGCTTCCCGTCGCCCTTCATGCGCGTCGCCTCGATGAAGAGGATGTCGCCACCGGTGCCGGTCACGGCGAGCCCGGTCGACACGCCCGGAACGGCCGTGCGCTCGGCAGCCTCCTGGTAGAAGCGCTGCCGGCCGAGCGCGTCGCGCACGACGTCGAGGTCGACGACGACGGGAGCCTCCACCTCTTCGGCGACGATCTTCGTCGCGGTCTTGCGGAGCGCCTTGCCGAGCTCGCGCTCGAGCTGACGCACGCCGGCCTCCCGCGTGTACTCGCTGACGACCGTTCGGAGCGTCACGTCGTCGATCGAGACCTCGTCCTCGCGCAGGCCGTTCCGGTCGCGCTGGCGCGGCCACAGGTAGCCCCGAGCAATCGCGACCTTCTCGTCGACCGTGTAGCCGTCGAAGCGGATCACTTCCATGCGGTCGAGCAGCGCCTGCGGGATCGTGTCCGCGATGTTCGCGGTGGCGATGAACACGACCTGCGAGAGGTCGAGCTCGACGTCGAGGTAGTGGTCGCGGAACGAGTGGTTCTGCGCCGGGTCGAGCACCTCGAGCAGTGCCGCCGACGGGTCGCCGCGCCAGTCCGCGCCGACCTTGTCGACCTCGTCCAGCAGGATCACGGGGTTCATCGTCCCGGCGTCGCGGAGCGCACGCACGAGCCGACCAGGCAGCGCACCGATGTAGGTGCGCCGGTGGCCGCGGATCTCCGCTTCGTCGCGCACGCCGCCGAGCGACATCCGGACGAACTCGCGGTTGAGTGCGCGCGCGACCGACTCGCCGATCGACGTCTTGCCCGTGCCGGGCGGCCCGATCAGCGTGAGGATCGCGCCGGAGCGCTTGTCCTCCTCGATCCCGCGCTCCTCGCGCAGCTTGCGGACGGCGAGATACTCGACGATGCGGTCCTTGACGTCCTTCAGCCCGTGGTGGTCGGCGTCGAGCACCTCACGCGCGTGCTTCGGGTCGAGGCGCTCCTCCGACGTCTTGCCCCACGGCACGGAGAAGAGCCAGTCGAGGTACGTGCGGATCATCTGCGACTCGGGGCCCTGCTCGCCCATCCGCTCGAAGCGTGAGAGCTCTCGCTCGGCCTGCTCGCGGACGTGCTCGGGCAGGTCGAGCTCCTCGAGCTTCTGCCGGTACTCCTCGATCACGGAAGCGTCGTCGTCGCCGAGCTCCTTGCGGATCGAGTCCATCTGGCGCCGCAGGATGTACTCGCGCTGCTGCTTCTGCGCGCCTTCC
This sequence comes from uncultured Actinomycetes bacterium, assembly GCA_963788055.1. Taxonomy (GTDB): domain Bacteria; phylum Actinomycetota; class Thermoleophilia; order Gaiellales; family Gaiellaceae; genus JACCTU01. Next base: position 37,172 of record CAWBFA010000001.1, on the reverse strand, counting down.
TCGACGTCCTCGCGGATGCGCTGCCGCACCTGCAGGGTGGCGAGCACCTCGCGCTGCAGCTCGGTCGCGAGCTCGAGCCGCTCGCGCAGGTCCAGCGTCTCCAGCAGGCGGAGCTTCTGCTCGAACGGAGACGTCCGGCGAGTAGCCGACCGTGTCCGCGAGCGCTCCGGGATCGCCGATCGCGCGCAGGAAGGCTGCGACGCGGCCGTCGTCGCCGCGGTGGTCGAGGATCTCCTCGACGATCGCGCGGTACTCGGTCCCGAGCTCGCGGAGCTTCGCGTCCCACTCCTCGGAATCGGGGTGGTCCTCGACCTCGACGCGCAGCTTGCCGCGGGGGTCGCTCTCGGCCGCGCCAAGGACGCCGCGGTGGAGGCCGTTCAGCACGACCGCGCGGCCGCCGCCGGGCAGGCGGACCGTCTCGACGACCTCGGCAACGGTGCCGACGGACGCATATTCGTTCTCGTGGTTCGGGACGAGGAGGACGCGCTCCTCGTCGGCGGTGTCGACCGTCAGCGTGACGGTCATGTGCGGGAAGACGACGGAGTCCTCCAGCGGGATCAGCAGCAGCTTCACGAATCGCTCCTCGACTAGTAGGTATGGAAAAGATACCTACTACCCTGGAGGCTAGGTCAGCTCGGCCACCATCAACACGTCCCCGTCGCCCTTGAGCGTCCGGAAGCCCCGGCTCTCGTAGAGGTGGACGGCGGGGTTCGTCTTCTCGACCGACAGGCTGATCCGCTCGAAGCCGTCGCCGCGGGCCTGCTGCAGCAGGGCGTCGAGGAGCGAGGAGCCGATCCCCTTTCCCCGCCGGGAGGGCACGACGCCGATCGTCAGCTCGGGCGTCGCCGCGTCGACGAAGCCGAAGCCCGGCTCCTTCTCGCTGTAGACGCGGTACCAGGCGGCCCCGACCTCGTGGAAGTCGTCCAGCGCGATCAGGGCACGGTCGCCGTCGCGGCCCCAGGCGTTGACGTAGCGGGTGATCGGGAACTCGGTGTCGCGCGAGCGCCAGTAGTAGGCGTGGCGCAGCATGTCGCGCAGGAAACGGACGTCCTGCTGGCCGCCTTCCCGGATCATCTCACGCGCCCTTGGAGACGTCCTGGCCGAGCTCGACGCGGTTGCCGTCGGGATCGACGACCTCGAGCAGGCGCATCTCGCCGTGCAGCTCGACCACGACCCCGACCTCGACCCCTTCCGCCCGCAGGCGTGCGGCCTCTTCCTTGACGTCGTCGACCTCGATGTGCGCGACTCCGCCCTGCTCCGGCTCGCCGGTCGTCAGCGCGATCTCCATCCCGCTTCGCTCGAGCTTCGACCAGCCCTCGGCCGCGTCGAACATCAGCTCGGTGAAGCCCAGCCGCTCGCGGTAGAACTGGCGAGACGCGTCGAGGTCGCGCACCGAGTACCAGACGGTCAAAGTGCGAGACCCGGCTCTTCGAGGAACGCCTTCACGTCTTCGAGGAACCGCGCGCCGTCTGCGCCGTCGACCGTGCGGTGGTCGCACGTGAGCGTCACCGTCATCATCGGGCGCACCACGACCTCGCCGTCGCGCGCGACCGGCCGCTCCTCGACGGAACCGACCGCGAGGATCGCAGCCTGCGGCGGGTTCAGCACTGCGATGAACTGCTGCACGCCGAACATCCCGAGGTTCGAGATCGTGAACGTTCCGCCGTCGAGATCGCCCTGGCGCAACTTGTTGTCGCGAGCGCGACCGACGAGCTCGGCGCGCGCGTCCGCGATCTCGGGGATCGAGAGCGACTCCGCGCGCTGGATCACCGGAACGACGAGACCCTGCGGCGCCGCGACGGCGATGCCGACGTTCGCGGTCGGGAAGCGCTTGATCCCGTCCTCGCCGAAGTGCGCGTTGACGGCGCGGTTGCGCATCAGCGCGCTTGCGGAGATCTTCGTCAGCACGTCGGAGAGTGTCGGCTTCGCACCGTCGCCCATGCGGGCGACGAGCTGCTCGCGAAGCGCAACCGCGCGGGTCATGTCGACGTCGATGGTCAGCTGGAACACCGGCACCGTCCACGCCTCGGTCAGCCGGCGCGCGATGGTCTTGCGGATCGACGTGAGCGGAACGATCTCGACCTCGCCCGCAGGTGCGGCCGCTGCGCCGGCCGGCGCCGGCGACGCCTCCGCCCGCTCCACGTCCTCGGCGACGATCCGACCGTCCGGACCGGTGCCGCGCAGCTGGGCGAGGTCGACGCCTCGCTCGCGCGCGATCCGGCGGGCCAAGGGCGAAGCCTTGATGCGACCGTCGGAGCGCGTCGCGCCGTTCCCCGACGGCGGTTCCGCCTGCGCAGACGCCTCGCTCCCCCGCTCCCGCTCGGCGTCGCGCGCGGGCGCGCGCGAGCCCTCGGTCTGCGGCTCCTCCGGCGCGACCTCGATCGCGACCTCTTCGCCCTGCTCGCCGATCACGGCGACCGTCTGCCCGACCGGCACCTCGCCTTCCTGAACCGCGATCCTCAGCAGCACGCCGGTGGCGTCAGCCTCGACCTCCTGCGTCACCTTGTCCGTGTCGAGCTCGTAGAGCGGCTCGCCCTTCTTGACGGCGTCGCCTTCGCTCTTCAGCCACTTGACGATCGTCCCCGACTCCATGCCCTGCCCGAGCCGCGGGAGCTTGATCTCAGTCGCCATCGCGACCGACGGTGCGGTAGATGCCCTCCAGCACGTCCTCCGGGCCGGGGATGAGGAACTGCTCCATCACCGGCGCGAACGCGAGCGGCGCGAACTTCGCCCCAACCCGCTCGATCGGCGCGTCGAGCCAGTCGAACGCCTGGTACTGGATCACCGACGCGACCTCCGCGCCGAAGCCCATGCGCGTGACCGCCTCGTGCGTCACGACCGCGCGGTTCGTCTTCTTCACCGACTCCACGATGGTGTCCTCGTCGAGCGGCTGGAGCGAGCGCGGGTCGATCACCTCGACCGAGACGCCGTTCTTCTCCGCCTCCTCCGCCGCCTCGAGCGAGCGGTGCACCATCGGGCCGGTCGCGATCACCGTCACGTCCTCGCCCTCGCGCACGACGCGCGCCTCACCGAACGGGATCGGCTCGAGCTTCTCCGGCACGTCCTCCTTCACCGGGTAGAGCAGCCGGTGCTCGAAGACGATCACCGGGTTGTCGTCGTAGATCGCCGACCAGAGCATCCCGCGCACGTCCGTCGGCGTCGACGGGAAGATCACCTTCAGCCCGGGGATGTGCACGAACCAGGCCTCGAGCTGCTGCGCGTGCTGCGCGCCCGGCGACCAGCCGGCGCCGCCCTGCGTGCGGATCGTCAGCGGGACCTTCAGCTGGCCGCCCGACATGTAGCGGTGCTTCGCCGCCTGGTTGACGATCTGCTCCGTCGAGAGCGTGAGGAAGTCCTCGTACATGATCTCGACGACGGGGCGCATCCCCTGCATCGCTGCGCCGATGCCCGCACCGACGATCGCCATCTCCGAGATCGGCGTGTTGCGCACGCGCTCGGGGCCGAACTCGTCGACGAGCCCGTGCGTCACGCCCATCGAGCCGCCCATCTCGGCGATGTCCTCGCCCATGATGAAGACGTCGGAGTCCTGCCGCATCGCGGTGGCGAGCGTGTCGCGGACGGCCTCGCGGTAGGTCAGCTCAGGCATAGACGTTCTTCAGGGCGTCTTCCGGCTTCGGGTCGGTGCCGTTCTTCGCGAACTCGACCGACTCCTCGACCTCGCGCATCACCTCGGCGTCGAGCTGCTCGAAGTCCTCGTCGGCGACGCCGAGCCGCTCGCGGAGCTTCGTGATCGGGTCCTGCGTCTCCTTGAGCTCCTGGAGCTCGCCCTTCGGGCGATAGACCTGCGGGTCGCCGACGTAGTGCCCGACGAGGCGGTACGTGTCGACCACCAGCAGCACCGGCCCGTCCCCGCGGCGAGCGTGGTCGATCGCCTCGGCCGCGGCGTCGTACACCGGCTCGATCTCCTGGCCGCCGACCTTGATCGAGTGCATCCCGTACGCGACCGCGCGCTGCGTGAAGTCCGTGATCGGCGAGTGCTGCGAGTTCGGCGTCGACTCGGCCCACCAGTTGTTCTCGAGGACGAAGACCGCGGGCACGTTCCAGAGCTGCGCCAGGTTCAGCGACTCGTGGAACGTCCCGATGTTGGACGCGCCGTCGCCGAAGAAGGCGAGTGCGACGCGCGGCTCCTTCCGGAACTTGAACGCGAGCGCGGCGCCTGTGATGGCGGGCAGCCCACCGCCGACGACGGCGTTCGCTCCGAGGTTGCCGCGCTCGACGTCGTAGAGGTGCATCGACCCGCCGTAGCCGTGCGAGCAGCCCTCGAGCTTTCCGTACAGCTCGGCCATCAAGGCGTTGGGCGAGGTGCCCCGCGCGAGCGTGTGCCCGTGGGCGCGGTGGGTCGAGGCGATGACGTCGTCCTCCTCGAGGGCGGCGCAGACGCCCACCGCGACGGCCTCCTGGCCGATCGCGACGTGCAGGAACCCCGGCAGCTCGCCGGCCCGGAACCGCTCCTCGACCATCTCCTCGAAGCGCCGGATGAGCAGCATGTCGCGCAGGAAATCGCGCAGCCGCTCGTCGCTCAGGCCCTTCTTCTTGGCCTCGACTTTCGCCACGGGCGCCAGTGTACGCTCCTGCTCGTGGCTCTCGCAGACGATTTCCGCGCGCTCCTGCAGGAGCTGCCGAACGACTGGGAGGAGGCCAGCATCCTCGTCCGCTTGTCCGACGAGGACGCTGCGCGCCGCGCCGCGGCGCTGCTCCTGTCCCTGAACCCCGGCCGCCACGGCAAGGTCGTCCGCTTCGTAGTCTCACGAACGGGGACGCCGCTTCCGGACCTCGCGCTGCGCGGCCTCCGCCGCATCGACGCCGTCTGGCTCACCGGCGTGCTGGTGCTCGTCTCGAGCACACGGGCTGCGCCGCGACCCGAGAAACCGCGCGCGAGCCTCGCCGCTGCCTGGGACGTGGAGGTGGCCGCCCTGCCACCCGACTGGAGCGACGTCTACGCCGAGCTCGAACTGCGCTCGACCGAACACCTGGAGCAGGGCGCGCTGCTCGCGGCGCCGATCAACCCTGCCCGCATCGACGAGCGCCCCGCGTTCCGATTCCGCTGCGCGCGGCAGTTCGGCTACGGCGCGGCACCCGGCATGGTGCGGCGCTGCCTCGAGCGGCTCGACAGCGCAGACATCCGCGGCGAGGTGCACATCCTGCGCGCGCTCTCCGACACGAAGCCGTGGGCGACGCAGGGTCCGGTCTGGTACGTGGACGGCAGGCCCGTCTGATGTCCGATCCCGTCGCGTGGCTCGTCGTCGAGCCGGGTTGGGAGGTCGTCTCGAGCGACGACGAGAAGGTCGGCGTCGTCCGCGAGGTGCTCGGCGACAAGAACGCCGACATCTTCGACGGTCTCGCAGTCGATCCCGGGCTGCTCAAGAAGGCGAAGTACGTGCCCGCGGAACGCGTGGGCGAGATCGTCGAAGGAAGCCTGACGCTCGAGCTGACAAACGCCGAGTTCGACGCGCTCGACGACCACGAGGACTAGGCGAGGAGCTCTCCGAGCTCGCGCGCCAGCGTCGCTGCGTCGTTCGAGTCGCGCGCGACCAGCAGGCACGTGTCGTCGCCGGCGAGCGTCCCGACGATGAGCGGGTGCTCGACGCGGTCGAGGGCGCGCGCGATCGCAGGTGCCGAGCCGAGCTCGGAATGGACGACCACGATGTTCTGTGCCGGTGTGACCACGCGGCCGAACTCGCCGAGCACGCGGCGGAGCGCGTCCCCCGGATCCGACCGCCTGGTCTCCGGGAGCACGTAGCGCGGCCGGCCGAGCGGGTCGTGTCCCTTCTCGAGACCAAGCTCCCGGAGGTCGCGCGAAACGGTCGCCTGCGTGACACTGCAGCCCGCGTCGGCGAGCGCGGCGAGGAGCTCGAACTGGGTGCCGATCCGCTTGCGGGTGACGACGCTCGCGATCAGGCGCTGGCGCTCCGCTTTCCCGAGCACGCTTTCGCTCTGCATACGCCTGCATTGTTATCGCTCTAGGATCACGGCGATGCCTGATCGGCCGATCGAGCTGAAGATCGACGTCCCCCCTGAGCTCGAGGGCGGGACGTACGCGAACGTCCTGAACGTCTGGCACACGCCCTACGAGTTCACGCTCGACTTCGGGGTCATGCAGCAGGTCGTCGAGTCGGAGGACGCGGACGCGGACGCTCCCGTGCAGGTCCCGGTCCGGGTCGTGTCGCGCGTCCGCATCCCCGTCACGCTCCTGTTCGAGGTGCTGAAGGCGCTGAACACCAACATGACCGGCTACGAGTCGACGTTCGGCTCGATCCGCCCCCCCGAGGCGCCCACCCAGTAGGTCGACGTTTGCCCCGTTCGGGGCGCGGAAAGAGGATAAGCATGCTGCTACGCAAAGCTCTCTACGCCGGTCTCTACGCCCTCCTCGCCGCGGCCGCGACGATGGCGTCACGCCGCGCGGCCTCGCGGATCTGGCGGATCGCCACGGGCGAAGCGCCTCCGGCCAAGAAGTGACGACGAAGGCCGACCAGGTCGTCGATCGGGGCGCCGACAAGCTCGAGGAGCTCGCCGACCGCACCGCGGCCGACGACGGCGTCAAGGCGAAGCTCTCGGACGAGCTCGCCGGCGACGCCGAGTTTCTGCGCAAGCTCAAGCCCAGCCTGATGGTCAAGCGCGCGAAGGGCGAGGCTCCGACGAACGAGAAGCCCGGCGAGCCGCGGAGCGCCCCCGGGGGCCCGCAGCTCGGCAATCGGCCGAAGCCGTCGTCGAAACGAAAGGGCCCGAGCCCCTGGGTCGTGCTCGGCGGGGCGATCGTGGGCGGCTACTTCCTGGCAAAGGTCGTCGACTGGCGGGGCCATGCACACCCGCGCGACTAACAACGGACACCGCGGCCTCGCCGGCGCGGTCAAGGCGGTCTCCGAGCGCGTCAGCACGCTCGTCCGGCTCGAGCTCGAGCTGGCGGCCCTCGAGCTCAAGCAGAAGTTCGCCGCGATCGGCGTCGGGCTCGGTCTCGCGGCCGGCGCGGCTCTCTTCGCCGTCTTCGCGTTCGGCTTCCTCTTCGCGACGATCGCAGCCGGGCTCGCGACCTTCCTCGCGACCTGGCTCGCACTGCTGATCGTCACCCTCTTCCTCTTCGTGCTCGTCACCGTGCTCGGGCTGCTCGGGGTCAGGTCGATCAAGAAGGGCTCACCGCCCGTCCCGCACCAGGCGATTCAGGAGGCCAAGCTGACCACGACCGCGATCAGGAGCGAGTGATGCCACGCACCACAGAAGACGTCCGTCGCGACATCGAGCGGGAGCGCGAGCAACTCGCCTCCGCGGTCGACGAGCTACGTGAGGCTGCCGACGTGACCTCGAAGCTCCGCGCGAAGCTTCCGGCGCTCGCCGCCGGGGGTGCGGCGACCGGGTTCGTGCTCGCCGGTGGGCTCGGCGCAACGATGCGCCTGCTCGCCCGCCGTGGGCGCGAGGGGGAAACGAAGGTGCAGGCGGGCCGCTTCAAGCTTGTCGACCGCGGCTGACCCCGCGAGCGACGCCGAGGTCGGACGCGTTCCGTCCGGTCCGCACCGCCTGAGCGCACGCGAGTGGTTCGCTGCGCTCAAGCGCGCCGTGAAGCAGTTCCTCGCAGACGACTGCACGGGTCTCTCGCAGCAGGTCGCGTTCGGCTCGCTGCTCGCCTTCTTTCCGAGCGTGATCCTGCTCGTCGGCCTGCTCGGGCTGATCGGCGCCTACGAGGACCTGAAGCTGTTCCTCGGCACCGTTGCACCGGGTGCGGTGATCGAGGCGATCGACCTCGCGCAGGAAACGGCCGCCGGGAACAAGGCCGGCTCGACCATCGCCGTCGTGATCGGGACGTTCTTGGCGGTCTGGGCGGCGAGCGGCGCAATGAACGCCGTGATCAAAGCCGTCAACGTCGCGTACGACCGCATCGAGACGCGCCCCTTCTGGAAGGTGCGGATCTACGCCATCGTGCTGGTGTTCGCGACCGGGCTCACGCTCGCCGGCTTGTTCGTCCTGATCGTCTTCGGAGGCCCGCTGGGGGAAGCGATCGCGAGCCGCGCGAACCTCGGCGGCGCCTGGGACTGGACCTGGAGCATCGTGCGTTGGCCGCTCGCGTTCTGCGCGGTGCTGCTCTTCTTCGCGTTCGTCTACTACCTCGCCCCGAACGTCGACCAGCGGAGCTGGAAGTGGGTGACGCCGGGCTCACTCGTCGGAGCCATCCTCTGGCTCGTGCTGTCGGGTCTCTTCTCGCTCTACACGAGTTTCTCGTCGTCGTACGACAAGACCTACGGCTCGCTCGCGGGCGGGATCATCCTGCTGCTCTGGCTCAACTACTCGGCGATGGCGCTCCTGTTCGGCGCGGAGCTGAACGCCGAGCTCGACCGGCAGGCCGACATCCACGCCTCGGGCGGGCCGCGGGCCGGCTTGATCGGCTACGCGCGGCGCAACCGTTAGCTGGCGTGACGGTGAACGAGCCACGTAGGCGCTTCGCCTGCGGGTCGGACGTGTAGCGGAACGTCCCGGGGCCGAGCCTCACGTTCCAGGTGGCCGTGGACGTGCGGCCGACGACGGTCTTGCGGTTCACGCCCGGGCCGGTCAGATGGAAGTTGTGGCGCTTCGAGCGGTCGCGCACGACGATCACGTACGCGCCCGAAGTGAGCGCGCGCACGCGGGCGCCGTTGCGCGTCAGGGTGATCGTGTTGCTCGGGCCGACCGTCGCGACGAGTCGCGTGGGCACGGGGAGCGGCGGCGGGTTGCCGACCGTGAAGGCACCCTTCATCTGGGTTGCGTGCGGGTCGCACATGAACGTGTAGCGCCCCTCGACGAAGGTGACGTCCCAGGTCACCTTCTCGACCGCCTCGACGTCGGTGGCGAAGCTGACCCCGGGACCGCTGAGATGGAAGTTGTGGAAGTCCGACCGGTCGTCGACCACGATTCGGTACGGGCCAGGATCGAGCTGCGTCACCGACAGCGCCCGCTGCGTTCCGCAGGCTGATCGTGAAGTCCGGCCCGACGGTCGCGAACAGGTCCTCCGCTTGCGCGACGGCCGGCGACGCGAGCGAGACGAGCGCGCACACGGCGGCGACGAGCAGACGGCGACGGCCCATGTCCCGCTCTACGGGCGACGGCTCGGGGCGGATTGCCGCCTAGGCCCTGAGCTGCGCGCCGAAGCGCTCGGCAAGGGCCTTCGCGATGCGCTCGCGAAGCCCGGCGGCGTCCTCATCCGTGAGGGTCCGCTCCGGTGATCGGAAGCTCGCCGAGAAGGCGATCGACTTCCTGCCGGGGTCGACCTGCTCGCCGCGGTAGACGTCGAACGGCCGGAATTCGCGAAGCTCCGGCCCCGCGGCCCGGTGGGCCTCGGCGATCAGGTCGCCCGCGCTCACTCCCTCGTCCACGACGAACGCGAGGTCCTGCTTGACGTCCGGGAAGGTGATCACGTCCTCGTAGAGGACGGCGTCCGGCACCCGTTCGAAGAGCGAGTCGAGGTCGACCTCGAAGTACCCCCAGCCCTCGTCGAGGCCGCGCACGTCCAGCTGCGAGAAGTCGGGTTCGACGTTCAGCGCCCGGTGCAGCGTCTCGACGGCGCCTTTCGCGCGGAAGTAGCCGCCGTCCGTGATGCCGGCGACGTGCCAGTGCTCCTCGGGGAGCTCGCCGGCGCCGGGGAGAAAGACCCGCGCCACCTCGAAGAGCGCGACCCGCTCGACGCCGGCGTTGCGATTCCGGTGCGCCGACTCGACGAGCCAGTACTCGAGGTTGTTGCGCAGCACCGCGAGCTCGGCGGTGAACGGCTCCTGCAGCGCGATCGTGCCTTCGCCGGGGGGCACGAGCGTCCACGTGTACGCCTCGTGGAAGCCGGCTCCGACGAGGACGTCCTCGACCTGGCGCCGCAGACGCTGATCGCGCGTGAGTTGCGCGGGCTTCGCAGGGCGCGACGGCAGCGTCGCCGGCACGTCCTCGATCCGGAAGCGCACGACCTCCTCGACGAGGTCGACGGAACGGGTCACGTCGCGCGCACGCCAGGTGGGAACCGTGACCTCGAGGCCGTCACCGACCTCGAAACCGATCGACCGTAGGCGGTCTGTCTGCTCCTCGACCGGGACGTGAATGCCGCTCAGCCGGTCGGCGAGCTCCGGCACGAGCGTGACCCGCGGCCGCTCGGGCAATCCCTCGTGCGCGTCGACGTGGCCGGTCCAGCGAGCGCCGGCGAGCTCGACGAAGAGTTGCGTCGCGTAGACCGCGGCCTGCTCTGCCGCGTACGGGTCGACGCCCTTCTCCCAGCGCGTCGACGACTCCGTGCGAAGCCGCAGCCGGCGTGAGGTACGCAGCACGGTGAGCGGGTCGAAGTTCGCCGCCTCGAGGAGCAGGTCGGTCGTCTCCGGGCGGACCTCGCTCTCCTCGCCGCCCATGATCCCGGCGATCGCGACGGGGTGCGTCGCGTCGGCGATCACGAGGTCCGCGGGCGACAGCTCACGCTCCTGCCCGTCGAGGGTCCGCATCTTCTCCCCCTTCGTCGCGCGGCGGACGACGATCCGCGCCTCGTCCAGACGCGCGACGTCGAATGCGTGCAGCGGCGAACCGAGGGCGAGCATCACGTAGTTCGTCACGTCGACGACGTTGGAGATCGGCCGCATGCCCGCGGCGAGCAGCCGCGCCTTGAGCCAGAGCGGCGACTCGCCGACGGTCGCGCCGCGGAACAGCCGCCCGACGTACCGCGGGCAACCGTCGAAGTCCTCGACCCGAACGTCCACCTGCTCCTCGGCGCCTCCTTCGGGGTCGCTCCCCGGCGGCGGCGCGAGCACGCCGCCCGTAACTGCGGCGACCTCCCGCGCGATGCCGTAGATCGACGCGAGGTCGGGGCGGTTGAAGCCGGTCTCGATGTCGAGCACGTCGTCCGTCAGCGGCACGACATCCGCGAGCGGCGTGCCGGGCACGAGCGCGTCGGCCAGCACCATGATCCCGCTGTGGTCGGCTCCGAGCTCGAGCTCGCGCTCGGAGAGGATCATCCCGCGCGAGAGCTCCCCCGGAGCTTCGCCTCGCCGAGCGGCTGGTCGGCGCCGGGCAGAAGCGCACCCGGGAGCGCGACGGCGACGGTAGCCCCCGCACCGAAGTTCCACGCGCCGCACACGATCTGCCTCGGCTCGCCCTCTCCCACGTCCACCTGGCAGAGCTGCAGCCGGTCGGCGTTGGGGTGCTTGCCGGCCTCGAGCACCTTGCCGACGAGGAACTTGCCGAGGTTGCCGTCGACGTCCGGAACGCCGCGCGGGATGATCCGGTCGACCTCGCAGCTCGTGAACACGAGCTTGCGCGCGAGGTCCTCGAGCGGCAGCTCGAAGTCGACGTACTCGCGGAGCCAGGAGACGGGGACTTTCATGCCACTAGAACTGTGAGAGGAAGCGGATGTCGTTTTCCCAGAACAGGCGCAGGTCCGGCAGGCCGTGCCGCGCGAACGCGATCCGGTCGATCCCGAGACCCCACGCGAAGCCCTGCCACTCGTCAGGGTCGTAGCCGACGCCCTCGAGCACGTTCGGATCGACCTCGCCGGCCCCGCCCATCTCGATCCACCCCGAGTGCTTGCAGACGGCGCAGCCGGCGCCGTCGCAGAGGTAGCAGGTCATGTCGAACTCGACCGACGGCTCGGTGAACGGGAAGAAGCTCGTGCGCATCCGGATCTCGCGCGTGCCGCCGAAGATCGCCTCGGCGAACGCGCGCATCGTCCCGCGCAGGTCGGCGAGCGTGATGTCGCGGTCGACCGCAAGCGCTTCGACCTGGTGGAAGATCGGCGTGTGCGTCGCGTCGATCGTGTCGCGCCGGTAGACGCGACCGAGTGAGGCGAGGTAGATGGGCGGTTCCATCGCGCGCATCGCCCGGATCTGCGACGGGGAGGTGTGCGTGCGAAGGACGGTCTCGTCGTCGAGATAGAAGGTGTCGCGCGGGTCCCGCGACGGGTGCGCCTCGGGCGTGTTCAGCGCGTCGAAGTTGTTCTCGACGGTGTCGACCTCCAGCCCGTCGTAGATCTCATAGCCCATCCCGACGAAGACGTCCTCGATTTGACGCCTGACCTGCGTGATCAGGTGGTACGAGCCGCGCGGGAGCTCGTCGCCGGGAAGCGTCGGGTCGAACGTCGGATCCTCGGTCGGCCGTTCCAGATCGACCTGCCGCGCGGCCAGCGCCTGCTCGACCCGCTCCCGGAGGTCGTTCAGCGCCATCCCGGTCTCCCGGTCGCGCACCTCGCGCAGCGCGAGCTTCAGGGGGCTCTTGCGCCCGAGCGTTCGGACGCGCACCTCCTCGAGCTCGTCCGCGGAGCGCGCCTCGGCGATCGCGGCGAGCGCCTCGCGTTCGAGCGCCTCGACGTCCACGGCGGCGACTGTAGACGAGAATGCAGCCGTGAGCGCCTACGAGCCCTTCGCCGCGATCTACGACCGCTGGGCGAACGACATGACCCAGGACATCCCGTTCTACGTCGGGCTGGCGAGAGAGGCGGACGGCCCGATCGTCGAGCTTGCGGTGGGGACGGGCCGGGTCGCCGCCGCCGTCGCGCGAGAAACCGGCAAGCGCGTGATCGGGATCGACGCGTCCCCGGAGATGCTCGAGCAGGCGCGCGCGACCGGTGCCGACCTCGACCTCCGCTTGGGCGACATGAGCGAATTCGCGCTCGATGAGCCGGCAGCGCTCATCTACTGCCCCTTCCGCTCACTGCTGCACCTCCCGACCTGGGCGGACCGGCGCCGGACGTTCGAGCACGTGTCCGCAGCGCTCAAGCCCGGCGGCCGCTTCGCCTGGAACGCGTTCGCGTTCGACCACAAGATCGCGATGATGCTCGACGGCAACCGCCAGGAGACGCCCGTCCCGCACACGCTCGCCTACGCCGTCGGGGACAACCGGATCGACATCACGCTCGAGACGGGCGGGACGATCTCGCTCTGGTGGGCGACGAGAAACGAGTGGCTCGGGCTGCTCGACGTCGCCGGTCTCGAGCTCGAGGCGCTCTACGGGGGCTTCGAGGGTGAACCGTTCGGTGACGAGAGCCGCGAATACGTGTTCGTCGCGCGCAAGCCGTGAGTTCTTACGACCGGATCGCCCGGATCTACGACCCGTGGTCGGTGAGCGTGACCGAGGATGTCGGGTTCTACGTCGACCTCGCAAAGGAGGCGGGCAGCGTCGTCGAGCTCGGCGTGGGCACCGGACGCATCGCGGTGCCCACCGCGGCTGCGGGCATCCCGGTGATCGGGGTCGACTCGTCTCGCGGCATGCTCGAGGTGTGCGCGGAGGCCGCCGCGGCGGCCGGCGTCGCGAAGCTCGTCGACCTCCGCCTCGGGGACCTCGCCGATCCTCCGGTGCCCGAACGCGTCCCGCTCGTCACGTGTCCCTTCCGCGCGTACCTGCACCTCCACACCGACGAGGAGCGCCTGGCTGCGCTCGCGGCCGCGCGCCGGCTGCTCGCCCCGGGCGGCACGTTCGCGTTCGACGTCTTCGCGCCAGGCGCCGACGACGTCGCCGAGACGCACGGCCGCTGGCTGGAACGCGAGCCGGGGATCTTCGAGCGCGCCGAGTGGGACACCGAGCGCCGACGCCTCACCCTCTCCGTCCGAGGCTCCGACGACGCCACGACGATGGAGCTCGCATGGCTGTCGCCGCAGGAGTGGCGTGGGCTGATCGAGCAGGCCGGCTTCGAGGTCCTCGGGCACTTCGGCTGGTTCGACCGGCGGGCCTACCGCGGCGGCGAGGACTCGGTCTGGGTCGCCAAGCGGCCGGCAGGTTAGAGTCGCGCCTGTGAGCTGGATCCTCATCGCGATCGCGGTCGCCGTCCTCCTCGGGCTGGCGCTCGTCGTCCTCTACAACAAGCTCGTCCGGCTGCGAAACCGCGTCGACAACGCCTGGGCGCAGGTCGACGTCCAGCTCAAGCGTCGCTACGACCTGATCCCGAACCTGGTCGAGACCGTGAAGGGCTACGCGTCGCACGAGCGCGCGACCTTCGAAGAGGTCACGAACGCGCGGACTCGCGCCCAGCAGGCGGGGAGTGTTCCGGAACAGGCGGAGGCCGAGAACGTCCTCACCGCGGCGATCGGGCGGCTCTTCGCCGTCGCGGAGGCGTACCCCGAGCTGCGCGCGAGCGAGAACTTCCAGCAGCTGCAGGCTCAGCTCGGCGACACCGAGGACAAGATCCGCGTCGCGCGTCAGGTCTACAACGACACCGTGCTGTCCTACGAGAACGCGCGCGAGACCGTGCCGACGAACCTCGTCGCGTCCATGTTCTCGTTCGAGGAGAAGCCGTTCTTCGAGATCGAGGAACCCGCCCGGGAGGCGCCACGCGTGCAGTTCTGATCGCCGCGCTCGCGGCCCTGGCGGTCGCGGCACCAGCGCAGGCGAAGTCGTTCCAGATCCCGGAGGCGACGGTGACCGTTTTCGTCGAGGGCTCCGGGGCGCTCGAGGTGGGAGAGCGCATCACCTTCGCGTACGACGGCAGCTTCAGCGGCGCGTACCGCGACATCCCGCTCCGCGACGGAGAGTCGATCAGCGACGTGCAGGTGCTCGAGGATCGCCGCGCCTATACCTCGGGCGGCTGCACCGAGCTCGGGTGCTTCTCGCCACCGGGAACCTTCGGCGTCACGAACGTGGGCGACGGGATCCGCGTCGTCTGGCACTACTCGGCCACGAACGAGCAGCGGACGTTCGAGCTGGTGTACCGGCTCAAGGGGGTCACGGTCGCCTACGACGACGTGGTCGACGTCAACATCAGGCTCTGGGGCGACGAGTGGGAGCAGCAGCTCGGCAAGCTCACCGCGACGGTGACCGCGCAGGGCCCCGTCACGCGCGCGTGGGGCCACCCCGTGTCGGTGCCGGGCGATGTCACGATCGACGGCGAGCAGGCGCTCTTCCGCGCGCTCGACATCCCGCCGGGCACGTGGGTCGAGGGTCGCGTGCTCTTTCCTCGCGCGTACCTGCCGAACCCGGACGACGCGATCGTCCGCGAGGGGAACGCGCTCGAGCGGATCGTCGCGGAGGAGGTCGGCGCGGCAAACGAGTACGCGAAAGACCGGGAGCGGATCGACGAGGCGGTGGACAATCTCCCGCGCACGCTGCTGCTGCTCGGCCTGCTCGGCCTGATCCCGGCGCTTGCGTTCGTCTACTTCGTGTACCGGCGCTACGGGCGCGAGCTCGACGTCGGGTACGACCGCGAGTACGAGCAGGAGCCGCCCACCGACCTGGAGCCCGCGCTCGTGCCCTCGCTCGTCGCGCAGCGAACGCGGGTCGGCTCGAACGAGTTCACCGCGACGCTCTTCGACCTGATCCGGCGCGGGCGTTACAAGTCCGAGGGCGTAACGACCGAGCGCAGCGTCTGGGGCGGGCTGCGACACGAGGAGATCGCAGACCTCGAGCTCTCGCAGGGGAAAGAGCTCGATCTGACGCCATACGAGGCCGAGGTCGCGAACGTCGTCGACGACGTGCTCTCCGATGGTCCCGAGCGGCTCTCGAAGTTCCGCGACCGGATCGAGGACGACCGCACGTCGAACGCGCAGCGGTTCAAGGACTTCAAGGAGGCGGTCGGCACCGAGGTCGGGAGCCGCAACTGGTTCACGAACGCGGGGCTGATCCCGCTCATCGGCGCCGTGGTGGTCTTCGGAGTGCTCGGCTGGATCCTCTTCGCGATGGGCCAGCGCCGGTGGTCGAGCGTCGCGCCGACCTGGGACTCGGTGCTGCTGCTCTCGCTCGGCGTCTGCTCCTTCGTGAACGCGGGCGTCTCGGCCGCGTCCGCGTTCTCGATCCGGCTGTGGCGAAGGCGCCGTCCCGACGCCCAGGTCGACGCGCAGCGCTGGGACGCGTTCCGCCGGTACCTCACCGACTTCCCGCGCCTCGCCGAGGCGCCGCCTGTCTCCCTCGAGCTCTGGGAGCGCTTCCTCGTCTACGGGATCGCGTTCGGGATCGCCGAGCGGGTTCTCCAGGGCGCGCACCTCCACATGCCGCAGGAGCTCCACGATCAGAGCTCGATCTTCTGGATCAGCCCGAACGGCGACCTCGGCAGCGGGCCGAGCGCGCTCGGCATCTCGGACCTCACGTCAGGCTTCGGGTCGGCGCTCGCACCTCCGAACTCGGGCGGCGGCGGCTCCGGCGGCGGCTTCTCCGGCGGCGGAGGCGGCGGCGGAGGGGGCGGCGGCGGGGGCGCCTGGTAGGCGCCCCCGCGCTCGCGCTCTCCCCTCCCCTTCGCCGCCGAGAGTTCTACGCCGAGGTGCGGCGCACGGATTCATAGAGCGCGATCGCGCCGGCGGCCGCAACGTTGAGCGAGTCGGCGTGCCCGGCCTGCGGGATCGTCGCGACCGCGTCGCAGCCGCGCAGCACGTCGTCGGGCAACCCCTCGCGCTCCGCACCGAGCACGAAGGTCACAGCGCCCGCGAGCTCGAGCTCCGGCAGCGGCGTGCCCCCGTGCGAGACGAGCGCGACGCGTGGCGTGCCCGACTCCTCGAACGACGCGGTCGGCACGCGGAAGACCGCGCCCATCGACGCACGCAGTCCCTTCGGGCCTGTCGGGTCGCCGCAGCCGGGCGAGAGGGCGACCGACGCCTCGAACGCATCGGCCGTGCGCAGGAGCGTGCCGACGTTGCCGGGATCGTGCACGTGCCAGAGCGCGAGGCAGAGCGGACGGACGCCGCGCGGGAGGTCGTCGCGGCGATAGACACCGATCGCGCGAGCGGGGTGCGGCATCGTCGAGAGCTCGGCGAGCACCTCGGGCGTAACCGTCTCGCCCGCGACGAAGAGGTCGACCGGTTCGATCCCGGCGGCCTGCGCCGCCTCGACGAGATCCTCGCCCTCGACGACGAAGAGCCCCTCGCGCTCACGCTGCGAGCGTGAGGCCAGCCGCCGCACGAGCCTCAGCCGCGGGTTCGCGGCCGAGGTGATCAGGAGGAGACTGGTCTCGGCAGCGCGGCCTTCGCCTGCTCGGCGATCCGGCCGAACGCGGCAGGATCGGAGACGGCGAGATCGGCGAGGATCTTGCGGTCGAGCTCGATCTCCGCCTTCTTGAGGCCCGAGATGAACTGGTTGTAGGAGAGGTCGTGCTGGCGCGCGGCGGCGTTGATCCGCACGATCCAGAGCCGCCGCAGCATCCGCTTCTTCGTCTTGCGGTCGCGGTAGGCGTACGTGAGCGACTTCTCGACCTGCTGCTTCGCGAGCTTGTAGCTCGAGTGCTTGAGGCCCCAGTACCCGCTCGCCTGGTCGAGCACCTTGCGGCGCTTCTTGCGCGCGTGGACCGATCGCTTGACGCGCGGCACTAGCTCTTCACCTTCTTCTTCTTGATCATCCCGGGGAACAGGCGGCTCAGCTCGCGGACGTCGGCTGGAGCGACCGGCTGGTCGCGCCGGAACGCGCGCTTACGCTTGGCTGACTTGTGCTCGAGATTGTGGCTCTGCATCGCCTTCCGGCGGAGCAGCTTGCCCGTCCCCGTGATCTTGAAGCGCTTCTTCGCGCTGCTGTGTGTCTTCTGTTTTGGCATTGGGCTTTTCTCCTGCGGTCTTCGTCGGGGCCATCAGCATCGTCATGTTCCGACCTTCGAGCAGCGGAGCGGACTCGATCACTCCGATCTCCTTGATGTCCTCGGCGAGGCGCATCAGCAGGTCACGTCCCCGCTCCGGGTGCTGCTGCTCGCGCCCTCGGAACATGATCGTGACCTTGACCTTGGCCCGCTGCTTGAGGAAGCGGACGACGTGGCCCTTCTTCGTCTCGTAGTCGTGAATCCCGATCTTCGGCCTGAACTTGATCTCCTTGATGTTGACCTGAAGCTGGTGCTTCCGAGCGAGCTTGGCCTTCTGCTCCTGCTCGTACTTGTACTTGCTGTGGTCCATCACCCTCGCGACCGGCGGATCGGCCTGGGCAGCGACCACGACGAGGTCGAGGTTCTTTGCCCACGCGATCTCCAGCGCTTCCTTCGTGGGCTGGATTCCGAGCTGAGCTCCGTCCTCGTCGATCAGCCGAACCTGCGCCGACCGGATGTTCTCGTTGACGAGCTCGTTCCTCGCCGGCCTCGGCGGCTCCGGCGCAAACCTGCGGCGGGGCCTCACAGACTGTTCACCAAGCTCTTCAGGTCCTCCTTCTCAAATGGCAAAAGCCGCTGCACGCAGCGGCCCGTTTCTCCCGAAAATCGTCTCGGTTCAACCCGCGCGGAGCTCGTGGCTCGCCGGGTGAGGAACGGGTCCGCTCCTGCTTTGGTCAGGGCTTCAGAGTAGCAAGCTCGCGGACAAGGTCTACGAGGCCCGTCTGGTACTGCTCCCCGCCCCGGTCCCGGACCGACAGGGACTCCGCAGACTCGCGGTCGCCGTAGACCACGACCTTGGGGATCTTCTCGATCTCCCCGTCCCGGATGCGCTTGCCGACCGTCTCGTCCCGATCGTCGACGTCGACGCGGAAACCCGCTTCGCGCAGTGCTCGGGCGAGCTCGGCGGCGGCGGCGCGGTGATCCTCGCCGACCGGAAGGATCCGGACCTGCACCGGCGCGAGCCAGAAGGGAAAGGCGCCGCCGTAGTGCTCGATCAGGACGCCGATGAAGCGCTCGAGCGACCCCAGCAGCGCGCGGTGGATCACGACGGGGTGGTGCTCCTTGTTGTCGGCGCCCATGTAGGTCAGGCCGAACTGCATCGGCATCTGGTAGTCGAGCTGGATCGTCCCCATCTGCCACGAGCGGCCGAGCACGTCGGTCATGTGCAGGTCGATCTTCGGGCCGTAGAACGTTCCCTCGCCGGGGCTGATCACGTAGTCCATCTTGTGACGCTTCAGCGCTGCCTCGAGCGCCCCCTCCGCGCGATCCCACTGCTCGTCGGTCCCGAGCCGGTTCTCCGGCCGCGTCGAGAGCTCGGCGCGCGCGATCAGCCCGAACTGGTCGTAGAGGAACGTGACGAAGTCGATCATCCCGTCGATCTCGCCCTGAATCTGATCCTCGGTGACGAAGACGTGCGCGTCGTCCTGGGTGATGTGCCGGACGCGTAGGAGCCCGTGCAGCGTCCCGCCCGGCTCGTCCCGGTGCAGCGTCGACGATTCGGCGTAGCGGACCGGCAGGTCGCGGTAGGACCGGAGCTCCGAACCGAAGAGCAGCATGTGGCCCGGGCAGTTCATCGGCTTCAGCGCCATTCGCTCCTCGTCGCCCGTATTGACGAAGAACATGTTCTCCTTGTAGTTGTCGTAGTGCCCCGAGGTGATGTACGTCTCGATGTCGTACAGAAGGGGCGTCTTGACCTCCTCGTAGCCGCGCTTGGAGTTCTCCTGCCGGCGCAGATCCTCGAGCGCGTTCCAGATCACCATTCCCTTCGGGTGCCAGAACGGCGACCCCGGCGAGTGCTCGGAGAGGTGGAACAGGTCGAGGTCGCGCCCGAGCCGGCGGTGGTCGCGCTTGCGCGCCTCCTCCAGCCGCTCGAGGTGACGGTCGAGATCCTCCTGCGAGTAGAAGGCGGTGCCGTAGATCCGCGTCAGCTGCTTGTTGTGCTCGTCGCCCCGCCAGTAGGCGCCGGCGAGGCTCGTGAGCTTGAGCGCCTTGATCGGCTTCGAGTTCTGGAGATGCGGACCGCGGCACAGGTCGGTGAAGTCACCCTGCGTGTAGAGGGTGATCGGCCCCTCCGCGGTGTCGACGAGCTCCACCTTGTAGTTCTCGCCCTGCTCGGAGAAGATCCGCCGCGCCTCGTCGGCGTCGATCTCCTCGCGCGACCACTCGCGCCCTTCCTTCAGCTCGCGCGCGATCTCGGCCTCGATCTTCTCGAGGTCGTCCTCGCGGATCGGCTCCGGGAACTCGAAGTCGTAGTAGAAGCCGTTCTCGATCGGCGGGCCGATCGCAATCTTCACGCCCGGGTAGAGACGCCGGACCGCCTCGGCGAGCAGATGCGCGGCCGAGTGCCGAAGCACGTAGAGCGCGTCGGGGTCGTCCTTGTCGCGCGTCGTGACGATCTGGATCTGCTGCCCGTCCTCGAGCGGCTGGCGCAGGTCCTGCACGCTCCCGTTGGAGCGCAGGAGCACCGCCTGCTCGGCGAGCTTCGGCCCGATCGCGCGCGCGGCGTCGAGGCCGGTTGCGCCGTCGGGAAGTTCGAGTTCGGTCTTGTCGGGTAGGACGACCTTCATGTCAGAGAACGTACCGCAGTCGACCCCCCGCGAAGACGACCGCAACGAGGAGCTCGACGACTCCCCCGCGCCGGATCCGACCAGCGGCGAGAGCGACGCGCAGGACGATCCCGGCGCCGACTAGCGCCGGGGTGCACCGACGAGAAGCACGACCGGGCCCGCGATGAGCACCCACAGGGCGACGCCGATCCCGTAGCGCTGCGCGACGAGCCCGATCGCCAGCGGGAACGACGCCGCGATCAGGCCGGCCACGCTCCCGAGCGTCAGCACCGCGCCGCTCTGTCCGCTAAGCGCGTCGTAGAGGCGCGCCTTCGGGATCGAATACCAGCCCGCGGTCGCCAGCCCGAGGGCTGTGAGCAGCACGAGCTTCACGGGCACACCGGGAACGATCAGGAAGGCCGGGAAGAGAACGAGTGCGGCAAGTGCGCTCGCCCGGAGGTACCGGAGACCGTCCACCCGCCGAAGCAAAGCGATCACTCCGAGCCCGCCGACGAGCCCCGCGCCCGTCCAGACCGCGACGCCGAGTGCTCCGACCTGAGCCGACGCACCCGCCTCGTCGACGAGGTACAGCGCCACGTAGCCGAGGAGCACGTCGAGGAGCAGGTCGGCGAACTCGAGCAGGACGAGCCACCGCACGACGAGCGGCCTGCGAAGACCGGCGAACGTTCCGCGGAGCGACGGCCGCCCCGCATGCGATCGCACGCGTGAGTGTGTCGCGGCCGCAATCGCGGTGAGCCCGAGCGCGAGCACGGCGAAGGTCCCGAACAGCGCGCGCCAGCCGCCCCCGACCTGGGTGAACAGCACGAGCAGGAGCGGCCCAGCAAACGCGCCGACACCGCCTGCGATGCTCCAGCGCGTCATGTTGAGCTCGCGGCGCTCGGGCTCGAGGTCCATCAGCGTCGCCTGAGAGAGCGACACGAACGCTCCCGTCGACGGGAACAGCAAGGCGAACGCGACGAGCAGGACGACAAAACTCGGCGCCCCTGCGACGAGCGCGAGTGCCGTCGCGGTGCCGATTCCGCCGCCGACGACAACCGCACGCCGCCAACGACTGTCACCGAGGACCCCGAACACAGGTTCGACTACCACCGACGCGTATGCCGGCACGCTCAGCAGCAAACCGATCTGTGCGTAGCTGAGATCGAACTCTTCGCGAAGCGTCGGCCACGCGGCTTCTCGCGCACCGAAAACGAGTTCATCGAGCAACTCGATCGCGACCAACGCAATCACCGGAGCGCGAAGTCCGCGCAGTGCACGCGTCACGTTGAGCTCAGTTCACTGCGCATGAATCCGTTCGTGCATGCACCACCGTGTTACCCCGAAGGAGTGACTGTGCATGCACGGACGCGCACATTCGTGCACTGTCTGTCCGATCACTCTGGCATTGTCCGGTTTGCGACAACGCGGACGCGGGCAAACGCACGTTGCGACAAACAACGAGCGAGGTGAACAACAAAACGATGGGGAAGAACATCCGTGACGCAATGATCAGGACTCCGCGCATGGTGACCGATCGTCACGTCGTCACCCGTGTTGTCGTTGAAAGGCAGGAAGACGACCCTCTGGTGGGAATCTTGGCGCAGGCCGATGTTGCCCCAGTGGTCGAACGGATATCCGAATAGGAGGAGATTGAATGTTCGAAGATGAGATGAGTGTCGAGGAAGAAGAGATCGGCACCAGAACACGCGCAACAAGAAAGAAGGCGACCTCCACTCGCCGCAAGAAGGCGAGCGGAACGCGCAAGAAGGCCGGAACGGCCCGCAAGCGCAAGACCACCGCGCGGAAGGCGGCCGGCACGCGCAAGCGCAAGACCGCCGCACGCAAGACCGCGGGACGGAAGGCGGCCGGCACGCGCAAGCGGAAGACCGCTGCGCGCAAGACCGCTGGACGCAAGGCGGCCGGCACGCGCAAGCGGAAGACCGCGGCCCGGAAGCGCAAGACGACCGGGACGCGCAAGAAGAGCACGACGGCCCGCAAGCGCAAGACCACTGGCACCCGGAAGCGCAAGACGACCGGGACGCGCAAGAAGAGCACGACGGCCCGCAAGCGCAAGACCACTGGCACGCGGAAGCGGAAGACTGCGACGCGCCGCAAGACCACGGGCACGCGCAAGAAGAGCACGACGGCCCGCCGGAAGACGACGGGCACGCGGAAGCGCAAGACCGCGACTCGCCGCAAGAAGTCGTAGCTCCGCCGCACCCCATCGACTGTGGGACGGGCTCTCCTCACGGGGGGCCCGTCTCACATTTCCTTACGAATCGTTGACCACAAAGCGCCCGTAGCCGCGCTACAAAAGGGATCGTGGCGTCGATCCCTGTCTACCGCGGTTCCTTCGGCGCCCCCCAGGCCGAGCGGCTGCTGTGGAGGGCCGGATTCGGGCCGCGCCCGGGCGATGTCGCACGGCTGGCGAAGAGAGGCCTTCCCGGTGCGGTTCGGTCGCTGACCCGCCCAGGTCCTGAGCGGCTCGTCGGGCCGGAGCCGCGCGACGCGCAGGGCCGCCCGATCGCGCCGTTCGACGTGAACGGCCACGACCACATGTGGTGGCTGGATCGCATGGTTCGGACCTCCCGCCCACTGGTCGAGCGAATGGCGCTCGTGTGGCACGACTGGTTCGCGACGCAGCGCGTCGGCGGAATCCCGCAGAAGGGGATGATCGATCAGAACGAGCTCTTCCGGCGCCACGCGCTCGGCTCCTTCGCGCAGCTCCTCGAGGACGTGACGAAGGACCCGGCGATGCTCCGCTGGCTGAACGGCGACAAGAACACCGTGCGGTCGCCGAACGAGAACTACGCCCGGGAGCTGATGGAGCTCTTCACCCTGGGCGCGAACCGCGGCTACACCGAGCAGGACATCCGCGAGCAAGCCCGCGCGCTCACCGGCTGGCGCGGCGTTCGCCGCCCCGCGGAGGGGACGTACGACTTCAGCTACGTGCCCCGTCTCCACGACGCGGGCGTGAAGACCGTGTTCGGCAAGAGCGGCGACTTCGACTGGCAGGACGCCTGCCGCCTGTGCCGTGAGCACCCCAACCACGCGTCCTTCTTCGTCTCGAAGCTGTGGAGCTACTTCGTCCCGACGGCGCCTCCCGCGGCGACACGGCGCGCGCTCGAGGCGCTCTACCGCAACGGCTACCAGGTGAGGCCCGTCGTCGAGGCGATCCTCCAGCATCCGGCGCTCTACACCGGTCCGCGCATGGTCAAGCCGCCGGTCGTCTACGCAGCCGGGCTCTTGCGCGCTCTCGGTCGCGGCGTGCAGGACGCGAACTGGGCGAACCTCAGCGCAGAGGCGGGCCAACGTCTCTTTCGCCCTCCGAACGTCGCGGGCTGGGACGACAACCGCTGGCTCGACACGTCGACCTTCCGAGGCCGTTGGTTCGTCGCAGGAACAGCCCTGCGCGCCTCGGCAACACGCAGCACCGCGCGTACTGCTCCTGCGCTCGTCGACCGCGCGGCGTCCGCCCTCGGTATCCGCACGCTGACGAAGCCGACGCGCACGGTCGCGACCCGCCTCGCACAAGACACGTTGAAGTCGAGCACGCCGGAAGTCGCCGAGCAGGCCGTCCGGCAGCTCCTCGCGCTCTCGCCGGAGGTCCAGACCTCGTGACGCGCCGAGCCTGCGCCTGCGACGACTTCGGACGCGCGCACGCGGTCGCCGGCGACGGCTTGCCTGCCATTGAACCCGGAATGCCTGCGCCCGCGGGAACAGGGCTGACGCGTCGAAGCTTCCTCGCGAAGGGGCTCGGCGCCGCACTGACGGTGTACGGCCTGGACCGACTGAGCGTGCTCGACCTCGACGGGCTCGCTCACGCGGCGACGAACGACCGCGTGCTCGTCTCGGTCTTCCTCGACGGCGGTGCGGACTCGCTGTCGATGCTGTTCCCGGCGGCCGACCCGCTGTATTACCAGTACCGCCCCACGCTCGCGCTGCCGCAGTCCTCGGGATCGGCGTTCGGCGAGGACGGCAGGCTGCACTGGCATCCGTCGCTGACCTCGCTCGCGCAGCTGCACCTCGAAGGCAAGGTCAGCGTGATCCCGGCGATCGGTTACACGAGCCCGGACAAGTCGCACTTCACTTCCCGGCACTACTGGGAGGTCGGCGCGACGGACGCGGGGCTCGCAACGGGCTGGCTCGGGCGCTACCTCGACCGGGTCGGATCGGCGGACAACCCGCTTCAAGGCCTCTCGCTCGACAACCGCCTCCAGCCCGCGCTCGCGACCGGGAAGGTTCCGGTTGCTTCCATCGACGGGCCCGACCGCTACACGTTCGCCGCGCGACGCGACGCGACGGCGCTCGAGACCCGGATCCTCGATGCCGTCGGAGAGCTCGGCGCCGCCCACCTGGGGAGTCGCGACCGCGCGATCCGCGAAGTCGCCTCCACGTCAGCGCAGTCGCATCGGCTCAGGCGCGAGCTGCAAGGGCTCGGCGCCGGCGTCGGTCAGGTCCCGTCTTCGTACCCGCAGTCGACGAGTGAGTTCCCGCGCCGCCTCGCGGGACTGGCGGCGATGCTCTCGGCGGGAATGCCGATTCGCTGCGCCGCGCTGAAGGCACCGGGGATGTACGACACCCACGCCGACCAGGCCGACGAGCTCAACACGGCGCTGAAGCTGACGGCCGACTCGCTCTTGGCGTTCCAGCGCGACCTCGAGGCGCGCGGACTCGCCGACCGCGTGCTCGTACACGTCTGGTCGGAGTTCGGGCGACGCGCGCGCGAGAACGGCTCGGACGGGACCGACCACGGCGCCGCCGGCCTCGGCCTGTTGATCGGCTCTCGCGTGCACGGGCGCATGATCGGCGAGTTCCCGGGACTCGGAGGCGGCCTCGACGAGCAGGGCAACCTGCGCGCGACCTCGGACTTCCGCGGCGTCTACAGCGCGATCCTCGAGCAGTGGTTCGACACCGATGCCGCAGCGATCATCCCGGGCGCTGCGTCGTTCGCACGCCCGATGCTCCTGCGATGAGGGTGTTCGCGCTCGCGGTCGTTCTCGCGGCGTCGCTCGTCGCGCCCGCGGCGTACGCGGCGACCAGCCGGCCTCCGTCGCGCATGCAGGTCACGGCGAGCGAGTTCGACCTCGTGCTCTCGCGGGCGAAGCTCCGTCAAAGCCGCCTGATCGTGCAGCTGGTCAACCTCGGCGAAGATCCTCACGACCTGGCTCTGCGCCGAACCGCAACCGGAGCTCGGACCTACGTGACTCCGGAGGTCTCGCCCGGGGACGATCGCAGCATCTCGTTCCGGCTCTACCCGGGCCGCTATGCGCTCTGGTGCACGATCGCCGACCATCGCGCGCGCGGGATGCGGGCGACGCTGACCGTCACGAAGTAGCCGCTACGCGCGGGAGGCGTCGCGTCCGGAGCGGGAGTCGGAGCCGCGCCCACGTCCCCTCACGGCCGAGGGAGGCTTCCGCTTGAGGGTCAGGCAGTCGTGAGGGCGAGCCGGTTGCCGCTCGGGTCCTGGATCAGCGGCGCACCGTCGATCTCGCCCACCGCCCCACCCGCCCACTCGACGAGCGCGTCCCGTGCCTCCGAGCCCGGGAGGACGATCGTCGCGTGTCGCAACGACGCGTAGCCCGCAGGAGCCTGGCCTCGCCCGGCGCTCTCCCACGTGTTCGCTCCGAGATGATGGTGGTAGCCACCCGCGCTCAGGAACGCGGCGTGGGCACCGAGCTGCGCCATGAGGTCGAAGCCGAGGGAGTCGCCGTAGAACGCGACGGTCGGCGCGATCTCCGAGACGCGAAGATGCACGTGGCCCATGATCGTCCCCGGCGCCAGCCCGTCGAACTGTGCGCTCGCAGGATCGTCCAGCACCGACAGAAGATCGTCGGTGTCGAGCGGCAACGACGTCATGCGCTGCCACACCTGCCCGTCCCAGAGCTCGCGTGGGCGATCGGCGTAGATCTCGATCCCGTGGTGGTCCGGGTCGCGGAGGTAGAGCGCCTCGCTCACGAAGTGGTCGGACAGCCCGACGAGCTGCACGCGAGCTCGCGCGGCGTGCGCGAGCCAGCGCGCGAGGTCTTCACGCTCGGGCACGAGGAGCGCAAAGTGGTAGAGACCGGAGAAGCCGTCGGCGGGTTTCGCTCCCGGCTCCTCGACGAGCACGAGCAGGTCCTCCCCGCCCGTGCCGAGCGCCGCGCGTCCTGCGTCGCGCTCACGCACAGAGAGTCCGATGTCGCGCTCGTAGTAGCCGACCGAGCGGTCGAGGTCGGAGACGGTCAGATGAACCGCACCGAGACTGGTGTCGTCCGCGATCCTGTTCACGCCATCAGCATGCCGCAAGACCGGACGCTGGTCGGGGTCCTCTTCAGACGTGGAGGGAAACGACTGCGACGAGCGCCGCCCCGAGAAGCCGCCGGGCCAGTTCATGGAGGAGGCTCACGAGGCCGACACGAAACGCTTCGTCGAGCAGGCGCGCGAACTCGCGCGGCGCCGTGCGCAGGAGCGCCCGCCCTGGGACGAGGACGAGCGCTCCTGAGCGTTCCTGTCTACGACCTTACGGCGCGACGAGCGCGCAGATCACGACGACGTTCAGCCCCCAGTTTGCGGCCTGCGCGTTGACCTCCTGCGCCGACGCGGTCCATGTCGTCGAGTTCGCGAGATAGCTCGCCGTGATCGCCACCTCTGACGCCGTCGTCGGGGTGACTGCAACACCGCCGCCGAGCGCCGTCTTGCCGCTCGGGCAGGTCGCGGTGAGCGTGCGCGTCGTGGTCGAGTTGATCGCGCTCGTCGTGAACACGGTCTGCAGGCCGCTCGTGCCTGGAGCACCCTGCGCCCCTGCAGGTCCCGCCGGTCCGGCCGGCCCGGCCGGGATCTGACCTGCGCGGAAGTCGGCGCGGAGCAGCGAGCCGTTCTTCACCTTGATGCTCGTCACGGCGTTGGTCTTCAGCTGCAGCGGTCCGACCGACGCGCGCGGCAGGGCGTTCAACGCCGCCTCCCCGACGGGTGTCGCGCCGAGCACGGCGACGACGAGCGCGGTTATCGAAAACACCACCGGCCAGCGATTTCTCATGGTTTCCCCTCTCCGAGTAGGCGGGGGAAGCGTATTGGCCCTACCGGTCGACGCGCGACCCGGAGCGAGCGGGAGCTAGATCGCCGGTGGCGGAGTCGAGTACCGGGTGTCGTACTGGGCCTTCACGTACTTCGAGCTGTACGAGGCGACATCGAGCATCACGCCGAAACCGATGAACAGCCAGTCCCAGCCCGAGACGCCACCCACGGCAGACCACGTCAGCAGGTAGAAGAGCGTCGTCCACGGGGCGAGCAGCAGCCCGAGGAGCGGCCAGACCCAGGAGTCGAACGCAAAACTGACACGGTCGCCGAAGACCCACCAGAGCAGCAGCGCGAAGCGCGGACCGATTCCGAACGCGGCGAGAAAGAGACAGCACACGGGAGCCACTGTCCCAGGTCTCCCGGCTCGAGTCAAACGCTAGGGTTGCCGCCGATGGCCAGGTTCGTCGTCGACGCCAGTGCTGTCCTCCACTTGGCGAGCGACGGAGCCAAGGTTTCGGACCAGCACGAGCTCCTCGCACCGACGCTCCTTCGGTCTCAGACGCTGTCGCTTCTGCACGAGGCCGTCCAGCGGGGCGAGCTTCCGGCCGACGTCGCGCGCGACCGCCTCGCACGCGTCGGACGGATGAAGATCAGGCTCCTCGGCGACGCCGTGCTCCGGCGCCGGGCCTGGGAGGTGGCGGATCAGTTGGGTTGGGCCTCGACGTACGACGCCGAGTACGTCGCGCTCACTCAGCTGCAGGCGGACGCGTTCGTGACCCTGGACGCGAAGCTGGCACGCAGCGTCGAAGGGATCGTCACGACCGCGTCGATCGACGCGCTGGGCTAGCGCGAGATCGCCGTGCACCGGCTGACCAAGGCGCAGGCTCGACGCATTGCGGTGCGCGCGCAACTGCTCGACGCACGCCGACCGACCGATCTGCTCACCGTCGTGCGGCAGCTGACCCTGCTTCAGATCGACCCGACGGCGGCGATCGCGCCGAGTGCCGATCTCGTCGCGTGGAGCCGTCTCGGCTCGGCTTACCGGCCGGATGACCTCCGGACGGCGCTCGAGCAGGACCGCACCCTCTTCGAGCTCAACGCGCTGGTGCGGCCGATGAGCGACCTCGGTCTGCACCTCGCTCCGACGAGGACGAGCCGCAGCCACGCACGCACGGATCAGTGGATCCGCGACAACGACCGCTTCCGGCGCGACATCCTCAAGCTGCTCCGCAAGTCCGGTCCGGTGAGCTCCCGCGACATCCCCGACACGTCCGTCGTCCCGTGGGCCTCGACCGGCTGGACCAACGACCGCAATGTGACGCAGATGCTCGAGTTCCTGATGATGCGCGGTGAGGTCGCGATCTCGGGCCGCGTCGGGCGCGAGCGGCTGTGGGATCTCCCCGAGCGGGTGTACCCCGCCGACGTCGTCGTCCCCTCCGTCGAGGATGCGCAGCGGGCCAGGAACGAGCGGCGGCTCGCCTCGCTGGGCATCGCACGGCAGAAGACGCCCGCCATGCCGCTCGAGCCGGTCGACGTCGGCGACACCGGGGAGCCGGCCGTTGTCGAGGGGGTCAAGGGCGAGTGGCGCGTCGACCCGGCCGCGCTCGGCGACGACTTCGAGGGGCGTACTGCGCTGCTGTCGCCGTTCGACCGGCTCGTCTACGACCGGCGCCGCGCGCTCGAGCTGTTCGAGTTCGAGTACACCCTCGAGATGTACAAGCCCGCGGCCAAACGCCGCTGGGGCTACTTCGCCCTCCCGGTGCTCCACGACGACCGGCTGGTCGGGAAGATCGACGCCTCCGCCGACCGCAAGGCCGACGTTCTGCGAGTGCACGCGATCCACGAGGACGTGAAGTTCACCCGCGCGATGACCAGGGCTGTCCAGACCGAACTCGACGACCTGGCGGCGTGGCTGGGGCTGGGTTCGCTGGAGCGCTAAGGAGTCTGGTCGACGTGTCGCACCGGTAGTCGCTGGTCACCCGGCCCAAGAACCGACTGCGCCGAAGCCGTCGTTCTGTAGAGCCGAAGACGCGACGGTGGGAGCACGTCCGTTGCTTGCCACGCGCGAGCGCCAGACCGGTGGGAGTGCTGCGAATACGTCAGGTGCTGACGTCATTGGCGTCGCTGCGCGGCTACGCGCAGCACCTGCTTGGATCGGGCCGTCGCTGGAAGTGAACGCGGCCTAGACCGCAGGCTTCCGGCCGACCACGAAGTAGAGGATCGTCCCCAGGACGGGAAGGATGATCACGATCAAAATCCAGGCGAAGACTTGCCCGCGCGAGAGCGAGTTGCGCCGCCGAACCATGTCGACGATCGCGACGACCCAGGCGATGGCCGCGACGGTCCCTAGGAGCCAGAGCCAGTCCACGGCTCAACCTTACGGCTTTGGCGTCGCCTAGACGGGTAGAAGGCCCAGCCACCGGACGGCGTCTGGGAGCTGGGTGTCGTGGCGCATCTCGGCGGAGTGTCGCCAAACGCCTGTGACAGCCTCGACTCGAGCTCGCGGGCGGAGCTTGCGGAGTTCGTTGTAGAAGTGGGCGGACTGGTGGGTTTGGTCGATGACGATTTGGTCGGTGATGCTCCACCAGAGCTGGAGACGGACACCTGATCCGGCGATCTCTTTGATCCAGTGCGTGGGGCTGCGAAGCACGTAGCCGGTCGGGTTGGTGCGCGGAGTGCCGCCGACTTCGAATCGGGCGAGCGCTTGGAGACCGCGTCGGCCAGGGGTGATCGCGAAGTCGTTGTAGCGACGGTAGAAGTTGGTCACCGAGTCGAAGGCGACTGCCCCGGCGAGCAGGTGCGGGTGTTGCCCGAGCAGGAGAAGTGTTTCCTGTCCGCCCATGCTGCCGCCGAGTGCATAGATCCGGCGCTGGTCGATCCTGAGCCAGGGCAGCGTTCTGCGGGCGATCTCGTGCATCCGGGCGAGGTCGGTGATCTGGCCCCGGTAGCCCCAGGAGTGAAGCGGGAGCCGCCGTCCCATCCCTCCCGGGCAGATCACCGCGAATCCGCCGCGGTCGGGCAGCTCACCCCAGAGTCGAGCGTTCACGGCGGCGGACACACCGCGCCCGTGTGGCGAGATGACGAGTGGGAGCGGTGGTGAGGGCTTGCCCGGCCCGAACTCATCGGGGACGAGCACGACTGCCGGCCGGGGTGCGCCGTTGTGTGCCCGGTAGCGGACGGTCCACTTTCGGGTGGCCAAGGCTGGAGGATTGCACGCATACGAGAACGCAACGGAGGAGAGAAAACGCCTGTGCCAGACGTGCAAGGACGCCTCGAGACCGCTCAGATCTACAACGACCAGTGGCGGGGCTGGCCGATCTTGCCGCTCCACCGGCAGCACCCGATCCGCGGCTCCTTCTTGGACCCGCGCGCCCATGACCAGCTTGGCGCGGTGTACCACGACGGCGTCGACATCGCAGTCCGTGACGATCGGCCCGACCGCGGCGCGCCGGCCGGCCGCACACACCGCGTGCACGCAATCGAGGGAGGCCGGGTCACCCGCGCATCGCCTCACGGGGTACGGGGCCTGATCGACATCGCTCACTTCCGCTACGAACACGTCGACGCGCTCGTTCGCGTCGGTGAGCTCGTGCAACCGGGCCAGCAGATCGCCTGGGCCTGGAACGGGGATTGGCACGTGCACCTTGGCGAGCTTTTCGATCTTCCCGACGGGCGACGCGTGTTCGTCAACCCGCTCCGACCCGGAGGCAAGCTCGCGCCCTATCTCGACACGGCACGACCGGCCGTCGAGGAGGTGCGCTTCTACACGCCGGCAAGCCCGCCGTGGGGCCGCCGGCCGGTCAACGTGGCCCGCTACCCCCAAGCCGGCCGCCGGCTCAACAAGGCGCGGCTCTCGGGAACGATCGACGTGCGCGCTCGGATAGCCGACCCGCAATCGTTCATCGGCTGGTTCAAAGCCAAGCCATGGCTGGCCGCGCCGCACCACCCGCACCGCGTTTCCGTCAGCCTCGCTCAACACGGGACAGGCCGCGTCTTCCACGACCAAGACGTCTTTCGCTCGGAACAGATGCTGGAACTGCCGGCCGGGCAACACTACGCCCCAGGCACGGAGCAAAACCTCTCCGCAGGCGGCTGCGTGCGCCGCCACGGATCGCTCCGCTGCCAAGGGGTCTACTGGTTCAGGCTCTTCCCGCGCCCGTACCTCGACACCCGGCGGCTCCCGAACGGGCGCTACCGGATCAGCATCCGGGTCTGGGACGCGGCAGGGAACAGCCGCGTCGACAACACCGACGTCACTGTGCGGAACTGACGTCCGTCACCGATTCGCGTCACGGTTGAAGGAATTCTCTCTCGAGAGCCGCGAACGTGCTTTCGAACGCGCGCCGGATCCCACGCGCGAGCAGCATGCGGTCGAACACACCGCCGACTCCGCTCCGGGGGTCGTACTCGACGACGAGCCGATAGACGAACCCGTCGCCGTCGGGCTCGAAGTGGCGCTCGTGGTAGGCGTCGGGCAAACCGGGCTGCGTGCTGGTGTAGGTCACGAGCCGATTCTGCTCGAACCGCTTCACCGTCATGGCCAACTCACGTTCGCGCCCGAGCAGTCGCGTGACCAGCCGTGCCGTGTCGCCGACCGCGGCCCATTCGGAACCAGGCTCGAGTCGAACGAAGCCCGGCCAGAACTTCGGCCAGTTCGCCGTGTCAGTGATGAACGCGAAGCCGCGCTCGGCGGGGACGTCGTAGCGATGGGCGAGCTCGACCCGCACCACTCCGTGAGTCTAGTGCGGCATGCAAGCGAGAAGCCGGGGTCTGCTCAGAAGCACGCCTCGCGCGGCTCATGCGCGAAGGGCGCGACGACACCGGCACCGAAGTTCGGCTGGCTTGCAAACTGCGCCCCAAAGCTGATGTCGGCGCCGAACGCTCGACCATCCGCCTGCGCCGACCCCGATGCGAACTGCCCCACGCACGAGGGGCTCCGCGCCCCGGCAGGCGACGCCGCCAGGGCGAGCGCACCAACCGCGAACAGAGACACGACTACTCGTTGCCGCATGACGTGTTCCTCCCTCTGTTGTGTGAAGTCCGTCGAATCCACAGCACGCAGCAACCATGCCGCGGTCGGCTGAGGCACTACTGAGGGTGGGCTGAGGGGAAGGGTTCCGCGTCGACCTTGTCCTTGCGGTGCCAGCGGATGAAGCCGCAGCGATCGCATGAGAACGCCAGCGCCTGAAGCCCGCCTTCCAACGCTTGCAGCGTCGACATCCCGTCGAGGAGGATCCACGTCGTCGCGCCGCACATGGGGCACGGACGGGCGGCGTCCTCGACTTCACGTCCCACTCGCGAAGGTTAACCGGCGGCCTCTGGTCCAGTCCGGCTGTACACCTGACTCTCATCTGTTGCCTCTTGCGTCGCAGAGTTGGGGTGGTGTCTCGGCTTCTCGCTCGTTTTCACCGGTAAGCGTTCTGTCAATAAGCCCCGCGAGCGGATCACCAAAGGTCATCCAGGGGTACGAGTGAGAAGCCGGGCGCATGTCGGCCGTCGGGGAGGGGTACTGCGGACACGGCCGGTACGCCCGGCACTCATTCTCTACCCCACTTGCTTAAGCCTCGCTTAAGAACGGCCGGCTCTTGGCTCTCGACGCCGCGGATTGGACCTTGTGAAGGGACTGAGGGAGCCGCCTGCCGCACCGGGCGACCCCCTCATACAGCAGAGTCGCCGGCCCCCTTCGGCTGGTCCGCCTCATGCGGACATTGCGGAACTGAAACCCCGGGACGGATCAGCACCCGGTCGCCCACGTGCCAGTCGCGGTCACGGGCGTCGTCAGACCCACGGAAGGCGGTCCCAGTACGGCGGCCGCTCTCGCCGGAACCACTCGACCTCGGTGTAGGCCTGCGCCGGATCGGAGGTCTCCTCCGCCACGCTTGCGCCGTACCGCGCTGCGAGCTCCGACACCGGGTAGCGCACCGCCCACTCCTCCGACCGATACCATTCCTGCCATCAGGATCACGCACGGCCCGTCTCCGGCGCCCACGAAGATGTGCTCCGTGTGCGGCGGGCAGTGGACGAAGTCCCATGGCCCCAGGAGCCGCTCCTCGCCCTCGACGAGCAGCCTGCACTGCCCGGACAGAACGAGGAACGCTTCCTGCGCCGACTCGGAGTGGTAGAAGCCGTTGGACTGGCCCGGTTCCAGGACGGTGAGGTTGATCCCGAACTGTGCGAACTCGACCGGAGCTTCGCCGCTCTCGTTCTCGAATCTGCACGCCGCGTGCCTCGTGTCCGTGAACCACCACTCGGCATCGCGCACGTTCACGACGAACCAGCCCTCGGTGACGGGTGCGAGCCCCGAGCCTGAGTCCGTGAGCTGCGCCTCGGGCACGGTGGGAGCTTATTCAGATGCGGCTTTCGGCCAAGCGCCCGAACCCCGGCCGCGGCGAGCTTCGCCACGACGTCACGCTCGCCGTCTACGCGGGGCTCGCCAAGGACGGGCGGGAGAAGCCGGTGGCGAAGGTCGCAGCGGGCGGACCCTCGCGTTCGCGTGGCGGGCGAGCTCTGCGACCTCAGGGCCGTCAAGCTGTGCGCGAAGCCGAATCGGGTCAAGGAGCTCGGGGATCCGCGCGAGCGTTACCGAGCCGCGCTGAATCCCTGAGAGCCGCCGCGATGGAGCGGGTGCAGGCGATCCTGTACGGGTAGCTAGTCGGTCGACCTCACCGACTCGGTCAAGCCTCGACGAGAATCACAAGCGTCTCGGGCAAGATTCCGTCGTACTCCATCGCCTCGGCGCCTGCCTCGGTCTGCATCGCGGCCTGGAGGGCGTCCATGTCCGGGACGTTCATCATCCCGCCGACACGCGTCGGGTTCATGGGGTCGACGAAAAGGCGGATGTTCGTCACGCCAAGAGGACCGAGGACCTCCTCACGCTTGGGTGACGCGAGCCAATGGTCCTTGTCTTTGACCTCGTGGTAGATAAATACGGTAGGCATTTCCGCCTCCTGGGTGCCGGGGCCGAACCAGAGCGGCCCGGATCAGCAGATCCTAAGTCCGCAGGCTTTTCTGCTGCTGGGCGCCAGCTACTAGTTCGTCGGCTCGGGCGGGAGAGTTGCACATCGAGCTGTCCGAGGAGCTTCACTCGAAGCTCCTCGCGAGGGCGAGGCTAGACGGCACGGGGAGTGAAGGCAGATGATCAGGCGAATGGCCAGATGGCGCCCTCGCCGGAAGGTTGTCTGGGTACCGATCGCGACCGTTGTCGCGTTTGTTGTTGTTGCCGTTGTGCTTCAGTCGACGGGCCTGGTCGTCTCGACCGTCGGTGGCGAGGGTGCGAGCAATGCCCCAACGATCCCGGCATGTAACGCCCGCACCCTCTCCGAAGGTTTCACTTACCACGTTCGCGACCCGCATCGGGGCGAACTTGTGGTCATCCACGCACAAGGTCAGATCGGCAGCCCGATCACACCCGACCCCGACGCTCGCGACCTGAACCTCACCAAGCGTGTGATCGGCGTCCCCGGCGACACAGTGGTCGGTCGCGGCGAACGCGTCTTCGTCAACGGAACGAAGGCCGACGACATCGCGACCGCCCCGTTTTCCTCGATCCGTCTCGGAGCGAAGCAGTACTTCGTCCTCGGCGACAACCGCAGCGAGGCGCAGGACAGCCGCGACTTCGGGCCGGTACCACGGGACGCAATCTTCGGCCGCGTCTTTCTCATCTACTGGCCGCTCGGACGATTCGGGACGCCCGGCTACGACAAGACGCTTGTACCGCCGGGACAGGTCGCCTGCTGAGCGCCTTAGAGGTCGACCGCTTGCGCGAGACGATCGACGCCGTGGTCTGACCTCGGCGGGTCCTTGATCAGGTACGTCGTCGGGTTGGCGTCACGGGCGCAGAGACCGCAGCCCTTCGGACCCGGGTCGACGCGGAGGAGCCACGCGGTGAGCGACTCGTTGACCCGAATCTGTTGGGCGAAGCCGCCACGCTGCGCGGCGCGGTCGTAGGGATCGTGCGTGCAGGTCATCGCCCGAGTGTAGAGACGACGAGCTCGCGGAAGACGGCCTCGACTATTGCTCCGCCGGTCTCATGACGACAGGCCGCACCTCGACCACCCCATTGCGGGCATCCGGGATGCGGGCCGCCCACTCGAGCGCCTCGTCGAGTGAATCGGCCTCGATCACGAAGTAGCCACCGAGGGATTCCTTCGTCTCGATGAACGGGCCGTCGGTCATGAGCACCTCGCCCTCACGCACCCGCACGGACGTCGCGGTCTCCGTCCACTGCAACTCTCTCGCGTCGATGAACTTCCCCTGTGCGCGGAGGTCGTCGCTGAACGCGCTGTACTCCGCGTCCTTCGCCTTCCCTCCGTCCTCGCTGATCGAGCGCCAGTCGTCCTCGTCGCCATAGATCAAGAGCATGTAGTACATGCCGCGCCTCCTTCGGTACTGACAACACTAGGACGAACCGGAGGCGCCGGAATCGACAGGTTGAGGCGGGGCCCCGCGATTGACCCAACTGGGTCCAGCGGTATAGCTGTTTTGCTATGCACAATCCCTCTCGAACCGGGCGACATTGGGTCGACCGAGAACCGTCACCACGACGAAGAGGAGTACATCTTGATGAAGAAGTTCATCACCATCGCCGCTGCGGCGGCTGTCCTGGTCATCCCGGCCACTGCGAACGCAGCGCCGTACAGCCAGCCCGGCTACGCCAATGCCAGCGCCAACACGATCTGCGCAGACCACGGCACGTTCGGCTACCTGGGCGAGCAGGGCGCCCGCCACGACCTCGGCCAGGGCGACACCACTCTGGCCGGCTCGGTGAAGCTCGGCGCGGACGGCCCGGCCACCGGCTGGAACAACAGCACCCTCTGCGGCAACCGCTAGCAGACAGACACAACTCGGGGATCGGTTGGTAGGACGAGCCGATCCCCAGGGTTGATCCCCAACGGAGCGACACATGCCCGACCTGCGGCCGCAAGGCCATTGCAAAGGCGGGCAGACGCTCCAGTCACCACTGAGGAGGAAGAACGAAATGAAGAAGGTTGTTGCAGTGCTTGGAACGGTTGCCCTCACGCTGCTGATCGCGGCAACGGCAACCGCTGCCACCGTCATCGGTGGCGGACGATCGGACACCCTGCGCGGCACCACGGGCGCGGACGTGCTCTACGGGAAAGCTGGTAACGACCGGCTCTACGGACTCGGTGGGAACGACCGCATCTATCCGGGTGCAGGCGCCGACCGCGTGTCGTGCGGCCCCGGACGCGACACCGTCTACAGCGACGGTCGAGACGCGATCGGAGCTGACTGCGAAGTCATTCGAGGTGGGTCAACCACACCACCACCTCCGTCCGCTCCCGTTGGCGCTCGAGAGAACCCCGTCCCATACCGGACCGGCTCCGAACTGCCGACCGGATGGGCAGTTCGCGTCGATGCGACGATCCCCAACGCCACGGCGATCGTCATGGCGGAGAACCGGTACAACGACCCGCCCGCCCTTGGAAACCAGTTCTTCATGGCGACCGTCACTGCCACGAACGTCCGTAGCCAGAACGTCACCTTCGACTATTTCGACCTGTACGCCGTCGGCGCGTCAAATGTCCCATACGCGTCATATAGACAGTCGTGTGGCGTCATTCCGAACTCACACATCCACGAGGGATCGCAAGCGTTTGTCGGCGGTTCCATCACCCGCAATGTGTGCTGGGAAGTCTCGTCGGCTGACGCCGCTTCGCTGTCGACGTACTACGCGTCGTCCAGCGGCGATGCAAACCGCATCTTCTTCGCGCTTCGCTAATCCTCGGTCGTCAGCACGAACGAAGGGCCCCGTAAGGGGCCCTTCTCGTAGCTGGAGTCTCGGAGACGAACTACCCGGCGAATGCCGCGTCGATCTGCGCGATCTCCTGCGCGATCTGCCGGCCACCCCGGACGGCCTCGAACTCATGCGAGTAGCAGCGCAGCAACGTCTTGGTGTCGCTGTGGCCCATCCAGACGCGGACTCGTTCCGCGTCCCCGTTCGTGGCCTTGATCATCGCGGAGCCGAAGACGTGCCGGAGCGAATGGCAGTCGAGGTTCGGCTGCGCCCAGATCACTCGCCGCTAATCCCCTCGTCACGATCAGGTGAGGCCATTTTGAGGCCACGCCGCCCAAGCCGTTTACCGTCTGGAATACGAAAACCCCCGTTTCCGGGGGCTTTCATA